>NZ_MSCP01000001.1:2183140-2427543 GCF_002954715.1 Aliivibrio sifiae | reverse complement strand
CAAAATAAAAGCGCTGAATTATATTCAGCGCTTTTATTTTCTTTAAAATTAATGCTGTGAAGCATTAACCCCACAAAAAATTCTGCTCTTTTAGAACATTCTGATTCAAATACCAAACAAGAATCAAACCGTCTATTGAACTATCTGTATTCACTGTATCTCTCAATGGGTTATGGCGACAGAGGGATAGTTATATGCGTTAATTACCATATAACTAACAGAGTTATCCACACATTAAATTTTGTGGATAACTCTGTTAGTTGTTTGGAAATGGTCTTAAAAAAAAGAGTATAAATAAAGATCTTATTTTTATTTAATGATCGAAGGTTTTAGTGCCTTCTTTTATCTGTATGATATTTAAGGATTTAATGTTTTGTATGCATTATTCTTTAAAATTTAAAAGATCTTTTTGCTTGACTTCTTTGATCCTAATCATATTCCTGTCTTGTGTTTAACTTTTCTATATTTTGAATTGTTTAGTCTATCTAATAATGTTTTCCACATTTATTACGATCCACCTCAAACTTTGTGAACCGTAACCATGCGGTGTATAAAATGATTACCTATCTCTAAGCATCTCTTGGTAAACCCTTTTCAATAATACGGATAAGGCGTTGTTCTTTTCTATTTTGATTTACTTGCAGAGAATGTTGCTGCTCTATTGCCCAATTTAAATGAATATCTAAATTAGTGTCTAAGCCTAGTTTATCGTTTAATGCTGAAATAATGATCTCAGAATGTGGTGCATTTCCCATCGCAATAGAGATATTACGTAACCATTGTAAATGACCAATACGGCGAATTGCTGAGCCTTCCATGTTTTTTAAGAATGTTGCTTCATCCCAAGCAAATAGAGAAAGCAAATCGGCGTTATTCAATGAATCCCTACGATGAAAGTCGTTCTGTTGTGTTATTTCTGCTTCGCGGTTCCAAGGACAAACAAGTTGGCAATCATCGCAGCCATAAATGCGATTCCCCATTAAAGATCGAAATTCTTCTGGAATGACATTGCTATTTTCAATCGTGAGATAAGAGATACAACGTCGAGCATCAATAACTCCGTTATCTAATATCGCATTCGTTGGGCATGAAGTAATACAAGCGGTGCATTTTCCACATTGATTTTCAAGAGGAGTATCAACGGGGAGTGGAATATCAACTAACAGCTCACCTAAAAAGAACCATGACCCTGCATCTTTATCTAATAACAGCGAGTGTTTACCTGTCCAACCAAGCCCCGCTTTTTCTGCTAATGGTCTTTCTAAAATAGGGGCAGAATCCACAAAAGGTCGATAGCCGAGTTCTTCAACTTCAGCTTCAATTTTTTGACCTAGCTTTTTTAATTGGTTGCGGATAAGTTTATGGTAATCACGACCAAGAGCGTAGCGGCTGATATAAGCTTGGGTTGAATCACTTAAATTGCTAGCAAATCCAGCTTCTGGAGGAAGATAATCCATACGAGCACTGATGACTCGGATAGTTCCAGGGTGAAGTTCAGCTGGTCTTGCTCTCATTACGCCATGACGAGCCATCCAATCCATAGAGCCATGATAGCCAGCATCAAGCCATTGCTCTAAAGCGGCTTCATGTTGAGATAAATCGATGTCACAGATCCCGACCTTTTGAAAGCCGAGTTCTTGTGCCCAAAGTTTGATGTTATTAGCGAGTTCTTGATAGTCAATTTTCACAAGGAGATTACATTTTTTTATTACAGTATAATGAGTAAAAGTTTATCATATAGCCAAGATAACTCGTAATTTGATACTGCTAGTAAAAGCACTATTGAGTGATAGATATAAATATAGAAGATAGCTTGTGTATAAACATTCACCATATTAAATTGTGAATCTGATACCAAGTCTATTAATTTAGACAATTAAAATAGTGAAACTAGTGAATAATGGAACGCTTTGAATTTAATTTAGCTACTGAAGACGATACTGTCGAATTTGGTAGACAGCTTTCTCAAGCTTGTAATCAACAAACCACCATCTTCCTGCATGGTGATCTTGGGGCAGGTAAAACGACCTTTAGCCGAGGATTTATTCGTTCATTAGGTCATGTCGGCAATGTAAAAAGCCCAACATATACTCTAGTTGAACCTTATGAATTGGATAAGTGGCAAGTATATCACTTTGACCTATACCGTTTAGCTGATCCTGAAGAATTAGAGTTCATGGGTATTCGTGATTACTTTACCGATGATGCAATCTGTTTAGTTGAATGGCCTGAGAGAGGACAAGGGTTATTGCCTAATCCCGATATTGATATTGATATTCGCTACGATGGTGAAGCTCGTCATGTTGTGATTACTGGCAATAATGAGTATGGATGTAGTTTAGTGCAGCGGTTGGATTTGTGTTAATCGGTAAATATTTTCGAGTTATTTGGTATTCGTTATTTGTTGTTTTATCAACAAGTAGTTTTTTTGTCTCTGCTAATACGCTTGAGGGAATACGAGTTTGGCCTTCGCCAGATGAAACCCGCATTGTTATCGATTTAAATTCGGAAGCAAATTACAGCTATTTTACGCTGAGTAGTCCGTATCGTTTAGTGGTAGATCTTAAAAATACCAACGTAAAAGCGAAACTACCTCTAAGTGTGAAAGACAGTAAAGTTCTTACTAATATAAGAAAAAGCTCTTCTCCTTCAAAGGGGACGACACGTCTTGTTTTTGAATTAAAGCATGCAGTTACAGCGGAAGTTTTTAAGCTATCCCCAACTCCTGGCGGGCAGTATGGACATCGCTTAGTGATGGATTTACCTCACTCAGGAATAAGTGCTCCTAAGTCTACACCAAGTAAACCTACGCAGCCTTCAAAGCCAATAATCAATTCTAATACCAATCATATTGTTGGTAATGGAGAAATTATTATTGCTATTGATGCTGGGCATGGTGGGGAAGACCCCGGCTCTATTGGCCCAACAAGAAAGTATGAGAAGCACGCGACTCTTGCTATTTCTAAGAAGGTGGTTGCTCAGATAAATGCACAACCAGGCATGAGAGCGATCATGACCCGTAGTGGCGATTACTTTGTTAATTTAAACAAACGTACTGATATTGCTCGTAAAAATAAGTCTCACTTATTGGTTTCAATTCATGCGGACAGCTTTAGATCACCACAGCCAAGAGGGGGATCTGTTTTTGTTCTTAATACACGTAGAGCGAATACAGAGATCGGTCGTTGGGTAGAGCAGCATGAAAAACAGTCTGAATTACTTGGTGGCGCAGGTGATGTTTTGGCAAAAAATAGTAATGATCGAAATGTAAGTCAAACGCTATTAGATTTGCAGTTTAGTCATTCGCAAAAAGAAGGTTATAAGCTAGCGACAGACGTTTTATCTGAAATGGGTAAAGTAATTAAGCTTCATAAAAAGGCGCCTGTTAATGCGAGTCTTGCGGTATTAAAGTCTCCTGATATTCCTTCTATTTTGATTGAAACTGGTTTTATATCGAACCCGACAGAGGAGAAACAGCTTTTCCAACGTGGGCACCAAGATAAGATTGCTCGAGCGATTTCTAAAGCTATTATTCGCTATCTTAATGATAATCCGCCTCAAGGAACGTTACTGGCAAGTAAGCAAGAACAAACAACACATAAAGTTCGTTCTGGGGAATCACTATCACGTATTGCACAAAAATACGGAACAACAACAGCAAAACTTAAGAGCGCAAATAAACTGAAAAGTACAAGTTTAGCGGTTGGGCAAATATTAAAAATCCCAAGCAATAAATCGGTTTATGTTGCCCCTAAAGTATCGACACCAAAAACGAAGCCATCAGTGACACAATCACGTAAAACGATTACTCACACGGTTCGCTCTGGGGAATATTTAGGTAAGATAGCATCGAAATATAAAGTATCGACAAGTAGTATTCGTTCATTGAATCGACTTAAGTCAGACACTTTGTTTGTAGGTCAAAAATTAAAAGTAAGTATTGTTGCTCCAATTCAAAAGCATACGGTGAAACGTGGTGAATTCTTAGGTAAAATTGCGACTAAATATGGAGTCACCGTTTCTAGTATTCGAACAGCCAATAAGTTACGTTCAGATAAATTGGCTGTAGGACAGGTGCTTATAATTCCAAACAGTTAACAAGGATAAGGTCATGCCAATTCAAATCTTACCAGCTCGATTAGCCAACCAAATAGCGGCTGGTGAGGTTGTGGAGCGCCCTGCATCCGTTGTTAAAGAATTGGTCGAAAATAGTATCGATGCGGGAGCAACTCGCATCGATATTGATATTGAGAAAGGTGGCAGTAAGTTAATTCGTATTCGAGATAACGGCTCTGGTATCGCTAAAGATGAATTGACTCTAGCCTTGAGTCGTCATGCTACTTCTAAAATTACCACTCTTGATGACCTTGAAGCGATTGTCAGTTTAGGATTTCGTGGTGAAGCACTTGCGTCGATAAGTTCCGTTTCCCGTCTTACATTAACCTCTCGAACGATAGCTCAAGAAGAGGCATGGTCAGCATATGCTGAAGGTCGAGACATGGATGTAAAATTGAAGCCAGCAGCACATCCTATTGGTACAACGATAGATGTGGTTGATCTTTTCTTTAATACACCAGCTCGTCGTAAATTCCTCCGTACTGAAAAAACAGAATTTACTCATATTGATGAGTTACTTAAGCGTATTGCACTTAGTCGATTAGATATTACGATTAATCTGCGTCATAACGGTAAACAAGTGCGCCAATATCGAGCTGCTCAAACTAAAATTCAAGTTGAAAAGCGCCTTGCTGCAGTGTGTGGTTCTAATTTTCTACAACATGCGTTAGAGGTTGAGTTAGAGCATGGCGAGTTAATCTTCCATGGTTGGATCTCATCTCCTGAAGGCGCTCGGGCACAAGGTGATATTCAATATTGCTATGTGAACGGCCGTATGATGAAAGATAAGCTAATTAATCATGCTATTCGACAAGGTTATGAGTCTTCATTATTAGCGAATCAATATGCCGCGTATATTTTATTTATTGAGATAAATCCACATGATGTGGATGTAAATGTGCATCCTGCAAAACATGAAGTTCGCTTTCATCAAGCGCGTTTAGTTCATGATTTTATTTATCAAGCCATTTATGGGGCATTACAGCAAGGTGCAACATTGCCTCGCACTAAATCTGGTGAAGACAGTGAATCTCTAATTGAGGATAAGGAAGCGTATTTTCCTCCAATGAAAGAGTATGTTCGTCAATCTCAACAAGATCCGATTGAATCTTATCAAAGTAAAGAGGAACAGCTAAGGAATGCGGTGGACTCTACACCAAGTTATCCAAATAAAGCACCATCAGATTCTTGGGTTTCAAGCACAGTTGCTCCTTTAACCTCAAGCTCTTCAGTGTCAAGGAAGAGTGCTCCTCGTTCTTTTCAAAATGATAAACCTTCTCAAAGAGAGCTTAATCAATATAAGACGTTATTAACAACGAAAGATAGGGAGATGAAATCATCATTTCATCAAGTTAATGAAGCGAAGTTAAATACGACTACCGATATTCCAATAATAGAAAAATACGTTCCAACAGTGAGTGTTGTTTTAGATAGCAATGCATCATTAGGAAAGGTGTTAAGTGTGGTAGAAAAGGTCTTTGCTTTATTGCAGCAAGGGACTCAGTTGCAATTGGTTGATTTACGTTATGCTGAATTTTTAAAAAGTTACGGGCAACTTAATAGTATTCATATTGAACCGTTAAAAGCTCAACCTTTATTAATCCCACTTTCGGTCGGTGTTGAAGATGGAATATGTAATAAAGTATTAGATTACGTTTCTTTCTTGAAACCTCTCGGTATTGATCTTAAAGTTAAAAATAGTACTAACGTGATCGTTATGGCGGTTTGTCAGCCGATCAGACAGCAGAATTTACAACAATTGATCCCGAATCTGTTAAGGTATCTAAAGGACGTCAATCCGTCACTTGAACAGGTTATAACTTGGCTTGCTCATCAAATTCAACATGAAGAAGCAAATTATAGTACCGCTCAAGCGATACAATTAGTGATGGAATTAGAGCAGTTATGGGGAGAAAAACTCTCTCAGTTTAATAAAAAACTGCTAAAAAACATCGATATTACTCAGGCGATACAAGCATTTAGTCATGAATAAAGCATTACCACAAGCCATCTTTTTAATGGGACCGACTGCGTCAGGTAAAACAAACTTAGCAATTGAATTGCGAAAACGTTTTCCTGTAGAGTTGATAAGCGTAGATTCAGCCCTTATCTATAAGGGTATGGATATTGGTACAGCAAAACCAAATGAAGCGGAACTTTTACAAGCACCTCATCGTCTTATTGATATTCTAGAACCGACGGAAAGCTATTCAGTAGCAGAATTTCGTCGTGATGCGCTAAAAGAGATGGAAGACATTGTTGCTCAAGGAAAGATACCTTTATTAGTCGGTGGTACAATGTTGTACTACAAAGCACTACTTGAAGGTCTTTCGCCATTACCAGCAGCGGATGCTGACATTAGAGCTCAAATTGAGCAAGAAGCGGAGAATCTTGGGTGGGAGGCTATGCATGATCAATTAAAACAAATTGACCCTATATCAGCCGAGAGAATTCATCCAAATGATCCACAACGACTTTCCCGAGCGTTGGAAGTATTTCGAATTTCGGGTAAAACATTAACAGAATTAACCCAAATTAAAGGTGAACCTCTACCTTATGAAGTGCATCAATTTGCGATTGCACCGAAAGAGAGAGCAGAAATTCACCGTCGTATTGAACTACGATTTGAGAATATGATGGAAGCTGGTTTTGAAGAAGAAGCTCGAGCATTATACGAACGAGAAGATCTTCATGCTGACTTACCGTCTATTCGATGCGTAGGTTATCGACAAATGTGGGACTATTTTGATGGGGAAGGCACATTAGATGACGCAATTTTTCGCGGAGTTTGTGCGACCCGTCAATTGGCCAAGCGACAAATTACCTGGCTACGTAGCTGGAAAGAACTAACTTGGCTGGATAGTGATAACATTGATAGTGCCCTACAGACGATCTCTGATCGTTTAGAGAAAAAATAAGCACAATAATGTATCAATGTTGTTTAACTTCAGAGCGTTTAGTCATAAGCTAAAGGCTAATAGCTAAATAAAATTACAATTACAAACCAAAAAGGAAAAAAAAATGGCTAAAGGGCAATCTTTGCAAGACCCATTTTTGAATGCGCTGCGTCGTGAAAGGATTCCAGTGTCTATCTATTTAGTAAATGGGATTAAATTACAGGGGCAAATCGAGTCATTCGATCAATTTGTTATCCTATTGAAGAATACAGTAAATCAGATGGTATATAAGCATGCGATCTCTACTGTAGTTCCAGCTCGTGCTGTAAGCCATCACACTGCAAGTGATCGCCCACAAGGCGAGCGTCCACAAGAAACAACTGAAGAATAGTCCTATTCTATTATTGAATAGATGGCCTATTAAGGAGTTAATGCTTGTTTGACCGTTATGAATCCGGTGAACAGGCTATTCTTGTGCATATTAACTTCACTTATGAAGGGGAGTTGGAAGATCTCAACGAATGTAAAATGTTGGTTTCTTCTGCGGGGGTAAACACATTGGCTGTTGTGACGGGAACCCGTCAATCCCCACTCCCTAAATATTATGTAGGTGAGGGTAAGGCACTAGAAATTGCCGATGCTGTTCGAGCTAATAATGCGGACATTGTGATTTTTAATCATGCTTTGTCCCCAGCTCAAGAACGAAATTTAGAACAAATATGTCAATGCAGAGTAATCGATCGAACAGGATTGATACTCGATATATTTGCTCAGCGAGCACGAACCTATGAAGGTAAGTTGCAAGTTGAACTAGCACAATTACGTCACATATCTACTCGATTAATCCGTGGCTGGACGCACCTTGAACGCCAAAAAGGCGGAATTGGTTTACGTGGTCCTGGTGAAACTCAATTAGAAACCGATAGACGACTATTGCGAGATCGCATCAAAGCAATTCTACGTCGATTGGCTAAGGTTGCAAAACAGCGTGAGCAAGGTCGCCGAGCAAGGCTCCGTGCTGAAATTCCAACGATTTCGTTAGTCGGATATACCAACGCAGGGAAATCTACGTTATTTAACCGAATTACTGAAGCTGGGGTTTATGCCGCTGACCAATTGTTTGCTACGCTCGATCCTACATTACGTAAGATTGAAGTCGCAGATGTTGGTGTTTCAATACTTGCTGATACCGTAGGTTTTATTCGTCATTTACCACATGATCTTGTTGCTGCTTTTAAAGCAACATTACAAGAAACGCAAGAAGCTAATATCTTGTTACATGTTGTTGATGCGAGTGATGAACGTTTTCGTGAGAACATTGAGGCAGTAGATATTGTTCTAGAAGAGATAGATGCCCATGAGGTACCTTATCTTCTCGTAATGAATAAGATTGATAACTTAGAAGATCAACAACCGCGAATTGAACGTGATGAGGAAGGGGTTCCTCGATGTGTTTGGGTTTCAGCAATGGAAGGCCAAGGCATTGAATTACTCTTTCAAGCATTAACGGAACGATTAGCAGGACAAATGGTTGTGCACACGTTGCTATTACCACCTGGTTTGGTTGGGCGTCTTCGAAGTAAGTTCTTTCAAATGCAAAGCATTATAAAAGAAGAATATCAGGATGATGGCAGCTTGTTGATTGATGTACGTATGCAGCAAGTTGATTGGTCTAAGTTAGAAAAACGTGAAGAGACTCCATTAAGTAATTTTTTAATTACTAATGAGAGTACACAGAATTCTTTATCTTCATAATTACCTTGGAGTTTTCTAATGGCGTGGAATGAGCCTGGAAATAACAACAATAATGGCGGTGGCGATAATAAAGACCCTTGGGGTAATAAAAATCGTGGCGGTCGTGATCAAGGTCCACCAGATCTTGATGAAGTATTTAATAAGCTAAGTCAAAAACTGAGCGGTAAGTTTGGTGGTGGCAATAAAGGCGGAAACAATAAGGGTGGCAGTGGTCTACCTTCATTTGGTAATGGTGGCGCTGTTGGCTTAGGCCTTATTGCTGTTGTCGCTATTGGTATTTGGGTTTTCTCTGGTTTCTATACGATTGGTGAAAGTGAGCGCGGTGTCGTTTTACGTTTAGGTAAATACGATCGTATGGTTGATCCAGGTCTAAACTGGAAACCAACATTTATTGACCAAGTGACGCCAGTAAACATTCAATCAATTCGTTCATTAAACTCAAAAGGATTAATGCTAACGAAAGATGAGAACGTTGTAACTGTTGAAATGGGTGTTCAGTACCGTGTTGCTGATGCAAGAAAATACCTATTCACAGTAACTAATGCAGATGACAGCTTACGCCAAGCAACAGACTCTGCACTACGTGCCGTTATTGGTGACGCGAAGATGGATGATATTTTGACCAGTGGTCGTCAAGTTATCCGTCAACGTACGCAAGAAACACTGAATCGTATTATTGATAAATACGATATGGGTTTAATTGTTGTTGATGTCAACTTCCAACTAGCTCGTCCACCAGAAGAAGTGAAAGCATCATTTGATGATGCTATCGCAGCTCGAGAAGATGAAGAGCGTTTCATTCGTGAAGCAGAAGCATACAGCAATGATATTCTTCCTAAAGCGACAGGTCGTGCTGAGCGTCTGAAAAAAGAAGCTCAAGGTTATACTGAACGTACAGTCAACGAAGCTATTGGTCAGATTGCACAGTTTGAAAAACTATTACCTGAATACAATAGAGCACCTGAAGTTACTCGTACTCGTTTGTACCTAGATACAATGGAACGAGTATACGGTAATACAAGTAAGGTTCTGATTGATTCTGAATCAAATGGTAACTTGTTATATCTTCCACTAGATAAAATTACAGGTAATCAGCAAGGTTCAGTGAAGTCATCTCCTAAAACATCAACATCATCATCTAAGAATTATGATTTTGAGTTAGAGAAGAATGGACAGCCAGATTCAAAGACTAATACTACTGGTCGTAACTCAACTCGTGAAGGGAGATATTAATCATGCGTAAGTTAATGATCCCAACGCTTATCGTTGTTATCGCTATTTTCTTAATGTCACTGTTTGTGATCCCAGAAGGCGAGCGCGGTATTGTTACTCGATTTGGTCGTTTGATTAAAGATGATAATAATATTACACGAATTTACGAACCTGGTTTGCATTTTAAAATGCCAATGTTCGATCGTGTTAATACGTTAGATGCTCGTATTCAAACAATGGATGATCAATCAGACCGTTTTGTAACTTCTGAGAAAAAAGACGTTATTATCGATTCATACGTTAAATGGAAGATCAAAGATTTTGGTCAATTCTACCTAGCGACTGGCGGTGGTAATATTTTAACAGCAGAATCACTATTACAACGTCGTGTATCTGATGGCTTACGAGCTGAAATCGGTAGTAAAACGGTGAAAGAGATCGTTTCTGAGAAACGTGAACAAGTAATGGCAACTGTGCTTCTTGATTCTCAAGAAGGCACGGGTGACTTAGGTATTGAAGTGATTGATTTACGAATCAAGAAAATCAACCTACCAGAAGAAATTTCTGAATCGATTTACCGTCGTATGCGTGCAGAACGTGAAGCGGTTGCTCGTAAACTACGTTCTCAAGGTCGTGAAAAAGCAGAAGTAATTCGTGCTCAATCAGAACTTGAAGTAGCAACGATCATTGCAGAAGCGGATAAAACAGCACAGATTACTCGTGGTGATGCAGATGCGAAAGTTGCAAAACTGTATGCTGATACGTTTAATAAAGAGCCTGAGTTCTTTAGCTTTATCCGTTCATTGAAAGCATATGAGAGATCATTTAACAGTAAGAATGACATCTTAGTACTTGATCCTAAGACTGACTTCTTCAAATATATGAATGATCCAAAAGGTGCGAAATAAGTCTAGTTTTAGATTTTAATTCATCTTAATTAACAAGGTCCTTCGGGGCCTTGTTTTGTTTCTGCTAGATAAATATAGAAAAGGTAAATGATGAGTAATGCAGTATGGTTAGCGATTGGTGGTGTACTTATCGTTGAAGGTTTAGGTCCGTTAATTGCTCCTAATGGGTGGCGTAATATGGTCGCTCAATTGAGTGAACAACCGGATAATACATTGCGCCGTATTGGCGGCTGTTTAGTTGTTGCCGGTGTTGTTATTTGTAGTGTGATGCTTTGAGTTTTTGCATAAATACAAAATCGTCACCTTGTTTTTTATTTTATTTGGAAAATAAATAATAGAATTGTTTATATTGACAGCGCTTTATTATGAAAGTGAGATTTCGCTTAAAAATAACTGAAACATTTTTCTATCAATGCTAGAATCCATTTTTAACTAACAAGCAGACTTTGGAAAGATGGGAAATAACGTAGTCGTTCTGGGCACCCAATGGGGTGACGAAGGTAAAGGTAAAATAGTAGACCTTTTAACTGAAGATGCAAAGTATGTGGTTCGCTATCAAGGCGGTCACAATGCAGGCCATACTCTAGTTATCGACGGTGAAAAAACCGTTCTACACTTAATTCCATCAGGTATCTTACGTAATAATGTCGAATGCATTATTGGTAATGGCGTAGTACTTTCACCTGATGCTTTACTAAAAGAAATGGCGCCACTTGAAGCGCGTGGCATTCCAGTTCGTGAACGCCTATTCATTTCTGAAGCTTGTCCTCTAATTCTTCCTTACCACGTAGCGCTAGATCAAGCGCGTGAAATCGCACGTGGTAACAAAGCAATTGGTACAACTGGTCGTGGTATCGGTCCTGCGTACGAAGATAAAGTATCTCGTCGTGGTCTACGTGTTGGCGATCTGTTTGATAAAGTTGCTTTTGCTGAAAAACTAAAAGAAGTAATGGAATACCATAACTTTGCATTAGTTAATTACTACAAAGTAGACGCAGTAAGCTATGAAGAAGTTCTTGAGCAAGCAATGAGCTATGCTGATCTACTTACTTCAATGGTTATTGATGTTACAGATACTCTTGATGCTGCTCGTAAGCGTGGCGACAAGATTATGTTTGAAGGTGCTCAAGGTACGCTTCTAGACATCGACCACGGTACTTACCCTTATGTAACGTCTTCTAACACGACTGCTGGTGGTGTTGCTGCTGGTTCTGGTTTTGGTCCTCGTCACTTAGGTTATATCCTAGGTATTACTAAAGCATATTGTACTCGTGTAGGTTCAGGTCCATTCCCTACTGAGTTATATGATGGTTTAGAGAAACAAGATCCAGTTGGTAAGCACTTAGGTGATGTTGGTCATGAATTTGGCGCAACAACAGGCCGTTTACGCCGTACTGGTTGGTTTGATGCCGTTGCTATGCGTCGTGCAATTCAAATCAACTCTCTATCTGGTATGTGTCTAACTAAACTAGACGTATTAGATGGCCTAAAAGAACTTAAAATCTGTACTGGTTACAAGATGAATAATGGTTCTGTACTAGAAGTTTCTCCAATGGCTGCTGAAGCGTTTGAAGAAGCAACACCAGTATACGAAACTATGCCTGGTTGGTCTGAAAATACATTTGGTGCGAAAACAATTGAAGAGCTTCCACAAGCTGCTCTAAATTACGTTAAGCGTATCGAAGAATTAACAGGCGTGCCTATTGATATTATCTCTACTGGTCCTGACCGTAACGAGACAATCATCAAAGTACACCCATTCCAAGCTTAATCGCTTAGAGAATGAAGAAAGGCCAGCTCATGTAGCTGGCTTTTTTATATCTGGTGTTTTAATTATTAGTTCTACCCCTCCCCATAAAATCTCTGAATTTTCATTTAATCAATAACTTATAAAGTATGGGCAAAAAATTGCCACTTAGGGCAAATTTTGTCTAAAGAACTTGCCGCTTACGTCGATACAATAAATACAGTTATAAAGAGTTGATGAATTATGAAACTACGACATCTCGTAGCAGCTTGTATGGTAGCACTTGTGCCCATGCATGCTTCTAGCGAAGAGATCGGAGAACCGATCCCTATTTATACCGAAAACCAACTGTTCCGACTGTTTGATACGAATTCACACTTAAATCGTGTGAAGGTAGTGGATAATTGTCAATTGGTTGAGGATATCGTTGCGCGAGCAACCAAGATTGATTCACCCGCTTATGAGTTCCTTTATGGGGACATGTTAGCATGGGGGGTATGTGTGGACCGTGATGTAGAGTTAGGGCTTTACTACATGGAAAATGCAGCAAGGCAGGGCTTACCAGCAGCATTAGAACAAATTGGTCGATACTACGCCAAGGGTACATTGGTACAGGAGGATAGAGAGCGAGCAATCCCTTATCTGCGTGAAGCGGCAGGGATGGGCAATATTAACGCTCGTATTCATTTAGCGGAATTACTGCTTAGTGATTATGGTAGCCCGTTAGATTATGAAGATGCATACCGATGGTTATATAACTCGGTAACCTCTGATGGACGTCAACATAAACGAATTGCTAATTTGAGAAATGGATTAGAGATGCGCATGCCCGGTAACGTTATTGCGAGAGCAAAAAGGCGAGATACCTTCTGGTAGAACCTAAGTACTAATATTTAACTGTTTTTGTTAGATAGGTAATTTCATCAGCTCTAAAAACGCCCAGAGATAAACTATCGCTGGGCGTTTTTGCATTTTAGTTCATATCAATTTATAGAACTTTATGAGGACCAAAACATTCATAATGAATGCGATCTTCAGTAACACCTAGTTCAATTAACTGTTTGGCGACATGTTGCATAAAGCCCACAGGACCACAGAAATAATAATGGCCAGCATCAGAGACGATCTCTTCTTTAACGTCAGCTAAGTTAATTAAACCGCTAAACTGAAAGTCTTGATTTAACTTATCTGTTTCTTGTGCTTGGTTATACCAAGTGTACGCAGATATATGCTCGTGCTTTTCAGCTAAAGCAGAAATGTGTTGTTTAAATGCATGTTGAGAGCCATTTTCTGTCGCGTGCAGCCAAGTTACTTTTTCTTCATGCTGGGTAAGTGTTTCTAGCATAGAAAGAGTTGGAGTTAAGCCAACACCAGCTGAAATAAGCGTGACAGGTGTTGAGGCTTCTACATCTAAGAAAAAATCTCCAGCAGGCGCAGTAAGATTTACCTTATCGCCAACATTGAGTGAGGCGTGTAGATAATTTGATGCTTTACCACCTTCTTCTCGTTTTACTGAAATGCGATATGTTTTTTCTTGAGGCGTAGAAGATAAACTGTATTGACGAACTTCTTGGTTTTCGAATTCTTCAGGGTTTAAATAAATACCAATGTATTGACCAGGTTTAAATGATGATACAGCTAAGTCATCTGTCGGCATAAATGTAAAGCTAGTGATGAACTCACTTTCTTTTTCTTTTGCGATTAACTCAAACTCACGCAGTCCGCGCCAACCACCATCAAGAGCATTATTATCTTGATAGATTTGCTCTTCACGTTGAATGAATACATTAGCAAGAATACCGTAAGCTTCAGCCCACGCATCTAATACTTCTTGGCCTGGAGAAAACATCTCATCAAGCGTTGCGATTAAGTGTCCACCAACAATATTGTATTGCTCGGCGGTGATCATAAAGCTGGTATGTTTGTGTGCTATTTTTTCAACAGCAGGCAGTAAAACTGCTAGGTTTTCAATATTACCCGCATAAGCACAGATTGCATTGAACAGCGCCTCTCGTTGATCGCCGTTACGTTGGTTACTCATGTTAAAAATATCTTTTAACTCTGGATTATGAGTAAACATACGATCGTAAAAATGCGCGGTTAATGCCGGGCCGGTTTGTGCAAGTAATGGAATAGTAGATTTAATGATGTCGATAGTATTTTTGCTGAGCATGATTTATTACCTTTAAAGGTGTATTTATAATGTATGTTATAAGTTGTATCTAAAATATATCTTTTAGTCAAGAGAAGAATTACAATGAAAAAGAGATTAAGGAGAGGATATGCAGCTTACAAACTTTACTGACTTTGGCCTGAGGGCCTTGATATTCCTAGCTTCATTACCTAAGGATGAATTAACCAGTATTACTATCGTGACAGAAACATTTGATGTGTCACGTAACCATATGGTGAAAATAATAAACAAATTAGGTCAAGAAGGTTACGTAAAAACAGTTCGAGGAAAGAATGGGGGTATCTGTTTAGGGAAACCAGCTCATCAAATTATTATTGGTGATGTCATTCGTTCTATTGAGCCGTTACAAGTCGTAAACTGTGCTCCTGAATTTTGTCATATTACGTCGGCTTGTCGATTAAAAAGCGCACTCGCTAAAGCGAAGCAAGCATTTTTAGATGAGTTGGATAATTACAGCATTCAGGATATGTTAACTGACAACAGTGAATTACTGATTTTGTTACAACGAGTTTAGCTTGTAATTCCAGATCCTTTCCTATCTGTTGTTTCTATACTCAGGTACAATTACCTTATTATCTCCTCCGACTAAGCAGGTCAGCCTATGTCTAAGATTATTCAAAACGATCCTTTCAAAGATCGAGAAGCAGAAAAGTACGAGAATCCAATTCCAAGCCGTGAGTTCATTCTTGAATTTTTCCAAAAAGCAGAAGCGCCTTTAAATCGTAATGACTTATTCGAAGCCCTAGGTTTATCTGGTGAAGATAACTATGAAGGCTTACGTCGTCGTTTAAGAGCGATGGAGCGTGATGGACAATTAGTTTTCACTCGTCGCCAGTGTTATGCATTACCAGAGCGCATTGAAGTATTAAAAGGTGTGGTACTTGGGCACCGTGATGGTTTCGGTTGGATCCGTCCTGAAGGCAGTGTAGGTAAAGACAACGATGTACTTTTACCTTTCCACCAAATGAAAAAAGTTATTCATGGTGATGTGGTATTAGTTCAGCCAACAGGTACAGATAAACGAGGCCGTAAAGAGGGTCGCGTAGTACGTGTATTAGAGCCTCATAATGACGGGATTGTTGGTCGATTCTTTATTGAAGATGGCCTAGGTTTTGTTGTTCCTGATGATTCACGTATTAACCAAGACATTTTTATTCCTAATGAGCACAAAATGGGTGCTCGCATGGGTAATGTCGTTGTGATTAATATCACTGATCGTGGTGGCCGAGCTCGTGGTATGTCAGGTCAAGTTATTGAAGTTCTTGGTGAGAATATGGCGCCAGGAATGGAGATCGATATTGCACTGCGTACTCACAATATTCCTCATGTATGGCCTACAGCGGTTGACAAACAAGTTGAAGGCTTAGCAGAAGAAGTACCTGAAGAAGCAAAAGATGGTCGTGTCGATCTTCGTGAGTTGCCATTAGTTACGATTGATGGTGAAGATGCTCGAGATTTCGATGATGCGGTATTCTGTCAAGCGAAAACCTCTGGTGGTTGGCGTTTATGGGTTGCGATTGCTGATGTAAGTTATTATGTTCGCCCTGATAATGCATTAGACAAAGAAGCGATTCAGCGTGGTAACTCGGTTTACTTCCCTGCGCAAGTGGTACCAATGCTGCCAGAAGTATTATCGAATGGCTTATGTTCATTGAACCCACAAGTTGACCGTTTATGTATGGTGTGTGAGATGACAATCTCTGCATCAGGTAAACTGTCAGGCTTTAAGCATTACGAAGCGGTGATGAACTCACACGCTCGTCTTACTTACAACAAAGTAAGTGATATTCTTGATGGTGATGAAGAGCTAAGTCAACGTTACGAACCATTGGTTCCGCATCTTAAAGAATTGCATAACATGTATCAGGTGCTAAAAACAGCACGTGAAGCACGTGGTGCGATTGAATTTGAAACGATTGAAACCAAGTTTATCTTTAATGCTGATCGTAAGATCGACCGTATTGAACCTGTTATTCGTAATGACGCTCATAAGATCATCGAAGAGTGTATGATTTTAGCGAACATCGCGTCGGCTTCTTTTGTTGAAAAAGCCAAAGAGCCAGCACTGTATCGTGTGCATGAATCTCCTGGTGAAGAGCGTCTACAAGGTTTCCGCGATTTCTTAGGTGAGCTTGGTCTAAGCTTATCTGGTGGGTTAACCCCATCACCAACAGATTATGGTCAATTGGTACATTTGATTGCTGATCGCCCAGATAAAGAACTGATTCAAACGATGCTGTTGCGTTCAATGAAGCAAGCCGTTTACAACGCAGATAATCAAGGCCACTTCGGTCTAGCATTGAAGCGTTACGCTCACTTTACATCGCCAATTCGTCGTTACCCAGATCTATTGTTACACCGTGCAATTAAGTATTTAATTGCCAAAGAAAAAGGTCAGAATAACGATCGTTGGACACCAACAGGTGGTTACCATTATTCATTCGATGATATGGATGTATTTGGTGAGCAATGTTCAATGACAGAGCGCAGAGCAGATGATGCGACACGTGATGTTGCTGATTGGTTGAAATGTGAATACATGCAAGATCACATCGGTGAAGAGTTAGAAGGCGTGATTGCTAATGTCACCGGCTTTGGTTTCTTTGTTCGATTGAATGATCTACACATTGATGGTTTGGTTCATATCTCGTCTTTGGCAAATGATTATTACCAATTTGATGCTGCTGGTCAGAGATTAACAGGTGAAAGCTCAGGTCAGATTTTCCGTCTTGGAGATCAAGTTACAGTGAAAGTTGTCGCTGTTAACCTTGATGATCGTAATATTGACTTTGAATGTACCAGTTCGATGCGTAAAGCGCGTGGGCATGGTAAAACAGCCAAAGACAATGCGAAAAAACGCGATGGTAAAAAAGAGCCTCGTCGTGATCCAAGCTTTAAACCAAAAGCAAAAGGGGATAAATCTGAACCAAAAGGACGTGGTCAATTAGGCGATCGTAAATCCAAAGGCAAGGGTAAAGTAAAATCAAAAGCCCAAGCCATGGTTGAGCCAACAAAGCGTCCTGACGGTTCTGCTGAAGAGGTTAAGGCAAAGAGAAAGCCAAAACCAAAGCACAAGAAAAAAGTGCGAGCAAGAAAGCCTAAGCCAAAAGCTGAATAAGCAACGATTCGATAATGAGGTAGATTTACCTCATTAGAACTACTAATTTGTAATAGAAAGAAGCGATAACATGAGTAATGAATTTCTTTTTGGTATCCACGCAACCAAAGCTGTATTAGAGCGTGATCCTGCCCGTTTTATTGAAATATTCGTATTAAAAGGTCGTGAAGACGATCGTTTATTACCAATAATCAAAGAGTTGACTGATTTTGGGTTTAAAATCCAAGAACTTCCACGTAAAACGTTGGATGACAAAGCAAATGGTGCTAATCACCAAGGTATTATTGCTCGTGTTACTCCAGCTAAACAGCTTAATGAGCATGATTTAGATGACATCATGAATAAGACTGAGAACCCATTGTTCTTAGTGCTTGATGGTGTGACGGATCCTCACAACTTAGGTGCTTGTTTGCGTAATGCTGATGGCGCTGGTGTCGCTGCTGTTATCGTACCTAAAGATAAGTCAGCATCAATGACTGCAACGGTAAGTAAAGTAGCTTGTGGTGCCGCTGAAGTTGTTCCTTTAGTTCGTGTGACTAACCTTGCTCGTACGATGCGTGCTCTGCAAGAGAAAGGTGTATGGTTCGTTGGCACTGCAGGTGAAGCGACGCATGATGTTTATCAAGCTAAATTAACTGGTTCATTAGCGATTGTTATGGGAGCAGAAGGTGATGGCATGCGTCGTCTAACTCGCGAGACCTGTGATGACTTAATTAAAATCCCTATGGCAGGTTCTGTAACAAGTTTAAATGTTTCTGTAGCGTCAGGTGTCTGTTTGTTCGAAGCAGTACGTCAGCGCTCATTACAAGGCTAAATAGTCTATAAAAACAAGTGGCTAAGAGTGAAGGTAATGAGTATTTCATTGCCTTCTTTTTTTGAACTAAATTGAAGAAAATATTTTTGTGATTTAGGTATCTTTTTCTTGCCAATAACGCTGTTTTTCTATACTATCCGCCGTTCTTAATTCTCAGTCTTTTTTTTAGTTCCTTGCTTCCCTTGGATGACTGAGCCAATCGTGGAAGCTGAATAATCCGTAAGGAGCAACCAATGCGTCATTATGAAATCGTATTCATGGTGCATCCTGATCAAAGCGAGCAAGTTGCTGGCATGATCGAGCGTTACACAGGTTCAATCACAGAAGCTGGTGGTACTATCCACCGTCTAGAAGATTGGGGTCGTCGTCAAATGGCTTACCCAATCAACAAATTGCATAAAGCACACTACGTTCTTATGAACGTTGAGTCTGAGCAATCTGTTATTGATGAACTAGAAACTGCATTCCGTTACAACGATGCTGTTCTACGTAACATGATCATGCGTACTAAAGCTGCGATCACTGAGCCATCAGTAATGATGAAAGCTAAAGAAGAGCGTTCTGCTAAGCGTGAAGACGCTGCACCACGCGCTGAAGAAGCTGCTGCTGAGTAATTGATTTGATGACCAATCGATTGGAGTTGAGCGGTATTATCGCCAAGGCTCCGGTTCGAAGTCTTAGTCCTGCGGGCATACCTCACTGTCATTTTGTCATTGAGCATCGTTCGATTAAACAGGAAGCTGGCTTATCACGTGAAGTCTATTGCAGAATGAACGTGGTAGTTAGTGGACAAGGGTCTCAAGCTTTAACTGCAAACTTGGCTCAAAGCAGTAACGTTACGGTAGGTGGTTTTATCACTTATCAGACAGGCCGAAATGGCGTGGCGAGAGTAGTGTTACATGCTGAGCATATTAAATTAATTTAGATCTGGAGATAGCCCATGGCTCGTTTCTTCCGTCGTCGTAAATTCTGCCGTTTTACAGCAGAAGGCGTACAAGAGATTGACTACAAAGACGTAGCAACTCTAAAAAACTACATCACTGAAGCTGGTAAAATCGTACCTAGCCGTATCACTGGTACTCGTGCTAAATACCAACGTCAGCTAGCTCGCGCTATCAAGCGTTCTCGTTACCTTGCACTTCTACCGTACACAGATAAGCATCTGTAAGTCGATAGCGGTTTAAATAAGTTTATAGAGGACTAAGATAATGCAAGTTATTCTACTTGATAAAATCGGTAACCTAGGTAGCCTTGGCGACCAAGTTAACGTTAAAGCTGGTTACGCACGTAACTTCCTTATCCCACAAGGTAAGGCTGTTATGGCAACTAAAGCTAACGTAGAGATGTTTGAAACTCGTCGCGCTGAATTAGAAGCTAACGTTGCTAAGCAACTAGCTGCTGCAGAAGCTCGTGCTGAGTCTGTTAACGCTCTAGAAGTTACTATCGCATCAAAATCTGGTGACGAAGGTAAACTATTCGGTTCAATCGGTACTCGTGACATCGCTGACGCTGCTACAGCTGCTGGCGTTGCAATCGCGAAAAGCGAAGTTCGTCTTCCTGAAGGCGCTCTACGTACAACTGGTTCTTTCGAAGTTAGCATCCAACTTCACTCTGAAGTATTTGCTACATTGAAATTAGAAGTTGTTGCTGCTGAGTAATCAATAGCCAACTAATAATTTAAACGCCAGCCTTCGTGCTGGCGTTTTTTTTATCTATCACTTATCTAACTAACTACATTTCAGAACAGCATCACTCCCTTTTTAATTTTCTCATCTTCTTTATTTCATATTGAAAATAACTCAATTACTACTTGAGAAAAATTCATAATTAGATCCTTGACTTTGAACTCTATAACATACATTCTGTAGACATATAGACGTCTAAATTAACGTCTCACGGATGATAGATTTTTTGTAATACCCATTTTAGGTGTTACACAGGGAGAGAAAGATATGGCCTATTCACACGCAAGCCACCTAGAGTCACTGAACCAAAATATTGCTGAGCTAGATGGCAATATCAACGTATCTTTTGAGTTTTTCCCGCCAAGTTCGGAGAAGATGGAAGAAACATTGTGGAACTCTATTCACCGGTTAAAAACACTTAAACCTAAATTTGTATCGGTAACTTACGGTGCTAACTCTGGTGAGCGTGACCGTACCCATTCCATTATTAAAGAAATTAAAGAGCAAACCGGTCTTATTGCAGCTCCTCACCTAACTTGTATTGATGCAAGTCGCTCAGAGCTTATTGATATTGCCAATGATTATTGGGCAAATGGCATTAAGGATATTGTGGCTTTACGTGGTGATATTCCTGCTGGTGGTGGTACGCCTGATATGTATGCATCTGATCTGGTTGAATTGCTAAAATCTCAACATGATTTTGATATTTCAGTGGCTGCATTTCCTGAAGTTCATCCTGAAGCTAAAAGTGCGCAAGCGGATTTACTTAATCTAAAACGCAAAGTAGATGCCGGTGCTAACCGCGCGATTACCCAATTCTTCTTTGATGTTGAAAGTTACCTGCGTTTTCGTGACCGTTGTGTCTCTGCTGGCATTGATGTTGAAATTATTCCTGGAATTTTACCAGTATCAAACTTTAAGCAAGCTTCTCGTTTTGCCAAAATGAACAATGTAAAGATCCCAGGTTGGATGGCTCAACAGTTTGAGGGTTTGGATGATGACCCTGTGACTCGTCAAATGGTAGGTGCAAGTCATGCGATTGATATGACGCGTATTCTAAGTCGTGAAGGTGTGAAGGATTTTCATTTTTATACACTTAACCGTGCAGAACATACCTACGCACTGTGTCATACATTAGGTGTGCGCCCTAAAGGCTAAGATTTTTCTAAGTATGATTTATAAAAAACCGCTCACTGTAGCGGTTTTTTTATGTTTGTATCTATTTAAAAGATAAAAGATAAAAGATAAAAGATAAAAGAAAAGGCCACCGAAGTGACCTTTGAATTATAGGAAGGTTGTTTTAACGCTTATGGTTAGCCAGTGTTACGCATACCAGCTGCAATACCTGCAATTGTAACCATTAATGCTTCTTCAAGCTCTGGTGACGTCTCTTCTTGCTGACGAGTACGGAACAGAAGCTCAGCTTGTAGCATATTTAATGGATCAACATAGATATTACGTAATTTAATAGATTCAGAACCCCATGGGTCACGTTCCATTAAGTGATCGCTGTTCTCTACGTTCAATACCGCTTTAATATCCGCTTGTAATTGATTACGTAGACGCTCACCTAGAGGCCATAGAGACTTATCTGTTAAACGTTGGTCATAGTATTCAGACATCTGTGGATTACATTTAGTGTAAACCATTTCAAGCATGCCAAGGCGAGTAGAGAAGAATGGCCATTCACGACACATCTCTTCTAGTAGCTCTTGATGACCTTTATCTATTGAATATTGAATCGCTTCACCAGCGCCTAACCATGCAGGAAGAACTAAACGGTTTTGACTCCATGAGAAGATCCAAGGGATCGCACGTAAGCTTTCTACGCCGCCATTTGGATTACGTTTAGCTGGACGAGAGCCTAAAGGTAGTTTACCTAGCTCTAGTTCTGGTGTTGCCGCTCGGAAGTAAGGAACGAAGTCTTTTTCGCCACGAACGACATTACGGTAAGCTTCACATGAAACTTCAGACAGCACTTCCATCAGATCACGCCAATCTTGTTTTGGCTCTGGTGGCGGCAGAAGGTTAGCTTCAAGGATTGCACTTGCGTATAGGTTGAAGCTGTTTACTGCGACTTCAGGGAGACCCAATTTAAAGCGGATCATTTCACCTTGTTCTGTAACTCGTAGGCCACCTTTTAAACTTTTTGGTGGTTGAGATAGAAGAGCTGCGTGTGCAGGAGCACCACCACGGCCAATAGTACCGCCGCGACCGTGGAATAAAGTCAGTTCAATATTCTCTTTCTCACAGACTTCAACTAACGCTTCCATCGCGCTATATTGCGCCCAACCAGCAGACATAACACCCGCATCTTTAGCTGAATCGGAGTAACCGATCATCACCATTTGATGGTTCTGAATAAATCCACGATACCAATCAATAGAGAACAGCTGCTCCATTACTTCTTTAGAGCGGTTTAAATCGTCTAATGTTTCAAATAATGGGCACACATCCATACGGAATGGACAGCCTGCTTCTTGAAGAAGAAGATGAACTGCTAGTACATCAGAAGCCGTTCGAGCCATCGAGATGACATAAGAACCTAATGCTTCACGAGACTGTTCTGCGACGACTTTACACGTATCGATAACTTCTTGAACTTCAGGAGATGGCTCCCAGTTACGAGGAAGTAGAGGGCGTTTAGAGCTTAACTCGTTCACAAGGAAAGAGATCTTATCTTGTTCGCTCCACTGATCGTAATCACCAATACCTAAGTATTTAGTCAGTTCTGAAAGTACATTTGAGTGACGAGTACTTTCTTGTCGAATATCGAGACGAACTAAATGCACACCAAAAGCTTTTACACGACGAAGAGTATCTAATAGCGAGCCTTCTGCAATAATCCCCATCCCACAAGCATGTAGAGACTGATAACACGCATACAGTGGTGTCCACAGTTGGTCAGCATTCGTTAGAATTGTTTTATTTGATGAAGGTTCACCTTTCATTTGAGCATCTAAACTTTCAAGAGTATCACCAAGAAGAACTCGGAATTGCTTTAGAATTGCGCGATAAGGTTCGTGCTGATCCCCCGCTAATTCACGAACTTCATCAGTGCATTTCACCATAGAAAGTTCACTGATAAGTTCATTGATGTCTTTTAGATAAAGATCAGCGGCTTTCCAACGCGAAAGAAGCATTACTTCACGTGTGATTTTGTGTGTGACAAACGGATTTCCATCTCGGTCACCGCCCATCCAAGAGGACATATGCACAGGACGAGCATCAATTGGAAGGCCTTCACCTAAGTGACCTTCTAAACGTTGATCAAATTCACGTAAGAAGTCAGGGATACCTTGCCATAAAGAGTTTTCAACAACGGCAAAGCCCCATTTTGCTTCGTCTAATGGTGTTGGGCGCTCTTGACGGATAACATCAGAGTGCCAAGCTTGTGCAATTAGTTGCTCAAGGCGACGTTCCGTTTTATCACGTTCAGAGAAAGAGATATCACCAAGCTCAAGCTTTGATAAACATTCGTTGATTTTCACCAACTTGTTGATCATAGTGCGACGTGCTATTTCGGTTGGATGTGCCGTTAAAACAAGCTCAATATTTAACTCACGGACCGCTTGTGCTGTATCCAATTTGCTAACGTTATTTTGGCTTAATTTAGAGAATAGGGTGCTAATGGCATCAGGTTCACATACGTGTGCTTCACAATGACGTGAAATAGTATGGTATTGCTCTGCCATGTTAGTTAGGTTTAGGAATTGGCTGAATGCACGAGCAACAGGAGTCAGTTGCTCATTTGGAAGATTTTTTATTTCTTCAATAAGTGCATTTCGGTCATCGTCGCTTCCTGCGCGTGCTGTTTTAGACAGCTTACGAATGGTTTCAACTTTAGCTAATAGCTCTTCACCATGTGCGTCTCTAATTGTATTTCCAAGTAGATGACCCAACATGCTTACATTGCTTTTTAAAGCAGCGTACTTTTCATTCATACATACTTCCTATACTGTAATTTTGTTACATCCTAAGTTTTTTCTACAACCAATCTATCCGAATTTACGGCTCTTCGTCAAATATTGAAGAATAAACGGTGTCTTTTTAAACGATATATTGCCGTAGATCATCGAATCTCTATTTTGAGATTGACGAGTTTTGTAAATTTATTTCAGCTTAGAAACAGTGTTTATACATCAATTTACTTAATACATTGATCGTTGGGTCAATGAATGAAAATGCTAAGAATTCATCAGGTTGGTGAGCTTGTTCAATAGAACCAGGCCCTAATACTAAAGTCGGGCAAAGATCTTGTAGGAAAGGTGCTTCGGTACAATAGTTGACTGTTTCTACTTCTTGGCCACAAATTTCAGCTGTGCTAGTAACAATCGGGCTATCTGAGCTACATTCGTAACCTGGAATTGGTTCATGAAGTGGCGTGATATCAATACGTCCTGGCCACTTTGCTTTAACCTCTTTTAATGAATCACGTAGCATGTTATCTAATCCATCAAGGCTTATTCCTGGTAATGGCCGCACGTCATAATGAAGTTCACAACAACCACAGATACGGTTTGGGCTGTCGCCACCATGGATATGGCCAAGATTTAGGGTTGGGTAAGGAATGGAGAATCCAGGGTTATGGTATTCTTTAACCAGTTTATTTTTTAAGTTCATTAAAGCAAACATGATCTCATTCATGATTTCTAGTGCATTCACACCATGAGCAGGATCAGAAGAGTGACCTGACTTACCAGTAACACGAACAGCATTAGCAACATGACCTTTATGACCACGGATAGGCTTTAGGCTTGTAGGCTCCCCAATAATGCAATAATCAGGTTGAATTTGTGTATTTGAAGCAAAATGACGAGCACCTAGCATGGTCGTTTCTTCATCGCAGGTTGCCAGAATATACAGTGGTTTTGATTGGTCTTTCCAATTGATATCTTTGATTGCTTCTAAGATGAAAGCAAAAAAACCTTTCATATCAGCAGTGCCTAAGCCATAGAAACGATCATTAGCTTCGGTTAATGCATGAGGTTCGTAGTTCCAACGACCTTGATCGAACGGCACGGTATCAGTGTGACCAGCCAATAATAACCCACCTTCACCAGAACCTAACTTAGCCAGTAAGTTTAGTTTTCCTTTTTCAATTTCTTCAATTTCAACTTCACAGCCTAAGTCTTCACACCATTGAGCCAGTTTATGTATGACCTCGGCATTACCTTCATCCCAACTCGAGTCGGTTGAACTGATAGAAGAGGTTGAAATGAGTTGCTGGTAATAATCTTTAAATTCTGGAAATTTCATTTATTCATACATCCACTGTTGACAGAAAAGAGAGAACCCTGTAAAACACATATTAAATCACATAAAGTGAATAGAAATACAGTTTAGTTTAATTTTAATGAATAAACTAAATTTTAAAAAGGAAAAGCAGTATCTAATATACGTAACTCTCAAGTTACCCTGAATGGCTTTTTCCTTCAATAGTTGAAGAGATAAATGGACGTATTTATGTTGAAAACAACCATCATCGGAGCAAGTGGATACACAGGTGCAGAATTAGCACTGATGGTATTTAAGCACCCAAACCTTTCTTTATCAGGCTTATATGTTTCTGAGAATAGCCTAGATAAAGGAAAAGCAATCAGTGAATTGCATGGTTCATTAAAAGGAATTGTAGATGATGTCCTACAACCTTTAGTCAATGTGAATCAAGTGGCTAAAGAAAGCGATATTGTTTTACTCGCAACAGCTCATGAAGTTAGTCACGATTTAGCGTCTACTTTTTTAGAGAATGGTTGTGTTGTTTTTGACTTGTCAGGAGCATTCCGCGTTCAAAAAGAAGGCTTTTACTCTGAATTCTATGGTTTTGAACATAAATACGAAGGTTGGTTAGATAAAGCGGTTTATGGATTAGCTGAGTGGAATGAAGAAGCAATTGCAAAAGCACAGCTAATCGCAGTACCTGGATGTTATCCAACTGCGTCACAATTAGCATTGAAACCATTAGTTGAATCCAACTTATTGGATAAAAATCAATGGCCAGTGATCAATGCAACCAGTGGAGTGACTGGGGCGGGACGTAAAGCGAGTTTAACGAGCAGTTTCTGTGAAGTTAGCCTTCAGCCTTATGGGGTATTTAACCATCGTCATCAGCCTGAAATTGCGGCACATTTAGGATGTGATGTCATCTTTACTCCACATCTTGGTAATTTTAAACGTGGAATTTTAGCGACGATCACAACGAAGTTAGAGAAGGGCGTTACAGAAGAACAGATTAAAAAAGCGTTTGATGATGCTTATACACATACCCCTGCAGTTCGTTTACTCGAGAATGAAATGCCTAAATTACAATCGGTTGAGAAAACGCCTTTCTGCGATATTGGCTGGAAAGTACAGGGCGAACATCTGATTGTCGTCTCTGCGATTGATAATTTATTAAAAGGGGCATCAAGCCAAGCAATGCAGTGCATTAATATTCGTTTTCGTTTCCCTATATTAACCGCTTTAATATAGATCGTGGAGTACAGTATGAACCAACGTCCATTGGTGATTAAGTTAGGTGGTGCAGTATTGTCATCAACCGAAACGTTAACAGAATTATTTAAAACGGTTTCAAACTATCAACAACAAGCTCAGCGCTCATTAGTGATTGTACATGGTGGTGGCTATCTTGTTGATGAGTTGATGGCAAAGTTACAGCTTGAAACGGTTAAGAAAGAAGGGTTACGTGTCACACCAAAAGAGCAAATTGGTTATATCACAGGAGCGCTTGCGGGAACGGCAAATAAAATGCTGCAAGGTCAAGCAATGAAGAATGGTGTAAATGCGATGGGGTTAAGTCTGGCTGATGGTGGTTTATGTAAAATCACACAGCTTAATCCTGAACTAGGTAATGTTGGCTTGGCAACGGCAGGTGATGCAACAATATTAAATGCAGTACTAGCAACACAGGTAACTCCGATCATTAGTTCTATTGGTATTACTGCTGAAGGTGAATTAATGAATGTGAATGCAGATCAAGCGGCGGTTGCGGTTGCTACCGCACTAGATGCCGATTTAGTGTTGCTGTCTGATGTTGCGGGTGTATTGGATGGCGAAAAGCAATTAATAGCAAGCCTAGATTCAGAGCAAGCTGAGTTGTTGATCCAACAAGAAGTAATAACAGATGGCATGATCGTAAAAGTTCGCGCAGCTTTAGAAGCGGCACAAGAGCTAGGTCGAGCAATAGAGGTGGCGTCATGGCGTTCACCAGAAAAATTAGCTGAGTTGTTTATTGGGAACAGCATTGGCACCCAGTTTCAGCCTCAATAGGCAAAGATGTTACCCATTTTTATTTTATAGAATACAGTCGCCGCGAGTATGCGGATCAAGGAGAAAAGAATGAATAAGAAAGTAAAAGTAAACAAGGTTGTTGTTGCATACTCTGGTGGTCTAGATACGTCTGTGATTATTCCGTGGTTAAAAGAAAACTACAACTGTGAAGTTATTGCATTTGTTGCAGATGTTGGTCAAGGCGCTGAAGAGCTTGAAGGTATTGAAGAAAAAGCAATCGCATCGGGTGCAACTGAATGTTATGTTGCTGACTTAAAAGAAGAAATGGTGTCTGAATATATTTTCCCTACGCTTAAAACTGGCGCGCTTTATGAAGGGAAATACCTACTTGGTACATCAATGGCTCGTCCAATCATTGCTAAAGCACAAGTTGAAGTAGCGCGTAATGTTGGTGCTGATGCGCTTTGTCATGGCTGTACTGGTAAAGGTAATGACCAAATTCGTTTTGAAGGTGCTTTTGCTGCGCTAGCACCAGACTTACATGTTATTGCACCGTGGCGTGAGTGGGATTTAGTGAGCCGTGAAGAATGTCTTGATTATCTTGCTGAGCGTAATATCCCTTGTACCGCGTCGCTTACTAAGATCTATTCTCGTGATGCGAATGCATGGCACATTTCAACAGAAGGTGGTGTTCTAGAAGATACATGGAATGCGCCAAATGATGATTGTTGGGCATGGACTGTTGATCCAGAGCAAGCACCAAACGAGTCAGAAACGGTTTCAATTAAAGTAGAAAAAGGCGCTGTTGTTGCTGTTGATGGTAAAGCAATGACACCTTATGAAGTGGTTGTTTATCTAAATGAAAAAGGTATTAAACATGGCGTGGGTCGTATCGATATCGTAGAAAACCGTCTAGTTGGTATGAAATCTCGTGGTTGTTATGAAACTCCAGGAGGAACAATAATTAATGAAGCGCTGCGTGCTGTTGAGCAACTAGTACTAGATAAAGCTTCGTTTGAGTTCCGTGAAGAACTAGGGATCAAAGCTTCTCACCTTGTGTACGATGGTCGTTGGTTTACTCCTTTATGCAAATCAATCTTAGCGGCAACAGAAGAGCTAGCTCAAGATGTAAACGGTGAAGTCGTTATTAAGTTGTATAAAGGTCAAGCAACAGTAACTCAGAAGCGTTCAGATAATAGCCTATACTCAGAAGAGTTTGCTACTTTTGGTGCTGACGAAGTATATGACCAAAGTCATGCTGAAGGCTTTATTCGTCTTTATTCACTATCAAGCCGTATTCGTGCGCTAAACAGTAACTAGACTCAAGTAAATGACTAACAGGTATCAGTGGCTAACATATAATTAATAACAACTGTTAAACAATTTGATTTACACTAATCGAAGTTCATTTAATAATTAAATGAGCTTCGATTTTTTTTGTCCTGATGATTAGCAATAGAGTTAATAGGCTTCAATTGAATAAGTATGTAAAAATAATGAATTTAATTCTTTATTTTTATCTGGAATTGCCGTAAGTTTAAACCATCAAGAAAAATACTGAATTAAATCAGACTTAATATTTGTAAAAAGCAGTGAGCACTGTCCATTTAGGAGATACACCATGGCATTATGGGGCGGACGTTTTAGTCAGGCAGCAGACACAAGATTTAAACAGTTTAACGATTCACTTCGTATCGATTATCGCCTTGCGGAACAAGATATTGTCGGTTCTATTGCGTGGTCTAAATCACTGCTTTCAGTTAATGTTATTTCAGAGTTTGAGCAACAAAAACTTGAATTAGCATTGAATGAATTAAAGCTAGAAGTGATGGAGGATCCTGAGCAAATATTACTTTCTGATGCTGAAGATATTCATAGTTGGGTTGAAACTCAGCTTATTGGCAAAGTGGGTGATTTAGGTAAAAAATTACACACTGGTCGTTCTCGTAATGACCAAGTGGCGACGGATTTAAAGTTATGGTGCCGTCAACAAGGACATCAACTTCTTCGTACGCTTGATTTGCTTCTTAATCAATTGGTTAATGTAGCGAGTGAGCATCAAGCCACGGTACTTCCTGGTTATACCCATTTACAACGTGCACAACCTGTTACATTTGCGCACTGGTGTTTAGCGTATGTAGAAATGATTGAGCGTGACTATTCTCGTCTTGAAGATGCAATTAAGCGTTTAGATACTTGTCCATTGGGCTCTGGCGCTCTGGCGGGTACTGCTTATCCTATGGATCGTGAAAAATTGGCGCGTAATCTTGGTTTTCAACGTGCGACACGTAATAGTTTAGATTCGGTATCAGATCGTGATCATGTGATGGAACTGATGTCGATCGCCTCTATCTCTATGATTCATTTATCACGACTTGCTGAAGATATGATCTTCTATAATTCTGGCGAATCGAATTTTATTGAGTTGGCAGATACAGTGACTTCTGGTTCATCACTAATGCCTCAGAAAAAGAATCCAGATGCATTAGAACTTATTCGTGGTAAATGTGGCCGTGTATATGGTGCATTAGCTGGTATGATGATGACAGTAAAAGCATTGCCACTGGCGTATAACAAAGATATGCAAGAAGACAAAGAAGGCTTATTTGATGCTCTCGATAGTTGGTCCGATTGTATTGAGATGGCCGCACTTTGTTTTGAAGGCATTAAGATTAACAGTGAGCGTACGCTTGAAGCAGCAAAACAAGGTTATGCAAACTCAACAGAATTAGCTGATTATTTAGTTGCTAAAGGTATTCCATTCCGTGAGGCGCACCATATTGTTGGTGTTGCGGTAGTGGGCGCTATTGAAAAAGGCTGTGCTTTAGAAGAACTTTCAATTGCTGAGTTAAAGGCGTTTTCTAATGTGATTGAAGATGATGTTTATGCAATATTAACCATTGAATCCTGCCTTGCTAAACGTAATGCCCTTGGTGGTGTAGCTCCTGAGCAAGTGGCCTATGCTGTTGAACAAGCAGGTAAGCGCTTACAAGAACGTGATTCAACGGGTGTTAAAGTTCGTTCAGCACGTTTAACAGATTTAGATGCGTTAGAAGGAATGGTGGCATACTGGGCGGGACTTGGTGAGAACTTACCTCGTAATCGTAATGAGTTAGTGCGCGATATTGGTTCATTTGCTGTGTCAGAGCATCATGGAGAAGTAACTGGCTGTGCTTCCCTGTATGTGTATGATTCTGGTTTGGCCGAAATTCGTTCTTTAGGTGTAGAGGCGGGCTGGCAGAGCCAAGGTCAAGGAAAAGCGATAGTTCAACACTTGGTAGAAAAAGCGCGAGAGATGGCGATTAAAAAAGTGTTTGTGCTGACTCGTGTTCCCGAGTTCTTTATGAAGCAAGATTTTATTCCAACTTCTCGTTCATTATTACCAGAGAAAGTATTGAAAGATTGTGATCAGTGTCCTCGTCAACATGCGTGTGATGAAGTGGCGTTAGAGGTGAATCTTCAAGAACAAGTCATCATCAAGGCAAGTGTAGCGTAAAATTAAAATAATTATGCGATACACTTAGCTAATAAACCGAAATAAAAAGAAAAAGTGGTGAACTTTTTAATTAAGTACTAGTCTTATTAATACTGCTTTTTCTTAGAAAGATTCTAAGAGACCCCAATATCTTGATTGATATTGGGGTTTTATTTTTTATACGTCGTATTCTTTTTTGAAGGTTTTACGAAGCGATAATAACTCATCATCAATAGATGCAGAGCAAGTAAGCCTGTAAATGCCAAGCTAACCATGAAGGTTGCTATTGCCTCTATTTGGTAAGGAGTGGTTTGAAAAAACTCTAACCAAGTTAACCATCCTCCTATAGATAAGAACGTGAGTTGTTTCATGCAACGCTGACAGCGACCTAATTTTTGTTTGAAAATATCAGTTCGGCAAGATTGGCAAGCCATAGCGGTTCACTTAAAAGTAATTGGTTAGTACGGTTATTTTAACGAGTGACTCGTGAGATAGAAATAAAAAAGTCGATGTTTTCACATCGACTTTTATTTTATTACTTTTGTTCGTTATACAAATTAGCAGCCAGGGCCACAATCCATACAGTGTTTAATCATTTCAGGACCTAAATGTAATTTGGCATTTAAATCACGAAGAGCTGTTCGTACACCTTCTTCAATTACTGGATGATAGAAAGGCATATCTAGCATTTCTGAAATCGTCATTTTGTTTTGGTGAGCCCAAGCTAACAAGTGCGCTAAATGCTCAGCATTTGGCCCCATCATTTCTGCACCTAAAAAGCGACCAGTTCCTTGCTCTCCGTATACATGAAGAATACCTTTATTTCGTAGCATTACTCGTGAACGACCTTGATTTTCAAAAGACACTTCACCAGTTGCAAAGCAACCACATGTACCTAAGCGAGTGGTGATTTCTTTATATGTTTCACCAACCATTGCTATTTGTGGGTCAGAGAATACCGCTGAGATTTTTGAGCGGCGAAGGCCTGCTCGGATCTCAGGGAAGCGGCCTGCATTATCACCAGCAATACGAGCCTGATCAGCGGCTTCATGCAGCAATGGTAATTGGTTACTTGCATCGCCAGCAATAAAAATACTTGGTTGTGATGTTTGTAGTGTGTAGTGATCTGCGGTTGGTACGCCACGCTCATCAAGTTCAAGAGAGGTATTTTCTAAACCTAATTTATCAGTGTTTGGACGGCGACCTGTTGCAGCTAATACATACTCTACAACGTTTGTTTCTAGTTCACCTTGTTTGTTTATGAACTTAATCTCAACGCGATCTTCCCCAGATTCTGTCGTAATTCGTTTCATGCTTTCAATTTTCACATCAGCATCAAGATAGAATTCTTCATTAAATGCTTTATTCGCATAAGCCATCACTTCTGGGTCTGTCACTGGACCTACTTGACCACCTAAACCAAATAATTTGGTTTCCACACCTAAACGATGGAGAGATTGACCAAGTTCAAGACCAATAACGCCAGGACCAAATACAGCGACTGATTTTGGTAAATCATCCCAGTTAAACACATCATCATTAATGATCAGACGATCACCAAGTTCATTCCAAACTGCAGGGTAAGCAGGGCGAGATCCTGTTGCAATAACAATACGTTTAGCCGTTACGATAGTGTGGTCGTCTACTTGTAGTGTATTGTCATCCAAAAATTTAGCGTAACCAGAGATTTTATCTTCAACTGGTATTTCATCAACGCCTTCTAAAACAAACCCAACAAAACGGTCACGTTCAAATTTCACTCGGTCCATTACTTCACGACCGTTAATGATAATTTCACCTTGAGGGTGGATACCAAATTGAGGTGCTTTTTCTATTTGGTGTACGCTTTCTGCTGCTGCTATTAACAGCTTTGATGGCATACAACCAACGCGAGCACAAGTTGTACCGTAAGGGCCGCCTTCGATCATGACAACACTGTCAGTATGTGCTTTTGCTGCACGGTAAGAGCCTAAACCTGCTGTACCACCACCGATAACAGCTACATCAACATTGACTTGTTTCATAATTCATATCTCACGTAGATTTACTTTAGAAGAGGAGTTTGAAATAGTAGCCCACAATTTATGGGCTACTTATCATTAACGATTAAGCTAGGAAAGCTTCTAGTTCTTCGCTACCACCGATGTGTTTACCACCGATAAATACTTGAGGAACTGTAGTGCGACGAGTAATTGCTCGTAGACTTACTGTTGTAGCATCTTTGCCTAGTACGACTTCTTCGTAGTTCAGACCTTTATCGATTAGGTTTTGTTTCGCTTTCATACAGAAAGGACAACCAGGTTTTGTAAATACTGTAATTGACTCTTGTTCTTTGTGTTCAGGAGCAAGGTAGTTCAGCATTGTATCTGCATCAGAAACTTTGAACGGGTCACCCGGTACGTTTTCTTCGATGAACATTTTTTCAACTACGCCGTTTTTAACTAGCATGCTGTAACGCCATGAGCGCTTACCAAAACCAATGTCATTTTTCTCTACTAACATGCCCATACCGTCAGTGAAGTCACCATTACCATCTGGGATAAAGGTAATGTTTTCTGCTTCTTGATCTGCTTTCCATGCGTTCATTACAAACGTATCGTTTACAGAAACACAAACAATTTCATCAACGCCGTTCTCTTTAAATACAGAATAAAGCTCGTTGTAACGAGGCAGGTGGCTTGAAGAGCATGTAGGAGTAAATGCACCTGGAAGACTGAATACGATAACCGTTTTATCTTTGAATAGTTCTTCTGTTGTTACGTTAACCCAAGCGTCCCCTTTACGTGTTGGAAAAGTTACTTGAGGAACTGATTGACCTTCTTTAGATGTAAACATAATGATGTCCTTTAATTTTTAAATAATTTTGAATTTCTTTTCGGGGTCTGCCCGGTTGATGTAGCTATTATGCAAAAGCTCTCTTGATAGTTCTAATCGTTTGGTGTTATCGTTTCAATCGTTAGAATCTATCAAACTAGTTATCATAATGAGATTTAAAGCTTTCAGGAGTGTAATACATGAATATCCGAGATTTTGAGTACTTGGTCGCACTTGCTGAGCATAAGCACTTTCGTAAAGCTGCAGAATCCTGTTTTGTTAGTCAACCGACCTTAAGTGGGCAAATCAAGAAGTTAGAAGAAGAGGTTGGGTTAACCTTATTGGAGCGTACAAGTCGTAAAGTCTTATTTACTGAAGCGGGTTTACAATTAGTAGAGCAAGCTAAACGGATTTTGATTGAAGTTAAGTTATTTTCTGAATTGGCAAACCAACAAGGAAAGGAGATGACAGGGCCGTTACACCTTGGTTTTATACCAACAGTAGGGCCTTATGTATTGCCATGGATAGTTCCGACATTAAAAGCGCAATTTCCCGATTTGAATTTATATCTTCATGAAGCGCAGACTCATCAATTAGTTAAAATGTTAGAAGAGGGCAAGATTGATTGTATGATCTTAGCATCGGTTGATGAGACAAGTGCTTTTATTGAAGTTCCTGTCTATGATGAGCCAATGGTACTTGCTGTTCCTAAAGATCATAAATGGGCAGAAGAAGAGTCGATAGATATGTCGCGTCTTAATGGTGAATCGGTCTTAATGTTAGGTGATGGGCATTGTTTGCGAGATCAAGCACTTGGGTTTTGCTTTGCAGCAGGGGCAAAAGATGATGATCACTTTAAAGCGACTAGTTTAGAAACGTTGAGAAACATGGTTGCTGCGGGAGGGGGCATCACCTTAATGCCTTACTTGTCAGTACCTAAAGAGAAAGAGCGTGATGGTGTTTGTTATTTGCCTGCACAAACACCTGTACCACATCGTCAGATAGTTTTAGCTTATCGTCCAGGTTCGCCACTAAAAGTGCGTTATGAGGCTTTAGCAAAAGAGATTGAAACTAAAATGGCAGATGTTATTAACTAGATTTTTCATCAAAATATAAACATAAAAAAGGGACGCCAAATTAGCGTCCCTTTTTATTACTTATAAGATAACTGGTTTAGAATAGACTTTCGTCTTCTTCACCGTCACCATCGGCATCACCTGATGAGTAAATAGTGTCTTGGAAATCTTGTTTTACATACTCTGTTGGCTCTGTACCACCAGCAAAGTATTCCCACATACTTGTTTCATCATTCTTATTACTTAATAGGCCCGTTTCTCTGTCTATTTTTACTTTAATAATGTTAGCAGGCAATTTTAATTGCTCGTCTGGTACATCAGCTAAAGCTACTTTCATAAAGTTAACCCAAGAGTAGATCGCGGTTTTACCACCCGCTTCACCACCAAAGGGCATTTCTTCTTTCGTCATATTATCGTTCTTAGTGGTGTAACCTAAACGATGAGATGGGTTATCAAAACCAACCCAAGCTGTTGCTACTACATTAGGGCCGTAGCCGTTGTACCATGCATCAACAGAGTCGTTGGTTGTTCCTGTTTTACCACCGATATCACGACGTTTTAATACTTGAGCACGCCAGCCTGTACCATTCCAACCAGTTCCTTTGCTCCATATACCGCCCCCCCAGATATTGCTATACATCATCTGTTTCACTAAAAATGCATTCTGTGCTGAAATTACTTTTTTAGCGTAAGGAGAGTCTTCATCATTTTGGTGAGAACAATCACTTTGACAAATAGTCTTTGGTGTCGCTTTGTAAACTTCATCACCAAATGGACCGTTAATGTGGTCGATATAATAAGGCTCAACGTAATAACCGTTATTGGCAAATACAGAGAATCCTTGCGCCATTTGTACTGGAGTTAAACTACCAGCACCAAGAGCGATGGTTTCAGAGTGAGGAAGGTCATCTTTTTTAAAGCCAAAACGAGTAAGGTAATCAATGGTTTCATCTAAACCAACTTCACGTAAAACTCGTACTGCCATTACGTTTTTAGATTGAGCTAGACCAATACGTAAACGAGCAGGACCAACATAAGTAGGTGGTGAGTTTTTTGGTCTCCATGCTGTACCTTGACTAGCATCCCATGTATTAATCGGTGCGTCATTTACTAAGCTTGCTAGTGTTTTACCGTGGTATAACGCCGCAGAGTAAATAAACGGTTTAATGCTTGAACCAACTTGACGAACTGATTGAGTCGCGCGGTTAAATTTATTATGAACAAAGTTGAAGCCACCAACTAATGATGTAATTGCACCATCATTTGGATCCATTGCAACAAATGCGGTATTGGCTGCTGGTACTTGGCTTAATTTCCAAGTCGTTGTTGTGATATCGTCTTTTGTTTCTTCGCTTAATGGGCGCACATAAATTTGTTCACCAACAGTAAGAATATCAGATGCTCGGCGAGGTGCAGGACCTTGGCGTTTATCGGTTTTAAAGCGACGAGCCCATTTCAAGCCATCCCAAGGGATAGTTGCAATGCCATTGTTTTTGATATCAACGGTCACTGTTTTTCCTGAAACTTCAGTGACAACGGCAGGCATTAATTCACCATAAGAAGGTTCGTTTCTTAGGTGCTTCGTAATCGCTTCTTTATCAAGAGGTGTCGCTTTTGGTTCCCAAACGGTTTTAACTGCACCGCGGAAGCCATGACGTTCGTCATAAGCAAGCAGGTTGTCAATTGATGCCTTATTTGCTGCGGCTTGCATTTTTGAGTCAACAGTTGTGTAAATATTCATACCAGAAGTATAAGCGGCTTCTTCGCCGTATTTATTTACCATCCATGCACGAGCTATTTCAGCAATATAAGGTGCTTGAAGTTCAATTTCAGCACCATGATATTGAGATATAACCTTTTCAGCTCTTGCGTCATCAAACTCTTGTTTTGTGATGTAACCTTCATCAAGCATACGTGCTAGCACAACGTTTCGACGAGTGGTGGCACGGTCAACAGAGTAGATAGGGTTCATGGTTGAAGGCGCTTTTGGTAAGCCAGCAATAATCGCAACTTCACCAAGGGTTAATTGGCTAACCTCTTTACCAAAGTAAACATGTGCAGCAGCACCGACACCATAAGAACGATAACCTAAATATATTTTATTTAGATAAAGCTCCAGAATTTCTTGTTTAGTTAGCAATTGCTCGATATGAACGGCAATAAAGATTTCTTTAATCTTACGCATGATTTTCTTCTCATTAGATAAGAAGAAGTTACGTGCAAGTTGTTGAGTAATGGTACTTGCCCCTTGCTTTGCAGAGCCTGATGCTAAGACTGCAAAAGCAGCACGAGTGATGCCGATAGGATCAAATCCGTAGTGGCTATAAAAACGACTGTCTTCGGTCGCAATGATCGCTTCAAGTAAATGAGGTGGCATCTCTTCCAATTTTAAAGGAATACGACGTTTCTCACCGAATTGAGCGATTAGTTTTCCATCGCGGCTATATACCTGCATTGGCGTTTGTAGTTGAACATCTTTCAATGTAGCCACATCTGGTAATTCTGGTTTCACATATTGGTAAAAACCAAAAATTGTTGTGACCCCAAGAATAATGCAAACAAATGTAACTATGAGCAGTGCCTTTATGAACTTCACCTGATATTTCCCGTTTACTTTAATCTATATTGTCGTTTCTAACCCATAACTTAGTAGTATAAATATAACACAGCAAAAAATAACGCAAATAAACGCTTAATTTTGAGATATTTATTTATTACTTGGAGTTAAATCAAGATGATTTATCCCACCGTCACGGGTTTAGATATAGGGCATCATAGCATTAAAGCGGTATCTGTAAGGTTAAAAAAAGGTCAATTAGAATTAGTTGACTGTATTGAGATCTTATTATCAGATGCTGTTTTTTTAGATGCCAATACATTACATCTTGAAAAAATAAAGCCGTACTTATCTCGTTTAAAGAAAAAGCTAAAATTTAGTCAAAAGCGTGTGGCCTTTTCTATTCCAGATAGCAGTATCATTAGTAAAGTTATTCAAGTTGATAGTGGTTTGGATGCAAAGGAAACTGAGTTTTCCATTTCTCATACTTTTGAGCAGCAATCCTCGTTTTTGGTTGATGAGTTAAATATTGATTTTGTTGCCGTTCAACAGCGAGGGGTGAGTAGTTTAAAAACGACAACCTATCAAGTGTTTGCTGCACGTAAAGAGCTTGTTCAATCACGACAGGAGTGTTTTAAATCGGCTGGGTTGTCCCCTGTATTAGCAGATGTTCATTCTCACGCTTTATCTATTTTGTGGCAAAGAAGTACAACAACATTCCCAGATAAAAAAAATTGGATGTTGATTGATATCGGTCATCAACAAACTATCTTTTGCGTGACATCGCCAAATCAAAATTCATATACAAAGCATATTGTCTTTGGGGCGTTACAGCAGAATCAAGAAAGAAAAAATGAGCCATCATTAGTCATTGATTTTGGATCAGATTCTCAATTTATCGCTCAATTATCAGATCATATTCGTCGTCAAGTAACGCTATATTCTTCAATTCATAATCACAAGATTGAAGGTATTTGGATTACAGGGGGAGGTTCACTTCTACCGGGATTATCTGATTCATTAAGTTATGAATTGTCATTACCAGTTTTGGATCTGAATCTTGCCTCTTTATTTAAAACATCAAACCAAGCAGTAATGCCTGTTAGTGCGCAAGCGAATCAATATGCATCTGCTTTAGGTCTAGCTTTAAGAGGTGTTGAATGGCTTACCAAATAAATTTATTACCTTGGAGAGAGCAAGAAAGAGCAAAATACCAACGTCGATTTATATTAATGCTTTGTTTTGGTGTTGTTTTCTCCGTGACTGTTCAATGGGGAATCGCACAATATTTAGAGCAACAAAGTTCAGTACAAGTGCAGAGAAATCGTTCTTTAGAAAGCCATATTGGATGGTTAAATAATGAATTAAAAGAGTTAAACGAAATAGGTAAGCAACATGATTCTATTTTAACTCGTCTGGATGTTGTTGAAGAGCTGCAACAGAATCGAAATACCACGACGCAATTATTAAATGTATTACCAGACATGATTATGGAAGGTATTTATTTAAATAAAGTGCGCATGCATAAAAAACAAGTTGAGATTAAAGGCTTTAGTGATAGCAATGCTCGTCTTGCCACCATGCTAGATAAATTAGAAAACTCACCACTCATTTCATCTGTAGAGATGCATTCTATAGTTTCTGGGCAAAAGATCTTTGGTCATGACGTTAGTAGTTTCGATGTGTCATTTAGACTTCTTTCTTTGGAGAAGGAGAAGAAATCATGACGGATTGGAGAGAGTTAGATCTTGATGAAATAACAGAATGGCCATTGATACCACAACTATTAATGATTTTATTGCTTTGTGTTTTCGTACAAGCGGCTGGATATTGGTTTTGGTTGCAACCAATAATGGAAGGTACAGAGCAGTTAAAGAGAGATGAAATTAGCCTAAAAACGACAGTGAAGTATAAATACAACCAAGTCGCGGCGATGCCAGAAATGGAAAATCAGTTGAATGAACTCAATTTACGTTATGAGTTTTTGGCTCAACAATTACCAGCACAAAAAGAATTAGCAAGTATGCTTTCTGGTATTAATCAGGTTGGTATTCAAAATAAATTAACCTTCACTCGGATTGATTGGGGCGAAAAGCAGAATCAGGAATTTCTTTATAAATTGCCATTAAATATTGAGTTAACAGGTCAATACCATGATATCGGTTCGTTTTCAGAAGCGATTGCTGATTTGCCTCGTATCGTTAGCTTGGAAAATATAGATATTCAACGAGTGAGTAGGGAGAGTAGTACCTTACACTTTCGTGTCATGGCTTATACCTACCAGTTTAGGGGGAAGCATGAATAGTCGATTTTTAATATTGGTTGTTGGTGCCTTGGTGATGGTTGGGTGTAAGGCAAATAAAGACCCGCTAGATGCTTTCTATGTTGAAGCAAAACAACAGGGGCAAAGCGATGTAGATAAACTCTCTCGTGTTCTTCCTTTTGAAGTTGAAGCGTATTCCCAAGTGGATGGGCGCTCTCCTTTTGTTTTACCTAAACAACCAGAAATAGCGACTCAACCAGTAAAGAAAAAAACGTGCTGGCAGCCAAAATATAGGAAGAAGACAGGAGCGTTAGAGCGCTATTCACTTAAACGATTACGATTAAAAGGTGTCATGGGCGCCGATTCAGACATTACTGCATTAGTACAAACGCCAAAAGGAAGCGTTGTAAAAGTGCGTAAAGGACAATATATGGGAAGTAACAATGGGCAGGTTATTGATATTAAATCAAGGCAAATCACATTAAAAGAGACCTTACCTGATGGTATGGGTTGCTGGCAAAAAAGATACGTGAAATTGGCGTTGAAACATTAATTTTAAAAAGGATTGGGAAAATCTCATGTTGCTAGGACGCAAGAAAATCATCAAGCAGTTTGGTCTTCGACTATGTGCGCTTATTGTGCTCTCTTTTACTCATTTAACAGTCTCTGCTGAAGAAGTAACTTCAAATCAACTGATGAATGTTAACTTTCAATTAAGTCAGAAAAAGGAAGGAGTGATCACGGTTGATCTTGCTTCTGCTGCTGCTACGGTTGATTTAAAAAAAGAGGCTGATAAATTAATTATTGAATTGCATGATACAAAAGTCAGCGATGATAAATTAGTTATTTTAGATGTTGAGGATTTTGCAACATTAGTCTCTAGAATTGAAACGTTTAGAGAGCCAAATAGTACGGTTCTCTCCGTCGACATCAAGGGTGATTATCAATACGATTACTTTTTAAAAGATCGCTCACTGCAAGTGGTTATTTCATCACCACCGGAACGAGATAAAAACACTCAAATTAGTAATGAAAATGACGATAGTAAACCGATCTCTATTAACTTCCAAGATATCCCTGTTCGACACGTATTGCAGCTGATCGCTGATTATAATGACTTTAACTTAGTTGTTGCTGATACCGTGAAGGGTAATCTGACATTGCGTTTAGATGGCGTTCCTTGGCAGCAAGTCTTAGATATTATCTTACAAGTAAAAGGGTTAGATAAGAGAGTGGAAGGCAATGTAGTATTGATTGCGCCTAAATCAGAACTTGATGCACAAGAACAACAAGTTTTAGAACAAGCTCAAATGGCATCAGAGCTGGCCGCGCTTTCTTCTGAAATCCTTTCTATTAAGTATGCAAAAGCATCTGATATTGCTGAATTACTCGTTGGTGAAGGCGAGATTACCATGCTCTCAAGCCGAGGTAGCATTACGGTAGATGAACGAACAAACTCATTGCTGCTGCGTGATCTTCCTGAAAATATAATCGTCATTAAAGATATTATTGATACGCTTGACGTTCCTATTAAACAAGTTCAAATTGAAGCTAGAATAGTGACGGTTAATGAAGGTAACCTTGATGAATTAGGAGTTCGTTGGGGGATTACCAATACTAATGGCAGTACTACTGTTGGCGGCTCAATTGAGAGTAATTTAGCTGCCGTCGGTTTGTATGATGGTGGTTCTGGTACTAGCGGTGGTGGCCTTCCCGTGGATGATTTTTTAAATGTAAACTTAGGATTAGCAAACCCTGCAGCTTCTAGCATTGCTTTTCAGGTTGCAAAATTAGGATCAAATTTATTATTAGATTTAGAGCTTTCCGCATTACAAGCTGAATCTAAAGCTGAAATCATTTCAAGTCCTCGTTTAATTACAACTAATAAGAAACCTGCCTATATAGAGCAAGGGACTGAAATTCCTTATCTAGAAGCCTCTTCTAGTGGGGCAACGTCTGTTTCATTTAAGAAAGCAGTATTAAGCTTGATGGTTACGCCACAAATAACGCCTGATAATCGTTTAGTTCTCGATTTGACGGTAACACAAGATAGGCCTGGACAAGTGGTTAAAACGGGCACTGGAGAAGCGGTAGCGATTGATACCCAACGTATTGGTACACAAGTATTAGTTGATAATGGTGAAACTGTCGTTCTTGGTGGTATTTATCAACATTCACTATCAAATAGTGTAGAAAAAGTACCGCTATTAGGCGACTTACCCCTACTTGGCGTGTTATTTCGTCGCAGCTCAGAAAATATAGGTAAAAAAGAATTATTAATCTTCGTTACCCCAAAAGTTGTTATACAGTAATGAGATAGCGTTACCTAAGCGGTAAAAATATGTTGAAAATAGTACTTGAAAAAAATAATTATGCTGAACTTTTCATCTAGCTATTGCAATCACTAGCTATTAACTGAGATAATTTTTGGTCTGATCACGAAATATCTGTGAGGAATATGGTGCCACAGGAGAATGTCTATTGAAGAGACTACTGTTGGCAATGTCGTTAATGAACTTTGCATAATTTCTAAAAAATGGCTGAAAAACGAAATATTTTCCTTGTTGGCCCAATGGGCGCCGGCAAAAGTACAATTGGTAGACACTTAGCACAGCAACTTCACATGGAGTTTCTTGATTCTGATACGGTAATTGAAGAACGCACAGGCGCTGATATCGCTTGGGTATTCGACGTTGAAGGTGAGGAAGGTTTCCGCATACGTGAAGAAGGTGTAATTAACGATTTAACTCAAGAGCAAGGCATTGTACTTGCGACGGGTGGTGGCTCTGTAATTAGTAAAGAGAGTCGTAATCGTTTATCTGCTCGTGGTGTCGTTGTATATCTTGAAACTACAATTGAGAAGCAATTAGCTCGCACACAACGCGATAAAAAACGCCCGTTGCTTCAAACTGATGAACCTCGAGAAGTGCTAGAAGCACTAGCGAAAGAGCGTAATGCACTTTATGAAGAAGTGTCTGATTACGTTGTTCGTACTGATGATCAAAGTGCAAAAGTAGTTGCAAATCAAATCATCCAAATGCTTGAAGAGCGTTAATTCAAGTTATTTAATAAGACAGATACTGGGAACGAATCATGGAAACGATTCATGTAGATTTAGCAGAACGTAGCTATCCCATCTCTATCGGCGCCGAGTTGTTTTGCAACCCGGCGCATTTTTCATCTGTAATACCTGCCAAAAAACGTGTTGTCGTTATTAGTAATGTAACGGTTGCTCCGTTATATGCTCAGCAAGTTATCGACACTTTACATACGTTTGAATGCCAAGTATCACTGCTGGAATTAGACGATGGTGAGCAATATAAAAATTTAGATACCTTCAATAATATTCTTACTTTCCTGCTTGAAGAAAATCACAGTCGCGATGTGGTCATTGTTGCTTTGGGTGGTGGAGTTGTTGGTGATGTCGTAGGGTTTGCTTCTGCGTGTTATCAACGTGGTGTTGATTTTATTCAAATACCGACCACACTTCTTTCTCAAGTCGATTCATCTGTTGGTGGAAAAACCGCAATTAATCATCCTCTTGGTAAGAATATGGTAGGGGCTTTTTATCAACCAAAAGCTGTTATTATTGATATTAATTGCCTAAAAACATTACCTGAGCGTGAATTCGCAGCGGGTATGGCAGAGGTGATTAAATACGGAATTATTATTGACCGTGACTTTTTTGATTGGCTTGATGAAAACATGGATAAGCTATATGCACTCGATCATGATGCATTGGTGTATGCCATTTCACGTTGCTGTCAAATTAAGGCTGATGTCGTTGCGAAAGATGAAAAAGAATCAGGAATGCGTGCACTCTTGAACCTAGGTCATACTTTTGGTCATGCGATTGAAGCTGAAATGGGTTACGGTAATTGGCTTCACGGTGAGGCTGTTTCTGCTGGTACAGTAATGGCTGCGGTTACGGCTCAGAAAGAAGGTTTAATTTCGCAAGATGATGTAGAGCGTATTTGTGCCCTATTGGAAAAAGCGAAATTACCTCTGAAAGCACCAAAAGAAATGACAGTAGATGCATTTATGAAGCACATGATGCGTGACAAGAAAGTATTGTCAGGTAAGTTACGCTTAGTTCTACCAACATCAATTGGAAGTTCGGAAGTTGTCACTGGTGTGTCTGAAGATGTACTTGCTGAAGTAATTGAGCAATGTAAGGCATAAGATATGAGTATTGGTCATGATTTAACTGTATTGGAATTAGAAAGCCAAATTGATGTGTTATCACGCGTTCAATTTGTGTCTCGTTTTGGTTCTAATTTAGTGCATGTAGAAGGAGTCAAAGGCTCTGGGAAATCATGGCTTGCTCAACGCTATCTTGAAAAGTGGTGTGATGATGCAAATCAGGCTCTGCTTATGTGTCATCCAAATCAATCAATACAGCAACAACGCGGTATTATCTTAAAACAAGTTGTACGAGATCCTCTATTCAATGAATTTGATACTGTAGTAGACAGTATTGGACGCATGTTAGCTGGAGAAAAGTGTAATTTAGTCTTAGTGATTGATGACGCTCATTTATTGCCTCCTGAATTACTTAGTGAATTATGGCTTTTAGTTCAAAAAGCACAATCGACACCTAGCTGGCAAATTAATGTTTTGCTCTTTTCTGAAGCGAATAAGTTGGCATCTGCATTATCTCGTGTTTCTTACGGGCAAGAGAATAAGCCAATTGATATCGATATCGCCCCATTAAGCGAAGAAGAAGCAGCGACGTTTTCTGAAATGCTAGTGGTTCGTTTTGCATCAAGCAGAGAAGACAAAGTTAGGATCCGTAACTTGGTGGGTAAAACAAAGCGTCTACCTGCGGAGTTGATTGCCTTAGGTGAAAAGAAAGTGGAGCGTCGAGTTATCATTCGCTCTGTAACGCATTCTCCTGTTGGTATTTTAGCGTTAGCTTCTCTTTTATTATTGGGCTCAGCAGGAGGATATTGGTGGTTAAATCAATCATCAACAGTGCCAACCTTTACTTCGGTCGATACGACTTTAGAAAATGATTCAAAGTTAGCTCTTGATATGGATGAGAGAATTGACAGCGCAATAAGTCATCTTGAACCAGAAGATGATTCTCATACTATTCCGCCAGATGTTATTGATACCCCTGTGATTGCAGAGACAAGTGCAGAGGAAGGAAAGCGGGTTATCGTGCCTTCAGAGCTAGTGGACTCATTAGTTAGTGACTCTGCTGCATCTACTCAGGGTGAGCAAGAAGAACCAACTAAAATCGAAAATGAAGACTCAATAACAGCATCAAATGTGATGCGTAAGGCTGAAGGAAATAACGCGAAAGATAAAGCTCAAGATAACTCTGTTTCTAAAAGTGAATCGGTATCAACAATAACGTTTACTTTAGCAAATGAAGAATTGAAGGCTATTTCTGATAAGCGTTATATTTTACAGTTAGCGGCGCTAACGAATGAAGAAGCGGTTCAAGAGTTCTTGGATGAACATAAGATTGAAAAATCAGCTCGCATTTATCAAGCACTTCGAAATGGGTCTATTTGGTATATTGTTACCTTTGGTGATTATGCATCCATTTCATCGGCGCGTGGTGCTGTGCAGACTTTGCCAAGTTCAGTACAGACACTAGGACCTTGGGCTAAATCTTTAGTACAAGTTCACCGTGAGATTGATTCCGTAAAATAAGAGATAAGATAAACAGACCCTAGTAAAAAAATAGGGTACAATCCCCCGCTTTCTGAACTAAGGTAAAAAGGCGTAAAAGACGTATGAAAAAGCATCGCGCATTTCTCAAGTGGGCTGGCGGTAAATATAGCCTAGTAGAGGAAATTCAACGCCATCTTCCCGATGCTAGAAAACTGATCGAACCGTTTGTTGGTGCTGGCTCAGTATTTTTAAATACAAATTACGATCATTATCTTCTTGCCGATATTAATCCTGATTTAATTAATCTCTATAATCACCTTAAAGATGAACCAGAGCGCTTTGTTGAAGACGCTCGTGCATTGTTTCAACCTGAATATAACCAAAAAGAAGTGTATTTAGATCTGCGTATTGAGTTTAATCAATGTACAGATACCTATCGTCGCTCACTGCTTTTTTTATATATGAATCGTCATGGTTTTAATGGCTTATGTCGTTATAACAAAAAAGGCGGTTTTAATGTGCCTTTTGGTTCATATAAAAAGCCATACTTCCCAGAAAAAGAGATGTACTTTTTTGCTGAAAAAGCAAAGAAAGCTACGTTTGTGTGTGAAGGGTATTTAGAGACCTTTAAACGCGCTCGTAAAGGTTGTGTGATTTACTGTGATCCGCCTTATGCGCCATTATCAACAACAGCAAACTTTACCTCATACGCAGGAAATGGCTTCTCTTTAGATGATCAGGCTGCCCTTGCTGATGTTGCTGAGAAAGCGGCGTTTGAACGAGATATACCAGTATTAATCTCTAATCATGACACGATATTAACTCGTCGTTTGTACCATGGTGCCACTTTAAATTCGATTAAGGTAAAGCGTACCATTAGTCGAAATGGAGCTGGACGAAATAAAGTCGATGAACTCATGGCTTTGTTTTATGCGCCCAAATGTACTGAGTAAATAGAACACCACTCTTCAAAAATCCGCTCGAAAGGTTAAGAGAGCTTAAGACAGGTTTAAAATTATCAGGTAGAATTGCGCGGTCGAGTTAATCGATTGCGCTATATCGTTATAACCGTATTTAGATAATAAAATAATTAACCTGAGGCTCAACATGAAAGATTTTTTGATCGCACCATCTATTCTCTCTGCTGATTTTGCACGTCTTGGTGAAGACGTTGAAAAAGTATTAGCGTCAGGTGCTGATGTCGTTCACTTCGATGTAATGGATAACCATTATGTACCAAACCTAACGTTTGGTGCGCCAATCTGTAAAGCACTGCGTGACTACGGTATTACCGCTCCGATCGATGTTCATTTAATGGTGAAACCTGTTGATAGTATTGTTCCTGAGTTTGCAAAAGCAGGTGCAACAATGATCACTTTCCATGTTGAAGCATCAGAACATGTAGATCGTACTCTTCAGTTGATTAAAGAACACGGCTGTAAAGCGGGTGTTGTTCTTAATCCTGCGACGCCATTAACTTGCCTTGATTACATTCTAGATAAAGTAGACATGATTCTACTTATGTCTGTGAACCCAGGCTTTGGTGGTCAATCATTTATTCCTAGCACGTTAGGTAAATTACGCGCAGTTCGTAAACTCATCGATGAGTCAGGCTATGATATTCGTCTTGAAATCGATGGCGGTGTAAAAGTCGATAATATTCGTGAAATCGCAGAAGCGGGTGCAGATATGTTTGTTGCGGGTTCTGCTATTTTCAATCAACCAAACTACAAAGAAGTGATTGATGAAATGCGTGCAGAATTAGCAAAAGTGAAAGGTAACTAAGATTCATGTTTGAAAATATCAAACTGATCGCCTTTGATTTGGATGGGACGCTTCTTGATAGCGTTCCAGACTTAGCTCGTGCGGTTGACCTTGCTATGCAAGATGTTGGTTATCCAAGAGTAACGCTAGAACAAGCGTCTCATTGGATTGGAAATGGCGCTGACGTTCTAGTTTCTCGCGCACTAAGCCAAAGTGTTACGGTGCAAGCAGGACTTGCCCCTGAATTAATTAAACAGGCTCGTGCTCGTTTAGATCATCACTACCATGATGGTGGCCATGAATTAAGTCACTTATACCCAAATGTGAAAGCGACACTAGAAACGCTTTATCAGCAAGGATACACCTTAGCTTTAGTGACGAATAAACCTGCGCAATTTGTTCCTGAATTACTTGAACAACATCAGCTTGCTCATCTTTTTGTTGATGTGATCGGTGGCGATACCTTTGTTGAGAAAAAACCGAATCCATTTGCACTTAACTGGTTACTTGATAAGCACCAATTAGCACCTTCTGAAATGTTGATGGTGGGTGACTCAAGAAATGATATTCAAGCGGCTCAAGCGGCTGGTTGCCGTAGCTTCGGTTTAACTTATGGCTATAACCATGGGGAGCCCATCGCAGATAGTCAGCCTGATGTGGTAAGCGATGAATTTAATCATTTATTAGCCGTGATGAGTGTGGCAAGATAGTATTCATTGATAAGTACAAATAAAGACTATCAATACAATAGAATAACCATTAAATGATCCCCTAGTGGATCATTTAATTTTTACAGTTAAACAAGGAATCATAACCATGAGCAAGCCCATCGTATTAAGTGGTGTTCAACCATCAGGTGAACTAAGTATCGGTAACTACTTGGGTGCTCTACGTCAATGGCAACAGATGCAAGACGATTATGATTGTCAGTACTGTGTAGTAGACCTTCACGCAATTACGGTTCGTCAAGATCCTAAAGCGCTGCATGAAGCAACTCTCGATGCACTGGCAATTTGTCTAGCGGTTGGTGTTGATCCAAAGAAGAGCACGCTATTTGTTCAGTCGCACGTACCAGAGCATGCTCAACTTGGTTGGCTTCTTAACTGTTACACTCAAATGGGTGAATTGAATCGTATGACTCAATTCAAAGATAAATCAAAGCGTTATGCAAATGACATTAACGTAGGTTTATTTGATTACCCAGTATTAATGGCGGCAGATATTCTGCTTTATGGCGCACATCAAGTCCCTGTTGGTAGCGATCAAAAGCAACATTTAGAACTAGCGCGTGATATTGCTAATCGTTTTAACAATATCTACAGCCCTGAAGCGCCATTATTTACCGTACCAGAACCGTACATTCCACAAGTGAATGCGCGTGTAATGAGCTTGCAAGACGCGACGAAGAAGATGTCTAAATCAGACGATAACCGTAAGAACGTTATTACGCTGCTAGAAGATCCTAAGTCGATTCTTAAGAAGATTAATAAAGCACAAACAGATGCAGAAATGCCACCGCGTATTGCTCATGATTGGGAAAATAAAGCAGGTATCTCAAACTTAATGGGTCTGTACTCTGCGGCATCAGGTAAAACGTTTGAAGAGATCGAAGCGCAATACCAAGGTGTTGAAATGTACGGTCCATTCAAGAAAGACGTTGGTGAAGCGATTGTTACCATGCTTGAGCCTATCCAATCTGAATACAAGCGTATTCGTGAAGACCGTGCTTACATGGATTCAGTAATGAAAGCGGGTGCAGAGAAAGCGTCTGAGCGTGCAGCAGTTACGTTGAAAAAAGCGTTTGAAGCGGTTGGTTTTGTTACTCGCCCGTAGTCTTTAGCTCTGATAAAATAGATTGCTCGTAGGGTTTCTCTGCGAGCAATTTTTATTTCTTATTCATCTTTTTAAGTAGTTCTTTATGCTGTTAATGATCGACAATTATGATTCATTTACCTATAACCTATATCAGTACTTCTGTGAATTAGGTGCAGAGGTAAAAGTGGTTCGTAATGATGACATTGACATTGCAGGTATTGAGGCACTTAATCCATCTCATTTAGTTATCTCTCCTGGTCCTTGTACTCCTAACGAGGCTGGTATTTCTTTGCAAGCTATTGAATATTTTGCAGGGAAATTACCAATCCTTGGTGTGTGTTTAGGTCATCAAGCTATTGCTCAAGTCTTTGGTGGTGACGTGATACGTGCTAAAAAAGTGATGCATGGTAAAACCTCGCCAATTATCCATACCAATCAGAGCGTATTTAAAGGACTGAATAACCCTCTTACCGTCACTCGTTACCACTCATTAGTGGTTAAAGCTGATACATTACCTTCATGCTTTGAAGTCACAGCGTGGACAGAAAATGAAGCGGGAGAAATGGATGAGATCATGGGGTTTTGCCATAAAACGCTGTCGATTGAAGCGGTACAATTTCATCCTGAATCGATAATGACAGAGCAAGGCCACGATATCCTCGCTAATTTTATTAATAAATAATTAATATTTCTCCTGTTAACTAGAGCGATCTAGTTCACTCTTCTTACTTTTTCTTTTGTCTTTTTTTCTGCTTATTTATATGAAGATTTATGCATAAGCCTTGTGTCTTCTATTCTTATAAAATCGTTTACTTCTCTACTCACCTGCTATAGCGTTATTCTATAACTATTCGAATAAACTGACTTATCAGTCAATACGATATAGAAAACGGAACTTTTTTAGTTCAAAAAAAGAATTTTGTGCTATTGAAAAGGTTAATGGTTTGTAAATATTATGCTGAAAAACGGCATACGCAGAAGGAAAGTGTGATGACGACCAATTCACAAGTCGAACGTAAAGATTTTAATGATGTAATGGTACCTTGTTATAACCCGATGGAAGTGATTCCAGTTAAAGGGCAAGGTGCGCGAGTGTGGGATCAAGCGGGTAAAGAATACGTTGATTTTGCCGGTGGTATTGCAGTGAGCTGTCTTGGTCATTGTCACCCAGTAATGGTTACTGCACTACAAGAGCAATCTCAGAAACTATGGCATTTAAGTAATGTTATGACCAATGAGCCTGCAATTCGTTTAGCGAAAAAGCTAACAGAAGTCTCGTTTGCTGAAAAAGTATTTTTTGCTAACTCAGGTGCAGAAGCAAATGAAGCAGCATTAAAGCTTGCTCGTCGTTGGGCAGTTGATGTTCACGGCGCAGAGAAAAGTGAAATTATCGCATTTAAACAAGGCTTCCATGGTCGAACTTTCTTTACTGTAACGGTTGGCGGCCAAGCGGCGTATTCTGATGGTTTTGGTCCTAAGCCGGGTGATATTTCTCACCTTGAATACAATAATCTTGCAGAGCTTGAAGCGCATATGTCAGAAAAAACGTGTGCAATTATGATGGAGCCACTGCAAGGCGAGGGTGGGTTGATTTCGCCAACGTCTGAATTTGTAGAAGGCGTTAGAGCACTATGTGATAAATACAACGCGCTGCTTATTTTTGATGAAGTACAGACAGGTAATGGCCGCACTGGTGACTTTTATGCCTACCAAGGTTTAGGTGTTACGCCTGATATTCTAAGTACTGCAAAATCATTGGGTGGTGGTTTTCCTATCGGCGCAATGTTAACAACGACAGAATTGGCTCGGCATTTAAAAGTAGGTACTCATGGCTCAACTTATGGTGGTAACCCGTTAGCATGTGCCATCGCTGAAGCCGTTGTGGAAGAGGTATCAAAACCTGAAACATTGGCAGGTGTAAAAGAGCGTGAGCAATGGTTCCGTGATGGACTAGAAGCGTTAAATACAAAATATGATATGTTTGCCGAAATCCGTGGTAAAGGCCTATTACTTGGCGCAGCATTAAACGAAGCATGGCAAGGTCGCGCTCGTGATGTTCTTGTTGCGGCTGGAGAGCAGGGTTTAATGGTCCTTGTTGCTGGTGTCAATGTTGTTCGTTTTACTCCATCTCTTGTTATTACAAAAGAAGACGTAGCTCTAGGGTTTGAACGTCTAGATAAAGCACTTTCATCGTTAGAAAAATAGATTCAAATTGGAATTTGGGCAGCTCAGGAGTTTGAGTTGCCCTCTTTTTATCTATCTAAAAATCAACGTAATACTCTACCGTGTTAATTCCAATAGATAGCCTTGAAGTTATATTTATTGAACTTAGCACAGCCAATGAAACATCGCATCGGAGGGAATATTGATGCTTGTTATTCGTCCTATCACTCAGGAAGATTATCCTGCACTTCATCAGTGTGCAGTAGAATCTGGTCATGGTTTTACTTCGCTACCAGTGAATGAAGAGCAGTTACGAAATCGAATAGAGCATTCTATTGGTAGCTTTCAAAAAGAGGTTCAAGTCCCTGGAACTGAAGGTTACTTAATGGTTGGTGAAGATTCAGTTTCTGGTGAGGTTACCGGTACGACAGGAATTGAAGCTGCGGTTGGTTTAGATTCACCTTTTTATAATTATCACATCAGTAAAGTCGTTCATTTCTCACGTAAGCTCAATGTTAATAATGTCGTGAAGGTACTGACTTTTGGTAGTAACTATACTGGTAGTACTGAAATTTGTACTTTATTTTTACGTCCGGAATTTCGTGAAGGTCTTAATGGACGTTTAATGTCTAAAGCGCGTTTTTTAATGATGGCTGAGCATCCTCATCGCTTTTCTGACACCATTTTTGCTGAGATGCGTGGAGTGTCAGATAAAGAAGGAGAGTCGCCATTTTGGAAGTGGCTGCAGAAGCACTTTTTTTCTATCGACTTCACCGAAGCTGATTATCTAACAGGTATTGGTTACAAAGGTTTTATTGCTGATCTTATGCCTAAATTACCTATTTACGTTAGCTTGTTAAGTAAAGAAGCACAGGAAGTTATCGGTAAGGTTCATGACAACACTAAGCCTGCATTAAAGCTATTAGAAAATGAAGGCTTTCGGTGTCGTGGTTATGTCGATATTTTTGATGCAGGCCCAACCGTTGAGTGTGATCTACGCAGTATTGAATCGGTGCGAAATTCATTCAAAGCCAAAGTGATTATCACGGAGCATAACAGCTCACAGCAGTATTTAATTTCAAATACATCGTTTGAGAATTTCAGAGCAACAGCAACCACTGCCGCTTATGATAAAGCGACTGATACCGTTCATTTAACACAAGAAGCGGCAACGGCACTGCAAGTAGATGTTGATGATTACGTACGTTTATTAGCTCAATAGAGGATAAGGATATGACACATTGGATTGCAGGGGATTGGGTTTCAGGTAATGGTGAAACAATACAATCAGTAAGCCCGTACAATAGTAAAGTGGTGTGGAAAGGAGATAGTGCAACCAAAGATCAGGTTGAGTCAGCGGTCAATGCGGCACGTCATGCCTTTATTGAGTGGAAAAAACAGTCTTTTGAAGTACGCCAAGCCGTTGTTGAGCGTTTTGCTGAATTAGTGAAAGAGAATGCTGATCTGATAGCAGAAGTGATAGCGAAAGAAACAGGTAAACCATTTTGGGAAACTAAAACAGAAGCGGGCGCCATGGTTGGTAAAATTGCCATTTCGATTCGTGCTTATCATGAAAGAACGCCTTATAAAGAGCGTGAAGCGGCGGGAAATAAAATAGTGCTAAGACATCGTCCATTAGGTGTTATGGCTGTCTTTGGGCCATACAACTTCCCTGGGCACCTTCCTAATGGTCATATTGTTCCTGCATTGCTTGCTGGTAATACTGTTGTGCTAAAACCATCAGAGCAGACGCCATGGACCAGTGAAGTGATCATGAAACTATGGCAACAAGCAGGTTTGCCAAATGGTGTGATTAATCTAGTACAAGGTGCTCGTGCAACAGGTGAAGCGCTAGCGGGAGCTAAAGGTATTGATGGCCTGTTATTTACCGGTAGTGCGAATACTGGACATATCTTACATCGTCAATTTTCAGGAGACACAGGGAAAATGCTGGCTCTAGAAATGGGCGGTAATAATCCGATGGTTATTTCAAAAGATTTTGGAGATCAAGAAGCGGCAGTTTATACGATTATTCAATCGGCATTTATTAGTGCGGGTCAACGTTGTACGTGTGCTCGTCGCTTATATGTTCCTATTGGAAAAGCAGGCGATGAATTGTTAGCTCGCCTTGTTGAAGTAGCAAAAAGTATCGTTGTTGACCAACCGTTTGCTGATAATGCTCCGTTTATGGGCTCGCAAATATCAGTCGCAGCGGCAGAATTTATTCTAAACGCCCAGAAGAATTTACAAGCGTTGGGTGGAGAGTCTTTACTCGAAGCCAAAAGCTTAGGTCATGCCTTTGTTTCTCCCGGTATCATTGATGCGACTAAGGTTGTTGAATTGCCGGATGAAGAATACTTTGGACCATTACTACAAGTGGTGCGTTATGAGACATTAGAAGAAGCCGTAGAGCTTGCTAATGATACTCGTTATGGATTATCGGCAGGTCTTGTTTCAACTGATGACAGTGAGTGGGAATATTTTGTAGAGCATATTCGTGCAGGTATTGTAAATCGTAACCGTCAACTGACTGGAGCAAGTGGTGACGCGCCATTTGGTGGTCCTGGTGCATCAGGAAACATGAAACCAAGTGCGTATTACGCTGCTGATTATTGTGCATACCCAATGGCATCAATGGAAGGCGATGCGTGTGAAATTCCAGCTCAACTCTCTCCGGGTTTAACTCTATAAGAGGCGATAAACATGAATAATGTAAACTCTTTATTTTCGTCATTATGGCAAGATTATATTACTCGTTTATCCCCATCGGCAGGAAGGGTTCATCAGTTATTATCTAATGGCGATGAATTGATTAACGATCACATTGCATTACGTACGTTTAATTTACCTAAGGTTGGCTTGCAAACGTTAGCCGCCCCATTTTTAGCAATAGGGTATAAAGCGTGTGAGACGTATGATTTTGAAGCGAAAAAACTCAAAGCACAGCATTTTGAGCATCCAGATCCTAATGCACCACTCGTTTTTATTAGTGAATTATTAGTAGAAGAGTTATCAGCTGAAACACAGGACATTATTCATGGTTTGGTTGAACAGGTACCAGCCCACTATTTTGCCACCAGTGATTTTCTTTCTTCCGGTAGGCCTTGGACATTAAGTTTCGAAGACTATCAAGTATTAGCAAAAGAAAGTGAATACGCTTCTTGGTTAGCAGCTCATGGCTATGGTGCTAATCACTTTACTGTTTATGTTAATCAGCTTGAAGCGTTTGCTGAAGTGGTTGATGTGAACCAACACTTACGTGATGCTGGTTTTGCAATGAACGAAGTGGGTGGTGAAGTGAAAGGCTCTCCTGAAGTTTACTTAGAGCAGTCATCAACCATGGCAGATAAAGTGACAGTGAATTTTACGGAAGGTGAGTTTGACATCCCTGGTGGATTTTATGAATTTGCTAAGCGCTATACGCTACCCAATGGCAAGATATATACAGGATTTGTCGCGGCATCTGCTGATAAGATTTTTGAAAGCACAGACAGTTAATTCTAAAATTTAGGCATAAAAAAACGCAGCCAATAAGCTGCGTTTTTATTTATTTATGGTAAGCGTTAAATTAACGAGTACCGTAAACTACAATTGTTTTACCGTGTGCTGAAATCAAGTTTTGCTCTTCAAGCATCTTCAAGATACGGCCAACAGTTTCACGTGAACAACCTACAATTTGACCGATCTCTTGACGAGTGATCTTAATTTGCATGCCATCTGGGTGAGTCATAGCATCTGGTTGTTTAGCTAGATTCAGTAGAGTCTGAGCGATACGGCCGGTTACGTCTAAGAATGCTAAATCACCTACTTTTTGGCTAGTGATTTGTAGACGTGTTGCCATTTGAGCTGAAAGACGCATCAGAATATCTGGGTTTACTTGAATAAGTTGACGGAATTTCTTGAATGAAATTTCCGCTACTTCACAAGGGCTTTTTGCACGAACCCATGCTGAACGTTCTTGACCTTCTTCAAACAAGCCAAGTTCACCGATGAAATCACCTTGGTTAAGGTAAGAAAGGATCATTTCCTTTCCTTCTTCATCTTTGATAAGTACAGCAACAGAACCTTTTACGATGTAGTAAAGAGTCTCAGCTTTTTCACCAGCGTGAATCAAAGTACTTTTTGATGGGTACTTATGAATGTGACAATGAGATAAGAACCACTCTAATGTTGGATCTGTCTGAGGTTTACCTAGAACCATACTTTATACTTCCTCTGCGTTTGCCAAGTAGGCGATGTCCATTTTAAAATAACTGAGCCAAATATCAGTTTGGCCTATACAATATGGTTATCGGAACAAGGCTGCATGTTCGTTGAGATAATTGATAAAATCATACCCTGTTTCGCAACCGATTTCTTGACTTTGATCGTATGAATAGTGCGACCAAGGGCACAGTTTCGTGAAATGGATCACGAGTTTTCCTTTTATGTAGTAAAGAGGCTTTTATGAATGCTGAAGTTAAATGGATTGATGGATTTACTTTCTTAGGTCAATCTCAATCAGGTCACTCTGTTGTTATGGATGGTAATGGGGGAGAAAAAGCCCCAAGCCCGATGGAATTAGTGTTAATGGCCGCTGGAGGATGCAGTTCTGTTGATGTTGTTGATGGCCTGAAATCAGCAAATCAAGCGGTACTTGGTTGTGTTGCTAAGTTATCAAGTGATCGTCGTGAAACTGCGCCGAAGTTGTTTACCCATATTAATATTCATTTTGAAGTGAGTGGAGATAATCTCGATCCTAAAGTGGTTGAGCGAGTTACTGCTGATTCATTACAGAAATATTGTTCGGTGTGTTTAATGCTAGGTGAAGGCATTGAGATGACGCATTCTTGGGAAGTGATTGCTTAGCTCTCTTTTCCAAAGAAAAAGCCTCACACATTTTGATGTATGAGGCTTTATTTTTTAACTAGTAATAATGAACGGATAATTACTAGTATTAGTCGTCAATTATAGAATAAAGCGACTTAGATCTTCGTCAGCGACCAGATCTCCTAAACGAGAGGTAACGTAATCAGCATCTACGGTTAGGCTCTCACCATCTTTTTCAGATGCGTCGTAAGAGATCTCCTCCATTAGACGTTCCATCACTGTATGTAGACGACGTGCACCAATGTTTTCTGTGCTTTCGTTTACTTGGAATGCTGATTCTGCAATACGAGTAATGCCATCTTCAGTAAACTCAAGATTAACATTTTCTGTCGCTAATAAAGCGATGTATTGTTCTGTTAACGATGCATTTGGTTCCGTAAGAATACGTTTAAAGTCATTCGCAGTTAATGCTTCAAGCTCAACTCGAATTGGTAAGCGACCTTGTAATTCAGGGATAAGATCCGATGGCTTAGCCATTTGGAATGCACCTGAAGTGATAAATAACATATGATCTGTTTTTACCATACCGTGCTTAGTACTTACTGTACTGCCTTCAACTAGTGGGAGCAGATCACGTTGTACACCTTCACGAGATACATCACCAGACTGCGAGTTTGAGCCTTTACAGATTTTATCAATCTCATCAATAAAGACGATACCGTGGTTTTCTACGTTGAAAATAGCTTGTTCTTTTAACTCTTCAGGGTTAACTAATTTAGCGCCTTCTTCTTCAGCTAGGGCTTTAAGCGCATCTTTGATTTTCATCTTACGCTTTTTAGTTGTTTCACCACCTGATAGGTTTTGGAACATACCTTGAAGTTGGTTTGTCATCTCTTCCATACCAGGAGGAGCCATGATTTCAACGCCAACTTGAGGAGCTGCAACATCGACTTCGATTTCTTTATCGTCTAGTTTTCCTTCACGTAATTTTTTACGGAAAGATTGGCGAGTACCAGAGTCGTTATCGCCTTCTTCATTTTTACCCCATGCATCACGTGCTGGTGGTAATAAGATATCGAGGATACGATCTTCAGCTTGCTCTTCAGCACGGAATTTCACTTTTTCTACTGCTTGCTGATGAGTCATTTTGATAGCAACATCAGTCAAATCACGAATGATGCTATCAACTTCTTTGCCAACATAACCCACTTCAGTGAACTTAGTCGCTTCAACTTTAATAAAAGGGGCGTTAGCTAATTTTGCTAAACGACGGGCAATTTCAGTTTTACCTACGCCAGTAGGCCCAATCATTAAGATATTTTTTGGTGTTACTTCTGCACGCAACTCAGGGTTAAGTTGCATACGACGCCAGCGGTTACGTAAGGCAATCGCTACTGAACGCTTTGCTTTATCTTGACCAATAATATGGCTATCTAGTTCGTGTACTATTTCACGAGGAGTCATCTCAGACATGGGTATTCCTTATTATCTGTCGTTAAACGTTCAATTCTTCAACGGTATGATTATGGTTAGTGTAGACGTCAATATCACCAGCAATAGTTAATGCTTTAGTTGCGATTTCACGTGCATCTAATTCTGTGTTCTCTAATAATGCTGTTGCTGCAGAACGGGCGAAATAGCCACCAGAACCAATGGTAAGAAGGTCATTATCGGCATTAATTAAATCACCAGTACCGCTAATGATTAGAGACGTTGTTTTATCAGCAACAATTAACATTGCCTCAAGACGGCGTAAAGCGCGATCGCTACGCCATTCTTTAGCGAGTTCAACGGCAGCTTTGGTTAAATTGCCTTGGTGCATTTCTAATTTTCGTTCACACAGGTCAAACAGAATGAATGCATCAGCAGTGCTACCAGCAAAGCCAACTAGAACGGAATCATTGTAGAGGCGACGTACTTTTTTTACGTTACCTTTTGCGATCATATCACCTTGAGATGCTTGGCCATCGCCAGCAACCACGACTTTGCCTTCACGGCGTACAGAAACTATTGTAGTCACGAGTAAAACCTCTTATTCGATGATGTAATTTAGTGAGACTCTTACATTAATCCTTATGATTATTACTATTGTAATGGGGGGGATGATGTTGGTTTTCAAGATGAGTAGAATAGAAAAAGGAGCACTTGATGTGCTCCTTTTGGGAAATGTGTGATGTTATTACGATTTTTTATGCTGAGCTTTACTGATCTTTCCAGATAGCGCATGGCTCTATTTTAGCTCGTTGTAATTTATGGCGATCTTTTTCAGCATCACGTTTAAATTTATACGGACCTAAAACTACTTTAAACCAGCTGCTTCCTTCTGCATGCCTAACCGTTGAAGTTAGCCCTTGGAACGCAATGTTCATTTTACGTTCTTCGGCTTGTGAGCGATTTTTATAAGCGCCACATTGCATGATATAAGGGATTTCAGAAACTTTAAGTTCTTTTTGTTCAACTTCAATTTCTTTATTTGGTAGTTCATCCATATAGCTCCATTGCTCTTCTGGCATTGGAGGTATCTCTTCCGTGTTAGATTTCTTTTTAGCTTTAACTGGAACAACTTCGGTCACCGTTGATTTTGTCTCAGGTGTAGGAGAGTCATTTAGAAAGTAAAGGGCATAACCAAACACAGCGACTAAGAGAGCTGCAACAGCAACTGCTTTCCATGGTGTAGCACCATTAGATACAGGTTGTTTAGCCCCTTTTTTCTTGGCTGGTTTCTTTGTCGCTTTCTTAGGAGATCGTCCACGTTTTACATAATCTTTATTGGCCACAGTACTTTTACTTTATACAGAATTACAGAGAGAATACGTTATGGTAATCAGTTGTATGAACGCATACCAGTACTTGTGTAAAAAAGTACGCAAAAAGTCACTATTTAGACAGATTCATCGTCTTATAAGAATGACTTTTGTGTGTTGATTCTTTTTATGTTGGTTTAATGCTTTGCTTTATCGGCTTTTCGGTGGCGCAGTACTTCCTCTAAGTACTAAAGAGGATTCAAGTAAGCGAGAGCCAGAACGAACATCATGCCCTTTTAGTAAATCTAAAAGCATAAGCATAGATTGACGACCAATCTCATAGCGAGGCTGTGAAATAGTTGTTAGTGGTGGATCGCAATATTGTGAGAATTCAATGTCATCAAAACCCATGATAGAAATATCTTGGGGAACACGGAAGCCCATTTGTTTTGCTTTTTGAATTGCTCCAATTGCCATAATATCATTATGACAAAAGACGGCCGTAGGTGGAGACGAAAGCGAAAGTAGTTGAGCAATTGCAGTTGCTCCGGCTTCAAAAGTGAAGTTACCGTAATGCACATATGAATTGTTCATTGTAATGCCTGCACGACGTAACGCTTGTTGATAACCTTGATGTCTAAATTGACACAGTGCAGAGTCTTCAGGCCCTGATAGTTCAGCAATTCTATTATGGCCTAATTTAGTTAGGTAATTTACCGCTTCAAATGCTGCCGTTAGGTTATCGATATGAACGGTTGGTAATTCGAGTTCTGGTGCATATTCACAAGCCATCACAAGAGGAGGTAAGTTCTTTTGCTCTTGGCGACTGGCATTAAAAGGAAGATCAGAACCGAGCAAAACCATGCCATCGACTTGTTTGGTATAAACAAGGTTTACAAAAGATTGTTCGCGTTTTTTCTGTTGGCTACTATCACCCACTAAAATAACATAACCATTTTCAACAGCGGTATCTTCAATACCTCGTAAAATATCACTGAAGTAAGGGTCACAGATATCAGGAACAATCGTTACAATGGTCTTTGATTCATTACGACGTAATGTACGCGTTAATGTTGTTGGAGAATAACCAGTTTCTACGATGGCGCCTTCTACGCGTTTACGGGTTGATAATGATACTTTTTCTGGCGTCATTAGTGCTCGTGATACGGTAGCTGTTGATACACCTGCCGATAAAGCAACGTCCTTCATTGTCGCCATATATATTCCTCTCCCAACTGTCTTTAAATCTAAAGTAAACGATTGCTCTAATTATTTGAAGAGATATTTTATGTGTAAAATAAAGATTTAAATACGGCGCGTTTAACAAAAATTACATCTGGATTGTGAACTGACTCACATCAGGGTCGATTGTTTTCTATTTAAAGAATAAACTTCCACCAACAAAGCCTTACTTTAACTAAGGTCTTGTGGTTCTATATCTAAAGTCCAACGTACTTTTTTTGCCAATGGTAATAATTCAATTGCTGTTTTAGCCCCACGTAACATTGATTGCATTACGGTTCTATTTGGTGCTTGAAAAAGTAACTGCCAACGATATTTTCCTGCACGCCTTGCCAGAGGTGCAGGAATTGGCCCTAGAACTGGCGTTGCATCGTGAAATTGTGGATGACTTTCTAAAATATCACGAACTTGTCGTAAGAACTGTTCTACATTCTCATTATTATTTGCTTCTGCTCTAAACAGAGATAAGTGAGTGTAGGGCGGCAATTGTGCAAATTTTCGTTCTTGTAAAGCGTACTCAGCAAAGTGCCCATAGCCCTGATGTAATAGGCTTTGTAATAAAGAGTGTTCAGGGTGGTGGGTTTGTAAGATAACTTCACCAGGTTTGCTTGCTCGACCGGCACGCCCAGCAACTTGAATAAATAGTTGTGCTAGTCGCTCAGGGGCTCGAAAGTCACTGCTAAATAATGAGCTATCTACATCAATTAACCCAACGAGTGTAACATTAGGAAAGTGGTGACCTTTTGCTAGCATTTGAGTACCAATGAGTATTTGATATTCGTTATTTTTGATGGCTTCTAAATAGCTCTCTAAGCTGCCTTTTCTGCGAGTGCTGTCTCTATCAATACGAACGGTTTTGTACTCAGGGAATAGATTCATGAGTTGTGTTTCAAGCTGCTCTGTACCGACCCCAACTGAAATTAATTGAGTTGAACCACACCCTTGGCATTGATGAATAATTGGTTGTTGTGAGCCACAATGATGACAACGAATCTCGTTGCTATGTTGATGAAAAGTATAGAAGGCATCACAACGCTTACATTCAGCCATCCAACCACATTCATGGCACATCAGAGCAGGGGAAAAGCCTCGACGATTTAAAAATAGCATTACCTGATTTCCTTCAGATAAATGCTTTCTCATTTGAGCTATTAGAGGTGCTGATAATCCACTATTTAGATATAGACCTTTTACATCTAAGACACCATGACGAGCGGGGATTGCAGTACCAGCCCGTTTCGTTAATGTTAAGTGATGATACTTACCTACTTTGGCATTATGGATCGTCTCTAGTGCAGGAGTCGCAGAGCCTAAAATAATTGGTATGTTATCTAAGTTCGCACGCATCACTGCTAAATCACGGGCATGGTATCTCATGCTGTCTTGTTGTTTATAAGAAGCATCATGCTCTTCATCTACAATGATGATCCCGAGATCATGGAAAGGTGTGAAGAGAGCAGAGCGAGTACCAATAATGATACCTGCGTGGTTATCTCGAGCAGCTAGCCATGCATTTAAGCGCTCAGTATCATTGAGTGCTGAGTGGATCATATTTACAGGCACATTAAAGCGACGCTTAAACCGATTAATCGTTTGTGGGGTTAAGCCTATCTCAGGAACTAAGATCAGTGCTTGGCGACCCGCTTTTAAGATAGGTTCTAATAATTGGAGATAAACTTCTGTCTTTCCAGAGCCCGTAACACCATCCAATAAATAACAACCGAACTCAGGATTAGAGTTAACGGTTGCAATTGCAATTGCTTGTTCTTCATTGAGTTGAGGTTTTTCTTGGGTTATTTCGACATTGCGGTGCCAATTGGTTGGTTTAGGTGCAAGAGATATCTCTTCAATCCATCCTTTATCTGCAACGGCTTTTAAGGTGGCAGCGGTGATCTCATCTTCTAACATTTGCTCATGGCTACATTGCTGATGGCGCACTAAATTAAGAGCTTTGGCTTGTTTTGGTGCCCGAGTGAGCTTATTGAGATCTTGGTTTTTTCCTAGCTCAGTAATTTGCCATGCTTTAAGTGCGGCAAAACTAGCTTCTCTTCCTTTACGTAGCCATGCAGGCATTGCATTAGCTAAGGTATCACCTAATGGATATTGGTAATAAGTGCTGCTCCAATTAAGTAACTTATAGAGATGTGCTGGCCATAATGAAGCATTATCAAGAACAGCATCAATCCCTTTTAATTTTTCACGAGAAAATTCAGATTCATTACTTAGTTTTACGACAATACCAATTAAACGCTGACGACCAAAAGGCACTTTTACACGGCCACCAATGGCAGGTGTTTGACCTGGTTTGATTATGTAATCAAACGTACGATCAAGAGGAACAGGCAGTGCAACATGTGCGATTGAATACGGCATGACTAACATCAGTAAGGAATAATATGAGGAATAGTCTACTCTTAGATAAGAATATCGCAACGGAGTAAAATAATCGGTGAAAAAAGTAACAGATTAGTTGATTGATCGCTTCAGATTCATTACTATACGCGACCTTAAGTAAGTGTAATCTATTTACGCTTATTATTTTTGTTAAACTACGTGTGGTGTTCGGCTTAGATTCGGATAGCGACACGGCCTAAATTATAAGGTTTTCCCCATGAAAGTAGGTATCCACCCAGAATACAAAGCTGTTCAAGCTACTTGTTCTTGCGGTAACGAGTTCGAATTCAGCTCTGCACTAGGCAAAGAAACAATCCACCTAGACGTATGTGACAAATGTCACCCGTTCTACACTGGTAAGCAACGTATCGTTGATACTGGCGGCCGTGTTGATCGTTTCAACAAACGTTTCGGTGCAATTGGTTCTAAGAAATAATTACCAATTTCCGATAAAAGAGGAGTCCTATAGGGCTCCTTTTTTTATGCTTAAAATTCAGAGAAACATCACTTTCTTGTTTTAAATAAAGGAATAATATCCTTCATTAAAGGCCACATTTTTGTTGGTAGGATCTGTAAGTGAGGACTATGAAGTTTGAGCTAGATCAACTATTATACTATTCACTGTTTTGAAACAATCCTCTTATAATTATTAGCATTCAGGAAAACCGCCATGTCTGAAGATTTTCGCGAACAAGCTCTCCATTATCACGCTTATCCAACTCCGGGTAAAATTGAAATTGCACTGACTAAGCCTGCAAACACCGCAGAAGATCTAGCACTGGCGTACAGTCCTGGTGTTGCTGAGCCAGTACGTGAAATCGCCAAAAATCCAGATGATGTTTATAAGTACACATCTAAAGGTAACATGGTTGCTGTTATTTCAAACGGCACTGCCATTCTTGGTTTAGGTAATCTAGGTCCTTTAGCTTCAAAACCTGTGATGGAAGGTAAATCATTACTTTTTAAACGCTTTGCTGGCCTAGATTCTATTGATATCGAAGTAAAGCATCGCACTATCGATGAATTTGTTGATACGGTTGCGAATATTGCTGACACGTTTGGTGGTATTAACCTAGAAGATATCAAAGCCCCTGATTGTTTTGAGATTGAGCGACGTCTAATTGAGCGTTGTGATGTACCTGTTTTCCATGATGATCAGCATGGTACTGCTATTGTAACTGCTGCTGGTATGTTGAATGCGATTGAGCTACAAGGCAAAAAGTTAGAAGATGCAATCATTGTATGTCTTGGTGCTGGTGCGGCAGCGGTTGCATGCATGGAGCAACTGATTAAGTGTGGTGCAATGCGTGAGAAGATCTATATGTTGGATCGTAAAGGCGTAATTCACACTCGTCGTGATGATATTAATGAATATAAACAACGTTTTGCTAATAACACCGATAAGCGTACGCTTGAAGATGTTATTGAAGGTGCAGATTTATTCTTAGGGGTATCAGGTCCGAACCTATTACCACCAGAAGCTCTAAAATTAATGGCTGATAAGCCAGTTGTATTTGCATGTTCAAACCCTGATCCAGAAATCAAGCCAGAGCTTGCACATGAAGTGCGTGATGATTTGATCATGGGTACGGGTCGTTCTGATTACCCGAACCAAGTAAACAATGTACTTTGTTTCCCATTCATTTTCCGTGGTGCTTTGGATGTTCGTGCAAGCGTGATTAACGATGAAATGAAATTAGCAGCAGTTGAAGCTATTCGTCAGTTAACAAAAGAACCAGTACCAGCTGAAGTATTAAAAGCAGCAGGTGTTGATGCACTAGAATTTGGTAAAGGTTACATCATTCCTAAACCAATGGATCCTCGCTTACTTCCTCGTGTAGCTAAAGCAGTAGCACAAGCAGCGGTTGATTCTGGCGTAGCTCGAATTGAAATGCCTGAGAACTATATGGAAGCGTAAGTCGCTTTTTATTTTTTTAGAGCATAAAAAAGGCTTCCTACATCATTGATGAGGAAGCTTTTTTATTGAGGGTTAGTTATTGAAGTTAATAGTAGTTATTATTTTTTATTTTCTAATGCTTTAACAAAAACAGTTTCAGCGTCTTTAATTCCTAATGCTTTTGCTTCTTCCAATAAGGCAAGAGCTTTCGTTATATCGTTTGTATTTACAGCTTCAATAATAGCGTTTTTGTAAAACGTTTGGGTCTCTGGTTGAGCTAATGGAGTAATAGGTTTTACTTGTTTTTTTGGTACCTTATAGGCCTGTAGAGACAGTGTTTTTACTGATAGTTTTAGTTTTCCAAAGCGCTTATAGGTATAAGTAGGATCGGTCACCATTGGCATTGCTTCACCTAGCTCTTCAGCTCTTATCCTTGCTGGGTGCTTTATTTTTATTGATTGGCCTAAATAAGCCTCTGATGAATAAATAATAAAATAAGGTGTTTTCGAAGCATCAAGGTCAAAATTTAATTGAAATTGAGTACGAGTAAAAGCATCAGACGTTTTAATATCAAATTGATCTAAACTTGTCGTACTAACAATATTGAATTGGTCATCAAGAGCAATTAGTTTCGGAGCAACTACCGAATCGTTGATCATTAAACTAGAAAGACGTAATTGCACTTTTCCTGAACGTTCTGATAATTTAAAAGCATTAAAATAACTATTTCCATCAGAGAAATGACCAATAGGAGAATCAGCATCTAATTGAAAATCGATCTCTTCAGTACTGTTAAGTTGTATCCACGGGAATTGAGTAAAGTCACTGCAACACACTTCTGAAGAGGCTATAGGAACGATTGGTTCTTGAATGGCTTTAGTTGAAGAACATGCGGTTAAAGAAAGCCCGACAAGTAAGCTAAGTAATAATTTTTTGGTGTTCATCAAGACTCTCCATGATTTCGATAAATAAACGCAAAAAGGCAGCCGATGTGGCTGCCTTTAATTTTAAAGTAATTAGAACCAGATTTCAGTGTGAACACCGATAATTGTTTCAGACTTACCATCTTTAATGCCAATTTGTTTAGCACTTGCTTCATCGTCAGCAGTAATGTAGCTCACATATGGTTTGATTTGTGGACGACCAAAGTAATCAGCGTTAACAGTAAATGCGGCAGCTAATTCAACGTTAATAATATCACTCTTCAGATCATCACCAGTGCGTCCCCAGTAACCTTCAGCACCTTCTTCGTGAGCATAAGACCCAGTCGCTTCTAAGCGTAGATTATCATTTACTTTGTATGATGGACGCGCTGCAACAATGTAGCGTTTCAGATCTTTAGCACCAAATAACTCATCCAATGCAGCAAAGTATGTTACTTCAGAACCCATTTGCCAGTTTTCAGAGATGTTAACTACACCACCAGAAGTGAAGAAAATTGATTCAGCATTGTCATCACCACCTGACCAGCTACCAAAGTTTACACCACGGTTTTGAGCTGCGCCTTTACCGTAAGCGATAGCGGTTTGTGACCAACCATCTAAGCCGTAGTAGCTAGAGTTTAATGTGATAGAAGCACCGATACCATCATCGTCAGTTACGTTAGCTTGAGTAATGTATTTGAAATCAAAATCTAAGCTACCAAACCCAACATCAACACCGTAATAGTATAAGTCATGAGATGTTAGTGTTTGTCGCCCGTCTGCTCCTGGACCGTTATTAATATCACCATCTGTATCAGCTGCAACAATAGCAAAACCTGCTGTGTTACCTGCGATCTTAGTTTGGATACCAGCACCAACACCTGATGATTGTTTCCAGAACTCACCAGATAGAGCACTTGCAGAACGGTTTAGATAACGTTGACCACCCCAGATAGAAGTGTCCTCGCCTAAGTATGATAGCCCGCCAATCTCAACAAAAGTTTCTTTGATTTCAAATTGTGCTGTTGTGTTGTCTTTTTGGCTACCTGGAGATGAATAAGCGTAAGAGTTACCATTGCCGTATTCAGAACGTACAACAAAGTCAGACCAAACACCATTTGCATGCTCGGTGTGTTTTTTGATTACGAATTCAACTTGGTTAGTACTTTTTCCGTGAGTACCTGCTGTTTTGTAATCTGGTTTACCAAATTCAGTATCTACTGTTTCGCCATCAACCATACGGAAGTTCATCGACGCGTAACCGTGTACTTCCCAACCATCTGCAATTACATCAGTACCATTAACTTTTTCAACTTTAGGTGCGGCTTCATCACCAGAGATAACATCTAATGCAACTTCTGTTTCAGCGAATGCTGCACCTGAAAGTAATGCTGTAGAAACAGCGGCAGCAAGCAAAGTGTATTTATTCATTTTCATCTTAAAATCCTATTTCCTTTTTAAAGGATATTTTGATTTGAAAATATTTACTCAACTAAGGCAGTGTAGGGAAGTAAAGTAAACATCGTCGTCGTTATTGAACGAGAGACAGATTAAAAATAAATCACGATATGTAACTCCTCCTTCTTTTATAAAAGTGAGGGCGTAGGCTGAGGGATGAGGGAATTAGGTAACAGGTCTTCTGTTGATAACTATCACACTTGGTAGGAGGGATTAGATTTATTTATGAGAGAAGAGTCACGTAGGAAGATATTTTGAAATTGGAAATAATGCAAAAATGGAGAAAAGAGAGAAAATTAGAAATAATCAGAAATGTGATCTAGCTAATAATAGACCTCATTAGCTAGAGTTAGTTCAGTTTTTATTCGCTTACTTACACTTAGAAACCATCATTGATTTCGGTTTTCCTTGAGGAGTAAATTCTAAACTCCATACATAATTTCCGTCCTTAGGAAGATAGATAGCTGTATCCTGTCCGTAACCACCATTAATTAAGGAATTACTTTGCCCTAACTTAGGAGATAAGCCATCGGCAGTATATTGCGAAGCCCAATCTTTAGTTGCGTATTGCATTTTATAAGGCCCACGCTTTTCATTTGCTACCACTTGATAAACATTATTTCCTTTATATTGGTAAGCACGTTGTGCTTTATGACTCCAGCGAGAATCGGAGAAATCACCTACGAGATATAACGTCTCTTTTATTGGGGCATTAGTATCAGGTATCGTCGGATTATCACATTGAGCCATAAAACCACTGCCATACAGAGCGATTTCTTTTTCTGTCGCTTTAGGACCTGCTGCATTTGGTTCTTCTATTTTTAAAAATCGGCTTTCAAAGTTAGATAACGGAATGTTATATATCCCTTCAATGGGGCTGAATTTTTGGTTAGTTAGTAAATCGACTAAATTACCTTTTGATCCTATCTGTTCAGCTTCAAGATAAAGGGTTTGGCTTCGCTCTTGAGTGCTAACCATAAATATAATTGCATTATTCTCTGTTTGTTTATGGTCTACATATATCGCCTTATTAGCGATAATATTGGTTCGAACACCTTCAGATAACGCCGGATTTTCAATACGTAAATTCATTAACTTAGTGACGTAATTCTTTAAGTTGAGTTGGGCAGGGGTTAGTGTTGTGGTTAGTCCATCAATTTTGGCAGATGAGCGGGCGATATGGTCATCACATAATCCTTTAGTAGCACAGATATCTTTATTTTCTTTATTAGAGAAACCATCAACTTGATCGCCAATTTCATCTCCGTAATAAAGAGTGATAGGACCGGTATAAGCTGCTTGAAATGAAAGGGCTGCTTTATGACGTAACCAATAATTACTGTCATTTGGTTCTGCAATATCACCGCGCTGCAATAAATCACCAAAACGAACGACATCATGATTTCCTAACATTAGGTTTGGTGTTGCATGAGAAGGGTAAAGTTCATGCATTTCCATCCCTTCATTCAACCATTCTCCCCCTTTATTTCCAACGTTACTCTCATTGACCGCAAAAGTTTCAGTCACTCGGAAGCGCAAAGGAAAATCGAATGCAGAGCATAATGCAGGGTTCCCTTCTTCTCCATAACCTGTCTCTGTAATGTAGTTTTCGTTATTCCATATCTCTGCCACCATGTAACCGAGAGGGTTTACTTGTTCGCCTTTATTATTCGTATATGTTGTGTTTTTTGATGCGCTATCAACGGATTTTCTGATGTTTATCCAAGATTCAGTTGGGACTTGGTAAGCTTGATCTAATCGCCAGCCATCAATCTTTAATTCTGATATCCAATAAGCGGCGACTTCAGAGTAAAAGTCTTCGCTCTCAGGGTAATTTACTGGGTTATTGTTGCCACTCGGTAATAAGCCAGATGGTGATGGCTTAATGAGTCCTTCTTTATGATGACCAAATACACCATCAAATAAGACATAGATCCCGCGTTTATGTGCTTCTTCTACTAATTCTTTTGCCTTTTCTAATGTGCCAAAGCGAGGATCAATTTTGAAAAAGTCAGTCGCGAAATAGCCGGTTGCATCCAACTTATCAGCCCAATAGTCTTGACCTTCAATTGGTGCAGATTCAAAAATAGGCGTCATCCAAATAGCATTCATACCTAGTGATTGAATGTAATCTAATGAATCAATTATTCCTTGTAGATCACCATTATGATGGCTTGGTCCATAACCGGTGCCATGACCAATGCTACTATCACCATTAACAAAGCTTTCCACCATGATTTGATAGATGCGTAAATGGTTGCTTTCTTCCATCATTTGAGGGTTGCATTGATATGCAGGGGTCGTTTGTGTTGTTTCTGAGGTTGAGCTGCATGCGCTCAATATAGAAGTAATAGCGAGTGCTATTGCTGTTTTTGCTATCTTATTTTTCACAGTAAGTCCTTTATAATTATAAGTAGGGCACTGTGATTATTTAATAAGCAAATAGAAATGTAATCCTCCTAATTTGTTTAAAATAAGGAGGAGACAGCAGGAGGAGATAAAGAGTTACTTATTCTTCATCAAATGCTTCGAATTCAATGCCCATTGCGGTCATTAATGCTTTAGCTTCTGCTGGAATATCATCAGGGCGATCTTTACGTAAGTCTTCATCTGTAGGTAAAGGTTGGCCTGTGTAAGCATGAAGAAACGCTTCACATAATAATTCACTGTTTGTTGCGTGACGTAGGTTACTTACTTGGCGACGAGTACGCTCATCTGTAAGGATTTGTAGTACCTTCGTTGGAATTGACACGGTAATTTTTTTTACCTGTTCACTTTTTTTACCATGCTCGGCATAAGGACTTAAATAGTCACCATTCCAATCAGCCATTGCTCACCTTCGTTCTGAATTATTGTTGTTTAAAATAGGATAGGCTAATTCTAGCGATATTTACGGCTATAAGCAAAGATATATAGACGTCTAGAAGTATTGACGTCTCATTTTGTGATGGTAGAGTAGAAGAATATAACTTATGGATTAGATTATATCAGTCATCTTGAATGGAGGAGCAGAAAATTACTGCTTTATATCTCATTCAGGTAATTGGTATCAGACCACTGCCTAGCAGTTTGGAAGGGAAATTATGAGCGAGAGAAAACCTGCAACTATTGCTGTTCGTACTGGCATTGAAACCGATTCACAACATAATGCGGTTGTGCCACCTATCTACTTATCTACCAATTACAGTTTTCCTGAATTTGGTGATGTTCCTAAGTATGATTATGCTCGCTCAGGAAACCCGACTCGAACCCAGCTTGAAACTACTCTGTCTGATTTAGAGTGTGGTGCTGGCGCTGTTGTTACAAACTGCGGAACGGCTGCGCTTAATCTTATGGTATCTGCACTGCTTGGTCCTAATGATCTTATTGTGGCACCTCATGATTGTTATGGGGGGACTTATCGCCTATTTAATACTCGAGCGAATAAAGGAGATTTTCAAACTTTATTTGTTGATCAATCAAATACTGAAGCGCTTGATGCCGCTCTTGCAAAAAAACCAAAACTTATCCTACTAGAAACGCCATCAAACCCACTCGTACGTGTTGTTGATATCGCTGCAATCTGTCAGAAAGCGGCAAAGGTTGGTGCTTTGGTTGCTGTTGATAACACTTTCCTTTCTCCTGTATTACAACAACCTCTTACATTAGGGGCTGATTTTGTTCTTCATTCAACGACAAAATACATTAATGGGCATTCAGATGTTGTTGGCGGTGTATTAATTGCTAAAACGCAGCAGCATGCTGATGATTTTGCATGGTGGGGCAACTGTATTGGGGCAACAGGAACCGCATTTGATAGTTACTTAACTTTACGTGGTATTCGTACGCTTGGCGCGCGTATGCGTGTGCATGAAGAAAATGCAATCGAAGTCTTAAAATGTCTTCAAGAGCAAGAGTTAGTCGGTACAATTTATCACCCAAGCCTACCTGAACACCCTGGACACGAGATAGCAAAACGCCAACAAACGGGATTTGGTGCAATGTTAAGCTTTGAATTAAATGGCTCATTAGAACAGTTAAAAGTATTCGTAAAAGCACTAAAGTATTTTTCTTTGGCAGAATCACTTGGTGGTGTTGAAAGCTTAATTGCCCATCCAGGAACCATGACTCATCGAGCAATGTCGGATGAAGCTCAAGCGGAAGCGGGATTAGTGCCAACATTATTACGTATATCTGTTGGTTTAGAAGACAGTCGTGATTTGATTGCCGACCTTCAACAGGCCTTTATTGTGGCAGCAGGGGAAAAATAATGACCGTATTAGTACAACGTCAGTTACATAAGTTTGGAGGAAGTAGTCTTGCTGATCCTGAATGCTACCGCCGTGTCGCTACTATCCTAAAGGAATATTCTAGCGATAATGATTTGGTGGTGGTCTCTGCTGCAGGTAATACAACCAATCGAATTTTAGAGTGGATAGACAGTTTATCTAAAGATGGCCGCTTAGCTCATGACGTGTTGGAGTCTCTACGTCAATATCAACAAGGTTTGATTTCAGAACTTTTAACCCCTGAAAATGCAGAATCGTTACTTGATACTCTGCATAAAGAGTTGATTGCTATTGGAAAGCTGCATGCACCTTTAACAGAGATCCAACAAACTGATATTCTTGGCCATGGTGAAGTATGGTCATCTCGATTACTTTCTGCTTATTTGAATCAACTTGACTTGCAAGCGGCGCCTTTAGATTCGCGTTCTTTTTTAAGGGCTGAACGAGCTGCTCAGCCAGAAGTTGATCGCGCACTATCATGGCCTTTATTTAAAGAACAACTCGCGCAGCACCCACATGGTCGAATTGTTATTACTGGCTTTATGGCTCGCAATCAATCTGGTGAAACAGTATTGCTGGGTCGTAATGGTTCTGATTACTCAGCTACTATTATTGGGGCGTTGGCTGAAGTATCTCGAGTGACGATTTGGAGTGATGTTGCTGGCGTATTTAGCGCAGATCCACGTAAAGTAGAAGATGCTTGTTTATTGCCGCTACTTCGTTTGGATGAAGCCAGTGAATTGGCTCGTTTAGCTGCCCCTGTATTGCACAGCAGAACATTACAACCTGTTGCTCAAAGCGCACTTGATTTAAGTTTGCGTTGTAGTTATCAACCTGAATCTGGTTCTACTCGTATTGAGCGAGTATTAGCTTCTGGTCGTGGCGCGAAGATCGTTACGTCATTAGAAGATGTGTATTTAATTCAATTAGGTTTTGGTCGTGGGCAAGATTTTGGTCGAGCGAAACAAGAAGTACTTTCTTTACTTACTCGTTCTCAATTACAGCCTTTAGCACTAGAAGCACAAGATGATCAGTACACACTTTTATTAGCGTATACCTCTGAAGTCGTTAATGAAGCATTAGATGTCCTACAAAATTCTGCGGTACATGCTGAAATTAAATTGAAAGAAGGTTATTCAATGGTGGCGGCCGTTGGTGCTGGCGTTACAGGTAATGCCATTCATAGTCATGGCTTCTACCACCAATTAAAAAACTGCCCATTAGAGTTTGTATGTGAATCAGAGTCAGGATTAAGCTTGGTTGCCATTTTGCGTAAAGTAGACACCGCTTTGATTATTAATGCCATTCATACTCATCTATTTCAAGCTCAAAAAAGAGTGGGACTTGTTTTGTGCGGCCATGGGAACATAGGCTCTCAATGGTTATCCCTTTTTACTGAGCAAAAACGTAATCTAGAGAAACGTCATGGTATGCAATTCTCATTAATCGGTGTCGTTGACCGCCATCGCCACTGGTTAGATTTTAATGGGTTAGACAGCGCATTAATTGTTGATAAATTTGATGATGAAGCGCTAGCCTATCAAGACTTTGATTGGATAGAAAAAATTGGTGCTATTCAAGGTTATGATGATGTTGTCATTTTAGATGTAACGGCAAGTCCTGAATTGTCACAGCAGTACACTAAAATTGCGGAGCAAGGTATACATTTAATCTCAGCGAATAAGGTGGCAGGTTCAGCACCAAGCCATGAGTACCAAACTGTACTTGATGCGTTTATAAAAACAGGTCGTCATTGGTTATATAATGCGACTGTTGGTGCAGGGTTGCCAATTAACCACACCGTAAGAGATTTACGAGAAAGTGGCGATGAAATAGTTGCATTATCGGGTATATTTTCAGGTACTTTATCGTGGTTGTTCCAACAATATAATGGTGATGTTCCATTTACCGAACTAGTTGATCTAGCCTGGCAGCAAGGGTTAACTGAACCAGATCCAAGGCATGATCTTGATGGTTCTGATGTTATGAGAAAACTTGTAATTTTAGCTCGTGAAGCCGGATTAAAAATCGAACCAACTCAAGTAAAAGTAGAATCTCTCGTTCCTATTGAATTGAGAGAAGTGAGCTTGGATGATTTCTTAGCAAAAGGTGAGTTGATTAATAGTGAGTTACTTGAACGTCTAGAAAAAGCGCAAAGGGAGCAAAAGGTATTACGTTATGTGGCACGCTTAAATAAAGATGGCAGTGCGACAGTGAGTATTGAAGCACTGGCAGAACATCACGCATTAGCTAACCTGTTACCATGTGATAATATTTTTGCAATTGAGAGTAAATGGTACCGAGATAACCCATTAGTTATCCGAGGACCTGGTGCAGGAAGAGAGGTTACCGCCGGCGCTATCCAATCAGATTTAAATCGTATATCAGCGCTTTTTTAATCAATTTTATTTCAAGATATCTTAATGAAGCCATGCATACTTGCATGGCTTTTTTGTTGATTTCGTAGGAAAAAACGGAATTGGAGTACGTTTAGATTATTTTATGTTTTTTCTTAATTGATTGATTTGTAATTATTATTTAATTGTTAAATTAAATTAAGCATAAATTAAAATTAAAATGCTTTCCATGCTATGGATTTTGTAAATCTATTCAGTAATGATAATTGAAGGATGGCTAATATATACAAGGTCAATATCTAGAAATAATAATAAAACTTGTAGTCATTTACTGTTATTTAATTTGAATAAAACTGCCCGATTGAGAGAGTCATCATATGAGTATGTCAGAATCTACCCCAGAGCCAACGTCAATAATCAGTTCAGAACAAGTTTTACGTAGTGTCGATTTAAACCTTTTGACAGTATTTGATGCTGTAATGCAAGAGCAAAACATTACTCGAGCAGCTCAAAATTTAGGAATGTCACAACCAGCAGTAAGTAATGCTGTTTCTCGTTTGAAGTTAATGTTTAATGATGAATTATTTATTCGTCATGGACGAGGTATTCAACCAACTCAACGAGCTCGCCAATTGTTTGCACCAATGCGTCAAGCATTGCAATTAGTTAAAAATGAACTGCCTAGTTCAACGTTTGTTCCTGAAAGCTCAGGAAGACAATTTAAGCTATCAATTTGTAGTCCATCAGACATGCGTTTTGCCCCTCGTATTTTGAGAGATATTCAACAAAAAGCACCTCATATTAGTTTAAAACTATCAGGTGAATATGATTTAGATATCGCACAAAAATTACGATATCAAGAAATAGATTTTGTTATTGATTACGTACGTTTTGATGAACCAGGTTACATGAGTACTGAGTTATTTACGGATGAATTGGTTGTTGTTGCTTCAGTTAATCACCCTCGCATTCAAGGTGGGATTACTAAAGAACAACTAGCAAACGAAAAACATGCAGTTCCTGCTCGTGTTGAAAATACAAAAGGGTTTGCTGACCATCTTTATATGGATTCACTGTATGAACAGGCTTATAAAGGCGCAAGCATCAGCAATGTTTTATATGTAGTATCCCAATCAGATTTAATTACAGTAGCGCCTAAATGGCTAGTTAATTCAATGCAGAATCGTGAGCAATTAATGGTATTACCATTGCCAATCGAATCAAAAAGCATTCGTGGTTACTTAAGCTGGCATGATTCATACCAAAAAGACAAAGGTCATATTTGGATGAGAGATCAATTGATGCTTATCTGTGGTGAGGAAGTCGTTGCTTCGAGCAAAGGTATGATGTTTTAAGTCATGCTTTCACACTAAAAAACGAGATTAAGGCAGCCTATAAAAGGTTGCCTTTTTTGTTGGTATTCATACGATATAAACAGAATGTAGAGTTTAAATAATTATTTTGTTAATAGAGCTATCCTGAAATGGGTTTCACACAACAATACTTACATTTTATACAGAGAAACAGTTGCCTTTTTTACTGCCACTTGTACACTTTGTACAGATTATAGCTTACACCTGTAAGCCTAAAGGTGATTCGAGATGACTATTCAAAACCTACATATTGTAAAAGAGATCCGCAAACATATTGCTAATAAGCCTAATGATACTGCATTACGTGAGCGTAAATGCGGTGCTTGGAGTGACACTCAATGCTCAGCGTGGAGTGATATCACTTGGGGCGAGTTTGGTCAGCAAATGGACACTCTATCTTTAGCACTATTAGCGCATGGATTGAAAGTACAAGAGAAAGTAGGGATCTTCTCCAATAACATGCCTCGTTGGACTGTTGCTGATTTTGCAACGATGCAATTACGTTCAGTTCCCGTTCCTATTTATCCAACAAATACGCCAACACAAGCAGCGTATGTCATTAATGATGCTGATATTCGTATTCTATTTGTTGGTGAGCAAGCGCAATATAATGCGGCGGTTGTTATTTTTGAACAATGCCCTCAATTAACTCATATTGTTGCTTTAAGTGATGATATTGATTTGAACGATCATGAAGCGGGTGTTTCATGGAATGATTTCATATCTAAAGCACATGAGGCAAATCAAGATGAATTAAATCATCGTCTTGAAAGTGCAGAAATGGATGATTTACTCACGTTGATCTATACCTCTGGCACAACAGGAGAACCAAAAGGGGTAATGCTAGATTACGCTAATATTGGTTCCCAGTTAGCAGGACATAACACTAACTTAGCGTTAACTGAGCAAGATGTATCGTTATGTTTTCTTCCTCTCTCTCATGTATTTGAGCGAGCTTGGACTTTTTATGTATTGTATAAAGGTGCGGTAAACTGTTACTTGCCAAATACAAATCTAATTAAAGATGCACTAACAGAAGTGAAACCGACGGTAATGTGTGCGGTTCCTCGTTTCTATGAAAAAATATTTTCAACAGTGCATGAAAAAGTATCTCGTGCTCCTGCTCACCGTAAGGTGATGTTTACTTGGGCAGTAAACATGGGTGCAAAAATGTCAGCATGCAAACAAGAAGGTCGTGAACCATCATGGGCGCTAAAGCAAGCTTACAAGGTAGCAGATAAATTAGTCCTTTCTAAGTTACGTATGATTCTAGGTGGGAATATTAATTTCATGCCTTGTGGTGGTGCTAAATTAGATGCAACCATTGGTCGTTTTTTCCATGCTCTTGGTGTCAATGTTAAATTGGGCTATGGTATGACAGAGACCACCGCCACTATTTCATGTTGGGAAGATGGCAAGTTTCATCCAGACTCAATTGGTACCTTAATGCCAGGTGCTGAAGTTAAAATTGGTGAAAAGAATGAAATCCTAGTTCGTGGCCCTATGGTTATGAAAGGGTATTATAATAAACCAGAAGAAACGGCACTTAATTTTACAGAGGATGGTTTCTTAAAAACAGGTGATGCAGGTGAGTTTGATGCCGCAGGTAACTTGTATATTACCGATCGTATTAAAGAGTTAATGAAAACCTCTGGCGGTAAATATATCGCCCCTCAAGTTATTGAAGGTGCTATTGGTAAAGACCACTTTATTGAGCAGATAGCTGTTATCGCAGATACTCGAAAATTTGTATCGGCTTTGATTGTTCCTTGCTATGACGCACTCGAAGAATATGCAAAAGAATTAAATATTGCTTATCACGATCGCATGGATTTAGTTAAGCACAGTGAAATAGTTGAGATGCTAGAAAAGCGTGTCGCGAATTTACAAAAAGAATTAGCTCGTTTTGAGCAAGTGAAAAAATTCACCCTATTATCGAAAGCATTTTCAATGGATAAAGGTGAATTAACACCAACTCAAAAACTACGTCGTAAAGTAATCAGTGAACGTTATCAAGACGAAATTGATGAAATGTATGACGAAAAGAAAGAGAAAAAAGAGAAGTAATCTTTCTTTTTTATTCTCATATTAGAATGTAGAAACCAGTCTTTTTTGGCTGGTTTTTTTATGCCCATAAAAAATGGGATCATTATCAACATTAAATCACAGATCAGGCAATTTATTATCTTTCTTTATTTGAAGTTGATTGGTCTTTCATACTATTTTATAACAGCTAAGTTGGAGTTAATAACTGCAAAATCTGCTCTAATTGAACGTATCGTCGGTTCCTATAAATCTCCCCTAGACCAAAGTGATATGAAAAGGTTAAAGTTGTTTCGTAATGTTGGTTTTTGTTATCACTAATTACCATCCACATAGGATTTTAATCTAATTAATTTCGGTTTAGGCTAAAAATAAGCCCTAACTATGTAAACCACTAATTATCGGTAATTCATGTCGTTGTTAGAGGGTTTAAATGTCTGGAGATAAATATGGAAATGTTATCTGGCGCAGAGATGATTGTACAATCTCTGATTGATGAAGGTGTTGGGCATATATTTGGATACCCTGGTGGTTCCGTGCTAGACATTTATGATGCACTGCATATGAAAACTGATGATATTCAACATGTGTTAGTAAGGCATGAACAAGCTGCTACTCATATGGCTGATGGTTATGCTAGAGCAACGGGTAAACCTGGTGTTGTTCTTGTGTGTTCTGGTCCTGGAGCAACGAATACGATTACAGGAATAGCAACAGCCTATATGGATTCTATCCCGATGATCGTGCTTTCTGGAAACGTACCAAACAATATGATTGGCACTGATGCCTTTCAAGAGTGTGACATGGTAGGTGTTTCTCGCCCGATAGTTAAACATAGCTTTTTAGTTAGAAAAGCTGAAGACATTCCTGAAATTATAAAAAAAGCATTTTATATTGCCTCGACAGGTCGTCCTGGTCCTGTTGTTATTGATATCCCTAAAGATGTCATGAGCCCTGCATTTAAATTCCCTTATCAGTATCCTAAGTCGATGTCATTACGATCTTATAACCCAACGACAACAGGGCATAAAGGTCAGATTAAAAAAGGCCTTAAAACTCTTTTAGCTGCGAAAAAACCAGTGTTATATATTGGCGGTGGAGCGGTTATCTCATCAGCAGAACAACACGTTATTAAATTAGCTGAATCACTTAATTTGCCAGTAGTTAGTACGCTTATGGGGTTAGGTGCTTTTCCGGGTACTCATAAAAACTCATTAGGTATGCTGGGTATGCACGGTACATATGAAGCTAATATGGCGATGCATAATGCCGATCTTATTTTTGGGGTTGGCGTTCGTTTTGATGATCGTACAACCAATAATTTAGACAAGTATTGCCCAGATGCAACCATCATGCATATTGATATTGACCCCTCTTCAATCTCTAAAAATGTAAGAGTTGATGTTCCTATCGTTGGATCTGCTGAAGTAGTTTTAGAATCAATGCTTAAACTACTTGCAGAGCAAGATACCGGTAATGATTCAGCGGCTTTAGATGCGTGGTGGAAGGATATTTCAGTATGGCAAGATCGTAAATGCTTATCCTATGAAACATCGCCAGATCGAATTAAACCTCAGCAAGTAATTGAAACCCTTCATCGACTAACGAATGGCGATGCTTATGTTGCCTCTGATGTAGGTCAGCATCAAATGTTTGCTGCATTGTATTATCCGTTTAATAAACCGCGTCGTTGGATTAACTCCGGAGGTCTTGGCACGATGGGCTTTGGTTTACCTGCGGCACTTGGTGTGAAGTTTACTCATCCTGATGAAGTGGTTGTTTGTGTCACAGGGGATGGCAGTATTCAGATGAATATTCAAGAGTTATCAACGGCGTTGCAATATGATATTCCTGTAAAAATTATCAACTTAAATAACCGTTTCTTAGGAATGGTTAAACAGTGGCAGGATATTATTTATCAAGGTCGTCATTCTAATTCTTATATGAGCTCAGTACCTGATTTTGCCGCGATTGCCGAAGCATATGGCCATGTTGGGATTCGAATTAATCATCCTGATGAACTGGAATCTGGGTTAGAAAAAGCATTGTCATTGAAAGACAGATTAGTATTTGTTGATATTAATGTTGATGAAACAGAGCACGTTTATCCAATGCAAATTAAAGGCGAAGCAATGGATAAAATGTGGTTAAGCAAAACGGAGAGAACCTAATGAGACATATTATTTCACTGTTATTAGAAAATGAATCGGGTTCTTTATCACGAGTTGTAGGGCTGTTTTCTCAACGAGGGTACAATATTGAATCATTAACAGTCTCTCCGACAGAAGACCCTACTTTATCACGCTTAAATATCACAACAGCAAGTGATGCGATGGAGTTAGAACAGATTCAAAAACAGCTGCACAAGCTTATTGATGTTATTAAAGTTCAAGACGTGACGGAAAGTGACCATGTTGAGCGTGAGCTATTACTTGTGAAGGTAAAAGCGAGCGGATTTGCTAGAGCTGAAGTTAAACGTACTGCGGATATTTTTCGAGGGCAGATCGTTGATGTGACAAGTTCTCTTTATACTATTCAACTTGCGGGTACATCTGAAAAACTGGATGCTTTTATCACTGCAGTATCAGAAGTTACTGAGGTCGTTGAAGTAGCTCGAAGTGGCGTTGTTGGTATTGCTCGTGGGGATAAATCATTAAGGGTGTAATATTTACTTACACTTAGCTTTGGTTTCTTTATAAATTAAGCCCTCCTTTATAGGAGGGCTTAATTGTTAATTGTATCAAATAAATATAGAATGCAAGTCGGTAAGTTTATTGAAAGTAAATAAAGGAAACTCGGTAATGCGTAATAAGAAGATTAAGATTGTCGCGTATTCGATTTTTGTGTATCTAATCCTGTCATTATTAACTTCGCTTTATTTATACAATGACTTTCAAAATCAAAAAGAAATCGCGGTTGAGCAGATTCAAAATGAGTCAACTCGGCAGTTAGCTTATACTCACCATGAGTACAAGGAGTTATCTATACGTATTGCTAATACGTTAGATTTATTATCGAATAGCCGTCCTTTGTATGATTACTTCTTATATCCGTCCATGAGAGTAAAACAAGCAGTTGAATCCTCTTGGTTGCGTTTAGTTTTAGCCGAAAAATTCTTTTCTAAATTAGAACTCATTGATAGTAAAGGAGTTAGACAATTCTCTTTTATCTATAATGAAAATAACGATGATGCGATTAAGGTAATTAAAGATAAATCCTCAATTAGCCATGACGACTTAGAGATATTATCTGAGTTAGATGAGGGAGCTATTTTTTCCGAAGGTATCGTGCTGAACCGAGACTTGGCAGAGTCTGGAGTTTATGAACCAATGATGAAGCTTGCTATACCTATTGATGCTTTTGGTTTGAGAAAAGGTTATGTTCTTGCTGAACTCAATGATACAAGCATTATCAATGTGATTCGATTTTCTCCGACACTTAGTATCTCTCCATCAATGGTTAATCAAAACGGTTATTACCTTTTAACGGACAATCAAAATGAAGTGTTTGGGCATTTAATTAATGGTCGAGAAGCTGAAACGCTTAAAGCTAAAAATCCAGAACTTTGGCGTTTAATGTCTAGTGATAAAATTGGCAGTATATACCTTAGCGACAGTATTTATTCATTTTATCAATTCTCGATAACTGCGAATAAACCAAATAAAAAAGCGTATTTTTTACTTCATTATCCCAAAGAAGAATTAGATGAGGTTTTTTATACGATTCAATTAGAGATAATAGAAGAGGCAAGCCTGCTATTTCTTTTATTAGGTCTTATTGTTATTCCTTTTGGCGTTCTGCTCACGTTATGGGATAAATCGAACTTAGAAAGTCAGTTAGCAAAATCAGCTCTTGAGGGAATGTCTGCGGTTGTTATTACCGATAAACATCAGCGGATAATTAAGGTGAATAGTGCGTTTACCTCAATTAGTGGTTTTACTAGTTTGGAGGCGATAGGAAAAAGTACATTTGATGTATTGAATTCGAACAGTGAACAATTTCAAAAACGACTTGAAAACTGGAAGAAAGTGAATGACCTAGGTGCGTGGCAGGGTGAAATTGAAGTACTTAGCAAATCTGGTGAAGAGTTGAGCCTGCTTGTTCGAATTAAGGTTGTTAAGAAAAAAACAAAAGAAATCCAATACTATATTATTTCTTATATTGATATCAGCAAGCGTAAGGCATTAGAAAAAGAATTACGTTATTTAAGTGAAAAAGACAGTTTGTCAGATTGTTGGAATCGTCGAAAATTTGAATTTGAATTAGAAAAACAAACGTTATTAACTAACCGTTATTACCCTGCTCATCAATGTTGCTTAGCTATTTTAGATATTGATTGGTTTAAACGGATTAATGATACTCAAGGGCATGAAGTCGGAGATAAAGTGATTAAGCTTGTGGCTGATGTTTTAAAGCAAAGCAGTAGAGAAACCGATTTTGTTGCTCGTATTGGAGGAGAAGAATTCGCTATTATCATGCCTCATACTGAGTTAAAAAGTGCCGAAATGGTAGTAAACCGCCTAAGGGTTGCTATTTCTCAATTAGATGATTATCAAGTAACGATCAGCGGGGGACTTACTGATATCGGTATTTCTCATCGAAATGCATATAAGTGCGCAGATATTGCATTGTATGAATCAAAGGCAAACGGTCGAAATACTATTTCTATATGCACTAGTTTGGATGATTTAGCTTAAAGATGTCTTATCCTTATTGGGTATTTTATTTTTCTTATTACGTAACTATCTGAACTATTATTTATTAGGGTAGGAGGCGTTAGACTAAAGTCTAAGGTTGTCTATACTTATTACTATGGATTAACAGGCCTAAAGTAGGACACTATTGCATTCAACGAAGGATATTTGCGGGCTAGCGATGATGTGAGGTCTTTATGTTTACTGATTTTTTAGTACGACTCACGGTAGGAAGTTTGGCCATTTTAGGGTTCAAATTAAGTGCGATTTATTTTTTATTGATGGTATTATTAATAGGAACTCATAATAAAGAGTTTTTTGGTTGGTAAGAAATGTAAAAACCAGACGATAGTGTCTGGTTTTTTTATATTTGATTTTTCTGCGTGATTATCGAATAGATTGATTAGTGTTATTAAGCTTCAAAAGAGCCAGATAATAGGTCCATTGTTTTAATGTAGTGCTTTTCTAGTAATTCAACCGCTTTCTCTGAATTACGAGACAATGCAAGTTTCATGATTGTTTCGTGCTCTTCTAGATATTCAGCATGCTCTTTTGCCACAGTACTATATGTATTTTGAAGGTGACGATAACGTTTAATTTGATTCGTTAATTCTTGATGGAATTGATGCATGATAGGAGCCTTTGCCCCTTCAAGAAGTGCAGAATGAAAAGCTGAATGTCGTTCTTCTCGCTCTTGGATAGCTTCAGAGGTTATTTCTTCTCTGTTTATTTTTGTTAATTTATGGAAGTTAGTTAGGATATTTAATTCCCATGCCTCATCCCCATTAGCGATTGCTTTTTTTAATAAAACATTTCCGACAACTCGTAAGCCTTCAAATAATTCTTTTAATTCTTCTTGTGAAATAGACGCAACCCAACAGCCTTTTTGAGGTTCAAGCTTTACGTATTTGTTCCAAGATAATTGAACAAGAGCTTCACGAATTGGAGAGGCGCCAACGGAGTAGCGTTCTTTCAGTTCGGAAACAACCAATTTTTGACCTGGGTTTAATTTGCCAGCAAGAATATCTTGGTAAATAATTTTTGACACTTTATCAGTCAGGGTAGGGCTAGACACTTGTCACTCTCTATATAAATCATCATTGCAAAGAAAGGTAGGGATGATCAAAAATCACCATATACCGATTGTCGTTCTGTTGGTTAGTATAGCGTCTTGTATAGTTCGTGCAATAAAAACTTATAAAAAAAGAGGGCATAAGCCCTCTTTTTATTTAACAGTGTAAAAATATTATAGATTCAAGTGAATTATAATACGTGTACAGATGCTGTGTTTGTTGTGCCTGATGGTACTAGAGCACCAGAAACCATAACAACGATATCGCCTTTAGCACCAATACCAGACTCAAGAGCTAGCTCTTTGCCACGTAGGTAGAATGCGTCAGTGCTGTCGATAGAATCAACAACCATTGGAGTAATACCTTTAGAAAGACAAAGCTGTGCTGCTGTCTTAGTATTAGTTGTTACTGCGATGATTTTCGCTGTTGGGAAGTATTTACGGATAGAACGAGCAGATTTACCCGCTTCAGTAGCTACTACGATTACAGGTGCATTCAGTTTCTCAGCTGTATCTACAGCGCCTTTACATACCGCTTCAGTGATACGTAGACGAGGGCTGTCTAAACGAGAACCAAGTTCTGCTTTTAATGCTGAATCTGTACGAGCACAGATTTGAGCCATGATAGTTACTGCTTCAACTGGGTATTTACCTTTAGCAGATTCACCAGAAAGCATTACTGCATCTGTACCATCCATGATTGCGTTCGCTACGTCGCCCGCTTCAGCACGAGTTGGACGTGGGTTTTTTATCATAGAATCAAGCATTTGAGTTGCAGTGATTACAACTTTACGTGCACGGTTACATTTTTCGATCATCATCTTCTGAGCGAAGATTACTTCTTCTACTGGAATTTCAACACCAAGGTCGCCACGAGCAACCATGATACCGTCAGAAGCTTCTAGAATTGAATCGAAGTTATCAACACCTTCTTGGTTTTCAATTTTAGAGATGATTTGAATGCTTTCGCCGCCGTTAGCAACAAGTAATTCACGGATTTCTTTAACGTCTTCTTCTTTACGGATGAAAGAAGCTGCAACGAAATCAACACCTTGCTCACAACCAAACTTAAGGTCAGCTTTATCTTTTTCAGAAAGAGCTGGAAGTTTAACTGATACGCCAGGAAGGTTAACACCTTTGTTTTCGCCTAAGTCACCGTTGTTAAGAACTTTACACTTAACTTCAGTTTCAGTTGTAGCAACAACTTCCATTTCAATTAGGCCGTCATCAACAAGAATAGTGTTACCAACTTCAAGGTCTTTTGCGAAACCTGGGTAAGTAACAGCAACAACGTCTTTGTTACCAACAACTGAGATATCAGTTGTGAATGTGAAGTCTTGACCAGCTACTAGAGCAACGTCATCGCCGTTTTCTAGTTTGATAGTACGGATTTCAGGACCCTTAGTATCAAGAAGGATAGCAAGTTGCTTACCTGTGTTCTTCATTACTTGACGAACATTATCGATACGGTTGCCGTGCTCTGCGAAATCGCCGTGTGAGAAGTTAAGGCGCATTACGTTCATGCCAGCATTTGCAAGTTCAGTTAGTTTTTCTACTGACTCAGTTTTTGGGCCAATCGTACATACGATTTTGGTCTTTTTCATGTGAGAAATCTCTCCAGATGAGTATATTTAAAATGATAAACGCAGTAATGCTCAGTCTAATGGAATGAAGTGTTGGAATATAACAACAACTTTACGCTTCATTGCCTCTATGACTAAGCATATAAATTTAATAATTGCCTGTAGTTTAGATCGAAAAGAGCAATGGATTATTGATTCAGGTAAACAATTTGCACTTTAATCACAATATTAAAAACAAATTTACATTACTCAACATCGTTTCGATCAGATCTTTTTTGTAATTTTCTATCGCTTTTGGTGCAAATTCTAACAGTAAAATAGATGAAGATCACTTTCTTGTTTTAGGGATCTTTACTAAATATTTATTTTACAGTTCAAAATAAAAAAGGCACATAGAGTGCCTTTATATTATTGATTTTCAATTGGTTGATATGCTTTAAGTTTTTGCATTCCTTTGGCTAATTTCACAAACCAAGCCCCAATAGCTAAGATTGAAATGATTGCCCCAATTACTGGAATTGCAGAATAAACTTTATCAAGAATAGAGCTATGTACCCAATATTCTAGTCCTGCAACCATACCGCTCATCGTTGCAGCGGTAACAGCAAGAACCACAAAGAACGTAAGAAAAAGAAAGAAGCTCTTGATGATAGCGTAGTAGTGACTATCAACAACATCATCGTTAGTCCCTTTATTCATTTGGTATCCAGCATAAATAATCGCAATAATTCCTGAAACCATTAATGTTACTGGCGTTAATAGGCTCGCAATATAAGCAAACCAGATGCCTTTATCTGTTTTATTTGACATGGTAGTTATCCAATCATGAAGTTGTAGCACAAGTATATACCTATTTTTTATACGGGAATATACCTGTAATGGATGAGTCTCGACAGTTGTGAGCTATACTTTTAACATACGTTTTAAAATTTTACCGGTGGCGGTCATTGGCAAAGCTTCAACAATGTCTAGATGTTTAGGGCACTTATAATCAGCTAAGTGTTGCTTACTCCACTTGATAAGATCTTTTTCTGAGACTAAATGCCCCTCTTTAAGAATAACAAAGGCTTTTACTTCTTCACCAAAACGAGGGTGCTCAATACCAATTACAGCGACTAAATGTACAGAAGGGTGCTTCATATATACCTCTTCTACTTCACGCGGGTAGACATTATAGCCACCACTAATAATCAGTTCTTTTAAACGGTCCACAACATAAATATAGCCTTCGTCATCAAAGCGCACTATGTCGCCCGTATGTAGCCAGCCATCAATAATAGTTTTTGCTGTTTCTTGTGGTTTTTTGTAATAGCCTTTCATTACGTTATGACCACGAATGACCAGTTCACCTTCTTGTCCTATTGGTAGCTCGTGACCATTCTTATCAACGACTTTCATGGTAACACCCGGCAGAGGCTGCCCAATACTTCCTGGTTTTCTTTCAAATTCTAAATGGTTAAATGCTGCGACAGGAGATGATTCTGATAAACCATAACCCTCGATGACTGGAACTTGCAGCTTTTCTTCAAATTGTTTAAGAACTTCAACTGGCATTGATGCACCACCAGATATTGCTACTTTAAGAGTTTGGGCTATTTCTTTGAGATAATCACCTTTGTGTTTCTCTGCGTAAGCAAGTAAGCCAATAAACATGGTAGGAACACCAGCAAGATGAGTTACTTTATGCTCGTGTACTTGTTGAAGAACCGTTTTAGGAACAAATCGAGAAATAAGTACAAGTGCACTGCCTGCTAAAATTGATGTATTCATGATCAACGATTGACCAAAAGTGTGGAACAGAGGAAGTATTGCAATACTAACGTCTGTTCCCTTTTGGTTCGTTAATGACTGACAGGCCTGAGCGTTACATAACATATTACTTTGACTTAACTCTGCGCCTTTTGCTGCTCCAGTTGTTCCTGAAGTGTATAGAATGACACAGCTGTCTTGAGCGGTTCGATAAATTGCATCAAAGGTTTCTCTGCCCGTTTTTAACCATTGATTAAAAGAGTGTGCTGCAACTGGTTTTTGAGATTCAATGGTCTCAATTAAAATAAAGTGCTCACAGAAATCGGCTTTTTCATACCCTTCATAACCAAACTTTCCGATAGGCATAGCATCAGAACCTTGGTATGAAATCAATGCAACGGCATCAGAGTCCTTTAAGTGATAAGCAACTTCATCGCTTTTGAGCATGACATTAAGGGGGACGACAACGGCTCCTATTTTTTGTATGGCATAGTAAGCGATAACAAATTCAGGCGTGTTTGGGCATGACAATGCAATTTTTTCATTTGGCTGTATATTTAATTGAGTGAGATGATCAGCAATGGCGTTTACTTTTTTATTTAGTTCGGCATAAGTGATTTTTAAATCATGGAAAATTAACGCGATATTGTTAGGGCGAAATGTAGCGTTACGTTCGAGATTGGTGGCAAGATTGTACATATATAACCTTTGTTAGTTTTTGTTGTGTGTTATATCGAGAAGTAATTTTTATCTAGATGAACTAAGTGTATATCAAGGAGAAGAAAAAAATAGAGAAGGTAAAGATGATTTCTTGTTTTTATTATCAATAAGAGCAGTGATTGAACTTTCAAGCACTGCTTCATTTGCTGTAGTGAGGAATAATTAGAATTTATATGATGCTCCAATATACAAAGAATCTAGAGCGTATAAATTTGTTTCTGTTGTGAAACCATTTTGAACATCAATATAGTCAACCGCGTACATATCCATTTCATAAGCAGCTCGAAGTTGAACTCCTTTTAGGGATACGGGGGTATATTCAACACCAAAGCCAAATTTAAAGGCTGCACCATTATCATCGCTAAGATATTCTTTATTCTGTTTTAAATCTAAATTAGACATTCCAACAAGACCAAATGGACGGATACCATTATCAAAAGTGTAGCCTAAATTAGCAGCAAGAGATATTGAGGTTGGTTCCATAGAATAGCCATCAACTTTTGCTTTTACTTTTCCATAGTTGGTGTAAGTCCCTTCAATTCCGACAATTTTATTAAACTGATAACCGAGGTAGACTTTTGCCGTATTGCCATCTGCTTTTGCTTCTATTTTATTATTACTATAGCCCCAAGAGTCTTCTTCGGAATAACCAAATGAACCAAAACCAGCACCCACATAAAAACCACTAATCTTAGGTGTTTGTGTAGGAGTGTATTCATTGGCTATGACGTAAGAAGATGTAGAAAGAAGTAATAGCGAGATGCATAATTTTTTCATCGATTATTCCTTAATCAAATGGATTATTTCTCTGAGTATAGGTAGCTTTATCAAATATCCAAAAAAGGAATGGTTAATAGTGAGATATTGATAGTGCAATTGGTTCTTTGATAGAGGAAAAGGCTATTTTTCAATTAAAAAATGATGGGGGATAATCATCGATTCGATGAACTCAAGGATAGAGAAGATGAATAAAAAAGTAATACTCGGGATTTTTATCATTCTTATTATTGTAGCGTTATTTACTTCTGGATTAATGAGAGCAACGATTGAATTGTCGCTATTTTTACTTTTGATGGGTTATGTATTCATAACAAAAAGAAAACAGAAAGAGTAGAAAGCAAAAAGGCTGATAAGTAATTAACTTATCAGCCTTTTCTAATTTGGTGGCCCCTCCCAGATTTGAACTGGGGACCGAACGATTATGAGTCCGAAAAGATTCATTTTCATAGACGTTCATTGTTATGCAAAATTCATTATAATCAATGAGTTATTTTTATTTTGCTTTTCATTGCGTTTCATAAAATGTTACTCAAATTCCCTCTTGTCTGACCCATTATCTGACCAGAAATAAGTGTTTCTTGATTCAGATGATATTTTGTCAACATGGTTTTTGGCTAGTATCTCATTATGTCTTTTTCAAATTGACGGTACTTTTGCTGAAAACAACAAGGGAAATTTAACGATGTTAACAGCAACCCAAATTCAATCCGCTGTAAATAAGTCTTCATCTTACTATCTATGGGATCAATCTGGTCAAAGAGGAACTGGGAGGCTAGGCGTGAAAGTTTTGCCCTCAGGTAAAAAGCAATTTGTTTTTCGTTATTACCAACAAAGAAAAGAGAGGTTCATCTCTCTGGGTTTATTTAGATCTCGCACTAATGGCATGACCTTAGTTGAAGCAAGAGAAAAAATGCAGGAATTTTCTGCCTTATTAATGCAGGGTAAAGATCCTAAAAAACATATCGAGCAACTAGCGATTGAAGAGAAAAAGATTGAAGATGAACATAATGAGAAGGGGACATTAAAAGAGCTTTTTCATAGTTATACAGAGCGGATGAAAATTGATGGTAAACGTACTTATAAAGCAGTATTAGTTAGCCTAGAAAAAGAGTTTTATCCGTATATCTCATCAGACACAAAAGCTTGTGATGTAACAACAAATCAAATCAAATTTGTGATCAGTAAAATTATTCAGCGTGGTGGTGAGACTGTAAGTAACCGTGTTCGCAGCTATATTATGGCAGCATTCAATCATGGTATGAAGTTTGATAATGATCCTCGATATTTTTCATTACATTCGACATTTGATATTAAATTTAATCCTGTGAATCCTATTCCCAGGCAAAAAAATGCTGAGCGAGTAGGCGAACGCTTTTTAGATTGGGATGAATTAAAGAGATTTCTGATTGATTTAAATAGTGATTATGGTTCTTTTAATATGGGGAAAGATTTCCGCAATTTAGCTCAACTATGTATTTATCTCGGAGGGCAGCGTCCATATGAAATCATTACGCTGTCATGGTCCAATGTAAATTGGAAAGAGAGATTTATTATTATTGAACGAGGATTATCAAAAAATAATCGGGAGCATACGGTGCCGTTAAATGAATTGGCATATCAAGCTTTACTTAATCAATATGAGTTAAGTGGGGATGGTAAGTATATGTTTCCAAATCCTAATGATGCAACTCGTCATGCACTTACCTGTTCGTTCGGTCGCTCAATAACTCGTTATCGTGAAGAAAAACAGATGGCACATTTTTCACCAAGAGACTTGAGACGTACATGTAAAACACTGATGGGAGCCTGTCGGATCGATAAGCAAACACGAGACAGATTACAAAACCATGCATTACAAGATGTAAGTTCGAAGCACTATGACAGATATGATTACTTTGATGATAAATTGGAAGCGCTTATAATTTGGAATGACAAACTAAAGGATTTGATCGATTACAAACCGCCATCACTTGCGCTAGTACCATCATTGTCAGTAGGGAAAGTAACCTTAACATTGGCGAAGTAACATTGTTGATTGAAAGCCCTACTGGGCTTTCTTTTTATATATTTCTCTAGGCTCATTTATTTGTATTAAATTTTAGATGCTGATTATGGATATAGCTCTTTAATTGCATGACCGATCCTAAACAGAGGTGTCACTTAGTAGGCTAAAATACCAGTCTATTAGGTATAAACCACTCTCTTGTTCTTGGTATCAGAGAAAACAACGATGTGAAATTAGCAGTAAGGTACAGAAGTAAGTAAGACCGCGATTTGGTTCTAGATCAGAGATATGCATTCATACTTCAGAAACAACGATGAACATAACGTGAAATATAGATCTTATTATTTGATTTAAAAGTAATTTATCTAAAATTGAAGGAGTACAGTTCTTTAATTGCATGACCGATCCTAAATAGAGATGTCACTTGTTGGGCTAAAATACCAGTTTATTAGGCATAAACCACTTTCTTGTACTTGGCGTCAGAGAAAACATCGATGTGAAATTAGCAGTAAGGTACAGAAGTAAGTAAGACCGCGATTTGGTTTTAGATCAGAGATAGGCATTCATACTTCAGAAACAACGATGAACATAACGTGCAATATAGACCTTATTATTTGATTTAAAAGTAATTTATCTGAAACTGAAAGAGTGTCGCTCTTTAATTTCATGACCGATCATAAACGAATATGTCACTTGATGAGCTGCACTACCAATCTATTAGTTATAAACCACGTCTTCTTCTGCCGAGTTTGGCACATCTTCTGCCGAGTTTGGCACATCTTCTGCCAAGTTTGGCACATCTTCTGCCAGGTTTGGCACATCTTCTGCCAGGTTTGGCACATCATCTGCCAAGTTTGGCACATCAACTCTTCAATTAGCTCTGTTCTAATAAATTAGGAAAAATCACCATACGTGATCCTTTGAATTGCATCGAGAACTTTGGTTTTACCTTGCTCGGAAGCCAAGACTTCTAATGGACTTAACCCATTGAATATCACTTTTGGTGTTGTGATCCATTCTTCAGATATCTGTTCATCAGCAAAGAGTTCTAGTAGTTTTTCTCTAACCTCTTTATCTATATGCGCAATCTTCATTATTCTCACCTGTTGTTATATAAAAATATTTTTTTAGTCCAAAAAGTTCTATATATCGATCCGTTTGATAAATATCGGTCTTTTTATAATGGATTGATTCTAATGAATTTATATCATTTACAGTAATGTTTTTCTTCGTTAGTGTTCGCAAAAGCAACGATAAGAAGACATGAAATGGTGTATATAAAATTTCCGATCAACTTACGACAGTTAAGATCCCCATACAATGTAGACCTGTTTATAAATCATGGTGAAGTCAAAGTAGAAGGTAAAACCGTACTATTTGGAGGCTATCATGAAAATGATTCATATTTTTTTTAGTGTATTGAACTTTACCTACAGTAATGTCGATCGAAAGAAACTTCAGAAGTCACTTAGCCATTCTTTACGATTATCTAGTGAGCAGGATAAAAACGCACAATGGTATGAGGAGCTGGCACAATCGAATATTTTAACACGGCATGGAAGTTCAGTATCTTTAAATAGCTTAGCTCAACATGAGAGAGCAGAACTCTTAGATAATTTTCTTCCTGATCCAAAAATTGCCAAGCGAGAGGCGAAGTTAAGGCAAAGAGCTGAGTCTAAGCGTAAATTAAAAAATGCAATTTCATCTGAAAGGAAAAATGGAAATAACGAGGCTGCTGATTTATTTCAAGATTGGTTAAATTTTCCTGATGATCAAGCTATTCCTCCTAGGTATTGGCATCGTGTAGTAGCAAGACCGCCCGTAATGTGGGGAAAGAAACAAAGAATGAGGATGCTGGCGGAGTATCATGATTTACATAATATGCTATGTGGTGCAGAGCCAAGAACTAATCAAACCTACCTTCAAGAAGTTGTTTTTACGATTCCAAGGCGTTGGGAGATTGGCACAAACATTATGCCATTGCAGATGTACATTGATATTGTTAGTTCCTTTTATCGGTATTATTTTCCTGACTATGAAATAAAGCTAGGTCTTGGGCACCATGATGAAAGACGGCAACATGTATCAACGGGAGCGCATTGCCATTTATATATATCGACGTTAAATCAACGGACTCAAAAGCGTGATTTATTGAAACAACAATACAATGAAGCCGTTAAATTTCAACGCTCGTTTGGCCCTGTACATTGGACAAGTGCGCTACCTGTAGAAGAAAAAGAAAAAGGTCGAAAATACAAGAATGCGCTTTTTGAGTTTGATCGAATGTTTTATGCATTTATTAATGCTTATTATCTGAATGCATTGGGACTAAATGCTGAATTTAGCCCAGAGGTAGAGCGTCGTTCACAACAGCGTAAGTTAATGAATATTCAAGCGAGTCTTCCAAAATCTCAGCGTAGTTTTAATTTAGAAAGCATGGTGAGGGAAGAGTTAGAAAAGGAACGAGCTGAATTAGATAAGGTGCAGATCCAACTGTCTACGACAGAAAAGCAATTAGCCCAAGCTCAAGATAGATTGGTTATGGCAGAAATCGAATATGGTGAGAAATTGGTGCAATTTGAAGTATTAAAGATGCAGCATCAGAGAAAATCATCTCAGATGGCGATTCAACTAGCAGAACAACATCTAGAACTAAAACGAGTATCAGACACCATAAATGCGCTGAAGGCACAGCTAACGATGGTAACGAAGCAAGTCAAAAAGGTAATCGTGGATGTTATTGAGTATGGTTTCTTTTCACTATTAGCGAAAGCTAACAAAAGACCAAAGTTAGTTGAGAAATACATGAATATGTTTTTGGTGTCTATGAATGAAAGCTTGCCCGAATTTTTACAGCCATTATCCATATCTGTGGAAAAATTATTGGGAAGTGATATGGCAGAAAAAGTCATTAAGAAAGAACTATCAGGGAATGAGATAAAATAGCTCATATCAATGTCTATTATAACCATACTTAAAATAGACATAACGAGCTTCACATATCAAACATTAAAAGACAGTATAAAATAGACAGTAATTAATGGACGGTTTAAATTAGACAAACGGACATTTATAGGACATAAGAAAATGATAAGAGCTTATCTAAGAGCCTCAACAAACGATCAGGATTCATCTCGCGCAAAAAATGAGTTACGAGAGTTTGTAAAAGTAAGAAATCTTCAGATTGCTTCTTTCTATCAAGAGAATATCTCAGGTACAGCAATAGAGCGTCCAAAACTAGATCAGTTGATTGAAGACTCAGAAGACGGTGATGTTCTGTTAATAGAAAAAATGGATCGGTTAACCCGTCTCCCATTTCAAACCTGGGAAACGCTAAAAAGTAGGATAAAAGCGAAAGGGTTATCCATTGTTGTTGTTGACCAATCAATGACGCATCAAACTCTTGTTGATTCAGACGAATCAGTCTCGGCAATTCAGCAAGCGTTAACTAACTTTATGCTTGATCTGGGAGCTGCAATGGCTCGTGATGATTATGAAACTCGACAGAAGCGAGCACAGCAAGGAATAGCAAAAGCAAAAAAAGAAGGTCGGTATAAGGGGCGTCCAATAAATGTAGAAACAGCTCAAAAGTGTAGAGCAGTGAAGTTATTAGTGGCAGACGGTGAAACGATCTCGGCAGCTTGTAAATCTCAAGATGTTGGAAGGGCGACCTATTATAAATACCTACAAGATAAAAGTTACTAATTATAAAAGTAAGGTTAGTTAGTTAAGTTCCTAACTAACTAACTAACTAACTAACTTAACAAATTAACCTAATAAGAATAAAAATAAGGTTCATAAAAATGGCTAGGAAGAAATCATATACAGATGATGATGTTATCAATGCGGCAAAAATAATAGTCGACAAGGGTTTAGAACCAAGTGGGTGGCATTTACGAGAGGTGCTAAAGCGAGGGAAAACGACTAATCTTAAAATTGATTTAGATAGATTGAGAGAAGAGGGAAAAATCCCTGAAGTGGTTGAAAAGAAAATCGAAGTAAGTATAAATCTTCAATCTGGAAATCAAGTTCACACAGAGTTACCTGTTGAAATTCAGGATACATTTAATCGTCTTGAAACTGAATTCAGCGATGCATTGAAAGATGTAATGGTTAAGATGAATAGTGCTGCATACCGTCATCATGAGCAGTTGGTCAGAACTCGATTAAAATATGCAGAAAATGCTACAGAAGCCGCTATTGCGGCAAAAACAATAGCAGAGGAAGCAGCAATTGAAATTGAAAATCGAGTACGTATACAGGTTGAAGAGGGTGAAATTCAAGAAGATACAATAGAAGAACTTGAAGATAGATTAGAAGAGTTAGGGAATGAAAAAATTGATTGGAATGCGACAAATCGACAATTACAGGAAAAAAATCTGTTGTTGAGTGAACATTTGGATACTGAGATTAAGTCTTATCAAGCGCTTATGGAAAAGCTTTCAAGCAGCCAGGAGGCTTATATTGTCTTAGATACTCAATCTAAAGTGACATTGAGTGAAATTGAAATATTGCGGGATCAATTATCTGACTTGACGGTTAACTTTGATTTTATTAAAGAGAAGTTAGTAGCTGAGACAACAGAGCTTAAATCAGTAAATAAATCATTAGAAAAAATAGAAAATCAAAATACAGCCTTACGAAAAGAACATGAGGAAATGCTTGTTAGCTTGCGAATAACAGAGAACAAACTAAAAGCATCTGAAGAGCAAGTCGCGGAACTGTTAGTGAAAAATAGCGCAATTCAAATGAGGTTGTCTCAGCAGCAGATGGAGGCTTAAAGATCATATTCGTTCAGTATGAGGTACTAGCTATATACGTAAGCATCTCTTGGGTTAATTATTTGCTCTAGTGATCGTTAAGCTAATGAACGTTAGGCTAATGATTGTTAGCTTATGTTATTTTTGTGTATACACATTTTGGGCGCAATGGAGGTTTCAAAAGAGAGTTACGCCGTTTTTGTGTATACACATTTTGGGCGCAATGGAGGTTTCAAAAGAGAGTTACGCCGTTTTTGTGTATACACATTTTGGGCGCAATGGAGGTTTCAAAAGAGAGTTACGCCGTTTTTGTGTATATACATTTTGAGCGCAATGGAGGTTTTAAAAGAGAGTTATGCCGTTTTGTGAGAATTGTCAATTATGCAGTTCAAATGAAACGTATTCCTGTACTGGTTGAACTAACAATGTCAGCTAACTCGAATGTGGGTAAAAGCAAGTTAAAATTTGTGCTCTAAACTATGTGGGTTCGGATTAGTTGAGTTTGAGTAAGATCTAGCTTATTACAGTCTATAAAATCGGGGAGGCGATCACAGCAAGTATCATTGTGTCGTGCGAATATCCACTAGCAACATTGTGGAGTAATTGCATTTTATTTCGCCATATGAGATTAGATTTCACAAGTTGAATCGATATCAAATGATACTCAGCTATGTACATGATATGATTGAAAACGTAATGATCAGTTATATTGTTTAAGGGAATTTATGCCAACATCTTACGAGCATCAAATCAGCAAGTTGCTAGACCGTTTTAACTTCCACTTTACCAAAAGTCAGGTTAAGCAGGTTATCGATACAGTAGCTAGGTCAAAAGATGACTTTAAAATGGATGTTTTAAGTGTTGTTAACACAAATACCGACTTGCAAAATAAGCTCAATGAGCTTGGCTTGTTGGCGCTGCAACTTGATACGAGACAGGTTGAGATTTTTAATGTCACTCAGCCAGCTGACCAGATCGCACTTAACTCACTGTTCGCAACATTGCAGCTCACCACAGAGCAGTCAATTATTGATGCGTTTCCATTCCCAGTTGAAAATACTACGCTGTTAAATAGCTTGCAAACCAGCAGAGTTTATCCTGTATTGCGGGATAGCGTTTCTTTTGGTGGTGAAACATATAAGCGAATTGTTGCATCTGTAATTACAGACCGAGAAATTGAAGAGCCTGTACCTGCATCACACTTATCAGCAAGTGGTATTCAACTCCAGAATACTAATACAACATTCATGATGAAACGTAGAGTGAGAACTCAACTCTTTCATGTAATTTACTGGTGTGAGAATAAATCGAGACTAATCTTATCTGTAGATAGAGCGTCGATGTCAAGAACTGCCTGTCAAACACAACTGTTTATTATGCGTCAATTTTTGATGGCTAATAGAGTTGACCATGGTGACCCAGTCAACGTGTTTCATGCTATCGGTCCTATGTATGATGCTGTTGATGGTTACATCACGAAAGTTGGACATGTTACAACAGACTCCAACCCTGTTCGAATTCCACTAAAGGGTAGCCAAAAGTGTTTGAAGCAGGATAGCTACCACAATACAGGTGAAACAGCTGGTTATGTGCATGCTAAATTTTCTGTAACCAAAAAGTGGGAGTTTCCAGTAGCAAATACAACACGTAAAATTGACATTGAGGTTGGGTTGATGGGGCATCCAAAGATGCTTGATACATCGCAACCATTGACTGATTTTTCAGTTAATAAATCGTCAAGATTAGATGATTTCAATTTCGCGATTGAGAAAGTGCTGTTGCATCTTCCATAGATATTTTAAGGTTTGTCATGAGCAATGTAACCCAGATTAAAACACTGTTAGCCGAGTTGGTGTCGACAACACAGTCACCGATCTATGCTGTTTGTGACGCCATTACTTCTTATTTAGAGCAAAATCCGCGACAAAAAAATTTGACCATCGGAGGTTTGCGAGCAGCATTAAATCGCGCCCCTTCAGGTGATAGTGAGTTGATTCAGGCAGCATATGCTCTAACGGCCAATCCTTTTGATGCTCTAGAAGTCAGATATAAATTGTATGATGACAGTATCACTGATGTGATTGACGAATTAGATCAGCATACGTATATGGTGGCGTTAAACGAGCAACAGTATATTGATAATGATGGGAATATACTAAAGTTGGAAGAGCTAAACTCTAGAGTGTTCCCATACTTTGTGAATAGACTTCAAGTACCAACGAACCCGTTGTCCCTAGAAGAAGTGGGGCATCGATAATGACAGTTTCTCCTATTGACAGTATGGCACAAGCTGCTGGTTACAGTATGCAGGATATACTTTCTGCTTGTCCTGATATTATGGAACAGTTAGCACGTCAGAGACCGTTATCATATGATGCGTTTGTCAGCCAAATTGACAGAGATTTGAACAAAATAATCAGTATCACTGAGTCTGGTAGGCAACATCATTATGAGAAAGGTGAAGATGCCATAACCGAGCACCTTATCGTCCAGCTCAAACAAAAATACCCATCGGTGCATCATGATGCTCAAAATGGTGGTCATTGTGATATCTATATTGAAGTAACGGGTTCTAGTGGCGACTTATATAAATGGGTGATGGAAGCAAAGCTTTGGAATGGCTTTGATTACGTGTATGGCGGATTAGAAAATCAATTGCTAGGTAGCTATGCAATGGGTGGTTCTAATAATTGCAAAGGCGGTATGATTTTCTACTCGAAGCTTGAGAGTGGCGCATCGTATGCGATGAATGAATGGGAAACTGGTCTGGTAGCAAGGAGCATCGCAGTTAGCAATAAAAGTTCAGATGGTTTAAGGTTTGGGACCGAACATAAACTTAACGGTGGTTCAGGTGCTGATTTTTATGTCAACCATTATTCTGTCGATTTATTCCATGCTCCAACAAAAGCTAAACTTGATAAAGCAGCTGAAGAGAAAAGAAAGAGGCTTGAAGCAAAAATTAGAGTAGAATTAGTCGCTAAGTCCAAAATCCAATCTAAATAGAGTTATACTTAGGAAATCCCATGTGATGCTCCTTAAATAAAGGTACTCACATGGGCTGTTCTGATTTCAAATGTAAGAAAACCAACTCACCAACACCCATTAATTATCATCTCGATAAGTTGATGTTACTTCAGGTATAAGAGGTATTCGAATACCTCACAAATCCTTGAACGATTTACTGTTCAGCCAAATCATGTATTTACCTTTACGATAACCTGCCTAACGATATCACTGATGTAATCGAGTCATATGATTAACAATTTGCTATACGGAGCTAAATAGTACTTCACAGGTATATAATTCGATCCTCCGTTTAAAAATCAAAGCTTAGTAATCGAATTGAGAAATTAGATTGCTCTGCGAGAGGGAATTTCTGGATGTGCTGAATTCGGATAACTTTTGATAGGGCAAACGGACGCCAATAAAATATTATTGAGCGCTTACTCTGACTGATTTTTGGGAAAAAACGATTGAGAGTGCTCATTGCTGGAACACTGTTCTTCGTTTCTTCTATAACCCTTCTCTGGGCCAAAATTTACAGGTAAAGGCTTAAGCGATGTGTCGATCTGTAGCTGAGTAACCGTGTACCATCAGTATTTTACGTATCAACAACATCTTGGCCGAAAACGCTATCCGTCCATTCGGGATAGAGTGAGAGCTTGGCTTTTTCTGATATGTCGTCAGGCGCTAAAGTGAACCAAAGCCTAACGGCTTTCGTTCACCTCTCAACACACCGAGTAACTGGCTGGCGCTTACGTAAAAAAAGTTGTTAGCGAGGAGGGTAAAGAACGTCTTCAGATAAAAGCTTTATTATCAACTAGAAACAAATCTTTAGCGTTTATGCTTGTCTTTTTTGTGCTTGTTATATATAAAATATTTTATAAGTCAATGAGTTAAACTTCTTTACAGATGAGGTTAAGTTAGATAAATTGACTTCAGAGCAAGCAACTAGCGCTCTAGTCCACCTAGCTGGTGGCTTAAAGAAACAACGTTAAAACGTGAACACATAGCCATGTTAAGCAGTAAGTTAGCAACTATGTGAAACTATCCGCCTCGCAGGCGGCTTAAAGAAGCAACGTTAAAACGTAAACACATAGCCATGTTAAGCAATAAGTTAGCAATTATGTGAAACTATCCGCCTTGCAGGCGGCTTAAAGAAGCAATATTAAAACGTAAACACATAGCCAAGTTAATCAATAAGTTAGCAATTGTGTGAAACTATCCGCCTCGCAGGCGGCTTAAAGAAGCAAGGTTAAAACGTAAACACATAACTATGTTAAGCAGTAAGTTAGCAATTATGTGAAACTATCCGCCTCGCAGGCGGCTTAAAGAAGCAACGTTAAAACGTAAACACATAACTATGTTAAGCAGTAAGTTAGCAATTATGTGAAACTATCCGCCTCGCAGGCGGCTTAAAGAAGCAACGTTAAAACGTAAACACATAACTATGTTAAGCAGTAAGTTAGCAATTATGTGAAACTATCCGCCTCGCAGGTGGCTTAAAGAAACAACGTTAAAACGTAATGCATAGCATTGAATAGGCACTTAAAAAACTGAGAAATATGAGCCATTTTCTTAATCATCTCAACTAGAACAAAAGCTGAATATCCATCAATTGCTTTATCGAAGAACATTGTTCTTCGTTTCTTCTATAACCCTTCTCTGGACCAAAATTTACAGGTAGAGACTCATAGATATATGTGTATTCATAGCGATGTAACGTAGATACGATCTCGATCTGTACTCAACATTGATTTGGTATTTACCTTGCCCTCGAACTATCAAAGCTTGTTATCTGGATTATGTTTAGAACAACACTTATCTATAACTAATAACTCAGCATTTTTCAGTGGGCATAATCAAGCTGGTAAATAAGAATAGAGTCTAGAATATCACCACTTTATCGCGCGTGCTGGTCAGCACACGCAATGAGACAGTATGAGTTATTAACTTCATTGCTATATAAGTTTAATCATCTGCGTGCCGAGCGTGCACAGGTAAGTAACGATGGAACAGTGTTCTTCGCTTTCTTTACTATTTAATTATTATCACGAATAAAAAATACAATGCGTTATCTAAGTGAAGCCTTCAAACCGCTAAAAATCGTTTTTAATATTCATATACTTTATTTTTTGACTAACATTCCATAGATATTAACGATTTTATGTATACGTTGCCTGCTAAGCTCTAGCGTCCGTGCTACTTCTGATAGATTAACTTTACCTGTTTCCAAGCGCTGCATATCAATCAATTGCTTTATTGAAGAACACTGTTCTTCGTCTCTTCTATATGCACAATCAAATAGTGTGGTGATCTGTCTTCAGAATCTCACCACTTTATCGCGCGTGCTGGTCAGCACACGCAATGAGGCAGTATGAGCTGTTAGCTCCAGGGGTACATTAGTTTAATCATTTTCGTACCGAATATATGCTGTAAGTAACGTTGGAACACTGTTATTTCGCTTCCTCTATATGAACGATCAACTTCATAGCTATATAAGTTTAATCATCTGCGTACCGAACATATGCGGTAAGTAACGATGGAACAGTGTTCTTCGCTTTCTTTACTATTTAATTATTATCACGAATAAAAAATACAATGCGTTATCTAAGTGAAGCCTTCAAACCGCTAAAAGTCGTTTTTCATACTCATATACTTTATTTTTTGACTAACAGCCCATAGGTGTTAACGATCTTATGTATCCGTTGCCTGCTAAGCCCCAGCGTTCGTGCTACTTCTGATAGATTAACTTTACCTGTTTCCAAGCGCTGTATATCAATCAATTGCTTTATTGAAGAACACTGTTCTTCGTTTCTTCTATAACCCTTCTCTGGGCCAAAATTCACAGGTAAAGACTCATAGCGATGTGTGCATTCATAGCGATGTAACGTAGATACGATTGCCATCCAAGACTCAACATTAATTAGATGTTTATCTTGTTCTCTAACTACCCAAGCTTTTGGTTGTAAAGGATCTAATGCGCGAATTATTGCTAGACACCAGTTTTTCCAACAAGAGTAATCTTGAGGTTTTATACGTTTTATACAATTAAAGGTAGCAGGGTAAAGCTCTTGAGTGGTGGTTGTAATGCTTTTTGCAAGCTCGATCCAGGTTGTTTGTAGAACATGGTTCTTACAAAACTTTATGAAATAGCGAGGGTGCGGAGCAAAACCACCAAGTAAACGGTACATATTCGACGCTTTCTGGCTATTTGATTCAGCTTCTTTCTGTTTTTCGAATTTAGATTCAATATAAATATTATCAAGCTGTGTTAAAGCACGAAAAACTTTATGTTTTGCTGCTTTATAAGACTTCTGATCACGATTAGGGTGATGTTCAGAGCAATAATAATGAGAATGTTGAGGTAATCGCCAGCATAAAGCGCATGTTGGAAGAACCGTGTTCCAGTAGGTTTTTTCTTTATACTGCGGTGTTAATGCTCTTACTTTCCAAAGGCTTTGCAATACTTCATCTGCATAGTCAATTTCATCATAATTTGTAGTCCATAATCCACGAATTGCGAGAAATTCTTCGAGTTGTAGAATAGTGCGATTCAGCCCACCGTGAGCAATAACTAAGGAATCTAACTCATTGATTGTTTGTGATTCATACGTTTTTAAAGACTTGAACTCTGCTTTAAATGCCTTAATGAAAAATGGCTCAAGAACAATGTTCTTTAAGACAGTAATAGCGTAAAGATATCCAGCACGCTTGCGTTGAGTAATTTTTATATTTTCAACACGAGTTTGTTCCTGTAGCGCATTAGCTTGTTTTTCTATCTGTTTTCTTAGAGCTATACGCGATGCGTGTAGATCGATAAATGAATCTGTCAACATGGTTTGTTGTATGTTTCGTATTATGCTTGGTCTGTATTGTCATTATAGTGTTTTCAAAGAATAACAATAGAGAATAAAACAATGAGTAATAAATTATTTATCAGGCAGGATGAGTTAGCAAGGTTACTAGGGGTGAGCAATACAACCATCTGGCGATGGAGAAAATCGAATCATCTGCCGAAGCCCATAGCATTGAGTAATAGGGTGATAGGTTGGCGATCTGTGGATATTGATGCTTGGTTAGAATCACAGTTGTCTAGTACTGATGCAGAAATTAAGAGTTAGGCCTAAAGGGTAAGTGCTGTGAATTTAGACGATGGAACCATGCTTCAGTAAAATTTTCATTTATTCTTGGTTTCGATATTCAAGTTAAAATTTAAACTTATAATGAACTATGATTCACAGTGGACTAATAAAGAATTATTTCGGATATCATTATTTTTAGTATGGTGTCCGATTTTGGCTTAAAGATGTAACTTTTATAGTGTCTTTGTGTGAAATAGGCAATGTGAATGTTCAATACCTATATCTTTAATTCTGAATAGCGCCTACAAATTTTACCGTAAACTCATTCATAATTTACTTTTTCTTATGCTATTTTCTTACCGTTGATGACAGCCATAATTCTTAAAATAGATGGCTATAGCGCATATAAACGTCTTACTTTAATGTATTCATGCTGGTTGTTTATATAGACGTATGTGATAACTATGGTTTCTGTCGGTTAACTTTTCTCTTGATATCTAATGACTAAAGGATTGATATTCATTTAATTTCTTATTCATGGCTTGTTTTTTAGTCAATAGTCTCCATGTAATCTATAGGGTTACTCATTTATTCGTTCTCGAATTGGGAACATTGTTGACTTGGTAGATTTCTATATATAAGATAGTTCCCAAATGGAGAACAAGTAATGCAATTGATTGGTAAACATCACTTAACCTACGTATTGGGCTGCAATGAAGAAATAGATCAGTGGATTTCTGCGTGGGTTACAGAAGTCAGCCATGCTTCGTGGAAAGAACCTAGTGCTATTTTAGATGCGTTTCCTAGAGCTATATCTGTCGATGGAACTGTTTTCCTTTTTCCTGTATGTGGAAATAAATTCCCTCAAATTAAACTAAAAATTAAATTTGGTTTAGATAAAGCAATGATTAGTGAAGTGATACAAGAATGAGTAGTCAATTAGCTCCGAGAGTAATTAGAACAGAAGAGCAATATCATCAATATCTCAACGAGGTTGAATATTTATTCGATCAAAATTTGACGCCTGGATCTGAGGAAGCTGAGCATTTTGAATTGCTCACCTTACTTATTGAACAGTATGAGAAAAGTCATTACCCAGTAATGCCAGTTGATCCAATAAGTGCTATTAAATTTCGGATGGAAGAAAAGGGTTTAAAGCAAATTGATTTAGCTCCATATTTTGGAACGAAGAGTCGAGTATCTGAGGTTTTATCAGGTAAAAGGCCTTTGACTGTATCCATGATTAAGTCACTATCTATAGGTTTGGGAATCGCTCCTCAAACTTTATTAGGTATGGAGTCAGAATCAGAGTTTACAGAACGGGCTAGTAACCAAGAAATTAACTGGGCTAAATTTCCGATTAAGGAAATGATTTCTAGAGGCTGGATCAAAGATACTGCTTCAAAAGCGAAATCTGAAGTGGAAGGGTATGTAAAAGAGTTTATCCAGCAAGTCGGCGGAACGACGGCTTCAGCAGCTTTCAGAAGAACATTGACAGGTGATGCTTATTCTCCATCAACACAATATAAACTTTATGCGTGGGTAAGCCGTGTGGTTCAGAAATCACGAGAAAAAGATTCAATACCACAATATGATTCAAGCATCATTGATAAAGATTTCTTAAAGGGGTTAGCTCAGTTGAGTTGGTCTGAGTTTGGGCCAAAATTAGCGATTGAGTATCTTGAAACACATGGAATATGTGTTGTTATCGAGCCTGCACTTAAAGGAACTTCAGTCGATGGTGCTGCTTTAAAAGATAGCAATGGTCGCCCTATTATTGCCTTATCTTTGAGGTTAGACCGATTGGATAACTTTTGGTTCACGCTGCTTCATGAAGTTGTCCATATATGGAAACATATCGATTCAGATAAAACATTTGTAGATGATCTTGAGCATGGAGCTGAAAGCACCGATAAATTTGAAGCTGAAGCTAACCGCATAGCTCGTGATACATTAATTCCTCGTACTGTTTGGAAGCGTAGTCAGGCTTATTTGAATCCAAATAGCAAAAATATAGAAGATTTGTCACGAAATTTAAGAATTCACCCTTCTATAATTGCGGGTAGGTTGAGAAAAGAAACAGGTAAATATAATCAGTTTTCTAATTTAATTGGTCAAGGGGAGGTTCGTAAGCACTTTCCCAATAAAATTTGGTAAGTGAGGTAATTTATGATTCCTAAATATGTTCCAATTAGTCGAGCTAAAAGTGGAGAGTTCGAATCTTATAAACAGCTTAATGATAGTGTAAAGCAGTTTATTCTACCAATATTTGAATTACCACCTATGACTGAGGATATGTTAGGTAGAAAAAAATATACCTCTGTAGCTAATCCATACGAAGTATATATTCAAGGTGTTGCTTCTGATATTCAAGATGCTATGACTGGGGCTTCTATTGGTATAGATATTAATAGTTGGGCTCCAAACGCAACAGTTGAATCTGGAGAGCACATATTAGTTTTTTTAAGTAGTTGCCTGTCTAATTTAGGATGTAATGTTATACCTGTTGTTGGCTATGACAGATGGGAAGACGAAGAATACTCCACTGTTTTGAAACAACTCTCCAAAGAAACCAATCGCTTTTTTATTCGATTAGATAATGATGCCTTTAGTGACATGCAAGAAGAGGAATACTTTCTTGAAACCTTTGATAGCATAGTTACGGCTTTGAATATTGATATTTCTAGGTCATCAGTGCTCTTTGATTGTGGGGATGTTTCTTTGAGTAAGTCTTCGATTGTAGCGATCCAAGATAATATCACTTTAGCTTTAAAACTATTAAAAAATTATGACTTCAAGTTCACTTCAATGGCTGGATGCTCTGTTGCTGGTGACATTAATGGAATGGTGTCTAAAATTAACTCTCAGGCTCCAGTTGTTAGAAAAGAGGTTAAAGCTTGGAAAAGCATAAAAACCTTTAACCCAAATGCTAATCTAGTATTTGGAGATTATGGTATTAGTAACCCGACAGTGAGTGTAAGCATTGCGCCATATGCTAATGGTAAAATTCGATACACAATGAATGATAGCTATTTAGTAGTAAGAGGATACCCGAGAAATCAAGGCGATAAAGGTGCACAAATGCACGACTTGTGTCGTCGGTTAATTAGTTCTGGGCATTATATGAAACCTAGTTTTAGTTGGGGTGACAGAATGATAAGTGTATGTGCAAATGAAGGCTGTTTAGAGGGTAAAAAAGAAGCTTTCAAAGGAAGTACAACTCAATGGGTTACGATAGATACGACACATCATATGACTTATGTGGTTGAAGAAGTTAAAGAGTTTGAATTAACCTTAGCTACAACAAGAAAAATTAGAGTTAGTTAATTGAATAGAGGAGCTTAAAGGCTCCTTTTTTGTTTATGATGTATTTACTGGATATATATTTGTTTAAAGCCTAATAGTAAAAGTGCAGTCTAAGCGTTTTGAGAAGCTATACAATCAGAATATAAAACTTGGTAACACAGAGAGTCTCAGATTACTATGGGATAGCGACAAGAGGATATGAGTGCATTGGGCTTGTCTGACCCGTTACCTGACCCAGAAACGTCAGATAGCAAAAAGGCGTAGTAGGTACTAACCTATTACGCCTTTCTAAATTTGGTGGCCCCTCCCAGATTTGAACTGGGGACCGAACGATTATGAGTCGTGCGCTCTAACCACTGAGCTAAGGGGCCTTTGTAGGTGGTTGATTATAGGGGAAGATGAAAAGGGTGTCTAGAGAGAAGGTGTTTGGTTTTTAATCAGTTAGTTAAAAAAGTGGCTTTAGATCGAAAAAAGGTGAGCCTAAGCCCACCTTTTTGATTCTATTGATGAATAACAGCGAGAGCTATTACTCGTCTAAGAAGCTACGTAATACTTCTGAGCGGCTAGGATGACGTAATTTACGTAATGCCTTAGCTTCGATTTGACGGATACGTTCACGTGTTACGTCAAACTGCTTGCCCACTTCTTCTAGAGTATGGTCAGTATTCATATCAATACCAAAACGCATGCGAAGTACTTTTGCTTCACGAGGTGTTAAACCAGCAAGAACATCGTTGGTTGCAAATTTCAAGCTTGTTGAAGTTGCAGAATCAACAGGAAGTTCAAGTGTGTTATCCTCGATGAAATCACCTAGGTGCGAATCTTCATCATCACCAATTGGTGTTTCCATTGAAATTGGTTCTTTTGCGATTTTCAAAACCTTACGGATCTTGTCTTCAGGCATTTGCATGCGTTCAGCAAGTTCTTCAGGTAGTGGTTCACGACCCATTTCTTGTAGCATTTGACGTGAAATACGATTCAATTTGTTGATCGTTTCAATCATGTGCACAGGAATACGAATAGTACGCGCTTGGTCAGCAATTGAACGAGTGATAGCTTGACGGATCCACCATGTTGCATAAGTTGAGAACTTATAACCACGACGGTATTCAAACTTATCAACCGCTTTCATTAGACCAATATTACCTTCTTGGATTAGATCCAAGAATTGTAGGCCACGGTTGGTGTATTTTTTCGCAATTGAAATTACAAGACGTAAGTTAGCTTCAACCATTTCTTTTTTCGCACGACGAGCTTTCGCTTCACCGATAGACATACGACGGCTGATGTCTTTAATATTTACAACAGGTAAGCCTGTTTCTTTTTCAATGCTGTCAATTTTCTTGATTGAACGACGAATATCATCTTCGTAACGCTTTAGGCGTTCAACGTATGGCTTGTCAGAAGCAAGAATTTCATTGAACCATTCATCAGACGATTCGTTGCCTGAGAATAATGAAATAAATGATTTCTTAGGCATTTTTCCGTATTCAACGCACATACGCATAATTAAACGTTCTTGTGTACGAACACGATCCATACTGCCACGCATTTCACGAACAAGGTAATCAAACTGCTTAGGGATCAGTTTAAATTCACGGAAAACATCAGTTAATTCACCAATAGCTTCACGTGCCTTTGCGTTATCACGCCCATGCTCTTCAAAAGCAAGTTGCATGTTGTGGTAAGAAGTTCGAAGTTCAGTGAACTTCTCCAAAGCAAGCTCTGGATCAATACCTACATCTTCTTCTTCCTCGTCTTCATCATCTTCAGCTTCTTCATCTTCGTCTTCAAGATCTGATTCACTCAGTTCTGAACCGATATGTGTCGCTGTTGGTGCTGCAGAACCATCATCATTAGGATCAACAAAACCAGAAATGATGTCAGTAAGTCGAATTTCTTCGGCTTGAACTTTATCAAACTGTTCTAATAGGTATGAAATTGCGCCAGGGAATTCAGCAACAGAACACTGAACTTCATTGATGCCTTCTTCAATACGTTTAGCGATGTCGATTTCGCCTTCACGAGTAAGAAGTTCAACGGTACCCATTTCACGCATGTACATACGAACCGGATCCGTTGTACGGCCAATTTCACTTTCTACACTTGATAGTGCGGCTGCAGCGGCTTCTGCTGCATCTTCATCAGTTACGGCATCATCATCATTCAATGACATATCATCAGCATCAGGTGCGGTTTCTACCACTTTGATACCCATGTCATTGATCATTTGGATAATATCTTCAACCTGCTCAGAGTCTACTATTTCTTCTGGTAGGTGATCGTTAACTTCTGCGTAGGTCAGATAGCCTTGTTCCTTGCCTTTGATTACAAGTAATTTTAGCTGTGACTGCGGATTTTGATCCATAGACGGTATCCTACTTCTGGTCTGTGTGAAGGAATTAGTATGCGAAATGCAAACCACTAATAATAACAAATTTTTTCATTGATGACGATGCTGGGATTCTATGCTTTTAGTTCTAGCATCAAGGCTAGTAGCTCCCGCTTTTCTTCGACTGATAAGCCAAGCGTTCTTTCTTTCGTCTGCAAACTTTCAATTTGTTGATTGATGCACTGGGCCAAAATATTGTCCAGCGAATCCATAAATAAATCTTGTATGTTGTCTTGGTCGATAGGAAGTTCCCATGCCGCCAAGCGTGATAATAATTTTTCATTTTTATCACCGCGCCAATATTCTAATAATTGGCCTGTAGTGATATGGGGGTTATGTCGACAATTTTCAAGTAATTGAAGAAATAAACTTAATCCAGGGAGGGGAATGTCTTTCACACTCTCTAAATCTGGAACCAATTGAGCTAAATTTGGATTTTGTAATAATAACGTGATTACTTCACGCATTGCTGTACGTTTAATTTCTGGTTGAGCTTGGCGCTTTGTTTCTGGAGTGCCTTGTTTAGATATTAGTTGCTGTAATTGACTTTCATCCATAATTCCAAGTGTTTTGCCAAGTTGCTCACGTAAATAAAGACGTAATGTGCCACCGGGAACTTTATCAATCAAAGGAACTGCTAACGTAGTTAGCTTCGCTTTCCCTTCTCGACTGCTAGTATCTATTTGGTCAACTAAGCTTCTAAACATAAAATTAATTAAAGAATCAGCTTGAGCGACTTCTTGTTCAAATGCCTCTTTCCCGTGCTGGCGGATATAAGTATCCGGATCTTCTCCATCAGGTAAGAACATGAACTTTAATTGACGTCCATCATTTAAGTATGGCAGAGCTTGTTCCATTGCGCGCCATGCGGCTTCTCGGCCCGCTCGGTCACCATCATAACAACACACAACGGTGCTAGTTTGACGAAAGAGGAGCTGCATATGGTCGCCTGTGGTTGCAGTACCTAGAGACGCAACAGCATAATCAATGCCAAATTGAGCAAGGGCAACGACGTCCATATAGCCTTCAACCACTAATGCTTGTGGTAATTCTTTGTAAGCTTGTAGTGCTTCATATAAACCATAAAGCTCTTTGCCTTTATGGAAAATAGGCGTTTCTGGTGAGTTTAAATATTTGGGAGTGCCTTCACCAATTACACGGCCTCCAAATCCAATAACACGCCCTCGGCGGTCTCGAATTGGAAACATCACTCGTCCACGAAAGCGGTCATAACGACGGCCATTATCACTTTCAATTAACATCCCACCACTGACTAATGCGTCTTGTGATGCCTTGTCTCTACCGAAGTTGTTTTTCACCAACTCCCATTCATCAGCAATATAACCGATACCAAATTTCTGAACTATTTCACCAGAAAGTCCTCGACCTTTAAGATAGTTGATTGCGTGAATATTTGCTGCGGATTTTAATTGAGAGCAATAAAATTGACTGATGCCACCCATCAAGTCATATAAGCTTCGTTTTTGTTCTGAGTTTGCGGTTGGGCCAGAGGGAGCATTGAAACCACTGCGTTGTTCACGTGGCACTTCAAGGCTAAGCATTGAAGCAAGTTCTTCAATGGCTTCAACAAATTCTAAACGGTCAAATTCCATGAGGAAATCAATGGCGTTGCCATGAACCCCACAGCCAAAGCAGTGATAGAATTGTTTTTCTTGGCTAACAGAAAAAGAAGGGGATTTCTCATTATGAAATGGACAACAAGCACCATAGTTTTTCCCTTGTTTTTTCAGTTTTACTCTTGCGTCAATGATATCGACAATATCGTGTCGATTTAAAAGCTCATCAATAAAACTGCGAGGGATATGTCCTGCCATCTTTTTCTTTTCCTGTAAATACAAACAAGCCGTGCGATCAAAGATAGCACGGCTTGTTTTATAAATAGAGTACTATTAAGCCAGTTTAGATTTAACTAGTTGGCTTACTTTACCCATGTCAGCGCGGCCTTGGATTTGAGGTTTTAACACGCCCATCACCTTGCCCATATCTTGCATTCCAGCAGCACCTGATTCAATAATTGCTTCGTCTAATAACTCAGCAACTTCTTCATCGGTAAGTGCTTGCGGCATAAAGTCATCAAGTACTAAAATCTCAGCACTCTCTTTATCTGCAAGATCATCACGACCAGCGGCAGTAAACTGCGATACTGAATCACGACGTTGTTTAACCATCTTCGTTAAAACAGCAATGATTTCATCGTCAGACAAAGTTGTATGACCATCGATTTCACGTTGTTTAATTTCCGATAAAGCTAAACGAATTGTGCCAAGGCGTAATTTATCCTTGGCTTTCATCGCTAACTTTTGCTCGTCTTTGAGTTTTTCAATTAGAGCCATAACTTAGTCCTAAATTAGGTAAGTTATTAGTACAGGCGAACGCGACGTGCGTTTTCGCGAGACAACTTCTTAGCGTGACGCTTTTGAGCTGCTGCTTTAGCGCGTTTACGTACTGTAGTAGGTTTTTCGTAATGCTCACGACGGCGAACTTCAGAAAGAATACCTGCTTTTTCGCAAGAGCGCTTGAAACGACGTAGTGCAACGTCGAACGGTTCGTTTTCACGTACTTTAACTACTGGCATATGCCTTTCACCTCAGGTGTTAGTCAATTCGCTGGTAGTTATAATTAACCAGCTATTATTCAAATTGGTGCCGAATTTTAATCCGATCAAGACGTTTTGTAAAGCATTCTTGATTAAGAATTGAGTAATTTCTTTGTTTATTTTGTCTTCTCTAGTCATCAGGTCGCTTGAGCTAGCTTAGGGATGTAGGTAATATGGCGATAAATTAACGGGTAACTGAGAAAAATATGCGAATTTTAGGTATTGAAACCTCGTGTGATGAAACGGGTGTAGCTATTTATGATGACGAAAAAGGGCTACTGGCTCATCAGCTGTATAGCCAAGTAAAATTGCACGCAGATTATGGTGGTGTTGTACCTGAATTGGCCTCTCGTGACCATGTTAAAAAGACAATTCCCCTAATTCAAGCAGCATTAAATGATGCTGGCATGACTAAAGATGATATCGATGGTATCGCTTATACCGCAGGTCCTGGTTTGGTGGGCGCGTTATTAGTTGGTTCAACTATCGGTCGTAGTATTGCGTATGCATGGGATGTACCTGCCATTCCTGTTCATCATATGGAAGGCCACTTACTTGCTCCAATGCTTGAAGATGAGCCACCAGCATTTCCGTTTGTAGCACTACTTGTGTCAGGCGGTCATACAATGATGGTTGAAGTAAAAGGCATTGGTGAATACCAAATCCTTGGTGAATCTGTTGACGATGCAGCTGGTGAAGCGTTTGATAAAACGGCTAAATTAATGGGGTTGGATTATCCTGGTGGTCCTTTGCTGTCAAAATTAGCAGAGAGTGGCACAAAAGGCCGTTTTAAATTTCCTCGTCCGATGACAGATCGTCCAGGTTTAGATTTCAGCTTTTCTGGTCTAAAAACATTTGCAGCAAATACTATTCGTGCTAACGATGATGATTTGCAAACTCGTGCAGATATTGCGTTTGCTTTCCAAGAAGCTGTAGCAGATACCTTAGCAATTAAATGCCGTCGTGCATTGAAGCAAACGGGTATGAAACGTTTAGTAATGGCGGGTGGGGTAAGTGCGAATACCTACCTTCGTCAAGAACTAGAAGCGATGATGAAAAAAATTGGTGGTGAGGTGTTCTATCCTCGAACTGAATTTTGTACCGATAACGGTGCCATGATTGCTTATGCAGGTATGCAGCGTCTGAAAAATGGTGAGACAACTGACTTAGCGGTTCAAGCGAAGCCTCGCTGGCCGATAGATCAATTAAAGCCTATTGCTAAATAGAACGGATCAAAAAAAGATCGTAGATGATCTTTTAGGTTAAATATAATAAAGGGGCTAGATTAGTCCCTTTTTCTTTGCCAAATTTTTGTTTCTTTGCCTGCAAAAAAACGTCGAATATTTTCATGATGTTTTAAAACGATTAAACAAGAAAGCATGGCTACGGGTAAAGTGTATTGAGGTTTTACAAGCCAAGTAAATAAAGGGGCAAGTAGAGCTGTGACCATTGACGCTAATGACGAGTACCCAGTAACTAATACTGTGACCATCCAGCAACCAAATAACATTCCTGTTAAATCTAGTCCAATTGGAGCAAGAGCACCTAATGCGGTAGCGACCCCTTTCCCACCTTTAAAATGAAAAAATAATGGGTACATGTGACCTAGACAAGCTGCAATAGCAATAATACCAAGCAATAGCGGATTGATTTCAAGAAAGTAACCTCCCCATACTGGCAACATTCCTTTTAAAATATCACATAGAAGTACCAAACCTGCAGCGCCTTTTCCACCCAAGCGGAGAACATTAGTTGCGCCTGGGTTATGTGAGCCTGAATGTCTTGGGTCTGGTAAGCCTTTTAATCGACATATTAAAACCGCACTAGAGATCGATCCTAGAAGATAGGCGATGATGATCATAATTAGTGCAAGAGGGGTCATGAATGAGCCTTTATTTAAGCGATCAAGAGCGATCAGAAATCATTTTTATAGTATATTGCTCAGCACATCGTGCAAAGTAATATCAATATTACGTTGTTTTTCTTTTGATGGGTATCCGACCTCTTAATAAAAAGTGTGATCAAAGATGGATTTAGTATTTATAAAACAACTTGAAGTTATTACAACCATTGGTGTTTATGAGTGGGAACAAGGCATTAAACAAAAGCTCGTATTAGATATTGATATGGCTCATGACAATAAACCTGCGGCAGATTCAGATAATGTTGAGCAGTGCTTAAATTATGCAGAGGTAAGTGAAGCGGTTACAGAACATATTCAACAAGGTCGTTTTCTTTTGGTTGAGCGTGTAGCTGAAGAAATTGCAGATCTTATTATGACTCGTTTCTCTGTGCCTTGGGTTCGTATTCATTTATCTAAGCCTGGTGCTGTGGTAAACGCATATAGTGTGGGTGTTGTGATTGAGCGAGGAAGCAAATGATCACAACCTATATTGGTATTGGCTCCAATATTTCCCCTGAAAAAAATGTAAAAATAGCCATTGATGAATTACATCAACTTGGTGAAATAACAAAAGTATCAACTGTGTATGAGGCTGAGCCTGTAGGTTTCTCTGGTCATAATTTTTTCAATTTGGTTGTTGAGTTAAAAGTTAACTACTCATTGAGGGAACTTGGTGCTCTATTACGTGCGATTGAAATCAAATGGGGTAGAGAACCTAATGCAAAAAAGAATCAAGATAGAACCCTTGATCTTGATATCTTATTGTATGGTGACGTTGTCTCAGCATCAGATCCAACATTACCTAGAGATGATCTGTTTAAATTTGCCTTCGCTATTTTGCCGATGGTTGAATTGAACCCTGATCTTATTATCCCTAGTACTGAGAAAACGGTCAGTCAAATATGGGCTGATTTTCCACGCAGCCAATCACTTAAACCAGCATTACTTAACTTAAATTTTTAATGGAATATCATGACGTACTTTGAAGCTTTTTTTCTCGCTTTATTGCAAGGATTTACTGAGTTTTTACCTATTTCAAGTTCTGCCCATCTTATACTTCCTTCTGCAGTTCTTGGATGGCCAGATCAAGGTCTAGCCTTTGATGTCGCTGTGCATGTAGGTACCCTTGCTGCGGTAGTTATTTATTTTAGAAAAGAGGTAGTGACTTTATTAACTGCTTGGATTGGATCTATTGTTAAAAAAGAACACAATAAAGAATCTAAGCTAGCATGGCTAATCATCTTATCGACGATCCCAGCAGCATTATGTGGTTTGTTATTTAAAGATTTTATTGAAGTGTATTTGCGCAGTGCATGGGTTATCGCCGCAACGACGATTGTGTTTGGTCTTTTGCTTTGGTGGGTAGATAAAAACTCAGAACTAGCGAAAGGTGAGTATGAGATGACGTGGAAAAAAGCATTATTCTTAGGTGTTGCTCAAGCGATGGCAATGATCCCAGGGACGTCTCGTTCTGGAATTACGATTACCGCTGCTCTTTATCTAGGTTTTACTCGTGAAGCGGCTGCTCGTTTTTCATTTTTAATGTCCATTCCAATTATCACTCTTGCTGGTTCTTATCTTGGTCTTAAATTAGTGATGAGTGATGTCTCTGTGAATTTAGGTCTATTAAGCACTGGTGTCGTGGTTTCTTTTATTAGTGCTTATATTTGTATTCATTTCTTCTTAAAACTGATTTCAAGCATGGGTATGACGCCGTTTGTTATCTATCGCTTACTATTAGGTACAGGTCTACTTATGTGGTTAAGCTTTGCTTAGAAACTAGAAACTAGAAACTAGAAGCTGTATGCTTCACTAACTAGAAACGATAAGAGCGAGTATTGCTGGCGTGGCAATGTTCTAGGCTTCAGGGCGCTACGTTTGCAGGTTTCAGGTGTACTCGATTTTGATTTTCCTGAAACCTGAAACCTGAAACCTTAGCTTTTATAGTTTCTAGAGCGAAGCGTTCTAGTTAGCGTATAGCTTATTTGATATCTAATTTACTTTTTACCGCTTCAATTCGTCTCTTTGTCAACTCTTCTCTAATTTCTTGTCCTTTAAAACCTGCGGCAACCACTTCTTTAACTTCAACCGCTTTTGCTGTTTCAAACGCCATTTCAAAACGTGATTTTTGTGGGTAAGGTTCAGACTCTAATCCTAATCGACCCGCATGATCGGCTTGGCAACAAAGTAAGATAGGCTCTAAGCGTTCAGGTTTACGCCATACGTCCATCTTATCGAATATCTTAATAAAGGTTTGCGCTCGTAGTTCAGGTGCTCGGTGAATGTTGGTGTGGTGTTCACAAACCAGTAGTGCTAAATCTCGATATTCATTAGGAACTTTAACTCGGGCACACAGTTTTTTTATGAGTTTAATGCCTGTATGACAATGCATTTTATGGCTTGGCCATTCTGATTCTGGCGTCACGCCTTTACCTAAGTCATGAACTTGAGCAGCAAAGCGAGTGGGTAAACCTTGGCTTAGTAATGCAGCTTGTTGAGTAACCATTAATGTATGGATGCCAGTATCTATTTCTGGGTGCCATTTTTCTGGTTGAGGTACGCCAAACAATGCATCAAGTTCAGGTAAAACAACAGCCAAAGCCCCACACTCTTTTAATACGGAAAGAAAAATTTCTGGGTGTTGGCTAGATAAGGACTTTTCCCATTCTTGCCATACACGCTCTGGAGTCAGGTGAGATAACTCTCCACTCTCTACCAAGGTTTTCATTAAGGTCATGGTTTCTGGTGCGACAGTAAAACCGAGAGAATAAAAGCGGGCAGCAAATCGAGCGACGCGTAAGACGCGCAATGGATCTTCAACAAACGCATCAGATACGTGGCGTAATAAGCGGTTATTTAAATCATCTTGTCCATTGTAAGGATCTATGAGTTCACCATTATCGGCTTTAGCAATGGCATTGATCGTTAAATCGCGGCGTAATAAGTCTTCTTCTAACGTAACATCGGGCTCCGCGTAACAAGTAAACCCTTTATACCCTTGACCGCTTTTACGCTCTGTTCTTGCTAGCGCATATTCTTCTTTGGTTTTTGGGTGTAAGAAAACAGGGAAGTCCTGCCCAACAGCTTGATAACCTAGCGAACCCATTTCGTTAGGGGTAGCTCCAACAACAACCCAATCTTTGTCTTTTACATCAATATTGAGAAGCGAATCTCGAACTGCACCGCCAACTAAATAAATTTCCACGTTTTGCCCTACTAGCTGCCAAGATAAAGAGAACTTTCTTTACTTTCTTAGCTCCAATGATACCGTGCAATCATAGGTTTTCGACTTTTTATTCCATATTTATTCTTGTAATTATCCTGATAAGGCAAACACCATTCTTATGTACCAAGATTTTTTTGGCTTTAATGAGCTTCCGTTCTCAATGACACCTAATGCGCGTTTTCTCTATTTGAGTGAACGCCATAAAGAAGCGCTGAATTATTTATTGTCAGGACTAGGGCAAGGTGGTGGATTCGCCTTATTAACTGGCGAAGTTGGGACCGGAAAAACGACAGTATCTAAAGCTTTGTTTTCTAAATTAGAAAATAAAGTGCACTTAGCTTTAATTTTAAACCCAACATTTAGCGCCCAAGAATTGCTTGAAGCGATTTGTGATGAGTTTGAGATCACCTATTCAAATAATGCCTCTTTGAAAAATCTTACAGATAACATTGTTGGCTTTCTAAAAGAAGAGAGAGAGAAAGGCTTTCAAACGATTGTTGCGATTGATGAAGCGCAGCACTTGGGGCCAGATGTTTTAGAGAAGTTACGTTTATTAACCAACTTTGAAACGGACAGTGACAAATTATTGAAAGTACTTTTAATTGGTCAGCCTGAGTTGCAACATAAATTACAACAAACAAATTTACGTCAATTAGCACAACGTATTACGGCTCGATATCATTTGTTGCCATTAACACCACAAGAAATTGAGTATTATATTGCCCATCGTTTAACTGTGGCTGGTGGCGATATTTCATTATTTCCAGCATCGGTAATAAAGAAAATCGCTCACTATTCTGATGGAATACCTCGTGTGGTGAACTTATTGTGTGATAAAGCGCTTTGGATAAGTTATCAGAGTGGCAATAAGGGAGTAACTAATAAAGCAGTAGAACAAGCAAAAGAATTAGTACTTGATTGGCAAAGCCCGCCAAAGGTTAATTCTCATCAGAGAACGTATTTTGCCTTTACTCCATTAGTTATAGCATTGGGGCTCTCTGCATTATTGAGTTTGGGGAGTTATCATTTTCTTCCTAAGTATTTGGATGCTCATTACCCAATGAGTGCGCCTATCGTAGAAGCACCATTAATTGGATTTGAATCTCAATCGGATGCGTTTCAAGCCTTATTATCGGTATGGGGATATTCAACCAATTCGTTTCAAGCTAATTGTACTAATGCAAAAAGAGCACAATTATATTGTTTAGACAGTAATGGCAGTTTGAGTGACTTATTGGCGATTAATCGACCTGCAGTTGTTTGGCTACAGCAATCAACAGGGGATGATTTACTTGCGCTTGTTTATCGTGTTCATTCTAAAGGGGTGGAGCTACTTTTGCCGTCTGAACATGTCGAAGTTTCTCATCAATGGTTTGAGCAGCATTGGAATGGTGCTTATATTCAATTGTGGAAAAAACCAATCATTACCGAAAGAGCAATGAAGCGTGGTGACAAAGGAAAAGCGATTTTAGAATTAAATCGTTTATTGTCTTTTGCATTAGAACAACCTTTCAGTGACTCGGAAAAATTCAATAAAGAGACGGAACAGCAAGTGAAAGAGTTTCAAGAAATATTTGGGTTAGCTACTGACGGTGTTGTTGGGTCAAGTACATTAATGTGGCTAGATAGTGTAGTTAATATTGATGCGCCTTTGCTTCAAGGAGATAAGTAAATGTCGTCTTATCGTTTTCCTTTATGGGTTTTAGGCTCAATTGTCGTGCTCCCTCCTTTGGTTATATCTAGCTATCTTTCATTACCTTACTACAAGGCGTCTCAACAAGAGTTAGAGCCTTATAAGCCTACATATACGGTATTATCATTACCAACTTTAGATACAGAGAAGTTACCGTTACGTGCGACAGAGTTGTCTTTAAGTCGTTTGAAAGAGCCAACGAAAAAAAAGAATTCAATAGAGGAGTTTAGAGGTATTCCGAATTCAAAAGATAAAGATGACATTGATAATATTACCGCTGAACAAAACCAAGAACCTCTAGATATTGATAATTTAGATTTATCAGGTTTGTCACCGGAACTGGCTGCGCGATTTGAATCTATTTTAAATGAGCCGTCTGAGGTTGAAGAGCGGTACGAGAATGGTTCTGCTAAGTATGGCGATTCTCCTTATGTTGAGTTAGATAAAAAAGGCGCTCAATTTTCAGGGCAGTTGCCTCCTCTTAATTTTCAAACACATAATTACACGTCGAAACCAAGTCGTCGTTGGGTAAAAGTGAATGGTAAAGAAGTGAATCTTGGTGGGCATATTTCAAATGGAATTACATTATTAGAAATAAACCCAAGAAATGTAGTGATTGACTTTAAAGGCCAAAAGATAGAGATCCCTGCTCTGTATGAGTGGAAAGGGTAATGACTATTTACTAATAGGAATAATACCAATTTCAGTAATTACATTGGTATAAAAAAAGCTCAGATAATTCTGAGCTTTTTTGTATATATGATTTATTGATTAGTCATCAATAATGATTTTAAGACCAACCGTTTTGTTTCTTTTTACGACTTGGGATCATGTGAGGAAGTAGAAGGCCAAACAGTAGACCAATACCTGCAACACCACCGCCGTACATGAAGTACTTAAGTAATAAGTCTTCTTTTTGCGTATCTAATTTAGCGCGTAATTCACGAATTTCAGATTGAGAGCTAACCAATTGGTTATTTACATCGCTGTAGCTTTGCTCTAAATCTTGCATTTGTTGGTTACGTTGAGTCAAGCTATCAGCTAACCCCGCTTTCTCATCATTCGCAGCTTTACGAGCGTTAGCCAGTTGTGTTTTTACTGAAGTAAGTTCAGCCTCAACTTTTGGTAAGCGCTCACCTAGGCCCGCTTGGCGAGAAACAAATTTACTTTCAACCCAGCCCTTACGGCCTTTAGTATCCACAATTTGTGTGAAGCCAGAGTTTTTGTTGCTGCTTAATAGAGTAATGCGCTCACCCGCATTTACACTACCTATGATTTTGTATTGATTACTTGGACCTGAGTGCATGTACGTAAACAGGTTATCAGAAATATAACGAGTTTGAGCTTGCGCTGGCGCAGCAATAGCCCAAGTAAGTAGAATCAGGCTAATAAAATGCTTCACAATAATATTCCTTTGAAAAATGGTCTTGAACCTTCTAAGTAAAGAGAAAAAGAACTTACTCATCACGACAGATTCAAACGAAGTTATAGATACTAAAAATATTTAAGCCCAGATGCAAGAAAAGAGGAGATTTTACTCTCCTCTTTGTGCAATTGTTTCAAAATTGATTAAGGTTAGACTGGAGCGCCGATACCAAAGATTGCTTGCATTGCGTAGTAGAAAACTACAGCCAATAATGCACCAGCCGGTAGCGTAACAACCCAAGACGCTACGATATTACGTACTACGCCTAAGTTTAGTGCGCCAATACCACGTGCAAAACCTACACCTAATACAGCACCAACTAGAGTTTGAGTTGTTGAAATAGGAAGACCAGTACCAGAAGCTAACACTACCGTTGATGCTGTTGCTAATTGAGCAGCAAAACCACGGCTAGGAGTCAGTTCAGTGATACCTGTACCTACTGTTGCCATTACTTTATGACCTAATGTTGCAAGACCAACAACGATACCAATACCACCTAGAGGAAGGATCCACCAAGCGATAGTACTCTTCGTTGTGATTTCACCCATATGCTCTACGGTTGATACAACAGCAGACAGTGGACCAATTGCGTTAGCAACATCATTAGAACCATGAGCAAATGCCATTGCACATGCGGTAATAACCATTAACGTACTAAAAATACTTTCTACGCCAGTAAAACCACGGCTGTCTTTCTCATCATTTACTGTATTTGCAAATTTACGAGAGATATACAGATAACCACCGACCATTACTAATGCTGATACGCCTGCAGACGCAACCCAAGCTTCGCCATTAGATAGATGAAGACCAACGTGCTTTAGACCTTTTTTGATAGTAACAAGTGCAATAACCATAGTGGTGATGAACATGTATACCGGAACAAAACGTTTAGCATTCATTAATGGCTTATCTGTATCAAATATCAGTCGTTGAGCACTGATAAAGATCATGTAAGCAAAAATACCGGATATGAGAGGGGTGATTAACCAGCTCCCTACGATACCTTGAACTGAGTTCCAATCAACCGCTTCTGTACCTACAGCAACACACGCGAAACCGATGATAGCACCGATGATAGAGTGAGTTGTTGATACCGGCCAGCCCATGTAAGACGCAAGCAATAACCAAGTACCCGCAGCAAGAAGTGCTGACATCATGCCGTAAACTAATACTTCAGGCTGATGGGAAAAAAGAGAGGTATCAATTACCCCTTTACGAATTGTATCTGTAACTTCGCCACCGGCAAGGTATGCCCCTGCAAATTCGAAGATCATAGCAATGATGATCGCTTGTTTTACTGTTAGTGCTTTAGACCCTACAGAGGTGCCCATTGCATTGGCTACATCATTTGCACCAATACCAATAGCCATAAGGAAGCCGAAGAAGGCCGCAACTAAAATAAGGGTCGTGCCGTAGTTAGCAAGAATATCCATTGTATTACCTGTTACTGAATCACAAACTTATGAGCGAGATAGCATTAGTTCTAAACGAGAACCAACACGCTGTGCTTGGTCGGCAATGCCACCAACCCACTCAAGGATTTTATAAAGGAACATAACATCGATCGGATTGTACTTGTGTTCGATGCTCATGAGTTGCTGGCGCAGTTGAATTTGCAATTCATCAGTATCATCTTCAATGATATCTAATTTATTGATCATCTCAGCAACCAAAGTGACTTCACGTCCCTTAAAGCCGGTTTCTAATAGCTCGTCCAATTCGCTGATCACTTCTTGCGCTTGATTAGCCGCATCTAAACAACGTTGAACATAAGCTAAAAATGCGTCCTGCATAGAGCTTGGAATTTCAAGTTGGCGACCAACAACGCGACCTGCGATGTCTTTAGCCAGGTTTGCAAGTTTATCTTGCTGAGTTAACAGACCGAGCATGTCGGTACGGTCAACAGGCATGAATAACCCACGAGGAAGTTTTAAACGAATTTCACGTTTTAGAACATCCGCTTCTTTCTCTAAATGAGAAATTTGCGCACGAAGTTCACTCGCTTTTTCCCAATCACCTTTTGCACACGTTTCGAAAAACGGAATAAGAAGTGAGCAGCATTCATTGACACAAACAACGTGACGCTGCAAAGGTTTCATTGGGGACTTTGCGAATAACCCCATAATAGTATTTACTGGCATGGTTTCTTAACCTAATAAAACAAGTACCTAATGGTGAATTGTTAGACGATGGCCATAAAGGCGCGAATGTTAACCCAATCCCACTATCAATAAAACTACTTTAGATCATGGTTTTGGCATTATTTGTTGCTTGATACCGAACAGTTTAAGCCATATCCTTGGAAAGACAACGGTTATGAGGTCATTATGGAAACTGAAATAGAACTGAAATTTTTTGTTTTTCCTGAGTTTGTAGACACTATTATAGACAAAATATCAGGAGCGAAAGTCATAGAGCAGAGTTGCCTTAACTTGGGTAACATCTATTTTGACACACCCGAACAGCATCTTCGTAAGCATGACACAGGCTTACGTATTCGTCGATTTAACGATGAAAGAACCCAAACATTGAAGACTGCAGGTCGAGTTGTTGCCGGATTACACCAGCGACCAGAGTACAATGCAGAGCATGATTCTGATGTCCCTAATGTCAATTTACACCCTCAAGATGCTTGGCCTAGCGATATTACGTTAGACGATCTTCAGCAACAGCTAGCCCCTTTATTTTCGACTAATTTCGTACGTCAACAATGGTTAGTTGCGATGCCTGATGGCAGTGAAATAGAACTGGCCTTTGACCAAGGTGAAGTCATTGCTGGTGATAAAACCACACCAATTTGCGAAGTAGAACTAGAGCTTAAGTCAGGACAAACGGATGCATTATTTACACTAGCTCGTGATTTATGTAGCTCGGGTGGAATGCGTCTAGGTAACCAAAGTAAAGCGGCCAAAGGGTATCGTTTAGCGATGAATACTCCAGCGGATAAAGTAAAAAACTTGTCGTTAGTGAGAACGGAGTCTAGTGACAGCGTTGAAACGTGCTTTATTAATTCTTTGGAATACGCACTTTCTCATTGGCATTATCACGAACAAATTTATATCGACACACAAGATCTACTTGCTTTGCAGGAGATCCGTATAGCGATAGCCTTTCTACGCCAAATATTTTTGGTGTTTGGTGAAATGGTGCCAAAACGTGCAAGTGAATTGTTGCGCCAAGAGTTAAAGTGGTTAGAAGAGCAGCTTCATTGGTTAGATGAATCAGAGCACCTAGACTACTTAATTGAAGAAAAAGGCAATGTATTAAGAAAATTAGATGCGAGAAAGTTCTTAGTTGCTAGTCTTAAAGAAAGTGCAGAATCGTTACCAAAGACAGATGAAATGATGTCTTTATTAATGTCATCTCGTTATTGTGGTTTGCTATTAGATTTGAGTCGTTGGATTTTAACGCGTGATTGGCAGCCATTTTTAGACGATAAAAAGCGTCAAATATTGCAAGAATCTATCGATAGTCATTCTGGGACTTTACTCGACCGTACTTGGGAAGCATTAGATTCCGCATTCTCTACAGAAAATCAATTATTACCCGTAGATTACTTTAAGCAAAAAATGCGTTTACGCCGTAATCTAATGACAGGGACGTGTTTTGCTCTTATTTATGACGATGAGAGACGGAAAGGGTTCCGCTTACCTTGGCTTGATTTATTGCAAGGTATAGATGACTTGATGAGTTTGGAACCATTAAGAACTCGAGTTCAGTTGCTAGATGACGAGGAAGAGCGAGAGCAACTTGTGCGTTGGTTACTCCGCCAAGAGCGTTCAATTCTTCATGCGATGGAACAAACCCGTAAAGCGGGGCTAGAATACCCTCCTTATTGGCAATAACTTTACGTCTAATAAGAATGTGTAATCATATAAAAGAGAAGTAATCACTTCTCTTTTATATTATTTATCTGATCTAGCTTTTGTAGTATTTCAGTTTGTTGTTGTAAAAGTAGTTCTAGCTTTTCATCTCTATGGTGCCTATCTTCTTGTTCTTTTTTTCTTTTCTCAATTTTTGAGGGCTCGGTAATTATTGAAGTTATCAAACCTGAAATCATACCAAAAATCCCCACACCTGAAATAATTACTAATACAGCCAGTATTTTTCCAGCCATGGTTACTGGGTAGTGATCGCCATATCCAACCGTTGATATAGTTACAAAAGCCCACCATACCGCATCGCTTGCTGTATGGATATTTGCATTAGGATCATTGCCTTCAAACATCAGCATAAAGACAGACCCTAAAGAAATTAGTGTGACCATTAAAATGAGAATAGAAGCAATGGTCGCTTCTTTTCGATTTGATTGGATTTGTTTTAACAAAGATTGGCTTGAACGAAGTAAACGAAAAACACGTAAAATATGAAATATACGAGCATAGCGTACTGGTTCAATAATTGGGATGCTAGCAACAAAGTCAATCCAGTGTTCTTTTAAATATTGGAGCTTATGTTTGCTACGGAAAAAATCAACTGAAAGCTGAAATATAAAGAGACCACATATAATGGTATCAAGGGTGATCAGTATCGTTCGGCTATTGTGTTCTAGTGGTACGAACAGAAGGCTTGAGATCACAATTAACGATAAAAAGGATAGTATCAGTGACATTAAACTCATGGGTTTAAGGTCAATTTTGTTATGATTCATGTTAATTACTTATGTCTGTCTGTCGATATAAAATAGAAATATGTGTTTGCATGATGATAAGCGTTATACGTTTTCATCATGCACTAAAAAAATTGATTCCGAAAGGTAGTGAGGGAAGAGAATGTTAACAATAGCTTTTAAGCCATGGGAAAGGCTGGTCACTGATATTAAGTTAGTGCCAAAGCTGGTCATGTTAATGGTATTTAGTACGGTTTTGTTGGTGTCAAAACAGTTATGGGACGCAAATACTTTTTACCAAGCAGTAATTACTATTCAAAAAGAGCAAGCCAAAGAGTCAGCTATTGCCAGCGCTGAGTTAGTTGATAGCATTTTAAGTAATAAGCCAAACGGTAAAGAACTCGCTAGTGAGGCAATTAGTATTCAATCTAATGCATTGGCTAAAGGTAATTATGTTTATGTGATAGATCGTGATAGCGGCAAAGTGTTTGGTCATCAATCGGTGAAGTCACTTTCTTCTCTTTCGTCTTCATTAGATGAGGGGCGTTCATTAAAAGAGGTGCTTCAGGGGCTTTCTTCTCAAAAAGCGTATTCTCTTAATGATCACAGTCGTTATGAATTTGCAGTAAAAGTGCCTAGCCATAATTGGGTAGTGGTGGCTTCTCAAACATCAGAGAGTGCTGAGGTATATTATCAAGATTATCTTTTCCAAGTTATTTGGCAAACGATAGTCATGATCGTTGCTTTTATGGTTATTCTTCTTGGTGCTTCAAGTATTATGTTACGTCAAATGCGCTACTTAAATGCATCAATGAAAGAAATTGCAGCCCAAAATTTATCTGAACCGGTAGAAATGAACTGTAAAGATGAATTTGGTGATTTAGCAAGAGAGTTAAATAAAACCCGTTTACAACTTAAATCAGTCGTTGAAACTCAATTGGCGGCTTCCCAAGAGTTATCTAGCCTAACAGAGATCATGACGATCAGTATGGAAGGAACAAAAGAAGCTGCTCAAGAAGAGTTTGCTGAAATAGATCAACTTGCTACGGCGATGAGTGAAATGAGTTCAACGGTACAAAATGTGGCAGAAAATGCACGTAATGCATCGGCTGGTACAGAGCAAGCTCAAGAGCAAGCAAAAGTCGGGCAACAGTTTGTAGAAGGTACGATCGTTAAAATTCAAGCGCTATCTGGTGACATTGCCGCTTCTGCTGAGGTGGTTAATCAGGTTGAAGAGCGTGTTATGTCTATTAGCTCAGTGGTTGAAACGATTCGTGGTATTTCAGAGCAGACGAATTTATTGGCATTAAATGCGGCAATTGAAGCTGCACGAGCTGGGGATGCTGGACGTGGTTTTGCTGTGGTTGCAGATGAAGTTAGAAACCTAGCGCAAAGTACACAAGGTGCCACGGTTGAAATTCAAGATATGATCACTCAACTTCAAAATAGTGCAAATCAAGCGGTTGAGCTAATGGAGAAGAGTGTTGTTGAAGCGGCTGAAGGTGTTGAGTTAGTGACTAACGCTGGTACAGAGTTAAACAGTATTGTGAGCCAAGTTAGTAGTATTAATGAAATGAACTTCCAAATCGCAAGTGCGGCAGAACAGCAAAGCAGCGTTGCGGAAGAAATGGATCAAAACCTGACGAATGTTCGAGAGCTGGTTGACGCTTCTGTGGTTGTCATGACAGAGCTAACAGAGACTTCTGAAGAGATACAAAAAAATGCGGAAGAATTAGAAGAAAAAATGAAAGTATTTAAGATCTAACGCATTGGTTTTATTTCCTGACGCCTACACTCAGTTGTAGGCGTTTTTGTTTGCGGCTAATAATAAAGTTTGGCACCATTATTTTATCCGTTATGCTGTATTAACTAACGTTATGGAAATTTCGATAAGGAATATCATGTCTTTGCCATCATCATTACAAACTCTTGCTGAGCGTCGTCAGCAAGAGTTGACTCATCTTTCTCATGTTCAAAATTGGCCTGAACTGTATCAGCAGCAATTACTTATTGCTCTTGGCTGTAGTGACTTTTTACACGAATGCTTTCAAAAAGATGAATTCCTGTGTCAGCATTTTCCATCAATGTTTAAAGCAGCAGACAGAAGTGAGCAATACCGCTCTCGATTACAGGCAATACTGTCGTCCTGTACTGATGAACATGGATTAATGAGAGAGCTACGTTATTTCCGCCGACGTGAAATGGCTTATATAGCATGGCGCGATTTTACTTATACTCATTCCGCTGACAATAATTGGTCTTTAGAAATCAGTCTTTCTCACCTTTCCTTACTCGCAGAAGCACTAATAGTTGAATCTTACCAATGGCTTTACAAGCAAGCATGTATTGATTGGGGAATACCAATAAATGCGCAAGGTGAAGAGCAGCCGATGCTCATTATTGGTATGGGTAAACTAGGTGGCGGAGAGTTGAACTTCTCATCTGATATCGATTTGATTTTTACTTATCCCGAAAATGGCGAGACAGAAGGCGCTCGTCGAAGTATTGCGAATGCTCAATTCTTTACACGCTTAGGTCAAAAACTAATTAAAGTGTTAGATCAAACGACGGTTGATGGTTTCTGTTATCGAGTTGATTTGCGTTTACGTCCTTTTGGTGAAAGTGGACCATTAGTGATGAGTTACGCTGCACTTGAAGATTATTATCAAGAACAAGGGCGTGATTGGGAACGTTACGCGATGATCAAAGCGCGAGTGATGGGAAAAGAAACGTACAGTCATTACCAAGAATTGCGTCAAATGTTACGCCCATTCGTTTTCCGTCGTTATATTGATTTTGGTGCCATTCAAGCACTACGTCGAATGAAATCAATGATAACAACAGAGGTTCGCCGCCGTGGTTTACATGACAATATAAAACTTGGCGCTGGTGGTATTCGAGAAGTTGAGTTTATTGCTCAAGTATTCCAATTAATTCGCGGTGGTAGAGAGCCTTCTTTACGAGGTCGAGGATTATTAGAAACATTAATAGCGATTAAAGAACTAGGGCAATTATCTGTTCAAGAAATTGATGACCTCACCAACGGTTATTGCTTTTTACGTCGTTTAGAGAATTTATTACAAGCGATTGGAGACCAACAAACTCAAACCTTACCAATGGATGATCGCGACCAAACTCGTCTTGCTTTTGCTATGGGAATGCAACATTGGGCTGAGTTGTACTCTGAAATAGAGCACCATATGAATACGATTCATGCCGTATTTGAAGACTTAATTGGCCATGAAGAAGAGGAATCAGAGAGTAGTGTTGGTAAAGCGTATATTGAGTTATGGGATATGGCACATAACCAAGATGTACTTGAGCATATATTACAAGAACTCAACCCAGAACAAGCTGAATCGTTAACTCAACATATTATTGAGTTTAAAGGCGAGTTGAAAAAGAAAACCCTTGGTCCAAGAGGTCGAGAAGCGATTACTAATCTGATGCCAAAGTTGTTTAGTGTGGTGATCAGTCGAGAAGATGCTAGTGATACCTTACCTCGTATTACCAAACTTATTCAAGCGATTGCAACTCGAACTACTTACCTAGAGCTTCTTGATGAGCATAGCGGAGCATTACAACATCTGGTTCGCTTGTGTGCAGCAAGCCCAATGGTTGCAGAACAGTTAACTCGTTACCCAATTCTTCTTGATGAACTATTGGATATAAACCAACTCTATAACCCTATTGAATTAAGTCAGTATAAAGTAGAGCTACATGAGTTTCTTGCTCGCATTCCTGAAGATGACATGGAGCAGCAAATGGAGGCATTGCGTCAGTTTAAGCAAGTGTGTTTGCTAAGAATTGCAGCCTCGGATATCGCTGGTGGGTTATCGCTTATGAAAGTAAGTGATCACTTAACGTATTTATCAGAAGCCATCGTTGAAGCGGTAGTAAACCAAGCTTGGTTACAAGTCACTGAAAAATTTGGTGAACCGACACACCTTGAAGGGCGAGATAGTAAAGGTTTTGCCGTTATAGGTTATGGTAAAGTTGGTGGGTGGGAGTTGGGCTATAATTCCGATCTTGATATTGTCTTTATGCACGATTGCGATGCCAATATTTATACCAATGGTAAAAAAGAGATTGATGGTCGCCAGTTTTATTTACGTTTAGCGCAACGCATTATTCATATATTTTCAGTGCGAACGCCGTCAGGTATTTTGTATGAAGTTGATACCCGTTTACGTCCATCGGGAGCGTCGGGTTTATTGGTCAGTACTAGCGAAGCATTTGATGAATACCAACGAGATGATGCATGGACATGGGAGCATCAAGCTTTAGTCCGTGCACGAATGATTTATGGCGACCGTTTATTACAAGAGGCATTTAATAAAACACGCCATGATATTCTTTGTTTACCTCGAGATGAGAAGGCACTGCAGAAAGATGTCGCTGAAATGCGAGAAAAGATGCGAGATCATTTAGGAGGGAAGAAGGCTGGACGTTTTATGCTTAAACAAGATATCGGTGGTATTACTGATATTGAGTTTTTAGCACAATATTTAGTGCTAAATCACAGCCATCAAGCTCCTAAGTTAACTCGTTGGTCTGATAATGTACGCATCTTTGAAAGTTTTGCACAACAAGGCGTAATGGATGACGAATTATCTCAATTGTTGATCCATGCTTATTGTGTAATGCGAAATGAAATTCATCACCGAAATTTATTAGGCTTTGATGCTGATGTTGATGAAAATAGCTTTAATCAAGAAAGAGAAACGGTAGTAAATGCTTGGAATAATTGGTTTGTTGAGTAAGCATTACTTAACTCTTCGTTTATTATTACTAAGTTGGCGTAGAACTTGCGTAAATGCTACCATTTATAACAGATGATTTTTATAAATAGCTCGAACCGATAATGGTGGATAGTTTGCTGTTTATTGCCCGGAGAAAAGAATGAAACCGACACTTCCTAACTATGATCAGTCTGGTGTATTGATCATTGGTGATGTAATGCTTGACCGTTATTGGGGTGGGCCAACGACTCGTATTTCACCTGAAGCTCCAGTTCCAGTAGTTAAGGTTAATAATATTGAAGAGCGTCCAGGTGGTGCTGCCAACGTTGCAATGAATATTGCCGCATTAGGTGGAGATGCTCACCTAGTTGGTTTAGTGGGTGATGATGAGCCAGCAAAAGCGTTAGGTGCAACATTAGCCTCATTAAAAGTGCATTGTGATTTTGTTACTCTTCCTGAGTTTCCAACAATTACTAAATTACGCGTTATGAGCCGTGGCCAACAGCTTATTCGTTTGGATTTTGAGGAAAGCTTCCATGATGTTCCTGCTGAGCCACTGATCAGCCGTATGCAGGCGACCTTATCCAAAGTAAAAGCCGTTGTATTATCTGATTACGCAAAAGGCGCATTAGAGCACGTACAATTAATGATTCAAGAAGCTCGAAAAGTAAATGTTCCTGTATTCATTGATCCTAAAGGTGCGGATTTTGAGCGTTACCGTGGTGCGACGTTATTAACACCAAACATGCTTGAGTTTGAAACGGTTGTTGGCAAAGTAAAAGATGAAGATGACTTGGTAGTGAAAGGCCAACAAATCATTGAAGAATTTGATTTTGAAGCTTTGCTTGTTACTCGTAGTGAACATGGCATGACATTGCTTCGTCGCGATATGGAACCACTGCACTTACCAACACTTGCTCGTGAAGTATTTGATGTAACTGGTGCCGGTGATACGGTAATTTCTGTACTGGCAGCATCGGTATCAACAGGTAAACCGCTTGATGAAGCATGTGCTTTAGCAAATGCCGCTGCTGGTGTTGTGGTTGGTAAACTTGGTACATCAACGCTATCAACGATTGAATTGGCAGAAGCGATTCACGGTAGCCAAGATTCTGGTTTTGGTATTATTGGTGAAGAACAGCTGATCAGCGCGGTAAAACAAGCGCGTGAACGTGGTGAAAAAGTCGTTATGACTAATGGGTGTTTTGACATTCTCCATGCGGGTCATGTGTCTTACTTAAATCATGCAGCAGAGTTGGGTGATCGCCTAATTGTTGCGGTAAATACGAATGAATCAGTACAACGCCTGAAAGGCCCTGGTCGTCCAATTAATCCTACGGATCGTCGTATGGCAGTATTGGCTGGCTTAGGTGCGGTTGATTGGGTTGTTCCTTTTTCTGAAGATACGCCACAACGTTTAATCTCAGAAGTATTGCCAACCACGCTAGTAAAAGGTGGTGATTATGTGATTGAAGATATTGCTGGTGGTGCAGAAGTCATTGCAGCCGGTGGTGAAGTTAAAGTATTGAACTTTGAAGATGGTTGTTCAACAACTGGCATCATTGAAGCGATTAAAGGCGGTAGAGGTTAATTCTTCTCTGCTCATAAATCTTTAAAACGTTAAAAATAAAAGCCCCATTATCTAGCTGGATAATGGGGCTTTTTTATAAGGTTTATAGAAAGTTAACTAAGTATCATTCTAGTTTTTTTGCTTTTTCAATCATGTTCGTAATTGTTGAGCCTTGAACAAGAATAGAGAAAACAACAACAGAGTAAGTCATCACCAATATAATTTCTCGTACATCAATGTTTTTATCTGGGATAACTAAAATACCAGATGGAATCGCCAAAGCCATTGCCAGAGCTAAGCCTCCACGAAGACCGCCCCACGTTAAAATATTAACTGATAGTGGGTTATAGGTTCTGAAACGCTTAAAACCAATGTATGAAATGAAAACACTTAAATAGCGACTTGCTAGTACCAATGGAATAGATATTGCCATTAAGATCCAATCTTCTTGGTGGAACTGGAACAGCAGCATAGACATACCAATAAGAAGAAATAACACGCCATTTAAAAACTCATCAACTAATTCCCAGAAGTGATCTAAATGATCTTCACTCTCTTTTGAAAAGCCAATATAGCGAGTCCAGTTACCAATCATGATTCCTGATACCACCATCGCTAATGGGCCTGAAACATGAAGTATTTCAGCAAATGCATAGCCAGAGGTTGGAATACCAATTGTTAATAATAGCTCCATTGAGTGGTCATTGGTTGAGCTGATTAAGTAATGGAAAATCAGACCTAAAACTAAACCATAAATGATGCCACCGATTGCTTCTTGCAAAAAGAGTGCGCTAACGCTGCCAACCGTTGGTGTTTCTGAGCCGAAAGCAATGGTAAATAGAGTAACAAAAATAACCAAGCCAAAACCATCATTGAACAGTGATTCACCTTCAATTTGAGTTGAGATACGTTGTGGTGCATTTAATTTTTTCACAATCGCAAGAACAGCAATTGGATCGGTTGGTGAGATAAGAGCACCAAATAATAGGCAGTAGATTAAGTCGAAATTGATGCCAATTAAGTTACATATTCCCCATAGGGCAAAACCTATAAAGAAAGTAGAGAATAAGGTCGCGCCTAAAGCAAGTACGGTAATTTCCCACTTCTGATCTTTGAGGTTTTGTAATTTGATCCCTAAACCACCAGCAAACAGTAAGAAACCTAATATTCCTTTTAATAGAAAATCTTCGAAATTTATATCTGTCAGGGTTTCGGTCGCAATCTCTCTAAGATGAAACCAACCATTATGACCGGCAACAATTATCCCTAGTGACAGCATCATTGAGCCTGCAGTGATTGCTATGGTTGTTTGCATTTTTCCTATTTTGCTATTAAAAAATGCAATTAACATAGCAGCAGCTGCAAGAAAACAGAGTGTGTTATATACGGACATTGTTTAACCTCTATATATGTTATTTGTGTAACAAAATGTGATAGAGGTCATTTTCCACTCAAATTGATAAATATCAAACTTTATTTCGAATTTGTGAAAATAAAACCATTTTGGACGTCTAGATTTCTATTAGATGTGTGATAGGATTGTAACAGAAAAGTATTATGGATGAGGCAGTACCGTGGCAGGAAGCAATAAGAAAACTCAAATAGAAAAACAACTTTTAGAACGTATACTTTTGATAGATGGTGGTATGGGTACCATGATCCAAGAGTATAAGTTTGAAGAGCAAGATTATCGTGGAGAGCGCTTTAGTGATTGGCATTGTGATTTAAAAGGTAACAATGACCTTCTAGTGCTTTCTCGTCCTCAAATTATCAGAGATATTCATTCTGCTTATCTAGAAGCGGGTGCTGATATTTTAGAAACGAACACCTTTAACTCAACAACGATCGCAATGGCTGACTACGACATGGAAAGCTTGAGCGAAGAAATGAATTTTGAAGCGGCGCGATTAGCAAGAGAAGTCGCAGATGAGTGGACATTAAAAACGCCTCATAAACCGCGTTATGTTGCTGGTGTTTTAGGTCCAACGAACCGAACGTGTTCGATTTCCCCAGACGTAAATGACCCTGGTTATCGAAATGTCTCTTTCGATGAATTAGTCGAAGCCTACTCAGAATCAACTCGTGCCTTAATTAAAGGTGGTTCTGATTTAATTCTTATCGAAACTATCTTTGATACTTTGAATGCCAAAGCCTGTTCTTTTGCAGTCGAATCTGTTTTTGAAGAAATGGGTATTATATTACCAGTAATGATTTCTGGTACGATAACCGATGCATCAGGACGTACTTTATCAGGCCAGACAACCGAAGCTTTCTATAACGCATTACGTCATGTTAAACCAATCTCATTTGGTTTGAACTGTGCGTTGGGGCCTGATGAATTACGTGAGTATGTGAGTGAACTATCTCGTATTTCAGAATGCAGTGTATCTGCACACCCTAACGCCGGTTTACCTAACGCCTTTGGTGAATACGATCTCTCTCCAGAAGAAATGGCAGAGCATGTAAAGGAATGGGCTGAAAGTGGTTTCCTAAATTTGATTGGTGGTTGTTGTGGTACGACACCTGAGCATATCCGTCAAATGGCACAAGTGGTTGAAGGTGTTAAGCCGCGTCAATTACCGACACTTCCTGTTGCTTGTCGTTTATCGGGTTTAGAGCCATTAACTATTGAGAAAGACTCTCTTTTTGTAAACGTCGGTGAGAGAACCAATGTTACCGGCTCTGCTCGTTTTAAACGGTTAATTAAAGAAGAGCTATATGATGAAGCATTAAGTGTCGCTCGTGAGCAAGTAGAAAATGGTGCTCAAATCATCGATATCAACATGGATGAAGGCATGCTTGATGCTGAAGCGTGTATGGTTAAATTCTTAAACCTGTGTGCTTCAGAACCAGAGATATCTAAAGTTCCTGTTATGGTCGATTCCTCTAAGTGGGAAGTTATCGAAGCAGGTCTAAAATGTATTCAAGGAAAGGGTATTGTTAACTCAATATCGCTTAAAGAAGGCAAAGAAAAATTCTTACAACAAGCTAAGCTTATCCGTCGCTATGGTGCAGCTGTGATTGTGATGGCTTTTGATGAAGTTGGCCAAGCGGATACGCGTGAGCGAAAAATAGAAATATGTACTAATGCCTATAACATCTTAGTGGATGAAATTGGCTTCCCACCAGAAGACATTATTTTTGACCCTAACATCTTTGCTGTTGCAACTGGAATCGATGAACATAACAACTACGCCGTTGATTTTATTGAAGCCGTTGCTGATATAAAAAGAACGCTTCCCTATGCCATGATTTCAGGTGGCGTATCTAACGTGTCATTCTCATTCCGTGGCAACAACTATGTACGTGAAGCGATTCACGCTGTATTCCTATATCACTGTTTTAAGAACGGTATGGATATGGGCATCGTAAACGCAGGCCAATTAGAGATTTACGATAACTTACCGGAAGATTTACGCGAAGCGGTAGAAGACGTAGTGCTTAACCGTCGTGATGACTCAACAGAACGTCTACTTGATATGGCTACAGAATATTTAGAACGAGCGGTCGGAAAGGTTGAAGATAAATCGGCTTTAGAATGGAGAACATGGTCGGTAGAAAAACGTCTTGAACATTCTTTAGTGAAGGGAATTACAGATTTCATTGTTGAAGATACTGAAGAGGCTCGAGTGAATGCCTCTCGTCCTATTGAAGTGATTGAAGGTCCTTTAATGGACGGCATGAACGTCGTGGGTGATTTATTTGGTGAAGGGAAAATGTTCCTTCCTCAAGTGGTTAAGTCTGCGCGAGTGATGAAACAAGCCGTAGCGCATTTAGAACCTTTTATTAATGCCACTAAAGATGTCGGTTCAACTAATGGCAAAATCTTATTAGCAACGGTGAAAGGTGACGTTCACGATATCGGCAAGAATATTGTTGGGGTTGTTCTTCAATGTAATAACTATGAAATCATTGACCTTGGCGTGATGGTTTCTTGTGAGAAAATACTAAAAGTAGCGAAAGAAGAGAACGTCGATATTATTGGACTTTCAGGCCTTATTACACCATCACTTGATGAGATGGTTCATGTGGCTAAAGAAATGGAGCGTCAAGGCTTTGATTTGCCACTTTTGATTGGTGGGGCAACGACGTCTAAAGCGCATACAGCGGTGAAGATAGAGCAAAACTATTCTCAGCCTGTGGTTTATGTTAATAACGCCTCTCGTGCTGTTGGGGTTTGTACGTCATTGCTTTCTAATGAATTGAAACCTGCATTTGTTGAAAAATTAGATATTGATTATGAACGTGTGCGTGATCAACACAGCCGTAAAACACCACGAACAAAACCTGTTTCTTTAGTAAGAGCACGAGCAAATAAAGTTGATATTGATTGGGTAAACTACATACCTCCTGCACCTGTAAAGCCGGGAGTGCATATTATTGATGATATGGATGTTGCGACGTTACGCCAATATATTGATTGGACACCTTTCTTTATGACGTGGTCCTTAATGGGCAAATATCCTGCAATTCTAGATCATGAAGAAGTCGGTGAAGAAGCGAAGCGTTTGTATAAAGACGCGAATGATCTGCTTGATCGTGTAGAGAAAGAAAAGCTATTAAAAGCACGAGGCATGTGTGCACTTTTCCCTGCTAACAGCGTTGATGATGATATTGAAGTTTATACCGATGAATCACGCACTGAGGTATTGAAAGTGCTACATAATTTACGCCAACAAACAGAGAAACCAAAAGGTTTTAATTACTGTTTGTCTGATTATATAGCACCGAAAAAAAGCGGAAAAGCCGATTGGATTGGTGGTTTTGCAGTGACTGGTGGCATTGGTGAGCGAGAGCTTGCTGATGACTATAAAGCCAAAGGGGACGATTATAATGCCATTATGATCCAAGCGGTTGCTGACCGTTTAGCTGAAGCCTTTGCCGAGTATTTGCATAAGGAAGTACGTAAAGATATTTGGGGATATTCCCCAGATGAAGACCTGTCGAATGATGATCTTATCCGTGAAAAATACCAAGGTATTCGCCCTGCACCTGGTTATCCAGCTTGTCCTGAACACACAGAAAAAGGAACGCTATGGGAGCTAATGGATGTTGAAAATGCGATTGGAATGTCATTAACCTCTAGCTACGCTATGTGGCCAGGAGCCTCGGTTTCTGGCATGTATTTCTCTCATCCTGATTCTCGTTATTTTGCGATAGCTCAGATCCAAAAAGATCAGGCAGAAAGTTATGCAGAAAGAAAAGGTTGGGATATGTTAGAGACGGAAAAATGGTTAGGTCCAAACTTAAACTAGTCTTCTTAAATAAAATACATTAAAACAAAAAGCCCATTCGTTAGTAACGAATGGGCTTTTTTAGATTAGCTTAAAGTGTAGGCTTATTTTTCAAAAAGTTCTTTATGGAGCACTTTTACTGCTTGTTTAGATTCTGATTCATGTAATAAGAAACACAGATTATGCTGGCTCGCACCATAACAAATCATACGTAAATTAAAGTCTTCTAAAGTGCCGAAGACTTGTTTAGCTGACCCTTTAGAGTGACTCATTTGATTACCTATGAGGGCAATTAAGCATAGGTTGTGTTCTATCTCTATTGTACAAAGCTCTTCTAGCTCTTGTTGTGCTTCTGATGGTAATTCAGGTGCTTTACCATTGGTATTTGTTTGATCTAACGTTAATGCAACACTAACTTCTGAGGTTGTAATTAAATCTACAGAGATTTGGTATTTTGCTAAAATTTTAAATACTTCAGCAAGGAAGCCGTAAGCATGGAACATGTTTGGACTGTGTAATGTCACCATGGTTTGATTACAACGTAAGGTTAACGCTCTAAATAAAGGAGCACTGTTTACCTGCTGTTTAATCCATGTACCGCCTTTTTCTGGTTCTTTTGACGAGCCAACAAATACAGGAATTTGATGACGAAGCGCAGGAAGTAAAGTTGATGGGTGCAATATTTTAGCCCCATAATTGGCCATTTCCGAGGCTTCACTGAAGCTGATTTCAGGGATTGGTGAGGCAGCAGAGGCAATACGTGGGTCGGTCGTATAAATGCCTGGAACATCTGTCCAAATTTCTAACCCGCAAGCATTAACGGATTCTGCTATTAATGCAGCACTGTAATCGCTACCCCCTCGGCCTAATGTTGTTGTATTGTCCTCGCTATCAGAGCCTATAAATCCTTGAGTAACAACAATATGCTTTTGACACAGAGGAATCAGTTTTTCTTGAGCTAGACGAGTTATTTCTTCAAGTTGAGGTTCTCCCTTGCCAAACTTCGAATCGGTGCGTAATACGGTACGAATATCAAAGCGAACTGCTGAGTTTCCACGTTCAATCAATAATTGTGTAAAAAGGTGGGTAGACATTAACTCACCACAAGCAACCAGGTGATCGGTAAGTCTGTCGTTAGATTGAAACGCTGCCGCATCTGCCGCTTTTTCTACATCATCAAGGATTTCAAGAATGACTTTTTCTGGATAAATGGGATCAGAAAGTTGGTCTAATACAGAAAAATGAATGGATTTTAGTTCTGAGAGGATTGCTTTTTTTCTTTGGTTATCTTGTGTGCCGTTGGCAAGTTCAACTAAAAGATTAGTGACACCCGAACAAGCACTGATAACGACAAGGTGAGTATTTTGGTTTTGTTCTATGACATAAGCACTGCGGCTCATTGCTTCAAAATTTGCAACGCTTGTTCCGCCAAATTTAGCAACATTTATAGGGTTCACTTTCCTGTCTCCCGACTACATCCAATGTGGAAATAAATGTGAAGAGTCATAGCAAAAAATAAATAGCTGCTAGAAGCTCTCCACTTAAAATTAAGTGGCAATCGTAAGGATTCAGCCAATACGATCGATAATCTCTTCCCAATTAAGACTATCTCGGCACTGCTCTCCCTCACTTATTTGTTTGGGAGTTTGGGCTCCACAAATAAAGCTACCTAGGCAGTGCTCCTCTTCTGTGTATGTTTTATACAACAAAACATATGTTAACAATGTGCTTTTTTATGAAACAAATGTCAATCAATAGTAATGACTTTATTTGTATTTCTCCGATTTAAAGTGAATATAAGTATTTTATGGTTATTTTGTATAGTTAAGTCACTCTAATTACTTCGTCTAATTGAGTTTAATTATTATTGTGTCTATTCTTTAAACACCCTATATTTCAAGGAGTGAATGATGCAAAGTTTTATCCCACCAAAAAGAACCCTTATGGGACCTGGACCTTCTGATATATCGCCACAAGTATTACAAGCGCTAAGTCGACCAACGATTGGTCATTTAGATCCTCTGTTTATAAAAATGATGGATGAAGTAAAAGAGCTACTTAAGTATGCATTTCAAACAGAAAATGAATTCACTATTGCGGTTTCTGCACCTGGAAGCGCGGGAATGGAGACTTGTTTTGTTAACTTAGTGGAAGAAGGTGAAAAAGTATTAGTTTGTCGTAATGGTGTTTTTGGTGAACGAATGCGTCAGAACGTTGAACGATGTGGTGGAACCGCGATTGTCATTGATGATAAGTGGGGCGAGCCAGTTTCATTAAATAAAATTGAAGAGGCTCTGAAACAACATTCAGATATTAAGATAGTCGCTTTTGTTCATGCAGAAACATCGACGGGTGTATTAAGTGATGCTGAAGCCATTTCAAATTTAGCTCGTCAGTATGGATGTTTAACCATTGTTGATGCGGTAACATCGTTAGGTGGCGTACCATTATTCGTGGATAAATGGCAATTAGATGCGGTTTATTCTGGCTCTCAAAAATGTTTATCTTGTACTCCTGGCTTATCACCAGTGACGTTTTCTGAACGAGCAGTGGATAAGATGAAATCAAGAATTAAGCCTGTTCAAAGTTGGTTCTTAGATCAAAGTTTAGTGCTGTCTTATTGGAGTGGCGAAGGAAAGCGAAGCTATCACCATACTGCACCTGTGAATAGTTTGTATGCATTACATGAATCATTATTAATGCTTAAAAATGAAGGGTTAGAAGCCGCTTGGAGTCGACACGCATTTTACCACCAAGAGTTAAAACAAGGATTAGAATCGTTAGGCATTCAGTTTATGGTTGATGAAGCGTATCGTTTACCACAGCTTAATGCCGTTTATATCCCAAAAGGTGTTAGCGATGTGGAAGTTAGAAGTCGATTACTGAATGAGTATAATTTAGAAATTGGTGCAGGGTTGGGAGATTTAGCCGGAAAGACTTGGCGTATTGGTTTGATGGGTTATGCGGCCAAGAAAGAGAACGTCGCGTTATGCTTAAAAGCATTGTCAGATGTTCTTTAGAACATAAATAAAAAGCCGCTAAAATGTCAGCGGCTTTTTACTGTATTTCTATCTATTATTTTATTTTTGGCGTAACTTTTCGTCGAGTTGCACTAATTCAAATTTGTTATTTGGGAAAAGGAAAATGGCTTCTCTTCTAATATCTTCAGCTCTTTTTTCTTCCCCTAAAGCTTGGTAGGCAATGATTAAATTTTGATAAAACGCAGGTCTTGGTTTTGTTTTAATAAGCTCTTTTGACCAAGTAATATAAGGCGTGATCAGCTCTGGTTTTTTGTTCATGATACCAATGGATAGTTGAGCAGATAATACATCCCAATTAAATCGGTCCTCCCAAATTACAGGGTTAGTTACTTGATTTAAAATATCAGGGTTCATTGGTCGAGTCGTTTCAAATTTAGTCAAAACCCAATTTGTATGCAGTGTTGAAAGCATATAAAAAGCAGTGACAATTGGCAGTACCAATGAGCTGACTCGCAGTGTTATCTTACTGATATCACTAATGCGGTATTTTTTATATTTACAGCTTAATTGGTCTATCCAGAACAAAAGAATAATGAAAGTAAACCAGTGCAGCATAGAGTGATAAAACGGGTACTCTAATTGACTATGAATGAAGATCGGGGCGATTAAAGCCAACAGAGCAAATTGTGTATCGAGTTTACTTTTTCGTATTTTAAGTAATACCCCTCCGGCGGCAATGAGTAAACCTAAAATTGCGACGATACCACCTTCAACAGCCCAATATAGAATTTCATTATGAGGGTGATCCATCGAAGGCAACCCAGGTTTGTAGCTTGATGATATTTGGTGCTGTTTTGCTGTGTATAAGGTGTAATCAGCCTCGAAATTACCATAACCATAACCGGTGATTGGTTTTTCTAAAAACATATCTAGAGCTTGTGGAAAGGTATATCGTCTTGGACTTTCTAAATCAGCCTTTTGACTAATTAATGAAACTTTAGATAAATTATCTTGAGATAAGTTAAATAAAATAAAGCTACCACTAAAACCAATAATTAACGCTAATACCCAAGAAAAGAAACGCTGTTTAGTACAATATTTCCACATGTATGGTGCTAATAAAAGAAGGCTTAAAGCGGTCGCTAACCAACCTGTACGAGATGCTAATACAACAATGAGTGGTAAGGTAAATAAGATGGTTGCATAAAGCAAAGTGAGTGCAATAACATTTTCACGATATTTAATTGGTTGTCGAGCGAGAAAGTAAGAGGCGATAGCGAGTCCAGTAGCGAGAAAACTTGCCATAACATTCGGTTGCTGAAAAATGCCATAAGGACGGTTTGCTATAACATTATAACCGAAACTGTTCCCTTCTTTTAAAAAAAGATATTGGATATAGCCAAAAATTGCTTCGATTAACACTGAGCCTATGATGCACCACAAGAGCCACTGCTTCTGTTTATTTGAAAAAGCAAACTGTTGCAGGGTAATAAAGAAAAGCAATCCAGCCCATAAGCCTAAGAACTTACCTAATGCTAATTGAGGAGAGGCATCATGATAAAATAGGGGAAGAGAAAGTAAGCTAACAGCAAATAATAAAACCAGAGTTAAGGTCGAATATTTAATTAAACCTTGTTTTGCTATATGGAATAAGGCAATTGCAATTGCAATGCTAGCTGGGATCCAAGAGGCGGCATTGAATGCTAGATGTAGTCCTGAACCACCAGGATTAGGTTGGAAAAAATGAGCACAAACAAAGAAAAGAACACTTAAGCTAAATAGATAGGATTTGGTTAATGGTTTTTTTATCTTTCTAGCTTCTAATTGTGTTCCTTGAGTGAGTAGCGTTGCCATGTTTCATTAATTCCTTATTGCGAGCATGAGAATAAAAGTAAAGCCAACAAAATGCTGGCTTTATTCTATCTGATCCAAGCAATAAAAGGCTTAATTTTATTACTTTAACATTGGTTTTAAGAAGCGTGCCGTATGAGAGCCCTCAACTAGTGCAACATCTTCAGGTGTTCCTTCTGCAATGATCTCTCCACCTCCTTGTCCGCCTTCTGGTCCTAAATCGATAATCCAGTCTGCGGTTTTTACTACATCAAGATTGTGTTCGATAACCACTATCGTATTTCCTCGTTCTCGTAAACGGTGAAGAACATTTAATAGTTGTTGAATATCGTGGAAATGCAATCCAGTTGTTGGCTCATCTAAGATATACAGTGTTTTTCCTGTGTCTCGTTTAGAGAGCTCGCGAGCTAACTTCACTCGTTGGGCTTCACCACCAGAGAGTGTGGTAGCAGCTTGGCCTAAGCGAATATAAGATAAGCCTACATCCATTAAGGTTTGTAGCTTTCTAGCGATAACAGGTACTGGCTCAAAGAAGGTATGAGCATCTTCAATGGTCATTTGGAGTACTTCGTCAATACTCTTACCCTTGTATTTTACCTCTAGTGTTTCACGGTTATATCGCTTCCCAGTACATACATCACATGGCACGTACACATCAGGTAAGAAGTGCATTTCGACTTTGATTACGCCATCACCTTGACATGCTTCACAGCGACCACCGCGAACGTTAAAGCTAAAGCGACCAGGTTTATAGCCACGTGAACGTGATTCTGGAGTGCCTGAAAATAGCTCACGAATAGGGGTAAAGATCCCTGTATAAGTTGCAGGATTTGATCGAGGAGTTCGGCCAATTGGACTTTGGTCAATGTCGATCACTTTATCAAAATGTTCGATCCCTTTGATCTTTTTATAAGGAGCAGGTTCTGATGTGGTAGCTCCATTTAATTGCGTATGGGCGATCTTAAAGAAGGTATCGTTAATTAACGTTGATTTTCCTGAGCCAGAAACGCCCGTTACACAAGTAAAGAGGCCTACGGGTAATTTTAATGTGACGTCTTTTAAGTTATTACCTGTCGCTCCAATTAATTCGACCTGTTTTTTAGGATCGGCTTTGATGCGTTCTTTAGGTACCGCGATTTCTTTAGCACCACTTAAGTATTGGCCTGTTAGTGAATTTGGGTTCGAAATAATAGCTTGGTAATCACCTTCAGCCACAATATGACCACCATGAATCCCAGCGCCTGGGCCAATATCGATAATATGGTCGGCACTTCTTATCGCGTCCTCGTCATGCTCCACCACAATGACGGTATTACCAAGATCACGAAGGTGATTAAGGGTTTTTAATAGGCGCTCATTGTCTCGTTGATGAAGACCGATAGAAGGTTCATCAAGAACGTACATAACACCAACTAAACCCGCACCAATTTGACTTGCTAAGCGAATACGCTGCGCTTCGCCACCAGAAAGGGTATCAGCACTGCGTGATAAATTAAGGTAATTTAAACCTACATTGATAAGGAAATGCAGACGTTCATTAATCTCTTTCATTACTTTATCTGCGATTTGAGCTTTTTGCCCTTTCAGTTCTAGAGAACTAAAAAATGCCATTGAGTCTTGAATACTCATTTCACAGATTTCAGGTAATGTTGTATCACCAACAAATACACTACGCGCTTCTAAACGTAAACGCGTACCGTGACAGCTTGAACAAGATTGAGTCGAAATATATTTAGATAAATCATCACGAACAGAACTTGATTCTGTTTCTTTGTAGCGACGGTCAAGCGTATTTAATATGCCCTCAAAAGGGTGACGTTTAACACGTAAATCACCACGGTCATTACTGTATTGAAACTCAACTTCTTCCGTTCCTGAACCATTAAGAATGATATTTTGGAATTTCTTCGATAGAGATCTAAATGGTGCGAAAAGATCGAATCCATAATGATTTGCTAATGAAGTTAGCATTTGGAAGTAGTAATAGTTTTTTTGATCCCAGCCTTTAATTGCGCCTTCTGCAATGCTGAGCTTATTGTCTAAAACAATTCGGTCGGCATCAAAATATTGTTGAACACCTAGACCATCACAAGTACCACAAGCTCCTGCTGGGTTATTGAATGAAAATAGGCGAGGCTCAAGTTCTGACATGCTGTAACCACAATGTGGACATGCAAAGTTAGCAGAGAAAATCAGGGGTTCATCTTTGGTATCATCCATATAATCGACAACAGCAATACCGCCTGTAAGCTCTAAAGCGGTTTCAAAAGATTCAGCAAGGCGTTGTTTTAGGTCCTCTCTGACTTTAAAACGATCAACAACGACTTCAATGGTGTGTTTTTTATGTAATTCCAACGTCGGTGGATCTGAAAGATCGCAAACTTCGCCATCAATACGAGCGCGAATAAATCCTTGAGCAGCTAAATTTTCTAAGGTTTTAACATGTTCACCTTTACGTTCTTTCACAATAGGAGCTAATAGCATCAGCTTTGTGCCTTCAGGTAACTCTAGCGCTTTATCAACCATTTGACTGATAGTTTGTGCAGTTAGTTCTACATGATGCTCAGGGCAACGAGGTTCGCCAATACGTGCATATAAAAGACGTAAATAATCGTAAATCTCAGTAATTGTTCCGACAGTAGAACGAGGATTGTGAGACGTTGATTTTTGTTCGATAGAAATAGCAGGAGAAAGGCCTTCGATGTGGTCTACATCTGGTTTTTCCATTAGGGATAAAAACTGGCGAGCATAAGCAGATAACGACTCTACATAGCGTCGTTGACCTTCTGCATATAAAGTATCAAAGGCCAAAGAGGATTTGCCTGAACCAGATAAACCAGTAATAACGGTTAGTTTATCTCTTGGGATAGTTAAACTAATGTCTTTTAGGTTATGGGTTCTTGCCCCTCTAACTTCAATTTTATCCATGAAAATGTCTCTCTGCTTTAAAGAATAACTAGAGATAAGTATTGCACAGAGTATCAAAACAACAAAGAGGTACTGGGTAAAAAAACAGTAGTTTTATTAAAAGGGAGATATTATGTGGGAAATAAAAACGCCTTGAGATATATCACAAGGCGTTTATATAACTAGTAAGCAGAGGTATTATTTTTTACCTGTTTTTTGTTGTGCAAGTTCTGCGGATTTTTTATCTTTTAAGTAAATATTTTCGTAGCAGTAGTTAGTTGCTTCGATGTAGCCCTCAACGCTACCACAGTCAAAACGCTTACCTTTGAATTTATACGCAAGAACACAACCTGATTGAGCTTGTTTTAATAGCGCATCAGTGATTTGGATCTCACCACCTTTGCCTGGCTCTGTTGTTTCTAGAATTTCAAAAATATCAGGAGTTAAAATATAACGACCAATAATGGCAAGGTTACTTGGTGCTGTTCCTGGTTCTGGTTTTTCAACCATGTTGTCTACACGATATAAATCGTCTTTGATCATTTCACCAGCAATAACGCCGTATTTGTGAGTTTCGTTATCTGGCACTTCTTCTACTGCAACGATAGAGCAGCGGAATTGCTTATACAGCGCAACCATTTGTGAAAGAACACCTTGTTCTTCATTAACACACAAGTCATCTGCAAGTACGACAGCAAACGGTTCATCACCTACAAGTTCGCGACCAGTAAGAATAGCATGACCTAAACCTTTCATTTCACGCTGACGAATGTAAGTAAAGTGAGCTGCGTCGATCAATTCACGAACATCTTCAAGTAATTCTTCTTTATTGGTACCACTAATTTGGTGTTCTAATTCGTAGTTCTTATCAAAGTGATCCATTAATGAATGCTTACCGCGACCTGTTACTACACAGATCCCGTCCATACCAGCATTGATAGCTTCTTCTACGCCGTATTCAATCAGAGGCTTGTTTACCACTGGCATCATTTCTTTTGGCATTGATTTCGTTGCTGGTAAAAAGCGAGTGCCGTAGCCTGCTGCAGGGAAAAGACATTTTTTGATCATTACAAAGTCCTAGAAAACAAGATTAAAATTAGTGAATAACGCTTACTTGAGCATTATTGTTATGAGTGCAGTTTAGCGATTAAGTAAACTGAAATGAAGCGCTTTAGATGAAAAGGGAGCTTGGTATCATTATTAATTAGGTAATATTCATAAGTTCTTTAAACCAATCCCAAATTCCGAATGAGAAATTATGAAATATGTCGATCCCGAGTGCTGATTTTATTAAATATAAAGTAACAACCGCTAGAGCAAATAGGCTCAGTACACCTAGGGCCATTAGCAATGTCATCATAAAGACAGCAAAAGGAGACTCATTTCTTAATTGTTGTCTAAAATCACGACCTAATAAGAAAACGAAGAAGTAACGTTTATTGAATATAGAAATGCTTTTTCGAATATCGACTTTATTATTCGAGCCAAGTCCTGTTGCTATGATTGCTCGTTCTATCGATTTTCGTTGATCACTTGTGAGTTCACTTGCTGTTGTTTCATCAAGAGATGCATAGAACTGAGCGATTAAACGTTGTTGTTTTTTATTCATTATTAATTAGCTCTTTTCTAAAGCAGTTTGGTTATAAACAGACATGGTTTGTTTCGCTATTTTTTCCCAATCATAATAATCAAGATAGTGACTATAGTTCACTTTTTCACTATTCATTTCCGCATGTTGTGACAGTTTTGAGGTTAACTCTTCAATGTTACCAACAGGGAAGTAACTTTCGGATGAGAGTTTAACCTCTAAGTTAGCAGGAATATCACTTACAATAGTAGGTAATGAATAAGACATCGCTTCTAATAAGGCAATAGGTAAACCTTCATGATATGAAGGCATTACAAACACTTTTGCTTGAGAGAAGAGGGCTTGTAATTGCTCCCCTTTCAAGAAACCGGTCATAATGACGCCATCGACTTTACTCGCTTGTTCTTTTAGCTTTTCGCTGTAAGGCGTAGGGTGATCAGTATCGCCCATGATAACTAAAGGAATTGATAGCTGAGCTTTTTCGTAAGCGGTGATTAAATTATGAAATCCTTTTTCTTCCACTAAGCGACCAACCGCAACAAAATAATTATTTGCAGTTAGAGAAAATTCAAATAGTGCATTATCTATTTTATCTTGCGCTAATGGTTTTGGTAGTTTTACCCCATTATAAATAAGGTGGGCATCATGACGATGGTACTTGTCTTTTATAATGTCATTGATAACTTCTGATATTACAATGATTTCAGAGGCATAAGTGACTGCTAACTTTTCACCTAATAGCAAAATTTTCTTTGCAAAATCTCCCCATTTTTGACGGTCATAGTCAGGGCCATGATGAGTAAAAATGACTTTTTTCCCTAATATCCGCAATAAAGGAACAACAAGACCCGGACCAATAGCATGGACATGAACAATGTCTGATTTATCGAACAGTGTTGAAAAAGAGGCTAAGGTTGAGTGAATAATTGCTTCCAAAGATTTCTTCTTTGGGGCCCAAACTGATTTTGTTGTTACGCCTTGGTAACTTGATATTTTATAATCAACATAAGGAGAGCGAGCTATTACACAAATATTATTATGAAACTGTTTATGGATTTCAGGATATAGGTGCTGGCAGTGTGTCTCTACACCACCAAGAACATTTGGGATCCCACGAGTACCAATAACGGTAATATTATTTGTCATCTTGTTATCCTTTTAAAAGCGCTTGATATAAATTTAATAAATCAGTTTTATGTTTTGTCAGTGTGTACTTACTTAGGAAGCGCGCTCTTGAATTTTTGCCCATTTCATTGGTTGTCTCTGGGTTTTCTATTAATGAATCTAATTTCTCAGCAAGCGCTGTAGCATTGCCAGCTTCAAATAAATAGCCATCAATACCATCTCTAATTTGTTCGGGTATTCCACCAATTTTAGAACCAATAACAGGCTTACCGTAAGACATGGCTTCAATCACAGACATTGAACAGTTTTCATAACACTCTGATGGAACGATAATAGCTTTTGCTTCTTTTATAAGGGTTAGTAATTCGTTTCCACTTTTAAAACCAAGTAAATCAGCTGTTGGGTAGCTTTCTTTTAATTGGTTAAAAACAGGACCATCTCCAACAATTTTTAATCCTGATTTTTTGGTCATTAATTGGTGCGCTTTAGCGAGAGTTGGAACGCCTTTCTCTTGGCTTAGTCTACCTAAATAAAGAAAGTAACCTTTATCTGTTGTCCCTTCTAAAGATACATTCTCATCAATACCATTAACGATTACGTCTACTCGGTTGTTTGGTAGCTTTTCTTGAATGAATCGCCCTAAAAAACGACTTGGAGATACGATAGCATCAAGTTGTTGATAGTTTTTACTGGCCTGTTGGTAGAGTGCTTCCACTGATAATAAAACACTTTTCATTAATGACCCTTCTTGGCAGCGATATTTTGTCGCATTCCAAACAGAACCATGAACACAGGCTTCACAGGTGTGTCCATTACGATACATTGTGTAGCTTGGGCAAGCTATTTTTGTGTCGTGAGCAGTAAGCACTGTTTTGCAACCAAATTGTTTCGCCACTTTAATGATGGAAGGAGTGAGTTGATGATAAATATTATGAAAGTGCACCAAATCAGGCTTTTCTTGTTCCAACAGAGCTTTAAATTTCTTACATGCTTGGGAGTTATGAATAAAGTTAACGGCCGTATCGATTTTATTTTTAATGGTTTGTTCTTGATAGTAGTCGACATTGTCTACAAAAAAATCTGCATATTTTGAATCTATATTTTTCTCATGTTTCATCGAAAATTCAACGATCTCGACACCTTCAGAAAGCAGCATATCTCGTTCTTGAAAATAAACGGTTTCAGCGCCACCTTTCATAAAGAAAAATTTATTAACTAATAGAACTTTCATTTTTTACCCTCGTTAATAATTTTATGTTGTGGTGGTTGTTTCGGATCTTTAAGGGGCAAAAATAGCCCTCTAATTAAGCCCGCAGAGAAAATAGATAAATTAAATACGCTTTGTAGAGCATCTTTGATGGATCTGTTTTTAATTGTTTTTAATGCAATAAATGCCAATAAAGGTAACACTACACTGATGATTAGAGTTGTGTTCAGGGTAAATAAAGTACTTATTAATAGTATTAAGTAAATAGTGAAAATAGCTTCGTTTTTTATAGTCCCTAATGCTTTTTTAAATAATGGGGTGCCAAATGAACCTTTAAGTAGTTCACCTGAAGCAAATAGATACCCGCCTTTCCATCTGTGTTTCATTAATGCTAATGAAGACATCGTATATGAAGTGTGAGAAAAATAAGGAACATCTAAACGATGGAGCTTGTAACCAGTTAAGGTTAAGCGCATACCTAATTCAGACTCTTCATAAGCATGTAAATTGCGATTAGTTAAATAACCAATTTCATCAATGGCACTTTTTCGATATAAGCCACCGCCGCCTAAGTGGGAGCAATCTCCCAATGGATAGATCTGATTTATACGTTGCTTACGAGATTTAAATTCATAACTATCAACATCATCCATTTCGACAACACCGGCAACGCCTGCATAGTCAGGGTTATCAATTAAAAACGAAACCCCATGCTCAATGAAGCTAGGCTCTAGCTCCATATCACCATCAAGTAACAGTAAGAAATCTCCCTCACTGTGTAAGTAACCTAATTGATGGCCAACACCGCAACAACGTTCTTGTGGATTGGTTAATGAGACAACAGTGACTCCCATCTCTGAGGCGATTGTTTGAGTTGTATCGGTTGATAAGCTGTCGGCAACAATAATTTTATGGGGGTATTCTCCTATGTGTTGCTGAATGCTTGTTATGGTTTTTGCTATGCCATCTTCTTCATTATAGGTTTTAATAATGACGGAAATAAAAGGGGGATTAGTCATGATTCGCTGCCGCCGTAATTAGGGATTTTCTGATCACAAGGTTTGAGCCTAGTGATAGGTAAAAAAGAAATTGGAGCATAGGAACCAACATCAATATTTGACTGTATGGAAGACTTAATAGACAAGCAATCGCAAAAGCATTAAATGCTGGAGGGTAGCTCATTAATCTGATGTCTTCTTGGGTCACGTCATTGCGGTCAAATAGAGGTTTTGGTTTACAAACTCGAAGAATGTAAAGCGTCATTGAAATGAAGAATAACGTACCAATAATACCTAGTTCCCATAAAAGAACACTTAATGCAGTCGTGTCTAAAATGACATTAAATAGAATATTAAGAAAACCTGGGGATACGGCACTACCGTGGTTTGTGGTATTTAATCCATAACCAAATAAGGCATTAGGAAGACCATAAAAATCATTATTATCTAACCAGAAGAAGACGGTGGTCATTCGGCCCAATTCACCCGTTGGCATGATGTAATTAGGATCAAAAATATATTCTAAAGAACCAATGAAAATGTCCAATGGGCCTTTACTTGGATCACTACCAAAAGCCGATGAATAAGATAGGGATAGCAGTAATATGGCTATGCTCATAAGAAAAAGCATGCCAGCGATAATGCCTAGAATGATTTTAATATCATAGCTTTTCATGCCTTTAATGTAGCTAGGGGCTAGCCACACATAAGCGAGTAGGATAGGAGATAATAAAATAACAAATTTTACCTCTCCTACTATGCAAAGAGTAAACGCGGCTCCAATATGTAATATAGTGGACTTTAGCGTACATAATCCATGTTTATATTCAGAGAGTTTAAGCAGCATAATGAGTAAGCAAAAAAGCCCCATCGCAGCGGTATTTCCGCCCCCCATGGGATCTCCACCAAAAGTACCAACGACAGAATCCCACTTCTCAAATTCACCATGTGCAGCGACACGCTTAGGAAGGATGACAAAAATCTGGAATAAAACCACTGGGAATTGAGCGTAAAAAATCCAATAAAGTGTTTTTGTTACTCGATATATTTGAGATTCACGGCAGAATCGAAGTAATAGGCAAAATAGAATCAGAGAGAGTGCCAGTTCATTTTTTAAGCCCACGATAGTCGTGGTTACGCCATTTTGTAATAAGGTACTAAGCACCGCTTGAACGAAAAAACCAATAAATAAAACCAGTATGATGATTTCTTTATGGTCAAGATCCAAGGGGGTGTATCGGTTTTGTAAAAAGAGTAACCCTGTCATTGTAAAGGCGAGTAAGAATGGCAGCCATAAAATGGCAGAGACACCTGTAAAATATTGTGTGACACCACAAAGAACAAGGCTGGTAATGGCGTATAACTGTAGGAATAAACCGGTATTCAACGTCATGATATTTTATTTTCCTGCGCTAATCGATGAGCTCGTTGATTTACTTTTCTATAGATAAAGCTGTAACGAACAAATGACAGAATTGAAAATAAAAGAACTGAATACGCGTAATCGTTATGGAAATAAGGGAATACAACAAAAGCGATAGCAATGACGAGCAATTGCTCAATCTGAATGCGAAGAAAATATTTTGGTGAACCAAAGACTAATTCAATAACAGTAAGCGGGCATATAGCAAGCGCTGGGAATAAATAAGGCAACATATAGCGAGACATTGGAACCGAGTTTAGCCACTCATCATTAAAGCCAAGTTGCATGACTAAAGGGTAAAAAATTAACACTCCTACTGTAGCGATAAGGCCTAGGATTAATAGCATCAGACGAACTTTTTTAAACTCTTGAAAGTTAAAAGTGTTGTTACGAAAATCAATTGACCACTTAGAAAAAATCGAATTCCTAACGGCATTACCCACGATAGTCACAGGGGCTAAGCAGAAGCGATTTACGACAGCAAAATAACCCGCAATTAATGGCGAAAACCAGAAATTAATTAAGAGGGTAGGTAAATTATTATTTGCCATTGCTAATACTTCAGCGCTTCCGATACCACTGAGATGGACTCTATGTTCTTTCATGAATTGAATATTATTTGTGAAAGAAAAATGAGAGAAACGAAGCTGTGAAAAAGAAATAGAATGAAAAAGCCAAATAATGATAAGAAGAAACAGTCCAATAGCCCAGCTTAAATAAAATTGTTCTGTGGTTGGAGTGAAAAATACAGCAGCAATAACGAGTAAAGAAATCGAAATTCGTTGGAATGCTAATAGGCGGATATTTTCTACTCTAAGGAGTAAGTTTTCTGATACTAGAATCCAAGCATGACAAAGCGTTAGAACATAAAGCAAAATGCCATTTAATTCAAAAAACTGAGTCATCACAAAACTATAAGGCAGCGCGAGGACCAGGCTTTGCAATAATGAAAAAATAATATTTTGAGTTACTTTTTCTTCACTTTGTTTGGGTAAAAGTAATTGAGATGCAAAGGTACAAACTTGTGCCCCAATTAAAACAATGCTGTATACCAAAGCGTAAGTTCCGACTTGTGACATATCGTACTTGTGGGAAATTAGCCAAATAGAGATGGCCCCGATTATTTGAGAAATAACCGATGCACCGGCAATCGTTGAAACGCTTTTAAGTAAACTCATTTGTAAACCTAGCTTAATAAATCTTCGTTTTGATGTATTAGTTGTTGTTGAGCTTCTTCTGTTTCTAACTCGTCATCAGCGACGTTATTTAGTATAGCGCCAATGATCGGTGTTTGTAGTTGAGTCAGTTTATCAATGTTAGTTAGAATATGATTTGTGCTTAACGTGCCAGCTTTAACGGTATAAATAACGCCTGATAAATAACGAGCAATCAATTGCGTATCTTTACTTTCTGAAAGTGCTGGCAAATGAATAATAATTTGTTCAAATTGTTGGCTTACTTCTTTCAGTTTTAGCTCAAGCTCTGGAGACGATAAAGTAAGTAGTGGTGTAGAGGTTAATGTTCCACGAGGTAAGAGTGATAAATTATCTTCTAATGGAATAATACAGTCATTAATAGAATGATTGTTTTCAAGAATTTCAGCCATTCCCATAACGGTTAATGTTGGTAAAACTTCCGCTACTTCTTTTTCTGCTGTTGATGAGCTAAGGGCGTCTTCTGAAGGTTGTGCCATTAGAATTTCTTCAGTTAGAGATACTTCCTTTCTAAAGTCTAAATCTATTAATAATGTCGAACGGTCTTGCGATAAAGAATGAGCGAGAAGGTAACTGCTTAACTCATTGTTTTCGTCAGAATCAGTCGAAACTAGGCCAATTGTAGGCCAAGATTTTTCATTTAATAAAATGCTAGTTCTAATGGCATGGATAGTTTCACCAGAGTAAGAATGAGCAAAAAATCCTTTAGAGAATAGAGGAAGGTCTTCGATATAATTGAATGGACGAAGTTCACCTATAGCCTCTAAACCTAAGCGAGTACGGACTTGTGTAATATTATTTACCGACTTATTTAATGCCGCTTTAATAATGATAAATAATAAACTAAGAATAAATGTCATCACAAAAATCATGATGATAAATAAGGCTTTATTCGGTTTGCTTGGTTTGTTTGGTGGTGTTGCTGGGTCTAGTAGCGTTGCAGCCGGTTCACGATATAACATCGTTAATTCTTGTTCTTTACTACGTAAAAATATTTTCTCATATAACTCTTGTGTCTTATCTAAATCCGCTTTCATTGTGTTGTAAGCGTCTCTTTTGGATGCGAGTTTAGTAAAGTTTTTACGTTGTTCATTGAGAAGGGCACGATATTTATTTTCTCGCTCTACAGAAGCTTGGTACTCTTTATAAAGGCCTGTTTTTAATTCTTTAAGTAAAGACGTGGTTTGTAACTTAATCGCTTCAATTTGTGCGTTTGCTTCTAAAATTAGTGGATTTTTAGGACCATATTTCTTTTGTAAATCAAACAGGCTACGTTTTGCTTGAATGAGAGCTATACGTAGATCTTGCAATTGAGCGTGATTTGAAATACTTGGTAACGTTGCAACGTCCTCTAATGGATAACCAAGTGCTTCGCTAATCGTGTTGTAACTTGCTTTTGCTGTAATTCTTTTCTCTTTGGCGGTTGCTAAACGGTCATTTACTAAGGCTAATTGTTCTGTTTCAAAACCATCTACACCTTGATAAGTAAGTAAACCATTATCTGAAAGATAAGTATCAATGGCTGATTTTTGCTGTGTTATTTTTTCTTTTAACTCAGCCATGCGAGTAGTATTCCACTCTTGAGCTTGTTGAGTTTTTTCAATTTTACGTTGCTCTTCTAAATGAATATAAGCGTTGATGACGGCATTAGTTACCATTGCAGACATCTCGGCAGAGTTTGATTCATAAGAAACTTTGACTAATTGACTAAATCGAACAGGAGAGATCGACAATTTTTTCTCTATCGCGTGAACAATTTGAGATACATGTTCATCTTCTGAAATTACTTTATCTGTACTTTTAATTTCAAATAATGGGTCATTTTGTAGATCTAACTGACGTACCGCAGCTTCAATTACTCTTTTTGATTGTAAAACTTCAGCTTGAGTCGGGTAGTATTCAGCTTGAGTCGCGTCAAAGTCTTCTACTTGATCAATCGGAGTAGAATTATCTGATTGTGCCTTCAGTATGATCGTCGCCGTTGCCGAATATTGAGGGGTCATTGAATAAATTAATGGAAAAGCAACTAGGGTTACAGTTAGAACCGCAAGAATAACTCGTAAGCGATATCTCTTAAATTCTTTTAAAAAGTTAGAAAAATCAATGGTGCTCTCTAATTTTTTTCCATTTTCTATAATTGATATTGTCATAATTTAGAAAAAACTCTGCTCAATAATAACTACATCGCCCGGACCTACTGGATAGGTTGGACCCACATCTTCAATTAATTCGTTTGTAGCAGCAAGGCGGATGTTAATACCATCTCTATCTGAACGATCAGTAAACCCTCCAGCCATTGCTATTGCTTGTTCAACCGTTAACCCCGGTTGAAATTCGTACCCATTAGGGTTAGCTACCTCACCACTGATAAAGAACTTTCGAAATGCTTCGATACTAACGGTAACCATTGGTTGAACGATATATCCGTCAGCTAACTTATTTTCAATATCTTGTTCTACTTGTGCAGGAGTTCTGCCTAATAATTGGACATCACCAAGATAAGGAAAGTTAACAAAACCACCACGATGAATTTTTAAGCGCAACGTCATTTCTGGCTCTTTAAATACAGATATTTGAATGCTGTCACCGGCCCCCAATACGTAGCCTAAATCGTCTTTTAGAAGGGGAGCTTCAGATTGCTTAGGCTCGGCGTTTGTTGTTGACGGAGTCTCGGAGGCATAAGCGTGAGAAAACACCGAGATGAATAAGCAAAAAGATATAAAGAAGTGTTTCATCTAAATTTGCACCTTAGTTGTAAACATAATAATGGATTTGTCATAACCTAATGTTTGGATAACCGTTTCTGCTGAGTTATTGATTGTGAAATCATCAAATTCTTTATCTGACGAGTCGATGATTTGTTGATAACTTAATTCGAATATAATCGATGGTCTGAATTTATATATTAGCTTTGCTGTCGCATCTGTCGTTGTTGTTGTTTTACCATCATTTTTTTCTTTATCTGCACTTGTTTCGTAATTAAAGCCTAATTCACTAGAAAATCTATTAGACCACCAAAAATGTTCCCAACGTGTCCCATATTTGGTATTTAAAACGTATCCCCCAACCTCTGTAGGGTCTTCTACGCTTTGATCTGTAAATAAATGGAAGGTTGAGTACCTTACTGGGCTCCAAGCGACATCAATATCCCAATTTAGCCCTCCAAAATCTTGAGAGTCTGATTGATTTGGAAAGGTTTTATATAACCATGCAATATTTGCATCAATTGTGGTTTTTCCTGTTTGCTGAGTTTTTATACCTGCAACAAAAAAGGTTTCATTGGTATTTTTTTGACTGTCCTCTTCGTAGTCTCTTAAATTACTGATAATTGAGTAACGAAATCGAGTACGACTTGAGGCTTGATCAAATAACTCTATAGTAAAGGTGGTTTGGCTCCAATTTTGATCTTTTATGTATTGGTTAAAATTATGCTTGTGGATATCATCAGACTCTTTATCATCATAATTTAATTCTTTGTATTGAGCTGCAAAACTTAACTTTCCAATGCTATCTTGTTTATCAATGCTGTAGCGCAATTCAGTATTAAACATATTTGTTTTTAATACATCGTCGATACCGTACTTTTGAAATTGCTGGGCAGATAATCCATCGGTAAGACCTTCCCCTCTATTTTCATGACCTAAAACATTTTCTATCGTAAATAATAAGTCATTATTAAGGCCTTTTTTCCATGCTCCAATAAATCTTACTGTATGGTCATCGTAATTATCTGAGGTGACATCTTCTTGGTATTGGCGATAATCACCTAAATATTCAATCGTATAAACGTCAGCATTGTGCTTACCTTCTAATTTTAAAAAAGGTTTGAGGTTGAAAAAATCTGACGTTACATTTGGTGTTTTTTCAGATTGAAAATTTACATTGTCATCATAACCATAATCAATATCGACATTGCTTTGGAACTCAAGACCAGCAGGGCCAATATGTGGTTTTGGTGTTAAATAGGCGTAAGCAGAGCCACTCAGTAAGGAAAAACCGAGCAGTATTAAGTTTGATGCGAGTGCTGTTTTAGTACGCAGTGTCACTTACAAAACCTTTAAATACAGTTAAAAAAATGATTTTTATGTCCATTGATAAAGACCAGTGCTGAAGATATTTAATATCGTACTCAACGCGTTTTTCCATTTTATTTAAGGTGTCAGTCTCTCCACGATAGCCATTTATTTGAGCTAATCCTGTGATCCCTGGTTTAATTTTATGTCTTACCATGTAGTTATCGACTAAAACTCGGTATTCCTCATTGTGAGCAACGGCATGAGGTCTTGGGCCCACAATCGACATGCTTCCCTGTAATACATTAATAAATTGAGGCAGTTCATCTAATGAGGTACGACGAATAAAACTACCAAATCGGGTGACTCGTGGATCATTTTTCGTTGCTTGAGTAACAATATCTGAGTTTTCCATTACTTTCATTGAGCGGAATTTCCATACTTTAATTTTTTTTCCGCCTAATCCGTAACGATCCTGTTTAAATAAAATAGGACCAGGAGAACTTAATTTGACTCCAAGAGCGACAAGACACAAAACGGGTAATATAAGTAATGTAATAAGAGAGCCAATAACGATATCTTCGATGCGTTTTGTTAATGCACCTAGGCCTTCAAATGGAGAGCTAAAAATGCTGAATGTATGAACGTTACCGATTCGAGCTATTTGAGATACACTCAGTTTATAAGTGTATAGGTCAGGAACAATATAAGCATCAACGGTAGAATTAGATAACTGAAGTATTGCGTTTTTAATTCTGTCTTTTGCCACCATAGGAAGAGCGATGTAGACATCGTCAATTTCACCAGTTTTAACTTTATCTATTACTACAGACACGGTACCAATGTAGGGGCTTTTCGCGACATAACTGAAGCGCTCATTTGAACGATCATCATAAAACTCGATATTTACTTTCTGATTTTTATATTTTTCGATGAGGGCTTTCTCAATAGAAAGACCTGCCGGAGTTAGCCCTATGATAGCAATATTTCTTACTTTCATATTAGGCAGAATAAATTTTTGATGTGAGAAAGTACAAATAACTCGAGCTAAGGCAATGATAGTAAATGCAACAAGATATAGCTGACTATAAATACTAAAAGATAAATTACTTATCTCAATGCCTTCTAAATCTAAAAGACGTAATTTAAGCATAGAGAAAACAGTTATAGATAGACTTAAAGAAAATAGTGACTTTAAAAGATATTTCACAAGATGTTTTTTTGTATCTATTAAGTATAAGCCTAGGTATTCACTTATCAGTAGATAAATGGTTGAAAATAGTAAACCTGCAGATAAATCAATCGCTGTTTCAGAGAAACCATGTAAGGAAAGTATGAAAGTGAGTGCCGAATTTATAACAATGAAGTCAAAAACCTTGGTCAGGGTGCGATAGCTATTATTTATCACTTGTAAATTTTGCTGTTTCATATCGCTCCACGTATTTAAGGTCAGTATTGTTATTATATGGGATACAAGTTTGTGCTAAGTTAATTTTCCGTCAAAAAAATGACATTGTATATCTTTTATTTGTCGCTGATGTCACATTATTTTTTTGGTTTCAATTTTTTATCATAAAAAAGTCATAAAGTTAGTGTTCAACTATTCTCTATTTTAGGACGTTATGAAACGGATCCCAAGTTTAGGGCTATCAGATATTACTATGAACGTGTTAGACTGAGGACTACTGTATATATAACCGGGTGACATCAATGTTTACCCCTAATCTCTGGAGCAAACTATGGCCAGCCGTGGTATTAATAAAGTTATTCTTGTTGGTAACTTAGGGCAAGATCCTGAAATCCGTTACATGCCAAGTGGCGGTGCGGTAGCAAACATTACAATTGCAACGTCTGAATCATGGCGTGACAAAGCAACTGGCGAACAACGTGAAAAAACAGAATGGCACCGTGTGTCTTTGTTTGGTAAGTTGGCTGAAGTTGCAGGTGAATATCTACGTAAAGGTTCTCAAGTTTACGTTGAAGGTCAACTTCAGACTCGTAAATGGCAAGACCAAAATGGTCAAGACCGTTTTACAACAGAAGTGGTTGTTCAAGGCTTTAATGGTGTAATGCAAATGCTTGGCGGTCGTGGTCAGGGTGCTCCTGCTGGCGGTCAACAACAACAGCAACAGCAAGGTAATTGGGGTCAACCTCAACAGCCTGCTCAGCAAAATAACTTTGCACCTCAGCAGCAACAGCAACAAGCACCTCAACAACAAGCACCACAGGCAGCTCAGCCTCAATATAATGAGCCACCAATGGATTTTGATGATGATATCCCGTTCTAAGGCGATTGCCCTTTAAGAATTTAAGTCGTTATCATTATGAAAAAAAACCTCGAATTATCGAGGTTTTTTTGTATTTACACTAAAAATATAATTGTTATTTATGCGTTAATCTTTAATCTTTAATGTTAAGTTTGGGAACTGATTACCAATATAAGTTGTTGCTGTATAAATCAAAAAAGCGATCCCTAGCATTTCTAATATTTCTTCAATACTGTAGCTAACGGCATAAATTAACGCATTTGTTCCATATTGTTCTGCGATTTTACCTCCTATAAGCTCAAGAACTAAGGCGCCAGAGACATAGGTTATACCTGATAATATTAATAAATTTCGAGTTTGCTTTGGTAATCTAAATAGAAACTTACAGTAAGCTAGGCCAAAGAGAGCGAGTAATGCAGCGTAAGGAATAACCCAAGCAAAATAGAGTATTCCTGTTGTGTTTAAAGAGTGACGAACCGGTCCGACGAGCATTTCGTGCAGTTCAGCCATTTCGTCTAATGCAAGAAATAGAAATATGAAACTTAACCCAGCCCAGGAAAAATAAGCTTCGTGTTTTTTGAAATGTATGCGTGCAATGAGCCCTAGCAAAAGGCTAGCGATTATCATCGTACAAGAAGAATAAAGAGTCGGTATATTCATTTCTTTATCAACATTAAATAGTCGAATGACCGTTTTCATATGAGCATAATTTAAAAAATGCTCAGAAAAGACAGCAAAGCAATTAGCTATGAATATTAATGTGATGATAGAAATAAAAAAGAGTAATAATTGTTTTGAATTGAGTTCGATATTCATGCATTTACCTTCGAATGGGAAGTCTTGGCATCATATCCATGATATTTATTTGATCTCCTTATTGTTAACGACTGTCATTGTATAGAGATATGAGTGAAATGTTTGTATTATATCTAATACGTATTTAGAGATAGCTCTAAAAAATATATTTTCAGCTGTATTACGATTTATAATCTATTTGCTTCAAGGAAGAAGAGCTTAATGAGAAAAACGCCCAGCTTACGTTTAAGTAATCGCCTTATATCATTTGTTACTTTGATGGTTTCTGCCGCTATATTTATTTTATTTATTGGTGGTGCTATCTCTTTTAAGCAAATAGGTAATGAATACCTTGAGCATTATCTTGCTGGTGTGGTTAACGTTGTTGATGAAGAGCTCCTTGCTCCAGAAGAAGCTAAGTCAATGGCAAAGTGGCTACCAAAATTACTTAAAGCGAGCAGTGTTGTGAGTATGGAGTTATCTTCTCCTACTGGTCCTGTCTATTCATTTCAAACATTATCAGTGATGCCGGATGATACTCTTCTATATCAAAAAACATTACCTCTTCAAATAAATAAAGGTTATTCAATTACCTTTAAGTCTATCCCCCCCTACAGCGCATTTACTTACTCTCTAGGTGCTTTATTTTCTATCACTGCGGCAATTGCCGTTATCATCGTTTCATTATTATGGGGCGTAGTTTGGCTAAGGAAGCAGCTTTATGGTTCTGAATTATTAGAAGAGCGTGGGAGAATGCTACTTGCAGGAAGGTTAGATGATTACTCTGTGGGGAGTGAAGAAGAATGGCCAGCAACGGCTAGTTTGGCGTTAGATTCGGTAATTACAGAGTTAAAAGATGCACGTAAAGAACGTAGCCGTTTTGATACGTTTATACGTACACATACTTTTTTAGATAAACTAACGGGTTCTGCCAATCGAGTTTTATTTGACAGTAAATTAGAGTCAACTTTACAAGAATCTCAAAGCCAAGGGGTTCTTTTACTGTTACGTATTAATGGTTGGGATGATTTAATTGAAGAGCAAGGAAAGGTTGTCGCTGATGATTTTATTGTTGAGATTGGTAAGCAACTAAATAATATAATTCAGCGTTATAGTGACGGTGTTCTTTCTCGCTATTATCATTCTGATTTTGCTTTGCTTATTCCTCAACAATCATTAAAAGAAGCAAAAATAATAGCGTCTCAGTGTTTAAAAGTAGTAGAGAAAATAATCCCACCTAAGAGTTTGAATTGTGATAATTGGTGTCATATTGGTGTCAATATGTATGTCAGTGGCGAAGGTCGAGGCCGTCTAATGGATGAGCTTGATATGGCTCATCGTAGTGCGTTATTGCAAAACAATAACAGCTGGTCTTTATTTAAAAAACAACAACAGCTTACTGAAAGTTTGGGTAGTGTTCGTTGGAGAACGCTATTTGATGCTATTTTTGAGCAAGAGCAATTACTCCTTTATAAGCAATCTACGTTTTTATTTAAAGGTAATGAACTTGAGCTACTTCATTTAGAAATATTTTCTCGTATTAGGGATGAAAATGGTGTGCAGATAAAAGCGTCCCGATTCTTACCTGCAATTAAGCAAGTCGGCTACCAAATAAAACTGGATAGTGCGGTATTGAAACAAGTATTTCCTTTATTAAGTGATCCTGACTTCTCTCAATATATGTTTTCAGTACACTTACAAGTAAAGAGCTTACAAACCCCCGCGTTTATACGACAACTAAGGAATCGCTTATTACAAACGCCAAGAGCTCAACTTAAACGTTTAAGTTTTGAGTTAGTCGAGGGGCAGGTTGTAACTTATTTAGATGCAGTTAGACCAATTGCAAGATTATTAAAAAGTTTTGGTTGCCAATTAGTTGTAGAACAAGCAGGTAGAACCATTGTAAGTACTCATTATATTAAAGATTTAAATGTTGATTACATTAAACTTCATCGTAGTTTAATGAAGGACATTCATCAGCGTTATGAAAACCAATTGTTTGTACGTAGCCTATTAGGCGCATGTGAAAACACTGGGGCGGAAGTTCTTGCTGTGGGGATTGAAAATGAAAAAGAACTTAAATTGTTGAAAGAGCTAGGTGTAGAGGGCGGTCAGGGCCGTATTTTTGAATCAGAAACCGCGTTATTTCATCGTCAAGAAAAAATATCAATTCCAAAGAGGCGAAATCGTTGGGGCAAGTAGAATGTCTCTCATTTTATAGATAATCCCATACCCGAAAAGAACAGAATGTTGTATTATTGTGTAAAGTGTACTTCTTTTGAGAGTGCTGTAAATAAAGTAAGAGAAGAGAATCGAACAATAAATGAATATGATGGACGCATTTAACAAACTGAAACTCTCTCGTTCAGTGAAAGTCACGACATCGATTGTGATATTGCAAGGCGGTATCTATGTTGCCAAAAGTGATGGTAATGATGAACTTAAAGAACAACATTTCACGCCACTAGAGCACTCTAATGCATGGAAAGAAGGACTTCTTGAGGCTTGCCAAAAAACAGGTCTTTCTGATTGCAAAGTAAATATTGTTATCGGTTCTCATCTATATCAATCCTTTCAAATTGATAACCCTAATTTACCTAAAGAAGAATTAACAGGCGCATTACCTTTCTTAGTTAAAGACCTTATTTCAGATCGTGTTGCTGATATTGTTGCTGATGGTGTCGAAACATCGAATGGTAAAATGCAGGTGTATATTTCTCAATTAGTGATAATTAAAACACTGATTGATTTATTACAGTCTTTTTCTGTTCAAGTCGGTAATATCACACCAGATGAATTGGTGTGGAGTCATTCTAAAAAAGATGAAAGTAGCTTTATGTTACTTACATACAGTAAAGGCGCAGAATTTAAGTTATTAGCGTTTAATGAAGAGCGTTTATATCTTAACCGTTCTTTACGTGGAATTATGCCGCCGTTAACGGGGGATTTAGCAAATAGCTTCCAGTTTGATAGCCTAGCTCTAGAGTTACAGCGTTCATTAGATTATTTAAGTGCTCAATTGCATGGTCTTAATATTAATCATTTATATGTTCGTTGTGATAATGAAGACGACTCACTTCTTGTTTCAGAACTACAGAAACGATTAGGGGTTCAAGTTGCCTCTTTATTACTTGAAGATCCTAGAGTATTTCGTGCTGGTGAATTATTAAGTTGGCTTGGCCTATTTAATCAACCAAATATTAATTTATATAATGATAGGTTAAAACCTCAAGTTGACTATTTTTCATTACAGAATGTAGTTATTAGTTGGGGCATAGGTCTTATTTTTTCAGGTCTATTTCTTGGCTATTATCAATGGCAAATAAATCAATTAGACAATCATATATCTCAATTGACCTCAGAAGAAAGAGGTTACAGAGAAGAGTTATCTGCGTTAAATAAAAAGTTAGAAAGTCATAAACCCTCGGCAGCTAAATTAGCTGCAATTAAGCGTTTGCAAGAAGATATTCAATCTAAAAAAGCCTCATTAAAAGTCATCGATAATTTTGATGAAGGTATGCAGATTGGTTATTCCGGTGTGATGAGTAGCTTAACTCAATTAGGTAAAGGAAATATCTCTCTTACTAAGATCTATATTTCAGGTGATGATGTTAACTTTACAGGATTTGCACGTACTCCTGATGTTGTTCCTAATTGGATTAAGAGCTTTGAAAATGAATTACATTTAGTTGGTCGTACATTCGATCAGTTAGAAATCAAAACAGATGAGGAAGGGCTGGTGTCGTTTATTTTAAACACTAAGACAGCAGAGGATAAGTAATGGAATATTGGACTAAAGCCAAAGAGGCATTTTCTGCATTATCACAACGAGAGAAAATATTAATTACTCTGGTTGGTTGGGTCGCGGTAATTTTTATTTCATTGACTGTTATTATTGAACCGAAAATAGAACAACATCAGCAGGCTCAACGAGAGGTAAATCGTTTAACGAGTTCAATTACGTCTTTGAAGCAACAAATCGAATTAGCGCAGTTTAGATTGCAAAAAGATCCAAATGTAGCGATTGATAAGCAATATCAGGAATTGACCCTTGATAGCCAAGATTTGGCACAATTACTATCAACTCGAGTTGCCGCTTTAGTTTCACCGAGTCAAATGGCTCAACTGCTAGAGACAGTGCTACAGAAGTCATCAAAACTAACATTAAAATCAATGATTACCTTGCCTTCAGAAAGGCTATTAGATGAAAACAATAACGCAGGTTATTACATTCATCCGGTTAAATTGATTTTATCGGGTAATTATTTTGATATAGAAACATACCTTTCTAATTTAGAAGCCTTGCCTGTGAAATATTATTGGCGAAATTTTCGCTACCAAGTAACTGAATATCCAGTAGCAGAGTTAACTATTGAGGTATATACACTAGGATCTAGTAAAGGGTTTATTGGCGGTTAAATATGAAGCATTTATTTTTAATGGTCGTGTTGTTCTCGGCATCTATTAGTGCGTCAGAAGCCGTGGTTGGACACGATCCTACAGAGCCATTAAGTTGGTTTAAACCTGAACCAGTTAAAAAGAAAGTAATAAAAAAACGTCAATATTTCCCCTCTTTACAAGCAATCAGCTGTAATGGTGAATCTGATTGTAATGCAGTGTTAGATGATAAATCGATGAATAAAGGTGACAAAATATCAGGCTATACCTTATTAGCTATTAATGAGGAAAGCGTTTCGATTGGTCGTTCTGGTAAGAAATGGCAACTTTCCCTATTTTCACAAGATATTAAGAATTAAGGTTAGCAGTAATGAAAGTACGTAATGTCATCATTGGATTCATGGTAGCGTCATTAACGGGTTGCTCAATGGGCCACCGTGATCCTGTTGAAATTAAACAGACCTTAGATAAATCGATTAATGAAAATGGCGGTCAATTATTAACTGACTTACCTGCATCGGTTCAGGCTGATTTAATGCCTGATTTAAGCTCACCAAATGTTGAAGTTGATAAACCTGTTAAACGTTTTAGAGTGAAAGCGAATGGAGTTAATGCTAAAGCTTTCTTCACCAGTTTAGTCAAAGGTACGGAGTACAGTGTCGTTATTCACCCTGACGTTTCAGGACGCATAACGATGAATGTTAATGATGTGACATTGGATGAAGTGCTGTCTTCTGTTGAAGATTTATACGGTTATGAAATCGTCAAGTCAGGTAAAATACTACAAATTTATCCAGCGACGATTAGAACTGAAACGATCCCTATCGATTACTTACAATTAACTCGTAAAGGTCGATCGTTAACTACGATCACTACAGGTTCAATTACAAATTCTGATAGCAATTCGAACAGTAGTGATAATTCAAATTCGAATAGTAGCTCGTCTTCGTCTTCATCCGCTACTGGTGGAACGGAAATTGAAACCACCAGTGAAAGTGATTTCTGGAAAGAATTAGAGAAAGCCGTTTCTGTGATGATTGGAAATGGTTCTGGACGAAGTGTTGTAGCTTCACCACAAGCGGGTGTGATTACTATTACGGCTTCTCCTGATGAGTTACGCAAAGTTAAACAATTTTTGGGTACGTCTCATAAGCGTTTGCAACGACAAGTTATTTTAGAAGCTAAGTTACTAGAAGTGACGCTGAGTGATGGTTATCAACAAGGCATCAATTGGTCTAATTTAACGGCTTCTATTGGTGGGACTGATGTAGTGGTTGATAAGTTAGCCAGTTCAACAGTATTACCAGGAATGGATACCATTGGAACTTTATTGGGTGGACAAACAAACGTTACGGTTTCTGATGGTAACTTTAAAGCGGTTCTCAGTTTTATGGACACTCAAGGTGATTTAAACGTACTTTCAAGTCCTCGAGTCACCGCTGCTAATAATCAAAAAGCGGTAATTAAAGTTGGTCGTGATGAATACTACGTCACTGATGTATCGAGTGTTATTGGTAATGGCGATAATGCAAATGCTTCACCAGAAGTCACTTTAACGCCATTTTTCTCTGGCATTTCCCTCGACGTAACGCCACAAATTGATGATAAAGGCAATGTGATGCTGCATGTGCATCCGTCAGTTATTGATGTGGAAAACGAAATAAAAGAGATTAACTTAGGTGAAAATGTTGGGATTTTAGAGCTTCCATTAGCGAAAAGTTCAATTCGCGAATCTGATTCAGTTATTCGAGCGAAAAGTGGTGATGTGGTAGTTATTGGTGGTTTGATGAAATCACAAACCGTAGACCAAGTTTCAAAAGTTCCATTTTTAGGTGATCTTCCTGCTTTAGGGCACTTATTCCGCAATGTAAGCAAATTAACCCAGAAGACAGAATTGGTCATATTGTTAAAACCAACGGTTGTTGGTGTTGATACATGGCAAGAGGAATTGGAGCGATCTCGTGATTTATTACAAGAGTGGTTCCCTGACGAGTAATCGTTAAATTATGTATGAGCAACATTTTGGTCTAAAGCAACTTCCTTTTACTTTAACGCCAAATACTTCTCTTTTTCATGGATTATTGCCTCATTATGAGGCAATTCAGACAGTATTGTCTGCAATTGCCATGGGAGAAGGTGTCATTAAGGTTACTGGGGAGATAGGAACTGGAAAAACACTTGTCTGCAGAATGCTAATGAGCCAATTACCGCCTAATGTTGAATTACTTTACTTACCTAACCCAGTAATGAATGGATACGAGTTAAGACAAGCATTAGCAAAAGAGCTTTGGCTTGACCAAGATGGCGATGGTATTGCGTTAACTGACCGTATTCATGAAAAATTGATTGATTTACATGCGGAAGGTAAAACAGCCGTCGTTTTTATTGATGAAGCACAAGCATTGTCTGATGAGGCATTAGAAACATTACGTCTCTTCGGTAATTTAGAAACGGATTATTGCAAATTATTGCAGATTGTTCTGTTTGGACAACCAGAATTGGATGAGCGATTAACACAATATCATTTGCGCCAATTAAGGCAGCGAATTACGTTTTCTGCAATGTTACGCCCATTAAATGTCAGTGAAACAGTAGCTTATATTGATTATCGAATGGTGGGCTCTGGTTGTTTAAGTAACCCATTTTCACTTTATCAAATGAAGGCGATTTGGCGAGCAAGTGGCGGCGTACCAAGACTTATTAATCAAATATGTCATAAATCGCTACTTATTTCTTTTTCAGAACAGTTAGAAATGGTGTCCTCGAAATCAGTATTCAATGCGATTTTAGATACAACCGACACTATTAAGCCTAAGTATTACTTTCCCAGGTTTTGGGGTTGGAGAGCATCGTGAGTGCAACGAATAAAGCCTTACTCAATATTACAAAGAAAGACACTGGCGCGGGGTCTAAAAAGAGTATTTCTCCAGCAAATGTACCAAATATAGAATCGAAATTTAAAGCTTCGTTCTTTTTTGCGATTGGTGTTGTTAGCTCATTATCCCTTATTGGTTGGGCTACGTTAAATAATTCAATTGAGGTAACTCCTGCACTTGCTACGGGGGAGGAGTTACCGTTGCCTGCACTTTCAAAAGTAGATATGGCCTCAGTATCTCCATTATCTTTAGCTAATTCGCCAACACAGAAAAGTGCAATAAAAGAAGTGAGTGCAATTTATAGCGATAAGAATGACAAGTTACCAATGGTGAGTAAAAGTCGCCCTGAGCAAGAAGCGGTCAAGACAATCAAATCATCAATGGTCATTGCCGAGAATACAAATGTTGATCTACCTGCAACGAAGCAATCTTCGGTAATACCTAAGACTCCCCGTGAAGAGGCAAGCCAAGAGTTTCAAGTTGAAGAGGTTGAGTTACTGCCTTCTGATTTAGCTCAAAAAAGTCGTGATGCAGCCCAAAAAGCCCTAGATAGATCTGATTTTAAAGAAGCGACAAAAGAATATTATACCGTCTTAAAGTATCAATCGAGTGATGAAGAGTCGCGTAAGAAATTAGCGGCATTACTTTATGGAAAGCGTGATGTAACAGAAGCTGCTGCAATCTTACAGCAAGGAATTAAACTCGATCACGATAGTGTTAATTTACGTTTAGCTTTAGCCAGTTTATTGCAAAAAGAAGAGCAACCAGAGGCTGCATTATCGGTACTCGAGTATATTCCTTTAGACGCTAGTGTGGATTATTTAGCGACTCGTGGTGGTTTGGCTCAAAAACTAAAATTGATGGATTTAGCAAATGAAAGCTATCAAATGTTAGTAAAAAAAGAGCCAGATAATGGTCGTTGGTGGCTAGGCTTAGCTATTGTGTATGAAAGAGAAGCGAAAACAGAGCAAGCGTATGAGATTTATCAAACCGCGTTAATTAAACCTGGGTTATCTCGTTCTTCTTTGGTTTTTGTAAGAGACCGAATAAAACTATTAGCGACAATGAAGGGAAATGAATAATGCGTCTTAAGTTAAGAAAAAGACTTGGTGATTTATTAGTCGAAGAAAACATTGTCACTGAAGAACAAATTGAACAAGCGCTATTAGCACAGAAAAAAACAGGTCGAAAGTTAGGTGGAACTTTAATTCAGTTAGGTTTCTTGTCTGAAAAACAAATGCTAACTTTTTTATCTCAGCAATTAGATGTGCCTTTAGTCGATTTGAATCGAGCGGATATTGATGCTGCGGCAGTACATTTGTTACCTGAAGTTCATGCTAGACGATTGCGAGCTTTAGTGTTGAGCCAGCAAGGAAATACCATTCGAGTAGCGATGAGTGATCCTGCCGATCTCTCCGCTCAAGAAGCGCTGTTTTCTCAATTGCAGCAATATCAAATTGAAATGGTAATCGCCTCAGAAAGACAATTGGTCGATAGCTTTGATCGCTTTTATCGTCGTACCAAAGAGATAGCCTCTTTTGCAGAGCAGTTGCAATCAGAACATCAAGACAGCAATGATTTTAATTTTGGCATTTCAGATAGTGATAATGATGAAGTTACGGTTGTAAAACTTATTAACTCTCTATTTGAAGATGCGATTCAAGTTGGTGCGTCTGATATCCATATTGAACCTGATGATAAAGTACTGCGTCTGCGTCAACGTATTGATGGTGTGCTGCATGAAACGTTACTAAATGAAGTTAATATTGCATCGGCGTTAGTGCTTCGTTTGAAGTTGATGGCGAATTTGGATATTTCAGAAAAACGTTTACCTCAAGATGGACGTTTTAATATTAAGTCTCGTGGTCAATCGGTTGATATTCGTTTATCGACAATGCCTGTGCAATATGGTGAATCAGTGGTAATGCGTTTGCTAAATCAAACGTCAGGACTTCGTGAGTTAGAATATTCTGGTTTGCCAGATCACCTTTTGGTTCGTCTACGCAAACAATTACGTCGCCCTCATGGGATGATTTTAGTTACAGGGCCAACTGGCTCCGGTAAAACAACCACATTATATGGTGCACTTAGTGAGCTAAACACACCAAGTAAGAAGATCATTACTGCTGAAGATCCTGTGGAATATCGCTTGCCTCGAATTAATCAGGTGCAAGTAAACAGTAAAATTGATTTAACGTTTTCAAAAATATTAAGAACCTTCCTCCGTCAAGATCCAGATATTATTTTGATTGGTGAGATGCGAGATCAGGAAACGGTAGAGATCGGGTTACGTGCCGCATTAACGGGCCACTTGGTGTTATCTACCTTACATACGAATGATTCGATAGATAGTGCATTACGAATGATGGATATGGGTGCTCCTGGTTATCTTGTTGCCAGTGCTGTTCGTGCTGTATTAGCACAACGATTGGTTAAAAAAGTGTGCCCAGAATGTTCTGGTGTTGATACGCTTGATGAGCCTCGTAAGCAATGGGTACAAACTCGTTTTCCTAATCAAGTATCCGTACCTTTTCAACGAGGCTATGGTTGTCAAAGTTGTAACCTAACTGGATATCGTGGGCGTATTGGTGTGTTTGAGTTGTTAGAATTAGATCAACCAATGATGGATTCATTAAGAGCAAATGATGCGGTTGGATTCTCACAAAAAGCCCGTCAAAACCCAGATTATAAGCCACTGTTAGCGTCAGCAATGGAGCTTGCTATGAATGGGATTATCAGTCTTGATGAAGTAATGGTATTGGGCGAAGGCGATAATGCGGCTTCTCATCAACCAATATTGATGTAGGCATTAGCATGGCAATATTTAAATATAGCGGACGTAATAGCCGTGGTGAACAAGTCTCAGGGTCTATCGAGTCAACATCGCAAGAAATGGCGGCTGAGCAACTCATGAATGATGGCGTGATACCTACCTCAATTCGAGCGAGTAAATTTGGTGGGAACTCAAGTGCAACTGACTGGAAGAAGTGGTTTCAGCCAACGATCCCTTTAGAAGTGCTCGTTATTTTTTGTCGCCAAATGTACAGCCTAACTAAAGCTGGAGTTCCTTTATTACGAGCGATGAATGGATTATCACAGAATAGTAATAACAAATTATTAAAAAATGCATTGGAAGAGGTGACTGCTGATTTAACGAATGGTCGTAGTTTATCGGTATCAATGCAACAGCACCCTAATGTATTTAGCTCTTTGTTTGTATCAATGATACATGTTGGTGAGAATACCGGTCGATTGGATCTTGTATTAATGCAATTGGCTAACTATTACGAACAAGAGATGGAAACTCGTAAACGAATTAAATCGGCGATGCGATATCCGATATTTGTATTAACGTTTATTTTACTTGCGATGTTTGTATTGAATATTAAGGTTATCCCTCAGTTTGCGAGTATGTTTTCTCGCTTTGGCGTTGATTTACCATTACCAACACGGATCTTAATTACGACCTCTAGTTTCTTCGTTAATTATTGGCATTTTTTAATCGCAGGAATGGCTGCTGCGTTGTTTGCGTTTCAAGCGTGGATTGGCCAGCCAAAAGGAAGAGAAACTTGGGATAAGTGTCGTCTGCGGTTACCTATTGTTGGTGATATTGTAACTCGAGCTCAGATGTCTCGTTTCTCAAGAACGTTTGCTTTGATGTTAAAATCAGGCGTACCACTTAACCAATCACTCGCGCTTTCTGCCGAATCTTTAGAGAATAAATACCTAGAGAATAGATTGCTTGAAATGAAAAATGGGATTGAATCAGGCACTAGTATGTCAGCAACAGCAGCTCAGAGTGGTATTTTCACGGCCTTAGTTCAACAAATGATAGCCGTTGGTGAAGAGACGGGACAAATAGATGACTTATTATTAGAAGTTTCAGATTTTTATGACCGTGAAGTTGATTATGACTTAAAGACATTAACAGCAAGGATTGAACCTCTGTTATTGGTTATTGTTTCAGGAATGGTTTTGATATTAGCATTAGGTATTTTCTTACCAATGTGGAATATGTTAGATGTAGTAAAAGGGTCGTAATGATGTCAACAACCCGGTTTATATGGGGTGGGCTTGTTATTGTATTTCTCGCGGTTATTTTATATCAATGGGATAGAATTGAGCCTGAAGTAGAAGATACTGCGTTATTAATGAGTAGCCGAGAAATATTATCTTCAGCTAATGAATTTAAAAATTATTGGGTTGTAAATGGGCAACCTAACGTTATTGTTAAAGACGGAATAGAAGTAACATTTACCAAATTAGGCTGGCCACTGACTCTTGATGATAAAGAGTTAAATTGTCAAAAGTGGCTACACCTTTTATTACCAGAAAAACAGAAAATTTATACAGAAGCGATTCATGTGACGAAAAAAAAAGCAAAAGTGGTTCAGTATGGTTGTGAGTATGGTATATCGAATGGTAAAATTGTTTCTGTAATGTTGGTAAATGGCGTGTTTAAAGTTGACGTCGGTTTTTTGAATGAAAACTAAGTTGGCATTTTTTTGACGAACACTGTGTTTTTTATTGTAAAATCCCTTACAATTCAGAAAGAAAATAGAAATAGAGAGAAGCATTACAATGAAGTTCCAAAAAGGTTTCTCACTGGTTGAGCTAGTGATAGTGATAGTGGTAATAGGTTTGTTGGCAACTGTCGCACTCCCTCGATTTTTAGATGTTAGTCTTGAAGCGAAAAAAGCGAGTGTTGAAGGTGTTGCGGGCGGATATGCTACGGCTGTTCTTTCTGCAAGAGCGCAATGGGAAGCAGAAGCTCGTCCAAGAACTGATGGCTATAATGCGGTGAGTTATGATGGAACTGAGTTTTGGTTAACGGATCCATCACAATCAAATCAATCTGAATTTCGTCCTGGCTATCCTATAGCCCCAAGAGAAGATTTAGATGGTAATGACACCGGAAGCTATCCTTCGGCATTAACGGCAAAAGAATGCATATTATTAATGGAAATGTTATTACAAAACGCACCGTACGTTACTGATGATAGTAACGATAATAAAGCGAAATATTTAGCCGAAGTAATAACAGAAAATAGCCGTAATCAATGTAAATATACACAACAAGAAAATGAAGGGCATTTCTTTACTTATGAACCTGAATCAGGTCGTGTTGTTGTGACATTACAATAATAAATTTAATAATTAATGCTTATTTAATTTTCTAAATAGCGTTAATTGGTAAATAAGACTTAATTATATTTATATATTAGTTTTAACAATAACGGTGGCACCATTTAAGTACCATCATATTAATAATAAAAGAGAGAAGTAACATGAAAAGACAAGGTGGTTTCACACTTATTGAGTTGGTAGTTGTAATCGTTATTCTAGGTATTCTAGCAGTAACCGCAGCACCTAAATTCCTTAACCTGCAATCTGATGCTCGTGCATCGTCACTGCAAGGCTTAAAAGGCGCAATGTCAGGAGCTTCTGGTATTGTTTATGGTAAAGCGGCAATTAATGGTGTAGAAACTAAAGATTCTAATACAGATGTTGACGGTATTGATACTATCTACGGGTATCCAATGGCAACTACTGATGGTATTGAAAAAGCGGTTGTAGGTTTGGCTGAAGATTGGGATAGTTTTTCTCAAGTAGTTAGTGCTCCTGCAAACTCAATTACGTATTCTTTCTCTGGTTCAACAGCTCCAACTAATTTTTCTACTGGTTGTTTTGTGAACTATGCACAAGCTTCATCAGTATCATCTGGTGTGAGCATTATTGTTAGAGACAATAACTGTTAATAACAGGGTATAATTTATAGTAAGCCAGCGATCTCCGCTGGCTTTTTTGTATCTAAAATTAACATTACCTTCGCTATCTTTATAAATTCCGTTATCCTAGTAACAGGAGACAATAAGGTAACGGATGATGATTTTTCCCCTCGTAGTATCCCTACAAAAACAACCAATAAAAACAAAAGGTTTCACATTAGTTGAATTGATTGTCGTGATCGTTATTCTAGCGATTATTGCTATTTACACCTCTAGTAAATACATGGGGGCGAGCCGCTTTTCTTCTGCAGCAGCTCAAGAGCAGGTTGTATCCATCTTGCGTCAAGTCCAGATTGCTGCAATGCAAACTAATGCCCCCGATAATAGCGATTCTTGTCGTTCTATTTTAATGGCAACAAGCCAATTTGGCGTCTCTCAATCTTGTCAAAGTCAAGGCATGTCCAGTGCGGCACTTTCTGATTATTCTAAAAATACGGATCAGCAACAATTAGAGTTAATCAAACTAAGCTATGCTTTTAATTCAGTAAGCGGAGCTGTTTCTGAGTTGTCATTTGATTTGCTTGGTAGACCAATAACTAAGGTTACTTCTTCAGTATCCTCTTCTCTTTGTACTGCTAGTGATTGTCGTATAACGATAACAACATCTTCTTCAAACGAGAGTCGTTCGGTATGTATTAATAGTGAAGGATTTATCTATCGTTCAACTCAAGGGCTCGGGTGTCAAATATGAGGTTGAAATTAACCTATCAACGAGGGTTAACCTTAATAGAATCAATCGTCGGTATTGTGATTTTAGGTTTTGCATTATCAGTATTGATTTCTGGTGTGTTTACTTCCTCAACGACGTCTCATCAAGCCACCTACCAAGTACAAGCCGCCGCGCTTGGGCACTCAGTGATGACGGATATATTAAGTCGTCAATTCGATCAACATAGCGATCCTAATGGTGGCCAATATCGGTGTGGAGAAGCGCTCTCTGGAATGACGATTCCGAGTTGTACTTTGGTGAAGAATTTGGGGCGAGATGGAGCAGCAGAAAATAGCGCTATCACGTTTAATGATGTGGATGATTTTATTGGTTGCTGGGGAGCGTTATCTGAATGTTCATCAAATACTTTACCGTCATATCAATTAAACCAATTAATAGATACATCAAGTGCGGATGAATATAAGCATTTTACCGTAGAAATTAATGTTATGTATGCAGATATAGATGCTCAGAATACTGCTATTACGCAATATAAAAAAATAATTATCACGCTTTATGCAAGCCAATATGCCAAATATACCTTTAGTGCTTACAGAGGTAATTATTAATGAAGAAATTAAGTGGATTTACCTTAATTGAATTGATTTTAACGGTTGTAGTGGTTGGCATTGTTGCTTTAGCTGCGGGTAATACTCTGCAACTTGGTTTTCAAAGTTACAATGAGAGTATTGATCGTCAAGATAATCAAATGCAGGCAAAATTTCTGATTGAGAAATTGAGCCGTGAATTACGCCATGCAGTGCCTAACAGTGTTGAAGTATCAAATTCTCAGGATTGCGTTAGTTTTATTCCAGTAGAAGCAAGTGCTTTTTATTTAACGTTGCCATTATTTAATGAGAAGCAAATAGATACGGTTTTACTCTCAAATAATACTCAAAATATGGCTGGGTTAAATCTTACTATTAATCCAAGTAATCAAAATGAGTTGATTGAAAATAATGGGGCTAGATATGTCGCTATTAATTCTGTTACTGCTTCTGGTGGCATATCTGCCATAAACTTTTCTACTAATAACAATCCGGCATTTATTTCTAACTCGGTATCTGATCGTGCTTTTATCTATAAACCTGAAGTCATTAGTTACTGTATTGACGTTGGGAAAGTGAATAGAACGGTTAAAAAACGACCGAGTCAGGTAAGTGTGACACATCAATTAGCGAATCATATTAACAGTGGTAAGTTTATTTTTGAGCAAGCGTCAATACACCGAAATAATATGGTCAGAATGGTGTTAGCGTTTGAAAATGATCTAGGTGAAATAACCCAATATCAACATGATGTGCAGGTGATTAATGTTCCATAATCAAACAAAACAAAAAGGTAACCTGTTAATCATGTCGATTGTCGTTATGGTTGCTATCGGCTATTTATCATTAAACTTATTGAAGGTCGAAACTAGTAATTCAGATACGGTTTCAAAGGAAGTGCTAGGAACACAAGCTTGGTTTTTAGCGCATTCTGGTGCTGAATGGGGGCTGGTTCAGTTATTTCCTTTAGTGGTATCTGGAGCAGAGCATTCGATTTGTGATGGGGTGGCGCGAAATCCAAATATGACTTTAACAAATAGTGGATGCAGCCAGAACCCTAGTGTGGTGTGTGAAAAGAGTACTGTTTCTTATCATGGTGAAACGATTCAATATTTTCAAATAAAGAGCACGGCTATTTGCGGCTCCGGAGCAAATAAAGTGATGCGAGTTCAAGAAGTATGGGCTAAGGAGATAAATTGATGGTTATTGCAGTTTATATAAAACGGTTACTACTGTTAAATTTTCTTTTTATTGTTTTTATTTCTCATGCAAACGCAAATAATAATTTTGAGTTTGGAGTACTGAATAATCAAAACTGTATAGATCAGAGTTGTACTATCTCATTTGAGAATACTTATACATCCCCATTAGTTTTTTTATTATCTTCTTTTGATGCCGCTAACTATACGACCGATGTGTCGTCTACATTATTTCTTGAAAGTGTTTCTTCAACCAACGCGACGATACGTCAAAAAACTCGGGTGTATGAACAATCGGAACAAATTCAAATGTTGTCAATTCAATATGTAGTGGTTGAAGAAGGGAAGATTGTATTAGATCCAACACAGCCTACTATGCTAGCTGAAACTGGGGTTATTTCTGGTGCTGCTTATATTGGAAAAAAAGTAAAGCACAAGCATAAGAAGTGGTTAAATGTTGATTTTAAATCACCCTTTTCAAAGCCTCCGATAGTCTTTACTCAAGTTCAAGGGTTATCTCAAACTAATGTATGGGCAACCACTTCAAATAGAAATGTATCCTCTCAAGGTTTTGACACAACCCTTGAATTAGGGCGTTCTTCTATTATGCCTGCGAATGATCAACCAGAAAAAATAGCCTATTTAGCGATTCAAGAGTTTAGTGGAATTACGGATCGCGGAGCTTCGTTTGTTGTTGGAAAAAAAGAGAATGTTAACCAAAAGAAACGTAAAGGCGATGACGGGGGAGCTTTGGATGCATTGGCGCGTTCCTGTCGGAATAATACAATTTCATTACCATCGTCATTTGACTCTAATTATACCGTATTAATATCGAAGCAAACACGTCAAGGTGCGGATGGTGGTTGGCTACGTTTATGCGAAGGCCAACAGAATAATGAATTATCATTTATGCTTGATGAAGATCATATTACTCGAGAGCATGGTGCTTTAGAGACTGTTGGTTATTTGGCTTTTGAAAATAAAAATGATTCATTTGATATGTGTGAATATTTTCCATCAGCGGCTCAAACTTGGTTTGATGGAGGAGGCTCAAAAGTACAGTTAATCGTTGATGGTGAAAAGGGAGGAAACCGTTCGTATATTGAAACCCCTAGCCGCAAGGTCGGATTTCCTTCTGGCTCTATGAATTTAAAATCAGGAAATACGTGTGAAAGCAGTAATGGAGGTGATTGTATTGCAGACCCCTCTTTAATGGTATCTAAATTATCAATGACTACTGAATTTACCGGGGTAGATGGGGTTATAAATGGATTAAGTGATATTACAATTAGTCCAGGTCATTACACCGCGATAAATCTGATGGGGGGGAATGCTTTTGATTATATTCAGGTGAATGTGGAACCTGGTGTTTATTGGGTCAATCAATTTAATGCAACTGGATTTGCGGAAATTCATTTCTCTAATATAGAAAAAACAATTATTCATGTTCAAAATTGGAATGACCCAGGCAATGTTATTTATAATCATGAGGCGAAACCTGATAATTTATTAATTGCAGCACATGGAATAAATGCCAATATACTTATGGCGGGATCTAATTTATTAAAAGCGCATTTATATAGTGAAAATAATATAGCCTTAAATGGTAGTGTTTCTGTGTACGGTGCTGTAACTGCTAAAACTCTTAAGTTATTCTCTAATTCACGTATTATCGGGCAGAGTGAATGTATAACCCCAAGTAATGATGTACAACTTGTTATATCTCCAATCTCAGGTAAGGGGCTTGCTTGCGATGGCATTAAAATTGATTTTTCTCTTGTTGATTCAAACGGTGATGTTGTTGAAGCTAAAGGACAAAACTTACAAGTAACTAGTAATTCTGTGGTTACTGGAGATAGAAATTCGGCGTGTTGGAGTGAAGATGGAAATATTACAACCCCTGAGTGCAATCATACGGATGACAGTCGTTTCGATGCGACATTTCCATCAAGCGGCCCCGCGATTGTTACTCGATTTATTCATAGTAAATTTTTAAATTCTTATAATGTATCGGCAAGTGTTAGTAGTGAAAACTTAACTACGACAGAAGGGCCTTATGAGTTTATTGCAAAAGCAATCAGCATTGTTCCATCTGAAGGCGTTGATGGCTCTAATAGCAACCAAGTTGCAGGTCGTCCTTTTCCATTTAGATTGAAAGTTAGAGGAAAAGAGAATGGCAATGGAAATCAGCTTAATTGTAAAATCATTAAAGACGATATTGATTTAAATGTGAATTTTTCTCATTCTAAGCAACCAATAAGTAGCTCTAAGAACTTAGAGATTTCTTATAATAATGGACGTTGGGAAACCGCAAATAATAATATCTTAATTTCGTTTGAAGATGGTGTCGCTGGTGGGGATGAAAATCGAGCAGATGGAACTTTACTCGCTAAATTTGATGATGCTGGAATCATTAACTTAACTGCTCGAGTTGCTATTCAAGGGGATGATTTTACTACCTCTGAGCAATTTTATTTTCGCCCTTTCACCGCAGCACTGTGTGATTCTTCATCAGCACTACCCTCTTATATTGATGAAGAGTCAGGAGCTTATCTTGCATCAGGAACCGATTTTAATGCTTACCTAAAAGCGGTTAATTGGATTAAAAGTTTGGATAGTGGAGCCTATGGTGATGGTGTTCCAGATCGTAGCGCCCCATCTTTGGTATGCAGTAAGGCAGTAACGTCAAGCTATATTACTCACTCCGGGGGGAGCGCTAAGTTGAACTTATCCTCTCAACTAAGCTATCCAGTATCAGGCGTTGTAGGCGTTATTATTGCTGATGGACAGCTTATTACTAATTTTAATAAAGATATAACAAATTCAAATCAAAATTCACCAACGATTATGAACTGGAATGAAGTTGGTGCATTGAAGTTTGATGTATTCCAAAATAATTATTTTAATCGTACTGGGTTTAATATTCCCTCAACAACCTCAAATGTAGGTCGCTTCTATCCAGCTTATTTTTCCATTACAAATACGTTATGGGATTACCCAGAAAATCAAGGGTCTTCAGAGGGAACTTATTCTTATATGGCACAACCTTTTGATGACGTAAACTTTGAAGTAACTGCTTATTCTGATAATGATTCAATCGTTGCTAACTATGGGTTGTTTGATACAAACTTAAAAGCCAGTTTCTTATTAACAGGTGGCTATAATAATCGGTTGAATATTGCGTCTTCTGATTTAGATAATACCCATTGGAGTAATGCGACTTGGGAGACGCCAGATCTTTCAAATAGTGTCATTTGGTCAAGAGAAAGTGCATCAATGTTGGCTGGTAATGTAACAACAACGGTTGATGGCCCATTTAATGAGGGGGGGAATTCGATAACGACTGCGTTGAGCTTAGCAATAAGTGGAGTAGATCCTGTTTCTTTTGATAAAAATAAAGAAGCAGTGTTGGAACAAGAGTTGTTATCTCAACCGAGTACTCGATACGGCCGAATGGTACTAAACAGTGTTGGTACAACGATAAACCAAGACGTAAATATACCGCTGAGAGTTGAATACTGGAATAGGAGTCGATTTGTTGTGAGTGATACTGATAACAAAGCGAACTTTGATGGTGATAAATATTGTAAGCAAATTATATGGCCAAACCCAACAGATTTAAGTCCATCTAAATTAGTTGGGAGCGGGGGTGTTGATAAAGGTATTAACCAAGCTGATTTGAATGCGGATCCGGATGGTCATGCTTTACGTGAGCAAGTTAGATTTTGGTTACGTTTAGCTGCCGAGTCTCCACAGAAAGGAGAGTCAAATGTGAACTGTCAGGGACTTCTAGGGTCGAATGACGAGCAACCTTGGTTGCAATACAATTGGCGAGGCCAAGGTGATGAAGATCCATCGACGGTTGTTACTTTTGGTATTTACCGCGGAAATGATCGAATTATATTTCGTGGTGAAAGTAACATAATTGGTACTTCTAACTAAAATATTAATAAAAATCCTGATTTGCTTCAGGATTCTGTAGCAATGCCTTGCTGATTAGGCTAGGCATTGGTACATTTAGATATATTTATCTTATTCTCACGCTTTCAGGAAATACGAAGATTATGTTCAAGAAACTTCGTGGCATGTTTTCAAACGATCTATCGATTGATCTAGGTACTGCCAACACACTTATTTATGTAAAAGGTCAAGGCATCGTTCTTGATGAGCCATCAGTTGTTGCTATTCGTCAAGACCGTAATGGCTCTACGAAAAGTGTTGCCGCTGTTGGTCATGATGCGAAGCAAATGCTAGGTCGTACTCCTGGTAATATTTCTGCTATCCGTCCAATGAAAGATGGCGTTATCGCTGACTTCTATGTGACAGAGAAAATGCTTCAGCACTTCATCAAACAAGTGCATGACAACAGTGTTTTACGTCCAAGCCCACGCGTATTAGTGTGTGTTCCTTGTGGTTCTACACAAGTTGAGCGCCGTGCTATTCGTGAATCAGCACAAGGTGCAGGTGCTCGTGAAGTTTATCTAATTGATGAGCCAATGGCTGCTGCGATTGGTGCTGGCCTACCAGTATCTGAAGCGACAGGTTCTATGGTTATCGATATAGGTGGCGGCACAACAGAAGTCGCTGTTATCTCTCTTAACGGTGTTGTTTACTCTTCATCGGTACGTATTGGCGGTGACCGTTTTGATGAAGCGATCATCAACTACGTACGTCGTAACTACGGTAGCTTAATCGGTGAAGCTACGGCTGAGCGCATTAAGCACGAAATCGGTTCAGCTTATCCTGGCGATGACGTATGTGAAATTGAAGTTCGTGGTCGTAACCTTGCAGAAGGTGTTCCTCGTAGCTTTACGCTTAACTCAAACGAAATCTTAGAAGCACTTCAAGAGCCTCTATCAGGTATCGTTTCAGCTGTTATGGTTGCACTAGAACAGTGTCCACCAGAGCTAGCTTCTGATATTTCAGAGCACGGTATGGTATTGACTGGCGGTGGTGCACTGCTGCGTGATTTAGATCGTCTTCTTACCGAAGAAACAGGTATTCCAGTCGTTGTTGCTGAAGAACCACTTACGTGTGTTGCTCGTGGCGGCGGTAAAGCATTAGAAATGATCGACATGCATGGTGGCGATCTCTTTAGTGAAGAGTAATAACAACTAACGGGTGAGTGGATATGACTCCAATCTTTGGTAGAGGTCCTTCTCTACAGTTTCGCCTGTTTATTGCTGTAATGGTATCGGCTAGCCTCATGCTAGCCGATAGTCGTTTAAATGCGTTTTCCGACATTCGTTACTTATTAAATAGCTTTGTATCTCCAATTCATTATGCGGCAAATCTTCCTCGTACCATGTTTGATGGCATGTATGACAGATTTAATAGCCGTAATACCCTCATGCTTGAAAATCAACGCCTTAAGCAAGAAATGTTTGTGCAGAACAGCAATTTATTGTTGATGGAACAACTCAAGCAAGAAAACAGCCGATTACGCGATCTATTAGGCTCACCGTTTATTCGAGATGAGAAAAAAATGGTAACAGAGGTGATGGCGGTAGATTCTGCGCCTTATACACACCAAGTTATGATCGATAAAGGCCAAATTGATGGTGTTTATGAAGGTCAGCCTGTGATCAGTGATAAAGGTATTGTTGGACAAATTAACTATGTTGGTGCTCACAATAGTCGAGTTTTATTGCTAACCGATCCAAATAATGCCATTCCTGTACAGATTGTTAGAAATGATATTCGGGTGATCGCGTCTGGTAAAGGTCACTTGGATACTATGCAGTTAGAGCATATACCAACAAATACTGACATTGAAGTTGGGGACCTACTTGTGAGTTCAGGCTTAGGTGGGCGTTATCCTGAAGGTTATCCTGTCGGCTATGTTTCAATGATTGATAATGATAATAAGCGTCCGTTTGCATCAATTGATTTAGAAACTTCGGTTGAATTTGATAAGTTACGTTACCTATTATTAGTATGGCCAACAGGAACGGCTGTGAGTACAGAGGAGATGCCAAATGAGCAGTAGTCACTTAATGCGCGGTAGAATCATTATTTGGCTCTCTTTTTTAATCGCCTTAACTTTACAAGCAGCACCATGGCCGGGGACTTTAGAGGTACTTCGACCATCTTGGATTATTCTCGTTACTTTTTACTGGGTACTTGCATTACCTCATAGGGTTAATGTAGGTACAGCAATGCTACTGGGTATTTTGTGGGATCTACTATTAGGGACCACACTAGGTATCCGTGGTATGACGATGGCAATTTTAGTTTATCTTGTCGCAGCCAATTTTAAGGTATTGAGAAACTTAGCGTTATGGCAACAAGCCGCTATTTTTTCAGGGTTAACCCTATTAGGTAAACTTTTAGAGTTTATGGGTGAATTTTTAGTCCATGATGTGTCTTTCAACGCACACTTTTTATGGGCTGGCGTGTTAAACTTTATTTTATGGCCTTGGTTATTTTTACTAATGCGTAGAGTTCGTCGCCACTGGTCAATTCGATAAGGAAATGTAATGACTACTCAAGTTTTCTTAGCTTCAGGATCTCCTCGAAGAAAAGAATTATTAGCTCAACTGGGCTATCAATTTGAGATCCTGTCTGTCGATGTAGAAGAGGTGCATCAAGATCATGAAACGCCTCTTATGTACGTTGAGCGATTATCTCAGGATAAAGCGCAAGCGGGTGTGAAAGCCATAGAGCAAATAGAAAATAAGAATGTCCCAGTATTGGGCTCTGATACTATCGTCGTTATCGATGGTGTTATTTTAGAAAAACCTAAAGATTTTGAAGATGCTAAGAGAATGCTCTTAGCTTTGTCTGGTCGTCAACATCAAGTAATGACTGCCGTTACACTAGCAACACCTGATACAACAAGAACCAAAACAGTAATAACACAGGTGTGGTTTAGAACACTTTCAATACAAGAAATAGAACAATATTGGGAAAGTGGTGAGCCTTGTGATAAAGCGGGCTCATACGGTATTCAAGGTAGTGGTGGGCGATTTGTCTCGCGTATTGATGGCAGTTATCATGCCGTCATGGGACTGCCTTTGATGGAAACAGATCAGCTCTTACACCAATTTTTGTAAAAATTAGTGAGGTGCTCCAATGAGTACAGAGTTGTTAATAAACGTCACACCGAGTGAAACTCGTGTTGCGATGATTGAAGCCGGTGTGCTTCAAGAGATCCATGTAGAAAGAGAAGCAAGACGCGGTATTGTGGGTAATATATACAAAGGCAGAGTAAGCCGAGTATTACCGGGGATGCAAGCTGCGTTTATAGATATCGGTTTGGATAAAGCTGCATTTTTGCACGCCTCAGATATTGTTCCTCATACAGAATGTGTTTCGGAAAATGAAAAACGTCAGTTTCAAGTAAGAGATATTTCTCAGTTAGTACACCAAGGGCAAGATTTGGTAGTACAAGTTGTTAAAGACCCTCTTGGAACTAAAGGCGCTCGTCTAACGACTGATATTACGCTTCCTTCTCGTTATCTAGTTTTTATGCCTGGCGCAAGTCATGTGGGTGTATCTCAACGAATTGAAAGTGAAAAAGAACGTAATCGTTTAAAAAACACGGTCTCTGATTATTGCGATGAGTTCGGTGGATTTATCATTCGAACAGCTGCTGAAGGGGCAAGTGAAGCTGAAATTTCGCAAGATGCCGCTTTCTTAAAGCGCTTATGGCATAAGGTTATTGAGCGTCGTAAAAAGAGTAAAACGAAATCAATGTTATACGGTGAGTTAGGTTTAGACCAACGTATTTTACGTGATTTTGTAGGTACGGAGCTTGATTTAATTCGTGTTGACTCAAAGTTAGCTTTTGAAAAATTAAAAGAATTTACTTCTGAGTTTGTTCCAGAGTTAACCAAAAAACTTGAGTATTATGCTGGCGATAAACCAATCTTTGATATGTACGAAACGGAAAATGAAATCCAGCGTGCACTTGATCGTAAGGTAGAGTTAAAGTCGGGTGGGTATTTGATCATAGATCAAACTGAAGCCATGACAACGGTTGATATTAATACCGGTGCATTTGTAGGACGTCGTAATTTAGAAGAGACCATCTTCAATACTAATATTGAAGCAACTCAAGCTATTGCTCGTCAACTTCGCTTGCGTAATCTCGGTGGTATTATCATTATTGATTTTATCGATATGATGAGTGAGGAGCACCGTCGTCGAGTGTTGCAAGTGTTAGGCTCTGCATTAGAAAAAGATAGAGTTAAAACTAATGTAAATGGTTTTACACAACTTGGCTTAGTCGAGATGACTCGTAAACGTACTCGTGAAAGTATTGAGCATGTATTATGTGGTCAATGCCCAACGTGCGAAGGCCGTGGTGCAGTGAAGACTGTCGAAAGTGTATGCTATGAGATCTTACGTGAAATTACTCGAGTAAATAGAGCGTATGATTCAGATAAGTTTGTAGTTTATGCCTCTGTCGCTGTGGCTGATGCCCTTGAAGGGGAAGAGTCTCATGCACTTGCTGAACTCGAACTATTTATAGGTAAACAGGTTAAAATTCAAGCCGAACCTCTTTATATTCAAGAGCAGTTTGATGTCGTAATGATGTAGAGAATAAAAATACGTGACCACTAAGTTAATTCGTTTTGAACGTTGCTTGATGGGATTATTGCTGCTGGTATTCTTACTAGCAGCATTAGTCATTACAAGCTTGCGCCTACTCCTACCTTCACTTAATCAATATCAACCTGAAGTTGAAGCTTTTCTTTCCAAAAGTACCGGTTTTTCAATCTCTATTGGTGAACTTGATGGTCGTTGGAGAAACACTAATCCCTCATTAAACCTTAAAAGATTGACGGCAGTCGATCCTATCTCTGGAGATGAAATCATCTCGGTTAAAGAGGTTGAGATCCAACTGAATATTCTTTCTTCTCTGTGGGCCCAACAGCCTCAATTTGCTGATCTACGTATTGATAAGTTAGTTGCAGACTTAACCTCATTAGGTGATGACTCTGAAAAACCAGAAGAAGCGAAAAAGCCAAGTGAAAAAAGCAGTGATGAATCCTTAGCAAAGCGTCTTGAAGATTTATTTTTAGTGAGATTAAATCACTTTTCACTAAAAGATTCTCAAGTGACCCTCGTAGCGCTTGATGGTAATGATAAAACACTTCAAATTGACTCACTGCAATGGCGAAATGAAAGCAGAAGGCACCTTGCTGAAGGCGTTGTAAGTATTATTGGTAGTGAGATAAATCAGCTTAAAGTTATTGCTAACTTTAAAGAGAAAGGCACATTTAAAAGCTTAGATGGTAATTTTTATGTCGAGGCTAAAAATATCCAAGTCACTCCATGGATCGCCGATGAGATTCAAAAAGAATATGGAGTCACTCAAGGTGAAGTATCTGCCAATGCTTGGTTGTCATTTAAAAATGGCCAACCTATTGATGCGCTTGTTGAAGCATCACCATCTTATGTTAATTGGCTTGAAGGAAAAGACGTTCATCAAGCAAGTGTTGAAGCTGGAGTATTCGAACTTCAGCCAGATAAAGATGGCTGGAAGGTATTAGCTTCTGATATTCGAATTAAGCATCAAAATGATATGTGGCCACAGGTTTCAGGAAGCTTTACATGGCAGCCTGAAAAGTGGATATTAAATTTGGCACATATTGATCTTCACAGTGCATTAGATTTAAAAACATTATTACCTGCTTCCCAAGATAATATTACCGATCTTCTGACAACGCTTGATCCTAAAGGCAGTATTAATGATATTCGAGTCGAGTTTGATCGCTCTACAGGATTAAATTATTCTGCATCTATTCATGCAGCAGGAATGAAACAATGGGAATTACTTCCAGGTTTTCATAAATTGGATATATTCATTGCTGGTGATACTGAAAAAGGCAAAGCAACACTATCGTTAGTGGATGATACGCTGCCTTACGGCGATGTATTCCAAGCCCCATTAAATATAGAACAGGGTAATGTAACTGCTTATTGGGAAGTTAATGATAATGGTTGGCGCTTATGGTCTGATTACATAAAAGTCTCGACTCCTGATCTGCAAGCTAAAGGTGAGTTCCGTTTAGACTTTCCAAAGGATAAACCATCTGTACTCTCTTTTTATGCAGAGGCCGATGCATTCCATGCAGATCAAACTTGGCGTTACTTACCAACGCTAGCTCTGGGACAAGATTTAACGGATTATTTATCTGCAGCCGTACAAGGTGGCAGCGCAAAAACCGTGCAATTGCTTTGGTATGGTGAAGTTGCCGATTTCCCTTACACCAAATACGATGGCATATTTCAAGTTAAGGTCGGCTTAAAAGACGCTCAGTTCTCATTTGATACCGCTTGGCCTCCACTTACGGATCTGCAATTAGATTTGATGTTCCAAAATGCGTCTATGTTCTTAAGTTCGCATTCAGCCGATCTTATGGATGTTCACGCAACACGTGTTACTGGACGCATTGCTAATTTATCGGAAGACGGAAAGTTAACTATTCGTGCAACTGCTAATGGTTCTGGTAAAGCAGTTCGTGAGTATATGACAGCAACTCCACTGGTTGACTCTGTTGGTGCAGCATTAAACAGCATTCAAGTAGATAATCGTGTTGATGCTTTATTACGTTTGGATATCCCATTTAATGGCGATGATGTGCGTGCGTGGGGCTATGCCGATCTTGCAAATAACCACATTGAATTGCAGTCACCAAATATATTGCTGACTAATGCAAAAGGTCGAATTGAGTTTGATAATGACGTAGTTAAAGCGTCAGGTATTAAAGCGTCATTATTAGGGCAGCCGATCTCTCTTTCTTTTAATGGTGAAGCACAATCTGATTTTTATAGTGTGAACATTGAAACGAAAGGTAAGTGGAAAGTTTCACCGCTTAAAGATTATATTGATTCTCCAATGATGGATAAAGTTGGTGGTGTTTCGGAATGGAGTTCAACCATCAGTCTACAAGTTGCAGATGTTGGTTTTACTTATCAGCTTGGGGTTAATGCGGCATTAAATGAGGTTAGTTCTACGCTGCCATATCCATTAGCGTTAAATAAAGGTAATGGAGAAAAAGCCTTATTACAGGTTTCTGGTAATTCGGAGAAACTATCGGGGCGCTTAACGTTGCCTGATGCAAAATACCAAACAGAAATTGATATAACAAAGGAAACGCCTGTTATTACAGCAAGTCATGTAGTTGTTGGGCGTGGTAACTTTAGAGTGAGCCCTATTGTAGGGCAGTCAGCTTCTATTAATACCAAATCATTGGATGCAGATGCTTGGTTATCTGAACCTATTTTAAATAAAGGAAAACCAAGTACTACAAAATCATCAATGACTCATTTTCCAATCATTCCAATTCCGACTCGTATTGATACAAATATTAAGTCATTACATCTAGCTTCATTAGATTGGAATGATGTACGTATAGATGTAAGAAAGAAATCTCAAGGCTGGTATGCTCAAGTTAACAGTCAAGAGGTTGATGGAAAGGCAAGCTGGAAAGGAACCGATGATCTATTGGTTCAGTTAGACAATCTTCATATATTTATTCCAAGTTTAGATGAGCCTGAAAATCAAAAACGATTAAATCAAGCGAAAGACCATGAACCTATTATTTCTGAGTTTGATCGCGATTTTTTCCGCTTGATGCCTAATTTAGAATTAACGATTAAAGACACGTGGGTACAAGGCTATAAGTTAGGTAAGCTTGATACTAAGTTGCATAAAAAAGGAGAGATCTTTTATCTGGATAAACTGAGAATCACCAGCGGTGAAAATAAACTGGCGGTATCAGGAGATTGGTTATTAGATAAAGGTAAGAGTCTCTCTGCTTTTAAAGTTAAGGCGTCTGGAGAAAATAACTCTGAATTGCTCGCGCGTTTTGGCATAAGTTCTGGTATTCAAAAAGCCACCTATAGTATGGATGCAGATCTTAAATGGGAAGGTGCGCCTTGGAGTATTCAAATCGATACACTTTCTGGCGATCTTGCTTCGACCTTAGGTGAAGGTGTGATTACTGATGTAAAAGGAGCCGCTCGTTTCCTTGGTTTATTCAGTATTGATTCTATCATTCGTAAGATGAAACTCGATTTTAGAGATGTTTTTGATGACGGTATGGCATTCAATTCTATTACCGGTAGTGGAAAGATGCGAGATGGTATTTTTGTCAGTAATAATCTGCTTATGGATGCAGTTGCTGGTGAGATGACAATTAAAGGCAAAGCGGATCTTAATACCCGTTTAGTTGATGCAGAAGTGAGCTTTACTCCTGACCTAACATCAGGTATTCCGATTCTTACTGCTTTTGCCGTTGCACCACAGACCGCTATTATTGTATTGGCCGTTGCGACAGCAATAGCTCCTGTTATTGATGTTATCACGCAGGTTAACTACAAAGTGGAAGGACCATTAGAGTCCCCAACGGTAAAAGAATTATCTCGTAGCCAAGGCGAGTATCAACTCCCAGAAAAAACGGATAATTAATGTTTGCAGAGCTTCGACAAAGTAAATAATAAGGATATATGATGAGAAAGGTTGGTGTTATTCAAATGAATTCAGGTGTAAATCCTGACGATAATATTAAGCAACTTACTCTCAAGCTAAAAGGATTACGTCAACAAGGCGCAAAACTGGCTTTAACTCCTGAGAATAGTATCGTTTTTGGTCAGAAAGAAGATTATGAACGATATGCAGAATTTCTTGGAGAAGGAGAATTACAAGAGGCGCTGTCTGCATTGGCAAAACATTATCAGATTTGGCTTGTCGTTGGTTCTTTTCCGATAAGAAATCCAGATGAAAGCTTATCGTCAACGTGTTTAGTTTATAACGATACTGGAGATCTTGTAGAGCATTATCATAAATTGCATATGTTTGATGTTGATGTCGAAGATGGACATCAAAGTTACCGTGAATCTGATACATTTACACCAGGTAATCACATTAAAGTCGTTGATACGCCAGCCGGGAAACTAGGGCTCTCTATTTGTTATGATGTTCGTTTTCCTCAACTGTACAGTGAGCTTCGCCGACAAGGTGCTGAAATTATTGTCGTTCCAGCTGCATTTACCAAGGTTACTGGTTATGCACACTGGGATATCTTATTGCGCTCAAGAGCGATTGAAACTCAATGTTGGTTATTAGCTGCTGGTCAGTGGGGCTCTCATGGTGCAGGCCGTGAAACATGGGGACACTCAATGATTATTGATCCATGGGGAAATAAAGTTGCTCTTCAAAAAGAAGGCACAGGTGTGATTATTGCGGATATTGATTTATCGCAATTAGCAGCGATCCGTAAAAAAATGCCAATAGCAAAACATGCGAGATTAAATTGCCAGTTAAATTAAACTCAGTGTGTATACGGTTTATTTAAGAAAAGAGTGAGTTTCACTATAAAATACACTCTTTTTTATTCATAATCAGATCCTAGATATTAAATTTTTAACAAGAGTACCTCGAATGAGTTTGCAAGAAGTAGAACAATCCTTATTGAGTCAAGCAGGGATCGGTCAGCAGGAACTGTCTCAGACCTTAAGCACCATTGCAAAAAGAGACGTAGACTATGCTGATATCTACTTTCAGTCTTGCTGGCATGAATCGTTAGTACTTGAAGACAGTATTATTAAAGACGGCTCTTTTAATATTGACCGTGGTGTTGGTATTCGTGCTGTTGCTGGTGAGAAGACTGGTTTTGCTTATTCTGATCAAATTAATCTTGAGGCATTAACTCAAAGTGCAAAAGCAGCTCGTGGTATTGTTCAACAAGGTGGTGAAGGTAAAGTAAAAGCATTTTCAGCTCAAGCCATCCCTCAATTCTATGCACCCATCAACCCTCTTAACAGTTTAGATAAGCAACAAAAAATAGCACTTCTTGAAGAAGTGGATGCTTATATCCGAGCAAAAGAACCACTAGTTCAAGAAGTATCTGCAAGTATTAGCGGTGTTTATGAGCAAATGTTAGTAGCCGCTCTGGATGGGACTTATGCAGCAGATGTGCGTCCATTGGTTCGCTTATCTATTAGTGTATTAGTTCAGCGTGGTGATAAGCGTGAACGCGGCAGTGCTGGTGGTGGTGGCCGTTATGGCTATGATTACTTTTTAACTGAAGTTAATGGAAAATCTATCGCTCTTGAGTTTGCAGATGAAGCGATTCGTCAAGCTTTAGTCAATTTAGATGCGGATGCCGCTCCAGCTGGAATGATGCCTGTAGTTCTTGGTTCTGGTTGGCCTGGCGTTCTATTGCATGAAGCGGTAGGCCATGGTCTTGAAGGTGATTTCAACCGTAAAGGGTCTTCAGTATTCTCAGGAAAGGTTGGAGAGAAAGTTACGTCTTCAGTATGTACAATTGTTGATGACGGTACAATGGCTGATCGTCGTGGTTCATTAAATGTCGATGATGAAGGTGTTGCAGGCCAATACAATACATTAATTGAAAATGGTGTATTGAAAGGCTACATGCAAGATAAGCTAAATGCTCGTTTAATGGGCGTAGCTCCTACAGGTAATGGTCGTCGTGAGTCTTATGCTCACTTACCAATGCCTCGTATGACTAACACTTATATGCTACCAGGTGAACATACTCCTGAAGAAATTATCTCAACGGTTAAGAAAGGTATTTATGCTCCTAATTTCGGTGGTGGCCAAGTAGATATTACTTCTGGTAAGTTTGTGTTCTCAGCATCAGAAGCGTATTTAATTGAAGATGGTAAAATTACTCGCCCAGTGAAAGGGGCTACTTTGATTGGTTCAGGTATGGAAGCAATGCAACAAATCTCGATGGTCGGTAATGATTTATCATTAGATCGTGGTGTTGGTGTTTGTGGTAAAGCTGGCCAAAGTGTTCCTGTTGGCGTTGGTCAACCAACATTGAAGCTAGATGCATTAACTGTTGGTGGTACTGAGTAACCCAACTAGTTACAACTTAGTTATATAAAAAAAGAGCCAAGTATCATATGATGCTTGGCTCTTTTTTATGGACAGTAGAAGAAGATTTATAGATCTTCTTCTAAGTACAAGTCTTTTAAAATTTGGAAAATTTCACGATATGCCTTAGGTGGCTTATTCGATGCTTTTTCTTTTTTAGCTTGACGAGCAAGCTGACGGAAGCGTTGGCGATCCGCTTCAGGATATTTCACCATTACTTCTTCAATCACAACATCTGGAGTTTCAATCATACGGTCACGTAAGATTTCTAACTTATGAAGTGCGATAGTCGCTTGTGAGTGCTTATTACGAACTTTATCCAAAGCCAATTGAATTGGTTCTGGATCTTCAAGACGCATTAACTTACCAATGTATTGTAATTGGCGACGTTTTGCTTCGTTCTTAAAACGTTGCGCATCAGAAATAGCTACTTGCAGAGTTTCTGATAGTGGAAATTTAGCAAGAACAGCAGGCTTTAAACCAACTAACTCTTCGCCTAATTTTTGTAGATCTTCCATGTCGTTTTTCATCTCGGTTCTACTTACCCAGATGATCTCTTCTTCTTCTTCCCAAGGAGCTTTTTGATTTTTACGTGCCATGATCTTCATTCTTTAATGGGTGATTATCTCTATTTTAGCAAGATAAATGGATAATTGGGCGCAAATTTATCACATAGAGTGTTATTCTAGTAAAAATGTATATATTCAGTCAGATGTTATGGATGCAAAAGCCCAAATGATGAATCAAAAAATAGAACTTGAAGCTGCAGTAGCCAAGGCGTTAGAAATGGCCACACAACACGCGAGTGCTGCAGAAGTAGCAATCACAAAAACAACAGGTATCAGTGTCTCTACTTTAATGGGAGAGGTTGAAAACGTTGAGTTTAATCGTGATGGTGCCCTAGGTATTACCGTTTATCGTGGTCACCGTAAAGGCAGTGCATCAACATCTGATTTAAGTGATAAGGCGATTCAACAGACGGTTGCTGCGGCGTTAGATATCGCAAATTATACCTCAGAAGACCCATTTTCTGGGCCTGCGCCAAAAGAATTAATGGCGAAAAATATTCCTGATTTAGATTTGTTTCATCCTGATGATCCAGAACCTGATTATGCAGCACAAAAAGCAATTGAAGCTGAACAAGCTGCATTAGAGTATCATTCTTCGATTAAGCAGAGTGATGGTGCAAGTTATGACAGCCATTACGGTATCAAAGTTTACGGTAACAGCCACGGCATGTTAGCGAGCTATCCATCAAGTCGCCACAGCATCAGTTGTAGTGTTATTGGTGTGGATAAAAACGGTGATATGGAGCGAGATTATAGTTATACCGTCGCTCGTCATCGTGATGATTTGTGGGATGCTAAGAAAGTCGGTCTCGATGCGGCTGAGCGAACAGTGAGTCGTTTAGATGCTCAGAAATTAAATACAATGAAAGTACCCGTTATGTTTGCTGCTGATGTAGCAACAGGCTTGATGGGACATCTTGTGATGGCCATCAGTGGTGCGAATCTTTATCGTAAATCAACGTTTATGCTTGATAAGTTAAACGAAAAGATTCTACCTGAATGGTTTAATGTGAGTGAACGTCCACATATTTTAAAAGGCTTAGCAAGTAGTCCATTTGATAGCGAAGGGCTATATACGCAAGATCGTGAAATTATTACCGATGGTGTGTTAGCTACGTATTTATTAACAAGTTACGCTGCTCGTAAATTGAACATGACTCCAACTGGTCATGCGGGTGGGATTCATAACTGGTTTGTTAAATCAACAGGCCAGAGTTTTGAACAGATGCTAAAAACAATGGGAACCGGTCTTTTAGTCACAGAGCTTATGGGTCAGGGCGTAAATACAGTGACGGGTGATTACTCTCGTGGCGCGGCTGGTTTCTGGGTTGAGAATGGTGAGATCCAATACCCAGTTTCAGAGATAACTATTGCGGGTAATTTAACTGAAATGTACCAAAATATTATTGCCGTTGGTAGTGATGTTGAAACGCGTTCACAAATTCAAACCGGTTCTATCTTAATTGAATCGATGAAGATTGCAGGTCAGTAATACCGCCTGAAGCGATACCAATAAAAGAGATACAAAAAAGCGCGCTGTCATTAATGAGAGCGCGCTTTTTTAATTGGGGGTACTTGGTATTACATTAAAATAGTAGCTAAACCTAGGAAAGCAGATAAACCAATAATATCGGTGATGGTGGTTAATGCCATTCCTCCCGCTAATGCAGGGTCTATATTCATTTTCTTTAGAAGTACAGGGATTGCAACACCAGCAACTCCGGCTACCGTTAAGTTAACGAGCATTGCAGCAGATATGATTGCTCCAAGCATAATGTCACCTTTCCAAACCATGACGATACCGCCAATGATAGATGCCCACAAAATACCATTGAGTAGACCAATGCCTGCTTCTTTGAGTAATAATTCTTTTTGGTTACTGTCACCTATATGACCAACGGCTAAACCACGGATCACTAGAGCAACCGTTTGGTTTCCGGCAACCCCCCCCATTGAAGGTACAATGGTCATTAACACGGCAATAGATGCCATTTGTGCTAATGTCGCTTCGAACATATTAGAAACAGATGCAGCAGCAAGTGCTGCCAGTACATTCATACCTAACCATACACTACGACGTCGAGCTGATTTAACCACTGGCGCAAAGGTATCTTCTTCATCGTCCATACCCGCCATACTCATCATTGAGTGTTCGGCATCCTCACGAATAACATCTACCACATCATCAATCGTGATACGACCAAGAAGTAAATGGTTTTCATCAACAACAGGCGCGGAGACCCAGTTTCGACGTTCAAATAGGTTGGCGACTTCACCATCGTCAGTATTTACTGGAATGGCTTCATCTGCATCATCCATGACTTCACGAACTAAAGTATCTTGTTGAGTAGTAAGTAATGTCGTTAAGGATAAGTGACCAATTAAACGGCTTTCTTCATCCAGAACATAGAGAGCATCGGTTGATTCAGGAAGATCGCCTTTCATGCGCAAATAACGCAAAACAACATCGATCTCAACATCCGCTCGAATTGTGATGAAGTCGGTATTCATCATACCGCCAGCAGTATCTTCTGGATAAGATAGAGCCGTTTCTACACGAAACCTGTCTACCGTATCCATCTGACTTAATACTTCACGAGAAACATCGTCAGGTAAGCTACGAAGAACGTAAGCGACATCATCTGTCTCCATACCTTCAGTTGCTTCTGCAATGCTCTCTGGAGCCATTCTAGAGACAATACCGTCTTTTACGTCTTCGGACAGTTCGTCAAGAATTTCACCGTAATCTTCAGGATCGGTTAATTGCCATAATACATTACGGCTTTTCCTGGGTGATGCTTCTAATAGATGGGCAATATCCTCGGGTTCCATGTCTTGTAATAAACGACGTACATGGACAAACATCCCACTATCAAGCGCATTAGATACTTCTTGAAGAGTTTGATGGGTTTGATCGAAATCTTGTGGTTCTTGCATGCTCTCCCCCATTTAATAGCAGTTCTAACTCGAATTATGAGTATAGACAATCTAGATTAGATAATGGGCTGAATAGTAACGTAATTTAGAGGGGACGATAAGTGAATTTTGTGAGGATTAGGTCAAACTATTGATGTTATAAATAATAACTCATTCATCTTCGTCAAAACCGGCTTCAATAAGATCGCAAATAGCATTCAGAGCGTGTTCAGCATCAGGACCATCGGCTGAAACATCAACAAATTGTCCTTGCGCAGAATCAAGCATAAGTAACCCCATGACACCGTCAGCGGTTGCTTGTTTATTTTCATCATTCGTTAATGTTATTACTGCATCAAAGCTTTGTGCCATCTCTACTAGTTTAATAGCAGCTCTTGCGTGTAAACCAAGACGATTTTTAATTAAGAGGTGACGAGATGAAATTGGCATCGATTAGTGTCTCTCTAGCGTCTTGTGACGGATTTGAACTTGTTTTCCTTGCAGCTTAAAGTACTCACCTAGTTGCTGAGTAATATAAACAGAGCGGTGTTGTCCACCAGTACAACCAATAGCAACCGTTAAATAGCTACGATTGTTTTTCTCTAGCGCGGGTAGCCAAGTTGTGAGGAAATCTTGGATTTGTTCTTTTAATTTAATGACATCATCGTGCTTTTCTAAGTAATCAGCGACTGGTTTATCTAAACCTGTCATTGGTCTTAGCCCTGGTTCCCAGTGTGGATTAGGTAAGAAACGAACATCAAATACGTAATCAGCATCAGTTGGTAAACCGTGTTTAAAACCAAAGGACTCAAAGACCATAACTAATTCTTTTGATTCTCGCCCAAGAATTCGAGAGCGTAATGTTTCACTTAAATCATGAATTGATTTTGTTGTGGTATCGAGGACAAGATCGGCTTCTTCTTTAAAATCACTAAGAATATTTTTCTCTAACTCAACGGCTTGTTCTAAAGAGCATTGCTCTCCGATGAGAGATAATGGATGTAGGCGGCGCGTTTCACTGTATCGTTTTATTAGCTCTTTATCTTCGGCATCTAAAAATATCACGGTAACATCATGAGACTGCTTTAATTCAGCTAACGTATTTTTTAGTAATGACGGATCTTTAGGCAGGTTTCTAATATCAACACTCACAGCCACATTTTGGCTGCTGTGTTGAATGGATTCAACAAACTGTGAAAGAAGGTCAACAGGTAAATTATCAACACAATAATAGCCTAAATCTTCTAATACTCGAAGTGCGACAGATTTACCTGCCCCCGAGTTACCACTAACTACCATGAGTTTCATTATGATGACCTTTGAATCGATTTAAGAAGTGAAAAGTTGATACAGTTCTTGATCAGTTTCGGCGTGGCGAAGTTGACGTAAAACGTGTTTATCATTGAGTTTTTCAGCAACACTGGATAATGTTTTTAGGTGTAACTTACATTGCTCATCTGGCACCAGTAAGGCAAAAAGAATATCGACAGGACGGTTGTCTATCGCATCAAACTCGATTGGTTCTTGGCACTGAAGTAAAACAGCTACTGCATTATCACAGTTAAAAATTCGACCATGAGGAATAGCGATACCGTTACCAATACCCGTACTTCCCATTTTTTCTCGGTTTAATAAACTTTCAAAAAGATCTTGAGGATTTTGGTCTATATGAGGGGCAGCAATTTCACTGATAAGTTCTAATGCGCGTTTTTTGCTTGTGCATTGGACTGCACTTTTAGTGCAATCCAATGAAAGAATGGTGCTTAATTGCATGTTAATGACTACTTAGTTTTTCTTTATGTTTATTGAGTTGGCGAACAAGTTTGTCCACCAAACCATCAATAGCGGCATACATATCTTCTGCGTCAGAATGGGCGTGTATGTCACCTTGATTTACATGAAGTGTTGCTTCGGCCACATGCAGTACTTTTTCTAGCTTTAATACCACATGCACATGATTTATATGTTCAAAAAAACGGTCTAATTTTTGGAATTTGGTCTCTACATATTCACGAAGGCTATCTGTTAGTTCGACGTTTTGACCTGCGATGTTTATTTGCATAACACTTCCTTTCTGTTAATTAAAGTAAACGTTTACGCTGATTCGACGGGGCAATCCCAAGTGATTCACGATATTTTGCAATGGTTCGTCGTGCTACTTGGATCCCTTGCTCAGCTAATAAAGTGGCGATTTTACTGTCACTTAATGGTTTGGCTTGATTCTCAGCCGCAACCAATTTTTTCACTAGTGCCCGAATAGCAGTTGATGAGCATTCACCACCATTATCCGTACTAACATGACTAGAGAAGAAATATTTTAATTCAAAAATACCACGAGGGGTATGCATGAATTTTTGTGTTGTTACACGAGAAATAGTTGATTCGTGCATTTCAACATCCAGCGCGATGTCATTAAGTACCATTGGCTTCATCGCCTCAGCACCATATTCGAAGAAATCTTGTTGATGTTCAACTATACAACGTGCAACTTTGAGCAGCGTCTCGTTTCTGCTCTCTAAACTTTTAATTAACCATTTTGCCTCTTGCAAATTGGTTCTAATAAATTGTCCATCAGGACTGTTGCCCAACCCTTTACCTAATGCTGCATATTCGGCATTAACTTTTAAGCGAGGAACGCTGTCTGGATTAATTGTTACTACCCATTTTCCGTTATGTTTAAATACTGAAACATCCGGAATTACGTATTCTGTATCTGTATCAATTACACGGTTACCCGGGCGAGGATCAAGCTTATGAATCAGCATCATCACTTGCTTTAAATCTTGTTCTTTAAGCTTAGTCTCTTTTGCTAGTTGTCGGTAGTCTCGATTACCTAATAAATTGATATGCTCTGTTAAAATAAGCTTTGTTTCAGGAAGCCAAGGGGTATCCTGAGGGTAGGTAGCCAGTTGTAATAGCAGGCATTCAGCCAGATTGCGTGAAGCTACGCCTAATGGGTCAAATTGCTGAATTCGCTTCAATACGGCTTCTACTTCGTCCATCTCTACGTCATCATTGCCAATACATTCGAGTACTTCATCAAGGTTAATTGTGAGGTAACCGTAGTCATCTAGAGACTCAATAATAGTGGTGGCAATAGTACGGTCAATATCACTGAATGGCGTTAAATCAGCTTGCCACATTAAATAATCTTGAAGGCTTTCTGTCGTTTCACCTTGATATAGTGGCGTATCATCATCAATGGCTAATCCAGTACTTCCACTGTTAGCACTATAAACATCATCCCAGCTCGCATCCATTTCTAACTCTTCAGATATATTATTGCTATCAATAACATCACTGCTGTCAGTTACAGGTGCTTCTTGTTCTGCTGTGGCAGTTTCTTTTTCAGGTGTCGGCTCTGGAGATAATAAACTTTCAGGCGTGCTTAATTGCTCTTCTTCAACATCAAGAAGAGGATTCGAGTCGAGAGCTTCTTGAATCTCTTGCTGCAGGTCAAGTGTCGATAACTGTAGTAATCGAATGGCTTGCTGCAACTGTGGAGTCATTGCAAGCTGTTGGCCCATTTTTAGCTGAAGAGATGCTTTCATTATTTAGCGATACCTTTATATATTACAACTTAAATTGATCACCAAGATAAACGCGTTTTACGTGTTCATCATTCAATACGTGATCTGGGGTGCCGTTTGCAATCATGTGACCCTGACTTACTATGTAAGCGTGTTCACATACATCAAGGGTTTCACGAACGTTATGGTCTGTAATTAACACACCTAAACCGCGATCTCTTAAATGTTGAATGATTTTTTTGATATCGATTACAGAAATAGGATCAACACCAGCAAAAGGTTCATCAAGCAGTATGAACTTTGGATTTGCAGCTAGGGCTCGAGCTATTTCTACTCGACGACGTTCACCACCAGAAAGGGCCATACCATTACTGTTACGAATATGCTGAATATTAAACTCATCCAATAACTCTTCAAGCTTATCTAAACGCTCTGGTTTTGATAAATCTTTACGAGTTTGAAGCACTGCCATTATGTTATCAAAAACAGATAACTTTCTAAAAATAGAGGCTTCTTGCGGTAAGTAACCAATCCCCATCTTTGAACGGTTGTGCATTGGTTGCAGTGATATATCAACACCATCGATAGTGATAGAACCTTCATCACGAGAAACTAAGCCTACGATCATATAGAAAGAGGTTGTTTTCCCTGCACCATTTGGTCCTAATAAACCGACAATTTTGCCCGATTCAACGGTCAGGCTTACATCGGAAACCACTTTACGGCTACCGTATGTTTTTGCGAGATTTTTTGCTTCTAAGATGGCCATAATTATTTATTATTCAATTGGCTAGGCTGAAGGATAGTTGTAACGCGTTCGTTTTTACCACCATCAGCAATTAGTTTTTGGGTCTGCATATTATAAGTAATAACTTTACCTTGGATAATACTGTCATCTTGAGTTAATTCAGCATTATCAGTCATTTTTAGAAATTCATTTTCTAACTCATAACGTAATTTATTTGCCTTGCCCTTCAGTGTTTTACCATCATCAGTCAATTGACTAAAGCGAGCTGGTTTACCGTAAGCTTCTAGGATCTCACGGCCTTCTTGACCTTGAGGTCGAATCACGACCAATTTGTCTGCAAAGATTTTAATGCTGCCTTGCTTTAAGGTGACATCACCAAGAAAAGTCACTTGGTTACTTTGCATATCAAAGTTTTGTGAATCTGAGTTTATGTGAATTGGCTGCTCTGTATCGCTGCTTAGTGCCCAACTTGGAGAGCTAAATAGCAGGCCAGCAAGTAGACTAATTTGTGAAAGCTTCATAGATACCTTGTACATTCTTTAATAGGGTCGCTTGTTGACTGGTAAAATTACCTTTCATTCCTACGCCTGTTGTTTCAAACGTTGGGCCAACAAGGTTAACGACATCTTCTGTCATAAAATCTTTAGTAGAGAGCTCTATTGTTAAGCTATCGGTTGTCATGGTTTCAAATGCTGCTTCTGGCAGTAAATTTTTGACAATCACATTACCGCTTAAGTAGAGGACATGCTTTTTGTTTAAAACGCCAATATCTGAAATTATTTCCCATTCTTTTACTTTGCCATCTTGGTAGACAAAAAGATGAGGAGTAGTAAAGTTAGTTTCACCTGTTTTAGCAAAACGTTCTAATGCTTTCGCGTTAATTTGATAATTGCGAACACCATTTTCATCATAATTATTATTACTTGTGTTCCTACCGGTAAAAACAGGAACTTGCTGATCAGGAACGATTTGTTGACCATTCTTAGTATACTCATAATATAAGTAATACCCTGACCATGTAGATATCATTAATAATATTGTCATGAAAAGATGTTTTAAGGTCATATACTTAAACCTTTATGTTGTTCTAATTCACCTTTTGCCTCTAAGATCAAATCACTGACTTCTCGAACTGCGCCATGTCCGCCCTTGATCGTCGTTACATAGTTTGCTCGTTGAACGAGTAGTGGGTGACCATCTGCAACACATACTTTTAATGCAACTTTATCCATTACAGGCCAATCAATGAGATCGTCACCAATATAGCCCGTGTGTTCAGGTGCTATATTAAGCTTAGTTAAAATATCTTGGTATGCCTGCAATTTGTTATCTTGGCCTTGGTAGATCAATTTGATCCCAAGCGCTGTCATGCGGTTTTCTACAATTTTAGAATTTCGACCTGTAATGATAGCGATCTCTACGCCAGCAGACATTAATGATTTTACGCCGTAACCATCACGAGTATGAAATGTTTTTAGTTCTTCTCCGTCGTTGCCCATATAAACAAGACCATCAGAGAAGACCCCATCAACATCACAAATTAGCAATTTAATGTCTTTTGCAATGTTAAATACAGATTCTTCAACATCACCATAGAGTGTTGAAATGAATTTAACCGTCATTACATTACCCCTGCTTTTAATAAATCATGCATATTAAGAGCACCAACTAAACGATTATTTTCATCACACAGCAACAAACCATTAATTTTCTTATCTTGCATTAAATTTAAGCCTTCTACTGCTAATAAGTTTGGGTTTGCAACTGCTGGTGAAGGTGTCATTACTTCACCAATCGTTTGGGTATGAATATCAACTCTATTATCCAATAAGCGACGTAAATCACCATCAGTAAAAATACCAATGACTTTTTGCTCGCTATCAACAATAGCTGTCATGCCAAGTCCTTTTTCAGAAACCTCTAGCAGCGCCGTTTTAATTAATGCGCCTTCGGTTACCATTGGTAACTCATCATCTTTATGCATGATATCAGACAATAATAGCAGTAATTTACGACCTAGTGCGCCACCTGGGTGAGACAATGCAAAATCATCAGCGGTAAATCCTTTTGCTTGCAATAGAGCTACAGCAAATGCATCTCCCATCGCTAAGGTTGCCGTGGTACTTGATGTCGGTGCCAACCCTAATGGACAAGCTTCTTGAGGAACGGTAATTTGTAGATTTACATCTGCTACTTTTGCCATGCTTGAATCAGGGTTTCCCGTCATGGTAATAAGAGTAATACCAAGGCGTTTAATTACGGGCAGTAAGGCTAAAATTTCTCCCGCTTCCCCTGAGTTTGAAATGGCAATAACTACATCGCCTTTTTCAATCATGCCTAAGTCACCATGACTTGCTTCACCTGGGTGAACAAAGAAAGAAGGGGTGCCAGTACTTGCTAAGGTAGCCGCAATTTTATTACCGATATGTCCCGATTTCCCCATCCCCATTACAACGACCTTACGCTTACATTCCAGCATTAATTGGCATGCTTTGGTAAAATCATCATTAATGTAGTTATTCAGTTGGGTGAGTGCATCAATTTCAATTTGAAGAACATTTTTTCCTGCTTTGCAGAAATCAAACTGAGTTGCCATCGGGTTACCACCTTTTATTTTGGTTATAGCAGATGTAAGAGCTAGAAGAGTAGCGTATACAATTATTATGCCATATACCAGAGGTAGTTCAAGGTAGAGTGGTTTCTAATGAGGAAGGGAATGTGAAAAATAGATAGGTCATCAATTAATACTAAGTTTTATTGATGACCTATTTGTGTTTTTGTGGCTATTTAACGATAGAGTTACATTGAGTAAAACAGGTAACCTTGATAAGCCAAGAAGCATGTAACTAAGATGCTACCTTCAATTCTGTTAATGCTACGGCTCTTACCTAGCGCCATAAACAATAATAAAATCGAGACCCCCATCATTACGTAAAAGTCTCGTCCCATTAAATCTGGGCTTATTTCTGATGGGTTAATAAGTGCAGGGATCCCCATAACCGCGAGAATGTTGAATACATTCGAACCGATAATATTACCCGCAGCCATATCGTCTTCACCTTTTAGAACACCAGCTACTGAAGCTGCAAGTTCTGGAAGGCTTGTCCCTAAAGCAATAATCGTCAAACCAATAACGAGATCACTCATACCAAAATACTTAGCAATAACAACCGCATTGTCGATTAGCATGTTTGCGCCAACAGGCAGTAAGATTAAACCAACAACGACCCAAAATAGAGCTTTTTTATTTTCAACACCTTCTGGAATTTCAGATTCTTGCTCTTCAAGAAGGTTGTCACCATTTTTTTGTTCGCTTTTGCTAATGTAGAGCATCGCAATAATGAAAGCCGCAAAAAGGGCAATTAACAATAAACCTTCATTAAAACCAAGGTAATTGTTGTACATGATGCCGCCAGCTAACAAGGTTACAATTAGCATCAGGGGTAATTCACGACGGATGATGCCAGAACTGATAGCAAGTGGTTTGATTATCGCGGTAATACCTAAAATTAACGCAATGTTAGCAATGTTTGAGCCAATTACATTACCTACGGCGGTATCTGTTTTTCCATCAAGTGCAGCAGCTGCTGATACCATCATTTCAGGTGCAGAAGACCCCATGGCTAAGATAGTCATACCAATGACTAATGGCGAAATTCCGTAGTTTCTCGCTAACGCGGCAGAACCAAATACCAGTTTATCTGCGCCCCAAACAAGTAGAGAGAGCCCAACGATAAGAAGTAGAGATGGCATGAGCAGCTCTGTCATGGTGTTAATTTCCTTTTGTAAAAGATGTTTTTATAGTTAACCATCAATTTTGACGCTTCTCTGACGAAAAGGAAAGAAAAAAGGCGACTCAGGAAGGGGATATTCGAAAGAATGTTAAAAATAATAAGTTTGATGGATAAGTTAACGTATACTTATCACTATGTTGCTAGGAAGGGCTTTTGATGAAAAGTAATGATATGAATATAGGCACAACTTTAATAAAAGTCGAAAACTTAACCTTTAAACGTGGTGATAGAATTATTTTTGATGATATTAATTTATCAGTACCAAAAGGAAAGATAACGGCGATTATGGGGCCGTCAGGTATTGGTAAAACCACGTTGCTAAGATTAATTGGTGGTCAAATTCCTCCAGAGTCGGGAAATATTCATTTTGAAGAGTGGAATATTCCTAAGCTAGGCCGAAAAGAATTGTATTTAGCCCGTAAAAAAATGGGCATGCTATTTCAATCTGGCGCTCTTTTTACTGATATGAATGTGTTTGATAATGTGGCTTTCCCGTTGCGCGAACATACAAAATTATCAGAGGAATTCATTCGTACATTAGTATTGCTAAAGCTTGAGGCGGTAGGATTACGTGGTGCAGCCGAGTTAATGCCAAGCGAATTGTCTGGTGGTATGGCTCGTCGAGCAGCATTGGCACGAGCGATTGCATTGGACCCAGATCTCATTATGTATGACGAACCTTTTGTTGGCCAAGATCCTATAACAATGGGAGTCTTGGTTGATCTAATTCGTAATTTAAATGATGCTTTAGGACTTACTTCAGTTGTAGTATCTCATGATGTTCCTGAAGTTATGAGTATTGCTGATCATGTGTATCTATTAGCTAATGGACAGATCATTGCTCAAGGTTCACCGCAAGAACTTGAAGATAACCCTGATCCTCAAGTGCGTCAGTTTTTGGATGGTCGTTCTGATGGACCTGTTCCTTTTCGTTTTCCAGCGAAACCATTAAATGAGGCATTGTTTACTCATGAGTAATTTTTCACTTATTTCGTCAATTGAGAAACTTGGTAAGCGAGCCTTATCGGTTTGTGAAATGTTCGGGCGAGCCACTTTTATGTTACTTGGGGCAATTATTGCCAAACCTCAACCAGTAAAAATGTTTCCATTGTTACTAACTCAACTGTATTCAGTTGGGGTTCGTTCTTTGGTCATCATAATGGTTTCTGGTTTATTTATTGGCATGGTCATCAGCCTTCAAGGCTATGTCATCCTTGTGGATTATGGCGCAGAAACCAGTTTAGGCCAGTTAGTATCGTTGTCCTTACTACGAGAGTTGGGCCCTGTGGTTACAGCATTACTATTTGCAGGGCGTGCAGGATCTGCATTAACGGCTGAAATTGGTTTAATGAAAACGACAGAACAACTTTCTGGTATGGAAATGATGGCCGTTGATCCTTTGCGTCGAATTATTGCTCCGCGTTTGTGGGCTGGTGTTATTTCAATGCCACTATTAGCAATGATTTTTATGGCGATCGGTATTTGGGGAGGGCAGATAGTTGGTGTCGAATGGAAAGGTATTGATTACGGTAGTTTTTGGTCATTAATGCAATCATCAGTTGATGTGCGTTATGACATAGTAAACAGCATTATTAAATGTGTGGTGTTCGCCTTTATCGTGACGTGGATTGCGTTATTTAATGGCTACGATGCAACACCGACCTCTGAGGGGATCTCATTGGCAACAACACGAACGGTAGTGCATTCGTCACTGGCGGTATTAGGTATTGATTTTGTGCTGACAGCACTGATGTTTGGGAATTAATTATGCAACAGACACGTAAAGTAGAGTTTTTTGTTGGTCTTTTTGTTTTAGCCGGGATGGCAGCGTTATTAATGTTATTGCTTAAAGTGGCGGACGTTCGTAGTGGCGGTAGCGGTGAGTATTACACGCTAAATGCACAGTTTGATAATATCGGCAGTTTGAAATCTCGCTCTCCAGTTAAAATTGGCGGCGTAGTGGTTGGTAGAGTTGAGGGTATTACTTTAGATACAGAAAGTTATTTGCCTGTCGTTAGTATGGAAATCGATAAGCAGTTTGGTCAATTTCCTGAAACTTCTGCAGCTCAAATTTTAACGTCAGGATTAATTGGCGAGCAATACATCGGGATCGTACCTGGATTTATTGATGAAGATATCGATATGTTAGGCAATGGTGATTATATTGAAGATACTAAATCGGCTTTAGTTCTTGAGGATATGATAGGACAAGTACTGTATAGCATTGGTGGTGACTCATCAGATAAAAGTGAGGAAGAATAATGAAACAATGGTTGAGTATGTTTGTAGCGGTAATTACTCTGTTCTCAGGAGCAGCTCACGCTCAAGAAATTGATAAAACAAAACCTTATGAAATGATGGCGCAAGTGTCAGAAGATACTTTTGCTCGTTTAAAAGCAGAACAACCTGCAATTCAAAAAGATCCTAATGTATTAAAAACGGTCGTTGAAGAAGAATTAATGCCGTACGTTAATGTTAAATATGCCGCTTATAAATTACTAGGTCCTCACCTGAAAAAGACAAGTTCCGAAGAAAGAGAGCTATTTGTGACGGCTTTTCGTGAATATTTAGTATCATCTTACGCTCAAGTATTAACGTTATACACGGATCAAAAAATCATTTTAGAGAAACCAAAAGCAATCCCTGAAAAGAAATCTATAATTAGTGTCCGTGTTGATATTCTTGACTCCGCTCGACCAACGGTAAAAGTTGACTTTAAGCTTCGTAAGAATAAAAAGACGTCAGAATGGCAAGCGTTCGATATGGTTGCGGAAGGTGTGAGCCTATTATCAACAAAACAATCTGAGTGGAGCGCAAAAATCCGTAAAGATGGTATTGATTCGGTAAGCAAAGAATTGACTTCATTAGCAGCTCAACCTATTCGTTTAGAGGGAAGCAAGTAATGAGTTATGTGGATTTATGTGAGTCTAACTCTGATGAAATTTACTTCAAAGGGGCTCTTGATCGTGAGACTGTGCCTAATATTTGGAATAAATTGACACAATGGAAACCTAATATTACACAAGTAAAGGTAGACTTAACTCACGTTAATCGTATTGACTCAGCAGGTGTTGTGTTACTTTTACACCTAATAGAGCATGCAAAAAAACAAAACTGTCATATAATGCTTGCTTTCGTCCCTGATCAGCTCGTTACTTTAATTAAATTAAGTAATGTGGAATCATTGTTTGCTGATCACTTAATAACGCAAAAGGTAGAGTAATGGATAGCGCCGAGATTAAAGAATTATTAGACGCAGCACTTCAACTTCAAGAGATTCACGTTAAAGGTGAAGGAAGCCATTTTGAAGTTATTGCTGTGGATGAATCGTTCAATGGAATGAGCCGAGTTAAGAAACAACAAACCATCTATGGACCTTTGATGGAACACATCTCAACAAATACTATTCACGCTCTATCAATAAAAGCGTTTACTCCGGAAGAGTGGGCACGTGATAAAAAATTAAATAGCTTATTCTAAGAGGCCCTTTGAATGTATAAGTTTCGAATTCAAGGAAGTGAAAAACCACTTTCTGGAGAGGTTACGATTTCTGGTGCAAAAAATGCTGCACTGCCAATTTTATTTGCTGCACTGCTTGCTGAAGAGCCAGTAGAAGTAGCAAACGTTCCAAAGCTACGCGATGTAGATACAACGATGGAGTTGTTACAACGTTTAGGTGCTAACGTATCACGTAATGGTTCAGTTCATATTGATGCAAGTGGCGTTAATGATTTCTGTGCTCCTTATGATCTTGTGAAAACGATGCGAGCATCAATTTGGGCGTTAGGTCCTCTTGTTGCTCGTTTTGGCAAAGGACAAGTGTCTTTACCTGGTGGTTGTGCAATTGGTGCTCGTCCTGTCGATCTTCATATCCACGGACTTGAGCAGCTTGGTGCAACGATTAAGCTTGAAGAAGGCTACGTTAAAGCAGAAGTTGATGGTCGCTTGAAGGGCGCTCATATCGTTATGGATAAAGTGAGTGTTGGTGCAACAATCACAGTAATGTGTGCAGCAACTCTAGCTGAAGGCAAAACTGTTTTAGAAAACGCAGCGCGTGAACCTGAAATTGTTGATACCGCTAACTTCCTTAATGCCATTGGTGCGAAAGTATCTGGCATGGGTAGTGATACTATTACTATTGAAGGCGTAGAACGTCTTGGTGGTGGTTATCACGAAGTGGTTGCTGACCGTATTGAAACTGGAACATTCCTTGTTGCCGCAGCGGTATCTGGTGGTAAAGTTGTTTGTAAAAACACTAAAGCACACCTTCTTGAGTCTGTACTAGCGAAGCTTGAAGAAGCAGGTGCTAAAGTTGAAACTGGTGAAGACTGGATCAGCTTGGATATGACTGGACGTGAGTTGAAAGCGGTAAATATCCGTACAGCGCCACATCCTGCATTCCCAACAGACATGCAAGCGCAATTTACGCTATTAAACATGATGGCAAAAGGTTCAGGTATTATTACAGAAACGATCTTTGAAAACCGTTTCATGCATATCCCTGAACTACAACGCATGGGGGCTCACGCTGAAATTGAAGGTAATACTGCTATTTGTGGTGATACAGACGGTTTAAGCGGCGCTCAAGTGATGGCAACCGATTTACGTGCATCTGCAAGCCTTGTGATTGCTGGTTGTATAGCGAAAGGTGAAACAATTGTTGATCGTATTTATCATATCGACCGTGGTTATGATAAGATCGAAGACAAGTTAACCGCATTAGGCGCGAATATCGAGAGAGTTCGTAGTAGCGATTTATAATCTTACTGATTATTTTGCTGAAAAGCTAAGCGGAAACCGGGTATATAATTACCCGGTTTTTTATTGTTTGTATGTAGGAGAAACACTTATGATCGCATTGTTACGCCTAGTTGCTCTGGCTATCTTTGCTGTCTTTACGTTTGTATTTGGCTGTGGCTATTGTTTACTGAGTCCACGTAATCCAAAACACGTTTATACTTTTGGTCTATGGTTTGCTCGTATGTCACGAGTGTTTGGTATTAAACTTGAAGTTCGCGTTCCTGAGAGTGTTAAGAATGCAGGCCCAAGTTTATATATTGCTAACCACCAAAATAACTGGGATTTATTTACGGTTTCTGGTGCTATTCAGCCTCGAACGGTAACGGTAGGCAAAAAAAGCTTAGCGTGGATGCCATTATTTGGTCAGCTTTATTGGATCACGGGTAATATTCTTATTGACCGTAATAACCGTAGTAAAGCCGTTGGTACCATTGCTCAAGTAGCGGATAACATAAAAAAACGTAATGTGTCTGTTTGGATGTTTCCTGAAGGAACTCGCTCTCGTGGCCGCGGATTATTGCCATTTAAAACGGGTGCGTTTCATGCTGCAATAGCTGCTGAGGTTCCTGTAACGCCAATTGTATGTAGTAATACTGAAGGCGTAAAATTAAACCGTTGGAATAATGGTGTTGTGATTGTTGAAATTTTACCGCCGGTAAGTCTTGATGGTTACGATAAAACAAACGTTCGTGAGCTAGCGAATGAGTGTCGTGAACAGATGAAAACTAAGCTAGAAGAATTAAACAAAGAGGTTGCGGAGCGCAGCTAAGTTTAAGTTTTTATTATAATTTTAAGGGTATGCAGCTTGCTGTATACCCTTTTGTTTTGATGTGTATATCCTTAAAACGTGTAGATAATAATGAAAGAAGAAGTCGTCCTTGTAAACCAACAGGGTCAAGCTATTGGTACAATGGAAAAGTTAGAAGCGCATGAAAAAGGCCTATTACATTTGGCTTTCTCAGTTTTGCTTTATCGTAATGGTAAAGAAGAAAGAGAATTTCTTTTACAAAAACGTGCGGAGTGTAAATATCATAGCAAAGGCAAGTGGAGTAATACCTGTTGCTCACATCCAAGACTTCATGAGTCGATTGAATCAGCTGGAGAGCGTCGATTAGAAGAAGAAATTGGCATTACTGATGTCGCTGCAAATGCATTTGAAAATTTGGGTTGGTTTATTTATCAAGCAGAGTTAGAGAATGGTTTAAGTGAGCATGAATTGGATTATATTTTATTAGCAAACTCCCCTGACGTTAACTTTACGATTAATCCAGAAGAAGTTAGTGATATTCAATGGTGGCGAGAGAGTGATATTGCAAAAGAGTTAGAAAAAAATCCTACTATTTTCTCTGTATGGTTTGAAACAGTCTATTCTCAAACAATACAATATTTGAATAAAAAATAAGGCAGAAACTTATAGGGCCTGCCTTAATTACGTTACTTATTGCTTTTGAGCTTATTTGCGGACGGCAATAGCTTCGATTTCAATGCCAACATCTTTTGGAAGACGAGCAACTTCAACACAAGAACGTGCAGGGTAGTTTGCTACTTTATGTTCATCAAAGAAGTTGCCATACACTTCATTTACAGTACCAAAATCATTTAAGTCTTTAACAAATACCGTCATCTTTACAATATCAGAAACAGTTAGGCCAGAAGATTCCACAACCGCTTTTACGTTTTCTAGAGATTGACGAGCTTGTTCTGCAATATCATCAGATACTTCCCCAGTTGCTGGATTGACAGGGATTTGGCCAGAAGTCAGTACCATGTTACCAAGATCAACACCTTGAATGTATGGACCAATTGCTGCTGGTGCGTTATCTGTATGAAGAACTTTAGTCATTGTCTGATTCCTTTTTAAGTGAAGTGAACCTTAAGTTCACCGATAAGTTCAATATAAAACAAATGTTAGAAATAAAACAGCCCCGACAATATCGAGGCTGAGAAGATGGCTCTATTTATCTTAATTTAAATCGGCAACGACTTCTTGAGAGTACACTTTTTCGCAATATTTGCATTTTAAATGAATGCTTTCTTTCTTTGTTATTACTTTAAAGCTGCTATCTACTGGCTCACCATGAGTAATACAATTACTGTTTGGACATTCAAACACTCCCGTAATTTGCTCAGGTAAAACTAATGGGATTTTTTTAATTACTTCATAGTTTTCTATTTGGTTCACTGTTGCGTGAGGGGCATATAAAGCTAATTTACTTGCTTGCTCAGGCGTGACGAATGTATTTTCTATTTTTAGTAGATCTTTTGCTCCTAATGCTGAAGAGGGTAAGTTTAAACCAATGGTGACACGCTCTGCTGTTTTATCCATCTGGAATAACTTAAGCACTTTAACGCCAATATTTGCAGGAATATGATCGATTACTGTACCGTTTTTGATCGCTTCAACACGTAATTGAGTTTTGTTAGCCATGTTAATCTCTCCCTTAAAGTGTTTCATTAAGAACAAGCGCTAATAGAGCTTGTCGTGCATAAACGCCATTTTCAGCTTGTTGGAAATAATAAGCGTGTGGTGTTTTATCAACGTCGATATTAATTTCGTCGATACGAGGAAGAGGGTGAAGCACTTTTAAGTTGTCACGAGCTGGTTGTAAATCTTGTGCAGAAAGAATATAAGCTGACTTGATATGTGCATATTCAGATTCATCAAAGCGTTCCTTTTGAACTCGAGTCATATACAGAATATCTAACTCAGGAATTGCATCTTCCATACTATTAAGTAGTTGGTATTCAATGCCTAATTCATCTAACTCTTCACAAATATAGTCTGGCATTGCTAATACTTCAGGTGCGATAAAGAAGAATTTAACGCCATTAAATTTAGCTAGCGCTTGAGTTAAAGAGTGAACTGTACGACCGTATTTTAAATCCCCAACAAAGGCGATATTTAGATTATCTAAGCGACCTTGAGTTTCATAAATAGTATACAAATCTAATAGAGTTTGCGTCGGATGTTGGTTTGCACCATCCCCTGCATTTATGACTGGCGTTCCGTTTGAGAACTCAGAAGCAAGACGAGCGGCTCCTTCTTTAGGGTGGCGCATTACATAAGCATCAGCATAAGAAGTAATGATCTGAACTGAATCGGCTAGGGTTTCACCTTTTTGAGCAAGAGATGTGTTACCTGCGGTATCAAAACCAATGACTGAACCACCTAAACGTTGAATCGCAGTTTCAAAAGATAGGCGAGTACGAGTCGAAGCTTCAAAAAAGCAGCTCGCAATAACCTTATTCTTCAATAATTCAGGTTGAGGTTCTTTTTTTATTTTCCCTGCAGTTTCTACGATCAGTTCTAACTCTTCACGAGATAGTTCTGGAATAGAAATGATGTGCTTGTTATATAGCGAGTTAGCCATAGTCTCTCTTCCCTTTAGTGTGTCAGTCATATTTAAATCAAAAAAAAGCCCCCTATAAAATAGGAGGCTTTAAAAATATCGGTAATTAGGAAACTCAAAAAATAGGGGACCACCACACGTTGTCAGTGCAGATTCTCGGTCGACCGCTGTATGAAGATAAGTTAATAACATCATAATTTCCTAGTAAATTGCGCGAGATTATACTCGTATCAAAATCCTAAGCAAGCGTTTGCATCAAACTTATTTTGATTTTTCCTTTTCTTTATTGGTATCTTAGATTTACTTACCTAGCGTAGCAACCATAATAGCTTTGATTGTATGCATGCGGTTTTCTGCTTCATCAAATACAATAGAGTATTCCGATTCAAAAACTTCTTCAGTCACTTCTAAGCCATTCATACCGTACTTTTCCGCAATTTCTTTACCGACGGTTGTTTCATCATTGTGGAAAGCAGGTAAGCAGTGCATGAATTTAACATTTGGATTATGTGTTGCTTTAATAACATCCATATTAATTTGGTAAGGCGTCATTAGCGCAACTCGCTCATCCCATGCCTCAGGCGCTTCTCCCATTGACACCCAGACGTCGGTGTATAAGAAATCACATCCTTTAACACCCGTTTCTACTTCTTCAGTAAGAATAATTTTAGCGCCTGTTTGTACAGCGATACTTTGGCATTGAGCGACTAATTCATCTTCTGGCCAGAATTGCTTAGGAGCAACAAGGCGGATCTCCATCCCCATTTTGGCAGCGCCAACCATGAGAGAGTTACCCATGTTATTACGAGCATCACCAAGGTAGGCAAAAGTAATTTGATGTAGTTGCTTTCCGTTTGCATATTCTTGCATTGTGAGGAAATCAGCTAAAATCTGAGTTGGATGAAATTCATCAGTTAATCCATTCCAGACGGGAACGCCGGCATATTGCCCCAATTCTTCAACAATTGATTGGCCAAAACCACGATATTCAATACCATCGTACATACGACCCAGTACACGAGCTGTATCTTTCATTGATTCTTTGTGACCAATTTGAGAACCGGAAGGACCAAGATAAGTCACTTTAGCACCTTGGTCAAAAGCGGCAACTTCAAAGGCACATCGAGTACGAGTAGAGGCTTTTTCAAAAATTAGCGCAATATTTTTACCTGATAATTGAGGTTGTTCATAGCCTGCGTATTTTGCTTTTTTTAAATCAGCAGATAACTCAAGTAAATGCATAATCTCTTTAGAGGTAAAATCTAATAATTTTAAAAAATTTCTATTACGTATATTAAAAGCCATACCGTGCTCCTAGCTGATAGTATCAATCCGATAAAACTCATTTAAACATAAAAATGCATTAAATGTGAATTTTTATTTTAATTTATTTTGTAGGAGTTAAATGCCATCTCTTTCTATAGGGCAACTCATACAGCGAGCACCACCGCGGCCTCTGCCTAATTCATCTCCTGTAATCGGTAGTACCTTTATACCGGCTTTATCGTATTTCTCATTGGTATAAGTATTTCTTTCATAGGCAACGACAACCCCCGGTTTAATGGTTAATACGTTATTTGCATCGTGCCATTGCTCACGCTCAGCTTCGTAGCTATCACCACCCGTTGTAATAATATTAAGAGAATCTAATTCTAAAGCGGACATTAGAGTTTGCTGAAAATTTGGCATCTCTTTAATCGCAAGTTGTTGTTCACCGCAAGCGGTAATTGACCAGCAGGACATTGTCATATCAATGACTCTTGGATAGACAGAAAATACATTATGGTCCATGTGAGTCATAACGGTATCTAAATGCATACAAGAGCGGTCTTCTGGTAATTTAATCGCAATGACTTGTTTAGCTTGGTGTGTTCTAAATAGCTGTTTAGCTAAATTTTCAATACCTTGTGGCGTGGTTCGTTCTGAAATACCAACTAAGACATTCCCTTTACCGATGACTAATACATCGCCACCTTCTATGGTTGCATTGTCATAATCTCGGTTTTCATCTTCAAAATACTGAGGGAATAGCTGTTGAGAAAACAAAGGGTGCCAGCGGTAGATGGCGCGTAAATGGTTTGATTCTCTTTTTCGTGCGTCTTTGGCCATTGGGTTTATAGATACGCCGCCATAGATCCAGCATGAAGTATCTCGAGTAAATAAATGGTTTGGTAATGGGTCAATGACAAAATCGAACGGGTCACTTAACTGTTGCAACATTGAGGGGGCTTTAAAAGGCAGTTCAATAAAGGCAAGGCCACCCAATAAAATTGAAGCCAGTTCTTTATTGTCTTTTTCGAGTAAGAAGGCCCGAATTTGATTGGCAAAGGTTGGCCCAAAACGATAATGAGAGATTTGATGCTTTAACAGCCATTGCTTTGCTTCTGGGTGTTGTAGTGTTTCTTCGAGTAAGTTCTGTAAGAGTAGAACTTCAACATCTTGAGATTGTAAGGTTGAAACAAATTGATCATGCTCATAGAGTGCCTTTTCAACTGACAGTACATCATCAAAAAGTAAGTTACGGCAATTGGTAGGGGTTAGGTGACTCAATGCTCTTTCTGGACGATGAAGAATAACTCGGCGAAGTTGACCAATCTCAGAGCCAACAAATAGCTTATTCATAAGATTCCTTTCTAATATCTACAGCTAGTAAGAGAAATAATACCGTATAGCAGCTAAATATTCTTTAATTATTGAAGTGCTAGGGAATTTGGTTTGAGCAGGCTATAATGCCCAAGTTAATTTCTATTATTTTATACAGTGTGGAGTCTTACTATGTCTCAAGAAGATGAATATCTATCGGTTGAGCAATTTCTTGAATTGCAAAAAGCGGAAACGCGTGAAATTATTGAATCGCTAAAAGCCGACGGAAGTGAGCCTGACGCACTGTATGCTATCGAGCACCACTTAATGGCGGAAGACTTTAAAGCGCTTGAAAATGCGGTTGTTGAAGCATTTAAAATGGGCTTTGAAGTATTAGAAGCTGAAGAGCTTGAAGATGAAGATGGTGCTAAGATCCTTTGCTGTGATGCAGTAATGGATTCAGCGTTAGATGCTGAAGTTATTGATGCTCAAGTAGAAAAATTGGTTCAACTGGCTGAGAAATTCGACATTATCTATGATGGTTGGGGCACATACTACGAAGGCGAAGACGCTGAGTATGATGTTATCGAAGATGGTGACGACGAATAAAAAATTGTCGAATAGCGACAATTGAGAGACTGTGCCCTAGGCTTGTAATAACAAGTGTAGGGCATTTTTTTAGGGATGAATATAGTAATGAACTCAAGAATTATACTTAATGGTAAAGAAGCATTATGGCAACTTTCACCGTTAACTGACACAACATTGTCCATTAAAGACATTCCAATTCAACAAGGCGTTGCTTCTGCTCATGATGCTCTTTCTGTTGAAGATGCAGATAGTCAAGAATGGCATTTAATGCGTTTTTTTGAAGTAGATGAAACGCTGCTGAATTATCCTGCGGTTGAATTAGTGATGAGTGGGATCTCTCGCTATGCCGAGGTGCGAATTAATGGTGTAGCCGTATTTGATTGTACTGAAAAAATGACTCGTTACCGTAAAGACATCAAAGAGTTTTTACAGTTAGGTGGTAATCGTTTCGAAGTTCTCTTTTTAGAAGAAGATGACGATGATTGGTTATTAGATGATGATGACGTCAGTAATGTCTGTGAAATAAATCAGGCATATCATTATCGTTTTGGTGCAGTAAAAGACAGCGATATTAAAGATGATATTGGTGTGTTTGGTGTCTGTTTTTTCCAGCCAATTCCCCATCTTTCGTTGAATCATATTAGTGTAGAGCAAATATGGCACCACGGTTGTGAGCTTAAAGTCGATGTTCATTTTAAAATGTATAAACCAAATTTAATTTCAGCTAGCATTAAATTTGATGGCATGACATTAACGATCCCTGTTGATGTAAGAGGCGATCATGTTTCTGCGTTATTTCAGGTTGAAGCGCCGAAATATTGGGATGACCAAACGAAAAACCCAAATGATTTGTATGTGGTTTCTGTCATGCTTGACGGGCAACATCATGAGCTTGAGATTGGGTTATCAAAAACTGAAAACGTAATTCACTTCCCTTTGTAAGTTACCCCATTAATTTTAGTGAATTGATTTTTATTGATAAAAAGAGACAGATAATAAAAAGGCCGATGCGTTAACATCGGCCTTTTTTATGCTTCACGGTAAGTGTTTACTTATAGCGCAGCGATTGTTTCTTTTTGCGCTTCTAGTTTAACTAATGTTTCTTTATAGCCTTCTAGTTTTTCACGCTCTTTAGCGATAACGACTTCTGGTGCTTTAGCAACGAAACCTTCGTTACCTAATTTACCTTCGATACGTTTAATTTCGCCTTGGATTTTAGCCACTTCTTTATCTAAACGAGCAAGCTCTGCATCTTTATCGATAAGACCTGCCATTGGGATCATCAACTCAGACTTACCAACAAGAGAGGTTGCACATGCTGGCGTCTCTTCATTGTCTGCAAGCACTTTGATGCTGTCTAGTTTTGCTAGAGAAGTCAGAACAATCTCATTGGCTTGAATACGCGCAGCGTCTTTTTCGTCAGCTACTTTAATCATCACATCTAAGCCTTTGCTTGGTGCGATATCGTATTCAGCACGTAAGTTACGAATGCTTGTAATGAACGCTTTGACCCACTCAAGATCAGCAACTACATCAGCATTGAAGTTTTCTTCATTAAACTGAGGTAACGCTTGAGTCATGATTGTTTCACCTTCAACACCATCAACTAATGGCTTAACGCTCTGCCAAATAGATTCAGTGATATAAGGAAGAACAGGGTGAGCAAGACGTAATGTCTTCTCTAAAACCGTAATTAGCGTGTAACGAGTAGCACGTTGTTGTGCTTCAGTACCTTTCCAAAGAACAGGTTTAGTCAGCTCTAAGTACCAGTCACAGAATTGGTTCCAGATGAATTCATACAGCGTGTTCGCTGCCATATCTAGACGGTAATTGTCTAGGTGAGCGTTAAACTCTTTAGCGGCAACTTCAAACTGAGATGCGATCCATTGGTCAGCCAGTGAGAACTCAAGCTCTGCACCTTCAGCCATACCACAATCGTGCTCTTCTGTGTTCATTAATACGTAACGGCTTGCGTTCCATAGTTTGTTACAGAAGTTACGGTAACCTTCAAGACGTTTCATATCCCAGTTTATATCACGACCGGTAGACGCCATTGCTGCAAGAGTGAAACGTAGGGCATCTGTACCGTATGGTTCGATACCACCTTCAAATGTTTTACGCGTTGCTTTTTCGATCTTTTTCGCAAGTTGAGGTTGCATCATGTTGCCGCAACGTTTTTCAACTAACTCTTCAAGGCCAATACCATCGATCATATCGATAGGGTCAAGTACGTTACCTTTAGACTTAGACATTTTATCGCCATTTTCATCACGGATAAGGCCCGTCATGTAAACTGTCTTAAATGGTACTTGTGCATTGCCTTCTTCGTCTTTTACGAAGTGCATGGTCATCATGATCATACGCGCAACCCAGAAGAAGATAATATCAAAACCAGATACTAATACTTCTGATGGGTGGAATGTTTTTAATGCATCTGTGTTTTCAGGCCAGCCTTGTGTGCCGAACGTCCAAAGTGCAGAAGAGAACCATGTATCAAGTACATCGTCATCTTGCTTAAGAACGATAACTGGAGAAAGGTTGTTTTTCTCACGAACTTCTTCTTCAGTACGACCAACGTAAACTTTACCGTCGTTGTCATACCATGCAGGAATACGATGACCCCACCAAAGTTGACGAGAGATACACCAATCTTGTACGTCACGCATCCACGCAAAGTACATGTTTTCGTATTGCTTAGGTACGAATTGGATTTGACCATCTTCAACTGCTTTAACTGCAGGCGCAGCTAGAGGTGCAGTACGTACATACCATTGGTCAGTTAGCATTGGTTCGATAACAACGCCACCACGGTCACCGTAAGGTACAGTTAAATCGTGATCTTTAATCTCTTCAAGAAGACCCAGTTCATCAAACTCAGCAACGATAGCTTTACGAGCAGCAAAACGTTCCATGCCGTGGTATTTCGTAGGAAGTTCTGCGCTGTATACATCACTTTCTTCACCGTTAGTTGTGAATACTTCAGCAGAATCACGGATATCAGCGTTGAACGTTAAGATGTTGATCATTGGCAGGCTATGACGTTTACCTACTTCGTAATCGTTAAAGTCATGAGCTGGAGTGATTTTCACGCAACCTGTGCCTTTATCCATATCCGCATGCTCATCGCCTACGATAGGAATTAAACGACCAACGATAGGCAGTTCTATGTGTTGACCGATCAGATCTTTGTAACGAGGATCTTCAGGGTTTACAGCAACACCAGTATCACCAAGCATGGTTTCTGGACGTGTCGTTGCAACTACGATGTAGTCTTTACCGTCAGCAGTTTTAACACCATTTGCTAGTGGGTAGCGGAAGTGCCACATGAAGCCTTTTTTGTCTTTGTTTTCAACTTCAAGATCAGAAATTGCAGTGTGCAGTTTAGGATCCCAGTTTACTAGACGCTTGCCACGGTAGATAAGGTCTTCTTCGTATAGACGAACAAACACTTCTTGAGTTGCAGCAGATAGGCCGTCATCCATTGTGAATCGTTCACGATCCCAATCGACAGATGCACCTAGACGACGAAGTTGTTTCGTGATTGTGCCGCCTGACTCTGCTTTCCATTCCCAAATTTTGTCGATGAAAGCGTCACGACCGTAATCGTGTTTTGTTTTGCCTTCTTCAGCCGCAATCTTACGCTCAACAACCATTTGAGTTGCGATACCTGCGTGGTCGGTACCTACTTGCCAAAGGGTATTTTTGCCTTTCATACGTTCAGCACGGATAAGTGTATCCATGATCGTATCTTGGAAAGCGTGACCCATATGTAGGCTACCAGTGACGTTTGGTGGCGGGATCATGATGCTGTAAGCTTCTTTTGATGTATCGCCATGAGGCTTAAAGTAGCCTTTTTCTTCCCAAGTCTGGTACAGAGCTTGTTCTATTGATTGCGGGTTATATGTCTTTTCCATAGTGTTCGTCACGAATATCTCTATTAAAAAGTGGAATGTCAAATATCATAATTAATAGCTCAAGCAGATAATTATCTTTTAATTAAGTTACTTAGCTATGATGATTGACATTATTCTAGTGTCTCGGTTTGCATGGCTCGGCCTGCATTTCGGTATATTTTATACCTTTCTCGAGCGTGTTGTTTGCTTTTTTCTTCACAGGGTACGAAGTCTACCACTTGAGCAAAGGAAACCGCAAAAGTTGCGACCTCTTGAGCTAAATTTATTAACACATGTCGACGACCTGATGAACGTAATGTTCCCCAGCCAATCTCAATCGGAGAGCCTGATTTAGGTCCTTCCCCAATAAGATTGTGTGGCGTAAATTCAGAAACTTCGTTTTGCCAAAGTGCTTCATCAATCAATAACGCTTGTTCTTTGTCGTTACTTAAAATATAGACACGAGCATTTTCAGAGTAGTAGTAATGAGCAAGTTGACACACAAATTTCAACAGCCCTTCTTGAGTCGCTGTTGATGATGTGGGTTCAATAACATAAAACAATGCTTGGCTCATAATCTCTCTTATTTATTACAGCGTGTATGACCATAAATAAGTCATTAAAAAAGGGCCTGTATATAGGCCCTTTATATCATAAAACGAAGTGGTTTATTCTACGTTTTCTTGGCCTGAACGATTCAGTAAGAATTGGACAAGCAATGAGACAGGTCGGCCTGTTGAGCCTTTGTTTGCACCAGAGACCCAAGCAGTTCCTGCACTATCAATGTGAGCCCAGTGGTATTTCTTAGCAAAGCGGGCAAGGAAACAACCAGCAGTGATTGTGCCTGCGGCTTTTCCGCCAATGTTAGCCATATCTGCAAACGGGCTATTCAATTGCTCGTTGTATTCGTCTGCCATAGGTAAGCGCCATGCACGGTCACCAGATTGTTCAGACGCATTAATTAACTCATGAGCTAGTGGGTTATGGTTCGCGATTAAGCCATTGATATGATGACCAAGAGCAACCACACATGCCCCAGTTAATGTTGCAACATCAACAACGCATTCAGGTTCATAACGTTCAACATACGTTAATGCATCACAAAGCACTAAGCGGCCTTCAGCATCGGTATTTAATACTTCAACCGTTTGACCTGACATTGTCGTTAAAATATCACCCGGACGGTAAGAATTACTGCTTGGCATATTTTCACAACCAGCAAGTACACCAACAACGTTCAAAGGAAGGTTTAACTTAGCAAGCGCTTTCATTGCACCAAAGACAGAGGCTGCACCACACATGTCGTACTTCATCTCATCCATACCATCACTTGGTTTGATAGAGATACCGCCTGAATCAAAAGTTAGGCCTTTACCGATAAGAACGATAGGTTTTGCATCTGGGTTAGGGTGGCCCTTGTATTCCATCACCGACATCATAGATTCATTGTGAGAACCTTGACCTACGGCTAGGTAAGATGTCATGCCTAGTTTCTTCATCTCTTCTTCACCGATTACTTTTGTTGTAACGGTTTCGTAGTCATCGGCTAGGCGACGAGCTTGAGATGCAAGATAAGCTGGATTGGCAACGTTTGGTGGCATATTGCCTAAATCTTTTGATGCTTTCACACCAGAGGCAATAGACAAACCATGATTAATCGCTTTTTCGCCTAAGTTTAGTTCACGACGAGTCGGAACATTGAAGACTAACTTGCGTAATGGGCGACGAGTTTCAGGTTTGTTACTCTTGAATTGGTTAAAAGTGTATAAGCTGTCTTTAGTTGATTCAACGGCTTGACGAACTTTCCAATAAGTATCACGACCTTTAACGTGCAGTTCAGTAAGGAAACATACTGCTTCCATAGAGCCCGTTTCATTTAGTGTGCTGATGGTTTTTTTGATGATTTCTTTATATTGACGCTCACCAAGTTCACGCTCTTTACCACAACCTACTAATAAAACACGCTCAGAAAGAATATTTGGTACTTGATGCAACAACAGCATTTGACCAGGTTTACCTTCTAGATCACCACGGCGAAGTAATGAACTGATGTAACCGTCACTGATTTTATCTAGCTGTTCTGCGATTGGAGATAAACGACGTGGTTCGAAAACACCGACAACGATACATGCGCTGCGCTGCTTCTCTGGACTGCCACTTTTTACACTGAACTCCATGCGTACTCCTACATCCTAAAGACAAATAGAACTAAATGTTAGATAATGAGCAAAATCTAGTTAGATACTATACTATTAGTGTTCCGATTTCGCAGGCTAACATTTAGCCAAAGATTAAAAAATAAATGGTTTACACGGAAATTATAGTGATTCTGGCAAAAATACAAGTTTTCTATAGGTAGATTCGACGTGATTATTATTAGATATTTGATCAAGGAAACATTAAAGAGCCAATTTGCGATCTTTTTTGTTTTATTTTTGATCTTTATGAGCCAAAAATTTATTAGTGTTTTAGCAGACGCTTCCGATGGAGATATCCCAGGAGGATTGATCTTATCTTTAGTTGGTTTAAACATGCCTGCAATGGGCTTATTGATGCTGCCTTTGAGTATTTTTATCGGCATTCTTCTTACTTTTGGGCGTTTATACGCAGAGAGTGAGATCACAGTAATGAATGCAACGGGGATGGGGAATTCAATTCTTATTCGCGCTGCACTTTATTTAGCATTAATTACAGGAACCGCTGCTGCGTTTAATTCATTATGGTTATCACCTTGGAGCCAAGAAAAAACAACGCAATTAATGGAAACGGTGGAAACAGATGCTGGCGTTGATCTGTTGCAAAAAGGTCAATTTCAGCGCTCTCCTGATGGCCAAGCTGTCGTATTTATTGATGATATTAATACGAAAAATGGTAAAGAATTAGAACACGTTTTTCTCGCTCAACCGATACCTCGTGATTCATTGCGCCCAAGCGTTTTAGTTGCAGAACGAGGAGTCGTAAAGGAGTTACCTGATGGTCGTCAAGTTTTAGATCTTCAAGATGGTACTCGATATGAAGGTATTCCAACTCGTCTAGATTATCTTGAAAGTAAATTTGAATCTTATGAGCTGTTAATTGGACAAAAAGAAGTTAAAGAAAAGCGTCGTGATTGGGATGCTATTCCTACACTTGATTTGATTAAGCGTAATGAGCTTGAAGCGAAAGCTGAGTTGCAATGGCGTATTTCTCTTATTATCTGTATACCACTATTAACTATGGTGGTGGTGCCGTTGTCAGCTGTAAACCCCCGACAAGGGCGTTTTGCTAAATTAGGTCCAGCAGTGCTGTTGTATCTTGCCTATTTCTTATCATTAAGTGCAGGTAAATCAGCAGTAGAGGACGGTGGATTAGCGCCTTATATTGGTTTGTGGGCCATAAATGCTGTGCTATTAATTATTGGTATTGTATTGAACTCGATGGACAGCGTGTTTGTTAGAAAGTTAAAAGATAAAATGCGGAGAAAACCAAAACATGTTTAAGATTTTAGATTGGTATATTGGCCGTACTATTATAGCAACTTCTGCATTATGTTTGGTGACCTTGGTTGGGTTATCTTCGATCATCAAATATGTTGAGCAATTACGAAAAGTAGGCAAAGGCACATACGATCTTTTAGATGCGCTTTATTTTGTTATTTTAAGTATGCCTCGTGACATTGAAATGTTCTTTCCTATGGCGGCCTTACTTGGTGCTTTGATTGGTCTAGGGATGTTAGCTGCGAGCTCTGAGCTTGTAGTAATGCAAGCGGCGGGTTATTCAAAATTAGATATTGGCGTATCGGTACTGAAAACGGCGATTCCATTGATGTTGATGGTCATGGCTCTTGGTCAATGGGGAGCACCACAAGCCCAAAAAATGGCTCGTGATTTACGAACTTTTGAAACATCAGGCGGTAATATAGCAGCTGTGAGAGCAGGGGTTTGGGCTAAAGATGCTGATGACTTTATTTATTTATCTCGTGTTGATAACCAAGAAAAACTATACGGTGTCACCGTGTGGCAATTTGATGATAACAGTCAATTAGATAATATTATTTTTGCACGAAAAGCAGATTATCAATCTAAAGAAGCAGGTTGGCTAATGAGTGATGTTTCTATTACTCAAATGGAAGATGATGCCGTCATTAGTGAAAAGAAAGTCGATAGTCTGAATTGGTCAACGACACTAACGCCAGATAAATTGGCTGTGGTAACCGTAAAACCAGAAGAGCAATCTCTTACTGGGTTATATGATTACGTTACTTATTTAAAAGATTCTGAATTAGATGCATCGCGTTATGAATTAGCTTTTTGGCGTAAAGCATTGCAACCTATATCAGTTGCAGTAATGATGTTATTAGCTCTTTCTTTTGTCTTTGGGCCGCTACGAAGTGTGACCATGGGAGCAAGAATACTGTCAGGCGTTATTGCTGGTTTTACCTTCTATATATCTAATGAAGTGTTTGGGCCTATGACCTTGGTATATAACATCCACCCCATATTTGGTGCATTAGGACCGAGTTTAATTTTCTTGTTAATTACTTTGGCCTTGTTAAATCGGAAGTTATAAACGATTCAATAAAAAAGGAGATACTGAAAAGTATCTCCTTTTTTTGTGTCTATAAATTGATTTTACGTGAACAGAGCTATACGGCTTTATCCAGAACAATTACTCGAGTTTTTGCCCATGTATCTTGGAAAGCGGCGTTATCATGAGACATGAACACTAGAAGGTTACCTAAACCAAATGCCGAGGTAGACATTCGGATAATGGCTTGAGTTAATGTAATTGGTGAGCCATCAAGTTGTTGAACTTGTAGTTTCCAAGCTCGCATTCCCAGTGTTTGTCCCTGACACCAAAAGTAAGCAAAGAAGCCAACAAAAACAGAAATGAGAGTGATAGGGTACAGATTGCTCCACATAGGGTCATGGTTTAGATATGAACTAACATCAGGGTACGAGCCATAACTGACTATGCCGACGCCATATAGCATCTCAAGAGTTGCTACAATAGCACCACCGGTTAACATCATCACAGCACTGATGATTAGAGTATCGTAAAACCAAGCCCCCATGCGGCGCATAAATCCTGCTTGTTTTTGTGTTGTCATTTTATCTTCCATAAATTAAAAAACTGACAGCAGTATAACGATAGATTCGATAAAAATGAAAATCAGATTGTAAATAACTGTTGAATATTTCAGCAAACAAATATCTTAGAGTAATAAAGAGCTTGCGCCACGATCATCTCTGAGTATAATCAACCACATCAAGCAGCAATGCTGATAAAGCCGGTATGGTGAAATTGGTATACACGAGGGATTCAAAATCCCTTTCCGAAAGGAGTGGCGGTTCAAGTCCGCCTACCGGTACCACATTTAAATGATAAAGCCTCGATGAAAATCGGGGCTTTGTTGTATCTGCGATACAGAAAATATTCAATAATTATCCTTAAACAAAAAAGCCCCAACCGAAGTCTGGGCTCTAGTATTACTCATTGAAAAGATTTATTGATTTTCTTCAAGCTTTGCTTTTGCTTCTTCTACTTTTGAAAAATCCAAACCTAATTCTTCTACAGCTTCTTTAATTAAGCTTGGATTTGTCATTACTTGCATCATTAATGGTTGAAGTTGTTCTTGTGGAATTCCTAAGCTTTGGATTGTTGCAATCGCAGCTAATGGATTTTGTGTTAGTGCTTGAAATACTTCTGTGATTTTGTCATCACTAACATTGTGTTCTTTTAGTGTTTGAATAATAGGGTTCATTAAAATCTTCCTCTTTAAAATGAATACGTTCTATTTATCTATTCAAGATAAATAAAATTACAAATAATGGTTACCTAGGATCATTAGCCAGGTAAAGCCTGCAAAGCACAGAGCGACAAATACGGCTGCAGAGCCGATATCTTTAGCTCTGCCACTTAATTCATGTTGCTCAGGCCCAATACGGTCTACAACGGCTTCTATAGCTGAATTCAGTAGTTCTACGATAAAGATTAAAACAAAGACACCAATTAATAAAATTTGCTCTATCGTGGATACATCAAGTAATAAAGCGATAGGGGTGGCGATAACTAACATCGCGAATTCTTGACGAACAGCTGCTTCATGTTTAAATGCAGCTTTTAAACCTTGAATAGAAAACCCTGTAGCTTTAATTACTCGTTTAATACCAGTATTGCCTGGTTTACCTGATGGAGTATCTGTCATGGTGTAACCTTAGTGAAATAAGTGGTCTCAATCCTTATTGTATCGTAATGATAGTACGTTTGTGGATTGGTATGAATGGAGGTTATGGTAGTGTTGAGTTTGCCAAATAACAAGCATAAAAAAAGCCTCATCAAAATGATGAGGCTTTTTAATATGGCTCCCTTTGCTGGACTTGAACCAGCGACATACGGATTAACAGTCCGGCGTTCTACCAACTGAACTAAAAGGGAATTATATGGTGCCTCGAGGCGGAATCGAACCACCGACACGAGGATTTTCAATCCTCTGCTCTACCGACTGAGCTATCGAGGCAAAAAAATGGTGCCGACTACCGGAGTCGAACTGGTGACCTACTGATTACAAGTCAGTTGCTCTACCTACTGAGCTAAGTCGGCACACTATATTTTTTTGCTATTACTAAATTAAATAAGTAATAAAAAAACCTCGTCCTACGACAAGGCTTTTGAATGTGGCTCCCTTTGCTGGACTTGAACCAGCGACATACGGATTAACAGTCCGGCGTTCTACCAACTGAACTAAAAGGGAACAGATTTTGTGTTCTTCTTACAAGGAAGAAATGGTGCCGACTACCGGAGTCGAACTGGTGACCTACTGATTACAAGTCAGTTGCTCTACCTACTGAGCTAAGTCGGCACTAATTTTTTATTAATCTTTAAAACGTAAAGACTAAGTTGTATGGCTCCCTTTGCTGGACTTGAACCAGCGACATACGGATTAACAGTCCGGCGTTCTACCAACTGAACTAAAAGGGAATTGTATGGTGCCTCGAGGCGGAATCGAACCACCGACACGAGGATTTTCAATCCTCTGCTCTACCGACTGAGCTATCGAGGCAAAAGAATGGTGCCGACTACCGGAGTCGAACTGGTGACCTACTGATTACAAGTCAGTTGCTCTACCTACTGAGCTAAGTCGGCACACTAAATTCTTTTGACTATTCGTGATCTAGCATTTAACTAATAAATCTAGAACTACACCAACAATCTTATTGTATGGTGCCCGGAGGCGGAATCGAACCACCGACACGAGGATTTTCAATCCTCTGCTCTACCGACTGAGCTATCCGGGCAACGAGCGCTATTAAACGGATTTTTGCCCCTACCGTCAACTTTTTTTTTCAATATTCGCTATTTTTTTGGTTGTTTGATTGATTATTCATCGAATAGCTCGTTTTATCGCTAAATCTTTCCCGAATTAAACTCTTTTTTAAAAGCGGTAACCTTTTCGAGGTAGCGACGAGCTTCTTTATTTTTGTGTTTTTTCGTCAGTGCCCAGTAAACTTGGTTGGGATTTAAGTTATTAATATCATTAATAGCTCGGGTACGGCTGCTATTAAAGGTATTTAACACGCCTCCTGCCCCACCATTGTAAGCAGATATCATGCTGTACTGTTTTGAAATTGGATTGCGGATATCTTTTAAATAACGAGTTTTTAAAATGTGAAAGTAAGCCGTTCCGGTATCAATATTATTGTGTGGATTAAATAAGTATTCAGGAGTAGGGTCCCCAGACTTTTTCTTTACTAATTTAAATACATCGCGACCTGCGGTTTTAGGGACTACTTGCATTAATCCATAAGCATTGGCCCAACTAACTGCATAAGGATTAAAACTACTTTCTGTTCTTATAATTGAATAAATCAGATCTTCAGGGATGTCATAGCGTTGAGAAGCACCACGAACAATATCGGCATATTGGTATTCCCGTAGTTGTGTGTGGTTTTTTACCATTGGAATATCGACATAAAGGGCTTTTTTATAATCAATATTTTTTGTTTTTAAGTGATTAGCAATTAAATAATCAGCATAACGACTTGCACGCCATGACCATTCAATTGGTTTCTTATCTTGGTCGAGTACTTGTTGATACAGAAAAGGCTTTCCACCTAAAGTAATGGCAGCGTCAGAATAAAGATCGACACCAGCGGGATCATCGGGTGTAAGTAATGTTGTGATAATGGCTTGGCGTAAATGGGCTTTGGGATCGGTTCCTGCGACGGTTTCTACGGTAACTCGACCTGTAGAAAAATCAACTTGAGAGCGGCTTAAATAGCCATCGGTATATTTTACATAAGAGCGCTTACCTGCAATAACAAGGTTTTTTTTCCCCCAGCGCTTTTCAATATTGCCGCTAAAACTGCCAATTAGAGAATCGAGAGCTTTAAGGTCTTTGGTAAATTGACCTGGAAGTGGGGCTAGGTTTTTTGCAAAACGATTGGTTGCATCGTAATTAACACCAAAAGTTGATTCTATGGATTCTCGGCTACAGCTAGTAAGAAAAAGACAAGCAGAGGCAATCAGGATAATTTTTTTCATAAAGACAATATAGATAAGAACTCGGTAATAATGTTAACGGCAGAATGCCCTCGAACTAAAAAAGAATAAAAATAAAGCAGTCATTAGACTGCTTTATATTAAAATCTATTATTCACTTGGTGGCGTGTAACCATCAATGATGACTTCTTTGCCATCAAATAAGAAACCTTCCATTTCTGTTTCCAGTAGTTTGCGGTGCTCTGGATCCATCATGTTCAGTTTCTTTTCATTAATAAGCATGGTTTGTTTATGCTGCCATTGGCCCCATGCTTCTTTGGAGATATTGTCAAAAATACGCTTACCTAGTTCACCAGGGTAAAGTTGAAAATCTAGGCCATCGGCTTCTTTATTTAAAAGAACGCAAAATACAGTGCGACTCATGGTTATTCTCCATTAGAAATTTCATACGGAAGGGCATCCAACAGTTTTTGAACTGGGGCTGCTAATCCTACCGTCATTGGTTGAGATAAGTTATACCAAACTCCACGCGTTCCTTCCATCACCATATTCGGTTTCTTGGTCAGAGTGATAAGTACAGGAGTGATATCTAAGTGGTAATGGCTAAAGGTATGGCGAAAAGCAATTAATTGTTGGCTTGATTTGACTTCCATACCATAGCGGTCAGATAAATCATTTAAGGTATTTTCTGGTTGCTCGGGAAAACAATACAGTCCTCCCCAAATTCCTGTTTGTGGTCGTTGCTCTAGTAAAACATCACCATCGTGATAATAGATCGCAAACCATGCCTCTTTAGTTGGCTTGTCTTTTTTAGGTTTTTTAGTTGGGAAGTCTAATTGACGATCTTGCGCTTTTGCTTGGCAGAGATCATTCACTGGGCAAATCTCACACTTAGGCTTAGAACGAGTACAGACAATCGCCCCCATATCCATCATAGCTTGATTGTAGCGTTCAACGCCTAACTTTGGTGTATGTTCTTCTGCTATTTCCCACATGGCATTTTCAACGGACTTTTTACCAGACCAACCTTCAATAGCAAAGCAGCGAGAAAGCGTACGTTTTACATTGCCATCTAAAATAGGGTGGCGTTGTTTGAGAGAAAGTGACAGAACAGCGCCGGCAGTAGAGCGGCCAATTCCTGGAAGGGCGATGACTTCGTCGATGGTTTCGGGGAATTTACCGTTATATTGCTCTGCAATGATTTGTGCTGTTTTGTGCAAATTACGAGCACGAGCGTAATAGCCAAGTCCGGTCCATAAATGCAGGACTTCATCTTGTTCTGCATTAGCTAAATCAACAACCGTTGGAAAGCGGGCCATGAAACGCTCGAAATAGGGAATAACGGTAGTTACTTGGGTTTGTTGAAGCATGATCTCAGATAACCATACCTTATAAGGCGTTTTTTCTAATTGCCAAGGTAACGTCTTACGGCCGTAATTGTCGTACCACTCTAAAATGGCGTGAGAGAAAGATGTCATGACATGCTCGATTGCTTTTTATAATGGTGTGAATTGCACCACAGTAGAATGAATTTGTACACCCGACAGAAAATAGGGGTATTCATTAGATAGTATAAATTCGAGTATTGAGTGAGTTTATGACGAAAACGAAAGATAATACTTGAACACTGGGCTAAACTTTGGATAATGCCGGATCCACAATCCTTGTTCAGAGAATAACCAGGTTATCCAATCATGACTGAAGTGACTAAAAACGACTTTACCGAAGAAGGTAAAATTGTTCGTAAAATTCGCAGCTTTGTACGCCGCGAAGGACGTTTAACGAAAGGCCAAGAAGGCGCTATTACTGAGTGCTGGTCTACCATGGGCATCGATTTTGTTGAGCAAATGCTTGATTGGAACGAGGTGTTTGGTAACAATAACCCTGTCGTTTTAGAAATCGGTTTTGGTATGGGTGCATCTTTGGTTGAGATGGCGCAAAAAGCACCAGAGCTTAATTTCCTTGGCATTGAGGTTCACCGTCCAGGTGTTGGCGCATGTCTTGCTGCTGCAAAAGAAGCTGGCGTAACTAACTTACGTGTAATGTGTCATGATGCAGTTGAAGTATTTGAATCAATGATCCCTGATTCATCTGTACATACATTACAACTATTCTTCCCTGACCCATGGCATAAAGCGCGTCATCATAAGCGTCGTATCGTTAAAGCTGAGTTTGCAGAGATGATCCGTCCTAAGCTAAATTCTGATGGTGTTTTCCACATGGCAACTGACTGGGAAAACTACGCAGAGCATATGATCGAAGTAATGAACGTAGCACCAGGTTACGAGAATATCGCAACTGATGGCGATTATATTCCTCGCCCAGATGAACGCCCACTAACAAAATTCGAAGCACGTGGCCACCGTTTAGGTCATGGCGTTTGGGATATAAAATTCCGCCGTAACGCTTAATCAGTTTTTTAAAGCTGTATGACAGCGCACCATAAGCGCTGCATGGCTCTTATGCCAATCTAAATAAGTATTAAAGCCAACCTCTGTGTTGGCTTTTTTGTCCTTGCGCTCAAAAGGAAATAAGAATAATGAAGCCAACAAAACAAATATTAGATGATATTTTGAATGAAGTGCGTCCTCTTATTGGACAAGGAAAAGTTGCCGATTACATCCCAGCTCTAGCTTGTGTCCCAAACGATAAATTGGGGATCGCGGTATATACCAATGATGGTGAAATGATCACATCAGGTGATGCCGATGAACGCTTTTCGATTCAATCAATCTCTAAAGCGTTGAGCTTAACCCTAGCAATGGAATTGTATCAGCCTGAAGAATTATGGCAGAGAGTAGGAAAGGAGCCGTCAGGACAAGCGTTTAATTCCCTTATTCAGCTTGAGATGGAACAGGGGGTTCCACGTAATCCGTTTATTAATGCGGGTGCGATTGTTGTTGCCGACATGTTGTTTAGTCGTTTTTCTGCACCAAAGCATAGATTATTAGAATTTGTACGAAAGCTTTCTGGCAATGAGCACATTATTTATGATCGTGTTGTCGCTAATTCGGAGATGGATCATAGTGATCGAAATGCATCGATTGCCTATTTGATGCGTTCATTTGGTAATTTCGATAATGAAGTGATGCCAGTATTAAAAAACTATTTTCATGCTTGTGCACTCAATATGAGCTGTATTGATTTGGCAAGAACATTTGGTTATTTAGCCAATAAAGGCATTCAACCGGAGACAAATGAATTCATTGTAACGCCAATGCAGAGTAAGCAAATTAATGCATTAATGGCGACGTGTGGTTTGTATGATGGTGCTGGCGAGTTCGCCTATCGTGTTGGTATGCCAGGTAAATCGGGTGTTGGTGGCGGTATTATTGCTATTGTTCCTGGGGAGATGACGATAGCAGTATGGTCGCCAGAGTTGGACCCATCAGGTAATTCACTAGCAGGAACGCAAGCATTAGAATTGCTTTCAGAGCGTATTGGTCGTTCGATATTTTAAGATAAAAACAGGTTTCAGGAAAAGCAGAGTCGTGAAATGTTCGATTTTATCACTAACAATCCCCTCTACCCCCCCTTCTATTAACATCATCGATCTCAATGATTGGTCGATAAAGTGGAAGAATTTTCTTTGATGCTGGTATATCAACGATCACAATACTGTTCCTCCCCTTGTTCACCACTGTTACTTGGTAGTCAGTATTGATATAAGGGGAGGCTAGGAGGGGTTGCTGGTTGTTTAATTTAGAGTTTTGATTCTTTGCACTTCCTGAAACCTTTAAGCGAAGCGTTCTGAACCCTGTTTTTAATCCTCATCACTCACAAACGCCTCCAATAAATCATTCAAAAACAACTTCCCGTGCTCTGTGATCTGCCAGTGAGTTTCTGTTTCTTCTAGGTACTTCTTCTCTTTAGCCCAATCCATTGTTTCTTGAATTGATTCAAACCCTAACCCTGTTTTATCAATGAAATCTTGCTTTGGACAGGCTTCTAATAGACGAAAACGGTTCATAAAGAACTCAAAAGGTCTATCGTGATCCGCAACCTTTTGTTCGTCAATTAAGTAAGGTTTCATTAAATCTAGAAAGCCGCGTGGGTGCTTAATTTTAGTTGTACGAACAATGCGCCCATCAGCAAAACTCAGTTTGCCATGAGCACCACAACCAATACCTAAATAGTCACCAAAGCGCCAATAATTTAAGTTATGGCGACATTGATAACCGACTTTACTGTAGCCTGAAATCTCATATTGAACATAACCGGCGTCAGCAAGAATTTGATGCCCTTGTTCAAAAATATCCCATAAATCATCGTCATCTGGCAAAGTCGGTGGCTTATAGTAAAACACCGTATTTGGCTCGATAGTCAGCTGATACCAAGACAAATGTGGCGGATTAAGTTCAATTGCCTGTTTTAAATCAGACAAGGCATCATCAATAGTTTGGTTTGGTAAACCATGCATTAAGTCGAGATTAAAACTGTTTAATCCTGCTTCATGAGCCAGACGAGCAGCGCGAACGGCTTCATCTTTACCATGGATTCGTCCCAGTTTTTCGAGTTTTTCTTGTTGGAAACTTTGTACACCAATAGAAATGCGATTGACACCTGCTTCACGATATTCAATGAATCGTCCAGCTTCTACGGTTCCTGGATTCGCTTCCATCGTGATTTCAATATCGTCAGCAAAGGGTAAACGTTTTTCAACTTCGATCAGTAAACGCTTAATTTCTGGAGCAGTAATCAAGCTTGGTGTACCACCACCAATAAAAATAGAGTGCAGCTTACGTGGGTCATTTTCCATATTATAACGAGCAAGATCGGTATCAAGATCGTCAATTAACGCTGAAATGTATTGTGCTTCAGGGATTGTCGTTTTCAAGGCGTGAGAGTTGAAATCGCAATATGGGCATTTTTGAATACACCATGGAATATGAATGTATAAGCTAAGTGGTGGTGGAACTAGCATCAATTATTGACCTTCTTTTAATGCAGCGAACAGTTTTTTCAGTGCTTGACCACGGTGAGAAAGTTGTTTTTTACGTGCAGGCTCAAGTTCTGCAGAAGAACAGTTATCTTCACTCACCCAAAAAATAGGGTCATAACCAAAGCCATTTTCACCTTGTTGTTCTGTAGTGATGTGACCTTCCCATGAGCCGTGGCAAATTAATGGTGTAGGATCGTTTTCATGCTTCATTAAAACTAAAACACAATGGAAGCGCGCAGTACGTTTTTCAGTAGGGATGCCTTCCATTGCTGCGAGCATCTTATCGATGTTCTTTTGGTCGGTAGCGCCTTCGCCTGAATAGCGTGCAGAGTAAACACCAGGTGCGCCATTTAATGCGTCGACCTCTAGGCCTGAATCATCAGCAATCGCAGGTAGTCCTGTTTCTTTAGCGGCATGACGCGCTTTAATAATGGCATTCTCAATAAAGGTTGTGCCTGTTTCTGCTACGTCAGAGACGTTGAATTCACTTTGTGCAACCACATCAAACCCAAAGTCAGACAGAACTCCTGCCATTTCACGAACCTTACCTTGGTTGCCTGTTGCTAATACGATTTTGCTCATAATGATTCTCTTACTCTTCTACGTAAAATTTTTGATTGAATTTTAATTTACCCGCGCCTTTGGCATCAGCAAATACATCGATATCAAAGCGAAAGGTTTCTTCGTTAGTGATTGGTAGCTCAGCGATATAGTAAATCGCGTTTTGTTCTTTAATTTCACGGAAGGTTAACGTTTTTGTTTGGCCGAGTAAATTCTTAGCGCTGCCTGTGATTTTTGCAGGAATAGCAGGCTTACCGGCTTGTGATATATCTAACACGCTAATATTAATTAAGGCATTGTAACCTGAACGTTTTAATTGATAAGCGCGGGCTACTTTTGGGGTAAGAAAGGTTGAGTTAAACGCAGAGTAATGGACCTCTACATTTTTAATTTGTACAAATTGTCCTGCAAAAGTAGGTAAGCTAAAAAGAAATAGGGACAAAAGTAAGATTATTTTTTTCATAACGATCCTCATATAAAAAAGCCGAGGGTTAACTCGGCATTAGTATTATTTTGATGGTAACAGCTGCTTAATTACTTCAGGAATAATTTCTGGTGAATGAATTCGAACTTGCTTGTGACGATTTAGTTCTCCTTTTTCTACCGTAATTTTTCCTTTAGCAACTTTAAACAGTTTGGAGAAGTACTTAATTAAATGTGCGTTTGCCTTTCCATCGACTGGAGGGGCTGTAATCGCTATTTTGAGTTCTTCACCATGTATTCCTACAATTTGATCTCGACTGGCTTTAGGTTGTAAATACAGTCGTAAGATCAAATCGTCGTTATCGTATTTAACTGGCATAACTGATTTACAAGCTATACCAAACTGGGCCAATTAAGTCGCCCATTAAGAAGTTAGCGAATTGAAGTACGATAAATAACACCAATACGCTTAAGTCTAGTCCACCCATTTGAGGCAGGATCTTACGAATAGGAGAAAGCATTGGTTCTGTTAATTGGTGCATAACATACTCAATTGGGCTGCGGCCTTGGCTAACCCAGCTTAGGATTGCACGTACTAATAAGATCCAGAACAGCAAACCACCAGCGGCTTTAGCTAGTGCGATTAGACCAATGAATAAGAATTCTGGGCCAAAATTAATACCACCTGCAACGACAACTTGTAATGCAACAAATTTAACGACACATAGAACATAAGCAAATAATACGGTTGCTAGGTCTAGGCTGCCAATTGATGGGATAATACGACGTAAAGGAGAAACTACGGGTTGAGTTGCCTTTACAATAAATTGAGAAAATGGATTATAAAAATCAGCACGTGCGACTTGTAGCCAAATTCGTAGGATCACGACCATAATATATAAATCAAAAACGGTCGAGATTAAAAAGCTCATTGCATTCATAGTTAATTAACCTTAAAAATCATTGGTTTTGTAAATAGAGTAATTGAATGAGGAAATGTTATTTAAAATAACGATTCCATTTCTTCTGCACGAGATACAGCTGCTTGCATTGCTTTGCCTACAATCTCTTGCAATTGATGTTCATTAAATGTGCGTAGCGCCTCTGCTGTTGTTCCGCCTTTTGAGGTCACTTGTTCACGCAATGTTGATAACTGAATTTCAGGGTTAGCAACTACCATTTCAGCCGCACCAAGTGCAGACTGTTGTACTAGCAGTCGAGCGGTTTCTTCACTAAAACCTTGTTTAATTGCTTCTGCTTGCATCGCTTCCATGAACAGAAAGAAATACGCTGGAGCACTTCCCGCTGCTGCAATTACTGAGTTAATACCTGATTCTTTTTCTACCCAACATACTTCACCAACGGCAGACATTAAATCGCTCGCATAGGTCTTATCTTGTTCAGATGTATGTTCAACAGCAAACAAACCACTCATGCCTTTGCCGACTAATGCAGGGGTGTTAGGCATTACTCGTACTAAGTTTAATTCGGTTGCAAACATCTCGTTTAAACGTTTTGCAGAAATACCAGCAGCAATAGAGATCACTAACTTAGTCGAGTAATCGATCGTTTGTAATGGCTCAGCCGCGGTTGCCATCATTTGTGGTTTTACCGCCAGAACGATAACGTCTGCATTTTGAGCGGCAGTCACATTATTGGTCGAGGTATTAATGCCGTAACATTTTTTTAAATTCTCAAGCTTTTCTGTGCTTGGGTTAGTGGCTGTGATTTTATCTTTTGGGTAACCACTGCTAATTAGACCAGCAATAATCGAGCGAGTCATGTTGCCAGCACCAATAAAAGCAATATTGCGATGTTCCATTCGTATTCCTTACTTTATACCCATCGATAGGTATCATTCGAGTTGAGGTTATTCTTTATTTTTATAGTCTCTAGCACCAAAAATAGCAGTGCCAATTCGAACCATTGTTGAGCCAGCTTCGATAGCGGCATCCATATCGCCACTCATTCCCATTGAGAGGGTATCTACTTGAGGATATTGTGCGCGTAATTGGTTTTGAATGGAAGCAAGTTGTGTAAATGCAACCAGTTGTTCATCGTAATTAGAGACGTTAGCAGGGATTGACATTAATCCACGCAACGTTAAATTTGGCATATTATTAATTGCTGCAGCAAGTTCCATTACTTCGTCGCTTGTTGTTCCTGATTTACTGTCTTCCGAACTAATATTGACCTGAATAAGTACATTTAGTTCGCCAAGCTCTTTTGGACGCTGTTCATTTAATCGTTGTGCAATTTTAAGGCGTTCAACTGAGTGAACCCAATCAAAATGTTCCGCTATTGGACGAGTTTTGTTAGATTGAATTGGACCAATAAAATGCCATTCTAATTGTGTTTCAGAGTGGCTATTTTGGAAGTATTGAACCTTTTCAATGCCTTCTTGAACGTAGTTTTCACCAAAAGCACGCTGACCAATTTCTATCGCTTGTTCGAGCAACTCGATAGGTTTGGTTTTGCTTACTGCTAACAATTGCACTGAATTTGGGTGTCGACCACATTTTTGAATGCTATTCTCTATCTGAAGAGTGATTTGGTGGATATTTTGCTTAATACTAGTCATAGAAACGATTACCGAGGAAAATTATGGACATCACAGAACTACTGGACTTTAGTGTAAAACAAAACGCATCAGATCTACACCTATCTGCAGGAGTTCCTCCTATGGTACGTGTTGATGGTGAGGTGCGTAAACTGACATTGCCTGATTTTACACATGCAGAAGTTCATCGTTTAGTGACTGACATTATGAACGATTCTCAACGCAGTGAGTTTGAAGAAAAGTTAGAAGTCGATTTTTCATTTGAATTACCTAATGTTGGACGTTTTCGTGTGAATGCATTTAATCAATCGAGAGGCTGTGCTGCGGTATTTCGAACTATCCCAGTTGATATCCCATCATTAGAGCGACTTTCTGCTCCTGAAATTTTCACAACAATTTCAAATTATCAAAAAGGGTTGGTGTTAATTACAGGCCCAACAGGGTCGGGTAAATCCACCACGCTTGCAGCTATGGTGGATTACATTAATGAGAATCATAATAAACATGTATTAACGATTGAAGATCCGATTGAGTTCGTACATAAGAATAAGAAATGTTTGATTAACCAACGTGAAGTTCATCGTGACACCCATAGTTTTAAAGCTGCACTACGTTCAGCATTGCGTGAAGACCCTGATGTTATTTTAGTGGGGGAGCTTCGAGATCAAGAAACCATCAGTTTGGCACTAACGGCGGCAGAAACTGGTCACTTAGTATTTGGCACTTTGCATACTAGCTCAGCAGCAAAAACCATTGACCGTATTATCGATGTATTCCCTGGTAGTGATAAATCTATGGTTCGTTCTATGCTGTCTGAATCATTAAGAGCTGTTGTGGCTCAAACTTTATTAAAGCGTACTGGTGGTGGTCGTGTTGCATGTCATGAAATCATGATAGCGACTCCTGCAATCCGTAATTTGATTCGTGAAGATAAAGTCGCTCAAATGTATTCGATTATCCAAACTGGCTCTTCTTTTGGTATGCAGACAATGGAGCAAAATGCGAAGAAAATTATTGCTCAAGGTTTGGTTGATCCTGATGAAGTTGCAAAGAAAGTTGAAATAACAAGCATGGGCTTTTAATTATGACGTTAGATGAATTGCTACATCAAATGGTAAAGCAAAAAGCATCGGATGTTTATTTAACGGTTGATGCTCCATGTTTATTACGAATTCATGGTGAGCTTAGAGCGATTGGTCATAAACAGACCAATGAATCTGTTTCTGCTTTATTAGCTGAAATGATGGATGAAGATCGTCAAACTGAATTTAATCAAACATTAGAAGCTAATTTTGCCATTGTAAAAGAAAGTGGTCGTTTTCGTGTTAGTGCATTTTGGCAGCGTGAGCAACCGGGTGTAGTTATCCGTCGTATTGAAACCAAAATACCATCAATGGAATCTCTATATTTACCAGAAGTAATGAAAGAGTTGGCGGTCGCTAAGCGTGGTTTGGTCCTTGTCGTTGGTGCTACTGGGTCAGGTAAATCGACAACGATGGCAGCAATGACTGGGTATCGTAATGACAATAAATCAGGTCATATCTTAACGGTGGAAGACCCAATTGAATTTGTTCATCCTCATCATAAATGCATAGTTACTCAACGTGAAGTGGGTTTAGATACAGAAAGTTATGAAGTGGCGTTAAAGAACTCTTTGCGACAGGCTCCTGACATGATTTTGATTGGTGAAATCCGTAGTCGAGAGACGATGGAATATGCCATGACTTTTGCGGAGACGGGACACCTTTGTATGGCAACACTTCATGCTAATAATGCCAACCAAGCGTTAGAGCGAATTCTTCATTTAGTACCAAAAGATCAGAAAGAGCAGTTCTTATTTGACCTTTCGATGAACTTAAAAGGGATCATTGCTCAGCAATTGGTTCCTGATATAAATGGTCACGGGCGTCATGGTGTTTATGAAGTGCTGTTAAATACTCCTCGGATTTCGGATTTGATCCGTAGAGGTGAGTTGCACGAACTAAAAGTAACTATGACAAAATCGCGAGAATCAGGCATGCAGACGTTTGATCAGTGTTTATTTGATTTAGTGGTGGCAAATAAGATTTCGGAAGATGAGGCATTGCACAGTGCGGATTCTGCGAACGACTTGAGATTGATGCTGAAGACGAAGCGTGGTGATTCATTTAGCTCGTCGAAATTTGATAAAGTGTCGATTTCATTAGACTAAAAGCGATACGCTTCGCTAACTAGAACGCTACGCTCTAGAAACTATAAGAGCAGTAATACGTAAAATAATTACTGCTCTTAATATCTGCTTTTGATCTTATAGGAGCGAAGCGTTCTAGTACCTAGTTTCTAGTCCCTAGCGCCACTGACTCTCAAACCAGCTTTCTAAAATAACTACCGCTGATTGACAGTCAATATTGCCTTTCGATAATGCTTTATAACCACCGAACTCAAATAAATCAGCGCGAGCTTCAGCTGTTGATAGACGTTCATCGTGTAACTCAACTTGATTACCAAAACGACCATGTAAACGGTTAGCAAATTTCTTTGCTTTCGGTGTAATCGTCTCTAGCTCTTTACCATGTAGATCGGTAGGTAGACCAACGACAATTAAGTCTGGTTGCCATTCTTTAATTTGTTTTTCTATATCGTCCCAATTAGGGGTGCCATCTTGTGCTTTAAATGCTTTTAATGGGCTTGCTGTACCTGTAATTTCTTGGCCTATGGCTGAGCCAATACTTTTGGTGCCAAAATCAAATGCCATGATGGTACGTGAACTCATGCGTGTCCAACCTCGCTGGATAAATTTGCAGGATTGATACCTAATATCCCAATCGCTTTTCTCCAACGATCATGAATAGGAGTATCAAAGATAACGGAAGGATCTGCTTCTAGGATAAGCCATGTGTTTTCTGACAACTCCTTTTCTAACTGACCCGCATCCCATCCAGAATAACCAAGAGCAACCAAATACTTACGAGGTTGAGATTCTGTACCTAATGTCGCTAAAATATCTTTTGATGTCGTGACATAAAGCTCGTTAGTTACTCGTATACTCGAAGTGTAAGCGTCTTTTTCTGAATGAAGAACAAAACCACGATCGTCAGAAACTGGGCCGCCATTAAGTACTGGTTGAGTTAAGGTTTTTGGAAATATAATTGGAGAGGGGTTATCTAGTTCAATTTGTTCCAGCATACCTTTTAATGAAATAGGAATCGTTTCATTAATGCGTAACCCCATGGTTCCTTCTGAATCATGTTCACAAATATAGATAACACTTCGCTGAAAGAAAGGATCTTTCATACTAGGCATTGCGACTAAAAAATGATTCTTTAAATCCACATAGCCTCCTAAATCATTCAGTTCCATTGAAGGGAGCTTAGCTCCCTTCATATTACTTGGAAGTATTAAGCGTTAATTCGGCGCTCAATTGTATCCATTAGTTTACCTGTGATTGAAATATCGAACGCCGCTTCAATTTCTTTAATACAAGTCGGGCTAGTTACGTTAATTTCAGTCAGTTTGTCACCAATAACATCAAGTCCAACAAAAATTAAGCCTTTTTCTTTCAATGTTGGTGCAACGGCGTTAGCAATTGCCCAATCGGTTTCACTTAGTGGGCGAGCTTCACCAGTACCACCTGCAGCTAAGTTACCGCGCGTTTCACCTTTTGCTGGAATACGAGCTAAGCAATAAGGCATTGGTTCACCATCAACCACTAGAATACGTTTATCACCATTGCTGATATCTGGAACAAAGGTTTGTGCCATGCAGTAGTTTTGTTCGTGGTTAGTCAACGTTTCAATGATAACCGATACGTTTGGATCGCCAGCTTTTACACGGAAGATAGATGCACCACCCATGCCATCAAGTGGTTTAAGGATAATGTCGCCATGTTCTTCACGGAATGCTTTAATCTTTTCAGCTTTACGGGTAACTAGTGTTGTTGGTGTTAGTTCTGGGAACCAAGCAGTAAACAGCTTTTCGTTACAATCACGTAGGCTTTGCGGTTTATTTACAATTAAAGCACCTTGAATTTCAGCACGCTCAAGAATGTACGTTGCGTAGATGTATTCGGTATCAAATGGTGGATCTTTACGCATCAATACAGCATCAAGATCAGCTAGGTCAATAGTTTGTTCTGATTTGAACTCATACCAATTTGTTGGGTCTTCTTTTAGTTCAACCACTTTGGTATCAGCGACTGCTTTACCTTGATCTAGGTGTAGATCTGCCATTTCCATGTAATGGATTTCCCAGCCACGCTTTTGAGCTTCAAGCATCATGGCAAAGCTAGAGTCTTTCTTGATGTTAATGGATGAAATTGGATCCATTACGATACCGAGTTTGATCATTGTGTTTCTCCAGTTAGCCAAGATCGCCAAAACGAACTTGTAAGGCTGTAATTGCGGTAAGCGCTGCGGTTTCGGTTCTAAGAACGCGAGGACCAAGCAGAGTTTCTTCAAATTGATACTGTTCAGTCATGTTAATTTCATCAGACGATAACCCGCCTTCTGGTCCAATTAACAAGCGAACATTAGTGACTGGTTCTGGCAGTGTGTTGATTGAGTATTTTGCTCTTGGGTGAAGATTTAATTTCAAACCTTCATATTCTTCAGCACACCACTCTTCTAATGACATAATCGGACGTATCTCTGGAACGATATTGCGTCCAGATTGCTCACATGCAGCAATCGCAATTTTTTGCCATTGGTCGAGTTTCTTTTCAAAACGTTCTTTGTTTAATTTGACACCACAACGTTCTGAAATCAAAGGAGTAATGATATTTACGCCTAATTCTACGGATTTTTGAATGGTGAATTCCATTTTATCACCACGAGAAACCACTTGGCCTAAATGTAAATTTAATGGTGATTCACTGCTGCGATCAATACGTTCACTGATCTCAACTTCTACACTTTTCTTTGATGAAGAAGTGATTACTGCAGGAAACTCAGCACCGCTACCATCAAATAATAGTACAGCTTCACCTTCTTTCATTCGCATAACACGGCCAACATGATTGGCGGCATCATCGCTTAAGTTTACTTTACCTTGTGAAGGAAGCAGTTCTGGATGATGGATTCTTGGTATTCTCATGGTCTACTTTTCTTTAACTATCTTATATTTAAGGATGGAGGTTAAAATGTACTTTTTCAACCTCTAGCTCTGTCTAATTTATTTAGTGCATGCTTTGTAGACAAATTGGTTATGATTGCCTTGAATCTTGGCAATGCGCTTATCTCGTTCACATTCCCATGCTGATACTGGATACTGCTTATTCCATGCTTCCATTAATTGGCGTTGGGCTTTGGATAGATTAAAGCGGTACTCATTATTCATGTATAAATAAGTGCGAGCAATTGCACCTCTTGATTGTGCTGGTGGCTCTGCAACTCTGCTTTTGAAATCGACCTTAAAAGCACATTGCCCATAATAAGCGCCTTTATTACCATTCCATTGTGAAAAACGAAAATTAGAACGGTCCCCATTTACTTCACCCACCGCTGGAACTAGGTTATGTAAATCGGCTTCCATTGATTTGAATTGTTTATCGTTTCGAGTGCAATTTTTGCGTCCGCCATTTTGCCAGCATTGGCGCTGGTGTCCAAATTGCCAAGCAGGGACTACGTGTTCCCATTCAATACGACTGGCTCGTTTTTCTTGTTTGCGAACTTGGTAGCCGCAACTTTCTAGATCCGGAATACCTTTCTTTTTATTTTTCCAAGTAATGTCACAACCACAATAGAATGAAGTCGGATAATCAAGGTAAATTTTGACCGCTTCCTTTTTGGCTTTTGAAAAAGAAGAAGGGGGAGCGGCAAAAGCATGAAAAGTGATAGAAAAAATAAAGGCTGCAATAGCTAAGCGAATTAATCTCATAAGAGGCTCTACTGATTATTGTATTAATGCAGTAAGAGTAGCTTATTGTTAATTCTCATTATAGATAATTTAATAAACAGAATGGGGAAATCTGTTTATTTTTAGACGTTATGTCTATGAAGTTTGGTGCTTAGAGAGCTTTAATGGTGATTGGCACGACTTACAAAGGTATTGAGTTTCTTTACGTTGAACTCGATTATGGCGACGTATCGTAAGTTCATGTTGTGTGCATTTACAGCGATAAGAAAACGTTTTTCCTTTAACCGATTCAATATTAAAACTATGAGTGGTTCTTGCCGGTAAATTAAATACTTGATTCATTATTCCTTGCCATTCTTTACCGTGTGGTCGTACCCGACCATATAATTTGAATACGATTAAATGCGCGATTTCGTGAGGGATTACTTCATTAATAAAGGAGTGTTGGTTTTCTTCTAATAAAATAGGATTAATTCGTATCTCCCACCCTTGTAGTCGTGCAGTACCTGCAATTTTCCCACGTTGCGTAAAATTAACCGCAGCCTGAGCAAAAGGGCGATTAAAGAAAGTGGAAGCTTGTTGAATACATTGTTGAGCTTTAGCTATGGATGCTTGTTGAAGTGGGGTCATTGAATCTCTTTATTTGGAATGCAGATATTGAATCAAGATAAGAGAGTATATGGGGTTAGAAAACAAAAAAGGAAGCCGAGGCTTCCTTTTCTAGCGTTAATTTAAGTAATAAATTACTTAATACCAGCGAAATCACGAAGGATATCTGCTTTATCAGTCGCTTCCCATGGGAATTCCTCACGACCGAAATGACCGTAAGCTGCTGTCTTCTTGTAGATTGGCTGAAGAAGGTTAAGCATTTCTTGTAGACCGTATGGGCGTAGGTCGAAGTGCTGACGAACCGCTTCAATGATGATGTCGTGAGATACTTTTTCAGTACCAAACGTTTCAACCATGATTGATGTTGGGTCTGCAACACCGATAGCGTATGACAGTTGGATTTCACAACGGTCAGCCATGCCAGCTGCAACAATGTTTTTTGCTACGTAACGTGCAGCGTATGCTGCAGAACGGTCAACTTTTGATGGATCTTTACCAGAGAATGCACCGCCACCGTGACGGGCTGCGCCGCCGTAAGTATCTACGATGATTTTACGGCCAGTAAGGCCACAGTCACCCATTGGACCACCAATAACAAAACGACCTGTTGGGTTAATAAAGAATTTAGTGTCTTTATTTAACCATTCTTGAGGAAGTACTGGCTTGATGATTTCTTCCATTACGGCTTCACGAAGATCTGGCGTCGTTACTGAATCACAATGTTGTGTTGAAAGAACAACAGCATCGATACCAACGATTTTACCTTGGTCGTATTGGAAAGTTACTTGAGATTTTGCATCTGGACGTAAGAAATCCAGTTTGCCACTCTTTCGTACTTCAGCTTGCTTTTTAACAAGTAGGTGAGAGTAAGTAATTGGTGCAGGCATTAAAATTGGTGTTTCGTTTGTTGCGTAACCAAACATGATACCTTGGTCACCAGCACCTTGATCTTTAGGATCGGCTTTATCAACACCTTGGTTGATGTCTGGTGACTGCTTACCAATTGTGTTTAGTACTGCACAAGAGTTAGCATCAAAACCCATGTCTGAATGTACATAACCAATTTCACGAACGGTTTCACGAGTGATTTCTTCGATATCAACCCATGCAGAAGTTGTTACTTCACCACCGACCATAACCATGCCAGTTTTTACGTACGTTTCACAAGCAACACGTGCTTTCGGATCTTGTTCTAAGATCGCATCAAGTACTGCATCTGAAATTTGGTCTGCAATTTTATCTGGATGACCTTCTGATACTGACTCAGAGGTAAATAGGTGCTTAGCCATGATGAGCTCCACTTCTATAGGTAATAAATTTTAAGAAAATACCCACAGTATATATAAGTCTATACGTTTAACAGTGTAGGTGTTCTTCCATCTAGACGGCTATAATAGAGAAAAATTGATTAATTACAACCCATTTCAGTGAATGATATGAATATAAGACATAACCAATCGTTTGCGTTTAATAATGAGATTTATCTGTAGAAATAAGGTTTTCTTTCAAAATCGTGAAAAAAAGCGCTTTATTTACTAAGTAAACGTTTGCAGTCACTATTAGCCTTTGCGACAATACGGCGCTGCAAATTTAAGTTAGTCCATATTATATGGGTAACTAATCAAGAGTTAAATTAGCTCAATAAACATATAGTCCTTCGAATTTCAGGAGCAGGCATGTCTTCACGTAAACATCTAGCAAATGCAATCCGCGCTTTAAGCATGGATGGTGTTCAACAAGCAAATTCTGGCCACCCGGGTGCACCAATGGGTATGGCAGACATCGCTGAAGTATTATGGCGTAGCCACCTAAATCATAACCCACAAAATCCAGAGTGGGCTGATCGCGACCGTTTCATTCTTTCGAATGGCCACGGTTCAATGCTGATTTATTCTCTGCTTCACCTTTCAGGTTACGACCTGTCTATCGAAGACTTAAAGAACTTTCGTCAACTGCATTCTAAAACGCCAGGTCACCCTGAATACGGTTATGCACCGGGCATCGAAACAACGACAGGTCCATTAGGCCAAGGCATCACTAACGGTGTTGGTATGGCAATGGCTGAAAAAGCATTAGCGGCACAATTTAACCGTGAAGGTCACGATATCGTTGACCATAACACATACGTGTTCATGGGCGATGGGTGCCTAATGGAAGGCATCTCTCACGAAGCATGCTCTTTAGCGGGTACGCTTGGTCTTGGTAAGCTTGTTGCTTTCTGGGATGACAACGGTATCTCTATCGATGGTGAAGTTGAAGGTTGGTTCTCTGACGACACGCCTAAGCGTTTTGAAGCGTACGGTTGGCACGTAATTCCTGCTGTTGATGGTCACGATGCTGACGCAATTAATGCAGCAATCATCGCAGCAAAAGCAGATCCTCGTCCTACTTTAATTTGTACTAAAACTATTATTGGTTTTGGTTCTCCAAATAAAGAAGGTACACACGATTGTCACGGTGCTCCACTAGGTGCTGATGAAATTGCTGCAACTAAAGCGAAGCTTGGTTGGGATCATGGTGCATTTGAAATTCCTGCTGACGTATATAGTGAGTGGGATGCAAAAGAAGCGGGCACTGCAAAAGAAGCATCTTGGAATGCAAAATTTGATGCATATGCTGCTGCTCACCCAGAATTGGCTGCTGAATATAAGCGTCGTGTAAACGGTGGCTTGCCAGCTGAGTGGGAAGAAAAAGCAAATGCAATCATTGCTGATCTTCAAGCTAACCCTGCAAACATCGCATCACGTAAAGCCTCTCAAAATGCACTAGAAGCATTTGGTGCAATGCTACCTGAATTTATGGGCGGCTCTGCTGACCTTGCTCCGTCTAACCTAACAATGTGGTCTGGTTCTAAATCACTAACAGCTGATGATTTCTCTGGTAACTACATTCACTACGGTGTGCGTGAGTTTGCCATGACTGCGATCATGAACGGTATTGCTCTGCACGGTGGTTTCGTACCATACGGTGCAACTTTCCTAATGTTTATGGAATATGCACGTAACGCAATGCGTATGGCTGCATTAATGAAAGTGCAAAACATCCAAGTTTATACACACGATTCTATCGGTCTTGGTGAAGATGGCCCAACTCACCAACCTGTTGAGCAAATCGCTTCTCTACGTCTAACACCAAACATGAGCACATGGCGTCCATGTGACCAAGTTGAGTCTGCTGTTTCTTGGAAACTGGCAATTGAACGTCGCGATGGTCCATCAGCTCTAATCTTCTCTCGCCAAAATCTTGCACAACAAGATCGTAACGCAGAGCAAGTAGCTAATATCGCTAAGGGTGGTTACATCCTGAAAGATAGTGAAGGCCAACCAGAGCTAATTCTTATTGCAACTGGTTCTGAAGTAGAACTAGCAGTTGAAGCTGCGGCTCAACTAACGGCTGACGGTAAAGCGGTACGTGTTGTATCTATGCCATCTACTGATGCATTTGATAAGCAAGACGAAGCGTACCGTGAAGCGGTTCTACCATCATCAGTAACTAAGCGTATCGCTGTTGAAGCCGGTATTGCTGATTTCTGGTACAAATACGTTGGTTTCGGTGGCAAGATCATCGGAATGACAACGTTTGGTGAATCTGCACCTGCAGACGAGCTATTTAAAATGTTCGGTTTTACTACTGAAAATGTAGTAAATACAGCAAAAGAACTTCTTGCTTAATAAAGCAATAGTTATTTGTTAATGAATATCTTGATGTAATTATCAAGTTATAATTGAGAGCGAAGCTATCGAAAGGTGGCTTCGTTTTTTTGATCCTTTAAGAAAAAAGTGAAAAGAGTACAATAGTCGGAAATGAGATAAAGGACGTAATGTATTATGTTGAGAGTCGCAATAAACGGATTTGGTCGTATCGGTCGTAGTGTATTACGAGCCCTGTATGAAAGTGGGAAAAGAGATCAAATTGAAGTGGTGGCTGTGAATGAATTATCGCAACCAGAAGGAATGGCGCATCTTCTTCAGTACGACTCAACGCATGGACGTTTTCAACATAAAGTAACTCACGATCAAGAATATCTTTATATCGATTTACCTGATGGCATTCAAGATAAAGTACGGATCCTACATCAAGCTGATATTACGCTTTTACCATGGCACTCATTAGGTGTCGATTTGGTTTTGGATTGCACTGGCGTTTATGGTTCAAAAGCGGATGGTGAAAAACATATTGAAGCAGGTGCTAAAAAGGTTCTGTTTTCGCATCCTGGCAGTAACGATTTAGATAACACCATCATTTATGGTGTTAATCATGACACTTTGTTGTCAGAGCATAGAATTGTCTCCAATGGTTCATGTACTACCAACTGTATTATTCCTGTTATTAAAGCGATAGATGATGCGTTTGGTATTGACTCTGGAACCATTACAACCATCCACTCATCTATGAATGACCAACAAGTGATTGATGCTTATCATCCTGACTTGCGCCGAACTCGTGCGGCAAGCCAATCTATTATTCCTGTCGATACTAAATTGCATAAAGGTATTGAACGTATTTTCCCGAAATTTTCCAACAAATTTGAAGCTATTTCCGTGAGGGTGCCTACGGTAAACGTCACTGCGATGGATTTAAGTGTAACAATTAATACAAATGTGAAAGTTAATGACATAAATCAAACCATTGTTAACGCATCTCGGTGTACATTACATAACATTGTTGACTATACTGAAGCGCCGCTTGTTTCTATCGATTTTAATCATGATCCCCACAGTGCGATTGTCGATGGTTCACAAACAAGAGTAAGTAATGGGCACTTAGTTAAAATGTTGGTTTGGTGTGATAACGAATGGGGATTCGCTAATCGAATGCTAGATACCGCATTAGTTATGAGAAAATAAAAGCGTCATTCAATAAATTTGTGATGGAAAGAGAAAAAAGATTAATTATCACCTTGAAAAAAGTGAACTCCATCCCTATTTACTGAATAATGCAGTAAGAATTTAATCGGTTTGGCAATGATGCCGAGCTTGAAAACTTTTTATTATTTAATTGAGAGGACAAAAAATGTCTGTAATCAAGATGACTGACCTGGAACTTGCAGGTAAACGCGTATTTATCCGTGCTGACCTAAACGTACCAGTTAAAGATGGTAAAGTAACTTCTGATGCTCGTATCCTAGCATCACTACCAACTATCAAGCTTTGCTTGGAAGCTGGCGCTAAAGTAATGGTTACTTCTCACCTAGGTCGTCCAACGGAAGGCGAATACAACGAAGAGTTCTCTCTAGCTCCTGTAGTTAATTACTTAAATGACGCGCTAGACTGTGACGTTAAACTAGCTAAAGATTACCTAGATGGTCTTGAATTAAACGCTGGTGAGCTAGTTGTTCTTGAAAACGTTCGCTTTAATAAAGGCGAGAAGAAGAACGAAGAAGAGCTTTCTAAGAAATACGCAGCATTATGTGACATCTTCGTGATGGACGCATTTGGTACTGCTCACCGTGCTCAAGCATCAACTCACGGTGTTGGCATGAACGCTCCTGTAGCGTGTGCTGGTCCTCTTTTAGCTGCTGAACTTGAAGCACTAGGTAAAGCAATGGACAAGCCTGCTCGTCCACTTGTTGCAATCGTTGGTGGTTCTAAAGTTTCTACTAAACTGACAGTTCTTGAGTCTTTATCTAAAATCGCTGACCAACTTGTTGTTGGTGGTGGTATCGCGAATACATTTATCGCAGCTGAAGGCCACAACGTAGGTAAGTCTTTATACGAAGCAGACCTAGTTGAGACAGCTAAAAAACTAATGAAAGAATGTGCAATTCCAGTTGCTACTGATGTTGCATGTGCAAAAGCATTTGATGAAAACGCTGAAGCTGAAATCAAACATGTTTCTGAAGTTCAAGACGACGACATGATTTTCGACCTTGGTCCTGATTCAACAGCAGCTCTTGCTGAAATCATCAGCAACGCGAAAACAATTCTTTGGAATGGCCCTGTTGGCGTATTTGAATTCAAAAACTTTGAAGCAGGTACAGCTGGTATTTCTAAAGCGATCGCTGATTCTGAAGGTTTCTCTGTAGCAGGTGGCGGTGATACGCTAGCAGCTATCGATAAATTCGGTATCAAAGCTGACGTTTCTTACATTTCTACAGGTGGCGGTGCATTCCTTGAGTTCGTTGAAGGTAAAGTACTTCCTGCAGTAGCAATGCTTGAAGAGCGTGCTAAAGCATAATTATTTGAAAGCGGGAATCTAAACATTCCCGCTTTTTACGTTTGTTGATGACAATGTTTATTGATACAATAAGAAAAGTTGTGAGCAAACGTTTGCAAAAATTTGAACGTAAGTTTTTTAATTTTAAAACGATAGAATAAATAGGACTATTTCCATGTCTAAGATCTTCGATTTTGTAAAACCTGGTGTAATTTCTGGCGACGACGTACAGAAAGTATTTGAAGTAGCAAAAGCAAACAAATTTGCTCTTCCTGCGGTAAACGTAGTAAACACAGACACAATCAACGGTGTTCTTGAAGCTGCGTCTAAAGTTAAAGCTCCAGTTGTTGTTCAGTTCTCTAATGGCGGTGCAGGTTTCTTCGCTGGTAAAGGCGTTAAACTTGAAGGTCAAGGTGCACAAATCCTTGGTGCTGTAGCTGGTGCAAAATACGTTCACGCTGTAGCTGCATCTTACGGTGTTCCAGTTATTCTTCATACTGACCATGCTGCTAAGAAACTTCTTCCATGGATCGACGGTCTACTAGATGCTGGTGAAGAGTTCTTCGCTCAAACTGGTAAGCCTCTATTCTCTTCTCACATGATCGACCTTTCTGAAGAGTCTCTAGAAGATAACATTGAAATCTCTGGCCAATACCTTGCGCGTATGGCTAAGATGGATATGACTCTAGAAATCGAACTAGGTTGTACTGGTGGCGAAGAAGACGGCGTAGATAACTCTGATATGGATGCATCTGAGCTTTACACTTCTCCTGAAGATGTTGCATACGCATACGAGAAATTAACGGCTATCAGCCCACGTTTCACTATCGCTGCATCTTTCGGTAACGTACACGGTGTTTACCAAGCGGGTAACGTTGTTCTTACTCCAACTATCCTACGTGATTCTCAAGCTTACTGTGCTGAGAAATTTGGTATCGCACCTAACGCACTTAACTTCGTATTCCACGGTGGTTCTGGTTCTTCTGAAGCAGAAATCCAAGAGTCTATTGGTTACGGTGTTATCAAAATGAACATCGATACTGATACTCAGTGGGCTTCATGGGATGGCGTTCGTGCATACGAAGCTGAAAACCGTGATTTCCTACAAGGTCAAATCGGTAACCCAACTGGCGAATCTGCGCCAAACAAGAAGTACTACGATCCTCGCGTTTGGTTACGTGCTGGTCAAGCTTCAATGGTTACGCGTCTTGAAAAAGCATTTGCTGACCTTAACGCAATCGACGTACTATAATTTTTATTATAGATCGCTCGAATTGAGTTAATAAAAAACCCGCTGATTGCGGGTTTTTTTATGTCTGAATCCTTTGAGCAAAGCGATCTGAAGCCTATCTATATTCTTTTAAATATAAAAAAAAGCAACCTGTAAATACAGGCTGCTTTTATTGTTTTAG
>NZ_MSCP01000001.1:2150377-2181635 GCF_002954715.1 Aliivibrio sifiae | reverse complement strand
AGATCTTAGTGCTATAGCTAGCTAAGCGTATAAAAATTACTTTTTCTTCTTTTTCTTTGGTGTGTTTTTCTTCGCTAGAGCCGCTTTTTTCTTCGCGTTCTTTTTCTGTTTATTTTTAAAAACAGGTTTTTTATGAGTTGGTTTTAACCCTTCAATAAAACGCTCTTTAATGATCTCATCTTCTTCTTTAACGTAACGGCCAACACGTTCCATCATAGGTTGATCGTGTGCTTCGATTAAAGAAACTGCACTGCCTTTATTACCAGCACGAGCAGTACGGCCAATACGGTGTAAGTATACGTCAGCAGTACGTGGCATATCAAAGTTAATAACATGACTTACGTTTGGTAAATCGATACCACGAGCAGCAACGTCGGTTGCAATTAATACATTAACTTTGCCGTCACGGAAACGAGCAATAGCATTATTACGGCTTTCTTGTGGCATATCACCTTGTAGCCATGCACATGAAATTTTAGCTGTTTCTAAGTGTCCACGAAGTTCAGCAAGGCGCTCACGAGTTTTTACAAACACAATTGAGCGCTCGGCTTGTTGAGTTAGTATGCTTTTCAATAACTCAATTTTATGAGGCATGTTATCTGCGCGATGATACCACTGAGTGATCTTTTTACGTTCACGACGCGATGGCTCTGCATTTATAGTTGCAGGTTCATTCAGTAGATCAGCAGTAAAACCTTCAACGCCACGACCTTCTAATGTTGCAGAGAACAAGAAGGTTTGTTTACGCCAGCGACATTCTTTTGAAAGACGATCAACAACAGGACCAAAGCCCATGTCTAGCATGCGATCTGCTTCATCAAGGATTAATGTTTCAATAGCACGACAATCAAAGCGCTCAGCTTCGATGTATTCCATCAAACGGCCAGGTGTAGCAACAACGATATCTTGAGTTCTTGCAAGAATATCAGCATGCTCTTGGTAGCTGATACCACCAGTAATGGTGAATACTTTATGATGAGTATATTTTGCTAGTTCACGAGCTTCATCAGCGACTTGGATAGCAAGTTCACGTGTCGGTGTCAGGATCAATACGCGCGCAGGACCAGGATCACGACGTGGGAAATCGTCAAGGTGTTGTAAAGCAGGCAGCAAGAAAGCAGCCGATTTACCTGTACCAGTTGGAGCAGAAGCAAGGATGTCTTTTCCTTCTAATGCTTCAGGGATAGCCATAGCCTGAACTTGAGTTGGACGTTGATAACCAATCTCCTCAAGAGCGCGCAGTAGGTTAGGGGATAGATCGAGATCAGCAAACGTTTTGATCACTGTTGGATTCTCCGTTCAGGTCTAAAGAGTATAAATATGATGTTAGCCAGACATTATAGTGATTTATTAGAGATGGATCACCGATCTTTTAATCCATATTGAGATAAAAGCATCTAGTTAGGTCAATAAAGTCATCACTGTAACTATTTTTACTATGAATTATTAATGTATTCTCTTGATAATCATAAGGAAAAACAGAAAGTTCTATTAATAATCGAGAAACTGATTTTTTTTCTGTTGTTTTGATCTTTGTGAGTTTTGTTAGCTTAAAATCGCAGTTTTTAGCTATTTCAATAAATTGTTCACCTTCAATGAGCGGAAGAATGAAACTTGCACGCCCCTCTGAGGTGAGTAATTTTTTACATTGTGTTAGTAAATCAAAAAATGGTAGAGCGTCAGTATGACGAGCAACAGAGCGTTCCCCTTTTTGTGATTGTTCACCGTTATTAAAATAGGGAGGGTTACAAATAATAGCATCGTAGGTTTTTTGTGGAGTAAAAGAGAGAATATCTTGATGAAACAAGGTTATTTGTTTTGCCCATTTACTGTTTTGGAAATTAGCTTGAGCTACTTCTACCGCCATTGGCATTAATTCTACAGCATCAATTTGACTCAATGGTTCTCTTTGAGCACACATTAAACTTAATAATCCAGTTCCACACCCTATATCTAAGATCGACAGGCTGTTATTAATTGTTGCCCACGCACCTAATAAAACACCGTCAGTGCTTACTGGCATACCGCATTGTCCGATATCAATATGAAATTGTTTAAAAGTGAAGCTTTTATTCATAATTAGCTCAATATGAGTATAGTTGTTAATCTTGTAATTTATATGTTAAATGGTGTGATATTCTATTTTTGATATTTTGTTGAATCTTTGAATGCTAATTGATCACTCTTTTATAAAACTAATTAATAGAGGATAACACTGCATATTGGCTTGTTGGCAATTTGATTATGGTGTTTTTCTCTAGACTATTGCGAATTATTGATAATTTGTTCATTATTCTGACATAAATATCGAAAAAGATATAAAACACAACATTAAATACACACAACATTATACAAGGGTTTCCTATGAAACAGTCATTAAAACTCGCCGATATCATTGCCGTTGGCTTTATGCTTTTTGCCTTCTTTTTAGGCGCGGGTAATATCATCTTCCCTCCAATTGCTGGTCAAATGGCTGGAGCGCATGTCTTTAGTGCTATGAGTGGATTTTTAATTACAGCCGTTGGTTTACCATTACTGACTATTATTGCTATCGGTGTTTCTGGTGGTTCTTGGCAGCACCTTACTCGTGATTTACCGCCTAAAGTAGCAATGATCATGGCGATTCTAATGTTCGTTATTATTGGTCCAGCTTTTGCTGCACCACGTACGGGATTAGTTGCTTATGAAATGGCAGCAAAACCTTTTCTTGGTGCTGATGCGGGGCAACTTTCTCTAACTCTATTTTCAATCGCATTCTTTTCAATCGCAATGTTTTTTGCATGGTCTCAAGGCAAGCTTATCGATACGATCGGTAAGTTCTTAACGCCAGCATTATTTATTGGTTTAATCGTGTTAGCTATTGCTGTGTTTGTGAACCCTCAAGGTGAAATTGTTGCGGCAACAGGGAACTACATTGATAGCCCTTTAACGACAGGTTTCTTTGAAGGCTATAACACCATGGATACGTTTGGTGCGTTAATGTTTGGTATTCTAATTATCGATGCATTGAAAAAGAAAGGTATCACAGAACATAAAGCGACAACTAAATACTTAACTATTGCAGGTTGTATTGCAGCTCTTGGTTTAGCATTTGTTTATATCTCATTATTTTATCTTGGCGCAACATCAAGCACTGTTGCTGCGGGGGCTGGTAATGGTGGTGCTATCTTAACGGCTTATACACATGCGTTATTTGGTTCTTCGGGTCAAATAGTATTGTCTATTATTGTATTGATCGCTTGTTTAACAACTGCGATTGGTCTTATTTCTGCATGTGCAGATTACTTTAGCTCAATTTGCAAAGTGACATATAAGGCGTGGGTTATTATTGTTGGTGTAGCGTGTGCTGTAGTTGCTAACGTAGGCTTAAGCCAGCTAATTACACTGTCTGTCCCTGTGTTGTTTTTGCTTTATCCAATTGCAATTGCGTTAGTTGCGTTAGCATTTACTCGCAAATTTATGCCGAATCCTCGTCTTGCATACCGAGTTGTTATTTTAGTTGCGACGTGTTTTGCGATATTAGATGCTGCGAAAGTTGCGGGTGCGGATATGTCTGTATTCTCTATGCTACCAATGTTTGAGCATGGTATGGCTTGGGTTATCCCAACGTTTGCATCGATGATTATCGTTCGTTTTGTTGGTACGAAAGAAGACGAATTAGTGACTGAAAATGCATAATTAAAGAAAGGGTTCAGATCGGTCGCAAGCTCCCTTAAAGGATTCAGGAGTATTCGTTGCTAGTTATATATGAGCAATTAGTATTCCTGAAACCTGAAACCTGAAACCTGAAACCTGAAACCTGAAACCTTAAAGTGAATCGTGATACTCAACCAATACCTGTTCACACCACTGCTCAATACGCTCATCACTCTTATCATATTGACTGTCTTCATCTAGCGCTAAACCGACAAAGTGAGATTCATCTTCAGTTAATGCTTTTGATGCATTAAATTGATAACCTTCATTTTTCCAATAACCAATAAATTTAGCATCAGTGGCTTTTAATTCATCGTGTAATAAACCCATCGCATCTAAGAACCATTCGCCATAACCTTCTTGATCGCCTAATCCAAATAAAGCGATGGTTTTTCCTTGCAAAGAAAGGTCATCTAATTCTTCCCATACGCCTAACCAGTCTTCTTGAATTTCACCAAAATCCCATGTGGAAATACCAAGTAATAACAAATCATAATCGTTCATTGTTGCTACTGGGGTCTCTTTAATATTGTAGATATCAACCAACTCTTCGCCCATTGTTGCTCTGATTTTTTCAGATGCCATTTCGGTGTAACAAGTGGAAGAACCGTAAAACAGACCAATTTTCATTTCAGCTACCATAATTAAAGAGGACGAAAGCCTAGTGTACCGCAAATGATTCTTAAAATTAAACTTGCATTGAAAGTGGAGATAATTGTTTAATACTGTAATTTTAACCAGTATTTTTTGGTTTTCAGTAAATGGTGATGCAATGAACAATGATATGGCTTTAATTGAGCGTTTTTTAGATACCATGTGGATGGAGCGTGGATTATCAGAAAATACGTTAGCTTCGTATCGAAATGATTTGGTGAAGTTACTGCAATGGCTAGAAGATAATCATTATAAATGTGCCTCTATTTCAGCAATGGGATTAAATGAATATCAAGCGTATTTGGTAGACAAAGAATACAAGCAGACTTCACGAGCGCGTATGTTGTCAGCACTTCGTCGATTTTTCCAATATCTACACCGAGAAAAAATTCGTGGTGATGATCCAACTGCTTTATTGATGAGTCCTAAATTACCGCAAAGGCTACCAAAAGATTTAAGCGAAGAGCAGGTGAATGACTTATTAGAAGCGCCAAATGTAGACGATCCATTAGAGCTTCGTGATCGTGCAATGTTAGAGTTACTTTATGCTACCGGTTTACGAGTGACGGAATTAGTCAGTTTAACCATGGAAAACTTGAGTCTACGCCAAGGTGTAGTTCGTGTTACTGGTAAAGGCGATAAAGAACGTTTAGTGCCGATGGGAGAGAATGCCGTTGATTGGATCCAAACTTTCTTAGACCAAGGACGTCCTGCATTACTTGGTGAGAAAAGTTCTGATGTGGTTTTTCCGAGTAAACGAGCAAGGCAGATGACAAGACAAACGTTTTGGCATCGTATTAAACATTATGCAGTGATTGCCGGTATTGATACTGACAAATTATCACCTCATGTTTTACGTCATGCTTTTGCGACGCATTTACTAAACTATGGTGCAGATCTTAGAGTCGTACAAATGTTACTTGGACATAGTGATCTTTCGACAACACAAATATATACTCACGTAGCAACGGAACGTTTAAAACAGATCCATCAAGAGCATCACCCTCGTTCATAGTGAAAGGGAACTTCTTGTTGGTTTACTACTCTAAAATTTAAACCTTCTATTTTTACTTTTTTTATAGGTACTTTTATGTCATTTATTCGCCGTACTAGCGCGATGTTTATTGCTTTATTGAGTGTAATTTCTTTTACCGCATGTTCTGATGAGCAAGCAAAAGATCACGCAGTATCTCCGTCAGTTGTTGAAGCATCTCAGGCTGATTCAGAACAAGCGATTACTCAGCGTTTAACGACATTAGGCTTGCCTGTTGAAGCTATTCACGACTCTGAAGTTGATGGCTTTAAACAAGTAGAAACGCCATTTGGTATTTTTTATGTATCAGATGATGGTAAGCACTTCATTCAAGGTCGAATTTTTGAGTTTGATGAAAATGGCAATATGAAAGATTTATTAGCAGCTCGTTTTGCAAAATTGGTTGATAGCCAAAGTGAGAACATGATTGTGTTCCCTGCGAAAAACGAAAAACATGTGATCACAGTCTTTACTGATATCACTTGTGGCTACTGCACTAAGTTGCATAAAGAAATGAAAGAGTATAATGATGCTGGTATTACGGTTCGTTACTTAGCGTATCCTCGTCAAGGCTACCAAGGTTCTGTCGCTGATAAAATGGCGCAAATTTGGTGTGCAGATGATAAACAACAAGCAATGGAAGACGCAAAATCAAACCGTGCAATTAATGGTTCAAAACCAGCAACCGCTCAGTGTAAGAACATTATTAAAGAACAATATTTATTAGGTCGTAAAATGGGTGTGAACGGTACGCCTGCAATTGTACTGCCTAATGGTGATTTAGTTCCGGGTTACAAACCAGCACAAGAGCTTTTGAAAGACTTAGAAAAATAATTCTTTCTTAACCCAATTTAAGTCCCCGCAATACTTGTTTAAATTAAGTATGGTGCGGGGATTTTTTTATCTTAGTAACTCTAACCTTAGGCCATTATCATGATTGAAGTGAAACGTCGTCTTATTCCGGAAATTCCTGCTTTACCAAGTTCAATTCCTTCAATCTTACAACAGATTTATGCAGCTCGAGGGATCACATCAAATAGTCAATTAGATCGTGGCGCGAGATCATTACTGTCATTTCAATCTATGCATGGCATAACTAAAGCCGTTGATATCTTAGTTGAAGCGATAGCAAAGCAAACTCGTATTATTGTTGTGGGTGATTTCGATGCTGATGGCGCGACGAGTTCAGCATTATCTGTCATGGCGTTTCGCTTAATGGGCAGCAGCAATGTTGATTATCTGGTGCCGAATCGTTTTGAAGATGGCTACGGGTTAAGCCCTGATGTGGTTGATCAAGCTAAAGCGATGGGCGCTGAGATCATCATGACAGTAGACAATGGCGTTTCATCAATTGAAGGTGTTGCTGCAGCGAAAGCCTATGGGATGCAAGTGGTCGTAACCGATCACCATTTACCGGGCTCTTCTTTGCCAATAGCCGATTCAATTGTTAACCCTAACCTTGAAGAGTGTGCCTTTCCGTCTAAGTCTTTAGCTGGTGTTGGTGTTGCGTTTTATTTGATGTTAGCGATTCGTGCTCGTTTGCGTGAAAACAATTGGTTTGAAACTCAAAATATTCCTATTCCGAACCTTGCTGATTTATTGGATTTAGTCGCACTAGGCACTGTTGCTGATTTGGTAGCACTTGATGAAAATAACCGTATTTTAGTGCATCAAGGTATCCAACGTATTCGCGCGGGTAAATGTCGTCCGGGTATTCAGGCGCTAATTGAAGTGGCAAATAAAGTGCCTTCTCGAATTGTTGCTTCAGATTTTGGTTTTGCACTTGGTCCAAGAATTAATGCCGCAGGTCGTTTGGATGACATGTCGTTTGGTGTTGAGCTTCTTATGTCCAACAACATTCATGCTGCACGTCGTATGGCCTCAGAACTTGATGCTTTAAATCAAACTCGTAAAGAGATTGAGCAAGGTATGAAAGACGAAGCGATGGCGATTTGTGAGCGCTTAGAGTTCGGCGCACAAAGTGAATTGCCTTTTGGCTTGGTGTTATTCCAGCGAGATTGGCATCAGGGTGTGATTGGAATTCTCGCTTCTCGTATTAAAGAAAAATATCATCGCCCTGTCATCGCATTTGCTGATGGTGGTGATGGGTTTATTAAAGGGTCGTGTCGTTCCATTCCTGGCTTTCATATGCGTGATGCGTTGGATTTGATTGATACTCGAAACCCTGGGTTAATTTTGAAGTTTGGTGGTCATGCAATGGCGGCAGGCTTAACCATTAAAGAAGTTGATTATAAGAAATTCAGCCAAGCTTTTGATGATGTGGTTCGCGAATCGGTGGAAGAAGAGGCGCTTAATGGCGTGGTTTTATCTGATGGTGAATTAACACCAGAAGAATTTACCTTAGGCACCGCTGAAATTATTCGAGCGGGGGGACCATGGGGACAAGCCTTCCCAGAACCTATTTTTGATGGGGAATTTAAAGTATTGAATCAGCGTTTAGTTGGTGAAAAACATCTTAAATTAATGTTAGAGCCAATACATAGAGATTTTCCAACCAATAAAATGGTTGATGCCATTGCTTTTAATATTGATATTCGTCGTTGGCCTGATGCTTCGGTACAAAAAGTGAAGCTGGCTTACCGCTTAGATATCAATGAATTTCGTGGTAATCAAACATTACAATTAATGGTTGAATACATTGAACCAATGTAAATCTACCGTTCTATAAAGTGAAAAGGTTAATTTATACTAAACGAGCCGTTAAGAAAAATCTAATGAGATGTTATTTTCTTGTTTCGTATGAAAATAGAAAGGCTCGTATTCCGAGCTGAAGTTAAATAAAAAGAAATTTGGTGTGATTAAATTTACACCATTTTCTCAATCCTTATTGTTCTTGCTTTCAGAGGTTGAAATACCTCGATTTCTATCACACTTTTCGTTAAAATCTCTCGGTTATTTTTTATTCGGCGATGATAAAACACCATGTTCGAAATTAATCCTATAAAAAACCGCCTCCAGGATGTGTCTGAACGCACAAATATCCTGAGGGGGTACCTTTGACTATGATGCTAAGAAAGAGCGTCTAGAAGAAGTCAATGCAGAGCTAGAACAACCAGAAGTATGGAACGAACCTGAACGTGCACAAGCGTTAGGTAAAGAACGTGCCTCTTTGGAAGCGATTGTTGAAACTATTGACCAATTAGATCAAGGCGGCGAAGACGTTGAAGGTTTACTTGAGTTAGCAGTTGAAGAGCAAGATCAAGAAACATTTGATGAGATTGAACCAGAGCTTGCTGATTTAGAAGACAAATTAGCGACATTAGAATTCCGTCGTATGTTCTCTGGTGCGCATGATCCTTCAGATTGTTATATTGATTTACAATCAGGTTCTGGCGGTACAGAAGCGCAAGATTGGACATCAATGATGTTGCGTATGTATTTGCGTTGGGCGGAAGCTAAAGGATTTAAAACAGAGATTATTGAAGTTTCTGATGGCGATGTAGCAGGCCTTAAAGGCGCAACAGTTCGCATCTCTGGTGAATACGCTTATGGCTGGTTACGAACAGAGACTGGTGTACACCGTTTAGTTCGTAAATCTCCATTTGATTCAAGTGGTCGTCGACATACCTCATTTGCTTCAGCGTTTATCTATCCTGAAATAGATGACAACATTGAAGTAGATATCAACCCTGCTGATTTACGTATTGATGTATACCGAGCTTCTGGCGCGGGTGGTCAACACGTAAACACCACTGAATCTGCGGTACGTATTACTCACGTCCCGACAAATACAGTAGTGCAATGTCAAAATGATCGTTCTCAGCATAAAAACAAAGCACAAGCGATGAAGCAGTTGAAAGCTAAACTGTTTGAACTTGAGCTTCAGAAACAAAACGCAGAGAAACAAGTAAACGAAGATTCTAAATCCGACATTGGGTGGGGCAGTCAGATTCGCTCATACGTATTGGATGATTCGCGCATTAAAGATTTGCGTACCGGCATTGAAAATCGTAATACGCAAGCCGTATTAGACGGTGATTTAGATAAATTTATCGAAGCCAGCTTAAAATCTGGATTATAAGAAAGGGTTCATTATGACTGACCAAGTACAACTAGATGAAAACAAACTGATTGCAGAACGTCGTGGTAAATTAGACCATATCCGTCAAGCATGTAAGGCTAATGGCCACCCGAATGACTTCCGTCGTGACAGCCTTGCGAGTGACCTTCAAGCAGAGTTTGGTGAGAAGACCAAAGAAGAGCTAGAAGAATTAAACCATATCGTTGCTATCGCAGGCCGCATCATGGCTAAGCGTGGTCCTTTCTTATTGATCCAAGAAGTCTCAGGTAAGATCCAAGCTTATGCATCAAAAGATGTTCAAAAAGAGCTTAAAGACAAATACCAAGGTCTAGATATCGGTGACATCATCGGTGTTAAAGGCGCTCTACATAAATCAGGTAAAGGTGATCTTTACGTGAATATGGAAGAGTACGTATTGCTAACGAAAGCATTGCGTCCATTGCCTGAAAAATTCCACGGTTTAACAGACCAAGAAATGCGTTACCGTCAACGTTACGTTGACCTTATTGTAAATGATGATTCACGTACTGCGTTTATTATCCGTTCTAAAGTGGTTTCAGCTATTCGTAACTTTATGGTTGATAAAGGCTTCATGGAAGTTGAAACTCCTATGATGCATGTTATTCCTGGTGGTGCTTCAGCACGTCCATTCGTAACACACCATAATGCACTTGATGTTGATATGTACCTACGTATCGCACCAGAGCTTTACCTAAAACGTCTTGTTGTTGGTGGTTTTGAGCGTGTTTTCGAAATTAACCGTAACTTCCGTAACGAAGGTTTATCTCCTCGTCATAACCCAGAATTCACAATGATGGAATTCTATATGGCGTACGCTGATTACAATGATCTAATGGATCTAACAGAAGCAATGCTATCTCAAGTAGCTATCTCTGTTCTAGGCAGCGATAAAATGCCTTACGGTGAGTACACAGTTGATTTCGGTGGCAAATATGCACGTATGAGCATGCTAGACGCGATTAAACTATACAACCCAGAGCATGCTGAGATCCAAGCATTAACTTATGAAGGCGTTCAAGATCGTGACCTAATGGTTTCTATCGCGAAATCAGTTCATGTTGAAGTTGAAAGCTTCTGGACATGTGGCCAACTTCTTGAAGAGATTTTTGGTGAAACAGCAGAACCTAAGTTAATGCAACCTACGTTCATCACTGAATACCCAGCAGATATCTCACCACTAGCACGTCGTAACGACAACAATGATTTCATTACAGACCGTTTTGAATTCTTCATTGGTGGCCGTGAAGTTGCAAATGGTTTCTCTGAGCTTAATGATGCTCAAGACCAAGACGAGCGTTTTAAAGCGCAAGTTAATGCAAAAGAATCTGGTGATGATGAAGCGATGTTCTATGATGCAGATTACATTACTGCACTTGAGCATGGTTTACCACCAACAGCAGGTCAAGGTATTGGTATTGACCGTTTAGTGATGCTATTCACTAATACTCACACAATTCGTGACGTAATTTTATTCCCTTCTATGCGTCCACAAGCATAGTTAATAATAGAATTAATAAAAAGAGCGGCTCTTAAGTCGCTCTTTTTTTTATAAGATTTATTACATAATGCATAAAAATGAGAAAGTAATTACACTTTTTTATCAATTGACCTAATTTTTACAATTCTCTTTTGTCCTTATCCCTGCCTTTAAAAGTAATTAAAAGTTCAATTCTTATATCAAAAATAGCCTGCATTCTTATAAATGAGTCAACTTTAATTCTAATATGTTAACTGTCATTTATTTATCATCGTTAACTTGTTTTTTTTTTGTTAAAAGGATGACGAGCATCTCACTTGTGAGACGTTGAGTGGTCTTAAAACCTGTATAGTTGCTCTATAACGATTTATCAGTTGGTTTCATTCAAGAATTTAGAGGTAAGGCTTATGGGTACTCAGTTTCGTATGGATTCTGTTCCAGGTTCATTAGTAGTGGTTGGTGGTAGTTATGAACCTTGGCTAGCCGTATTAGAACAAGTAGGTTGGCGTTGTCATCGTTGCTATGATCTTCGAGCGGCGCAAGCATTGTTTGACGAAATTGGTCCATGCATTGGTATTGTCGATTTAAGCCAAGATGATTTTAGCCTTAACGGTATTGCGACATTAGTTAACAACAACAAACAAGTTCGTTGGATGGCGTTTATTCGTGAATCACAATTGAGTTCAGATACTATCTGCCAATTCATCGTAAACTTCTGTATCGATTTTTTCACCGCCCCAATTCCTGATGCGCAATTGCTAAGTACTATTGGCCACCAATTAGGAATGTTGAAGTTAGAGCGTAAAGTTTGGCCTAATATGGGTAAGAAATCTGATTTAGGTATTCTAGGTGAAGCACCTGCAGTGAAACGTCTACGAGATCAAATCCGTCGAGTTGCACCAACTGATGTTTCTATTCTAATTTCTGGAGAAAGTGGTGTTGGTAAAGATGCCGTTGCTAGAGCTGTTCATGATTCATCTGGACGTAATAAAGGCCCATTTGTTTCACTGAATTGTGGTTCATTATCTGAATCAAAAATAGAACAAGAATTATTTGGTCTTCACCTTTCAGAATACGAAGAGTCAAAATTATTCCAAGCGAATGGTGGTACATTATTCTTAAATGATATTAATGATTTACCTGTAAGCCAACAGCAGCATTTATTACGTTTTCTACAAGAAGGTAATATTGAAACATCAGAAGGTTTTATCGATATTGATGTGCGCGTTATTGTGGCAAGCCACATTGATCTTGAAAAAGCGATAGAAGAAGGCAGTTTTAAAGAAGAACTTTATTATCGCTTAAATGTACTCCGCATCCACGTCCCTTCTTTAAAAGAAAGAAGTTCAGATATTGCGATTCTTGCGGAACATTTTCTTCAACGCTACGCAAAAGAATATAATACTCAAGCACGTACTTTTTCTGAAGATTCAATGCAAACCATGCTTCACTATCCATGGCCTGGGAATGTTCGTGAGCTAGTAAACCAGGTAAAACGAGCGGTTCTTCTTGCTGATAGCATGACGATAGATCTTGAGCATTTAGATCTTCCTCAACGTAGCGATACAAAACGTAGTTTACGAGTAATTAGAGAAAACTCAGAACGAGATGCATTATTAATGGTTTTAGAGTCTCATGATGGTCAAGTATCTTCAGCGGCAAAAGAGCTAGGTGTATCTCGAGCGACAATGTACCGTTTATTAAACAAACATAATTTAATCTCTGAACCAAGAAGTTATAGCTAATTTAAGAAGGGTTAATCAACAGAGTAATAAGAATGGCTTATCTCATCGGGATAAGCCATTTTTTTAATTAAAAAATGACGTGAGGATGGCGTGAGTAAAATGAGTCTTCAAATAGAAACCTCTTGGTAACGTCTTGATTGGTTGACCATTTTCACCGTAAGCTTCCGTAAGTGCTCGGCTGTTGGCTGCTTTAGGTCTGAGTTGTAAAACTTCACCGTGTTTCGCTGTAATTGATTCAACCTTACCTAAAACGATCAAATCCATTAACTCTTCCCAATCTTGCTTAAGTTGTCGCTCTTCGTCTAATGAAGGTTGCCATAACACGGGGTAGCCTACACGTCGATCTCCTACAGGGATCTCTCTTTCACCTTCTACAGGGATCCACAATACATGTGCTAATTTATGGCGTACGTGTGATTCTTCCCAACGTAAGCTGTGAACCCCTGTTAATGGGGCAACAGAGACAAAAGTTGTTTCGAGTGGCTTTCCGGTATAACTGATCGGAATTGTTTTTAATTCAATGCCAAGATCAATGAAGTCAGGGAGTGGCTTACTGCCAGCTGAGGCCCCTAAATGCAATTCTAATAATTGTCCAACCCAACCTTTATCACGCTTTAAGTTTTCAGGCACAGCAACACCTATTTGCTCGGCAAGCTCTGATAGCGTGTAGCCTGCAATGTTTTCCGCTCTCATTAATAGTTCATTAATTGTCGTAGGTGGCTGTTTCATAGTTACTCATTGATGATGGTTTAAAGCTTAGATTAGCATATTAATGTAGAGTTTTAGTGCTCTTCATTGGATCTAATTAAGTTATCCACATTGACGATTGTTTTTTAATCGATATCTATTTGTCTGGATCCATATACAGTATTATATTTATGAATAAGTTATTGACTTTCAGGTGCATAGCACATTAAAGGGGGGCTCTTTGTGGGTAACCATAAGATTGGTGGATCTTTAACCGATCTGTGTTTATATTAATCTATCGATTTTTATTTAAAAGATCATTCAAAAGATCTTTGCTTTAACTTCATGTTTAATAGAAGTTTTATTGATTTTCATCTTTTGTCTGTCTTCTAATGATAAATTGGTTTTTATCGTACTATTTGATTTGTTTTTATCTTCTTCACAAAGTTATGCACAGAAAAGGTGAATAAATGTGGGTCACCTCTCATTGTTATGTTGATAAGTCGTTAATCGCTCAAAAGTTATTCAGGGAAAGAGGTTATTTTAGTAAAACGTGACAAGAAAGCGTGATCCTGTTTGCTCAAAGAGGCGATCTGTGAAAAAATCAAAGGAATATAAGTTTATGATGAGGTCATCCAGTGATAGATGGCGATGGTTTCCGCCCGAACGTCGGGATAGTGATATGCAATAGCCATGGTCAAGTATTCTGGGCGAAACGATACGGGCAACATTCTTGGCAGTTTCCACAAGGTGGCATTGATGATGGCGAAACGCCAGAGCAAGCAATGTACCGCGAATTGTACGAAGAAGTTGGCCTGACTAAAAATGACGTACGTATTTTAGCAAGCAGCCGTCATTGGTTGCGATATAAACTACCGAAACGTTTAGTTAGATGGGATTCAAAACCTGTCTGTATTGGACAAAAACAGAAATGGTTTTTGTTACGCTTGGAATGTGACGAGTCCAAGGTGAATATGCAAAGAGATCGCTCGCCGGAGTTTGATGGTTGGCGATGGGTAAGTTATTGGTACCCAGTAAGACAAGTTGTTTCATTTAAACGTGACGTTTATCGCAGAGCACTAAAAGAGTTCGCAGTGATTGCTATGCCGTTTAAGGAACGAAAATTTAAAAGGAAAGGTAAAAAAGGGTAAGCTGTCTATACCTTATCACCTTAAGGATTGTTTAGTATGCTTACTCAACTCAGGGATATAGTTGATCACGTCGCTAAAGCAGAGTCGTTGGATGATGCTTTAGCGTTATTGGTAAAAAATACTCGACACTCTATGAGAACTGAGTGTTGTTCAGTCTATTTGATGAGTAATGACAATCTTCGATTAGAACTCATGGCAACTGAGGGCTTAAAAGCAAAGCCTAATACTGTGTCATTGGGAATTGATGAAGGACTTGTTGGTCTTGTAGCTCGTAGTTGTGAGCCGCTAAACCTTGCTAATGCATCGGTACATCCATCATATAAATACATCCCAAGTATTGCTGAATATAAATTTAATTCATTTCTTGCTACGCCAATCATATACCGTCGTCAAAATTTAGGTGTATTGGTTGTCCAACAAAAAGAAAAACGCCAGTTTACCGAAGTTGAAGAATCATTTTTAGTGACTCTATCCGCTCAGCTTGCAGTTGTTTTAGCTCACGCAAAAGCTCATGAAAGCTGGTCAACTCAGTTACAAGCGTCTTCCACACAACAAAAACAGTTTAAAGGTATTTCTGCGTCTAATGGCGTTGGAATTGCTCCGTTGTGGTTTGACGATGCTCAACCTAAAATTGAAGCTATTTTACCGAGTTCATGTCTTGATATTGAATTGGAAAAAGATCGTCTTGGTACTGCTGTAGAGCTTGCACTGAAAGATTTTCGACGTGCAAAGAAACGGTTTGAACAAGAACTTAATACTGAAACGTTAGCTATTTTTGATCTATTCAGTCACTTATTGAATGATCCTATGTTAAAGGCTGATCTTAAAAAACAGATCAACCAAGGTGATTCTGCTGAATGGGCACTGCGTCAAGTTATAGAGTCTTATGCTGGGCGCTTTGAGAGAATGAGTGACTCTTATTTAAGTGAACGAGCAAACGATGTTCGAGAGCTTGGGCAACGATTACTTTATTTTCTTAATTATGAAGATAAGTTAGATATTGATCTGTCACATCCAGTGATTCTGGTCACCACTCAACTGACAGCATCCATGCTAGCCAGTATTCCTAAAGATAAATTAAAAGCGGTGATTTCCCTAGAAGGGGCTGCAAATTCACACGCTGCTATTTTATCTAAAGCGCTTGGAATTCCAGCAATAATGGGCGTAGAGTTTAATCCTACCCATTATCATAAATCATTAGCGATTGTTGATGGTTATAGTGGTGCGCTCTATATCAAGCCTACTGAAGCTCTAATTCAAGAATATACAGATCTTCAAAATGAAGAACTTGAATTATCAAAGCTAATTACGCTCGATCTTGATAAACCAACATTAACGCTTGATGGTCATTTAATGAAAATTCATTTAAATGCAGGGTTGAGTGTTGATTCAAGTATTGCGGTTAATAAAGGCGTTGATGGTGTTGGTTTGTATCGTACTGAAATACCATTTTTACTGCATCAACGCTTCCCATCAGAAGAAGAGCAATTCTTACAATATAAAGCTATTTTAGAAACATACCCTCAAAAACCAGTGGTAATGAGAACGCTTGATATTGGCGGCGATAAGCCTTTACCTTACTTGCCTATTGAAGAAGATAATCCCTTTTTAGGATGGCGCGGTATTCGCTTTACTCTAGATCACCCTGATATCTTTTTATTGCAATTAAAAGCGATGATCAGAGCAAATATTGGTAATGAAAACTTATCGATTATGTTACCTATGATTTCGGGCATTCCAGAGCTGAAACAAGCAAGAGCTTTTATTAATCAAGCATATGAAGAGGTACTCAGCGAATCAGAAAGTGATTTTTCTAAACCTCGTATTGGTATGATGGTTGAAGTGCCATCAATGCTGTATTTATTACCAAGAGTTGCAGGGCTTGTTGATTTTATTTCTGTTGGGAGTAATGATTTAACTCAATATTTATTAGCAGTAGATAGGAATAACTCAAGAGTCTCTCATGTTTACGAGTCTTATCACCCAGCGGTTCTTTTAGCGTTAAAGCAAATAATAGAGACAGCAAATCAGCATAACTTACCAGTTAGCGTGTGTGGAGAGTTAGCAGGGGATCCTATTGGTTGTTTAATTTTAATTGGACTTGGTTATCGCAATTTAAGTATGAATACATCCAATGTCGCTAAGATTAAATACATTATTAGACAAGTTACTTTGGCTGAAATTGAGTCAATGACAGAGATTCTTTTACATCATGATGATGCTGAGAAAATTTTAACTGATATGATGACGTTTTTTGAACAGAAAGATCTTTTAGGGTTTATTCGAGCAGGTAAATAAATGTTAGTCGATTTTTGGTCTATTTTCGCACTGTACCTTGTACTTGGTAGTGTTGTTGGCGTTATGGCTGGGTTATTAGGGATTGGTGGTGGATTACTTGTTGTCCCAGCTTTGTTGTATTTATTACCTTTGGCTGGAATCGATTCGAGCATAGCAATGCAAATGGCTCTTGGTACGTCATTAGCGACAATTATATTTACATCAAGCTCATCGGCATTGAACCATTTACGTTTAGGTAATGTCGAAGTGGGGTTAATTAAAAGCTTAGCACCAGGAGTCATTTTAGGTGGGTTTATTGGTAGCTATCTTACAGAGCTAATTCCAACACAATATTTACCTAAAGTGTTTGGTATTATTGTGCTTTTATTAGCATTGCAAATGCTGTTAGCACTTAAGTTTACTGCGACAAGAATAATGCCATCTCCTCTAAAAACTGCAGCTTCTGGTGGCGTCATTGGTATTGTTTCTAGTTTAGCTGGCATTGGTGGTGGCTCACTTACTGTGCCTTATTTAAGTTTTCATGGTGTTGAAATGAGAAAAGCGATTGGTAGCTCTTCTTTATGTGGCACATTAATAGCGATAGCTGGCATGATAGGCTTTGTTATACACGGTGTTAATGTCGATAATTTGCCGTCAATGAGCTTAGGGTATGTATATTTACCTGCATTATGTGGCATTAGTTTAACGTCTATTTTAACCACTAGAGTCGGTGCAAAGTTAGCTTCGCACTTACCAACACCAACATTAAAAAAAATCTTTGCCGTATTTCTAGTATTTATCGGCAGTAAAATGTTCTTAGGATAAGAGAGTAATCATGAACCAAGGGTATTTAACCTTCCCAAATATTGACCCAATATTATTTCAAATAGGTCCACTGGCTGTTCGTTGGTATGGATTAATGTATTTGTTCGGTTTCATGTTTGCCTTATGGTTAGCAAATAAGCGTGCAGATAAACCAAACAGCGGCTGGACTCGTGACCAAGTCAGTGACCTTCTTTTTGCCGGCTTTTTAGGTGTCGTGATTGGTGGACGTATTGGTTATGTCTTATTTTATAACTTCGGCTATTTCTTAGATAATCCCCTGTACTTATTTGAAGTATGGACTGGGGGTATGTCTTTTCATGGAGGCTTACTTGGCGTGATCTCAGCAATGCTTTGGTACGGTTATAAGAATAATCGTAGCTTCTTTACCATTGCCGATTTTGTCGCGCCATTAGTTCCATTTGGCTTAGGAGCTGGTCGTCTCGGTAACTTCATGAATGGCGAATTATGGGGACGTGTTACGGATGTGCCTTGGGCGATGGTATTCCCAACTGGCGGGCCTTTCCCTCGCCATCCATCTCAACTTTATGAGTTTGCCCTAGAAGGCGTGGTATTGTTCTTCATCTTAAATTGGTTTATTCGTAAACCTCGTCCGTTGGGTGCGGTATCTGGTTTATTCTTGTTTGGTTACGGTTCGTTCCGTTTCTTAGTTGAATATGTACGCCAACCTGATGCTCAATTAGGTTTGTTTGGTGATTGGATTTCAATGGGGCAAATATTATCGCTGCCAATGGTGATTGGTGGTCTTCTTATGATGCTTTGGGCATTTAAGCGTAATCTTTATGCGACTGATTTGAAGAACAGTGGTGATAAGCAAAATAGCTCAAAACAGAAAGCAAAATAAGCTAGAATAGCGTTAATGACGATTTATAGTGATGGCCTCTCGTTTGAGGCCATTTTTTTAAGCCAATTTTAGAGAGCATGACCGTGAAACAGTATTTAGATTTATGCCAACGCATCGTTGATGAAGGAACCTGGATTGAAAACGAGCGAACAGGAAAGCGCTGTTTGACGGTAATTAATGCCGATCTGACTTACGACGTTGCTAATGGAGAGTTTCCTTTAGTTACAACACGTAAAAGTTTCTGGAAATCAGCAGTCGCTGAAATGATTGGTTATATTCGCGGTTATGATAACGCAGAAGATTTTCGTAAAATAGGTACTAAAACATGGGATGCCAATTCAAATTTAAACGATGCTTGGTTGAATAATCCTCACCGTAAAGGTGAAGATGACATGGGGCGAGTATATGGTGTTCAAGGTCGTTCGTGGGCAAAACCAAATGGTGAGTTTGTCGATCAGTTGAAAAAAATCATTGATGACTTAAGTAATGGTATCGACGACCGTGGTGAGATTTTAAATTTCTACAACCCTGGTGAGTTTGATATGGGGTGTTTACGTCCTTGCATGTACTCACACCATTTTTCGCTATTAGGTGATACATTATATTTAAATAGTACCCAACGCTCTTGTGACGTTCCGCTAGGCCTTAATTTCAATATGGTTCAAGTGTATTTTCTATTGGCTATTGTGGCCCAGATTACAGGGCATAAACCAGGTAAGGCGTACCATAAGATTGTTAACGGTCATATTTATGAAGATCAGCTTGAATTGATGAAAGATGTACAGCTAAAGCGTGAGCCATTGAAAGCCCCAACCTTTAAAATAAACCCTAAAATTAAATCATTAGAAGATTTAGAAACATGGGTAACAATGGATGATTTTGATGTGGTTGCCTATGAAAGCCATGAAGCGATTAAGTATCCGTTTTCTGTATAGATAAATTATTAAAATAAAAAGCCCCAGAGTGTGAGTTCACTCTGGGGCTTTTTTATGTATGGATTATTTCTTATTACACAGTTAGCGCTAATACGCTTCCTGGCAGGATGATAAAGACAAAGCTTAAATAACCAGCCACAACACCTTTGTTTCTGTTTGCCATCTCAGCAATCCACTCTGCGCCTTTCAGAGGCAGTTCACGTAGGAACGGAGTACCAAAGATAACTAGAGTAGCAATAATATTAAAGCATAAGTGAACAAGTGCGATTTGTAGGGCAAAGATAGCATATTCACCAGAGACTGCCGTTGCCGCTAATAGTGCCGTTACACAAGTACCAATGTTTGCCCCTAGAGTAAATGGATACACGTCACGTACTTTAAGAACGCCAGTACCTACTAATGGAACCATTAAACTTGTTGTTGTTGAAGATGATTGAACAAGAACGGTAACTACAGTACCTGATGCAATACCATGCAGAGGACCACGACCTATTGCGCTTTTAAGAATATCACGAGCACGACCAACCATAAGGCTCTTCATTAATTTGCCCATCAAAGTAATCGCAATAACTAGGATAACAATGCCTAAAGCAATCATAAGTAGGCCGCCAGTCATGCTACCAAAGTTAGATAGAGGTTCTTTGATTGCACCGATGACTGGTTTTGTGATTGGTTTGATGAAATCAAAGCCTTTAATACTCATATCACCAGCATTTAACAGTGGAGACACTAACCATGCAGATAGCTTTTGGAAAATACCAAACATCATCTCTAATGGTAAGAAGATAGCAACAGCAAGCAAGTTAAAGAAGTCATGCACAGTAGCACAAGCAAAAGCACGTCTAAATTCAGTTTTACAGCGAGCGTGACCTAAACTAACTAGAGTATTGGTAACCGTTGTACCAATGTTTGCTCCCATAACCATAGGGATTGCGGTTTCAACGGGTAAGCCACCAGCTACTAATCCAACAATAATTGAGGTTACTGTAGAAGATGATTGAATCAATGCTGTCGCAACTAGGCCGATCATTAAGCCTGCAACTGGATGAGAAGCAAATTCAAAAAGAACTTTTGCTTCTTCACCAACAGACCATTTGAAGCCTGTGCCAACCATAGCAACAGCTAAAAGAAGAAGGTAAAGCATAAATGCTAAGTTTGCCCAACGCAGCATGCGCGAGGTATTACTCATTGTTGCTGCAGAAATAGATTGGGTATTCATAGTAAAGCTCCGTACCGAAATAGTATGTTGTCGGTTTATTTAATCTGAAGCGATAGTAGATAAGGAATATTTCAGAAATATTACAGTCAGAAGGAAAACTGTAATAAATACGTCATATTTGATTTTGGTGCTATTGAATCTTATTTTGTTTGCCTTAACTTTATGATAGTTATATATTTTTATTCTTTATTTTAAAATGGAATATAAATTTTTTTTTAAAACTTTTTTGTTCTATGTTGCGAGTTAATGACATTTTTAAGAATATGGATGCGGAAAAAACGAAGTATTAATAGGAAATTAATGGTTTTTACGAAGTATTTGCTATTGGTGTAATAAATGACGTATCTTCAATTCTTACTGTCACTCTTAATGTAATAGATAAGTACATTGATTTATAAATCATAGGATTCAAGATGTCTCATTTAAACTATAACCATTTGTACTATTTTTGGATGGTATGCAAGCAAGGCTCAGTAACGAAAGCGGCAGAAGCTTTATTTCTTACGCCTCAAACGGTGACAGGACAAATAAAGGCATTAGAAGAACGAGTAAATGGTAAATTGACTAAACGTAATGGACGAAATGTAGAGCCAACAGAGCTAGGTCAACTTATTTATAAATACGCAGATCGTATGTTTGGTTTAAGCTATGAGATGTTAGATATCGTAAATTATAGCCAGCAGTCTAATGTATTATTTGATGTTGGCGTTGCTGATGCACTTTCTAAGCGATTAGTTAGTAAAGTTCTTTCGACTACAATCCCTGAAGATGCGTCAATCCACCTCCGCTGTTTTGAATCCACGCATGAACTTTTACTTGAGCAGTTATCTCAGCACAAATTAGATATGATCCTATCGGATTGTCCTGTGGATTCAAGCCAGAACTCAGGGCTTTTTAGTAAAAAATTAGGGGAGTGTGGAATGAGTTTTTTTTGTTCTAAAGAAATGACAGACATTCAATTTCCTGACGTATTGGAAAGAAAAAAGGTACTTATTCCGGGTAGCCGAACATCAATGGGAAGGAAAGTTATTCAGTGGTGCGATCAGCAGGGTATAACCCCTAATATCTTAGGGGAGTTTGATGATGTCGCCTTAATGAAGGCATTTGCTCGTGAAAATGATTCTGTATTTTTAGCACCAACGGTTTACATGAATGAAGCGGATTCAGATCTTTCTTTACATCGAATTGCTGATGTCAAAGATTTGAAAGAAGAATATTACGTTATTTTTGCAGAGCGAATGATTCAACATCCAGCCGTTAAAAGTATTTGCGCTGCTGATTTCTCACATTTATTTGATTTTCATTTGCAATAGCGGGGTAGAATATACTAAATTAGCACTAGCTAAATTAGAGGTTATTCTATGAATTTACAAATGATGGAAGAAAATGCACCTCAAGCAGTAACACTATTAAAAGCAATGGCGAATGAGCGTCGTTTATTTATTTTATGTTTATTGCTTGATGGTGAACTATCTGTAGGTCAAATTGCAGAAAAACTAGAGCTTAGTCAATCAGCATTATCTCAACATCTTGGTTGGTTGCGTAAAGATGAATTAGTGTCGACGAGAAAAGAGTCTCAAACGGTGTTTTATTCATTAAATAGCCACGAAGTAAGATCCGTGATTCAACTATTACATGATTTATATTGCCAAAAGTAAATTGTGATAGGAAGAGTAAAGGATAAATAATGTTATTTTGTACTTTTCTTCAAATTACAGATATAAAAAAACCGACCTAAGTCGGTTTTTTCTTATTTCTAACTGAGAATCAAATTTCTATTAAAGAGCTTTGATTGCTGCAGTGAAACGCGCTTTATGACGTGCAGCTTTATTCTTATGAATAAGGCCTTTAGTCGCCATGCGGTCTAGAAGTGGAGTTGCAGTTGCTAGTGCAGCAGTTGCAGCTTCTTTATCACCAGCTTCAATAGCTGCGATAGTTTTTTTCATGTAAGTGCGCATCATTGAACGACGGCTAGCGTTGTGCTGGCGACGTCTTTCAGCTTGAGTTGCGCGCTTCTTAGCAGATTTACTATTTGCCAAGGGTCTAACTCCCAAAAACGTAGTTCGGTGACAATTTAAGGTCGGGAAATATGCACCCATTGAACCCAAATGTCAAATGATTTGTGTAAAAACCAAGCTGTCTCAAACAAAAGTTTGATGAGAATGGCAAAACACGGTTAAGATGGCGTGCATTCTAACAGCATTTTTTCCAGTTAGTAAGCTCTTTATCGCCATCAACGGCATCTTTATGAGGTTTTTTTGTGAGTAAACGACTTTTACGTTCTGGCTTAATCGTCAGCATCATGACTTTAGTGTCTAGAGTACTCGGTTTAGTCCGTGATGTAGTGGTAGCAAATTTAATGGGAGCGGGTGCATCTGCAGACGTTTTCTTTTTTGCGAATAAAATACCTAATTTTTTACGCCGTTTATTTGCAGAAGGTGCTTTCTCACAAGCATTTGTCCCTGTCTTAACGGAATATCACGCCAGTGGCGATGATAACAAAACCCGTGAATTAATCGCAAAAGCATCGGGTACTCTTGGTGTTCTCGTTACTATTGTTACTTTTTTCGGTATTTTAGGCTCAGGAGTGGTAACTGCCTTGTTCGGCGCTGGCTGGTTTATGGACTGGCTTAATTATGGGCCGAATGCGCCTAAGTTTGAACTTGCTAGCTTCTTATTAAAAATTACGTTTCCTTATCTTTGGTTTATTACTTTTGTCGCATTATCTGGTGCAATTTTAAATACATTAGGTAAATTTGCTGTTTCCTCATTTACCCCCGTCTTTTTAAATATCGCTATTATTGCTTGTGCTTATTTTGTGTCACCGAATTTAGAGCAACCAGAGATTGGCTTAGCGATTGGTGTATTCCTTGGTGGTTTAATTCAATTTTTATTTCAACTGCCATTTCTTTATAAAGCGAAAATGTTGGTTCGTCCGCAGTGGGGTTGGAATGATCCTGGTGTCGTAAAAATCAGAACGTTAATGATCCCTGCTCTTTTTGGGGTATCTGTAAGCCAAATTAACTTATTGTTTGATACTTTTATTGCAAGTTTCTTGGCAACGGGATCGATTAGTTGGCTCTATTACTCTGACCGTTTATTGGAATTCCCATTGGGATTATTTGGTATTGCTATTGCTACGGTTATCTTACCTGCTTTATCTCGTCAACATGTTGATGCAAAAGGTGCGGGCTTCTCTAATACGATGGATTGGGGAGTTAGAATGGTCATCTTGCTTGGTATCCCTGCGATGCTGGGTTTAATGGTCTTAGCAAAACCTATGCTAATGGTATTATTCATGCGTGGTGAGTTTTCTCCTAACGATGTGCATAACGCTTCATTGTCTTTACTTGCTTATGCATCTGGCTTATTAAACTTCATGCTAATTAAAGTGTTAGCTCCTGGCTACTATGCCCGCCAAGATACAAAAACACCTGTGCGTTACGGTATCATTGCGATGATAACTAACATGTTCTTTAATGCCATTTTTGCTTATTTTTATGGTTATGTTGGCCTGGCAATGGCAACGGCATTATCTGCTTTGGTTAACATGGCATTACTTTATCGTGGTTTACATTTAGCAAATGTATATAAGTTATCTAAAGAGACCATTATTTATATTATAAAGTTAGTGGTATCTGGTGGCATTATGGTCGGTGTTTTATTGTGGTTTATGCCAGCAATGAGTGTATGGCTAGAATGGGACTTATTAAAACGAATGATCATACTATTAGGCTTCATTGCTCTAGGGGCAGTAAGTTACTTAATCCCCGCGGTAATATTAGGATTACGTCTACGTCACTTACGAGTAGGCGCATAATTTTGTTATTCACTGAGTTGAGTGGTTTGGCTAGTAAGATTAGTATATAATTCGTCAGTTTTTTTAATCAAATAACTTGATATTGAGATAATGGAATTAATCCGAGGCATTCATAATATTACGCCTGACCATCATGGTTGCGTAATGACTATTGGTAATTTTGACGGTGTTCATTTAGGACATCAACAAGTATTACAACAAGTTAAGGCTAAAGCTAAGCAATTAGGTTTACCTTCTGTTGTTATGACATTTGATCCACAACCAATGGAATTTTTTGCTAAAGATAAAGCACCAGCTCGATTGACTCGTTTACGAGATAAGTTTGTTCAACTTGATAAATTGGATATAGAGCGTCTGCTTTGTATTAATTTTAATCATAAATTTGCACAGCAAACGGCAGATGAATTCGTTGAGCACTTGTTGGTTAAGCTATTGGGTGTTAAGTTTCTGGTTGTTGGTGATGATTTTTGTTTTGGACAACATCGCCAAGGTAACTTTGAAATGCTACAAAAAGCAGGTGAAAAATATGGCTTTGAAGTAGTAAATACACAAAGCTTTTGTCTGCAAAAACAGCGAGTCAGTAGTACAGCTATTCGTAATGCACTTGCTGAAGACAGATTTGAAGACGTCGCCACGATGTTAGGGCGAAACTATAGTATTACAGGCCGTGTTTCACATGGTCGAAAACTAGGGAGAACGATAGGTTTTCCCACTGCGAATATCCCATTAAAGCGTTGTGTTTCCCCTGTATCTGGCGTTTATGTTGTTCAAGCCAAAGATAGTAGTGGTAAACAATTAGGTGGTGTCGCCAATATAGGCAACCGTCCAACGGTAAATGGCGTTCGTCAACAGCTGGAAGTTCACTTCTTCGATTACAAAGGCAATTTATATGGCCAACAATTGGATGTAGAGTTACTTTGTAAGTTGCGTGATGAGCATAAATTTGAGTCATTTGACGCATTAAAACAACAAATAGAATTAGATTCTCAGGCAGCACGGGTGTGGCTGTCTGAAAACAGATAACATTTCATTTCGCCCAAGTAACGGAATTAAGAATCAATGAGTGACTATAAAGATACCTTGAACCTGCCAGAAACAGGATTCCCAATGCGTGGTAACCTGGCTAATCGTGAGCCAGAAATGCTGAAGCGTTGGTATGATGAAGATCTTTACGGTGAGATCCGTAAAGCAAAAAAAGGTAAGAAATCGTTCGTATTACACGACGGTCCTCCTTATGCAAATGGTGACATCCATATTGGTCACGCATTAAACAAGATTCTTAAAGACATTATTATTAAGTCAAAGACACTTTCTGGCTTTGATGCGCCGTACATTCCTGGTTGGGATTGCCACGGTCTACCAATTGAATTAATGGTAGAGAAGAAAAAAGGCAAGCCTGGTCAAAAAATCTCTGCGGCTGAATTCCGTGAAGAGTGTCGTAAATACGCGGCAGGCCAAGTTGAAGGTCAAAAAGAAAGCTTTAAGCGTTTAGGCATCATGGGCGAGTGGGATAAACCATACCGCACTATGGATTTTGGTACTGAAGCAAACATCATCCGTTCATTGGGTAAAATTGCTGACCAAGGTCACCTACTTAAAGGTTTCAAACCTGTTCACTGGTGTACAGATTGTGGTTCAGCTCTTGCTGAAGCAGAAGTTGAATACCAAGATAAAGTATCTCCATCTATTGATGTGCGTTTTATTGCAGCAGACGAAGCCGCAACATTAGCAAAATTCAGCACGCCTGAAGGCCATCAAGGTGAGGGTGAAGTATCTGTTGTTATCTGGACAACGACGCCTTGGACTCTTCCTGCTAACCGTGCAGTAGCATTACATGCTGATCTTGAATATGCATTAGTTCAAGTTGAAGCTCATGGTGAGCAAAAAGCACAACGTCTAATTCTTGCCTCTGAACTAGCAAAATCTGTAATGGATCGCGCGGGTATCGAGCATTTCCATAACTTAGGTTTTGCGAAAGGGTCTGATTTAGAGCTTCTTCAATTCAATCACCCATTCTATGGCTTTACGGTTCCGGCTATTTTAGGCGAGCACGTAACGACAGATTCAGGTACAGGTATCGTTCATACTGCCCCTGGTCACGGTCAAGAAGATTTCGTGGTTGGTAAGAAATACGATCTAGAAATTGCAAACCCAGTAGGTTCAAACGGTGTATACCTTCCAGATACTGAACTGTTTGCAGGTCAACACGTATTTAAAGCGAACGATTCAGTACTTGACGTATTGAAAGAAAAAGGTGCATTACTGCATCACCACGCGTACGAGCACAGCTACCCACATTGCTGGAGACACAAAACGCCAATTATCTTCCGTGCAACACCACAATGGTTTATCTCAATGGATCAAGCGGGTCTTCGTGCTAAAGCATTAGAAGAAGTGAAGAGTGTTGAGTGGATGCCAGAGTGGGGTCAAAACCGCATCGAAGGTATGATCGAAGGTCGCCCTGAGTGGTGTATCTCTCGTCAACGTACTTGGGGTGTGCCAATCGCTCTATTCGTTCACAAAGAAACGTCTGAATTGCACCCTAATTCACTAGAGTTAATTGAAAAAGTAGCTAAGTTAGTTGAAGAAAAAGGTATTCAAGCATGGTGGGATGTAGATGCCGCTGAGCTTATGGGTGAAGATGACGCCGCTAAATATGAAAAAGTATTAGATACGTTAGACGTATGGTTCGACTCAGGTGTTACTCACTTCTCTGTTGTTGATTCTCGTGAAGAGTATGACTTCCCAGAAGAAAAAGAAGAAAGAACACACAGTGCTGACCTTTACTTAGAAGGTTCAGATCAACACCGTGGTTGGTTCCAATCATCACTGATCTCTTCTGTTGCAATGAAAGGTAAAGCACCTTACCGTCAAGTACTAACACACGGTTTCGTGGTAGATGGTAACGGTCGTAAGATGTCTAAATCTATCGGTAACGTAGTTGCACCAAAAGATGTAACGAACAAGCTAGGCGCAGATATTCTTCGTCTATGGGTTGCTTCAACGGATTACACTAACGAAGTTGCGGTTTCTGATGAAATCCTAAAACGTTCAGCTGACGCATACCGTCGTATTCGTAACACAGCTCGTTTCTTCTTAGCTAACTTAAACGGCTTTAATCCAGAAACAGACATCGTTCCTGCTGAAGAAATGGTTGCTCTGGATCGCTGGGCTGTTGGTCGTGCATTTGCAGCACAAGAAGAGATCATTAAGTCTTTTGAGGAATATAACCTTCATGAAGTAACTCAGCGTTTGATGCACTTCTGTTCAATCGAAATGGGTTCTTTCTACCTAGACGTAATTAAAGATCGCCAATACACAGCGAAGCAAAGTGGTCACGCTCAACGTAGCTGTCAAACAGCGCTTTACTACATTGTAGAAGCTCTAGTTCGTTGGATGGCACCAATCATGTCGTTCACTGCAGATGAAATCTGGAATGAAATGCCAGGTGAGCGCGAGAAATTCGTATTCACAGGTGAGTGGTACCAAGGCCTGTTTGATCTTGCTGAAGGCGAAGAGTTTAATAATGAATTCTGGACTGAAATCCAATCAGTTCGTGCGTCAGTAAACAAACTTCTAGAAACTGCTCGTAGTGAGAAAGTTATCGGTGGTTCACTTCAAGCTGAAGTAACGTTATACGCAGATGATGCACTAGCGGCTAAAATTAACAAACTTGAAGATGAGTTACGTTTTGTTCTTCTAACATCAAGCGCAACAGTGAAACCACTAAGCGAAAAAACAGAGTCAGCAAAAACAACAGAGCTTGCAGGTCTGTTTGTTGATGTTGCTGCTTCTGAAGCTGCGAAGTGTGAGCGTTGTTGGCACCATGTTGCTGATGTAGGTACTATCGAAGGTCACGAAGAAGTATGTGGTCGTTGTGTATCTAACGTTAGTGGCGAAGGCGAAGAGCGTAAATTTGCATAATGATTAGCGATAATAAGACATTACCGCTGCTTAAAGAATCAGGACTCCGCTGGCTATGGCTAGCGGGGATCATCTTTATGGCAGACATTAGCATCAAGCTATTTGTGATGAAAGAGATGAGCTATGGTTGGGCAAACCGTATAGAGGTATTGCCGTTCTTTAACTTTCTTTATGTTCATAACTATGGTGCTGCATTTAGCTTTTTAAGTGATCAAGCAGGTTGGCAACGCTGGTTCTTTACTGGTATTGCTGTAGCTGTGTGTGGCTTGTTAGGATATTGGATGCGTAAAGCACCACAAACCGACAAACTAAATAACATGGCTTATGCGCTGATTATTGGTGGTGCAATTGGTAATGTGTTTGATCGTTTAGTACATGGGTTTGTGGTTGACTATCTTGATTTCTATTGGGGTAATTATCACTGGCCAGCTTTCAATTTAGCTGATGCTGCAATTTGTATTGGTGCAGGACTAATCATCTTGGATGGTCTTCGTAGCAATAAAAAAGAACAGTAAGTGAAAAGAAAGTAAATTAACGCTGCCCGTGAATTCGAGGTGGCGTTTTTTTTAAATACGATATAAAAATGAGTATTATCTAAGGGAATAAGATGTCTAAAATCGAAAGCAACAGTGAAGTAACTCTACATTTCACCATTAAATTAAAAGATGGTTCTATTGCTGATAGTACTCACTCCTCTGGTAAAGCAGCAAAATTTACGATGGGTGATGGCAGTATTAGTGAAAATTTTGAAAAATGCTTATTAGGTTTAGAGTCTGAACAGTCTAAAAGCATAGAACTTAGTGCTGAAGATGCTTTTGGTTTGCCAAATCCAGATAATATCCATCATATGGACAAAAATCGTTTCGTCGGAGATGCCGCTGCTGAGGTGGGTACCATTATGGGATTTAGTGGCCCTGATGGTATGGACATTCCCGGTATTATTACAGAGATTGCTGGCGATTCAGTAACGGTTGATTTTAATCACCCATTAGCTGGCCAAGATGTTATCTTTGACGTAGAAATTGTAGCGGTTGATTAATTCAACAAGATATAGAGATAAAAAATGAAAATAGTATTAGCGAATCCTCGTGGCTTTTGTGCTGGTGTTGATCGTGCGATTAGCATTGTTGAACGTGCGCTTGAATTGTATGAAGCCCCTATTTATGTTCGTAATGAAGTGGTGCATAACCGTTTCGTCGTTGAGGGTTTAAAGCAGCGTGGTGCTATTTTTATTAAAGAATTAGACGAAGTGCCTGACGATAATATCGTTATTTTTTCAGCTCACGGTGTCTCTCAAGCAGTACGTAAAGAAGCCAAAGATCGTGCATTAACGGTTTTTGATGCAACCTGCCCATTAGTAACAAAAGTTCATATGGAAGTTGCTCGCGCAAGTAAAAAGAATATTGAAGTTGTATTGATTGGTCATGCTGGCCACCCTGAAGTTGAAGGTACGATGGGGCAATATACGAGTGAAACCGGTGGAATGTACCTCGTTGAAACACCAGCAGATGTCGAGAAGTTAACTGTTCGTGATGAAAGTAACCTACATTACGTAAGTCAAACCACACTGTCAGTTGATGAGACGGCAGATGTCATTGATGAGCTTCGTCGTGTTTTCCCAGAAATACAAGGTCCACGCAAAGATGATATTTGTTATGCAACACAAAATCGTCAAGATGCGGTGCGAGATATGGCTAACCAAGTCGATATCATGATAGTAGTAGGCTCTAAGAACTCATCAAACTCAAATAGACTTCGTGAACTATCAGAGAAATTAGGCACAACCAGTTATTTGATTGATTGCCCTGAAGATTTAAAGGAAGAATGGTTAACAGAGAAAGCCAAAGTAGGTGTAACCGCTGGAGCATCTGCACCTGAAGAGCTTGTAAATCAAATTATAGAAAAAATAAAAGCACTGGGTGGAACAACGGTTGATGAATTATCTGGACGTGAAGAAAACATGTTCTTTGAAGTACCAAAAGAGCTTCAAATAAAAACCGTGTCTTAGATCTTCATATAGTCGAACTAGAAAAATTAAGATAAAGTGCAAGGATACGCATTTAAAGGAGCGAGAATTAAGATGGTAAGAGTAGCAATTGCTGGCGCAGCAGGAAGAATGGGCCGTAATTTAATTAAAGCGGTAAATGGTTCTCAGTTTGCCGAACTTGCTGCGGCAAGTGAGCACCCAGAATCAAGCCTAATTGGTGTTGATGTTGGTGAAATGGCCGGTTTAGGTAAGTCTGGTATTTTTATTGTTGATGATTTAGCAAAAGTCGTTGATGATTTTGATGTCATTATTGATTTTACTCTTCCTATTTCTACGCTGAAAAATATTGAGCTTTGCCAAGAGCATAAGAAAGCAATTGTTATTGGAACTACAGGATTTAGTGATCCTGGCAAAGAGTTAATTGACCAAGCTGCGAAAGGTATCCCTATCGTGATGGCGCCTAATTATAGTGTTGGCGTGAATGTGGTATTTAAACTACTAGAGAAAGCTGCAAAAGTAATGGGTGATTATTGTGATATCGAAATTGTAGAAGCGCACCATCGTTATAAAGTAGACGCACCGTCAGGTACTGCTATTGGAATGGGAGAAGCGATTGCTGGTGCTATGGGTAATAAGCTTGATGATGTAGCTGTTTATTCTCGTGAGGGGATTACAGGAGAAAGAACCAAAGATGAAATTGGTTTTGCTACTATTCGCGCTGGAGATATTGTTGGTGAGCATACTGCAATGTTTGCAGATATTGGTGAACGTGTTGAAATCACCCACAAAGCAACGGATAGAATGACGTTTGCTAATGGTGCAGTGAGGGCCTCTCATTGGTTACATCAAAAATCTCCTGGTTTTTATACCATGCATGATGTTTTAGAGTTGGATCAGCTTTAA
>NZ_MSCP01000001.1:2052707-2148689 GCF_002954715.1 Aliivibrio sifiae | reverse complement strand
TTTTTAATTAAGCCCGAATCATAATTGATTCGGGCTTTTTTTTTATGATTAATAAGTTTGTAATCATATTTTATGCAGGTATGACTGACTGTAAAGTGAGGTGTTCTCTTTTTGTATCAATTTATTTCTTATGATTGAGTGAATTTCCTTTGTGAGTTTAGTGCTTGTTTTGAGGGTTATTGTGTATTTTCTTTGTTTACCATTTATTTTCTCTAGTTTACTATTTGCTTTAACGTTTGCTTTATTTTTATGAGTAATTTTTTTTTAATAAAAAAGATTGAGTATGCAATAAATTACAATAAGGCTAAATAATCATCACATTTGGTTGGAAGTCTTAAAGAATAATGGTTAAAAGTATGTTTTTGGTATGAAGGCTCTAAAAAAGTTACTTATTGATGTGTTTTCTGTTGACAGTTATCCTATAGATCTCTAAAATTTCGCCAATTTGTCAAAATTCGACCTTTAAGTTCGAGTTTTGGGTTTCAAAAAAACAATTTTGCATTACTATGTTGTAAAGTTGAATGTTTATTATGTTTGGAGGTTGTCTTGAGTAAATCAGCGCTGTTAGTCCTAGAAGATGGGACAGTGTTCCGCGGTCAGTCGATTGGAGCAGATGGCTCGGCCGTTGGTGAAGTCGTTTTTAATACCTCGATGACGGGGTACCAAGAAATTCTCACTGATCCTTCCTATTCTCAACAAATCGTTACTCTTACTTATCCTCACATTGGCAATACCGGAATCAATTCCGAAGATGAAGAATCTTCTTCTATCCACGCTCAAGGCCTTGTGATTCGCGATCTTCCTCTCCTAGCTTCAAACTTCCGCAGTGAACAAACTCTTTCTGAATATCTTAAATCTCAAAATATCGTCGGCATTGCTGATATCGATACGCGTAAGCTGACTCGAATTTTGCGTGAAAAAGGTGCTCAAAACGGTTGTATCGTTGCTTGCTCTTCTACAAAAGAAAGCAACTTAGATGAAGCATTTGCACTTGCTCAAGCAAAAGAGTTTCCTGGTCTTAAGGGAATGGATTTAGCGAAAGAAGTAACGACTTCAGAAGCTTACCAATGGAAGCAAGGTTCTTGGACACTGACTGGCGGTCTGCCAGAAGAGAAAGCGGACAGCGAATTACCATTCCACGTTGTTGCTTACGATTTCGGTGCAAAACGTAACATCCTACGCATGTTAGTAGACCGCGGTTGTCGTCTAACGGTTGTTCCTGCTCAAACTTCAGCTGAAGAAGTGTTAGCAATGAATCCAGATGGCGTATTCCTATCAAATGGCCCTGGTGATCCAGCTCCATGTACTTACGCTATCGAAGCAACAAAAGTGTTCCTAGAAAAAGGCCTACCAATTTTTGGTATCTGTCTTGGTCACCAAATTCTTGCTTTAGCATCAGGTGCTCAAACCGTTAAGATGAAGTTTGGCCATCACGGTGCAAACCACCCAGTTAAAGATTTGGATCGTGATGTGGTTATGATTACTGCACAGAACCACGGTTTTGCGGCAGATGAAGAAACACTTCCTGCAAATCTACGTGCAACGCACAAATCACTGTTTGATGGGACACTACAAGGTATTCATCGTACAGATAAGCCTGCATTTAGCTTCCAAGGTCACCCTGAAGCAAGCCCTGGCCCGCATGATGCAGCGCCATTGTTTAACCATTTCATTGAATTGATTCAGCAGCATAAAGCTTAATTCGGAGTAGTAATAAGATGCCAAAACGTACTGACATTAAAAGCGTTCTAATTCTAGGTGCAGGCCCAATCGTAATCGGCCAAGCATGTGAATTTGACTACTCTGGTGCACAAGCGTGTAAAGCACTTCGTGAAGAAGGCTACCGCGTTATTCTTGTGAACTCTAATCCAGCAACAATCATGACTGACCCAGACATGGCTGATGCAACGTATATTGAACCTATCCATTGGGAAGTGGTTCGTAACATCATCGAAAAAGAACGTCCAGATGCAGTTCTACCTACAATGGGTGGCCAAACGGCATTGAACTGTGCGCTTGATTTAGAAAAGCACGGTGTGCTTGCTGAGTTTGGTGTTGAGATGATTGGTGCAACGGCTGATGCAATTGATAAAGCAGAAGACCGTTCACGTTTCGATAAAGCAATGAAAGCGATTGGTCTTGAGTGCCCAACAGCCGATACGGCAAAATCAATGGAAGAAGCTTACAAAGTTCTAGAGATGGTTGGCTTTCCTTGTATCATTCGTCCATCATTTACGATGGGGGGTACGGGCGGTGGTATCGCGTATAACAAAGAAGAATTTGAAGAAATCTGTCGTGGTGGTTTGGATCTTTCTCCAACCAACGAGCTTTTAATCGATGAATCATTGATCGGTTGGAAAGAGTACGAGATGGAAGTGGTTCGTGATAAAAACGACAACTGTATTATCGTATGTACTATTGAAAACTTTGATGCAATGGGCATTCATACGGGTGATTCAATCACCGTGGCTCCAGCGCAAACGCTAACAGATAAAGAATTTCAATTAATGCGTAATGCATCTCTAGCAGTACTGCGTGAGATTGGTGTTGAAACGGGCGGCTCAAACGTACAGTTTGGTATTAACCCAAAAGACGGCCGTATGGTTGTTATCGAGATGAACCCACGTGTATCACGTTCATCAGCTCTAGCGTCTAAAGCAACGGGTTTCCCTATTGCAAAAATCGCAGCAAAACTAGCGATTGGTTACACGCTTGATGAGTTAATGAACGACATTACTGGTGGTGCAACGCCAGCATCATTTGAACCAACGATCGATTATGTTGTTACTAAGATCCCTCGTTTTAACTTCGAAAAATTCGCAGGTGCTAACGATCGTCTAACAACACAGATGAAATCAGTTGGTGAAGTGATGGCCATCGGTCGTAACCAACAAGAGTCACTACAAAAAGCACTTCGTGGCCTAGAAGTTGGCGCGGATGGTTTTGATGAAATGGTTGATCTTGATGCTCCTGATGCATTAACTAAGATCCGTCACGAATTGAAAGACGCTGGTGCTGAACGTATTTGGTATATCGCCGATGCATTCCGTGCTGGTATGTCAGTGGATGGTGTATTTAACTTAACTAACGTTGATCGTTGGTTCCTAGTTCAAATCGAAGATTTAGTTAAGATGGAAGCTGAAGTTAAAGCGGGCGGTTTCGCTAGCTTAACAGCAGACAAACTTCGTCAACTAAAACGTAAAGGTTTTGCTGATGCACGTTTATCTAAACTACTAGGTGTAGCTGAAAGTGAAATTCGTCGCCTACGTGACCAACATGATATCCACCCGGTCTACAAACGTGTAGATACCTGTGCCGCTGAGTTCTCATCAGATACGGCTTACATGTACTCATCTTACGATGAAGAGTGTGAAGCAAATCCAACAGATAAAGATAAGATCATGATCTTAGGCGGCGGTCCAAACCGTATTGGCCAAGGTATTGAATTTGACTACTGTTGTGTACATGCATCATTAGCACTTCGTGAAGATGGTTACGAAACAATCATGGTTAACTGTAACCCTGAAACTGTTTCTACTGATTACGATACGTCTGACCGTCTGTACTTCGAACCAGTAACACTGGAAGATGTATTAGCTATCGTTCGTATCGAAAAACCAAAAGGCGTTATCGTTCAGTACGGTGGTCAAACGCCACTTAAACTGGCTCGTGCTCTTGAAGCTGCTGGTGTTCCAATTATTGGTACAAGCCCAGACGCTATCGACCGTGCAGAAGACCGTGAGCGTTTCCAAGTTGCAGTAGACCGTTTAGAGCTTTTACAGCCAGAAAATGCAACCGTAACAACAATGGAACAAGCGATTGAAAAGTCTCGCGAAATCGGTTTTCCATTAGTTGTTCGTCCTTCATATGTTCTTGGTGGTCGTGCGATGGAAATCGTATACGATGAGCAAGACTTACGTCGTTACTTCAATGAAGCGGTTAGCGTTTCAAATGAATCTCCAGTACTTCTTGATAGCTTCTTAGATGATGCAATCGAGGTCGATGTAGATGCGATCTGTGACGGTGAGCAAGTCGTTATCGCTGGTATCATGGAACACATCGAACAAGCGGGTGTTCACTCAGGTGACTCAGCGTGCTCTCTTCCTGCTTATACGTTAAGCGAAGAAATCCAAGATGTAATGCGTGACCAAGTACGCAAACTGGCATTCGAGCTAGGTGTACGTGGCTTAATGAATACACAATTTGCTGTTAAAGATAACAAAGTATATCTAATTGAAGTGAACCCACGTGCTGCACGTACCGTTCCATTCGTATCTAAAGCAACAGGTGCGCCAGTTGCTAAGATTGCTGCACGTGTAATGGCTGGTCAATCTCTAGAGTCACAAGGTTTCACTAAAGAGATTATCCCACCTTACTATTCCGTTAAAGAAGTCGTATTACCGTTCAACAAATTCCCTGGTGTTGACCCATTGTTAGGCCCAGAAATGCGTTCAACGGGTGAAGTTATGGGTGTTGGTACAACATTTGCTGAAGCATTCGCTAAAGCAGAATTAGGTTGTAGCAAAGAGTATCCAGAAGGTGGTCGTGCATTACTTTCTGTTCGTGAAGGCGATAAGAAACGTGTTGTAGATTTAGCAAAACACCTTATTAAAATTGGTTACCAATTAGATGCTACACACGGTACTGCGGTTATTCTTGGCGAAGCGGGAATTAACCCTCGTCTAGTAAACAAGGTACACGAAGGTCGCCCTCACATTCTTGACCGTATCAAGAATGGCGAATATACCTACATCGTAAATACGGCATCTGGTCGTCAAGCGATTGAAGATTCAAAACTTCTTCGCCGTGGAGCACTTGCAGCTAAAGTAAACTACACAACAACGCTAAATGCAGCATTTGCTAGCTGTTTAGCACATGAAGCTGATGACCGTAATACGGTTAACTCGGTTCAAGAGCTACACGCAAAAGTAGCAACTAAATACGCTTAATCGCGAAACTGGCTAATTAACAATCTTAGTTAAGTCATAATAAAAAATCCCGAAGAATGAGAGTTCTTCGGGATTTTTTCATTTATCTTTTCTAGTTAATCTAATGAAATCAATTAGAGAAAGAGATCCTAATCTTTGGATAGTTCAATTAACTCTGGGTAGAAGCTTTTCTCAAAGGTATCAATAGGACGCTCAACAGGAGTGGATCCCTCTTTTGCTGCAACCGGGTGGTAATCAGCAACAAACTGAACAAACAACTGCGGATCTTTATTTTCTAAACCGACAAATCCAGCCATGTTATAGCTACCAAACAGTGAACCACTTTTTGATTTCATACTGCCTTTAATTGGTTCTTTACGCATGCTATTACGATATTTTAATGTGCCATCAATACCTGAAGTCGGTAATAGCTCAATTAACCCTAATTCTTTATCGTATTTATAGATATAGTGAAGAATTGATTTCATTTGATTTGCCGTCATACGGTTATTGCGAGAAAGCCCTGAGCCATCAACTAACACGGCATTACTCAAATCAATATCTGCTTGTTTTAATAGAATATCTTTAATAGCTGCTGTGCCATTAGTAAAGTTACCGGCTTGCTGATAATTCAAATGGCCTAACATCTTAGTTAAGTTATCGGCGTAATGATTGTCCGATTTTTTCAGCATGTGCTCTAGTAATTCGATCAAAGGTTTAGATTTATGCTGAGCTAATACGGTTAATGGTTGAGGTTCTTGTTGAGGTTTACCAAAGCGGACTTGACCATTAAGGGTAATATTATGTTCACCTAAAATTTTTAAAACAGTTTGTTCGGTGAAATCTTGTGTATCTTGCACTGCAAACTTGAGAGGAAGCGGTTTGTTACGATTAACCAAACAGCCATTTAGCTCATAATGGTTACCTTGAGTGGTTAGTTCTAGATCGCAGAATGATTTTTTTTGTTCTTCTCGAGTAACACTTTTAGCGTTACTGGAAAACGAAATAGGCTGATGGATAGGAACAAAGACTTTAGTGCTGCCATCATCATGTGTAGTAATCGATGCTTGTACACAGTTTTCATCAATGCTTAATGCACTTGATGGAGCGCTATAACAAACCCCCAGAATATCCCAAGGCCAACCGACTGCTCGTTCATAACCAGTAAAGATTGTTCCGTCTACCCATAAATCACCTTTAATGGTTTTTAAGGCGCTGTCATTAAAAAGAGCAGATAATTGTTCTCTTGAAAGGGAAGGGTCACCAGTGAAAGTAAGTACAACATCGTTATCTTGTTTGTAAAGCGTAGTAGAGAAGGTGAAGTCTTTGCCAAGAGCTAACCTTGCTGCTAATGCTGTCGCTAGTTTTAATGTACTGGCTGGAGGTAGTAGTTCATTTTGCTTTTGTTGGTATTCAATATCATGTGTTGGTAATGATTCAACAATAACAGCCGCTCGACTTCCTGAAGGAAGGTAATCAAGGTGTTCTTGGATATTATTAGCAAAGCTTGAGCAAGAAAATAAAGCGAGGCTTAAAAGAGTAAAACGAGAAAAAGACATGATGAACTCAATATAAATATAATTGAGTATATCTTATCGTTTGCAGCGAGTGATGTGTAATGATTGAGCAAAAATTAATGGAATATCACAAATAAAAAACGCCCACCGAGGTGAGCGTTTTAACAATAGGAAGAGTTAAACTTGATTAGAAGTCGTAACGCATACCTAGAGCTACAGAATCTTCAGTCATTGATTTAATGATGCCTTTTTTGCCATCAGTATCAAGTAGGTTGAAGTTGTATGATGCGTAAGTACGGAAGTTAGCATTGAAGTAGTAAGTTGCATCAAATGCTAGATTATCAGCACTTAGGTTGTTCTTACCTGAAGTAGCTAGAGAACCATCATGGTCAGCATTGTTGTACGTTGATGTAAATACTGTTTTACCCATTGTGTATGCAGCAGCAACTTCGTAACCAGTGTAATCTTCGTTAGAAACTTCACCTGTTGTGAAAGTACCTGCGAAGTATAGGTCACCCATTGCCATAGACGCTGCTAGCATTGCTTCGTTGCTATCAGCTTGGTCTGCGTAACCGCCACCTAGTTTGAAACCAGAGTCACCAAATGCGTAGATACCAGATAGAGCGTAACCATCGTTAGATTCTGCATTTACACCTGTAGCATCGTCAAAGCGGTAGTTTGCTTTAGCAGAAAAGTCACCAAATGTGCCTTTGTAGCCAAGGTTGTTGTTTGTACGGTCAGCTACAGAGATTTTAGTCGCTGCTGAGTTACCGTGGTATGCCATGATATCGGTAAAGTCAGTGATAACGCCTAGAGCACCATCGTTTTTACCGTAAGAAACTTCACCGAAGTTGCCACCGATTCCAGCATATGCGTAACGGTTTTCAAGTCCATCAGTACCTGAATCAGTAACTAGACCGTTATCATTTGTTGTGAATTCACCTTCCCAGAAACCAACACCGTATAGGCCGTCAGAAATTTGAGTAGTGCCTTTAAAGTTTAGACGGATACGAGAGTTATCAGAAACATCACCATCTTGAGCGAATAGACGAGCTTCAGCACGGCCACCCATTTCTAGAGTTTGGTCTGCGCCTTTGTAAATTTCTGCTGCATTTACTGCGCCAGCTGAAGTAATTGCTGCTACTGCTAGAGCTAGTACTTTTTTGTTCATCATTGTTCTAATTCCTATAAGGGTGGAGGAGATTATGTCCATTTTCAATGAAGAGTGTAATAGATAACGTCTTAGGTTGTAAGGCGAGTATTAATTACATTCACTGTTTCAATGAGCTTATTTTCAGGGTTATTGCGGATAAAAGGTTAGTAAAACAATCTAAAAACTGCAATTGAACAGTGTTTTTTATTATTTTTTTGTGAACCTTGTCATTGAAAATCAGGTGTTTATAAAATTTAAATAAAGTTTGCTTAGATTTTGAGCTTAATGGTATTTTATGTTTTTTTTAGCTTTAACTATAAAAATAATGTGATAACTGTCCCACTTTATGTTTTTCTCCTTGTCGATATATGGGCTTAATTTTATTTTTGAGACGAACTTCTTACTTATGTTGTAGTCATTACTTGAAAACAAATACCAGAAACAAACAATAGATAGGTGATAAAAGGCATTTCTTTGTTTACACTAGAGCAAATTAAATTTAAACAGATACACTTAGGTCGTTTTCTTATTTAGCAAATATTTTGCTATTATGAGTGCCCTTGGTGGGATTTTTATTTGCTGAATTTGTGATTTCAGCTTTAGAGGTAGAAAATATGGATAAGGTACCAATGACGGTACGTGGTGAAAAGCTACTGCGTGATGAGTTAGATGTATTATTAAAGCGTCGTCCTCTTATTTCAAAAGCAATTGGCGAAGCTCGTGAACTTGGTGACTTAAAAGAGAATGCTGAATATCATGCAGCTCGTGAAGAGCAAGGTATCTGTGAAGCTCAGATCCGTGATATCGAATATAAGTTATCAGTTGCCCATGTGATTGACGTAACTAAAATGGTAAATACGGGTAAGATTATTTTCGGTACTACGGTAACATTGATTGATGTGAATACTGATGATGAAGTGAAATATCAGATTGTTGCTGATGATGAAGCTAACATCAAAGAAGGTCGAATTTCAGTGAACTCACCAATTGCTCGTGGTTTAATTGGTAAAATGGCTGGTGATGAAGTAAATATTCAAACGCCAGGCGGCACTAAAGAATTTGAAATTGAAGAAGTAGAGTACGTTTAATTGTAGCTATTGATTCAAAATATAAAGGCCGCGTAGTTATCTTTAAGAAGAGAACTAAGACGGCCTTTTTAATTTCTTACAAAATAAATGTAGAAATTATTTTCTAGGGATCTCGATTTTACGAGCTTCGCTAGCGCGGTATAATACAAGAGTCTTACCGATAACTTGTACTTTTTCAGCTTCAGTTTCGCGAATGATTGCATCAACAATCAATTGCTTAGTGTCACGATCTTCAGAAGCGATTTTAACTTTGATCAGCTCGTGGTGGTTAAGCGCAATCTCAATTTCAGCCACTACAGCTTCAGTAAGACCATTTGAGCCCATCATAACAACGGGTTTTAAATTGTGAGCAAGGCCTTTAAGGTGTTGCTTCTGTTTTGTGCTTAGGTTCATATATACCCGATTATTTCTATATTAAGGGTTGAAAACAGCCTATTCTAACGCCATCTATCCCTGAAGACTATTTTTTGTTTCAGTCTTCCAATTTAAATTAAGTATTTTTAGGTAATGCATGAGTAAGAATAAACTTTCAGCAAGCTCTGGCCGCTGGTTAAAAGAACATTTTGATGATAAATACGTTCTTGAAGCGCAAAAAAGAGGCTATCGCTCTCGTGCTATTTTTAAGATTGAAGAAATTCAAAATAAAGACAAGCTATTAAAGCCAGGAATGACGGTTGTTGACCTTGGTGCTGCTCCTGGTGGGTGGTCACAATATGCGGTTGAGCAAGTTGGCGATTCTGGGCAAGTTATCGCTTGTGATATTTTAGCAATGGATTCAATCGCTGGTGTAAGCTTTCTGCAGGGGGACTTTAGGGAAGAAGCAGTATTGAACGCATTGCTTGAACGCATACAACCAGATATGGTAGATGTAGTGATGTCTGATATGGCGCCAAATATGAGTGGTAACCAAGCCGTTGATCAACCAAGAGCTATGTATCTTGTTGAGTTAGCGTTGGATATGTGCCGTCAAGTATTGGCTCCAAACGGTAGCTTCACAGTTAAAGTATTCCAAGGTGAAAGCTTTGATCAATACTTACAAGAAGTTCGTAAAATGTTTAAAGTGGTCAAGATTAGAAAACCTGATTCATCACGAGCTCGTTCTCGAGAAGTGTATATTGTAGCCACTGGTTACAAAGGATAATTCGTACGTAGTAGCTACACTTAATAAACTGTAGTACTCTATCTTTCATCTATTTAGTTAACGCGGGGTTAACACCTTGAGTGACATGGCAAAAAATCTAATATTGTGGCTGGTTATCGCGGTTGTTTTAATGTCGGTATTCCAAAGCTTTGGACCGAGTGATAGCTCTGGTCGTTCGATTGATTACACCACTTTTGTAAAGGAAGTTGGTAATAGTCAAGTTCAAGAAGCAACGTTTAATAATCGTGAAATCAAGGTAACGAAGCGTGACGGTAGCCGTTATGTGACGTATATGCCTGTATTCCAAGATCCTAAATTGCTTGATGACCTTATTAACCAAAATGTAATCGTTAAAGGAACTCCACCTGAAGAGCAGAGCTTACTTGAGTCTATCTTTATTTCGTGGTTCCCAATGATTCTTCTTATTGGTGTTTGGATCTTCTTTATGCGTCAGATGCAAGGCGGCGGTGGCAAAGGGGCAATGTCCTTTGGTAAAAGCAAAGCTAAGATGATGACCGAAGAGCAGATCAAAACAACATTTGATGATGTTGCCGGTTGTGATGAAGCAAAAGAAGACGTTAAAGAATTGGTTGATTACTTACGTGAGCCAAGCCGATTCCAGAAGCTAGGTGGTAAAATCCCAACAGGTGTTTTATTAGTTGGCCCACCGGGTACAGGTAAAACTCTAATTGCAAAAGCCATCGCTGGTGAAGCAAAAGTACCTTTCTTCTCTATTTCAGGTTCTGATTTCGTCGAAATGTTTGTTGGTGTTGGTGCATCTCGTGTGCGTGACATGTTTGAACAAGCGAAAAAGTCATCGCCTTGTATCATCTTTATTGATGAAATCGATGCTGTAGGTCGCCAACGTGGTGCAGGTGTTGGTGGCGGTAATGATGAGCGTGAGCAAACGTTGAACCAAATGTTGGTTGAAATGGATGGTTTTGAAGGTAACGAAGGTATTATCGTTGTTGCTGCAACTAACCGTCCTGATGTTCTGGATGCTGCGTTATTACGTCCAGGCCGTTTTGACCGCCAAGTTGTTGTAGGTTTACCTGACATCCGTGGTCGTGAACAAATTCTTCAAGTTCACATGCGTAAAGTACCATTAGCTGGTGGTGTTGAACCGTCACTAATTGCACGTGGTACACCAGGTTTCTCTGGTGCTGACTTAGCTAACTTAGTTAACGAAGCTGCGTTATTCGCCGCTCGTACTAATAAACGTGTTGTTTCGATGGTTGAATTCGAACTTGCTAAAGATAAAATCATGATGGGCGCAGAGCGTAAATCAATGGTAATGTCAGAAGAAACAAAAGCATCAACAGCTTATCATGAAGCTGGTCATGCGATTGTTGGGCGTTTAGTGCCAGAGCATGATCCAGTATATAAAGTGTCAATCATTCCACGTGGCCGTGCGCTAGGTGTAACGATGTACTTACCTGAGCAAGATCGAGTAAGTATGAACCGCCAACACTTAGAATCTATGATTTCAAGTCTATATGGTGGTCGATTGGCTGAAGAACTTATTTACGGTGTAGATAAAGTGTCAACTGGTGCATCAAATGATATTGAACGTGCAACTGATATTGCGCGTAAAATGGTAACCCAATGGGGTTTCTCTGATGCATTAGGTCCTTTACTTTATGCAGAAGATCAAGGTGACCCGTTCTCTGGTCATGGTGGCTCTCATCAGTCAAAACATGTTTCACCTGAAACGCTGAAATTAATTGATGCTGAAATTCGTACTATCATTGATCGCAACTATGCACGAGCTAGACAGATCCTTGAAGATAATATGGATATCATGCACGCAATGAAAGATGCGTTAATGACATTTGAAACTATTGATGCTGGCCAAATTGATGACTTGATGGAGCGAAAAACTGAGATCCGTGAACCTCAAGGTTGGGGAGATGACAATCAAACCAAACCTCAAGAGAAAAACGAGAAACCAGTAAGTGAAGAAGAGTCAAAAGTTGAAGAGAAGTCTGAGGAAGAAAAACCTCAAGCGCCTGAAGAGACTAAAACAGATTCAGATTCATCAGAAAAATAAGATGAATTAAGTACGAAATAAACCCCGAGTTATGCTCGGGGTTTTTGTATTTTAAAAGGACTGATCATGAAATTAATAAGTAGAGATAAAACGTTAATATTAGACCGTTCTCATGTGATGGCGATCCTTAATGTTACGCCGGACTCTTTTTCTGATGGCGGTAAATTTACCAATCTAGATATTGCGTTAAAACAAGCAGAGAAAATGGTAAACGCTGGTGTTAGTTTTATTGATATTGGTGGTGAGTCAACAAGACCAGGAGCACCAGATGTTGGGCTCGAAGAAGAGTTAGAACGTGTCATTCCTATAATTGAAGCGATACATCAGCGATTTGATACTTGGATATCTATTGATACCAGCAAAGCGGTCGTAATGAATGAGGCGGTAAAAGCAGGGGCTGATTTAATTAACGATGTTCGTGCATTACAAGAGCCTAATGCATTAGAGGTTGCTGCAAAAACAAATGTTCCTATCTGCTTAATGCATATGAAAGGGCAACCACGTACGATGCAATCTAACCCTACTTATACTGAACTGCTTACTGATGTAACCTGTTTTTTAGAGGAAAGAATTGCAGCATGCCAATCGGTTGGTATCGCAAAAGATAAGTTAATTCTTGATCCTGGGTTTGGATTTGGTAAAACGTTGGCGCATAATTACCAACTACTTGCAGAATTAGAACGTTTCCATCAGTTAGGTTTACCTATATTGGCGGGAATGTCTCGTAAATCAATGATTTTTAAATTGCTAGATGTTGAGCCTCAAGAGGCAATATCGGGTAGCTTGGCGTGTGCGACGATTGCTGCAATGAAAGGCGCACAAATTATTCGAGTTCATGATTTTGAACAAACTATGGATATAGTGAAAGTTTGCCAAGCAACATTAGAACAAGTATCTGACTAAAGAATTGTTCATTTAAAATAAATTATTAAAAATAAAACATGGAGTACAACATGGCTGAACGTAAATATTTTGGAACTGATGGTGTTCGTGGGTTGGTTGGTCAAGCGCCTATTACACCTGATTTTGTAATGAAATTAGGCTGGGCTGCAGGTAAGGTACTTGCACAGCAAGGTACGAAAAAAGTCATTATCGGTAAAGATACGCGTATTTCAGGCTACATGTTGGAATCAGCATTAGAAGCAGGTTTAGCGGCTGCAGGTCTTAAAGCTAAATTTACCGGGCCAATGCCAACACCTGCCGTTGCCTATTTAACGCAAACATTCCGTGCAGAAGCCGGGATTGTTATTTCAGCATCTCATAATCCTTATTACGATAATGGTATTAAATTCTTCTCATCGGAAGGCACAAAGCTTCCTGATGACATTGAAATGGCGATAGAAGCAGAACTAGATAAACCAATGACGTGTGTTGAATCTGCTTTGCTAGGTAAAGCATCTCGCTTAAATGATGCTGCCGGCCGTTATATTGAATTTTGTAAAAGTACATTTCCAAAAGAACTGAGTTTGGCTGGTGTTAAAATGGTTATCGATTGTGCAAATGGCGCAACGTACCATATTGCACCTAATGTATTTAAAGAACTTGGTGCAGAGATCATTACTATCGGTTGTGAGCCAAATGGCACCAATATTAACCATGAAGTAGGGGCGACAGATGTTCGAGCCTTACAAGCTAAAGTATTAGAAGAAAAAGCTGATTTTGGTGTCGCTTTTGATGGTGATGGCGACCGTATCATCATGGTGGATGAGTTTGGTGAAAAGGTTGATGGCGACCAAATCGCTTATATTATTGCTCGTGATGCTTTACGTCGTGGTGAGTTGAAAGGCGGTGTTGTTGGTACTCTAATGACCAATATGGGTATGGAAGTTGCGCTACGTAACCTTGGTATTCCATTTATTCGTTCGAATGTAGGTGACCGTTATGTGATGGAGAAACTACTAGAAAACAATTGGTTGATAGGTGCAGAGAACTCAGGGCATGTCATTTTATTGGATAAAGTAACGACTGGCGATGCAATCGTTGCGGCACTTCAGGTGATAGCTTCTATTGTTGGTAGTAAAATGTCATTACAAGAATTATGTAATGGTATGAGTATGTTCCCACAAGTATTGGAAAATGTACGTTTTACTGGAGATAATAACCCTCTTGATTCTGATGCAGTTAAAGCAGCTCAAGTTGATGTTGAATCAAAATTAGGTGATAACGGTCGAGTTTTGTTACGTAAATCAGGAACTGAACCTTTAATTCGCGTTATGGTTGAAGGTGAAAATGCTGAGCTTGTTCAGCAATATGCACTTCAGATTGCTGATGCTGTAAAGGAAAGCTGTTAATTTAACCAATTAAATGAAATTGAACGTTTTTTGTTAATTTTAACTTGTCATAGTAGCCTAGTTTGGTTAATATCCCTCGGCCTCTTAATTGAGAGGGCGCTGGTGTTGCCAATGGGCTACCGGTACATTAATTAGATACATGGGTGACGGAATGCATACTATTCTACTTGTGATTTATCTGATTGCCGCAGTCGGTGTAATTGGCCTAGTATTGGTACAACACGGTAAAGGCGCAGATATGGGAGCTTCATTTGGGGCTGGAGCATCAAATACAGTATTTGGCTCTGGTGGCTCTGGAAACTTTTTAACCCGAATGACTGCACTTTGTGCAACAGTATTTTTTATTATCAGCTTAGCGCTAGGCAATATGTCTACGCATAAATCTGAAGGCTTTGATCTTAAGTTAGATCAACAAGCAACAGAGCAAACAACTGATAATACGAGTGACGTTCCTGCTACTGGAAACAGCGACGTACCTCTTTAAACGACTTTAGCCGAGATGGTGAAATTGGTAGACACGCTAGCATGAGGTGCTAGTGCCTTATGGTGTGAGGGTTCAAGTCCCTCTCTCGGCACCATATTCAGACAAGAATCTGATTCTTGTAATAAAAGGATAAAGAAACTATACTTTCTTTGTTCTTTTCGGACGCGGGATGGAGCAGCTTGGTAGCTCGTCGGGCTCATAACCCGAAGGTCGTCGGTTCAAATCCGGCTCCCGCAACCAATTATCTAATAAGAGTAATTGCTATTATTAGATAAGTCACGCAAGTGGCATTCAGGGTCCAGCAGTACTAAACCCCGCAATTATCGGGGTTTTTTGCTATCTGAAACAGACTGTTTTTTAAGAATTGGGCCTTTAGTGCCCTTTTTTTGTTTTCAGGGGATATCAATGACAGGATTAGAAAGACAACTAACAGAAATGCTTGAGGCTCCTGTTGGTGCTTTAGGTTATGAATTGGTCGGTTTGGAATTTATTCGTGCGGGTGAACATTCAACGTTGCGTGTATTTATCGACCATGAAAATGGCATCTTTGTGGAGGACTGTGCAGAAGCCAGTCGTCAAATCAGTGCAGTAATGGATGTAGAAGATCCAATTACAGTAGCATATAACCTAGAGGTTTCGTCTCCAGGTCTTGAACGTCCACTGTTTAAAGCAGCACATTATCAACAATTTGTTGGTCACGAGGTCAGCCTTGTATTAAAGATGCCGATGAATAACCGTCGTAAATGGAAAGGAGATATTCTAGACATTAACGGTGAGATTGTTACGGTTACAGTTGATGGTAACAATGAAGAATTTGCGTTAAGCAACATTTCAAAGGCGAACTTAGTTCCTAAATTTTAAGGCTGATAGAGGCTAAAATGAACAAAGAAATCTTAGCTGTTGTAGAAGCAGTATCAAATGAAAAAGCTGTTCCTCGTGAGCGAATTTTTGAAGCATTAGAAATCGCGCTAGCAACAGCAACAAAGAAAAAATCTGAATTGGAAATTGAAGTACGTGTAGCGATCGATCGCAAAACAGGTAACTTTGAAACTTTCCGTCGTTGGGTTGCAGTAGAAAACGTTGAACATCCAACGCTTGAAATTTCTATTGAAGCAGCACAGTTTGAAGATGAGACTATCGAAGTTGGTGGTTACATTGAAGATGATATCGAGTCAGTAACATTTGACCGTATTACTACACAAACAGCGAAACAAGTTATCGTACAAAAAGTACGTGAAGCAGAACGTGCAATGATTGTTGAACAATTTATTGATAACGAAGGTGAGTTAATCACTGGTATCGTTAAAAAAGTAAATCGTGATGCTATCATCGTTGATCTTGGTAATAACGCTGAAGCGGTAATTTTACGTGAAGATCAACTTCCACGTGAAAACTTCCGTCCAGGTGACCGTGTTCGTGGTCTTTTATACGCAGTTAAACCAGAAGCTCGTGGCTTCCAGTTATTCATGACTCGCTCAAAAGGCATTATGCTAACTGAACTATTCCGCGTAGAAGTGCCAGAAATCGGTGAAGAACTGATTGAACTAAAAGCGGCTGCTCGTGATCCAGGTTCTCGTGCTAAAATCGCAGTGAAAACTAACGACAAACGTATTGACCCAGTGGGTGCGTGTGTTGGTATGCGTGGTGCTCGAGTTCAAGCTGTATCGAACGATTTAGGTGGTGAGCGTATTGATATAGTGCTTTGGGATGATAACCCTGCACAATTCGTTATCAATGCAATGGCTCCTGCTGAAGTTGCTTCTATTATTGTTGATGAAGACAATAATACGATGGATATTGCTGTTGAAGCTGATAACCTAGCACAAGCAATTGGCCGTAGTGGTCAAAACGTACGTCTAGCGTCTCAACTAACTGGTTGGGAATTAAACGTAATGACAGTTGCAGATCTTAACAAGAAGCACCAAGAAGAAGCTCAAGGCTCTATTGATGCATTTGTTAAGCATTTAGATATCGATGAAGATTTTGCTCAACTATTAGTTGAAGAAGGTTTCACTACGCTTGAAGAGATCGCTTACGTACCTGTAAACGAACTATTAGAAGTTGAAGCTTTAAACGAAGAAACAGTTGATCTTCTTCGTACTCGCGCTAAAGAAGCATTAACAACACTTGCATTGGCGCAAGAAGAATCTCTTGATGGTATTGAGCCAGCAGAAGACCTACTTGCACTTGACGGTCTAGAACGTGAATTAGCGTTTAAACTTGCAGCTAAAGGTGTAATTACACTTGAAGATCTTGCAGACCAAGGTGTTGATGAACTGTCTGATATTGAAGACCTGACGGAAGCTCGTGCTGGTGAGTTAATCATGGCAGCACGTAACATTTGTTGGTTTAGCGACGAAGCATAATTATTTCAGCAAGGAGAAGCGGTATGACAAAGCTTACGGTAAAAGCACTTAGTGATGAAATTGGAACTCCAGTTGACCGCTTACTTCAGCAATTTTCAGATGCTGGTATTAATAAAAAAGATGGCGATTCTGTTTCTGAAGGTGAAAAGCAATCGTTGCTAGTTCACCTAAAGAAAGAGCATGGTAGTGCTGATGAAAGTGCTTCACCAACCCGTCTAACTCTTCAACGTAAGACTCGTAGTACATTAAGTGTTGCTGGTACTGGCGGTAAAAGTAAAGATGTGCAAGTAGAAGTACGTAAAAAACGTACTTATGTAAAAGCAAGCACACTTGAAGAAGAGAAGAAAACTGAGCAGCTGAAAGCAGAAGCTGAAGAGCAAACAAAACGTGATGCAGAGGATGCTGCAATTCGCGAAGTTGAACAGAAAGCACAACGTGAAGCGGAAGAAAAAGCTAAGCGTGATGCTGAAGCAGAGGTTAAAGCAAAACGTGACGCTGAACAAAAAGCGAAGCAAGCTGAGACCGAAAAGGCTAAAAAAGAAATGACTACTAAAAACGATCAAGCAAAAAAAGAAGCTGATGAACTAAAACTTCGTCAAGAACAAGAAGCGACTCGTAAAGCAGAAGCAGAAGCTGCAAAACTGGTTGAAGATGCTCGTAAACTTGCTGAAGAAAATGAAGCTCGTTGGAAAGAAGAAGAGCAGAAAAAATCAGCAGCTGAAAAAACTGCAGATTATCACGTGACAACTTCATCTCACGCTCGTGAAGCGGAAGATGCTGCTGACCGTAAAGATGAGCAACAACCTCGTCGTCGTAAGAAGAAAGCAAAACCAGCTGAACCAGCTCGCGGTGGTCGTAACCAACGTGGCGGTCGCAACAAGAAACCTCAAGTAAACAAACCAACATCTATGCAGCATGGCTTTGATAAGTCAGCAACTGTTGCTAAACAAGATGTTGCGATTGGTGAGACAATTGTTGTTTCTGAACTGGCAAACAAAATGTCAGTAAAAGCAACTGAAGTTATTAAAGTTATGATGAAGATGGGCGCTATGGCGACTATCAACCAAGTTATTGACCAAGAAACAGCTGCTCTAGTTGCTGAAGAAATGGGTCATAAAGTGGTTCTTCGTAAAGAAAACGAATTAGAAGAAGCGGTACTGTCTGATCGTGATAATAGTGCTGCTGTTGAAGGCCGTGCACCTGTTGTTACTATCATGGGTCACGTTGACCACGGTAAAACTTCTACACTGGATTACATCCGTCGTGCACACGTTGCTGATGCGGAAGCTGGTGGTATTACACAACACATCGGTGCATACCACGTTGAAACTGACAACGGTATGATCACTTTCCTTGATACTCCTGGACACGCAGCCTTTACTGCTATGCGTGCTCGTGGTGCTCAAGCGACAGATATCGTTGTACTTGTTGTTGCTGCAGATGATGGTGTTATGCCACAAACAATCGAAGCTATCCAACACGCAAAAGCGGCTGGTGTACCTCTGATTGTTGCTGTAAACAAAATCGATAAAGAAGGCGCTAACCCAGATAACGTTAAAAATGAGCTTGCTCAATACGACGTTATTCCTGAGGAGTGGGGCGGCGAGAACATCTTCGTTCATATCTCTGCTAAGCAAGGTACGAACATCGAAGGTCTTCTAGAAGCTATCCTTCTTCAATCTGAAGTACTTGAATTAACTGCGGTTAAAGAAGGTATGGCGTCAGGTGTTGTTGTTGAATCTCGTCTAGATAAAGGCCGTGGTCCAGTAGCTACTGTTCTTGTTCAATCAGGAACTTTAAACAAAGGCGATATCGTTCTTTGTGGTCAAGAGTATGGCCGTGTTCGTGCAATGCGCGATGAAAACGGTAAAGACATCGAATCTGCGGGTCCATCTATTCCTGTAGAAATTCTTGGTCTTTCTGGCGTTCCAGCATCAGGTGATGAAGCAACAGTTGTTCGTGATGAGCGTAAAGCGCGTGAAGTTGCTAACTACCGTCAAGGTAAATTCCGTGATGTTAAACTAGCTCGTCAACAAAAAGCGAAACTAGAAAACATGTTTGCAAACATGGAAGCTGGTGAAGTTGCTGAATGTAACGTTGTACTTAAAGCGGACGTTCAAGGTTCTGTTGAAGCAATCGCTGATTCACTACTTAAACTGTCTACTGACGAAGTTAAAGTGAACATCATTGGTTCTGGTGTTGGTGGTATTACTGAAACTGACGCAACACTTGCAGCAGCATCTAATGCAATCCTTCTAGGCTTCAACGTTCGTGCTGATGCGACTGCTCGTCGTACAATCGAAAACGAAAACCTAGACCTTCGCTACTACTCAATCATCTACCAATTGATTGACGAAGTTAAACAAGCGATGGGTGGTATGCTTGCACCTGAATTCCGTCAAGAAATCATTGGTCTTGCACAAGTACGTGAAGTATTTAAGTCTCCTAAACTTGGCGCTATCGCTGGTTGTATGGTTACTGAAGGTACAATCAAGCGTAACAACCCAATTCGTGTTCTACGTGAAAACGTAGTTATCTACGAAGGTGAGCTTGAATCACTACGTCGCTTCAAAGATGACGTTGCTGAAGTTAAAAATGGTTACGAGTGTGGTATCGGCGTTAAGAACTACAACGATGTTCGCGCTGGCGACCAAATCGAAGTATTCGAAATTGTTGAGATCAAACGTACTCTTGACTAATTGACTATAATTACTAACGTTATTATTAACGATAAGTAGTAATCGGTTGTTGAATACACCATGGGGGGCTGGTAATTACCAAGCCCCCCATCTTTCTAAGTGAGAAATGATATGTCAAAAGAATTTAGCCGCACACAACGTGTGTCGCAACAATTACAAAAAGAATTAGCTCTAATTCTACAACGCGAAGTTCGTGATTCACGCATCGGTATGGTTACCATTTCTGATGTTGAAGTATCTCGTGATCTTGCATACGCAAAAGTATTCGTTACTTTCTTCTGTGTTGGTGATCAAACGCCTGAAACATGCCTAGCAGCACTAAAAGAACATGAAGTGCCAGTTCGAATGATGCTTGGTAAGCGTATTCGTCATCGTCTAACGCCTGAAGTTCGCTTTACTTACGACAATACACTTGTTGAAGGTATGCGTATGTCTAATTTAGTGTCGGACGTTGTAAACACAGATAAGCGTAAAATGGCTGAATCTGGTCGTACTGAATCAGATGAAGGTGAAGAGTAATGGCTCGTCGTCGTAAGGGTCGTCCAGTCAATGGTGTTATCTTAATTGATAAACCTACAGGAATTACGTCGAACGATACGCTACAAAAAGTAAAACGTATTTACTTTGCTGAAAAAGCAGGTCATACCGGTGCTCTTGATCCTCTTGCTACAGGTATGCTGCCATTATGTTTTGGTGAAGCGACGAAGTTCTCTCAGTTTCTATTAGATTCTGATAAGCGATACCGCGTTGTTGCTAAGCTTGGTGAACGTACTAACACTTCGGATTCTGATGGCGAAGTAGTTCAAACTCGTGAAGTAAAAGTTGACCGTGGTCAGCTTGAGCGTTGTATTGCTAAGTTCCGTGGTACGACAGATCAAATCCCTTCAATGTTTTCAGCGTTAAAACACCAAGGTCGCCCTTTGTATGAATACGCTCGAGAAGGCATTGAAGTTCCTCGTGAGTCTCGTAAAATTACGGTTTATTCAATTGAATTGATCCGTTTTGAAGGTCATGAAGTTGAGATGGAAGTACATTGTTCTAAGGGTACTTACATCCGAACTATTACGGATGATCTTGGCGAAATGCTAGGTTGTGGCGCGCACGTAACGTATTTACGTCGTACTGGTGTATCAAATTACAAATATGAAAATATGGTAACTATTGAACATCTTGAAGCCTTGTTAGAACAAGCGCATCGTGACGAAATTGCACCTCGTGAATTGCTTGATCCATTGCTTATGCCTATGGACTCTGCAGTACAGGATTTACCAGAAGTTAATATGATCCCAGAATTGGCTGATCATGTATTGCATGGACAACCTGTTCAGGTGTTTGGCGCCCCACAAGATGGCATCGTTCGTATGACATCAGGTGAAGATCGTTTATTCATCGGTGTTGGTCATATTGATAATGATGGTCGTGTTGCTCCAAAGCGTTTAGTTGTTTTCCGAGATGAAGTCGAAGAAGAAGATAAATAAATACTTTTGAAGAAGCTAGATTAAGAAAGAGCAAAGCCTTGTGGTTTTGCTCTTTTTTTTATTGCTTTATTATTGTTCATCCGTATAATTCGCCCTTCGCGTAGTGGCTGAATCAGAGATTGGCTGCTACATATATTAAACAACTCTTATCAGGAGAGCATTATGTCTCTGAATGCAGAAACTAAAGCAGCAATCGTTGCAGAATACGCACAATCTGAAGGCGATACAGGTTCACCAGAAGTACAAGTAGCACTACTTACTGCTTCTATCAACCACCTTCAAGGTCACTTCGCTAATCACAAGCACGATCACCACAGCCGTCGTGGTCTATTACGTATGGTTTCTAGCCGTCGTAAGCTTCTTGATTACCTAAAAGGTAAAAATAGCGAGCGTTACCAAAATCTAATCAAACGTCTAGGCCTACGTCGCTAATTTGCGATGTCTGTAAAGACAGTTTGACAAAAAGGAGCGTTTATCGCTCCTTTTTTTGTGCCCGCAATTCTCCTTTTTCATTTCTGAACCTCGCATATTGCCTTAATTGGGGTATACTATTGCGGTTGAAATTGCAGTGTGCGTTTTTAACTCTATAATTTTGTTCATCTATTACAGTCACCGAAGTCGGCCACTAGGTCGCGACTATTACAAGTTATCTTTAGCTAAGTAAATTTGTACTAGTCGCGATTGGTAATAGATTGAATTATCACTTAAATTTTCTTAATTTCAGCCAGAAATGGTTTGAGTGTTAAGAATAAAGGAAAAATAATGTTCGCGAATCCAGTCGTAAAATCATTCCAGTACGGTAACCATACCGTAACTCTAGAAACGGGCGTAATGGCTCGTCAAGCAACTGCAGCTGTTATGGCAAGCATGGACGATACATCAGTATTCGTTTCTGTTGTTGCTAAAAAAGACGCAGTACCGGGTCAAGATTTCTTCCCATTAACAGTTAACTACCAAGAGCGTACTTACGCTGCTGGTAAAATCCCTGGTGGTTTCTTCAAGCGTGAAGGTCGTCCTTCTGAAGGCGAAACATTAACGGCTCGTCTAATCGACCGTCCAATTCGTCCACTTTTCCCAAGTGCGTTTAAAAACGAAGTTCAAGTTATCGCTACGGTTGTTTCTATCAACCCTGACGTAAACCCAGACATGATCACAATGATCGCAACGTCTGCGGCACTTTCTATCGCTGGTGTACCATTCAATGGTCCTATCGGTGCTGCACGTGTTGGTCACATCAATGGTGAGCTAGTTCTTAACCCATCAAACACTGAGCTTGAAAACTCTAAACTAGACCTAGTAGTGTCTGGTACAGAAGGCGCAGTATTAATGGTTGAGTCAGAAGCTGACAACCTATCTGAAGAAGAAATGCTTTCTGCTGTTGTATTTGGTCATGACCAACAACAAGTAGTAATTAAAGCAATCAATGAATTTGCTGCTGAAGTAGGTACTCCATCTTGGGATTGGACTGCTCCAGAAGTAAATGCTGAACTTAAAGCTCAAGTTGCTGAACTTGCAGAAACTCGTCTTTCTGAAGCGTACCAAATTACTGAAAAAATGGCGCGTTACGAGCAAGTTGGTACAATCAAAACTGAAGCTGTTGAAGCACTTCTAGCTCAAAACGAAGAACTAGATGAACGTGAAATTCGCGGTATGCTTGGTTCTCTAGAGAAAAACGTTGTACGTAGCCGCATTATTGCTGGCCACCCACGTATCGATGGTCGTGAAAAAGACATGGTTCGTGCGCTAGACGTACGTACAGGTGTTCTTCCTCGTACACACGGTTCTTCTTTATTCACTCGTGGTGAAACTCAAGCTCTTGTTACTGCAACGCTTGGCACACAACGTGATGCTCAAATCATCGACAGCCTAATGGGTGAGAAGAAAGATCACTTCCTTCTACACTACAACTTCCCTCCATACTGTGTAGGCGAAACTGGCTTTGTTGGTTCTCCTAAGCGTCGTGAAATTGGTCACGGTAAACTAGCTAAACGTGGTATCCAAGCGGTTATGCCTTCTGTTGAAGAATTCCCATACACAGTTCGTGTAGTATCGGAAATCACTGAATCTAACGGTTCATCTTCAATGGCTTCTGTGTGTGGTACATCTCTAGCTCTTATGGATGCGGGTGTTCCAATTAAAGCGTCTGTTGCTGGTATTGCAATGGGTCTTGTTAAAGAAGGCGACGATTTCGTTGTTCTTTCTGACATCCTTGGCGATGAAGATCACCTAGGTGACATGGACTTTAAAGTAGCGGGTACTAACGAAGGTATTACTGCTCTTCAAATGGATATCAAAATTGAAGGTATCACTAAAGAGATCATGCAGATCGCTCTAAACCAAGCACAAGGCGCGCGTAAGCACATCCTTACTGTTATGGACGAAGCAATCTCTGGCGCTCGTGAAGATATCTCACAATACGCTCCACGTATCCACACAATGAAAATCAGCTCTGATAAGATCAAAGATGTTATCGGTAAAGGCGGCGCAGTTATCCGTGCTCTTTGTGAAGAAACGGGTACAACTATCGAAATCGAAGATGACGGTACTATCAAAATCGCTGCGACTGAAGGTGCTGCTGCTAAAGAAGCTATCCGTCGTATTGAAGAAATTACTGCTGAAGTTGAAGTGGGTAAGATCTACACAGGTAAAGTTATGCGTATCGTTGATTTCGGTGCATTCGTAACGGTTCTTGGTCCTAAAGAAGGTCTAGTTCATATTTCTCAAATCGCTGAAGAGCGTATTGAGAAAGTGGCAGATCATCTACAAGTTGGTCAAGAAGTGAAAACTAAAGTACTAGAGATCGACCGTCAAGGCCGTATCCGTCTAAGTATCAAAGAAGCAAATGCTGAGCTAAACCCAGCGCCTGCTGCTGAAGTAAAAGACGCAGAATAATCTGATTGATTACAGTCTTTTAATATAAAGCGTGTTATAAAGGGAGCAGAAATGCTCCCTTTTCTTTTAATTGCAGTTAGAAGAAGTCAGCTTATCATAGGAGAAAATGAGTGAATTGGATTCGAATAGCGTTAGTTGGCGTAGTAATGGCCTTATCAGGTTGTGCATCAACAAATAACACTTCAGGATGGGTTTCCCCTCCAATGGCGGTACCTTTACAAGCAAGTATTCAACAAGAGATACAGTTATCTCGGTTGGATCAATTATTATTGCGTCCAGATGTTGATGATATCACCCGTGCGAAAATGTTTTATGAGCGTGGGTTAATTAATGACAGCTTGGGATTGCGTGATTTAGCTCGTGTTGATTTCACTCAATCTTTAAACTTAAAGCCAGATCAAAGTGATGTATTTAATATTTTAGGTGTTTATTACACACAAAATACCGATTTTGACGGAGCCTATGAAGCGTTAGATTCAGCATTAGAGCTAGATCCAAAGAATCAATTTGCAGAGCGAAATTTAGCGATTGCCCTTTATTATGGTGAACGTTATGACCAAGCTTATGAGATTGCAAGAAAGCATTATAATGATGCACCAACAGACCCTTATCGTGCGATTTGGCTCTACTGGATTGGCCTTGAAGTTGATCCATTAGTGGCAACTGAAGAATTTAAGGTTCAATACCAGAAGCGTACAGATGATGATTTTGGATGGGATCTTGCTGGTGTTATTTTAAAAGAAACAACAGAAGATGAATTCTTTAAAAAGATCTTAACTACAACACGTAATAACGTCGCGTTAGCAGAAAAATTAACAGAGGGTTATTTCTATTTAGCTAAAGGCTATCAACATGAAGGTGACTACCCAAGTGCAATTGCTTTATATAAATTGGCAATGGCTGGTAATGTTTATGAGTTTGTCGAGCATCGCTATTCGTTTGTTGAGTTGGGTAAAATTTACCAATCATTACGAGAGCTACAAGAACAGAAAATAAAAGAGCAACAAGCTTTGGAAGCGAAGGAAGCCCCTGTTTCTGACAGTTCGGAAAAAGAAGTGTTAAAAGAAGAAGCTTTAGCTGAGTAAATACAGATTATTTATCTATGAAAAAGCCCTTACTTGAGATAAGTAAGGGCTTTTTTTATTTAACACTTAATATAAATTAGATTTGTACATCTAGTCCTGCAATGCTGTGCCAATAGCCATTGCATTGACGTGCATCTTTTAATGCAAATTTTTCAGTACCTGTTTCATTAGCTTTAAACTTAGAGACTTCATTGAATGTCTCTACACTTAATGGACTTAAACGAACGACATCAACCAACTCATTCATACTTGCTAAGTCATTGATTAAATTATAGCAATAGCCAGATTGAGTTTGAATTCCGTTTAATGTAAAGACTTCTTGTCCTTCTTGGCTATTAACCGTAATGCCATTCGGATATTTAATACAACAAGTCTCACATTCATCTTTTGGCTTATTTTCGGCTCTTGCGGTAAAGCATCGAGCCGAATACGCTAATGGTAGGTAACCATAGCTGAATACTTCAGTTTCAAATTTACCTTTAATGCCTAAATCATCACATTGAATTAATACATTCTGTAACCATTCCCGTGATAGCTCTACAGGCATGCACCAGCGAGTCATGCCTTGCTTTAAAAATAAATTCAGTGTTTGGGCGTTGTAGCAGTTAACCGCAGGACCAACAACAAAAGGAACGTTGCTTTCTGAAGCCAATTGAATCGCTGAGACATCGTTAGCTTCAATAATGAAGTCACCGTTATCAATGTATTTTTTCATTGCGTTGACTTCACTAGGGGCCTCTAACAGCGCCATCGTAGAAAGTACAACTTGTTTTCCCGATTCAGAAATATCTTTAGCAATTGAAAACCAATCTTTAGGCTTCATTTCACGACGCTTTGAACAAACACTTTCGCCCAAATAAATAATGTCAGTTTCGCTGTTTATCGCTTTTTGATAAAAAGATTCAATGTTTTCTTTAGACCAAAAATATAAGAGTGGACCTAATGCGTACTTCATAACTTTCTCCTATTGCCACTTCTTATGATAAGCACCAAGGGTTGTTTGGGTTCCCTCTGAAACGTTTGCTAATGTTGCATCCCACTTAGGTTCTACAGTGTAGCCTTCAGGGTTTGCTTTATAACGGTCAATGGCCGCTCGCCAAGTTTTAGTTACTTGTTCTACGTATGCGGGGCTACGTTGACGACCTTCAATTTTCACTGACGCCACATTAGCGGAAAATAATTCAGGAACAAGAGATAGGGTATTTAAACTCGTAGGCTCTTCTAATGCATGGAACGTTTTTCCTTCTACATCGAAACGGCCTTTACAAAGCGTTGGGTAACCCGCGTTTTCACCTTCGCCGTAGCGGTCAATAAGAATGTTGTTTAAGCGAGACTCTAGGCCATTTTCTGTTTCTTGCCAGCGAACGTATTTAGCTGGAGAGCAAGCCCCTACTGTATTTGGTGACTCGCCAGTCATGTATGATGATAAGTAACAACGTCCCTCAGACATAATACATAGGCTACCAAAGGCAAATACTTCAAGATCCACATCAGAAGTTAAATTACGAGATAGTTGTTTGACTTGATGAATCGATAATACACGAGGCAATACAACTCGTTTAATATTGAAATTCTTTTTATAGAAATCAATCGCGGCAACGTTAGTCGCAGAAGCTTGAACTGATAAGTGTAGTTCTAAATCTGGATAAGTGTTTGCCGCGTACTCTAGAACCCCAATGTCTGAGATGATTAATGCATCAATACCCATTGCCGCCGCATTATCAACAGCTTTGGTCCAACGGTTAAAGCCATCAGGATGGGCGAAGGTATTCAACGCAACATGAATATGTTTATTGTTGTCATGAACATATTGCACTGCCTTTTCAAGTTTTTTACCTGTAAAGTTTAAGCCTGCAAAATGGCGAGCATTTGTATCGTCTTTAAAACCGATATAAACGGCATCGGCACCGCAATCTATCGCGGTTTTTAGAGCAGGTAAGTTACCGGCTGGGCAGAGGAGTTCCATAAGAATACCTAGTTACAAAAATCTGATGCTCTATGATAATGATAAGATAATTTTGAAACTTGATTTAAGGCAGGTTTTTAGTTGTTTTGTTACTTAAATAAAGACTTATGGTTGAGTTGATGGAAATGTAACTTATTTCTATTTAAGAGGCTGTAATACCTAGAAAGAAGTAGTTTTGTTCTAGGTATTAAGCTCTTTATTATTTGATTATCTTGAACGTTTATTTTGTACTAATAACGCTTCAATCTCATGTTTTGGCTGAGGTTTGTAGAAGTGGAAGCCTTGAATGGAATCACAATTCAAACTGGATAGAAGCATTGCTTGTTGTCTTGTTTCAACCCCTTCAGCAACGATATCCATATTTAAGTTTTTACCTAAATTAATGACATTTTCTATAATAGTAATTTGTTTTGGTAGCGTATCTATTTCACTAATGAAGCCGCGGTCAATTTTCAGTTCATCAAGAGGGAAGCGAGCAAGATAAGCTAATGAAGAGTAACCAGTGCCGAAATCATCGATAGACAGTGTAAATCCTAATTTCTTAATTGCATCAAGCATTTGAATGGCATGTTCGCCGTCGCTCATTACCGCACTTTCAGTTAGCTCTAAAGTTATACAGTTTGGATCTACTTGAGTTGTTTTTAGTAGTCGTTCCATATATTCAATTAATTGAGGATTACCAAATTGTGCTGGAGATAAATTAATCGCGATACGACCAGGTAAGATCCCTTGGTTTTTCCATTCTTTTACGGTTTGGAAAACCTCACGCATAACTACTTTGCCTAATGTTTCAATTAACCCTGAACGTTCAGCAACAGGAATGAAACGAGCTGGACTTATATACCCTTCTACAGGGTGTTTCCATCGAACAAGTGCCTCTGCGCCATTGATTCTAAAATCACGAGCACTTACTTTTGGTTGATACCATACTTCAAGTCCATTGTTTTGTAAGGCTTTTTGAAGTTCGATTTCTAACCATAATCGCATTCTTGCTTCTTTGTTCATTTGGTCATGAAATTTGATTAAGCGGTTTCGGCCACGGTCTTTGGCTTCATACATTGCCGTATCAGCATTTTGTAATAAGCTGCGAGCATCGGTTCCATCGATAGGGTATTGAACACTGCCAATAGAACAAGCTAATCGTTTAGAGAAATGAACTAAATCAAAAGGTTGGTTAATTAGCTTGATAATTTTATCTGAGAGTTGGTCAAGGATTTGGTTATGTTCAGGCTTTGGAAATAAGATGCCAAATTCATCGCCACCTAAATGCCCAACAATGGCGTGTTTTGGTAATAGTTTCTGTAGGCGAGTTGAGATCTCTTTTAATACGCGATCGCCGATGTGGTGGCCTAAAGAATCATTTATATTCTTGAAGTTATCAATGTCTAAATAGAGCATGAAAAAAGGAATGTTTTCTTTAATCATCTTTTCTATGACATGAGTAAACCCGTGTCGGTTATATATCCCAGTCAGTAAATCAACTTGAGAAACTGCCATTTGATTGGTTGTTGCAAGTTGTTTCTTATGTTCTTTTAAAATAACAAGGTGAGCGGGGCTGCCTAAAATAAGTGTTTTTTCAACGGTTAAGAGCAGCTCAGATCGAATGCCGCAATTTACAGTCGTTCTTACTGTGAGTTGTTGTTCTGAGGCTAAATTAGCAATAACTTCAGACAGAGAGTGAGTCTTATTGCTTGAAATTAATAGTTGTTCAATGCTTTCACCAATAAATTCGGCAGGTTTATTAAAACCAAGCATCTTTGCAGATGCAGTATTGGCTGAAACGATGATGTCGCCTTCAATTAAAAAGACAGAATCATTAAGAAGCTCGGTTAACTTTTGATATTTTGATTCGCTTTCTTTTAAAGAATTGAGTAATTGTTGGCGTTCTGAGGTATCTACAGCGTGGAAGACAATGTAAGTGTTATTGTCTTGTTCTATTGGGAATAAACTAAAATGAAGGCTGGTATCAAAACGATGATCGTCTAGTGTGATTTCAGCTTCAATTTTTTCACCATTTAAGGCTCGGCAATAGTAGGGTTTGAGAGAGGCATAAAAATGTGCGCCTAAAATCTCAGAGTCAGAACGTCCACATAACTCTTCCCTGTTTAACCCACTGATTTCACAGTAACGATTATTAACGGTAACGTAGTTATGATCCGTGTCCAAAATAGCAAACAGAAATGGACTGTTATCTGTTAGCAAAGGAAGCCAATGTTGTATTTGAGAAAGTGACATAGTGTTACCGCTTTTTAGTAAAGAAGACAAATAACTTCCAGAATCAGTACTGATTAATAGTATTTATAATTTCAACAGTAAAATATACATTGAATGGATCCCTATTTGCCACCTTAAATTGTAATAAGTCTTTTTTTTGATAAGAAACAGGTTAGATATCCGTCAATCAATTTATACTGCATAAAGTTATCGACCAAATGTAATGGAAATTAAGCGTGATTAATCAAATTCGTTCAAAACTAGTAGAAAATGCAGCATCAGTTCTCAAAGTACCTGCAAAATTAATTCCTGTTTCAATGCAACAAAAGGTATTGCTCGAAGGATTAAAGCAAGTCTTTCATGAAGCTCTTGATGATGGTGATTTTGAATTTTTGGAAGATAAGTGGTTAAAAGTTTCAATTCTTGATCTCGAATTGCACTGGTTTATCAGTTATCAAGATGAAAAGCTGATAGTCTCCAATAAAGCAGAGAAAGAAGATGTTAGCTTTAGTGGTCCGCTGAATGATTTAATTTTAATTGCTGGCCGTAAAGAAGATCCTGACACTTTGTTTTTTCAACGTCGCCTAAAGATTGAAGGTGATACAGAGCTTGGGCTTGAAGTGAAAAACTTAATGGACAGTGTTGATCTTGATTCATTACCAAAACCTTTAAACCAAGCATTAATGACGTTGGCTAATTTTGTCCAACAAGGCTTGCAAAAGCCGGAAGTGAAAGAGACGATAAATGCTTATTAGAACTGAAGCACCTGCGGATATTTTAACGATAGATCGATTGGTTCGTGAGACATTTGAAACTGAAGCAGAAGCTCAGTTAGTAATGTCTTTACGTGAAAATAGTCATTTAACTTTATCATTAGTCGCATGTACAGATGAAGGTGAAGTGATTGGTCATTGCCTTTTTAGCCCAGTAATGCTTAATGGTGATGATTTTAACTGGCAAGGGTTGGCCCCTTTATGTGTAAAAAAAGAATTTGAAAAGCAAGGCATCGCTCAGTCTTTAGTGACAGAAGGGTTAGAAACTCTTGCTGAGCTTGGTTACCCTGTATCTGTTGTACTGGGTGATCCTGCTTATTATCATCGCTTTGGTTTTGAGCCTGCGAATAAGTACGATATAAAGTGTAAATGGGAAGTACCTGAAGGGGCGTTTATGATAAAAGCATGTTCTCCTGAATTTCTTGAAGATAAAACAGGTCTGATAGAGTATTGCCCTGAGTTTGAACTATTGTAATTTATCAGCAGAATGCTCATTTAAGTAATGAGCATTCACTTTTTAGTTATCGCTTTAATCTCCTGACTTCAAGTAGCATCCACTCTAGAATATTGATAATATCCTTACCCTTAAATTGACAGGTGAATGATATGCCAAAACAAGCATTACAGTTTTTAAATGAAATGGATATTTCTGTTTGGCAAGTAAGACAAACTGAATACTTCGCAACATTAGAGAACAGTACAATATCATTACCTGAAACCTGTCAGCTATTATTCATAGCCTCTGCTGTTCCTACTGAACGCGATGCTTTTCTATTTGGAAAAGTTCTTGCGAGTATGAAACTCTTACCAGAGCAGGCGTTATTTCTTCCTTCTGAGTCGTTAGAGTACGTAGCTGAACATCATTTAACGTGGTGTTGGTTTTCTGGTGTCGCTATTACTGAATTAGAAGGGGTACAGACGTTAAGTTCTCCACCGCTATCAGAAATGCACACAGATACTCAATCACGACGCGATTTATGGCGACAAATTTGTTCTTATGACCATTAGTATTCAACCTATTTCAGACGCTCACCTTAATGATATTTGGCGAATAGAAAACGCAGCGCATTCACACCCTTGGGCAGAATCAATGATCCGAGAGTTAAATAGTCGCTGTGCACAACACCGAGTCATGTTAGAAAATGATCAAGTTGTGGGCTATTTTTATGCTCAAAATGTGGTAGGTGAAGTTACTTTACTTAATGTTGCTATTGATCCTGCATATCAAAGAAAAGGATTTGGTCGTAAATTAACTGAGTTCTTCATTGATATGTGTATGGAGCAAAGTGCTGAATCTGCTTGGCTTGAAGTGCGAGAAAGTAATGTAAAAGCGATATCTTTATATGAATCAGAAGGGTTTAATGAAGTGACTCGTCGTCATGATTACTACCCAACCGTTAATGGTAAAGAAGACGCGATTATCATGAGTTATATATTCTTTTAATTCGGCGCTTTAGATAATGAACGTCTTTGAGTATAATCTCGCCTAATTACATCCTTTCTGAAATCTTACAGGATTATCAACGCTTATGTCTTTTTTACAAGAAGTGGGTAAACGTAGAACGTTTGCCATCATTTCTCACCCGGATGCGGGTAAAACAACCATTACTGAAAAAGTATTATTATTCGGAAACGCTATTCAAAAAGCGGGTACGGTAAAAGGTCGTGGTTCAAACCAGCACGCAAAATCAGACTGGATGGAAATGGAAAAAGAACGTGGTATCTCGGTAACTACGTCAGTAATGCAATTTCCATTTAACGGTTGCCTAGTTAACCTTCTTGATACTCCTGGACATGAAGATTTCTCTGAAGATACCTACCGTACGCTAACAGCGGTAGATTCATGTTTAATGGTTATCGATGCGGCGAAAGGTGTCGAAGATCGTACTCGTAAACTAATGGAAGTAACACGCTTACGTGATACACCAATCGTTACGTTTATGAACAAATTAGACCGTGAAGTACGTGACCCAATGGAAGTGCTTGATGAAGTAGAAAGCGAGCTAGGTATGGCTTGTGCTCCTATTTCATGGCCTATCGGTTGTGGTAAAGAGTTTAAAGGTGTTTATCACATTCACCGTGATGAAACGATCTTGTATGAATCAGGTCATGGTCATGAGATCCAAGAAGTTCGTACCATTAAAGGCTTAGATAACCCTGAATTAGACGCTGCAGTAGGTGCTGAACTGGCTGCAAGCGTACGTGAAGAGTTAGAGCTTGTTATTGGAGCATGCCCTGAGTTTGATCTTGAATTATTCTTAGCGGGTGAACTAACGCCTGTTTACTTTGGTACTGCACTAGGTAACTTTGGTGTTGACCACATGCTAGAAGGCTTAACTGAGTGGGCTCCAGCACCGCAAACTCGTGAAGCTGTAGAGCGTTCAGTTGAAGCAACAGAAGAGAAGTTCTCTGGCTTTGTATTTAAGATCCAAGCAAACATGGATCCTAAACACCGTGACCGTATTGCTTTCATGCGTATTGTATCAGGTACTTATACTCAAAGCATGAAAATGAACCACGTTCGTACAGGTAAGAGCGTTAGTATTTCTGATGCGGTAACCTTTATGGCGGGTGATCGTTCTCGTGCTGAAACGGCTTATGCGGGTGACATCATCGGTTTACATAACCATGGTACGATCCAAATCGGTGATACCTTCACGCAAGGTGAGAACTTGAAGTTCTCAGGTATTCCAAACTTTGCTCCTGAATTGTTCCGTCGTATTCGCCTAAAAGATCCACTAAAACAAAAACAATTGCTAAAAGGCCTTGTTCAACTTTCAGAAGAAGGTGCTGTACAGGTTTTCCGCCCACTACAAAACAATGACTTGATTGTAGGTGCGGTTGGTGTACTTCAGTTTGATGTGGTTGTTTCTCGTTTGAAATCTGAATATAACGTTGAAGCTATTTATGAAGGTATCAGTGTGGCAACCGCTCGTTGGGTTGAATGTACTGACGGCAAGATGATGGATGATTTCCAACGTAAAAACCAAACTAACCTAGCGTTAGATGGCGGCAATAACTTAACGTACATTGCTCCTACAATGGTTAATTTGAATTTAGCATCAGAGCGTTTCCCTGATGTTCAATTCAGAGCAACACGTGAACACTAATAGAGTGTTTATCAAATAAATGAAACGGAGTCTTAGCGGACTCCGTTTTTGTATCTATAGTTTAGTTAGTCGATGTTTTTGTTTTTGGAGTTAGAGGGAACTTATGTGGAAAATAATTAAACAATGGATTAAAAAATATGATGCATGGTGCACGTCTCTGGGTTTAACACCTGAAAATAAACGCAGTTGTGTACCATATAAAAAAGAAGGTGAATAATGTCATTTGAATTTATTGACTCTCATTGTCATTTGGATTTTTCTCCTTTTTCTGAAAATGAAGGGTATTACCTCCAAAAAGCTCAAGAGAAGGGCGTTAGTAAATTTATTGTACCTAGTGTTAATCAATCCAATTGGGCTAACGTTGTCTCCTTATCACGTCAGCATGAATCGATTTATTATGCTTTAGGCATTCATCCTCTTTTTATTTCAAATGATCATCAATCTGAAGTGCTCTCTTTAACGAAATTTGTCAGCGAACATAGAGATAAGTGTGTTGCTATTGGTGAGTGTGGCTTGGATTTTTGGGATAAAGAAAGCAATCGCGATATTCAAGTTGATGTCTTTCGAGAGCAGTGCCTATTAGCCAAAATCCATCAACTTCCTTTAATTGTTCATAGCCGAAAAAGTCACGATCATGTTTTAAAAATACTGCGAGAAATAAAGCCAGAGAAAGGGGGCGTTATCCATGGCTTTAGTGGCAGCTTTCAACAAGCAGAACAGTTCATTCAACTAGGCTTTTATATCGGTGTTGGTGGGGTGATCAGTTATGAGCGAGCTATTAAGACAAAGAATGCAATAGCTAAAATTCCACTTGATAAGATTTTACTCGAAACAGATTCTCCTGATATGCCATTGAGTGGATTTCAAGGCAAGATAAATACGCCAGATAAAGTCGCAAATTTGTGTGATTACTTAGCTATGATTAGAAAAGAATCGAAGCAATCGATTGCAAATGTTGTTTATAAAAATACCACCTCTTTGTTTGGGATTTGAGTTATTTGTCATTACTTTAGGTGCAATTGATGAATCTTTAGATTTCAACTAGTGATAAAGCTCACAATTATGAGTGAATGCATGATGTACGGACGACGAATGTGTGACAACAGCATTACTTTATTGGTGCTTCAGTGAGTATAATCGCCCCCGCTAATTTGAAACACGCCAACAATCAATTTTAGGGAAACTTTTAACTATGAGCCTGTTAATGAGCTTGGTTGGGATTGTAGCACTGCTTGCTTTTGCAGTACTTCTATCTGATAACCGCAAAGCAATCAATCTACGTACTGTCGGTGGCGCTTTTGCCATTCAATTTATTTTAGGTGCATTCATACTTTATGTACCTGTGGGTCGTGATGTACTTTTAGGTGCATCTGAAGCGGTTGCTAATGTAATAAACTACGGTAACACTGGTATCGAATTCTTATTCGGTGGCCTAGTATCGGGTAAAATGTTTGAATTATTTGGCGGCGGCGGTTTCATCTTCGCACTGCGTGTTCTTCCTGTAATCGTATTCTTTGCATCATTAACTGCGGTACTTTATTACCTTGGTATTATGCAAATCGTGATTAACTTCCTAGGTGGTGCTCTTCAAAAAGCACTAGGCACTTCTCGTGCGGAATCACTTTCTGCTACTGCGAACATTTTCGTTGGTCAAACAGAAGCACCTCTAGTAGTTCGTCCATTCATTCCAAAAATGACTCAATCTGAATTGTTTGCCGTAATGTGTGGTGGCCTTGCTTCTGTTGCTGGTGGTGTGCTTGCTGGTTATGCTTCTATGGGCGTGCCTCTAGAATACCTAATCGCGGCATCATTCATGGCTGCACCTGGTGGTCTTCTATTTGCTAAAATCCTTAAACCAGAAACGGAAACTCCGGTTGATCAATTTGATGCTTTAGAGCAAAAAGGTGAAGACAAACCTGCAAACGTAATTGATGCAGCAGCTGCTGGTGCAGCAACAGGTATGCAACTTGCGTTAAACGTAGGTGCAATGCTTCTTGCATTCATCGGTCTAATCGCTCTAATCAACGGTATCCTTGGTGGTGTTGGTGGTTGGTTCGGTATGCCAGACATTACGCTAGAGCTTATTCTTGGTTACGTATTCTCTCCAGTTGCATTCTTAATTGGTGTGCCGTGGGAAGAAGCAACAATCGCTGGTTCTTTCTTAGGTCAAAAATTAGTAGTTAACGAATTCGTTGCTTACCTAAACTTTGCACCGTACCTAGCTGAAGGCGCTGAAGTCGTTCTTTCTGAGAAAACAAAAGCAATCATTTCATTCGCACTATGTGGTTTTGCTAACCTTTCATCTGTAGCGATTCTACTTGGTGGTTTAGGTAGCCTTGCTCCTGAACGTCGTCATGATATCGCTAAGATGGGTATGAAAGCTGTTGCTGCTGGTACATTATCAAACTTAATGTCTGCAACAATCGCAGGTCTATTCCTATCTCTATAATCATTATAGAGTAAGTTAGATACTTAAAAACCCGCATTCAATGCGGGTTTTTTTATATCTATGGAAAAGAAAAAATTGTGATGACTGAATGAATTTTTTTCACACTTTTTAAGTAAAAAGTTTGAGATGCAAACCGATTGCGTTACCAGATAGAAACATTCCCTCGAATTAATCTTGATATAATGAGACTCATAGCAAGGAGAAAGACAGCTAGATTTTGAAAATTAAACTACATTTAATGCATACACAAAAAGTAACTTGAGAGTGAATTATGTTGAATGAAGTTTTGTTATCAGTCTTTGCTGGTTTGATTGTTGGTGTTGTTTTTTCAGCAATTAAATTACCAATTCCTGCACCTCCAGTATTATCTGGCGTTATGGGTATTGTCGGTGTTTATCTTGGTGCAGTGGGGTATCAATGGATTATTGAACGTTTCTTTTCATAATCTAAGTGTCTTTATATGGAAACATGGTTTCACTAGTGCCTCTCGCGAAGTATTGATAAAATGAACCATGTTTCAACGGTGTCTCATGATGAGACGTTATACAGTACTGCTTCATGATATGAAGTAAGGACTGGCGGCAAAATGGATATTGATTGGGCGTTATGCGCTCAAGTCTTCAGGGAATCAAGTCCGCTCATTTGCTGTTGAACTTAATAAATGAACAGCAAAACTATCAAAGAATTTATTCTATTTTGGAGATAACAATGAGCGATTTAAAAGCAGCGGCACTACGTGCATTAAAATTAATGGATCTAACAACTCTTAACGATAACGACACAGATGAAGCGGTAATCGCATTATGTAAGAACGCGAAAACAGCAGTCGGTAATACAGCCGCTGTTTGTATTTACCCACGCTTCGTACCTATCGCTAAGAAAACGCTGCGCGAACAAGGCACACCAGAAGTACGCATTGCAACAGTAACTAACTTCCCACACGGTAATGACGATATTGCTATCGCTGTTGCTGAAACTAAAGCAGCTGTCGCTTACGGCGCAGATGAAGTTGATGTGGTATTCCCATACCGTGCATTTATTGCTGGTGACGAAACTGTAGGTTTTGAACTGGTTAAGCAATGTAAAGAAGCGTGTGGCGATATCCTTCTTAAAGTTATCATCGAAACGGGTGAGCTAAAAGAAGAAGCTCTTATTAAGAAAGCGTCTCAAATCTGTATCGAAGCAGGCGCTAACTTTATTAAAACCTCAACAGGTAAAGTGCCAGTTAACGCAACTCCTGAATACGCACGCATGATGCTAGAAGTAATTCGTGATATGGGCGTAGCTAAAACAGTTGGCTTTAAGCCTGCTGGCGGCGTTCGTACTGCTGAAGATGCACAAGCATATCTAGCAATGGCTGATGATATTTTAGGTGGCGATTGGGCTGATAATATGCACTACCGTTTTGGTGCATCAAGCTTACTGACTAATCTTTTAAATACATTAGAAGTAACAGAAGAAACAGCTGACCCATCAGCTTACTAGTTTCTCGTTACTTGATTTATAGCTAAAAAATAAATCGACTTAGGTGAGGCATTACCGTCTCACCTACCTCAACCCTACCTATATAAATTACCCAACCAAGATTGGGGAGGCACTAATGTATCTACCACAAGAGATTATTCGCAGAAAACGTGACAATAAAGTACTAACAACAGAAGAAATTAACTTCTTTATTCAAGGAGTTGCAAAAAATACCGTCTCTGAAGGTCAAATTGCAGCTTTTGCAATGGCGGTCTACTTTAATGAAATGACAATGCCAGAACGTATCGCATTAACGTGTGCAATGCGTGATTCAGGAATGGTGATTGATTGGAGCCACATGAACTTTGACGGACCTATTGTTGATAAACATTCAACAGGTGGTGTTGGTGACGTGACTTCGTTAATGCTTGGTCCTATGGTGGCTGCGTGTGGTGGCTATGTTCCTATGATCTCTGGTCGTGGTTTAGGTCATACCGGCGGTACATTGGATAAACTAGAATCTATTGCTGGTTACAATATTATGCCAAGCAATGAGATTTTTGGAAAAGTAACCAAAGACGCGGGTGTAGCGATTATTGGCCAAACGGGCGATTTAGCGCCAGCTGATAAACGTGTGTATGCGACTCGTGATGTCACAGCAACGGTTGATAATATTTCATTGATCACGGCCTCTATCTTATCTAAGAAATTAGCAGCAGGTTTAGACTCGTTAGTAATGGATGTTAAAGTAGGTTCTGGTGCATTTATGCCAACTTACGAAGCATCAGAAGAGCTTGCAAAATCTATCGTAGCAGTAGCTAATGGTGCTGGAACTAAGACAACCGCATTACTTACTGATATGAACCAAGTGTTAGCCTCTACAGCAGGTAATGCATTAGAAGTGCGTGAAGCGATTCGTTTCTTAACAGGAGAATACCGTAATCCTCGTTTATACGAAGTAACAATGGCACTGTGTGCTGAAATGCTAGTGATTGCTAACTTAGCAAAAGATGAAAAAGAAGCACGAGCTAAATTACAAACGGTATTAGATAATGGCAAAGCAGCAGAATGCTTTGGTAAAATGGTCTTCGGGCTTGGTGGTCCGAGTGATATTATTGAAAATTACGATAACCATTTAGAAAGCGCGCAAATTATTAAACCTGTATTTGCAGATAAAGCAGGGTTTGTTAATGCAATGGATACTCGTGATTTAGGTATGGCGGTTGTAGGCATGGGTGGTGGACGTCGTGTTGCAACCGATACTATTGATTATGCGGTTGGTTTAAGTGATATGATCCGACTTGGTCAAACTGCAGATATAGAACAACCATTAGCGATGATCCACGCACGCAATGAAGAACAATGGCAACAAGCCGCGGATGCTGTAAAAGCAGCAATCGTGATTAGTGATGAACAACCAGAAATGACTCCGGAAGTTTATCGCAAAATTCGCCCTGAAGATGTGTAAGGAAGAAAACATGAAACGTGCAATAATTTTAGTACTTGATTCATTTGGTATTGGTGCCGCAGGCGACGCTGAAAAATTTGGCGATGTAGGTTCAGATACTATGGGTCATATTGCTGAGCAATGTGATAAAGGTCTAGCGGATAACAGTAACCGTCAAGGTCCTTTAACTCTTCCAAACTTATCTAAGCTTGGTTTAGCGATGGCTGGTAAAGAATCTACAGGTCAATTTGCAGCAGGTTTAGACGCTAATGCAAAGATCATCGGTGCTTACGGTCATGCTGCAGAATTGTCTTCAGGTAAAGATACGCCTTCAGGTCACTGGGAAATTGCTGGTGTACCTGTACTGTTTGATTGGGGTTACTTTTCTGATAAAGAAAATAGTTTTCCAAAAGAATTAACCGACCGTATTCTTGCTCGTGCAAACTTGTCTGGTTACCTAGGCAACTGCCATGCATCAGGTACACAAGTACTGGATGATTTAGGTGAAGAGCATATGAAGACGGGTATGCCAATCTTCTATACCTCTGCTGACTCTGTGTTTCAAATTGCGTGTCATGAAGAGACATTTGGTTTAGATAATCTATTAACACTGTGCCAAATTGCTCGAGAAGAGCTTGCTGACTACAATATTGGCCGTGTTATTGCACGTCCATTTATTGGTGAAGGCAAAGGTAAATTTGAGCGTACTGGTAATCGTCGTGATTTATCACTAGAGCCACCAGCAACGACAGTGCTACAAAAATTAGTTGAAGAGAAGAATGGCCAAGTACACTCGATTGGTAAAATCTCTGATATTTATGCTGGTTGTGGCATTACGCAAAAAACAAAAGCAACAGGTATTCCTGCTTTATTCGATGCAACTAAAGACGCAATTGGAACGGCGGGTGATAACACCATCGTATTTACCAACTTTGTAGATTTCGATTCAGCATATGGCCACCGTCGTGATGTTGCAGGTTATGCAGCAGCGTTAGAATATTTTGATGGTCGTCTTCCTGAAATCATGGATATGCTGAAAGAAGACGATATTCTTATTCTAACGGCGGATCACGGCTGCGATCCAACATGGCCAGGTACTGATCATACGCGTGAGCATATTCCTGTTCTTGTTTATGGGCATAAAGTACCAGCGGGTTCATTAGGTCGTCGTGATACGTTTGCAGATATCGGGCAGACCTTAGCAGAGTATTTTGAAATCTCTGATATGGAATATGGAAAATCTTTCCTATAAAAATAATAAGCAGTAGAGTCCGCTCTGCTGCTTTTTTTCTATTTAAAGTTAAAAGAAAGGATACAAATTATGGCTACTCCACATATTAATGCTGAAATGGGTGATTTTGCTGACGTAGTACTGATGCCAGGTGACCCAATCCGCGCAAAATACATTGCTGAGACATTTCTTGATGATGTAGTTCAAGTGTGTGATGTTCGTAATATGTACGGTTTTACTGGAACGTATAAAGGGCGCAAAATCTCTGTTATGGGCCATGGTATGGGTATCCCATCATGCTCAATTTACATGACTGAACTAGTAAAAGATTTTGGCGTTAAGAAAGTTATCCGTGTAGGTAGTTGTGGCGCAGTTAATGAAGGCATCAAATTACGTGATGTTGTTATTGGTATGGGCGCATGTACTGACTCTAAAGTTAACCGTATTCGTTTCAAAGATCATGATTTTGCCGCTATTGCTGATTATGAAATGGTTCGTAATGCAGAGCTAGCAGCTCAAGCGCGTGGTATCGATGTAAAAGTGGGTAACCTTTTCTCTGCTGAGCTATTTTATACACCAGATCCGAGCATGTTTGATCTAATGGACAAATACGGAATTGTAGGTGTAGAGATGGAAGCGGCTGGCATGTACGGTGTTGCTGCTGAATACGGTGCAAAAGCATTAGCAATTTGTACAGTATCGGATCACATTAAAACCGGTGAGCAAACAACATCAGACGAGCGTGCAACAACGTTTGATGAAATGATGCTAATCGCACTAGACTCAGTATTACTTGGCGACAAATAACACCTATAAAGAAAATGTGTAGAAATAAAAAAGGCGATGAGGGTAACTTCATCGCCTTTCTTTTTTATGATTTTCCACCAAATAAGGTAGTAATAGGCTTACTTGAATTTTTACGTTTTCGAAGTAAAGCCATAATAAGCATTCCAGAGACTAAACTTATTGCTAGCATACCAAACATCAAACGGTCACTTTTGCGATAGTGATGATTAGCAAACCCTGTTAGCGTCGACTTTTCAAAGGTAATTCTTAAAAAACCCAGTAAATGGTCATTTTTTACAATCGGTTCAATCAGTTGTTGTCGACCAATCCCATCAATTGATAGCGGGGTATTCAAACCTGTAATTTGAGATGCAGTAAGTGCATTATCACTTTTAGCTAAAATTCCACCTTCTGCATCATAAATCGTCGCATCAAATACTAAAGATTCTTTAGCTAAGTTATTCGCCAGTAGTAATAATCCTTCGTGATTATCTTGTTTAATATTATCAACAGAGAAAAGAGCAGCTTGACGAGCCATAGTGCGGCTTAGGTCTTGTAACTGTTTATTTTGAATAACTTGGTTACTGTCACTGATCACCGTACTGTTGATTAAGATAAAGTAACTGAACGCCATAAGAGAAAGTAGCATTAGACCTTTGATGACAAAATTTTGAGACAACATTAATGAGCACCAGAGAAATTAGAATGTCGGAATTATACCCAAATTAAAGAAAAATAGCAGTTTATGTCGTTTGACTCTTGCTCATCTGCTCTTCAATCGGTATTTTTGAGACAGGATTAGTAAGGATACGAATCATGGATACGATAACCCCATTTTTAATTAAGAAAAACATACCTTTATTAACGCGTTTTTCATCAACGCTAGAAATAAGCCAACTTGATATCAAACAAACAGGTTGGGTAGTGTATGGATACCATTTATCCCCAGAACATTTTCAAGATATCGATTTCTTTGTTGGAGAACCATCTAAAATCATAGCGACTTGGAAAGTCGGCCACTATGAAGTCGCAGCCATAGCTGGAACAATTACCTCTGAACACAAAACGATTCTTGATGAACTAGAACTTGATTATGCTGAAGTAAAAGACATTCCAGATTTATCCAAACCGGGTATTATTTTATTTGATATGGACTCTACTGCTATAGAGATAGAGTGTATTGATGAGATAGCAAAGCTTGCCGGTGTAGGTAAACAAGTATCAGAAGTCACAGAAAGAGCGATGCAAGGTGAACTTGATTTTAAAGAAAGTTTGCTTCAGCGTGTAGGCACTCTTGAAGGGGCAGATGAATCAATATTAGCTCAAGTGAAATCAACGCTCCCATTTATGTCTGAAATTAGAGAACTTGTTGCTACTATGCATAAATACGGTTGGAAACCAGCTATTGCTTCTGGTGGTTTTACTTATTTCTCTGATTACCTTAAAGAAGAATTAAACTTAATACATGCCCAATCAAATCAACTAGAGATTGTAGACGGTAAGCTTACTGGGAAAGTGTTAGGTGATATTGTAAGTGCTGAAACTAAAGCTGAAATTTTAGTAGAACTAGCAGATAAATATGACATAGATATTAGTAATACTGTTGCTGTCGGTGATGGGGCTAATGATCTTGTGATGATGGAAGCTGCAGGGCTTGGGATCGCTTATCATGCAAAACTGAAAGTACAAGAACAAGCTCAAACTGCAGTGAGACATGCTGATTTAGGTGGGGTCGCTTGTATTCTGTCAGTTTCTCTTTTATTAAATAAAAAGTTGAGTTGGTAGATTTTCAAAGTAGAGGATTATTCAGTTAATTGTTGAATAATCTTCTACTTTTTTAAAAGCTCACCCTAACTCTAAACGTATAAGTACTTCATCTGTGATATCGGCTATTTCACCACAACCCACAATGCTTGATAGCTCATCTTCCAATGCCCTAGCGTAATGGATCGCATATTGAGCTAATTGACTTAGTTCTATTTCTGAGGTTGTTGATAGTGGGTTTTTAACCGCAGTAGTTGTTACTCGTATCGCTAAAAACTCACCATGCTCCTTGGCTTTTCTTATAAAAGTTAAGCGGTCATTATAAGATGAAAATTCTTGCAGCATTCGAGTGAATACGGATTTTATTTTCCCATCCTTAATGACGACAGCGAGGTAGATCTCATGATGATGTGAGCGCTGATTCGCAGGTGTTTTTAGTGGGTCAATGAGTAATCTCTGCACTCTTGATTTGAAAATTGGTTCTAGGTTTAAACTATGTTCATCCCCTAAATGCTGCCAAATTTTATTTAATCGATTAAGAGGAAAATTAACGCCAATGCATCGTGTTTTAATTTTATGATTATCCTTCTCAATAAAAAATGGTGTTGTCGTTAATTTTGTTAACAACAATTGATGCATGATTCTAAGCATATCCATTGATGGCAGTTGCTCATAATCCATAGGTAATCTTTCGATATTATGCTGAATTAAGCGACCTAGGAATGCCTTACTTTTTTGAGTTTGTAGATTATCTTCAATGTGTAATTGAATGTTAAGCCCATCTGATGCCACTTTTAATACGTGATAGCCAATGCGACTTAATGGCGTATTCTTGTCTAGATTTTGTAAATCATTAAACGTTATTTTTACGTCTGATTTTTTAGTTAATAGTGCTGGTTTATCTAATAAAATAGATAAACCATTAATAGAAATATCTAGAGTCCTACCCGTTATTTCTCCAAAACTAGGGTGATATAACGTAATTAATGTTTGATAATTGAATCTTGGTTCTGCTCGGCGCGGGGCTGAATCAAAATACAATGCATGTGCCTGACAAAGTGGAGTCACAGGGTGGCGATATGGGTTTAACGCTTTTGGTTCAAGGCTTGGCTTATCCGTTAATAGGTAATCTTTTTGTGTTTCAGGGAGATTAATTTCAGTTAAAATTCCCATGTGCGTTAGAGTCGAAAGTACGCCTTCCATCTCTGGAGCGACTGTGAGTAGTCTTTCTTTATCGCCTTTTGCCAATTCAAATAGTGAAAGGCGGATCACTTTCCAACTTTTTCTTTTTGCACCGATGTGCCAAAACAACTGACGCTCTTCTTGAGTTCCTTCAGATGACATCATGGAATAGAAAAGCTCTCGATCTTCATGATCATGCTTAAAACTATAAAAATGAGTACGGCTGGCTTTTAATCCTGGTTTGGTTAAAAACTGCATACGTTCAGATTTAAAAAGATGATTAATGACAGGTTGGTTTTTCTCGTCATGCCAATGCTTCCAAAGGGATTCATTGTGATCAGTAATAACGGCGTACTTTAAGCTGTCACCAGAGAAGAACAGAGGAATGTTTGTTGTATGCTTTAAGAAGCAATGCTCATAACCTTGAGTTCTTGCTCGCACTATTTGATCTTTTTGATCATGCTGAGTTCGACGCTTGTTCTTATTTAGTTTTTCGTCAATGGCTGTTGCAATGACATCATGATTGGCTTCCATTTTTAAGCGCAACCAACGGTAGCTATCGTTTTCTTCACTATCATGGATACCAAGAATACGATAAGGAAAGTCACCATTAAGATCTTTAATGCCGGTGTCTTTTGCAAGACTTGGGAAACTTACTTGAATAATTTGGCCTAAACCATATTCAAAAGCCGTCGGTACTTTAATTCGAGCACCAGAAGAGGATAAGTCGCTGCTTGTACCGTGAATAAGATTACCATTAGGTAATAACACGGTCACTTGAGTCGACATACGTAGGCGGTTTTCGCTACGAGTTAGATAATGCCCAAAACGAATCAATCTTGCTTTAAATAGATTACTGTCATTATGTTCATCAACAGCAGTAATCAGTTCTTTATTTTTATGTAGAACACGAAAGTTATTTCTAGTATTTGTTAATGCTGCCCATACACCTTCAGTGTAGCTACCATAGCGTTCGATTGTCTTATGATAAGTATTAATGGCAACATCATCTAACCAGTGAGTATAACCATCTAATTCATATTGATGGCATTGCCCTTTAACTCGACCGCGTAAATCAATGTTCTTTTTGCAAGGCGTCATGATGCGCTTCAATTCAATCTTTACGATTAAATGAACTGAAGGGTGTTCATGTGCCATAACTTGAGCGCAAACCAATTCAAAATCAGGTTCGCCAAAGACTGGGATAAGTTGATCTACGTAGCTTTGATATTCTTCTTGCTGCATGATTTCTGGTACAGTAATAACAATCTAATGGGGTTATCGGCTGAATGGCTAAAATATTTAACGTTAATGAGTTAAATAATAATACCCCTCACTTCAATAAAATTTATGTCGGTGATATATGGCAAAAGCAAAACGAGCCTACGTTTGTAATGATTGTGGGGCAGACTTCCCTCGTTGGCAAGGGCAGTGTAGCGCTTGTGGGGCGTGGAACACGATAACTGAAGTAAGATTAGCCGCGTCGCCTCAAGTTGCTCGTAATGAACGCTTGGTTGGGTATGCCGGTTCTAGTTCTGAATCTGAAGTTCAAGCATTATCAAGTATTGACTTACAAGAAGTCCCTCGATTTAGTAGCAGCTTTAAAGAATTTGACCGAGTGCTTGGGGGAGGGATTGTTCCCGGGGCGGCTATTTTGATTGGTGGTAACCCTGGCGCGGGTAAATCTACGTTATTACTGCAAACCATGTGTCGACTTGCTGCGGATATGCCAACGTTATATGTCACAGGTGAAGAATCTTTGCAACAAGTAGCGATGAGAGCATCACGCCTTGGTTTGCCAAAAGATAATTTAAAAATGCTTTCGGAAACAAGTATTGATCGAATTTGCAAAATTGCAGAAAAAGAAAAGCCTAAGATTATGGTGATTGACTCTATTCAAGTAATGCATGTCGATGATGTTCAATCTTCACCGGGCAGTGTTTCTCAAGTTAGAGAGTCAGCAACTACATTAACTCGTTATGCAAAACAAAATAATGTCTCTATTTTCCTTGTTGGACACGTAACAAAAGACGGTACATTAGCTGGACCAAAAGTACTTGAACACATTATTGACTGTTCGGTATTACTTGATGGCAGTGCCGACAGCCGCTTTAGAACATTACGTTGTAATAAAAACCGTTTTGGTGCAGTGAATGAACTTGGCGTATTTGCAATGACAGGACAAGGCTTGAAAGAGGTGAGTAATCCATCTGCGATTTTCTTATCTCGCGGTGAAGAGGAAACCTCAGGCAGTTCTGTAATGGTCGTTTGGGAAGGTACACGTCCGTTGTTGGTAGAAATACAAGCATTGGTGGACTATTCTCAATTATCAAATCCTCGCCGTGTCTCTGTTGGCTTAGATCAAAATAGATTATCCATGTTACTTGCTGTACTTCATAAACATGGTGGATTACAGATGGCTGATCAAGATGTCTTTGTGAATGTCGTTGGTGGTGTCAAAGTGGCAGAAACCAGTGCTGATTTAGCGTTGATAATGGCGTTATTATCTAGCTTTAAAGATCGTCCATTACCAAAAGATGTGGTGGTTTTTGGTGAGGTAGGCCTAGCTGGCGAAATTCGTCCTGTTCCTAGCGGGCAAGAGCGTTTAATGGAAGCTTATAAACATGGTTTTAAACGCGCTATTGTTCCTGCTGCTAATATGCCCAAAGGGGGTATTGAAGGCATGCAAATACATGGTGTGAAGAAGTTATCAGAGGCGATTGATGCCTTCGATGAACTATAATCGATAATAATTACGAATTTTCACTATTCTTTGTATTTGAAATTGTGTAAATTCGACTATAATTTGCCATAGCAGAAAGTAAGCAGGGGTTAATTGGGCTAAATTCTATCCAAAAATAGAACAAAGCATATACCAATTGGCAGTTTATGTTATACTCTGCGCGCATTTTCTATCCTATTAATAGAGTAAAACAATGACTGATTTATCAAAATACAGAAATATTGGTATTTTCGCGCACGTTGATGCGGGTAAAACTACCACAACTGAACGTATCCTAAAACTTACTGGTCAGATCCACAAAACTGGTGAAGTTCATGATGGCGAATCTACTACTGACTTCATGGAACAGGAAGCTGAGCGCGGAATTACTATCCAATCAGCAGCTGTAAGTTGTTTCTGGAAAGATCACCGTTTTAACGTTATCGATACTCCTGGACACGTTGACTTCACAGTTGAAGTTTACCGTTCTCTTAAAGTACTTGACGGTGGTATCGGTGTATTCTGTGGTTCTGGTGGTGTTGAACCTCAATCAGAAACTAACTGGCGTTACGCGAACGAATCAGAAGTTGCACGTATTATCTTCGTTAACAAACTAGACCGTATGGGTGCTGACTTCTTCCGTGTTGTTAAGCAAACTCAAGACGTACTAGGTGCTAACCCACTAGTTATGGTTCTTCCTATCGGTATCGAAGACGATTTCGTTGGTGTTGTTGACCTTCTAACTCGTAAAGCATACGTTTGGGATGACTCTGGTCTTCCTGAAAACTACGAAATCACAGATGTTCCTGCGGACATGGTTGATCAAGTAGAAGAATACCGTGAGATGCTAGTTGAAACTGCTGTTGAGCAAGACGACGATCTAATGGAAGCTTACATGGAAGGTGAAGAACCTACTATTGAGCAACTAAAAGTATGTATCCGTAAGGGTACTCGCACAATGGATTTCTTCCCTGCATTCTGTGGTTCTGCATTTAAGAACAAAGGTATGCAACTAATCCTTGATGCTGTTGTTGATTACCTACCTTCTCCAACAGAAGTAGATCCTCAACCGCTAATGAATGAAGAAGGCGAAGAAACTGGCGAACACGCTATCGTTTCTGTAGACGAAACATTCAAAGCACTAGCATTCAAAATCATGGATGACCGTTTTGGTGCCCTAACTTTCGTTCGTATTTACTCTGGTAAATTGAACAAAGGCGACACAATTCTTAACTCATTCACAGGTAAAACTGAGCGTGTTGGCCGTATGGTTGAGATGCAAGCGAATGATCGTAATGAATTAACTTACGCACAAGCTGGCGATATCATCGCTATCGTTGGTATGAAAAACGTGCAAACTGGTCACACTCTTTGTGATCCTAAGCACCCAGTAACACTTGAGCCAATGGTTTTCCCTGTACCAGTAATCTCAATCGCAGTAACGCCTAAAGATAAAGGCAGTACTGAGAAAATGGGTATTGCTATCGGTAAAATGGTTGCAGAAGATCCATCTTTCCAAGTTGAAACTGACGAAGAAACTGGCGAAACAATCCTTAAAGGTATGGGTGAACTTCACCTAGACATTAAAGTTGATATCCTTCGTCGTACATACGGTGTAGACCTTACTGTTGGTCAACCTCAAGTTGCTTACCGTGAAACTATTACTCAACCTGTTGAAGATAGCTACACGCATAAGAAACAATCTGGTGGTTCTGGTCAGTTCGGTAAGATCGACTACGTTATGAAACCAGGTGAAGTTGGTTCAGGTTTTGCATTTAAGTCTTCTGTTGTGGGCGGTAACGTTCCTAAAGAATTCTGGCCTGCAATCGAGAAAGGCTTTAAAGGCATGATGGATACTGGTGTTCTTGCTGGTTTCCCTGTTCTTGATGTTGAAATCGAACTTCTAGATGGTGGTTTCCACGCAGTCGATTCATCTGCAGTAGCATTTGAAATCGCAGCGAAAGGTGCATTCCGTCAATCTATGCCAAAAGCTGGTGCTCAACTTCTAGAACCAATCATGGCTGTAGACGTGTTTACTCCAGATGATCACGTTGGTGATGTAATCGGTGACCTTAACCGTCGTCGTGGCATGATCAAAGACCAAATGGCTGGCGTAACTGGTGTTCGTGTTAAAGCTGACATCCCTCTTTCAGAAATGTTTGGTTACATCGGTTCACTACGTACAATGACTTCTGGTCGTGGTCAGTTCTCTATGGAGTTCTCTCACTACGCACCTTGTCCAATGAACGTAGCAGAGCAAGTAATTGCTGACGTTAAAGAAGCTAACGCTAAGAAGTAATTCTGGCTAACGCTCTTTAATTAAAAAAGCCCCGTAAGTGCAAACTTACGGGGCTTTTTGTTTTTAATCGATTGAATATTTCGATTGCGGTTTAAACCAGTAATAACGATTAGATAATTACTGGAATTGGCATTATTCAGATTAATTTAATTTTTCTGCTTTTTCTTTATGACGTTGAAGTTTCAAATAGATATTTTCTACTCGAACTCGCGCCCACTCGGTTTTTCGCAAAAATTTCAAACTTGATTTAATGGTTGGATCAGATTTAAAACAATTGATATTAACCATGTAGCTTAATTCCTCCCAACCGTAATGTTCAACTAATTCTGTTAAGATTGCTTGCAGGGTCAAACCGTGAAGCGGGTTATTTTGCTGTGTCATAATATCGCCATTTATCTTGAATTAGGATAAGTATAGCATTCACCCTTAAAAAATATTCATAAAAAATGGGAGCACAAAGGCTCCCATTGGTATCTGATTATTGAACTTCCAATTAACGCTTAAATGAAACCACCTCTGGTTTATCTAAAGTAATGGTCGTTGTTGCTGGTTGAGTTTCTGAAATTACATTACCTTGACGGATCGAGTAACGAACAGGAACTTGGCGACGCAGTGCATCAAAGCCATTTTCTGCAGGTAAAATAATTAAGTTACCTGGCTTACCTTCTTCAATACCATAGTTATCTTGAATGTTTAGTGTTCTTGCTGATTTATAGCTAATTAGGTCAAGGCCTTGGTTAATTTGTTCATAACCCATGATTTGGCATACATGCAGCCCCATATGCAGTACTTGCAACATATTTGCTGTACCTAGTGGATACCATGGGTCAAACACATCATCATGACCAAAGCAGACGTTGATATCGCTTGCAAGCATCTCTTTAACGCGGGTAATCCCACGACGTTTAGGATAGTCATCAAAGCGCCCTTGTAAGTGAATATTCACTAATGGGTTTGCAACAAAGTTGATGCCTGACATTTTTAATAAACGGAATAAACGAGAGGCGTAAGCACCATTGTAAGAGTGCATTGCTGTGGTGTGGCTTGCTGTGACCTTTTCACCCATATTAAATTTATGAGCAAGTGCAGCTAGGGTTTCAACAAAACGTGATTGTTCATCATCAATTTCATCGCAATGAACATCAATTAAACGATCGTATTTTTGTGCCAGTTCAAAAACGTAATGCAGAGATTCAATACCGTATTCACGAGTAAATTCAAAATGAGGAATTGCACCAATAACATCAGCACCAAGTTGGACTGCTTCTTCTAATAGCTCTTTACCATTTGGGTAAGAAAGAATGCCTTCTTGAGGAAAAGCGACGATTTGGATATCAACCCACTCTTTCATCTCTTCTTTTACTTCAAGCATTGCTTTTAGTGCGATTAATGTTGGGTCAGACACATCTACATGGGTACGAACGTGTTGAATGCCGTTCGCGATTTGCCATTTTAGTGTTTGTTTAGCGCGGCTCTTAACATCTTCAATGGTTAGAAGTTTTTTACGTTCAGACCAACGTTCAATCCCTTCAAAAAGAGTTCCTGAGATATTCCAGCTTGGCTCGCCTGCAGTTTGAGTCGTATCTAAGTGAACATGAGGCTCACAAAATGGTGCATTGGCAAGGCCGCCCTCAGCATCTAAGGTGTCACCTGAAAAAGCAAGATCTTGCTCATTTGATACGATAGTTTTGAATTGACCATCTTGGATCAAGATTTGAAATAACCCTTCTTGATCTCGTAATGCCACATTTTTAATTAATAAATTAGTCATAAGAATTCTTCTATGCAGCTTCTGTTTTAGATGCTTTTTCTTTGTTTAAAAGAGGGTTAAGTACTAGATAACTTAGTGCGCCACCAAAAACGGCGTTTACAGGAACAACACCAGGTAGGAAATTACCAGCGGCAACACCAATAGCAACAGCGATTATACCTGCCCAGTTAATCGTTTGAAATTTTGCGTTTTCAAAATCCATGTAATGCTTACGGTTCATAAAGAAGTCAGCGATGATAACCCCTCCAATTGGTGGGATAGCTATTGATAGGAAAGTTAACCAGCCTACAAAGTTATTATATAACCATAACGCGCACACAGTACCAATTAAACCATTAAGCATTGAAATATACTTACTTGGTAAGCCTGTGATATTTGAGAAGCCAAGGCCTGATGCATAAAGGGCGTTATCGTTAGTCGTCCAAATATTTAAACCTAATACGATGATTGCAGGGATCAGTAGACCTTGAGCTATCATTACTTCAGAAATATCAGATTGTCCTGTAACTGCAGCACCACCGGCACCAAATATAAACATTAATGAGTTGCCGATGAAAAATGCAATCATTGTAATAGCAACGGCTCCCATTGGTTTTTTACCAAATCGAACAAAATCTGCGGTTAATGTACCTGCACTAATGAATGAACCGACAACCATGGCAAGTGCAATAGAGAAGTCCATTGGTTCTGTTGGTTGGATCTTTTGAAGTTCAGCAATACCGCCAATACTATCAACGGCGGTAAACACAGAGTAACCACCTAAGACGGCAATAGCAGGAACCGCAATCATGGAAAGAACCATTAATGCCGAGATACCAAAATAAACAGTAACCGTCATTAATAGACCTGATATTACGATTAATGCGTTGGTATCAATGCCTGTTGCTTTGTGAACAGGGATTGCGAACATTGCAACACCAACACCAAACCAGCCGATTTGAGTACCGCCAAGAAGTAAAGAGGGGATCCAAGAACCTTTAGAACCAAAAGAGAAACGAGCAAGGAGATGGGTAGATAAACCAGTTGAAGCGCCGATGTAACCAAGAAAAGAAGTGTAAATACCGAGAATTAAATTACCAATAAGGACTGCGAGGAAGAAATCATTAAAAGAAAGTCCGGTTCCTAGAGCGCCGCCTGTCCACATACTTGCAGAGAAAAAGGTGAGTCCGAGCATAACTAAAGTAAGTGACACTACACCTTTTCTTGCGCATTTAGGTACAGGACCTAAGCTAAAATCATTATCATGGGACATGTAAACTCCGTTTTTCTGAATGTTTTTTGGTCAGTATTTTGATAAACGGACAGGAGTTTAAATGGATTAATAATAATGTCAATAATCATAAGTTGCAATTGTTTGTGTTAAGTGTTGTTTGCTTGATTAACTATTTGATTTATAAGTTTTTTATTGTTTTGTTTTTGTTGTTTTTATTTTATAGGAAACGGTTGCTTTGTTTGTTGTCTTTTATAAGTGGGCTTTATGGTTTGGTTTTAAAGTAAGGCGCTTATTTATAATAGTTAAGTTTAAAGTCATGGTCTTATTGATTATTTCTTAGCTAAGTGATTGGGTTTAATATCTATTTGATTTTTTTATTTTTAATAAAAAGGCAGTAAGGTGCTATTTATAGCCTCTTGCTGCCTTTTTCGTTTCTTAGTTTGATTTTTATGGTGTTATCTTGGTTTATTTGTTGCTTATTCCCAGATTATTTTTTTATCTTTTGGCCAGTTAGAGGCAAGCTCATGGTATTTTTTCTCTAAAATATGGCGTTTAATCTTTAGTGTGGGGGTTAAAATCCCATTCTCTATACTCCAAGGCTCTTTAACCATTAATATGCCTTTTAGCTTCTCATGTGACTCTAAACCACTATTAATTGTCTCTAAGTTTTTGAGGGCTGTTCGTTCGTAACGAGCTTGATCAAAGTTAGTGTATGAGTGAGGAACTGCTAATAGAATTGGGCCCGGAAGTCCAGAACCAATGAGACACATCATTTCTAGATTACTTAAATCAAAAATACGTTTTTCGATAGGAACAGGAGCAACAAATTTCCCTTTTGCCGTTTTGAACGTATCTTTTTTACGGCCTTGAATTGTTAAGAATCCTTCTGAATCAATTGAACCAATATCTCCGGTATGTAGCCAACCTTCTTTATTAAAACTTTCTGTGGTTGCTTCGTCATTTTTATAATAACCAGCAAATAAACCATCACCACGAACTAATATTTCTTCATCTTTCGCTATCTTTAATTCAACGCCAGGCCCTGCTGAACCCACACTTCCAACCTTGTCAGAACGATAAGGATGGTTGAGTGTGCTATAGGCGAATGTTTCCGTCATTCCCCATGCTTCGGTAATATTTAAACCGATACTTTCATACCATTTTAATAGGCCTGCTGAGACGGGAGCTGAACCACAACCAAGAACTCGTGCCTTATCTAGCCCTAATCCATCAGCTAATTTACGCTTAATAATATTATTGATAAAAGGGATCTTAAGTAGGATATTTAATTTTTTCTGAGGGAGCTTATCTTGGATGCGTTGTTGAAATACTGTCCATAATCTAGGTACAGAGATAAATAAAGTAGGGCGATGCATTTTTACATCATCAATAAAAGTATCTAAAGATTCAGGAAAAGCGGTTTGAATTCCACCAAAGAAGGCTGAGCCTAATATATAAACTCGTTCAGTGATGTGGGCAAGAGGTAAATAGGAAAATAATCGGTCATCAGGTTGCATACCAATATGATTAACTAAGTGTTTAGAGGAGCGACTAAACCCCCCAAAAGTTAGCATTGCCCCTTTTGGTAACCCAGAAGTTCCTGAAGTATACACAATTGACATTAGCGTATTGTCATTATGATCTGGTCTGAAATCAGAAGGAGGATTATCTTTAATTAGAGACTCAAATTGATATTTACATTGAGCTGCTGAATCGTAGTTAAAAGCGATAGTAGAGAGTTGAGGAAGATTTTTTATGGCTTGTGTCGTTGCTTCGTTATTATCGAGTTTCCCTACGATAAGCGCTTTACTTTCACTGTGTGTTAAACAATGTTCAATGGTCTCTAGCCCTGCTGTTGGAAAAATAGGAACACTGACAAAATCACCAAGCATTAATGCTAAATCTGTAATAAACCATTCTGCGCAATTTTTAGAAATTAAAGCAACTCTATCTTTTGGTTTTATTCCAAGTTGTTGTAATGACGTAACCAATCGTAATGCTTTATCTACGACTTCTGAAAAAGTGTAATCAACAAAATGTCTTTCTTTAATTTGACGAAGGAAAATAGCATTTGGTTTTTTTTCAGCCCATTCAAGCATTGCCCCATGGGGAAGTTGAGGGTTGGTATTATGATCGAATAGTGATTGGCTCATAGCGGCATCCTGCAATTTATAGTTCTTATTCGTTGTTAAATTTATGTTAAGTAAAAGGCCTTTTGAGTAAATAGTCAAATTCAGTTGAAAATAATGAGAGGTTTTTCTATGGGGGCAACTCATTCTCTATATAAATAAGATAGGAAATTATAAAGGTAAAGAAAGAGGATATATAAAAAAGGCAATAACATTAACGTTATTGCCTTAATTAAAATTGAGGTGTGGTTTAAATTATAAAAGCGCTTTTAGGCGATATAACTCTTCTAATGCTTGGCGTGGAGATAAATCATCAGGATTTACTTTTGCCAATGCTTCTTCAACTTCACTTGGCTCAGGAATAAGAGACAATTGATGCTCTTGTTTTACTTGAATCGCCGTTAATGACTGGCTTTTAGGTTGACCATTTTCAAGTTGTTGAAGTTTTTGTTTTGCTTTTTTGATTACCGTTTTTGGCACGCCCGCAAGAGAAGCAACAGCTAGACCGTAAGATTTATTGGCAGCACCATCTTGAACTGAATGCATAAAGGCAATTTCATCTCCATGCTCAACAGCATCTAGATGAACATTGGCTAATCCATTAAATAGGTTGGGTAATTCTGTCAATTCAAAGTAATGGGTAGCAAATAGCGTCATTGCGTTAATCTTTGTAGCTAACCACTCAGCACTTGCCCAAGCAAGAGATAATCCATCATAAGTACTTGTACCACGACCAATTTCATCCATAAGAACTAAGCTGTGTTTAGTGGCATTATGAAGGATGTTTGCTGTCTCTGTCATTTCAACCATGAAAGTAGAACGTCCAGATGCGAGATCATCGGATGCACCAATTCGAGTAAAAATACGATCTAATGTGCCTATGTGTGCAGAATCAGCAGGAACATAACAACCAACATGAGCCATTAAAGCAATCAATGCTGTTTGGCGCATATACGTTGACTTACCACCCATGTTTGGTCCGGTAATGATCAACATTTTACGGTTATTATTTAAATTGATTGGGTTGGCAATAAATGGGGCACTCATCACTTGTTCAACAACTGGATGGCGACCGCCTTCAATTTTCATTCCTATATCTGATGATAAGGTAGGGCGGCAATAATTTAAGGTGTCAGCGCGCTCAGCAAGGTTGCTTAGTACGTCTAATTCAGAAATTGCATTGGCCATTAATTGAAGTTGCTCTAAGTGAGGCAGAAGTTGATCAAATAGTTCTTCCCACAGTTTTTTCTCTATTGCGAGAGCTTTTGATTTTGAGCTTAATACTTTGTCTTCGTGCTCTTTAAGCTCAGGAATTATGTAACGCTCTGCATTTTTTAATGTTTGACGGCGCACATAGTGAGCTGGCGCTTTGTGGCTTTGACCTTTACTTATCTGGATATAAAAACCGTGAACGTTGTTATAGCCGACCTTTAAAGTATCAATATCATGACGTTCACGTTCTTCTTGTTCTAACTTCTCTAAGAATAACGTTGCCCCATTTGCCAAGTCTCGCCATTGATCTAATTCTTCATTATAACCATCAGCCAAGACACCACCGTCACGGATAACAACGGGAGGGTTCTCTTTTACTGCTCGTTCTAATAATTCACAAATGGAATCAATAGGCTGTGCAAGGGAAGCAAGCTCTAATAAATGAGATTGTTCAAATTCTTTAGTGCTTTGTGCCAATTCAGGTAATTGCTGTAATGCATTACGTAAACGAGCTAAATCTCTTGGACGAGCAGAGCGTAAAGCTAAGCGTGCAAGAATTCGTTCAACATCACCAATTTGTTTTAGCTGTGGAGCCAGTTCTGTGAATAATCCACTCTCTTTTAATTCCCCAATCGCATCAAGGCGTTGGTTTAATACATTATGAGTTCTTACTGGTTGATGTAACCAACGTTTTAACAGGCGGCTACCCATCGCCGTTGATGTATGATCGAGAACTTCAGATAACGTATGATTAAAGCCACCCGCTAAATTTTGGGTTATCTCTAAATTACGACGCGTTGCGGCATCTAAGATCACTGAGTCATCTTGATGATCCATCACAATAGAACGAATGTGAGGTAAGGTTGTACGTTGCGTGTCTTTTACGTATTGAATTAAACAGCCAGCAGCACACAATCCAAACTCTGCCTTTTCAACCCCAAAACCAATAAGATCACGAGTGCCAAATTGTTGGTTCAACTGTTGTTTAGCTGTGTCTAATTCAAACTCCCATACTGGGCGACGACGGTTACCGCTGCGCTTTTCTAGTAAATGTACCGGCTCGAAATCTTCACTAAATAAAAGTTCAGTAGGAGAGGTTCGTTGAAGCTCTGCCAACATTGATTCTTCAGTGCTTGGTTCTGAGACTTTGAATCGACCAGAAGTAATGTCTAATGTGGCATAACCGAAGCGACCTTTATGATGAAAAATAGCCGCAATTAGGTTATCAAAGCGTTCTGGAAGAAGTGCTTCATCTGTTACGGTCCCCGGCGTTACGATACGAACAACTTTACGCTCTACAGGGCCTTTACTTGTTGCGGGATCGCCAATTTGCTCACAGATAGCAACAGATTCACCTTGTTGAACAAGCTTTGCTAAGTAACCTTCAACAGCATGATATGGAAGACCTGCCATAGGGATAGGTTCACCTGCTGACGAGCCGCGTTTAGTTAACGATATCTCAAGCAGTTGGGACGCTCGTTTGGCATCATCATAGAAAAGTTCATAAAAATCGCCCATACGATAGAACAGTAAGATATCCGGATTTTCAGATTTTAAACGCAAGTACTGTTGCATCATTGGGGTGTGTTTTTCAGTTGATTTTATTGCCACAACGAGACCTAATAGATGGAGAGAATATTTGCCGTTAAGAATACGTGAATCAAGACGGCAATCAAAGATAGAATGAATAAAATTCGAATCAAGATGGAAAGAATCTAATGGATATGACAAAAAATACTCAACTCGCACAAAAAGTTGGTGAGCTATTAATGCAACAAGGTAAAACGATGGCCTGTGCAGAATCTTGTACTGGTGGTGGCGTCGCTTTTTGTGCAACAGAAAATGCAGGAAGTTCAGTTTGGTTTGAACGAGGCTTTGTGACTTACAGTAACGAAGCAAAACAAGAATCATTAGGCGTTAATTTAGATACGTTAAGTGCTTTTGGTGCAGTGAGCGAAGCAGTAGTCAAAGAGATGGCAATAGGGACGTTACGTAACAGTCATGCTGATATTAGTGTGTCAATTAGCGGTATTGCAGGTCCAGGAGGGGCAACAGAAGATAAGCCTGTTGGGACTGTATGTTTTGGTTTTGCAGATAAAACGAATTGGCATCAAGAAACTACTGTATATTTTACTGGTGATCGTAGTGAAGTAAGACAAAGTGCGATCGAATATGCATTTCTCACAATAAAGAATCGATTGGAATATTTTAATTAATTCAATTTGTTATGTTTATTTACTATAACGTGTGTTCGAAAAAATAAGAAAAAATATCACAAGCCTATAGACACTGTATGAATAGACAGTATACTACTGGTTATTAACTGATTTAGTGATCTAGAATTCTGGAGAATCAAATGGACGATAACAAGAAAAAAGCACTGGCCGCAGCATTAGGTCAAATTGAAAAACAATTTGGTAAAGGTTCAATCATGAAATTGGGCGACAATCGCACAATGGATGTTGAGACTGTGTCTACTGGTTCTTTATCTCTTGATATTGCTCTAGGTGCTGGCGGTTTACCAATGGGGCGTATCGTAGAAATCTACGGTCCTGAGTCATCAGGTAAAACAACACTGACTCTAGAAGCAATTGCTCAAGCACAAAAAGCAGGTAAAACCTGTGCATTTATCGATGCAGAGCATGCACTAGACCCTATCTACGCTCAAAAGCTGGGTGTAGATATTGACCAACTACTATGTTCTCAACCAGATACTGGTGAGCAAGCGTTAGAAATCGTTGATGCATTAGCTCGTTCTGGTGCTGTTGATGTAATCGTTGTCGATTCAGTAGCTGCTCTAACGCCGAAAGCTGAAATTGAAGGTGAAATGGGCGATAGCCACATGGGTCTTCAAGCTCGTATGCTTTCTCAAGCAATGCGTAAGTTAACGGGTAACCTAAAACAATCAAATTGTATGTGTATTTTCATCAACCAAATTCGTATGAAAATTGGTGTGATGTTTGGTAACCCAGAAACAACAACGGGCGGTAATGCTCTTAAATTCTATGCCTCTGTTCGTCTTGATATCCGCCGTACAGGTGCAGTAAAAGATGGCGATGAGGTTGTTGGTAACGAAACTCGAATTAAAGTAGTTAAAAACAAAATTGCTGCGCCATTTAAACAAGCAGAAACTCAAATTCTATATGGTAAAGGTTTTAACCGTGAAGGTGAGTTGATTGACTTAGGTGTTAAGCATAAGCTTGTAGATAAAGCGGGTGCTTGGTACAGCTATAACGGCGATAAAATTGGTCAAGGTAAAGCAAATGCATCTAAATTCATGCGTGAGAACGTAGAGATTGCAGCAGAACTAGATCGTAAGTTGCGTGAAATGTTACTAACGCCAGCAGAAGAACAACCTGAGATCGAAGAGAAAATTGAAGAAGAAAACGAAGAGTTTTAATCTATTCAATTATCATTAAGATAATAGAAGGCCAAACCTTTGTGTTTGGCTTTTTTACGTCTATAAAAAGGGACGGTACTAATCACAAATAGAATTATTTCCCTTTCCTTCCTTGATCGCTCTTCTCAATCTATATTTCGCTCTCATTTGCGTATACAATATCCGAAATTCTGTCTTAAAAACACTGCTTGGCTTAACTGAGTACAAGGGTGAGTTAAACTACGATTCAATCAGGAATATCCACATGTATATGAGCACTGACGAGATCCGCCGTGCGTTTCTTGCTTTTTTTGAAAGCAAAGGACACCAAATTGTTGAGAGTTCTTCTCTAGTTCCAGCAAATGATCCAACTCTTTTATTTACCAATGCAGGTATGAACCAATTTAAGGACTGTTTCCTAGGTTCAGAGAAGCGTAACTATACTCGTGCAACGACAGCACAGCGTTGTGTTCGTGCTGGTGGTAAGCATAACGATTTAGAAAACGTAGGCTTTACTGCTCGTCATCATACTTTCTTTGAAATGCTTGGTAACTTCAGTTTTGGTGATTACTTTAAGCAAGATGCGATTAAATATGCATGGGAATTCTTAACTGAGCGTTTAGAGCTTCCTGTTGAGCGTCTGTTAGTGACTATCTATGAAACAGATGACGAAGCATTCGAAATCTGGAATAAAGAAATGGGTATTCCAGCAGATCGTATCGTTCGTATCGGTGACAACAAAGGCGCACCTTATGCATCAGATAACTTCTGGCAGATGGGTGACACTGGTCCTTGTGGTCCTTGTACTGAAATTTTTTATGATCATGGCGAGCACATTTGGGGTGGCCGTCCGGGTACTCCTGAAGAAGATGGTGACCGTTTCATCGAAATTTGGAATAACGTTTTCATGCAATTTAACCGTCAAGCTGATGGCACAATGGAACCACTTCCAAAACCATCAGTAGATACTGGTATGGGTATTGAGCGTATTGCAGCAATCATGCAAGGTGTTCATTCAAACTATGAAATCGATATCTTCCAAACATTAATTAAAGAAACAGCAAAAGTTGTTGGTTATGATGATCTTTCAAACCAATCTCTACGTGTTGTTGCTGACCACATCCGTTCTTGTTCTTATCTAATTGTTGATGGTGTTATGCCGTCAAATGAAGGCCGTGGTTACGTATTACGCCGTATTATTCGTCGTGCAGTACGTCATGGTAACAAGTTAGGAGCTAAAGGTTCTTACTTCTATAAACTAGTTGGTCCGTTAGCTGAAATCATGGGTACTGCAGGCGAAGAGCTTAAAAAGCAACAAGCGCTAGTAGAAAAAGTACTTAAGATTGAAGAAGAGAACTTTGGCCGTACGCTTGAGCGTGGCATGGTAATTCTAAACGAAGCGTTAGATAACCTAGAAGGTACTGTTCTTGATGGCGAAACGGTATTTAAACTTTATGATACTTACGGTTTCCCTGCTGATTTAACTAATGATGTTGCTCGTGAACGTGAATTAACTATCGATGAAGATGGTTTCGAAAAAGCAATGGAAGAGCAGCGTCAACGTGCTCGTGAAGCAGGCCAATTTGGTACTGATTATAATGCAGTTATCAAGGTTGAATCAGAAACAGAATTCCATGGTTATAACTCGACTGAAGCAAAAGCTACAGTATTAGAGATTTTCCGTGAAGGTGAAGCTGTTGAAGCACTTTCTGCTGGCGATGATGCGATTCTTATTTTAGATGTCACACCATTCTATGCTGAGTCAGGCGGTCAATCTGGTGATGCAGGTATTATTACTGTAGAAGCGGGTAAATTTGTTGTTACTGATACTCAAAAGATAGGTAATGCAATTGGTCACCACGGTAAGTTAGTTGAAGGTGTATTATCAACAGCTGATAGCGCAATGGCTCAAGTTGATGAAGAGCGTCGTACTGCGATTACTCTAAATCACTCAGCAACGCACTTATTACACGCTGCACTTCGTGAAGTACTAGGTGAGCACGTAACTCAAAAAGGCTCATTAGTTAAAGCGGAAAGCTTACGTTTTGACTTTTCTAACCTTGAAGGCGTAAAAGCTGAAGAACTACGTAAAGTTGAGCGCATTGTTAACCAACAAATTCGTTTGAACCATGAGATTGAAACAAATCTAATGGACATTGATGCTGCAAAAGAAAAAGGCGCAATGGCTCTGTTTGGTGAGAAGTACGATGATGAAGTTCGTGTACTTTCTATGGGGAAATTTTCAACTGAATTATGTGGTGGTATTCATGCATCAAGCACTGGAGATATTGGTTTATTTAAAATCACTTCGGAAGGTGGTATCGCAGCGGGTATTCGTCGTATTGAAGCGGTTACCGGTGAAGCAGCACTAGATGCAATTGAAGCTCAACAAAAAGCGGCAGATAAAAAACTAATTGAAGCAGCAACAAAAGCGAAACAACTTGAAAAAGAAATTCAATTACTTCAAGAAAAAGTAGCAGCTGCTGAAAGTGCAAATATTATGGGTAAATTGCAAGAAATTGCAGGTACCAAGGTATTAATTGCAGCTTTAGATGGCGCTGATAGTAAGAATCTACGTACTATGGTTGATAACGCTAAAAACCAAATTGGTAGCGGTGTTGTTTTATTAGCTAACGTTTCAAATGGAAAAGTAAGTTTGATTGCTGGCGTAACTAAGGATCTTATCGGTCAAGTTAAAGCAGGTGAGTTAGTCAACATGGTAGCACAACAAGTTGGTGGCAAAGGCGGCGGTCGTCCAGACATGGCTCAAGCTGGCGGTACTGATACTGAGGCATTACCAGCGGCACTTGCTTCTGTTGAAGCTTGGCTAACTGAGCGTCTGTAATAGGTCGTATCAGTGGCATTAATCGTACAAAAATACGGTGGTACATCGGTTGGGTCTATTGAAAGGATCCAATCGGTATCTGAACGTATCATCTCAACTCAGCAACAGGGGCATAATGTCGTTGTTGCTGTTTCTGCTATGGCAGGTGAAACTAATCGCTTAATGAATTTAGCAAATCAAATTAGCGAGGTTCCAGAACCTCGTGAGTTAGATATGCTGCTTTCAGCAGGAGAACAGGTTTCTATTGCATTATTAGCCATGTCTTTAACCCAAAAGGGCATCAAGGCGATTTCTTTAACGGCAGATCAAGCTGGAATTCAGACAAACGCTGTCTTTAACGACGCAACAATTGAATATATTGAAACTGATTTAATTACAAAGTGGTTAAATAAAGGCTACGTGGTTATTGTGGCTGGGTTCCAAGGTCGAGATAGGATAGGCAACATTACCACATTAGGTAGAGGTGGCTCTGATACCACTGCAGTTGCTTTAGCTGCTGCATTAAATGCAGATGAATGTCAGATCTTTACGGATGTTGATGGCGTTTATTCTTCTGATCCTCGTTTTGTTTCTAATACTCGCCGTTTAAAAGAAGTTTCTTTTTCTGATATGCATGTATTAGCAAAGTCAGGGGCTAAGGTGCTTCAAGAGCATTCCGTTACTCATGCTTGGAACTCATCGGTAACGTTAAGAGTTTTATCTTCTTTTGATGATGGGGAAGGGACTCTTATCTGTGAAAACCCAAAAGAAGTTTTAGCGGTAACAGGATTGGCTTTAAAACAAGATCTCTTTCTTGTTGAATGCGAAGGTATTTCAGCAAAGGAACAAAGAGAACTATATAAACAATATAAAGTGTTAGACGAAAGGTGTGATTGTTTTCAAATTGTTGTGCCAAAAGCAACTTTTTTACAATTGAAACTGGCATTTAATACAAAAATACGCAATATTAGTAGCTTATCAATTCTGACGTTAGTCGGGGATAATGTTGAAGGGATGGCAGAGTCTGCTTGCAATCAACTAATGGCAAATAGTATTGATATTTATCAATATGATATAGAGCCGAAAAGTGTGTCAGTTATCGTGAATCAAGCTGATTTACAACGAGCGGCAGAAATTTTACACAAAACGTTTGTTATTACAGAGCAATCACAAGATAATAACCTTATGATCGCTGTTTCTTGAGCAGAGACGTTTATGAAAATAAGCGATAACCGACAATACATACATTTATTATAATACTGAGATAACTCAAGGAGCATTCGAATGCTAATTTTGACTCGCCGTGTAGGTGAAACTCTAATGATTGGTGACGAAGTAACAGTTACTGTACTAGGCGTTAAAGGCAACCAAGTACGTATTGGTGTTAACGCACCTAAAGAAGTATCTGTACACCGTGAAGAGATTTATATGCGCATTCAAGCGGAAAAAGGAACACCTGCTGCTTCACAAGGTAACTTTTAATTCGTATGAATTAGGCTGACGTTGTCAGCCTTGTTTATTTTTACCTGTTTAGATAGGATAAAATAAATAGAAAATAGAGGTGCAAACTACGTATAACGTTCTATTTTTGCTCATTTTGGTTGTTTCATAGGCTGTTGAACGAAAAGCGTTATTTTTTACTAAAAAAGTCATTGACATATTTTTGGTAAACCGTAATATGTGCCTCCTCAAGACGGTGAGGTGGCCGAGAGGCTGAAGGCGCTCCCCTGCTAAGGGAGTATGCGGTTTATAGCCGCATCGAGGGTTCGAATCCCTCCTTCACCGCCATTATTGATTCATGTTGATCTTTATGGTCAGCAAGAATAAAAAAGAATTATTGTGCGCTAGTAGCTCAGCTGGATAGAGTACCTGGCTACGAACCAGGCGGTCGGAGGTTCGAATCCTCCCTGGCGCACCATTCTTTTTATTGATGAATTTATTCGTCAATAATAGTGATTGTTTGCAGATAATCATGAATAAGCGAAATACAAAAACGGTGAGGTGGCCGAGAGGCTGAAGGCGCTCCCCTGCTAAGGGAGTATGCGGCTTATACCCGCATCGAGGGTTCGAATCCCTCCTTCACCGCCATTATTTGTTTCTATTGATTTTGGTCAGTAAGAACATAAAAGAATTATTGTGCGCTAGTAGCTCAGCTGGATAGAGTACCTGGCTACGAACCAGGCGGTCGGAGGTTCGAATCCTCCCTGGCGCACCATTATTTCTTTTTGTAACTGTTTGTTGATTACAATATATAGTTGCAAAGACAATTAGAATTATACTGTGCGCTAGTAGCTCAGCTGGATAGAGTACCTGGCTACGAACCAGGCGGTCGGAGGTTCGAATCCTCCCTGGCGCACCATATTTTTTTTTGTAACTGTTTATCGCTTACGATACATAGTTGCAAAGACAATCAGAATTAACTGTGCGCTAGTAGCTCAGCTGGATAGAGTACCTGGCTACGAACCAGGCGGTCGGAGGTTCGAATCCTCCCTGGCGCACCATTATTTCTTTTTGTAACTGTTTATTGGTTACAATATTAGTTACAAAAACAATTAGAATTAACTGTGCGCTAGTAGCTCAGCTGGATAGAGTACCTGGCTACGAACCAGGCGGTCGGAGGTTCGAATCCTCCCTGGCGCACCATTCTTTAAAAGAACCCGATCTTTATGGTCGGGTTTTTTTATACCTATAGTAAATTTAGTTAATTAATTGATACTATTATTAAATAGATCGAATTATAGGTTATTATTAGGTAATTTGATTGTAATCAGTTTATTCTTAAGTGATTAGTGGCAGTGTATGGATGTATCTCGCCATAAAACGCTTTTTTGAATAATTTGTGATCGTTTCGTATTTGACAAATTTAGTGATGTCGAGATAATCACTCTTTCTTTTTAGAATAAAAGAACACAATTTGTTGTTAAGTTTTACATTGTCACTCTCATCAAAAAAGGAATAAAAGATGACAGACATTGGAAGTCTATTAGGGGAAGCAGCAACGTTAATGCTAACTGGCATGGGCGTTGTATTTGCATTCCTTACCATCCTCGTTTACCTCGTTCGACTTATGTCTAAATTATTGCCCGTGGAGCTAGCTCCTAAGCAGGCATTAGCAATTCAAAAAGTCCAAAATCCCGATCAAACAACAGTTCAGCCTCAAATTATTGCTGCGATCTCGGCTGCGGTTAAATTACACCGTCAAAAGAATCGATAAACTGTTTTAGGAAAATTATTACAAGGAGTTTGTAAGTATGTCTAAACCACTTTCTATCACTGATGTGGTACTTCGTGATGCTCATCAATCATTGTTTGCTACTCGTATGCGTGTCGAAGACATGCTACCAATCGCTGAACAGCTTGATAAAATCGGTTATTGGTCATTAGAAACCTGGGGTGGAGCAACTTTTGATGCTTGTATTCGCTACCTAGGTGAAGATCCGTGGGAACGTCTACGTTTATTGAAAAAAGCGATGCCTAACACGCCGATGCAAATGTTATTACGTGGTCAAAACTTATTAGGTTATCGCCACTATGCTGATGATGTGGTAGAAAAGTTTGTTGAGCGAGCACATGCAAATGGTATGGACGTATTCCGTATTTTTGATGCTATGAATGATGTTAGAAATTTCCAAACCGCAGTCAAAGCAACGATAGACGTTGGTGCTCACGCACAAGGTACACTTTCTTATACAACTAGCCCCGTGCATAATTCAGATACATGGGTCGATTTAGCAAAACGTCTTGAAGATCTAGGCTGCCATTCTTTATGCATTAAAGATATGTCAGGTTTACTTAAACCTTATGAAGCAGAAGAACTGATTACTCGAATTAAAGCTTCGTGTGATGTACCTCTTGCGTTACATAGCCATGCAACAACAGGTTTATCTACCGCAACTGCATTGAAAGCGGTTGAAGCGGGTATTGATATTCTAGACACTGCAATCTCTTCAATGAGCCAAACGTATGGTCATACGCCAACAGAAACCATAGTCGCAATGCTAGAAGGTACAGGTCGTGATACTAATCTTAACCTTGAGCAATTAGAGCCTATTGCAACATACTTCCGTGAAGTTCGTAAAAAATATGCGAAGTTTGAAGGGAAGATGAAAGGTGTCGATTCTCGAATTCTTATCGCTCAAGTTCCTGGTGGCATGTTAACCAATATGGAAAGCCAACTTAAAGAGCAAGGCGCAGCAGATAAGATGGATGAAGTATTACTGGAGATCCCTAGAGTACGTAAAGATCTGGGTTATATTCCTCTTGTTACTCCTACTTCTCAAATCGTCGGTACTCAAGCGGTTATTAATGTACTTACTGGTGAACGTTATAAGAGCATCACAAAAGAAACCGCTGGTGTATTAAAAGGTGAATATGGTTCGGCTCCTGCTGCAGTAAATGCAGAGTTACAAGCTCGAGTGTTAGATGGCGGAGAAGCTATTACTTGCCGTCCAGCCGATCTATTAAAATCAGAGCTTCATACTTTGACTGATGAGCTGATCGTTAAAGCAAAAGAAGACAATATTGAATTGGCAGAACAGCAAGTAGATGATGTGCTGACTTATGCATTATTTCCACAAGTTGGTTTAAAATTCCTAAATAATCGCAATAATCCAGAGGAATTTGAACCAGCACCTGGAACAGAAAAAGATGTCGATATTAAAGCAGCACCAGCAAAAGGTGGCGTTGAAGCTTATAGCGTTAAAGTTGATGGTCAAGTTTATAATGTTGAGGTTGGTCCTCAAGGTGTTATTTCTTCCGTCTCTCCAGTATCTGCACAAGCAGCTCCAGTTCAATCAGCACAACTGTCAGCGGTAGATGCTGAATCTGTAGATGCCCCACTTGCTGGTACTATCTTTAAAGTTTTAGTCCAACCAGGTGCCGAAGTGGCAGAAGGTGATGTATTACTTATTCTTGAAGCTATGAAAATGGAAACTGAAATTAGAGCTTCACGCAATGGTACGGTACAAGATATTTTAACTAAGGAAGGCGATGCGGTAGCTGTTGGTACACCGTTGCTTTCTCTAGCGTAAGGTAAGTTAAACATGGATGGTTTATTAACACTGTGGAATGAAACCGCAATTGCGAATTTTAAGTTTGAACAACTTATTATGATTTTAGTTGGTTGTGGACTGTTATTCTTAGCAATTCGTAAAGGATTTGAGCCGTTATTACTATTACCTATTGGTTTTGGTGCCGTGCTCGCTAATATCCCAAACGCCGGATTTACTGACCCTGGTGGGTTATTGTATTACGTGTACTACGTAGGGATAGAAACGGGGATATTCCCATTACTTATCTTTATGGGTGTAGGTGCAATGACGGATTTTGGTGCGCTTATTGCGAATCCAAAAACCTTATGGTTAGGTGCTGCGGCCCAAGTCGGTATTTTTGCAACGTTGTTTGGTGCAATCTTACTTAACTATGTTCCAGGAATGGAATTCACGTTAGCTGATGCTTCGTCAATCGCAATTATTGGTGGCGCAGATGGTCCAACGGCTATTTTCTTAGCCAGTCAATTATCTCCTGATTTATTAGGTGCTATAGCTGTTGCTGCTTATAGTTACATGGCGCTTGTACCTATTATTCAGCCACCAATAATGAAAGCACTAACAACACCAGAAGAGCGTCAAATAAAGATGGCTCAATTACGCCACGTAGGTAAAGCGGAGAAAATTATCTTCCCTCTTGCTGTCTTATTGATGACTATTTTATTCTTACCATCAGCAACGCCACTCGTTGGTATGTTCTGCTTGGGTAATTTAATGAAAGAATCAGGTGTTGTTGATCGCTTGTCGAATACCGCTCAAAATGAATTAATTAATGTTGTTACTATCTTTTTAGGTTTAGGCGTTGGCTCAAAGTTAAAAGCTGAAACCTTTTTAAATGTAGAAACATTAGGTATTTTATTATTAGGCGCTGTTGCATTTAGTGTTGGTACTGCCGGTGGTGTATTAATGGCTAAAGTATTGAACAAGTATTCAAAAGAAGACATTAACCCGCTTATTGGTGCAGCAGGCGTATCTGCGGTACCAATGGCTGCTCGAGTTGTTAATAAAGTTGGTCTTGAAGCTAATCCTCAAAACTTTTTATTAATGCATGCCATGGGTCCAAATGTGGCAGGGGTATTAGGCTCAGCTGTTGCTGCGGGTATTCTTTTAGCTCTTGTTGGGTAGCTCCAAATAAAACTTAACAATAAAAGGGTGCAGATGCGCCCTTTTTTATTTTATGCTGTAGCAATATAAATCATCAATGGAATTAATTCAGTCATGTTTGATTGGTTCAATGCAGATTCAGCATTATGGGTATTATTTAGTTCCGGATTTTTAAGCGCCACCTTACTTCCTGGCGCCTCTGAAGCAAGCTTAATTGCGACATTAAAACTAGACAGCTTTTCAATGTGGACCGTTATAATCGTTGCAACATTGGGAAATACTTTAGGAGGAATGACAAATTATTGGATTGGTTTGTTACTTCCTGATAAAACTTCTTCACAGAAACATGGTCATAAAGCCATTCAATGGATCAAAACGTACGGTTATTGGACGTTATTGTTCAGTTGGTTACCTGTTATAGGTGATCCTCTTTGTCTCGCTGCCGGATGGTTACGAATGAAATTCTGGCCATGCGTAATCTTAATTGGGATAGGAAAGGCTGCACGGTATCTTCTTTTATCGCTCGCAGTAAATGGGATTTTATAGGAACTAAAATGAAAAAATTATTAGGTCTCTCAATAGTACTGGCTCTAGCGGGTTGCAGTAATTCTGAATTTGAAGCACCAAAAAGCTCTGACTTACCACAAGGTGTGACTTTAGTTGAGCAAGTATTGCCAAAGGAAGGGACAACGGTAATTCCTTATCAGAAATACACATTAGAGAATGGGTTAACCGTTATTCTTAGTCCAGATCATTCAGATCCATTAGTACATGTTGACGTTACTTATCATGTAGGTTCTGCACGAGAAGATATTGGTAAATCAGGCTTTGCGCATTTCTTTGAGCATATGATGTTCCAAGGCTCTGAAAATGTGGGTGACCAACAGCACTTTAAAATTATCACAGAAGCAGGTGGTACGTTAAATGGCACCACTAATCGTGATAGAACCAATTATTTTGAAACGGTTCCTGCGAATCAATTAGAGAAAATGCTTTGGTTAGAGTCTGATCGTATGGGCTTTTTAATTGATGCCGTCTCTCAAAAGAAATTTGAAATTCAGCGTAGCACGGTTAAGAACGAACGCGGTCAAAATTATGATAATCGCCCTTATGGATTGATTTATGAGCGCATGGGAGAGGCTTTGTTTCCACAAGACCATCCTTACTCATGGCAGACTATTGGTTATGTTGAAGACTTAGATCGTGTAGATGTGAATGATCTTAAAGCATTCTTTTTACGTTGGTACGGCCCAAATAACGCGGTTATTACCATTGGTGGTGATTTAGATAGTAAGCAAACACTAGAGTGGGTAAATAAATACTTTGGGTCAATTCCTCGTGGGCCAGAAGTTGAAAATGCACCGAAGCAACCAGTCACTCTGACTGAGAATCGTTTTATTACTTTGGAAGATAGAATTCAGCAACCGATGGTTATGATTGGTTGGCCAACAACGTATCGCGGTGAAAAAACGGAAGCTAGCCTTGATATGTTAGCAACCTTACTTGGTGATGGTAAAACGAGTTTACTTTATCAAGACCTAGTGAAGACTGGTAAAGTTGTTGATGCAGGTGCTTTCCATGATTGTGCAGAGCTGTCTTGTACTATGTATGTTTATGCGATGACAGATTCTAGCGATAAGAATGATCTTGCTACCGCATATAAAGAAGTGATGGATGTATTAGATAAATTTGAAAAAGAAGGCGTATCACAAGAAGATCTTGCTGAAGTCCAAGGCAGTGCAGAAGCAGGAGCTATTTTTGGTCTGCAATCAGTCTCAGGAAAAGTATCTCAACTCGCATCTAATGAAACTTTTTATGGCAACCCTGATCAGCTAGAAAAACAATTGGCTGAACTTAAAGCGGTTACTCCAGAGAAAGTTTCTCAAGCTTTTGATATGTATATTGCTAATAAATATAAAGTAACGTTAAGTGTGGTTCCAAAAGGAAAAACACAACTGCAAGTTAAAGCACCTAACTTTATAACCCCAAAACGCGACTTACCTGAATACAAGAAAATTGATGACAGTAGTTTAGATGTACGTAAAGCAGTTGATGATTTTGATCGTTCAGTTATGCCGTTACCATCAAAGGGGGTTACGGCTAAAACGCCAGATATTTTCCGTGCGCAATTAGCTAACGGTATTGAAGTTTTAGGCTCTGAAGCAATTGAAACACCAACGGTTCAATTACAAATATCAATTCCTGCTGGTAATCGTTACGTTCCAAGAGGTCAGGAAGGTTTAGCGTCACTAACTGCTGCTATGATGGAAGAAGGGACCACGACCTCAAGTTCAGAAGCGCTTCAGAAACGTTTAGATAAACTAGGTAGCGGTATTTCGTTTAACTCTGGTAGCTACACGACTGGAATTTCCGTATCTTCATTAACAAAAAATTTAGATGAAACATTATCTATTGTAAATGAAATGCTGTTTTCTCCTGCATTTAAGCAAGCTGACTTTGAACGTTTGCAAAAACAAGCTGTAGAAGGTTTGGTTTATAGCCATCAAAAACCATCATGGTTAGCCTCTCAAGCTACGAGAGAAGTTTTGTTTAAAGGAACAATATTTGATCGCTCACCTGATGGAACGATTGCTTCGGTAAAAAACCTTACTCTAGATGATGTAAAACGTTTTTATAAAGAAAACTACACACCAGTAGGAACGCAAGTCGTGTCAGTTGGAGATATCAATAAATCAGATTTGATATCAAAACTCTCTTTTCTTTCTCTGTGGAAAGGTGAAGCACCACAATTGTTAGCACCACAAAAATTACCAACGTTAACTCAACAAAAAGTATATTTAATTGATAAACCTAATGCACCTCAAAGTGTGATTCGTTTTGTTCGACAAGGTATGCCTTTTGATGCAACGGGGGAACTATTTGAAACGCAACTTGCAAATTTTAATTTAGGTGGAAATTTCAATAGCCGAATTAATCAAAACCTTCGCGAAGATAAAGGGTATACCTATGGCGCGGGTGGTTATCTAACGGGAAATAAAGAAGTTGGTATGTCCATTTTTTATGCTCAAGTACGCGCAGATGTGACGCTTGAATCAATCAAAGAATTTACCGCAGAGATGCGGAAATTTGCTAACGATGGTATGACTATGGATGAACTTAACTTTATGCGTTTGGCAGTAGGTCAACAAGATGCGTTGAAGTATGAAACACCAAGTCAGAAAGCAAATTTATTAGGTAAAATACTAACGTACTCGTTAGACGCTGATTTTATTGATGAACAAAATGAATTAATTGCGACTTTGGGTCGTGATGAATTTAATGATTTAGCAACGAAGTGGTTTGATCCTACAAAATATCAAATTATTGTCGTCGGAGATAAAAAAGCATTAACTCCAAAATTGAAAACACTAGGATTACCGGTTGAGTTGATAGCTCCTAAGGAGTAATTATTGTTAGAAAAACGGCAATATCAAGCGTATATTGCCGTTTTTTCGTATCCAATCGTTATTAAAATTTGCTAATATCCCAAGATATAAATCAACATTATGTTGAACTTACCTCAATAGCGAGAATGTATTTTGACCGAATTTATCAACCGATTACAGAAAGTCGCTTCCAATCCTCAGGCATTTAAAAAAGCAGGCCGAGGAATTGAAAGAGAGACCCTAAGATTTACTCTTGGCGGATCGCTTTCTTCAAGGCCGCATCCAGTAGGCGTAGGTTCAGCATTAACTCATAAATACATAACAACAGATTTTGCAGAATCTTTATTAGAGTTTATTACACCAGTATCGAATGATGTCGATACTGTGATTAATCAGCTTGAAGATGTGCATCATTACACCGTATCTCATATGGGCGAAGAGAAGCTTTGGCCATTATCAATGCCGTGCTTTGTTATTAAAGACGACGATATCACATTGGCTCAATATGGTGAGTCGAATGTAGGTCAATTAAAAACAACATATCGTGAAGGCCTTAAGCGTCGCTATGGCAGCGTTATGCAGGTCATTTCGGGAGTGCATTTTAATTTTTCTTTCTCAACACAATTTTGGGATGAATTATTTGGTGAGCAAACAGAGGAAGATAGACAATCCTCTGTGTCTGATGCGTACTTTAGCCTTATTCGTAACTATTACCGCTTTGGTTGGTTAATTCCTTATTTCTTTGGTGCATCGCCTGCATTATGTAGTTCATTTATTCAAGGACGTGAAACGTCAATGGAGTTTGAATCTTTAGGTAATACATTGTATTTACCATATGCAACTTCGCTGCGCTTAAGTGATCTTGGATATACTAATGACGCTCAAAGTGATTTAAAAATTAGCCTAAACAGTGTAGATGAATATGTTGAAGGCTTAAATAAAGCGATTCGCACCCCATCTGCTGAGTTTGCTAAAATTGGACTAAAAGATGGCGAAAAGCATATTCAATTGAATGCCAATGTACTTCAAATTGAAAATGAATTATATGCACCAATTAGACCTAAACGCGTAGCAAAATCGGGCGAGCGCCCATCAGAAGCATTAGAGCGTTCAGGTGTTGAATACATTGAAGTTCGTTCATTAGATGTGAATCCATTCAGTTCAGTTGGTGTTGATAAGGACCAAGTGCGTTTCCTTGACCTATTTTTAACTTGGGCAGTATTAACAGATTCAGCACCAATGAATGACGGTGAAATGGCTTGTTGGAAAGATAATTGGAATAAGATTATTGAGAAAGGCCGTAAACCTGGGCTAGAGCTTCAAATTGGTTGCCAAGGTGAAAAGCTTACTCAAAAAGCATGGGCGGAGCGTGTTTTTGATGATTTGCTTCTTATTGCTAAAGAGATGGATTCAGTTAATGGCGATGATGAATACCAACAAACTCATCAGCGTTTAACTGCAATGATTGAAGATCCTGAGTTAACCATTTCAGGTCGTCTGCTTGCAGAAACTAAAAAGGGTGGTGGTATTGGTAAAATAGGTTGTGATCTTGCGGTTCAGCATCGTGAAACACACCTTAATCATCAATACAGCTTCTATACAAAAGAAGAGTTAGATGCAGAAGTTGAACGCTCTATTCTTGCTCAGAAAGAGATTGAATCTAACGATAAGCAATCCTTTTCTGAATATTTAGAAGATTATTTCAGTTATTTGAAGTAACGACATCTGAAATTATAGAGCACTGTTATTCTATGGGTAGCAGTGCTTTTTTATTGAGTAAATATATGAACTATAAGTTTTTAATTCCAACAGTAGCATTACTCATGCTATCTGGTTGTGCTACAACGCCACCAACGAAGCAGGATAATTTATGCGATATCTTTCGTGAAAAAAGCGGTTGGTATGATGATGCAAAAGACATGACGGAAGAGTATGGTACGCCAATCAATGTTGCTATGGCGATAATGAAGCAAGAAAGTAGTTTTCGTTCAGATGTTCGCCCGCCAAGAACTAAGTTGTTAGGGTTTATACCATGGAGCCGTCCAAGTTCTGCTTATGGGTATGCTCAAGCACAAGATCCTGTATGGGGTGAGTATGAAGATGCAACGGGTGGTGGCTCAAGAAGTAGCTTTGATGATGCTATTATGTTTATTGGCTGGTATACCGATGGTTCGCAAAAGCAATTAGGTATCTCAAAGTGGGACCCTTATAGCCAATACCTTGCTTATCATGAGGGGCGTGGTGGTTATAAACGTAAGAGCTATCAAAGTAAGCCGCAATTGATTAAGATAGCACGTAGAGTTGAGTCTCAAGCGAAAACTTATGGCTGGCAATTAAAACAATGTAAAGCTGAGCTTGAAAGACAAAGTAGTTGGTGGTGGTAAGTCACCATTTATAAATTAAAGGATTAAATTATGCCATTATTAGATAGCTTCACCGTTGATCATACTCGTATGGAAGCGCCTGCTGTTCGTGTAGCAAAAACAATGCAAACACCGAAAGGTGATACGATTACAGTATTCGATTTACGATTTACAGCCCCAAATAAAGATATCTTGTCTGAAAAAGGCATTCATACCTTAGAGCATTTATATGCTGGTTTTATGCGTAATCATTTGAATGGTGCCGAAGTGGAAATTATTGATATCTCACCAATGGGCTGCCGTACTGGTTTCTACATGAGTTTGATTGGAACACCAGTAGAACAAACAGTGGCAAATGCTTGGATAGCATCGATGGAAGATGTATTAAAGGTGGAAGCTCAAAACAAAATTCCTGAATTAAACGAATATCAGTGTGGTACGTATGCAATGCATTCATTAGAAGAAGCTAAAGCAATTGCTACTGCTATTTTAGCTTCTGGTATTCGAGTTAATAAAAATGATGAACTTGCACTACCTGATTCAATGCTAAAAGAGCTATCAGTTAATTAGTTTGATTTATTTATGATCTAAAAAAGCCCGTATTAGTGAACTAATACGGGCTTTTTTATGAAGTTTATTTTGTTTCTTCTTCAGGTGTTGGAAATACTTTAACTAAATTGATTTTGTTTTCTTCAACAGCAATAATTTTCATATTGTGCTGATCAATTTCAAGACTGATATCTGTCTCTGGTATTTCCTCTAGGTGTTCCAAAATTAATCCATTTAACGTTCTTGGACCATCTGTGGGTAAATCCCATTTCAAGCCTTTATTTATATCTCGGATATTAGCACTGCCTTCAATCATGAAACTACCATCTGGTTGAGGTGTTATTTCTTCGGCTAAGCTTGGTGCCATTGACGTTGTAAATTCACCAACAATTTCTTCCAAGATATCTTCTAATGTAATTAATCCTTGGATGTCACCATATTCATCTACGACAAGTCCAATACGTTCTTTATTACGTTGAAATTTTAGTAATTGGCTGTTTAGTGGTGTTGCTTCTGGGATGAAATAAATCTCATCAGCTGCTCGTAATAGTGTTTCTTTTGTCATTTCATTTTTTTCAAGCATCAATCGGTAAGATTCACGTAAACGAAGCATGCCAACCACTTCATCAATTTGATCTCGATACAGAACGATACGTCCATGAGGGGAATGAGCTAATTGGCGAGAAATGGATTTCCAATCGTCATTAATATCGATGCCTGTAATTTCGCTACGAGGGACCATTATGTCATTCACAGTGACATGTTCTAGGTCTAGAATTGAAATTAACATATCTTGATGTCGGCGAGGAATTAGACCACCTGCCTCATGTACGACTGTTCGAAGTTCTTCTGAACTCAGATTGTCTTTATCATCATTGCGGTTTCCAAGCCCTAAGATCTTCAAGAAACCATTTGTAATAAAGTTAACTAATATGACTAATGGAGAAAGGAGTTTCATTAATACATTTAAGACAATACTACTACTGTAAGACACTCGCTCTGGGTACATAGCCGCAAGAGTTTTTGGGGTTACTTCAGCAAAAACAAGAATAACAAGTGTCAGTATGCCTGTAGCAATTGCGACACCATAATCACCATAAAGACGCATACCAAGGATTGTCGCTATTGCAGAAGCAAGAATATTAACGAGGTTATTGCCAATAAGGATAAGTCCGATAAGACGGTCAGGACGACTTAATAACTTTTCAACACGTTTCGCACCTTTATGACCCTGATTGGATAAGTGCTTTAGGCGGTAGCGGTTTAACGACATCATGCCCGTTTCTGAGCTTGAGAAGTAACCTGAGATAACAATAAGTACAGCAAGTAGAGTAAATAGGGCGCCGGTTGATATGTCGTCCAAGTGTCTAAATCCTCAATTTAAAAATAGTAATAAAGTGTATTTATCAATACTAACAATAAAAATGTCAATTTTGATTGTGAAAAATGAGTGGATTATCAGTATTAAGTCAAAATGATTTCTTGAACAAAACGACTACCGAAATAAGCAAGGGTAAGTAAAAATGCACCAGAAAGGCTAAACCATAATGCTTTTTGTCCACGCCAACCTTGACGATAATGGCCCCAAGTTAATACGGCGTAGATGATCCAAGCGAAGAAAGAAAGTACCGCTTTATGCGTTTTTCCTTGGGCGACCATATCTTGAATGAATGTGAGGCCTGTCAATAAAGTTAATGTTAGTAGAGCTAAACCGACAAGAATGATCTTGAAAAGTTGACGTTCCACCATCATTAAAGGAGGAAGGTTTGGATTAAGAGTTAATGACTTCTTGCTTTTTAGTTTATGATCAAGCCAAGCAAGTTGCAGAGCATAAAGTGTCGCGATCATTAATGTTGAGTATGCAAATAATGCTAACGATATATGAATTAATAGACTTGGGTGCGTTTCTAAATGAGTAATGAAAGCGCCCGGTAAAAAGGTGGCGGCCAGTAAGTTTATTGCAGAAAAGCTGTAAACTACGGGCAAAATAAACCAGACTCTAAATTTGAGCATGGAAGCGCTCATTACTAAAGAGATAATAAAGCTAATTAGAGACGCAACATTTAGAATACTTAGGTTCTGTCCAAAGCTATTTAAGATCAGTTCTTTTAATTGCCAGGCATGTACAAGTAACGCAAGTGATGCGCATATAAATACAACATTTGTTTGAATTTTATTTTGACCTGCTAAGCCTGGAACAATAAAAGCTAATGCAAGAAAGTAAAAAAGTGCAGCACTGATTGCTGTAATGGTATCCATAATTCACTGATCATCCAATTTATCAACAATTTGATTATACCCTTTAGAGGGCCATCTCGGTAGGTGTGATTCAGTTAGTATAAAAAATTTTAATTATAACGTCTCAGATTTAGGTATAATCGAGATATGGTCGCAAAGTAGGCGCAAGAATATGTTTGATAATTTAACGGATAGACTATCCAAAACACTGAAAAATATCAGTGGTAAAGGTCGATTAACGGAAGACAACATTAAAGAAACACTGCGTGAAGTACGTATGGCTCTACTAGAGGCCGATGTTGCTTTACCTGTTGTTCGTGATTTTGTTAAACGAGTAAAAGAAAATGCGGTTGGTGTAGAGGTTTCAAAAAGTCTAACGCCAGGCCAAGAATTTATAAAAATCGTTCAGTCTGAGTTAGAAGCGATAATGGGGGACTCTAATGAGGCTCTTAATTTAGCGTGTCAGCCTCCAGCGGTTATCTTAATGGCAGGTTTGCAAGGTGCTGGTAAAACAACGAGTACAGGTAAACTAGCTAAGCTATTAAAAGAAAGAGATAAAAAGAAAGTACTTGTCGTGTCTGCCGATGTATATCGTCCAGCTGCAATTAAACAACTAGAAACACTTGCAGCAGAAGTTGATGTAGATTTCTTCCCATCAAGTGCAGACCAAAAGCCAATTGATATTGTTGATGGTGCAATTAGCCATGCAAAATTAAAGTTTTTTGACGTAGTCATTGTCGATACAGCAGGCCGTTTGGCTGTTGATACCGAAATGATGGATGAAATTAAACAGCTTCACGCGCATGTAAATCCAATTGAAACCTTGTTTGTTGTTGATGCAATGACAGGTCAAGATGCAGCAAATACAGCAAAGGCATTTGGCGATACCTTACCGTTAACGGGGGTTATCTTAACGAAAGTTGATGGTGATGCTCGTGGTGGTGCAGCACTATCTGTTCGTCATATTACTGGTAAGCCTGTTAAATTCTTAGGTGTTGGTGAAAAAACTGACGCATTAGAACCTTTCCACCCGGAACGTATAGCTTCTCGTATTTTAGGTATGGGTGATGTTCTTTCTTTAATCGAAGATCTTGAAAAGAACGTAGATAAAGAGAAAGCTGAAAAGTTAGCGAAAAAATTCAAAGAGAAAAAAGGCTTTGATCTTGAAGATTTTCGTGAACAACTAGGCCAAATGAAGAACATGGGCGGAATGATGGGCATGATGGATAAACTTCCAGGCATGTCTCAACTACCTGATAATGTAAAAGATAAAGTTGATGATAAAATGTTCCATCAAATGGAAGCTATTATTAACTCAATGACATTAAAAGAACGTGAACGCCCAGAATTAATTAAAGGTTCTCGTAAAAAGCGTATTGCTGCGGGATCAGGTACTCAAGTACAAGATGTAAACCGTATGCTGAAACAATTCACTCAAATGCAGAAGATGATGAAAAAAATGCAGAAGGGGGGAATGAAAGGCATGATGCGTAATATGCAAGGAATGATGGGTGGTGGAATGGGCGGTATGGGTGGCTTTGGTCGCTAACAGTTAATTCTCATTCTCAAAACGTAAAAATCAGATAACAAGGTGCGACAAGTTAATTTATTGATAAATTTAACCTAGCGCACCTTTTTTACCCAATTTTTTCATTAATTACAGAAATAATTGGTGAAAAAGTAGCTAAAGCCCTTGCATTGAAAGCTCATAAGAGTAAAATTCCGGGGCTTTATTTTGGCACGAGGGCTCAAGAAAAATATTTTTTTTGGGCCAATTTAATTTTTATACAAAGCAAATAGAGGACGATATGGTTACCATTCGTTTGGCACGTCACGGCGCTAAGAAGCGTCCATTTTATCAAATCGTAGTAGCGGACAGCCGTTTCAAAGCAACTGGTCGTTACATTGAGAAAGTAGGTTTCTTTAACCCTACAGCACAAGGTCAAGAAGAAGGTCTACGTTTAGATCTTGATCGCGTTAACCATTGGGTTGGTTTAGGCGCTGGTCTTTCTGATCGTGTAGCTAAGCTAGTTAAAGACGCTAACAAAGCGGCTTAATTTTAGTTGGTTAAGGTAAAGATTTTATGAGTAAGCAAGACGAGATTATTGTTGTAGGTAAGTTCGGAGCTTCCTATGGTATTCGTGGCTGGTTGAAAGTAGTCTCTTTTACTGATCAACCTGAAAGTATTTTCGACTACAAACCTTGGCTTATTAAAGTTAAAGGTGAATGGGTCGAGTTTTCAGTCGAAAGCTGGAAACGTCATAAAGGTTTGGTATGCAAACTGGAAGGGTTAGAAGTTCGAGAAGATGCTCAAACTTATACTAACCTAGAAATTGCAGTTAAAGCCGATGTATTACCTGAACTGTCAGAAGATGAATTCTACTGGCGTGAATTGTTTGGTATGGAAGTGGTTACAACAAAAGGCTATATGCTTGGTGTTGTTGACGACATTTTAGAAACCGGATCAAACGATGTTCTTGTAATCAAAGCAAACCTGAAAGATGCTTTTGGTAAGAAGGAACGATTAGTTCCTTTTATTGATGAGCAAGTGATTAAGTTAATTGATCGCACAGCTCAACGGATCGAAGTTGACTGGGATCCTGGGTTCTAAACCCTAGGTAAAGCGAGGGCACATGTGGGTTGGGGTTATAAGCCTATTTCCTGAAATGTTCCGTTCGGTTACCGATTTTGGGGTAACTAGCCAAGCAATTAAAAAAGGTCTTTTATCTATAGAGACATGGAATCCTAGAGATTTCACTCAAGATAAACATCGCACTGTTGATGACCGACCTTATGGTGGTGGTCCTGGTATGTTAATGATGGTTCAGCCTTTGCGCGACTCCATTAGTGCAGCCAGACAAGCATCACCCGGCAAAACGAAAGTGATTTACCTTTCACCCCAAGGCCGTACGCTAAATCAAGCAGGTGTTGAGGAGTTAGCAACTAATGAGAATTTAATTCTTATTTGTGGCCGATACGAAGGTGTAGATGAGCGCATAATACAATCAGAAGTTGACGAAGAATGGTCAATTGGCGATTTTGTGCTTACAGGTGGGGAACTCCCTGCTATGACGCTGATTGATTCTGTATCTCGGTTTGTTCCGGGGGTATTAGGGGATTTCGCGTCCGCTGAAGAAGATTCTTTTGCAGACGGTTTATTAGATTGTCCGCACTATACAAGACCTGAGGTTTTGGATGGTAAGGAAGTGCCTAGTGTACTTAAATCTGGAAACCATAAAGATATCGCTCGTTGGCGAATGAAACAATCGTTAGGCCGTACTTGGCTAAGAAGACCAGAGCTCCTGGGAAATCTAGCTCTGACTGACGAACAGGAATTATTACTGGCTGAGTTTGTTCGTGAAGAACATCAGCAAAGTAAGTAATTAAGAAATTTAGTATCAGTTTATTCTAGGATATACAAAAATGAGCAACATCATTAAAGCTCTTGAAGATGAGCAACTAAAACAAGACCTACCTAAATTCGCTCCAGGTGACACTGTAGTAGTTCAGGTTAAAGTTAAAGAAGGTGAGCGTGAGCGTCTACAGGCATTCGAAGGCGTTGTAATCGCTATTCGTAACCGTGGTCTTCACTCTGCGTTCACTGTACGTAAAATTTCTAACGGTGAAGGTGTTGAGCGTACGTTCCAAACTCACTCTCCAATCGTTAACAGCATCGAAGTTAAACGTCGCGGTGCAGTACGTCGTGCCAAGTTGTACTACCTACGTGAGCGTTCTGGTAAATCAGCTCGTATCAAAGAGAAGCTGGCTAAAAAGTAACGCACACGAGAACGTTCTCAAATGTGCTATAAAGGTGCGCTGTTATCAGCGCACCTTTTTTTATCCCCTGTGAGTTGTGTAATTAATTCTTTACACTTTGATTATTTTGTATTTATTTTATTACAATAGTTGATTTTCATCCCATAGCTGTTAAATTATTTCTATTCGTCTTCAAAGACTCTTAATGGAAATAAAAGTTTACAGGTGTAGGATATGAAAAAAAGCGAACTAAGCAATATTAATATTAGTGATGAGCAAGTACTGATCACCCCGCAAGAGTTAAAAAATAAAATTCCATTAAGCGATAATGCTCGTCAGTTTATTCAACAATCTCGTCAAACTATTTCAAATATTATTCATAAGAAAGATCATCGTTTATTGATCGTTTGTGGTCCATGCTCCATTCATGATATTGATGCAGCCAAAGAATATGCTAAACGCTTAAAGGTGATCTCTGAAGATCTTAAAGATCAGTTATACATTGTTATGCGTGTTTACTTTGAAAAACCAAGAACTACAGTCGGCTGGAAAGGATTAATTAATGACCCACATCTTGATGGTTCTTTTGATATTGAACATGGCTTACATACTGCAAGACAATTACTTGTTGATTTGGCGGAAATGGAAATTCCATTAGCAACTGAAGCGTTGGACCCTATTAGTCCACAATACATTGGCGATACATTTAGTTGGGCGGCTATTGGCGCACGTACCACGGAATCGCAAACACATCGTGAAATGGCAAGTGGTCTTTCTGTTCCTGTTGGTTTTAAAAATGGTACTGACGGTAGTCTATCGACATCAATCAATGCGATGCAGGCAGCGGCTTCAAGTCACCGTTTCATGGGGATTAATAGCGAAGGGCAGGTTGCATTATTAACCACGCAAGGTAATCCTAATGGCCATGTAATCTTACGTGGTGGTAAACAAACTAATTACGATTCTGTATCAGTAACTGAATGTGAAGAAGAGTTAGCTAAATCTAATCTTGATGCGGCACTAATGATCGATTGTAGTCATGCTAACTCTCGTAAAGATTACCGTCGTCAACCATTGGTTGCCGAAGATGTTATTCATCAAATTCGTGAAGGGAATAAATCAATCATAGGGTTGATGATTGAAAGCCATTTAAATGAAGGGAATCAACCTTCTGACATTCCATTATCAGAGATGAAATATGGAATTTCTATCACAGACGCATGTATCAATTGGGATTCAACTGAGGCACTATTACGTCATACTCATAAAGAATTAATTCCAGTATTGGAAGATCGTTTAAAAGGATAGAACGAGATGACGGTAGAGTTGAGTCATTTACGCGACCAAATTGATGCAGTAGATAAACAAATGTTGGATCTTTTATCTCAACGTCTGCATTTAGTTGAACAAGTTGGTGAAGTAAAAAGTGCACATGGATTACCTATTTATGATCCAAGCAGAGAGGCTGCGATGCTTGCTTCAAGACGACAAGAAGCTGAAAAGAAAGGAGTTCCGCCATCCTTAATTGAAGATATTCTACGTCGAACAATGCGGGAATCTTACAGTAGTGAAAATGACTCAGGCTTCAAATGTTTAAAACCCGAATTACGCCCAATTGTAGTGGTTGGTGGTAATGGACAACTTGGTGGTTTATTTGCCAAAATGTTTCGACTATCTGGCTATGAAGTACGGATCCTTGGCAGTAAAGATTGGAATAATGCAGAAACAATTTTAAATGATGCAGGCATGGTGGTTGTCACCGTTCCTATTAATTTAACCGTTGATGTAATTAATAAACTTTCAGGATTACCAGAAGATTGCATTTTATGTGATTTAACTTCTATAAAGAAAAAACCACTGCAAGCAATGATGGAAATTCATAAAGGTCCTGTAGTTGGTTTACACCCAATGTTTGGTCCTGATATTCCTAGTTTAGCGAAACAAGTGATTGTTATGTGCGATGGCCGTAATCAAGAAAGTTACGCTTGGCTTAAAAATCAGTTTGAAATTTGGGGTGCAATAGTTCGTGATATCTCTGCAACAGAGCACGATCACGGAATGACATTAATCCAAGCTCTGCGTCACTTTACTTCATTTGCTTACGGTCAACACCTTGCCAAAGAAAATCCTGATATTGAACAACTACTTAATTTAAGTTCTCCAATTTATCGTTTGGAATTGTTGATGGTAGGGCGATTATTTGCACAAGACCCTAATCTGTATGCTGATATTATTCTTTCATCAGAAGAAAATATTGAAATGATAAAGCGCTTTCACCAGCGATTTGGTGATGCAATTGCGTTATTAGAAAATCATAATCGTGAAGGCTTTATTGACAATTTTAAAGAAGTTGAACATTGGTTTGGAGATTATGCAGAGCAATTTCTAATCGAAAGTAAGAGCTTACTTAGACAAGCTAATGATTCGATTCATCGTGAAAGAACGTAATATAGCGAAGAACATAAAGTAAAAAAGGTGAGTATGTGCTCACCTTTTTTATATGTAAATGAAGTTAATTTATTGAGTTATTGGCATCGGTATTTGTTTCTCAGCTTTTACTGTATTAATGGCTTCAATTTGCTCAACGGTTGGTTTCTGCGTTAATTTTAACTGCAGTTTTACCATGTTATTCATAATTTCAACGAGTGGCGTCCATTTAACACTTCGTTCTTTCTCAAATAAACTCTCAAAACGATCTGGTGTCCAATCGATAAAAGGTTGAGGGTTTAATACTCTACCTAGAAATCGTACTTCATAATGCAGATGTGGCCCAGTAGAATTGCCTGAATTACCGCAGGTAGCAATTAACTCACCTTTTTTTACAAATTGCCCTGAGCGGACCTTAAATTTTTGTAGATGGGCATACATGGTCATAAAACCAAACGAGTGTTGAACCTTTAGTAAGTTACCATAACCTTTATTACTTGGACGAGCGAGTTCAACGACACCATCAGCTGGCGCATAAATTTCAGTACCACGCTTACAAGTAAGGTCTTGACCTAAATGACGTTGTCTCTTACCTGAAATTGGGTTTGTTCTTTTCCCGAAACTTGATGAATTTCTAATAAAATCAATTGGAGTATCGTTAGGTATTAAACGAAACATGGTTGCTCTAACTGCGGAATCAATGGTCGCTACGTCTAGTCTTTGTTCCAATGTTTTTTCAGATAGTTGAATATCGTCTTCAGAGATATCTTGTAAACCAAGTACGGACTCAACATCTTCAACTCGTTGACTAATAACTATAAATTCATTCTCTTTTGCTTCAAGCTGCTGAGTTAATTCATAATTGCTATTATTGTTGTCAATAATAAGATTGTTGAGTTCACTGTTTTGTACTTGAAGTTGAGCAATCGCTAACTCTGATGCTTGTTGTTTTTGATAAAAATAATGTAATCCAAAGCCACTTAACGTGAATGAACTAAGCCCAAGTAAGAGAGATAAAATGACAAGGTTTTTCCGTTTAGGAGAAATAGCGAAGAAACGAGTTCCCTTATTATGAGAAACGGAAATACGAATTTTATCTGGCATAGAAATAACAACTTATTACTTTAGGTTAATGTGCTTAGCTCTGAGAGTTGGCGTAATAACATATCGCTATTACCAACATTGAGTTCTATTAAGCGTTTAAGATGGCTAATACTATCAATATCTATATGTTGAATACAGAGCCTTAATATATTATTTGTTCTCTGAATGAGCATACATTCAGCAATGATATGAATATCACTTTCATTAAGAGTAAATCTTACTGTCATTTTTGAATTTGGTTTTAGTTCACAATCATTGTCTAATACGACGAGTAAACCGTGAAGAGATAAATCAATTAAAGATCCATTTAATGATATTCCATTATGTAAAATGATGACATCAGCTTGATATAACACGCGTGCAAACTTACGTCGTTCGATCATAATACTATCCTTATATTATAAGCTTAACTTCTAAGTATGATGTCTGGTTTGCTCTAAGTCTAATAAAAAGGCCGCAATATTGCGGCCCTTATGATAAACATCAAATAATATACGAAAGGGTGAATTATTTCGTCATACGTTTGTATTTGATTCTGTGAGGTTCTGCTGCTTGAGCGCCTAATGTTTTCTTCAACCAATCGCTATATTCAGTGTAGTTACCTTCAAAGAAGTTTACTTGGCCTTCATCACGGTAATCAAGAATGTGTGTAGCAATACGGTCTAGGAACCAACGGTCATGCGAGATAACCATTGCACAGCCAGGGAATTCAAGAAGTGCTTCTTCTAATGCTCGTAATGTTTCAACATCCAAGTCATTGGTTGGTTCATCGAGTAGTAACACGTTACCACCAGTTTTGAGCAGTTTTGCTAAATGAACACGGTTACGCTCACCACCAGAAAGATCACCAATGATTTTTTGTTGGTCATTGCCTCGGAAGTTAAAGCGAGAACAGTAAGCACGTGCAGGGATCTCAAAATTGTTGATTTTGATGATGTCAGCGCCTTCAGAGATCTCTTGGAAAACAGTTTTTGTATCATCCATAGAATCACGGAACTGATCAACAGAAGCTAATTTAACGGTTTCACCTAGATCAATAGTGCCTGAATCTGGAGTTTCTGCACCGCTTAACATCTTAAATAGTGTTGATTTACCTGCACCATTGGCACCGATAATACCGACGATAGCGCCTTTAGGCATACTAAATGATAAGTCATCGATAAGAACACGATCACCAAATGATTTAGTTAGGTTACTTACTTCAAGAACTTTATCACCTAAACGTTCGCCTGGTGGAATGAATAGTTCATTTGTTTCATTACGTTTTTGGTGATCAGTATTTTGAAGTTCTTCAAAACGAGCCATACGAGCTTTTGATTTTGCTTGACGACCTTTAGGGTTTTGGCGAACCCATTCAAGCTCTTTCTCAATTGTTTTTTGACGAGCGTTTTCTTTCGATGATTCTTGTTTTAGACGTTCGTCTTTTTGTTCTAACCAAGAGGTATAGTTACCTTCCCATGGAATACCTTCACCACGGTCAAGTTCAAGGATCCAACCTGCTGCATTATCTAGGAAATAACGGTCATGGGTAATTGCCACAACAGTACCAGAGTAATCAACAAGGAAGTGCTCAAGCCAAGCGACTGATTCAGCATCAAGGTGGTTGGTTGGTTCATCAAGAAGCAACATGTCAGGTTTTTCAAGTAATAGACGACAAATCGCAACACGGCGACGCTCACCCCCTGATAAAAATTCGATTTTCGCATCCCATTCAGGAAGGCGTAGTGCGTCAGCTGCACGCTCTAGAGCATTATCTAGATTGTGGCCATCTTTTGCTTGGATAAGTGCTTCAAGTTCACCTTGCTCTTTAGCAAGTGCATCGAAATCTGCACCTTCTTCAGCATAAGCCGCATAAACAGCATCAAGACGAGTAAGTGCACCAGCAACATCAGAAACCGCTTCTTCTACAATTTCACGAACTGTTTTTGATTCATCTAAAACAGGTTCTTGTGGTAGATAGCCAACTTTTAATCCAGCTTGTGGACGAGCTTCACCATCAATATCGGTATCTAAACCTGCCATAATGCGAAGTAGGGTGGATTTACCTGAACCATTTAGGCCAAGAACACCGATTTTTGCACCAGGGAAGAAGCTAAGAGAAATGTCTTTCAGGATTTGTCTTTTTGGAGGAACAATTTTGCTCACTCGTGACATTGTATATACGTATTCAGCCATAATCACTTATTAGAGTAGGTTAACGGAAATATTATTTTACTATTTATGATACACAGTTTAACACTCATTCTTGCAGTTACTAGGGTAATATAAGCAAACTCAAAGAAGAATTAGAGAGTTGTTTAACTCTGTCTCATATCCGTGCGTTGGTGAAAAGGTTGGAAAGTTAGGTGTTTAAAGAATCAATGAAATACACACAGCAAAAATTAGGGATGATGGCCGTGTTGTGCATTGGAATGAGTGTGCATACCGTTGAGGCGTTATCGATAGATGAATCGCGAGTTCAATACCAAGAAGCAAAGGAGTTGCTTAACGAAAAGAAGTTTGATGAGTACATAAAAGTAAGAGCAAATTTAGATGATTATCCACTTGCCCCTTATTTAGATTATCGTGAATTACGAATGGATTTGAGTTCTAAAACACCAGATGATATTCGCCTATTTAGGCATTCACATAAAACATTGGCGATTGGCAATTCTTTAGATTATCAATATTTAGTGGTACTTGGTTTAAATGAACGTTGGAAAGAATTTTTGGACTACTTTCCTAATGAACCGAGTAGTACAAATTTACAATGTTATTACTACCAAGCAAAAAATGAGCTTGGAGATAAAAAAACAGCATGGAAAGGTGCTGAAAAGTTATGGCTAACAGGAGGTTCTGTTACCTATGAATGTGATGATTTATTTAAAGCGTGGTCTGATGCCGGTAAGCTAACGGATGAGTTAATTATCGACAGAATGTTATTGGTTTATAAGGCTCGTAATAATAGTTTATTTTCTTACTTAGAAAAGATGCTAACGTCAGATAAAGCAAAAGAACAAGCAAAAGAACAAGCGAAAGATATAGTTACTTTATTTAATGATCCTGATTTACTTGTTTCATATTCAACTAAGAATAAATCGTCTGAATTTACGAAACAGTTAACTTTTATTTCTATGGAAAGAGAAGCAAGAAAAGATCCACGTAAAGCGATTGAAATGCTTCCAGCTATAGCAAAGAAACAGAAGTTCACAGAAAAAGAATCAATCAAAATTACACATCGTATAGTGAGTAGTATTATGTCTACCGACTCTACGGAATTGGCTGCATGGCGTGATTCACAACTTGAAAAATACCCAGAAGATTCTTTTATTGAACGCCGTATTCGTGTTGCTATTCGTGCAGCTGATTGGAATGATATGAGTAAATGGATGGCATATTTAACGCCAAGTGCTCAATCTTCATTACGTTGGCAATTTTGGCAAGCTCGTATTGAGAGTGAAAATGGTGAACATGCTAAAGCCAATGCTAGATTACAAAAATTGCTTGGACAGCGTAATTTTTACAGTGTTGCAGCGGCAAATATTTTAGGGGAACCAATTCAATACCCAATGAATACTGCACCAACCAATATTAAACCTGTAAAAGATAAATATAAAATTGAGTTGGCTCGAATTAAAGAGCTGATTGCTATTGATGAAATACCAACAGCAAAAAGTGAATGGGAATATTTACTTAATAGAGCATCAAAAACCGAAGTAAAAGAGCTTGCGAGTTATGCCGCTCAACATCGTTGGCATCACTTTACTGTGCTAGCCACAATTAAAGGAAGAATGTGGGGGTACTTAAGTTTACGTTTTCCTATTGCACATCAGTGGTGGTTTGGACATTACAGCAAGGAGTTAGGTTTAGATAAAGTGACGTTAATGTCATTATCTCGACAAGAAAGTGCTTTATATGCAGAAGCTCAATCGCCAGTTGGAGCTCGTGGTTTAATGCAAATTATGCCAGCGACTGCTAAATATACAGCGAAAAAAATCGATTATGATAAGTATGAAGGTGTTAGCAGCTTAAATGATGTTGATGTAAATATTCATATTGGGTCGAATTATCTAAAAGGTTTAATGGATGATTATGATGGGAACCGAATATTTGCGTTAGCGGGTTATAATGCTGGTCCTCACCGTGTTAAACGATGGAGAGCTGTTTCTGATGAAAAGCTAGATGCTTACGCATTTATAGAGGCTATCCCTTTTAAAGAAACGCGTGGCTACGTACAAAATATTTTAATGTTTGAGACGTACTATCGCAGTTTACTTGGTGAGAAAGGACCTTTCTTATCGGAGAAAGAACTGAATTTAGAGTATTAATTATTTTAGATTGATTATAAAGTAGGGGGCCTAAGTGCTCCCTTTTTTATTATTGTAATGAGGATTTTATGTCAGGTTCAGCAAAATATTCAGATTGGTCGCAAGTGATGGCATTGATAGCTAATGCTGCAGAGCAAGGTAAGCATCAATCTTTGTTGACCATGTTGATGACTCCTGATGAGCGTGATGCCCTAGTAGCACGAGTTAATATTTGTCATGAATTATTGCAAGGAGAGTTAAGCCAACGCCAGATTAGTCAGTTATTAGGCGTCGGTATTGCAACAATAACTCGAGGCTCAAATGAATTAAAAAGCCATACTCATGATGAAAAAGAATGGCTAATGGAATTACTTCAACAGAGTGCTAAAAGCGTTCAGGATGAAGGAAAGGGATCAGAGCAAGAGTAAGTGCTTGCTGATAAACGGAGCTTCTTGTTAATAGGTTATTGGTTAATAAGCCAATAGCCCCACCTTTTTGCTTTATATTTTTAGTATTAAATTGTTCATCCATAACAACACCTAACTCTTTACCCTCATTGACTGCAGAAATCACCGCAGGTGGGAGAGGTAAACTTGATGATCTTGATTCACCAATCATCTTTCCATTATCAATAATCATCCAAGCAAACGTTGCTGAGTTTTCTATACCCGCTTCTAATCCTACGTAATAATGAGCATTTGGATGTAATGCTTTAGCATTATTCACCCTATTGATTGCTCCTTGCTTTGTTTCAACACAAGTCATAGGTTGTTCAGAAACATCACTTTTAACTGAAATGCCTTCAAAAACAAAATCCATAGTAGGAAATGCTTGAATAAATGCAGATTCTACAGCATGTATTTTTGCAGGGTTAAGTGAAGCAACAATAATTTTATGTGTCATATGACGATGAAATCCCTTATATCAACCAACTGATACCGCTAAGTATCAGTTGATTTAATCGTATTGAAATAGACTTGTTATTTAATTTGAGGAATATCTGTAGGTGTTACGTTTTCGATTGGGTAGCAACCGAGAACTTTTAAATAACGGGTAATTGCTGTTAATTCTTCAATTGCAGAGCTCATTGCTGTTGATTTTAAATGTGCTTCTAAATCAACATAAAACATTTCTTCCCAAGGGTTCCCCATAATAGGGCGAGATTCTAGTTTACTCATATTAATTCCATATTTACGTAGAACTAATAGAGATTCAACAAGTGAACCTGCGTCTTGAGACGTCGACATAATCAGTGTTGTTTTTGCTGGAATTTGTTCAGAAACATCAACAGGCTTTCTTGCTACTACAATAAAACGAGTTTGATTTTCAGTTTGATTTGAAATGTTAGTAATTAAAGATTGCAGTCCATAAAGCTTACCACTGTCTGAATTGCCAATAGCGGCAACATGTGGAGAGTTTATGTCTTTCACTGCGATCATTGCATCAGCGGTGCTTGAGCAAGAAATGAGTTCAACATTATCTAAACGGTGTAAAAATTCACTGCATTGCTCATGGGGCTGGGGGTGAGAATAAAGAGTTTTAATTGATTCTAGCGTGGTATCAGAGGTGGTTAATAAGCAATGATCAATTTGCTGAGTAAGTTCACCTACAATGTATAAGCTAGTGTGCTGTAGGAGGTCATAAACTTCATTGATAGAACCTGAGCTGGTATTTTCAATAGGAAGGACACCATAATCGGCATGGCCTGATTCTACGGTTTTTATTACTTCTCTAAAGTTTTCACATCCTAGTTCTGCTAATTCAGTATTTTTCTTACTGAAATAACGACGACTAGCGAGATTTGAATATGACCCTTTTGATCCTAGATAAGCAACTCTTGCTACTGGTTTTCTACTTAACTCAGGGTTGGTAAGGTTTTGAAAATATTCTTGTTGTAATAAAACAGAATCTTCAATAATAGTGTGGAATAGTTGAGTTATATAGTAAGCATCAAGATCGAATGCTTTACCATTTTTAATTAGTTTTACGAGTAGTTGTTGTTCACGCTTTGGATCACGTACAGGTTTTGAGGTTTGAACTTTGCTTTTAGCTACTTCAAGACTGAGTTTACGACGTTCAGAGAAAAGTTTTAATAATTCATTATCAAGCTCATTGAGGCGTAAACGAATATCGTCGAGAGAATAGTGGGTATCAGTCATGAATATGCAAACCTAGTAAATTAAGAGTTAATTCACAATAAGGAATCGATAAGTTTGCGTCAAGAAAAAACAGCGCTCAAATGAGCACTGTTTCAGAAAACGTTTGAGTTGACGATTTAATTACTGTTCGTATTCCTCTTCTAGGTCAACTTCTGGCTCTTCAACGATAGGTGCTTGAGCATGAGTTGCTCGGCGAGCCTCGCCTTTGTGTTGTAGCTTATCTAGTTGGCGTTCTAGTTTTTGGTACATCTCTCTAATTGCACCAAATAGGTCTTCTTGTTCTGCTGAGGCTGCAACTTTGCCACCTGCGATAGTTGCTTGTGCTTCTACCTTATGCTTACCATTTGCGCGCTTTGTAACACTAGCGTGACGACCAATAATGTCTAGATTTCTTTTTTCTTCTAGTTTTTTAAATTTCCCTTCAATACGTTCACGGATGCCTGGAGTGATGTCGATGTTGTTACCAGTGATTTCTACTTTCATATGATTTTCCTCTCTCTTGCCCCGTTTGGCATGTATCCAGATTACGGATCCACAGTAAAAATAAAGTGACCTAGATCACTATTTTAAAGTGTTTTATTGAGAAGGTGGTTGAATGTGATCTCAGGCAAGCCATTCAGATTTTTTTTGAAAAAAAACTTGATGAATTGGGTAAAGTAGGTAGATTGAAAGGGTTGGTTACTAGAAATGTTTGTTTTTAGGGCTCTGTTTCAACCTATTGTTTTTTATGGTTAATTTTTAGCCTCGTAGGTTTTGTGAACTCTATCATTTCAGGATAAGATAACAGACGTAAAAAAGCCGCACTTTATTTTAAGTGCGGCTTTTTACTTTTATGGAACTCCCTATCTATTGAGGGTTCAATGCAATTAATTCTTCTGTACGTTTTATTGCATCATCTAATTTCAATTCTTTATAGGCAGCTAGCATTATCGTTAACGATTTTCTTGCCGCTTCTGTATCTGGATAAGTTCGCTGCAGTTCTTGGCTGCGTTTTATTGCAGAAATCCATGCTTCTCGACGTAAATAGAAATCAGCTGTCGCTAATTCATATTCTGCTAAACGATTTTTTAATGAGAACATACGTGTTTGGGCATCTTCTGCGTAAAGGCTATTTGGGTAACGATCAAGTAATCGCTTAAAATCTTTAAATGCAGCACGTGCTGGTTCAGGGTCTCGATCCGAGCGATCTACTCGAAATAAATCGTGCATAAAGCTTCGATCTTGAGCCATATGAGTTAATCCACGCATATATAATACCCAGTCCGCTTTTGGATTAGTTGGGTTTAAACGATTAAAGCGTTCAATGGTAGCTAAGCCTAAAGCTAGGTCATCATTTTTGTAATATACGTAAATTAGATCAAGTTGAACTTGCTCTGAGTAGGCACCAAAAGGATAACGAGAATCTAGAGCTTCAAGGCGTTCTATCGCACTTGTCCAATTACCTGCCTGTAAAGAGATTTGAGCCTGAGAATATAATTCTGATGGTGGGATATCAGGGATTACATCATCACTGCTTGAGCAACCCACCAGTAAAGATACGGCTAATAATGAAGAAAGTGTTAAGCGTTTCATGCTTGAAAATGATCCTTGACTAAAAAAACTGAAGTTATCCATTACGAAATCCGTCGTTAACAGATACAATGGTCGATAGTTTATTTCACTTACAGTGTTGATGATACCAAATATGACGTATTTGTTTGGTATTAGTACCACTAATTTAAAAAAAGTTCGATATGGCACAACAAATAGAGTTAACAAGTACAGTAAAAGAAAGCCAACTAGGCCAGCGTTTAGATCAAGCTGCAGCAGAGTTGTTTTCTGATTTCTCTCGTTCACGCATCAAAGAGTGGGTATTAGCGGGTAAAATTTCCGTTAACGGTGAAGTTATCACTAAAGCTCGTGTAAAAATGATGGGCGGAGAAGAAATTTCAGTTAAAGCAGAATTAGAAGATGAGCAACGTTGGTTAGCTCAAGATATTCCTCTTGATATTGTTTATGAAGATGACGATTTATTAGTAATTAATAAACCTCGTGACTTCGTAGTACATCCTGGTGCAGGTACACCGGATAAAACGGTATTAAACGCATTGTTATTCCATTATCCAAGCATTGCAGAGGTACCTCGTGCAGGTATCGTGCACCGTTTAGATAAAGACACTACTGGTTTAATGGTAGTAGCGAAAACAGTACCAGCCCAAACACGTTTAGTTCGTGCGCTGCAAAAGCGTAAGATCACACGTGAATATGAAGCAGTTGTATTAGGTCGTATGACGGCTGGCGGCATGATTGAAAAACCAATTGGACGTCACCCTCAAAAACGTACGCTAATGGCTGTACATGAATTAGGTAAAGATGCTGTAACACATTATCGTGTTGCTGAGCATTTCCGTATCCATACGCGTTTACGTTTACGTCTTGAAACAGGTCGTACTCACCAAATTCGTGTGCATATGTCTTATCTACAACATCCACTAGTAGGTGATACTGCTTATGGTGGTCGTGCTCGTATCCCTAAAGGTGCGTCACAAGAATTAATTGACATGATCCGTGGCTTTAATCGTCAAGCGCTTCATGCTGCAATGCTACGTTTTGACCATCCAATTACAGGTGAGGTCATGGAGTTCCATGCGCCAATTCCTGATGACATGATTGCTCTATCTCAAGCTTTACGTGACGATGAACGTCTATTGCATGAGGATGAGTATTAAATGTCACTATTGTCGCCAAAATGGTCCGCTCCTAAAAATATTAACGTAGTTAGTACGACTCGTTTAGATGGTGTGTCTAAAGCCCCATTTTCGAGTTTAAATTTAGGTGATCATGTTGGCGATAATCATAATGATGTTGTGCTCAATCGTGAAAAACTGATTACGTTGGCGCAGTTACCTACTGCACCAACGTGGTTAAATCAGATTCATTCAACCAAAGTTATTACCCTTCCTCATTCAGATTTAATGAATCCTCCTTCTGTTGATGCTGCATATACAAATACAGCAAATCAAGTATGTTGTGTAATGACAGCAGATTGCTTGCCTGTGGTTATTTGTAACAAGGAAGGAACAGAAGTTGCAGCTGCTCATGCTGGATGGCGTGGCCTTCTTGATGGTATTTTAGAAAATACAGTAGAGCATTTTTCTTCGAATGAGCTTATTGCGTGGTGTGGACCAGCTATTGGCCCTACTGCATTTGAAGTCGGTAATGAAGTTAAGCTACAGTTTTGTGAGCAAGACCCTCAAGCGATAAACGCTTTTATTCCAAGTCATAATCCAGACAAATGGCTAGCTAATTTAGAACTACTTGCTACTCAACGCTTACAGAGTGTTGGTGTTCAAGAGGTTTATTATTCAAACCTTTGTACTTATTCAAATACAGAACAATTTTTCTCTTATAGAAAAAAGGGAGAAACAGGTCGCCAAGCAACCTTAATTTGGTTCGAATAATCTCTTTTATTTCCATTCCTCTTAGTTGATTTCTAAAGCACGAAACCCCATTTAAGAAGTAATAGTTACTTACTTTTCTTCTCTAGGAGAGGGTTATGCGTTTAGACCGATTTACCAGTAAATTTCAAATCGCCATTTCAGATGCTCAATCATTAGCATTGGGTCAAGATCATCAATATATAGAGCCAACCCATTTAATGGTGGCGTTATTAAATCAAGATGGCAGTACTATCAGACCACTACTGACATTACTTAATATTGATGTAACTCAACTTCGTTCAAAGCTATCTGAAATCCTAGACAAGGCTCCAAAAGTAACAGGTATTGGCGGTGATGTGCAGTTGTCATCAAACATGGGCGTTATTTTTAATTTGTGTGACAAAATCGCTCAGAAACGCAAAGATGCTTATATTTCTTCTGAAATATTCATGCTTGCAGCTATTGAAGATAAAGGACCATTAGGTAATTTATTCAGAGAGTTTGGACTTACAGAAACTAAAATTTCAAAATCTATTGATGAAATACGTGGTGGCGAGAAAGTAAATGATCAAAATGCAGAAGAAAAACGTCAAGCTTTAGAAAAATTTACCGTCGATCTTACTGAGAAAGCAGAACAAGGAAAATTAGATCCTGTAATCGGACGTGATGATGAAATTCGCCGCACTATTCAAGTACTTCAAAGACGAACTAAAAATAATCCCGTAATTATTGGCCAACCAGGTGTTGGTAAAACAGCGATTGTCGAAGGTTTAGCTCAACGTATTATTAATGGTGAGGTTCCTGAAGGCTTAAAGCATAAAAGAGTATTGTCTTTAGATATTGGTGCATTGGTTGCCGGTGCTAAATTTCGAGGTGAGTTTGAAGAGCGCTTAAAAGCGGTTTTAAATGAACTGGCAAAAGAAGAAGGTAATGTAATTCTCTTCATTGATGAAGTTCATACCATGGTTGGAGCAGGTAAAGGCGAAGGTTCTATGGATGCGGGTAATATGCTTAAACCTGCATTAGCTCGTGGTGATTTGCATTGTGTTGGTGCCACGACATTAGATGAATACCGTCAATATATAGAAAAAGATCCTGCACTAGAAAGACGTTTTCAAAAGGTCATTGTTGATGAGCCAACTGTCGAGGATACGATCGCTATATTACGTGGTTTAAAAGAACGTTACGAAATCCATCATCACGTTGAGATTACCGATCCTGCTATTGTTGCCGCTGCGACGCTATCTCATCGCTATATATCTGATAGACAATTACCAGATAAAGCGATTGATTTAATAGATGAAGCTGCATCAAGTATCCGAATGGAGATAGATTCTAAGCCAGAGTCACTTGATAAACTTGATCGTAAAATTATCCAATTAAAAATAGAGCAACAGGCATTAGTTAAAGAAAGTGATGATGCAAGTTTAAAACGCTTAGACTCGTTAAACCTTGAATTAAGAGAGAAAGAGCGAGATTACTCTGAGCTAGAAGAGGTCTGGAAAGCTGAAAAAGCAGCGCTTTCTGGAACTCAACATATAAAAACAGAGTTAGATACAGCAAGAAGCAATATGGACATCGCTCGACGTGCGGGCGATTTAAATCGCATGTCTGAATTACAATATGGACGTATTCCAGAGTTAGAAAAACAATTAGACCTTGCTGCACAAGCTGAAATGCAAGAGATGAGCTTGTTAAAGAATAAAGTAACAGATTGTGAAATCGCCGAAGTGCTTTCTCGTCAGACTGGGATCCCAGTAAATAAAATGCTGGAAGGGGAAAGAGATAAGCTATTAAAGATGGAAGAAGTATTGCACCATCGAGTGATAGGACAATCTGAAGCTGTTGAAGCGGTATCTAATGCGATCCGTAGAAGTAGAGCTGGTTTATCTGATCCAAATCGACCAATAGGTTCCTTTTTATTTTTAGGTCCTACTGGTGTGGGTAAAACAGAATTATGTAAATCATTAGCTAACTTCATGTTTGATAGTGAGGATGCCATGGTCCGCATTGATATGTCTGAATTTATGGAAAAGCATTCAGTTGCAAGACTTGTTGGTGCTCCTCCTGGTTATGTCGGTTATGAAGAAGGTGGTTATCTAACAGAGGCGGTTAGACGCAAACCTTATTCGGTCTTATTGCTTGATGAAGTAGAAAAAGCACATCCAGATGTATTTAATATCCTTTTGCAAGTCTTGGATGATGGACGATTAACTGATGGTCAAGGTCGTACCGTTGATTTTAAAAATACAGTAATCATTATGACCTCTAATTTAGGCTCTGATAAAATTCAGCAGCATTTTGGAGAGTTAGATTACGAGGGAATTAAAGCGTTGGTTATGGAAGTTGTAGGTCAGCACTTTAGACCAGAGTTTTTAAATCGAGTTGATGAAACTGTTGTTTTCCACCCATTAGGTCAAGATCATATTAAGAATATTGCATCTATACAATTACAACGTTTAGAAAAACGATTGAATGAAAAAGACTACCAACTAGAAATAACAAACGAAGCCTTAAATTTAATTGCTGAAGCTGGGTTTGATCCTATCTATGGAGCAAGGCCATTAAAAAGAGCAATTCAGACTTATATAGAGAATCCTTTAGCACAGGATATTTTAAGTGGAAAATTAAGAACGGGAGAAGCGATTAAGTTGAAAGTAAAAGATAATCAACTGATTGCCACTCAAAATGATGATTTTTGATGTTTAAAAGTACTGGTTGAGTTAATTTTAATCACTTAAGCTGCTTTTCAGTATTTTTACTAAAAAACAGTTGCATGAAATAAAAGACTCTCTATAATGCCGCCTCACTGACAAGGAGCTAATGAGTTAAATCAAGGTTCAATGTCTAGTGAGGTTGTTTTAATTATTTATTAAGTTAAGTGCTTGACACTTAATATTAAGTAAGTATTATGACCGTCCGCTTCAAGAGAAAGCCGAAAGGCTTAGAAAGTTGAAGTTTGCTCTTTAACAATTTGAAACCTATTAATCTGTGTGGGCACTTGTGAATTGATAATCACTAGTTTGCTCTTACTTA
>NZ_MSCP01000001.1:2002878-2052682 GCF_002954715.1 Aliivibrio sifiae | reverse complement strand
TTATTTATAGACAGAGTTAAGTCTTTAAAATAACTACAGGGGTGTAGCTCCAACTGGCAGAGCAGCGGATTCCAAATCCGCGTGTTGGGAGTTCGAATCTCTCCACCCCTGCCATATTAAAAAAGGCTCATATCGAAAGATATGAGCCTTTTTGATATCTGCAGTTTAAGAAAAGATCCGCGGATTCCGACCACCATAAGAACACGCGTGTAGGGAGTTCGAATCTCCTCATTTCTGCCATATTAAAGAAGGCTCATATTGAAAGGTATGGACGACTTTATATGTCACCTACGTCCTATAATATTACCAACACCCTGAACTATTACTTAAACCCACACCACCAGCATTTAAAGTTAAAGTGCCACATCTATCATTATTCTGGCCAAGAGTAGGTTGTGGAGTGGCTGTTAGAGTATAAATATTCATACCAGAATCAGTTAAACTGTAAGAAAGAAGGTATCTATTATCATCAATTTTACAGATATCTTCTTTTAGGCAAGAACCATTATTTTTATCTATGGTCTTTTCTAATAATGCTTTATATTTTTCCTTTGAAGTACTTTCTGCTGTGGTTGAGTAGAGGCTTTCTATATGAAGTTGAGTTTTCGTTAGCGCTTCAAGAGCTTCTGTTCTATAGCTTTTTAATACATAGGAAGTATAGCTTGGATAAGCTATTGAACTTAGGAGTGCAATGATTGAAGTAACAATTAGTAATTCGACTAATGTCACGCCGTGATGAAACTTGTATGTCTTTACTTGGTTAAAAATTCGAATCATTACGATAACTTATTGAAATAAAATATACCTATTTTTAATCGGTGTTACTCTCTGTAGCAAGATGAAATTTCCATTATGGAATGTTGCAAAGGAAATTGCGAAATGCCTCGCGGGTTTACTCTGTTTGAATTAGTTATAGTTATTGCTGTGCTTTCTACTTTATTGGTAGCAGCAGGGCCTAGTTTTTCACATCTATTAGAAAATCAAAGTATGAAGAGGTTTGCAGGTGAAGTTGAAGGTTTTTTTATTCAAGCAAAATCAGAGGCTGTATTACAAAATAAAGAATTAAAATTATTTTATCTTAATGAATCTACAGATTGGATTATATCTTTAAACCCCGTAGGTAGTACCGCAACAACAATTTCAGGCATAAAATTAACCTCTTTATCTTATATTGATTCAATAAATCATCCTAATATAAAAATCTCCTCGAGTGTGTCATCAATTATTTTTGATTCAGTTAGGGCAACTCCTAACTTATCAAGAAGTTTCTATTTTTATAAAGATAATGGTAAGCAATTAAAACTATCAACTCATAATATTACAGGGCGTATTAAATTATGTGGAAATGGAGGTACTTTTTATGGTTACAAGGAGTGTTAATCATAAACAATCAGGTGCATCTTTAATTGAACTTCTTGTTGCATCAAGTCTTGGTTTAATTGCTTTAATGTTAATTGGTAATGTTTTTGTTGAGGGACAAAAAATATCAGCAAATAGAAGTCAAAAGTTATTATTAATTCAAGACTTAAATGATGCATTACGTTTTATAAAAGAAGAGAGTCAGAGGGCTGGTTATAATCGTTCCGGTTCTTATTCTGAAATATTGTCAGGAGCGAATGATGTTATTCATATATCAGGTGCTCAGCTAAGTTTTATTTATCAATCTGAATCAGGTTCACCTTCTGAGTGGCGCTTTGCTCGTTTTAAATATGAATCTGAAACATTAAAAATATGCTCAAGGAAAAATATATCATTTATCCCTGATATATATTTTTCACCACAATGCTTGTCACTTGTTGATAATAATCTTATTAAAGTAACTGATTTTACATTGAACTATACAGCACTTGGTAGTTCTGTAAGTTCTGCATATTTATCTATATTAACAACCGCAGAATTAAAGAATACAACTCATCAGTATTCTTCTGAGATCAACATTAAGCAAAGGAATTGGAAATAATGAAAAACCAAAAAGGTGCAATAACCCTTCTTGTTTCTAGTTTCATTTTAATGGCATCACTTATTTTTTCTTTAGGTAGTTATAAACATATTTTTTATCAAGTGAAACGGGCTCAGAATGAAGTAGAGGCGAGAAAAGGATATTGGGCAGCAGAAGGCGGTGTTGAATGTGCATTTACAAAGGTATCGACGACAGGATCTGTTCCTAGTACCCCAATTCCTGAATGTGCCTCTTTAAAGCTAACTGATTTGCAGATTACACAAGAGATGAATTATCAAATTAAAGCAGATAAATTATCACAAGTCGTAAAAAAAGATTTTACAATAGGAGGTTCTGGTGGGGATGGTGCGATTCAATCGGCTTCTAATTTGTATTTTTATTCAAGTATTACTTTCACATCTCCTGATCCTGTAAAATTGGGGGCAGATGGATGGGAATGTGTAGCTGTAAGGTATAAAGATAAAATTGGCGCTTTTGGTTCAGTTAGCAATGCAGGGGTGAATCATAGCATTAAACCTAGTAGTGACTTTGATAATCAAGGTAAAGACTGTAGCCTAGAGCATAAAACAAATTCTGCAGCTGGCAGCTCTAATTTTAAATCTGATTTTTTAAGAGATGATAAGATATCACCGTTTAAAGATCTATTTGGTATAGAACCAAGTGACCATAACACGATTCGAGATAATGGAAAGTTTGATATTTTGTATGGTTCAGGGAGTGAGAATGATAAACGTTTATCTGAATGTGGTACCAAATTAAAAAATAGAATTAATGCAGGTGAAGTATATATTTGGGTTGAAGGTAGTTGTGAAATCACTTCGGCGCAATATGAAGGTTTTTCAGAGGCTATGAATAATAGTTTGAATGGAGCTTTTATTGTTATTCATGACGGTTCTTTATCAATAATGGGGGCTCCTTCAGGTGCGATTGCCAAAGATATGAAAGGTGTTATTTTTCATTTTAATCATGATTATTCAGTTCCTACAGATGGGAGTAATTGGGATGGGAGTGATGCATATAGTAAGTTATATCCTCATGGAGGAAAGCCTAACTCATTATATCCATCAGAATTCTTATCTACGGCCTCTTTTTATCAGCATGGAGCATTTACTCTGTTAGGCGGGCAATTTTTTGATACGAAAGATCAATCTGCTATTTTTTATACTAGTTCAAATTTTAAATATAACAGTGATATTGTAAATGAGTTAGTTTCCGGTCTTGTACAACCACGTTGGGTAAAAGGATCTTGGCATGATTTCTAAACAAAATGGATTTAGTTTACTTGAAGTCCTTATTTCATTTGTATTGCTGGTTGTAGGTGTTATGGGGCTGATTAAACTACAAGTTTACGTTGATAAAAAATCAGAATATGCAGCAAATAGTATTCAAGCATTGTATGCGGCGGAATCTAAACTTGAATATTTTAGGACTCGTTCAATAGATGGTGAAGATGGGACAATTCAGTTTAAGACGATAGTTACTCAAGCTATACCAGAGGTTATTAATGGCTATAAAGTTAGTTGGGATGTGATTGATAACATGCCAATTGTTGTTTCGGGTGCAAATGTAACTACATTAAAAGAAATTAATATTAAAGCTGAGTGGAGTGACAGATGGAATGAAGTTCAAGAAGTTACTTTGCAAACAATGGTATCAAGATACAGTGAATTTTATTAGGTTCAAACATTTGCTTGAACCTAATTTATTATAAATCACCCAACAAAAGGCAGTACAGCACCAACAGCAATAAAGAAACTCACTAAACCTACAATCGGTAGTTTAAGTACCTTCAACAATGCAAAGCCAACAATAACGAGTGCGATATCTAAACCAGAACCTACAGCGCTGGTAAATACAGGGTTATATAATGCCGCTATAAGTAAGCCGACTACAGATGCATTAATCCCTGTAATTGCTCCTGCTAATGCTGGTTTTTGAGCAAGAACCTGCCAATGACTAAATACTCCAAGTACTAATAAAAAACCCGGTAAGAAGATAGCTACTGTTGCAATTAAAGCACCAAGAACCGGTTGCTCACTCCACAATTCATAGCCTAAGAATGTCGCAAAGGTAAACATTGGACCAGGAACCGCTTGTGCAGCAGCATAGCCAGTTAAAAAGCTATCAGTGCTAATTTGGTCGCCAACAATATTTTGCAGTAATGGAAGTACTACGTGACCACCGCCAAAGACTAAACTACCTGCTTGGAAAAAATCAGAAAAAAGCACAAACAAAGGTGAATGATTAACAATAGCCGGTAAAGCAAAGAAACAAAGACCAAAGATAACTAGCGGTATCCAATTAATACCTTTAGATTCTTTCTTAACGTCAGTTGATTGGTCTGATTTTAGATAAATTCGTCCAACGATAGCGGCAATTAATAAGGCCATTAATTGAGTGCTTATTGAAGGAAGTATTAATAACAAGCTCGCCGTCATAATACATAAAAGTACGGTGATTTTGTCCTTACAAAAACTCTTATACATTCCCATGATTGCATCAGCAACGACAACAACCGCTAATAATTTTAATCCATGAATAATGCCTTTAAAGATGTCATTGCCAAAGAATGAATGGCTTATGTTTGCTAATAAGACCATGATAAGAATAGAAGGCAATGTAAAACCAATTGAGGCGAGTAGAGCGCCAAAGAGCCCTTTTCTGTGATAACCCAAAGCAAAACCTACTTGGCTTGAACCTGGTCCTGGTAAGAACTGGCTTAAAGCGATCAGTTGAGCGTACTCTTCTTCACTTATCCAACCTCGCTTTTGAACAAATTCATTGCGGAAGTAACCGATATGAGCGGCAGGTCCACCGAAGCTAACCCAACCTAATAAAAAAAATCGCTTAAATATTTCAAACATAATCTACTCAACTTTTGACGTATCATCCAAATTCGGACATTCCATTTTGATGGGATAAAGATTACGAGTTACTATCCAATTATTCAAATCGATTAAATTACTACTAACTATGAATGAAATTAATTGGAAGGCGGTAGATCTTAATTTATTGGTCGTGTTTAGTGCATTAATGGACACAAGAAGTGTTTCATTAGCAGCAAATAAATTATTTGTTGGGCAATCAGCGATGAGTCATAGTCTTGCTCGTTTACGTGAATTATTAAATGATCCTTTGTTTGAGCGACAAGGGCATAAAATGATCCCGACAGCCAAAGCTAATCAGCTATATCCAATGATCACTCAGGTATTACAGACAATCTCAGGGGATATTTTAAAAGTAGATACGTTTGAAGCGAATGAGTTTACTGGTACGTTTAAAATAGGAATGACAGATTACGCAGAGCTTCTTTTTGCTGCTGATATTTTTGATGCTATTCATCAGTTAGCACCAAATGCACAGTTATGTTTTACCACAGTAGATAAAGCCAATTACCAAGATAGATTTGATTCAGAGCCACTTGATTTAGTGATTGGTAGTATGAAGCCTGAGCAAAAAGAGTTTCAATATCAAACCTTATATAGAGAAAAACACGTATGTATGTGGGATGGCATGAGGCATCAATTTAAAGCACCAATTAGTCTAGCTGATTACATTTCTTTGCCCCATGCGCTAGTGAGTCCTGATGGCGCATTAAAAACAGGCGTAGATAAAGAGTTAAAAGCGTTAGGGGTGAATCGTGCTGTTAGCGTGGCATCTAAACATTTTTTAACCATTAGGCACTTAATGAAAAAAAGAGATTTGATTTGTGTGGTTCCAGAACTTATGGCTCAGCTCGATCTTTTTTCTGAAAAACTCGTGCACTCAGAGCCTCCCATTAATGTTGGTGAGTTTGATATTCAATTAATTTGGCAAACAAGAAATAAAGAAAACAAACGTTATCAATGGCTCAAAGAACTACTCATTCAAACCATTGAAAAAAGCGTTATAGCCTATAGAACTGAGGGTTAGGCTGTTTTTTTGAGATAAGTGTAGTTGAACTCTATCGTCCTAAAGCGTCTTTAATTTTCTCATCTGTTCTATATTGACTTAGTGCATAAACCGACCAAATGGCGGCAGGGATCCAACCGATTAATGTTATTTGTAAGATAAGACAAATGATGCCGCTAAATGGACGACCTATAGTAAAAAACTGTAACCAAGGCAGTAATAAAGCAAGTAATAGTCTCATTGAGTTTCCTATATAAATAAAAATGGCCAGTAACAATTAAGTTACTGGCCATCATATTATCTTGGTCTCTATGAATGGAGTATGAACATACTCAGATCATTCAATCAAAAATTAGTTATTACTGTGTAATTCGCTGTTTAGTTCAACTGCAGATTTATTTGTTAAACATTCGATTTGACCAGTGATAGAGTTGCGACGGAACAGAAGATCTGTTTTGCCAGCAAGATCGCGAGCTTTCGCAATTTCAACTTCTTTACCTTGGTTATCTAGCATGCTTACTTTTGTGCCAGCAGTAACGTATAAGCCAGATTCAATCGTACAACGATCACCCATTGGGAAACCAAGACCAGCATTTGCGCCAAGTAGACAGTTCTCACCAATAGAGATAACCATCTTACCGCCACCAGAAAGTGTACCCATGATAGAAGCACCACCGCCGATATCAGAGCCATTACCCACAACAACACCCGCAGAGATACGACCTTCAACCATGCTCACGCCAGTAGTACCTGCGTTAAAGTTGATGAATCCTTCATGCATCACTGTAGTTCCTTCACCTACATGAGCGCCTAAACGAACACGTGAAGTATCAGCAATACGGATACCAGTAGGAACAACGTAATCAACCATTTTAGGGAATTTATCAACACAATCGACAGTCAGTGTTTCGCCAGCTAGACGAGCTTCGATTTGACGATCAGCAAGTTCAGGAAGATCGATAGGACCTTGATTAGTCCACGCAATGTTGTGAAGAAGACCAAAAATACCATCTAATACAGTGCCATGTGGCTTAACTAAACGGTTAGAGATAAGTTGAAGCTTTAAGAAACCTTCAGCAACAGATTGAGATTGCTCATCAGTCGCTAGAACAACAAGAACAAGAGGTTGTTTAGATTGAACTGCTTTTTCTGCAAATGCTGCGTTTGCAATATCGCCGTTTGCTGCAAATGCATTAGCAAGTTCAGTACAAACCTCAGAAGAAACTTCGATAGCTTGATTGCCTTCAGCATAACCACTTGCTTGAGCAATAGAATTAACTAGCGCTTCAGAAGGGTTTAATACTGGGTGTGGGAAAAATGCTTCAATGATTTTATTGTCGCGGTTTTTTGTTGCAGTACCAAAGGCAAGAGCAAAATGAGCCATGTAATGATTCTCCATTTCCATATAAATATTAGTATTTAAAAGTAAATCTTACTTCACATCATAAAGAGAGTTGCTGTGATATAGAAGGGCGAAAGTAAGAAATATTTACTAAGAATGAAGAAAGAGTGTAAGAAAAGGCAATTAATAGATAGGGAGCAGAAAATAAAATAGCAGCTCATTAGGCTGCTATTTGTATTTTAATGTATTTTCTTTTTAGAATTAAGCCGCGTCAGATTCTTCGTCTTTTACTGCTTCAATTTTTGCTTTTTTAGGTGCAGGCTTACGTTTAGCACCTAAAGCAACTAAGACATCTTCTTTATGTTTCGCTAAGTAAAGAGACAACTCTTCTTGTTTCCCTTCATCTTCAATTAAATTACTTTCGTTTAGCAGAGTAAAAAGCTCATCTGCAACATCCAGCATTTTGTCATAAGCATCGGCTTCAGTCTTAGAGGTAAAAGTCATCTTCTCTTCTCCGTTGCGCTCAACTACATATTTGACGATAACAGCCATGGTCGTCTCTCCTATTAAATTAACTGGTATTTTATACAGTAATTGAGTTTTTTTGTCCACTTTCACCAGTTAAAGTCAGATAGAGTTAACATTTAATAAAATGATTTTATTATTTTTTAGTTAAAAAAAGTTGAGTAACTAGACTTAAAGTTGTATTTTAAATGCAACTTTAGAAAAGAGTATGCAGCTATGTCAAATTTTGAATTGAAACATAAAGAAACGACAAAAATTTCAGAACGTATTGCTTATAAAATTACACAGTGCTTAAAATTTCTTTTGAATATTTTTTATGGTTCACAGTATGCGAAGAGAGCCGTTATTCTAGAAACGATAGCGGCAGTTCCTGGCATGGTTGCAGGGATGTTTAATCACTTAAAGGCATTGCGTCGAATGAAAGACGATGAAGGTTGGATCTGTGAGTTATTAAGTGAAGCTGAAAATGAAAGAATGCACTTAATGATATTTCTAGATATAGCTAAGCCACGTTGGATAGAACGAACATTAGTTTTATTAGGCCAAGGTGTCTTTATGGTGGTTTATAGTTTTATTTATCTACTTTCATCAAAAATAGCACACCGTGTCGTTGGGTATTTTGAAGAAGAAGCATGTAAAAGCTACACAGAATATTTAGCTAAGATTGATGAGGGAGAGGTTGAGAATGAAGCCGCGCCACAAATCGCGATAGATTATTATCAGCTGCCACAAGATGCGATGCTACGAGATGTGATTCTTAAGATCCGCGATGATGAAGCAAAGCATCGAGATCGTAACCATTCATTTGCAGATGCTTATGAAACTCACGATCTTCCTGCTCATCAACGTTAAGATTGATTTGAAATGAGGCGAAATAGCCTCATTTTTGTTGGATGAAACTCATAAAATATTGCAGTAATGGTGTTTGGTATTTTTCTTTATGTACTAGTAACCAGTATTGTCGAGCTAAATCTTTGTCATAAGGCAATTTAACCAACCGACCGTCATTAATCGCATTTTGAGCGGCAAGTTGAGATAAACAGGCTAACCCCATGTTTTGTGAACAACAATTAATTATTGCTTCAGTGGTATGCAGTTTTAATGATTCATGCCAATCGTTCAAATTAGCTGCGATATGATTAATAAAATATTCTCGACTACCAGAGCCTTCTTCGCGTAATAACCAAGTGGAATGTTCTAAATCATCTAAGCTAATTTGATTCTTAGTTGCCAACGAATGAGAAGGGGCGCACACTAAATACATCTCATCACATTGCCATTCAATTATATTTAATTTTGGATGATGTACTTTACCTTCAACTAAACCTATATCTAATTGAAACTCCAATAATCGATTTATGATTTGTGCAGTATTGGAAATTAATAATTGTTGGATATCACAAGGATGTTGTTGTTGAAATTTATTAAGTAATACTGGTGCTATATGATTGCCTATCGTATCACTGGCACCAATATTTAATGAACCAGTTAGTTGGCTGTCTACAGTAAATTGATGTTCAATAGCTTCTGCTCGTTCTAGTAATTCGTCAGCTAAAGGAAGAAGTTGACGGCCTTCACTATTTAGCACTAAACGATTATTTACGCGATCAAATATTTTGTAACCCAAGTTTTTTTCAAGTTCAGATAATGAAAGACTAACCGCTGGCTTTGTAATAAAAAGTCTTTCAGCCGCTTTTGTCATTGTTTTTTCTTGAGCGATTGCTGTAAATACATTGAGCTGTTTTAGTGAAATTCTCATGACAGGAAGTCCTAAATTATTATTGTTAAATTTATTTTAACTTAGCATTTATTTTATTCAAATTTTATTAATGAAAAGAAAGCGATAAAATAGCTTCATCGTTAAATAGTAAAGAGAACAATGTCATGCTTAATTACACAAAACAAAAAGTAGCGGGTGCTCCAACGCCAATGGCAGGGTTAGCTCTTGGGATTGCGAGTTTAGGTTGGTGTTGGGAGAATGCTCTTCCTTTCCATGGATATGCTCAATGGACTTCAGCAGCAATAGCTTCTGTATTGTTACTTGTTTTAGCGATTAAATTTTTATTACACCCTGCGGTATTATGGAGCGAACTTGCTCACCCTGTTGTCGGCAGTGTAGCTCCAACATTTGCGATGGGCACAATGGTTGTATCAAGCAGTCTTGGGCATTTTTATCCAGCGGCTGGTGATGCTTTATGGCTTGCTGCAATTGCACTTCATCTTATTTTCTTAATCTCTTTTATTTATCATCGAGCAAAAGATTTTGAACTACACCACATGGTGCCAAGTTGGTTCGTTCCACCTGTTGGGTTAGTTGTGGCGGATGTTTCTTTTTCTGGTAACCCTACATTAGCACCAGTAGCGCATTGGATATTAATGTTTGGATTAATCATTTATGCCATCATGCTACCAATTATGATTTATCGTTTAATGTTTTGTAATGAAGTACCAGACGCTGCAAAACCAACGATTGCAATTATGGCTGCACCAGCAAGCTTATCTTTAGCAGGCTATTTAACTGTAACAGCATCTCCATCACCAGTGATTATTGCACTTTTGTTTGGTATTGCCGTATTAATGACAAGCGTAATTTATATGGCTTTCTTTAAATTAATGAGACTTCCATTTAGTCCAGGCTATGCAGCATTTACCTTCCCAATGGTGATTGGTGCGACAGCATTATTTAAAACGGCGAACTGGATGTTATCTCAAGGTGTAGTCGCAGATTATGTTTACCAAGTAAGAACATTAGCGGTTGTTGAGTTAGTTGTTGCTACTTGTGTGGTGAGTTATGTCGCAGCGCATTATCTAGCACATTATCGCCCAATAACACGTATGGCTAATCGTTTAGCAAACCCTAAACACGCACACTAAATTCGTAATCTTTTTCTCTTAAAACACATCCAGTTACGTTAAGCTATAGAGACTTTCATTTCTTTATAAGCGAGCTGGGTGTGTTTACTGTTTATCATTCAAATCAACTTGATGTTCTTAAATCTCTTGTCGTTGAATTAATTCGTCTAAACCCTCTTGATAACCCATTTGAGCAAGAACAAATTCTCGTTCAAAGCCCGGGTATGTCGCAATGGCTTAAAATCGAACTCGCCAAAGAGTTAGGCATTGCCGCTAATCTTACTTTTCCACTTCCTGCTACTTTTATTTGGGACTTGTTTACTCAGGTTCTGGATGACGTGCCAAAGCGCAGTGCTTTTAATAAAGAAGCCATGACGTGGAAGATAGTGACGTTATTACCAGAGTTATTAAAACAAGATGAATTTGCGCCACTGCAACGCTATTTAGAAAATGATGACAAACAACTGAAGTGCTACCAACTCGCTGCAAAAATTGCCGATATCTTTGACCAATATTTAGTATTCCGCCCAGAATGGATCCAAAAATGGGAAGCGGGTGAAGAGGTTATAGAATTAGAAGGCGAACATCCTTGGCAGCCTATTTTATGGCAAGCGCTGTATGATCAAACCCTAGCGCTGGGTCACTCTCCTTATCATCGTGCCAATATGTTCGAGCACTTTATTGAAACCTTAGAAAATTATTTGCAAACGGGAACCTTGCCAAAAGGCATGCCTAAGCGTTTATTTGTGGTGGGTATTACTTCATTACCTCCTCGTTATTTAGATGCGCTAGCGGCTCTTGGGCAACACATTGATGTGCATTTAATGTTTACCAATCCTTGTCGTTATTACTGGGGTGAAATTCGAGATAGAAAGTACCTCGCTCGTTTAGAGGCGCGTAATCGTCTGCAAGTAAAATGGTTAGATGATCACAGTGAGCAAATCGGTGATACGGAGCAATTAAAAGGCTCGCTTGATGCAAATTTTGAAGATGAGCTGCACACTTCAGAAGTAGGTAATTCACTGCTTGCATCATGGGGGAAATTAGGTCGAGATAATCTTTGTCTATTATCAGAAATGGAAGCGCAAGAGATTGATGCTTTTGTTGATGTAAATAATGACAACCTCTTACATTCTATCCAATCTGATATTTTAAATTTAGAAGAACGCAGTCGTGATGATGTGCTTGATAACAGTGAGCACAAACAACCAATCAGCGCTGATGATCGTTCGATTCTTTTACATTCATGTCATAGCCCAATGCGTGAAGTAGAAGTATTGCATGATCAATTATTGGATATGTTTGCTAATGATCCAGAATTAAAACCTCGCGATATTATTGTGATGGTGGCAGATATCAATGTGTACAGTGCGGCGATCCAAGCCGTCTTTGGTAACGCAGCATTCGATCGCTACATTCCTTTTGCTATTTCCGATCAAAGTGCTGAGCAAGAAAATCCAGTGTTATTGGCCTTCATGAACTTAATGGCGTTACCTGAGAATCGTTGTGGTTTATCAGAGCTATTAAGTTTGTTGGAAGTTCCTGCGGTCATGTCACGTTTTAAATTTAATGCCGAGCAGTTTGAAATAGTAAAACGATGGGCAGAAGAAACCGGTATTCGCTGGGGATTGGATAACAGCACCTCTGCACATTTTGATCTTCCTGAACATAATCAAAATTCATGGTTATTTGGTATTCAGAGAATGTTGCTTGGTTATGCTATGGAGCAAGATGCTGGTTTATTTGAAGGCATGGCGAGTTACGAACAAGTGCAAGGCATGAATGCCGAAATTGCAGGTAACTTAGCGCACTTTATTGATCAACTTTTGACTTATCAGATCACCCTAGGCCAAGCGCAAACAATTAATGCATGGCGCACCATTATTAACCAACTAATGGACGATTTTTTACTTGTCGAATTAGAAGGTGAGCTGGTCGTTAAAAGCATTCGAGATCAATTGCAAAAACTGGAAGAAAATTTAGAAGATGCGGGCTTTGAAGCGCCAATTTCAGCAGCGATCATTAATAATTACCTAAAAAATAATTTATCTGGTGGCAAAGCAAGTCAGCGTTTCTTAGCGGGACAAGTAAATTTCTGTACCTTGATGCCGATGCGTTCAATCCCATTTGATGTGGTCTGTTTACTTGGGATGACAGATGGGTCTTATCCGAGAACCATGCCGGTTGAAGGTTTCGATTTAATGCAAAAACGAATGAAGCCGGGTGATCGCTCTCGTCGAGATGATGATAGATATCTGTTTTTAGAAGCACTGCAATCGGCGAATAAAGCGTTTTATCTCAGCTATATAGGTCGCTCTATTCGAGATAACACAGAAAAAGCCCCTTCTGTTTTGGTGAGTGAACTGCTTGAGTATTGTCAGCAAAGTTATTGTCTAGATGGCGATAGTGAGCTGAACCCTGAAGAGTCAGCTAAACGCTTAGTTAAAAAATTAACAATAGAACATCCTTTGGTTCCTTATAGCCAACAGAGTTTTGTGGGTGATAACACCAGTTATGCCAGTGAATGGCTGCCAACCGCAAAACTCGAAGGCCAAGCCGCGCCAGAATTCCAAACTGAACCTTTAGTATTTGCACCAGAATCAAAAGAGCTTGAATTAACCGAACTACAACGCTTTTGGCGCTTACCTGTCGCCTATTTCTTTAATCGTGGTTTAAAAGTATTTTTTGAAACGGTAGAGAGTCGAGTTGAAGATGATGAACCGTTTTCTATTGATGGTCGTACTGGCTATGGAATGAAATCAGAATTGCTAGAAGAGTTATTGGCCTATGATGATCCTAACCAAGTATCTCAACTAAGTCGTGAGTTTTATCAGCAACAAAAAGCGCAAGGAAAATTACCTATTGGTAGCTTTGGTGAGATCGCGGCAGACAAAGAAGTGAACACGGTAAAAGAGTTAGTGGCTCATATTCAGCCATTAACGACATCGCCATTAAAGGATCAAGAAGTGCGTTTACGCTTTACTTTTCATCATGGTGAAATGGAATTGCAAGGTTGGCTAAAACAGCGTTATCAAGCGGGAATGCTGCGTTATCGTGGGGGTAAAATTCGTTCACATGAAATCCTAGCAACGTGGATTGATCATCTTTGTTTGTGTGCGATGAAGCAACAGCAATTTACTCATCTCTTTGGCACCGATGCGATTTATCATTTTGAGCCAATCGAAACAGAAAAAGCGTATCAACATTTAGAAGTTATATTGAGCCTTTATATTTCTGGTAACTGTGCGCCATTGCCTTATTTACCAAAAGCTGCGTTGGCCGGGCTAGAAGCACACATTGATAAAAAAGGTGTGTGGAATGACGATGAAGAAACTCATGAAAAAGCACTGAAAAAAATGGCTGATGAATATAATGGAACTCGTTACGCGGGTGAAAACAGCAATGATTATGTCATGCGTATGTGGCCCGAGTGGAATGACGAATTAGGTCAGACTATTTTTGATAACGCGAAAAACGTATTACATGATGCCTTGTTACACAGTGAGAAAGAAAAGCTGTAGTTTAAAACAAAGTAATGCTTAAGAAAGAAGGTATTGAAGAAAAAGCACGGAAGAAAAAGCACGGAAGAAAAGAGTAGGGTGGCCGCCAGTAAATCATTTTTAGTGTAGGGCGTTCGCTGTACGGCCACAGGTCAGAGGTTGACCGAATCCTTTAATACAAATGCACATTTAATGAGCTCTTTGTAAGTGCGCAGAGTGTAACAAAGCATAAAAAGTGAACCGTGAGAAAGATCTCACATTGGTCGCTTTATTAATTTTATTATCGTTGTTCCTAATGAACTACGATATGGGTCACACAAATAGTCTGTAAAAACAGAGTGTTGATGATAAATAAAAATGGTGATGTTCGATGACGACAATCGCAGCTCCAAATCAATTGAATGCAATGACGTTTCCTTTACATGGGACACGTTTAATTGAAGCTTCCGCAGGTACAGGTAAAACCTTTACCATTGCCAGTTTATACCTACGTTTACTATTAGGGCATGGTGATGAGAACAGTCGCCATAGTGAAGAATTAACCGTAGATAAAATACTGGTAGTGACTTTTACGGAAGCGGCAACCGCAGAATTAAGAGAGCGAATTCGAGCTAAGATCCATGATGCTCGCTTAGCGTTTGCTCGTGCTGTGCATAAAAGTGATTATAAGAGTGGCGATCCCGTTATTGATCCGTTATTAGCTGCTATTTCTGATCATAAGTCAGCAGCTCACATATTATTGAATGCTGAGCGCAGTATGGATGAAGCCTCAATCTTTACTATTCATGGCTTTTGTCAGCGTATGCTAACGCAAAATGCATTTGAATCTGGCGCTCAGTTTGAAAGTGAATTTGTTACCGACCAAGCCAAATTAATGCATCAAGTGGCCGCAGATTTTTGGCGCCGTAGTTTTTATCATCTTCCTAAAATGGTGGCTGAAAGTGTTTATGATTGTTGGCCAAGCCCTTCTGCATTATTAGGTGATATGGGCAATAGTCTTACTGGTGTCCCAAAGCATTTAACGGTTGAACCACTAGAAAGTTCATTGGAAGAGTTTTGTCAGCAGGGCATTGCACGAATAGATGAATTAAAGCAGCAATGGTCGTCACATTGTGCTGATTTTGAAGCCTTAATTTCAGGCTCAGGTGTTGATAAACGCAGCTACACTAAAAAGAATTTACCAAACTGGTTAGAGCAAGTGTCATTGTGGGCCAATAACCCAACAACCTCATTGCAAGTACACGATAAGCTTGAAAAATTTTCTCAATCGTTATTAATTGATAAGACCAAAAAAGGCGAAGCACCAGAACACGCGGTATTTAAATTAATTGATGACTTTTTAGCGCAGCCATTAGAAATAAAACAGCCATTGTTATCTTTAGCCATTCATCGCTGTCGAGACACCTTACAGCAAGCAAAAGAGCAGAAGAACTGGTTATCGTTTGATGACTTGCTGACTCAATTATCTCAAGCGACTGAAAATCAAGAGAACGCTTTACTGCTAGAAAAGATCCGCGAGCAATACCCAATTGCCTTGATTGATGAATTCCAAGATACCGATCCACTTCAATACTCTATTTTTAATACCATCTATCAAGATCAATCACAGTGTGGTTTGTTCATGATTGGCGATCCAAAGCAGGCTATTTATGCTTTCCGTGGCGCAGATATATTTACCTATATTCAGGCTCGTCGCCAAGTGTTGGATCACTACACTCTTGATACTAACTGGCGATCAACTGCCGATATGGTGTCGTCAGTGAACCGTATTTTTGAGCATGGTAAACAACCGTTTTTATACGATGAGGATATTCCGTTTTATCCGGTGAAATACAACCCTGTTAATGCAGAGAAAAAATCGTGGTCGTTAGATAATCAAACTCAGCCAGCAATGACGTTTTGGTTACAAGAAAGCAAAGATGGTAACCCGATAAATAAAGGCAATTACCAACGAGTAATGGCGGAATCGACGGCGGCGCAAATTCAAACCATTTTGACAGGATCTCAACAAGGGTCTGCGCACCTAAAAAATGGAGAGAAAAAAGAAGCGATTAAAGCTGGGAATATTGCGGTTCTGGTTCGTACTGGTAAAGAAGGTAAATTAGTTCGTGAAGCGTTATCAAAACAGGGTATTGCCAGTGTTTATTTGTCGAACCGAGACAGTGTATTTTCTTCTCCTTTAGCTAAAGACATTTTGCGTTTATTGCAGGCTGCAATGACGCCAACGGATGCACGAGCGGTTCGTTCTGCATTAGCCTCGTCTTTGTTTGCTTATACGGCCGATCAACTACATCAATTTAATGTCGATGAAATGCAGTGGGAATTAGCCGTTAATGAGTTCCGCGCCTACCGTAAGCATTGGTTACAACGTGGCATCATGCCTATGTTGCATCAAATTATTACTCAACAAGGTATTTCAGAGCGTTTACTGGCTGAAAATGGCGGTGAACGTCACTTAACCGATTTATTGCATATTGGTGAATTATTACAACAAACAAGCCAAACCCTCGACAGTGACTATGGATTGTTGCGTTGGTTATCTGATGCGATTTCTGAACCTAATGGCGATGCTGAAGAGCAAACGGTACGTTTAGAATCTGAGCGTAACTTGGTGCAGATCGTGACAATTCATAAATCAAAAGGGTTGGAATACGATCTCGTCTTTTTGCCTTTTGTTTGCTCCTATCGAGCCGTGGATAAAAAAGGCGAAGTTAGCTTTTATGATGAAGACAATCGTTACTCGGTGTTGGATTTATTAAAAGAAGATGATTCCGTTGAGAAGGCAGAAAAAGAACGCTTAGCCGAAGACTTACGTTTGATTTATGTTGCGCTGACTCGTGCTGTTTATGCTTGTTATATTGGCATGGCACCTATAGGTAAAGGCACGTCGAAAAAACCACCAACGGGTGTACATCTTTCTGGTTTAGGGTATTTGATCCAACAAGCGGATGAATGTGATATTGCTGAGCTTCAAGCGTGTCTTGAAAAATTAATAGCAGGCAATTCGCCTATGGTGATCCAATCACCCCAAACCTTGAGTGATGTGCTTTATCAAGAAGCAGACGATAACTCGTTAGCATTAACGGCCAACAAATTGAATCAGCCTGTAAAAAGTAATTGGTGGATGACCAGTTATTCCGGTTTGGTGAAACAAGGTAATCATCATAATGACACCTCGTTAGAATTAATTAATTTGGATTTAGATTCAGCTGAAGATAAAGATGAAAAAGAGTTAGATTTAGAGCCTGAACGCACTATTTTTACTTTCCCTCGCGGTGCGAGAGCGGGTACGTTTTTACACTCATTGTTTGAAGAGGTTGAATTTACTCAACCAATTAATAGCGAAGAAAATACACAAATAATCATCAAGCTATTAGAAAAAGAAAACTACGATGTAGAGTGGTTAGACGTCGTTCAAAGCATGATGCAACGCGTGCTCGATTGTCCGTTGGATGGTCACGATTTACGCTTGGCAACCAAAGATCCAGCTCAACGTTTGGTTGAAATGGAGTTTTTATTGCCGATAACGCTATTGAACTCAAGCTTGGTCAATAAAACCATCGCTAAACACGATGAAGTATCTGCACGTGCGGGTGAGTTAGGCTTTTCTACCGTGAGTGGAATGTTGAAAGGCTTTATCGATTTAGTGTTTGAGCATGAAGGCAAATATTACGTTCTCGATTGGAAATCAAATCATTTGGGAGATTCCCCAGAATGCTACGGCGGTGACGCTTTAATTGAAGCAATGCGAGATCATCGTTATGACTTCCAATATCAGCTGTATGCTTTAGCGTTGCATCGATTCTTGAAAAGCCGCATTGCAGATTATAATTACGACACTCATTTTGGTGGAGCGTATTATATTTTCTTGCGTGGTATTGAAGAAAGTCATGAGGGGCATGATAGCAATTCAAATGGGGTCTTTTATTCAAAACCAAGTGAAGTGTTATTAGAAGAATTAGAGTTATTGGTAGATGGAGTAGAAGTCGATGCTTAAGCAATTACAATACTTAATGGATCACGGTGTACTTCGCCCATTGGATCTACAGTTTGCTAAGTTTTTAGGTCAACAGGAAAAGAACAGCGATAAAAACTTAATCATGTTGCTCGCAGCAATGACTAGCCATGAGTTAGGTAAAGGCCATGTGTGTATTGATATCGAGCAAGTAGAGCAAGGTGATCTGTTTACGTTGCCTGCAAAATATCGTGATGCATTGTTAGCGTTAGTACCAGAGAAAAATCAGTGGATTAGTGAATTGTCAGCGGCATCGACAATATCTAATGGCACAGAAGCAACGCCACTAGCCTTTGATGGAACTCGTTTATATTTACAACGTTATTGGTCGTTTGAGCAGCGTGTTGCCAACCGTATAACTAAAGCGGCGCAAAGCGTGGCGGTAAACCCTCAGTTATCGAATACATTGGATGAGCTATTTGCTCGCCAATACCATTTTTTATTCAGTGGGCTTAAAAAATTAGAGAATAATAATCAAGTATCTCGTCAGCAATTAGTGTGCGATATGCTCGATGTTGTGGGATCTAGTGATTTAGATTGGCAAGCGATTGATGCTGTTTTACTTGCAGCCACTAAGTCTTCAGAATTAGAGGCGCTGGATAATTTAATCCCAACTAAACACTGTGTTAATTGGCAGAAAGTTGCGGCAGCGGTAGCGTTAACTCGTCGATTCTCGGTGATCTCTGGTGGTCCAGGAACGGGTAAAACAACCACGGTTACTAAGCTTTTGGCTTCCCTAGTGACTCAAGCTCAGCAAGACAATAAAAGCATCGCAATTAAGTTAGTTGCTCCTACTGGTAAAGCCGCAGCGCGTTTGACTGAATCCATTGGTCAAGCGGTGCAATCTATTGGTTTAGCACCAGAAGTAAAAGAAGCGATCCCAACTGATGCGAGTACTCTGCATCGATTACTGGGTTATATTCCAAACCAAGTGGATTTTCGTCATAACAAAAGCAATCCATTGCACCTTGATGTATTGGTGGTGGATGAAGCCTCGATGGTCGATTTACCTATGATGGCCCGACTGCTCGATGCGGTACCAGAACACGCGCGTGTTATTTTATTGGGCGATAAAGATCAGTTAGCCTCAGTTGAAGCGGGAGCGGTGTTAGGTGATATCTGTCAGTTTACTAAAATGGGTTACAGCCAGAATCAAGCACAACAATTATCTCAATTAACAGGCTATGCTTTGCCTGTGCAATCGCACAATAACGCGGTAGCCGATAGCTTGTGTATGCTGCAAAAGAGCTACCGTTTTGATGCGCGCTCAGGAATTGGACAACTTGCCAAAGCCATTAATGAAGGCAGTAAATTTAAAGTAGAAGCAGTATGGGCGAAAGGGTTCTCTGATATTCGGTTTCATGATTTAAGTAATGACAGCTATAACGCAATGATCACCATGATGGTGAATGGCTATCGCAGTTATTTAGGCCATATCCATGCGGGCGATAAACCAGAAGTGGCGCTAAAAGCCTTTAGCTATATTCAATTATTGTGTGCAATGCGCGAAGGCGACTTTGGGGTTGTAGGACTTAATCAACGAATTGAAAAAGGATTAAGAAAATCTGATTTGATTCCTCATGGTGATGAAGTATGGTACTCAGGTCGCCCGGTGATGGTGACTCAAAATGATTATGGTGTAGGTCTTTATAATGGTGATATTGGTATTGCGATGCCAGATCCTGTTGATCAACGTTTACGTGTTTATTTTGATATGCCGGATGGTTCGATTCGTGGAGTATTACCAAGCCAATTACCAGAGCATGAAACTGTGTATGCGATGACGATTCATAAATCTCAAGGATCTGAATTTGAGCATACCGTATTAGCTTTACCTGCTGAGTTCAGCCCAATCTTAACGCGTGAGTTAATTTATACGGGTGTTACTCGAGCGAAGAAAAAACTCGATCTGTTTGCAACAGAGAAAGTGGTGGCGCGAGGTGTAATGATTAAAACTCAGAGGAATAGTGGGTTAGCATCATTGATGAGTTAAATAAATACAGTGGTTAATAAAAAAGATTAACCACTGTATTATTTCATATACGTAATAGTCATTTTCTTTTTTTACTCTAGTAAATATGGAATAAATGATTATAATTGCGCCTCTAAAATTCGGAAGGAATACCGGATCTTTTTTTCTACCAATATCATTAATTAGATGATTGATATAGTTGGTATTAATATGGCTGTTCCGTTATATGTTTAAACTACTTGTTTCAATGCCACCAGCAATGGCGCTTATTATTGCTATTATTTCCGAAGTAATAGCGACCTCTTACATTCCCAAAACAGAACAATTCACGAAATTAACACCAAGCCTTATCGTTGGTGTGGGTTATGCTATTGCATTCTTTTTACTTTCAATAACAGTTAAAAGTATGCCAGTAGGAATTGTTTATGCGATATGGAGCGGGGCTGGGATTGTCTTGGTTGCAGGTATTGGATATTTTGCTTATGGGCAAAAACTAGATTTACCTGCTGTAGCGGGAATAGGTCTTATTCTATCTGGTGTATTAGTCGTTAATCTGTTTTCTAACACTGCTGCTCACTAAAGAGAAGCGAATATATTTTAGAAGGCCGCATTGGATAACACCAATGCGGCCTTTTTTATTTATAGATCTTTTAATACTAAGATCTTCGATTTCCGCTGATAGTTGTATAATTTCTGTTTTTTCATTGGTAGATGTAAAACATCGACCTCGACGAAACCTTGCTCTCTAAACCAATGAAGGCTGCGAGTCGTAAGAACAAATAGTTGTGACAGTTTAAATTGTTTGGCTTTAACTCGTAAGCGGTTAAGTAAGGTAACGCCACGGTCACCATCTCGGTAATCAGGATGAACAGCAACACAACCCATCTCAGCCATTTTGTCTTCAGGGAATGGATAAAGAGCAGCACAAGCGATGACTAAACCATCTTTTTCGATAATCGTAAATTGAGCTATTTCTTGTTCTAATTGTTCACGAGAACGACGAACTAAAATCCCTTCCTCTTCTAATGGGTGGATCAAATCCATGATGCCACCGATATCATCAATTTCAGCATCTCGTACTTGTTCTGAGCTTGCCATAACCACTTGAGTTCCAATGCCATCAAAAGAAAATAGCTCTTGAATTAATGCGCCATCTTCTTTGTAGCTAATTAAATGACTTCGTGGTACACCAGCTTTGCACGCAGTAATCGATCCTTTCAAGAATCGAATGGTTCCGGTGGAGTTACCATCGTTAGGTGATACGTCTTTTTCTAGTCGTTGAAGGATCTCTTCGGCTTCACTAGGAAAAAGTTCTGCTAATATTTGACCATTGTTATTAAGTACGCCTTGTTCAGAACAAAAGCCAATGAGTTTATCTGCGTTTAGTCGAATCGCTAATTGTGTGGCAACATCTTCAGATAAAAGGTTAAAGCACTCGCCAGTTACTGAGCTTGCAACAGGACCGAGTAAAACGATGGATTGTTGGTCGAGCATTCGATTAATACCATTAGTATCAATTCTTCTAACACGGCCACTATGACAGTAATCAACACCGTCATCGACACCAAGAGGTTGAGCAATAATAAAGTTGCCACTGATGACATTAATCTGAGCGCCAGCCATGGGGGTATTGTTTAAGCTCATCGAGAGGCGAGCGGTAATATCGAGTTGTAATTGCCCTGCAATTTGTTTAACAAGCTCTAAGGTTTGTTCATCTGTAACTCTGATCCCTTTATGAAAAGGCGCCTCATGTGATGTTGATTCAAGTTGAGCACGCATTTGAGGTCGAGTGCCGTAAACAATGACAATTCGTAATCCAAGGGAATTTAAGAGAGCAATATCATTAACAATATTGGCAAAGTTTGGGTCAGCAATCGCTTCTCCTCCTAGCATAATAACCACCGTTTTATCGCGGTGAGCATTTACATAAGGTGCGGACTGACGAAAGCCTTTAACTAAAGCAGTACTACGAAACTTCACATTATTCATCCATGAGTGGTTATCTATTCACATATAGTGACTAATTATTTCTTGTTGTACAAGTGTTTAGTAGAAGGTCACATAAGTTTTTCTTAATATTTTTAATAATTGCCGATATCCTTATATATAAGTTATTTTTAGTAGGCAACATAATGAGTCGTGCTCAAGAAAAAGAGTTAAAAAGAAGAAAAATTCGATTGTTAGTTTTAATTAGTTTTGTTGCTATTGGATTAGTTGCTTCTGTTATTGCCGCTATGTATAAATCGGGTGCGTTTGCTCAGATGCCAGCATCTCAATTGTATGGTAATTGGGTTGAGTTAGGCGTTCCTAGTTATGCTCAAGACAGCTTCACGATTAGTGAAGGAGGTATTTATACTCATGGTCGCTTAATTAGTACTAAATTCGAATTTGATGGCACTAAGTTAAGTTATAAACATGGTGAGACGCTGTATGTTTATATGGTTGAAGATAAGGATGGTGCGGAATTACTACGTGTTCAACCAACGCATTATAAGTCTAGTTTTAGCAAAAAATAATAACTAAACCTTCCAAGTAATTATTTTTCATTGTACTTACTTGGCGGGTGGCAGTAACTTTGTGTCAAGTTTTGTCAAAATTCTCCTTTTCTTACATTTATTCTAGTGTAAGGAATTGCTCTCCCTCTATTTGTTTGTCATTCTTCCCTCACTATTTATCAATAAGGCTTTATTGTGTTTCGTAAATTTTCTCTTGTGTGTGTTCTTTTGGCTTTAGCTGGTTGTGCCGATCGTCCTACGGATCGTGCTCAGCAATATCTTGATGGCGGATTCAGCAGTAACTTAAATGAAGTCAGTGAGATTCACTCAGATAACCCTTCTGATTTTAGTGCCTTCAAAAAACAAAGCGCAGAAGTTGTTAATCGTTCGGAATCAATGTCATTACGTTATGAAGAGCTGTATGTACAATTACAAAAGTGGATTGATGAAAGCTCAAATCCAGCAGAGCTTTCAGCTTATGGTATTCAATTTGCTCAAATGGGTGGTGGCGACAAACAAGGTAATGTAATGTTCACTGGCTACTTTTCACCAGTGATTGAAATGCGCCATACGCCAAACGAAACGTTTAAATACCCAGTTTATGATAAACCAGACTGTGGTTCTAATTGCCCTACAAGAGCAGAAATTAATGCAGGTGCTTTATCTGGCTTGGGTCTAGAACTTGGATATTCAGATAATATGATTGATCCGTTTATTATGGAAGTTCAGGGTAGTGGCTTTATTCATTTTGGTGATGATGACAAGCTTCAGTATTTTGCCTACGGTGGTAAAAATAATCACCCTTACGTAAGTATTGGTAAGGTGCTGATTGAGCGTGGCGAAGTTGAACGTAAAGATATGTCACTTAAAGCGATTAAAGAGTGGGTTGCTAAAAATGATGAAGCGACGGTTCGTGAACTGTTAGAAACCAATCCATCTTATGTGTTCTTTTCACCACGAGACGCTAACCATGTGTTAGGTACGGCTGGGATCCCTTTACTTGCTGGCGCGGCGGTTGCAGCTGATCGTACTTTATTGCCTATGGGAACCCCTATACTTGCAGAGGTGCCTCAATTAGATAAAGACGGTAAGTGGACAGGTAAGCATGTACTTAAAGTATTATTGGCATTAGATACTGGTGGTGCGGTAAAAGAAAATCATTTAGACCAATACTACGGCATGGGTCCAGAGGCTGGTATTGCTGCTGGTCACTTTAAACATTTTGGTCGAGTATGGAAACTTGGTTTAAAAGATTCTGAAACTGAAAATCCATGGGAAATGCCAAAAAAGAAATAGAACAGAAATAATTCTGATTTTCTTAAAGCTTGATCTTCTAAAAAAGAGTGCGTATAAATCGTGCTCTTTTTTTGTTTTTGAGTAAGGTAACCCCATGCGCGAATTAACCACTCCTGCTTCTGAAAGTTATGACCAACGTTTTGGTGGCACTCGCCGTTTGTATGGTAATAGTGAAGTAGAAATTATGCGTGCTGCACATGTTTGTGTTGTGGGTATTGGTGGTGTGGGCTCTTGGGCGGTTGAAGCATTGGTTCGTACAGGTCTTGGTGAGATCACCTTGATTGATATGGATGATGTGTGTGTGACAAATATTAACCGTCAAATTCACGCAATGACGGGTACGATTGGCAAAAGTAAAATTGAAGTAATGGCTGATCGCATTAAATTAATTAACCCTGAGTGTAAAATTAATTTAATTGATGATTTTATTACGCCAGAAAATCAAGCTGAATACATCTCTAAAGAGTTTGATTATGTGCTTGATGCGATTGATAGCATGAAGCCAAAAGCTGCGTTATTAGCATATTGTAAGAGTAATAAGATTAAAGTGATTACAACCGGTGGTGCGGGTGGCCAAACAGATCCAACTCAAATTCAAATCACAGATTTAACCAAAACAATTCAAGACCCATTAGCGAAGAAATTGCGTGATACTTTACGTCGTCACCATTATTTCACTAAGAATCCTAAGCGTAAATTTGGCATTGATTGCGTATATTCAACAGAGCATTTGAAATACCCACAAGCGGATGGCTCTGTGTGTGCAACTAAAGCAACTGCGGAAGGCCCTAAACGTATGGATTGTGCGAGTGGTTTTGGTGCCGCTACGGTAGTTACTGCGACGTTTGGATTTGTGGCGGTGTCGAGAATTGTAGAGAAGTTGATTGAGAAACATAGCAAATAGGAACTAGGCTTCAGGACGGTCGCAAGCTTCCTAAAGGTTTCAGGTATAGGCTCTATTATTCCAAGGCTCTCCCTGAATCCTTCAAGCGAAGCGGCCTTAAGCCTGCTCTATTAGTTCATTTATCGTTTCAATAATAGCTTTAAGCCCATTACCACGCGATGGGCTTAAATGTTCAATTAACCCTAATTGAGCAAAATAACCATCCATATCAAATACGCTAATATCTTTAGCTGTTTTATTATTAACAGCAGCCATCACTAATGCGATAAGCCCTCTAACAATACGCGCGTCAGAATCAGCACAGAAATAATAAACACTATCTATAACTTCATGTTGTAGCCACACTTTGCTTTCACAACCTGAAATCGTCACGTTCTCTTGCTGAAGATCTTCTGGCATTTTAGGCAGCTTTTTACCTAATTGAATCACGTTACGATAACGGTCTTCCCAACCTTTCGCTTCACTCATTAACTCCAATACAGTGGTGTGAGTGATGTCAAAACCAAAAGGAGATGAAGGGAATGTAGACATAAATAAAATACCTTTAATTTGAGCTTATAGCATATCTGCGGCTTTATTTAGCGCATCGATAAAACGTTGAACATCTTGCTTTGTATTATACAAGGCAAATGAAACACGTACAGTTCCGGTTAATCCTAGTGCATCTAGCATGGGATGAGCACAATGATTTCCAGAGCGAACGGCAATGCCTTGTTGGTCTAATAGCGTTGCAATATCTTGGTGGTGGACACCATCAATAACAAAAGAAAATAAACTCGCATTATCTTGTAAACCGATGAATTGCAAATCTTCAATATCTTTGATGCCATCAATAGCCATTTGGCGAAGTTCGTCGATGTGAGAATTTAGATCATCATGGGCGAATTGCTTAACCCAATTGATTGCTGTCGCAAAAGCAATCGCTCCGGCAACGTTTGGGGTGCCAGCTTCAAATTTTCCTGGTAGTTCTGCAAAAGTCGTTTTTTCAAACGAAACCTTTTCAACCATTTTACCGCCACCATGCCATACAGGCATAAATTCTAATAAATCTTGTTTTCCATATAGAGCGCCAATACCTGCAGGAGCAAATAATTTATGACCAGAGAAAACATAAAAATCAGCATCCATTGTTTGAACATCCACTTCATGATGAACAATACCTTGAGCACCATCAACAACGACAATGGCGCCAAATTTATGTGCCGTTGTAATGATGTCATCGATTGGATTTAATGTGCCAGTTACGTTGGTGACTTGAGCAACAGCTACAATCTTAGTGCGTTTGGTTACCAATGACTCAAATGCTTTCATATCTAATGTGCAATCTGGTTTCATTGGGATTTTTACAACGGTTGCTCCCGTTTGTTCTGCCACAATTTGCCAAGGAACAATGTTAGCGTGGTGTTCTAATTCACTGATTAGAATTTCGTCACCCGCTTTTAATGTACTGCGAGCGTAGGTTTGAGCGATCAAATTAATGGCTTCTGTTGCTCCGCGAGTCCAAATTATTTCTTTACTGCTTTTAGCATTAATAAAGTGTTGAACTATCTCACGAGCTTGTTCAAATTGCAGTGTTGCTGAGGCGGTTAGACTATGACTACCGCGATGCACATTAGCATTACTTTTTTGATAGTAATCTTGAATAGCATTTAATACCGACAATGGTTTTTGTGTCGTTGCGGCACTATCAAAATAGGCAATAGGTTGGCCATTAACGTCTTGAGCTAAAGCTGGAAATTGAGAGCGAACAGCGTCAACAGTAAATGCAGTCATAATGATTTTCTTTATAGGGTAAGCGGGCAGCGACAATGATGCGGATTTCTGGCAGGTAAGTCAAAATTACAGGCAAAAAAAAGCACCGTATTAAACGGTGCTAGAATCTTTTTTAACCAAAAGGTCAAAATGTAGTAAATAATTGGGTATTGCTAACAAATAATTTGAAATCAATACTCGGGGCTCTAACAGTCGAGCCAATATGCAAACACAACATTGGAGTCTAGAGGGTAGAAAAAGATACTCAGGGAGGAATATATGTCTTTCCTCTAAACAACGGAGCCAATATTAGGTTTTATCTGGTAGTTCGGCAATGGACAATTTATAATACTTAGCATTAAAAAAACTAATGGTTCAGAATGTGAGTTCTTATGTCTCGAAGATTACCACCTTTAAATTCTTTACGTGTGTTTGAAGCGGCTGCTAGACACCTAAGCTTTACTCGTGCAGCTGAAGAATTATTTGTTACACAAGCGGCAGTTAGCCACCAAATTAAAGCATTAGAAGAGTTTCTAGGCTTAAAGCTATTTCGTCGCCGTAACCGCTCTTTACTTCTAACAGAGGAGGGACAAAGTTACTTTTTAGATATTAAAGAAATCTTCTCTTCTTTATCAGAAGCAACAGATAAAGTATTGGAAAGAAGTGCGAAAGGCGCTCTAACCATTAGTTTGCCACCAAGTTTTGCAATTCAATGGCTTGTACCTCGATTATCTGATTTTAATAATCAAGAACCAGATATTGATGTACGTATTAAAGCGGTTGATATGGATGAAGGTTCATTAACTGAAGACGTTGATGTTGCGATTTATTATGGTCGTGGTAATTGGCCGGGTTTACGAGTTGATTTGTTATACCAAGAGCAGTTATTGCCATTATGTTCACCACAAGTTCTGCTAAATGAAAAGCCGTTAGCAACGATTGATGATCTACGTTTCCATACGTTACTGCATGACACGTCACGTAAAGATTGGAAGCAGTTTGTAAAACAGTTTGATTTACAAGGCATGAATGTTAACCAAGGGCCAATTTTTAGCCATTCAACTATGGTGTTACAAGCTGCGGCGCATGGACAAGGTATTGCTCTAGGTAATAATGTTCTTGCTCAACCTGAATTGGATGCGGGTCGATTAGTTGCGCCTTTTGAAGAGTTACTTATAAGTAAGAACGCGTTTTATTTAGTTTGTAGTGAAAAACAAGCAGACACTGGCCGTATTGCAACGTTTAGAGAGTGGATACTGAGTAAAGCACGCAGTGAGCAAGAGATAACGGATGATGAATAGTCGTTTATGTTTACTTATCGCCAGTATTAGTGGGGCAATAACCGTTGGGTTAGGCGCTTTTGGTGCGCACGGTTTAAAGGCTGTTTTATCTCCCTATCTACTTGATGTATATGAGACTGCAGTGCAATACCAAATGTGGCATACACTTGCTCTGTTTGGATGTGGAATTTTGTTGAGAAATTCATTTTCAAAAGGGGTATCATACGCCGCCTTGCTATTTACCATTGGAATGTTATTTTTCAGTGGTAGTTTATATGCATTAGTGTTCACTGGGATAAAATGGTTTGGGCCAATTACTCCATTAGGTGGACTCTGTTTTATTATCGGTTGGCTAACGCTGGCTGTTTCAACTTATCGTTTGACTGAGGTTTCAAAGTGAAACAAGTAATGTTCTATTGTCGCTCTGGTTTTGAGAAAGAGTGTGCAGGTGAGATCCAAGATAAAGCCACTCAACTTGAAGTGTTTGGTTTTCCTCGCCTAAAAAATAATACAGGCTATGTGCTATTTGAATGCTATCAGGAAGGCGATGCAGATAAACTGATCCGTGACATTAAATTTAATGAGCTTATTTTTGCTCGTCAAATGTTTGCGGTAGCTACTGAATTAAGTGATTTACCATCTGAAGATCGTATTTCACCAATTTTGAATGCATTAGTTGATGTTGAAAATTTACCTTGTTGTGGTGATATTCGTATTGAAACGCCAGATACGAATGAAGCAAAAGAATTATTAAAATTCTGCCGTAAATTTACAGTGCCAATGCGTATCGCATTACGCGGCAAAGAGATGCTAACAGCAAGAGATTCAGATCGAATCCCAGTTATGCATATTTGCTTTATTGCACCTGGTCATTGCTATGTAGGTTATTCTTACACCAACAATAACTCAAAATTCTTTATGGGTATTCCTCGTTTGAAATTCCCATCGGATGCACCAAGCCGTTCAACACTTAAGCTAGAAGAAGCGTTTCACGTATTCATTCCACGTGATGAGTGGGATACTCGTTTAGCTTCTGGTATGTGGGGCGTTGATTTAGGTGCATGTCCTGGTGGTTGGACATATCAATTAGTTAAGCGTTCTATGTTTGTTCATGCAATTGATAATGGCATGATGGCACAGAGTTTAATGGATACAGGACAAGTTAAACATCATATGGTTGATGGTTTTAAATTTGAGCCTGCAAGAAAGAACGTAACGTGGATCGTGTGTGACATGATTGAAAAGCCTGCACGAGTTGCACACCTTATGGGTGAGTGGTTAATTAAAGGTTGGGCTAAAGAAGCACTATTCAACCTTAAATTACCAATGAAAGGCCGTTACGATGAAGTACTTCAAGATATTGAAAACTTAAAAGAGTTTTTGAAGAAGAATAACTTCCAATACAAGCTTCAAGCGAAGCATTTGTATCATGACCGTGAAGAAATTACGGTTCATATCCAAGCAATTTCAAATATTTCTCCACACTAATATTGGTGTAATATCAATTATTGAGAGATAAAAAAACGCCCGCTGATGTTAATAATCAGCGGGCGTTTTTATTTAAGATTAACTAAGTATATAGAAGCTAACATGCTAGTCCCTAGTCCCTGATTCTGGCTTCTCATATCGAATATCTTGCAAATTAAACCCAAGCTCAATGTCAGTTCTTAATCCAGCCACTTTTCTACATAGAATTGCAGTTTCATAATACTCATCAAATTTCTTACGGTATTTTTTTGGTAATTCTTCAGATTCGTTTGCTGCTTCAATTGTTGGGAATTGAGTTAATATTTCTAATGCCGCTTTAGGGCCAATACCCGGAATGCCGGTTATTTTACTTGAGCTTATTCCTGCTAGTCCCCAATAATCAGCGAGTTGATCTGGTTTTAAACCGAATTCTTTTTCAATAAACGGAGCATCTAACCAACGATGTTGAAAATAATCTCGTATACGAAGCGTAGGGGAAAGTAACTGGCAATAGCCTTTATCTGTCGAGATGATGGTTACTTGTTCATTATGCGCAGCCACTTTATTTGCCAAAGTCGCAACTAAATCATCGGCTTCATCACCATCAGATAAAAGTGAATCTATACCGAGTTTCCACCATGCATCTTGAATACTGTCCATGCCTTGTTGAAGAGCTTCAGGCATTGGTTTTCTGTCTTCTTTGTATTTAGGTAAGACTTCTGCTCGCCACCCTCTATCTTGTAAATGATGATCAAATACGGCAATGATATGGGTTGGTTCGGTTTCTTTTAAAATACGATTTATTGTACGGCTAGTGGTGGTAATCACTGCTTGAATATCATCTTGGTTTGGTTGAGCTGAATGAACTCGACGAATAAGGTTTAATGCGTCAATAATAACCAGATGAATTGCCATAACGTATTCATTCCTATATATAAAAAATAAAAAGGCCTACACAAAGGTGTAGGCCTATTATTGTACGTTAGTGAGTAGGGGAGATACCAGCCTTAATCTACGACGATTTCATAACAAGGAACATATTTAGAACCAGGAAGCTTCATTCGACCTTGCTTAACAAAATCTTGTAGTAGGCGATCCATTTTCTTCATTAACTTAGGATCTCCATGAAGCTTAAAGACCCCGTGTTTTTCTATTTCAGCAATGCCTTCAGCTTTTACATTACCCGCGACAATTCCAGAGAATGCTTGGCGTAAACTTGCTGCGAGGTTTTCTGTTGGTTGATCTAAATGTAAATCAAGTGCAGACATTGCTTCATGAGTTGGTTCGAACGGGTGTTGGAACTCAGATTCAATTTTTAGCGCCCAGTTAAAGCTGTAAGAATCATCCGTTGCTTTACGGTATTCTTTCACTTTTTTGATGCCATGATTAATCATCACTGCTGCTTTTTCAGGATCATCGACCACTATTTCATAATAATGTGTCGCTTCTTCACCCAGTGTTTCTCGTATAAAAATGTCGATAGCAAGGAAGTAAGCTTCACTCTCTTTTGGTCCTGTTAATACAATTGGCATTGGTTGCTGGCGATTGGCTGGGTTCATCATGATCCCTAAGATATACAGTAACTCTTCTGCTGTTCCCGGTCCGCCAGGAAAAATAACAATACCATGAGCCATACGAACAAACGCTTCTAATCGTTTTTCAATATCTGGCATGATAATCAATTCATTTACAATTGGGTTTGGCGGCTCTGCCGCGATAATCGAAGGTTCTGTTAATCCAACAAAGCGACTTTCAGAATAACGTTGTTTAGCGTGGCCAATAGCGGCTCCCTTCATCGGACCTTCCATTGCGCCTGGTCCACAACCTGTACAGATATTTAATTCACGTAACCCTAGTTCATGACCTACTTCACGGGTGTATTGATATTCGATAGGATTAATAGAGTGACCGCCCCAACATACAACGAGATTAGGCTCAATTCCGGTATGAAGTGCTTTTGCATTACGTAAAATACTGAAAACAAGATTCGTTAGGTGAGTATCTTTTGTTAGGTTTAGGCGGTTGTGATCTGCGATTTGCATATTCACATACACCATGTCACGTAATACAGAAAATAGGTGCTCTTGGATCCCTTTTATTATGGTTCCATCGACAAAAGCATGTTCTGGTGGGTTACTTAGTTCGAGTTTAATGCCTCGATCTCGACGTGTTACTGACACATCGAAAGATTCGTATTTTTCTAGGAGTTCTTTAGAGCTGTCAGTATGGCTACCTGAATTTAAGACGGCTAACGTACAATTACGGTACATTCTGTAGACATCACTAGAGGCTGTTTTTTTTAATTGGTCGACTTCTAATTGCGATAGCAAATCCATGCTACCTGCGGGACTAATATGAGTAATCATATAGTGCCTCCCTAGCTGTTTTTATTATTGTTTAGATATTTAACTTACACAGCAATGGGAGGTTTTGCGAGAAAAAAACGAAAAATTTGAGAGGTTTATAAGTATTTATTGTTGTAAATTTATTACGTAGCAGTGAGTTATCATAGATAGATAAACTGTTCAGTGCCTTTTGATTTTTGTTTGTAAAGTGCATCAATTGAGCGTTTAATTACTTTTTCAGGGATGTCGCTATTAGTAAATTCTGAACTGCAAATAGATACCGTTATTTGAACGTGATCATCTTTGAATTTGAAAGGCAGTTTAGAAATAGCTAATTGAATCGCTTTAAGTACTTTATCTCTTTCTTCTTTCTCGGTTTCAGTAAATAAAATCAAGAATTCTTCACCACTAAAACGAGCAACGAAATCGGTGTCTGATACTTTGTTTTCAATGGTTTTTGCGATAATAGATAATGCTTTATCCCCAGCTAAGTGACCAAACCTTTCATTAATACGTTTGAACTGATCGATATCTATCATTGTAAGGACAAGCGAATGTTGATGACGAACCCAACGTTTATATTCCAAGTCTAAACGTTCATGCATAGCAGCGCGGTTATATACTTTGGTTAATGGGTCTTTAAACACTCGTTGTTGTTGGTCACTAAGCTGGCGACGATATTCCAATGTCTCTTCGTATAAATTATTTAGCTTTTTGGTCGTATATTCATGACGCTCAATTAATGCAGCCTCACGAGATTGCATTGCTTTATTACGTTCTGATAAGTCATTCATTTCACTTAACAGCATCGCCATTTTTGTTTTGTATTCTTGTTCGCTACTTTTGCTTTCTAACACGCCTTCGGCTTGTTTAATTAGAAGAGAGTATTCTTCATTGAGTAAAGCGCGTTGCTCTAAATAAGATTGTCCTTGGTTTTGGTTTTGTTCACTGGTTTTGATGATCTGTGCTACCTGAGTATTCATATCACCAACAAAAGCTTGAGATGCTTTACGTTCGTTATTCGTTCCTTCTAACACCAGTTGCAGTGTTTGTAGTGCTAAATCAATCAGTGAAACAGCATCAACTCCCGTTAATAATTTATTACGGATACCAAGTAATTTATTGCCAGAGGTATTATCAAAGTCCAGTTCAGAAATCAGATGCTGCAATTCATGACTCAGTTGCTCTTGAGTATCAACATCAATAATTTCATTGGTGTTAATTTCAGACGAAATTTTACCGACAGAGATGAATTTAATTGCTCGCTCGTAAAGTTCGACTAACCGAACAATACGTTGGATATGCTTACTACCATCTTGGGAAGGGTATTGTAAAAGAGTTCGAAGATCTCTTTTTAGCCCAGCAGGCAAACCGACAACACGCTGAAGAGTTTCACCACAATAAGAAATGTGTTCTTCCATAACTGAATGTTCTTTTTGAACATCCATTTTGTAACGGTTAATTAAGCGTTCAAAGGTAGCAATTCGTACTGTTAATTCTGATGTGTTTTCGACCTGTTCAATACTTGTAGCAAGCTCTACGATCTCTTTATCGAGTTCTCCATTATGATGTTTACACGCAGCACAGAAGCGCAAAATAATACGTTTTAAAAGTAGTATTTCACGACGTGATTTTAATGTGGTATCACGATGCGATAAGCGTGTTTGATCTAGCTGTTGCTTTAACTGACTTAACTCAGAGGCAACGATAGAGACTTCAATCATAATAATTTAGAGAGTAATTCATATGTTATAAAAAGTATAAAAATATTGATAAGGCTAATTGTGCATAATAACAAATTTATAATTAACAGACTAAGAAAAGTATGCCGTTTGTTTAATTGATAATCATTCACCTGTGATTATTATTAAATTTGTGATGCATAATCCAAATCCTAAGTTTAGTGTTTGGATGTCATGACTTTAATTAGTCCTTGATTAATTGCTTGCTTACAGGCAGAAATAATATTATTGCTAGCAAAACTGGCTGCAGGTGCATTATCAATCGCTCTATAATGAACCCACTGGCTGCCGGAATCTTCAGTGCTAATATCGCAAGCTGTATTAGTCGCCATAAGTAAAATGTCGATTAATTCACGATCATTAATAGCGGTATAAGCACGTGGTAAAAATGGATATTCCACCATACCTATATTAACGGTTCTATCGGTCATTGTTTTTGATTTAAAATTGTTTATCCAAGATTGAACTGTTTCTGCCATTTCTTGAGCGTTTGATGTTGAATCAGATTTGTGTTCAATGTATAGAAAACTCGCATCAGAGAAATGGTAAATTCGACTTGGTAAGGTAACCACTGTCGATAAATAATCGCCAAATTCCTTCTCGATTGATAACCCTTCTTGATAGCCGTGGGTAAAGTACAACTCTTGCAGCATGGGTACATGAAAGAGTGTGAATCGAAGACGATCGCTCAATGGTTCGTTAATTAATTCACCCAAATGCCATTGCTCTATGTTTGAACTGCTTTGTTGTAAAGAAGAAGGTAGCCTTTCTGTTAGTAAACGAAAGTTGCGTAGTCCACTTCGTGGGTGAGTGTAATATTTATTTAAGAGTAAATGTAGACGCTTTTTCAGAAATCGATTTACCTGCTGCTGTCTAAAGGCATAGATAGAAATTAAGGTTAAAAGAACCAATAAAAATCCGGCTATTTTTTGTATTTTTCGAGTTTGTAAGTGGTTCTCTTTAAGTTGTTGCTCTAACCCCTGATAATGCAGTGATTGCTCAATGATGCTTTTTTGCTGTCTAAATACGTCTTCGTTGATTTCATTCTGTACTGCTTGGATTGATGAATTCAGGGTTTCATATTCTCTTTGGGCTTTTAACGCGAGCTGATATTGCCCCATTTTCTCATAGGTTTTTGATAGCAGTTTTTGTGACTGTAACTTTAAACGTAAGTCATTATCTTTCTTACTGTATTTGATTGCTTGCTGTATCTGTTGAACGGCAAGACCTGTTTTATTATTTACGAGATAAAGTTTCGCCTGTAAAAGGGAAGCGCACGCTTTTTGTTCTGGCAAATTTACGTATTCATTAAGGTTATTTGCTTGTTTAAGGTAATGTTCACTTAACGCATAGTTGTAAAGTAAGAAATAGGTATTCGCAATATCTAAACGTAATGAGATTAATTTATCTACGTTATTTTTTTCTTTTTCTTGGTCAAGAGCATTGAAGTACTGTACTAAGGCTAAGTTAAATCGCCCCTGTTTTAAGTGTATTTGAGCAATTAAAATTAGGACGTTAGAGAGTTGCTCGCTGTTATTGTATCGGCCATAGAACTCGGCAGATTGCGAGGCATGTTCTAATGCTTTATCTAACACTTGTCTTTGGAAAAATAACTGCCCAAGTAAATAGTTAGTGGTTGCTAATTGGCCACTTCTGTCCGCTTCAATTGATTGCCAGTAAGCACTTAATAACTCAGTTAATGCTTGATCAAATTGTTTGTTTTTTAAAAAGTACTTACCGTAAGAAATATGATAATAAATCATACTACTAGGGTCATTAAGTGCGCTTCCATGAGACATGGCTTGCTTATAATATTGTTGTGCTTGACTGTTATTGCCTTGAAATGATTCTACTTCGGCATGAATTAAAGCTAATCCAAAATAGAGTTTTTGATTCAGTGCTATTTGCTTATTATATTCATCTAACTCGACAGAGATTTCTTTTAAAATAGTATTTGTCTCATCAACATCTTGAGTTAAATTCCACCATAAGCTTGAATAGATAAGTTTTGATTCTAAGTAACCAGACTTTAAGTCAAAGTCTTTTGCTAGAGCGATTGCTTGTTTAATAGATTCAATAGATTCACGATTACGGTCAAGGCGTTTATTTGCTAATGCCTTAATTTGAAAAGCTTCAACGGTACTTATTGGAGTGCGGATAGTTCGTTCTGAATCATTGTTAATATGAATACGATTAGGGTCTTGCTCTGGAGATATTTGACGCTGTTCTAAATATTGTTCAGCAATAGATCGAGCTTGTTCTGGATTGGTATCCAATAACTGATAAGCGTCGTTTAAAATCGGCGCAGAGAAAAATTTAGCCCACGCAGAAAGCGGGAAAAAAACAAAAAGAATAAGAAGGCATTGACGCAAAGACATGTAAATGATCCACTAAAAGACAACCATTACATACTATCGATGTGGTGAAATTTGTCTACCAAGAATACGATTCAAAGTAGACAAAATACATCATTTTAAACGCTTTTAGTGTCTAAATTCTTATTGTCGAGCCAAACGTAGGTTATGTTCTGGTTTTGCTAAATGTGAACTACGGAATGGATTAATATCAAGTCCGCCACGGCGTGTATAACGAGCATATACTGTTAATGAGCCAGGTTTACAGTATTTCATAATATCGGTGTAAATACGCTCAACACATTGCTCATGAAATTCATTATGTTGACGGAAAGAGATTAAGTAACGAAGTAGTTTTTCTCGGTCAATTTTCTTACCGTCATAATTAATTTCAACACTGCCCCAGTCAGGTTGATTAGTGATAAGGCAGTTTGATTTTAATAAATGACTGTGCAAGGTTTCACTGACGTTTTCTTCTAATGTACTTGATTGTAAATAGTCAGCATCAAACTCGTAATCATCAATAATGATGTCTTGGTTATCAATACATTCACCTTTCATATCGATAATAGGTTGTTGTGAGTAAGCTTGTACTGGGTGTATTTCTACTTTTACATCTCCACCTGCACAGGCACTTAAATCTTTAATTAATGTACGAGTCACTTCATCCCATGAAGAGAATTTAGTTTGGTTAAAGCTATTTAAATATAATTTAAATGACTTTGATTCAACAAGGTTAGGGCTTGTTGCTGGTAGAGTGACATCGCCAATGGCAACTTGAGGCAATCCGTTCTGGTTTAACCAAGACAATTCATACAGTGTCCATACATCACAACCAACAAAAGGTAATTCATCACCTAACTCAAGATCATCTCGATTTAAGCTACGAGGAACGGCCTGTAATAATTCTGGCTCATAGCTATGTTTGTATTCAGTTTTCTGGCCAAGAGTCAGTGATTTTAGCTCATCAGCGTTAGTGTATTTAGTCATATTGAAAATGCCAAAAGTAGATTAGAATAGAGGTCGCTTAATAAATTAGCGCTATTTGATACAATTGACGCTAGTTTACTTGAATTTTTGTCTTATTAGGAGAATCGAATGCCACTTTCGGTAGAGCAAGCGCTTGCTAACTTTAGTCAACGTTATGTGGAAGCATGGAAAGCCAAACATGATAGCCTTCCGATAAATGAAGAATTAGTGGGATTAGCTTCTCCTTGTATTGATAAAACGCGTGATTTAGAGATCTCATGGCAACCTATTGCTCGTGAAGAGAGCATTCGGTTAGTTAATATCGAAAAAGGCATTGAATTAGATCTTCATGATGATTTTCATGCGTTTTATGGTGCTCAATTTAGCGCAGATATGACCGCTAAATTTGAGAATATGAATATTGAATTACTTCAGATTTGGAGTGATGAAGACTTAGATAATTTACAAGGCAATATGCTTGGCCATCTTGTGATGCAACGTAGATTAAAATTAGTACCAACATTATTTATTGCCGTGACTGATGATGAGATGGAAGTTATTTCTATTTGTAACCAGTCGGGCGAAGTAATTTTAGATACAGTTGGAACAAAGAAACGAAAAGTCTTGGCTGAGAATATGGCTGAGTTTTTAGGAAAACTTGAACCGGTTGTTGCTTAATCCATCGGTTGATATGCCCTAGAAAGATCATGATTAAATGAATTCCGATAAAGGTATGCTTATCGGAATTTTTATTTTAAACATTGTAGTAGGAAATAGGCGTTAATGTTTGTAACTGAGTTAGATTTTGAAATTTACTGCGATACTTCAATGGCTGCAGTAGAAAAAGCGATTAATTATTGTTTGGATTGTTTACGTTATAACGGACAAGTGATTGGTCGTGAATTACCGGTGGTAATGAAGGGAACTAATTTTGTTGCACGTGTGATTTGCCCCGAAGAAGATTCTCTTCATCCTGACAACCATAGCCCACAAGTGAATCTAGCGTTTAAACAATTAAGTGATTTCGGTTTATTACAACCAAAAGTAAAAGTTGTTGGTCAAGACATGAACTCTGATCCAAGTGATGAGAGTGATAAAGTGAGTTGGCAAATATTGTATACCAGTCATTTACATACTTGTTCGCCAATTCGTCATGGTGAAACATTTCAACCCATTCCACTTTATCGCTTACCTCCAGTAGCTAATGGCGATCAAAAGCAATTTATTAAATGGCAAGAAGATTGGAGTGCGTGTGACCAATTACAGATGAATGGTTCTGTCGTGGAGCATCCATCACTTCATGAGATAAGCTCAAGTAAGAGTCATTTATTTAAGCGTGGTTGGGATTTGTGCCGTCGTATGGCGGTAGTCAGTGGCATTCCAACGTATTTGTATATTTATCGTGTTGCTGGTGAAAGCAAAGAAAAAGAACTCGCGCGTAAATGTCCTGTATGTGACGGAGAGTGGGCTTTAGAAGAGCCAATTCATGAAGTGTTTGATTTTAAATGTGATGAATGTCGATTGGTCAGTAATCTGTCTTGGGATTTTAAAGACTGATTATTAAAAGATATAACTATTGATAAAAAATGGGAGCCCGTTATGAGCTCCCATTTTTTATTTTTAATCTTCTATTTTTTAGCTATTTATTTTTTAAATTTAGCAAGAATACGATCTAGTTGATTAGCAAATTCACGTCGGTCAGTCTGAGATAGTGCAGCAGGGCCTCCTGTTTGAATGCCACTGGCACGCATTGTTTCCATAAAGTCTCGGATATTTAGACGTGCTTTAATCGTTGCTTCTGTATACAACTCGCCACGCGGATTTAGCACCTGTACTTTTTTAGCAATTAATTCGGCAGCCAATGGAATATCCCCACTGATCACTAAGTCTCCCGCTTCTGAGCGTCTTACTATTTCGTCATCTGCAACATCAAAACCAGATTCAACCTGTATTGATTTAATATTGAACGCTGTTGGTACTGGAATGTAGTGGTTTGCAACAAAAGTCAGTTGGATACCAGTACGCGTCGCTGCGCGGCAAAGTACTTCTTTTACGACTTTTGGACATGCATCTGCATCTACCCAAATTTGCATTATTTATTCTCCAAAGCGTTTAAACGCTGGGTTAATTCTTTTACTTGTTGTTCAAGCTGAACAATACGCTCATCGGCAGTTAATGTACTTTCACGTACTTCAATTTTAGGTACGTGAGCACTGGCTTGAAATGATTTAATTGCAGTAATAATCGCAGGCATAGGAACTTGAGTGCTTAAGCGAGATTTAACTAGGGCTGTTGTTGGTTTTTTCCCCTCATTGATCAAATCTTGCATTATTTTTTGCAGTTCATCCGTTACATTTTTCATCATGACTTCCTATATTTCATCTGTGGGTATCATAACGAATAGTTTCATTATCTACCATAACGAAAATAAAGTGAGCAATGTCTCGTTTTATGATTCGAGGAAATATTTGTGGATAGCTAAAGTGGTAATGAGTTGTGAGAGATCTCTTACAGAATTAGTGAGTAATTACACTTTCTTAATGGTGAATTGTTTATTTTTTGACTTTAAGTTATTGATTATTAATCGCTTGGTAATTTATTTTCTTGAGCTTAACTTTCGTTAAGATAAAAATCTCCACTTAGAGCCTTGTTCTAAAAAGCCAAAAGCGTAATCTTATTGGTGTCGGAAGGATGCTGACACGGAATAGGAACAACCAAGGATTTGGTACGCTTCAGGATGAAGCTCTCGGTTACTTAGGATAAGTAATTGGCATGGAAAACAAATTTGGACATTGAATGGATTCAATAGTAACTAGGATTGTTACTACTAAGGAAGACAATGGACACCTCTAGGATAGAGGAAGGATAAAACATCAAGATGATGTAAGGGACACCGCTTAAGGATAAGTGAAGAGAGTTAGCGAAGGATTGTTAACGGATCAGGATTAGATCATGGACACCGCTAGGATAGCGTGAAAGGAATACGCTGATGGATTCAGCATACTATCAAGGATTTGATGCATGGAGCATACGGGTAGCCGGATTGCTGCAAGTAAGGTTATAACCCCATTAGGCAAAAGCTTAGTGGGGTTTTTCTTTTTTACCTGCCTTAAAAAATCATTATCTTCATAACTTCATTAATAAATTACGCAGATCACATTTTTATTATTCGTTTAATTAATAAGCGTGAGTTGAATCAAAGTTGCTCAATCATGCAATGTAACCGGTTACTGAAACCGGTTACATTGGTTTCAGTTTATGATTTCGCATGTTTAAAATTCAATTCAGGGGTGAAAAATGAGTACGCAAGCGGCAACGATGCAAAGCACAATAATGGAGAAGGTAAATAAAATCCTTCCTAAGCTTTTAAAGGTAGTAAATTCAAAACCAATTGTAGCCATTAAAGAAGGCTTCATGTTAACCATGCCATTAACGATCATTGGCTCGGTATTCTTATTATTGGCCTTTGTTCCTATTGATGGCTACGACCAATTTATGGCGGGAATTTTTGGTGCTGAATGGTCAACACCATTGTTTCAAGTTGTTGGCGCTACTTTTGATATTTTGGCACTGATTGGTGCTTTTGGTATTGCGTATACCTACGTGAAGTATGAAGGACATAATGGCGTAAATGCGGGGGTATTAGCCATTGTTTCTCTACTCATCGTAATGAACGCTTTTGTGGTTGCGCCAGATGGTGTAACGCATATAGGTGGAGTGATACCGAAAGCCTTCCTTGGTGGTAAAGGCATGATTGCAGCTATCGTTATTGGTTTAGTTGTTGGCATGATTTATTCAATGGCCTTTAACCGTAACTGGGTTATTAAATTGCCAGACAGCGTGCCAGAAGGGGTATCAAATGCCTTTAAATCTCTTATTCCTGGCTTTCTAATTATCACACTTGCTTTCTTAACATACATCTTTTTTGAGGTGGTTTTTGAAAGAACGTTTATTGAGACTATTTACCATATTATTCAAACACCACTGCAAAGCATGTCTGATTCTTTCTTTGGTGCCGTAGGTATCGCATTACTTATTTCTCTGCTTTGGTGGTGTGGTGTTCATGGGCCAGTCATTGTTATGGGTATCATGGGACCTATCGTCACGGCGAATGCGCTTCATAACCAATCAATTGTAAATGCGGGCGAAGCACTTATTGCTGGTGAGAATGGAAAGATAGTGACCAACCAATTTGTTGACCAATTCATTACTGTTGGTGGTTCAGGTCTAACGTTTGGCTTAGTGTGTTGTATGGTGCTATTTGCCCGCTCTGTTCAGTTTAAGCAGCTAGGTCGTCTCTCTTTTATTCCAGGCATCTTTAATATCAATGAGCCTGTAATTTTTGCAACACCAATCATCTTTAACCCAATTATGTTCATTCCATTTGTTACTGCACCAGTGCTGTCTGCAATCATGGTTTATACCTCAATTAATATGGGATTTGTTGGACCATTCACGGCAGTTCAAGTGCCATGGACAACACCAATGGTATTGAGTGGATTTATTGTCGGAGGATGGAGTGCCGCAGTATTACAGGTTGCAGTGTTCTGTATGACAGTGTGTGTGTACTTTCCATTCTTCAAGTATTTAGACAAATTAACGGCGCAAGAAGAAGCTAAATCAGCGGCGCCAGAAACAGAAGTGGTAACAACTACAGCAACAGCTTAATTAAAACAGATTAGATTATTATCGAGGTTATTATGAAAAAGATTTTATTATTATGTGCAGCGGGTATGTCTACATCAATGGTCGTTAAAAAAATGCGCGAATCAGCAGAGAAAAAAGGCATTAATGTTCATATTGAGGCTCACGGTGTTGAGACGATTCAAGATTATTTAGCAGAGTATGATCTGTTTTTATTAGGTCCTCAAATTCGCTTTAAGAAAGATGAACTTCAGAAGCTTGCTGATGATGTTAATAAGAAAGTTGAAGTTATCGACATGATGGATTACGGCATGATGAAAGGCGAAAAAATCTTAGATGATGCACTCGCGCTTTTAGCTTAAAAACATCTATAGGCCTAGGTCATTACTTAGGCCAAATTAAAATAATACTTCAGTTGGCTATCTTTACACTACTGTTGAAGTAAAACAGGAATTCGATATGAAATTTGCAAATGACTTTTTATTTGGTGCCGCAACCGCTTCTTATCAGGTTGAAGGTGCATGGGATCAAGATGGTAAAGGCCCAACTAACTGGGATGAGTTTACTAAAATTCCAGGGAAAACCTTTGAAGGGACAAATGGAGATGTTGCGGTTGATCATTACAATCGCTACAAAGAAGACATCGCATTAATGGCTGAAATGGGGTTAGAGTCTTACCGTTTTTCTATTTCTTGGGCTCGTATTTTTCCTAATGGAACAGGAGAGATTAATCAAAAAGGCATTGATTTTTATAACAACCTGATTGATGAATGTTTGAAGTACGGCATCGTTCCATTTGTAACACTTTACCATTGGGATTTACCGCTTCCTCTTGAAAAGGAAGGCGCATGGCTAAATAAAGCAACCGGTGATGCATACATTGAGTTTGCCAAACTTTGTTTTAATGAATTTGGTGATCGGGTTAAACATTTCATTACTTTCAATGAAACGGTTGTGTTTTGTGCACTAGGTTACATGGCTGGTGCGCATCCACCAGGCATTAAGAATGATCCAAAAAAATATTTCCAAGCAACACATAATGTATTTTATGCTCACGCTAAAGCGGTCATTGAATATAAAAAATTAAATTTATTTGGTGAGATTGGTTTGAGTCATGTGTTTAGTCCTGCGTTTGGGGTAGATGATACAGAAGAGAGCCATTTTGCAGCGATGCATGCTAATCAATTCAGTATGAATTGGTTCTATGATCCGATTTTACTGGGTAAATATCCTGAGTATGTGGTTAAGCAATTACAAGAAGAAGGCAATCTTCCTGATTGGACGGAAGAGGAATTACAAACGCTTTTAGAAGCGGCACCGCTGAATGATTTTATGGGGCTGAATTACTATCAACCACAGCGTGTTGAGAAAATTAAAGGTGATGTTGAAACTCGAGTAATTACTCGTGAAAACTCGACAGGATCTCCAGGTAACCCAAGTTATGACAATGTGTACCGCACAGTCAAAATGGAAGATAAAAAATACACTAAATGGGACTGGGAAATTTCACCAGAAGGGTTTGTTGGCGGGCTTGAAATGCTGAAAGAGCATTACGGTCAAATTAAACTTTATATTACCGAAAATGGGTTAGGTGATGAAGATCCAATCATTGAAGGTGAAGTGTGTGATATTCCAAGAATCAATTTCATTAAAGAGCATTTAGGTGCAGTAAAAGAAGCAGTTCGTCGTGGAGTACATATTAAAGGCTACTACGCTTGGTCAGCGATTGACTTATTAAGCTGGTTAAATGGCTATAAAAAGCAATATGGTTTCATTTATGTTGACCATCAAAATGGATTAGAGCGTAAGAAAAAAGCGTCTTTCCACTGGTTTAAAGATGTTATTGCGACTCGTGGTGCAGATATCTAGTGTTAGATTAGAAGTGGGAAAGTCGAATTATGGCAACGTATTTATCGTTTGATATTGGTGGGACAGACATTAAGTTTGGCGTGTTGAATGAACACGGCCACATTCTAGAACAAGGCAAGGTGCAAACTGAGCCAAGTGGGGAGCAAATCATTCAAACCATTGTTGATATAAAAGAACAGTGGTCTACACGATACACGTTTGATGGTGCGGCTTTTTCATTACCTGGTTTTGTTGATGTAAATACGGGGTATTTAAAAACCGGTGGAGCCATTGATGATTTTTACGGATTTCAATTTAAAGAGGTAATGATTGAAAAATTGTCATTACCGGTTGAATTAGAAAATGACGTTAATTGTGTGGCTTTAGCTGAAAAATGGCTTGGTAAAGCACAATCGGTTGATAATTTTATTTGCATTACGATAGGTACTGGTATTGGTGGTGCTATCTATATCAATAATCAAATGGTTCGAGGTCATGGTTTCATGGCGGGAGAATTTGGTTATATGTTCACAAAGAATATATTTGATACTGAAGATAAAGCCACTGCAACAATGAGTTTTACTGCATCAGTAAGAGAAGGCCTTAGACGTCGATATTCTAAGTTAAAGAATATTAATAGTATTGAAAACTTATCAGGCAAAGATATATTTATATTAGCGGGAGCTGGCGATGATATTGCAATTAATGTTGTTGATGATTTCTATAAAAATATAGCTATTGGTTTATATAATTTAACGTTTATTTTAAATCCAGAGAAAATTATCGTTGGTGGTGCAATAAGTAATCGAGATGATTTGATTTTAAATATAGAAAATAAATTTGAAGAAATTATACAAACACAATCATCAATAAAGAAATTTAATGTTAAAGAGTTAGTCACTATTGAAAAAAGTACGTTTAATAATGACAGCGGATTAATTGGCTCTGTTTATCACTTTTTATCAATGACCAATCAAATTAAATAGGAATAAAGCGATGTTAGTCGGTGAAGAATTAGAAAGCACAGTAATGGAACTGATCATTAATGCGGGTGAATCAAAATCATGCGCAATGGAAGCCCTTCGTGCTGCAAAATCGGGTGAATGGGATAAAGTTGATGAGTTATTAAAACAATCAGCAGAAGCATCAAAAAGAGCCCATGATGTGCAAACACAATTAATTGGTCTTGATGAAGGTGAAGGTAAAGTTCCGGTAAATTTAATTATGGTCCATGCTCAAGATCATATAATGACATCTATGCTTGCAAAAGAAATGATTCAAGAGTTGATAGAGATCCATCGAGTTTTGCAGAATAAATAATAAAGTGTATTTAGCGTAATAACTTAGCTATTATTACGCTAATTCTTTTTGGGTGTATTTGGTGGGTGAATGGCAACAATTAATGATGTATGTAAGCTTGCTGGTGTTTCTAAAGCGACTGTTTCTCGTGTAATGAATGGGAAAGGGCCGGTAAAAGAAGAAACCAAAAAACTGATTTTTGATGCAATGGAAACATTGAACTATAAACCGAGCCTTGTCGCTCAAGCATTGGCAACAAATAGTTCAAATAGCATTGGTCTTATAGTCTCTTTCTTTGATGGTTATTATTTTGGTATTTTACTCAAAGAAGCGACAAGAATTGCAGAAGAATCAGGTAAGCAGTTAATTGTTACTGATGGTCACAACCAACTTGAAACCGAAATAGAAGCCATTAATTCATTAGTCGCTAGAAAGTGTGATGCTATTTTAATTTATAGCCGAACCATGACTGCGACTGATTACTGTAAGATTCAAGAAACACTACCTATTCCTTTAGTTGTTATAAATAGAACATTACCTGATGGGTTAGGGCATGCCGTTGCTTTTGATCAATATGATGCAAGCCGAATGGCAATAGAACACCTTATTGAATTGAAACATAAAAACATTGCAATTATCACTCTTAGTCTAGCTTCAAGTACAGGACAAATAAGATTGCAAGGTGCGAAAGAAACACTAGAAAAGCATGGTGTATATTACGATGAGAGCTTAACAATCGTGAAGCACGGTAAGTTGGAAGATGGTTATCAAGCGTGTAAAGAACTACTGAGTAAATCAGATAAAATTACCGCTATATTTTGTTTTAATGATCATTTAGCGCTAGGGGCAATAAAGGCATTAAAAGAAATGAACTTGCGAGTACCTGAAGACATTTCAATTGTAGGTATTGATAATGATGAGATATCAGCGTTCTTATCTCCTGCATTAACAACAATTAATGTACCAATACAAGAAATAACACAACTAGCAATGAATAAAGCATTAGCGTTAATCTCGGATAAAGAAATAAAACCAACTACCGAAGTATTAACTGGGGATCTTATTATTCGTGATTCTAGTATGGAAAATAATAAATAATAAATAATAAATTAACTAATATAAATACCTGAGTAAATTTATAATAAATTCGGGTGTTTTTAAATATCTTCCTTAAATTATACTGAATAAAATATATATAAATATAAAAGTCATGTGATTAACTTAATAGTTAATACTTCCTGTATTTGAATGTATTTAATTAAGTGCTTAATAATTAAATAGAGAATAAATGAATAACTTTAATTAGTGCGTTTTTGCATTGATTTGAATTTTGCTGTCTAAATATTTAAAGGAATATAAAATGAAGTTATTACCTGTTGCTTTTGCTGTTACAGCTGCACTTTCTTCACCAATGATTTTGGCTGAAACAGAATCGCTAGATAATATCCAATTAGATGACCAACAACCCTTAGTTATTTCGCCTGAAACTGACATACCTGATGGAATTGTATTTTCAGGGTACGCTCGTTATGGTTTTCACTTTTCAGATGACACAGAGAAATACGTTTCTGCTGACGGTCAATTGATTGGGAATGCTACGGGTCGTTTAGGTAACGAAAGCAATGGGGGAGAATTTCAATTTGCTAAAGGATTTGTTTCTGATAATGGCACTATTTGGGATGTCGTTTTAATGTTAGAGCATTGGGGTGATGAAGTTGGTTTGAAAAAATTCTATGCGGGGGCTACGAATGTTTTTGAATCACAACCTAATGCTTATATTTGGGCGGGTAGAGATTTCCATAACCGTCCTCAAACAGGATTGAACGATTATTTCTGGATGCAGAATGATGCTCAAGGTGCTGGTATTAAAAATCTTGAATTTGGCAGTGTAAAATTCGATATGGCAGCGGTAGCACAAGTTGATGATAATGGTGGCACTGGCGATAGCGGAAATTATGCGATTACCTCTAAATTGCATGATATTAACCTGACAGATGCATTAGCCTTATCATTGTATGCTAACTATGGTTTCTCTTCTAAAAATACAGAGACAGATAAAGATACGCAAACATGTACGGGGACTGGGTTGGATAAACAGTGCTATGTAGATGATATCGATTCATATCAATTAGCAATTCAGCTTGATCATACTTATGGTGCAATGACGAATCAGTTTGTTACTCGTTATGGTAACAATGTCGATAATAATATCTTTAATAAAACAGAAGACCTCACTACGTTGCTTATGCAATTAGAAGGTAAATTCGTTATTAGTAATCAGACTAATATTGAATATTTAGCAGGTTATCAATCGTTAGAAGATAAAAGTGCAAGTAAGGATGACCGAGCGAACTACAGCGCCATTGTTCGACCAACGTATGCATGGAACAGCATTCATTCAACTTGGTTAGAAGCGGGTTATTCTGTGGTTGATTTTGATAATCAAAGTGGACAAAACGACGCGTGGAAAGTCACGCTATCTCAAAATATCAGCTTTGATATGGACTCTGGAGCACGCCCAATGTTGAGATTCTATGCAACGGTTGGTGATTCAAATACAGAGGTAGATTTAACTCGTGGAGAAACGGGTAAGCAAGATACATTTGCTGTAGGGGCTATGTGGGAAGCGTGGTGGTAATCTCAAGCTTATAAAATAAGGGGAGGGTTGAGCGGGTAGCTACGTTAGTACCTGCTCAATTTTCAAAATTTATTAATGTAGTAATAAACGCGACTAATATTCTTGAGCCATACGATATGGAGGTAAATTAAACTTCGCAGCTTTAAAACCGATCATGATTAATTTCCCTGTATAATGATCATCACCAATGGATGAAAATTCAAATTCATAAGTCGTATATAAACGCTTTTTACCACTAGGTAATGTAAACCCATAAGATCCTCTTGCGACACTTAATAGCTGCAATTCCATTTTTTTACAATAATGTTGAATTGCTTGGTGTGCATATTCTGATTGTCTTCGTTGCTGCCAAAAAAGAAAGCAGAAAAAGGTTAAGCCAAGTATCGCAAAAAGATTATCCATATCATTAGCTCTTAGTCGTTTGCTGTAAAGTTAATAGTGCATCTGCTAACTTAGGATCTGCTTCTCCATGAAGGATCTGTAGCATACACATACGTAATTTAGGTTGCATAACTAAATCAGCAAACAGTTGATTGAACAGTTGTTGATCGCCTGTTTGAGCTAAACGTAGTAAGAATAAATTTGCAGTTACTATATCTTCTAATCCAGCCCAACAACGGCCAGCTACCGCCACTAATACTTCTGGATGACTTAATCGTTCGCTTGATAGAACGTTTGTTAATGCCTGAGTTAAGATAGGATTTGAAGCACCTGAAAGGGCGCGGATATGTGCCGACAGTAAAAATAGGTCAGCATTATCATCAGCACAAAGATCAGTGACAATATCTAGCTGCTTTTGTGCTAATTTTTCTGGTAGATCTACATGCTCTAAACAACCAAGAGTGGCGTATAAAACGGTGGTAGGTAAATGAGATAATGCTTTGCGTAATACTGTGCCATTGTTTTCTTTATTTAGGTTTGCGCATACATCAGCTAAGCCCTGAACACCAACAAACTGCCAGTTATCCCAACCATTCTTACCTGAAAGGTAGGTTTGGGCATGTTCATAATACTGACTCATGGATTGCTTTAAATCAGAACGTAATAAGCTATGAAACATAGCCATTTTGTCGTCTTTAGGCTTAAAAGTATAAGGGTTATTAGCCAGCTTTTGTTGTTGCTCTTCGTTTAAATCGCCACTTAATGACACACCAATCGCTTCAACAACATATTTAATAAAGTTACCAATATCGCCTTGTTGTAATAAACCGCGTTCATCTAATGGTAGTTTTAAAAACCAAATCCAAGGTTGCTGAGTTTTATTCCAGTAAGCTATCGCTAGATGGGCATGGCGCTGAAGAGGAAAAGGATAAGGCTGCTGAGCTGCTTCTATGGATTCAAATTGTTTATTTGAAATAGGTTGTACACGACGACCTAAATCATAAATTGTGTATTCACAGTCTGATTGTTGTATCAGTTGGCTAAGCGTATAAATCTGGTCCATGATATGTCTTATTCTATGGTTAATATCGTGATTATACCCAAGCCTTGATAAGATGGTATCCTTTGTCATTAAAAGTATCAGAGAGTGCGAGTTCAATCGGTTATGACAGCATCGTTAGTATTATCAGAGTTACTAGAGCAGCTAGCTCAACAATTGGAATATCATGGGCACTGGCAAAGTACAGCACCATCGATAGCTGATTTATCAAGTACAGAACCTTTTTCAATCGACACCTTATCTGCTACTGAATGGCTACAGTGGATTTTCATTCCTAAAATGAATCAGCTAATTTCTCATGGTCAACCGACACCAAAAGGGTTTTCGATTGCACCTTATATTGAAGAAGCATTAAAAGATGTTGATGGTTACATTGAAATAGTTCGTTTATGTCACGCCATTGATGTATTAGGTAAATAAAGTGAATACAGAAGAAAACGCAGTGACTTACGATGAGTTATTGGAAGAGCAGGTTGAGCCAATTGAGCTTGAGATCGTTTATCGTGACGAGCACTTAATTGCGATTAATAAACCAGCAGGCATGTTAGTTCATCGTTCGTGGTTAGATAAGCATGAAACGGTTTTTGCTATGCAGACATTGCGAGATCAAATTGGTCAGCATGTTTTTCCATTGCACCGTTTAGATAGACCTACATCAGGTATATTGTTTTTTGCATTATCAAGTGAGATTGCCGCTCAAGTTTCACCGCTATTTGCGAGTCGAGAAATTAAGAAAACTTACCATGCGATAGTGCGTGGTTGGATAGAAGAAGCTGACACACTAGATTATCCGTTGAAAAAAGAACTGGATAAAATTGCTGATAAAAAAGCATCAAAAGAAGTGGAAGCGAAAGAGGCTATTACGGAATACAAACCATTAGCTAAGGTAGAGTTACCTTATTCAACCGGTAAATTTCCAACCAGTCGTTATTGCTTAATGGAACTTAAACCTCATACCGGCAGAAAACATCAGCTTCGTCGTCACATGGCACATTTGCGTCACCCAATCGTAGGGGATACCAGTCATGGTGATGGTAAGCATAATCGATTATTTAAAGAAAATTTAGACAGCCATCGTTTGTTATTACATGCATCAGAGCTGAGCTTTACTCATCCAATTACGGATGAAAATATTGTAATAAAAGCAAACGTTGATGAAACGTGGCAGAGATTAATGACAGAGTTTGCTTGGGATATAGAGTTATAGAAAATAATGTTAAAGATAATAAAAAAGGGAAGTGAGATAAACTCACTTCCCTTTTTTTAATCAAG
>NZ_MSCP01000001.1:1943414-2001693 GCF_002954715.1 Aliivibrio sifiae | reverse complement strand
AAGATTTTTAATTCAAATCTTGGTAATCAATTAAGATTATTTAGCCATTGCTTCGCTGCCGTTTTCACGGATTTTCTTAAGCATAGACTTAACGATACGTGGGCTACCAGCTACTAGGCTACCAGTTTTCATGTAGTCAGTGTTGCCAGTGAAGTCAGTACAGATAACGCCAGATTCACGAGCGATTAGATCTGCTGCTGCTATTTCCCAAGGCTTAAGGCCAAGAGCGAAGAAACCATCGATGCGAGCTGCAGCTAGGTAACATAAATCTAGAGAAGGACAACCAGAGCTACGGATATCAGAACATTCAACAAACATAGCGCTTAATACTTTAGAGTAGCTTTCAGCGTGTTGTTTTTGACGGTATGGAAGGCCAGTCGCAAGAATTGTTTCGTTCATGTCTTTTAATTCTTGAACACGAACACGTTGGTTGTTGCGTTGAGCACCAGCACCACGTTGAGCTGTGAATAATTCATTACGGATTGGATCGTATACACAAGCCACTTCTGTACGGCCTTTAATGCGAACCGCAATAGAGATAGAGAAGTGTGGGATACCTTTAACGAAGTTAGTCGTGCCATCTAATGGGTCAATGATCCATTGAACGTCAGCGTCTTTGCCTTCGATTAGGCCAGACTCTTCAGAAATGATGCTGTGATCAGGGTAAGATTTCTTGATCATGTCAACAAGCATGTATTGAGCATCGTTTTCGATGTTCGTAATAAACTCGTTATTGCCTTTTTTTGTTGTTTCAATTTTGTCAGTTTGCTCAAAAGATTTAGCAACAAAGTCACCGGCTTTACGCGCAGTACGTATAGCAATATTTAGCATTGGATGCATAGTTATATCCCAAAAGATGTTAAAGAACAGAAATCGGCCGCGAGTATACATAAACTAACGTTCAAAAGGAAGCGTTTATTTTTTGTTCAGTTGGTGCCTTTATTATAAAAAAAGCGATTGTGGGTTAAAATCTCTGGTATATAAAGAAGAAAGGGATATTGCTTTATGATAGTATCCGGCGGCTCTTTTCATCATATGGAAAAATTAACATGCTAGATAGAATTCGTATTGTCCTTGTTGGTACTAGCCATTCAGGAAACATTGGGTCAGCGGCTCGTGCAATGAAAGTAATGGGCTTAACTAATATGGTATTAGTTGCTCCAGAGTGTGAAGTTGATGGTCAAGCCATCGCATTAGCGGCAGGTGCAAGTGATATTGCGAATCGAGCGCGTATTGTTAATACCTTAGATGAAGCGATTTCTGATTGTGGTTTAGTGATTGGGTCAAGTGCTCGCTCGAGAACGCTTGAATGGCCAATGCTAGAGCCTCGCGAAGCAGGGGTTAAAGCAATAGAAGAAGCACTATCTCACCCAATTGCGTTTGTATTTGGTCGAGAAAGAGTTGGGTTAACAAATGACGAATTACAAAAATGTCATTTCCATGTATGTATCCCGGCGAATCCAGAATACAGCTCATTGAATCTAGCAATGGCAGTACAAACAATCAGTTATGAAGCTCGTGTTGCTTGGTTAGATAGCCAAGCATATAAAGGGGAGTCTAAAGAAGCGGAATACCCTTTAAATCACGAATTAGAATTATTTTATGAGCACCTTGAAAAAGTCATGACAGACACAGACTTTATTAATAAGGCTCATCCAGGACAAGTGATGAATAAAATGCGCCGCATGTTTAATCGCGCTCGTCCAGAAACGCATGAATTACGTACATTACGCGGTATTTTAACTGCGGTAGAAAGAAGCATAAAAGAATAATTATCATCAAGTTATAATACTTGACCAAAATAGTAGGATAAATACTTGACCAAAATAGTCAGGTATGGGAAACTTCATTCCATACGAATAGTGTGGATATGAGGTAACTTATGAAATTAACTTCGAAGGGAAGGTATGCAGTAACAGCAATGCTTGATGTTGCCTTGCATGCACAAGAAGGCCCTGTGCCACTTGCCGATATTTCGGAGAGACAAGGGATTTCATTATCTTATCTTGAACAATTATTCTCTAGATTACGTAAAGCCGGTTTAGTTGCTAGCGTTAGAGGTCCAGGTGGTGGTTACCGCTTAGGCTTAAAACCGAATGAAATTGCGGTTGGAATGGTTATTTCAGCGGTTGATGAATCAGTTGACGCAACTAAATGTCATGGTAAAGAAGGCTGCCAAGGTGGGACGCGTTGTTTAACGCACACCTTGTGGCGTGATTTAAGTTCACGAATTAGTAGCTTCTTAGATGGTATTACTCTTGGTGAGCTTATGATTGATAATGAAGTTCAACAAGTATCAGATAGACAAAATATCGATGCAGCCTTAAATAATGGGTTAGCAACGGGTTCTAAAATAACAAATTCTGTGGGTGTTAATGTCCGCCTTTGACGGTCAAACGTCTGTATTCTCGGAGATGAAAATGAAACTGCCAATTTACTTTGATTATTCGGCGACTTGTCCTGTTGATGAGCGTGTAGCGAATAAAATGGTTCAACATATGACAATGGACGGATGCTTTGGTAACCCTGCATCACGTTCACACCGCTACGGCTGGCAGGCTGAAGAAGCAGTAGATACTGCTCGTGACAATATTGCCGCTTTATTAAATGCTGACCCACGTGAGATCGTATTTACATCAGGCGCTACAGAATCAGATAACCTTGCAATTAAAGGTGCTGCACATTTCTACCATAAGAAAGGTAAGCACGTTATTACTTGTAAAACTGAGCATAAAGCAGTTCTGGATCCATGCCGTCAACTTGAGCGCGAAGGTTACGAAGTAACGTACCTAGAGCCTGAATCAAATGGTTTAGTTGATTTAGCGAAATTAGAAGCAGCAATGCGTGAAGATACCGTTCTTGTTTCTATTATGCATGTAAATAATGAAATTGGTGTGATTCAAGACATCGCAGCAATGGGCGAGCTTTGTCGCTCACGTAAAATTATTTTCCATGTTGATGCAGCACAATCTGCAGGTAAAATTCCTCTTGATGTACAAGAAATGAAAGTAGATTTAATTTCACTTTCTGCTCATAAAATGTATGGCCCTAAAGGCATTGGTGCATTGTACGTTCGCCGTAAACCTCGTATTCGTTTAGAAGCACAAATGCACGGCGGTGGTCATGAGCGTGGTTTCCGTTCTGGTACGTTAGCAACCCACCAAATCGTTGGTATGGGTGAAGCGTGTCGTATCGCAAAAGAAGAGATGCAAAAAGATTATGATCATTGTTTAGCAATGCGTGATCGTCTTCTTGATGGCGTTAAGGATATGGAAGCTGTACACATTAATGGTGATTTAGACCAGCGTGTACCGCATAACTTGAACATCAGCTTTGAGTTTGTTGAAGGTGAGTCATTATTAATGGCACTAAAAGATCTTGCGGTTTCTTCAGGTTCAGCATGTACTTCAGCAAGTCTTGAACCATCGTATGTATTGCGTGCGTTAGGTCTGAATGATGAGCTAGCACACAGTTCAATTCGTTTCTCATTTGGTCGTTATACGACGGAAGAAGAGATTGATCATGCAATCACACAAATTAGCCAAGCAGTAAATAAACTGCGTGATATGTCTCCATTATGGGATATGTATAAAGAAGGCATCGACTTAAACACGGTTGAGTGGGCACACCACTAACACGGACGTTCCAGAATTTAGAGGTATTTATCATGGCTTATAGCGAAAAAGTAATCGATCACTACGAAAACCCACGTAATGTTGGTTCATTTGAAAAAGATGATCCATCCGTTGGTAGCGGTATGGTTGGTGCACCAGCGTGTGGTGATGTAATGAAGTTGCAAATCAAAGTATCTCCAGAAGGTATTATTGAAGACGCAAAATTTAAAACATACGGTTGTGGTTCAGCAATCGCATCAAGCTCATTAGTTACTGAGTGGGTTAAAGGTAAAACTCTAGACGAAGCAGCAGCACTTAAAAATGCTGAAATCGCTGAAGAGCTAGAATTACCACCAGTGAAAGTTCACTGTTCAATCTTGGCGGAAGATGCGATTAAAGCAGCGGTATCTGACTACCGTAATAAACACTAAGATTAAGTAACGTTATAAAGCGTCTTGTTTACGTGATATCGTGTAAATAGGCGCTTTATTGTCTAATATAGGTCGTTATTGACTAACGACACCCATGACCACAAAACAAATATAGTAAAGGTTGTAGTATGGCCATTTCAGTAACTGAAGCAGCAGCAAGCCGTGTTCAAACATTTCTTGAAAACCGAGGAAAAGGCATTGGTCTACGTTTAGGCGTAAGAACCTCTGGTTGCTCTGGTATGGCGTATATTCTTGAATTTGTTGATGAGCTAAACGAAGAAGACCAAGTGTTTGAAGAATTTGGGGTTAAGATTATCATCGATCCAAAAAGCTTAGCTTACATGGATGGAACAGAATTAGATTTTGCCAAAGAAGGTCTAAATGAAGGTTTCCAATTCAACAATCCAAACGTAAAAAGTGAATGTGGGTGTGGTGAAAGCTTCAACGTATAGAGCATAACGTTAACTATGAATCATTTTGAATTATTTGGGCTACCAAACCAGTTTGAACTGGATGGTGGCCTTCTTTCTGCTCAATTCCGTGAATTGCAGAAACGATTCCACCCTGATAACTTCGCGACTTCGTCAGAACGTGACCGTTTACTTTCCGTTCAAAAAGCGGCACAAATTAACGACGCTTATCAAACGCTAAAAAATCCAGTCTCCCGTGCAGAATACCTACTTTCAGAACAAGGTCATGACATTCGTGGTGAACAAACGACGATGCAAGACCCGATGTTTTTAATGCAACAAATGGAACTGCGAGAAGAGCTAGAAGATATCTCATCAAGTTCTGATCCTGAAAGTGCATTATTTGATTTTTCTGAAAATGTTTCCACAATGCGTAAATCACAATTGGCTGAATTGAAACAGCAATTAGACGTGGATGCATGGCAAGAGGCGGCACAAAGCGTACGTAAACTAAAGTTTATTGATAAGCTCAATCAAGAAGTCGAAAAGTTAGAAGATAAATTATTAAATTAATCTTTGTTAGATTAATTAAGTGAAGGATATTACCCATGGCATTTCTACAAATTTCTGAGCCTGGACAAAGTGCTGCACCACATCAACATAAACTAGCAGTCGGCATCGATTTAGGCACAACTAACTCATTGGTCGCTTCGGTTCGAAGTGGTGAAGCAAATACATTACCTGATACAAAAGGTAACGTAATTCTTCCGTCCGTGGTGCAATATCAAAACGATAAAATTTGTGTGGGTGCCAACGCTTATCAATCAGCCGCTTCTGATCCTCAAAATACCATTATTTCTGTAAAACGCTTAATGGGACGTTCATTGAAAGACATTCAAGCGCGTTACCCTGATCTACCTTACCAATTTACAGAAAGTGATAATGGGTTACCTGTGATTAGTACACCTCAAGGTGATGTTAATCCAGTTCAAGTATCAGCAGAGATCCTTAAATCATTATCTAACCGTGCTCAAGCAACGTTAGGTGGTGATCTTGAAGGTGTTGTAATTACAGTACCGGCTTATTTTGATGATGCTCAGCGCGCAGGAACCAAAGATGCCGCGACACTTGCAGGCTTAAACGTTTTACGCTTGTTGAATGAACCAACAGCCGCAGCGATTGCTTATGGCTTAGATTCAGGTCAGGAAGGCGTTATTGCTGTCTATGATCTTGGTGGTGGTACATTTGATATTTCAATCTTACGTTTATCAAAAGGCGTATTTGAAGTATTAGCAACAGGTGGTGATTCAGCACTGGGTGGCGATGATTTTGACCATGCATTAGCGCAATGGATTAAAGATCAAGCAGGTATTACATCAGCACTTTCTAATCAAGAACAGCGTGAGCTTTTGACATTAGCAACAGAAACTAAAGTGGCATTGTCAGATGCAGATTCAGTTACTGTTTCTTTTAAAGAATGGTCAGGCAGTATTACGGTTGATGTTTTTAATCAATTAATTCAATCATTAGTGAAGAAAACACTAATGGCTTGTCGCCGTGCGCTAAAAGATGCAGATATTACCTCAGAAGAAGTAATGGAAGTTGTTATGGTTGGCGGTTCGACAAGAACGCCTATCGTGCGCAGCTCTGTTGGTGACTATTTTGGAAAAACGCCATTAACGAGTATCGATTCAGATCAAGTGGTTGCTATTGGTGCTGCCATTCAAGCGGATATTTTAGTGGGTAATAAACCTGATGCTGAAATGTTATTGCTTGATGTTATTCCGTTGTCTTTAGGGATTGAAACCATGGGTGGCTTGGTTGAAAAAATCATTCCACGCAATACCACTATCCCTGTTGCGAAAGCACAAGAATTCACCACTTTTAAAGATGGTCAAACAGGAATGATGGTTCACGTTGTTCAAGGTGAACGTGAGATGGTAGAAGACGGACGCTCACTTGCTCGCTTCTCATTAAAAGGTATTCCACCGATGACTGCGGGTGCCGCGCATATCCGAGTGACTTACCAAGTAGATGCTGATGGACTTTTATCAGTAACAGCAATGGAAAAAAGTACGGGTGTTCAGTCCCATATCCAAGTTAAGCCTTCCTATGGTTTAAGTGATAATGAAGTCGCGAACATGCTGAAAGATTCAATGACGTTTGCTAAAGAAGACATGCAAGCTCGTGCATTAGCAGAGCAGCAAGTTGAAGCCGATCGAGTTATTGAAGGTCTTGTTGTTGCATTAAATAATGATGGCGACACCTTGTTATCAAAAGAAGAACAAGCAGAAATTTTACAAGCAATTGAAGCGTTAATCACAGTACGTCAAGGTACAGATACGCAAGCAATTGAAGATGGAATTAAACACGCTGATGAAGCAAGCCAAGAGTTTGCTGCGCGTCGAATGGATGCTTCTATTCGTGCCGCATTAGCCGGTCAATCTATTGATGAGGTATAGAAATGCCAAAGATTATTGTTCTACCACATGATGAGTTATGCCCAGAAGGTGCAGTACTTGAAGCAAATGAAGGTGATACTGTTTTAGACGTTGCTTTAAAGAACGGTATCGCAATTGAACATGCTTGTGAAAAATCATGTGCGTGTACAACGTGTCATATTGTTATTCGTGAAGGGTTTGATTCTCTAGAAGAGAGTGATGAGCTTGAAGATGACATGCTGGATAAGGCGTGGGGGCTAGAGCCTGAGTCTCGTTTAGGTTGCCAAGCAAGAATGGCAAAACAAGATTTAGTCGTAGAGATTCCAAAATATACACTAAACTTAGCATCAGAAGACCATTAATCTTACCTGATTAATTGAACTACTTTTGATAAAGGTAAGAGATGGAAGACAAGTGATAAACTTGCGTTTCAGAACTTACCTTTTTTTATATCAGTACTATATACAACGTAATTAAGGATGAAATTATGAGCATTAAATGGATAGATTCACGTGACATTGCAATTGAGCTTTCTGAGCAATATCCAGAGATTGATCCTCAAACTGTTCGTTTTACCGATTTAAGAGAATGGGTTATGGCTTTAGAGGAATTTGATGATGACCCAAATCATTCTGGTGAGAAAATATTAGAAGCGATAGTTCTTTGTTGGATGGATGAGCGAGATTAATTTAATCGTATTAATGAATAGGCTTAATAACGTATAAAATCCCATCAACCGATTGGATCCACCTCTTACATTTTGTGTAAATGCCTTGTATCGCCAAGGTAAAATAGGCAAATTAGATAAAAAAGAACGTTCTGTTCGCTTATTCCCATTTGATAGTCGCGCAATATAAATAATCATCGGTGTGTGATTGTATGGAGTTATTGCGTATTTAAAGGAGATTCACATGTCACAAAAGATGACAGTACAACTTTCAACAGAAGCCGCAGCTGCTCATTGGGGCGATAATGCTCTTATTTCATTTGCCTCTGAAGGTGCAGTTATTCATTGTACAAATGTTGATGTGTACGGTGCAATCCAACAGGCTGCTAGAAAGTTAAACGGTCAAGGCATTGTAGAGGTTGAATTAAAAGGAGCTGAATGGGATCTTGAATCCATTTGGTCTTTTATTCAGGGTTTCCGCGATTCTAAAAAGAATAATGATGTTGTTTGGACAGCATTGGCTGACACCGATGAAAAAGAATTGAATGCTCGTATTTTGACAACCAATTGGACTCGCGACATCATCAATAAAACAGCCGAAGAAGTAGCGCCTCGTCAATTGGCTACAATGGCTTCTGAGTTTATTAAATCGGTGGCACCAGTAGGAACAGTGACAACTAAAATTGTAAAAGATAAAGATCTTTTAACTGAAGGTTGGACTGGTACTTATGCTGTTGGTCGTGGTTCTGAGCGTACATCTGCGATGCTGCAATTAGATTACAATCCAACAGGTGATGCTGACGCACCAGTTTTCGCTTGTCTTGTTGGTAAAGGCATTACGTTTGATTCAGGTGGTTACAGTATTAAACCGTCTGGTGGCATGGCATCAATGAAAGCAGATATGGGTGGGTCAGCGTTAGCGACTGCTGGGCTTGCAATGTCTATTCTTCGTGGTTTAGATAAGCGTGTTAAGTTGGTTCTATGTTGCGCTGAAAATATGATCTCAGGTCGAGCATTAAAGTTAGGTGATATTATTACCTACAAAAATGGTAAAACGGTTGAGATTTTAAATACAGATGCTGAGGGACGACTAGTATTAGCTGATGGTCTTCAATTTGCTTCAGCACAAAATCCTGAATTGATTATTGATTGTGCAACTTTAACGGGTTCTGCAAAAATGGCGGTAGGAAATGACTTCCATTCTTTATTAAGTTTTGATGATGAATTGAGCCAAAAAGCGTTAATGTCAGCTCAAGAAGAAAATGAAGGCTTATGGCGTTTACCGCTAATGGAATTTCACCGTAATATGCTACCATCGAACTTTGCTGATTTGGCAAATATTGGTTCGGGTCCATATTCGCCTGGTGCAAGTACAGCTGCTGGTTTTCTTTCTTATTTTGTTGATGATTATAAGAAAGGGTGGCTACATATGGATTGCTCTGCAACGTATCGTACCGCGCCATCAGATAAATGGTCTGCCGGAGCAACCGGTGTAGGCGTAAGAACGTTAGCGAACCTACTTACTAAATAACGAATAAGAGATCGGGCCATAAACTCGGTCTTTTTTCTTATAACTATAATAGCTTCAAGAGAAGTAAAAGAAACTTAAAGGAAAGTAAAATGACAATAGAACGTACTTTTTCAATTGTAAAACCAGATGCTGTTAAGCGTAATCTTATTGGTGCTATTTACCGTCGTATTGAAAAAACAGGTATGCAAGTTGTTGCGGCTAAAATGCTGCGTTTAACTAAAGAGCAAGCTGAAGGCTTTTATGCAGAGCATGAAGGCAAAGAGTTCTTTAATGATCTAGTTGCTTATATGATGTCTGGCCCAGTAATGGTACAGGTGTTGGAAGGTGAAAATGCCGTTGTTCGTTACCGTGAGCTGATGGGAAAAACTAACCCAGCAGAAGCTGCTTGTGGTTCATTACGTGCAGATTATGCAATCAGTATGCGTTATAACTCAGTTCACGGTGCTGATAGCCCAGAATCTGCGGCTCGTGAGATTGCTTATTTCTTTGCTGAAGATGAAATATGTCCGCGCCCTGCAGAATAAAGTCATGTTAAAAAGTAAGCGAACCTAAGTTTTCTATATTAACTAGAAACTAATCGCTTCGCTCCCTATAAGAGCAGTGTAGCTTATACTGTCTGCATATCTGCTCTTATCGTTTCTAGTCACTAAGTACATATCATCTCAATTCTTTGATCCCCAGCAATACCTCTAATTACTAGTAATATCCTCTCAAAACTTGTACAATTCTGCGCCCGATATTCGCGGTGATGTTATTTATCAGAGAGGCAACATGACTACAGCTAAAATCAATCTACTGGACTTTGATCGTAAAGGACTTCGAGCATTTTTTTCTGAGGAATTAGGAGAGAAAGCATTCAGAGCCGATCAAATCATGAAGTGGATGTATCACTTTGGTTGTGATGACTTCGATCAAATGAACAACATCAACAAAAAACTTCGTGAAAAGCTAAAGCACAAGTGTGAGATCCGAGCACCTTATGTATCAGAAGCTCAACATTCTGTTGATGGCACTATTAAATGGGCTATGAAAGTAGGCGATCAAGATGTTGAAACGGTTTATATCCCTGATGGTGACCGTGCAACATTATGTGTTTCTTCTCAAGTGGGCTGTGCTCTAGAATGTAAATTCTGTTCAACGGCTCAACAAGGCTTTAATCGTAACCTTAAAGTTTCTGAAATTGTAGGCCAAATTTGGCGTGCGGCTCGTGAAATCGGCTTAGAAAAAGAAACGGGCCGTCGTCCAATTACAAATATCGTAATGATGGGTATGGGTGAGCCGCTGCTTAATATGAAAAACCTAATCCCGTCATTAGAAATTATGCTTGATGATCTGGGTTTTGGTTTATCTAAGCGCCGCGTAACGGTATCTACTTCAGGCGTTGTTTCTGGTTTGGAGCAAATGATTGGTAAAATCGATGTAGCATTAGCGATTTCTCTTCATGCTCCAACAGATGAACTACGTAGTGAGATTATGCCAATTAATGATCGTTGGAACATTGATGCATTTTTATCGTGCGTTCGTGAATACATTGCATCATCAAATGCTAACCGTGGCCGTGTAACGGTCGAGTACGTACTTTTAGATCATGTTAATGATGATATGAATCATGCAAGACAACTCGCAGAATTACTAAAAGATACCCCTGCAAAGATTAATTTGATTCCATTTAACCCATATCCTGGGTCACCATACAAGAAGCCAAGTAATTCACGTATCGATCGATTCATGAAGACGCTAATGGAATACGATTTTACAGTAACTGTACGTAAAACTCGTGGCGATGATATTGATGCCGCTTGTGGTCAATTAGTGGGTGATGTAATCGATAGAACTAAACGTACTCAAGTTAAACAGCAAGGTGAGGCTATCCCTGTTAAAACTGTTTAACCTTGATGTATAACAGCAAGGGAAGGCAGTATGAGAAAATGGAGTGCGGCACTATTAACCGTTGGGTTATTAGTTAGTGCAGGTTGTGTCACGGTAAATGAAGCTGATGACATGACCAAAGAAGAGATAATTCGAGCTGCTGAAGCTCGAATTACCCTTGGATTAAGCTACTTAAATGCGGGTAACATGATAAAAGCCCGTGAAAATTTGGAACTGGCTGTACAATACGCTCCTGACTATTACCGCTCTCAAACTTCCCTCGCCTATTATTACCAACAAGTAGAAGAAAACGAATTAGCTGAAAAGGCTTATAAACGAGCATTACGTTCTTCGTCAAAAAATGGTAATGTATTAAATAACTACGGTGTTTTTCTTTGTAAGAACGGCCGATATGAGGAAGCTCAACAGAAGTTTGTTCAAGCAATAGACCAACCTTACTATTATCTTGTTTCGGCAAGTTATGAAAATGCTGCTATGTGTGCATTAAGTAGTGGGGATAAAGTGACAGCAAAAACGTATTTTGAGCGCTCACTGGCTCATGATCCGAATCGAGTTCGTTCTACCCTTCAATTGGCAAAATTGAATATTGATGAAGGCAACTATTCAGAACCGAGAATTGCGCTGTTTAAATTTACTAAGAAGTACGGATACAAACCCGTTAGCCTAAGCTTACTCATAGAATTAGAAAAAAAAGCAGGCAATGCACATTTAGTTAAAAAATATGCAGATTTACTTGGGAAGAAATATCCGGACTCCAGAGAATATCAGAATTATTTAAATTATGACTCCTGAAAACATTGAAGAAAAAGTAGAAACACTTGTCGCTCCAGGGCAATTATTAAAAGAAGCTCGTGAAGCGTTAAATTTAACGATAGAAGATATTTCTTCTCGTTTACGTTTACGAGTAGAAGTTTTAGAGCAGATTGAAGCTGACCAATTTGATATGGGAAAACTAGCCACGTTCACACGTGGTTATTATCGTTCTTATGCCAAAGTAGTAAATGTTCCTGAAACGAAAGTTCTGAACGCATTAGATCAATTAGGTAAAGCAAAAATCGAACAGCATGATATGCAAAGCTTTTCTCGTAAGACGAAAAGAGAGAAGCATGATAATCGTATCATGAAATTAACGTGGGTAATTTTTGCTATTATTCTTGGTATGTCAGTTCTATGGTGGTGGCAAGAACAAGCTCAATTAGAGAGTCGTAATGATGCTCAATTAATCAGTGATGTTGCTACTGCAGAATCGATGGATTCAGCAGATAAAAATACAGAAGTAGAAACGAAGCCAATGTTGGATGAAGCAGAAATGCTTGAAGTTGATACTAATGTATCTGAACTAGAAACGTCTCCAGAGGCGCTTGAAAAAGAAATCGAAAAAGAGCCAGAAGCGGCTGCGGTTTCTGAAGAAAAAATTGAAGAAAAAACAGCAATAATTAGTGATGATGTAGTAATGACATTCAACAGTGATTGCTGGTTACAAGTTCAAGACGCTTCAAACAATCGTTTGTATTCTGGCGTTAAAAAAACAAATCAAACATTAAAGTTAACAGGTAAAGCACCTTATAAATTAGTTATCGGTGCTCCAAGTGCTGTAACGCTAACTTATAAAGGTAAGCCTGTTGATTTATCAGCCTATCCAGCTGGTAAAGTTGCACGATTAACCTTACCTCAATAATGAGTTGATTCCATGCATATAGAGTCCCCAATTAAACGTCGCCAATCTACTCGCATTTATGTGGGTAATGTTCCTATTGGTGATGGAGCGCCTATCGCTGTTCAGTCAATGACAAATACATTAACGACTGATGTTGCTGCGACGGTAGCCCAAATTAAAGCACTTGAAAAAGTAGGCGCTGACATTGTTCGAGTTTCAGTTCCAACAATGGATGCAGCTGAAGCGTTTAAGTTAATTAAACAACAAGTCTCAGTACCATTAGTGGCTGATATTCATTTTGATTACCGTATCGCTCTAAAAGTAGCAGAATATGGTGTCGATTGTTTACGTATTAACCCCGGCAATATTGGTAATGAACAGCGCATTCGTTCTGTTGTTGATTGTGCAAAAGATAAAAATATTCCTATTCGCATTGGTGTGAATGGAGGTTCATTAGAAAAAGATATCCAAGTAAAATACAAAGAGCCAACAGCTCAAGCATTACTTGAGTCGGCAATGCGTCATGTTGATATCTTAGAAAGAATGAACTTTGACCAATTTAAAGTGAGTGTAAAAGCCTCTGATGTATTTTTAGCGGTTGATTCTTATCGTTTATTGGCAAAACAAATTGCTCAACCGTTGCATTTAGGTATTACTGAAGCGGGTGGCGCTCGTGCTGGTTCAGTGAAATCAGCTGTAGGCTTAGGTATGTTATTGTCTGAAGGTATTGGGGATACATTACGCATTTCATTAGCCGCAGATCCTATTGAAGAGATCAAAGTTGGCTTTGATATTTTAAAATCATTACGTATTCGTTCTCGTGGTATTAATTTCATTGCTTGTCCAACGTGTTCTCGTCAAGAGTTCGATGTTATTGCTACGGTGAATGAGCTAGAGCAACGATTAGAAGATTTAATCACACCAATGGATGTTTCTCTTATTGGTTGTGTCGTAAATGGTCCAGGTGAGGCTGAAGTGTCTCATATGGGGATTGCGGGAAGTAATCGTAAAAGTGCGTTCTATGAAGACGGTATTCGTCAGAAAGAACGTTTTGATAACGACAATATCGTAGATAAGCTAGAAGCGAAGATTCGTGCGAAAGCAGCGATGTTATCAAAAGAAAACCAAATTGATATTAATCAGATTGACTGATTAATAAACCAGATATAAATAAAACCCATTGGGAAGTGAACGTGGCTAAAGCAATCCAAGCAATTCGAGGCATGAATGACTGCCTTCCAACACAATCGCCATTGTGGCACAAAGTAGAAGATGGCGTTAAACGCGTTATTAGTGCATATGGCTACAATGAAGTTCGTATGCCTATTGTTGAACAAACACATCTATTTAAGCGTGCTATCGGTGAAGTAACTGATGTTGTTGAAAAAGAGATGTACACGTTTGAAGACCGTAATGGCGATAGCTTAACGCTTCGTCCAGAAGGTACAGCGGGTTGTGTACGTGCAGGGATTGAAAATGGTTTACTTTATAACCAAGAACAACGCTTATGGTACATGGGTCCAATGTTCCGTCATGAGCGTCCTCAGAAAGGTCGTTACCGCCAATTCCACCAAGTAGGTGTTGAAGTCTTTGGCCTAAATGGTCCAGATGTTGATGCTGAACTTATCATGATGACTGCTCGTTTATGGCGTGAGCTAGGTATTGATAAACATGTACGTTTAGAACTTAATTCTATTGGTTCATTAGAGTCACGTGCTAACTACCGTGTCGCATTAGTGGCATTTTTAGAACAATACTTAGATGTGTTAGATGAAGATTGTAAACGTCGCATGCATACTAATCCAATGCGTGTTCTTGATACAAAGAATCCTGATGTACAAGCGATTTTAGGTGATGCACCTAAACTATCAGAGTACTTAGATGATGATTCAAAAGCACATTTTTCTGGATTATGTGAACTACTTGACGCTGCTGGCATCCAATATCAAGTTAATGAACGTTTAGTTCGTGGATTAGATTATTATAACCGTACTGTTTTTGAGTGGATTACAGAAAGCTTAGGCGCTCAAGGTACAGTGTGTGGTGGTGGTCGTTACGATGGTCTAGTTGAGCAATTAGGCGGAAAAACAACCCCTGCAGTTGGTTTCGCTATGGGTTTAGAGCGTTTGGTATTACTGATGGAAACATTAGAATTAACAGACGTACGTCGTTCAGTGGATGTTTACATGGTAACGTCTGGTGAAGGCACTCTAATGGCTGGAATGAAACTGGCTGAATCATTACGTGAACAAGTTCCTGGCTTACGAGTCATGTGTCACTTCGGTGGTGGTAACTTTAAAAAGCAATTTAAACGTGCTGATAACGCTGGTGCTGCAGTTGCTCTTATTTTAGGTGAGAGTGAAGTTGCTGATCAGACAGTGAACGTAAAAGATTTATGTACTGGCGAACAAGAAATGTTCGCTCAAGCCGATGTATTCGCAAAATTAGCTGAATTGATTTAAGAGGATAGGACGTGGAAGCCTACGAAACTGAAGAACAACAAGTTGAAGCCATTAAAAGTTGGTGGAAAGAAAACGGCAAGGCTGTCGTAGTTGGTGGCGTTGTTGGTATTGGTGCAATTCTAGGTTGGAAATATTACCAATCGACAAAAATTGAAGCAAAAGAAACTACTTCAATTTCTTATGAAAAAACACTAACTGCATTGCAAAACTCTGGTGCAGAAGCTGCTGAGTCTACACAAGCATTTATTACTGCTCATGCTAAAAGTGAGTACGCAGTATTAGCGGCACTTCAGTTAGCTAAAGTTCAGGTAGACGCTGGTCAGCTTGATGCTGCATTAGAGCAATTGAATTGGGTTGCAAGTAACAGTAAAGACGAATCATTGATTGCTACTGCTCAAGTTCGTTCTGCTCGTATTCAAGCTGAACAAACACAATTTAATGCTGCTTTAGCGACACTCGCTAATGTAAAACCAACAAGCTGGGCTGCACGCGTTGCTGAGCTAAAAGGTGATATTGCTCTTAGTCAAGGCGACGTAGCTACCGCTCGTACTGCTTATACTGAAGCATTACAAGCTGGGATGAATCAAGCGGTTCAAATGAAACTGGATGACTTAGCAGAGTAAGGACAACTGAATGCGTAAGGTGTTAAAAAAAGCGGCATTATGTACCTTTGGTTTCTCCATGCTTTTTGGCTGTGCGAGTGAAGAAGATACAATCGTAATGGCACCGGTTCCTGTTGTTCAGAATCAATTTGAACCAACAACGGAATGGACAAGTTCAATTGGTGATGGTGTTGGACATTATTTTTCACGTTTAACACCAGTTTATGCTTATCAAAAAGTTTATGTTGCAAGCCGTGATGGTCTTGTTAAAGCTCTTGATCCTGAAAATGGAAAAACCATTTGGGAACGAGATTTAGAACAAGATGTATCTGCTCGATTATCTGGTGGTTTAACCTTAACATACGGTAAGGTGTTCATCGGCTCTGAGAACGGAGAAATCATAACTCTTGATGCTGAAACGGGTGAAGAGCTATGGCGTAAAACGGTTGATGGTGAAGTTCTTGCGAAGCCATTAGCAGATGAAGGCTATGTTATTGTTCATAGCAGTCGTGGTGCTCTTGTGGCTTTTGATGCTGAAACCGGTGATGAGAAATGGCAAATCAATAGTGAAGTGCCTAACTTAACGCTTCGTGGTGATAGTGCTCCAGTCAGTATTTCTGGTGGTGTTTTTTGGGGAATGTCTAATGGTCGTTTAGCGGCAGCATTGATCTCTAAAGGTCAGTTACTGTGGCAACAACCAGTAGGAACACCAAAAGGTGCGACAGAGATTGATCGTTTAGTCGATGTTGATGCGTCTCCACTTATTTTAGGTGGTCGTTTATACACAATAGGCTATAACGGACAATTAATTGCACTAGATCTTCGTACTGGGCAACCTGCTTGGAAACGTAACTATTCATCAGCAATGAATATGTCATCTGATGGTAAACGTCTTTTCTTAGTAACAGAGAAAGATCATGTAGTAGCAGTTGATGCACGAAGTGGCACTGAACTTTGGAATAATGAAGAGCTAGAGTATCGTCAATTAACACCGCCAATGATTATTGATAATTATGTCGTTTTAGCTGATAGTGAAGGATATTTACATTGGTTAGATAGAGATACTGGGTTATTTGTTTCTCAACAAGAAATAGACAGCGATGGTATTGCGGTTTCGCCAATTTTAGTCGAAGACAGTTTTTTAATTGTTACTCGCGAAGGCGATATCAAAAAAATGCGAATTAAATAAGTTTTATTTGCTATAATTGTGAATTGGCTCCAAGTCCTTTTGACTTTGGGGCCTTTTATTGTTTTTAGATAGTGAAAGATAATCCAATTTGGTGATGGTTTTTATCCGTTCATATTAAAAAACTATCATCAAATTGGTATTAGCTCGCGCTATGCCTATGATTAAATTAAGAGGTATATATGATTCCTGTTGTTGCTCTGGTAGGGCGTCCAAATGTTGGTAAATCGACGCTGTTTAACCGTGTTACACGCACAAGGGATGCATTAGTTGCTGACTTTCCAGGCTTAACTCGTGACCGTAAATACGGCCGTGCTAAATTAGAAGAGCTTGAATTCATTCTTATTGATACCGGTGGTATTGATGGGACGGAAGAAGGTGTAGAAACTAAAATGGCAGAACAATCATTAGCTGCGATCGAAGAAGCTGATGTTGTGCTATTTATGGTTGATGGCCGTGCAGGTTTAACATCATCTGATGAAGCGATTGCAAAACACTTACGTTCACGTGAAAAACCAACGTTCTTAGTAGTAAATAAGATCGATGGTATTGATGCTGATGCAGCAAGTGCAGAATTCTGGCAATTAGGGATGAACAAGGTTTATCAAATTGCTGCTTCGCATGGTCGTGGTGTGACGTCTTTACTTGAATTGGCTTTAGCTCCTTTCATGGAAGAGTTAATTGAAGAATCTTTGAAAGATGAAAATGGTGAGATTATGGATCTTACTGAATTTGAAGATTTCGAAGAAGAAGAAAAAGATCGAACAGAAGAAGATGCAGAAAAAGATTTTTCACGCCTTCAAGATCAACCAATCAAATTAGCGATTATCGGCCGTCCTAACGTAGGTAAATCAACGCTAATTAACCGTATTTTAGGTGAAGAGCGTGTGGTTGTTTACGATATGCCTGGTACAACTCGTGACTCTATTTACATTCCAATGGAACGTGAAGGTCAAGAGTACGTACTTATTGATACCGCAGGTGTTCGTCGCCGTGGTCGTATCAATGAAACGGTTGAGAAATTCTCTGTAATCAAAACATTGAAAGCGGTTGAAGATGCTAACGTAGTATTGCTTGTTATCGATGCTCGTGAAAATATCTCAGATCAAGATCTAAGTTTGCTGGGCTTTGCATTGAACGCAGGTCGTTCATTAGTTATTGCTGTAAATAAGTGGGATGGTCTTGATAACGAAGTTAAAGAGAAAGTAAAGTCTGAGTTAGACCGTCGTCTAGGCTTTGTTGATTTTGCTCGTCTTCACTTTATTTCAGCTCTACATGGTACTGGTGTTGGTCATTTATATGAATCAGTACAAGAAGCGTATGTTTCTGCAACTAAGCGTGTAGGTACATCTGTTCTTACTCGTATCATGAAGATGGCTCAAGACGATCACCAACCACCAATGGTTCGTGGCCGTCGTGTGAAACTGAAATATGCACACGCAGGTGGTTACAACCCACCACTTATCGTTATTCACGGTAACCAAGTAAAAGAATTACCTTCTTCTTACAAACGTTTCTTAATGAACTACTTCCGTAAATCATTAGAAATTATGGGCACACCTATTCGTATTCAATTCCAGAATAGTGAAAACCCATTTGAAGATCGTGGTGGTAAGTTGACTCTATCTCAAGAGCGTCAACGTAAGCGTCTAGTTGGTGCAGTGAAAAGCCGTAATAAAAAATAATCTGTAATTACTTTATTTATACATATTGAATAATAAAACGCCCATCTTGTTGGGCGTTTTTTTTAGGTGAAAATCATGACTCAGTTATCAGCAACAGAGATTCTTTTTTGTCATAACACATGGCAACACACGTCAGTTGTTCAATTAATTAAAGAAACAGACCAAGGTAAATGGTTTGTGACTAAAGAAACGCCTTTTCACCCTGTAAGCCATATTTGGCCTGATCATCCAGAAGATAAAGGAACGATTCACATAAATGGCAATGACTATCCAATACTCGCTTGTCAAACAGGTGCGATTGAATTAGCTACGAGTGAATTATATATAGATAAAAAAATCCCAGTAAAACGTGGTGAAGATGGCTGGGTATTTGTCGTGACGCACTTAATATCTAAGGATGCGGATATTGCAGTAGAAAATACTGTAGAGCTAAAAGTTGATAAAGAATATCAAGACTCACTGAGTCGTGGGCATAGTGCTGGTCATATTGCTTACTTAGCCTTAAATAAAGTACTTCATGCAAGTTATTGGCGTAAAGATGCAGATCGAAAAGATGAACTGGGACATTACAATTTCAACAGTTATGCTCAAGAAACCAGTTTTGTCACAGAAGATCATTGTGAAGATGTGTATCGTTTAGGGAAAACATTACGTAAACGCGGTCTTAATAGTGCTGAAATGATGGAAAACCTTAACTCTATCGCAGAGCAAGTCAATAAGCAGATAACTGCGTGGTTGGCCTTAGAACATAAAGTTTCTATTGAGTGTGAAGGTAAAGCGTTAACCGATTCACGTTACTGGATAGCAGATTTTGGTATAGATGGTGTAGTAAAGCTTCCTTGTGGCGGTACTCATGTCTCTTCGTTTAAAGATTATCAAGAGATTCGAGTTGAACTAAAAGCAAAGGGCGAACAAGAGTTATTGATGGTTACCCATTCGAAAAAACGTATTTAAAGTTGAAATTACATGAGATGTATATCTTATTCTACATTTTGTGTAATTTCCGTTTTTTCTACTGAAATTAGTAAGCCTAATGCTGATTGATGTTCTGGATCTACTGTTTTAAAGTGACTGTTGTGAAGTTTTATATCGTTTAAAATTGAAAAACAGGATATGTAACTAATGCTTTCGGGGTGTGGTTATATAAATGTTCTTAAAGGGCATGATCGCTGATCAGATCCCTATAAGCACAAAGATCTATATTTTTTGAGATATGCAGCGTATCAGTATTTGGTCGAAATAAATTAATAAGGAATGAGTAATGCAAACAAACGAATGCCCTAAATGTCAGTCTGAATTACGTTGGAGTAGAGAAGGGTATCACTGCGATTTTTGTCAGGTAGATTTTAAAAAAGTAGCTTATTGCCCAGATTGTAACAAAGAGATGGAAAAGCTTAATGCGTGTGGGGCACCAAGCTATTTTTGTCATGATTGTAATGAATTAAAATCTAAGTCTCGAGCTAAAACTGAATTTGTTGAAGTCGAGCAGAGTTAGCAATATCTGTCTATGTAACTTGTTATTGTGTTAGCTAGTTTACAGTAACTGTCGATTTAATTTCACCATCAACAAAGCGAGTAGTAATACTATCCCCAATATTAATTTGCTTTGTTGAAGTGATTACCGATCCTTTATCATTTCGAGTAATCGAATAACCACGTTGTAAGGTGGCTAATGGGCTAACGGTATCTAGTTTTTCTGCCGCTAGAGCCAATTGATGACGTTGCATTAGCAAGTTTCTATCCATTGAATCTAATAAACGACGTTTTAGCTCTTCAATACGTAACTTATCTTGAGATATTTTTTTGCTCGGAGATAGATTATTTAAACGTAAGGTTAGGTTTTCAACGTTATATTGATTACGTTGCAATCGTTGTTGCATATGATTCATTAATCGTTGATTTAAGTCATCCAGTTTTTGACTTTGATTGTTTAACTGCATTTGTGGATGCTGTTTTTCAAGGCGGTGTTGAAGTGCTAATAATTGACGTTGCTGTCCTGCTAAATAGCGCTCCATGGCACTATTTAAACGACGTTTTTGGTGAGTAACAGTCTGTAGCTGAGAAGAGAGATCTCGGCTCACTAATTCGGCTGCTGCAGAAGGGGTTGGTGCTCGTACATCTGCAACAAAGTCAGTAATAGTTACATCAATCTCATGACCGACAGCACTGACGATAGGGATCTTACTTGCAGCAATCGTTCTTGCGACAATCTCTTCATTAAAACACCAAAGATCCTCTAATGAGCCACCGCCACGTCCAACGATCAATATATCACATTCATTACGACTGTTTGCTCGTCCAATCGCTTGTGCTATTTGTATTGCGGCACCAGAGCCTTGAACCATCGTTGGGTAAATAACGACAGGTAGGTTAGGATCTCGTCGTTTTAATACATTTAGAATATCAAAAAGTGCAGCGCCTGTTTTAGAGGTTATAACACCAATACGTTTAGGTTGTTCAGGTAAGGGCTGTTTTGCAGTTTGAGCAAAAAGACCTTCAGCAGCGAGTGACATTTTTAATTGGTCAAACTCTTGTTGAAGACGACCATCTCCTTCTGGTTGCATACTTTCAATGATTATTTGATAGTCACCACGAGGTTCATAAAGAGAGAGGCGGGCTTTAACAAGAACTTGTTTTCCGTTTTGAGGCTTAAAGGTAACTCGGCGATTATTGCCTTTAAACATGGCACACTTTACTTGGGCTTGGCTGTCTTTAAGGGTGAGATACCAGTGACCAGAAACAGGCACAGTAAGGTTAGATATTTCACCAACAAGCCAAACAATACCCATTTCATTTTCTAATAATAGGCGGACTTCAGAGTTGAGACGCGAGACTGTAAAGATGCGAGGATTAGAATCGAGAGACATCAGAATGCCTTAGACATGAGTATAGGAATTAGCGGCAATATAATACATATCAAGGGGGTAAATGCAAATTAAAAATAAATAAATGTGTAGCCAAGCGATTGCGCAGTGCGTATAATCCGTCTGCAATATCAAATCCAAAACACTTTATTATGCGAAACGATAAAGTGGGATTTATTCCTTTAAACACTTATGTTGTGAGATATTGCAAATGCTACGAATCGCAAAAGAAGCTTTAACCTTCGATGACGTTTTACTCGTCCCAGCACACTCCACAGTTCTTCCTAACACCGCTGATCTTCGCACTCAGTTAACGAAGACGATCTCTCTAAATATCCCAATGATTTCAGCATCAATGGATACAGTGACAGAAGCGCGCCTTGCTATCGCATTAGCGCAAGAGGGTGGCATCGGTTTTATCCACAAAAACATGTCTATTGAACAGCAAGCTGAACAAGTTCGCTTAGTAAAAATCTTTGAGGCAGGCGTTGTATCTGCTCCAGTAACCGTTCGTCCTGACGCAACTATCCAAGATGTGAAAGAATTGACTGAAAAACACGGTTTTGCTGGCTTCCCTGTAGTAACTGAAACTAACGAACTTGTTGGTATCATTACTGGTCGTGATGTTCGCTTCGTAACAGACTTATCTAAGAAAGTTGACGTTGTAATGACGCCGAAAGCACGCTTAGCTTCTGTAGAAGAAGGAGCAACTCGCGAAGAAGTTCAAGAGAAAATGCATGAAGCCCGTGTTGAGAAAGTGTTGGTTGTGAATGATGAGTTCCAACTAACCGGTATGATCACAGCAAAAGATTTCCATAAAGCAGAACGTAAACCAAATGCATGTAAAGACGAACGTGGTCGTCTACGTGTAGGTGCTGCTGTTGGTGCAGGCGCTGGTAATGAAGAACGTGTTGCTGCACTTGTTGAAGCGGGCGTTGATGTTTTACTTATCGATTCATCTCACGGTCATTCAGAAGGCGTTTTACAACGTATTCGTGAAACTCGTGCTTCTTTCCCAGACCTACAAATTATCGGCGGCAACGTAGCAACAGGTGCTGGTGCTAAAGCATTAATTGATGCTGGTGTAAGTGCTGTTAAGGTTGGTATCGGCCCAGGTTCAATTTGTACAACTCGTATCGTTACGGGTGTGGGTGTTCCTCAAATTACAGCTATTTCAGATGCAGCAGAAGTTGCAACAGCTCATGGTATTCCAGTTATCGCTGATGGCGGTATTCGTTACTCTGGCGATATTTGTAAAGCAATTGCAGCAGGCGCATCGTGTGTGATGGTTGGTTCAATGTTTGCTGGTACAGAAGAAGCTCCAGGTGAAGTAATCCTTTATCAAGGCCGTTCATACAAATCTTACCGTGGTATGGGGTCTCTTGGGGCAATGTCTCAAGGTTCTTCTGATCGTTACTTCCAATCAGATAATGCAGCAGATAAGCTTGTTCCTGAAGGTATTGAAGGTCGTATCGCTTATAAAGGACGCCTAAAAGAAATCGTTCATCAACAAATGGGTGGCTTGCGTTCAAGCATGGGCCTAACAGGTTCAGCTACGATTGAAGATATGCGAACTAAAGCAGAATTTGTACGAATTTCAGGTGCGGGTATGAAAGAATCACACGTGCATGATGTTCAGATCACGAAAGAAGCACCAAACTATCGCCTAGGCTAATTTTTCTTAATTTTCTTTGCAGAATCTTCCGATTTCGTTGTCAAAGGTACTCATTTACACTTGTAAACTCCGTGCCTTTTCCTAGAACTCGAATGATTCTGCTGTGAAATATAAAGAAAAAACTTTGTACCAAATTCAATTTTAAGCGTGTGGTTTTATAGTGAAGCCACACTAAATAAATGACTTTTTGAGAAAGACTAATGACGACTAATATCCACGATCAACGCATTCTTATTTTAGATTTTGGTTCTCAATACACGCAGCTTGTTGCGCGTCGTATCCGTGAGATTGGTGTTTACTGTGAGCTTTGGAGTTGGGATGTAGAAGAATCGGACATCCGTGATTTTAATCCAGATGGCATCATCTTATCTGGTGGTCCAGAAAGTGTTACTGAAGCAAATTCACCACGAGCACCTCAATATGTTTTTGATTCTGGTGTTCCTGTATTTGGCGTATGTTACGGCATGCAAACAATGGCAGAGCAACTTGGTGGTAAAGTAGCAACATCTACTGAGCGTGAATTTGGTTATGCTGCAGTTCAAGTTACTGGCGAATCGGCGTTGTTTAAAGATCTTGAAGCAACTCAAGATGTTTGGATGAGCCACGGTGATAAAGTGGTAGAAATTCCATCTGATTTTGTAAAAATTGCAGAGACAGAAACCTGTCCTTACGCTGCTATGGCAAATGAAGAGAAGAAATATTACGGTGTTCAATTCCACCCAGAAGTAACTCATACTAAAAACGGTCTAAAAATGCTTGAGAACTTTGTTCTTAATGTATGTGGTTGTGAAGGTCTGTGGACGTCAGCATCAATCATCGAAGATGCCGTTGCTCGTATTAAAGAGCAAGTAGGTGATGATGAAGTGATTCTTGGTTTATCTGGTGGTGTTGATTCATCAGTTGTTGCTATGCTTGCACACCGTGCAATTGGTGACAAACTAACGTGTGTATTTGTCGATAATGGTTTACTTCGCTTAAATGAAGCAGACCAAGTAATGGAAATGTTTGGCGATAAGTTTGGTCTTAAGATCATTCATGTTGAAGCTGAAAAACGTTTCTTAGAAGCTCTTGAAGGTGAATCAGATCCTGAAGCTAAACGTAAAATCATCGGTCATGTATTTGTAGATATCTTTGATGAAGAATCAAAGAAACTATCAAATGCAAAATGGTTAGCTCAAGGTACTATCTACCCTGATGTTATCGAATCAGCTGCATCTAAAACTGGTAAAGCACACGTTATTAAATCTCACCACAATGTTGGTGGTCTTCCTGATGACATGGAGATGGGTCTTGTTGAGCCATTACGTGAACTGTTTAAAGATGAAGTTCGTAAGATTGGTTTAGAATTAGGTCTTCCATACAACATGCTTTATCGCCACCCGTTCCCTGGACCAGGTCTAGGTGTACGTGTTCTTGGTGAGATTAAGAAAGAGTACTGTGATCTACTTCGTCGTGCAGATGCTATTTTCATTGAAGAATTACACAATGCTGATCTTTACAACAAAGTATCTCAAGCATTTACTGTATTCTTACCAGTACGTTCTGTTGGCGTAATGGGCGATGGTCGTAAATATGATTGGGTTGTTTCTTTACGTGCAGTAGAAACGATTGATTTCATGACGGCGCATTGGGCACATTTACCATACGACTTCTTAGGTAAAGTATCTAATCGTATTATTAATGAAGTAAGTGGCATTTCTCGTGTTGTTTACGATATTTCTGGTAAGCCACCAGCGACGATTGAATGGGAGTAATTTTCACTTAGTGAGTTAGTTTGTATTAGATAAATAGAAAGCGCCGAAAGGCGCTTTTTTTGTTTCTATTGTAATGTAAATATTAATATTGTTAGTCGTATGTTTCATTGAAACATTGGTTTACAAATTAAACATTTGCATAGCGCTGAAAATGCAATGTATTAAGCTTTTCTTGGCAATATCTGGTTTACACTGATTTAGCAAGGGAATAGATAAAGAATAAAAAAAATCAAATCTCTTTATCTTTAAATACAACATTAAATAAATGGAGTTACGAATGAGTAACCAAGTAGTAGAGAAAGCATCTAAGCCTAGCGGCATGGATCGTTTTCTAAATACAATCGAACGAGTAGGTAACAAGATCCCAGATCCTGCACTACTGTTTTTCTGGGGCCTATTAATTGTTTGGGGTCTTTCAGCGCTATTATCACAAGTACAATTTGACTTGATTCATCCTGTTACTCAAGATGCAGTTCAAGTGAAAAACCTTTTAACGGGTGATTCTTTAGCAAACTTTTTAGCAACTATGGTAACTAATTTTACCAGTTTTGCTCCACTAGGCATCGTATTAGTTGCAATGCTAGGTGTTGGTGTTGCGGATTCTTCAGGTTTCATTCAAACTGGCCTTAAGAAAATGCTGAACTTCACTCCAGCTAAATTACTAACGCCAATGCTTATTCTTGTTGCTATCGTGTCACACACAGCAGCAGATGCCGGTTATGTATTAGTTATCCCATTAGGTGGTATCATTTTCCACGCGGCGGGTCGTCATCCGTTAGCGGGTATTGCAGCAGCATTTGCCGGTGTATCTGGTGGTTTCTCTGCTAACTTTATCCCATCAGGCATTGATCCATTACTTGCTGGCTTCACGCAAACAGCAGCACAAGTATTAGATACGTCTTATATCGTTAATCCACTAGCAAATATCTATTTTACTGGTCTTTCATCAGTACTTATTGTTGTTATTGGTTGGTATGTAACAGAGAAAATCATTGAACCGCGTTTAGCGAAAACACCAGTAGATAAAGATGCAGAAACGGCACCTGATCTAGGTTCATTTACTGAGATTGAGTCAAAAGCATTTAAATTTGCTGGTTGGGCAATGGTTGCGGGTATCGCATTACTTATCGCGCTTATTTACCCTGAAGATTCAGCTCTGCGTTCACCTGACGGTGAAATTACCTCGTTCTCTGCGCCTTTGATGAAGTCTATCGTTCCACTTATCTTCATTTTATTTATTATACCAGGTATCGTTTTTGGACGAGTTTCTGGTACGTTTAAAAGCAGTAATGATGTAATCAAAGCAATGTCAGAGACGATGGGTACAATGGGTGCATACATGGTTATGTCATTCTTCTGTGCACAGTTCTTAGTTGCGTTCAGCCAATCGAATATCGGTACAATCTTAGCGATGTACGGTGCTGATGTGCTTAAAGCTATGGAGCTTCCTGGCCAGCTAACCATTATTGGTATGATTTTGCTGACGGCATTTGTAAACCTACTAATTGGTTCTGCATCTGCTAAATGGGCATTAATTGGTCCTGTATTAGTTCCAATGCTTATGGGTGTAGGTATTTCTCCTGAGCTATCTCAAGCTGCATACCGTGTAGGTGATTCAGTATCTAATATCATCTCTCCTCTAATGGTATTCTTCCCGCTGGTTGTGGTTTATTGCCAACGTTATGTTAAGTCTACTGGTATCGGTACTTTAGCCTCTCTAATGATGCCATTCTCTATCGCAATGCTAATTGGTTGGACTATTTTCTTACTAGCGTATTGGGCTCTAGGTATTCCTTTGGGTATCCAAGCGCCATATACATACCAATTACCTGGTTAATATAAGCACTTCGTTTTATTAAATAGCTTATAAAATAAAAGCCCTGAGAATGATAAGTTCTCAGGGCTTTTTTGTATTAAGTTATTTTCTTTTTTATAACTTAAATTTTCTTAAATAACGATAAACTGAGTCTTTAGATACATTGAGAATATTGGCGGTGATCTGAGTCGCATCCTTTATATTAAATGCGCCTTGATGATGTAAACGTTCAACAATGGTTCTTACTCTTCGAGAAACAGCAATGCTTTCATCTTCTAACACTTCGCTTTGTATTCTAGCTATCGAGTCTGTCAGCATTTCAATACTGTCTTTTGCAAAAGTTTCTGGTGATGCTGCTAACTGGTTAGCTTGTGGGAATAGGTCCATAAAGAAGCTATTCATTGGTACATCAAGATTAGAGTTAATGCAAAGTAAAGCGATAGGCACTCCTGCCTCGTTTCGAATCATTGAAGTTACAGAGCGCATTAACTCACCTTTATCTGTTCGTGTGAAATAAGGAGTTGATACATCTGAACCTGCTTTTAGCTTTTCTAACGCTAAGTTGGTTATTGGAGCACCAATTCCACGGCCAGTAACATGCCCATTTGCGATTTTAATAATAGATGGGTTATCGGAATCTAAAGAGTGCAATACGACTTCGACATGTTTCCCAAACATAGCAGCAATACCATCAACGATACTAAAGGTTGATTGAAGAATTAGCTTATCGGCTGTAGATAGTTTATGTAGCATACGTACTCTATATGTTAGTGGAAAAGTGATGTCACTAGCGAATAGTGACATCTTTTCATTATGACGCCATTATTTCAATGATTTCATGGTCAATATTCGGCATGCCTGTTGTTATCATTCTTCCGATGTTTTTAATCGTTTTCTCTACATCTTCGGCAATAACACCTTGTTTTGTTACGCAGTGATCATTTAAAGCAAGTAAAGAAGACTTCATTGCAGATTGAGCACTACTTCCTACTTTCATTGCACAAGTCGATTTAGCCCCATCGCAGATCATACCGCTGGTATCACTGATGGTATTTTGTATTGCTGAACAAGATTGCTCGAACGTCCCACCCGCTAAATATACCATTGCCATTGCCGCCGCCGCAGAGGTTACTGCATTTCCACAAAAAGCAGATAGTGGTGGATAATGAGATTTTATATAAATGGCACCAAGGTGACTCATGATGAATGCTCTTGCTAATGTTTCTTCATCGGCGTTATAAAAGTCAGCCATTTTAACCACGGGAATCGTTGCTGCAATTCCTTGGTTACCACTGCCATAATTAGACATCGCAGGTAAAGTTGCTCCACCCATTCGAGCATCAGATGCAGCTGAAGTATAAATTAAAATGTCGCTGTCTAAGCTTTTTGAAAGTAAACCCGTTTCTATATTTTTTTGGTAAGTTCGGCCCACTTCTAAGCCATATGGATTATTTAATCCTTCCTGAGCTAGGGCTATATTGAGTTCTTTAGCTTCTAGAATAAATTTAATATCGTCAAATTCAGCTTTAGTAGCAAAGTCATAAATGGATGAAATAGTGATATCTACGCCATCACAAATAGAAGCTGTAGAGGCTTTTGGTAATGAAGAATCAAGGGAAAAAATGACATTACCATCAAGTCGTTTTTCAACGATTAATGTATGACCTCCACTGATAGTGACTTCTGCGTGATGTTGCGAGCTTTTAAGGACAACGCGGCAATAAATGAACTCTTCTGTAGTTTCTCGTTTTACTTGAATTCGACCAGCGTCAATAAGCTGTTGAGCTTCACTTACTTGAGATTCTGTCAATTTTGCAAGAACTTCTAATCCTGCGTCAGGGTTTCCACCTGTAGCCCCAGTTGCTGCGGCAATAGCAAGTCCAACTCTACCTGTTCTTGGAACAAAAACACCCATACTATTTTTATACAAATTATCAGAGACGAAAACATCAATAGTCTCTGGTTTTTCTCCTAGCATTTGCGTTGCCACACTTGTTGCATAGGCAGCACAAATAGGTTCAGTACAGCCAAGGGCTGGCTTCACGACATTTTTTAAAATAGTGATGTATTGCTTCCAGGTAGAGTTCATTTTTTTCACCTTTTTAGTTATACCGTTGTTTTCTTGTGAGCAATAGCTTCGACTTCAACTAATACGCCAAGTGGAAGATCTTTTACCGCAAAGCAAGATCGTGCAGGGCAGTCGGTATGGAAAACAGTTTTATATACTTCGTTAAATGTAGAAAAATCAGTGATATTTGCAAGGTAACATGTCGTTTTTAGTACCGTATTTACATCGCCGTCAGCAGCTTCGATAACAGATATTAGGTTTTTAAGAGACATTTCAGATTGAGCAGTGATACCACCTTCAACAACTGAGCCTGTTGAACCATCAACCGGTAATTGACCAGATGTAAAAATAAGGCCACCAAAAGCGGTACCATGAGAGTAAGGGCCAATCGCTTCAGGCGCTGATTTTGCTACAATGATTTGTTTCATATAGGCATCCTTTATTTTGCAACTATTGTTGATTTTATTTTAAGTTTGTATTTTATGCAAAAAAAATTGCATTTATTTGATTGAGTTGAATTTATGCTCATTTATAAGCTAATGCAAGTACTTTGTTGCTCTGTATTGTTTATTTTACGAACTGAGATCTTGTTATCATTTCAAATAAAATTGCATTGTTATTTTTAAATTAGAGAGTAAATTCTTCAAAAGTTGCAATGTGTGGCGTTTAGGCGCTTTAAAATTATAAAAATAATGTTCCCTACAAAGATGGAGTTTTATATGAACACAGCTACATTGGCGAATTCTGGTCATGGTAAAAGTGATATGACTGATTCTGAATGGAAAAAAGCCACTAAATTCGATAGTGTTGATATTGGGTGGATTGTTATCAGCATTGGTATGGCTATAGGGGCAGGGATCGTATTTTTACCTGTTCAAGTCGGTATCATGGGGATCTGGGTTTTTCTTCTTTCTTCAATTATTGGTTACCCAGCCATGTATTTGTTTCAAAAACTTTTCATCAATACTCTTGCCGAAGCAAAAACATGCACAGATTACCCAGGCGTGATTACTGGTTACTTAGGTAAAAACTGGGGCGTAGCTTTAGGGGCTCTTTATTTCATCATGCTTGTTATTTGGGTATTGGTATATTCACTTGCTGTAACCAATGACAGCTCTTCATATTTACATTCATTTGGCGTTACTGAAGGGCATTTAAATGATAATGTTTTTTATGGCTTAGGCTTAATTTGTATTCTTGCTTTTATTGGGTCTAAAGGTGAGAAGTTACTATTTAAACTGTCTGGATTTATGGCGGTGACGGTGCTTTCATTAGTTGCTGTTATGGGGTTATTATTAGTTTCTCGTTGGGATTTTGCTAATGTACCTGCTATTGGTTCTTTTGGCCCAATGCTAAAAGATGCAATTATCACGCTTCCATTTACATTAACCTCAATTCTTTTTATTCAATCTCTTAGCCCTATGGTTATTTCATATCGTTCACGTGAAAAATCAATTGAAGTCGCACGCTATAAATCACTAAGAGCAATGAACATTGCTTTTTCTATCCTATTTGTGGTTGTTTTCTTCTTTGCTGTGTCATTTACCTTTGCGATAAGCCAAGAGCAAGCTGCAGAAGCGATGAATAAAAATATTTCAGCATTAGCGATCATTGCCCATTACTTCCCTGGTAGTTGGGCGACTATTACTGGCATCGTGATTAATATTTTTGCTGTAGTAACCTCATTTTTTGGTGTGTTTATGGCATTCCAAGAGGCGTGTCGTGGTTTAGCAATGAATGTGTTATTAAGACGTATGGATGAGTCGGCAATTAATAAAGAGTTAGTTAATAAACTAATTACGGTATTTATTGTTTTACTGGCTTGGTCTGCAGTTGCATTAAATGCACCTATCTTATCTTTCACATCAATTTGTAGCCCTGTATTTGGTTTGGTTGGGTGTTTAATCCCTGCTTACCTTGTTCATAAGGTGCCAACACTTCATAAGTATAAGGGTTTATCAACTAACCTAATTATTGTAACGGGTATACTTCTTTGTATCTCTCCAGTGTTAGCGTTCATCTAATAATATTGAATTAGTCGACATAAAAAAGCCCAGAGAAGGAGAACCTTTTCTGGGCTTTTGTTCTTTGTATACTTTTATTTATTTAAATGAATGGCATGAAACTCTAAATGCTCATCAATAAATGTTGAAATAAAGAAGTAGCTATGGTCATAACCCGGTTGCATCCTTACTTCCAAATTAGCGCCAGATTGTTCTGCTGAAGAAAGAAGATATTCAGGTTTTAATTGTTCCTCTAAGAAGCCATCAGCTTCACCTTGGTCAACTAAAATTGGTAACTTAGAGCCTTTTTTCAGAAGCTCAGAGCTATCGTATTCTTTCCAAGTCTCTTTATTATCACCAAGATATAGGCCTAATGCTTTTTGACCCCAAGGACAATTGATTGGGCTAGAAATAGGGCTAAATGCAGAGATTGACTGATATGCATCTTGATTTTTTAATCCAATAGTAATTGCACCGTGACCACCCATACTATGACCAGAAATTGATTTTTTATCTGATACAGGGAAGTGTTCTTCAATAAGAGATGGCAGCTCTTTTGTTACGTAGTCATACATATGGTAATGACGATTCCATGGTGCTTGAGTTGCGTTTAAATAGAACCCTGCACCTAGACCAAAATCGTAAGCAGCTTCTGCATCATCAGCAACGTCTTCGCCGCGAGGGCTCGTATCCATGGCAACAATGGCAATGCCTAATTCAGCCGCTTTTTTGAATGCGCCTGCTTTTTGCATAAAATTTTCATCAGTACAAGTTAAGCCTGATAGCCAGTATAAAACAGGAACTGGATTACTTTCAGAAGCGTTCGCTGGTAGGAAGATAGCAAAGCGCATATCGCAATTTAGTGTAGATGATGTATGTATATATTGTTTGTGCCAACCACCGGCAACTTTTGCTTGGCTGATATTTTCGATTGTCATGATGAGCCCTTTTATATTTTGATTCATATCAGCAAGATCACTGTATTGAATAGAAATCTACTGGTTGATTTTGAAGTGCTTTAAAATAAAGAATGAAACACTCAGTAAGCTTATCTATAAATTACGCCACCCACGCAGATAAACCCGCAGTCTTGATATAAAGCACTTAGAGATCAAAAGTAGAATAGGGGCTAGAGTATCTAACCCCTTATTTTTACTTATTTATCCATATGTAGAACAGTACGGATAGATTTACCTTCGTGCATTAGATCGAACGCTGCATTTACATCTGCAAGACCCATAGTGTGAGTGATGAAGTCATCAAGAGCGAACTCACCTTGCATGTAACGGTCAACGATGCCTGGAAGTTCAGTACGACCTTTAACGCCACCGAATGCAGAGCCACGCCATACACGACCAGTCACAAGTTGGAACGGACGAGTTGAGATCTCTTGGCCAGCACCAGCAACACCAATGATAATTGATTCACCCCAACCTTTGTGACAACACTCAAGTGCCGCACGCATCACGTTCACGTTACCGATACACTCAAAAGAGTAATCCACGCCTCCATCAGTCATTTCAACAATCACTTCTTGAATTGGCTTGTCGAAATTTGTTGGGTTGATGCAATCAGTCGCACCTAATTTTTTAGCAAGTTCGTATTTGCTTTCGTTCAAGTCAACACCGATGATGCGGCTTGCCCCTGCCATTTTCGCGCCGATGATAGCTGAAAGACCAATACCGCCAAGACCGAATACAGCAACTGTATCGCCTTTTTCAACTTTAGCCGTGTTAAGAACCGCGCCCATACCCGTAGTTACACCACAACCTAGAAGACAAACTTCTTCAAGTGGTGCTTCTTTAGATACTTTCGCTAATGAAATCTCAGGAAGAACTGTGAATTCAGAGAACGTAGAGCAACCCATGTAATGGAAAATAGTTTCACCATTAATAGAGAAGCGGCTAGTGCCATCGGGCATAAGGCCTTGACCTTGAGTTTCACGAACCGCTTGGCAAAGGTTGGTTTTACCAGATTTACAGAACTTACATTCACCACATTCGGCAGTGTAAAGAGGAATAACGTGGTCGCCAACTTCAACACTTGTCACGCCTTCGCCGATCATCTCAACAATACCGCCACCTTCATGGCCTAAGATAGATGGGAAGATACCTTCTGGATCATCACCAGATAGAGTAAATAAGTCAGTGTGACAAACACCAGTTGCAACGATACGAACTAACACTTCGCCCGCTTTAGGAAGTTGAACGTCCACTTCTTCCATTTTAAGAGGTTCGCCAGCAGCCCAAGCTACCATTGCTTTAGATTTGATGTGAGTTTGACCAGTTTTAATATCAAGAGCCATTGGGTTTTCCTTATTGGGATAATTTAATTGACGACATTAATTAGCAGTTTCATTTTAAGCGTAGTGCTATTTTTTGTTTGTGCTCGTCGTCTTGTTGGTTGCCATTATAAGTATTTCTCATCAATTGATAATACGGTAGAATGGTAAATAATTTTTACGAATATGTAATAATACTAATGGGGAATTGCCAGTGATTGATTGGGAAGGAGTAACTGAATTTGTTGCCGTTGCTGAAGCGCAAAGCTTTACAGGAGCAGCCAGAGCTCTTGATACATCAGTGGCTCAAATTAGTCGTAAAGTCGCGGCGTTAGAAGATCGCCTTTCAATAAAGTTATTGATCAGAACAACGCGTAAGGTATCGGTAACTGAAGCAGGGCAAACCTATTATCAGCATTGTCGCCATTTAGTTGAAGGGTTAAAGCAAGCAGATAGAGCGATCACTGAGCTTAATGCAACACCTCAGGGCCGTTTAAAGATCACGTCATCAGTAACTTATGGTGAGCAGCTTATTGCGCCACTGCTTAGTGATTTTATGCTGATGTATCCACAACTTGAGCTTGAACTCGTTTTATCAAATCAAACTCTGGATCTTGTTGAGCAAGATTTCGATTTAGCGATTCGATTAGGTCGTCTGACTGACTCAACAATGATGGCAAAGCGCTTATCTAGCAGGCAAGTTCGAGTATGTGCATCACCCAGTTATATTGAAAAACACGGTGAACCTCATACCTTATCTGAGCTTTCTCAGCATAATTGCCTAATTGGTAGCTTGCCTATTTGGCGTTTCATCGAAAATAAAAAAGAAAAAAGCGTAAGAGTGAAAGGATCTGTTCACTGTAATAGCGGTGCTGCTTTAACGAATGCGGCATTAAAAGGGTTAGGCATCGTTCAACTGCCTGATTTTTACGTTCAAGAATCAATGGATAAAGGTGAGCTTGTTGAAATCTTAGTCCCGTATCGTGAGCCAAAAGAGGGGATCTGGGCGGTGTATCCAAATAATCGTCATCTTTCAACCAAGGTTCGTTTACTTGTTGAATTCCTAGCACAAGAGTTAGCTGAATAAATGATAAACCAAGATTCAAATATCTATATGAAACGAGCTATGGAGTTGGCAGCCACTGCTGAAAGTGAAGGAGAGGTTCCTGTTGGTGCGGTCATCGTTTTAAATGATGAGATTATTGGCGAAGGGTGGAATCGATCTATTGGCGCTCATGATGCAACTGCTCATGCTGAGATGATGGCAATTAAGCAAGCAGGACAGAAGGTAGAAAACTACCGACTTATTGATGCCACTTTATACGTTACTCTAGAACCTTGCCCTATGTGTGCAGGGGCTATTGTTCATAGCAGAATTAAAAAAGTTATTTTTGGTGCTTCTGACATGAAGACAGGAGCGTCAGGGAGTGTAATTAATTTATTTACCTCGGCCACCGCATTTCATTTTGTGGAGTGTGAATCAGGATTAATGGAAGAGGCGTGCAGAGAGCAGCTACAAGCTTTTTTTAAGCGCAGACGTAAAGAGAAAAAAGAAGAGCGGAAACTGCAGCGAGCAGAAGAATTTAAGAATGAATAGATAATCTATCTTAGATGAAAAAGGCAAATTGAACGTCAATTTGCCTTTTTTAATACGTGTTAATAAAAGTTTGGGGAAGGGATATTAACGACAAGAGAATGCTTCGCCTTCATCAAACAGTGATAATGAATAAAGACGTTGGCGATGAAGTACTTTTTTATGATTATTTAATAGCTTACGTCGGCGTTGAGTACTTCCTTTTAAAGACGTTTGTGTTTTAAGTTTTCTTCTATTAGAGAGCATAAACTCCCCCTTGTGATTTAATAAATAAAAAATAAGGCTAAGATATTTAGCCTTATTTCGAATAATACGATGAGCGAATTCATTTAGAATATGAGCTCATTGTTACGATTATATGAACTTACTTAATTGTAGTTTTCGTACTATTGGCTTGAAACTGCATTACTAGTGGTAGAAGCAGCAGATGATAAAGGAACATCAATCACCGTTAAACCATCTACCGTAATCTCTTCTTGGATCAACTTATTTGCTTGTTCTTGTTCATAGCCAATAATACTTTGGTAATAACGACGAATGTTCTCTACATAATTTTGAGCTTCATCGCCACGAGCAAAACCATAACGAAGATATTTGTAATAACGTTTTTGGCGTAATAACGGTAAATTATCTTTCACGTCAGTCCATGAATCAGGATCTCCACCTAGGCGTTGTGTTAAACGACGAGCGTCCATCATGTGACCAAAGCCAATATTGTAAGAGGCCAGTGCAAACCAAATTTTTTCATGTTCGGTGATTGAGTCAGGCACTCGTTTAACTATTCGACGTAAATACTCAGCACCACCACGGATGCTTTGTTCTGGACTAAGGCGATTTTTTACACCAACAGATTGAGCGGTTGGTAGTGTTAGCATCATCATTCCACGCACACCAGTCGGTGATTTAGCCAATGGGTTCCAATGAGATTCCTGATAAGAGAGTGCCGCTAAGAAGCGCCAATCGAAATCTCCTGCGTACTTTTTAAATAGAGGTTCCCACTTAGGCAATTTGCTTTCTAATGCACGAATAAAAGCACGAGTATCAACGTAATCAAAAGATTCAACATGACCAAAGTATTTCTCTTCTAAAAGAGCTAATTGGCCACTTTCTTTTAGCTCACCAAAAAACTCAATTAATAACGCTTGTAAGCTATCATCTTCTGTTTTTTGTAAGAACCAAGCGACAGGTTGATCTTCGGTTAATTCAAAGGCAACTGCCAAATCAGGATGAATACGTTGAGTTAATGACAATTCAACCGAATCAGCTAGTGTGTAATGTATTTCGCCGTTGGCTACTTTTTTTAATAATTCGCTAACGTCGGTATCTGGTTCTGTTTTCCAATCCAGATCCGAGTGTTTCTCTTTTAGCTTTATTAATGTTCCTTCAAAACTAGAATCTTTTACTATCGTTAAATTTTCATCAAGTTCAGTTAGATTTTGAATGTTCCGAGGACGCCAATTCCCTTTTTTATAGACAACTTGCTGGCTGACATAATAGTACACAGGTCCGGGGTTAAACTGCATTAAGCGTTCAGGTGTAATGGTCATATTAGCAGCTACAATATCGACTTCATTACGGTTAAGAGCCGGAAATAAGCCTGAATAAGTGTATGCCGGAGTGATTTCTAGCTTAACTTCTAGTTTTTCAGCAAAAGCTTTAGCTAGATCGTAATCTAATCCTGTTGGTCCATCTGAACCTATGTAATAAGAGAGTTGGTTGTTTAGCGTGCTGACTCGTAAAATACCGCGTTCTCTTACTTGCTCTAATTTGTTCTTTGGCTCTGATTCTACTTGGCAGCCAGTTAAGGTAAGAACAAAAGTAAAAACAACCAAACAAGATGGTAAAAAGCGATAATATCGGATGCGGCTCAAGTCAGAATGCTCTTTTAAATAAGTAAGGCGTAGTTATATCAAATGGGAGAATAAGAGGCAAAAGCACGGTAACAAATTAGAACAATTATTAGAGATTGAGACAGAATAAATGCTTCATTGTATATTTATCACGCAAAACAATGAAAATTTAAGTTCATTTACTCTTTTTTTTAAAAAAATACGCAAACGGTTGCTTTTGGTGTTACTTCACAAAACAAAATCCTTTATAATGCGCTCGCAATACCAGAGGTAACATCGGCATAGTCACTATGTGTTATGAATAATTAATAGAGTTAGCTATTTATAACAACATGAAACTATTCCAATATTACCTTTAATTCATTGCCGAAGAGACCTAAGTACATGAGAATTTTGCGTGGTTCACCTGCTTTATCTGAATTTCGTGTTAACAAGCTACTTGAGCTTTGTTGCGAGCTAAATTTACCTGTTACTGGTATTTATGCTGAGTTTGCTCACTTTGCTGACGTAATCTCAGATCTTGATGCATCTGAAATTGTAAAGTTAGAAAAGTTACTAACTTACGGCCCAACGATAGAAGAACATAAGCCTGAAGGTTTATTGCTTCTTTCTGCACCTCGTCCAGGTACTATCTCTCCTTGGTCTTCAAAATCTACTGATATTGCTCATAACTGTGGTTTAGCTAAAATCGCACGTTTAGAGCGTGGTACTGCGTATTATGTAGAAACATCTGAAACTCTTTCTGAACTTCAATTGGTTGAATTAAAAGCAATCCTTCATGATCGCATGATGGAAGTTGTTTTCACTGATTTTGAATCAGCAGCAGCATTATTTACTGTTGCTGAACCTGCACCATATGCAGAGGTCGATCTACTTGTTGGTGGTCGTAAAGCGTTAGAAAACGCAAACGTTACCCTAGGTCTTGCATTAGCAGAAGATGAGATTGATTACCTATTAGAAAGCTTTACTGAAAAGCTAGGTCGCAACCCTACTGATATTGAATTAATGATGTTTGCACAAGCGAACTCAGAGCATTGTCGTCACAAGATCTTCAATGCGGATTGGACTATCGATGGAGTTAAGCAAGATAAATCATTATTCAAAATGATCAAAAATACCTTCGAAGTAACCCCTGAAAACGTACTGTCTGCTTATAAAGATAATGCAGCCGTAATGACGGGTTCTACTGTCGGTCGCTTCTTCCCAGACCCTGAAACTCGTGGCTATGGTTACCATCAAGAGAAGACACACATCTTGATGAAAGTAGAAACGCATAACCACCCAACTGCTATCTCTCCTTGGCCGGGTGCATCAACAGGTTCTGGTGGTGAAATCCGTGATGAAGGCGCAACAGGTATCGGTGGTAAACCAAAAGCTGGTTTAGTTGGTTTCTCTGTATCTAACCTAAAAATTCCTAATTTTGTTCAACCGTGGGAAACGGATTTTGGTAAGCCAAGCCGTATCGTTACTGCGCTTGATATTATGCTTGAAGGCCCTCTAGGTGGCGCGGCATTTAACAATGAATTTGGCCGTCCAAACCTGTTAGGTTACTTCCGTACTTACGAAGAAAAAGTAAACTCTCATAATGGTGAAGAAGTACGTGGTTATCACAAGCCAATTATGCTTGCTGGTGGTCTAGGAAATATTCGTGATGATCATGTTCAGAAAAAAGAGATCCCAGTAGGCGCAAGCTTAATCGTGCTTGGTGGTCCAGCGATGAACATCGGCCTTGGCGGCGGTGCAGCATCTTCAATGGACTCAGGTTCTTCTTCTGAAGATCTTGATTTTGCTTCAGTACAACGTGAAAACCCAGAAATGGAGCGTCGTTGTCAGGAAGTTATCGACCGTTGTTGGCAGCTTGGTGATGCAAACCCAATTGCATTTATCCATGATGTAGGCGCAGGCGGTATTTCAAACGCATTACCTGAGCTTGTTGATGATGGTGAGCGTGGTGGTATCTTCAATTTACGTGATGTTCCAAATGATGAGCCGGGCATGAGTCCACTTGAGATCTGGTGTAACGAATCTCAAGAGCGCTATGTAATGGCGGTTGCGGATAAAGATTTAGCAACATTTGAGGCAATTTGTAAGCGTGAGCGTGCACCATATGCTGTCGTTGGTAAAGCAACTGAAGAGCGTAACCTTAAACTAGAAGATTCTCATTTCGACAATACGCCAATTGACATGCCAATGAACATCCTTTTAGGTAAAACGCCTAAGATGCACCGTGATGCGAAAACACTAAAAGCGAATAACCCAGCAATTGATCGTTCAGGCATTGAAATGAATGATGCTATTGAGCGTGTTCTTCGTCTACCAACAGTAGCTGAGAAAACATTCTTAATCACGATAGGTGACCGTTCGGTGACAGGTCTTGTGGCTCGTGATCAAATGGTTGGTCCTTGGCAAGTACCAGTAGCGAACTGCGCGGTAACTGCAGCAAGTTACGACACTTACCACGGTGAAGCTATGTCTCTTGGTGAGCGTACACCAGTAGCTCTATTGGATTTTGGTGCATCTGCTCGTCTAGCCGTTGGTGAAGCAATTACCAACATTGCCGCGACAAATATTGGCGATATTAAGAATATTAAATTATCAGCAAACTGGATGTCTCCTGCGGGTCACCCTGGTGAAGATGCGGGTCTTTATGAAGCAGTTAAAGCTGTAGGTGAAGAACTTTGTCCTGCACTTGGTCTAACTATCCCTGTGGGCAAAGATTCAATGTCTATGAAGACTAAGTGGGAAGAGAACGGCGAACAAAAAGAAGTAACGTCTCCGTTGTCTCTTGTTATTACAGCATTTGCCCGTATTGAAGATGTTCGTAAAACAATTACTCCTCAACTCCGCACAGATAAAGGCAATACAAGCTTAGTTCTTATCGATTTAGGTAACGGTAAAAACCGTATGGGGGCGACAGCACTAGCACAAGTTTACAAGCAACTTGGTGACAAGCCAGCAGACGTAGATAACGCAGCGCAACTAAAAGGTTTCTATGAGGGGATTCAAACTCTTGTAGCTAACGACCAAGTTGTGGCTTACCACGATAAAGGCGATGGCGGTCTATTCGTAACGTTAGCTGAAATGGCATTCGCAGGTCACTGTGGTGTTAATGCTGATATTGCAGCGCTAGGCGAAGACACGCTAGCAGCACTATTTAATGAAGAGTTAGGTGCGGTAATCCAAGTTCGTAACGACGATTTAGATGCAGTGCTTTCTACTCTCGCAGCAAATAGCCTAGAAGCATGTTCACACGTAATCGGTTCTGTTGAAGATTCAAACGAACTAGTAATTAAGTCTGGAGAGCAAGTTATAGTAGAACGTAACCGTACTGAACTACGTACTATCTGGGCTGAAACTACGTATAAGATGCAAGGTTTACGTGATAACCCAGCATGTGCAGATCAAGAGCACGAAGCGAAGAAAGACAATTCAGACCCAGGTCTAAATGTAAGTCTAAGCTTTGATGTAAATGAAGATATTGCTGCACCATACATAAACAAAGGCGCTAAGCCTAAAATGGCAATTCTACGTGAGCAAGGTGTTAACTCTCATGTTGAAATGGCAGCAGCATTTGATCGCGCAGGGTTTGAAGCAACGGATATTCACATGAGTGACATTCTTACTGGTTCTGCTGTACTAGAAGAGTATAACGGTCTTGTTGCGTGTGGTGGTTTCTCTTACGGTGATGTATTGGGTGCTGGTGAAGGCTGGGCTAAATCAGTTCTATTTAACGAAGATGCTCGTAATCAATTTGAAGGCTTCTTTAAGCGTGAAGATACCTTCTCTCTAGGTGTATGTAATGGTTGTCAGATGCTGTCTAACTTACGTGAACTGATCCCTGGTGCAGAATACTGGCCTCGTTTTGTACGTAATGAATCGGAGCGTTTTGAAGCTCGTTTTAGCTTAGTAGAAGTTCAGAAATCAGATTCTGTATTCTTTAATGGCATGGAAGGTTCTCGTATGCCAATTGCTGTTTCACACGGTGAAGGTCGCGTAGAAGTACGTAATAATGAACACCTAAACGCGATTGAAAACTCAGGTACAGTAGCATTACGTTATGTTGATAATAACGGTAACCAAACGCAGCAATACCCGAACAACCCGAATGGTTCGCCAAACGCTATCACAGGTTTAACAACTACTGATGGCCGTGTGACTATCATGATGCCACACCCAGAGCGTGTGTTCCGTACGGTTGCAAACTCTTGGGCTCCAGAGACGTGGGGTGAAAATGGTGCTTGGATGCGTATGTTCCAAAACGCACGTAAGAACCTTGGTTAAATTAGGGCATACTTTGATTGATGCTTATTTAAGTATTAATCAATAGCTTTAATTTAATAATCAATTATTTATCATGATTTTTTGAAAGTGTGATAAAAATCTGAAAATTAAATTAACAGTCTGTTCTATAATAAATAAAAGGGTTGGGTAAAGACGGCTCTTTTAGATAAAACCGCTGAAGTTTAGGCTTCAGCGGTTTTTTTGTTAGAATAGCGCTTTAATTTTATCTGTTGGAAGAAACAATGAAAAATACGCACGTTACGATTGGTTTGAGTAATCCGAAAAGCCCAACCAATGTTGGTGCAGTCATGCGTGCTGCAGGGTGTTATCAGGTTGATGATGTTCGTTATACTGGTGAACGATATGATCGTGCTGCAAAGTTTCAAACGGATACAAAAAAAGTAGCCAATAAAATTCCACTAACTAGCGTCGATAATCTATTGGATGGTCTGCCCGAAGACATGAAAGTCGTGTGTGTTGAACTTGCCGAGGGTGCAACGTCGCTTCCTGAGTTTCAACATCCAGAAAAAGCAATTTATGTTTTTGGTCCTGAAGATGGTTCGATTACTCAACAAGTTGCTGATCGTGCGGACCATGTGGTGTATGTTCCAACCGTTGGCTGTATGAATTTGGCGGCGACAGTGAATGTTCTTTTATATGATCGATTAGCTAAATCTGTGGATATAGTGAAAGGTGATGAACTGATCCGCAGTAGCAGAGATAACCGCAATCATTTAGTGGTCAAAAAATAAGATTAACTTCTCCTTTAAAGCATGAGTTGATTGACATCTTTTTGGTGCATTTTTGGCTGAATGTGTTCTAATAGCGGGCATTAAAGGGAATGCAGTTATTATACTGCAGTTATAGATGGATTTTTTAGCAATGATCTATCCCTTAACTATCGAATTCTAGGAAATAAAAATGGCAAAATTTGATTACCGTATTGTAGAAAAACGTAACGCTTGGGCTGCTGAAATTACGCGCCAAGTAACTTCTCGCAGAACGGTTGTATCTAAGCGTCAACTTGGTTTTGAAAGCGAAGCTGAAGCAGTTGAATGGGCAGAGAAAGAGCTTGTTGAATTTGCAAAAACGCAAGCGGTTCGTAATGATCGTAAAGCGGAACAACGCACTGAAAAAGAAGAAATGATTGCTCGTAAAAAAGAGAAATCAGCAGCACAAAAAGCGGAATATGAAGCCGCTCGTGATGCAGAAAATGATGAAGACGACTACGATTACGACGAAGAGTAATCTTCTCGAATAATTCAAAATGAAAAAGGCGCTTATTTGAGCGCCTTTTTTGTACCTGCTATTTATTGATTGTTCATTTGCGTGAGTTTGTCACCAATAGGTTGTGAGAAATTAAATCCGTCATGTCTATCCCAGTTGATTGACCATGTCATGACTCCGCCAAAATTTGGATACAGTTTATTTGGTACAACAGTGCTACATGCCGATCCATAAGTGACACAATCTAAAGCATCAATAATATTTTGAGTTGGTGCTTGACCTGAGTTTGCAGAGCTTGGGCCAGATGGCAAGCCAATTGCGATTTGATCATCTCTAAGTGGGGCAAAGAATGACCCATCGGCTAACTCAAAACCCTCGACCAACATTTTTACAGAGGCAACCATCATATCAACAGAGCCTTCTGGTGCTGCTCCTGGCATGTATGGATTTGCTAATCCACCATTGTTATATAGCTGAACATGAAGAAGATCTAAGGTATCTCGAACTTGGTCGATGACTGGGATATAAGCACCCCAAATGCCACTGTAAGCAACCATTCCACCTTGCACATAAGGATGTTCAGGAGCCATAGTTAAATACATATCTCCTCCCATGTTTGCTTCGATTTTCTTTAACGCGGTAGGCAAACGAGCTTGGATTTGTGTACCGTGAAGCAAGTTAGACCCACTTTCTAAATCAATGTCTAATCCATCAAAGCCCCAATCAGCAATAATAGCGGTTAGGCTACTAATAAAGTTTGCTTCGTCTTCTGCTGTATTTAAGGTAATTGTACCTTCAGCACCACCGAGGGATAAGACGAATATTTTTCCTTTTGCTTGTAATGCTGCCATATCTTGTTTGAACTGTGTTGGATCTAGTGCGGCACAGCTACTGTGTATGTCGCCAGAATAAAGATTGAAGTGTACCGTTCCGTTACTGTTTCTATCATTATCAGCAAAGGCAATATCGATGACGTCCCAAGCATCTGACATTTCAGATAATCGAGTAGGGCAACCAGAACCATTAACAAAGTTATGCCAATAACCTATTAATTTATGTTTGGCTTGGCTTTGTTCTAACACCGTAACACTAGACGCTGTAGATAGGGCTGTATTACCTTGAGCGTCAGTTGCTTCTACAGAAATAGAATAAGCACCAATGGCGCTTGGCGTCCAGTTTGTATTATATGGTGTCGTAGTATCTGAACCAACAATAACGCCATTAACTAAGAAATCGACGTGGCTGATTGAACTCGTTAATGAGGTTGCTATTGCACTTAATTGAGTCTCTTTACCTAGAGCAAGGCTACTGCCTGATTGTGGTGATGTGAGGCTTGTTACTACGTTTTGATCGCTAACGGTAACAAGAATGCTACTGTCTGAATTATTACCCTCGTTGTCAGTTGCAACTGCTTTTAATGTATTAGAACCAATTAGGGTTGCATCCCAATTCATTGAGTAAGGAGCCTGCGTGTCAGCTCCTAATGTTACGTTATTAGCAAAAAACTCAACGCCGACAATGCTTCCATCATTATCATTTGCCGTTGCATTAATAATAATGGATGAGCCTGCGAAAATGACACTATTGTCGCTAGGTGAGGTAATGCTAACTTGTGGTGGTGTACTGCAAACGCCTAATCCTGTCCATGCATCTTGCCAGTTTGATCCCGTTCCTGGAGCGTAAGCCCAATCAGAGGATGATGAACACCAACCACCTATCTCGCAACGGTATTTTTGGTTAAGGTTTTGAACTTCATCACCAGTCGTATAATTAGTTCCCGCTTGATACTGAGGCAATCCTGTACATCCGCCGCTAGACGGTTCAGAAACAATGAGTGTGACTTCTTTACTAATGGTTGATTGACTATCGTTATCTGTCGCTTTGGCTTTAAAGCTATGAGAACCGCTTATTGCTGTCCACAAATGCTCAAACGGAGCATTGGTATCGGTGAATACTAACTGACTATCAACATAAAACTCGACTTGACTAACTTCGCCATCACTGTCCATTGCCGTTGCTGAGATAAGAAGTGAATCACCGATAGATAAGTTTTCAGTTCCATTCGGAGAAATGAGTTCGATTGTTGGTGGTATTAATTCTCCAGCGGATTGAACATTAATAGCTACAGATTCAGTTGTTGTACTGCCTTCATTATCGGTTGCAATAACTGAAATATTTGTTGTATTTTTCACGGCAACCCAAGGAGTGCTGTAAGGTGATTTTGTTATTGTTGCTATAGATTGGTTGTTAGAGAAAAATTCAACTTGAGCAATGGAACCATCACTGTCATTAGCGTTTGCTTGTAATGTAATTTCACTACCTTCTGTAATTATTGCATTATTTAATGGTGAGGTTATTGATAATGTAGGAGCAATATTTCCCCCTCCATTAGTGCATTCTCCTAGACTTTTCCATTCTTGCCATTCTCCTGAATGAGTTTCTGGAGAATTTCCTTGTGACCACCACTGTGCTTGATAAGCTGTATTATTTTGTTGGACTTCAGTACCACCACCATAGGCTTCAGAACTTTGCCAAAATGGGAGTGAGCTACAATCAAATGCACTTGCACCGTATGAAATAAAGAGAGCAGAAGCAATAGCACTTCTAATAAAAATCCTTTTCATTTATTTACCCTTAATTTAGTGAGTGTTATAGACACTTAATTACTAGTATAAAATAGGGTAATTACTTTTATTTTGGTTCTGATTTAACAGAGGATCACAGAGAATATTTTAATTCTCATTAAGTTACGACTGTTTTTAGAAAGACTTCACATTAAGAAAATGATTGGAAATATAAATGTGAATCTTAATTTTTGCTATTATAACCCGCTAGATTTTATGGATTATGTAAGATGATAGAAAAAGAAGCATTATTAGAATCAATTATCCAAGCGTTGCGTGATGTTCATCAAATGGCGGTAGAAGCAACGCAGCGAGCGATTGATCAAGCGACAGATAAAGAAGCGATTGCTCGTAGTAAGTATGAAACCTTTGGCTTAGAAGCCTCTTATTTAGCTCATGGACAAGCATTACGAGTTGCAGAGTGTGAGGCTGATATTCTTGCTTATCGTAAATTACCGCGTTTAGAATATAGCGAAGAGAGTGCAATTAACCAATGTGCTTTAGTGACGCTTGTAAATCAAGATGATGTCGAGAGTCTGTTTTTTATAGGCCCGTCAGCAGGGGGCGTAAAAGTAACTCATAACAATATAACATTTTCACTAATAACACCGTCAGCTCCGCTAGGGAAAGCCATGATAGGGCAGCAACTTGGTGATGAGTTTGAATTGGATTTAGCTGGCAAGAAGCAGCAATATGAAATTATAGGTGTGCAGTAATATTAAGTAATTATCTATAAAATAAGAGAGGCGAACCTCTCTTATTTTTAAACCACTTCAGTTAATAGACTAAAGTGTTGATGTTGTGATTTGACCATTAGTTAATTGGTCAGTATCGGCTTCAATGATTTCATCGATATAGGTTTCAACCGTTTGACCAACCATTTCATCATCTTCAGTAAAATAAGCAAGATGGAAAACTGCATCGCCTTCATTAACTAAAGGTAATGTTTGTTGGCCAATTACGATCCCGCCTTTATGAGCACGAAGTTCGATTTCACTGTGACCTAATGGTGCGCTGATATAAGCCAGTACTTGGCCTTTTTCAACTTGCTCACCCAGAGTCACAACAGTACGTAAAATCCCGTCACTTTCTGCACGTAACCAACTTGTCGATTTAGCAATAACAGCTTCTGGTAAACGTTTTCTGCTTGCTTTAAGCATGCCAATGGCTTGCATCACACGTTGTACACCCACATAACCTGCATTAATCGCAATTGGCTCGAAGCGTAATGCTTCGCCTGCTTCATACGTTAATACCGGGATCTCACATTTTTCAGCTTCACTACGAAGAGAGCCATCTCGAAGAGGTGAATCTACAATCACAGGAGTACCAAAAGCGTGTGCGATACGTAATGTTTCAGGGTTACTTAGGTCAGCACGAAGTTGAGGTAAATTCGTTCTGTGAATAGCACCAGTGTGTAAATCAACGATGTAATCACAACGCTTTGCTATTTGGGTGAAGAAGGTATGTGCCATGCGAGATGCCAACGAACCTTTTTCAGAACCAGGGAAGCAACGGTTTAAATCACGACGGTCTGGAAGATAGCGTGATTTATGAATGAAACCAAAGACATTAACAATAGGTACTGCAATAAGAGTCCCTTTTAATTTCTTTGGATCAACGTTGTTAATTAACTGTCGAACAATTTCAACACCATTAAGTTCATCACCATGAATGGCAGCATTTACCATCAGGATTGGGCCAGCATGCTGGCCGTTTATGATCTCAACAGGGATCGATAGAGGTGAGTGTGTATAAAGCTTAGCGGCTTCAATCTCAATTACCTTTCTTTCACCAGGTGCAACCGAGTGCGTTAGTATTTCAAACGCTTGATTTTTTTTAGCCTTTGCCACGAGTTTTAGTCCTTTTAGTCGCTGCATTTTTCTCAATAAAATCAATAATTAGGCCCGCAACATCTTTACCTGTCGCTGCTTCAATGCCTTCTAAGCCCGGAGATGAGTTCACTTCCATAACAAGTGGACCACGATCAGAGCGAAGTAAATCTACACCTGCTACATTTAAGCCCATGATATTTGCCGCAGCTACTGCTGTCTTACGCTCTTCAGGAGTTAGTTTAACTAGTGACGCTGAACCACCACGGTGTAAGTTAGAACGGAATTCACCTTCTGCACCTTGACGTTTCATTGCTGCAATCACTTTGCCACCAATCACGAAACAACGGATATCTGCACCGCCAGCTTCTTTGATGAACTCTTGAACCATGATGTTTGCTTTTAAGCCCATGAATGCTTCAACAACACTTTCTGCTGCTTTACGCGTTTCTGCAAGAACAACACCAATACCTTGAGTGCCTTCTAAGAGCTTGATCACAACTGGCGCGCCGCCAACCATGTCTAATAAATCTTTAACATCATCAGGCTTGCTTGCAAAGCCAGTGATCGGCATACCGATGCCTTTACGAGAAAGTAATTGCATAGAACGAAGCTTGTCACGAGAACGAGTGATCGCAACGGATTCGTTTACAGGGTATACACCCATCATTTCAAACTGACGTAATACAGCAGTTCCGTAGAACGTTACTGATGCACCAATACGAGGAATGATTGCATCGTAATCAACAAGCTCTTCACCTTTAAAGTGGATCTGAGGTTTTTCTGAATTGATATTCATATAACAACGTAACGCATCAATCACTTTTACTTCGTGTCCACGACTCTCAGCGGCTTCAATTAGACGGCTTGTAGAGTAAAGAGATTGGTTACGCGATAAAATACCGATTTTCATTATAAATTTTCCTCAAAATCAACTAGGTAAGACGATGATGGATCAACAACAATGCGATCTTGCATTGATGTTCTGCCAAGTAACATACGAAACACCATTGTTTCTCGGTTACTTAATGTTATTTGTACTGGCCACTCTTGGCCTGCTAGTCGGATCATTGTTTTGATGACATAACGCATCTCTTCTTGTCCGCTTGAACTTTTTACTGAGCGCTGATCGAAAATTTTAGCTTCACATATTTGTACGAAGTCATTATTTCTTTTTTCTGGATGAATCCAGAAGCGTACCCAGTCTTCACCATCCTTTGTGAAGGGCTCTACTTTAAAAGCATGTAAACAAGAAGTTTTGGCGCCAGTGTCAACTTTTGCCTTAATTAATTTAATACCAAGTTCTGGAAGGCTTAATGATTCGCGCCATCCGACAATGATTTTATCTGTCATTAATTTGTCTCAAATAGAAAAAATCCACACTAAGTATAGTTAATACTTGGTGGATATCTAACCCATTTGGCTACCATCTAATTGTCTGAGTGTGTAACTCAGTAGTCTGGAGTTTGGTGGAATACGTAGAGAGGTGTTATAGGATGTGTACACCGTGACTCAATGACGGCGAATTTATCAGTAGTTTTTAATTTCGTCAAATAAAAAATAGATTATAATTTTGACGCTTTTGTCATTAGTTTTTCTAATGCTATTTGGTTGTGAATAGATAATATAAAATTATTCATATTGTTTAAAAAAAGAACACTATAATGCTATTTTTTTTGACAAATAATGAATGGATATAATGTTGCCTTTTAGCTCTATTGAAGTGAGAAGCTCTGGGCTCTTATTTGTTATGTAAATAAATGAGTTAATTAGAGATTTAAAACTGGTGTTTAATTATGAGTGAAGTTATCATGCTTGCATTGTACTAGTGTGGTGATACAGAGAATGACCAATAACAGAGAAAGTTTTAGTTCACGTATAGGGTTTATATTAGCAGCGGCTGGTGCGGCTGTTGGATTAGGTAATATTTGGGGGTTTCCAACTCAAGCTGCTAGTAATGGTGGTGGGGCTTTCTTATTGGTTTATCTTATCATGATACTTGTGGTGGCTTTTCCGATGCTTGTTGTTGAAATGGCGATAGGTCGCCATGGTCAAGCAAACCCGGTCGATAGTATGCGTTCATTGACATCTAATCCAATTGGTAAGCGCGTAGGTGCTTTTGTTGGTTGGATTGGTTTGAGTGTTCCTAGCGCAGTATTGATGTTTTATAGCATTGTTGGTGGCTGGTTAATCTGTTTCTTATTTGGCGCAATGGCAAATTTAGTTGGGCTACATGATCTTGCTGAATGGTTCAAAGGGTTTAGTATTGAGCGTAATTTACTGGGTACGATAATCTTTTATGTATTAACTATTCTAATCGTACAGGGTGGAATTAAAGACGGTATAGAGAAATGGTCAACTCGTTTAATGCCTGCTTTGTTTGTTTTATTTGGCTTATTGTTTGTTTATATCATGATGCAACAAGGTGCGGTTGAAGGATTAAAGCATTATCTTATCCCTGATTTTGAAAAGGTAATGGATAAAAAATTGATATTGGCAGCGATGGGACAGGGCTTTTTCTCGTTAACCATAGGTGGCTGTTCAATGCTTATTTATGGTTCATACCTAAGTAAAAAAGAAAATCTTCCTAAGATGGCAATGAACGTAACTTTAGTCGATACCGCAGTGGCATTTATTGCTGGATTAGTAGTAATGCCTGCGATGTTTGTTGCGATGGAGAAGGGCGTTCAAATTTATGCAGAAGACGGTTCTTTAATCAGTTCTGATACTCTTGTATTTACTGTATTGCCAATGATGTTTGATAGCTTGGGTTTATTCGGTGATTTGTTCGCTATTGTGTTCTTTTTATTGTTAACGATTGCGGCATTAACTTCTTCAATCTCAATGCTTGAATGTTCAGTCTCTTTAGTAAGTGAGCGATTCAAAACAAAGAGAACGCCAACAAGTTGGATTCTAGGTGCTCTTATTGCGGCATTTAGCGTGGTTATTGTATTTAACTTTGGTGAGTTATTTGGTTTAGTTGCAATGATTGCAACTCAATATTTACAACCTGTTGCGGCATTATTGTTCTGTGTATTTGGTGGTTGGGTATGGAGTCGTAATTCAAAAATCAAAGAGCTTGAGCAAGGCTATCCAGAATTCCAACAGGGTTTCTTTGGTAAGATTTGGCCTCTGTATGTGAAGTTCGTTTGTCCTCTCTTAGTGATTACGGTTCTATGGGCATCATTTTAATATTGGTTATTGTGTTAACAAAATGAATTAACGATAAAAGCCAGCATTGATATGCTGGCTTTTTTATTGTCTGTCCTGAACTATATATTAAGACTTTATATAATGAGTCAAACCGCTATAACTTATCCCAAGCGTCAGCCCAATGTTGGCTTTCGGCTGGAGCGTAAGAAGCGCTTGAGCACCATGGTGTGTATGGCCAAGGTTTGCATTGATAAATGTTACCATCAGAACCTAGAACTTGTTCACCATCTGCGTAGGTTTTACCTACTTCATATGCTGGCACATCTGTTGGTGGTGTTGTATCGTCAGCTACAAGATTAAAACTATAACGCTCATCTACAGAGTCATCTGCGTTTGATGCTAATAAACGCATTGAGTAATACCCAACGTCAACGTTGTCCAATGTTAAAGAGACAGCTTGAGTACCAGTTATTGATGCTGAATGTGAGGCAACGTTGTTACCTAAGCGATCAATGATATCAACGGTTACAGAAGCGGTGTCATTTGTCGTAATTGAAAAAGTAACGTTAGTCGTAGAGTTCACCACTGAATATTCATTGCTAAGACCAGTGATCTTTGCTGTTAATTCAATGCCTGGTTCAGGAGTTACACCACCACAATCATTATCACCAATTTGTTTCCAAACTCCCCATTCACCAGTGGTTCCCGGCTCATCACCTTGAGTCCACCAACCTGCTTGCCATGTTTTTCCGTTATGACTTACTGTTTCGTCAGTTAAGTAAACTTGGTCTGCTTTCCATGGATTAACACAGATTTGTGAACCATCACTTACTGTAATGATACGTTCTGCTGTTGTGGTTTGGTTTGCGCTGTCTTTTACTGAGTAAGTTAATGTGTACTTACCAGTAAGAGAAGTATCTACAGAGCCTTCAATAGAGATTTGAGACGTTAAATCCCCATCTTCTGCATCTGTTGCTTTTACGCCAGAGAGTGCGTCAAAGTTTGATCCTATTTTGATGGTTGTGTTTGCAACCCCGGTCAATTCAGGAAGCGCACTATAAACTTCAACATTACGAGCTTGCTTTGTTTCGTTACCATCAGAGTCAGTTACGCTATAAGCAAGTACATTGTCACCAAGAACTTGTGTATTTACAGAGCCTTCAACTGTAATTGATGATGTTAGATTGCCATCTTCTTTATCCATTGCGGTTACTCCCGCTAATGAATCAAATACAGTGCCGTGCTGAACTCGTGTATCTGTTAAGCCCGTAAATACAGGTTTACCAACCACTGGTGGCGGTGGTGTTTGACCGTGAATATATGGACCATAAGCATTAATAAAGCTGCTGTTGTATGGAGTGCCTGCAGAATCAGTACCAATATCCCAGTTAATCGACCAAGTCATTACGCCACGTAAAGGCTGGCCTTGTTGTTTCAAGGCGTCAAATGCGTTGTAAAGATCTTGAGGTTCTTTAACAAAACCTGTCGCAGCTGCATCGTTGTTGGTTGGAATACCAAAAACAAGTTTGTCGTGAGGGATTTTGTGAAAGCCACGAGTACCGTTGATCAATGAATCAGAGATGTAGAAGATAAATTTTTCTTTCATTGCATCGCTGTTTTGTGTGATCCAAGCATTTTCTTCCTCGACCCAAATACCATCGCCGCCTTGGTTGTAGAACTGTGGGTTAATCCAGTCGTAATACCCTTCTAAGCGTTCAAGGTAAGGAACGTATTTGTCACCAGATTTAAGGTAAGGGAATTCAGGAGCCATAGTAATCAGGAAATTTTTTCCTTGTGCTCGATAATGATCTTTCACTATTTTTAATGCTTCAGGAATAACCCATTGGTTATCTGCTGCTGTTACTGCTGCTTGCTCTAAATCAATATCTAAACCATCAAAGCCATATACTTCAACAAGGCGAATAATTTCTTCTGCAAATGGGGTTTCATCGCCACGTTTTAATTCGATATGAGCGTCTGCACCGCCAAGAGCAATTAATACTGAGCGACCTTGAGTATTTAATTCTTTAATTTGTTCGATAAATTCGGCTTCACTTAAGCCTACTGTTGGATCAAGGCGAAAAGTTGGAATGCGGCCTTCAGTTGTGTCGTAAACTTTCATGAAAGACACATCAACCACGTTATACATTGGATTTGTTTCTTTCAGGGTCATGCAAGGCGCATTACCAGCTTGATAACCACGACCATCACACCAGTTATGCCAATAACCAACAACAATACCGCCATCAGGGTTTGTCATATCATTTGCGTGAGATTGAACAGAGAAACCTGCTCCTAATAATGCTAATGCAATAGTGTTTAGCTTCATTTTATTTTTTAGTAATGCCATACATAATTCACTTTTAATTGGTGGGTAATCTATTAATTAAATGGTTGAGTGACACTTAATTAACGGTGCGTATAAAGAAAATGAAATTATCATGGATATTTAAAAGTACTGATTTTATAAATGTAACAAAGTGTTTCTATGCTTTATTTGTTATATTAAATATGAAAAATATTGACGTTTTATTGTAATTAAATTGTGGCTTTTAATTTTAACTTATTGTTTTTTATGGTTTTGAAATTGGTTCGGTTCTTATTTTTAAAGTGGAATAAATATCACTGTTCCGATGTGTTTAAATAAGCTAAAAAGTATTTTTTTATAAAAATAGGATGGGACCAATGTCTCTTTTTATATTATGTTGTGTTTTTTATTTATTAATAATGAATATTATTTTTTAAATTGTTTATTTACAGAGAGAAGGTTTGTTAGAAATTATTACCGGGATAAAAATAAGAGGGAAATATATTTCCCTCTTATTTTATTTTTTATCTAAATTGTTTTGCGTCTTCTAAATATTCAAAGCCCGCTTCAGCTAATCGTTTAACTAATACATCCTGATCTAGTTCATAGAACCTCACTAAGCAATGAAGGTCTCCAAATTCATCGCGGATTTTCATGTTAACGATACTCATCAACATAATTGGATCCATCGTAGCTACTTTTTCAGGTGTCATTACTCATCCTCAAAATCAGAAATTAATAAATTTGCAGCGGCAAATGCGGCTTTTTCACGAGTTGCTTTTGGAAGCGCTTCGTCAGCGGCAATATCATTTAGTGATTTAACAGCACAAGTAATCGCTTGAGGGATGTAGCCCTGATCGCCACTACCAATTAATGAATACAACTCACGAACCATCTCACAACAATCATATACTTTCATTAGACTTTCCATTTTAAAATGATAACTATCATGAAGTTTACACGTTGAAAAAGGGAAAACCTAGATCAAAAAAAGCTGAAAAACTTAGGGGGGAGTTTTTCAGCTTAGGAGCTAAATGATGAGTGTGTTGTTAACTTATTTCTTATTTAAGGAAATTCGCAGCACGCATTCTTTCTACTACAGTTGCTTTTTGTTCTGGACTTAATGGCATTAACGGTAAACGAGGGTCTCCAGCATTAATATCATGAAGCTCCATCGCAACTTTACCTGCAGCTACACCACCGAAATCAACTAAGACACGAATAAGCTCAATAACATTTGTCATCTTATTAAATACCGCTTCTTGATCACCACGATTAAACGCATCGATGATTGAATTGAAGTGAGGAGCGGCGTAGTTATAAGTACTGCCTACTGCGCTTTTTGCGCCAACGGCTAATGCACCTGGTAGATGTTCATCAACACCAAATGGAACATCAAATTTACCATCGCAAGCACGAAGACAACGTTGGTATTCGTACAAATCACCACTGTTAAATTTAAGACCTGATAAATTAGGAATACGTTTATCAGCTTGGATTAAAAACTCTTCCATATTTAAATTCACACCAGACATACCAGAGTGATAGTAGTAGAAGCCTTTTGATGGTGCTGCAGCAGCAATCGTTGCACAATATTCAACTAAGTCAGCAACGCTACCTGGTTTGAAGAAACATGGACCAATTGCAGATGTCGCTAAAATATCTAGTGTATCTGCATGGCGTGTAAGCTCTAGCGTATCAACAATGCTTAATGCGCCTGTATGTACAATGATATCTAATTGATTATTAGAAGCGCTTACCCAACGCTCAGCGATGGCTTTACGCTCTTCAACACTGCAGTGAATGCCTTCACCCGTTGTACCACATACATAAATGCCTTTTACGCCATCTTTGATTAAGTGCTTGGCGATTTTATCAATCTCTTCAAAATTTACGTTATTTGAAGAATCAAAAGGTGTATGTGGGGCAGCAATTAAACCGGTTAACTTTTTCATTTAAGCCTCGTTAGTTTACTTTTATGAAGTTATACTTCATTTAAGTATCAATATTGGAGTTAAACTAATCTTATGGAGTAAAGTTTCATTTAGCAATATGAAAATCATACTTCGATGCCGTAAATGTGATCTGTAAGGGGAAAATTAGATCGAAATAATTTTATATGCGCCGATTTTATCCTTTTTAGTGTGGATAAAGAGGAATAATAATTATGGAGTTACACTTCACAAAATAAGAGTGGCGTGACAGAATGGAATGAGTAGAGTGTTTTATTCAAGGATTATTAACTGATGTCCAACCACAATATTCAAATAAAAGCGGGCAACATCATCGATACTATAGGCAGTCTTTATAATAGTCTAACTCCGTCTTCAAAACGTATTGCTGATTATGTTATGTCTAATGCTACTCAAGTGAGTAAGCATTCAATTGCGGAATTATCACAGATCGTTAATGCCGGTGATGCGACCATTATTCGTTTTTGTCGTACATTAGGCTTTAAAGGCTATCAAGATTTCAAAATGGAACTGGCGATTGAGGTCTCTAATCTTCAGGGCAGAGAGAAGGAGATTTTTGATACTGATGTAACCGCAGAAGATAATGCAGAAGTGATAGGGCATAAGCTTCAGTCAACCATTGAAAGCGTGTTGTCTGAAACCATGAACCTTCTTAATTTTCAATCTTTGGAATCGGTGTCTGAAGCGTTAAAAGATGCGAAAGCAATTTACTTTTTTGGTGTGGGTTCATCTGGCTTAACAGCCGAAAGTGCAAAGCATAAATTTATGCGAATTGGTTTGAATGTGGATGCATTTACTAATAACCATTTTATGTATATTAAATCATCGTTAATGCAGCCTGGAGATTTTGCGGTAGGTCTTAGCCATTCTGGTAACTCCGTGGAAACAACTAAAGCATTACGCTTAGCAAAAGAGAATGGGGCGACAACAATCGCAATCACTCATAATCCTCGCTCAGATATCACTAAGTTTTCTGATTATGTATTAGTAAATGGAAATAGGCAGGGGCAGCTTCAAGGTGACTCGATTGGCACTAAGATCTCTCAACTATTTGTATTGGATTTGATTTATACGTTATTGGTCAAACGTGATATCAGTGGATCGAAAGCCAATAAGTTAAAAACAACGGAAGCGCTTTCTAACCAGTCATAATTGATAATTGGCTTTCAAATAACAAATTAGGCAGTGAATATAAAGCATATTCACTGCCTATTTTTTATTTTTGATACGCTACTTTACCCATTTGGATTGTAGCCGTAACGTCATTATTTTTATCAAGCAGCGTAATGTTAGCTTTATAGTTTTCTTTTAATTGACCATATTCATTATCTATTTTTAACGCTTGAGCAGGATACAAACTTGCCATTCTTAACGCTTCTTCTCTTGATAATCCCACATGATTAATGAGATTTTTTACCCCATCAATCATGGTGATGGCAGCACCAGCAATTGTGCCATCTTCATAATGACATTTACCATCAGTAACAAAAGCTTGTGTTCCTGCCATATCAAATTCAGTTAAATCGGTTCCTGCTGGAGTAACCGCATCCGTCACTAAAAAGAGTTTTTCTTTTAGCTGTTGATGAGCAATTCGAACAGATGGATAAGATGCATGAATACCATCAACAATGATCCCTGCATGAGGCTTTTGATCGAAAATATAGCCAACTACACCGGGCTCTCTTGATCCAAGAGGGGTCATTGCATTGTATAGATGCGTTGCCATTGTAAGACCTGACTTTGTATTAACTTCTTCATAGGTAGCATTGGTATGTCCAATAGAAACGGTAATGTCAGCATCCGTTAAACAATCTAAAACCTCTTGAGAAATATGTTCAGGTGCAATTGTAATTACCTTTATAGAGGCGCTATTTTTAGCAAGTAGTTGGGCGGTTTCTAAATCTAATTCTCGAATATATTGAGCTTGATGTGCGCCTTTTTTTTCTATGCTAATGAAAGGACCTTCAAGGTGTAGTCCTAGAATGCCTTTTTGCTCCGCTTCTTTAAAATCAGCCATCATCATTAATGTGTTGTGCAAATCTTTCTCTGTACTGGTGATTAACGTCGGAAGGTATTGAGTCGTACCATACATTAGATTTGTTTTATTCATTGTGGCTAAGGTAGAAAGAGAAATATCGGTATTTAATAATACTCCGCCACAACCGTTTAATTGAATATCAATAAAGCCAGATGTTGCTAAGGCACCATTACCGTCAATGGTCTGGAGAGATAAATTACATGCTTCGTCCATTGAAATAACGGATGAAATAGTATCGTTCTTTATAATAATTGCTTGTTTTTCTTCTATTTTTTGACCGTTAAAAAGATTAACGTTAGTAATCATATAATGATTATCGTGAGTATTTTCTCTGTTCATTATTTTACCTATGCAATCAATTTGTAGTTATAACTTGGAGTTAAGCTCCGAATTTATATTGATTGAAAATACAGTAATGTTGTTTTTCAATCAATATAAACCAAGGGTTTTGTTCTTATTGGTTGGTGTTGTTTGCTTTTTTAGTAGATCTAGATCTCCATTTTTACATCTTGTTATTGAAGTATAACTCCATAAATATATATTGGAGCAATACTATTGTACTGTTGTGAAATTTGGAGTTTGGCTTTATGGGAAGCAATATCAACAAAACACTGAATGCATTATCGCAAGGTTTCGTTTCATCATGTCAACCTGTTGATGATGGACCTATGGATACTCCTGAAATCATTGCTGCAATGGCAATGGCAAGTGTTGAAGGCGGTGCTGTTGGTTTAAGAATTGAAGGCATTGATAATTTAAAAGCGGTGAGGCCTCATGTCTCTGTGCCTATTATTGGTATTGTTAAACGAGATTTAATTGATTCAGAGGTACGAATTACCCCTTTTATAGAAGATGTTATCGCATTAAAAGAAGCGGGGGCTGACATTATTGCTATTGATGCAACTCATCGACCTCGTCCTATATCCGTAGAAGAGTTAGTTAGAAAAATACACAGCTTAGGTTGTTTAGTTATGGCGGATTCTTCAACTTATGAGGAAGGTATGTTTTGTCATGATCTTGGCGTAGAGATTATAGGAACAACATTATCTGGATATACAACTCCAATTACTCCCACAGAACCGGACTTTCCATTCATTCAACAGCTTGCAAGCCAAGGGTGTTTTGTTATGGCGGAAGGGCGTTTTAATTCCCCTCGACTGGCTCGAGAAGCAATTGAAGCAGGTGCATCTTGTGTCACTGTTGGTTCTGCGATTACTCGGATTGAACATATTTGTGATTGGTTTAAAGCAGAAGTTGAACTTGGTAAACAAAATACCATTAAGGACATCGCATGAGTTCTTGTTTAGCGGTCGATATTGGTGGAACTAAGATAGCAGCAGCGGTTGTTGAATCTGGAAAAGTGCTACGTCGCCATCAAATATCTACCCCATCATCGACTAACCCTAAAGAGATGGATAGCGCATTAAAACAACTGCTGACTCCATTCTTAAATGAGGTATCAACAGTTGCTGTGGCATCTACAGGGATCATTAATGACGGGATACTTACTGCGTTAAATCCACGTAATCTTGGAGGGTTAAATAATTACCCACTTCGTTCTGTGATTGAAGCTATCTCTAAAAAACCAACAACAGTGATTAACGATGCACAAGCTGCGGCGTGGGCAGAGTACCAAACTCTTGAGTTAAATAGAGTCAATATGGCTTTTATTACCGTATCTACGGGAGTCGGGGCAGGCGTTGTTATTAATAATGATTTGCTTATTGGCGCTAATGGCATCGCTGGTCATGCAGGGCACACGCTTGCAGATCCTAATGGGCCAATATGTGGCTGTGGGCGAAGAGGTTGTGTTGAAAGCATTGCTTCAGGAACAGCAATAGGACAAGCCGGAAAAACATTTTTTGGGGATGACTGTACAGGTGAAATAGTCTTTAAATATTTCTCTCAAAATGATCCAAATGCAATAGATATCGTTAATCGCTCCGCAAGGGCTATCGCTCATTTAATTGCCGATTTAAAAATGGTTCTAGACATTGAATTGGTTACTTTAGGTGGCAGCGTTGGTCTTGCTCCTCATTATTTAGATCGCGTACAGCATTATTTAGCGCAACAACCTTCTCCTTATCAAACTAAGGTTCAGTCTGCTCGTTGTGGCGCTGATGCTGGATTGATTGGCGTTGCTCATTGGGCTAGCACAACAAATTGAATAAGAATTTATAAGAAACAGAAACTTAACCCTACAAAAATTATACAAGGTATATTCGAATGGAAGCACAATCATTTGGTACATTAAATTACATCGCTCTTTTTGTCTATTTAGCGGCAATTATGGCGGTGGGTGTTTACTTTGCACGCCGCCAAAAATCAGCGGATGACTATTTTAAAGCAGGAGGAAGGATCC
>NZ_MSCP01000001.1:1832343-1941415 GCF_002954715.1 Aliivibrio sifiae | reverse complement strand
AAGGATCCCAGGATGGGCTGCAGGGTTTAGTGTGTTTGCTACCACACTGAGTTCGATTACGTTTATGTCTATTCCAGCAAAAGCGTACACCAGTGACTGGACTTTCTTGATTGGTCAATATGTTGCTATTGCTATTCTTCCTATCGTTTTTTGGTTCTATATTCCTTTTTTTAGAAAGCTAAACCTTACTTCTGTATATGAATACTTAGAAAGACGATTTGACGTGAGAATGCGTTTATTTGGCAGTATTTCTTTTATGCTTTTTCATATTGGGCGTATCGCAATCGTTACTTATTTAACCGCATTAGCGCTAATGCCATTTATTGATATTAGTCCTTTGATGATTGTATTCTTAATTGGTGTTCTTTGTATTATTTATACTTTCCTTGGCGGTATTGAAGGGGTCATTTGGACCGATGTAATTCAAGGCATTATGCTATCAGTTGCTGCCATTCTTATCTTTGTTGTTATCTGTTTTAATGTTGACGGCGGTATCGTTGAAGTGTTCAGCATGTCGAATCAAGCGAATAAATATTTCCCTGCTGAGCAGTTTAGTTGGAGTTGGACCGACAGTACTATCCCTGTATTAATGATTGGTTTCTTCTTTGCCTCTCTACAACAATTCACAGCAAGCCAAGATGTGGTTCAACGTTATATCGTTACCGATAATATTGATGAGACTAAAAAAGCACTGATCACGAATGCTAAATTAGTCGCTTGTGTTCCTGTGTTCTTCTTTGCGGTTGGCTCTGCACTATTTGCTTACTACACTCAAAATCCTGCGCTGCTTCCTGCTGATTTCAATACTGGCGGTATCTTGCCTTTCTATGTGATATCTCAAATGCCAGTGGGTGTTGCTGGACTGATCATTGCTGCAATTTTTGCTGCATCACAATCAAGTATTTCAAGTAGCCTGAACAGTATTGCTGCATGTTTTACTTCTGATATCTATGAAAAACTTAGCAATAATCCAACATCTGAGCAAAAACTAAGAGTAGGCCGAACTCTAACGGTTGTCGCGGGTATCTTAGGTGTTATTACCTCTACGTATCTGATTATGTCGAATGAGAGTGAGATCTGGGATGCTTTTAATAGCTTACTTGGCTTGATGGGTGGGCCAATGACAGGACTATTTATGCTTGGCATCTTCTTCCGTCGAGCGAATGCGAACAGTGCTTTGCTAGGTGTAGTTGCGAGTATTGCTACCGTATTGTGGGTTCGTTCTGCTACAGACTTAAATTTCTTCTTCTACGGTGTTATCGGTACTTTGGTGGTGGTTATTGTAGGTTATCTAACTGCGCCTATGTTTAAAAATAATTTAAATTCGAGTGAAATTGATGAGTTAAGTGCAATTAAAGATAAGCACTCAAAAACAGAAGCAAAAGTATAATTTACTATTTATAAAGCCTTTATATTAAAACTAAAGGCTTCTTTAAGGACAATTTATGATTTACGGTCATATTGAACATCAAAAAACAAACCAGTATTTACCAAGTGTGATTCAACAATGTTTAGCCTATTTAAATGAGACAGATTTAGAAGCTCTGCCAACAGGAAAGCACATCATTGATGGTGAGCGTATTTTTGCTAATGTGATGGAATTTGAAACGGGTGAAGCAAGCAGTAAGCAAGCTGAAGTGCATAAAGAATACATTGATGTGCAATGCTTAATTCGTGGCGAAGAGCGTATTCAATATTCATTGGAAGATGAGATAAACCCAATTTCCCAATCTTATGATGAAGAAAATGATTTTTACTTAGTTGAAAGTATGAATCAGTGTAATGAAGTGATTATGCATCCTAAAATGTTTGCTGTATTCTTACCTGAAGAGCCACATAAACCGGGGTGTCTAATATCTCAATCTGGATTGATTAAAAAGATAGTGATTAAAGTTCATCGAAGTTTATTAGCATAATTGATTGAAAATAAAAGCCCTGATAGGTACTTAGTTATGGCATAAGTATTATCAGGGCTTTGTCTTATCTAGAAAGGATTTTATTGATGCTTGTTTATCGTAATTTGCTTAGCGTAATTATTTTACGTCTAGCATGCCGCGATCAACGATGAATTCGATAATTTTTTCTAGGCCAACGCCTTTTTTCAGATTGGCAAATACGTATGGGCGAGTAGGGCGCATACGAGCGGTATCTGATTCCATTACTTCAAGAGAAGCACCAACGTATGGCGCTAAGTCGATTTTGTTGATGATCAATAGATCAGACTTAGTAATACCTGGGCCACCTTTACGTGGGATCTTTTCGCCTTCGGCAACGTCAATCACATAGATAGTTAAGTCAGCTAACTCTGGGCTGAAGGTCGCACTTAGGTTATCGCCGCCGCTTTCAATAAATACCACATCTAGATTTTTATGACGTTGTGCTAGCTCTTCAACCGCAGCCAAGTTCATTGATGCATCTTCACGAATCGCAGTGTGAGGACAGCCACCCGTTTCAACACCAATGATACGATCAGCAGCAAGAGCTTCTGCTTGAGTTAAGATCTTTGCGTCTTCTTGAGTGTAAATGTCATTTGTTACTACGGCGATTTGGTAGGTATCGCGCAGTGTTTTACACAGAACTTCTAATAGTGCTGTTTTACCTGAACCAACAGGGCCGCCAACACCAATACGTAAAGGTTGTTTGTAATCTTGCATTTGCTTCTTCTTATGATCTAAATAGTCGAGTGTATTGGCTCTCGTGTCGAGAACTTGCCAATACTTGCGCTGGGGTGAAACTACCGATGAGGTGTTCAGGCCAGTGCTGTGATTTATCTACCGCTTCTAGAATAACGTCTGCCATTTCTAATAGCAGTTGTTGCCCTGCGCTTTGCCCGAGAGGTACAAGCTTTATGCCAACAATGGTGGCATTTTCAAGCCAACCCCAGGCATACGCTACGGCTAACTTTCTTTTTGATAGTTGCCAATGGTTAGCAGCAAGTGCGAAAGCTGCAATTTGAGTCTGCTTTACCATTGGTAGGGTGGTTTGATTGAGTTCAATCCCTAATTTTGGTAATAACATAGAGAAGGCTAATCCTCTCTGTCTCTCTTCAAGACGTAGTTCTTTAGTCTCTCGATTGGCGATAACAAAATCGCTCCATTCTTGAGCTTCTTGCCATTGTTCATTTTTTATTAATTGCGTCATTTTAGCCAAAATAGGCAGCTCTAATGTGGCAATGCTGTCCATTAATTGGTTGCTTAGCCAATGTTTTAACTCTGTAACATTGCTAACCCAGCCTTTTTCTATTGCCCATTCTAACCCTTGAGAATAGGTAAATGAGCCAACAGGTAGTGATGGGCTAATTAGTTGGTAGAGCCTTAAATCCTCTAACACAATGGCCTCGCTTAATGGTGGTGACCATCGTGTGAGCCAGCACTTGAGCTGCCATAAGCGCCCGGTTCTGGTTGGTATTTAGCTTGTTCTACTCTTACGTTTAATCCTAAACGTTGCACCATGTCATCCAATACATGATCGTGTAGATAACGGCACCAACCTGCTTCAACTTGTAGAGGAACGTGACGGTTACCTAGGTGATAGCATGCTTTTGCTAGTAATAGTAAATCATCGCTGTAAACCGTTGATACCGTCTCTTCGGCTGCGGTGATTATCGCTTGAATACCATCATCGCTTTCTACAATGTCGTGTTCTTTTAATACGGTACCGCGAGGTAAAAATAGACCTGCATCAGAGCCATCACTTAAAGTGACTTTTAAACGACTTTTTGTACGCTCTAGCATCGTTAGGCAAAGCGTAAGTTCTGTTGTGTCATGTGAATGCACTTCACCGTGATGATTATCGTCATGGTGGTGATGTGCAAGGTGAGTAAATTTAATCATGATTATTCACTGTAAAAGGTGCTCCACCAGAACTAGGAAAACTGGCAGAGCAAGGTTGCTTGGTTAGTTATTTAAAATAAGAAATAACGCTGCGCCATTGGTAACTCAGTTGCAGGTTCGCAAATAAGAGGGATGCCATCGGCTTTAACAATATAGGTCTGACTATCTAATTCGATGTTTGGCGTGTAACTGTTATGTATCATCGATTTTTTTGAGATATTACGGCACCCTTTCACTTCACCAATTTGGCTTTGTAAATTTAATTGTTCAGGAACGCCAGCTGCAATACCTGCTTGTGACATAAAGATCATCGATGTTTTATGCATAGCTTTGCCATAACATGCGAACATTGGACGATAATGCACGGGTTGAGGCGTTGGAATCGCGGCATTGATATCGCCCATTGGTGCATAAGCAACTAAGCCACTTTTAATAACAAGGGCAGGTTTTACACCAAAGAAAGCAGGGCTCCATACCACTAAATCGGCTAATTTCCCGACTTCAACTGAACCTACCTCATGTGAAATACCATGGGCAATAGCTGGGTTTATAGTGTATTTAGCGACGTAACGTTTAATACGCTCATTGTCGCTATGTTCGTTATCACCTTCTAAAATGCCACGTTGAAGTTTCATTTTATTCGCACACTGCCAAGTACGAATGATCACTTCACCAACACGGCCCATCGCTTGTGAGTCTGATGACATCACAGAGATTGCGCCCATGTCATGAAGAATATCTTCAGCGGCAATGGTTTCACGACGAATACGAGATTCAGCAAAGGCAACGTCTTCAGGGATCGATGGATCTAAGTGGTGGCATACCATCAACATATCCAAGTGCTCATCAATGGTATTAATCGTATAAGGCATAGTTGGGTTTGTTGATGCAGGTAAAATGTTAGGTTCACCGACAGATTTAATTACATCAGGTGCGTGACCGCCGCCTGCGCCTTCGGTGTGAAATACGTGAATAACGCGATCACCAATGGCTTTAACGGTCTCTTCGTAAAAACCACCTTCATTTAAGGTGTCTGAGTGGATAGCGATTTGAATATCCATCTCATCTGCCACATTAAGGCAGTTATGAATTGCGGCAGGGGTAGCGCCCCAATCTTCGTGGATTTTTAAGCCAATAGCGCCCGCTTCAATTTGTTCACGTAGTGCTTCTGGTTTACTTACGCAGCCTTTACCAAATAGGCCAACGTTGATCGGTAAATCGTCCACCGCTTCTAGCATACGGTGCATATTCCAAATGCCCGGAGTTACGGTTGTTGCATTTGTACCTGCAACTGGGCCTGTACCACCACCGATAAAGGTTGTTACGCCAGAGGTTAAGCCTTCTTCTGCTTGTTGAGGACAAATGAAGTGAATATGAGTATCAACACCGCCAGCGGTAATAATTTTACCTTCACCAGCAATGACTTCAGTGCCAGGGCCAATAACGACATCAACATTAGGCTGTACATCTGGATTACCGGCTTTACCTATACCAAAGATACGACCATCTTTAATACCAATATCAGCTTTTACAATGCCCCAGTGATCGACAATTAATGCGTTGGTAATCACAGCATCAACACATTCACTGTTAACGACTTGGCTTTGACCCATACCATCACGGATCACTTTACCGCCGCCGAATTTTACTTCTTCGCCATACGTAGTGAAGTCTTTTTCTACTTCTAAAAATAGCTCAGTATCAGCCAAACGTAGGCGATCACCAGTGGTTGGGCCAAACATGTTGGCATAAGCAGTACGAGAAATACGAGCCATTATTTCGCCTCTTTGTCGTCAGTTAATGTTGTGGTGTTTATCATGTCATCGACATTGCCCATCACCGCGCCTTGAAAACCGTAAATTTCGCGTTTACCTGAAAATTCAACCAGTGCAATAGTTCGACGTTGACCCGGCTCAAAACGGATCGCCATACCCGCGGGGATATTTAAACGAAAGCCTTTGGTTGGTTCACGATCAAACTTCAGAGCTTCATTTACTTCATAAAAATGGTAATGAGAGCCGACTTGAATAGGGCGATCACCATAATTAGCGACCGATAATTGGTGTGTTTTACGGCCTACGTTTAATTCGATTTGGCCAAGTTCGTCATTAACTCTTAATTCACCAGGGATCATCATTAGTTCCTTAAACGATAGGATCGTGAATCGACACTAATTTGGTGCCGTCAGGGAAGGTACATTCAACCTGAACATCTGGGATCATTTCAGGAATTCCTTCCATTACATCGTCCGCCGTTAAAATAGTGCGACCGTAATTCATTAAATCAGCCACTGTGCGTCCATCACGAGCACCTTCCATTATTTCAAAACAGATTAAGGCGATGGCTTCTGGATAATTGAGTTTTAATCCGCGAGCTTTACGTCTTTCCGCGATCATGCCCGCAGATGCAAGCAGCAGTTTGTCTTTTTCTCTTGGTGTTAATTCCATTGCGATTCCAACTTATTATGTAGCCCAGATGCGTGGGACTTCGGGTAATGTTCCTAACCAGTGTTGGCGAGTGTGTTGCCATAAAGTGCTGAAACACGCCATCATGGGTTCTGTTTGGTAACCTAAATAGCGGATAACCAATAAGCCATCAATTTGAGTAATTCCACAAATAGGATCGCTATTGCCAAATAACCCAGTTTGTTCATGGAAATGTTCATCTATCAGTATTCTTAACTTGTCTTCTAATCCCTCAGAAGCGGGGTAAATAAAGAGATTGCCAAGCATTGGGTAATCTCGCATTCCTGCGGCATGTTTTGTTTCATCGAGGGAATCGATATACATGGATTCTGACAGAATTAATTTGTCATCAATTTTAATATTAGTACGGCCTGTCACCATACCATTTTCAAAAATCTCATTGAGAACTGGGCGACCAAAACAGTTCATTTCCCAGCCAATAAAGTGAGCGTTTTTATGCAGGGTTATTTGTGTATTCAAGTGCGCTTGGCCATTAGGAAAAAAGATATTTTCTTGGGGAAGCCATTCTAAGAAGCCAGTATCATCGACATTTAAACGCTGTGTTTGAGTTGATGTTGCACCTGAGCTTCGATAAAACTTAGTCGCACCGGGTGTGGTAATTAATGAATGTGCTTCTGGGGCGACATGAATATTAATATTGAGTTGGTCTCCACCGACTACGCCACCAGGAGGGTGAAGTAGATAAGTATGAGCTATCCCAACTTCTGGATAAAAAGGGCGCTGCACCATTAATGGGCCAACTTGTTCACGATGAACTAGTTTGGTATTTGAGCCTCTTTTTTCATAGAAAAGGGATATATCTGCTAACCAACCAGAGGGTGATGTATTTATTTCAGACATAATTGGTCCTGCCGATATGGCATATTTTCTTAAAAAGAAATAATGAAAACAAATAGCAAAATACTCCAGTTTAAAAACTAGAGAAATAAGTATTCTAAATAAATTGTAATAGCCTAAGTCTAGGCAGTGTTGAGCTGGTTACTCATATTTACAATAACGATAATTTATTTTGCGTGTACATGAATATGTAAAAATAAATTAACATTAGATAAGATTTTTGGAATTCTTTATACGATGGATATTAATCTTATATTTTAAACTTGGCAATAAAAAAATAACGAAAAATAGGACTTTTCTGCCTGTTTTATTTGACTAAAAAATAGGCGAAATGTTGTTCTGTTTTTTGTTGACTATTAATGAATAAAATTTCTTATTCTAAAGTGGTTATTTTTTCACAAATTGAGGCTAACAGTGTTCTTTCGTGAGAAATCACTAAGAGAGCAATGTTTCTTTCTTTGCTGAATTTAAGTAATTGCATCCAAATAGATTGCTGAGTTATCGGGTCGAGTTGAGCGGTTATCTCATCACATAACAAATATTGAGTAGTTGGCAATAATGCTCGTAGCAGTGCGATGCGTTGAAGTTGACCACCAGACAGCTCTTTTGGGTAGCGAGAGAGCCATTCCTTTTCAATACAAAGACTCTTTAAATGAGAGTTAAAATCAATTTGGCGAAAGCTTTCTTTTAGTGATCTTAATAATGTCCATTTTGGATTAAATGAAAGCTCTGGATGTTGTCCTACCCATTGTACTGGGTTCGCTTTATTTTTATCGTAAGATGGGGTAGAAACCGTGCCCGAAGTAGGGAGTAGAAAACCAGAAAGCAACATTGCAACGGTTGATTTACCTGAACCACTGACTCCATTTAAACCAAGAATATCCCCTTGAGCTAAACGGATATTTGGTAAAGACAGCAATTTTGTTTGATAACGAACGGTCGCGTTAGCTAAAGAAATCATACTAATTCCAGTTTTTAGGTAATGCTTGCCACAAGGCCTGGCTGTATGAGCCACTATTTCCTTGAGTGATTTTTTTAGGTGTTGTGTATTCAATAGAAGATAAACTTTCTTGATTAACTACTCCCTGCAATATCAATATATGGTCAGCTATATCAAGTACATATTTGATGTCGTGACTGACAATAATGACGGTCTTTTTCTTTTTATGAGCCAATTGTTTGTAGTGTTGAAATAATGCTTCTGCGAATTCATCATTAACACCACAGCTTGGTTCATCAGCAATAATAATGTCAGGGTTTTGAATGAGAGCGAGAGCTGATAGGGCTCGTTTAGCCATACCTCCTGATAATTGATGAGGATATAAATTAGCAACAGAAACAGGAAGTTGAGCTAAAGTCAGAGCATTATTAACAAGGTTTTTGTCAGCGCGTTGATACCATTTTTTTCTAGGGCTGAATTGAATTAATTGAGAACCGATTTTTGCTGTTGGGTTTAACGCATTAATACTTTGTGGAACCAATGAAATACGAGTGTTCGGAGGCATTAAAATATTCCCCTTTAGCGTAAAATCAGCAGAAAGTGAGTTCATAATGGCATTAATTAATGCGCTTTTTCCGCTGCCGCTGGTCCCGATAATAGCTAACACTTCGCCTTCATTAATTGATAATGAAAGATCTGTGATGAGAGATTTAGCGTGGTTGTTTTGCTTGATATCCAATGCTGTAATATCGATCATCGTTGTCTTTTTATTTTTCATAACTTTTACTGATAGACATGAGTAGTAATAAGCTAATAATTAAAATTATGCCTGGGAACAGAGCAAGCCACCACTGACCACTGAGCAAATATTGACTGGATTCGGAGAGCATTCCGCCCATCGAAGGCGTAGATGGTTTAATCCCAAAGCCTAAAAATGTTAACCCTGCACCATGCACTAAAGCTTGAGGATATAGAACAAGGATCCCTGTTAGCATTTGAGGCAGTACATGAGGTGTTAAGTGCGCTTGATAAGCATGCAGTTTTGAATGCCCAAAAGCTAATGAGTGCAATACATAAGGCTTTTGCCGTAATTGCTCAATTTCAATTTTTAGTAAACGGGTTAACTTTGGCCAATGGCTGAAAGTAATTGCAATAACAAGCCCTTCAAATCCACCGCCAACTAATACAGATAAAACAATCATAACTAATAGGTGTGGCAAAGCACTCCAAACGTCGGTCAAAGTATCAATGACATAACTGAGCGTGGCATTAATGTTTCCTATTAGCGCTAAACAGAGCGACAGTAATGCACAACTTAAAGATGCAAGTCCTCCCATCGCAAGACTAAATAACAATGCTTTAAGGGTTCGACTGAAAACATCTCTGCCTAACCAATCTGTACCAAACCAATAATTAAAATTTGGCGCGAGATTCTTATTAAATAAATCAATCGCTTCTCCGTTATTTTGCCAAGTAATCGAAGTCATTAATAAAAGGCAAAACAAAGTTAAAGAAAGATGCTTATTAAGCATTATATATGGCCTTTAAAATTAAAATGACGAAGATAAAGAGAGTCGCTTACTCAGTAGTGAAGCGGAAGCATTACCAATAAATACAAAAATAGCACAGCAGAAAGTGATCCCTAAAAGTAGAGGCGTATCGCCACTTAACCCAGACTTTACTAAGGTTTGCCCAATACCAGGGAAGTTAAATACCGTCTCAATAATGACTGAACCGCTGAGTAACTCAGAGAAGCCAGCCAATTGAATAACAAGTGCAGGAACCATTGTGTTTCTTAGTAAATGATATCGAACGATTGAGAGTGTTGACTGACCATGCAGGCGAGCATAGTGAACATGCTGACTACTATTTACTTCCATCACTTTTTCTTTTGTATGTAAAATGATTGGAGCGATTAAACTGAAACATAGAGTGATTAAAGGCAATACGAAATAAGGTGCTTTTTCATTAAAGGATAAGGTTTCAGGGGCTACTCCAAGAGGAGAAATACCTCCGATTGGAAACCACATTAACTTAATCGCAAAAATGGCAATCAGTATTAACCCAATCCAAAAGCTAGGGAGCGCGTTCATTATTAATGCCAGTTGAGTAATGAATGTGCTCACTTTTCTGGTTGGAAATAGGCCAAGCAGCAACCCAATCCCATAACCCAGAACAAGTGATGTTACGCTCGCTCCACACATTAGGATTAAGGAATATTCACTGCGTTGCCAAATGATGTTACTGACGGGTTCCTGATAATGGTTGGAATAACCTAAATCACCAGATAATAGAGCTTGGACAAAGAGGATTATGCGCTCTATCGCACTTTGGTTTAATCCTAACTGCTCCGTCAGTAGATCTTTTCTATCCCCAAAAACCGCTAATGCATTACCATCAAAATAGGCACTGATCGGATCAATCGGTGATAACGTCAATAACAGCGTTATTAAGATTAAAGCCAAACAGAGTTGCACGATAAGACGTGCAAGAGTAATGCATAATTTATTTGAGTAACTTGCGGTTACTGACATTGCCAGCGCCACTCTTCAATGTTTGCGGTTAATGGCCAACCATGATCATGAGGCTCTGTAATTGGCGTGCCAAGGTTTAAGCAGGCATTTGCCATATAAAGATGTTTAATATTCACTAACCATGTCCATGGACGATCGTGCTGTATTTGTTGTTGAGCTTCTTGCCAAAAAGGGATGGATGCTTGCCAAGAAGAGGCTTTGAGTGCGTTATCTATCGCAGTGTCTACTTTTGTATTTTTATAGCCACCAGAGTTATAAAAATCAGTGTGTGCGTAGCGTGAATGATAGACATAGGTGACCTCACTCGCTGAGTGGCTACCAAAGCCCATTAATACAGGCGTGGTGGTCATTTGCAGTGCGATTGCATTCCACTCAAGACCTTTAATATCAACATTGATCCCAACTTGTGCAGCCATTGAGCGAATAGCAAGGGCAAGTTGTTCTCTTACACTATCTCCCGATTTATAGAGCAACGTAAAAGAAGCTTCATGGCCTTGTTTATCAATAACACCATTTCTATTACTGTCTACCCATCCGGCTTTTTTTAGCAATGCGTTCGCATGTGTAAGGCTGGTTTTTTTCACGGTGATATTTTGAGTATCTAACCCCCAAGGCATATTGTCTGCAATTGAATATGCCGGTGTCGCATAACCATCAAGTAACTTATCGACGATCAATTGTTTGTCTATTAGGTAATCAAATACTTCTCGTATTACAGGATCTGCACTTACATATGTGGCGTTTTTATCTTGCTGGTAAGTCATCGGCCAGACAATACCACGGTTATCTAAGGTCGGAACTGACCATAACTTATAGCCTGCAATAGACTGATTAGCATAGCGTTGTGGTATGACACTTAAATTGAGTTGGTGCATTTTTAATTGAATAAAACGAGACTCTTCACTACCAAAGACGGCGATTAATTTTGGGAATGCGGGTTTCTTACCATAATAAAATGGATTTAAACTCATGCTGACGTATTGGTTTTTAACCCATTGATTTAATACATAAGGGCCAGAGCCAATAGGTTTTTCACCATAAGCGTGTTTATTCTTACTCGTTTTCTGATACAAATGTTTAGGTACAATACCGATGGACGATAAACGATCTAAGAAAGTGATATCGCAATCAATAAGATGGAAGGCAACAGAGTTAGGCGTTAATGGTTCTGCCATCTTTAGTATGCTTAAATCGTGTGAACTGCCTTGCTGTAAAATTTGATTGTAGGTAAATGCGACATCTTCCGCTGTCAATGGTGTGCCATCACTAAATTTTACATCGCCTCTTAAGTTGATAATCCAAGTCAGTTTATTATTAGTTAAGCGCCATTTTGTAGCTAGATCACCAACAAAATTTAATTCTTTATCTCTTTTTAATAAGGTTGATTGGAAAAGAGGATTGCCATATTTACCCCAACCTTTGATCGGATCAAATCCGGTGGTTGGTTCACTTCCAAGAGCGACTTTTAGTATGTTTGGTTTTTCATTTAGATGTGCAGATGCTTGTGAAATGAAAGAGCTCACAATGAATAGAGACAATGTAAATAAGAAACGAAAAGATATTAATGGTAATTTGTTTCTATTTAAGATTTTAAATAATGTATTCACAACTTGTTTCCAATATAGAGGAAGTGAGCACTGGTAAATAAGAAGACGATAGTATTTTATTTTACGCAGCATTAAACACCTCAATGATGAGGCAAAAAATACGAAACAAAATGTATAGACTTAACGGGTAAGCTAAATTAAATCGGATCTGATGAACTTAAAAATAGATAGATAAAGCACATCGAGGTAGAACTACAAGATATATAAAATCACAAAGCCGTAGAATAACGGTAATAAAAGGGAGCGATTTTATTAAGGCGGATTCTATCAGTAGTCGAAAAGTTAGCAAGCAATAAATAAGTGAAAATTATATTTTTATAGATATAAAAAAAGCCAAGTCAGTGACTTGGCTTATTATTTATTGATGGTGACTGAAATTAGCTAAGTTGTGCTTTAATGTGCTCAACGATGTTTGCAATTTCTACCACTTCTTTTGTGTTTGCACGACGGTTCTTATATTCAAAGTTACCTTCGTCCATGCTACGGTCGCCAATAACAACGGTATGTGGAATACCGATAAGCTCGATGTCTTTGAACATAACACCTGGGCGCTCTTTACGATCATCAAATAGAACGTCGATGCCCATCGCTGTTAATTCTGCATACAGTTTCTCTGCAGCTTCTTTAACGCGATCTGATTTGTACATGTTCATAGGAACGATAGCAACCGTAAATGGTGCAAGCGCTTCTGGCCATACAATGCCGTATTCGTCATTGTTTTGTTCGATAGCTGATGCAACAACACGTGAAACACCGATACCGTAACAACCCATCTCAAGGATAGAGTTTTTACCGTTAGCATCAAGCACGCCACAGTTCATTGCTTCTGAGTAGGCTGTGCCTAATTGGAAGATGTGACCAACTTCGATACCGCGTTTCAGTTGTAGAGTACCTTGACCACATGGGCTTAGGTCGCCTTCTACAACGTTACGTAGATCTTCAACTTGACCAAGCTGAACATCACGATCCCAGTTCACACCAAAGAAGTGTTTACCATCGATGTTTGCGCCTGTACCAAAGTCACTCATTACTGCAACAGAGCGGTCAACGATGAATGGCAGTTCTAGGCCAACAGGGCCAAGAGAACCAGCACCAGCACCGATTAGATCACGAAGTTGTGCTTCGTCAGCCATCTCTAATGGAGAAGCAACTTCTTTTAGGTTTTCAGCTTTAACTTCGTTAAGTTCGTGATCACCACGGATGATAAGTGCGATGATCTCAGCGTCAACTTCATCAGATGCTTTAACAAATAATGTTTTCACTGTTTTTTCAATTGCGATGCCGTGTTGCTCAACCAATTCTGCAATTGTTTTTGCGTTTGGTGTATCAACCGTTGTCATCTCTTGAGTAGGAGCAGCACGTTCAGTTGTTGGTGCTAGAGCTTCTGCTTTTTCGATGTTAGCTGCGTAATCAGATTCTGTTGAGAATGCGATTAAATCTTCGCCGCTTTCTGCAAGTACGTGGAACTCTTGAGAACCGCTGCCGCCGATAGCGCCTGAGTCAGCCAATACTGGACGGTACTCAAGACCCATACGGTCGAATGCTTTACAGTAAGCATCGTGCATTGCATCGTAAGACTTTTGTAGGCCTTCTTTATCGATATCAAAGCTGTACGCATCCATCATGCAGAATTCACGTGCACGCATTACGCCAAAGCGTGGACGACGTTCATCACGGAATTTAGTTTGGATTTGGTACAAGTTTAGTGGAAGCTGCTTGTAAGAGTTAACTTCGTTACGAACAAGGCTCGTGATAACTTCTTCAGCAGTTGGACTAAGTACAAACGGACGAACATGACGGTCAGTAAAGCGAAGAAGTTCAGGACCCATCTTTTCAGAACGGCCAGTCTCTTCCCAAAGCTCAAACGGTTGAACTACGGGCATCAAAGTTTCGATTGCACCTGCATTGTCGATCTCTTGACGAACGATGTTTTCGACTTTACGCAATACACGTAGACCAGTCGGTAGCCAAGTATATAAACCTGAAGCTAGACGACGGATCATACCTGCACGTAGCATTAGCTGGTGGCTAATTACTTCTGCGTCGTTTGGAGTCTCCTTCAGTGTTGAAAGAAGGTATTTGCTAGTGCGCATGTTTTCATCCATTTGTTAGTTATGAATATTGGAATAACTCGATTTAAACAGTTAAATCGAGAGTTTAATCTTAGCTTGAGAATGCTCTTTGAAGAAATAGCTCAAATCTAAAATTAAGCCCTCTATGATATCAGCCTAAAAGCGATCTCAAAAGCGATCAATTGCAGTTACCGTGACGGAATTGCTATCAACGATGAATTTTACGTTCAAATCAAACAAATTGACCGCATATTCTTTAGCATCTGCTTTCCCTTTTTTGTAAGCCGGGCGTGGATCTTGCCCAAGCACCTCTTTTATGACCGCTTCTATCTGTGTTTTCTGTGGATGTGAAGCAAGGGATTTTTGTGCCTCTATTGATAAATACACATTAAGAACATCAGGTTCTTTCTCTGCAAAACCACCGAGTGCATCAGGAATAGAATCGGAATAGGGGATATAAGGTTTGATGTCTATGATTGGCGTGTTATCCACCAAATCAACGCTGCCCAATTCTAAATAGGTTTGATTACCTTCTTGAACCACGCCTTTTAATTCGACGGCTGACATGCCAATACCATTGGGACGAAAGGTCGCTCGTGAAGCAAAAACACCAATACGCTCGTTACCCCCCAAACGTGGTGGACGAACCGTGGGTCTCCATCCTGCCTCTAAGTTTTGGTCAAATAGGAATAACAACCATAGATGAGAGAATTGCTCAATTCCACGTACCGCTTCTGGTGAATTCGCTTCTCCTACTAATTTTAGGCGAGATGTGGCGCTAGGGGCTAAGCGAGGTTGACGGGGAACCGCAAATTTTTCTTTATAAGGCGATTGGATAAAACCAATAGGGTCGATGTGATGAGTCATTAAAGAATTCTTTATGCATAATAATCTTTAGACATTAAAAAAGGTTGACGCTCTCACGTCAACCTTTTGTAGGGTTACTTGTTAAAAGAAGAGATTACCAACCTTTAACTACGCCACCTTTAAATGTTTTAAGTGCTGCTTGGTAAACTTCTTCTGATTGGTACGCTTTAACAAATGTTTTTACGTTTTCAGTGTTTACGTTGTCAGTACGACCAACAATTAGGTTTACATACGGAGAGTCTTTATCTTCAACAAAGATGCCATCTTTCTCAGGTGTAAGGTTTAGGCTACTTGCGTAAGTTGTGTTGATTACAGACAGTGCTACATCATCAAGAGAGCGAGGAAGCTGTGCAGCATCCAACTCAACAATAGTGATGTTTTTAGGGTTAGCCGTAATATCACGAACCGTTGCAGCAAGACCAGAACCATCACGTAATGTGATTAGCCCTTGTTCTTGAAGAAGAAGTAAAGAACGACCAAGATTCGTTGGATCGTTTGGTACCGCAATACGCGCACCATCTTCAATTTGGTCAACCGAAGTTACTTGTTTAGAGTAACCTGCAATTGGGTAAACAAATGAATTACCAGCGATTTCAATTTTGTAACCGCGATCAGTCACTTGTTGATCTAGGTATGGTTTGTGTTGGAATGCATTTAGGTCAATTGAACCATCATCCAATGCGGCGTTTGGTGTTACGTAATCGGTAAATGTCACTAGCTCAACATCAAGTCCGTATTGTTCTTTTGCAACTTTAGCTGCAACTTCAGCAACTTGTGCTTCAGCTCCCGCCATTACACCCACTTTAATTAAGTTTGTGTTTGCTTCTTCTTGGCCACACCCCGTAAGGATAAGTGTTGACGCTAGACCAGCAACTGCTGCCAGTTTTTTTAGATTCAATTTCATTATTTACTCCTTAAAAATGAATTCCATATTAAATAAAATTAACGGTGATCGACTTTTTTAACTAAAGAATCACCAACAGATTGAATGATTTGAACCAAAACAATCAGCATAACAACGGTCACAGCCATGATGGTTAAATCATAACGGTGGAAACCATATCGAATAGCAACATCACCTAAGCCACCGCCGCCAACGGTACCTGCCATTGCAGAGTAGCTAACTAGCGTTACTAGTGTGATAGTTACTGAGTTTAAAATAGTTGGCAGTGCTTCAGGAAGCAGTACTTTCGTAATAATTTGCAGTGGAGTTGCGCCCATTGACTGTGCTGCTTCAACTAGCCCACTTGGTACTTCAATTAATGCGCCTTCAATTAAGCGAGCAACAAATGGAATAGCCCCAATGGTTAATGGGACAATCGCAGCAGTGGTACCAATAAAGCTACCAACAATTAATTTTGTTACTGGAATAATGGCAACCATTAGAACCAAGAAAGGAACTGAACGGCCTACGTTAACAATAGCACCAAGCACACTGTTAAATGCAGTGTTTTCCATTAAGCCGCCTTTTTTGGTGATATGTAAAACAACACCAAGAGGGATCCCAATAGCAAAACCTACAATACCAGCAACTGCGACCATATAAAGCGTTTCGCCTGTTGCGTTTAATAACAGCTTGCTGTTTAAATCAAGCCATGCAGAAATCACATCAAATGACATAACCTAATACCTCTACTTTTACGTGATGATTGCGTAAGAATGTAATTGCTTGCGCTGTTGATTCTTGGTTGCCAAAAAACTCGGCTAGCATAAGGCCAAATTTAACGCCGCCAGCATAATCGATATCTGCATTTAAGATACTGATATCAATGTCAAATTCACGAGAGATCTGGCTAATAACAGGGGCGTCAACACTGGCACCAGTAAATTCCAAACGAATAAGAGGATAGCTGCCTTCTACATAGGTTTCTTGTAGACGAGATTTGAAATCATCAGGAATCGATAAATCTAATGTTGCACGAATAAACTCTTGTGCAAGTTTGGTTTTAGGATGAGCAAAAATATCGCTCACAATGCCTTTTTCAACCAACTCACCGCCACCGATAATCGCCACTTCATGACAGATATTTTTTACTACTTCCATTTCATGGGTAATGATTAGGATAGTAATGTTTAATTTTCGATTTAGATCTTTGATTAGTTCAAGAATTGATTTTGTCGTTGCAGGATCAAGCGCACTGGTTGCTTCATCACAAAGCAGTACTTTTGGATCGGTTGAAAGCGCACGAGCGATAGCAACACGTTGCTTTTGACCGCCACTAAGGTTTGCAGGATAAGTGTGGTGCTTATCTTCTAAGCCAACCAAATCTAATAGCTCAGTGACTTTTTTCTTAATCTCTTGTTTTGATTTTCCCGCTAACTCTAGAGGTAGAGCTACGTTTTCAAATACAGTTCGTGAAGCAAGAAGGTTAAAGTGTTGGAAAATCATTCCGATATTGCGGCGTGCTTTGCTTAACTCGCTTGAAGACAGTTTTGTTAAATCAACACCATCAACAATCACTTCACCATTTGTTGGCTTCTCTAACATGTTTACACAGCGTATCAGCGTACTTTTCCCTGCACCTGATGAGCCAATTACACCAAAGATGGTGCCTTGGGCAATATGTAGGTTAATATCTTTAAGGGCATTAATTTCCTTTGCACCTTGATAAAACACCTTATTAACGCGGTTTATTTCAATCATGATTCGCCTTGAACTGCATTTTTAAATAGGGAGCTAATGTAAATAGAAAGCCAGTGTAAATAGAAAGATACCCAAGGTTAAAAAATCTGAGCGATCTCTCATTTTTTATATCCTACTGATGCTATTTCGGATATTGATTTAAGTCAATAGGTATTTTTACGTCTAGACGGCTAAACGTATAAATTATGATGCTAAGAAAGCAAAAGCGTGCGATAATTTTTTATTAACCGATTTGACTATTTAGAGGGTTTCACCTTGTCCAAACCAGCGGTATTTATTGATAGAGATGGCGTCATTAACGTTGATCGTGGCTATGTTCATAAGCGTGATGACTTTGAATATATTGATGGTGTATTTGATGCCGTTAAAAAATGCAAAGACATGGGTTACCTACTTGTATTAGTAACAAACCAATCGGGAATTGCTCGTGGTATGTTTACTGAAGAGCAATTTGAAATCCTAACGGAATGGATGGATTGGAACTTTGCTGATCACGGTATTGATTTTGATGGTATTTATTATTGCCCTCACCACCCAGAAGCAACAGTAGAAAGATATAAAGAAGAGTGCGATTGCCGCAAACCAAATCCAGGTATGTTTAACTCAGCACAAAGCTTTTTAGACATCGATATGGAAAACTCGATCATGATCGGTGATAAGAAAGAAGACATGATGGCAGCACAAGCGGCGGGTGTTGGCACTCGTATTCTTGTTCGTACTGGTAAGCCAGTAACTGAAGAAGGTGAAGCGTTAGCGACGACCGTTCTTGATAGTATTGCAGATGTACCTAAATTTTTGTTTGCTTAATTAAATACAACTGACGAACATTATATTAGAAAGCTCACAGACCTAGGTTTGTGGGCTTTTTTATTACTTATTCTTTTTGATAATTTAAGTACTGAACGCACAATTCATAAAATTGCTGTGCCTGAGGTGAAATAGTTCGGCCTGTTAATTGAAATATTCCGATTTGGCGCTCTAATGGAGGATCGATCAGAGGGATCCATATTAACCGTGTTTCATTGGTTGGGAAGGCCAATTTAGGTAATGTAGTAATTCCTATACCAAGCTCTAATATAGAAAATAATGAGGTTATATTCTCTACAGAATAAAGGGCTTGCTCACTAAGAATACGAGCCGGTGTTGAGTTGAGTAAAGTACATGTTCCGTTTCTTATAAAAGGTTGTTCGAGTAAAGTTTGCCATTCGATCCCTTCTGGATTATTTGCTATAGGGTTATCTTTTAAGCAAACAACACCAATAGGATCACTAATAAGAGGAGTAAAGTGAATTGCTTCTTCTAATTGTGAATAATTACCTAATGCGAGATCAACTTCACCAGATAATAATCTCGCTTCAACTCCTGCGGCGTTATCATCTATCAAACTCACTTCTACATTTGGATACTTCTCACTGAATGCACCAAGCACACTTGGAATTAATTTTGCAGCTACAGAGGGAACACTCGCAATCCGAACGCGTCCTTGTTGTCCTGCGGCATCTGCCCGCAAATCATTATTTAGTCGGTCATAAACATCTAAGAACTGTGAGATTTTAGGAAAGCAGATTTCACCAAAAGGGGTGAGTTTTGATTTATTTCCGGTTTCAAATAATGGTTGTTCTAAAATGCGTTCAAGCTCTTTAATCGACGTTGATAATGCAGCTTGAGAACGATTTGCACGATTTGATGCTGCACGAAAGCCTCCTTCCTCTACGACTAAAGTAAAGTGTTTCAATTGTTGTAGCTTGATGCTCATACCTTAAACCTCACTCTCATCCCTTTATTTATCGAACTCTCACTAAGGTGATAAGTTTTTCTTATCGAATGTAAAAAATTTACCGTTAGATTTATCATCTGTCAATGTGCAATATTTAACCGTATTGAAACATTGTTATTACATGACGAATGAGAGCGTGAAGACTAAAATGAAAAAGCATTCAATAAAAACTGACTTATTTGCCTCTAAAGCCCCACTTGAGTGGGCAATTGTAAATAACGGGACTCTATATACCGCTCAGATCCCAATTGACCAATCAGGAGCTGTTGTTGATGGAGGCATTGAAGCCCAAGCGCGTCAAACATTAGATAACTTAGTCCATACCCTAGAATGCGCAGGAGAGTCTCTAGATTCTGTTTTGCAGGTATTAATTTATGTCACTGATAGAGAGTACCTCGCCACTGTAAATAAGGTGTACGCAGAGTATTTTAATGCGCCTTATCCAAACCGTGCTGCAATGATTGTTGCAGGGTTAGCTCGTGAAGAAATGCTCGTAGAGTTTATTGTTTATGCCGCGGTCAGAGCAGAATAAACCTAACGCTTTATCTTATTAAATATCAAAGAATTCGTTTTTTATTGCTTATTTTTAAAAGTAATAATCTTAGAACAAGGAAGATAACATGACAGTTCAAGCACAAAATATCCAAGCAGAGAAATCATTATACATCGGTGGTGAATGGCAATCTGGTATCAGTACCATTGCCAACATTAATCCATCTGACATCACACAACATTTAGGTCATTTTGCTCAAGCAAGTGAAAGCCAAGTTCAAGATGCGATTTCAGCAGCAAAAAAAGCGCAACCTGAGTGGGAGAAAACACCATTAGAGCGCAAACAAGCGGTACTGCAAGCGATTGGTGATGAGCTAATTTCACGTTGTGATGAACTAGGCCGTTTGCTTTCAAGTGAAGAAGGTAAGCCTTTCATGGAAGGTCGAGGTGAAATCTATCGCGCAGGTCAATTCTTCCAATACTTTGCAGCAGAAGTGCTACGCCAAATTGGGGATAGTGTTGATTCAGTAAGACCGGGTGTTTCTGTTGAAGTAACACGTGAAGCTGTCGGTGTGATTGCGGTGATTTCGCCTTGGAATTTCCCAACCGCAACCGCAGCTTGGAAGATCGCTCCCGCTCTCGCATTTGGTAATAGTGTTATTTGGAAACCTGCCAATCTAACCCCTGCAAGCGCTGTGGCACTTACCGAGATTATTCATCGTCAAGGCCTACCAGAAGGAACATTTAACTTAGTACTAGGTAATGGTTCTCAAGTGGGTAATGCATTAATCAATTCAACAGAAATTAATGGTGTGAGTTTTACTGGTTCTGTAGATACAGGACGTAAAGTGGCAGCGGCTACGGCACCAAATTTTGTGCGTTGCCAGTTAGAAATGGGCAGTAAGAATGCGCTGGTTATTGCGGATGATGCGGATCTTCAAATCGCGGTTGAAGCAACAATTGCAGGTTCGTTCTCTGGTGCAGGCCAAAAATGTACAGCGTCATCTCGTTTAGTTGTAATGGATGGGATTCATGATGCGTATGTTGAAGCGCTAATTAAACGTATGAGTGAATTAAAAGTGGGTCATGCACTAGAAGATGGCATTTTTATGGGACCAGTGGTTGATGGTAATCAATTGGATGCAAATTTTGGCTGGATGGAAAATGCACGCCAAAGTGGTGCTGAATTGGCATTTGGTGGTGAACGTTTAAATCTTGAACATGATGGTTACTACATGTCTCCAACGCTATTTATTAACACGGATAATAAGTGGGAAGTAAACCAAGAAGAAGTATTTGCTCCTATGGCAAGTGTGATCCGAGTGTCAGATCTAGATGAAGCGATTGCAACGACTAACGATACTCGCTTTGGTTTAACGGGGGGCATTATTACTCAAAGTTTACGTACGAGTTCATTGTTTAAACAACAAGCTCAAACGGGGTGTGTAATGGTGAATTTACCAACTGCGGGTACGGACTATCATGTGCCATTTGGTGGTCGTAAAGAATCAAGCTTTGGTCCTCGAGAGCAAGGTCAGTATGCAAAAGAGTTTTATACAGTGGTGAAAACTGCTTACCAACGTCCTTATTAAACATGGATTGAAAATCTACTCAACTAGATGAAACCAATATGAAATAAGGAGAGTGTTATGTATCAGCAACGGATTGTGATTGATGGATTGCAGTATTGCAATTGGGATCGCGAATATTTTCAAACCTTAAAAGCCAGTGGTATTACGGCGGTTCATGCCACCATGGTGTACCACGAAAATGCACGTGAAACCTTGAGTCGTTTTGCTGAGTGGAACTTACGCTTTGAGCAAAATGCTGATCTAATTATGCCCGTTTATTCGATGGCGGATATTGAGACAGCAAAAGCGGAAGGCAAAGTCGGAATTTTCTTTGGCGCACAAAATTGCTCTCCTATTGAAGATGAGATCGGTTTAATTGAGGTCATGCGTCAGCAAGGGTTACTGATCATGCAATTGACGTATAACAACCAAAGCTTATTAGCGACAGGGTGTTATGAGAAAAATGACACTGGTATTACTCGTTTTGGTCAACAAGTGATTGAAGAGATGAATAGAGTGGGAATGATCGTCGATATGTCTCACAGTGCAGAGCGTTCCACGCTTGAAGCGATTGATTTATCGTCACGCCCTATTTGTATTAGCCATGCCAATCCTTCTTTTGCTCATGATGCATTACGTAATAAATCAAACACGGTAATTAAAGCATTAGCAGAACGTGGTGGGTTACTTGGTTTTAGTTTATATCCATTTCATCTGCCAAATGGCAGTCAATGTTCATTAAATGACTTTTGCCAAATGATAGCAAAAACAGCTGATATGGTTGGAATTGATCATTTAGGTATTGGCAGTGATTTGTGTCTGAATCAACCGCAAGAAGTGTTGGAATGGATGCGTAATGGTCGTTGGTCAAAAGCGATGAATTATGGTGAAGGTTCAGCGAGTAATTCAGGTTGGCCTGACGCATTACCATGGTTCTGTGGTAGTGCTGGGATGGAAAATATTTACAACGGATTAATGAGTCACGGGTTCAGTGAATCTGAGGCGGGGAAAATATTGGGTGACAACTGGTTTAATTTTTTACAACAAGGACTAAAGCCTATTTCGTAAAGCGAGACCCATACATGGAGCAGCCTACTCAATACAAAAATAACAGGGTAGGTGGTAAATACACCTTTGCAGCTGCAAAGCAACTTCTGGAGTCAGAGTATGTCTGATTTAGCCAATAGCGTGAAAGAGTCAAATAAAAATACGATAAAAAAGGAAACTAAAACCTCAACATTACAAAGCAAAGAATCAACATCTGAAAAATTAGGACTTGATAACCCTGCCTTATGGTATAGCGGTGGTTTTCTCGCTTTATTTGTTTTACTTGCATTGGTTGATGGAGAGTTATTATCAACCGTTGTAAATGCTGGTTTTTCATGGTCAGTGAAGATATTTGGACCTTACTGGCAGTTACTTTTATTACTGACATTTCTTATTGGTCTTGGACTAGCTGCAGGACGTACAGGACGAGTGATATTGGGTGGAATCGATAAACCTGAAATGGATGGTTTTCGTTGGATGGCAATTATCTTTTGTACCTTACTCGCAGGGGGAGGGGTATTTTGGGCCGCTGCTGAACCAATAGCCCACTTTGTGAATGCACCACCATTATATGGTCCTCAAGAGAGTGCTCAACAAGGTGCTGTAAATGCACTGTCACAATCATTTATGCATTGGGGTTTTTTAGCGTGGGCGATAGTAGGGGGATTGACCTCAATTGTGGTTATGCACCTCCATTACGACAAAGGCTTGCCTCTTAAACCGAGAATTCTACTTTACCCTCTTTTTGGTGAGCGAGTACTCAAAGGACATACGGGAGCATTGATTGATGCATGTTGTATTGTTGCAGTTGCTGCGGGAACGATCGGTCCGATTGGTTTCTTAGGATTACAAGTGAGCTATGCGTTAAACGCGTTGTTTGACATTCCTGATGGGTTTACCACACAGTTCATCATTATATTGTTTGCGATTGCTCTATATACCTTATCTGCATTGAGTGGTTTGAATCGTGGCATGCAAATGCTGAGTCGATACAACGTTATCTTAGCCGCTGCGCTTATGCTTTATATCCTTATTTTTGGTCCAACTAACTTCATCGTGAATAGCTATATTCAAGGGGTTGGTAGCATGATTGATAACTTCATACCTATGGCTACATATCGTGGGGATGAAGGATGGTTAAGCTGGTGGACAGTCTTTTTCTGGGGATGGTTCTTAGGCTACGGTCCGATGATGGCAATCTTTATTGCGCGTATCTCTCGTGGGCGAAGCATTCGTCAATTGGTAACAACCATTAGTATTGTGGCACCACTTGTTACGTGTTTTTGGTTCACCATTGTTGGGGGCTCTGGATTGGCATTTGAAATAGCTAACCCTGGTAGTGTTAGCTCTGCCTTTGAAGGATTTAACTTACCGGGCGCTTTACTTGCAGTGACATCTCAGCTGCCAATGCCGATGCTGATATCCATCTTATTTCTTATCTTAACTACTATTTTCATTGTAACTACGGGTGACTCAATGACGTACACCATTAGCGTAGTGATCAGTGGTGAAACAGAACCTAATGCCATTATCAGAACATTTTGGGGGGTGATGATGGGGGTAACCGCATTGATTTTAATCTCCTTAGGATCTGGTGGTATTTCAGCGTTGCAATCCTTCATTGTTATCACAGCAGTTCCTGTCTCTTTGATTCTCTTGCCTTCATTGTGGAATGCACCACAGATAGCAATGAAAATGGCAAAAGAACAAGGTCTATAAACGATACCAATAACGTGAATAGAGTGGTGGGAACATTACTCTATCTGGCTCTGATAAAAGAGCTACCTATCAATATAATTAGAACGAGAAATGGTGGTGAGCAAACATGGATGCACATCGTTCAACGTACGCTGAAACTCATCTGCGTAAACCTGACATTGTAATGGCACCAGAAAGACTAGGTGCAATGCATCAAAATAGGATCAGTTTTGTTCGTAGCCTAATACGAAAAATGGCACAGCAACACTGGCAAGTGACTAAGCATGAATGGCTGTTATCACCGCAAGGTTTTGGGCATGTTATTTATAAATTAGTGACTCCACATGATGTTTATCACTTAGTAGTATTTTGTGATGAAATAGCAGATGAAGAGCGGAATGACCGCGTTATTGCCGAAAAGTGGGATGTTACTTTTGCCTTAGTTCTTGGGGACGTTGATGTTGATTTATTAACTCGACTAAAAGCCAATGTGCCGTTGCAAGAAGCAGGAAGAAACCCTAACAATGTATTGGTATTAGCAAGAGCGAATAAAAGTGTTCGAGTGTTTGAACATCTTGTTTCGCATTTATCGCGAGGCGAACAACCTAATCAGAAAGAGCTGGCTGAGGTAGGGTATATTCTACGTACAACCGCTGTTTATGGTAATGGCAAATTTGGTATTGCTGATTTTAAATTATTAGAGAATAACGTAGATTTTAATCAATCGTTTAGCGCGCAAATGTGTGCGGTTTATTTATTACGTCAATTCAGCTTAGATTGGGTTCATTATTTAGCGACAGAAACTGGTGGCGAGAAGGCAATTAGTTTACACCCTGAATTACAACGTTATCTTGGTGTTGGTAATGCAACGGGTTTAGGGATGGCACCGTATTTAATTAATCATCCTTGTATTGTTGATCAGTGGATGTTTGCTCGTGAAATGGCTTTGGCTGAGGTTCTTCATCACAGAGTGTCACTGAATAAGAAATTACCTCTGGATTATTTGTTGAAAAAAGCGGTGCTGCACTTAGAGCAGGTTATTACTATTAATGAAGTTCAGGATAACCTTAATCATATTGCTGTGTCTGAATTAAAAGGGTTCGCGAACAATTTAGATAATGTACTTGCCCTTAGTTCAACTTGGGAAGATGTAGTCACTCAAGCGCATAATATGAGCCTAGAAGCACAAGAGATTCTTCTGTCTTGCTTAATGGAAATTCATCCAGAACTAGTCGATAGATTTGAAGAGCAGATGAACTGTAGCGAAACACTTTCTCTTCCAAGTGGAAAGAAAGTGCAAGATTTACGGATAATCATAGAAGGTTGCTATCAATGGGCAATTGGTACGGATTTTACTAAACCAGAGAATAATTACTGGTTTTGGTATCGTTCACAAGATAAAGAAGAGCCTCGATTAGGGATTAGAGGAGAAGAAAAGGGAGAAGACAGAGAGCTGCCATTAGACATTGGTCGACAGGTTTACCGCCTTTACCATTCGTTATTGAAATGTGATAAGACACTATCATTGGCTGAATTTTTAGTTGAGCACCCAAAGTACCGTGCTATCGCACGAAGAGTGTGGACATTAGGGCATAAGGCCATGGGGGATATTCAAATGAATGTACTACATAAGTCGTCTTTACCTATGCATTTATTACGCTGTAAATTAGCGGTGTTTGGTGCAACAAAATTTGATCCTCGCTCAGATCGCTGGGTTAGAGTGACGTTTTTTCAAGGAGCGCCATTGCTCGATGAGATTAATGATGGTGAATGGCTATTCCCATTATTGCCAGCCGAAGGAGAAAGCGAATGATCGTTTCACATAATGAGTTAGTTGCAGTAACCAATAAGGCATTTCTAGGGATGAGACGTACCTGTGGAGAGGCTGATATTATTGCTAACATGGTGGCAGACCTGCAAATGGTTGGTCTTAATGGAGTTAGGCATTTTAATAATGCAACTAAGTTTTTAACTGCTGAAGAAGATTGTCCTGTCGATATTACAATGTCCAATTCAGGGAACTTGGTGGTGGACTTACACGGTTGCAGTGTAGCTTGTCATTTGCCTGTAATCGTTGATTATGCAATTGAAAAAATGGTAGAGAAAAAAGCCTTAACGATCACGCTTAAAAAATGCCATAACCGTTGGTTAGCTTACAGTGAATTAGTAAAGCTGGCAGCGAAAGGTATTGCTTGTAAAGCTCATTGGGAAAATGGCACGAGCCCTAAGCGAACTTTATATATTTTAAATAGAGGGTGCGTAGCCCCAGAATTATTTCTATCGGATAAAATAGATCTACATAGCGGTTACCTTAATGATATGACAATTGAATTATCAGTAAGAGATTTCGATGTGATGGCACTATCTGAGGGATACGGTATTCATATTGATTCAACAGAATTAAGCTCAACGCAAGAGAATGCATGGCGTAATGGTATTGATGTTGATGATGTCGATTGGGAGAGCTTGAAAAAAACGGCGACCGCTATTTTAGTCGAAAACAGTGAACAGTCTCTAAAAGGGGCCGGTGAACTGGTCTAAGTTGAATAAAAAAGTAATGCATACTTGTGGCACTCATGGTAAAAACAATGAGTGCCTTTTTTATATTTGTCTCAAAGTTAAGGCTACTTATTAGTATATTTATAAGACAATCGGCATAAGGTTACTTACACTTATTTGAGTAAGCTCTAAGGAAGAGGTGGTTTATATGAATACGTTAGATACAAGTAATAGTATGGTATCGGATCTAGACACGACAAAAAAATTGCCAATTCAAAATGATCAGTTAGATGATACGGTAAACACGTGGGACCAATTAACTGAAAAACAACAACAAGATATACTCGCTCATTTGACAGCAATTCCTTTTGAGTAATTTTTTGCGTTAAAACATTCTTTATTTCCTTGTTTGGATAATCTAATCCAATGAGGTTTACTTTGTGACACTTTTATAACAATTGTATCAAAAAACAGCCTTTCCCTTCCTTATCCCCTCACTATTCTGCAAACTGTTAACTCTATTACATTATCAAGCCTTAGCTTTGTAGTTACTTAATCATTGAGCTAAGTTAATAAAATTATTATAAAAATAATAGGCAACGGAGTTTGTCGAAGGATATGGAGCAATAGTCACGGATGATATCTTATCTACTCAGACGACTTTTATTGGTTGTCCCTACCTTTATCGGTATTACCTTACTTATCTTTGCCCTAACTCGATTTGTACCGGGTGGCCCAGTTGAACGCATGTTACTCAGCTTACAAATGCAAGGCGCTTCAGAAACTGGTGGTACTAGCAGTGTTACTGATGGTAATAATGCCTTATCTGAAGAGCAAATCGCTGAGCTAAATGCTTTCTACGGCTTAGATAAACCCGTATTTGAAGCCTATTATGATTGGTTAACTAAATTAGTCGTTCTTGATTTAGGTGAATCGACCCGTTATTACGAACCAGTATGGGACATGATAGCCGAGCGCTTACCTGTTTCTCTTTTTTATGGAGGAATGACCTTTTTACTTAGTTATATGATTTCGATTCCTCTTGGCTACCTCAAAGCCTTAAAGCATGGTTCTATTCTTGATTCTACTTCTTCCGTTGCGATTTTCGTTGGTTTTGCCTTACCTGGATATGTGATTGGCGTTTTCTTAATTAGTCTGTTCAGTTACCAGTTAGAGTGGTTTCCAATGGGCGGTTTTGTTGGTGATGATTTTGATGACTTCGGTGCTTTTGAGCAAATTAAAGACATTATGTGGCATGCAATACTTCCTTTGTTTTGTTATCTCATTGGTGATTTTGCTTTACTGACTATGACCATGAAAAACAATCTAATGGAAAATCTAGCATCAGATTATGTACGTACTGCCATTGCAAAAGGGTTGCCGTTTAAAAAAGCAGTACGTAAACATGCATTACGAAATAGCTTAATTCCTGTAGCAAGTCATTTTGGTAATTCATTAATGTTCTTTATGACAGGGTCATTCTTGATTGAGGTAATCTTTAATATTGATGGTATTGGGTTGCTAGGTTACGAAGCAATAATGGAGCGTGATTATCCAGTAGTTATGGGGTTATTTGCCATTAATGCCACCATGTTAATGTTAGGTAATATTTTATCTGATATTTGTGTTGCTGCGGTTGATCCGCGCGTTAAATTTGGAGCTTAATTATGTTGTCTATTTTAAATTTAAGTCCATTAACGCAAAAGAAAGTTCAACGATTTAAAGGTATAAAACGCGGTTATTGGTCTTTTCTTATTTTATCTTTGCTATTGGTACTATCGATTTTTGCTGAAGTTTTTGTTAACAGCCGAGCTTTACTTGTTAGCTACCAAGGTCAGTGGCATTTCCCGACGTATGGTGATGTGAAATCAGGAGATACCTTTGGCTTAGGGTATGCTCATGAAACCAATTACAGAGAATTGCAGCTTAAGTTTGAACAAGAGAGCGAAGGCAATTTTGTCATTATGCCAATAGTGCCTTGGAACCCTTATGAGCAAGATTTCTCTGGCGATTTTCCACCGACAGAGCCAAGTATCGAAGGAAAACATTACCTAGGCACAGATACCATTGGACGAGATATTTTATCGCGCCTGACTTATGGTTTTAGGATTGCGATGGGCTTTGCGCTGATTACGTTAGTGATCTCGTATGCGATAGGGGTCTCTGTTGGCTGTGCGATGGGTTTCTTTGGTGGAAAGTTCGATCTATTTTTCCAACGCTTTATTGAAATTTGGTCTATGGTGCCATTTTTATACGTCATCATGATTTTAGTCTCGATAATGAAACCAAGCTTTATGCTCTTTACCTTAATTAACGTTATGTTTGGTTGGATGGGAATGACATGGTATATGCGAACCATGACCTATAAAGAAAAATCCAGAGAATATGTGATGGCAGCGAAAGCGCTAGGTGCGTCTAATTCTCGTATTTTATTTCATCATATTTTGCCTAATACCATGGTCATGATCGTGACATTAGCACCATTCACTATTGTTGCTAATATCACAGCACTAACAGCATTAGATTATTTAGGGTTAGGACTTATGCCTCCGACGCCAAGTTGGGGAGAACTATTGCAACAAGGTAAATCTAATTTAGATTCACCTTGGATCGCTACTTCGGTTGTGACTGCTATTGTTACTGTATTAATTATGGTGACTTTTATTGGGGAGGGGATACGTGAAGCTTTTGACCCTAAGAAACATACTCGATATGAGTAGTCCTACTTAATCGTTTAATGGAATGAATAATAAAAATAGGAAGGGATTTATGACGATAAAAAAGAGACTGGTATTGCTGTCAGCATCAACTGCCGCTTTATTCAGTATAAATGTATTTTCGGCCGATCTTCCAGCCAATCTTGAATGGAAAACAAATGATAGCGCGCCAATTTTTGCGTCTTCCCAAGCGACATTTGGTGGTACTTTTCGAACCTATACATTAAGTTTTCCGCAGACTTTTCGAACCGTGGGACCTGATTCTAATGGTTCATTCAGAGCATGGATCCTAGAAGCAAGTTTACCACCACTGATTAAACACCCTAATACAAACGAATGGTTACCTGGTCTGGCTCAATCATGGGCGTTTGGTGACGATAATAAAACCGTTTACTTTAGGTTAAATCCCAAAGCGACATGGAGCGACAGTAAGCCTGTTACTGCTGATGATTATCAGTTTATGCTTAAATTAATGCGTTCAACTGACATTGTTGCACCGTGGTACAACGATTTCTTTACTAATGACATTGCAGATATAATTACGTTTGATAAACACACTATTGCAATCGTATCAGCAAAAGCTCGAAATCGTGATGAGCTTATCGCCTATACCAACTTAATGCCTCGTCCTAAGCACTTCTATGGTGAGCCCCAAATCGATGCAAATAATGATGGCATTGATGATAAATTCGTCCGTAAATATAACTTTAAACCAGAGCCTGTAACTGGTCCTTACTACATCGATAAAATCAAAAAAGGGAAGAACATCACCTTTAAACATGTAGGTAAAGATTGGTGGGGCTATGAGAATAAATACAATCAAAATCGCTATAACGTAGAAAAAATTAATATCAAAGTTATTCGTGATGCTGACATTGCGTTAAAGCATTTTGAAAAAGGTAATTTAGATACGTTTGATTTAGTGCGTCCTGATTTATGGCATGACAAATCCGAAGGGAAAAATTATCAAAAAGGCTATATTCAAAAGGCGTGGGTATATAACCAAGCTGCAGTTGGTGCTGGTGGTTTATGGTTAAATACGTCAAAACCAATGTTAAATGATATTAATGTTCGTCAAGGCATTATGTATGCGACGGATTTTGACATGATGATAGAGAAGGTATTACGAGGAGATTATTCTCGTAAACCAAATGGCATGGGATTTGGTCATCCTGGTTATGATAATGCAGCGTTACAAGCACCTAAGTTTAATGCAAAGAGAGCGATTGAATACTTTGAAAAAGCGGGTTTTACAACAGTAGGTCCTGACGGTATTCGTGTTAATGATAAAGGTGAACGATTAAGTTTTGCTGTGACATACTCTCAACAATCCTTTACCCCACGAGTTGCCGTGTTAAAAGAACAAGCGAAGCAGGCAGGGTTAGATTTTGAACTTAATCTGATTGATGGTTCGAGTATGTTTAAGTACGTGCTTGAGAAAAAACATGATATCTCCTTCCATAATATGGGAACCGGTGAGATCCCTGCTTATTGGGAATATTTCCATTCCGACAACGCCAATAAACCACAAACCAATCACTTTACTAATTTCTCTTCACCTGAGTTAGATGCGTTAATCATTTCATTTAAAAATGAATTTGATATTGAAAAGAAGCAGGCGTTATCTCGTGAAATCCAGCAAGTTATTGCTGATGCAAACGTGATCGTTCCTGGTTATATGGTGCCTTATGCTCGTGCGGGTTATTGGCGTTGGATTAAATTACCAGAGCAAATAGCGACGAAGCAGACGGGATATTTATTTCATGGTTGGGGATTCTCTCAAACCTTCAGTACTTTTTGGATTGATGAAAAAACCAAGAAAGAAACTAAAGCGGCAATGAAGTCAGATAAAACGTTTGAACCAGTCATTATTATTGATGAAGCCTATAAGCTGTAGCTTATTTTAATAAATTTAAAACTAGGAGAGGGATCTCCTAGTTAAAAATAATAATAAAAATAGTGAAGAAGCATATGGAAAGAAAAATTGTATTATCCGTTGAAGATCTAGTGACCGAGTTTCAAACGGACGAAGGAACTGTTCGAGTGCTTGATGGTGTGAGTTTTCAAGTACCTAAAGGTAAAACCATTGGTATTGTTGGTGAATCCGGCTGCGGGAAAAGCGTCACTTCCATGTCTATTATGGGCTTATTGCCCAAACCTTACGGTAATGTGGTTGGTGGTCGTATCTTATATGGCGATATTGATCTGGTTCAGTTAAGTACCGATAAATTATATGAAATGCGAGGTAACCGTATTTCAATGATTTTCCAAGATCCGATGACAGCATTAAATCCAGTGCATACTATTGGAAAGCAGATTAATGAAGTATTAGAGCTTCACCGTCCTGATTTAGATAAAAAACAGCGTTTAGCATACTCAATCGAAATGCTTGAAAAAGTAGGAATGCCCTCTCCAGAAACGAGGTTGCATGAATACCCACATAATTTATCTGGTGGCATGCGTCAACGAGTTATGATTGCCATTGCTCTCGCTTGTGAGCCTGATATTTTGATTTGTGATGAGCCGACTACGGCATTAGATGTGACTATCCAAGCTCAGATTTTAGAGTTAATGAAAAACCTGCAAGATGAAACAGGTATGTCTATTATTTTTATTACTCATGACTTAGGTGTTGTCGCGGAAATATGTGATGAAGTGGTTGTTATGTATGCAGGAAGGGTGGCTGAACAAGCGGGAATTTTTGAGTTATTTGATAACCCAGTTCACCCATATACAAAAGGATTAATGTCCTCTATGCCAAGCTTGAGTCTTCAGCCAAAAACAAAGCTTGAAACGATTCAGGGTACGGTTCCTTCTTTAAGTGAAATGCCAAACGGTTGTCGTTTTTCGACTCGTTGTAAATATAAGCAAGATAAGTGTGGATCTGAAGTTCCAATGATGAGTGAGGTTGGATCATTGCATCAAGTGAGTTGTCATTTTAGTAACGCATTAGTAATTAATAATGAGGCGATAAAATGAGTGAGTTATTGAGAGTTGATGATCTCAAACAGTATTTTTACTCAGGTCAAGGGATCTTTAATAAGGGTTATGCCGTTCATGCGGTTGATGGCGTTTCTTTAAGCGTAAATAAAGGCGAAACTTTGGGTTTAGTTGGTGAATCTGGTTGTGGTAAAAGTACTCTTGGTCGCAGTTTATTAAAGTTATTTGAACCAACTGCAGGACGTATTTTTTTTGAAGGGAAAGATATTACTCATCTTAAAAATAAAGAGATGAGGTCACTTCGTCAAGAGATGCAGATTATTTTTCAAGACCCAACTGAATCATTAAATCCTCGCCATACGATAGAAATGATTCTAGAAGAACCTTTTGTTATTCATAATGTTGGGACAAAAGAAGAGCGTAAACAATGGGGAGAAGAGTTATTGATAAAAGTGGGGTTACCAATAAGTGCTGCAACCCGTTATCCTCATGAGTTTTCTGGTGGACAGAAACAACGTATTGGGATTGCTAGAGCGATAGCATTAAAACCAAAGTTAATTGTGTGTGATGAGTCAGTATCTGCATTAGATGTGTCTGTTCAAGCTCAAATTGTGAATCTATTATTAGATTTACAACGCGAGATGAACCTAGCGCTGATTTTTATTGCACATGATCTTTCTGTGGTTAAACATATTTCAGATAAAGTGGCCGTAATGTATTTAGGTAAAATTGTGGAGTATGGGCAATCAGAGACGCTTTATCATTTTCCTAAACACCCTTATACAGAAGCTTTATTATCCGCAATCCCTGTTTCTCATCCTAGATTTAGAGGGAGAGAGCGAATTATTTTGACTGGCGATGTACCATCACCAATTAATCCTCCAAAAGGGTGTCGATTTTCAACGAGGTGTCCAAAAGCAGAAAAGCAATGCTTCAAAGAGGAACCACAAAGAAAGATTTTAAATGATTCCGGTCATGAAGTTGCTTGTCATTTATATAAATAAATATCTTTTTTGAAACATCTGTTTTTACCTGTTTTATCCTATAGTTAATAAAAAGAACTGAGGCTATTATGAAAAAATTACTCGTATTGACTGCTTTTGGGGTACTCGCGGGGTGTTCATCCCAGATGCCTGACATGGGAACTGCAAAACCTGTTCATTATCAGTGTGAAGAAGGGCGAAATTTTCAAATTACATTTAATGAAGATAAAGCACTATTACAATTACCAAAAGAAGATTATGCGTTAAAACGAGCAGTGTCTGCGTCAGGGATGAAGTACATTTCTGATGACGGGATGCCAGATATGAGTACAGCGATTACCTTTCAAGGAAAAGGTGAGGAAGCCAGGTTAGATCTTGGGCGAGTTGTATTGAAAAACTGTACTGTCATTAAATAATTATTGTAGATAATGACTAAAAATGGCCACGCATTAATAATTCGTGGTCATTTTTTATGATTGTGCTTTATTCCTATTAACTGATTCACATAAGTAACTACTTATGTGAATCAGTTTTATTAAAGTTATGAACCGTAAGTCACAATATAGCGATTTGGTTTATGATTCATAGCAAGAACAATATTTAATATAACGGCCCCAAGAACAGAAATTGCCAATAGCCAAGGTGTAATAAAAAAGAAAGAGGCTCCTAAAATACAGAAGTCGATAGCCATCTGAACTTTACCGACTGAAATGCCAAATTTTTCTTGGATAAATAGGCATAAAACATTAAATCCACCCAAGCTAGAGCGATGTCTAAATAAGATCAACATACCTAATCCCATCAATAATCCACCAGCAATAGCGCAATAAATATCATTGATATGGTCAACTGAAATCATCATATTTAAGTGATCTGTCATGATAGAAACAAGAGCGCCGGAAATTAAACTGGTTACTGCAAAACGTTTTCCAAATCGCTGCCAAGCTAAGGCGTAAAATGGTAAGTTGCATAAAAAGTATAAGATACCAAAGCTGATGCCACTCATCTGGCTAATTAATAAAGCTAAGCCCGTAGTGCCACCTGTAAGTAATTGTGCAGCCTGTAAAAAGAAAATTCCTTGAGAAACTAGAAAGGTGCCAGTCAAAATAGCAATGACATCTTCCTTATGCGTGTGTTTTATTTTTTCCATAACAATTAAATCTATTTACTAATACCAACAAAATAATGCCCGCAAGAATAGTGTGATTTTCAATTAATGCAATTGTTGATGTATAAATACGCCCCTGATTTTGTAGTAAACCCTTTACATAGTGTAAAGCCAAATATTGACACTTCTTGAGTCTCATTCATGTTGATAATGAGTAATCCTCAACAGAAATAACAAAGAAAAGTACTATTTAGGGTATCTGATCCAGATCAAATTATGTAGAATACGTTGCAGTTAAGACTAGTGACGTAATCGTTTGCGTCGCTGGGCTATTTTTGGGTTTTATATTTATCTGAGTCAGGAGATACAGATGCTTAAGCGTGATATGAACATTGCAGATTACGATGCAGACTTGTTTGCAGCAATCCAGGAAGAGACAGTACGTCAAGAAGAGCATATCGAGCTGATTGCTTCTGAAAACTACACTAGCCCACGAGTGATGGAAGCTCAAGGTTCACAACTAACAAACAAATATGCAGAAGGTTACCCTGGTAAGCGTTACTACGGCGGCTGTGAGTTCGTTGATAAAGTAGAAACACTGGCTATTAACCGTGCATGTGAACTGTTTGGTGCTGAATACGCAAACGTACAGCCACATTCTGGTTCTCAAGCGAACAACGCAGTTTACATGGCATTACTAAACGCTGGCGATACCGTGTTAGGTATGAGCCTTGCTCACGGTGGCCACTTAACTCACGGTTCTCCAGTAAACTTCTCTGGTAAGCTTTATAACATCATTCCTTACGGTATTGATGAAACTGGTCAAATTGACTATGAAGAAATGGAAGCACTAGCAGTAGAACATAAACCTAAGATGATTATCGGTGGTTTCTCTGCTTACTCTCAAGTATGTGACTGGGCTCGTATGCGTCAAATCGCAGATAAAGTTGGCGCTTACTTCTTCGTTGATATGGCTCACGTAGCGGGTCTTATTGCTGCTGGTGTTTACCCTAACCCAGTACCACACGCTCACGTAGTAACAACAACAACTCATAAGACACTTGCTGGTCCTCGTGGTGGTCTTATCCTTTCTAACGAAGGCGAAGATCTTTACAAGAAACTAAATTCAGCTGTATTCCCTGGTGGTCAAGGTGGCCCTCTAATGCACGTTATCGCTGGTAAAGCGGTTGCATTTAAAGAAGCACTAGAGCCAGAATTTAAAGAATACCAAGAGCGCGTTGTTGCTAATGCAAAAGCGATGGTTGCAGAGTTTCTTGCTCGTGGTTACAACATCGTTTCTGGTTCTACTGAGAACCACCTGTTCCTAGTTGATTTAATCGACAAAGACATCACAGGTAAAGAAGCAGATGCAGCATTAGGTTCTGCTAACATTACGGTTAACAAGAACTCGGTACCAAACGATCCACGTAGCCCGTTTGTTACTTCTGGTATCCGTGTTGGCTCTCCTTCAATTACTCGTCGTGGTTTCTCTGAGGAAGATGCGAAGAACCTTGCTGGTTGGATGTGTGACATTCTAGACAACATGGGTGATGAATCTGTTATCGAAGCAACAAAAGCAAAAGTACTAGAAATTTGTAAGCGTCTACCTGTATACGCTTAATCTCTAAATCTGCTTTAAGTATTAAGAAGGTCAGCCTCGTAAGGCTGGCTTTTTTTTGCCTGAAATTGAGTAAGTTATTAATAATGCATTGGTTATTCTGAGTAATTTATACACACAGTGGAAGTTAACTTCATATTATTCATGAATTAAATGTAAACTTAATTCGCTTTCATGATTCTTATTCTATTTCTGTATTATTTTTGAGAATTAACGAAAATAAATATGGTATGTTTCGATCTTAGTGAACTGAACGTTTAGTTTCAGCACTTCTAAAAGGTTGAATTATGAGTAAGAAATTATTATTAGCATCGTTGATATCAATGTTGCTTGCTGGTTGTAACCAAGAAAATATAGAGGTTAGTGGGGGAACGTCGACTAAACCTGAAACTATTCCGCCGACAGATATTATTCCACCGGAACCAGAGCCAATCCCTCCTACGGATATTATTCCGCCAGTTACTTATACTGGAACGTTAGTCGCATCTGGAAAAGCAATTACAGGTGATGTTGAATGTAACGGTAATGGGTTAGATATAGACACTGGAACATTCAGCGTTAAACAAGGGCAAGCATTTAGCTGCTTTTTCGGCGGCGTTGAATTAGGTAGTTTCAATGCTCCATTCCCTAGTGATAAAGCAATCAATGTAAGTAATGCGACACTTCTAGCTTCTTTTGACCTAGAAGATAGTAAAGGTATAAATGCCACGGTTGTTTTACAATCTATCTCGACATGCGGGCAAGATGAAATTTGTTTAAACAAAATAGATTCGCTTGATATTCAAGACATTTATACGGATGAAAACTTAGCAGACCAAATTGCGGTTGATGCTTTTATTGCATCAAAAGAAGAAGAAGCGACTGATGAAGTAGGTAAAGCACCTAGTTCACACGTTGATGCTGAAATTGTTCCTGAAGTAACACCTGGTACAAGTAATGATTTAAATAGTGATTTTGTTTCTGCTAGTGCAGAAGATAGCTATGCCTATAAACCAAGTGCTGAAGCGAAAGTATTAACTAAGAGCCAGTTAACGGATAGTACAGGTACACCATTAGCTGGAGTTAATTTCTTCTCTGCTAATGCGGTAGGTATTACGGACGAAAATGGTGAATTCGAATACTTGTGGGGCGACAAACTTACCTTTGGTATTGATACCTTTGAATTTGGCAGCGTAGCTGGTAACCAAGTTAGTTATAAGATCACAGATGTTAGCGACAATGCGGTAGTAAAAACGAATATTCAATCGTTAATTACACGATACGCAGAGAATAACAATTATGGGCTGCTTATCTCTGATAAAGTTCAAGAGACGTTTTCTCTTTACCCAAATGTAATCAACGAACTGATTAATTTAAGTTTACCCAATGGTGGGAAAATTGAAGGAACAGAGTTTTTATTACCTAATGAATTTGATTCACAATTCCAAAATGGGTTAACTGCTGCTATTGATGCCGAGTTACAACAACCAGTCTCATTTTATTCTTTAGATACCCCACATGTATTTTCACTAGATAATGGCACTTATGTAACCGATTCTCTAACTAAAATATTTAATGGGGTAACTAGCTTCCATGTCTTCAATGATAACGGCAGCTTTTATGGTGCAACTGGCTATACACGAGGAATGAGAGCATTAAATTTATCTAACCGAGCATTTCCTATTATGATGCCTCGTGCGGACATCAACAAAGATATTCCGTTTGGAGAGCTGCAAGCATGGACTCGTGAAGGTCGTCCTTATATTGCTAATCACTCAACTATTGAGATGCCTCCGATCCCACTAGTTTCAAAAGACAACGCTACTTTTGGTTTTCCTTTTGTCACCGCTGGCGAAATTGGTTCTGGTAAAGTGGTATTTATGGGTAATAGCATGTACCCAAGCATTATTTCATGCCCAGATAATTACTGGGCTAGTGATCTTTTACGAATTGATAGTAATTCAAAAAAATGTACATCATCATTTTATTTATTAAATGATGCGCGTAATGATCAAGGAAGTATGGGGATTTTTTTCTCTAATCTATTTACTTGGTTAAATGGGGGTAATTCGATAAAGGGTATTAATGTTGCTACAAATATTAGTAAAGCAACACTACTTAAAGCTGGAACATCACACGGTACAGAATATGACTTCTTTGTAAATCCATCTTTTGGTTTTTCATCTGTTGAAATGTTAACTAAGGACGGATTTCCTGGACGTTTATCAGCAAGTGAAACGCCATTATTAATTCTTCAGGCATATCCACCTAAGCCTCAAGGTGACGGCATGAGCCATCGCTTTATCGCTGACTTAGACAACCCAAATTTAAGCCAAGATGATATTACTGCTTTAATTACTTACATTAATGAAGGTGGTAGTGTTTTATTTATGGATGCAATTGATAAGGTGACTAACCCTGAACCAATCGGACGTTTAGCTGATTCAGCTGGTGTTTCATTGGGAGGAAGTAACGTTACCCCAACATCACAAGCATTTTGTGGTTCGTCATATTACTGCCAAGCGCCATCTCCAAACCTTCATGTGAAGAGCCAATATGAGATGGTGGTTCTTGAGCGTTTCCAAGATGTGGATGGACAACAACCTTATACAGTAAATCAAGATGGTTCGGTAGAATGGACTAAAGATGAAACTAAGATCAAGTTTGAAATTCCAACGTATGAAATTATCAAACGTGATGATAAAGGTGATCCTTTATTAGACAAAGATGGCAATCCTGTAATGGAGACTAAGTTTGCTCGTATTTTCGTTAAGAATAATGAAGAGAGAGCTGCAGCTATATCTGAATTACAAGAAGCATTTGAAGGAACGCCTTTATGTACTCATTCTTATGAGTATGAGTTTAACTGTATAGAAACTCGTCAGGGTGATGGTATACAAGTTCGTGGCGCATATTGGCGTGCGGATTTCGATCGTTATCAAATGAACCAAGATGTTGTAGAAAGCATGGTTAAAGCTGCAAACCTTGGCGATAACTTCAATGCCCTAATGGAGCATGAAATGTATTACCGCACTAAAGGTAAGCAGGGTGCTCGTTTATCTACCGTTGAGCTAAATCAGACGTACGATAATCTTTCAATTTGGATGTGGAATGATAACCCATACGCTTATGATCCTAATGTTCAAGATGAATTAGGGTTTAAAACTGCGGTTAACTTCTTAAATTGTTATACAGATAATCAACATCAGACTGATGTTCCAGAAGCTGCGTGTCCAGTTGATCTAAAAGCGACATTAATTGCAAATGGTATGATTCATGGTGAAGGTGAATTAGCAGGACAAATGAATCCTAGCTATCCATTAAACTACATGGAAAAACCGTTAACTCGCATTATGTTAGGTCGATCTTTCTGGGATCATGAAATAACGGTTGATACGACTAAGTACCCAGGCCGAACTGTTGGCGCTACAGCATCTGAAGTTGCTAATATCGAAACAGCAGGCAAGGCGGTAAGTTATTCAGCAGGAAATAACCAATCAACGGGTTTATGGGCTCCTCAATTAAGTGAGGTGACGGTTCGTGATGGTGTGGCTGCAATGATTACCGTTATGATGGCGGATGATTTAACGGGTAAGCCACAACATGAGACAAGTTTAAATCGTCCTCCTAGAATGCAGATGAGTTTTGTTCATAATGGTGCTAAAACAACATTCAAAGTGCCTTACGGCGGTTTAATTTATATTAAACCTACAGAGGCATTAAGTGGCGCTTCAACAGTCGCTGAATTTAATTTAGATGGCGTTGAAAAAGCGGCATGGTGGAAAAAAGATCCTGCTAATAACCTTGGTGAATGGGTAAATACACCTGATTCTTCAACAGCTCCAATTGCAGAAATTGATACAGGATCATTTATTTACACTACCGCTCTTAATAATGTTAAGACAGCTGATCTAAATGAATTTAGTAAAAATATGAATCGCTTTGCTGATGCCGCAAGTGATTTTTACGGTCGTGATGAAGAGAATGCAGATGGTAAACATCGTCGCTTTACTTATCCAGAGCTAAAAGAGTTCCGCCATCGTTTTGTGAATGATGTACAGATTTCGATTGGCGCTGCTCATTCTGGTTATCCTGTGATGAGTAGTTCATTTAACGTGAAGGCAACGACACCGCCAACAAATGCAATTGATGATTGGTTGGTCTGGCATGAAGTCGGTCATAATCTTGCTTCTGCACCATTCTCAGTTCCGGGGAGTACTGAGGTAACCAATAATATTTTAGCGTTATATATGCAAGAGCTAGAAGGTCGTAATGACAAACCAGAAATGGACCGTATTAGGAGTGATATTCAAAAAGCACCTTATTGGTTGAATGCTTCAGATAACTTTTCCGAAGGAAAATACCATGCTTGGAGTCATGGCGATGCAGGTCTTCGTTTGGTTATGTTTGGTCAATTGAAAATCTGGGCTGAAAGTCATTTCAATATTGATGATTGGTATGCTGACGGTGACACTAAACCTACTATTTATAATCAAGATCAAGGTTGGAATATGATTAAGTTGATGCACCGTAAGGCTCGTGGTGATCAACAAGGTGATGAGGGCATCAATTACTGTAGTTCTGGTGACACAGGGCTAAGTGCTAGCGACTTAATGATGGTATGTGGCTCTTATGTATCTGGTTATGATTTAGGTGAGTTTTTCCAAACATGGAATGTGGGAGAAACTTCAGTGACTAATGCCGATGGTACTAAAGTGTATTCTGGTGGTATTAGCTCTGCTGGTTTAAGTAAGCTTGTTGAATTAAATCTGAGAAAGCCTACGAAGAATCCATTAACTATCAATTCACTGCCTAATTAATATGTAGTACTAAAAAAGCCCCGAACCATCGAGGTTCGGGGCTTTTTATTGTCAGCTATTTAATAAAATAGAAACTGATTAAATTGGGTATTACTTGTTAATATTAATTAACGCGCCAGATTTACATTGGAAAGTGTAGTAACGGCTTGTTTCATTAAATTTGCCTAGACCTTCACCAGTACAGTAATCCACATTAATATCGCGCATGATGTCTAATGTCTTTTCATTGTTCAGTTGGAACTTAGAGCCATCGCTACATACGATACGAACACGGCCATCATCACTTACTGAATACACTTTTACTTCTGTATTACATAGCTCAAAAGACGCATCTTGATAGTTATCTTGCTGCTTTGGAGCGCTGCTACAACCGGCTAAAACAAGTGCAAAAACACACGCTAGACTGATCTTTTTCATTTTGATTATTCCTTTAAGCTAAATTATCTTTTAAATATATCTTGTAACTCTCTGGATTGCGAGTTTATGCCAGATAAATCAGTTTAGACCTTAATAGTATTGATTTGAATTGTTAACTCGGACATTGTTTGTTCGATATTCATCATTTCATTTTCAAGATGATGAATAAGCTCATTGGTGCCATTTGCTAATGAGGCCAAATCATCAATGTCAGCATTTACAGAGTTTGCGGTTTCAGATTGCTCTAATGTAGCCGCTGAAATACTGGTATTGAAACTGTCGATTTCAGTAACCGCAGAGTGCAATGAATCAATGAACGTTGATGAATAATTAACGTTGTCTTGAGTTTTATTACTGAGATCTTTGCTTTTTTCCATTAGTTCAAAAGCTTGTTTTGCACTCGTACCAATAGAATCTAATAGGTGGCGAATATCACTTGTGGCCTCTTGGCTACGTTGAGCAAGCTTTCTTACCTCATCAGCAACAACAGCAAAACCTCGACCTTGCTCTCCTGCGCGAGCTGCTTCAATAGCTGCGTTTAACGCTAATAAATTAGTCTGTTCAGAAACTGAAGTAATGGTATCTAAAATCTCAGAAACATTTAATGTTTGTTTTTCAAGAGTCTCTACATGCTCATGGGTATTGATAATGCTGTGATGTAAATCATTTACAATCGTTGTCGTTGTTTGTGTGTGATTTCTACATTCACTTGCATTGCTTGTTGCTTGAGTCGTTGTTTCATGAGCACTATTAGTCACTCCTGCAATCTCAGAACTGGTCTGTGCCATTTCAGTCATTGCAGTTGCAATACTGTCACAATGAGTCAGAGTTGTTTGGCTTGATTGAGTTGCTTGTTTTAAGTGGTGACTTAATGAATTAAGTTCGTTCTGAGTTTTTGAAGCAACAGTATGAGCAGCACGTAAAGGTAATGAAATACTTTCAATTAAAGAGTTAATGTCTTTTGCAATGTCATCGAATTCATTCTCTCCATTATCATCTAAGATGAGCGTTAAATCTTTGGTTGCAGAGATCTCATTGATACGAAGGCTGAATGTTGTCATTCGCTTACTAATTGAGCGTGTTGTTATAAGGCTCATAATTGTAATAGGTAAAATAAGTAGCAGTGCGATAGCAATATAAATATTACGAATGAATTTTGCATCATTCATCGTGCTATTAGCCGCGGTATTTAATTTTTTAGATATGTTATCAGTAATTGTTTTGATTAAACCGATGCGTTGAGTAGCTAGTGAGAACCAATCACTAGCTGCTGGGCCGTTTAATGCGCTTAAATTGTTTTTTTGAGATAAGTAATCATTTTGAATATTAGATACTTTCTGCCAAATTTCTGAACGAGAGGTTGAGTTTAATTGTTCGATAAAGAATGGAGATAGTGCTGAGTTTGCTTGGCGGATAGCGAGAGATTCGGTTGTGAGATAATTATTAATATCGGCGTATTTATCTAAGCTTGATTTTTTTCCAGCAAACGCTCCATTTAGCGCACCTCTTACTTTTCCGGCTTCTTCTTTTACTTGTAATAAAGCAGAGAGACCGAGCATTTCGCTACGTAAATCTTGAGAGTTGATGTTACCAATAATGACAGAAATAGAGTCAAGTGAAAGTTGGTTAAGCGTTGAATAATAAACAAAAGGAGAAGTGGTGATTTGCAAATTGTCCACTTGAGTTCTAATTGATGGTTTATTATTTAGTTGTGAGGAGATATCTGATAACAAGGTGCTAACCATATTTTTATCTAAATACACCGCATTAAAATTGCGTAGGTTTCTCTCTGCAAGATCTGATTTTTTACGTTGTTGTATTAATTTATCTTTGCCTGATTGTCCTTTTGAAGCAACAAATCCAGCAGTTAGTCCGCGCTCGACTGCGAAATTGTGTGCCACGTTATCTAAAGCGTTAAAAAGAGAAACTGCTTCAAGAGAATAATTTGCGTTATAAACGTTTTTATTTTCTTGTATTAAAAGTTGAATAAGGAAGACTGAGATAATCAATGTTGGCAGTAGTGATATGATTAACAAGCGGAGCTTAATACTTTTAAAAACAGATAACGTCATAGATAACCTTTAAATTTATAGGGATATGCATATTTATCGGCGGAATTAATTGATACTTTAATTAATAACTGTAAATTGCTCTTATGTGCAGCCTTGCTCTTCTTTCGCTTGAAAGTAGGCACGGTTCCGCTTTTCTTGTACACTAAATAAAAAATAATAGGAGGCAAGAATGCATTGTCCATTTTGTAGTGCAACCGACACAAAAGTTATCGATTCTCGATTGGTTTCTGATGGTCATCAAGTTCGTCGTCGTCGACAATGTTTGGCGTGTAATGAGCGATTTACTACATTTGAATCAGCCGAATTAGTAATGCCAAAAGTAATTAAGTCGAATGGTAATCGTGAACCATTTAATGAAGATAAGCTTTCTGGTGGTTTGTACCGTTCATTAGAAAAACGCCCTGTTAGTGCAGATTTAGTCGAATTGGCGTTGAATACGATTAAATCACAACTGCGAGCTACAGGTGAGCGAGAAGTACCTTCTGATATGATTGGAAACCTAGTTATGGACCAATTAAAAGAATTAGACAAAGTTGCTTATATTCGTTTTGCTTCGGTATATCGTAGCTTTGAAGACATTAAAGAATTCGGTGAAGAAATCGCAAAATTAGAGAAATAACATGAAATTTAGCTCCCAAGATCACCAAATGATGCAAAAAGCCATATTATTGGCAAAGCAAGGCATTTTCACTACAGCACCTAATCCAAATGTAGGTTGTGTATTGGTTAAAAATGGGCAGATTATTGGAGAGGGAGCGCATTTAAAAGCTGGCGAACCACATGCGGAAGTTCATGCATTGCGTCAAGCTGGTGAAAATGCAAGAGGTGCAACTGCCTATGTAACCTTAGAACCATGCTCCCATTATGGTAGAACTCCACCTTGTGCTGAAGGCTTAATAAAAGCAGGTGTCGCTAAGGTTATTTGTGCCATGGTTGATCCTAATCCTCAAGTTGCAGGTCGAGGTTTAGCTATGTTAAATGCTGCTGGTATTGAAACAGCATCAGGTTTACTTGAAGCTGACGCCCGTGCTTTGAATACTTCATTTTTACAACGAATGGAAACCGGAAAACCGTTTGTTCAATTAAAGATGGCAGCCAGTCTTGATGGTAAAACCGCATTAAAAAATGGTGAAAGCCAATGGATTACTTCTAAAGAAGCGAGACAAGATGTTCAGCGTTATCGTGCTTTATCTGGTGCTGTTTTATCAACAGCAAAAACGGTAATAGAAGATAACGCTTCTCTCAATATTCGTTGGGATGATCTACCATTATCAATTCAAAAAAACTACCCAGAAAAAAAACTAAGACAGCCATTACGCATTATTTTAGATCGCCAACATCAACTTACTTCTGGGCTTAAATTATTTAAGGTAGGCAGTGACGTCGTAACCATTTCTTCTCACTTTACCCATTCAATTGAGTCTCAAAAAGATCATTTACATTGTAACGTTTGTGATGAGGGTAAGCTGATTTTATCAGAAGCTATTGATAAGGTAGCTCAAGAATACAATGTTAATCATATTTGGGTGGAGGCTGGTGCGACTTTAGCTGCGAGTATGATAGAAGCCAATTTAGTCGATGAATTAATCATTTATTTAGCGCCTAAATTAATGGGCGCTGATGGACGTAGTTTATTAAACATTGTCGGATTAACCGCAATGTCTGAGGCTATTGAACTAGACATTACAGATGTTCGAATGGTCGGTAAGGACATTCGAATTACAGCAAAAATAGCAAGGTAACGTATGTTTACAGGAATTATTGAATCAATCGGTACACTTCAAGCGATCACGCCAAAAGGTGAGGATATTAGTGTAACGGTTAATGTTGGTAAATTAGACATGGGTGATGTAAAGCTTGGTGATAGCATTGCAACCAACGGCGTATGCTTAACGGTTGTTGCTATGACTTCACAGACTTACACTGCCGATTTATCACTAGAAACACTTAAACGTACTGGTTTTGTTGATTACAAAGCGGGTGATAAAGTGAACCTTGAAAAAGCGATGTTGCCAACGACACGTTTTGGTGGACATATAGTATCTGGTCATGTTGATGCTGTTGGTGAAATTATCGAGCGCCATCAAACGGGGAGAGCGGTTGAATTTTGGATTCAATTACCCCCAAATTTAGCAAAATATGTAGTAGAAAAAGGATCAATAACCGTTGATGGCATTAGCTTAACCGTCAATGATTTACGTAAAAATGCATTTAAGCTGACGATTGTACCTCATACGGCAGCTGAAACAACAATGGATCATTTCTCTGTAGGTCAAAAAGTGAACCTAGAGGTGGATGTCATTGCCCGATATTTAGAAAGACTTGTGATCGGACAGAAAGAAGAGCAACCTGAGTCTTCTGTTACGATGGATCTTTTGGCAAAATCTGGTTTCTTAAATTAACCACTTAACCTAACTAATATATTAAAGGTATTTCACATGGCAATTAGCTCAGCAAAAGACATTATTGAAGATATTCGCTTAGGTAAGATGGTTATCCTGATGGATGATGAAGATCGTGAGAACGAAGGCGATTTAATCATTGCAGCAGAAAAAATCACACCAGAAGCGATTAACTTTATGGCAACGCACGGTCGTGGTTTGATTTGTCTAACGATGACAAAAGAACGTTGTGAAAAATTAGGCTTGCCACCAATGGTACAAGATAATAATGCACAGTTTACAACGAATTTTACCGTTTCAATTGAAGCGGCTGAAGGCGTAACTACGGGCATTTCAGCGGCGGATCGTTCTCGTACAGTGGAAGCTGCAGTTGCAAAAAATGCAGTAGCAGCTGATTTAGTTCAACCAGGTCATATATTCCCTCTTGCAGCACAAGAAGGCGGTGTATTAACGCGTGCTGGACATACAGAAGCAGGTTGTGACCTAGCTCGTTTAGCGGGCTTTGAACCAGCAGGTGTGATTGTTGAGATATTAAATGATGACGGCACAATGGCTCGTCGCCCTGATTTAGAACTCTTTGCAGAAAAACACGATGTGAAATTGGGGACTATTGCTGACTTAATTGAATATCGTAATAACAACGAAACGACGATTGAACGTGTTGCTGAGTGTAAATTACCGACAGAATTTGGTGATTTTGATTTAGTGACTTACCGTGACACGATTGATAATCAACTTCATTATGCAATGAAGAAAGAAAATACATCAGGTACTGCGCCATTAGTTCGTGTGCATCTTCAAGATACATTTACTGATATTCTTCATTCGGATCGTTGTGCTGAGCGTAGCTGGACTTTGCCAACGGCAATGCAGCGTATTGCGGCAGAAGGCGGTGTACTTGTAATTTTAGGCAATGAAGAATCAACAGATAGCATTGTTCATAAAATCAAAGTATTAGAGCGTCAAGATAACGGTGAAGCACCAACAATGGCTAAAAAGCAAGGTACGTCTCGCCGTGTTGGAGTGGGTTCTCAAATCTTAGCTGATATGGGGATCTCTGATATGCGCTTACTGTCATCTTCTTCAAAGCGATACCATTCATTATCAGGCTTTGGCCTTAATGTTGTTGAATACGTTTCAAAATAAGCGTCTTCATGGGCTCTATTGTGTAAATAGAGCCCAAATAATTAGATATTTGTCACAAAGCTGTGATAGAATTCGCCGATTCTCACTATGATATGTAGTTGAAAATAGTTACCCAGTTTAATTGGAATAATATAGATACAGGAAGGCTTATGAACGTAATTGAAGGCGGCGTTGCTGCTCCTAATGCGAAAATTGCAATTGTCATTTCTCGCTTTAATAGCTTTATTAATGAAAGTCTACTTTCAGGCGCTATCGATACTCTAAAGCGTTTTGGTCAAGTATCTGAAGAAAACATCACTGTTGTTCGCTGCCCTGGCGCCGTAGAATTACCATTAGTTGCTCAACGAGTAGCTAAAACAGCAAAATATGATGCGATTGTTTCATTGGGTTCTGTTATCCGTGGTGGTACACCACACTTTGAATACGTATGTAGTGAATGCAATAAGGGTCTAGCACAAGTATCTCTGGAGTATAGTATTCCAGTGGCATTTGGTGTTTTGACTGTTGATACTATCGATCAAGCAATCGAGCGCGCCGGTACCAAGGCTGGTAATAAAGGGGCAGAGGCTGCACTAAGCGCACTCGAAATGATTAATGTTCTGTCTCAAATCGAATCCTAATGGGGGTTAGTGTGAAACCAGCCGCACGTCGTAATGCACGTCAATTTGCGCTTCAAGCAATTTATTCATGGCAATTAAGCAAAGAAAACGTTGCTGATATTGAAGAGCAGTTTTTAACTGCAGAGAAGTATGATGAAGAAGAGCATCATGCAAAAGAGCCTAAGCTACAAGCTCCAGAGACAGATGTAGCGTATTTCCGCGATCTTTTCTCAGGCGTTGCTCTTAACCACATTAAGTTAGACGGTAAAATGCGTCCATACTTATCTCGTCCACTTCAAGATCTTGATCAGATGGAACTTGCGTTACTGCGTATGTCTATCTATGAAATGATGAATCGTGACGATGTACCTTACAAAGTAGTTATCAATGAAGCGATTGAACTTGCAAAAGTGTTCGCAGCAGAAGATAGCCACAAATTTGTAAATGGTGTATTAGATAAAGCGGCTCCGACATTACGTAAAAAATAAGTCGGATTTAGCATACTAATTAATAGTAAAGGTCAGCCTAGTTGCTGGCCTTTTTTATAACTAAAAAACGGTATTATTATACGATGAGTAGTGAATTTAATTTAATTGACCGATTTTTTGTTCAAGGAAATCTATCTCGAGATGATGTTGATTTAGGGATAGGTGATGATTGTGCATTAGTCAGTGTTCCTGCTAATCATCAAATAGCAGTAACAACAGATAGTTTAGTTGCTGGGACTCATTTTTTGGCAGATGCGGATCCTGTTCGAGTTGGTTATAAAGCATTGGCTTCTAACTTAAGTGATTTAGCTGCTATGGGAGCAAAACCAACATGGGTATCGTTAGCTCTCACATTACCTCAATCTGATGAAGTCTGGCTTAAAGATTTTTGTGATGGTTTTTTCGGTTTAGCGAAGCAACATAATGTGCAGCTTATTGGTGGAGACACAACTAAAGGGCCATTAAGTATTACCATTACAGTGCAGGGTATTGTGCCTAAAGGTGAAGCAATGACCCGAAAAGGGGCTTGTTGTGGCGATGATATTTATGTCACTGGTAATTTAGGAGATAGCGCAGCAGGCCTAGAAGTGGTGTTAAACGCATCGACTATTGATAAAAGTGAATTAGAGAAAGAGCTAGAAAAACGACACTATTATTCATCACCAAGAGTAGAGTTAGCTCAACAAATTCGTCACTTATGTCACTCAGCCTTGGATATATCTGATGGACTTATTTCTGACTTAGGTCATATACTAAAACAATCTGGAGTCACTGCTAAAATTGATGTTGAAAAATTACCAGTGTCTGAAGAACTCGTTCAGTATTGCCAAAATAACGGTGATAAGTACCAGAAGATGGCACTGACAAGTGGTGAAGAATATGAACTTTGTTTCACTGCTCCTAAAATAAATAGAGAAGCGATTAAACAAATAACTACTTTTTTAAATCAAAACGTTAGTATAATTGGTGAAATATCAAATGAATCATTTACTAACCTACAGTCTAAAGTACAATTATATAAAAATGAGACCTCACTAGATTGGCAGTTATCTGGTTACGATCATTTCAGGAGTGAAGCATGACAAACCCTTTAGCATTAATTAGCTTAAAAAATCCGTGGCATCTACTAGCAACAGGATTTGGGAGCGGTTTGGCGCCAATTATTCCAGGGACAATGGGAACTCTTGCTGCAATTCCATTTTACCTACTGATAGCCCAATTGCCTTTTAACTTATTTGTAATTGTTGTTGTAGTCTCTGCTCTTATTGGCATTAAAATTTGTGATATCACTTCATCTGATATGAAAGTACATGATCACGGCTCTATTGTTTGGGATGAGTTTGTTGGTTTATGGATAACAATGAGCATTGTTCCATTCTTAGATTTACCAGTAACCGACTGGAAATGGTTACTTACAGGGTTTGTTCTATTTCGATTTTTCGATATGGTAAAGCCTTGGCCAATTGGATGGCTAGATAAAAAAGTTCATGGCGGCTTTGGCATCATGCTTGATGATATTGTCGCTGGATTTATGGCTCTAATTAGTCTTTGGTTAATTGGACAATATTCTGGTTGGTTATAAAAAATGATTAAAGTCAGAGCTAATGCGTGCTCTTTACTTCTTGTTATTATTACTTTTTTCAGTTATTCAAAAATAGCCAGTGCTAGTTCTGTATTAGTTGGCTATTGGGGATATGACGAGTATTTAGCTAAGTACCCTGAAGAGAGCGTATTAACATCTGAATTAAAAAATACAGTTAAAATGGAACCGATCCCGCTTTCCATTAAACAAGATAAACCAATTAAAATTTCATTTATCTACCCTGGTGAGCAAGCTTCTGATTACTGGGTTCGTAATTTAATCGCATTAGAGTCTCGTCTAAAAGCGTTGAATATTAAATATGAGTTAACTACGGTATCAACTCGATTAAATATTGATTTTAAAGAACAAAGTCGTTCTTTATACAATGCTATCGATAAAAAATCAGACTATCTTATATTCACTCTTAATACGACTCGTCATCGTAAGTTTATTGAACACGTCATTCAAAGTCCTGATACTCAAATTATCTTGCAAAATATAACTACGCCTGTAAAAGCATGGCATGATTGTCAGCCATTAATGTATGTTGGTTTTGACCATGTGATAGGAACTAAGTTGTTAGCTAATTATTATCAACAACAGTTTCCAAATGGCGCTAAATACGGAATGTTGTATTACTCTTATGGTTATTTAAGTACGGCTCGAGGTGATGTATTTGTTCAATCTATGGACAATAATAAGTACACATTAACGTCGTCTTTTTATACTGAAGCAACAAGAGAAAGTGCTTATAATGCGACTCAAAGTATTCTACAAGATAGATCTGATGTCGATTTTATCTATGCCTCTTCAACGGATATTGCACTAGGCGCGGTTGATGCTCTTAATCTTTTTGACGATGTTCAGCCTTTAGTTAATGGTTGGGGTGGTGGATCTTTAGAGTTAGAGGCGATTAAAAACGGTACGTTAGATGTGACAGTTATGAGAATGAATGACGACACAGGGGTTGCAATGGCGGAAGCAATAAAATTAGATCTTGAAGGTAAAAAAGTTCCCACTGTATTTTCTGGAGACTTTGAAGTCATAACGTCAGAGACTAACCCTGAAAAAATAGAAGCATTAAAAGAAAGGGCTTTTCGTTACTCAGACGTGAGTTTAAAGCATGAGTAAAGGAAATGTATTAAAAAAAGCATCGTTAGCTGATCTCATCTTTCGTGCTATTTTTGTTATATTTTCCATCTTAACTGTGGGTATTACTATTCATACCTATCAACTTAGTATCAATACTATAAATCAAGAGGTAAAGAGAAATTTACAGCAAACCTCTTCATTGATAACGAATTATTTAAACCATCGCTTAGCTATATTACAAATTAGACAAGATACTGATGCTGGAAGTTTAGGTTTAACTGATGTTCATAGTAAAGATCGTATTTTTAGTCTAGAGCGTTACTTTGCTGATATGGAATCTAAATCCCCCTATAACTCACCGGATTTTAGATTTATTGAAGTGGATAATAAACTGTATTGGAATGATGGTAACAACCTATTTTTAGGGATGACGGAAGAAAGCCTTCAATCTGTTATTGATAAAAATATCTATATAAACACTTGGTATTATATGTTGGTTGATAATTCGACCCCCAAGGCTCATATCTTTATTCGAAAAACACCGATAGTCGTTTCTTCTACAGGTCATATAAGAGGCTACTTATATAATGCAGCGATACTAAATAACAACCTTTCTTTTGCTCATAACTTGAAAGCAGTAAGTAATAGCCAAGGGATCTTAATTATTAGTAATGGTGAGATAATTGCATCAAGCCTTAAAAAAGGATCTGAAGAATATAAAGAGATAGAGAGTGTTATTTCTAATCCTAAGTTAATTTTACCTAATAAGATCTTAAACTATACCCCATTGAATATTAAGTCATTGAATGGCTCGCTATCTATATTGTCGTTAAAAAATAAAAATAATATTGAGCAACTAGAACAGCGTTTTATTTATAGTGTCATCTTGTCTTTCTTTGTTCTTATTGCTATTGCTGTTTTAGTTAGAGGCCTTTTTGAGCATAAGATACTATTAGCGTTAAATTCGTTGTTAAACTATACCAATGATGCATCGAAAAAAGACGCAAATATTCATTATTTAGGCAGTGGTATTGTTGAATTTGATCATATTGGTAAGCAGTTAGAACAAACATTTGTTGAATTAATTGAAGCAAAAGAAGAAAGTCATAGAGCTCAAGCTGCAGCTGAAAAATCAACTCAGGTTAAGTCAGATTTTTTAGCCAGAATGAGTCATGAAATTCGAACCCCTCTTAATGGTATTTTGGGTATTTCTAGTTTATTGAAGCAAACTAATTTGACGGTTGAGCAGAAAAAGCAAATTTGTATACTGCATCAAGGTGGTGAGCACTTACTTGCGGTATTAAATGATGTATTGGATTTTTCTCAAATAGAACAAGATAAGCTGAATATTAACTATGAGTTGTTCGTATTAAATGATGTATTAGAAACAATTAATGCGATATATACTCCCCTTTGTAAGGAAAAGGGCATTGAATTTATTATTGAAAATAAAGTAAATAATCAAGATCTAGTGAATTCAGATCAGGTGAGATTAACGCAAATATTATTTAATTTATTAAGTAATGCCGTTAAATTTACTGAACATGGCCATGTAAAATTAACGGTGTGCTTAGATACTCAAGGTTCTCAATCACTACTTAATCTTAATGTTGACGATACAGGATTAGGGATTTGCAGCGATGAACAATCACGTATGTTTGAACCCTTTGTTCAAGTTGAATCTACAGATATAAGAAAGGTTGGCGGTAGCGGTTTAGGTTTGGCAATAGTAAAGCAGCTGTTAGACCTACTTTATGGCAGTATTTGTGTTAAAAGTGAATTGGGGGTTGGGTCTTCTTTTTACGTAAAAATTCCTATCTCGGTGATTGAAGCGACAGAAGATCCTCCAAGTATAGAAAGTTTGAATGTTGAATCTCAATTACCAACTAATTTAAATGTATTATTGATTGAAGATAATAAATCGAATGCTTACATTGCTAAAGCATATTGTCAGAAATACAACCTAAAAGTTGAATGGGAAATATCAGCAAAAGCAGGAATCGAGAGATTACGAGAGAAGTCATTTGATCTTATTTTAATGGATAATCAAATGCCTGAAATGAGTGGGATTGAAGCCACTAAATACATACGTAGAGAGTTAAATTTAATGACCCCTATATATGCTTATACTGCTGATGTTTTAAAAGAGGCAAGTGATGAGTTCTTATCTGCTGGCGCTAATTACATCATTACTAAACCAATCAAAGAAAAATCTATTTTAGATGCTTTGTTTTTTTACAAATCAACGATTCGATCTAAGTATTAACTTTAAATTAACTGCGTTTAATGCGAACCACTTTCATGATTTCAATATCAAATCCTGCAATTTTTTCCAATGCTGGATAATAGGTTAAATTCACTTTTGCGCCTTTGAGAGACTGGTATGCTTTTGTTCTATTAAATTTAAATGGAGCATTACAGTTTTCAATCATAATGGTATGCTGTATCCAATCACCAGTATCTCGTTGCGTATGAGACGTTACTTTTACTTCTACGCTATGAGTGAGTTGTTGATGTTTATTCAGCATTTTATCTACGTCTGATTTCATTACTATTACCATGTAAAGTGTACAAAACTATGTGTCATAGTGAGAGATAAAAGGATGTTAGTCAATCAAACAAGGAGTTCATCATGTCTAAGAAAGTGTATTGTATTGCTCAGTTTTTACCAAAAGAAGGTAAATTAGATGCACTGTTTTCTGTATTACAGAGCCTAGAGCCTAATACCATGCGTGAAGATGGTTGCTTACAATATACAGTCACTCGTCAGTTACAAAGTTCATTTGCTGAAGGTCAGAGCTTTCCTATTGCATTTAATGAAATTTGGGCTGATAACACAGCGTTTGAAGCACATTGTCAGCGTGAAGAAATTAAGCAATTTTTCGAGCAGCAATGTATAGCTGAAGATGGGTTAGTGGATGAGTGGAATGTATGTATTTATACCGATGAGCCTAGTAATTTTGATGCGCCAAAATTAAGTTAAATTTTACAATCATTACATACAAAAAATGCCACAGAGTTGTGGCATTTTTTATTAAAGTGAGATTAGATTATAAATCTAAATAATCTCTGATTTGTTTTTCAATGCCTTTTGCATCTAAGCCTAACTCAGCATGCATCTCTTCCTGCGTTCCTTGGTCAATAAATTGATCAGGTAAACCAAGTTGTAATACTGGTTTAATCAGGCGATTTTTCATTAAGAATTCGACGACACCAGAGCCTGCGCCACCAGAAATTGCATTTTCCTCAATCGTGACAAGAACATCATGGTTAGTCACTAACTCACACAATAGAGCTTCATCAAGCGGTTTGACAAAGCGCATATCGGCAACGGTGGCATCTAATTGTTCTGCAGCTTCTAAGCTACTAGCTAAGAAAGTGCCGAAATTTAAAATCGCAACACGTTCACCTTTTTCTGTGATTTTTGTTTCACGAATTAGGCGGCCTTTGCCTATTTCTAATACTTGCATATCGTTAACTACTTCTGCGCCAGTAGCACTACCTCTAGGGTAACGAACTGCACTCGGGCCTTTGTGTTTGTGGCCCGTATAAAGCATTTGACGGCATTCATTTTCATCACTTGGTGTCATGATAACCATATTAGGAATGCAGCGCATAAAGCTGATATCAAAAGCACCTTGATGGGTTTGGCCATCGGCGCCAACTAAACCTGCACGGTCAATGGCAAACATCACTGGGAGGTCCATAATTGCCACATCATGGATCAGTTGGTCATAACCGCGTTGTAAAAAGGTGGAGTAAATGGCAACAATAGGGTTATAGCCGGCAATCGCCATCCCGCTTGCTAAAGTAACAGCGTGTTGCTCAGCAATGGCAGCATCAAAATATTGTCTTGGAAATTCTTTAGAGAAACGCACCATACCAGAGCCTTCACGCATGGCTGGTGTGATTGCCATTAATTTTTCATCTTCTTTTGCCATATCACAAAGAAAATCACCAAAAATGTTGGAGAAGGTTGGTTTTCCTCCTGATGATTTTGGTAAAGAATCATTGCTTGGATCGAATTTTGGTACACCATGATAGCTGATTGGATCTTTTTCAGCTGGCTCATAGCCTTTGCCCTTTTTCGTCATAATGTGTAAAAACTGCGGTCCTTTAAGGTTACGCATGTTTTTAAGAGTACGAACGAGCTCGTTCACATCATGTCCGTCTACAGGACCAATATAATTGAAACCTAACTCTTCAAACATGGTGCCAGGAACGACCATACCTTTTAGATGTTCTTCAGTACGTTTAAGCAGTTCTTTAATCGTAGGTGTACCAGAAAGAACTTTTTTACCACCTTCACGAATAGACGTATATAAGCTGCCTGATAATACTCGAGCAAGTTGATTATTTAGAGCACCTACATTTTCTGAAATTGACATCTCATTGTCGTTTAAAACAACTAACATATCAGGGTGAATATCACCGGCATGATTTAACGCTTCAAATGCCATACCTGCAGTAATTGCACCATCACCGATAACACTAACGACTTTGCGGTTTTCCTGTTCTTTTTCAGCACAAATAGCCAAACCTAACGCAGCACTGATTGAGGTCGATGAATGACCGACAGAGAGGACGTCATATTCACTTTCATCACGCCATGGGAATGGGTGTAATCCACCTTTTTGGCGGATCGTTGCCAGTTGCTCACGACGACCGGTTAAGATCTTGTGAGGGTAGGCTTGATGACCAACATCCCAGATCAATTGATCAAAAGGCGTATTATAAACATAATGTAAGGCAACGGTCAGTTCAACGACACCAAGCCCTGATGCCAAATGACCGCTAGATTTACTTACGGAATTTAAGAGATAAGTACGTAACTCATCACACAAAGTAGGTAGACTTTCTTTTGGCAAAGAACGTAATTCATCAGGCGTATTTGCCAAAGCCAGAATCGGGTATTTTGAAATATCTAGTGACATAGTATTAGCGCTTATCTGTTTTAGTTTTTACGCGCAATGACGTATTGGGCGAACGCTTGCATTGCATCCGTGTTGTAAGGGATATCATTCAACGCATCAATTGCTGTTTGGTATAATTGTTCAGCTTTCTGTTGAGCACCTTCAAGTCCTAATAGGGCTGGATAAGTACTCTTCTCTAATTCTAGATCAGAACCTTGTGGTTTTCCGAGTGTTTCTGTATCACTAATGATATCTAAAATATCATCTTGAACTTGAAAAGCTAAACCAATAGCATCAGCGTATTTTTCAAGTTGTGGAAGAATTTCTTTGCCCTTCTCACCAGCACATAGTGCACCTAATTGAATAGCACTTTTCATTAATGCCCCTGTTTTATGGGCATGAATTTTTTCTAAAGAAGTAAGGTTAACCAGTTTACCTTCTGCTTGTAGATCAAGAGATTGGCCCATACACATACCAGATGCACCAGAGGCTTTTGATAATACTCTGATCATATCTATACGCGAAGATTCAGCTTCTTTAGTTAATGAACCATTCGCTAAAATTTCAAATGCTAAAGTTTGTAGTGCATCACCTGCAAGAATAGCTGTTGCCTCGTCAAATTTAATGTGACAAGTCGCATGACCACGGCGTAAATCATCATTATCCATCGCTGGTAAATCATCATGTATTAATGAATATGAGTGAATACATTCTACGGCAGCAGCCGCATCATCTGCGAATTCGGCGCTAACCCCAAGCATGTTTGCGGTAATGTAAACCAGATAAGGTCGAGCGCGCTTACCGCCTAATAACAATGCGTATTTCATTGCTTCAGTAAGAGGTTGCTGTTGAATCTCTATTTTTTCAAGCCATTGATTCAACTGATCGATATTACGTTGTTGAAAAATAGGTAATTGGTGTTTAAGTGAATCAGTCATTATCAGTATCAAAAGGCGTTAATTCAGCATTATCATCAGCTTGTAAAAGAATATCGACGCGTTGTTCAGCATCTGTTAGTTTTTCTTGCCCAGCTCTTGCTAATGCAATGCCACGCTCAAATTTCTTTAAAGCATCTTCAAGAGGCAAGTCGCCACTTTCTAGTTGATTGACGACAGAATCCAATTCTTCTATTGCCGCTTCAAATGATAAATTTTCCGGTTTTTTTACAGCCATAATGATTCACTCTTAAAATGATCCAAGAAAGGTAACTCAGAGAGCCTAAAGGGTCAATTGAACTGGTGATAAAGTGATACATAAAAGTAAAATTTAACGGATAAGGGTTATTTTTTCATCAATATAGTAATGAAGTCATGTTTTTTGATAAAAAAATTAAACCATTCATTTCTTTGGTCGATAAGAAAGAAGCGGCAAAAAAGTGATGATATTTATGGCTTAATTTTTGCTTAGCTAATTATAAATAAACACAAGCAGCAAGATAGGGGAGCGCTCTGTGGATTTAGCAACGTTAATAGGCTTAGTTGGTAGTTTTGCATTTATTATTATGGCAATGGTACTGGCAGGTGGTTTAGCCATTTTTATGGACACAACATCGGTTCTTATCGTATTCGGTGGTTCGATCTTTGTAGTACTAATGAAGTTTACGGTAGGCCAATTTTTTGGCGCAGGTAAGATCGCAGTTAAAGCATTTATGTTTAAAACAGATGAACCTGTTGATTTAATTGTAACTATTGTTGAAATGGCAGATGCAGCTCGTAAAGGCGGTTTTCTGGCGTTAGAAGAGAAAGAGATCAGCAATTCATTTATGCAGAAAGGCATCGATTTATTAGTTGATGGTCATGACGCTGAAGTTGTAAAAGCAACATTACAAAAAGACATCGCATTAACTAACGAACGTCATGAAAAAGGCGTTGGCGTATTTACTGCTTTTGGTGATGTAGCACCAGCTATGGGTATGATTGGTACTCTTATCGGTCTAGTGGGGATGTTATCTAACATGGATGATCCTAAATCGATTGGTCCAGCAATGGCGGTTGCACTACTAACTACATTATATGGTTCTGTTATCTCAAATATGATCGCATTCCCTATTGCGCATAAATTGGAACTACGTAAAGAACAAGAAAAATTAAATCGTCGTTTAATTCTTGATGGTATTTTAGCTATTCAAGATGGCCAGAACCCACGTGTTATTGATAGTTATTTACGTAACTACTTAAACGAGAAAAAACGTGTTGTTGATACTGGCGAAGAATAAGACTAGGAGCTAATGATGGAAGATGAAGATAATTGTAAATGTCCTCCTGGCGCCCCTTTATGGATGGCAACATTTGCTGACTTAGCAACACTATTAATGTGTTTCTTCGTATTGTTACTGTCTTTCTCTGAGATGGATGTTTTGAAATTTAAACAAATTGCAGGCTCAATGAAATTTGCGTTTGGTGTTCAGAATGTTCTTGAAGTAAAAGATATCCCTAAAGGGACAAGTGTTATTGCTCAAGAGTTTCGACCTGGTCGTCCTGAGCCGACACCAATTGAAGTTATCATGCAACAAACGATCGATATTCCTCAGAAAACATTAGATTTTCATGATGGTGAGTCAGATCGTGCTGGTGGTACAAAGCGTGATGCTGGTAAGCAAACTGGGGGAGAATCATCTTCAACCTCTACGCAAACGAGTTCACAGAGCGAATCTGAATCGCAAAGTCAGAGTCAATCACAGCAAGAATTAGAAGAAATCATTAAAAAAGCGTTAGAGCGTGAGATTGATGATGGAGCGTTAGAAGTTGAAAATCTAGGGCAGCAATTAGTGATCCGAATTCGAGAGAAAGGAGCGTTTCCTGCAGGGTCTGCCTTTTTACAGCCGAAGTTTCGACCGCTTATTCGTCAAATCGGTGAGCTTGTAAAAGATGTTCCTGGCATTATTCGAGTTTCAGGGCATACCGATAATCAACCAATAGAGTCAGAGCTATATCGCTCTAATTGGGATTTATCTGCTCAACGAGCGGTTTCTGTTGCTCATGAAATGATACGAGTAAAAGGGTTTGATAGTGATCGTTTACGAGTCCGGGGTATGGCATCAACAGAGCCGTTAGTACCGAATAAATCAGCAGCGCAGCGTGCGCGTAACCGCCGTGTTGAAATAAGTATTATGCAAGGTAAACCTCATGAAAGTGATGAGGTTCCAAGTGCTCAGCAGTAACGTTACCGTAAATAGATAATGATGAAAGGCGAGTTGAATTAGCAACTCGTCTTTTTTTTCGGTATAATCTTGCGCCTTAGATTAGGTCTTAAATCCATTTAGTCTACCCTTTTTGATTGTTATTCCACGTCAGTGAAGCCTATATATGAAGTTTATCGTTAAGCCACATCCAGAAGTTTTTGTTAAAAGTGATTCAGTACGTAAGCGTTTTATTCGTATTCTTGAAACGAATTTACGTAGCATCATTAAACGCGAAACAAAAGGCGTTGAAGTGATTAACCGTCGTGATTACATTGAAGTTTCAGGTCTTGATGGCACATATCGTAATGAAGTACTTACGGCTGTTACTCATACTCCAGGTATTCACCATGTACTAGAAGTTAAGCAGAGTGCTTTTGCGGATATGCATGATATCTATGAACAATGTTTAGAGATGAATCGTGAAATTATTGAAGGTAAAACGTTCTGTGTGCGAGTTAAACGTCGTGGTACACATGAATTCACTTCTATTGAATTAGAGCGTTATGTTGGTGGTGGTTTAAACCAAGCGGTTGAATCAGCAAAAGTGCGATTAAAGAATCCTGAAGTAACCGTTAAGTTTGAAGTTGAGAATGAAAAACTGAACTTAGTTATTGCTCGTCATAAAGGTCTTGGTGGTTTCCCTTTAGGTACTCAAGAAGATGTATTAAGCCTTATCTCTGGTGGCTTTGATTCAGGTGTTTCAAGTTACTTGCATATCAAACGTGGTTCAAAAGTACATTATATGTTCTTTAATCTAGGTGGCCCAGCTCATGAAATTGGTGTTAAACAAGTTTCTCATTTCTTATGGAAAAAATACGGTTCATCAGCAAAAGTAAAATTCATTGCAGTTGATTTTGAACCTGTTGTTGCTGAGATCCTTGAGAAAGTAGATGATGGCCAAATGGGTGTTATCCTAAAGCGTATGTTTATGCGTGCTGGTGGTATGGTTGCAGAGAAGTTAGGTATCCAAGGTTTGGTTACAGGTGAAGCGCTAGGTCAAGTATCAAGCCAAACACTGACGAACTTACGCCATATTGATAATGTAACAGATACATTGATCCTTCGTCCGCTAATCAACTGGGATAAAGAAGATATCATTGATGTTGCTCGTCAAATTGGCACAGAAGATTTTGCAAAAACGATGCCTGAGTATTGTGGTGTAATTTCTAAAAAACCAACCATTAAAGCTGAAAAATTCAAGCTAGAAAAAGAAGAAGCTAAGTTTGATTTCTCTATTCTTGAGCAAGTGGTTTATGATGCTCGCGTAATGGATATCCGTGCGATTGAAACTGAAAGCCAAGAACAAGCACCTGAAGTTGAAATGGTATCAGAGTTAGGCTCTGAGGTTGTTGTTCTAGATATCCGTAGTGCGGAAGAAGAAGATGAAAACCCATTAGAGATTGAAGGGGTTGAGGTTAAACACTTACCTTTCTTTAAGATTGCGACCCAATTTGGTGATTTAGACCAATCTAAAGAATACCTTTTATACTGTGAACGCGGTGTAATGAGCCGTCTTCAAGCATTATTGTTGATTGATAATGGCTATAAAAATGTGAAGGTTTACCGTCCGTAAATTGCGGTATTTCAATAGTATAAAATGAGATAAGAGAGCCGAGTAATTAGCTCTCTTTTTTTATGTCTCAGTTTTAAATTGTTGAACCATGAAATCAATAAAGACTCTTAATCGATTAGGCATATGCTGGCTTTTCAAAAACTGTAGCATGACTTCACCGTGATAATTACCTTGTACTTCCCAGTGAGGGAGAACCTCAAGCAATAGCCCTTGTTTTAACTTTTCTTGCACAACGAAGTTAGGAAAAATACCAATCCCAAGATCATGTATGACTGCATTTAACCGCATTTCTGTATGATTAACCACAAAGCGTCCATCAACTTTGATTTGATAGTATTCTGAACCTTGTTTAAATCCCCATTTGTTATCGTGTTGCGTCTCTCCAAGAGATAAACACTGATGTTGATGTAATTCAGAAGGGTGCTTAGGTGTGTCGTTATCTTGTAAATATTTAGGGGTGGCGCAGAGTATGAGGTCAATTTTAGCTAATGATTTGGCAACTAAATTCTCTTGTGGTTGATTGGTCAAATTAAAAATTAAATCCAAATTATCATTGATAGGATCACAACATTGGTCGGTTACTTTTATTTTTAGTTTTATGTTTGGATATAGATTAAGAAACTGAATTAAAAGAGGTTGTAATACTTGGTTTCCAAATGCCTTTGGTGTCGAAATCCTCAGCTCTCCTTCTATTTCATTATTGTTTTTTTCTGAAATATTAATCACTTCTTGAGCATTATCAACGATGCTCTTACAGTAATTATAAGTTTCTTGTCCTGCGATAGTTAATGTCTGTTTTCTTGTTGTTCTTTCTAATAAGGTGGCTTGTAGAGCTTTTTCAAGACGAGATACTTGGCGGCTTACTCCCGATGGAGTCATATCAAGAACTTGTGCTGCTTTACTAAAGCTTTCTGACTCAACCACAGTTACAAAGGCGGCCATGTCTGGTAATAAGGTGACGAGTTTATTTATGTCCATGAGTCACAAAAGATTTGATTTATGTAGGGATTATTTAATTTATCAGCCTGAGGTATCTTAGTGCAAATAAGGATGTGATTTATGTTATCTCACAGGGAAGAAGAGAAGAGCGATGGAAAGGCGTATAGAAAAAGGGCGAGAGCTGCCAGTTAATCAATATTTACCTTCAGTGGTTCTACTACTTGTGGCGTTTTTTTGGGGAACAAGCTATGGAGTAGCAAAAGAAGCATTGCTATTTACTAGTGTATTCGTTTTTTTAGTCATTAGATTTGTTATGACAACACTTGTTTTATTGCCAATCGTTATTTATCAGAAAAATATAGCGCATTGGAAGTCAGTTATTCCAACAGGGGGGGGGTATTTTTGATCTTCGTTTGTGAAACGTATGGTATAAAAAATACGACGGCTTCTAATGCCGCCTTTCTTATTGGTTTATTTGTTGTTTTTACGCCATTTGTTGAATGGTGGGTGAATAAAAAGAAACCAACAAATAAACTCTTTTTATTGTCTATAATCTCTGTTATTGGCGTCTTCTTATTAACCAACGTTACTACACACCAACTCAATATAAATCTGGGCGATATTTTAATGTTAATGGCAGCCTTATTAAGAGGCTTTATGGTCGTATTTACCAAAAAGGTGATGGTCGATAAAGATGTTGACCCGATTATGGTGACAAGTGTTCAATCAAGTGTCGTGTCGATTTTTTCTATCGTATTTCTTTTATCCATCCATGGTTTTGAATGGGTTAATTTGATACCACTTGATTTGTCTTTCTGGTTATTAGCGATCTATCTTGTTTTATTTTGTACGGTGTTTGCTTTCTATGCTCAAAATTACAGTGTGAAAAAGATATCGCCAACCAGAGTGTCGATCTTAATGGGGAGTGAACCGATATTTGGTGCTCTGTTTGCTTTTGCATGGCTAAGTGAAAGCTTTACTATTGTGCAAATTATTGGAGCAAGTCTTATTGTTTCTGCAACATTTATAGTGACGAGAAAAGAAGCCGTGTCATAGGTAAAGAAAGGACCCCAATACCAGATTTATTTGGTGTTGGGGTAAATAGATAAACGATTAGATTTGATGATAATTTAAGTTTGGTAGGGTCACTAAATCCGCAGCTAATTTTGCAGTGAGTTCTTTTCCGCCCAATAATGTTACGATTTCCATTGCAAATTCAAGTGCAGAGCCTGGACCCTGGCTAGTAATTAAATGGTTTAATACATCAGTGAAGACACGTTTAATACGACGATTTTTCTCAGGGATGGCTTCCATTAAGCTTGGGTAACAAGTCATTAGAGCATCTGGATATAAATCGTGATGTTGTAATACAATAGCCGGAGCTGCACAAATAGCAGCAACCCATTTCTCATCGTATTTTTGTTGTTTTAGCATCTCAATTAATAGAGTGCTGTCACGGAAATTTTCCGATCCCTTCAAGCCGCCAGGAAGAACAATACAATCGAACTCCTCATCAGCCACATCCACTAATTTTACATCGGCGGTTAGCGTTACACGTTGTGCTGCCTTCATGGTTAATGCACCATCAAATGCAGTACTAGCAACAGTAACATCAAATTTAGCGCGTTCTAGAATATCAATTACCGTGATAGCTTCTAGTTCTTCTGTTCCAGGAGCTAAGCAAATGAGAATTTTAGTGGTCATAACAAGTTCTCTTCTAATTGTTTTATTTGATTATATAACGTTTCATTAATTGGTGTTGAAATACCATGTTGCTTTGCTTTTTGTAATAGATAGCCTGTAATGAAATCGATCTCGGTTTTTCGTTTATGAAAGCAGTCACGGTTCATTGAAGAGTAGTTCTCAGAGGTCGCTGATATTACTTGATTTACCATTGAAACTAGCTCTATTTCTTCCCATTCGATATCTTCTTTCTGTAATACTTGGTGTACTTCAGTGCAAACATGAATAACATCTTGATTAATATCTGGCTGAGATAACTGTCCATTTTTACATTGATGGATTGCTGTTAAAGGGTTTATCGCACAATTAATGGCAAGTTTTTTCCAAAGTGCAATGTCAATCCCAGGATTCCATTCAATGCTTGGTAAGCTATGTTCTAAAACATTTTGAAGGAACTGGCACTGATTGCCTGAAGCGTTAAATGGACCAATAACAGTATGCCCCATTCCAGTATGTTTGATTGTATGCGAGCTTTCTTTTAGTGCCCCATGCGTGGTGGTGGCCTGTAAGACAGGATGGTGATTAATGTGCGCTTTTATTGCATCAATCGCTCCCATGCCATTATGCATAAAGAGTAATATGGTTTCTTGTGATAATAATGGAAGTAAAGGGAGTAGTGCGCTTTCTACCTGCCAAGCTTTAACGGTAATAAAAAGCAGGTCACAATGAATAAGTGAGTCTTTGTCGTTACAAGAAAAAGAGTGTGATGAATTGTCTTTTGCATTTAAAGAAAGAGAAAGTTCAGAAGGCGTTGAGCTTCTTGTCCATAACGAGACATTATGCCCTGCTTTTTGAAGGTAGCATGCCCATAGGGAGCCAACTGCGCCGGGACCAAGAATAGTGATATTCACAGGTAAATCCAGAAAGAAGAAATAATGAGAGAAGTGTAATAGGTTTACTAGAAAAAACAAAGGCGCTCATGATGAGCGCCTTAGTAGAATAGGTATTCTAAATTAGATTAGAACTTGTAAGTAACACTTAGGTAGTGACTCACGCCTGATGATTCCCAATCGCCACCAAAGCCAGTAGCTGCACCATCTTCTAAGCCGTAGATGTCTTGGTAAGCTTTTAGACCGTAACCAACAGCAAACTGGTTTGAATGCCAGTAGATACCATTAAACATAGCGCCGCCGTTGCTCTTTGTACCAGCTTTACTATCATCCATACCTAATTGGTAATCAATGTAACCTTGGTAAGAAATGAATGAACCGTTATCGAAGAAGTAGAATGGTTTGAACCAGTTAGCCGATACTTGGTAGCCGTTCCAATCTTTAGTGTTTAAATCGTAAAGACCGTAGAAGTTAAGACCAACTTTTCCTAACCAAGGAACCATAATGTCAGAGCCTAAACCCCAGAAAGAGTTATTTACGCCACCGTTGTTGCCGCCCCAGTTAAATAGAGTTGCAACGTACAGTTCTTGGATAGGACCCATAGATAGGTCTTTACCAGTCAGTCCATCTAAAGACATGCGTGGTGCAAATTTCATGAACATTTTATCTGGAGCTGTAGACTTATCTGTGTCGTCTTGGTTTGCTAGGTTAAATACATCAACGTAGCCATAAAGATCAAAAATGCCAGAGCGACCGCCAAATTCCATTTCTAAATAGTCATGTGTATTTTCTGCAGCAGTGCTTGACGCTGGTTTCTCATCGATTGAATACATGTAGTTAAACTGCATGAATTTGAAATCATTCTTATGAGTATCGCCATCTGTGTAATCAGCAGCGAAAGCAGGAGCAGAAAGAGTAGCAAGAACAGATAGAGCTAAAAGGGATTTGCGCATAATGACATCTCTATAGTTATGTATTACTAAAGTAATTAGCGAGTAGTTTAGTACTGCTTTTAAGTTGTGCTCATATTATAGATAAAGTTCACTTTTTTAAATGCAACTTATGTAATCATGATGTTATATATAGATCTTGATCCTGTTTCTATTATTAACTTTAACAATAAGGTGATCTAAATCACTTACTTGACATTGCTCTGACAATAAAGTGTGAACAAGAACAAAAAAGCCCCCTAAATTCGGAGGCTTTAGTAGCGTACTTGTTATTTATTAAGACGCTTAAGAACGTTGAGACTTATCAAGTAGCGCTTTGAAATGCCCTTTAAGCATAAGCAGCATAACCAAACTTGGGATAACCATCACGGCAGTTAATATAAAGAATAATGGCCAACTATTTAAATAGTCAACGAGCTCTCCACTGAAAGATGCCAGAGTTGTTCTACCTAAATTACCTAATGAAGCAAGTAAAGCATATTGAGTAGCAGAAAAAGCCTCTCCCGTTAATATCGTTAAGAAAGAAACAAATGCAACGGTAGAGAAAGCGGTTGTAAAGTTATCAACAAGAATAGTCGCTAAGAATAAATGCTCGTTTGGCCCTACGTTTGCAATCAAGGCAAACATTAAATTACTTGCTGACATGGCGATACCGCCGATCATTAGGCCTTTAATGACACCAAAACGAACATTGATTAAACTGCCTAATAAAGTAAAGAAGACCGTCGCACCCCATCCAATAAGTTTTGAATAGTAACCAATTTGTTCATTACTAAAGCCAATTTCTTTATAAAAAGTAATCGACATTCTGCCTAGGAAAGCTTCCCCAATCTTAAACAAGAAAACAAAGAGTAGTAAGGTACATGCTGTTTTTACGCCATTACGATTGAAGAAATCGTAAAACGGCTCAATAACCGTTACGGTAAACCAAGCTGCAACTTTAGAATGTACGACTTTATTGTGTCGAGCTTCCGCTTCGTGTTGAAGTTCGTCACGTTTAGTTTTTGGCTCTCCAACGAGTAGAGTAAAGACCATTAATAAGGCAACAATAGCAGCCATTCCATAATAAACACCATTCCAACCAATGCTGTCAGCATTTACAAACGCTAGGTATCCAGGAAGTGAGTAGCCGGTCCACCAACCTATTACAGCCATTGCAGAAGCTTGCGGCATTTTACTTGATTCTGATTTAGGGAAGGTATCAATACGGAATGCATCAATAGCGACGTCTTGTGTTGCCGATGCGGTAGCAATTGCCAAAGCAAACATCGATGTGAGTGCTAAATTATTTGCTGGGTCTAATCCTGCAATTTGTAAGGTACAAATAAAAACGATTGATTGGCATAAGAAAATCCAACTACGACGCTGACCTAATTTATTTCCTAAAAAAGGTAATTTTACACGGTCAACAAGTGGAGCCCACATGAAATTAATAGCATAAACAGCAAAAACAGATCCAAAATAACCAATGGCAGCACGAGTTAATCCCGCATCTTTAAGCCACCCTGACATGTTTGAGCCAATAAGAACCCATGGAAAACCACTCGAACAACCGAGCATGAAAACCCAAAGCAGGCGTTTATCCATGTAGCTTTTAATGGCTGTTTTCCATTGCATGGAATGAGACATGAAACGCTCCTTGTTATTGTAAAAAGAGATAGAAAAAGCAAAGCAGCCCGAAAGCTGCTCTGTAATTTAGTTATTTTACCGTGATTATTTAATCAATGTTGCTTTAGTTATGATAATTGGCTCAACAGGTATATCTCGCATTCCATTAGGGAGTGCTTTGGTTTTCTTTGTTGCCATTTGTTGAATAACATCAAAACCTTGAGTTACTTTACCAAAAACAGCATAACCTGGTGGGCGCTGACTTCCGTTTAAAAAATCATTGTCATTAAGATTAATATAAAATTGGCGAGTGGCTGAATCAGGGTTATTAGTTCGAGCCATTGCAATCGTTGCTGTATCGTTCTCTAGCCCATTCTTGCCTTCATTTTTGATTGGACCATAACTTGATTTTTTCAGCATGTCTTTATCAAAACCACCGCCTTGAGCCATAAAGCCTGGAATAACTCGGTGAAATTGAGTGCCCACATAGCTGCCGTCTTCAACATAACGAATAAAGTTGGCAACTGAAATAGGTGCTTTCTCTGAGTTTAATTCAACAGTGAAATTACCTAGCGTTGTTTCGAATTTTACCGATTCAGCAAATGCGGCATTAGTGAATCCAAGAGCTGCGATTAATAGGGCTACTTTAGATGTCGATTTCATCATTAGAAATTACCTTTAATGTAGGTTTGTAGTTCTTCATCTACAGCAATCTTATCTAGTACTGCATTTAAAAGATCATTAAGAACCGCTTCGATATCTTGGTTATCAGCACTCATTGAGCCTGTTTTTTCTGACACACCGTTGTATGTTTTTACAAACTTCCCTTTTGGTGTCTCAGCTGTAATTTGCAGTTTAACTTGAGTTTTGATTTCATTGCTCATTAGTGAATGTTGGACACTAACTAGAGCTTCAATGATGTCTAAACGCAATGTGTTATCACTATCTACAGTAATAACAAATCCTTGTGTTTTTAACTGTGTTGCCAATGCATCTTCAAGTGTTACACGTAGGTTTTGTTTCGCGTGAATTGGTTGTACGTTTTGGCGTCCGTTATCGATAACGGCAACATACTGTGCTGTACGTAAGTCACTGCTATCTAAAGTTAGTTTTACACCGTCTACGATTTGATGTGCATTTGATGAAGCAACAGGCTGGATATCCAACTGAGGATCAGAAGGAGCGCTACATGCAGCTAAAAATAAAGCAGAAAGGGCGATAATGGCCTTTTTCATTGGGATATCCTTTTTTATTTTGATTTTTCAGCTTTAACAGCTTCTAAAATAACGAATTTTGAATTGCTAGCAATGGTGGTGACGTTTTCTTCACCAAACAAGCGACATAATTTATCATCATAATCAAGATGACGGTTTCCAATAACTAATAATTTTCCTTCTTTACATAAGATGTGCTTAGCATCACAGAACATTTGCCACGCGATATGGTCAGTAATGGCTTGTCCTTGATGGAAAGGAGGGTTACATAGTACTAAATAACTACTGTGTTTTTTAAAGCCATCTAAGCAATTGTTGGCAATAAATTGGAATTGACGTTCTTTGCCTAAATTGACTTCTAGATTACGGCGAGCAGATTCAACGGCCATAAAGCTTTCATCTACACAGGTAATACGAGCTTCAGGGTTCAGTTGAGCAGCTTTAACGCTAAGAACACCGTTACCACAACCTAAATCAATAATATGGCGTAATTCAGGATCGACTGGGATATGCTCAAGCATAAAGCGAGCGCCTTGATCTAAGCGTTCACCAGAATAGACATTAGGGTAATTTAATAAATCAATGTCTTCATTATCAACACTCCAGCATACAGCCTCTGCAATAGTTGCGGGGTTGGTCGCATTTGCATTTGAAAGCACTAAACGATGCTTCTTCCAAGCTAAAGAGGTTTTAGTTTCACCTAAATAATCTTCAAACAACTCAAGAGTTGAACTGTGAATTTCCTTAGCTTTATTAACCGCAATGATTGGGCATTCAGCAGTCATCGATTGACGAAGTTGTTGAAGCTGCCATGTTAGCATGCGGTTGTTTTTAGGGATCTGCATTAACACAAGGTCAAAACCTTGAGGCATATCTTCTGTTGATGTAATTAGCTGCACACGATTGCATTGGTTACGCTGTAGATTTTTTAAAGTACCACGTTGAGCAACGAAAGAATCGGTCATCATAGTCACGTTATGCTTTTCAGAGAACCAACAAGATAAAGCTCCAAAATTATCATTTAAGATAAGGATGTTTTTTCCATCTTCTAAGTTTAATTCTTCGACATGATTAATGATGTATTCATCACCAGCATCCCAAGCTTGTAATAATTCTTGAGCGCGTTTTGGGTAACGCTGTAAATTCAGGTTTCGATCAAATAAACATAATTCGGTTTTCATAATTTAGATCTTCAATAAGGTACGCTTCTGGCTATTGTCGCAAATGGTGTATAAAGTGGAAATAGAAGAATTCAAATAAAGAAAGGAATTATATGATTCAGCATCAAATTGAACATAAATTGCGCAATGAACTGTCGTCGTCGTACTTAAAAGTATTAAATGAGAGCTATATGCACAATGTGCCCGAAGGCTCTGAGAGTCACTTCAAAGTGATTGTAGTGAGTGATGAATTTGAAGGTAAACGTTTATTGGCTCGTCATCGAATGATAAATGCCATTCTCGCGGACGAATTAGCAAATCATATTCATGCGCTTGCTATCCACACTTATACTGAAACTGAGTGGGAAGCATTAGATACCGAAAAAGTACCATCATCGCCTAACTGCATGGGTGGTTCAAAAAGTTAACAATGAAACGAGAATGTTTAATTTTTAACATAAAGTAAATAAATGTTACTTTCAATTGTTAAAATATGAACAACTATTGATGTCATTGCTACTAAGGTGGTATTTTTTGATTTTGGACAATAATTGTGCACTGGATCTAAAATGCTTAAACCATTTCAATGATTTCTAACAATGAAGCGCAAAAAATTGTGGGAATCTGGCTATTGAACGTGGCATCCACACCATAAAAAATGCTAGAATCTTCCGCCTTAAAATAGCTTTTTTCGTCTTTATGTAAAAAGCATATTGCTAAAATGTTACGCTCATGGTGATTTTGTCACTTGGGGTTAGCAGATTAGTAATGTCGTGTCTTATATAGAATCCTTTTTCCCAATAAAATTAGTGCAAGTGCGTATGATTACAATAAAAAAGGGTTTGGATCTTCCTATTGCAGGAGTTCCAACTCAGGTGATTAATGATGGTAAAGCCATCAGTAAAGTCGCCTTGCTTGGCGAAGAGTACGTCGGTATGCGTCCTACGATGCATGTCCGCGTAGAAGATGTAGTAAAAAAAGGTCAAATTCTTTTTGCTGATAAAAAGAATCCTGGCGTTATTTTTACTGCTCCAGTAAGTGGTAAAGTTGTTGAAATTAACCGTGGTGCAAAACGTGTACTTCAATCTGTAGTTATTGCAGTTGAAGGCGAAGAGCAGGTTACTTTTAATAACTATGCAGCAAATCAGTTAGCTTCTCTTGACCGTGATGCGGTTAAGCAACAGCTTATTGATTCTGGTGCATGGACTGCATTACGTACTCGTCCGTTCAGCAAGGTTCCAGCGATCGATTCTGAAACAAAGGCTATCTTTGTTACTGCTATGGATACTAATCCTTTAGCAGCTGATGCAGAAGTGATCATTAACCAACAAGAAGAAGCTTTTGTTGCAGGCTTAGATTTATTATCTGTATTAACGGGTGAGAAGGTTTATGTATGTAAGAAAGGAGGTAGTTTACCTCGTTCTTCTCAAAGCAATGTTGAAGAACATGTATTTGATGGACCTCATCCAGCAGGATTAGCAGGTACACACATGCATTATTTGTATCCAGTGGATATAAATAATGCTGCGTGGAGTATTGGCTACCAAGATGTAATTGCTTTTGGTCAACTTTTCTTAACGGGTGAAATTTACTCGGACAGAATCGTTTCTCTAGCTGGACCTGCAGTAAATAATCCTCGTTTAGTTCGTACTATTACTGGTGCTAGCTTACTTGAATTAACAGACAGCGAAGTTATGCCTGGTGAAGTACGAATCATTTCTGGTTCAGTATTAAACGGTACCCAAGCGTCTGGTCCTCATGGCTACCTTGGTCGTTACCATCAACAAGTATGTGTACTTCGTGAAGGTCGTGAGAAAGAATTGTTTGGCTGGGCTGTCCCAGGTAAAAATAAATTCTCAGTTACTCGTTCATTCTTGAGTCACCTATTCTCAGGTCAAGTGTTTAACATGACGACAACTACTAACGGTAGTGATCGTGCAATGGTGCCAATTGGTAGTTACGAACGTGTAATGCCATTAGATATGGAACCAACAATGTTATTACGTGATCTTTGTGCTGGTGATGTTGACAGTGCAGCGCGTTTAGGTGCATTAGAATTAGATGAAGATGATCTAGGTCTATGTACTTATGTGTGCCCTGGTAAATATGAGTATGGTCCAATGCTTCGTGAGATCTTGGATACCATCGAGAAGGAAGGGTAATCGATGAGCCTTTTAAAGTTTATTGAAAAAATTGAACCTCATTTCGAACCTGGTGGAAAACATGAAAAATGGTTTGCTCTGTATGAAGCAGCAGCAACTCTTTTTTATACACCAGGTACGGTAACAAAAGGTGGTTCACATGTTCGTGATAGCGTTGATTTAAAACGTATCATGATCATGGTTTGGTTTGCAGTATTCCCAGCAATGTTTTGGGGTATGTATAACGCAGGTAACCAAGCAATTGTTGCTCTTGAGCACATGTATTCTGGCGCTGAACTAGCTGGTGTAATTTCTGGCAACTGGCATTACTGGTTGACTGAAATGCTTGGCGGTACAGTAAGTGCTGATGCTGGCTGGGGCAGTAGCATGCTACTGGGTGCTACTTACTTCTTACCTATCTATGCAACCGTATTTTTGGTTGGTGGTTTCTGGGAAGTATTGTTCTGTATGGTGCGTAAGCATGAAGTAAACGAAGGCTTCTTTGTTACTTCTATTCTTTTCGCATTGATCGTTCCACCAACACTTCCTTTATGGCAAGCAGCGTTAGGTATTACCTTCGGTGTTGTTGTTGCTAAAGAGATCTTTGGTGGTACTGGTCGTAACTTCCTTAACCCAGCACTTGCGGGTCGTGCATTCTTATTCTTTGCATACCCAGCTCAAATTTCAGGTGATGCGGTTTGGACTGCTGCTGATGGCTTCTCTGGTGCAACAGCACTTAGCCAATGGGCACAAGGCGGTCAAGGCGGTCTAGTTAATACAGTAACTGGCAACACTATCTCTTGGATGGACGCATTCATTGGTAATATCCCAGGTTCAATTGGTGAAGTTTCGACTCTTGCTTTGATCCTTGGTGGCTTAATGATCGTTTACATGCGTATTGCATCTTGGCGTATTATTGCGGGTGTAATGATCGGTATGGTTGCAGTATCAACACTGTTTAACCTGATCGGTTCTGATACAAACGCAATGTTCAGCATGCCTTGGCATTGGCACCTAGTTCTAGGTGGTTTTGCATTCGGTATGATCTTTATGGCAACAGACCCAGTATCGGCGTCATTTACCAATAAAGGTAAGTGGTGGTACGGTATTTTAATTGGTGGTATGGCTGTAATGATCCGTGTAGTTAACCCTGCGTACCCTGAAGGTATGATGTTAGCTATTCTGTTTGCAAACCTATTTGCTCCACTGTTTGATAACCTTGTAGTTGAAGGTAACGTGAAACGGAGACTAAAACGCTATGGCAAGTAATAACGATAGCATTAAAAAAACACTCGGTGTTGTTATTGGTTTGAGCTTAGTGTGTTCAATCATCGTATCAACAGCTGCTGTTGGCCTGCGTGATAAGCAAAAAGCGAACGCAGTGCTTGATAAGCAAAGCAAAATTGTTCAAGTTGCTGGCGTAACTGGTGAAGGTACTGTTCCTGAGCTATTTGCAGCAAACATCGAACCTCGTCTGGTTGATTTTAAAACCGGTGAATTTGTTGATGGTGATGCCGCGACTTACGATCAACGTAAAGCAGCAAAAGATCCAAAACAATCAATTAAGCTAACTGCTGAGCAAGATAAAGCTAAGATCATTCGTCGTGCTAATCTAGGTGTTGTTTACCTAGTTAAAAGCGGTGATACAGTATCTAAAGTTATTATCCCTGTTCACGGTACTGGCTTATGGTCAATGATGTATGCATTTGTTGCAGTTGAGACTGACGGTAACACAGTTGCGGGTATCACTTACTACGATCAAGCGGAAACTCCGGGACTTGGTGGTGAAGTTGAAAACCCAACGTGGCGTGCACAATTTGTAGGTAAGAAACTGTTTGATGAAAATCATAACCCTGCAATTAAGATTGTTAAAGGCGGTGCTCCAGCTGGTTCTGAGCACGGTGTAGATGGTCTTTCTGGTGCAACGCTAACAGGTAACGGTGTTCAACACACGTTTGACTTCTGGTTAGGTAATGATGGCTTCGGTCCATTCCTTGCTAAAGTTCGTGATGGAGGTCTGAACTAATGGCTAGCGCAAAAGAAATTAAAAAGAGCATTTTAGCGCCGGTGTTGGATAACAACCCGATCGCGCTTCAAGTTCTTGGTGTATGTTCGGCTCTAGCTGTAACTACTAAACTTGAGACGGCTTTTGTTATGACGTTAGCAGTAATGTTTGTTACTGCTTTGTCTAACTTATTCGTTTCGCTAATTCGTAATCACATGCCAAACAGCGTTCGTATCATCGTACAGATGGCGATCATTGCTTCTTTGGTAATCGTTGTTGACCAAGTATTGAAAGCATATCTTTACGATATCTCTAAACAGCTTTCTGTATTTGTTAGTTTGATCATTACAAACTGTATTGTAATGGGTCGTGCTGAAGCGTTCGCAATGAAGTCTGCACCACTTCCATCTTTCATCGATGGTATTGGTAACGGTCTTGGTTACGGTTTTGTATTGATGACAGTTGCATTTTTCCGTGAACTTTTAGGTTCTGGTAAACTGTTTGGTGTTGAAGTTCTTCCACTTGTTTCTAACGGTGGCTGGTACCAACCAAATGGTATGATGCTTCTAGCGCCATCTGCATTCTTCTTAATTGGTTTCATGATCTGGGCTATCCGTATCATTAAACCTGAACAAGTAGAAGCGAAGGAGTAAGGTCGAAATGGAACATTATATTAGTTTACTTGTTAAATCGATCTTCATCGAAAACATGGCGCTTTCATTCTTCCTAGGTATGTGTACGTTCTTAGCCGTGTCTAAGAAAGTTAAAACATCGTTTGGTCTTGGTGTTGCGGTAGTTGTTGTTCTAACAATTGCGGTACCGGTGAACAACCTTGTTTATACTTACTTACTGAAAGAAAATGCGATTGTTGCTGGTGTTGATTTAACATTCCTTAGCTTCATTACCTTTATTGGTGTTATCGCTGCCCTTGTACAAATTCTAGAAATGATCTTAGACCGTTTCTTCCCACCTTTGTACAATGCGTTAGGTATTTTCCTTCCGTTAATCACAGTTAACTGTGCAATTTTCGGTGGTGTATCTTTCATGGTTCAACGTGACTATAACTTTGCTGAATCGGTAGTATACGGTTTCGGTTCTGGTGTTGGTTGGATGTTGGCTATCGTAGCACTTGCTGGTATTCGTGAGAAAATGAAATATTCAGATGTACCTCCTGGTCTTCGTGGCCTAGGTATTACTTTCATTACAGTAGGTTTAATGGCGTTAGGCTTTATGTCTTTCTCTGGTGTTCAACTGTAGGGTAAGCACCCAATAATAAGGAATAACAAATGCAAAGCATTATTCTTGGTGTAGCGATGTTTACCATTATAGTATTGGCTTTGGTATTGGTGATTTTATTCGCTAAATCTAAACTAGTACCTTCAGGTGACATTACTATCTCTGTAAACGGCGATCCTGAAAAAGCGATCATTACACAACCTGGTAGCAAATTACTTAACGCTCTTGGTAGCGCTGGTATCTTTGTATCATCAGCATGTGGTGGTGGTGGCTCTTGTGGTCAATGTCGTGTGAAAGTGAAATCTGGCGGTGGTGATATTCTACCTACAGAGCTTGATCACATTTCAAAAGGTGAGGCTCGCGAAGGTGAGCGTCTAGCATGTCAAGTTGCAATGAAAACTGACATGGAAATCGAACTTCCAGAAGAAATCTTTGGTGTTAAAAAGTGGGAATGTACCGTTATCTCTAATGATAACGAAGCTACTTTCATCAAAGAACTGGCTCTTGCTATCCCTGATGGTGAAGAAGTTCCATTCCGTGCTGGTGGTTACATTCAAATTGAAGCTGAACCACATCACATTAAATACGCAGATTTTGATGTTCCTGAAGAATATCGTGGTGATTGGGATAAGTTTAACTTGTTCCGTTACGAATCTATCGTTAAAGAGCATTCGATCCGTGCTTACTCTATGGCTTCATACCCAGAAGAGAAAGGCATTATCAAGCTTAACGTGCGTATCGCAACTCCGCCGCCAAATAATCCTGACGTAGCTCCTGGTGTTATGTCATCTTATATCTGGTCTTTAAAAGAAGGTGACAAATGTACTATTTCTGGTCCATTTGGTGAATTCTTTGCGAAAGATACTGATAATGAAATGGTATTTATCGGTGGTGGTGCAGGTATGGCGCCAATGCGTTCTCATATCTTTGACCAACTTTTACGTCTTAAATCAACACGTAAAATGTCTTACTGGTATGGTGCACGTTCTAAGCGTGAAATGTTCTACGTTGAAGATTTTGATGGTCTAGCGGCTAACAATGAAAACTTCGTATGGCACTGTGCTCTGTCTGATCCTATGCCAGAAGATAACTGGGATGGTTACACTGGCTTTATTCACAACGTACTTTATGAAAACTACTTGAAAGATCATGAAGCTCCAGAAGATTGTGAATACTACATGTGTGGTCCACCAATGATGAACGCTGCTGTAATCGGTATGCTGAAAGATCTTGGTGTTGAAGATGAAAACATCTTACTAGATGACTTCGGTGGTTAATCCATTGAAGTAAGAAACATTGGCTGACTCATTACTGAGTCAGCCTTTTTTCGTATTAACGAGCTATATTTAACCTGACAAAGTACAGGGTTATAGGTTTTTTAAATCTATATTCCTGTGTATTGTTTACGTTATTTTAATGTATTTTAATTAAGGAGTTGGCAGTGATTGTCAGTGTTACTCATTTAGTGAATAAAACTAAAATTGTTTTGTTATCTTGCTTAGCGTTAGTTTTGCTTTCAGGTTGTGGTGATCAACGTGAGCAAATATATATAAATGGTCCGACAATGGGGACTAGCTACAATATTAAATTCATTAATAAAGAAGGTTTACCTACAACAGAAGAAATCCATGCAGAAGTGGATAGAAAACTCGAACTTGTTAATGATCAAATGTCGACATATCGCCAAGATTCTGAGTTAAGCCTATTTAATCAAAGTACAGATTTAACCCCGTTTACTGTTTCTAAAGATACTGCAACAGTAATCAACGAAGCGATTCGTTTAAATCAAATGACGGAAGGTGCATTAGATATTACGGTTGGTCCATTAGTTAATTTGTGGGGTTTTGGTCCAGAAGCTCGCCCTGAAGTAGTTCCTACTGAAGAAGAACTAAATGCTCGTCGTGAGATCGTTGGTATCCAACATTTAAGTGCGACAGCGATAACAGTGACAAAAGATATCCCAAATCTTTATGTGGATCTTTCAACCATTGCAAAAGGTTGGGGTGTTGATGTTGTAGCTAATTATTTAGAAGAATTAGGCATTACTGACTACATGGTTGAAGTCGGTGGTGAAATGCGAGTTAAAGGCAACAATAAAGAGAATGTTGCTTGGCGTATCGCAATTGAAAAACCATCAGTAGATGAACGTTCGATCCAAGAGATTATTGAACCTGGACATCATGCTGTAGCTACATCTGGTGATTACCGTATTTATTTTGAAAAAGAGGGTGTTCGTTATTCTCATATCATTAACCCAATTACAGGTAAACCAATTGCTAATAAAGTTGTCTCAGTTACAGTACTTGATAAATCTTCAATGACCGCTGATGGCTTAGCAACAGGCCTAATGGTGTTAGGTGAAGAGAAGGGCATGGAAATCGCCAACAAAAACAATATTCCTGTTTTCATGATAGTGAAAACAAAAGATGGCTTTAAAGAGATAGCTTCTAAAGCCTTTAAGCCTTTTTTGAAATAAGTGAGTAGATAATGAGTACTTTTCTAATTACATTTGGTGTTTTCTTAGCGGTAATTGGCGCAATGGCTATTGGCTATATTGTGCAACGTAAAGTCGTTAAGGGGAGCTGTGGCGGTCTTGGTGCAGTTGGTATTGATAAGGTATGTAACTGTCCTGAACCATGTGATGCGCGTAAGAAACGTGAAGCGAAAGAAGCGATTAGAGCTGAGAAACTGGCTGCGTGGGAAAAAGATCGTATAGCATAATCATCATCATTAAATAAAAGCAAACAGCACCTACTATAGGTGCTGTTTTTTTATTTAATGATTAATAGTTTGTATATTAAATAGTTCAACGCTATTATTTAACTGTGTATTTATACAGTTTATTGACATGAGCGCTGAAAGCAAAAGCTTACCATTACAAGAGAAACCACGGGTGCAAAAGATAATTCATATTGATATGGATTGTTTTTACGCAGCAGTAGAAATGCGGGATAACCCTGCTTTGCGTAATGTTCCTTTGGCAGTTGGTGGTCATGAAAGACAGCGCGGTGTATTAAGTACTTGTAACTACGAAGCTAGAAAGTTTGGTATCCATTCAGCAATGCCAACAGGTAAAGCCTTAAAGCTTTGCCCTAACCTTATTGTTGTTCCTGGAAGAATGCAGGTATACAAAGAGGTATCTCATCATATCCATCGTATATTCAGACGATATACCGATAAAATAGAGCCTTTATCTTTAGATGAAGCTTATTTAGATGTGAGTAACTGCTCACTTTTACATGGTTCTGCGACATTAATAGCAGAGCAAATCCGTAAAGATATTTTTAACGAGTTAGCCTTAACGGCATCTGCAGGTATCGCGCCACTTAAATTCCTAGCAAAAATAGCCTCTGACCTTAATAAGCCCAATGGTCAATATGTCATAACTCCTGAGACGGTTATGGCGGAAGTTAATAAATTACCCTTAGAGAAAATACCTGGGGTTGGAAAGGTTAGCTTAGAGCGTTTACATCAATGTGGGCTATATACGTGTAATGATGTTCAAAACAGTGATCAACGAGATCTGTTGTTGAGGTTTGGAAAAATGGGGGCTTCTTTATGGAAGCGCTCTCATGGCATTGACGAACGTGAAGTAATTACAGAGAGAAATAGAAGGTCAGTAGGAGTAGAAAGAACCTTTACTCATAATATTAGTTCGTTTGAAGAATGCTGGTCAGTGATTCAAGCTCGACTGTATCCTGAACTAGAAAAGCGACTCTTAAAAGCAAATGGTTCATTAGATATCGCTAAACAGGGTATAAAGATTAAATTTGCAGACTTTCAACAAACGACGATAGAGCACGTACATCATCACCTTACTTTACCTTTTTTCGAAGAATTACTTATTGAAGTTTTAGAAAGGAAAAAAGGGCGAGAAATTAGATTAATAGGCGTAAGTGTAATGCTAAAAGATAAAGAGGTATTTCAGCAATTAAGCTTAATTTAAAGATTATCCATTAAGCTTGATGTGACGTTAATGATACTTATGTTTATAAAGTGAGACTTGAGTGTGAGTGACTCGTTCTTACTTTGTTTTTTATCGTTAGCGATAATTTAGGTGTTTGTAATATAAAGTGTTTTTTCTAGAGGTTACAAAAGCAGCACTATATAATTCCGTTTCAAAATTTATAAGATAATAATTATACAGAAACGGTTGTTTATGAAATTTACAAAATGTGCGTTGGCGTTAAGTTTAGTTTTTCCTACAGTGGCAGTTTCTGCGCCACTACTTTCTTTAGATACGTTAACGAATCAAGAGAAAATTCAACAAACCAATGCATGGTTAGAAATAGATACAAAAGCATTCCAGCATAATATTGATACATTAAAACAAACATTATCTGAAAGCACAAAAGTATGTGCGATCATGAAAGCGGATGCTTATGGTAATGGTATTGAAGGATTAATGGCTTCTGTTATTGACCGCAATGTAGATTGTATCGGTATTACCAGTAATGAAGAAGCTCGCATTGTTCGAGCTAAAGGTTTTGAAGGCGAAATCATGCGTGTTCGCGCTGCTACACCAAATGAGATTGAATCAGGGTTAACTTACCAAATTGAAGAACTGATAGGATCGAGTGAGCAAGCAAATACGATCGCTAAATTAGCAAAACAAAACAATACGATTATTCCCGTTCATTTAGCGATCAATGCTGGTGGAATGGGGCGTAATGGCTTGGATTTAACTCAATTACAAGGAAAGAAGGAAGCATTAAATATTGCTTTTAATGGCCACATTAATATCGTTGGTATTATGACTCACTTCCCTAATGAATCTGTTGATGAGATTCGCACAAAGCTGAATTTATTCAAACAAGAAAGCCAATGGCTTATCGATGAAGCTCAGTTAAATCGTGAAAATATTACTCTTCATGTTGCCAATTCTTACACTACAATTAACTTACCTGAAGCACACTTAGATATGGTTCGCCCTGGTGGTCTACTTTATGGTGATATGCCAAGTAACCCCGAGTACAAACGTATCGTTCGCTTTAAAACATCTGTAGCGTCTTTAAACTACTTGCCAAAAGGCAGTACTATTGGTTACAGCAGTACTTATGTATTAGGTCGTGATTCTATTCTTGCCAACTTACCATTAGGTTATTCTGATGGTTATGTACGTTCTATTGGTAATAATGGTTATGTATTAATTAATGGTCAAAAGGCAAATGTTGTTGGTGTTACTTCAATGAATACAACAATGGTTGATGTCACTGATATTGCAGATGTTCAACCGGGTGATGAGGTTGTTCTTTTTGGCTCTCAAAATGAAGAAACAATTGAAACTAAAGAAATGGAAGCATTTAGTAGTCGTAGCATGCCTGAGTTATACGTTATTTGGGGCGCAACTAATCCAAAAGTATATTTCTAATTAATTGTAGTTAGTATAAATAAAAACGGTCAGCATATGCTGACCGTTTTTTTATTAACAACTAATGGATTATTTCTTAGGGATGTTCTCTAAGATAGCAACCATTTGCTCCCAATAAAGAGCAACCGTGTCAATTTTCACTTTCTCATCTGGAGAGTGAGGGAATTTGATTGTTGGACCAAATGAAATCATATCCATTTCTGGATAAGGCTTCTTAAATAGACCACATTCAAGACCTGCGTGAATAACCATAATATTTGGTTTATTTCCGTAGATACCTTCATAAACATCACGGAAAACATGCATGATTTCAGAATCAGCATCAGGCTTCCAACCAGGGTAAGTACCAGAGAAGGTGACTTGTGCGCCTGCTAATTCAGCAACAGAAGAAAGCATACCCTCAACCATACTACGACCCGAATCCATTAGTGAACGGATAAGACAAAGAATAGTAATAGAATCTTCATCTGTCGTAATAACACCAACATTCAAAGACGTTTCAACCACACCTTCAATATCATCACTCATACGGATCACACCGTTTGGACACGCATTCAATGTTGCAATAAAGCGTGCTTGAGTCGACGATGTTAAGGCTTTATCTGCAGAAACCGCTTCATTGAAGGTCATGATACCGGTTTCTACTCGGCCTAGTTCAGCTTTTAGTAAATCAGTATAAAACGTGAATAGCTCGGCAAGTTTTGCTTCGTTCTCAGCAGGAACGGCAACAGTTGCAAACGCTTCACGAGGAATTGCATTACGTAAACTACCACCACGGAATTCAACTAGACGTAAATCAAGCTCAGCAGCATGACCAGCAAGGAAGCGCCCTAATAGTTTGTTTGCATTACCACGACCTGTGTGAATATCACAACCAGAGTGACCGCCTTTTAGGCCTTTTAAGGTAATTTGACGAGTAACATAACCTGTTGGTAATGCTTCACGTTCGATATTCAGTTTGATAGCACCATCAGCACCACCAGCACAACCCATGTAGATTTCACCTTCTTGCTCAGAGTCTGTATTTAAAAGGATATCACCTTCTAACCAACCGGCCTCTAAACCGAAAGCGCCAGTCATGCCTGCTTCTTCATCGATAGTTAGCAATACTTCAAGAGGACCATGTTTGATTTCATTTGATGCTAAAACAGCAAGACAAGAAGCCATACCCATGCCGTTATCCGCACCTAATGTAGTGCCTTTTGCAGTAACCCACTCACCATCAATGTATGGCTGGATTGGATCTTTAGTAAAATCATGATCAGTATCTTCGTTTTTCTGCGGAACCATGTCGATATGAGCTTGAAGAACGACGCCTTTGCGGTCTTCCATTCCTGCAGTAGCTGGTTTTTTAATGAAAACATTACCAGTAGGATCACGGCGAACCTCTAAACCTTCATTTGTTGCCCATTCAATAATATATTGAGCTAGTGCTTCTTCATACTTAGAAGGGTGAGGGATTGAACAAATTTTGTCGAAAAACTGCCACAATGGTTGAGGGCTAAGTTGAGTGATCTCTGACACAAGGATCTCCTTTCTGAAACAAGATTTATTTAGAAATGCTCTATTAACGTGAGCAATTGATTGTTAATTTAACTCAGTATACCCCTGAATTTAGCCAATTACTCTGTTTGATATCGTAATTACATTATCAGGTTTGGTGAAAGCATAGTGGGAATATCTTTATTTTTTAAATAGCAAACGATTACGTAATAAAATTACACTTTATGTATATTGTTTGGACTTATTCGCTATTTTATGTGAGCTGAGTCATGTTTTTCTTGTAATTAATTTTCATGGTGCTATAGTTATCTCATCTGCTGAACAGCAGAAAGTAAATGCTCAAAGGATGAGTCCGATTTATCGCCTCCAAGGAACCGAGATCAATTCTATTGTTTTTAACTGTCAATTGATAAGGTGATGTTATGTCTTTTTTAAGTTCTTCAAGTTTCTGGAACCAACGCTCTGTTTACACAAGTCAATTTGTTTACCCAGCTTGCTTTGGTTACTAATAAAACTTCGGTTTTATGCGTAAAGTTATACCCCTATAATTGGAATTCTATTTTACCCAACTAGGGTGACTTATATTCTCCGCCATCCAAATCATTTGGGTGGCGTTTTTTTTGCCTTTAAATTATTTCCTTTCTACCTAACCTCTTTTCTTTTTTTATTATCCTATTGATTTAATGAGTAAATACTTGTTTTTTAAAATTAGTGTATTCACTTTATTTATTATAAGCTCATTAAATGGATAACTATCGCTAGAAATTCGTATAATTCCTCTTTATAATCCTCAGCCAATCGATTACGCAAACGTTTAGATTGCAAAAATACTCTAAGGATTACTCAAATGCTTGAGAAACTATTTCAACTAAAAGAAAACGGTACGGATGTTCGTACTGAGGTTATTGCAGGGTTAACCACCTTCTTAACCATGGCTTATGTCATTTTCGTTAACCCAGCAATTTTAGCTGACGCAGGTATGGATAAAGGCGCAGTATTTGTAGCAACTTGTATTGCTGCTGCCATTGGTTGTTTTATTATGGGATTTGTTGCTAACTTCCCAATAGCTCAAGCTCCAGGTATGGGATTGAATGCCTTTTTTACTTATACCGTCGTTCTTGGTATGGGTCATACGTGGCAAGTAGCATTAGCTGCTGTATTTATGTCGGGTGTTTTATTCATACTGTTAAGTTTGTTTAAAATTAGAGAATTAATTATTAATTCAATTCCTCTTTCTCTACGAACTGGGATCTCAGCAGGTATTGGTTTATTTCTTGCTTTTATTGCCTTGAAAAACTCAGGTATTGTTGTTGATAATCCAGCAACACTAGTTTCAATGGGGCACATTAATAGCTTCCCAGCCGCAATGGGAGCACTGGCTTTCTTTTTGACTATTGCATTGGTACATCGTGGCTATAAAGCAGCTGTAATGATTGCAATTTTAGCTGTCACGGCTATTTCATTACTTTTCGGTGATGTTCAATATGCCGGGATCATGTCAATGCCACCAAGTATCGCACCTACATTTTTACAATTAGACTTTTCTAGTGCGTTTGAACTCAGCATGTTAACCGTTGTTTTTGCTTTCTTATTTGTTGATTTATTTGATACCGCTGGAACGTTAGTTGGCGTTTCTCAAAAAGCAGGGATCATGGATAAAGATGGTAATATCCCTCGCTTAAATAAAGCATTATTAGCAGACTCGACTGCAACATCTGTTGGTGCTTTATTAGGTACATCCAATACTACATCATACATTGAAAGTGTTGCAGGTGTGGCCGCTGGTGGCCGTACAGGTTTAACCGCTGTTGTTGTTGGTGTGCTATTTCTTTTGGCTCTGTTTTTCTCTCCTTTAGCAGGGATGGTTCCAGCTTATGCTACTGCTGGTGCATTGTTTTATGTTGCGATTTTAATGATGTCAGGTCTTGTAAGCATAGATTGGCGAGATCTTACTGAAGCAGCCCCTGTTGTTGTGGTATGCTTGCTTATGCCTTTAACCTTCTCTATTGCTGATGGTATTTCTTTGGGCTTTATCTCTTATGCTGCAATCAAATTATTAAGTGGTAAAGGTCGCGATGTTCATATCAGTGTTTGGGTTCTTGCTGCACTATTCACGCTGAAATTTATTTTTACGGCATAGTCGTTGATGACTGTGTCACTTAGAGGTTTTGTCAATTATGGCTAATAAATTTGTAATTACTTGGGATAACATGCAGATGTATACTCGTCAGCTTGCTGAACAGTTACTTCCTGCGGAACAATGGAAAGGTATTTTGGCTGTGAGCCGTGGTGGTCTAGTACCTGCTGCTATTCTAGCTCGTGAGTTAAATATTCGTTACGTTGATACTGTTTGTATCTCAAGTTACGATCATGATCATCAGCGTGATATGACGGTTGTTAAAGCGATGGAAGGTGACGGTGAAGGCTTCATTATCATCGATGACTTAGTTGATAGTGGTGATACTGCAGTTAAACTACGTGAAATGTACCCTAAAGGTAAATTGGTAACAGTATGTGCTAAACCTGCCGGTATTCATTTAGTTGATGCATATGTTGTTGATATCCCACAAGATACGTGGATTGAACAACCATGGGATATGGCAGTAACATACGTAGATCCTATTTGTAAAAAGTAATCGAAATCAAATTGATAAAAATGACTCTCTTGTAGGGTCATTTTTTTTGTCTGGTATTTGATTTTATTGTGAACGGCGTATTCCTCTTAGGTCTTTCAGTATATAGTAAAGGCAATGAACCTTTGTATTATTGGTGTGTGCGATGTCTCAATCTGAAAGTGAAAATCTCTCCGTAACTTTATTTAAAAACCAGAAGCAAGCTTTAGAGACATCAGGTCTCGTTCCTTATCTTCCAAGTAGTTTAGAGCAAGTCTCAGCGAGTGGAGAGAGAAGTTGGTATCGAGAACTTCGTCGTCCCCAGTGGATTTGGCAAGGGGTTGAACCTATAGAATTGGAATCCATCCTTGCTCGAATCGCCAGTAGTGATAAAAATAGAACTCGTGATGAATGGTTAGATACTGTCAGTGGTTATCATGCTGGAAATTGGGCTTATGAGTGGATTCATGCGGGTACTGAGCATCAAAAAAAAGCAGCAGAATTGACAGGTAATGAGGCTGCTGAAGAGTGTTTTAAAGCCAGTCTGTACTTTAGCATTGCAGGTTATCCACATATTAAAGGTGATAATTTAGCAACACAGGCTCAGGTTCTTGCAAATAAAGCGTATGACATGGCTGCGCAACAAATTTCTCATCGAATAGAGAAAATTAAAGTGCCGTATAAAGGCAAAAAAATCACCTGTTATTTACATTTGCCAAGCACCGAAAAACCATTACCTGTTGTGATTGTGAGTGGTGGTATGGATTCATTACAAACGGATATGTGGCGTTTATATCGTGACTTTCTTGCGCCAAATAATATGGCAATGCTAACGCTTGATATGCCATCGATTGGCCACAGTTCTCAGTGGCCCTTAACGGAAGACTCTAGTTGCTTACATCAAGCAGTGTTGAATCATTTACCTAATATCCCATGGGTTGATCGTTTTCATGCGGCGGTAATGGGATTTCGATTTGGCGGTAATGTGGCGTTACGTCTTTCTTTTTTAGAACCTGATAGATTAAAAGCGTGTGTGGCTCTTGGTGCTCCGATCCATCATATTTTATCGAACTCAGCCCAATTAAAGAAAATGCCTAAAATGTATTTGGACATTTTAGCGTCTAGATTAGGTAAGCAAGTCGTTGATATAAGTAGCTTAACTAGCCAAATGCAAGCGTGGTCTTTAAAGAATCAAGGCTTCCTTTCTGGTGGTAGAAAAACGTCAGTATCAGTCCTTTCGATTGGTTTACAAGGTGATCCTGTTTCTCCTAAATCAGATAACAAACTAGCGGCGTTATTTAGTCAATACGGGAAAGGGATTGAGCTGAAGAGCAAGACGTTGCATAGTGGTTATGAGGAAGCGCTAAACCAGATGATTGAGTGGATAAAAGAAGAAATGAAGCAATAATCTAACATTTTATTCCTCTTATTAAAGTGAAATATCATTAAATCGTATTTTTGGCTTGTACTGTTCTGATTTGCTTGCTAAAAATAGGGTGTTTTTTCCATTATTGTTACGATGAATATATTTTCGTAACTCAAAACATTATTAGTTAAATAGGTAGTAGGGAATTGAATACACAATCTCAAACCATAGTCGTTAAACTTGGTACAAGTGTACTCACCGGTGGCACATTAAAACTTGATAGAGCACATATGGTTGAACTTGTTCGTCAATGTGTCCATCTAAAAAAGTTAGGCCACCAAGTTATTGTTGTTACATCTGGAGCGATTGCTGCTGGTCGTGAGCATCTTAACTACCCCGAACTACCCAAAACCATGGCCAACAAGCAGTTATTGGCTGCGGTTGGTCAAAGTTGCTTAATTCAAGCATGGCAAAGTTTATTTGCAATCTATGGCGTTGATGTTGGTCAAATGCTGTTAACTCGTGCTGATTTAGATGATCGTGAGCGTTACTTGAATGCTCGTGACATGCTTAAAGCACTACTTAAAAATAATATCGTTCCTATTGTAAATGAGAACGATGCAGTAGCAACGAATGAAATTAAAGTGGGTGATAATGATAATTTGTCAGCACTAGTCGGAATACTTGCCGGAGCAGATAAGCTGTTATTATTGACCGATCAGTCTGGTCTATTTACCGCAGATCCGCGCAAAGACCCAAAAGCTGAATTGATTAAAGAAGTTCACACTATCGATGAAACATTACGTAAGATTGCAGGTGGCAGTGGCACGACGTTAGGTACTGGTGGCATGGCGACTAAATTGCAGGCGGCAGATATTGCGCGTCGTGCAGGTATTGAAGTCGTTATTGCAGCAGGCAGTGCAGAGAATGTCATTAGTGATGTTGTACACTCTAAGCCACAGGGTACGAAATTCTTACCGGTTGAATGTGCGTTAGAGAGTCGTAAGCGTTGGATTTTAGCTGGTCCTGCGTCTAATGGTACGATTGTGATTGATGATGGTGCAGTTAATGCAGTACAGCAAAAAGGCAGCAGCTTATTGAGCAAAGGGATCACCTCTATTTCAGGTTCTTTTGTTCGTGGTGGCGTTGCTAAGATTGTAAATACTAAAGGTGAGCTGATTGCTCGTGGTATTTCTCGTTACTCAAGTGACGATTTAAATAAGATTTTAGGTAAACACAGTCAGGATATTTACGCAGTATTAGGTTACGAATATGGACCTGTAGCTATCCACCGCGATGATTTAGTACTGATTTAGTAAAAGGATATAGTGTGAATTTAGTAACCATGGGTCAAGCAGCAAAAGCTGCTGCGTTTGACTTAGCTGTTATACCAACAGCTCAAAAGAACAAAGCTCTAGCTATTATCGCTGATGAGCTAGAAGCAAATAAAGATGCAATTTTGGCTGCTAATGCAAAAGATATTAAAGCAGCAGTAGAAGCGGGCATTTCTGAGGCAATGCAAGATCGTTTATTACTAACAGAAGAACGTTTGGTTGGTATTGCTAACGATGTCCGTAACGTGATTAGCTTGAATGATCCTGTTGGCAGTGAGATTGACAGCAAAATGCTTGAAAATGGGATGTCACTTTCTCGCCGTCGTGTGCCAATTGGTGTTATTGGTGTAATTTATGAAGCACGTCCAAATGTGACGATCGATATTGCTTCGTTATGCTTAAAAACAGGTAATGCAAGTATTCTCCGTGGTGGTAAAGAGACGTTCTTTTCTAATATGGAGTTAGTTAAGGTTATTCAAGTCGCTCTTGAAAAAGCAGGTTTACCAGCAGCCTCAGTACAATACATTGAAAAGCCTGATCGCGAATTGGTTTCTGAATTACTACGTCTTGATGATTATGTAGATATGATTATCCCTCGTGGTGGTGCAGGTCTTCATAAAATGTGTAAAGAAAACAGTTCAATTCCAGTTATCATCGGTGGTTTTGGTATTAGCCATGCGTTTGTTGATGATAGTGCAGATTTAGAAAGAGCCTTGTTGGTTGTTGATAATTCAAAAGCTCAACGCCCATCAGCGTGTAATGCATTGGATACGTTATTGGTTCATGAAGCGGTAGCACCACAATTCTTAGCATTGCTTGCAGATAATATGGCTGGCCGTGTTGACTTAGTTGCTGAGCCTAAAGCATATGCATTATTAAAAGAATTTAAAGATGTATCACTACGTGAAGCGCAAGAAGGTGACTTTGATACTGAATGGTTAAGTTATACGTTAGGCGTAAAAGTAGTTGCTGATGTAAATGAAGCTGCGGCGCACATGCAAACACATAATGCGAGCCATTCAGATACGATCTTAACAAATAATATTGAGTCGGCAGAGAAATTCATTAATACAGCAGGTTCTGCTGCTGTGTATGTGAATGCGTCAACACGCTTTACTGATGGCGCTCATTTTGGTTTAGGCGCAGAAGTCGCTGTATCTACTCAGAAGCTTCATGCTCGCGGTCCTATGGGGTTAGAAGAGCTAACAAGTTATAAATGGGTAGGTAAAGCAGATTATCTAATCCGTAGTTAATCACTCTTCAATTAGCATCTAGCAAATAAATAAAAAGGTTGACGCCAAACGTCAACCTTTTTTATTTCCTGAATCCTGAATTACTTAACTTCTTCGCCTTTTGCTTGAAGATCAGCATGGTAAGAAGAACGAACAAATGGTCCACAAGCGGCATGAGTAAACCCAAGCTCAAGTGCGATTTCTTTTAGTTCATCAAACTCAGCAGGTGGAACGTAACGTTCAACAGGTAAGTGGTGGCGACTTGGTGCTAAATATTGACCTAGTGTTAACATCGTTACACCATGAGCTCGTAAGTCTTTTAGTACTTGAACAATCTCTTCTTTTGTCTCACCTAGCCCCATCATAACACCAGACTTTGTTGGTACTGTGGGATGCTGTTCTTTGAATTTCTTCAATAGATCAAGTGACCATTGGTAATTGGCACCAGGTCGCACTTTACGATATAAACGCGGTGCAGTTTCTAAGTTGTGGTTAAACACATCTGGTGGGTTGCCATGCATAGCATCTAATGCACGATCCATTCGGCCACGGAAATCAGGTACTAGTGTTTCAATACGGATCTCAGGGTTTAATTCACGAATTTCACGGTTACAATCAGAAAAATGCTGTGCACCACCATCACGTAAATCATCACGGTCTACAGAAGTGATTACAACATATTTCAGTTTCATGTCTTGAATCGTTTTTGCCAACTTCTTCGGCTCTTCTGCTTCAGGAGTCACTGGGCGGCCATGAGCAACATCGCAGAAAGGGCAACGACGAGTACAAATTGCACCTAAGATCATAAAGGTAGCTGTACCGTGGTTAAAACATTCTGCTAGGTTAGGGCAAGAAGCTTCTTCACATACAGAATGAAGGTTATTTTTACGCATTGCAGATTTGATTTCATCAATACGTTTGCTGCTTGACGGAAGTTTAATTTTCATCCATTCAGGCTTGCGTAATACTTCTTTTTTCTCGGTTGGCATATTTTTAACTGGAATTAATGCCATTTTGTCGGCATCGCGGTATTTCACGCCTTTTTCCATTTGAATTGGCTTACTCATGATGGCTGCTTTCCGTTATGTACTCAATATCAGTGTAATCAAGTAATGTTGTTAATTCTTTAATTAATAGAGGATGAACATCTTCAACGTGTTCTGCTTTATTCTCTACTGTATCATTTTCTTTTACTAAATCATGCAGTTGTATCATCTCCATTCCAGCATAGCCACAAGGGTTAATACGAAGAAAAGGAGATAGGTCCATATTTACATTCAGAGCTAATCCATGGAAGGAACAGCCTTTACGAATGCGAAGACCAAGGGAGCATATTTTTTTATTATCAACATACACGCCTGGAGCATCAGGTCGTGCAGCTGAGGTAATACCAAATTGCCCCAAAGTATTAATCACAGTATTTTCAATATGAGTGACTAGTTCGCGTACACCTGTATTTTTACGGCGTAAATTGATCAATACGTAAGCGACTAGCTGGCCAGGGCCATGGTAGGTCACTTGCCCGCCGCGATCACTTTTGACAACCGGAATATCACCAGCAGCAAGAACGTGTTCTTCTTTACCTGCCTGTCCCTGTGTAAATACAGGGTTATGCTCTACTAACCAAACTTCATCGCACGTGTTTTCATCGCGCTCATCAGTAAAAGTATGCATTGCCTTCCACACCGGCTCATAATCTTGTCGGCCAAGGTTTTTAACTACTAGACGCTTGTTCAATAGGATCACACTTGATTTGAAAATTTACGCCAATGATAGCAAGGATAGAAAGGAAGGAATAGATAAGAAATGTAGGGGTATATCAAAAGTTAAAAATGGTAGGTAATATTTTCTGCTAAATTGAGGGTGTTATTACCTACCAAGTATATTAAAGAACCATGCGAACCATTTCGATTTCTGCTAGTTCTTTATATAGTGTTTCTACTTGTTCAATCGATGTCGCTGTAATACTTACAGATACAGAGTTGTAGTTACCTTTGCCACTTGCTTTTACTTGTGGCGTGTAGTCACCAGGAGCATGGCGTTGAATTACTTCAAGTACAAGTACAGGAAGGTCTTCGTGAGCAAGGCCAACGGCTTTATAAGTAAATTTACATGGGAATTCAAGAAGATCTTTTAGCTTTGGTTGCTCTTGCATAACCGTCTCCAATCGAGAGTGGATAAATATTAGAACGTAATTTTACTGTGACCTAAGTCAGATAACAAGAGTTATAAGTTATCGAGTTTATATCACTAAAAATCAGATATAAAAAAGGCGACCTAAGCCGCCTTTATCAATTAGTTAGCCAGTATTTAGCTTAACCAACCCTTAAACATTAAAACAATGTAATCAATTAAGCGGCTAAAAATACCACCTTCTTCTACATTATTTAGTGCTAATAATGGATATTCAGCAATATCTTCACCATCAACTTGATAGAAAAGCTTACCTACAACATCACCTTTAGAGATTGGTGCTTCTAGTGTTTTTTCTAGAACAAAGCTTGCTGTCATTTTCTTCGCTTGACCACGAGGCAAGGTTACATAAGTATCTTCAGCGACACCAAGAGCGACTTCATCTGTGCTACCCATCCATACTTTTTCAGTAACGAAGGTTTCATCAGCTTTGTGTGGAGATACTGTTTCAAAGAAACGGAAACCGTAGTTTAGAAGCTTCTTACTTTCAGCTTTACGAGCATTACCAGATTTAGTGCCCATAACTACTGCAACTAAACGCATTTTACCTTCGGTGGCAGAACTTACTAGATTGTAACCTGCACCATCAGTATGACCTGTTTTGATACCATCAACATTCATACTTTTATCCCACAATAAGCCATTACGGTTATATTGTGTAATGCCGTTGTAGGTATATGATTTTTGAGAATAAACACGGTATTCTTCAGGTACGTCACGGATCAGAGCTTGGCCAATAAGAGCCATGTCATAAGGAGTCGAGTATAGGTCTTTGCTATCTAAGCCATGAACATTACCAAAATGTGTATTTTCAAGTTTTAGAGTTTTACCCCATGCATTCATTAGATCAACAAAAGCATCTTCAGAGCCTGCAACGTGTTCAGCCATAGCAACACAAGCATCATTACCTGATTGAACGATAATGCCTTGGTTTAAATCGCGTACTTTAATTGTACTACCAACTTCAATGAACATTTTTGATGAGCCAGGGAAGTTTTTAGCCCATGCATTTTTACTAATAACAACATCGTCATCCATTGAGATATTGCCACTCTCAATTTCTTGACCGATAACATAGCTTGTCATCATCTTAGTTAAACTTGCTGGATTCATACGTTCATTCATGTTCTTTTCGGCAAGAACTTTTCCTGAATGGTAATCCATTAGTACGTAACCCTTTGCCGCAATCTGAGGTGCATTAGGGATAACTGCTGGTGCAGCAACGGCAACGGTTGAGCCAAGAATTAAGCTCGATAAAATGATTCGTTTTAACTGTTTCGCTGAATTTTTCATAATAATAACTTTGCACTGTGAGGTAGTGAAACTGAATACATAATAGCAGATTTGAATATCATGACCAGATGTGTAATTAAATAACTGATTTTCTATGAAAAGAAAGCTAATAAAAATTCATAGATCTCAGTTTTACTTAAAAGATATCTTATTGTTATATAAAGACAATGCTAAATTGAACTAGTTCAATTAATGCTGTCTTTCTAAATTTAGCATGATATCCAGTTACAATATTTACTTAACGTTGACATTCAAGAAGGCTATTTTTTAAGTTCTTGAATTATAAATGCTGAAATGTAACTATTATTCTTGGCTTCTAATAGCGTTCCATCTGCAATATCACGATCTAAAAATGGGCCTAAACGTACACGATAAACAGAATTTGATTTAATAATGTTTGTTGGACTATTGAATTGCTTTTGTAGTTTTTCGGCTGCCTTTTTTGCACCATCTTCACTTTTTAATGCAACCATTTGAATGTAATACTGGTTTGGGTCTATTGCATGCCACTCATGGGAATTTTTAGGTTTATCAACTGAGATATATTCAATTTTTACGTTCGCTGTGCCTGTTTTTATGACATCTAGCTTTGTTGCTGCCGCAAAACTTAAATCAATAATGCGACCTTCATGAAAAGGCCCACGATCATTAACGCGAACAATTGCAGTTTTGCCATTGTCTTTATTGATTACCTTTACATAGCTTGGAATGGGCAGTGTTTTGTGAGCGGCACTCATTGAGTACATATCATATACTTCACCATTTGATGTTTTGTGCCCATGAAATTTTTTACCATACCAAGAGCTTTTTCCTTCTTGAGTAAAGCCTTTTGGCTCTTTAACTATTGGATAGTTTTTACCTAATAAAGTGTAATCTTTATTGCCGTATAAACTTTTCGGCTCATAACGAGGATGAGCATCTTCAACATGTTCAACGGAAATAGGTACATGAGGAGCTATATCACTATCTATTTGATAGCGACCAGCATTAGGTTCGTCTTTATTTACTGGAGGCTCAGAAGCACAGCCTGCTAATACAAGAGTCAGTGCGAGTAAAAAAATGCGCATTAATTAGCCTTTGAGTGAACTTTTCTATGTGTATGAATTGACATTAGAATACCAAAACCTGCCATTAGAGTTACCATTGAGGTTCCGCCGTAACTGACTAATGGAAGTGGGACGCCAACAACGGGAAGAATGCCGCTTACCATGCCTATATTCACAAAGATATAAACAAAAAAACTTAACACTATACTGCCTGACATCATTCGACCAAAAGCCGTTTGAGCTTGACTTGCTAAGAATAAACCGCGACCAATTATGAATAAATAAATGGAGAGTAACGCCATAACCCCAATTAAGCCCCATTCTTCTGCTATAACGGCAAAGATGAAATCGGTATGGCGCTCAGGAATAAACTCTAATTGAGATTGTGTTCCATGTAACCATCCTTTACCAACTAAGCCTCCAGAGCCAATTGCGATTTTTGATTGGATAATATGGTATCCAGCACCAAGTGGATCTGATTCTGGATTAAATAATGTTTGTACCCTTACTTTTTGATAGGGGCGCATTAAGAAAAACCATAAAATTGGGATAAAGCCACCCACAGCCACCGCAGCTGCGCAGATTATTTTCCAACTGATCCCGGCCAAGAAAATTACAAATACACCAGACGCTGCAATTAAGATTGAAGTGCCTAAATCGGGTTGTTTTGCAATCATAATGGTTGGAACAAATACCATTAATAACGCACAAAAAAGAGTTTTGATACTTGGTGGTAACGGTTTATTACCAATATATCGAGCCACCATTAAAGGGACGGCGAGTTTTATTAATTCGGAAGGTTGAAAACGTACAAATCCAAGATTAAGCCATCGTTGAGCGCCTTTAGAAGCTTCACCAAAAAAGAGGACACCTAATAATAAAATGATACCAATAGTGAATAAGTAAGGGGCGGCACCTTCGTATGCTCTAGGAGATATTTGAGCGAGTACAAACATAACACCTAATGAGAGAAGCATACGCATGGCTTGTTTATCCATCATCAACAAACTCTGACCACTGGCACTGTACATAATGACAAGAGCGCAAGCCATCAATAGTAAAATGCCTAGTAGTAGTGGTAAATCGATGTGGATACGGTGGAAAAAATCTCTATTCTTTCCTGATGCGATATCTACTCTCATTATTTTTTAGTTACCTCTTCTGAATTCGGAAGCAGTACATGGTCAAATACACTACGTGCAATTGGTCCACCTTGGGTTGAACCGCCACCCCCGTTTTCTAGAACGAGTGAAATGATGACTTTAGGATCTTTGGCTGGAGCAAAACCAGTAAATAAAGCATGGTCACGTAAGCGTTCAGCGATTTCATCTGCATTATATTCTTGGCCATTTAAGCCAAAAACTTGTGATGAACCTGATTTACCTGCGCTGACATAGGGGGTTCCTGCAAAAATACGTCTGGCGGTGCCTTTTGGTCCATTGTTCACTAAAATCATTCCATCAACGGCTAGTTGCCAATAGCTGTCTTTTATCCCTTTAATCGGAGGGTATGGATCTGGTTCAAATGGTGTTTCCGTATCATTACTAATAATTGCTTTTAGTAAATGGGGCGCCTGTACTTTACCGTGATTAACCAATACTGATGTCGCCTTAGCTATTTGCATTGGTGTCGCAGTCCAATAACCTTGACCAATACCAACAGGGATCGTATCTCCCTGATACCAAGGTGTACGGAAACGAGAGACCTTCCAATCCCTAGTTGGCATATTGGCTTTACTTTCTTCATGAATATCGATGCCGGTATAGTCACCGAAACCAAATTTCATCATCCAAGTAGATAAGCGGTCAATTCCCATATCAAAAGCGATTTGATAAAAGAAAGTATCAACAGATTCTTCAATGGCTTGCTTTAAATTCACCGTACCATGACCCCAACGCTTCCAATCTCGGAACGGTCGGGTTTTTGAATTTGGAATGCGCCAGTATCCAGGGTCGTTACGTGTTGTGAACGGTGTGACTATTTTTTCTTCTAATGCTGATACCGCAATAAAAGGTTTTACCGTTGATGCTGGAGGATATATACCAAGAGTCGCTCGGTTAACCAACGGTCGATCTATGTCATTTAATAAGGCATTGTAATTTTTACTTGAAATACCATGCACAAATAAGTTTGGATCGTAACTTGGGCTAGAGACCATGGCTAATACAGCACTGGTATTTGGTTCTAAAACAATCGCAGCACCACGTCGGCCATTAAGTTGTTTTTCAACAAACTGTTGTAACTCTATATCAAGGTTTAATACGATATCTTTACCTGGGATTGGTGGTACATATTTAAGAGTACGAACAACACGACCACGGCTATTTACTTCGACTTCTTGATAACCTGCTGTGCCGTGAAGAACATCTTCATAGTAACGTTCGATACCGAGTTTACCGATATCACGCGTTGCTTGATAATTTGCGTCTTTTTCTTCACGAGCTAAACGAGCTAGATCTCGATCATTAATTTTGGCAACATAGCCAAGTACATGGGTAAAGGTTTTACCATAAGGATAAAAGCGTTTTAGGTAGGCTTTAACTTCAACCCCTGAGTATTTGTGCTGATTAACGGCAAAAACTGCGACTTGTTCTTGAGTTAATTGAGATAATATAGGGACTGATTTAAAACGGCGTGTACGACGACGTTCTTTTTGGAAATCATCAATATTATCTTGAGTAATTGGCAGGATTTTTTGCAACTCTGCGAATAACAAAGGTAGGTTTTCTACTTTGTCTGGGGTGATTTCTAAATTAAAAACAGGGCGATTTTCCGCTAAGGGAACGTGATTACGGTCAAAAATAAGTCCTCGGTTAGGAGCGATAGGGACAATTTTGATCCGGTTATCATTTGAGCGTGTTTTATAATCTTGAAACTCATTAATTTGAATATTGTACAAATTAGTCAATAGCAGACCAATAAGCGCAATGATCCCCGCAAACGAGACGATTGCGCGGGAAGCAAATAGTCTCGTTTCGGCGTGATAATCACGAATTTGTGTGCGTTTGCGCTTAATCAACTCTTATTCTCTGTGGTAAGGATGATTGGCTGTAATGCTCCATGCTCGGTATAAGCTTTCGGCCATTACAACACGAACAAGAGGGTGAGGGAGTGTTAAAGGAGATAAAGACCAACTTTGTTCTGCCGCGGCTTTACATGCTGGAGATAACCCTTCTGGACCTCCAATCAGTATAGATACATCTCGGGCATCTAATTTCCATACTTCTAACTGCTCTGCTAGTTGCTCTGTATCCCAACGCTTACCCGGAATATCTAGAGTGACAATGCGGTTACCTTTTGGTACTGCAGCAAGCATTGCTTCCCCTTCTTTTTGAAGAATTCGTGCAATGTCTGCATTTTTACCGCGCTTACCAGCGGTGATCTCTACAAGTTCAAGAGGCATGTCTTTTGGGAATCGGCGACTATATTCTTTATAGCCTTCTTCAACCCATTTTGGCATTTTAGTACCAACAGCAATTAATTGAAGTTTCAAAGAATTAGCTCCATAGCTTTTCTAGTTGATATAGCTCACGATGTTCTTCTTGTAAGATATGAATCATGACGTCACCCATATCTACAACAACCCATTCACCTTCTGCTTCGCCGTCTACACCGTATGGCATTAAACCAACTTCTCTTACTTTATCTGAAACATTAGAGGCAATTGAGCTTACATGGCGTTTTGATGTGCCTGTACATACAATCATAAAATCGGTAATGCTTGATTTGTCACGAACATCAAGAGTTATGATGTTTTCAGCTTTCATATCATCAACGTGGTTGAACAGAAAATCATGCAGTTCTTTATCTTGCAAAGTAATCACCTAGAAATGGGTTATTTATAAGGAGTATATCAGTGAAACTCGGTTAATGAGAGAAGTTGGGTGTCACTGAAATGTGAATATTACACATGTCTAATGTCAATTGGCTAAGTTGTGGCCAACAATTAGTATCAAAATCTGTTTTTGTCGCAATTTCCATTCTCGCTAGTGAGCGAATTAAATGTTGTATTTGCACCATTGATAAACGTTGCAAGGCAGCTTGGTACAAAGCACGGCGGTTTTGCCAAACTTTATGGCGGTCAAAAACAGTAAACATAGCTTCACCTTGAGTGATTGCTTGTTGAAAGTTCTGTAATACAAAGAGTTCTTTTTGCAATGTTCTTAAAAGAATCACCATTTCAGTACCTTCGCTCTCTAATTGACGAAGGATCCTTTGTGCTCGTTTTGCTTGACCTGACAGTAAAGTGTCAACTAATTGAAAAGGTGTGAAATGATTATTTCTATTTAGCGCTTCTTCAATACGAATTAAAGTTAGTAAGCCGTCAGGGTATAAAAGAGCTAACTTATCTAAACTTTGTGCAAGGGCAAGTAGGTTACCTTCATGCCATTGAGCAAGCATTTGTATTGCCTCTGCATCTGGTTGTAATTTTAGCTTTTTACAACGCTGTTGAATAAAACGAGGTAGCTGTTGATTATCGGGCGTATTACAAGGAACAAACAAACCAAGCTGAACTAATGCTTTAAACCACTGGCTATTTTCTTGAGCTTTATTAACTCTTGGCCCTTGAACGACTAATAAAATATCATCGTGAAGAGCTGGTACCAGTTCTTTGATTTTATTGGTGTGTGCTGTTGTAATTCCAGTTTCTGGAATGGTAAGTTCAAGTACTTGTCGAGATGAAAATAAGCTTAAAGCTTGAGTGCAATCAAAAATCAATTCCCAATCGAGTTGTTTATCGAGTGTGAATTGATGCTTTTCTTCAAAGCCATGCGTGAATGCTGTTTGGCGAATGATATCAAGGCTTTCTTGTTTTAATAGTGGTTCATTACCAAATAATAGGTAGCACTGACGTAAACCACGTTCTAAATTTTGCACTAATTGTTCTGGGAATATTCTCATCGTTATTGTGCGTTGTCTGCTGATGAGTTCATTGTTTTAATGACTTCTTTTGTTGCTACTGTTGTTTCGGATTTATCAGCGTTCGTAATGGTGTCATCTAGCACTGTTTCATCATTATCATCAGCTTTCAGGCGAGCCATTTGACGTAAGATTTGCTCTGCAGCTTGAGTGCGCATTTCATCTTCAATCATGTCTCGTTCAACTGATTTTGCCAATGCAGTTAATGGGTTATCAAGGTAATTACGGTTTACGGTTGTTGTGTAGGCTTTGATGTCATGCTCAGGAATAAGTACGCTATAACTAACAGTGTAGGTTAATTCTAATTCAGCAGCGCGACTGTTTTGATAAAGAGAGAGCGTTCTTTCACTGATACTTTCACTAATTAAGTTCAAGCTAGGTGTAACGGTTGTTGGAGCAACTTGGCTGATCCCATTCATTCTAAGTTGTTTTTGTACGTTACGGGTTAAATCACTGTATTGGTCAAAACTGGTTAGTGATATTTCGTGCAATTCTTCAGGAAGAAGGTAATTTCCACGTAGATGAAAACCACATGCGGAGATCATGAGTGATAGAGTTAATACAATTGTTGTACGAAGAGAAAATAGAGATAAAAGTCGTTTCACCGAGTAACTCCCTCAAATGGTGATAAAAATGTTTATTTAATTATTCTATAGGTAATGCGATATATTGCATAAGATAAAACACTTAAATAAACATAAGCGGATAATTCCGCTTATGTTTTAAATAGAAAAGTAATTAGAAAAAAGGTTCAAATTACTTTTTTGCTGCTAATTAATAAACCAGTAAATTGGTAAAATTAGTTAGCTACAATGTTTAATAGTTTGCCCGGTACATAGATAACTTTACGGATAGTTAAACCATCTAAGAATTTAATTGCGTTTTCATCTTTTAGACCAAGCTCTTTAACTTGCTCTTCTGTTGCATCAGCAGCAACAATCAGTTTTGCACGCAATTTACCGTTAATCATAACAACGATAGTTTTTTCATCTTCAACAAGTGCTTTTTCATCAAATGTTGGCCATGCCGCTGTATCGATGTTTGATTCACCTAATGCATCCCACATTGCAAAGCTTGCGTGCGGAGTCATTGGGTAAAGCATAACAACAACTGCTTTTAGCGCTTCATCAAGAAGGGCACGGTCTTGTGCTGATCCTTGAGGTGCTTTATTAAGCTTGTTCATCAACTCCATGATTGCAGCAATCGCTGTGTTGAATGTTTGGCGACGGCCAATATCATCACTTACTTTTGCAATGGTTTTGTGAACATCACGACGTAGTGCTTTTTGGTCACCAGAAAGAGCGGCAACATCTAACGCGTCAGTTGCGCCTTTTGTTGTGTGCTCGTGAACTAATTTCCATACACGCTTAAGGAAACGACTTGCGCCTTCAACGCCTGATTCTTGCCATTCTAGAGTCATATCAGCAGGTGCTGCAAACATCATGAATAGACGTACTGTATCAGCGCCAAACTTATCAACCATCTCTTGAGGGTCAATACCGTTGTTTTTAGACTTAGACATTTTGATCATGCCTGAGTGGTCAACGTTACGGCCTTGGTTGTCGATTGCTTTCTCGATGCGACCTTTTGCGTCACGCTCAATCGTTACATCTGTTGGTGCGATCCACTCTTTTGTGCCTTTTTCATTAGTGTGGCTAAATGCATCTGCAAGTACCATACCTTGACATAAAAGTTGCTTGAATGGTTCATCAGAGTTTACATAGCCCGCATCACGTAGAAGCTTGTGGAAGAAGCGAGAGTAAAGAAGGTGCATACATGCGTGTTCAATACCACCAACGTATTGGTCTACTGGTAACCAGTAGTTTGCTTTTTCTGGGTCTAGAATATCGTCAGCTTGTGGTGAACAGTAACGTGCATAGTACCAAGATGATTCCATGAAGGTATCAAAGGTGTCTGTTTCACGTAGTGCTGGTTCGCCGTTGAATGTCGTTTTTGCCCATTCTTTATCAGCTTTGATTGGACTAGTTACACCATCCATTACCACATCTTCAGGAAGAATTACTGGTAGTTGGTCAGCAGGAACAGGGTGAACTTCACCATCTTCCGTTGTTACCATTGGGATTGGAGCACCCCAGTAACGTTGACGAGAAACACCCCAGTCACGTAGACGGAAGTTTACTGTTTTCTTGCCTTTACCTTCTGCTTCTAATTTCGCAGCGATGGCATCAAATGCCTCTTGGAAAGCAAGACCGTCGAATTCACCAGAATCAAACAGAACGCCTTTTTCAGTGTAAGCCGCTTCAGATACGTCTACATCAGAACCATCTTCAGGTTTAATCACAGGGATGATATCTAAGTTGTATTTAGTTGCAAATTCATAATCACGTTGATCGTGAGCAGGAACTGCCATTACAGCACCCGTGCCGTAATCCATTAATACGAAGTTTGCGACAAAAATTGGCACTTCACGACCGTTAAGAGGGTGGATAGCACGTAGGCCTGTATCCATACCTTTCTTTTCCATCGTAGCTAATTCAGCTTCAGCAACTTTGGTGTTACGACATTCTTCAGTGAAAGCGAATAGCTCAGGGTTTGTTGCTGCCGCTTTCTCTGCAAGAGGATGACCTGCTGCGATACCAACGTAAGTTACACCCATTAGCGTATCTGGACGTGTGGTATATACTTCTAAAGGAGCTTCTTCGCCGTTAACAGCAAAAGATAGCTCTACGCCTTCAGAACGACCAATCCAGTTGCGTTGCATGGTTTTAACCATTTCTGGCCAACCATCAAGGTTATCTAGATCATCAAGAAGCTCTTGTGCGTATTCGGTAATTTTAATGAACCACTGTGGAATTTTCTTTTGTTCAACAGGGGTATCACAGCGCCAACAACAACCGTCTTCAACTTGTTCGTTTGCAAGAACAGTTTGGTCATTTGGGCACCAGTTTACAGAAGAGGTTTTCTTATAAACTAAGCCTTTGTTATACAGCTTTGTGAAGAATTCTTGTTCCCAGCGGTAGTACTCAGGTGTACAGGTTGCGAATTCACGATTCCAATCGTAACCAAAACCTAATAGTTTAAGTTGGTTTTTCATGTATTCGATGTTTTCGTAAGTCCAAGGCGCAGGTGCTGTTTTGTTTTTAACCGCTGCATTTTCAGCAGGAAGACCAAACGCATCCCAACCAATAGGTTGCATTACGTTTTTGCCTTGAAGACGCTGATAACGAGAAACCACATCACCGATGGTGTAGTTACGTACGTGACCCATGTGTAGACGACCACTTGGGTATGGGAACATTGAGAGGCAATAGAATTTTTCTTTGCTTGCGTCTTCAGTTACAACAAATGTTTTGTTGTCGTCCCAATGTTTCTGGATCTTTTGTTCAAGATCCTGTGGATTATATTGTTCTTGCATCGATTTACCCAGTTATGTCAGTGGATCACAAAATTTGTGAGATCGGTTTGATCAGATAATACTTGATCAGCATAGAATAACTAATGGAGCGCTTATACTCAAGCGACCTGATAACCTTTAACTCACTCTTCGCTATATAAATCTAGCGAATTCTTGGAGGTGACTTATGTCTAAGCAAAAAACAGGTTATAACGCTGTCTTTGAGCGTGTGATGAATGTATTGGAAAGAAGCCCTGAAGAATTTCAGCATTGGGCTAAATCATCAGAAGAGGTGGTTGAAGCGGCCTCTGATATGACCAAAGACGAACTGGAATTAATTTCAAGTTATGTAAGAAGAGATATTAAAGAGTTTGCGCAAAGCTATGAGGAGAGTAAAACAACGTTTCCTGATTCTCCTTTTTACCGATTAATTGCAGATTCAATTTGGCATGGTTTACTTGAAATTACAGATAAAACGCAAGTGGAATGGAAAGAAGTGTTTGATGATTTAGAGCATCAAGGGGTTTACCAAGCTGGTGAAGTGGTCGGTTTAGGTATTTTAGTGTGTGAAAAGTGTGGTCACCGAGAGCAATTTAATCATGCTCAAATTATTCAACCATGCACGCATTGTGAAAATGAAGCGTTTACACGCGTGTCATTGAAACCATAGCTCTTCACTATTTGAAAGAAAGATGGTCTGTATCTCAAGATGATATACAGACCCTTTGTGTGATTATCGACGCTTACACCAAGCAATAGCCAACGATAACATGACAAGCAGATACAGGGGCCATGTTCCCCAATAACGATAAGGGGTGGTTCCTGTTGTCGGGATCACTTCACCACGCAATACCGCCGTTGTAAATTGTGGGATTTGCTCAGTAATATTGCCTTTATGATCAGTGATAGCTGTTACTCCATTATTTGTAGAGCGAATGACAGGTTTACCTGTTTCTAATGCTCTCATTTGAGCCATTTCCATATGTTGTAATGGCCCAATCGAAGTACCAAACCAAGCATCATTAGAAAGCGTTAAAATGTAATCCGTTTGCTCGGTAATGTTTTCTCGAACTTGTTCACCGTAGACTATTTCATAGCATAATGCTGGAGCTAAGCGTGTACCGCTTGCTTCCATATTTGGTTGAATGTAATCACCACGACTGAATGAAGACATTGGTAGATTAAAGATAGGAGCCAATGGACGAAGTAATTTCTCAAAAGGTACAAATTCACCAAAAGGAAGAAGGTGGTGCTTACTGTATCTTGGCTGATCAGTATAATCATAACCACCAGTTCCATTCATCCCTAAAGAAATTATATTGTTATAAAAATTACCAGTAGGGCTTTGACCAACAACACCAGTGATAATAGTACTATTATTCATTGTGGCAGCACTATCAAGATTACGTAAAAAACTTGGTATTTCCATTTCTAATGCAGGGATTGCCGCTTCTGGCCAAACAATTAAATCCGCATCCCAATTCTTACGTGTTAAATCCATATATTTCATGATGGTTGGCCAACGTTCCCTTGGTAACCATTTTAAGGCTTGGTTGATATTACCCTGAATTAGAGCCACTTTAGTTACTTTATCTGGCTGAGGGGTGACCCAATCAAAAGGCTTAATCGCAAAAGAGGTTGCAGCAAGAATTGCAGGTATTAGTAATAAGCCCCATTTTTTTTCTAATAGAGCGTAAGCAATAGCCCCTGAAGAAATGAGAATAATAGCCGTGATCCCTTCAACACCAAAAATAGGTCCCCATACTGATAATGGGCTGTCTATTTGGCTGTAGCCTAACCATAACCAAGGAAAACCAGTAAATACCCAACCACGAAGCCAATCTGTAACCAACCACAATGCAGGTAAAGCGAGTAGGTATTTACTTAACGATGAATGTGAAAAGAATCGAGTTGTTAGGAAGGAAAATAACATCGGGTAAAGAGCAAGGTAACTGATAAGGCCAATCATTAAGAAAAGACCAGCAGCCATTGGCATGCCACCAAAATTATCGATACTGACATGAACCCAGCTTACACCTGCGCCAAAATAGCCTAAGCCCCAAACAAAGCCTAACCAAGTTGCTCGTTTCGTTGTTTGTTGGTGTAATAATAAAAATAAGCAAAGTGGAGAGATAAAAGCAAAAGGCCATAAAGAATAGGGAGCAAAAGCCAATGTGGCACCTGCACCAGAGATAATGGCAATAAGAAGGCGAATAAGGTAATGATTCAAAAATGGCATGGAAGGTCTCAAACAAATAATGAAAGAACAGTTAGGTAATATCAGTTGTTGTAATTAGTCTTCAAAAGTCTGATAAAGTTCAGCCGCTTATTGCTAAGCGGCTGAGGATATTACTCTTCTTCGTGTTTCTTTTCCGATTCTTTTTCAGGAATCGTCACTTGAAGTTGTATGATGCGACGGTTATCGGCAGCGGTGACTTTAAAAGTAAAGCCTGATATTTCGATAGTTTCGCCGCTTTCAGGTAAATGCCCAAAACTGGTTAATACTAAACCGCCAACGGTATCAATCTCTTCGTCACTGAAGTGTGTTGAAAAAGCGTCATTAAAGTCATCGATTTCAGTTAAGGCTTTCACAGCAAAAGTGTGTTTGCTTAACTGACGGATGTCTTTTTCTTCTTCGTCATCAAACTCATCTTCAATATCCCCAACAATTTCTTCAAGGATATCTTCAATGGTAACTAAACCAGAAACTCCACCAAACTCATCGACTACGATGGCCATGTGGTAACGCTCTTCTCTAAACTCTTTTAAAAGTTTATCAACACGTTTGCTTTCTGGTACTACAACAGCAGGTCGAATAACTTGTTCGATCTCAAAGGCTTCACAATCTGAGCCTAAGTACCTTAGTAAGTCCTTCGCAAGGAGTATTCCTTCAACATGGTCTTTATCCTCACTGATCACAGGGTAGCGTGAGTGTGACGCTTCTATGATTGTTGCTATCAGTGATTCTAGATCTTGTGTTTTCTCTACAGTGACCATCTGAGAGCGCGGTAACATGATGTCTCGAACTCTCATTTCAGATATTTCCATTACACCTTCGAGCATGTCTCGAGTGTCGTGGTCAATAACTTCATTTTCCTCAGAGTCTCTAAATACATCTACCAATTCTTGGCGATCTTTAGGTTCCCCTTGAAATAGTTGGGAAAGGCGTCCTAAGAAGGACTTTCTACTCGGACCTTCTGTATTCTGTGAATTTTCGTCGTTCATGGCTTCTTTAAAAGTAGTTGCTATCAATGTGGATAGCTCACATAAGTAACTATTGGATTATTCCAACAATTATTTCTCAGCGAGATACGGGTCTTCAAAGCCCATTTCTTGCATTAATTCTGTTTCGAGAGATTCCATCTCTTCAGCTTCTTCATCCTCGATATGGTCATAACCTAGCAGATGAAGACTGCCATGTACAACCATATGCGCCCAATGTGCTAATAAAGGCTTGTTTTGCTCAACAGCTTCTTTTTCAACAACTTGACGACAGATGATTAAATCACCTAATAAATCGATTTCAATTTCGGGCGGTGCTTCAAATGGGAAAGACAATACATTAGTTGGTTTATCCATACCGCGGTATTGATGGTTTAACTCATGACTTTCTTTTTCATCTACAATTCGGATTGTTAGTTCTGCTTGTGGTTGAAATTGAGGAAGCACTGCATTTAGCCAAGACATAATGTCTTTTTCAGAAGGCAGGCCTTTTTCATTTTCACATGCAATTTGTAGATCGAGTTCAATGCTCATGGCTCACCTAAATTTATCGTACTAGTTATTTTCAGAGTCGATTAAACGTGCTTCACGTTCCTGCTTTCGACGCTGTTCTTCTAGTTTACGCTCTTTTTGATCATTTGCTTCCCATTTTTCATAGGCATTTACAATACGGGCGACAACCGGGTGGCGGACAACGTCATCGGCAATAAAGAAATTGAAGCTAATTTCATCAACTTCAGATAATACTTCAATAGCGTGACGTAAACCTGATTTAGCTCCACGGGGTAAATCTATTTGAGTGACATCGCCTGTAATTACCGCACGAGAATTAAAACCAATACGAGTTAAGAACATTTTCATTTGTTCTACAGTGGTGTTTTGGCTCTCATCTAAAATAATAAAAGCATCGTTTAATGTACGACCACGCATATAGGCCAGTGGTGCTACTTCAATTACATTACGTTCGATGAGTTTTTCAACACGCTCAAACCCAAGCATTTCAAATAGCGCATCATAAAGAGGACGTAGGTAAGGGTCGACTTTCTGGCTTAGGTCACCTGGTAAGAAACCCAGTTTTTCGCCTGCTTCAACCGCTGGACGGGTTAGAAGAATACGACGAACTTCTTGTCGTTCAAGTGCATCAACTGCTGCTGCAACTGCTAAATAGGTTTTACCAGTACCGGCAGGACCAATACCAAACGTAATATCATGAGTTACCATATTGGTTACATATTGCGCTTGGTTTTCTGTTCGTGGTTTTATAAGGCCTTTCTTAGTCTTGATAAAGATTTCTTTGCCATAAGGGATGGTAGAAACGTCTTCTTTGTCTTGCTCTAATATGCCTGATTCTTTTACCGCTAAGTGGATCTGTTCAGGTTCAATATCAGGATATTGATTTTTAACAGGTGCAGTGTCTACGTATAGATCTTTTAAAATATCAACCGCAGCAGAAACAGTATGAGGTTTACCTACGACAGTAAAAAGATTGCCACGATAGTTTACTTCTACACCTAAGCGACGCTCAAGGTGCTTTATGTTGTCATCAAATGGACCACAAAGGCTGGATAAGCGTTGGTTATCTGCTGGCTCTAAGGTCAACTCTAATTTGGTTGTTTTAATGCTCAATGTCGCCTCGCATATTAGTAACTATGGGATATATCTATTATTTATTGGGTAAAGAGTAAACTTTCTCAAGACCAAATAAGAAAAAAGATGATCAAGAAACCTCAATCATCTTTTTTTGTCTCGGTTTTTACTGATAATGTCACATTATGGTGTAAAAGTTCCAACACCTAAGTCGTCTTCACGACGTGTTTTTTCCATCATTTCAGAAGGAGAAACTGCAACACGCAAACCCATGTCTTTTTCTGTACGAACTAGCTCACCACGTAGTGAGTTAGTGAATGATTCAGTAATATGAATATCAACAAACTGGCCGATTAACTCAGGACTACCAATAAAGTTAACAACACGGTTATTTTCAGTACGAGCACGAAGTTCCATTGGATTACGTTTTGATGGACCTTCAACTAATGCACGAACTTCTGTATCTAGCATTTGACGAGAGAAGCGTGCTGATTGGAAGTTGATTTGCTGTTGAAGCTCTGCTAAACGGTCTTTTTTCGTTTGTTCAGGGATATCACATGGATAATCAGCAGCAGGGGTACCAGGACGTGGAGAGAAGACAAAGCTGTAGCTCATATCAAAATCTACGTCTTTAATTAGTTTCATTGTGTCTTGGAAGTCTTTCTCTGACTCACCAGGGAAAGCAACGATGAAATCTGAACTGATTAAAATATCAGGACGTGCTTTACGTAGCTTACGAATAATCGATTTATACTCAATAGCAGTATGAGGACGCTTCATCATCGTCAGAATGCGATCTGAACCACTTTGTACTGGTAAATGTAAGAAGCTTACTAATTCAGGTGTATCTTCATATACTGCAACAATATCATCCCCAAACTCTAATGGATGACTTGTTGTAAAGCGCAAACGGTCGATACCATCAATAGAAGCAACCATACGAAGTAATTCAGCAAAAGTACAAATGTCACCATCATAGGTAGGACCGCGGTAAGCATTTACGTTTTGACCTAGTAGGTTAACTTCACGTACACCTTGACCGGCTAGTTGCGCAATTTCAAACAATACATCATCTAATGGGCGGCTAACCTCTTCACCACGAGTGTAAGGAACTACGCAGTAAGTACAGTATTTTGAACACCCTTCCATGATAGAAACAAATGCAGATACACCATCTGCTTTTGGCTCAGGAAGATTATCGAACTTTTCGATCTCAGGAAATGAAATATCCATTACTGGTTTTTCATTTGACTGAGATTGCTTGATCATTTGCGGTAAACGGTGAAGCGTTTGAGGCCCAAAAATAACATCAACATAAGGAGCACGTTGACGAATATGATCACCTTCTTGAGTTGCTACACAACCACCAACACCAATAACTAAGTCTGGTTTTTTATCTTTTAAATGTTTCCAGCGGCCCAGTTGGTGAAACACTTTTTCTTGTGCTTTTTCACGAATTGAACAGGTATTTAATAACAGAACATCCGCTTCTTTTGGATCTTCAGTTAATTCATAACCATTTGCGGCACCTAAAAGATCGGCCATTTTAGATGAATCGTATTCGTTCATCTGGCAGCCCCAGGTTTTGATTAGCAGTTTCTTAGTCATGTAACTTTTTCACTCGTATTTTATTACTAGAATTCGGTACAGTTTTGAGAGACAAGCTCAATCAAAACGGATAGGGCGCGTATTGTACTGCTTTCCACGCTTAATGACTAGATGTAGACGTCCTTGAATATTTTATGGGTATTATTTGAGTGATTCAGATTCAGCGTAAATCACGGTAGAATGAAGGAAATTATTGACTCATATAAGGTCTATGGATGATGAAAGAATATGATTATACGATCGTGGGTGGTGGAATGGTGGGAGCTGCTACCGCTATTGGTTTGTCGAAATTAGGATATAGAGTTGCTGTCATTGAATATAAAGCACCAGATCTTTTTGATGATAGCCAATCAATGGATATTCGTGTTTCTGCTATTTCTCAATCTTCTGTTGACCTACTTGAAGCTTTAGGGGCTTGGCAATACATTAAAGAAATGCGTGTATGTCCTTATAAGCGCTTAGAAACATGGGAACACCCTGAATGTCGAACACGTTTTCATTCTGATGCACTAGATATGGAGCAACTTGGCTTTATTGTTGAAAACCGTCTAATCCAATTAGGGCTATGGCAAGTGTTTTCTACTTTTGAAAATTTGAACGTTATTACTCCTGCAAAAATTGCTGATCTTGAGTTTTTTACTGACCACAATGTGCTGACATTAGAAAATGGCGATAAGATTAAAACAAAATGGGTTATCGGTGCTGATGGCGCTAATTCTTATGTTCGTCAGAAAGCAAAAATAGGGATTACGGCTTGGGATTATCGTCAACATTGTATGTTAATCAATATAGAGACCGCTGAAGCTCAACAAGACATTACTTGGCAGTGGTTTACCCCTTCTGGTCCTCGATCCTTTCTTCCTCTACATGGAAATAAAGGCTCTTTAGTCTGGTATGACTCTCCTCAACGGATTAAACAGCTTTCTTCTATGAACTCAATTCAATTAGAAAAAGAAATTAAAGCGTATTTTCCACAAGAGTTGGGAGAATTTACTGTTGAGCAATCAGGTTCATTCCCTTTAACTCGTCGACATGCTCAAAAATACGTCGATCACCGTTGTGTTTTATTAGGAGATGCGGCTCATACCATTAATCCTTTGGCAGGACAGGGCGTAAATTTGGGTTTTAAAGACGTAAAAGTACTATTAGAAGAAATTGAATCCAAAGGACTTGAGGTAGATAAAGCATTACGTATTTATGAATCAAGACGAAAAGCAGATAACTTAGCTATGCAAAGCAGTATGGATTTGTTTTACACCTTATTTAGTAATTCATTACCAGCGGTTAAATTTTTACGAAATGTCGGTTTAAAACTAGCCGACTCTTCAGGAGCATTAAAAACGCAAGCGTTGAAATATGCATTGGGTTTATAGAAATAATATCAGGGGGGCTAGAGCTTAGGGATGAGTAAAAGCGAATCTGCACAAGGTAGGGTGATCATTTGATCACCCTTTTTTATCACGTGATTGCTAATCTAATTAATCTTGCTACGAAATTATCTGACCATGAACTTAAATTGATTAATATAAGGAGAATATGGATATATGAGAAGATATATTGAAGAGGAGTTGTACAGACGAAAAAAAAGCCCATCAAATTAATGATGAGCTTTCTTAAAAGTGGTTGGGATACCTGGATTTGAACCAGGGAATGCCGGCATCAAAAGCCGGTGCCTTACCGCTTGGCGATATCCCAACAGAGAAGATTAAATCGGTAGTTAAACCAAGATAATACATCTTTAAATATGGTGCGGACGGAGAGACTTGAACTCTCACACCTTGCGGCGCCAGAACCTAAATCTGGTGCGTCTACCAATTCCGCCACGTCCGCGTTCTTCTAGTTGTTAATTAAAACAAAGAGTAGAAATTTTTTATAGTTAGGAGACGAATTGGAGAAGTCTTTCTAACGTTGTCATAATTAATCAGGTTGCATCAATTATGTAAATAGTGGTTGGGATACCTGGATTTGAACCAGGGAATGCCGGCATCAAAAGCCGGTGCCTTACCGCTTGGCGATATCCCAACAGAGAAGATTAAATCAGTAATTAAACCAAGATAATACATCTTTAAA
>NZ_MSCP01000001.1:1458117-1832318 GCF_002954715.1 Aliivibrio sifiae | reverse complement strand
CTGTTTGATTACTAAGAACATTAAGTACTTAATCTACAAAGAGTAGTTATTCTATATTTTAATCGACGATTGGTAAATCAATTAAAAATTGTATGGTGGCTACTACGGGATTTGAACCTGTGACCCCATCATTATGAGTGATGTGCTCTAACCAGCTGAGCTAAGTAGCCAAATTGTTTCTTACTTTCTAACTCGTCTCTCTTTCGCCTTAGCGGTGAGGACGGAGCGCATTATGCTTTTCTGAGCCCTATGCGTCAACACTTTTTTGAAAAAAATATGAATTCTTTGTTTGTTCGAACGGATTTTAATCAAAGCGTACTTTTTATATGCAAATTAGAGTGAATTGGGGTAAAAGAATAAGAATAAGAGTAGAAAACAAGATGTAGTGGTTAGGTCGATATTAGGTAAGAATGTGTTTTAACTGATTGAAATGTAGACAAGTAATAAAAAGGCCAGCAAATATGCTGGCCTTTTTTATTATACGTTGAAGCGGAAATGCACTACATCACCATCTTTAACGATGTAATCCTTTCCTTCAAGGCGCCATTTACCTGCTTCTTTAGCTCCGCTCTCGCCACTAAATTCGATAAAGTTGTCGTAACCAACAACTTCAGCACGGATAAAGCCCTTTTCAAAGTCAGTATGGATCTTACCAGCTGCTTGTGGTGCTGTTGCACCTACAGGGATAGTCCAAGCTCGAACTTCTTTAACGCCCGCAGTAAAATACGTTTGTAAAGTAAGTAGTTCATAACCAGAACGGATCACACGGTTTAGACCTGGTTCTTCGATTCCCATATCTGCAAGGAACTCTTCACGATCTTCATCGTCAAGTTCAGAAAGTTCTGATTCGATAGAAGCACACACAGGAACAACAACGTTGTTTTCTTTTTCTGCGTATTCACGAACCATATCTAAGAATGGGTTGTTCTCAAAACCATCTTCACTAACGTTAGCAATATACATTGTTGGTTTTAGTGTTAGGAAATTAAGATAAGAAACTGCTGCGATTTCTTCTTTTGCTAGTTCAACCGTACGAGCCATGCCACCTTCTGTAAATACAGGAAGTAGTTTCTCAAGTACTGAAATTTCAAACTTAGCGTCTTTATCGCCACCTTTTGCTTTCTTCGCTTGACGGAAAATAGCACGTTCACATGAATCTAAATCAGCAAGAGCAAGCTCAAGGTTGATGATTTCGATATCTTCAATTGGTGAGATTTTACCAGCGACATGAATAATGTTTTCATTTTCAAAACAACGAACAACATGACCAATAGCATCAGTTTCACGGATGTTAGCAAGGAACTTATTACCTAGACCTTCACCTTTAGATGCGCCAGCTACAAGGCCTGCAATATCCACAAATTCCATTGTAGTTGGAAGAATACGCTCTGGATTTACGATTTTAGCTAATGCGTCTAAACGTAGATCAGGAACCGGAACCACACCCGTGTTTGGTTCAATAGTACAGAAAGGGAAGTTTGCCGCTTCGATTCCTGCTTTAGTTAGTGCATTAAACAGTGTTGACTTACCAACGTTTGGAAGACCAACGATTCCGCATTTAAAACCCATGATGTAAACCTTATCTTTAGTTATACCAAGCTAAATAGAAATTTATTTAATTACTTATTCAGCTTTGAATGTATGTAAACGATTTTGTGCTTTACTTAATCCGTCTTTAAGCAAGATATCTAGACAGCGAGTAGACTCATCTACAGCAGCATCGATTAACTCTTGCTCTTTGGTAGGCGCTTTTCCTAAAACAAAACCGGCAACTTTGTCTTTATGGCCGGGATGACCAATACCAATACGAAGTCGATAAAACTCTTTCGTATTGGCTAATTTGCTAATAGTGTCACGTAAGCCATTATGGCCACCATGTCCACCACCTTTTTTGAATTTGGCAACACCAGGAGGAAGATCTAGCTCATCATGAGCGACTAAGATCTCTTCTGGCTTTATTTGATAAAACTTAGCTACAGCAGCAATAGCTTTACCTGATAAATTCATAAATGTTGTTGGGATCAATAAACGAAGATCTTGGCCATTAGTTTGAATTCGACCAGTTAATCCGAAGAATTTCGTTTCTTCTCGCAGTGATACGTTATGTACACGAGCGAGTTCTTCAACAACCCACGCGCCTGCGTTATGGCGAGTTCTTTTATATTCAAGACCAGGGTTTGCTAGTCCAACAAGAAGTTTAATTTGATTGCTCAAAGACTTATCTCTCTATTTGGATACTAATATCATTAATACACTTATCTAGAGCGTAATCGAACTAAAGACAATTAATGGTATTAGTATGTCCCATTAAAAAGGCGCGCCATATTAACACAAGAATTCCAAATACAAAAACGCCCCGCATAAGCAGGGCGTTTGAATAGATTTTTTGTTTGATTAGTGGTCAAACATTGCAGAGATAGACTCTTCATTGCTGATTCGACGGATCGCTTCAGCTAGCATGCGAGAAAGGCTAAGTTCAGTTACTTTGCCTGTTGCAGCCATTTCTTTCGATAGAGTAATCGAATCAGTAACAACAACTTGGTCTAATACTGAGTTTGCGATGTTTTGTGCAGCAGAACCAGAGAATACAGCGTGAGTTGCGTAAGCAAATACACGTTTAGCGCCACGTTCTTTAAGTGCTTCAGCTGCTTTACATAATGTACCACCAGTATCAATCATGTCATCAACGATAACACAATCGCGACCGTCAACATCACCGATAAGGTTCATTACTTCAGAAACGTTAGCACGCGGACGACGCTTATCTACGATAGCTATATCCACATCACCTAGCGCTTTAGCTGTTGCACGAGCACGGACAACACCACCTAAGTCAGGAGAAACTACAACAGGGTTTTCTAGGCCACGAGTACGCATATCATCAAGCAGTACAGGAGTACCGAAAATGTTATCTACTGGTACATCAAAGAAACCTTGAATTTGTTCTGCGTGTAGATCGATAGTTAAAACGCGGTCAACACCAACGTTTGAAAGCATATCGGCAATTACTTTTGCAGTGATTGGTACACGAGCAGAACGTACACGACGGTCTTGACGAGCATAACCGAAGTAAGGGATTACCGCAGTAATACGGCCAGCAGAAGCACGGCGAAGTGCATCGATCATCACTACTAATTCCATAATATTGTCATTAGTAGGAGCACAAGTAGACTGGATGATGAAAACATCACTGCCACGTACATTCTCGTTAATTTGAACAGCTACTTCGCCGTCAGAAAAACGATCGACAGTAGCGTCACCAAGTGAAATATATAGTCGATCAGCGATACGTTGCGCTAGTTCAGGAGTTGCATTACCAGCAAATAGCTTCATGTCAGGCACGGTGGAAACCTCAGGGTTGCGTCCAAATTGTGAGAATTTTATATTTTGCATAATGATTTATACTCTTCCAGTTGGTGGTTGAGTGGCGAAGTATTCATACCTCGGGCGATAAATCCTGTTGCATTATCAGAGATTAAAGAGTAGACGTGCTTAGCTTCTTTTTCACTGTTAAATTCAGCAAAAACACAAGCACCTGTTCCAGTTAATCTTGATGGCGCATATTCTAACAGCCATGAAAGTTGGTAATCAACCTCTGGATACACACTTCTGACAATTTTTTCGCAATCGTTTTCGTACGGAGCGTCCAAAAGTACGTTAAGTGGCTGTTTTGGTGTATTTCTAATCAAATCTGGATGAGTGAAGACATCAACAGTAGAAATGCTCACCTCTGGTTTGATCAGTAGATACCATAACTCTTTAGGAGTGGCTGGCTGTAGTTTTTCACCAATCCCCTCGGCAAAGGCGGCAAAACCATGAACAAAAATCGGTACATCTGCTCCAAGTTTGATACCTAAATCGGCTAGTACCTCATTACTTAAATTAAGACCCCAAAGAAAATTGAGGGCAACTAATACGGTTGCTGCATTTGATGAACCACCACCAATTCCTCCACCCATAGGTAATATTTTTTCTATTTCAATATGAGCACCAAAAGAGCACTGAGTGTGTTGTTGAAGTAGAGTTGCTGCTTTCCATATTAAATTGTCTTCTGTTTTAACTCCTGGAATATCAGGAGAAAGAGTAATCTTATTTGATGGATTTGCAGTGATGGTGAGGTAGTCGCATAGGTCGATGAATTGAAATAAGGTTTGCAATTCATGATAACCATTAGCTTGCTGGTCATTGATATAAAGAAATAAGTTTAATTTGGCTGGGGAAGGCCAACGAGTTGATGTCGTGATCATTGAGAAACAGTCCAATTTGAAGCAATGATTTTAATGGTTGTCTTTTGTTGGGAGAGTTTCATTGAATTAGGCAGTAGTGCTTGTCCTTTTTCAATATAACTATTGTAACGTAGGTGCCAATTAGTCTGGCCAATTTGTTTTACTAGGTGTTCAACCGTATTTAGTTCATTAAGTTGAAAGTCATCAGCAGCGGTTGGTAGTCCTTTTATCCAATCCCCTAAGTAACCAATAGGAAGATTTAACCCGGTAAGACCATACATTAATCGTCCAGGGTCTTGGCCTTCAAATGTTTGGCCATCACCGGTTTCAATAACGGTATGTCCATCAGTTATTGAAGCCTTTATTACTGTTTGCCCTAAAAAAGTGGTGAGTAATAATTGGCTACTTTCGGGTTTTTGTACCCATTGAAAATTTAAGCTATGACGTTCTTCTGGAGACTGATAACCAATTTTACCGGTGACTTGGTAATTGGTTATATTTTCTAATCGAGTTTGATGCTTATCCCAATTGGTCGATTGTTGCGGCGTTAATGGAACACTAGAACAAGCATTCAGAAAAAGAGTGATGATGAAAATAACAAAAGGGGAACGAGTAAAACGAGAACACTTCATTAGAAATCTCATGCATAATTCGAAGTAGATTTTCAGATTGTAGCAAATTGTTAGTGCATTTGGAGTTAAATAGTGTTTATTCGTCACTAATTTTCGGACTGAACGTCCTGATGCCTTTTAAAATTCTGTCGCATCAAGTAAAATTCGTCCTTGTTATTTTTTTATTGGTCTGTTTGCCGAATGTCATTGCTTGTTATTGGAATCAATCATACGTCAGCCTCTGTTGATTTGCGGGAGAAAGTTGCTTTCTCTCCTGACAAATTAACCAAGGCGCTAGATGAATTAAAAAATAGTGATGCGATCCAAAGTGGCGTGATTCTATCGACCTGTAATCGAACTGAAATTTATTGTGAAGTGAAAGTTGGGATCAGTAGTGGTTATGTACTTAACTGGCTGGCAGAGTTTCACCGTGTCTCTTTAGACATATTAATGCCAAGTATTTATGTGTATGAAGAACAAGCAGCAGTAAAACATTTAATGCGAGTATCATGTGGATTAGACTCATTAGTGCTAGGCGAACCACAAATTTTAGGTCAAGTTAAAAAAGCCTTTGCAGACGCAAGAGAGCACAATGCGGTTGAAGGGATAATAGAGAAGTTATTTCAAAGTGATTTCTCTGTAGCTAAACGAGTTCGTACTGAAACAAATATTGGCGGTAATGCCGTTTCTGTTGCGTATGCCGCTTGTATTCTTGCTCGTCAAATCTTTGAATCTCTTGCTGAATCAACTGTTCTTCTTGTTGGCGCAGGTGAAACGATTGAATTGGTCGCTAAGCATTTAGATGCAGCAGGCTGTAAACAACTTATTGTTGCCAATCGAACTCGTGAAAGAGCAATGGGGCTTGCAGAGCAATTTAACGCGGATGTTATTAGCCTTCCTGAAATTCCAGAATATCTACCAAAAGCCGATATCATTATTAGTTCAACTGCCAGTCCCTTACCTATTATTGGAAAGGGAATGGTTGAAAGTGCATTAAAGCAACGTAGGCATCAACCTATGTTATTTGTTGATATTGCTGTCCCTAGAGATATTGAAGGGGAAGTCGCAGAATTGAATGATGCGTATTTGTATTCGGTAGATGATCTTAAATCGATAATTGACCACAATATTGAGCAGCGAAAAATTGAAGCGATTCAAGCTGAAGCGATCGTTAGTGAAGAGAGTGCAAGCTTTATGACGTGGATCCGCTCTCGCCAAGCGGTGAATAGCATTCGTCAATATCGAAATAATTCAGAAGCGATTAGGACTGAATTATTACAAAAAAGTATTCAAGCATTAGCCTCTGGTCAAAATGCAGAAAAAGTATTAGCAGAATTAAGCAATAAATTAACCAATAAACTCATTCATGCACCAACACTTGCGATGCAGCAGGCTGCCAAAAATGGTGAGCCAGACAAACTTGCTGTGATCCGTACTAGTATTGGTCTAGACAACTAAGTGTAGCGTTCGCTACCAACATAAAGAATAAATATTATATGAAAGCATCAATTCGAGTAAAACTGGAGACGCTGGTTGAGCGTTATGAAGAAGTTCAACATTTATTAGGTGATCCCGGAGTTATTGGTGATCAAAATAAATTCCGAGCTTTATCTCGTGAATACTCTCAATTGGAAGAAGTGACACAATGTTTCCAAGCGTATGAACAAGCTCAAGAAGACTTGGTCGCTGCAGAAGAAATGGCTCAAGAAGATGATGCTGAAATGCGCGAAATGGCGCAAGATGAGATTAAAGAAGCAAAAGAAGCGATTGAGCGTCTTACTGATGAACTGCAAGTTTTGCTTATTCCAAAAGATCCAAACGATGAGCGTAACTGTTTCTTAGAGATCCGTGCTGGTGCTGGTGGTGATGAAGCGGGTATTTTTGCGGGTAACCTTTTCCGTATGTATTCTCGTTTTGCAGAGAAAAAAGGTTGGCGTATTGAAGTCATGAGCTCGAATGTTTCTGAGCAAGGTGGCTTCAAAGAAATGATTGCAAAAGTAAGTGGCGATGGCGCTTATGGCGTATTGAAGTTTGAATCAGGCGGTCACCGTGTACAACGTGTACCTGAAACTGAATCACAAGGTCGTGTACATACGTCTGCGTGTACTGTTGCAGTAATGGCTGAGATCCCAGAGGCGGATCTTCCAGAAATTAAGGCGGCAGATTTAAAAATCGATACCTTCCGTGCATCTGGCGCGGGTGGTCAGCACGTTAACACCACCGATTCAGCAATTCGTATCACTCACTTACCAACAGGTACTGTTGTTGAGTGTCAAGATGAACGTTCACAGCATAAAAACAAAGCAAAAGCGATGTCTGTACTTGCAGCTCGAATTATTCAAGCTGAACAAGCTCGTCGTGCAGAAGCTGTATCTGACACGCGTCGTAACTTACTAGGTTCGGGTGATCGTTCTGACCGTATTCGTACATACAACTACCCACAAGGCCGTGTTTCTGATCACCGTATTAACTTAACTATTTACCGTTTAAACGAAGTATTAGAAGGTGATCTAGCTGCGTTGATTGAACCTGTTGTATTAGAATACCAAGCAGATCAACTAGCTGCATTAGCTGAAAATAACTAATGAACCAATCTATTGATGCGCTATTAAAGCGTTCAATTCAATTGCTGCAACTTGAGGGGAGTGATTCTCCTCAAATTGATGCATCTGTTCTGCTTTGTCATATTTTAGATAAACCAAGAAGCTACTTGCTTACTTGGCCTGAAAAAGAATTGACTGATTCAGAACTTATGGCTTTTGAATCATTGCTTTCTCGTCGCCTCTCTGGTGAGCCAATCGCTTATATTATTGGTTATCGCGAATTTTGGTCATTACCGCTAAAAGTGTCACCCACTACGCTAATTCCTCGCCCTGATACAGAACGTCTTGTTGAGATTGCTCTCGACCATCTTGATGTGTCATCAACAAAAGTCCTGGACTTAGGAACAGGAACAGGAGCGATAGCATTAGCCATTGCTTCTGAGATACCAACGCTTAGTATTATTGGTGTCGATTATCAACAAGATGCGGTTGAGTTAGCACAAGGTAATGCGAAAGATAATTGTATTATGAATACTGAATTTCGTCAGGGAAGTTGGTTTGACCCAATTCAGCCTGATGAGCAGTTTTCTATTATTGTGAGCAATCCACCTTATATTGATGGTAATGATCCTCATTTATCTCAAGGTGATGTACGGTTCGAACCTCAAACGGCATTAGTTGCAGAACAAGAAGGTTTTGCGGATTTAATTCACATTATGGAACACAGCCGTACTTATTTAGTTGAGAATGGTTGGTTACTAATGGAGCATGGCTTTGAGCAAGGTAGGCAATTGCGTACTTATTTTGAAGCGCACGGCTTTGTTAATGTCAAAACAGAACAAGATTATGCTGGCAATGACCGTGTTACATTAGGTCAATGGTCAACAAAAACAGAGAATAAAGGATAATTCATGTATACCGCTGTTAAACATATTCACTTATTTATGATTGCTTGTAGCGTACTGCTATTTGTTGTTCGCTATGTATTGATGATGGTTGATTCAGATCTTCGTAATAAAGCATTTTTAAAACGAGTTCCTCACGTTGTTGATTCAGCTATGTTGTTAAGTGGTATTGCACTTATCTTTATTACAGGTTTTATTCCATTTACAGGGGCAGCTCCTTGGTTAACTGAGAAATTGACATGTGTAATGGTATATATCGCTTTGGCTTTTGTTACGTTGAACAATGGCAAGAATAAAGTATTTAAAACCTTTGCCTTTCTTGGTGCATTAGGATGGTTAATGGTTGCTGCTAAAATTGCGGTAACTAAAGTACCAACGTTTCTGGGGTAACTATGTTTCAGTTGCTTGATGAAAATTTAGAAGACCTTAATCTTGTTGAAGGAGCATTAGCGCTTAACTTAGCGATTAATCCTGAGATACAAAGACTACGAGTTGACATCAAACTGCGAGAAATGTGTATTGAGGCAGAGCAAACACTCGCTCATGAAACCAATGATGAGCAGCGTTTGGAGCGGTTGATTCAACTTTTTTATGGGGAATGGGGCTATCAAGGGGATACTTATACTTATTTTAATTCTGAAAACGCATTTATTGATCATGTGCTTGAGAGTAAAAGAGGTATTCCTGTTACGTTGGGCGCTATTTTCTTGCATCTGTGTGAATATGTAGATTTACCTGTGAGTGCGATTAATTTCCCTACTCAATTAGTGTTAAAAGTAGAGCTACCAAACCAAGAGCCTCTTTATTTGAATCCATTTGATGGGCAATATGTTAGTACCCATTTGATGACTGCGTGGCTTATTGGTTATGGCGGACCATTAGCAAAGATATTACCCGTACATTTAGAATCAATAGACAACCCAACATTGATTGGACGTTTATTAGCAGTAATTAAAACGGCATGTATTAGAGAGCGAAAGTTCTCGTTTGCTTTAACCTGTAGTAATCTTGCATTGCATATGGTGCCTGATGATCCTTTTGAGATCCGTGATAGAGGTTTGATCTATCAGCAACTACACTGTAATAATGTCGCTAAAAATGACTTAACGTATTTTATTGAACAGTGCCCTAATGATCCTTCAGCTATGCTGATGAAAGAGCAAGTTCAACTATTATTAGAACAGCACCCTACCGTTCTCCATTAAGAGTGAAGATAATGCAAAATCAAAAAACAGTAAAAATTGGCAATATCGATGTAGCAAATGATAAGCCGTTTACCTTATTTGCAGGTATGAACGTATTAGAATCTCGTGATTTAGCGATGAGAATGTGTGAGACTTACGTAGAGATCACTGACCGTCTAGGCATTCCGTACGTATTTAAAGCCTCTTTTGATAAAGCAAACCGCTCATCTGTTCATTCATACCGTGGTCCAGGTATGGAAGAGGGTCTAAAGATCTTCCAAGAACTAAAAGATACTTTTGGCGTGAAAATTATCACTGATGTTCATACAGAAGCACAAGCTCAACCTGTTGCTGATGTGGTGGACGTTATTCAACTTCCAGCTTTTCTTGCTCGCCAAACAGATTTAGTTGAGACAATGGCAAAAACAGGCGCTGTGATTAATGTGAAAAAACCACAATTTATGAGCCCTGATCAAGTGGGTAATATCGTTGATAAGTTTGCAGAGTGTGGTAACGAAAATATCATTCTATGTGAGCGTGGTTCGTGCATGGGTTACGACAATCTAGTGGTTGATATGCTAGGTTTTGGTGTAATGAAAAAAGCATCAAACGGTAGCCCAATCATTTTTGATGTAACACATTCTCTACAGAATCGTGATCCAAGTGGTAAAGCTTCTGGCGGTCGTCGTTCACAAACAGTTGAACTTGCTAAAGCAGGTTTAGCAACTGGTATTGCGGGTTTATTTATTGAAGCGCATCCAAACCCTGATAAAGCGTTATGTGATGGGCCTTCTGCATTACCATTAGATCAACTGGAGCCTTTCTTGAAACAAATGAAAGCGTTAGATGATCTAATTAAAGGTTTTGAGCATATCGATATTAAATAATCGAATGCTACAAAGATAAATAAGACAAAGCCCAAGAGAGATAACTTTCTTGGGCTTTTTTGTGTTTGGTTTAAATGCTTATTCAGTATCTGCTGAGCTTGGTGAAAACCAATCTAACTTCTTATGTAATGTTGTTACACTGCCCACAACGATAAGAGACGGGCTAATGGCTTTTTCTGCCATTTGAGCTAATTCTGAAATAGTACCTGTGAATACTTTTTGTTTTGCTGTCGTTCCACGTTCAATAATGGCACAAGGCGTATTAGCTGCTAAACCGTGTTCAATTAATTGAGTTGATATATGAGGTGATTGTTTTAACCCCATATAAAACACTAATGTATTGTTTGAACGCACTAAAGCATCCCATTCAATCTCAGCCCCATTTTTTTGTACGTGAGCAGTAATAAATTGAACGCTTTGAGCATGATCTCGATGGGTTAGGGGAATACCAGCATAAGAGGTTGCTCCTGCAGCTGCAGTAATACCTGGAACTACTTCAAATTGAACACCATTCTCAGCGAGAGTTTCTAATTCTTCGCCACCACGACCAAAAATAAATGAATCCCCGCCTTTAAGACGGACAACGTGCTTACCTTCTTGTGCTTTATCCACTAAGAGTTGATTAATTTTGTCTTGTGGTACGAAATGAAAATCGAGCTTTTTCCCGACATAAATCATTTCAGCATTGTCATTGGCAAGCGCTAAAATTTCTTTGGAAACAAGACGGTCATAAACAACAACATCAGCTTGCTGTATAAGGCGGTAACCTTTTACCGTTAATAGGTCTGCATCGCCAGGACCTGCGCCAACAAGAGAAACAAGTCCGTTTTGTTTTTTCTGCTCAGACTGAGCTTGAATACTTGGCATAATAGATTCCTGCATCATGTTTTTATTTCACTCTAGTATGTAAGAGGTGATAAAAAAAATCACCCTTAATACTTGATTAAGAGTGATTTAATTTGAATGAGTTATAACTAACTCTTCGTTATTTGTTTTTAGTTAGAGCTTAGAGATGGTGCTGTTTTTGCGTGTGTTAGATATAAAGGAACACACGTAAAGATAAGGCCACCAACTAGGTTACCTAGAATGGTTGGGATAAGGTTGAAGTTCAACCAAGTTGCAATAGTAAAGTCAGCACCTAGCATCATACCTAGTGGGAATAGGAACATGTTTACAACAGCATGTTCAAAAACTAATGCAAAGAAAATGAAGATTGGAAGCCACATTGCAGCAATCTTGCCAGCAACAGTACGAGCTGACATGTTACCAATTACACCCAAGCAAACCATTAGGTTACAAAGAATACCTTTAACAAAAACAGTGATCCAACCATTCATGCCGTGTGCTTCATAACCTGAAGTTCGAGCAGTTGCCGCTGCAATGAACTTTTGACCTACCGCTCCAGGTTCAATACTAAAATTCATCGTAAATGTTAGTGCAACAAGAAAAGCAACAAGTAGAGAGCCTAGAAGGTTGCCAAGGCCAACATAGCCCCAACAACGTAGGATTCGGCCCCAAGTTACTCCTGGACGATTATCAAATTTTGCTAGTGGAGCAAGACCAAATACACCGGTTAATAGGTCGTAGCCCATTAAACTAAGAATACAGAAACCAACAGGGAATACGAGAGCGCCAACAAGTCCAATGCCTGTTTGTGTTATTGCTGTAATTGCAACAACAACGGCTAAAGAAAGGATAATACCAGCCATAGTGCCGCGCAATATCAGGTCTCGAGTTCCTGTTTTGATTTTCGCTTCACCAACATCGATCATAGTTTGAACAATTTCTACAGGTTTTAAAGCAGACATAAATGTGCCCTTACAAAAAGTTAAAAGTTAAAATTGGATAGGAAAGGGCTCTAATCATTATTTATTATCAACAATATGAAACTAGAACCCTTGAACTATCAAATCTTATACAGCGATCTCTACTGAGCCTTTTATTACACGAGCGTTATATGTTTTTACATTAAATTGCTCGTTTTCCATGCAGACACCAGTTGTTAGATTGAAACGCTGTTTTTTCAGTGGGCTTGCTACCCAAAGTTCACCTTGGTGCTCAACAATCAAACCTCGTGATAATACATTTGCTTGGAAGTAAGGATCTGTATTGCTGATTGCGAGCACTTCTTCGCCTTGAGTTGGGCGAAATACTGCAACTTGTTCACCATTAACTAGAGCACAAACACCAGTACCCGGAACAATATCTTCTAGCTGACAGATTTTTACGAATTTAGAAGCCATGATTAATTCTCTCGCTCTTACTCAGTTGCTGCTACGTGTAGGATGTCACCCTTTGCTTCAGGGTGTTTTTCCGTAAAGCTTGCTGGACGGTGTTGTTGACGACCATCCGTAACGAACATAACGTTGTTATCACGGTCATCCGCATTAATGAAGTGAGCAAAACGTTTTAGTTGAGCTTCATCATTGATTGTGTCTGTCCATTCACATGCGAAGTTATTTACTAAGCTAGCAACATCGCTTTCAAGCTGCTCATTAATACCTAGTTTGTTATCAACAATTACTTCACGTAGGTAGTCAACACCACCTTCAAGGTTATCCATCCATACAGACGTACGTTGTAGTGGTGCTGCAGTACGAATGTAGAACATCATGAAGCGGTCGATGTATTTGATTAATGTATCTTGGTCTAAGTCGCTTGCTAATAGGTCTGCGTGACGAGGTTTCATACCACCGTTACCACATACATACATGTTCCAACCAGCATCTGTTGCGATAATACCTAAATCTTTACCTTGTGCTTCAGCACATTCACGCGTACAGCCAGATACACCAAACTTCATTTTATGAGGAGTACGAATACCTTTGTAACGATTCTCGATCATTACGCCTAGACCAACAGAGTCTTGAACGCCGTAACGACACCACGTTGAGCCTACACATGTTTTTGCCATACGCAGTGCTTTAGCATATGCCTGGCCAGTTTCGTAACCCGCAGTGATTAGTTTTTTCCAAATCGCAGGTAAGTCGTCTTTTTGAGCGCCAAATAGACCAATACGCTGAGCACCCGTGATTTTGGTATATAGGTTATATTCTGCAGCAACGTCAGCAAGAACACTTAGTGCTTGAGGAGTTACTTCACCACCCGCCATACGAGGGATCACAGAGTAAGTGCCGTCTTTTTGTATGTTACCTAGGAAGTTATCGTTGGTATCGTGCAATTTTACTAGTTCAGGCTTCAGGATGTGCTCACCCCAGCAAGACGCTAGAATAGAACCGACTAATGGTTTACATACTTCACAGCCGTAGCCTTTACCGTATTTTTCAAGCAGTTCATCAAACGTTTTGATTTCTTCGATACGGATAAGGTGGAACAGTTCTTGGCGAGAATAAGCAAAGTGCTCACATACGTCGCTTTTTACTTCAATACCCGATTTAGCTAATTCAGCATTAAGGACGGAAGTTACCAGAGGGATACAACCCCCACAGCCCGTACCCGCTCCAGTAACCGCCTTAATGTCTGCCATCGTGTGGTGACCATCTGCAACCGCTTGAGCAATTTTGCCTTTAGTTACATCGAAGCATGAACAGATAACTGCTGTTTCTGGTAAAGAATCAGCACCTAATGATGGCTTTTCTGCTCCCGCATGTGCAGGAAGGATCAGAAGATCTGGATGTTCAGGAAGATCAATATCATTAAGTTTAAGTTGAAGTAAATCGCCATAGTCAGATGTATCTCCAACCATTACCGCGCCAAGCAGTTTTTTACCGTCTTCAGAAACGATAATACGTTTATATACTTCTTGTTCTTCGTTTTGGTAAACGTAGCTTTTACAGCCTGGAGTTCGACCATTTGCGTCACCAATTGAACCTACTTTTACACCAAGTAATTTCAATTTAGCACTCATATCAGCGCCTTCAAATGCACTTTCATTGCCTAGCAAATGATCAACAGCAACTGTTGCCATTTTATAGCCAGGAGCTACTAAGCCGTAGAAAGTACGGTTCCAAGAAGCACACTCACCAATTGCATAGACATTACTATCTGTGGTTTGACAGTGGTTATTAATTTCAACACCACCGCGAGGAGCAACGCCTAGTCCCATTTGACGAGCTAATTTATCTTGAGGGCGAATACCTGCAGAGAAGACGATGAAGTCAGTCTCAAGTTCAGTGCCATCAGCAAAACGCATGACATTACGCGCATTTTTGCCTTCTGGGGCAATTTCTAATGTATTTTTGCTTGTATGAACTTGAACACCCATGCGTTCAATTTTATTACGTAGTTGTAAACCACCTTGTTGATCCAGTTGCTCAGCCATTAATACAGGAGCAAACTCAACAACGTGTGTTGTAACGCCTAATGCTTTAAGTGCGCCAGCCGCTTCAAGTCCAAGTAGACCTCCGCCAACAACAACACCGCTTTTACTGTTTTTAGCGGTTGCTTCGATAGACTTAAGGTCTTCAATAGTACGGTAGACAAAACAGTCTTTACCTTCATTACCTTTAATTGGTGGTACGAATGGGAAAGAACCGGTAGCAAGAACCAGTTTGTCATATTGAATTTCACGACCAGTGCTCGAATAAACCACTTGTTTTTCGCGGTTAATGTTAATTGCACGTTCGCCAATTAAGACATTAAGGCCATGCTTTTCATAGAATCCTTCTTTTACAAGAGAGAGCTCATCAGCCGTATGGTGAGAAAAGTAAGAAGAAAGGTGAACACGGTCATAAGCGATACGTGGCTCTTCACAGAACACTGTGATATCCATGTTTTGAACATCAGTTTTCTCTACTAAATCTTCGATATAGCGGTGCCCAACCATGCCATTACCGATGATAACTAGCTTCATCTTGCTCATAAGAATTCCTATTATATTTGATATGCATATATGATGAATTATGAATGATTATGTAGATATGACGTGGATCAATTACGAAATAAAACTACTCCAAAGGGGTAGTTCTTAGGTGGTATTAGTCTTTAATTCTAATAATTCAAAGGTTTATTTGTAGCACGTGGCTTGTGTTTGTAGTTTTTTTACAAAAATTAGAAGGATATTCGGAAATTTAAGGGATTAATGGATAAGATTCTGAAAAAAAAGACAGAATATGATATTCACATTCTGTCTTTTTTCGTTAATGAATGAAATAAGGTGATTATAATTTAAATCGTTCGATTTCTTGTTTTAATTCATTAGATAGCTCTGAAAGTTCAGAAGCTTGAATTACGGATTGTTTCGTTTCTTCTGTTAGCTCATTTGATACATCACGAACGGCTTCCGTATTGCGGGTAATTTCTTCAGTTACTGATGATTGCTCTTCCGCTGCGGCTGCAATTTGTGCTGCCATATCACTGATCTGAGTAACCGAGTTTGTAATTTGAAGTAGGCTAGCGGATGCCGATTGAGCGTCTTCTACGCTAGTATTTGCCAAGTTTTGGCTATCTTCCATTATTCCCACTGCTTTTTGAGTCGTACCTTGAAGCGTTTCAATCATTTGTTGAATTTCTTGAGTTGAAGCGTGAGTTCGTTGACTTAAAATTCGTACCTCATCAGCGACGACGGCAAAACCACGACCTTGTTCACCAGCGCGAGCAGCCTCGATTGCCGCGTTTAATGCAAGCAAGTTGGTTTGTTCTGCGATGTTTTGAATTGTTGAAAGGATCGTATTGATGTTTTGTGCATTGTGGTGAAGCTCTTCAATTACACCAGTTGCGGTTTCAACCTCTTTTGCTAGATTATCAATTGAATGCTGGCTTTGGCTTACTTGCTCGGCACCATGATTTGATGCACTTACTGTTTGTTCTGCCGTTTGAGCTGTATTGTCAGCATTTCCAGCGATTTCTTGTGTCGCTGCTGCCATCTCATTAATAGCAGTTGCTACCATGTTAATTTCATCCATCTGGTGTTGGATGCGAACATTTCGCTCTTCAGCACTTTCTGCTGTTGAGTTTGCTTGATTAGCAAGAGTGATAGAAATACTACGTAGACGACATACCATTGAGTGCATATTGCCAACAAAGGTATTAAAGTTAATCGCTAATTGACCCACCTCATCATTACTGTTTGGCTCTAAGCGTTGAGTTAAATCGCCTTCACCTGAAGATATTTCAGCAAGTGCATCAGAAACTCGAAGTAAATCTCTGAATAGAATATTCACTAACATTGTTACACCAATAGCAACAATAATCGTTAGAACAATACTAAGTAGAATAATTTCACGAAGTAGGGCTGTGTGAGCAGCTTCCTCTGTTGCTTGTGTCATCTCAACAGCAAATGTCCAATTGGTGTTTGGTACTTTTGCAAAATACACTAATTTAGTGTCGCCATTGATTTCGGCAACATCAATACGCTTTAGAGAGATAGATTCTTGGATGCTTTGTGGAGTCATATCAGAGAAGTAGCGGTTTACTTCTTTTTTGATTAGAGATTTATTTGGATGAGCTAAGAAAGTCCCATCACTGTCAATCAGCATTGTAATAGTATCTTTACCTGCATCAAGGCTGATTACATCATCAATTAATTGGTCAATAAGAACATCAGCGCCGATTACGCCTAAAAAAGTCCCATTTTTGTATATTGGTTCAGCGATGGTTACGAGGAGAGATTGAGTTATCGCATCTTGGTATGACGAGGTAATGATTTGTTTGTTTTCACGTTGAGCTTCTTGATACCAAGGACGCTGACGAGGGTCGTAATCAGCACGGTTCCTTTCTGGATGAGAACGGTACATATCACCCTGAGGAGTCCCAAAGAAAATATCATCGAATCCACCGGCTTTACGGCTAAGTTGTAAAAAAGAAACGATGTCGCTTTCTTGAGTGTAATCATTGGTTGCATGAGCGATTTCAGCTTTAATTGAAATCCAATTTGAAATACCTGTTGTAGCAGCTGAAGTGACACTTTCCGCACGAGAATAAACACCATTACGAGTTTGTTCAAAAAGTTGGTTTGAAGCCAGCCAAGTTAAGGCTGATGCAGTAATAACAACAGCGAGTACACTCGCGCCTATTAGCTTATGTTTTAGTTTCATAGTGTTACCTAAGTCCGTGGGTTCATGTTGCCATTACATTAGTTTGTAATATTGATTGCTTAATTAAGCACTGCACTTGTTATCGGAAATAACTGACAAAACTTAATTAAAAATTATCTAAAATTTTAATTTTTCTTATTTTTGCATTAATGAATTTTGTTTTTATAGCGCAGGGATTGAGGCGTAAACGTTTGCTTTGTTTGTTAAATATTCAATTGCGGATGATTTACTTTTTTTTATTTATTTATCCGCAATTTTTAGTGATCTAATAGACATATTTATGAGATCAATGTGAGAGTCCTCCGTAATTCTTTTAAACTTGGTCTGGTTATTTGACTGGATCAATCAATTATTGATTAATTTGGGCTAAATCATCCTCTTTTGAATTAATGGTGAAACATGATGGAACGTCTTTCTCTAAAAACAGCGATTGCTGCGGCATTGGTAACTACTCTTGCTGGTTGTGCTACAACAACTGAACACGCGTGGCAAGAAGATACAACATATAAACTAACGGTATTACACACGAACGATAACCATGGTCGTTTTTGGCAAAATAAATACGGTGAGTATGGCATGGCGGCACGTAAAACGCTGATTGATGAATTACGAGCAGATGTTCAAGCGGAAGGCGGTAGTGTACTTCTTTTATCTGGTGGTGATATTAATACGGGTGTTCCTGAATCAGATCTTCAAGATGCTGAGCCCGATTTTAAAGGCATGAATAAAATCGGGTACGATGCAATCGCATTAGGTAATCATGAGTTTGATAACCCATTAGATGTTCTTCAAAAGCAAATTGATTGGGCTGAGTTCCCAATGCTTTCTGCAAATATTTACGATAAAGAGACAGGTGAACGTAAGTACCAAGCTTATGAAATTTTTGAAAAACAAGGTATTAAGATAGCGGTTATTGGTTTTACAACAGAAGATACCGCAAAGATCGGTAATCCTGAATACATTGATGAATTAGAGTTCCGAGATCCAAAAGAAGAAGCGAAAAAAGTAATTGCAGAATTAGAAGAAAATGAAAAACCAGATCTTATTTTCGCTGTGACTCATATGGGTCACTATGAGAATGGTCAACGTGGTATTAATGCACCTGGTGATGTTGCATTAGCACGTTCGCTTGAGTTAGGTGAATTAGATATGATTGTTGGTGGCCACTCACAAGAGCCTGTGTGTATGGAAGGCCCTAATGTCATGAAGAAAAATTTCAAGCCGGGTGATGAGTGTCAACCAGATCAGCAAAACGGTACTTGGATTGTTCAAGCTTACGAATGGGGTAAGTATGTAGGTAAAGCTGATTTTGAATTCCGTAATGGTGAATTAGAAATGGTTAGCTACAATTTAATCCCTGTGAATTTGAAGAAAAAAGTGAAGATCGATGGTAAAAAACAACGCGTCTTTATTCAAGATGAAATTGTTCAAGATCCAGAGCTACTTGCATTCCTAACACCTTACCAAGAAAAAGGTCAAGGTCAGTTGAATGTGAAAATTGCATCAACTAACGGCAAGCTAGAGGGGGATCGCAATGTGGTTCGTTTTGAGCAAACAAACTTGGGCCGTTTAATCGCGACTTCTCATATGGTTCGTGCCAAAGCAGATTTTGCAGTAATGAACTCTGGTGGTGTACGTGATTCAATTGAAGCTGGCGATGTTACGTATAAAGACGTTTTAACGGTTCAGCCATTTGGTAACATCGTGACTTACGCAGATATGACGGGTCAAGAAGTATTAGATTACCTAAATGTAGTTGCAACTAAACCAATCGACTCTGGTGCCTATGCTCAGTTTGCAGGGATCAAGATGACGATTGAAAATGGTAAGGTATCAAATGTATTTATCGGTGGTAAACAATTACGTTTAGATAATACGTATCGCTTTACAGTACCAAGCTACAATGCCGCTGGTGGTGATGGTTACCCGAAAATTTCGGATCACCCAGGCTATGTGAATACTGGTTTTGTTGATGCTGAAGTACTTAAAGAGTTCTTAGAAACAAACAGCCCAATAGATGTGAACAAATTTGCACCTCGTGGTGAAATTACTTATAAGTAATTATTAAAAGAAGATCAGCCCCTGAATCGTTATAGTTTCAGGGGCTTTTGTTTATCAATTCAACAGTTTGTTGTTTTTGTAAGCGAACGGAAAGAAAAAACAAAATAATGCTTGTCAAAAAACTCACAGACAGTATTATAGCCCTCGTTGACACGGATAAGGTCTTTATTTAAAACCGATATCTAGTTAACAGCTCGGTGAATAGCGCAGCTTGGTAGCGCATCTGGTTTGGGACCAGAGGGTCGGGGGTTCGAATCCCTCTTCACCGACCACTTTTAAGAAAGCCGCATCAGAAATGATGCGGCTTTTTTGCGTTTGTAATATTAATTCTAATCATTTAATTTCGATATAATAGGTATTGATAGCTATCAATACCTATTATGCTTTAAAGACCTTAGTTATGTGTATTAAAGAGTGATAATTTTCCATTTTCTTTAAATGCAACAACTTGGTATTTATCTTTCTTATCGCCGTATTCCATACCTGGAGACCCCATTGGCATACCAGGAACAGCCAGACCTTTAAAATCACGAGGGTCAGCTAAAAATTTCTTGATGTCATCTGCAGGGATATGGCCTTCAAACACATAACCGTCAATAACTGCGGTATGACAAGAAGCAAGACGAGGTTCGACACCCAGTTTTTCTTTAATTGGGTTCATGTCTTCATGATCTTCGATTTTTACCGTAAATCCATTCTCTTCCATATGTTCAACCCACTCGCTACAACAACCGCAGTAAGGTGATTTGTAAGTCATTACTTCGGTAGATGCAAACGCTGAAGTGCTAAATAAAACAAAAGAAACAAAAGCAAATTTAAGGTTTTTCATAGTGGGTTTTCCTAAGGGTTATTTTGAATGGGGTGATAGCCAAAACCAGTAGATAATGGCAATAATCAATGCAATACCAAATAGATTAATCATGTAATACCTCTTGTTTTGATGATGGAGTAAATTGTTGAACTCCTAATTGAGCTCTAGGTGTAAAGAGTCTTAATCGGTTTGCATTAGTTACGACGGTAATTGAAGATAGTGCCATTGCGGCTCCTGCAACAACAGGGCTTAATAACATGCCTGTGAGTGGGAATAAAATACCTGCGGCAATAGGAATCCCAATGGTGTTATAAACAAAAGCACCAAATAGGTTCTGCTTCATATTTTTCATCGTGGCTTTAGAAAGTTCAATGGCACTTACTGCGGTTTGCAATGAGTGATTCATTAATGTCAGATGTGCACTTTCAATTGCCACATCGCTACCATTACCCATCGCAATACCAACCTCGGCTTGTGCGAGTGCTGGTGCATCATTAATACCATCCCCAATCATGGCGACTTTGTGGCCTTGTGACTGAAGATCTTTTATTACTTGTGCTTTACCGTCAGGTAATACCCCTGAAATTGCTTGAGTAATGCCTAATTGTTTGGCGACATGTTCTGCGGTTTCTTTACGATCACCGGTTAGCATCACGACAGTAATACCTAATTGAGTAAATTGTTCAACTGCGAGAGCAGAATCTCCACGGATCGCATCACTGACCTCAATAACACCAATGCATTGTTTGTTTACAGCAACAAATAAAGGCGTAGATGAAGGAGAAAGATCCACTTGGGGTACGGGTATGCCATTTTTTGATAAATAAGTCATATTACCGATAAATACTGTATCACTATCTACTTTTGCCGAAGCACCAAGACCTAGCTGAGCGGTAAAATCAAGACTAGCAATCGTCTCCCATGAATGTTGTTTTAAATAAGCCATCACAGCAAGGGCAAGTGGATGTTCTGAATGACTTTCAACCGCAGCTGCCAACGTAATTATCTGTTGTTCAGTATAGTTATTAAAGGGTGTAACCTTACCCACGGTTGGTTTTCCCTTTGTTAGTGTCCCTGTTTTATCTACAACAACCGTATCTATCGTACTTGCTGTTTGAAGTACATCAGCATCTTTTATTAAAGCACCAAATTCAGCTGCTTTACCAATTCCTACAGTAACGGACATTGGAGTAGCAAGCCCTAAAGCACAAGGGCACGCAATGATAAGTACAGTAGTGGCAACCACCAACATATAACTTGATATTGGCTCGGGACCAAAGTTATACCAAATGAGTGCTGAGAAAATAGCAATAATGATGACACTTGGAACAAATACAGATGATATTTTATCGGCCAATTTTGCAATATTAGGCTTACTGCTCTGTGCATTTCGTACCATGTTAATAATTCGAGCTAGCATGGTATGCTCACCAACGTTGGTTGCTTTAAAAGTAAAGCTTCCTTGCTGATTAATTGTCCCTGCATGCACAGTATCATTGGTTGTTTTTAAGTTAGGGAGGGGCTCTCCAGTTAACATAGCTTCATCAAGATAACTTTCACCATTAATCAAAACACCATCAACCGGAATTTTTTGTCCGGGTTTAATTTTAATGATCATTCCCTGAAGCACTTGAGATACTGGTAGCTCAACTTCTTTACCATCCTGAATAACCATGGCGGTTTGTGGTTGAAGGTTTAATAGTTTTTCAATCGCACTAGACGTTCTATTTCGTGCTTTTGTTTCAATCAAATTACCAAGCGTTATTAAACCTAAGATCATTGCTGTTGCTTCAAAATAAACATGGCGTGCTTGTTCAGGAAAAAACTCAGGTGAAATAACTAGAGCCATGGAATAAAGCCAAGCAGATCCCGTACCTAGAGCTACAAGTGTATCCATTGTTGCTCTGTGGTGGGTGAAAGCTTTCCATGCATTAACAAAAAAATGTCTACCAGCAGTGAGTAACAAACCCAAACAAATTAACCCAACTACACCCCATGTAAGTTGATCATTTATGGTGTTGATTTTCATATTGCCACCAAACACGCCCCATAACATTAATGGCGCCCCAATCGCTAATGAGGTGATGGTATTTTTTTTATGTGCAGTGGTGGTCTTTAGGTATAGCTCTTTTTGTCTTTCACGGCGTTGTTCTTCATTTAGGCTTATTTCTGCACCATACCCGCCTTTTTCTATTGCTTGAATTACCTCCATCTCATTAATATCACCAGTAACTAGAGCAGTACGTTCTGCGAGATTTACGCGAACAGATTGAACATTATTGGTGTCTGAAATGATTTTTTCAACAGACGCAACACAGCTAGCGCAAGTCATTCCGGATAAAATGAGTTGAGTTGTTTTGGTTGTATTAGGTTCTAGTATTTCTGGTTTGCTAGTGATGGCTTTGTTATCTGATTCTTCTGATGATTTATCTTCAAGAACAAGTGGAATTGTAGAGGCGTGAAAACCAATAGATTTAATCAGCGATACCACATTTTCTGTTGAGTGTATGGTATTGAGATTAAGTTCTGCTTTTGAAATAGAAAGAATAGTGGAGTGAGATAAGGTTTCTAATGCCTCTGTGGTTTTTTTTACGCACTTACCGCAATTTAATCCTGCTAAATAAAGCGTTATTACTTTTTCTTCAGGTACAGAATAACCAAGCTGAGAAATTATCTCGATAATATGTTGTTTAGAAAGGCTAGTGGTAAGAGTCAGTTCTGTTTTGGTAACAAAATATTGAGAGATATCAGTGTTGGTAGAAAGTGCTTGTTCTACTTTAGCGATACAGCGACCACAATTTAATCCTGATAAAGGAAGAGTGAATTCCTGACTCATAATAACCTCATTAACTATTCTTGATATTGCTAAGAATAAACCTTACAGTAAATGGAAGGTCAAGCAGTTAAATGAGTAAATTAAAATGAATATTAGTGAAGTGGCGAATTTAACCGGATTAACATCGAAAGCGATTCGTTTTTATGAAAGCAAAGGTGTGATCAGAGAGGCAAATAGAGGTGCTAATGGTTACCGCCAATACACCACAGCCCAAGTTGAAGAGTTACAGTTGATCAGACGTTCAAGATTAGTTGGATTTAGTCTAGAAGAATGCCAAGAACTATTAAGCTTATCAAATAATCCAAATCGTCGTAGTGCAGATGTAAAAAAGAAAACGTTAGAGAAAGTCACAGAGATAGAAGCCAAGATAGAAGAGTTAGAAGGAATGAAGCAGACATTATTAGAGCTAGCGAGTGCTTGCCCTGGTGATGAGAGCAATGATTGCCCTATTATTAGAGGGTTAACCTGCTGTCACGATAAAAAGTAACAACAGGATTAATTCGTTAGTCAGTAAGCTAGTAAAGTAGAGAATACAGCTGACGGCGGTATTTACCTGCAACTGGATTTCCTTGGCCAAGAGCAGAAAGAATATCCATCATTGTTTTCTTTACTTGTCCATCTTGAGCGTTAAGATCTTTTAATAAAATGTTCATTAAAATTTCCAAGGCTTCTTCTTGGCGATTTACTTGGCTGTATTGAACCGCAAGTTCTAAAGCCAGCTCGGTGTTGCTTTGATCTGCATTATATTTGTCTTCTAACGCTTGGATTTCAGGCGTATTTCCTGCTTGTTTATGAAGCTCTAGTTTTGCGATTAATTCTTTGTATTTACTGTCTTGATCTTGCATTAAAATTTCAGACAACATTGTTTCTGCTTGATCATAAGCTTGAGTTTCAATATAGCATTGAGCAATATGAAGTTTAATCTGGCCATTACCACCAAAATGCTCAAGCAAAGCGAGAAGGGTAGGAAGTGCTGCTTGAAATTCACCTTCTTCAACTAACTTAAATGCCTGACCTAATTGTAGCTCTTCTTGGCTCGGCAGGTGTTTATTTAACATTCCTTGAATGGCTTCGATCGTTTGAGGACCGCCCATACCATCAACCGCTTGGCCGTTTTTAAATAAAGCAATCGTTGGTAGCGCTTGAACTCCAAATTGTTGTGCAAGACCTTGCTGTTCTTCACAGTTAAGTAGAGCAAGAGTTACTGCATCGCCGTATTGCTGCGCTAGTTGTTGTAATGCAGGAATAACTGCAAGGCTTTCTTGACTCATTGGTGCCCAGAAGTGAATTAACACTGGGGTCTGCATTGAGCCTTCGAGAATTTGCTGGAAGTTTTGTTCGTTTAGTTCAACGCTATGTTCTGGCTGCATGGTCTTTTCCTAAAATCAGTATTGTCTCTGTATATATACAGTTATATGGGGTATTGCACTGATTTTCAAGGAGCCAAAGACGAAGAAAGCCACTATGAATAACATAATGGCTTTACTATCGTAAGCGAAGACAACCGTTAGATCAGTATGAAGACTGCAACCGCCACACTCACACAGATCCAGTTGATTTTACCTAGTGTCATATTCCCTCCCGAAAAAACACTTTCTACCAGATAGGAACAAATATACTTATACAATATGACACTAATATTACATTTTTGTTCTTTTCTTATATTTCTTAATTGTTACACCAAACTGACATGATAAAGCTAAGTTAATCACTCTTATTTAAGATCTTATCAAGGTACTTTGTTGGTAATAATCGTTTTAGAATAGCAAAGAGGTGGGTGGGGAAGGTTACTCGATAGCGTGCTTTTGGTCTTGATGAATTGAGAGCATGTAATAATGGAGGAACGATAGATTCAGAGGGTAAAACAAAGGTACTACCAGAGTGTTCTTTCTCAAGTCGTGTTTGTTGAATAAGGTATTTTTCTTTATGAGGGCTTTTTTCAATATCAACCCATTTTTTAAATGCTTTCAATGCATTAGATCTAAATTCTGTTTCTATTGGCCCTGGTTCGATTAAGCTTATTTTGATATTTGTATCGGATAACTCTAAGCGTAAAGTATCAGTCCAGCCTTCGATCGCAAATTTTGACGCGTTATAAGCGCCACGATATTTCATCGCAACAATACCTAAAACAGAGCTATTTTGAATAATTCGACCTTCCCCTTGTTTCCTCATAACAGGAAGAAGTTCTGTGACTAATTGGTGCCATCCAAAGAAGTTTGATTCAAACTGTTCTTTTAAGGCATCTCTTGGTAAGTCTTCTAGTGCTCCAGCCTGTCCATATGCGCCATTATTAAACAATGCGTATAATTTTCCATCAGTAAGTACAAGTAACTCCTGAATCGCTTGAGTAATTGTTTCTGGTTTACTGTAATCCAAATGCAAGCATGTTAAGCCTTCTTTTTCCAGTCGTTCAACGTCCTTAATTTGTCTGCATGATGCGATAACTTGAAATCCGTGTTGCTGTAACTGATGGGCAGCGGTATACCCAATGCCCGTAGAACAGCCAGTGATAAATATTGAACGTTGCATAGATTAACTAACACTCTGTTTATGGATGTGATTTTATAATGAGTCTAAACTAAATCTATTGCAACCAGAGCTAATTATCCTAGCAATTGTTTTAATGCTGATTCGATGCGGGAATAACGAAATTTAAACCCTTCATGAACTAAACGCTTGGGACGGATCCTTTGACTATCAGTGAGTAACACAGACGCTTCTCCTAGAATCGCCTTAATTACTATTGTTGGAGTAAAAAGAAAGTGAGGGCGTTTTAGTGTTTTTGCTAAAGTTTGACTAAAGGTAGCATTAGTCACTGGGTGAGGGGCTGTTAGGTTATAAATCCCACAACTGTCCTCTTTTTCTATTAAATGTAATATAGCAAGCACCATGTCATCGATATGAATCCACGACATGTATTGCTTACCATTGCCTATTGGTCCTCCTAAACCGCATTGGTAAGGTAATTGCATTTTTTTAAGTGCACCGCCTAAAGGAGATAAAACGACACCTGTACGCAAAATACAAACGCGGGTTTGGTTACTTTGTGCTTGTAAGGCTTTACTCTCCCATTGCTGACAGATTTGATGTGCAAAATCAGACGATAAAATTTGGGTTGTCTCATCTATATCTTGGTTGCCGTTATCGCCATAATAGCCAATCGCGGACCCAGAGATAAAACACCGTGGTGGGTTGGTTGATTTAAGACAGAGCTCGGTTAGGCTTTCTGTAAGAATACATCGACTGTTGGTTATGATTTTCTTTTGTTTGTTTGTCCATTTTTTTTCAGCAATAGGTTCACCAGCGAGATTTATGACGACATCAATATCATTAAAATTCTGGAAAGAGCTAAGACTTGAAATAAACTCAGCATGAGGTAAAGCAAGATGACTTAAGGCCGATTCTGCTTTTTTTGTATCACGGGTTAAAAGTATTAAGTTGTGACCTTTAAGGTGATCTAATAGCTGTTTTCCGATTAATCCGGTACAGCCTGTAATAAGTATTTTCATCTCGTCTCCTGCAAGATATTCCTAATATCTAATGAACTAAGTATAAATTGACTTCACTGATTGGCAACTTTCGTGCAATTTTCCTTTATACTTCTGGTTTGAAGCACCTCTTTAAATTTAAGGATTCTTTGTGAAGTTATTTTTTGCCTCAGATCTGCATGGCTCATTGCCTGCAACTCAGCGTGTTATTGATACGTTTCTTGCCTCTAAAGCGGATCATTTAATTCTGCTTGGAGACTTAATTAATTTTGGCCCAAGGAATCCAATACCTGAAGGGCATAACCCTATCGGGGTTGCTGATTTATTAAATCAATATGCAGAGTCTATCATTGCAGTAAGAGGTAATTGTGACAGTGAAGTCGATCAAATGTTACTTTCTTTTCCAATCATGTCTGATTACAACATCGTACTATTGCCAACAGGAAAAAAAATATTTTTAACTCATGGTCATATCTATAATGCGGATAAACGTCCTTTACTAAAGAAAGGCGATGTCATTGCACATGGACATACTCATATAACCGTTGCTGAATGGCAAGGGGAGCAAATTATCTTTAATCCTGGTTCGACGACCTTCCCACGTAATGAAGGCGGAAAGCCAAGTTATGGTTTGTTGGATGGAACTAACTTGTCAGTTCTAGATTTTGATGGGAATATTTTGAATTCTATTAAGTTGTAATCATACTAATCTAAATTTGTATTGGGTTGGTCTTACTTAATTTTATAACAGGTATAAAAAAATCCGAGAAGATTATCGTCTCGGATTTTTTATATTAAGCGCTATACAGTTAACTTAATGAGAAAATAAAATCCCTGAACCATAGTTGAGGCTAGTCAGTAATAATGTTTTATCATTAATCACATCAACACGTTTGCTTTGTTGAGCATCCATTCTGAATACTCGCATGATTAATTTTTTCTGTGCTCCTGTGAATTCTTTATTGTCACTTGATGTCACATCTTTAAATTCGATAGGGTCAATAAGAAGGTAATCACCGCTATATTCCCAGTTACCTGTTTCCATCACATTGATGGTTAATGGGTGCTGAGCGTTATCTAAAACACTATAAATTGTCAATTTTGACGATTTAGAGTAGGTTTTATTGGGTAAGTAAACCACATTAGATTTAATGTCAGCTCGCTTTAATGGTCCCATGTCTTCGTAATCAACGTTGCTGTCGATACGAACAGTGCTCATGCTTTGCCATTCTTTAGATGTCAGCAGTTGTTCTACTTTACTGTCACTTTCCCAGTAAAACCAGCCACTACCTATCATTGAAATAAGAAGAAGAATTACAGGGAAAAAACGCTTCATTAGAGGCAGTTGTTCGTTATTTAACCACATACTTTATCTACCTCTTTTTGATTTATTAGCAAACGAACGCTAATGCTTTGATCACTGTGTTCTTCATTATGAATATAATTCAATGTAATTTGATTTGGTTGCCCACTAGTCGCGATAACTTCTATAGGCTTTAAGGTATCAGTATGCTTTGAATTATAAAAAATGGTGCATTGTTCAATCAGAGGTTGCCATTGATCGATATTTGGGTGATTAATAGGAACTAATACTGGCGTTTCATCGTAAATTGCGACTTGGGTAAACGCGTCCGATTTTGGTGTATGATTGAAATAAGCGATGACAGGTAAGATAAAGGCAATAATTAACGTTATTGTTCCAAGCAGAGAAAGGTGTGCTTGAGGTTTATTTATATTTGATGCTACTTGGTTTGGCTGAGTGTTTTCCGCTTGAATAGTATCCACAGACTCTTCTAGCTTGATATCTTCGTGGCTATCCATAGAGATAGTATCGACATCTTCCATTGGCTCAGTGGTTAGCTCTGTATCAGAGTTAGACTCTTGAGCTACTGCTGTTGAAATAAATTGATATCCGCGCTTAGGCACTGTTTTTACATAAACAGGTAGCTTTGTTGGATCTTGTAGCATTTTTCGTAACGTAGAGATCGCTTGAGTTAAGCTCGAATCATCAACTTCAAATCCTTGATCTCTCCATACGTATTCATGTAGTTCATGGCGACTAACAACCTTCCCTGGTTCTTGAATAAGTAGGCTTAATACGCGACTTTCATTACCACCTAAGCGGATAATTTCTTCATCATTTAATGTATCGATGAGGCTATTATCGTTTGGATCGAATAGAAACCGGTTGCCAATAATAATTTTGTTATTTTCTATATTCATTGGTTGCTAACTCAGTAATGGTGATTCTTATTTATGATATCCAAGTATCATTTTTAGAATGTCTATTTTATGTCAAAACTTATCATTACGCATTTTATAGTATAAAAAAAGCAAAAAAACAGTGTTTTTTACATTGCTTTACCTTGAATTGCCATTTTAAGACCTCATTTTAATTAATAAGTTAAATACATTGCACTAATTTTGGAGTTTATTGATGAGCGAGCAAACAATTAATAATAAAGAAACACGCGGCTTTCAGTCTGAAGTGAAACAATTACTTCATCTAATGATCCACTCTTTATATTCAAATAAAGAGATCTTTTTACGTGAATTAATATCAAATGCTTCAGATGCCTCAGATAAATTGCGTTTCAAAGCACTATCAAATGGTGACCTATACGAAGGCAATGCTGACCTTGGTGTAAAACTGTCTTTTAACGAAGAAGCAAACACATTAACCATTTCTGATAATGGTATTGGTATGAGCCGTGAAGATGTTATCGAACATTTAGGTACGATAGCAAAATCTGGTACTGCTGATTTTTTCTCCAAATTATCAGATGACCAAAGTAAAGACTCTCAACTTATCGGTCAATTTGGTGTTGGTTTTTATTCTGCATTTATTGTTGCTGATGCCGTAACAGTACGTACTCGCGAAGCTGGTGTAGCAAAAGATCAAGCAGTTCAGTGGCACTCTGAAGGTGAAGGTGACTACACAATTGAAGACATTACTAAAGAAACTCGTGGTACAGATATTATTCTTCATATGCGTGAAGAAGGTAAAGAGTTCTTAAGTGAGTGGCGTCTAAAAGAAGTGATTGGTAAATACTCTGACCATATTGGTATCCCTGTTTCTCTTTGGAGTGTTGAAAAAGACGAAGAAGGAAAGGATAAAGAAGGTAAGTGGGAACAGATCAACAAAGCTCAAGCGCTTTGGACTCGTAGCAAATCAGAAATTGAAGATGCAGAGTATCAGGAGTTTTATAAGCACGTATCGCATGATTTTGCCGACCCATTAACATGGAGTCACAATAAGGTAGAAGGCAAGAACGATTACACTAGTCTGCTTTATATTCCTGCGAAAGCCCCATTTGATATGATGAACCGTGATCATAAAAGTGGTTTGAAATTGTATGTTCAGCGTGTATTCATTATGGATGATGCAGAGCAATTTATGCCAAGTTACCTACGTTTTGTTAAGGGTTTAATCGATTCAAATGATCTACCACTAAACGTATCTCGTGAAATTCTTCAAGATAATAAAGTGACTCAATCATTACGCAGCGCGTGTACTAAACGTGTATTAGGTATGCTTGAGAAAATGGCGAAGAAAGATAACGAGAAATACCTAACGTTCTGGAAAGAATTTGGACAAGTTCTAAAAGAAGGTTTAGCAGAAGATTTTGCTAACAAAGAAAAAATTGCAGGTCTTTTACGTTTTGCATCAACAGAAGCAGACAGTTCTGATCAAGCTATGGGTCTAGCTGATTACATTGAACGTATGAAAGAAGAGCAAGATAAGATCTTCTATTTAACAGCTGATAGTTATGCGGCAGCAAAAAATAGTCCTCACCTAGAGCAATTTAAAGCGAAAGGCATTGAGGTTATTTTAATGTATGACCGTATTGATGAGTGGCTAATGAGCTACTTAACTGAGTTTGATGGTAAGCAGTTCCAATCAATCACAAAAGCTGGTTTAGATTTAAGCAAGTTTGAAGATGATGCTGAAAAAGAGAAACAGAAAGAGACGGTAGAAGAATTTAAATCAGTGGTTGAGCGTACGAAAGCTTATTTAGGTGATCGTGTTAAAGAAGTTCGTACTACCTTTAAGTTAGCATCTACTCCTGCCGTTGTCGTTACTGATGACTTTGAAATGGGTACACAAATGGCGAAACTTCTAGAAGCGGCGGGTCAAGCTGCTCCTGAAGTTAAGTATATTTTTGAAATTAACCCAGAGCATGCACTAATTAAGCAAATGGCCGATGAAGCAGACGAAGAAGCATTTGGTCGTTGGGTTGAAATGTTACTTGGTCAAGCAATGTTAGCAGAACGTGGTTCTTTAGATGATCCATCTCAATTCTTAAGTGCAATGAATCAATTATTATCTAAATAATAGATAATGCCGTAATGAGATAAGTATAATGAGACTGATGTGTTTTACACTAAGGTCTCATTGTTTTTTTATTGTTACGAAATAGACTTTATTTAGCGCTTATTTTTGCTTTTTTCATCGCAAACTTGATAGCTTTATCAGTTCCGTGTATCTTTCACAGCTTATTTTTAGAAATAAAACTTATACCTAAGTTTATAAGTAGTTGTCATTTTTACTTGTAAGGTTTGGTATAAATTCCAAGATTATTTTTTAAGGGGAAAACAATGCGTATCATCCTTTTAGGTGCACCTGGTGCGGGTAAAGGTACTCAAGCTCAGTTCATCATGGATAAATATGGTATTCCACAAATCTCTACAGGAGACATGCTACGTGCTGCTATTAAAGCGGGTACTGAGCTAGGAAAACAAGCTAAATCTGTAATTGATGCTGGTCAACTTGTGTCTGATGAGATCATTCTTGGTCTTGTTAAAGAGCGTATTGCTCAAGAAGATTGCGCTAAAGGTTTCCTACTAGATGGTTTCCCTCGTACAATTCCTCAAGCTGATGGCTTAAAAGAGAATGGCGTATCAATTGATTACGTTCTTGAATTTGACGTTGCTGATGAAGTAATTGTTGAACGTATGTCTGGTCGTCGTGCACACCTTCCTTCAGGTCGTACATACCACGTTACGTTTAATCCTTCTAAAGTTGAAGGCCAAGATGATGTAACTGGTGAACCTCTTGTTATCCGTGAAGATGATAAGCCAGAAACGGTTCTTGCTCGTCTAGGTATCTACCATGAGCAAACAGCACCACTTATCGCTTACTACAATAAAGAAGCGGAAGCGGGTAAAACTCAGTATCTTAAATTTGATGGTACTAAGTTGGTTGCTGAAGTTAGCGCTGAGATCGAAAAAGCACTAGCGTAATCTTACGCAGTCAGTAATTTATTGTTATATTGAAGGCGACCTTATTGGTCGCCTTTTTTTATAGAAAATATGGATGATGATAGTGAATAATAAAAAAGCAGGGGTGCTACTTGTTAACCTAGGAACGCCGACTGCTCCAACAGCGTCAGCAGTAAAAACATTTTTATCTGAATTTTTACATGATAAGCGAGTGGTCGATCTAAATCGTTTTATCTGGTGTCCCTTGCTTCATGGTGTAATTCTTCCTATTCGAGCACCTAAAGTGGCTAAATTATATCAAAGTGTCTGGATGGATGATGGATCCCCTTTGATGGTTTATTCACAGCGACAGGTGGTTGCCTTACAAAAGCGTCTTTCAATGCCAGTGGCATTGGGAATGACTTATGGTGAGCCAAGAATTAAATCAGGTATTGAGTTATTAGAGCAACAAGGTTGTGATAAGATTATTATCCTTCCTCTATACCCTCAATATTCTAGAACGACAACCGCCGCTGTTTTTGATCAAATTGCAAAGCAATATAAAAGCACTCCTGTGTTACCAAATTTTTCGTTTGTTCATAATTATCATGATCACCCTCTCTATATAAAAGCGCTTGCTGAGTCTATCCGTCTTTCATGGGAGAAGAAGGGGAAAGGTGATTATGTTTTGTGTTCATATCATGGGATACCACAGCGCTTTGTTGATAATGGTGATATTTATGCACTGCATTGTGAGCGAACAACGGAATTGCTTGCTCAAGAATTAGGACTAACTCCTGAACAAATAGGCATGAGCTATCAATCTCGTTTTGGGCGAGAGGCATGGCTACAACCTTATACTTCTGAGACGTTAACTGAACTTACACCAAAAGGGATTAAGTCATTAGACATCATTAGCCCTGCATTTTCTTCTGATTGTTTAGAAACACTAGAAGAGTTATCAGAAGAGTGCAAAGAAATATTTATGGAAGCAGGTGGTCAAAAATACACCTTTATTCCATGTTTAAATGATGATGATCTACATATTGAAATGATGGCAGATATTGTGAGTCAGAAGATTTCTCATTAATTAAACGTATTTTTTAGAAAAAAAGTATTTATTAGGGTTGAAAAGTACTACTCATTGCCCAATTTCTTATTAAAGATTATCAACGTGTGTAGTGAGCCTCGACATAGATGGGTCAGATCGCTACAATATCGCGTCTTATTTTGCCACTTGGCTAAATGTCGTATTTTATTCAATGAAATACGCGATCTGCTTGTTGATTTAAAATGAGTAGATAAAAGAAGGTACCCACTTGGTACCACGAATCATAGGGGTTACGGTTTCTATCTTATTAGGCCTGTAACACAAGGATGCGACACGTATTTTTTGTCGCAAACTCAGAGAACCTGAGTCGATTTTGAGGTTTATATAAACATGCAAGTTACTGTTGAAACTAAAGAAGGCCTAGAGCGCGTTCTAACTATTACTGTTCCAGCTGCAAACATTGAAGATGCTGTAAATGCTGAGCTTCGCAATATCGCTAAAAATCGTCGCTTCGATGGCTTCCGTAAAGGTAAAGTGCCAATGAAGATGGTTGCTAAAATGTACGGCAGCGCAGTTCGTCACGACAAAATGGGTGAAGTTATGCAACGTCACTTCATTGAAGCGATCGTTAAAGACAAAATCAACCCAGCAGGCGCACCAACATTTGCTCCAGTAGAATTTGCTGAAGGTCAAGATTTAGTATTCACAGCAACATTTGAAATCTACCCAGAAGTAACACTTCAAGGTCTAGACAAAGTTGTTGTTGAAAAACCACAAGTTGAAGTTAAAGACGAAGACGTTGCAGAGATGCTAGAAACGCTACGTAAGCAACAATCTACTTGGACTGATGCAGACGTTGCTGCTGAAGACGGCACTCGCGCTACAATCAACTTTGTTGGTTCTATCGACGGTGAGCTATTTGAAGGCGGAAAAGCGGATAACTTCCCTCTAGAAATGGGCCAAGGTCGTATGATCCCTGGTTTCGAAGACGGCATCAAAGGTAAAAAAGCAGGCGACGAACTAACTATCGATGTTAACTTCCCTGAAGATTACCACGCTGAAAACCTAAAAGGTAAAGCTGCACAATTCGCTATCACAGTAGTTAAAGTTGAAGCTCGTGAGCTTCCAGAACTAAACGACGAGTTCGTTACTAAGTTCGGTGCTGAAGGTGGTGTTGAAGGTCTTAAAGCTGAAGTTCGTAAGAACATGGAGCGTGAATTAGCTCAAGCGGTTAAAAACAAGATCAAAGAACAAGCTATCAACGGTCTAGTTGAACAAAATGACATCGACGTACCTTCTGCTCTTATCGATCAAGAAGTTCAAGTTTTACGTCAACAAGCTGTTCAACGTTTTGGCGGCAACGCTGATACTGCGCCTGAGCTTCCACGTGAATTGTTTGAAGAGCAAGCTAAACGTCGCGTAGTTGTTGGTCTTCTTCTTGGTGAAGTAATCAAGACTGAAGAACTAAAAGCGGATGATGAAAAAGTAAAAGCACTTATCAATGAAATGGCTTCTGCTTACGAAGATCCAACTGAAGTTGTTGCTTACTACGAAGGTAATGAGCAAATGATGAACAACATGCGTAATGTTGCTCTAGAAGAACAAGCAGTTGAAGCAATCCTTGCTAAAGCACAAGTTTCTGAAAAAGCGGTAGGCTTTAACGAACTAATGAATCAACAACCTGCTTAATTTCTAAATTAATTAAGTAGTTAGTTGACTTAGTTTCACAAGATCTGCTAATAATGGTCCGAATGAAGCGTCATTCGGACCATTTATTTTATAAGGGATACGGTTATGAGCTATCAAGAAAACAATGCAATGCCTTCTATTATGGATGCACTTGTTCCTATGGTTGTTGAGCAAACTTCACGTGGTGAGCGTTCGTATGATATTTATTCCCGTCTGTTAAAAGAGCGCGTTATCTTTTTAACAGGTCAAGTTGAAGATCACATGGCCAACTTAGTTGTGGCACAGTTGCTTTTCCTTGAGTCTGAAAACCCAGATAAGGATATCTTCCTATACATTAATTCTCCAGGTGGTTCTGTTACTGCTGGTATGTCTATCTATGACACAATGCAGTTTATCAAGCCAAATGTGAGCACAGTGTGTATGGGGCAAGCATGTTCTATGGGTGCCTTCTTACTTGCAGGTGGTGCACCAGGTAAACGTTATGTATTACCTAACTCTCGTGTGATGATTCACCAACCACTTGGCGGCTTCCAAGGTCAAGCATCAGATATTCAAATTCATGCTCAAGAAATCTTAACGATTAAGAAGAAATTGAATACGCTACTTGCTGAACATACAGGCCAGCCTTTAGAAGTGATCGAAAAAGATACAGATCGTGATAACTTTATGGCAGCAGACGATGCTGTGAAATACGGTCTTGTAGATGCTGTGTTAAATAAGCGTGACTAATTAAGAAAAAAGCAGTAACGTTTACAGCAAAGAAGGTAAGTTAGTATAAACTTACAGCATAAAGGCAACGTTTAAGAGGTTAGCAAATGACAGACAAGCGTAAAGACGAAAATAGTGGAAAGTTACTATATTGCTCTTTTTGCGGAAAAAGCCAGCATGAAGTTCGTAAACTAATTGCAGGTCCTTCTGTTTATGTTTGTGATGAGTGCGTTGATTTATGTAACGACATTATTCGCGAAGAGCTAAAAGATAATACTCTGTCTCCAAAAGAGAGTAGTGAAGCATTACCAACACCGCAAAATATTCGTGAACACTTAGATGATTATGTTATCGGACAAGAGCACGCGAAAAAAGTACTAGCGGTAGCGGTGTACAACCACTACAAGCGTTTACGTAATGGCGATACTACAAAAGATGGCGTTGAATTAGGTAAGAGTAATATTCTACTTATCGGTCCAACAGGTAGTGGTAAAACATTACTTGCTGAAACGCTAGCTCGTTTCTTGGATGTTCCGTTTACTATGGCGGATGCAACCACCCTAACAGAAGCCGGCTATGTAGGTGAAGATGTAGAAAACATCATTCAGAAGCTACTACAAAAATGCGATTACGATCCAGCGAAAGCGGAACGTGGCATTGTATATATCGATGAAATTGACAAGATTTCTCGTAAGTCTGAAAACCCATCAATCACACGTGATGTCTCTGGTGAAGGTGTTCAGCAAGCACTACTGAAATTGATTGAAGGTACAATTGCCTCAGTACCACCTCAAGGTGGTCGTAAACACCCACAACAAGAATTCTTACAAGTAGATACTTCTAAGATCTTATTTATTTGTGGTGGTGCGTTTGCAGGCTTAGATAAAGTAATCGAGCAACGTGTTGCAACAGGAACTGGTATTGGCTTTGCTGCTGATGTTCGTTCTCAAGATGATAAAGCAACTGTCGGTGATTTATTGAAGCAAATTGAACCTGAAGATTTAGTTAAATTTGGTTTGATTCCTGAGTTTATTGGTCGTTTACCAGTAACCACAACATTAACTGAATTAGACGAAGAAGCGTTGATTCAAATTCTAAGTAAACCTAAAAATGCATTAACTAAGCAATATGCTGCGTTATTTGATTTAGAAGGTGCAGAGTTAGAATTCCGTGAAGATGCGTTAAGAGCGATTGCGAAAAAAGCAATGAACCGTAAAACCGGTGCTCGTGGTCTTCGTTCAATTTTAGAAGCGATATTATTAGATACTATGTATGAATTACCATCGAAAGAAGGTGTTTCTAAAGTAGTTATCGACGAGTCTGTAATTAATGGTGAGTCAGAACCACTGTTAATGTTTGAAAACACAGAAACGAAAGCAATATCTGCAGAATAGTCGATATAAGCTAATAAACAGTATAAAAAGGAGGCATTGGCCTCCTTTTTTATTTTTAATTGAAAATAATGTTGAATCTTAGCGACTTGCCCCCATATTATTTCTAAAGATACTGACGGAAAGAGAGAAGAATATGAACCTGGAGCGTTCCGAGCGCATTGAGATACCAGTTCTACCATTACGTGATGTAGTGGTGTATCCGCATATGGTTATTCCACTATTTGTGGGCCGTGAAAAGTCTATTCGTTGCTTAGAAGCAGCAATGGAGCAGAATAAACAAGTCCTACTTGTGGCACAAAAAGAAGCCGCTAAAGAAGAACCACAATTAGATGACTTACACGGTGTTGGTACAATCGCGACAATTTTACAATTATTAAAATTGCCTGATGGCACAGTTAAAGTATTAGTTGAAGGCCAACAGCGTGCAAAAATTCATCAGTTTTTAGAAGCTGATTTCTTTACTGCAGACGCTGAATTTTTACTGACACCGATTATTGATGATGCTGAACAAGAAGTGATTATGCGCTCTGCAATTAATCAATTCGAAGGCTTCATTAAACTAAATAAAAAAATCCCACCAGAAGTGCTTACGTCGCTTAATGGAATTGAAGATGCTGCACGTTTAGCTGATACCATTGCTGCTCATATGCCACTTAAATTGGTTGATAAGCAAGAAGTCTTAGAGCTTACAGATGTTATTGCACGTTTAGAATTCCTAATGGGAATGATGGAATCGGAAATCGATTTATTGCAAATCGAAAAACGTATTCGTGGCCGTGTTAAAAAGCAAATGGAAAAAAGTCAGCGTGAGTACTATTTGAATGAGCAAATGAAAGCTATTCAAAAAGAACTGGGTGACTTAGATGACGCGCCTGATGAGTTTGAAGCGCTGCAAAAGAAAATTGCAGACGCAAAAATGCCAAAAGAAGCACAAGAAAAAGCAGAACAAGAATTACAAAAGCTGAAAATGATGTCTCCGATGTCAGCAGAAGCAACGGTTGTTCGTAGCTATATTGATTGTATGGTTGCTGTGCCTTGGTATAAGCGTTCTAAAGTGAAAAAAGATTTAGCTAAAGCAGAAGAGATCTTAAACTCTGACCATTATGGTTTAGATCGCGTAAAAGAACGTATTCTTGAGTATTTAGCGGTTCAAAGTCGAGTGACAAAGCTAAAAGGTCCAATCCTTTGTTTAGTCGGTCCTCCTGGTGTTGGTAAAACATCGTTAGGTCAATCTATTGCGAAAGCGACAGGTCGTAAATATACACGTATGGCATTAGGTGGCGTGCGTGATGAAGCTGAAATTCGTGGTCATAGACGTACATATATCGGTTCTCTTCCTGGTAAATTGATCCAGAAATTGTCTAAAGTTGAAGTGAAAAACCCACTTTTCCTACTGGATGAGATCGATAAAATGTCTTCTGATATGCGTGGCGATCCTGCTTCAGCACTTCTTGAAGTACTAGACCCAGAGCAAAATAATAAATTTAGCGATCATTATTTAGAAGTTGATTATGACCTTTCTGATGTAATGTTTGTTGCTACGTCTAACTCAATGAATATTCCAGGTCCGTTACTTGACCGTATGGAAGTGATTCGTCTATCTGGTTATACCGAAGATGAAAAACTGAACATTGCTAAAAATCACTTGTTAATGAAACAAGTAAAACGCAATGGGCTTAAAGAGCATGAGATTGAAATTGATGACTCGGCTATCATGGGCATTATTCGTTACTATACGCGTGAAGCAGGTGTTCGTAGTTTAGAGCGTGAAATTTCTAAGTTATGCCGTAAAGCAGTTAAGCAAATCCTATTAGATAAATCGATAAAGAAAGTAACCATTAACCAAGACAACTTAAAAGATTTCTTAGGTGTTCAACGTTGTGATTACGGTAAAGCAGACGATGAAAATCGAGTAGGACAGGTTGTTGGTTTAGCATGGACTGAAGTCGGTGGTGACTTATTGACGATTGAAGCGGAATCAATGATTGGTAAGGGTAAATTAGCTTATACCGGTTCTCTTGGTGACGTAATGAAAGAGTCGATTCAAGCAGCGATGACAGTGGTACGTACACGCGCAGATAAATTGGGTATTAACCCTGATTTTTATGAAAAACGTGATATTCATGTGCACGTACCTGAAGGTGCAACACCAAAAGATGGCCCAAGTGCTGGTATTGGAATGTGTACTGCTTTAGTCTCAAGCCTAACGGGTAATCCTGTTCGTTCAGATGTTGCTATGACAGGAGAGATCACTCTACGTGGTGAAGTATTACCAATTGGTGGTCTAAAAGAGAAATTATTGGCAGCGCATCGTGGCGGTATTAAAACTGTCATCATTCCAAAGGATAATGAACGTGATTTAGAAGAGATCCCTGCAAATGTTATTGCTGATCTCTCGGTTCATCCAGTTAAATGGATTGATGAAGTATTAACCTTAGCACTTCAAAATGACCCTCAAGGTTTTAGTCTTGAGCAATCTAAAAAGTGATGTGTAGCAAAAAACGTTGATATAACAGGGCTGACAGGTCGAAATGACTTGTCAGTTTATATTGATGCAGCTAAGTTAAACCTTATTGCGTGATCATAACTTCACACATTTATTATCAAAATATGGACTCGTTCATTAATCATTGAATGAATAATTTAAAGGGGAATACCGTGAATAAATCTCAATTAGTTGATCAAATTGCTGACAATGCAGATATCTCAAAAGCAGCAGCTGGCCGCGCTCTAGATGCATTAGTTGAAACAGTAACTGAGACACTAAAAAGTGGTGATCAAGTAACTCTTGTTGGTTTCGGTTCATTTGTTGTTCGTGAGCGTGCTGCTCGTACAGGTCGTAACCCTAAAACAGGCGAAGCGATTGAGATTTCTGCTGCAAAAGTACCTGCATTTAAAGCTGGTAAAGCACTGAAAGATGCGTGTAACTAAGCGAAATATAGATAAAACTCTACACAAGCTAGCATAAGGCTAGTAGACTAGAGTAATGAGTCATAGGCGCATCCAATGATGCGCTTTTTTATTGTTAAAATTTTCTTTTGTTGAACTATTTTACATTTTCACTATCAATAGAAATTGACACGCTACTTGTATAAATAGTGTATTCCACTTGGTGATTAGGAGTTAAAACATATTATGATGGATCGAATTCGCGAAGGTTCAACAGGCCTCGTAGTTAAGATCATTCTCGGTCTAATTATTTTCTCATTTGTATTTGCAGGTGTAGGTAGTTATTTAGTCGGTGGGGGTCAACCACTAGCAGCTAAAGTTGGTGAACGTGAGATTACACGTAATGATTTTGAGCAAGTGTATCAAAATGAACGTAATCGTATGCAATCTCAACTTGGCGAGTATTTTTCAACATTACTTGGCGACCCAGCATACGTAGAACAATTTCGTAAATCTGTTTTAGATCGTATGGTGAACGATGCGCTATTAGATAACCAAGCTCAAGACTTAGGTCTTCGTGTTGGCGATGAACAAATTCGCCAAGCTATTTTATCTATGCCTCAATTCCAAAAAGACGGCAAGTTTGATGAAGAGATTTTTAATATATCACTTCGTCGCGCAGGCTTTAGTTCAGATAGTTTTGCTGAATATTTACGCCAAGATTTAGTTCGAAATCAACTTGTTCTTGCTCTTGAATCAACAGAGTTTACGTTAGATAACGAAGTAAAAGCACAAGGTGCTTTAGAGGCTCAACAACGTGAAATTCGTACAATTACGCTTGATACTGCCGAGTTTGCAAAGCAAGCGACAGTAACAGATGAAGAAGTCGCTGAATATTATAATGCAAATAAACAGCAGTTTGTTCGTCCTGAGCAAGTAAAAGTTTCATATGTTGAATTATCTGGTGACTCTTTAAAAGCGCAAGCGCCAATAACGAATGAAGAGATTCAAACGTATTATAATGAAAACCAAGATAAGTATTCTACGCAAGAGAAACGTGAAGTAAGCCATATCCTGATTAAAGGTGATGAAGCTGACGCTCAAGCGGTTCTTGCTCGTTTAGATGCTGGTGATGATTTTGCTACAGTAGCAAAAGAAGATTCACAAGATATCCCAACAGCAAAAGAAGGCGGTTCTTTAGGTTGGATTGAACGTGGTGTTATTGATCCCGCTTTTGAAGATGCAGCTTTCCAATTGGTTAATGTAGGCGATCATTCAGGCCTTGTTAAATCTGCATTTGGTTACCACATTATTCAACTTGATGGCGTGGAAGCACCAAAAACTAAACCACTTGCTGAAGTAAGTTCTGAAATTAAATCGTTCTTAGTTGATGAGCATGCAGCAGATGCATTTTATAGCTTACAAACAGAGCTTGCAGAAAAAGCATTTGAATCACCAGATTCTTTAGATGATGCCGCAGAAAGTGTTAATGCTAAGGTAATAACATCGGATTTCTTCTCACAAGAAGATGCGCCTGAACTTCTATCAAACCCTACGGTTCTGCAAGCTATTTATAGCCCAGAAGTGAAAGAAGATGGCTTGAACTCAGACGTTATTGAGATTGCACCAGAGCATATTGTTGTTGTTCGTGTTGAAGATGTTCGTGATGAAACGGTATTGCCTCTAGGAGATGTTAAATCTGCAGTAACCGCTCGTTTATCTCAAACAAAAGGTGAACAAAAAGCGGTTGAATTAGCTCAAGGAGTTATTAATGCACTAGATAAAGGTGAGGTTAATTATCTAACTGATAATGGTTTAAGCTTTACTGAAGCGCGAATGATTACTAGAGCAGATGAGCTGGCAAATGATGTATATCGTCTGCAAAAACCGGCACAAGGTACATCAACTTATGCTCAAGTGATGGACCGTCAGGGAAACAATGTGATTGTTGCACTTGATGGAGTTCTAGAATTAAGTAACGACGCAATGGCTCAACAAGTGTCAACGCGTTTACTTAGAACTCAAACTCAACAAGATTTAACGGCAACGTTAGATACGCTTAAAGCTAACTCTGATATTAGTTACCCATTATTAGAACAATAATCAATTTATTTGTAATTGATAAATAAGATAGACGGGCCCCTTATTGGGGCCCGTCGTGTTTTTGGGGTAAGTATAAACCTACCAGTAGGATTTCTTTCTTGGATTAATTATTATTTTTTAATGACAGGTAGGGAGTGAATCTCTGAAGTACCTGACATTATTATTTAAATATTGAACAAGGAATAGGAATGACGCGTATAACAAACTTTATTAGTGCTTTTTTATTTTCTCTTATTTTATTTTCGAGCGGTATCGCTCAGGCTAAAGAAGAAAGTGTAAATAAGCATGAAGGTATTGAAATAGTCGTTAATATTAATGAGGCAGGAGCAGAGGAGCTAAAAACATTATTAATTGGTGTTGGGGACTCAAAAGCAAAAGCTATTGTTGATTATCGAACTCTTAATGGAAAATTTGCTGCGGTCGATGACTTATCTAAGGTGAAAGGAATTGGTGTTAAGTTATTAGAAAAGAATCGCAGTAGAATTATATTATAACTTTACCTTTTACAAAAAAGGCAGCCTTAGTAAATAAGGCTGCCTTTTTATTTAGATTATCTTTAGGTTAATGAGCTTTTTCAGCACCATGCATCCAACGAATTAGTGTGCCTGAAATTGCCAGCAATAAAACACCAGAGATAGTTGCTGTAATTGCGATACCTGCAAAAATATCTAAAGCTCCAAGAGTTTCAACATGTGAGCCCACGATGCCCGCAATATAATTAGAGATAGCATTGAAACCAAACCATGTCCCCATCATGAGAGAAGCCAGACGTAATGGCGCGAGTTTAGTCACTAATGATAGTCCAATAGGTGATAAACATAATTCACCTAGCGTATGGAAGAAATAGGCACCGACAAGCCAGTACATAGATGTTTTAACAGTTAAGTCGCCACCTTGCTCCATTACTGCTCCAACCATGCAAAGAAAACCAATGGCTAAGAAAAAGAGAGCTAAAGCAAATTTAATCGGTGAACTAGGCTCTTTTGGCCCTAATTTAACCCATAGCATAGCTATTAACGGTGCGCATACAATAATGAAGAAAGGATTTAGAGATTGAAACCAAGCTGCTGGTACTTCAAAAGAACCTATCATTCTATCGGTATATTGTTGAGAGTAGATATTCATTAAGCCACCAGCTTGTTCAAAGCCAGCCCAGAAAACGATAACGAATAATCCCATAACCATAATTACTTTTAAGCGATCAATTTCGATTTTACTTAACACGTTATGAGATTTACCTTGTGCATTTTCTTTTGCTATATGGGCTGCTGGACGAACACCGATATCACCTAAGAAACGTTGAGCAAATAAAGTTTGAATGATTAAACTGATAATCATACCAATACCAGCAGCAGCAAATCCTGCTTTCCAGCCCCATATCCCTGTCACTGAGCCAGAAACAACCCCAGCAAGTAGAGAACCTAAGTTGATACCCATATAAAAGATAGTAAATGCACCGTCACGACGATTATCACCATCTTGATATAAATCTCCAACCATGGTTGATACGTTTGGTTTGAATAAACCATTACCTGCAATTAAGAAACCTAAACCGATATAAAAAAGTGCTTCAACAGAGAATGGTAATAAGTTATGAGGAAGTGCCAGTGTGAATTGACCAACGACCATCAGAAAGCCACCAATAAGCAGTGATTTTCGTTGCCCTAAGTAGTTATCTGCTAACCATCCACCAATAAGAGGAGTGATATACATTAATGCGGTATAAGTACCATATAAGCTAAGGGCGTCTTTAACTGTCCAACCTAAACCACCATTAATGGTTCTGTCTGTTAAGTATAAGACTAAAATCGCCCTCATGGCGTAATAAGAGAAGCGTTCCCATAGTTCAGTTCCAAAAAGTAAGAACAATCCCTGAGGATGCCCCATAAGTGTTTTGTTGTTGTTTGGCATAATGCTCTCTTTTAAATAGAATTTTATTCTTTTTATATAAGACAAATTTATACCCCTCGAATGATTCAACTGCAATGTTGTACATATTAATGTGATTTAGTTAACATTTTAAATCGTTGAAATATTTAGAAACAATTATTTAGTGTTACATATCGCTCATCTGTTTTTTGTGATTATATTGGCGGTTTATTTTGTTTTTATCTTTAATTGTGGTGTTTAATTTCTTTGATATCTAGTTTTTAGAGATAATGCATTTCTTTTGCCTGTTTTTTATCATTTAACATCTGAAACAAGATAGTTGTCGAGTTATTGAACCTATTTATTTAGTTGTGGTTTATGGCGTGCTATGATCTTCAGTTGGTTAGCTAGGTATATAAATAATGAAAGAATGGTATTTACTCTACTGCAAACGTGGGGAGCAACAGCGAGCAAAAGCACATCTAGAAAATCAAAATGTAGAGTGTTTTTATCCTGAGGTTGAAGTTGAGAAAATAACGAGAGGCAAAAAAAGGGCAGTTAAAGAACCTTTGTTCCCTTGTTATATGTTTGTTCGGTTTGATTTTGAAGATGGCCCGACGTTTACGACTGTTCGTTCAACTCGTGGAGTGAGTGATTTTATTCGTTTTGGTGGACAGCCTAAAATATTGTCGGGTGATCTTATTTATTCTTTGAAATTGATAGATCAAGACAATGTTAAAAATAAAGATGCAATTGAGGCATTGCCAGAAGTCGGACAAAAGGTGGCGATCAAAGAAGGCCCTTTTGTTGGTGTTGATGCTATTTATAAAGAAGCTGATGGTGAGAAACGGTCGATTTTATTAATTACTCTTATTAATAAACATGTTGAAATTAAAGTAGATAATAGTGATATTGATTATTCGAAATAAAAAAAGCGCCAAGGGCGCTTTTTTATTTCAATGATTTAATTAATCATAAGCTTTATTGTGAATCGCTTGAACAGCTCGACCTGAAGGGTCGACACAGTTTTGGAATGATTCATCCCACTCTATTGCTTTTGCTGAAGAACATGCAACTGAAGGTCCTCCAGGAACACATTTAGCAGCATCCTCAAGAGGGAATAACTCTTCAAAGATTTCACGATACACGTAGCCTTCTTTAGTTACTGGCGTATTGTAAGGGAAACGGAATTTTGCAGACTCCATTTGCTGATCTGTTACTTTTGCCTCTGCGGTTTCACGTAATGTATCAATCCAGCTATAGCCTACACCATCAGAGAATTGCTCTTTTTGTCGCCATGCAATCGCAGCAGGTAAATCGTCTTCAAAACATTCACGAAGAATGTGTTTTTCCATTTTGCCGTTACCACACATTTTATCTTGTGGATTTAATCGCATTGCGATATCAATAAATTCTTTGTCTAAGAAAGGCACTCGTCCTTCTACACCCCAAGCTGCTAATGATTTATTCGCTCGAGCACAATCAAACATATTTAAAGCCAACAGTTTTCGTACTGTTTCTTCATGGAATTCTTTTTTATTTGGTGCTTTATGGAAATATAAATAACCACCAAAGATTTCATCAGCACCTTCACCAGAAAGTACCATTTTAATGCCCATAGCCTTGATCTTACGACCTAATAAATACATTGGTGTAGAAGCGCGAATAGTTGTGACATCATAAGTTTCAATGTGATAAATAACATCACGAATAGCATCAAGACCTTCTTGAATTGTGTACGTCATTTCATGATGGACTGTACCGATTTGGTCTGCAACTTCTCGAGCCGCTTTTAAATCAGGGGCGCCTTCTAACCCTACTGCAAATGAGTGAAGTTGAGGCCACCATGCTTGAGATTTCTCGTTATCCTCAATACGCATTGCCGCAAACTTCTTTGCAACCGCTGATGTGATTGATGAATCAAGACCACCAGAAAGAAGTACTCCATAAGGAACATCTGTCATTAATTGGCGTTTAACAGCATCTTCTAGTGCTTGTTTAAGATCTTCTTTACTTGTTGGGTTGTCTTTAACTGCATCATATTCCATCCAATCACGTACATAATAACGCGTTGGCTCAATATCTTTTGATGAGTAAAAGTGACCAGGAGGAAACTCACTGATTGATTTACATACAGGGACAAGTGCTTTCATTTCAGAAGCAACGTAATAGTTACCATGTTCATCATAACCGTGATACATAGGGATTATACCAATATGATCACGGCCAATTAAATATTCATCTTTCTCTTCATCATAAAGGATAAAGGCAAAAATACCATTTAAGTCTTCTAAAAGATTGGCACCTTTTTCACGGTATAGTGCCAGAATAACTTCACAATCTGAGTCTGTTTGGAAAGCGTAATCGTCGGCATACTTTTCGCGTAATTCTTTATGGTTATAGATCTCCCCATTTACAGCTAAAATGTGTTTTTTATCTTCACTATAAAGAGGTTGAGCGCCGCTGTTTAAACCAACAATTGCAAGGCGTTCGTGTGCTAGAATTGCTTTGTCTGATGAATAAACGCCTGACCAATCGGGTCCACGGTGACGAAGTTTTTTTGACATTTCAAGTGCAGCTTTACGCAGTGGTGTTGGATCGGTTTTAATATCCAGTATTCCAAAAATTGAGCACATAAGTTCCCTCTAATCTCTTCTTAATTTTTATCATAAATTATTGTCTTAACTACAATTTGCCACGATCGCTAAAAAAAGCAACCAAGAAATACAAATAAAATTACAAATAGGCAACCTAATTAGATAATATTTAATATTTTAACCATTTTAGTTTTGAATCGTTAGTTGCAGATGGTTTTTTAAACAAAAAGAATGAAAAATGAGGGGGCATAAATAAAAAACCAGATTAGACTTTAATTAAATCCTAATCTGATTTTTGGTAGGAGAGCGGCATTAACTAAAGAATTAGTACTTCATATATTCTTTTTGTTGATTAAATTGTGGATTTAATTGTTCGCTCACATGTCGTGCAAAACCACTACCAGCCTCATGATAAATATTAAATGCGGCATCAACACCTTGTTCAAGTAATCCATCAATTTGGTCATTGTAGGCAGCAATGGCGGCGGTTTGACCTTGATAGTTTCGTGATTGTAATTGCTCTAGTGCGAACTGATTACCCTGATGATTGGGCATCGCTAATAATACTAGTTTTACATGTGAAGTTGATAAGATACGTTCCCAAAAATCTGGATCGGTAGCATCGCCAGAAATAACATTCCGTCCAAGCTCTTGGTGACGATTAGCTGATTCTTCTCGTAGCTCTATTCCTAAAATAATATCACCATATTTATCTTTTAATTCATCATAAGCACCACTACCAATACGACCCATACCAAGGATTAAGATCTGAGCTCGTCCTGGGTTGATCAATTTATCCATTGGATTTAAACGTTCGGCGGTATGTTCTTTTAACCAATGGCGAGAACGTTGATAAATCGTATGACCAAAGTTATTTAAAGGGGCTGAAATAATAAAAGAAATAGAAACGGCAATGGCAATAGCAACAAGGCTGTCAGCGGGTAACCATCCCATTTTGAATGCTAAGCCACCGACAATAAGACCAAACTCACTATAGTTGAATAACGTAAGAGAGGTAAGAAGCGAGGTTCTTACTCGGAACTTAAATTTATTAATAATTATAAAATATAGGAAGCCTTTTACTGGCAGTAATAAAATAAGGAAAATAGCGAGCGTTAAGCCTGCAAATGTTGGCGCTGCGGATAAACCGATATTTAAGAAAAAACAGATAAGAAGTATTTCTTTTAAATTAAATAATGATTTGGATAATTCAGAGGCTTTAGAGTGACCAGCCAGTAACATTCCTAAAATAAGAGCGCCAAGATCTGGCTTCATTCCAACCAGTTCAAAGGTACCAGCACCTGCAACCAAGGCTAAGAAGATACCGTAAAGTACCAACATTTCCCCATGTCCAGCCCAATCTAATAATTTAAAAAATAGAGGTCGAAGGAGAGGGAGTGCAAATAATGCTAATGCCGTTATCTCGGGTATTTTTCCTGTGGATGCGGTTAGAAAAACAACCGCAAAGATATCTTGCATGACAAGAATACCAATGGCCAAGGTTCCGTAAGTTGCATTCATTTCACCTTTTTCTTGGAGAGCTTTCACGGCAAATACGGTACTAGAGAAAGATAGAGCAAAACCAAAGAGGACTAACTGTGCAGTATCAATGTCTGCAAGCATAGTAATGCCAAGCAATTTTAGGCCAAGAAGAGCAAAAGTAAAAAAGAGAGTAGAGAATACATTATGAAGTGTTGCCCCTAGCCAAATTTCTTTAGCTAGTAAGGTTTTTATATCTAATTTTAAGCCAATTGAGAATAGAAGCAGGGTGACGCCAAGATCTGCAAAGGTAGATAGCGCATCGTTAGATTGAAAGCCAAGTGCATGTAATCCGAATCCTGCCAATAGAAAACCAACTAATGGAGGTAAATTAATTTTTAATGCTATAAACCCCATTACAAATGCTGCAATGATAAAAAGTAACTCCATATACTATTGTTCCTAAAAGTGGTCGAAAAAAAGGGCCGCAAAAAGCAGCCCTAGAGTAACATGTTAAAAATTATTTATGATTATTCATCTAATAATTTTTGTAACAATACGCCATTAAGCATTGCACGTTTCACCATTGAAAAAGCACCAATGGTTGGTTGTTCATGAAGTTCAGATGCTACGATTGGTAGATCTTTGTGGAAAGCGGTTAATGATTGGTTTTTAATACAATTACGGATCGCAGCAAAAAGAATCTTATCTGATTGAGTAATGGCACCAGAGATAACAATTTTTTGTGGATTAAATAAATTAATTGTCATTGCTATTGCTTTACCAAGCTGATTACCTACTCGTAGTAATGTCTGTGTTGCTAGTTCATCGCCATGGTTTGCAGCATGGCAAATATCAGCCATTGTAATGTTCTCTAATTGAGAAAGGCTTGAAGGGTAGCCTTGTGCAAGCAATGTTTTAATTCGTGCAATAATTGCAGGGTTTGCAGCTACAGTTTCTAAACAACCAAAATTACCACATTGACATTTATCACCAATTGGATCGATTTGAATGTGACCGATTTCACCTACATTTCTATTATGGCCTAAGAAAACTTTTCCGTTAACAATGATACCTGCACCTGTACCACGGTGAACACTGACTAGAATTGAGTCATAGCAATCTTTAGATGCACCAAAGTAGTGTTCAGCTAGGGCTAAACCACGTACATCGTTACCTACAAAACATTGGGTATTGAAAGTGTCTTTAACAAAGTCAGCTAAAGCTAATTTATCAATATCGGTATTTGGCATGTATTCTACAACACCAGTTTCTGGGTTTACTAAACCAGGGAGAGTAATACCTATAGCAATTAACTGTTTAATTGTGTCTTGATTACGAGTAATGAACATTTGAACTAATTGACGTAATCCATCCAATAGTTCTTGTTGATGTGAGTAGTTAAACTCATGATATTCTGAAGCTAATTCTTTTGTTGAAAGATCAAAAAGACTTAGCTGGATATAATCACGCCCTAAACGAACTGCAATAGAATGAAAAGGGTCGGTTTCGGTAGTCAAAGAAATAGCTCTTCGACCACCAGTTGATGCTTGTTGCGCGACTTCTTTAATTAAGCCGCGCTCTAATAGTTGACGGGTAATCTTGGTAACACTTGCTGGAGCAAGCTGACTAACGTCTGCGATTTGAATTCGAGAAATCGGGCCTTTTTGGTCGATTAAACGATAAACAGCCGCACTGTTTAATTGTTTTACTAGGTCTACATTACCAATTTGTCCGTCAGTCATATTAACTTTGCTCGTATTGTCCGTTAACAACAGTCGCTTTTACATTGAAGTCACGATCAAAAATAGCAAGGTTAGCAACCATGTTCTTTTTGATTCGGCCAAGTTTATTATCCACACCAATTGCTTGAGCAGGGTATAACGTAGCCATACGTAATGCTTCGTCTAAAGCGATTCCAACGTGCTCAACTGTATTCTGAACTGCTTCAATCATAGTCAGAGCTGAGCCGCCTAATGTGCCATTCTCATCAACACATTTACCATCCTTGTAATATACTTTCTTACCAACAAAAATAAAGTATTCCATGTCAGCACCTGCAGGAGCTGTGGCATCCGTCACTAATACTAGCTTTTCTTTCTTTATTTTGTGTGCAATACGGATGTTTGCATAGTCAACATGGAAGCCATCCGCAATGATGCCAGCATAAACATCTGGAGTATCGTAGATAGCACCAACAACACCTGGTTCACGACCAACCATTGGCGTCATCGCATTAAATAGGTGAGTTGCGAAAGTAATACCAGATTCAAAACCTTGGCGAGCTTCTGCATAGGTAGCGTTCGTATGACCAATTGACACGACAATACCTGCTTTACATAAACGTTCAATATGCTCTGGATCATTTTGTTCTGGAGCAAGCGTTACTTTTGCAATTAAATCAGCGTTATCACACATAAGTTGAATCATATCTGAATCAGAGTGACGGATATGATCAACGCTATGAATGCCTTTTTTCATTACATTCAGGTACGGGCCTTCAAGGTGTAGACCTAAAGATTGGTTTTGATATTTATTGTGGTATTCACGAGCTGCTTCAATAGAAGTACGCATGTCTTCATCTGAAGAGGTAATTAAAGTAGGTAAGAAGCTAGTACAACCTGATTTTAGGTTCGCTTCATGCATCGTTTGCATTGTTTCTGCCGTAATTTCATCATTCAACATTACGCCACCACAGCCGTTTAGTTGAAGATCAATAAAACCTGGGCTTAGAATTGCGCCATCTAAATCCTTTAACTCAATACCTTCTGGTAGTTCTGATGTTGGGCAAACGGCCTCGATTTCTGTTCCATTAATGATTACAGAATGGTTAACAAGAACATCGTTACCAGTATAAACCTTACAGTTAGTTAGCGCATACATAGCTTGAATCCTTAAGTTATAATTTATGGTACGAAAAAAATATAAACTTTTTTCGTTGAAATTTTTAAGCAAGTGAAAATAGAACTGCTTACTGAGCGGTACACTCAGTTACCTAAATGTTACGTTCAGTAATGACAAAGTTTGGTCTTTTATAGACCAAATTTTATTCCTGATGTTTTATTCTTTCGAATGATAAAATAAGTTTTATGATCTCGCTAGCAAAATACCTTAAATATTCCCTCCACAGGTGATAATGATCACAATTAGCTTGCTTTTAATTTGCGGGGCGAAATTAATCCCTTACACTGACCCTGTTAATAACGAGTAGCGAAATAAGTTTATAATGGACAAATTAAGCTATTCAAAAAAATCTAAAATCCTTATAGGGGGAATCTAAAGGTGAATATTTTAGGATATTTTCAAAAAGTAGGTAAAGCACTGATGGTACCAGTTGCTACATTACCTGCAGCAGCAATTTTAATGGGTATTGGTTACTGGATTGACCCAGTGGCTTGGGGCGGCAACAGTGCACTAGCAGCGTTTTTAATCAAAGCTGGTGCGGCTATCATCGATAACATGTCAGTACTGTTCGCGGTCGGTGTTGCTTATGGTATGTCTAAAGATAAAGATGGTGCAGCGGCACTTTCTGGTTTTGTTGGTTTCCTTGTTGTAACTACTCTTCTTTCACCAGGAGCGGTAGCTCAAATTCAAGGTATTGATCCTGCTGCAGTTCCTGCTGCATTTGGTAAAATCAATAACCAATTTGTTGGTATCCTAGTTGGTATCGTATCTGCTGAGATCTACAACCGTTTCTCTACTGTTGAACTGCATAAAGCACTTGCATTCTTCTCAGGTAAGCGTCTTGTACCTATCTTAACTTCTTTTGCAGGTATTTTAATTGCGTTCGTACTTATGTACATCTGGCCTGCAATTTACGGTGGCCTTGTACACTTCGGTGAGTCAATCCAAGGTATGGGTTCTGTTGGTGCTGGTATTTACGCATTCTTCAACCGTCTACTTATTCCTGTAGGTCTTCACCATGCACTTAACTCAGTGTTCTGGTTCGACGTTGCTGGTATTAACGACATCCCTAACTTCCTAGGTGGTGCACAATCTATCGCTAATGGTACTGCAACTGTTGGTGTTACAGGTATGTACCAAGCTGGTTTCTTCCCAATCATGATGTTTGGTCTACCAGGTGCGGCACTAGCGATTTACCACACAGCAAAAGTTGAGAACAAAGAAAAAGTTGCATCTATTATGATTGCTGCTGGTTTCGCATCGTTCTTCACAGGTGTTACTGAACCACTAGAATTCTCATTCATGTTCCTTGCTCCTGCACTATACGTAGTTCACGCAGCATTAACAGGTATCTCAGTATTCATCGCTGCATCTATGCAGTGGATTGCAGGTTTCGGTTTCTCAGCAGGTCTAGTAGATATGGTTCTTTCTACTCGTAACCCACTAGCTGTTAACTGGTATATGCTAATTATCCAAGGTATCGTATTCTTCGCAATTTACTACTTCGTATTCCGCGCTGTAATCGTTAAGTTTAATCTTAAGACTCCAGGCCGTGAAGACGACGACGAAGAAGAAAGTTCAGTTCGTGGTTCTAAAGAAACTGGTGAACTAGCTAAGCAATACCTTAAAGCTTTAGGTGGTCACGAAAATCTAGAAAACATCGATGCTTGTATCACTCGTTTACGTCTAACTCTTAAAGACACTAGCGTAATTAGCGAGAAACAACTTAAAGCATTAGGTGCAATGGGTGTGGTTAAACTTGGTTCTAACAATGTTCAAGTTATCCTTGGTCCTCTTGCTGAAATCGTTGCTGGTGAAATGAAAAAAATTCCAGCTTCTGAAGACCTAACAGCGGTTGCATTACCATAATTATTGAGTAAATTAACTCAAATCAATAAGCCGCTCTAATTAGAGCGGCTTTTTTATGGAAATAAAGCAACTATTTGATTCTATATATTGAGTATTGGTCCATAATTGTGGATCATAGGGAGATATGAACAATCTGTTCTTTCTACTAATACCAATGAGGTGCTTTAGATGAGTGAAACTGAAACTCGTCCTACCAACTTTATCCGTCAAATTATTGATGAAGACCTAAAGTCAGGTAAACATTCCAGTGTCCATACTCGTTTCCCGCCAGAGCCAAACGGTTATCTGCATATCGGACACGCAAAATCTATCTGTTTGAATTTTGGTATTGCTCAAGATTACCAGGGACAGTGTAATCTACGTTTTGATGATACTAACCCTGAAAAAGAAGATATTGAATACGTTGAATCAATCAAAAATGACGTTAAATGGTTAGGTTTTGATTGGAGTGGTGATATTCATTACTCTTCAAACTATTTCGATAAACTGTATGGTTACGCGGTTGAATTAATTGAAAAAGGCTTGGCTTATGTTGATGAGCTAACTTCTGATCAAATCCGTGAATACCGTGGTTCGCTTAAAGAGCCAGGCAAAAACAGTCCGTACCGTGATCGTAGCGTAGAAGAGAACCTTGCGTTATTTGAACAAATGCGTGATGGTAAATTCAAAGAAGGCACTATTTGTCTACGTGCAAAAATTGATATGGCATCTTCTTTCATCGTAATGCGTGATCCAGTTATTTATCGTATTCGTTTTGCTTCTCACCACCAAACGGGTGATAAGTGGTGCATCTACCCAATGTACGACTTTACGCACTGTATTTCGGATGCGTTAGAAGGTATCACACATTCAATCTGTACGTTAGAATTCCAAGATAACCGTCGTTTATACGATTGGGTATTGGAAAATATCACGATTGATTGTCAACCACATCAATATGAGTTCAGTCGTCTAAACTTAGAATACACAATTATGTCTAAGCGTAAGCTTAATGAACTTGTGACTGAGAAGTTAGTAAACGGTTGGGACGATCCACGCATGCCTACTGTTTCTGGTTTACGTCGTCGTGGCTTTACTGCGGGTTCTATTCGTGAATTCTGTAAGCGTATTGGCGTTACTAAACAAGAAAACATGATTGAGTTTGGTTCGTTAGAATCATGTATTCGTGATGATTTAAATGAAAATGCACCTCGTGCAATGGCAGTTCTTGAGCCTGTTAAAATCGTTATTGAAAACTATGAAGAAGGCAAAGTTGAAATTCTTAACGTTGCTAATCATCCTAACAAACCTGAAATGGGCACACGTGAAGTACCATTTACTCGTGAAGTGTATATTGAGCAAGATGATTTCCGTGAAGAAGCGAACAAAAAATACAAGCGTTTAGTGCTAGGTAAAGAAGTTCGTTTACGTGGTGCTTATGTAATTCAAGCCGATCGCATTGAAAAAGACGAAGCAGGTAACATTACGACTATTTTCTGTAGCTATGATGCAGAAACGCTAGGTAAGAATCCAGCGGATGGTCGTAAAGTTAAAGGTGTTATTCACTGGGTATCAGCAGATAAAGCTGTACCAGCTGAGATCCGCTTATACGATCGTTTATTTACAGTTCCAAACCCAGCGGCTTTAGAAGATTTCTCAGAGAGTATTAACCCTGAGTCATTAATTACTAAGAATGGTTTTGTTGAACCAAGCTTAGCAACAGCAGAAGCAGAAGCAGGTTACCAATTTGAACGTACAGGCTATTTCTGTATTGATAACAAAGACTCTACATCTGAGGCTCTTGTATTCAACCGTACAGTAGGATTACGTGATACTTGGGAAGGTTAACTCTCACTAAGTACTCAATTAATTGATAATAAAAAACCAGCAGATATGCTGGTTTTTTTTATGACTAAATTTTGTGAAATTGATGATTAACCGTTATGAGCATCATCATTATCAATGCAGTCACCAGTAATGCAGTGGCCGTATAGATATAAACTGTGGTTCGTTAGTCGAACATTGTATTTTTTAGCGATCTCTTTTTGACGTTCTTCAATCATTTCGTCAGAGAATTCAATTACTTTCCCGCAATCTAGACAAACAAGATGATCATGGTGGTGTTGAGTTGCTAGTTCAAAAACAGATTTACCGCCTTCAAAATGGTGACGGGTCACAATGCCGGCATCATCAAATTGGTTTAATACACGGTATACGGTAGCAAGACCAATTTCTTCACCAATATCGATTAATTTTTTATATAAATCTTCTGCACTGATGTGTTGGCAATCTGGCTGTTGTAACACCTCTAAAATTTTCAGACGTGGAAGAGTAACCTTTAAACCGGCTTTTTTTAGTGCTTGGTTGTTATCTGACATCGACTTTTCCTGTATTGACATTCTGCATCGATTTTTTGTGCAGTTTTAATAAGTTAATTATAGGGAACATTCAATCGAGTTGATACCTTATCTGCACGATCTCTTACAAAAAAATAGATGTTGATCTTTTGTTAAGAAAACTATTACTATGAGGTCAGACCAGAATCAAGGATGATAAATATGTATAAATACTTTACCCCAAAAATTGTCAGAAGGGCATTGAATATTTGGCCTCCATTTTGGGGGGCAGGGATCTCTATCCAAAATATTGCACCAGATTTTCAAGAAGTGCGGGTGATATTAAAAGATCGATTTTGGAATCGTAATGCAAATAGAAGCCAATATGGAGGCAGTATTTTTTCTATGACAGATCCCGTATTTTCGTTAATGCTCATGGGGATCTTGAGGGAAGAGTACTTCGTCTGGGATAAGCAGTCTGAAATAGATTTTATTTCCCCTGGAACTAGTGATTTGAATGCACACTTTTTTATCTCAAACGAAAAAATTCAAGAAATCAAGCAACTTACTGAAAGTGGGGATAAGTGTTTCCCGAAATTTGAAGTGTATATTTATGATAAAAAAGGAAAGGTGGTAGCAAGAGTGAACAGAACATTATATGTGAGAAAAAAACCAGAATTTAGATAATGCTCTCTATCTATTTTAAGAGATAAGTAGAGAGCATTATAGGAACTAGGATATTAGTCTTCTAATTCTGCAAGGCACATTTCTTCATGAATTTGTTTAACCCATGCAGTTACGCGATCTTCTGTAAGCTCTGGTTGACGATCTTCATCAATACAAAGACCTACAAAGTTATTTTCATCAACGAGTGCTTTAGAAGCTTCAAATTCATAGCCTTCAGTTGGCCAGTAGCCAATAACTGTGCCGCCTTTAGCTTCAACGATATCACGGATGTTACCCATCGCATCACAGAAGTATTCAGCGTAATCTTCTTGATCACCACAGCCAAAGATAGCAACAAGCTTAGTTGAAAAATCAATGCCTTCTAATTCTGGGAAGAAATCATCCCAATCACATTGAGCTTCACCGTAGTACCATGTAGGGATACCTAAAAGAAGAAGATCGAAGTTATCGATATCTTCTTTGCTGCTTTTTGCAATGTCTTGAACATGAACGAGCTTTTTACCAAGCTGTTTTTGAATCATCTTGCCAATAGCTTCAGTATTACCTGTGTCGCTACCAAAGAAGAGTCCTACACTTGCCATATGATGAATACCTGTATTTGTCTGTATTAATTAAAAATAGATGTTATTAGATCAGTGATTAGCCTAGACCTGCACCTTCCCAGCTTAGCTGAATAATCCCTTTAGCAATGAAACCTGTACATCCTAAAAAGAGTACTAGCCAAACAATTTTTCGGCCAAAAGCAGGTACGTTTGCTTGCTTTAAGACATCTTTAATAGCCATACCGATAAAAAAGAATATCGAGGCAAACAATAAATCTAAACCAATAGATTCAATGAGATCAAAATGTTCATATAGCATGAATCAGCCTTATCTTAGGTAAGTGACCTAAATCTGAACGAATAATTTGGCAAAACTATATCATAGCTTTGACATTGTTGGTATGGATTATCTATTACCAACTTTTGCTAAAAATCGATTTATGACCCGATAAATGGCTTCAGGCTTTTCTGCATGGAGCCAATGACCTGTGCCACTTACAATATGTGCTTTAGCTTTTGGAAATTGCAGCATAATTTCTTTTTGATGTGAAGCTTGGATGTAATCGGAGTTTTCACCTTTTATAAACAGGACATCGCCAATAAATGGAGAGATCGCTTTCCAGCCTATAATATGATGATAATTAGCTAATAATGCTGGCACATTAAAACGTAAACTTAACTGTTCGTTTTTTTTATATAATGACTTGCTTAGAAATTGTCGTACACCAGGGTCTACGATTGACGTTGCAAGTAATTGATCTGCTTCTTTTCGAGTTGTTGGCGGGGTATCTATAACGTGTTGAAGCCCTGAAAAGACAGCATCGTGACGACGTTCAGGGTAAGCAACAGGAGCCATGTCTAAAACAACTAATGAGGAGACGATTTCTGGTTTTTGACCAGCAATAGCCATAACAACTTTCCCTCCCATTGAGTGACCAATGAGATGTGCAGATGAAATAGATAAATGTTCAAGAAGAGTAATTACATCTAATGCGAGCGCTTGATAATTATGATCTTCTGAATGAAAAGAATGACCATGGTTTCGAAGATCAATACTGATCACTCGATAAGATGATTCTAATTGGCGCGCGAGCAGACCTAGGTTATCTAAATTCCCAAATAAGCCATGAATTAGGATCAATGGATCCCCATTTCCTTGTTCTTTATAGTTAAGTAGCTTCATTTTTCTGCGTTGTGTTAGGTTTGTCGTAGAGTATCACGATTATACAATGTATAATCGTGCCTTCATAAATAGATTATAGAATACGAACCATATAATGAAGACAATTGAAGTAGACGAAGAACTATACCGCTTTATTGCGAGCCAAACTCAACACATCGGTGAAAGTGCCTCTGATATTTTACGTCGTCTCTTAATGCAGTCATCACCTTTAGACTCTGTTATTTCTGTTTCAACACCTGTTGAAGTACAGAAAAAGGGCATAGTAGTCAGTAAGGATGCTGGTAAAGAGGCATCTGTAGATCGCGTTAAAGCGGTACGTACCTTATTAATCTCTGATGAATTTTCCTCATTAGATAAAGCGATTGATCGTTTTTTAACTGTGCTATCAGAATTATATAAAATTGACTCAAAGGCGTTCTCTGAAGCGACGGAAGTAAAAGGAAGAACTCGAGTTTATTTTGCAGACAATCAAGAAACATTGATTGCAAGTGGTAAAACGACCAAACCCCGTGAAATTAACGGCACTCCATTTTGGGTTATCACTAATACAAATACTAATCGCAAGCGCCACATGGTTGAGTTGTTGATGGAGCGTATGGGTTTCCATCATGATTTGACAGAAAAAGTGTGCGCGGCGATTTAATTTTTTGAGTTACAGCTCAAAACATAATTTGTCACAAGGAATCGTCAAATGGCTATACATCCTCGTGCTGGGCAGAAAGCTCAGCAAGAAGATTTACACAATATCCCAGCATTAGTCTCTAATTATTTCTTATTAGAGCCTGATGCATCAAATCCAGATCAAAAAGTACAATTTGGTACTTCGGGTCATCGTGGGACAGCAGATAAAGCAACGTTTAATCAGCATCATATTTGGGCGATTGCTCAAGCAGTTGCTGATGTACGTAAAGAAAATGGGGTAACTGGCCCGCTTTTCTTAGGTAAAGACACGCACGCTTTGTCCGAACCTGCTTTCATTTCGACTATTGAAGTATTAGTTGCTAATGGCGTAGAAGTTATTATCCAAGAAGATAATGGCTATACACCAACCCCTGGCATTTCTCATGCAATCTTGACGCATAACGTTAAATTTGATGATAAAGCTGATGGTATTGTTATTACCCCTTCTCATAACCCCCCTCAAGATGGCGGAATTAAATATAATCCGACTCATGGTGGACCGGCTGAAGGTGAGTTAACGACGGCAATTGAAAATCAAGCAAATCTACTTATCGCAAATGAATTGAATGGTGTGAAACGCATTCCAATCAATGAAGCGATGACATCCGATCTAGTTAAACAAGTGGATTTAGTGAAGCCATATATTGATGATTTGAAAAATGTCATCAATATAGAAGCGATTCAAAAAGCAAATTTAAAACTAGGTGTAGACCCATTGGGTGGTTCTGGCATCGAGTATTGGCGTCAAATTGGTCAAGCATTTGAGCTGGATTTAACTCTAGTGAGTGAAGCTATTGATCCTTCATTCCAATTTATGTCATTAGATAAAGATGGTGTAGTGCGTATGGATTGTTCTTCTCCATACGCAATGGCAGGTTTATTATCATTAAAAGACGATTATGATTTAGCGTTTGGTAATGATCCTGATTACGATCGTCATGGCATTGTAACTCCATCAGGTTTAATGAATCCAAATCATTACCTAGCGGTTTGTATTGATTATTTATATCGTAATCGTCCAGAGTGGAAAGCAGAAGTTGCCGTTGGAAAGACATTAGTATCTTCGGCGATCATTGACAAGGTTGTGGCTGATTTAGGCCGAGACTTGTGCGAAGTTCCAGTTGGATTTAAGTGGTTTGTTGATGGCTTATATACTGGATCTCTTGGTTTTGGTGGTGAAGAGAGTGCGGGAGCATCTTTTTTACGCTTTGATGGCACTCCTTGGTCTACTGACAAAGATGGTATTCTTTTATGCTTACTAGCGGCTGAAATCACAGCTATTACGGGTATGAATCCTCAAGAATACTATAATAAGCTTGCTGCTCAGCATGGTGAATCAAGCTATAACCGTATTCAAGCAGTAGCAAATAAAGCTCAAAAAGCAGTATTAAGTAAGCTATCTCCAGAGATGGTATCTGCTACAACGCTTGCTGGTGATGAAATTACGGCTCGTTTAACGCATGCTCCTGGTAATGGTGCAGCGATTGGTGGACTTAAAGTAACGACTGCAAACGGTTGGTTTGCTGCTCGTCCATCAGGAACAGAAGAAATCTACAAGATTTACTGTGAAAGCTTTAAAGGTGCCGAACATTTAGCATTGATTGAACAAGAAGCTCAAGAAATTGTAAGTAACGTGTTTAAAGACGCTGGCTTATAATTAAAACCAGTAAAAAATTAATAAAAAGCAGCGCATGTCGCTGCTTTTTTATTATTAAAAATGGACGGTAATGATGAATAATTTTCAGTTAGAGCAACTATTAAATAAAGAATTAAAACCTCAACTTATTAAAGATTATTGTCCTAATGGACTTCAAGTTGAAGGGAAGAAAGAAGTCATAAAAATTATTACAGGTGTAACTGCTTCTCAAGCGCTTATTGATGCTGCAATTGAAAGAAAAGCAGACGCCTTACTAGTTCACCATGGTTATTTTTGGAAGGGTGAAAGTGAATCAATTAAAGGAATGAAGGGTAATCGTATTCGTTCTCTAATTAAAAATGACATTAATCTATTCGCTTATCATCTTCCTTTAGATATTCATCCTATACTTGGTAATAATGCTGAATTAGCACGTTTATTTTCGATTGTAAATGTAGAAGGGCTAGAACCGACCCCGCAATCTATTGCGATGAAAGGTGAGTTTGAAGCGGCGCTATCTGGCGAAGAGTTAGGCGCACGAATTCATCAAGTATTGAATAGAGCTCCTCTACATATAACACCTGATGTTGATAAAGAAATAAAAACGGTGGCTTGGTGTTCTGGTGGTGGACAAGATTACATTGAGTTAGCAGCACAACAAGGGATTGATGCGTTTATTTCTGGCGAGGTATCTGAAAGAACGACGTATATTGCGCGTGAACTAGGTATTCACTATTTTGCCGCTGGTCATCATGCGACAGAACGTTATGGTGTTAAAGCTTTAGGCGAGTGGTTAGAAAAAGAGCATGGCTTTAATGTGGAATTTATCGATATTGATAATCCCGTTTAAGCTATTTTAAATAGTTACTGCCGTTATTTATATGTAAAAAAGGTTGATGCTCATGCATCAACCTTTTTTTCTTATATGTCTAATTACTTTAATTAGTATTATTCACGTTCATGAAGTGGTTTGAATTCACGAAGCTCTTCACCAGTGTAAAGCTGACGCGGACGTCCGATACGATTATTAGGATCACTGTGCATTTCGCTCCAGTGTGCAATCCAACCAACAGTACGAGACAGTGCGAAAATAACGGTAAACATAGACACAGGAATCCCAATTGCTTTTAAGATAATACCTGAGTAGAAATCTACGTTTGGATACAGTTTCTTAGAGACAAAGTATTCGTCAGAAAGTGCAATACGTTCAAGTTCCATTGCAACATCTAACAATGGATCTTTAATATTGAGTTCTTTTAGTACTTCATGACACGCTTCACGCATTACGGTTGCACGCGGGTCATAATTTTTATAAACACGGTGACCAAAGCCCATTAGACGGAATGGATCATCTTTATCTTTTGCTTTTTCAACGTATTCATCAATGTTGTCAAGAGAGCCAATTTCTTCAAGCATACGCAGACAAGCTTCGTTTGCACCACCATGAGCAGGCCCCCATAGCGAAGCAATACCTGCTGCGATACATGCAAATGGGTTTGCGCCAGAAGAGCCAGCTAGACGAACGGTTGATGTCGATGCATTTTGTTCGTGATCTGCATGGAGTGTAAATATTTTATCCATAGCACGTGCAACAACTGGATTCACTTCATACTCTTCACATGGATTTGCAAACATCATGTGTAAGAAATTTTCTGCGTAAGTTAAGTCGTTACGCGGGTAAATGAATGGTTGGCCAATTGAGTACTTGTAACACATTGCAGAAAGAGTAGGCATTTTAGATAACAGTCGGAATGCCGCGATTTCACGGTGTTCATCATTACTAACATCTAATGAATCATGGTAGAAAGCAGCCAAAGCCCCAACAACACCACACATAACAGCCATTGGGTGAGCATCACGGCGGAAACCGTGGAAGAAGCTTGAAATTTGCTCATGAACCATAGTATGGCGAGTCACAATATCTTTAAATGCTTCGTATTCTTCACGACTTGGTGCCTGACCATTAAGTAATATGTAGCAAACTTCTAAATAATCCGCATTATTGGCTAATTGATCAATAGGGAAGCCACGATGTAATAGAACACCTTTGTCGCCGTCGATATAAGTTATTTGAGACTCACAAGATGCAGTGGCAAGAAAACCTGGGTCAAATGTGAAGTAACCACTTGTTCCTAATTTTCGCACATCGATCACTTCAGGACCAATAGTACCGTCCATGATCGGCATGTCTACTGGGGCTTGACCTTCGATGTGAAGGGTTGCCTTTTTATCAGCCATAACATTCTCCTTTTGTTATATTTTTATATTATCCCGGATATGAGAGTGACAACTTTGTACCCATTACACGGGCTAATGTCAATTTTTGTGCGCTTATGTGTGCACTTGTTTATATTTTTAATGAAAAGAAAGTTAATTTTCTGTGGTGTGATGTAGGTATTATTTAACCGTTTGTAATCAGATGTTTCACATCGTATACTGCGGCTGAGTTTCTGTTCTGTCCCTTATATTATATAGGGTTAACGAGATTTTCATCTACTTAAAAATAGAGTTAGATTTGTTAAATGACTCACATAAAGAGATGTTGCTCACAATGAAAGTTATGAAAATGTTAAATTTGCATGGCTTTTGATAGATCAGAGGTATCTATAACAATAAAATGCTCAATGGAGCTGAGTGAGCCCCTTGTGAAAGTTAAAAAGTCAAGACCTGTCAACCTAGATCTACAAACGATCCGTTTTCCCTTAACGGCTATCGCCTCAATTTTACATCGCGTAAGTGGTGTGATTACTTTTGTTTCTGTTGGAATACTGCTTTGGTTGCTTAACCTATCGCTTTCTTCACCTATTGGATTCGCACAAGCTACTGATTATATCGATGGTTTTTTTGTGACATTCATTATGTGGGGGATTCTGACTGCACTTGCTTATCATATTGTCGTCGGTGTTCGTCATTTATTGATGGATATGGGCTATTTTGAGGAGCTTGAGTCAGGTACTCAAAGTGCTAAAGTTGCGTTTGCAATTACAGCGGTATTATCTCTTTTAGCAGGAGTATTGGTATGGTAGCTAACGTATCTTCTTTTGGTCGTAATGGCGTACACGATTTTATCTTAATTCGTGCTAGTGCGATCATTCTTACCCTCTACACATTATACATTGTTGGTTTCTGTGCATTTGGCCCTGAACTGACGTACCTATCATGGACAAGCTTCTTTGGCGGTTTGTTTACAAAAGTGTTTACGATGCTAGCACTTCTTTCCATATTAATTCATGCATGGATTGGCTTATGGCAAGTACTCACTGATTACATTAAACCTATGCTGTTGCGTGCTCTGCTTCAATTAGGCTTAGTGTCTGTTCTTTTAGGATATTTCTTCTCTGGTTTAGTTATTGTGTGGGGTGTGTAGTGAGTATTGCTGTTAGAGAATTTGACGCCGTAGTAATCGGTGCGGGTGGTGCAGGTATGCGAGCTGCACTACAAATTTCAGAGCAAGGCCTATCATGTGCTTTGTTATCAAAAGTATTTCCAACGCGTTCTCATACTGTATCAGCTCAAGGTGGTATTACCGTTGCTCTTGGTAATGCACACGAGGATCACTGGGAACAACATATGTACGATACGGTAAAAGGTTCTGATTATATTGGAGACCAAGATGCGATTGAATACATGTGTAAGAATGGACCTGAGTCTGTTATTGAATTAGAAAAAATGGGTTTACCGTTTTCTCGTTTTGACAACGGTACTATCTACCAACGTCCATTTGGCGGTCAATCTAAGAATTTTGGTGGTGAACAAGCGGCACGAACAGCTGCTGCTGCAGACCGTACTGGTCATGCTTTACTTCATACGTTATACCAACAAAATATTAAGCATAAAACGACTATTTTTTCTGAGTGGTATGCGCTTGATCTTGTTAAAAATGAAGACGGCGCAATATTAGGTTGTACCGCTCTTTGTATGGAAACAGGCGAAGTTTGTTACTTTAAATCTAAAGCAACAATTCTTGCTACTGGTGGTGCTGGTCGTATTTATGCATCAACAACCAATGCACACATCAATACTGGTGATGGCGTAGGTATGGCTATTCGTGCTGGTGTTCCAATGCAAGACATTGAAATGTGGCAGTTTCACCCAACAGGTATCGCAGGAGCTGGTGTTCTTGTAACTGAAGGTTGTCGTGGTGAAGGGGGGTATCTTCTTAATAAAGATGGTGAACGTTTCATGGAGCGTTATGCTCCAAATGCGAAAGACTTAGCGGGCCGTGACGTTGTTGCTCGTTCAATGATGGTCGAAATCCGTGAAGGCCGTGGTTGTGATGGTCCTTGGGGTCCTCATATTAAGCTTAAATTGGATCACTTAGGTAAAGAAACACTTGAATCTCGTTTACCTGGCGTGTGTGAATTGTCTCGTACTTTTGCTCACGTAGATCCTGTGAAAGAACCAATTCCAGTAATCCCGACTTGTCATTACATGATGGGTGGCGTACCGACACAAGTTTCCGGTCAAGCTATTAAACAAGATGAAGCGGGTACAGATGTTGAAATCCAAGGTTTATTTGCTTGTGGTGAGATTGCCTCAGTGTCAGTGCATGGTGCTAACCGCTTAGGTGGTAACTCTCTGCTTGATTTAGTGGTATTTGGTCGTGCAACAGGGCTTCATTTAGGTGAAACACTGAAAAAGCAAGCAGAAGCAAAACCAGCAACAGATGCAGACATTGAAGCCTCTCTTGAGCGCTATAATCGTTGGGAAAACAGTACGGGTGGTGAAGATCCAGTTCAAATCCGTAAAGATTTACAACAATGTATGCAAAATAACTTCTCGGTATTCCGTGAAGGTGATGCTATGGCAAAAGGCCTTGAAGAGCTTAAAGTGATTCGTGAACGCCTTAAAAATGCTTACCTTGCCGATAAATCAACAGAATTTAATACTCAACGTATTGAATGCTTAGAGTTAGAAAACTTGATGGAAACGGCATTTGCGACGGCGGTTGCTGCAAACTACCGTACAGAGAGCCGTGGTGCACATGCTCGTTTTGACTTCCCTGATCGTGATGATGCGAATTGGTTGTGCCACTCAGTATACAACCCTGAGACTGAATCAATGACAAAGCGTAATGTAAACATGGAACCTATCCATCGTGAAGCATTCCCACCTAAAGCACGTACGTACTAAGAGAGGGCAGAAAGATGAAACTGAATTTTTCAATCTACCGTTACAATCCAGACGTAGATAATGCTCCTCATATGAAGGCGTATACGTTAGAAGTAGAAGAAGGTTCTGATATGATGGTGCTAGATGCACTTATCTTATTAAAAGAGCAAGATCCTACGCTATCGTTCCGTCGTTCATGTCGTGAAGGTGTATGTGGTTCAGATGGTTTGAACATGAATGGTAAAAATGGACTGGCTTGTATTACGCCATTGTCTGAGCTTATAGGTAAGGGTGATCTTATTATTCGTCCACTACCTGGCTTACCTGTTGTTCGAGATCTGATTGTCGATATGGCACAGTTCTATGAAAATTATGAGAAAGTAAAACCTTTCTTAATCAGTGATGCTGCAACACCGCCTTCGAGAGAAAACCTACAGTCTCCTGAAGAACGTGAACACTTAGACGGGTTATATGAATGTATTATGTGTGCATGTTGTACAACATCATGTCCATCATTCTGGTGGAACCCTGATAAGTTCATCGGACCAGCTGGTTTGCTTGCGGCGTATCGTTGGTTAATTGATAGCCGTGATACAGCGACAAATGAACGTTTGTCTAATTTAGATGATGCTTTCAGTGTTTTTCGTTGCCATGGCATAATGAATTGTGTAAGTGTATGTCCTAAAGGGTTAAACCCAACAAAAGCAATTGGTCATATTAAAACAATGCTATTGAAAAAAGCGGTATAACCGATATCTCCTCAGCTAATATGTTGGTTTAGTCATATATTAGTTGAGGCTTATAAGCCCGGCACAAAAGACCGGGATATACGTGAAACTACTGGATTAAGGGAAAATAATGCAGAATAGCGTGATGAAGGCATGGTTTGAGTCTTCACATTTAGCTGGCGCTAATGCAACGTACGTAGAAGACCTCTACGAACTCTATCTCAGTGACCCGGAAATCGTTAGCGATGAATGGAGAGACGTTTTTGATTCGCTTCCAGTTGATAAGACTGGTGTATCAGAGCAAGCCCATTCCCCTGTACGAGATTATTTCCGTCGTCTTGCGAAAGAAACAAAGCAAGTTAGTGCTCAAGTTAATGATCCAGATGTAGATGCTAAGCAAGTAAGAGTATTGCAGTTAATTAATGCGTACCGTTTCCGTGGTCACCAAAATGCGAATTTAGACCCATTAGCATTACAGCAACATGAATATGTTGCAGAGTTAGAGCCTTCTTTTCATAATTTAACAGATGAAGATTTTTCAGAAACATTCAATGTCGGTTCTTTTGCTTCAGGGCAAGAGACAATGAAACTTTCTGATCTGTACAAAGCATTACGTGGAACTTACTGTGGTTCTGTGGGTGCAGAGTACATGCATATCACTAATACGGAAGAGAAACGTTGGATCCAACAGCGTTTAGAATCTGTTGCAGGTAAGCCAACTTTTACAGCTCAAGAAAAACTGACTTTTCTTGAAGAGTTAACTGCTGCTGAAGGGCTAGAACGATATCTAGGTGCTAAATTCCCAGGGGCAAAGCGATTCTCATTGGAAGGTGGCGATGCCATGGTTCCAATGGTAAAAGAAATTATTCGTCGTGCTGGTGAAAATGGTGGTCGTGAAGTCGTAATTGGTATGGCTCACCGTGGCCGACTGAACATGCTTATTAATGTTCTAGGTAAAAAACCGCAAGATTTATTTGATGAGTTTGCTGGTAAACATGGCGAATCATGGGGAACTGGCGATGTTAAATATCACCAAGGTTTCTCTTCTGATTTTGCAACTGCAGGTGGCAATGTTCACTTAGCGTTAGCGTTTAACCCCTCTCACCTTGAGATTGTAAACCCAGTAGTTATTGGTTCAGTTCGAGCTCGTCAAGATCGCCTTAACGATACAACTGGTGATAAGGTTATTCCTATTACTATCCACGGTGATTCCGCAATCGCAGGTCAAGGTGTGGTGGCTGAAACATTTAATATGTCTCAAGCCCGAGCATTCCAAGTGGGTGGTACCGTTCGTATTGTTATTAATAACCAAGTTGGTTTTACAACGTCGAATCCTAAAGATACTCGTTCTACTCAATATTGTACTGATATTGCAAAAATGGTTCAGGCACCTATTTTCCACGTAAATGCTGATGACCCAGAAGCTGTTGCTTTTGTCACTCGCATTGCGCTAGATTACCGTAATGAATTTAAGCGTGATGTTGTGATTGATTTAGTTTGTTATCGCCGTCATGGCCATAATGAAGCTGATGAACCAAACGCAACGCAACCATTGATGTATCAAAAAATTAAGAAGCATCCTACGCCTCGTAAGATTTATGCAGATACATTGATTGAACGTCAAGATCTTGAGCTAGAAACCACGACACAACTCATTAACGAATATCGTGATGCATTAGATCATGGTGAAGTAGTCGTGAAAGAATGGCGACCAATGCAACTACATAATGTTGATTGGACTCCGTTTATTGGCCATGAATGGAATATGGAATGGGCAAATCAATTTGATAAAGATCGCCTAGTCGAGCTTGGTCAACGCATTTGTCAATATCCGGAAAGCCACAAATTACATAGCCGTGTAAATAAAATGTGTAATGACCGTGTCTCGATGGTCGCAGGTGAAAAAGCAATTGATTGGGGTATGGCTGAAACACTTGCCTATGCAACTTTAGTTGATGAAGGTAAACGAATTCGTATTACAGGCCAAGATTCTGGTCGTGGTACTTTCTTCCACCGTCATGCGGTACTTCACAATCAATCAGATGCTAGTACTTACGTACCTTTAGCGAATATCCATGATAAGCAAGGCCCATTTGAAGTGCATGATTCTGTACTATCAGAAGCGGCAGTGCTTGCGTTTGAATATGGGTATGCAACGGCAGAACCAGGTGGTTTAACTATTTGGGAAGCGCAATTTGGTGATTTTGCCAACTGTGCACAAGTTGTTATCGATCAGTTCATTTCGTCTGGTGAGCAAAAATGGGGCCGCATGTGTGGTCTGACTATGTTATTGCCGCACGGTTATGAAGGCCAAGGTCCTGAGCATTCATCTGCACGACTTGAGCGTTTCTTACAAATGTGTGCTGAGCAAAATATGCAAGTTGTTGTTCCATCAACACCTGCGCAGGTTTATCACATGCTTCGCCGTCAAGTGGTTCGTCCTATGCGTCGTCCATTGATTGTGATGTCGCCAAAATCACTGCTTCGTCATCCATTATGTACATCATCACTAGAAGAGCTTTCGGAAGGTAATTTCCAACCCGCTATTCCTGAGATTGATGCATTAGACTCAGCGCAAGTGAAGCGAGTGGTGTTCTGTTCTGGTAAAGTTTACTTTGACCTATTAGAGCAGCGTCGTGTGAATGAACAGAATGATGTTGCGATTGTTCGAATTGAACAGCTTTACCCATTCCCTAAAGAAGAAGTAGAAGCTGCCATCGCACAATACACGAATGTAGTGGATTATGTTTGGTGTCAAGAAGAGCCTCAAAACCAGGGTGCTTGGTACTCTAGTCAACATAATTTCCGTTCGGCATTGCCTGCGAATGCAATCTTACATTATGCAGGACGTCCAGCGTCTGCCTCTCCGGCAGTTGGCTATATGTCAGTGCACGTGAAACAACAGAAAGCGTTAGTTGAAGACGCTCTTACCCTAGATAAGAACTAGAAAGTATAGGAAAACGGATATGACAATCGAAATTCTGGTTCCAGATTTACCTGAATCTGTAGCAGACGCTACTGTAGCAACATGGCATAAACAACCTGGTGATACAGTTGAGCGTGACGAAATACTTGTAGATATTGAAACGGATAAAGTAGTTCTTGAAGTACCCGCTCCAGAAGCTGGTGTACTAGAAGCTATTTTAGAAGAGGAAGGTGCAACCGTACTTTCTAAGCAACTGCTTGCTAAAATTAAGCCGGGTGCTGTTGTTGGAGAACCGACAAAAGATGTAACAAATGAGACAGAATCTTCTCCAGACAAACGTCACACGGCCTCTTTATCAGAAGAAAGTAACGATGCTTTGAGTCCTGCGGTTCGTCGCCTTCTAGGTGAGCATGATATTGCCCCTTCTGATGTAAAAGGCACCGGTGTTGGTGGTCGAATTACTCGTGAAGACGTTGATGCTCATGTTGCCGCGTTAAAAGCAGCATCACAAGTTGAAAAAGCAGCGGATAAACCAGCAGAAGCGCTTGCACATCGTAGTGAAAAACGCGTGCCAATGACGCGTCTTCGTAAAACAGTCGCAAGACGTCTGTTAGAAGCGAAAAATAACACAGCGATGTTAACGACATTTAATGAAGTAAACATGAAACCAATCATGGAGCTTCGTAAGCAATATCAAGAGCAATTTGAAAAACGCCATGGCACACGTTTAGGTTTCATGTCTTTCTATGTGAAAGCAGTAACTGAAGCACTTAAACGTTACCCTGAAGTCAATGCGTCAATTGATGGTGACGATATTGTTTATCACAACTATTTTGATATCAGTATGGCGGTATCTACACCGCGTGGCTTAGTGACTCCAGTACTAAAAGACTGTGATGCACTTGGTTTTGCTGATATTGAAAAAGGCATTAAAGAATTAGCGATTAAAGGCCGTGATGGAAAATTAGCGGTTGAAGATTTAATGGGTGGTAATTTTACCATTACTAATGGTGGTGTGTTTGGCTCATTAATGTCAACACCGATTATTAATCCACCTCAAGCTGCAATTCTAGGTATGCATAAAATCCAAGATCGTCCGATGGCCGTTAATGGAAAGGTAGAAATCTTACCGATGATGTACTTAGCACTGTCTTATGATCACCGTTTAATTGATGGTCGTGAATCTGTAGGCTTCCTAGTAACAATTAAAGAATTACTGGAAGATCCTGCTCGTCTATTACTTGACGTTTAATAATAAACGCCTTTTAACAGACAAAGGCTGCCATGCTCACGGCAGCCTATTATTCAACTTCATTATTGGATAAAAATAGAAAGATGCCTTAGAGCGTCTTAGGACATTAAAAATTCCCATTAAAGGGAATAACATAAAATGGATAGAACATAATGAACCTACATGAATATCAAGCAAAGCAACTCTTTGCAGAATACGGCCTTCCTGTACCTGAAGGTTATGCTTGCGATACCCCTCAAGAAGCATTTGAAGCAGCTGGACGAATCAGTACTGCTAAAAAAGTAGTTAAGTGCCAAGTTCACGCTGGTGGCCGTGGTAAAGCGGGTGGTGTTGAACTGCATGATACAAAAGAGGGCGTTAAAGAGTTCGCTCAAAAGTGGCTAGGTAAAAACTTAGTGACTTATCAAACAGATGCTAATGGTCAGCCAGTATCTAAAATTTTAGTTGAAGAAGCATCAAACATTGCCAATGAGTTATATCTTGGTGCGGTTGTTGATCGTGCAACTCAACGTATCGTGTTCATGGCATCAACAGAAGGTGGTGTGGATATTGAAAAAATCGCAGAAGAAACACCAGAGCTTATTCATCAAGCTGCTATTGACCCACTTGTAGGCCCACAAGCTTACCAAGGTCGTGAATTAGCATTTAAACTTGGTTTAGAAGGTGATCAAATTAAACAATTCGTTAAGATCTTTATGGGTCTAGGCGATATGTTTGCTCAATACGATCTCGCTCTTCTAGAAATCAACCCACTTGTAATTACTGCTGAAGGTAGCCTTCTTTGTTTAGATGGCAAGATCAATATTGATTCTAATGCCATGTACCGTCAGCCAAAACTACGTGAGATGCATGATCCATCTCAAGAAGATGAGCGTGAAGCGCATGCCGCACAATGGGAATTAAATTACGTTGCTCTTGATGGCAGCATTGGCTGTATGGTTAACGGTGCCGGTCTTGCTATGGGCACAATGGATATCGTAAACCTACACGGTGGCCAACCAGCTAACTTCCTTGATGTTGGCGGCGGTGCAACAAAAGAACGTGTAACAGAAGCGTTTAAAATTATTTTATCAGACAGTAATGTTAAAGCTGTTTTAGTAAATATCTTCGGTGGTATTGTTCGTTGTGATCTAATTGCAGATGGTATTATTGGTGCTGTTGAAGAGGTGGGTGTAGAAGTTCCGGTTGTTGTTCGTCTTGAAGGCAACAATGCACCATTAGGATCACAAAAACTGGCTGAAAGTGGCCTAAATATCATTGCGGCTACTTCATTAACTGAAGCGGCTGAAAAAGTTGTTGCTGCTGCGGAGGGCAAATAATGTCTGTACTAATTAATAAAGATACAAAAGTTATCTGCCAAGGCTTCACTGGTGGTCAAGGGACGTTCCACTCAGAGCAAGCAATTGATTATGGAACAAAAATGGTTGGTGGCGTATCACCAGGTAAAGGTGGCCAAGTACATTTAGGCCTTCCTGTGTTTAACACCGTTCGTGATGCGGTTCAAGCAACTGGCGCAACGGCTTCTGTTATCTATGTACCAGCGCCTTTCTGTAAAGATGCGATTCTTGAAGCAATCGATGCGGGTATTAAATTCATCGTAACGATTACAGAGGGTATTCCTACTCTTGATCTTTTAGATGTTAAAGTTCGTCTAGATGCAGAAGGTGTAGTGATGATCGGTCCTAACTGTCCGGGTGTTATTACTCCTGATGAATGTAAGATTGGTATCATGCCTGGTCACATTCATAAGAAAGGTAAAGTTGGTATTGTATCTCGCTCTGGTACGTTAACGTATGAAGCAGTTAAGCAAACAACAGACGAAGGTTTTGGTCAATCAACGTGTGTTGGTATTGGTGGAGATCCAATTCCTGGTTCAAATTTCATTGATATCTTAAAATTATTCCAAGAAGATCCAGAGACTGAAGCAATTGTAATGATTGGTGAGATTGGTGGAACAGCGGAAGAAGAAGCTGCTGAGTTTATTAAACACAATGTTACAAAACCTGTTGTATCTTACATTGCAGGTGTTACTGCTCCCCCTGGTAAGCGTATGGGCCATGCTGGTGCGATTATTTCTGGCGGTAAAGGTACGGCTGAAGATAAGTTTGCAGCACTTGAAGCTGCTGGTGTTAAAACAGTTAAGAGTCTTGCTGACATCGGTAAAGGTCTACGAGAAGTGACTGGTTGGTAATTATTTAAACCAATACATGAATAACGCAAAAGCCATTTATAGAAATATGAATGGCTTTTTTATATTCATCAGGTCTCGAAATGTTTTGTTACAAATAGACAGTGAAAAACAAGTATAAACAATAATCAATCCTTTGATAAGATTCGGCGCTTTTCTTTCTAAGGACATATCCAAAAGAACTCAAAGAATGACTAGCACTATTATTAATGGTTATTTAATTTGAGAATACACATGCAATTTAATACTAAATCTAAGTATGTCATTATTTATCTAATTTTTTCAGCTGCAATGTTTGGGTCTATTATTATGGGCGCATACAATGTTAGATATACATTAGAAACAAATAACGTAACAAGGTTAGAAAACTTATTAACAAATGCTAAAAATACAATTTCAACCTTAGAGAAAAAAGTAATTTCTGGCGAGTTAGATGAAATTAAAGCCAAAAGGTTAGCTAGCGAATTAATGCAAAGCTATGCGTATTCTGATAATGAGTATATCTGGATGACAGATGAAAATTTAGTTTTCTTAGCTGCGCCTCTTGATCCTCAAATTATTGGTCAATCGTTTGAGAATATTGTCAGTGCTGAAGCAAAAAGCCATATTTTAAGTAATCTTACTGTTGCTGGACAAGTCATTACTTATTCTTGGTTTACGACTCGTGACAATATTACAACAGAAGTTAAATCTATTGCGGTAAAAACTAAATATTGGAACTGGTATTTAGGTAGCGGCGTGCAAGAGAAAAAAGTAAATGATACCTTTCGTTCATTTCTTATTGAAGGTTTGACTATAGGATTTATTGTTAATCTATTTATTGGTCTTGTTATGTTTTTTGCTGTGCGAAAATATAATAAAACGCTAGGCAATGAACCCGATATTATTTTAAATGTTATTGATCGCATTTCTCGTGGAGATTTAACTCATATTAATAACACAAGCTCTAATCATGTAGGGATCTATGGTCGAATTCTTGATATGGCAAGAAATATTAAAGAATTAGTGGCAGACATTAATTCTTTAACGCTTGAGTTAAATGAGTCATCACATAACTTATCTTCTTCTGCTCATACCATGAATATAAGTATGAAAGCTCAAACCGATCAACTTGGACAAGCAGCAGTTGCAACAGATCAAGTCGTTGTTAGTATTGATGACGTAACAAAAAGCGCGATTCAAGCAACGAATTCAGCCTTGGAAGTAAACAGCACTTCTACTCATTGTATTGACACAATTGGCCACATGAATCGTGATATGCAGACCTTAGCGTTTAATATTAAAGACGTTGCAAAGGTTATTGGAAACTTACAAATTAAAACAGAAAATATAGGCAGTATTTTAGATGTGATCCGTAGCATTGCTGATCAAACCAATCTATTAGCCTTAAATGCAGCGATTGAAGCAGCAAGAGCTGGTGAAAGTGGCAGAGGTTTTGCAGTTGTTGCGGATGAAGTTAGATTACTAGCTAGTAGAACTCAAGACAGTACAGCTCAAATATCTAATATGATTATAGAGTTGCAAGATGAAGCGATAAAGTCAGTTACTTTGATGCAAAGTAATTCAGATGATGCTCACCAAATTGCAGAGAAAACAGTGAATACTCAAAATACAGTCAGTTCTATTTTTGAATCTGTTGCCATTATACAAACAATGAATAGTCAAATTTCGGCATCAACAGAAGAACAGTTAGTTGCTACATCTAGTGTGAATCAGCTCATCACAGAGATTAATGCTTTTGCTAAAGAGAATGCATCGGATGTTGATGCAACGGAAAGGCAATCGGAAAGATTAGGTTTGATGGCAGATAACTTAACAGCGATAGTCAGTCGATTTAAGCTTTAAATAAGCATATAAAGCAATACTACCTAGCGTAGTATTGCTTTACTTTATAGAATTAACTGTGTGCTTTTTTTAGTTGAGTTAGCATAAAGACAGCTGCACCAGAAACAACGACAGAAGGACCAGCTGGAGTATCGTAGTGCCATGATAGGGCTAGGCCTGAAATAACCGCAATACAACCAAAAATTGAAGCTAGCAATACCATTTGTTCTGGTGACCGAGAAAAACGTCTGGCGGTTGCCGCAGGAATGATCAGTAATGAAGTAATGATCAATGCCCCAACAAATTTCATTGAAATGGCAATCACTAAGCCAACCATTAGCATTAAGACTAAACGCATTAAATCTACATTTACTCCCTCAACTTGAGCAAGTTCTTCACTAATCGTTGATGAAAGCAGTGGCCTCCATACAATATATATCAAACCTAAAACAATAAAGACACCACTGTAGATATAAATTAAGTCATCATAAGTAACGGCAAGTAAGTCACCAAACAAATAAGACATTAAATCCACTCGCACATTATCTAAAAAGCTAACAGCAACTAAACCTAACGATAATGAGCTATGAGCTAAAATTCCGAGTAAGGTATCTGTTGCTACTAAACGTTGTTTTTGTAGCGTAACTAATAATAATGCAATGGCAATACAGCAGACGATCAGAGCTAAATTTAAATTAATATCGAATAAAAAACCAAGTGATAACCCAAGCAGAGAAGCGTGAGCAAGAGTATCACCAAAATACGCCATTTTTCGCCATACAACGAAAGAGCCTAGTGGCCCAGCAAGTAATGCAATACCTAATCCGGCCAAAAGAGCGGGAAGCAAAAACTCAATCATGATGACGCCTTTTTATTTTTACTACAGCATGATCCGTCACTCGGTTCACCAGATAAATCATGGTCGTGGCGGTGGTCATGATGATAGAAAGCTAATTGTTGATCTCGTTGCTGACCAAATAATGCAATATATTTAGGGTGTTTAGAGATAGAAGCAGGAGCACCAGAACAACAAATATGATGCTGAAGACAAATAACTTCATCTGTTTTTGCCATTACAAGGTGTAGGTCATGTGAAACCATAAATACGGCACAGTTGAAACGATGACGAATAGATTCAATTAACGCATACAAGCTGATTTGACCTTGAATATCGACACCTTGAGCTGGCTCATCAAGAACAAGTAGATCTGGGCGTTGTAACAAAGCTCTGGCAAGCAGTACGCGTTGTGATTCACCACCAGACAATTTATGCATATTTGAGTGAAGTAAGTGCTCAGCCTCAACTAGTTTTAATGCATTAAGATGTTCTTGTTGGCTGTATTTACCTGCTAATTTTAGAAAACCTTGCACAGTAAGAGGAAGAGAATCATTTAAGTGCAGTTTCTGAGGCACATAACCGATGCGTAATTTTTTCTCTCTTGTTATTTTACCACTGGTTGGTTTTTGTAATCCGAGAATCGCTTTCACTAATGTTGATTTACCAGCACCGTTAGGGCCAATCAGAGTAATGATCTTATTTGGTTCAATCGATAAAGAAATATTATCGAGAACATGGCGGTCATCAAAGACAACGCAGACATCTTGTAAAGTGAGTAAAGCAGTCATTTTTAAATAAGAGTCGTTTGCAATTAGTAAGTGTTATAATGTAACATTTTAGAAATCCAATCGCCATCACATTTTTTAAGAGAAGCAAATGAATAAAAAAATTCAATTTATTGTACTGTGTTTATGCACTCTAGTTGGGACTCAAGCCCAAGCTATGACGGTGTTGTCTTCAGTCAAACCGATTCATTTAATCGTACAAGAACTTACCGATGGTGTCTCTGAATCTACCTATTTGGTTCCACAAAGTGCCTCTCCTCATGATTATGCATTACGACCTTCAGACATAAAGAAAGTGAAAAAAGCAGACATGATCATTTGGTATGGAAATGATTTAGAACCTTTTTTAAGTAAAATATTAGAAGACCAAAAGAATGTAGTAACAATTAGTCAGTTTAGTTCTGTTGATTTTTTCCATTTTGATCAACATAACCATGATGATCATGCCGAAGAAGTTGGGCATCATCACAATACAGACCCGCATTTTTGGTTAGGTCCAAAGGAAGCATTAGGAGTCGCAAAAGAGATAACCGTACAGCTGATTAAAAAGGATCCATTGAATAAAGAGCAATATCAGTCTAACCTTGCCGTGTTTGAAAATAAGTTAACACAGGCAGTGAAGACGATTTCAGACCAATTAAAGCCAGTGCAAGATAAAGGATACTTCGTATTCCATGACGCATATGGCTATTTTGAACGTTATTTTGGAATGAATAACTTGGGGCACTTTACGGTGAGTCCGGATAGAAAACCGGGTGCAAAAACTTTGATTAATATAAAAAAATCACTTTTAAATCAGCAAGCAGTATGTGTCTTTTCAGAGCCTCAGTTTGAGCCAGCAATTGTGACTACAATTACGAGAGGCACAGAGGTCAATAAAGGAGAACTTGATCCTTTAGCGATACAGCAAGCAGATGAAGAGGGTGCTTATTTTATATTTTTGTCAACCATCAGTAATGAGTTATCACGTTGTCTAAGTCAATAAAATATAAAGAAGCTATAGCAGCTAGATTTGGTACGCTATCTAAAAGGCATAAGTTTGTTCTATTGTCTTTGTTCCTATTTACTTGCGCTATTTTCATCTGGAAACCAACACATAGCTTACAGAGTACTTCTTCTGTTTCAAATAGAAATGAGGTTTCTCTATCAAGTGAAAACCTTCAAACATTAGCAGATCAAAATAGTGAACCTGTAGGTACGATTTTTGATCCTAATGATCCTGAATTTAATGCACCTAAAGATGAGTTAGATGAGCAATTAGCCGCTAAAGATATCTTACATTCTCATACTGTAGCTTCAGGTGAGACACTAGGTGCAATTTTTAATCAATATGCATTACCAATGTCTGATATGTATTCATTACTCGAAGTGAATAAGTCAGCGGCAAATATGCGTGTCGGTGTTGATTTAGAATGGCAACAGGATGAAGATGGAAAATTAACAGAGCTTAAAATTCACCGAAACATTAAAGATACTGATGTGTACGCTTGGGCTGGGGATAAATATAGTTTTACCCAACAACAAGAAGAAGGTGAGATTAAACCTGTTTTTCTTTCAGGAAGAGTCACCAGTAATTTCTATAATTCAGCACGTTCAGCAGGACTAACCCCTGGCCAAATTCAAACATTGGCAAAGCAATTACAATGGAAATTTGATTTTGGTAAAGAAGCCCGTAAGGGCGATAAGTTTGCCGTTGAAGTTGATAAAGAATTTATTGACGGCAAGGCCGTATCATCAGGTGAAGTTAAAGCGGTGTTGTATGAAAATGCTGGTAGAGAAATCACGCTAGTTAAACACACTGATGATCATTATTATGATGTTCAAGGTCGTAGTTTAAATCGAGCGTTAGAGCGTTATCCAACACATCAACGCTTTAGAATTAGCTCTCCATTTGATCCTTACCGAAAGCACCCGATCACTGGACGTATTTCTCCACATAATGGAACGGACTTTGCTGCACCAGTGGGAACCTCGGTCTATGCAACGGGTGATGGTGTTGTAGTTAGAGCATTACATCATCCTCTTGCCGGTAATTATGTCATTATCAAGCATGGTCGTGAATACATGACTCGTTATCTACATTTAAGCAAGATTTTGGTTAAAAAAGGCCAGAAAGTATCAATGGGAGATAAAATTGCGTTAAGTGGAAATACAGGTCGTTCGACAGGTCCTCACTTACATTATGAGTTAATTAAAAATGGTCGAGCAGTAAACTCAATGAAGGTACCTTTACCACAAGCGTCACCGGTAAAAGAATCTGAACGAGCGCATTTTAAACAACAAGCTAAATTAACGATTGATGCTTTACGTGACCAAGTCTAAATTTAATTTTTAATATTTCTTAGCCCTTTTTATTTTAAATAATAGAAAGGGCTTTTTTACTTCGTTGCTATATGGACAGAGTTTTTCTATCATGTTGATACTTTTTCTCTTTTTATATTAAGGCGAGTAGATGTTTCACTTTAGAATACTTATTTTAAGTATCCTCCTCTCATTTTCTACTTACACTTATTCCTTATCTGATAACACTATTTTTTATCCCATGCCAATTCATGCTGACGGGCAATATATAACGGCCCAACAGCTTTTCTTACGTGATGATGGTGCTTTATGGATGTATGACGTCTATGGACAGGTACATCTGTTTGATGGTGCAAATATATTTACTTTAGGTAATCGAACAGATTCTGAGTTACCAAGACAAATTTCCTTTTATGATAATAAATTTTGGTTTATTAAAGACAGTAAGATTCAATCTTGGTCAAATGATCAAGGTTTAAACGTTGAATACATACTTCCTAAAACAAATAATTTACTTAATATTAATCAAAACTCAGGTGTCTTTTGGGGAAATAATAGCGAGCAATTTTTTGTTTATGAGCCAGAAACTAACGCGTTCTATACTGCAAATATTAATGAAGCTAATACCAGTGCGATTCATGATGAGATAGCGATAACCAGTGCAATCTATATTAATAAGCGTTGGGTAGTATCTACCTCAGAAGGGCTTTTTGAATTTGATACCATAACTGAAAGTTTTACTCCCTTGCATTTGGGTCAATACATAGATGCCATTTTTTATTCAGAAGAAACGGGGAAAATAATTTTAGGAACACATGATAGTATTTGGATCGCTGAGCTAGATGGTAATCAGTTAAATATTCATAATAAAATTTCAAATGATCTTACTTTATTGTCTTTTGCAGAGACTAAATGCTCTTTTTGGTTTGGAACAGAACAAGGTTTGTATAAATGGAGTTTAAAAACAAAGAAGCTAGAGTATTTTGAATCTGTTGTAAGGGATGATTATTCACTCGAAGGAAATAAAATTTATGCATTATTATCTGATAACAATAATGGTGTATGGGTGGCTACTGATAATGGTGTAAGTTATTACTCTGATGGGAGCCGTTTATTTACTCGAGTGAGATATAAAGAAGCAAATGGACATCTTGATATTCATGAAATAACGGCGATACAACAAACATCAGATCAACACTCTTGGATCGGAACTTCCACTGGCTTATTTCAATTGAATAATAATGAAATCACATCAGGTCTTACCGAGATAATGCCTTATTACATTAATGACCTATCTCGTGATAATGATTTTATATGGGCAGCAACTACCTCTGGTGTTTATAGGTTAGAAGTAAAATCAAATAAGGTCAGCAGAGTAAAGGGACTTGAAGTTATAAATAATGAGAATATTGAGCATCTCTTAATGGACACCTCAGGAATACTATGGCTATCAAGTTCTAAAGGGTTATATAAATACGATTCAACAACAGATGAACTTGTCTATTTAGGTTTCTATTGGGCCTTAGAACAAAAATACTCAACTCAAATAACGCATATCTATGAAAACAAAAATGGTCAGATATTGATTGGAACCAACATGGGACTGTATAGGTATGAGAATGGGGCTCTAACCTTTGATTATGCTTATATTAGAGCGGGTAGTATTCTTGATATGGTAGATACTGAGTATGGCGATTCTTGGATCGTCAGTAACTATGGTTTACAGATCAGTGATTCTAAAGGCGGTAGAAAAGACGTTGAGTTATCTGCTGAATATACAACGCCACACTGTGTATTATCGACCAGTAACGGAGTTTGGTTAACATCAAGTAAAGGCCTTTCTTTATATACACACCAAGGGCGATTGACTAAGCATTTTGGAAGCCAAAGAGGGTTAATTAATAATGAATTATTAACTGATTTGTGTTCAATTTCAGATGATGGGACCATGATGTTTGTTAGTAAGGATGGGCTGTTTTTTGCTGATGAACAAGAATTACTTGAATACCAAATTACTAAACCACACGTGGTTATTGGACAAGTAAAAGTAGATCATTTGGCAGTTAGTTATGGCTCTGAGAAAAAACTTAAAACCCCAATTCCTTATGAAACCAGTATTTCGTTCTTATTCGGTATTCTTCCTGAGTTCCAAAATAAATTGTTCTCATATCAGCTTGTTGGATCAAGTGATGAATCATGGCAACACTTTGAAGGAAGTTCATTAATTTTTGATTCCCTAAAACCTGGGAAGTATGTCTTACGGATTAAGCCTGGTAATAATGGTCAACGAAGCAGTAATGTCACTGAGTTCTTATTTTATGTCGAGGTTCCTTGGTTTCTTGCGCCATGGTTTATCTTTTTGCTTTTTAGTGTCGCTATTTTTACTGTCTTAGGTGTCTATTCATGGCGTTCAAAAGAAATTAAAAAGAGTAATGAAAAATTAAAGAAAAGCGTTGAAATAAAAACACAGCAGTTGAGAAACCAAGGAAAGGTGTTGGTTTCAAGTAATCGCCAATTACAAAAATTATTGACGGTAAGGCAACATGTAATTTCAGAAATGGCAGAGCAAGCCCAACAACCTATAAAAGATATTCAACATGATTTACAAAAGAAAGGGTCGTTAACAAACTTAGCATTAGCTAATCAATGTGAATACAGTTTGTCTTTATTAAAACAGTTGACTCATATTGAACCATTAGTGATGCAACAGAAGAATAATAGAACGAACCAAGTCTTATCAACCTTACTAAGAGCTGCGGTTAAAGGCTGGAAAGAGGAATATCACTTAAAGGGAGTCAATCTCTGTTTAGAGGACAGTTCTAAAAACTGTTCTATTTTTGTTCAGCCTTTATTAATTGATGCGATTTTTAATAATGTGTTATTTCATTTATTAAAAAGAAGTCAGTTTAGTGAGCGGGTAGTAATCCAAATTCATTGTGATGAAGAAAGAGTGACTACTCACTTTATTAGTGATGGTGAGTGTATTATTGAAAGTGAACTTGAGGCATTAAAGAGAGTCGATTTAACTCAAACTATAGAAGTTATACATCAAGCTTTAGGCCTTTCTTCTGTTAAGCAACTTACGGTACAAAATGGTGGGCACTTTGAAGTTAAACAGAATGTGCTAGGCAACAACAAGCTTGTTTTATCATGGCCTATAGCGATAGATAGCTTAATTGATAAAGTACCTTTAGCGAAGTTTGGTGAACAAATTAATGATGACGCCTATTTACATCAACGTTGGTTAATTGGTGTTTATAAAATAGTGGAGGACAATTATCGAAATCCAGCCTTCGGTACAAGTGCAGCTGCCAAAGCGTTATTTATTTCAGAAAGAAACTTCCAACGGAAATTTAAGCAGTTAACACAACGTTCGTTTATGGAATATTTAATTGAAATTAAATTAGAGAAGGCCTGTGAATTGCTTATTTCAGGTTATAAGGTTGCAGATTCTGCTTTTGAATCAGGATTTAACGACCCATCTTATTTTAGTAAGCGATTTAAGCGTCATTATGGACTATCTCCAACTCAGTTTGTGAGTGAAAATGAAGATAAAGAAAGTGATGAGTTGTAATAATTAAGAAGAGAGTAACGAAAGAAAAAAAGATCGTGACGTAGCCGGGGGGACTACGCCACGGGTGTCAATGACACCTTCGCTTGCTGCCGAGGTAAGAAGATTACTCTTATTACCTCTATTAGAATAAAAGATTAAGAGGTTCCCCTCTCGATGAAATAACTATACCTCTACCACTCTTATTTCACATATTAAAATAACGACAACGTATTAGTACAAAAGCGACATTTGTCGTTTCTTAATTCAAGTTATTGATTTTAAATGTTTTTGTTTTTGTTGTCGTTTTTGTCCTAATTCTGAGTATTTTTAACGTCAATTTTAAGTATGCTATAATTGACGTAATTAACGTGTTCATGGAAGCGGTATCACATAAAGATAATTTTCATAAAACCCCTCTATTTGTAAGAGTTTTGTCAATTTACTGACAAAACTTGATTTAGCGCAAGATAAAACTGGTTGTTAGCGATAGAATGAAACTAAATAATAACGATTCTCACTATCGTGGAGCTTTAGATGAACTTAGCGCAATTAGAAAGCGGAAAAAAAGCCGTTGTAACAGACATGTCTTTATTACCTACAGATACTAGAAAAAAATTAATGGTAATGGGCATGCTTCCGCATACTGAAATAGCTATATTGCGTAAAGCGCCAATGGGAGACCCGTTACAAATTAGCGTAAGAGGTACTTCTCTTGCTATTCGTAAAAATCTAGCAGAACAAATTACAGTTAAGGAATTATAAAAATGCAGTATCAAGTATTAACTGTAGGTAATCCAAACAGCGGTAAAACAACCTTGTTTAATGGCCTGACTGGTGCGAAGCAGCAAGTAGGTAACTGGGCTGGTGTAACCGTAGAGAAAAAAACAGGACGTTATACATGTTCTGGTGATGAGTTTTTATTAACGGATCTACCTGGTATCTATGCATTGGATAGCGGTAATGACGTTAATAGTCTTGATGAAACAATCGCTTCTCGTGCGGTACTCACACATGAGGCTGATGTCATTATCAATGTTGTTGATGCATCGTGTTTAGAGCGCAGTTTATACATGACATTGCAGTTACGTGAATTGGGGCGTCCAATGATCGTTGTACTAAATAAGATGGATGTACTTAAACGTCAGCGCCAAGTATTGGACATTAAAGGACTAGAAAAAAAACTAGGCTGTCCTGTATTAGCGCTTTCAGCTAATAACAATGGTCAAGTTCATAAGTTTAAAGAGAAATTGCATAAGTCTATTGCCCAAGGCATTAAGATGGCTCCTTTAGGGTTGTCATACGGCGAAGATGTAGAAGCTGCAATCACAGAAGCATCTGATTTATTTAATAGTGAGTATGCGTCTAGTCGCTCTCTGGCAATTCGAGCATTAGAAAACGATGCATTAGTGTTAAACACATTAGAATCAGAGAAAAGAAATACCGTTGCTAACATCGTTAATGTACTAAGCACAAAAATTGAAGCTGATTTCCACATTGCTGATTGTCGATACACTTATTTACATCAATTATGCCAGCAATTACGTCGTCAAGAAGGTGGATTGAGCCACAGTGTCAGTGAAAAAATAGACAGTGTGATATTAAATAAATGGGTTGGTATCCCATTCTTCTTTTTCGTTATGTATTTAATGTTTATGTTCTCTATTAATATCGGTAGCGCATTCATAGATTTCTTTGATATTGGTGTCGGTGCTTTATTAGTTGATGGTGGACACTACTTATTAGATGGTCATTTACCAGTTTGGTTAGTCACTTTAATTGCCAACGGTGTTGGTGGTGGTGTTCAAACTGTTGCTACTTTTATCCCTGTTATTGGTTGTTTATATTTATTCCTATCATTACTTGAAAGCTCTGGTTACATGGCTCGTGCAGCGTTTGTCCTTGATAAAGTAATGCAGAAGATTGGTTTACCAGGAAAAGCATTCGTACCTCTAGTGCTTGGTTTTGGCTGTAATGTGCCTGCTATCATGGCAACTCGTACATTAGAACAAGAGCGTGAACGTAAACTTGCAGCGTCAATGGCTCCTTTCATGTCATGTGGTGCCCGTTTACCTGTGTATGCATTATTTGCTGCAGCTTTCTTCCCAGAAAATGGCCAGAATGTAGTATTTGGTTTGTATTTCTTAGGTATTTTAGCGGCTGTATTTACTGGCTTATTGTTGAAGCACACTATCTATCCGGGTCGTAGTGATACGTTCATTATGGAAATTCCAGATTATGAATTCCCAACAATGCGTAACATCATGATTAAAACATGGCAAAAGCTGAAGCGTTTTGTTCTTGGAGCAGGTAAAACAATTGTGGTTGTAGTTACTATTTTAAGCTTCTTCAATTCCCTAGGTATGGATGGTACATTTGGTAATGAAGACAGTGAAAATTCTGTATTATCAAAAGCTGCTCAAGTCGTGACACCAGTATTAGCTCCAATTGGTATTCAAGAAGATAACTGGCCAGCAACGGTTGGCATTATTACCGGTATTTTTGCTAAAGAAGCGGTTGTAGGTACATTAAACAGTTTATATGCGGACCCTGCAGATGAAGACGCTGAATTTGATTTAATGGCTAGTTTGGAAGAAGCAGTAATGTCTATTCCTGATAATTTATCTGGCTTAAGTTATTCAGATCCTCTAGGTGTTGAAGTGGGTGATTTAACCGATGCTAGTGCGGTCGCAGAAGATCAAGGTGTTGCTGATTCTATCTTTGGTAATTTACAAGCGCACTTTGTGACAAGCGCAAGCGCAATGGCTTATTTAATCTTTATCTTGTTATACACACCATGTGTTGCAGCTATGGGGGCATATATGCGTGAGTTTGGTCGCCAGTACTCTTACTTTATTGCTGGTTGGACGATGTTATTAGCTTATGTCGCGTCAACGTTATATTACCAAATTGCAAACTTTGCTAATGCGCCAATGACAAGCAGTATGTGGATCGCAATTTCTCTGATTGTAATGGCGATCACTTATCTCGCATTAAAACGTAAGAGTAGAGAAGTCGAGCAACAAGAGGCAGCCTTAGTATGATTCTAACAGAGCTTAAGCAATATATTGACGAAGAAGGTCGTGTAGAGCGAATTACCTTAGCAAAAAAATTCAGTATGAGTGAAGATGGTGTTGACGCTATGCTTGAGCTCTGGGTGAAGAAAGGGAAGTTAACTCGTGAACTCATTGGTTGTGACAAAACTCAGTGCTGCCAAGAAGCAGAGCGTGTTTGGTATCGTCCGGTGTATAAAGATGAGTTAATGACAACTTATATAAGATAGCCATCGAGTTTATATTAGAGTGTTTAATAAAGACGAGAATCGAAAGGTTCTCGTTTTTTTATGGGCGAAAGGGAAAGGCTGTTATAGATGTTATAGCTTCACTTGCAATATTCGAGAGGTATTCTTAGTTTCTCGTTGGGAGGAATTAGACCTTGAGAGTTCTGCTCGCTCTTACTTAATCCCTAATTACTCGTCCCTAGTCCCTGTTTTAAGCACAAAAAAAGACACGCAATTTACATCGCGTGTCTTTCTATTTTCATTAACTAAACTCTATTGCTAGAGCATTAAATTAGTTAATTACTTTTTCTCCAGCTTGCTCAGCTTGAGAAGCTTGGATAGCCGTTAGAGCTACAGTGTAAACGATATCGTCTACTAGAGCGCCACGAGACAAGTCATTTACTGGCTTGCGCATACCTTGAAGCATTGGACCGATAGATACTAGGTCAGCAGAACGTTGAACCGCTTTGTATGTTGTATTACCAGTGTTTAGGTCTGGGAATACAAATACAGTTGCTTTACCTGCTACAGGAGAGTTAGGTGCTTTAGAAGCAGCTACGTTTTCCATGATTGCAGCATCGTACTGTAGAGGACCATCGATCATTAGATCAGGACGTTTTGCTTGAGCAAGTTTCGTTGCTTCACGTACTTTATCAACGTCTGCACCTTTACCAGATTCACCAGTAGAGTAAGAGATCATTGCAACGCGAGGGTCGATACCAAATGCCGCTGCAGAGTCAGCAGATTGGATAGCGATTTCAGCAAGTTGCTCAGCTGTTGGATCAGGGTTGATCGCACAGTCACCGTATACAAGAACTTGATCAGGCAAAAGCATGAAGAAGATTGAAGATACGATAGAAGCATCAGGAGCTGTTTTGATGATTTGGAATGGAGGTACGATAGTGTTTGCTGTGGTATGAACCGCACCAGAAACAAGACCGTCAACTTCACCCGCTTCAAGCATCATAGTACCAAGGAATACAGAATCTTGTAGTTTCTCACGAGCCACAACTTCAGTCATGCCTTTCGCGCCACGTAACTCAACTAAACGAGCAATGTAGTTTTCACGTACAGATTCAGAATCGATGATCTCAACGCCAGCACCAAGTTCAACACCTTGCTGAGCTGCAACACGACGGATTTCTTCAGGGTTACCAAGAAGAACACAAGTCGCGATACCACGCTCAGCACAGATAGCCGCAGCTTTAACTGTACGAGGTTCATCACCTTCAGGAAGAACGATGCGCTTAGCCGCTTTACGAGCGAATTCAGTTAACTGGTAACGGAATGCTGGTGGGCTTAGACGACGGATGCCTTCAGTACCTTCAGATAGAGAATCAATCCAAGGGCCGTCAATGTGGCTAGCAACGTGTTCGTTAACAAACTCAATACGCTCTTTATCATCTGCAGGAACTTCAAGGCTGAAGCTTTGTAGATTAAGAGAAGTCTGCCAAGTGTTACCTTGTGCTGTGAAGATTGGAAGACCAGCATCTAGTGCAGGTTTACAAAGTTCAGCAATTGATTTAGGGATCTCGTAACCACCAGTCAGTAAGATCGCACCGATTTCAACGCCGTTCATTGCAGCAAGACATGCAGCAACAATTACGTCAGGACGGTCAGCAGAAGTTACTAGAAGAGAACCTGGTTTGAAGTGCTCAATCATGTGCGGAAGAGAACGTGCACAGAAAGTGATGCTCTTAATACGACGAGTTGCGATTTCACCTTCGTTAATGATTTCAGCATTAAGGTGCTTAGCCATATCGATAGCACGCGTAGCGATTAGATCGATTTTCCAAGGCACACAACCAAGAACACGAATAGGACTAGAGTTGAAGATTTGCATTACTTCAAGATTAGTCTTAGTCGTTGCATCTGCATCATCGAAGATTTCAGATAGGTCTGGACGAGTACGACCAGCTTCATCAACAGGTGCATTTAGCTTGTTGATGATAACGCCAGCGATTTGTTTGTTCTTAGTGCCGCCGAAGTTAGAACATGCTACTTCGATACGCTCTTTAAGTTGAGAAGGATTATCTGTACCAGGAGTAGCTACAAACACAATCTCAGCGCCCAGAGTTTTTGCGATTTCACCATTTAATTGGTTAGCAAATGGGTGCTTACGAGTAGGAACAAGACCTTCGATAAGCGTCACATCAGTGTCTTCACTGATAGACTTATAACGAGCAACGATTTCTTCTAAAAGAACATCAGTTTGATCGTTACGTAGAAGTTCTTCTGCACGAGAAACTGTTGTAGGTTCTGCTGCTTTAATATCGCTACTGCTAGTCACTATTGAAGTAGTTAGATCAGGTTGATCACCACCGTGACGAGGTTGAGAGATAGGTTTGTAAAAAGAAACGCTTACGCCTTTACGTTCCATAGAACGTAAAACACCCAAACTTGCGCTAGTTAGACCAACACCAGCACTGATTGGAACAAGCATAATAGTACGAGACATGGAAGATTCCTCTACACTATTGGGGCAAGAGACTTTAAATAGATAAAGCCATAGAAAGAAAAAAGGCTAACCTAATGGCTAGCCTTTTAGGAGATATTATAGACCAGTTAGTTTAGCTGTGTCTTCTGCGATTACTAGCTCTTCGTTAGTAGAGATAACCATTGCAGGGATGCGGCTGTTTGCTGTAGTGATAGTACCTTCACCACCAAAACGCGCTTTAAGGTTAGCTTCGCTATCAACTTCGATACCGAAGATGCCTAGGCGGTTAAGAACCATTTCACGGATTGGAGCAGAGTTTTCACCGATGCCGCCTGTAAAAGTGATTGCGTCTAGACGACCTTCTAGAGTTGCTGTGTAACCTGCAACGTATTTAGCTAGACGGTGACAGAATACATCCATTGCACGAGTTGCTTCTTCTTTCTCGCCGTAGTTGTCTTCAACGAAACGACAATCAGAAGTCACTTGAGTTAGACCTTGTAGGCCAGACTCTTTAGTTAGCATAGTGTTGATTTGCTCAACAGAGTAACCAAGTGCGTCATGTAGGTGGAAAACGATCGCAGGATCGATATCGCCACAACGAGTACCCATTACTAGACCTTCAAGAGGAGTAAGACCCATAGAAGTATCTACAGATTCACCGTTCTTGATTGCACATACAGATGCGCCGTTACCTAGGTGACAGTTGATGATGTTAACTTCTTCAACTGGCTTGTTTAGTAGACCAGCAACTTCACGAGTGATGAACAGGTGAGAAGTACCGTGCATGCCGTAACGACGGATACCGTGATCTGTGTATAGGTTGTATGGTAGAGCGTATAGGTAAGACTCTGCAGGCATTGTTTGGTGGAACGCAGTGTCAAATACAGCAACGTTTTGAAGTTCTGGGAAGTTATGCTTCGCAGCTTCGATACCGATGATGTGAGCAGGGTTATGAAGAGGTGCAAAAGTTGCAGCGTCTTGAATACCTTTAAGTACTTCGTCAGTGATTAGTGCTGACTTAGTGAATTGCTCACCACCGTGTACGATACGGTGACCGATAGCGCCTAGGTTAGCTTTAAGCTCTGGCTTAGAAGCAAGGATAGTTTCTACCATAAATGCTAGTGCTTCTTCGTGTGCTGCACCTTCACCTAGTTGAGCTTCATGCTTGCCATCAAGTTTCCACTTCATACGAGCTTCAGGAAGACCAAGACACTCAGCAAGACCAGTTAAGTGCTCAGCACCAGATTCTGCGTCAACAACCGCAAATTTAAGAGAAGAACTACCGCAGTTTAAAACTAAAACCAGCTTAGACATGTATAAATACCTATTTATTCATCAGTAATTAAAGTTATGTCGTAGTGACATAACAATGACAAATGCAGTTAATTTGAAAATTATTACCGCATTTGCATAAAAAAGTTGGCTATCCTTAGAAAGAGCATTACAGCAGTCCTTGCCGATTTATCCTTTTTTAGCTTATAGTAGAACTACAGCAAAAAATAAATCAGCGCATAGGATAACGATTGTGCGCTAAGATAACAAAAATATTTTAAGATAATATTAATTCTAATCAAGTTTATTCTGTGTTTTTTTGAATATTTAAACTTTTGTTTAGAAATTAAGGGGGCAATATGAGTGAAAGCGGTTTTCTATTCCGATTTCGAGATGGCCAAACCTATATGGATACGTGGCCAGAGCGAAAAGAGTTAGCTCCAATGTTCCCAGAGCAACGAGTGATTAAAGCCACTAAGTTTGCAGTTAAGGTTATGCCAGCGGTTGCCGTCATCAGTGTATTGACACAAATGGCCTTTAATAATACGGCTGGTTTACCACAAGCGATTATCATTGCGTTATTTGCACTGAGTATGCCATTGCAAGGATTTTGGTGGTTAGGTAATCGAGCAAATACAATATTACCGCCCGCACTAGCTAGTTGGTATCGTGAGTTGTACCAGAAGATCATTGAATCAGGGGCAGCATTAGAGCCAATGAAGAGTCAACCTCGCTATAAAGAGTTGGCGAATATTTTAAATAAAGCGTTTAAACAGTTAGATAAAACAGTCTTAGAACGTTGGTTTTAATATTCCCTTACATAAATTTTATGTAATAAAAAAGGAGCTAAAATTAGCTCCTTTTTTGATCTTCTTTTATCAATACTCTGAATATACAAATACCCAGCGTATTAAAATAAGGAATTACATACGCTCTAGCGTTTCAATACCTAATAAGTCTAGACCTTGCTTGATCGTTTTAGCTGTTAATGCAGCTAGTTTCAAGCGGCTTTGTTTAACAGCTTCGTCTTCGTTGTTGAGGATAGGGCATGCTTCGTAGAAGCTAGAGAACTGACCAGCAAGTTCAAATAGGTAAGCACACATTAAGTGAGGTTGACCTTCACTTGCCACTGCTTGAACTGCCTCTTCAAATTGCATTAATTTAGAAACAAGTGCTTTTTCTTTTTCATCAGTGATCTTAACTTCACCAGTTAACTCATCCATAGACAAGCCAGCTTTGCTGAAGATAGAAGCGACACGAGTGTAAGCATATTGCATGTAAGGCGCAGTGTTGCCTTCAAATGCAAGCATGTTATCCCAATCGAAGATGTAATCTGTCGTACGGTGTTTAGAAAGATCAGAATACTTAACCGCAGCCATTGCAACCGTAGTAGCAATCTTCGCTTTTTCTTCTGCTGATAGGTCTTTATTTTTCTCTTCGATTAGTGTTGTTGCGCGTTGTTCTGCTTCATCAAGAAGATCAGCCAGACGAACGGTACCACCGGCACGAGTTTTAAATGGACGACCATCTTTACCTAGCATCATACCAAACGCGTGGTGTTCTAAAGATACGCTCTCAGGAACATAACCTGCTTTACGAACGATAGTCCATGCTTGCATTAGGTGTTGGTGTTGACGTGAGTCGATGAAGTAAAGAACGCGATCAGCATTCAATTCTTCGAAACGGTATTTAGCACAAGCGATATCTGTTGTTGTGTAAAGGAAGCCACCATCACGTTTTTGAACGATAACGCCCATTGGCTCGCCATCTTTGTTCTTATATTCGTCAAGGTAAACAACTTGAGCGCCATCACTCTCAACTGCTAGACCTTGTTTTTGAAGATCAGCAACGATTGGAGCAAGCATACTGTTATACATGCTTTCGCCCATTACGTTATCACGAGTAAGTGATACGTTTAGACGATCGTAGTTGCGTTGGTTTTGAACCATAGTAACGTCAACAAGTTTCTTCCACATCTCTGCGCAGAACTCATCGCCGCCTTGAAGTTTAACTACGTAACCACGGGCAGTTACGGCAAACTCTTCGTCTTCGTCATACAGTTTTTTAGATTCACGGTAGAAACCTTCAAGATCAGACAGCTCCATAGAAACTTCGCCTTTCTCTTTTTGGATGCGCTCAAGGTTTGCGATAAGCATACCAAATTGAGTACCCCAGTCACCGATGTGGTTAGCACGAGTAACGTTGTGGCCTAAAAACTCAAGAGTACGAACAACAGCATCGCCAATGATGGTTGAACGTAAGTGACCAACGTGCATTTCTTTTGCAACGTTTGGTGCTGAGTAATCGGCAACGATGTTTTGTTGTTGTTCTTTAGCAACACCTAAGCGCTCATCAGCTAATGCTGCTTCTGCTTGTTTTGCTAGAAATTCTTCAGACAAGAAAATATTGATAAAGCCAGGGCCTGCAATTTCAGTTTTGCTAGCGATGCCATCAAGATCCAAAACATCCAGTACTTTCTGAGCAAATTCTCGTGGGTTTGTACCTAGTCGCTTAGCTACGCCCATTACGCCGTTAGCTTGGTAGTCACCAAATTGTGCTTTTGCAGATTGACGTACTGCGGCAGGGCTGCCTGCTGGCGCGCCGGCTGCTTCTAAGGCTTGAGAAACTTTGTCGTTAATAAGTGATTGAATATTCAAAGAGTTATCCTTCATATCGCTGTTAAACAGGAATGCTGTTGCATGGAAAGCAAAATAGTCGCTAATAATAGCAATAAAATAGGGGATATTTAATAGTTTCTGCTATTTTTTCTTAAGAGTCTAAACATCAAGTAAAGAGGTTGCTACAATTCGGTTTCTCTTCTTCAATCGTTAGGTTGCTTTCATGTCATCGTTATTATTAAAAGAACAACAATTAGAGCCTCAGCAGTTAATTAATGCCTTACCTGCTTTTATGGACAACATTCAAACCTTACTTGATGTGCTGGGATTAGATCTGAGTGATTACCAAGCGGATCATATTGCTTTGCGAATTAATGATCGTGACGTGGCTGAAACGGCTCATCAAACGTGGTTGCAACGATCTGAAGAATGGTCAAATAACGAGATTAATGGTCGACCAATAATCGCGTTAGGCTTTAATGAAGCACTAAATATCAATGGCTGGTCTATTGAATGCTTAGAATTACCTTATCCAGGGGAGAAATCTTACCCTCAGCAAGGGTGGGAGCATGTAGAGTGGGTTATTCCATGCGATGTTAATTCTCAGGAAGAATTTCTGACTTACTTATTTTCTATATTTCCAGTACTCAAAGAAAAGTGGTCAAAATTGACGTCTTTGGGTGTAAAAGTAAAGCAGAGTTGTCCATCTGGTGAGGCAGAACGAGTTGCAAACTATACCGTAGCTTTTAAGTATCAAGGCGTGTGTATTAAATTGCATCCACACAGTTTAAAAGCGGTTATCGAGAGCGAACAGGCATAAGTCGGCTTGATATATAAAAATATAAAAGGCACCCAATGTAGAATTTGGATGCCTTTTTTGGTTTTTTTAGCTATACAGATATTACTGAGTCAATGGCTTACATAGCTCAGCAATAACTTTTAGTCGACGTTCAGGCTCTGCGACAAATGGATTCTCTTCATCCCATGCATAACCCGCCAAAATAGCGCTGATCATTTGTTTAATTTTGGGATTAGGATCTTTATGGAAGATGACGTTTTGGAAGGTCCCTTCATACCACCCTTCAACATAACAACGAAACGTATTTACGCCCTTCATCAGTTTGTCTGAATAATCAATTTGCCAATTAACCTCTTCGTGATTGAATTGCTTAATCAATAACTCTGCCGCTAATTCTGCTGATTTCATCGCAATGGTTACACCAGAAGAAAACACAGGATCAAGAAATTCACCAGCATTACCTAAAAGAGCAAAATTACGATCAAATAGCTTAGTTACATTCGCTGAGTAGCCCATAATTTGACCCGATGGATTTGGGTATTCAGCCGCAGAGAGTAATTGCTTCAGGTTACTGTCTTCAGTCGCTAATTGTTTTAACGCTTCAATATTATCTTCAGGATAAAGATCAAAAAATTCAGGTTTACCAACGACACCAAAAGAGCAAGTACCATTACTGAATGGAATTAACCAATACCACACTTGTGTATTCGTGGGGTGTACAGAGATAAGAATTTTATTTCTGTCATAGTTGACGTCAGTAATATTGTCATTGATATGAGTGAAAATAGCTTTTCGTGGTGGAAGACAAGAAGGTTCTTCAAGATCTAGTAGCTTTGGTAATACACGTCCAAACCCACTTGCATCTAATACAAAGTCAGCTTTAACTTGATAAGGATTACCATCAGAGTCTAAAACAGAAAGTAATGCTTTAGTTTGAGAAACATCAACATCGGTAATTTCGTGTTGATAACGAATCTCTACCCCTTGTTCTTGGGCGCTATCAGCCAATACCTTATCGAAATTGCCACGTTGAACTTGATATGTCGTTCCTGCACCCTCTGAAAACTTATCAGTAAAATCAAATGAGGTAAACGTACCATTGAAATGGAATGCTGCCCCATTTTTATATTGAAAAGAGGTGTTGTTTACCGCTTCAAGCATACCCGCGTTTTTCATCGATTCCATGCACGCTGGAAGTAAACTTTCACCGATAGAAAAGCGAGGAAACGTAGATTTCTCTAAAATAATGCAGTCAATATTGTGTTTTTTAAGTAATGCTGCAGCAATAGAGCCAGATGGACCTGCACCAATAATAGCAACCTGAGTGGATTCTACGTTGATTGATTGTTCTGATAGCACAGATGGCTCCTATTTAGCTTTAAGCTCAAGTAGCGTATGACCTAAACCAATATCATTAGTTTGTTCAGCAACAGCAAAACCAGCCTCTTCGATGATCTCTAAGAAGTCACTACAGCGATAGAAACGACTATTGCCGTTTGCTAAACAAGTAAAGTATAGCGAGGTTGCATTTAGGCTGTATGATGCAGCATCGTATTTTTGAGCATCCCAGAATAACTCAAGAATATAAACTTTAGCATCAGTAGACATTGCTGCACGAACACGTTTTAAAATGCTTAAAATCTCCATAGGAGAAAAGCAATCTAAGAACTGGCTCATCCACCATACGTCAGCGCCTTGAGGTAATGGCAGTGTTTTATCAAGCATATTAGTTGGGTAACCATTTATGCGCTCAGCAAAGCCTTGTTGTTCTGCATTTTTTAATGCCATTTCGATTTGTTGTGGAAGGTCAATAATAGTGACATTCACATCTTTATCATAGTTACAGCACTGTAATGCCCACTTACCCGTGTTACCACCGATATCAAAAAGACGCTTAGGTTTTTTGCTTAATACTTTTTCTAATAAAATAGGGAATGAACGGTCAGAATAGAAATGATCAAATTTAAACCAGCTTTCTTTTGCTTTTTCAGGTAATCGAGATAAGCCTTCATAAATGGTTGGCCAGTCTCCAAGTTCTTTCAAACCCGCAGGAGTACCTTCTTGAATTGCCTCAGTTAGATGCATCATTGCAGCGTAACAAACATCAGCCGTAAAATCTAAGTTCGCATTAGTCATGCCATCGTGTAATAAAAAATGCCCTAAATTTGCTAACACATAGTTAGGCTCATCCCACGTAACGATATGAGCACTTAACGCCATATCAAGTAAAACTTTTACGCCATATTCAGACACGCCAGTGTCTTCTACTAATTGTTTTGCGTTTAAACCTTGGCTTGCTGCTTTATCAAGTGCTGCGAGAATACCAAGATCTCTAAGTGTACGAGCGGTATGAAAAACGATAGGGGCGAATGAAAGCTTTTGAGCTTCAGTTTTAGCTTCTAGCGCATTGAAAGGGTCATTTTTATATTGAGTCACGAAATTAACCATATTATTAGAAGATGAATGGATCATATCAGTGGTTTAAAGTGAAACTTTGTTCAAAAGCAAGAAACCACGGATATTAAATAAAGAACAGTCAATTAATCAATGATATTAGAAACGCGATTATCTTTGAATTCGACTTTGAATGTATTAAATCGGTTTTTCCAATATAGCCATTCGTTACTGTTTAAATCTGGTGTTTTATGTTCTGGTGGAAAACCTATCGCATATTCCACACCTTCTTTTGTCATTCCTTTTTTAGCAATGCCTTCTTTAATCCCTGTTTGATCTAATGCACTGAGTTTTTTAATTTTTGAGGTATTACATTCAGTACCAAAATAGTGACCTAGGTACTTCGCAAAATCAGGAGATGAGCGATGTTTATCAAGGATGTATTGTTCTTTAGTTCCTTCTACTTTGAACGTAAGGCGCTTATTTTGAACATTAATAATATCTACTTTTGTGCATAATGGTATTAAGCCATCTTGCTGATAATTAACCGAATAAAGCTTAAGGCGAGTTGCATCTGGATGCAAATTAACTAAAGTATAAACTTGTTTGTTTGTTTGTAATAAATCTTCGCCAGTTGTCGCATCACTAAGTGTCATTACACTTGCACACCCAGATAAAAACAATAAACCACTCGTTAATAATAATGGTGCTGAAATTTTCATTGTTAAAACCCTTTAATTATCTATTTTTATGTTTTTTTACAGAATGGCTTGCTGTTTTTGTATTTGCGCCAAGTCACTGAATTCATATATCCTATACGAGTAGAGTTACAAAATGTAATGTTTTTACTATTAGTGGGCATCATGGCATACGCAAATTTTAATATTATCGATTGGCACGCAATTTCAGCTGGCATAGAAAGCAAAGCGGCGTGGCGACAATGGCAAGAAAATAATTTCACTTGGCCAGAAGGTGAAAAAGCGTCAGTTGATAAAATTCCTGCAATGGCACGACGCAGAATGAGTTCACTAAGTAAATTAGCGGTTCAAACGGCCTTGCTATTAATTGAAGACCAAAATGTTGATTATTTGGTATTTGCCAGTCGTCATGGTGAGCTCACTAGAACCAGTGCATTATTAGAAGATATTTTAACGGGTAATGACGCATCTCCAATGGCATTCTCTCAATCTGTTCATAATACCGCGGCTGGCTTATTTACTATTACCGCAAAACAATCCATTCCAGTGACGTCTATTGCTGCTGGAGAAAATACGTTTCATTCTGCATTAATCGAAGCATCTGCTTATTTATATGACAATCCAAGCCATCGTGTTCTTGTTGTTGATTTTGATGAACCACTCCCTTCTCACTATGAAATATTCGAGAAAAAAGGATATCAAGGCTATGCATTAGGGATGATTTTAAGCGCTGGAGAGGATATTAGAGTTGAGTGGTGCAATAAACCATCAGTTAGTCCCGAAGTTTTACCTCATGGGTTGCAATGTATTGCTAACTTAGTAGGATCAAATGAACAATGGGAAGTAAATAGTCAATCAACTCAATGGATATGGACTTATAATAAATAAATGACGGTATTTTCACGGATAGATAAATATTGGCGAATAGTAGCAACAGGGCTTTGCTTTTCTCTTTTTGGTATTGGCGCGTTGTGTTTAACGTTTATTATTTTTCCTACGCTTACGTTTACCGCAAAGAATGCGCAACAGCGAGAAATGCGTGTGCAATTGATTATTCAACGTAGCTTCTTATTGTTTTGCAAAACCATGCATTATAGTCGGGCTATTCGGTATCAATTTGACGGCGCTGAACTTTTAAAAAATGATAAAAGCTGCTTAATTATCGCTAATCACCCTAGCTTGATTGATTATGTTTTAATTGCTTCACAATTACCGCAATGTGACTGCATTGTAAAAGCGGCGCTATGGCATAATCCGTTTATTCGCGGGATAGTGAGAGCGGCGGGGTATATTCCCAATCGTGAACCAGAAGCATTTTTAGAAGAGTGTTCAGATAAGTTAAATTCAGGGAATGTATTGTTAGTCTTTCCTGAAGGAACTCGGACAACACCTGGTATTAAATCTAAACTTCAGCGTGGCGCGGCACAAATAGCCGTCCGTAGTGAAAGTGATTTACGCATTATTCATGTCACAGTAACGCCAAGTTTCTTAACTAAAGAAGCAAAATGGTATCAAGTTCCAGATGTGCGCCCATTCTTTCATATACAAGTGAAAGATAAAGTGGCGATTGCTCCATATATTGAAGACGCTGATTCATCGTCATCAGCGGCTCGAAACGTAAATCGATTTTTAGATACAGCCTTGTATCCACAAAATGAATTTAAAACATCAAAAGAAAATAAGTAGGTTATTGATGGAAGTATTACATAACGAAATTAAACAATTAATTATTGAAGCGCTTAACCTAGAAGATATCTCTGTGGATGATATTGAAACAGAGGCGCCATTATTTGGTGACGGTTTAGGTTTAGATTCTATTGATGCCTTAGAATTGGGTTTAGCAATTAAAAAGCAGTACAACCTAGTATTAGATGCTGACGATACTCAAACTCGTGAACATTTTGCGTCAGTAGCAAACTTGGCTGCTTACATTACTGAAAATAAAGCGTAAGAGAGTAAGTCATGACAGATGTAAATAGAGAACAAGTATTAGAGCAAGTAACAACGGCATTAGTCGAATTATTTGAAATTGATGAGGCTGATATTACCCTTGATGCTCAGCTGTATACTGACCTTGATTTAGACAGTATTGATGCCGTTGACTTAGTTGTTCACTTACAAAAAGTCACTGGTAAAAAAATTAAGCCAGAAGAATTTAAAGAAGTTCGCACTGTTGAAGACGTAGTTAACTCTGTCGCTGCGCTTCTAAAATAATGCGTTGGCTGACGGTATTGTCAGCCATTGCACTGCTCGCTTATCCGCTAGCGGTTTACTACGGTCTCCATTTTGGTGGAATTACGACAGTAGCAGGCGTGCTAGCGGTGTTGTTTGTAGTGCGAATGGTCGGTGGCAAACAGGTCCCAATTAAAGAACTTAAATACATCGCAATGATTAGCGGATTAGCAGGGCTTATTCTGGCTGGTCTGGGATGGATATTTCGTTCTGAAGGGTGGTTTACTTTTTACCCTGTGATTGTCAACGTAGTGATGTTTATCGTCTTTTGTTGGAGTTTATTTCAACCACAAAGCATGATAGAGCGCTTTGCTCGCCTTCAAGAACCCGATCTTCCGCCTAGTGGTGTTGCATATACTCGCACAGTAACAAAAGTATGGTGTGTATTTTTTGTTATTAATGGTTCAATTTCACTCTCAACTTGCTTTTTAGATATGAAAGTATGGATGTTGTATAACGGTTTTATCAGCTATTTACTGATTGGAACCTTGTTCATAAGTGAATGGTTAGTTCGTCAATGGATAAAGAGAAAAGAAGCATGAGTTATCAATCTCTCTCTGATGTAGTCTTACAAAGTCCCCTGACTCATGCTGTCTGTTTTGATGAGCAGCATAACAATGTTAGCTATCAAACATTTCAAGCGGACGTTCAACGTGTATGTGCATTTCTTTCTCATCAATCAGAAACTAAGTGGGCATTGTGTTTTGATGACAGTTATCAGTTTGCTGTTTCTTTTCTTGCATTAGCTCATGCTAACAAGCACATCATTTTGCCTGGTAATCATCAACCTGCAGCATTAACTGAATTATCTGAGCATTTTGATGCACTACTGCATGATGACATTATTCAAGTCATGCCATGTGAAAGGCATATAAAGTATTCAAACATTACTGATGATGTTTCTGCTTCATTATCTCCATTAGTATTGAATCAGGTTTGCCTTACTTTATTTACATCAGGCTCTACTGATACGCCAAAGCCAATTGAGAAAACGCTGCAATTATTGGATAACGAAATTCAGCAATTAGAGTCGCTTTGGGGTAATCAAGTCGGGTCGTCAGAAATCTACAGCACCGTCTCCCATCAACATATTTACGGCTTATTATTTAGAGTGTTATGGCCATTATGTGCAGGGCGTGCATTTAGTCGTAGTAACTTTACTTATCCTGAGCAAATTTTATCTCATCGTCTAGATCATAAGAAAACGCTAATTTGTAGCCCTGCATTATTAAAACGTCTTGCTGATCATGAAGGTTACAATTGCTATCAAATGGTATTTTCTTCAGGTGGCCCGTTAGCCATTGAAGGTGCAAACCAAAGCGAGCAGAAATTATCTTTACGTCCATTTGAAGTGTATGGAAGTACGGAAACTGGCGGGGTGGGCTATCGACAACAAGTTGAGCCGACATCACTGTGGACTTTTTTCCCTTCCCATAAAGCACGATTGAACATTGAACATTGCTTAGAGCTTTTATCTCCATTTATTGATGATCATCTCTGGTATCCAACCAGTGATTATTGTGACTTATTAGATAATGATCAGTTCATGCTAAAAGGGCGTGTAGATAGAGTTATTAAGATTGAAGAAAAACGTCTTTCACTAACAGAAGTAGAAAAACGTTTAATGCAGCTTGAATGGATTGATGAAGCTGCTGTGATACCAATGGAAGAAGCCAAACGAACTGTGCTAGGCGCTGTAATTGTTCTTTCTCAAGCAGGGAACGAATCAATCAAAAAAGGTTCTAAAGGGAAGTTCTGGTTAAAACTGCGTTCTGAATTAAGAGAATGGTTAGAACCTGTAGGTATTCCTCGCCGTTTTAGAGCCGTTAAAGACATTCCATTAAACAGCCAAGGTAAGCGTCAAATGCATGACCTACAGCAGCTGTTTAATGACGTTAATGATTAAAAGAAGTACTCATGACAAAACGTAAACCGACAATTATTTCGACTGACATGTCAGTTCAAGATGAAAATCAATCCAGCGTGATTATTTCTATGCGAGTGGATGATGATCTTTTAGATTTTACTGGTCATTTTCCTAATCACCCATTATTACCAGGTGTGACTCAGGTGGACTGGGCTATTTATTATGGCCAACAACACTTACAAGCACATTCTGTCTTTAAAGGGATGGAAGTTTTGAAGTTTCAAGAACCAATCCTGCCGAATACTTATGTTGAGCTAGAATTAAAGTGGGTTAAAGATAAAGAGAAATTGTATTTTTCTTTCAGTTCTAAACATGAAGATATTGTAAGTAAGCACTCTTCTGGGCGTATTTTATTAGGACAACAATAATGACAACTTTCCGTCCTTGTTTTCTTATTCCTTGCTATAACCATGGAGCAACGGTACCAGCGGTTGTTGAGTCATTAATGACTTTTGGCTACCCAATGCTTATTGTTGATGATGGCAGTCAGGCTGACACAAAAAGAATTCTAGCGGATGTTGCAGCATCGTATGATGATGTGACCCTAATTACATTGGCTAATAATCAGGGTAAAGGCGGAGCGGTTATTGCTGGTATTGAAGCGGCTTATCAGCAAAGCTTTAGTCATGCGATTCAAATTGATGCAGATGGTCAACATGATTTAGAAGCATTACCTAAGTTGATTCAAGAATCACAAGCTCATCCCACAGCGTTGATCTCTGGTCAACCAATCTATGATGAAAGCGTGCCTAAATCTCGCTTGTATGGGCGCTATGTCACCCATGTTTGGGTATGGATAGAGACGCTCTCTTTTGCGATTAAAGACAGTATGTGTGGTTTTCGTTCTTATCCAATAGGGCCAACTATTAGCGTTCTTGAGCGTGCTGTTTTGGGGCGAAGAATGGATTTCGATACTGAGATCATGGTTCGTATGTATTGGAATGACACGGATATCCGTTTTATTAATACTCGCGTGATTTATCCTGAAGATGGTATTTCTCATTTTGATGCTTTATGGGATAACGTCAAAATCAGTTGGATGCACACGAAGTTATTTTTTGGCATGTTGCCGCGGATCCTATCATTATTAAAACGAAAACCAATACAGGATGATCATTGGTCGTCTCATGCAGAGCGTGGCACTATTCTTGGAATGCAAGTGCTGTTGTGGGTTTATTCTACTTTTGGTCGTCATGTTTTCTCGTTACTGCTAAAACCCGTTATGGCGTATTACTACTTACGTGGTGGCCCTGTAAAACAAGCATCTGATGATTTTATTCAACAAGTAAATGCTTATGCACGAGTAAAAAATATTACGTTACCTGAAAAATTATCTCCATATCGCCACCTAGTTTCATTTGGTGAAACCATGTTAGATAAATTGGCAGCATGGCGTGGCGATTTTTCTGAGAAGAATTTAGTTGTGCATGGTACTGAGCATTATGAAGCGTTATCCAAACGAGAAAAAGGCATCGTAATGCTAGGTTCCCATTTGGGTAATTTAGAGTTATGTCGTGCTCTGAGTCGTCGACATAAAGATCTTAAAATTAATGCTTTGGTGTTTACTGAGCACGCAGAGCGTTTTAATGCAGTAATGAAAGCGGTTAATCCTCAATCTGAGGTTAATGTGATTCAAGTCAGTAAAATGGGCCCTGATACCGCTATTTTATTACAACAAAAAATAGATGCAGGTGAGTGGATTGTTATTGTGGGTGACCGCACCTCAGTTACCAAAGAAGATCGTGTTGTTTGGGCGGATTTTCTTGGTAAACCAGCGCCATTCCCACAAGGGCCATTTATGTTGGCTTCTATTTTAAAGCAACCGGTTTATCTTATGTTTGGCCTACGTGATGATTCACAAAAAGAGCCACGTTTTGATGTGTATTTTGAACCGTTTTCAGAACAAATTATTTTACCTCGTGGTAAGCGAGAAGAGGCTTTGCAAGAAGTCGTACAGAATTATGCTCAACGCTTGGAGCATTTCACACTGAAAGCCCCATCGCAATGGTATAACTTTTTTAATTTTTGGCAGTTAACTGGAAAGAAAGATGACAACTAATTCAATTACATTTGGTAAGGGACGTCTGACGATTGAAGACGTTGTTGATATTGCAAATGGTGCTGATGCACAACTTAATAACTCTGATGCATTTACTGCTAAAATTGACCGTGGTGTTGAGTTCTTAGAGCGTCTTTTAAAAGAAGAAGGCGTAATCTACGGTGTAACGACAGGGTACGGTGATTCTTGTACTGTTGCGATTCCTATGGATTTAGTCGATGAACTGCCATTACATTTAACTCGTTTTCATGGTTGTGGCTTAGGTGATAATCTCGATGAGCAGCAATCACGTGCGGTATTAGCAACACGTTTATGCTCATTATCTCAAGGCGTGTCTGGTGTTACTCACGATTTGCTAAATCAAATTGTTACTCTGATTAATCATGGCATTTCACCTCGTATTCCTCAAGAAGGTTCAGTGGGTGCAAGTGGCGATTTAACTCCGCTTTCTTACCTTGCGGCAGCTCTTGTTGGTGAGCGTGAAGTTATCTATAAAGGTGAAATTCGCGCAACGGCTGATGTTTTTAAAGAGTTAAATATCACACCAATTAAACTTAAACCAAAAGAAGGTTTAGCGTTAATGAACGGTACGTCAGTGATGACGGCATTAGCCTGTTTAGCGTATAAACGTGCTGAATATTTAGCACAAATGGCGACTAAAATCACAGCAATGGTTTCTGTTGGTATGCAAGGTAATGACTTCCATTTTGATGAAGCATTATTTGCGGTGAAGCCACATCCAGGTCAACAACAAATCGCATCATGGTTACGCTCAGATTTACACAATGAAACGCCGCCAAGAAACAGCGACCGTCTACAAGACCGTTATTCTTTACGTTGTGCTCCTCATGTTATTGGTGTTCTTCAAGATAGCTTGCCGTTCTTACGTCAGATGATTGAAAACGAACTAAACAGCGCTAACGATAATCCAATTATTGATGGCGATAATGAGCGCGTTCTTCATGGTGGTCATTTTTACGGTGGTCATATTGCTATGGCAATGGACATGCTAAAAACGGCAGTGGCAAACATTGCTGATTTGCTGGATCGTCAAATGGCACAGTTAATGGATTATAAGTTCAATAATGGCTTACCATTTAACCTAACTGGTGCAACTGGTGCTCGTAAACCAATTAATCATGGCTTTAAAGCGGTTCAAATTGGTATTTCAGCATGGACAGCAGAAGCACTTAAAGGCACGATGCCAGCAAGCGTATTCTCTCGTTCAACAGAATGCCATAACCAAGATAAAGTGAGCATGGGTACGATTGCTTCTCGCGATTGCTTGCGTGTTCTTCAGTTAACAGAGCAAGTGACGTCGGCTTCTCTATTAGCGGCAACTCAAGCGTTAGTATTGCGTGAAAGACAAGGTGAATTGAGCGATAACGAACTGAGCCTTGAACTAAAAACCATGCGAGATGCGGTTTTATCTGAATTTGCTTTTGTAGATGAAGATCGTCCATTAGAGCAAGACTTACGTAATTTTATTAATAAAATTCAACAACAACATTGGACGCTATATTAATGTCAGACACTGTGATTAATACTGATGGATCATCAACGTTGAACGTATTAAGTTCAGAAGTGTTGATCACAACTGCTTTTCAAGATGCGGATCCAATGGGCATCATTTACCACGGTAACTACTTCCGATTTTTCGAAACCGCTCGTCATGAGATGCTGAAAAAAATCGGATATAGTTATAACGATATGGTTGAATCGGGTTATCTCTGGCCAATCATTGACGTTGGTGTCCGATACACTAAATCTATACGTTATGACCATACTATTCGAGTGGTGGCAACATTGACCGAATGGGAAAATCGTATGCGTGTAGATTATGTTATTTATGATGCGGAATCTGGAGTCAGAATGACAAGAGGGCATACAATGCAAGTTGCTGTTGAGATGGAAAACGACGAAATGTGCTTTGTATCACCTAAGGCATTTACCGATAAAGTAGAGGCTTACCAGAATGCATAGTATCAAACGATACATCTCAATCTTGCTATTGTCGTTAAGCGTTTTATTCAGTGCGAATAGCTTTGCTTTTGATGTAAACGATTTACAGCAACAACTCGCTCAGTCAACGTTAGTGCGTGGCGATTTTCAACAAGTTAGAACCATGCAGATGTTTAGTCAACCGTTATTAACATCAGGGTCTTTTTTGTTAGATCATGAGCAAGGACTATTGTGGCAACAAACTAAGCCATTCCCTATTACACTAACGTTAACGCAGAATAAACTTCGTCAGTTAATAAATGGCGAAGCCCAAGTGATGAATGACACTCAAAATCCAATGGTATTCTACTTTACGCGATTATTCCTTTCGTTATTTAAAGGCGATACTGACGCGATTAAAGAAAATTTCACCTTAACATTATCGGGCGAAAAAGAAGCATGGACGTTGTTATTAACACCAACTACATCACCGATTGATAGCGTGTTTAAATCGATCAAAATCGAAGGCGGTACTTACTTGAATCGCGTTGTGTTAACTGAAGTGCGTGGTGACGTAACAGAAATGCTTTTTACTAAGCAATCAACCAAACCTATGACATTAACAGAAGAAGAGTTACGTGCATTTACCTTCTAACTGGTTCAAGCCTCGACAGTTTGCTTTAAGTTGGTTATTGATAATTTTAGGACTTGTTGGTCTATTTGTTTATCAAGCTAACACAAAAGGCGTTCTTCCTGTTGAGACCAATATATTAGCGCTACTGCCTGATAATCAACAAGATAAGGTTGCTCAACAAGCGTTTGACACCATAGCAAATACCATGAGTGATAAAGTGGTGTTTGTTGTTAGTCAAAAGCAGAATGACAATAAAAAACTTATCAATGCCGTTGAGCAATTTAGTTTTGGTTTAAAAGAATTGCCTTTATTTGATTCTGTTACAGCAACAGTAAGCAAAGACCAGCAGCAAGCGTGGGGACAGTATTATTTTCCTGCACGCGCCCAGCTATTAACTGAAAAACAACAGCAGCAATTAACTTCTGCACCAGAGCAACAAGTTCAATTGGTATTACAGGCACTGTATAATCCTTTCTCTGGTGTAACGGGGGTTGAATTAGAAAATGATCCATTCCTATTATTTAGAGACTATTTGTCGGGTTTAACAAAAAGCTCAGGCAATATTAAAATAGAAAATGGTTATCTCACAGCAACGGTTGATGACCATAAATACATTGTGATCACAGCAGATCTTGCTGGCTCATCTTACCAACTTTCTTTACAGCAGCAATTGCCCGATTTAACAGCATTAGAGCAAAGCATACAGAAGCAATTTTCTATTGATGTGCAGCATACTGGTGTCATTTTTTATGCCGCTCATGGTACAGAAAGTGCGAAAGGAGAGATTAGTACTATTGGACTCGGTTCTCTGATCGGTATTCTTGTTTTAGTTCTTGTTGTGTATCGAAGTGCCATGCCATTAGCGCTTGCCTTATTATCTATAACGACAGGTTTATTCTGCGCTTATGTATTAACTATTGCCTTGTTTGGATCAATACACCTATTTAGTTTGGTATTCGGTGCTAGCTTGATAGGCGTCTCTATTGATTATGCTTTCCATTTCTTAACTGATCGCTTGAATGCCGGTACAAAATGGAATTCAGTAGAGGGTATAAAACAACTCTTTCCAGCAATTACCCTAGGGCTCATCACAAGCTTGATTGGTTATTTAGGTATGTTGATAGCACCATTCCCAGGCTTACAACAATTATCACTATTTTCAGCTATTGGGTTAACTGCCGCTTACTTTACAGTCGTGTGTTGGTATCCGTTACTTGCAAGAAAACCAAGTAACTATCATGTAATTCCTGCTCAGCGAGCATTAAGCCAATGGTTACTTGTATGGCAGCAACCCTTGTTGCGATTAGTTTTGCCATTAAGCTTATTAGTTGCCGCTGTATTTGGGGTAACACAAGCAAAGTACGATGATGATATTCGTCAGCTTCAAGCCTTACCACAAGCACTTCAGCAACAAGAGCGAGAGATAAAAAGCATTACAGGTGTAGGCGGTTCTCAACAATTATTATTGGTTCGAGATAACTCAGAAGAAGGGCTGTTACAGAAATTAGAAACAATCTCACATGAGTTAGATCAAGAGCAGGGGTTTGGTGGATTTCAATCCATCAGTCGCTACGTGCCTTCGCAAAAAACACAGCAAGCAAATTACCAATTGGTTAACGGCTTATATCAAGGCCAAGCTAATACTTATCAAAAAGTAATACAACAAAAGCAAGCATTAGCTAAATTACAGCCATATCATGCGCTGACCATTGAGAGTTTTTTAGCATCTCCAATCTCAGAGACAGTAGGTTTCTTGTGGCTTGGAAAAATTGATAATGTATTCGCATCTGTTATTACCTTTAATCAAGAAGTTGATAGCGCAGCGTTAAGTGAATTTGCTCAAAATAATGGAGCAACTTATCTTAATAAAGCAGAAGAGATTTCGACTTTATTTGCTCAATATCGACAACGAATAACTGAACTGTTATTGATGGCGTATCTTGCGATATTTTTATTGTTGCTACCTCGTTATAAAGTAAAACAGGCTTTCTTAATTGTATTACCTCCCTTTATTGCTGGGTGCGCAGGACTTGCGGTTACGATATTAACCGGAGTACCACTAAATCTGTTTAATTTATTAGCCTTGATGTTGATATTGGGAATAGGGATCGATTACACCCTTTTCTTTGCAGAGCAGAATAAACAAGGCGATCATTCACACAGAGAAAGCACTTTATTAGCGATTTCATTATCAGCGCTAACCACAATTCTTTCTTTTGGGCTATTAGCATTAAGCGAAACCCAAGCGATTCACAGTTTTGGTATCACTGTATTAACAGGTATCATTGTGGCTTGGCTACTCGCACCATTAAGTCAGTTACCTCAGTATCATTTACATAATAGAAGAGAGAAATAATGATGAGTCAGCGTTTAATACTTCGTTATTTTAACGTCTTTATTTTGTCGTTTATCGTCATGGGATGTACATCAAAACCGATTAAGCAAGCTAACCAAGTAGAGGTTGCTCAAGGTAAATTTATTACGCTTCCTCAGCCTGCACAATATGGCAATGATTTATCATTGAGCCAACTAATCTCAGTAGAGTTTCAAGGTAAGAAACAACAACTGCCTGTTCAATTGCAATTGACTGGTAATGACCTTGTTCTTGCAGGGTTTGCCTCGTGGGGCTCTCGATTATTGAGTTTAGATTATGATGGTTTAACTCTAGATACGTATGTTATGGCAGGGCTTTCCGATACATTACCCCCACCAGAACAAGTATTATTTAATGTAATGATCACTTTATGGCCGATGGAAGCTTGGCAAACATCATTAGATAATATTGGTTGGAAGCTGAGTGAAAGCGATAATCATAGAGTGTTGGTTGATGAATCAGGCAAAACGGTCTTAGATATTCGTTATGACTCAATAGCCAATAAGTTTGATGGTGATATTCTCTTAACCAGTCCTCATTTAGGTTATGTCATTAAAATTAAAACGTTTTCACATTCATAAGAAGCGTAAACTCAAAAAATAATGGATAAATAAAATGAGTGAATTTCCTGTATATATTCATGCCTGTGGTTCGCATTCAGCATTAGGCAAAGAGATAAGTGATATTCATCAGTCTCTTAGTGGAAATAAAAAACCATCAATGATAGCTGAAGATGGGTGGTTAAATGATGGTAAATCGACCGTTGTCGGTAAAGCCGAAGGTTCGTTGCCAACAATCCCATCGCGTTTAGCTGCATTTGATACCCGAAATAACCAATTAGTGCTTTCAGCATTACAACAAATAGAGCCTCAAATCCAAAAGGCAAAAGCAACCTACGGTGCTGATCGTATTGCGGTTGTTGTGGGGACCAGTACTTCTGGGATCTCAGATGGTGAAGTGGCGCTAAGTGCTAAGCTAAATACTGGCGAGTTTTCTGATGGCTATCATTACCACAAGCAAGAGTTAGGTAATCCTGCGGAATTTATCGCAGAGTATTTAGAGCTAACTGGCCCTACGTACGCGATTTCAACGGCATGTTCTTCAAGCGGTAGAGTGTTTTTATCCGCAAAACGATTATTAAAATCAGGCTTTGTTGATGCGGTTATTGTTGGTGGTACAGACTCCTTATGTAAACTCACTCTCAATGGGTTTAATAGCCTTGAAGCATTATCAAATGATTCTTGCTTACCATTTAGTCCGAATCGTAAAGGGATTAATATCGGAGAAGCCAGTGCGTATATGCTACTGAGCGCAGAGCAAAAAGACTCCGATGATCCCATTGCTTTATTGGGCGCTGGTGATAGCTCTGATGCACATCATATATCGGCACCTCATCCAGAAGGGAAAGGGGCTATTGAAGCGATGGAAAAAGCATTAAAAGACGCAGGACTTGAAGCGTCTGAGATTGGTTACATTAATGCTCATGGTACAGCGACTCCATTGAATGATGCGATGGAATCAAAAGCCGCTAATGCCGTGTTTGGATCTCAAACACCGATCAGTTCAACTAAGCCGTTAACTGGCCACACGTTAGGGGCGGCTGGTATTATTGAAGCCTCGATTTGCTGGCATATACTAAAATTTAATTTACCTTTGCCAGCACAAATTAATGACGGTGTAAAAGACAGTAAACTTGCCGACATTAACCTAGTGACCAATCAAGTATTAGAAAAGAAAGCAATCATCAGTAATTCATTTGCTTTTGGTGGTAACAACATCAGTTTAATTTTTGGATATCAATCATGAATACTATTCCTGACCTAATCGACCTTTTACCTCATGATACGCCGTTGGCATTAGTCGATAAATTGATTGATGTTCAAGAGCTATCTATTCATTGCCAAGTTATCATTAGTGATAAGAACGTATTTTTTAATCATGAAACCAACACTATCCCTGCATGGGTAGGTATTGAGTTTATGGCACAAACCATCGCTGGATGGTCAGGCTATCATGCGTGGAAAAAAGGCAATAAGTCACCAATAGGCTTTTTGCTTGGCAGTCGAAAATATAAAGCGGAATGCAGTGAATTTCAGCAAGGCGACACACTCGACATTTTTGCAGAGCAAATCTTAGAGAATAATGGCATGGCGGTATTCAGTTGTTATATTGAATGTAATGGTCAACAAATAGCATCAAGCCAATTAAACGTATTCGTGCCAACAGAAGAAAAATTAGAAGAGCTTTTAGCTCCTAAGCAAGACGAGCAGTAGAGGGAATCATGATGAGACAAGTATTAGTGACCGGAGCCAGTAAGGGGATTGGTCGCGCAATTTCAGAGCAGTTAGCAAAAGATGGTTTTTTTGTGGTTGTTCACTATATGAGTGACAAAGCGGGAGCAGAACAAACATTAGCGACGATTGAAGCGAATGGTGGTTCAGGCCGTTTAATTCAGTTTGATATTAGTGACCGCGTTCAGTGTCGACTCATGCTTGAACATGACATCGAAATGAATGGTGCGTATTACGGCGTCGTAAGTAATGCCGGAATTACTCGCGATACGGCTTTTCCTGCAATGACAGAGGGAGAGTGGGACAGTGTCATTCATACTAACTTAGACAGCTTCTACAACGTACTTCATCCTTGTGTTATGCCTATGGTTCAAAAGCGTAAAGGTGGCCGTATCGTAACGCTAGCGTCAGTATCAGGTATCGTTGGTAACCGTGGCCAAACTAACTACAGCGCTGCTAAAGCGGGTGTTATTGGCGCAACTAAATCGTTAGCGTTAGAATTAGCAAAACGAAAAATTACCGTTAACTGTGTCGCTCCAGGGTTGATAGATACTGGTATGGTCGATGAGCATGTAAAAGAGCATGCCTTGCCACAAGTACCACTGCGCCGTATGGGTGATCCAGAAGAAGTTGCAGGTCTTGTTAGTTACCTAATGTCAGATGTTGCGGGTTATGTGACTCGCCAAGTTATTTCTATTAATGGTGGTTTAGTATGAATCGTCGTGTTGTGGTAACAGGCATGTCAGGCGTAACAGCCTTAGGCAGCGATTGGAACACCGTAGGCGAAAATCTGCGTAAGTGTGAAAATGCCACTCAATATATGCCAAGCTTTGAAGTTTATGATGGTCTTAACACTAAGCTTGCCGCACCAATTGATGACTTTACTCTACCAAAGCATTATACCCGTAAGAGAATTCGTTCAATGGGGCGAGTCTCATTATTATCTACTGTTGCTTCTGAACAGGCGTTAGAACAAAGTGGTTTGATTGGTAATGATGTTCTAACAAACGGCCAAACAGGTATCGCCTTTGGTTCATCTACAGGCTCTACTGATGCGGTAGGCGCTTTTGGCGTTATGTTAAGTGAGAAAAGCACTAAAGCGATCACGGCTACAACCTATGTAAAAATGATGCCTCATACCGCAGCAGTAAATGTCGGTTTATTCTTTGGTTTACGTGGTCGTGTTATTCCAACAAGCAGTGCGTGTACTTCAGGAAGCCAAGCCATTGGTTATGCTTATGAAGCGATCAAGCACGGTTATCAAACCGCAATGGTTGCCGGTGGTGCAGAAGAGCTTTGCCCAACAGAATCAGCCGTATTTGATACCTTATTTGCAACGAGCTTAAAAAATGATGAACCTAAAACTTCGCCGAGTCCATACGATCAAGACCGAGATGGTCTAGTTATTGGTGAAGGCGCAGGTGCATTAGTACTTGAAGAGTACGAACACGCAAAAGCACGTGGTGCGACGATTTATGCTGAATTGATTGGCTTTGCAAGTAACTGCGATGCGGCTCATGTAACACAACCTCAAATGGAAACCATGCAATTATGTATGGAAATGTCACTAAAAGATGCGAACCTATCTCCAGAGCAAATTGGATATGTATCAGCTCACGGCACAGCAACTGAGCGTGGTGATATTGCAGAGAGTACAGCAACAGAAAACGTATTTGGCTCATCAATGCCAATCAGTTCATTGAAATCCTACTTTGGTCATACACTTGGTGCTTGTGGAGCGATTGAGGCGTGGTTATCGATCGAGATGATGCGTAACAATTGGTTTAGCCCAACACTGAACTTAAATAACGTCGATGAGCGCTGTGGTAAACTAGATTACATTACAGGAACAGGGCGTGAGATTGATTGTAATTACATCATGAGCAATAACTTTGCGTTTGGTGGAATAAACACATCACTTATCTTTAAGCGTTGGACTGAAGCGTAGTTTTATTTTCTAATTTATCGGTTCATAAGTAGCAGATAGTAAAAAACCGGTGAGGGGAATTCACCGGTTTTTTTATATCTTCAGATTGGTTAGATTGAAGATCAACAGCTAGATAGCTGGATTAGTTAACCCAATCACGCAATGTGAAAGTTAACTCATGGTCTTGACCTTGAAGGATCAAGTTCTCTTTAGTAAGCGTAATGTCGCTCCATGTAGACAGTGTGCTTGATACAGCTTGTTCAGTCGTCATCACATCACCCATACACATTTTCATTGTCATTCCCATTTTCTCAATGCGGAATTGACCTTCTTTATTTAGCTCGCCTTGGCCAAAGAAGTTGTTACAGCCAGCGTTACCGTTTGCTGTCATTTTTTCGCCAATTTCAAGACGAGGAGCTTCCATTTTTTCAGGAGTGGCTATGTCTTTACCATCAACTTGCGTTAACTGCCAGTTGTGGTGTTGAAGCATGTCAGCAGAAACTTGAGTGTCAGCCATTAGGTTATCACCATTGCTTGCACATGCAGCCATTAATACAGGTAGAGATACAGCCACTAATAATTTTTTCATTTTAACTCCTAACTGGTTTATGAAGTTTAACTTTTTTTAATACACAGAAGTATAGAAGAGAATAACCCAATATTGTCAGTAAAAAGTAAAAAACACTGTCCAATTACTGTTGTCTTATAAATTAGAATACAAAATGAGAAGGGGATCTTAGTTTTTAAGTAGAAGAATATTAGGAGGGTCTATAATTGAGTGCGTCAGATAGATTAAAGCCCCGATACTGGTAATATCAGGGCTTTAAAGGGGTTGTTATTTCAATTGGTAAGAAAGAAATAACATAATGCAAAAGAGTAAAACAGACTCGAATTAGATGCGGATGAAGTCCATGTGCTCAACTTTAGGCTTAAACGCGTGACGTTGAACGTCTTGCGGTTTAACCTTAACAGTAGCGCCATCGATTACTAGCTCAATTGCTTCGTAAAATTCAGGCTTATCCATTTGGTTGATGATATCACTGTGGATTAGTTCGATTGATACTGGAGCTTCTGTGCCACCGTAAACGATTGCAGGGAATTTACCAGCGTGACGAAGGCGGCGGCTCGCACCCTTACCTTGTTCAGTACGTACTACTGCTTCAAATTTCATAGTCTTTACTCTCAAAATAGTAAAATAAAAAAATGCCATTAAGCTTAGCGACCTAACTTAACAGACTTTTCGTTTCGAAAAACGAGCGCGAATAGTACCACCCCATTATTTATCTAACAACCTATTTTAGTGTGTTTTTAAGGGGATTTTGATAATGTAGAGATCTGATGGTTAAAAATGGAATAACCAATACTAATTTATCGATAATGAAAGGAATCAAAGATGAAAAAAATAGGAATAGTTACGTTATTTTCTTTTTCAGTGATTGCCGCTGATTACTCTCAAGAGATAGAAACTCGTCAAGATAATTTCCAACACCTTGATGCAACTGTCGATTTACTCGATGACGCGTTTGATAAAGAAGCGATAGATTGGGATCGAATTATGCCATTAGCCCAAAGTGCGCATTTAACAGTAGAAGAGCAGAAAACCCTGTTTCCAGAAGGAAGCGCAGACAACAGCCGAGCACGGACTAAAATTTGGGTTCAAAAAGCAGAGTTTGAGGGCAAGTTTGATACGCTATCTCAGCAATTCATGCTAATTAGCGAAGCCGCAGTTGAGCAAGATGAAGAGGCAGCACGCGCTGCGCTTGATAAGGCTTTTTCGCAGTGCCGCTCTTGTCACATGAATTATCGTTCGCTGTGGTAATCGTGTTTTACAAGCGGATGACTTTATAAACAGATTACTCTTCAAAGATCTTATCGCGAATCGACCAAAACTTACCTTGTTTACGCGCAATCACAAAACTCGGTGGGCGAAAACGGTGTTGGTTATTCGCGATTTTAATTGCGGTTGTTTCTTCAAATGGACGATGTCTATCAACCAAATGGGGACGAACAAAGTGATTCAAAAATAATTGTTTCTGTTTTTTAGTCGTCATTTGCCACACTTCATGCAGCTCAGAATCATCATCGCCTATATAGGTAACTTTAATTTGTGGCTTATCGAATTGGTTTTTTCCTGCTGTAAGTGTCAAATCAATACAGTTGAGAATTCGAGCGTCTTTTAATTTAAGCGCTTCTTTTAGCTTTTTATCTGGATCAACTAAGATCGCATCGCATTCATGACAGATACGTGCAGCAATATCATTGTCTGCGCCACACTCGTTACAATATTTGGCTCTAAAGCGATAACCACACTCTTCACGAGTCCCTTCATCATCTTCAAAATAGCCTTGGCAACGACGACCAAAATGCTCAAGTAAAAAGCCATTACTGTCTAATTTGCCCCAGAAGTTATTATTAAAACCGCAAGCAGGGCAGGGAATAGTAATAATTTCGCTGTTACTGTCGGGTTTAGGATCTCCCACTTCAGGTTGATAGAGATCGTAGCAATTGCCTGCGTAATCCAAGATGGTACATTCCGTTTTCCCTTCCGCTAAGCGCAGTCCTCGACCAATGATTTGTTGGTATAAACTGACCGATTCGGTTGGACGTAAAATAGCAATAAGATCAACATGAGGCGCATCAAAGCCGGTGGTTAATACTGAGACATTAACTAAAAATTTGGTTTGTTGTTTCTTGAAGCGTTGAATGATGGCATCACGTTCAATCACTTTCGTATCGCCAATCACCAATTCGGATTGATCTGGTGGCAGTAGTGACAATATTTCTTGAGCATGACGAACCGTTGCTGCAAATATCATCACGCCTTTTCTGTCTTTTGCGTATTCCACTATTTGTTGCACGATTTGTGGCGTCGCACGCTTGGACTCTTCGATCACCAAATCCAATTCTGATTCTTTGTATTTGCCAGTAGAAGCAGGCTTTAATTGCGAAAAGTCGTAACTTAATACTGGGGCATCTAACAGTTTTGCTGGGGTCAAAAAACCTTCATCTAATAAGTACTGAATAGGCAATTCAAAAATGCAATCACGGAAAAAACGAGGCGTGTCGGTTTTGACTTGTCCACGAGTGTGGTACTGATAAATCCATCCCATGCCTAAGCGATAAGGCGTTGCCGTTAATCCAAGAACCTTAATGCCAGAGTTTTGAGCTTGTAGGTGCTCAATGACTTTACGATAACTGGTGTCCTTGTTATCTGGCACTCGGTGACATTCATCTATGACTAATAATGAAAATTGGTCTTTAAACGAATCAAGGTTTCTAACCACTGATTGCACCGAAGCAAATACCACTTTTTTATCGTTTTCTTTACGACCTAAACCAGCAGAGAAAATAGAGGCCTCTTCACCATACCCTTCGTATTTTTCATGGTTTTGTTCAACCAATTCTTTAACGTGAGCTAATACCAATACGCGACCTTTAGCAATACGAGCCAGCTCCGCAATAACCAAACTTTTTCCTGCTCCAGTAGGCAGCACCAACACTGCCGGAGAGGTGTGCTTTCGGAAATAATGAATAACGGCTTTCACTGAATCTTGCTGATAAGGGCGTAACGTATACATGGATATAAACACAGTGGTTGAGGTAAGCGTGAATCATATCAGAATATAAAAGATTACTCTTTGTTTTCTTGCTAATATTAAAATAGATAAAATCAGGATTGATTATTCCACGTTAAAAAAGGAAGTTTAATAAATGTCAGTGCTTCAACGCATTAATATCACGCTATTTTTCGTCGCCATTCTTTCAGGGTGTGGTTCACTTCCTGATCTGGTTGAGCACGCTAATGAGCCAGTTGTTACGCCATTAACAAGTCGCTTATCTGAGTTGAGAGACACATCGTTACCTCAGAAAACAACAAAAGAAACCAGTGCTGTTTTGATACAAGATGCAGGGTGGGATGCGCTTGCTCAGCGATTAGCATTAATTGAAACTGCTGAACACACCATAGATATCCAATATTACATTTGGAACTCAGATGCATCCGGTCATTATCTTGCGAGTCGTTTATTAGCAGCGGCTGATCGCGGCGTAAAAGTTCGCGTTATGCTTGATGACATCAACTTAAATGAGCGTGAAGATCTTTTGATTGCGCTTAACTCTCATCCTCAAGTCGAGATCCGTGTATTTAACCCCATTCCAACCCGTCGTGGAGTAACCAAATGGGTGAACTTCTTAGGGGACTTTTCTCGCCTAAATCGACGTATGCACAATAAATCATTTACTGTTGATGGTGCTTTTTCGGTTGTCGGTGGGCGCAATATTGGCGATGAGTATTTTGATCTCTCTGATGACATTAATTTTCGTGATCGTGATGTGTTAGTAACAGGCTCTGTGGTGGCCGATATTCAAACGAGCTTTATTCAATATTGGGACAGCACTTGGTCTTACCCTGTTGATTTATTGGGTGAGGTAACATCACCAGAACAACCCGTATTAGATGAGATAGCAGCGCCAATTTACACAAATTATCCAGCGTTACCTGAGGGCAATGAAATCGCCTATCAGTTCTTAGAAGAGTTAACAGCAAAAATGACTTGGGTGAATGCACATTTTGTGTCTGATCGACCTGTTCCTTTAGATAAAGATAACACCAGTGAGCCAAAAGCAACGGCGAAAGCGCTCGCGAAATTAGCCAGTGAATCAGATAAAGAGGTCTTATTAGAATCGGCGTATTTAATTTTTGATGATGCCCAATTAGAAGGGTGGCAAGAACTGGTTAATAACGGTGTTGAGATAAAAGCGCTAACTAACTCAATGGCATCGAACGATTTAACCACTAACCATTCAGGTTATGCAGGTCGCCGTAAAGATATGCTTGAGCATGGTATTCAGTTATATGAATTAAAACCAGAAACTGAATTGTGTGAAGAATCGACCCGTAACGTGTCTAAATGTGCCCCAACTATTGCTTATGGTCTCCATGCAAAGTCTGCGGTTTTTGATGATCGAATAGCGAGTATCAGCTCTTTTAATTTCAATTTACGATCGACTTATCTTAATACCGAATCAATTTTAATTATTGAAAATCAAAAGATAGCAGAGCGTCTTGCGAGCGATATAGAAAAAGCGATGGATGAAAAGAACAGTTGGCATTTAAAGCTGCAAGAGAACGAAGTCCGTTGGTATTCAGGTGATAAAAGTTGGGAAGACGAGCCAGAAACAGGGCGATGGGAGCGTTTTGAATCCCAATTTTTGCAGTTATTGCCAATAGAGAAATACCTATGATACGAATAATCGTAATGTGCTAAGTTGTGATTTAGCACTTACTATAAATTAAATAATAGCAGACTTATTAAACATTCAATTGCTCACACAAAAAAAGGATTGGTATTTCTACCAATCCTTTTTTAATACCGCTTTTGCTAGAGTTTGATTACTCGTAATCGGCAGCGTATGTTTCTTCATATGTATGAGAATAAAGCTCAAATAAGTTACCAAACGGGTCTTCTAGGTAAACCATTTGGCTTGTATTGTTATCATCTTCTGGGTGGTAACGCATGATATCCATACGTACCTTGCCACCAAATTCTTCTGTGCGCTTAATTACACCATGAAAGTCATCGGTTTGAAGACAAAAGTGGAAAATCCCGATACGAGAAAAATCTACGTTATGACGTTCTTGACGCTCTTTCATTTCAAATAATTCAAAGCCAATGCCATCTTTAGTTAATAAATGCGCAATGTTAAACCCTTTAAAGCCTTCACCAAAAACAGCAATACACATACGGCCAATTGCAGTTTCACGTTCCTCTGTAACTTTGGTATTGCCCATTACAATCTCAAGGCCTAACGCTTTAGTGTAGAATTCAACAGCTTTATCCATATTGCCAACCATGATACCAACGTGATTCATTTTCATAATGTGCTCCAAATACGTTTTATTAATTCGTTATGTTGTTTCGATGTAGGAGAGTATAGGTAAGAATGCAGATTACGTGAAATTATCAAATTTTATTTAAATAATAATATTTTGTTATTATCGTAAGAGGGATATAAGAATATTTATGATTAACGGAATGATGTGATTTGAATATCTTTATTTAAAGTTGAGCTTGGGGGAGAGTAATCAAATGGAACTTGGTATTTTGACGAGCGTAAGACCGCTCGTCTCAGTAGAAAGATGAATCCTATTTTGATTGTTCAAGCTGTGATGGGTTATCAAACATCGCTTGTAATACTTGTATGAATTGCCCCATATGCAAGCCATCCATCAAACCATGATGAACTTCAATGGATAACGGCATACGCCATTGCTCACCTTGTTGAACTAATTTCCCAAATGCCATTTTCGGCACACTATCTGGGAAGTTAACGTCTCTAGCATGAGTCATGCTGGTGAAATCGACCCATGGCAATACAGTTAAATGAATCGTGTTCTGCTTCATTTCTTGGCCAATAAATTGCTCTACGATAAAAGGCGTGTTCTTAATCCTAGTCTCGGATTTTGCTGCACTGATGGTAAAGTCAGAAAACGTAGGCTCATGGTCTAAATCGCAAAAGCGTACCGTATTATCATCGGCGAGCAGCGCGACACTGACACACATAGGCGAGTAAATACGTACTTCTTCCCCTACAAGGCGATAGCTCATCGGTTCACATTTATTTAGTGCTTGCTGAGTTAGGTAAAGATAAGCGTGAAAGAAACGGTGATTGTGCTGCTTACAATATTGGTGCAGCGCCGTTACGTCGATATTAGAGCAGATGTTATACCAAGGGTGACTAAAGCCTTGATAGAATTTCAAGTGTTGTGCTCGCGCCCACTGGCTGACATCTAGTACTTCATATGCCATTTTATTTCCCTATAGAGTTCACTGATTTTGATTGGGCTGATTCTATATACCTAAGAGACTTCAAGATACATTTGAGTGTAGAAAAGCACGAGAAACGGTACAATACCCAAATTGCGATATCGCAACATAAGATACTCATTCACCTAAAACCGTAAAGTAGCCATATATGTCTAAAGATTTTAGTGTCACCACAGAATACACACTCGACAAGACTTTCTTTGCAGAGTGTTATGATCAAACTAGCCATCCTGTTAAATTTCCAAAAGCCTATTTAAAAGGAATATTATTTCTTCTTTTTGGTGTGGTTTTATTAAAACTTGAACTATTACCTAATGGGTATGTTGGTTGGTTCTTTATTGTTTTGAGTATTATTGAGGGGCTTAGTATCTACTTTAAAAGAACGTGGTGGTTATGGCGACAAAAAATCAGCTCGCTCTCTGGCACTAAAGTGGTGTTTCAGGCTGACGCTAAAGGAGTGAGTTATAAAAGCGCTAAAATCACTCGTAGCATCACATGGAGTGAAATTGATCAACTTGAACAAAGCGATTTAGGGTTTATCTTGCATATAGGTAAACAGCGTCAATATGTCAGTAAATCGTGCTTAAATGATAAAGAAATCGCTTTCATTGCAGAGCAGCACACAATATCAAAAGCAAAGTAATTCCCATTTCAGCGAACAACAAATCTGAACAACTCAAATCGTGCGACAGTGTCGCACTATTTCGATTTGCTACAAAAAATAGACTCATCCACTTACATTCCCACACTGCGAGTTTTTCAAGCATTACTATAAATACTTTGTATTTGAAACTGCCACACAGCTTAATATCGTTTAAGATAATATTGATCGAAAACGTTTTTAAAGGTGTTAAATAGGAAGTTTGCATTATGCGTAAATCAGATAAGAAGATTGAAAATCAAATTAGAGACGTGTTAACCGAAGTTTGTGAAGATACGTTAAAAGGCTACGAGGGTTTTCTTTGGGTGACTCACACGGTCAAATATTCTTCTTTTCCACAGAGCTTAAAAATTATCTGCGTATTTGAAACGGATCAAGATAGAGCACACTTTTTAATGGGAGAAGATCCGCTTCATGTTTCAGCAACTATCCAAAAGGCGTTTGATAAGGTTGGGGTTCAATTAAAGAACGTAGATAAACACATCAGTTACGATACGCAGAAAAATCGCGAGTAGTGGTCATCAAAGGCTTTATATACAGTTTGATATAAAGCCTGAAAGCTAATGTCTGCCCTCTGTGTCAGGGTGACGAATAGCTTACTTAAGTCTAGGGATACCGCTATTTTCAGTCCATTCGGGTAATAAAGGTTTGCTCGTCATCCACAAAAGCGACAAAGCCGCCGTGATAGATAAATACTCGACCACGCCCCTCAACTAGGCAGGCAAGCTGTGGGTTTAAATCTTCTTCATTACTCTGACTTTGAAATGTGCCAGTATCGGTGATTACGCCGCTGAGTGTAGGCAAATATCCATAAGTGCGCTTGGCTTGATCAATCAGGCTCAATTCACTGGCGGTAGAGAAGCAAGAAGGGATCGCACCTGCTTCTTCGATAAACATAGTTTTCAGTTCTTCAAAAGCGGTAATCACCAGCCAGTCGATGTCGTTAACATGATGAATATACATAGAGTTTCTCGGTAATTCTGATGCGGAGATTGTATCACTATCAAGGGAGTGCGTAGTAGAGGTTTAGCGAATAAAGGCAGTGATACTCTGCCATTTTCGGGCTCTCACTAGGTCAACTTGAAATACCTTTGGCTTGTCGTGAGTTGAATAGCACCTCTAATCTAATCACGTTTTGATGTGAATAGGGTGCTTAATCGCATCGCAAAATGATTTGAATAAGCGGGCTATTCGCATCATACTGTGAGTAGATTAAGCGAAATTGGATCAGAGGAAGGCATTATGTGGATATGGCAGCAAGATAAATGGCCTCACTTTTATTGGGATGAACGCGTTATTGAACCGTTATTAAGGTCGGTTAGATTTAACCAAGGGCTTTTATTAGGGAAGATGACGAGCCAAGACCAAGAAAAAACCATGCTTGATACGTTACTTGCCAATATTGTCCATTCAAGCGCGATTGAAGGTGAAACGTTAAATGCGTTCTCGGTGCGTTCTTCGCTAGCGAATAAATTAGGATTAAGTGAAGAGAGACCTTTTCCTACTACTGAGCAGACTGATGGCCTTGCTGAGATCATGCTTGATGCGGTAGAAAACTTAGATACGCCTTTAACACTCGATCGTATTTTGCATTGGCATAGTCGTTTATTTCCTCAAGGCTACACCATGTTTAATCCTGTGGTGGGTGGGCAATTACGTGGTGATGTACCTATGCAAGTGGTATCAGGCCGTATTGATCGTCCTGTTGTCCATTTTGAAGCACCAAGTAGAGATATTCTTGATGTTGAATTGAGTCAGTTTATTGATTGGTTTAATACATCAAAAAGCGATGCTTCTTTAGATCCTCTATTAAGAGCGGCAATAACGTATTTATGGTTTGTGACGCTTCATCCACTTGATGATGGTAATGGAAGAATCACTCGTCTACTTACGGATCTCGCATTAGCGCAAGCCGAGCATCAATCGGTTCGATTCTATGCGATGTCCGTTGGTATTTTGGCGAACCGCAAAAGCTATTATGAGATTTTAGAGCAAACCCAAAAAGGGGAGCTAGATATTACCGCTTGGCTACAATGGTTTTTTGAAACTCTTGATAGTACGTTTGCAGAAGTTTTTAACGAGATAGACAGAACGATTTTTAAAACCAACTTTTGGCGCAAGGTTGATCAAACCAAGCTGGCAGAAGAACAAGTCAAAGTGCTTAATAGAATGTTAGATGGCGATTTTGAGGAGGGCATTAACACCTCTCAATACCATAAAGTTGCAAAGGTCAGTAAGCCCACAGCATCTCGGCATTTAGCAACGTTAGTTGAGCTTGGCTGTTTGGTTAAAACAGGGGCGGGTGGTCGAAGTACTCGTTATGTTTTGGGGAGAGTAAAAACATAGATGAGTTGACTTACTAAAGTTGAATACATAAAAGAAGCTCTGATTTTGTCAGAGCTTTCTCTCATTTTCATAAATCATTCCGGATTACCTAGTTAACACCATGTCTTGCATGGTCACCGACATACACTCTAACCCGACATTACTCGCTTAAAATGCTGTTTTAGTCAGCGGGAGGAGAGGATATTTCAATCCGACTTAGTCTCTCTCTTACCTTGTAGGTCAATATACCTACAAAATGATCTTGGATGATCTGGTTGGTAAATGCAAGTTCTAATATTGACGGTTATACATTGAACCAAGCTGACAGAAGAGCAAGTCAAAGTGCTTAATCGAATACTAGATGGGGATTTTGAAGAGGGGGTTAATACTTCTCAATATCATAAAGTAGCAAAGGTCAGTAAGCCCACATAATCTCGGCCATTTAGCAATTAGTTGAACTTGGTTGTTTGGTTAAAACTGGGGTGGGTGGTCGAAGTACTCGTTATGTTTTGGGGGGAGTAGAAAGTTTGGTTATGATGAGTTTTTAATTGGTCTATTCTTAAAATTAAAATTATTGAGTTTATTTGATATATGGATCAACAATGTATATACGATTTAATATTAAAATAATTGCTTAATGGTAACCTGATGAGAAACTCATGAAAATTAGCTTTGTAGATATTCAAAATTTTAGAAAATTAAAGCGTTGTCGTGTGGATTTTTCGGAGGAGCAAACACTTTTAGTTGGTGCAAATAATAGTGGAAAGACTTCTGCGACAGATGCGTTGATTTGTTTTCTAGATAAAGGGAAAAAAATAACGTCAACAGATTTTACTTTATGCAATTGGATATTTTTGAATAGATTTGCTCAATCATGGATGAATGAGGATACAAGTGCTTTTATTGGATTAGATTTATTAAATTGGCAACCTTATTGTCCGTCGTTGGATGTTTGGATTGAAGCGGACGTTAGTGAGGTTCAGAGAGTTTCTCACTTGATACCTACGTTGAAGTGGAATGGCGAGCCTTTGGGGGTTCGCTTGGTATATCAGCCAAAAAATTTGGATAATTTACGGGAAAATTACGTACGTGAGCGTGAAGCTGTAGTTAAAGTGAATGGTGAGAAACAACTATCACTTTGGCCAAGAGACTTTAAAGATTATCTCAAGGAAAAACTACATGTTGAATTTGAAATCAAAGCGTTCTTACTTGACCCTGCTAAGAGAGATATAACACAAACGCTTACAAATGACGCTATTTGTTTTGATTCTGATCCATTTAAGGGTATTTTTCGAGTCGATACAATTGAAGCGCAAAGAGGCTTTTCTGACCCTCACTCCGATTTAGGAAAGCCTGCTAGCAGTCTATCTTCACAGCTAAATGAATACTACAAGCGTCATTTAAATCCATCTGATATGCCTGAGGCTGAAGATTTAGATGCGTTAGAGGCAGTTGAAAAGGCTCAAATCGAGTTTGATTCTCGATTGGATAAAGCCTTTGAAAAAACTCTTGGCGAGATAAAGGAGCTTGGATATCCAGGGTTTACCGATCCTGATATTAAGCTATCGAGCAGGTTGAACCCGATCGATACTTTAGAGCATGATGCTGCTGTAATCTTTGACGTTAGAAAACAGAATTTCGGTGACAATACATTTTCTCTTCCTGAGCAATACAATGGATTGGGTTACAAAAACTTGATCCATATAATTTTTCAGTTGATTACCTTCCGAGATCGTTGGTTGAAGGTCGGAAAAATAGGCAAAAAGCGTTCGGAAGAAGATGCGGCGATTGAACCTATTCATTTAGTTTTGGTTGAAGAACCAGAAGCTCACCTTCATGCTCAAGTACAACAGGTTTTTGTTCGTAAAGCCTATAAGGTACTCAGAGAATATGGAGCCGTTGAAGATAATCTGACGACCCAAATGGTTATTAGTACCCACTCTAGCTACGTTGCTTATGAAGCAGGTTTTGAATCCCTTCGCTATTTCAAAAGAAAACCTGCTTCTAGAGAACAACCTACTCCTCAGGCTGAAGTGGTGAACCTTGCGACAGTTTTTCCCTCCGAGAAGAAAAGTGAAACTGATGTATCGTCCACGAACAAATTTGTTTCAAGGTATCTAAAGACAACTCATTGCGACTTGTTCTTTGCTAATGGGGTGATTTTGGTAGAGGGGGCTGCGGAACGGATGCTTCTACCACATTTCATTTCCAACCATCATAAGGATTTGAGACGAAGCTATATTTCAATATTGGAAATTGGTGGTGCTCATGCGCAAAGATTACGTCCTCTAATTGAACTACTAGGTTTACCAACATTAGTCATTACCGATACTGATGCGTGTGACTCTCTAAGAAATAAAGCACGCCCGAAAAGAGGGGCTTCTTTAGAGTTTGGCAGTGAAACACTAAAAACTTGGTTTGATTTTAGTAAGTTGACTTTGGATGACCTGCTTGACCTACCGCCTGAGCGAAAAGTTCAAGGTAACGTTCGCGTATCTTTCCAATATGGTATTCAGACTAAATTCACGCCGAATGCGAGAACGACGAAAGAAGTTATTCCTTATACGTTCGAAGATGCAGTAGCTCTGACGAACTTCGAGCTCTTTAAGACGCTAAGAAACTCAACTGGAATGGTAAAGAAAATGCATTTAGCTACAAAAATGACAACACTAAATGCTTGTTGCAATGCTATGTATAAAGCTCTCGATGGAGAGAAAGCAAAAATGGCTTTAGACCTACTGTTTGATGTTGAACCTAACGAGCTGCTTGTCCCAGAGTACATAAGCGAGGGGCTAGTTTGGCTAGAGAGTGAGCTAGAGACGATGAGCTTAGACTATACATGGGTACCAGAAAATCAAGCCTCTAAAATTATGGAGGAAATGATTGGTGAGTAAGCCTAACAGCCTAATCGGGGTCGATCATGAAATCTACGGATATCTAAACCTTGATAACCCCAAGAGCTTTCTATTATTTGCTGGTGCTGGTTCTGGTAAAACTAGAACTCTAGTAAATGTATTACAAGAAATACGAGAGAACAACTTAGGTCGCCTTATCCAAAATGGTCAACGGGTCGGGGTCATAACATATACCAATGCAGCGTGTAACGAAATTCAACGACGTTTGTCTTATGACCCATTGTTTCACGTATCCACAATCCATAGCTTTGTTTGGGAGATGATTAAACCGTTTACAGAAGATATTAAAGGGTGGCTTAAGACAAAACTTAGTGCCGATATCGAGGATCTTAACTTAAAAATCTCGAAAGCCAGAGACATTAACGGGAAGACAGCTCAGCAAAATATTAGAAAAAGAGAGTCTAAAGTTACGAGATTAGACGAATTACGATTGGTTAAAAAATTTTCGTACTCGCCTACAAGTAATAGAGCCGAAAGAGGTACGGTTTCTCATGAAGAAGTGATACAGATTACTGCAACTCTATTGAATGAGAGCCAGTTACTCCAAAATATACTTACGAATAGGTATCCCATACTTTTAATAGATGAAAGTCAGGACACTAGAAAAGAGCTCATGGAGGCTTTCATTCAAACTCAAAGTTTGAATTGTTCGAAGTTTTCTCTTGGGTTATTTGGAGATCTCATGCAAAGGATATATGGAGGAGGGAAACATGATCTTGAATCCTCATTGCCTGACGATTGGAAGACCCCATTAAAGACGATAAATTACCGCTGTCCGCAGCGAGTAATAGAGTTAATTAACAGTATTCGCGAAGAGGATGACAAGAAAAAGCAGGAGCCAAAAGCAGGAGCGTCGCTTGGAATCGTTAGGTTGTTTATTATTGATTCTGATACTGTGCGTGAGCGAGATGTAGAAGCTTCAATTAGAGCTAAGATGTCAGCTATTTCAGATGATTCTTTTTGGCTTGAACCAAATAAGATAAAAGCTCTTACTTTGGAACATGCAATGGCAGCTATCAGGGGGAACTTCGATAAGTTTTATTTGCCACTTGCAACAGTTGACAGTCTGAGAGATTCCTTACTTAACGGAACAAATGTTTCTTTAAGGTTTTTGTGCAATAGCTTGTTACCTCTTGTTAACGCAATTCGAGTTCGAGATGAGTTTGCTATTGCAAGTATTATCAAAAAATACTCTGGAGTTATTAGCTCCAATAACGTGGATTTTTGCTTAGATCCAATATTGACTCTTAAAAATACAGATAAGTCAGTTGATAAAGTAAGAGTCATAGTCTCGAAACTTGATCCTCCTTTAGCACAGGTTCTGCGTTTGATAAAAGATTGCAAGCTACTTTACATTCCTGATGAACTAAATGTTCTTCTTGTAGGTTCATCTGACGAGACAAACGACGAGGAAGAAGAGAATTTAAGTAAACGATCAATTGCGTGGAATCAGGCTTTTTTAGCTCCTATCAGTCATTTGGAAAACTATGCTCTTTATATTAATGAAGAGTTAGGGTATGGAACACATCAAGGGGTTAAAGGGTTAGAGTTTGAGCGTGTTATGGCAATTATGGACGATAATAGTGCAAATGGATTTTTGTTCCGCTATGAAAAACTATTTGGTGCTCAAGAGTTGTCCCAGACGGACATACGAAATCAATCAGAAGGTAAAGACTCTGTTCTATCAAGAACTAGAAGGTTATTTTATGTGATATGTAGTAGGGCAGAAAAGAGCTTAGCTGTCGTTGCATATACAAAAGATCCTGAAGCTGTTAAGAGGAAGAGTTTAGAGTCTGGTTGGTTTAGGGAAGATGAAATTGAAATGATGTAGATAGACTTTTCTACCTTAAACTAATGCTAGCTAGTGTTGTTGGAGATAAAAGTTTATGGGCTGTTTTGATTAATTTTTGTGGCTAGTTTTGAGTCTTTTCCTATTGAATTTTCATACTTAAGCTATCTATTTTTTGTTCATTTAGTACAGTTACTAACTCATTATTGTCCAGTAATTACATTCCACCCACAAAAAAGGGACCCAGCCTAAACCAGATCCCCCAACATCAGCCGCATTCCCTGCGGCTTTTTACTGTCTATTATCTAAACCTAAACCAATCTCTACGGCTCTTCAGAAATAGGTTTTGGTTTGTAGTGATCCGAATTCAAACCAAAGTACTCAGGTAGACTTGTACCTACTGAGATAGAAGACCAAGTACCTGTCACGATACCGATGAACATCGCAATCGCAAAGCCTTCTAGTGGACCGCCACCTAATAACCATAAAGAACCAACAGTGATTAAGGTTGTTCCTGATGTCACCATAGTACGAGAGAAGGTTGCAGCAACCGCTTCGTTATTGACCTCTTGGATAGATAACTCAGGTTTGGCAATTAATAGCTCACGAATTCTATCTGCAATGATAATCGAGTCATTTAACGAGTAACCTAAAATCGCTAAAATAGCGGCTAGGGTGGTTAAGTTAAACTCCATTTGAGTGGCAGCAAAGAAACCAAGCACAAACACGATATCGTGGGTTAGGGCAAACAAAGAGCCAGAAGCCAAACGCCATTCAAAACGGTAGCTTAAGTACGCTAAGATAACCAGAACCGACACCAATAACGCCATGCCGCCTTGTTCAGTTAGCTCTTGGCCTACTTGTGGACCAACAATACTGGTATTCAGCACTTGAACCTCTGAATGCAGTGGAGCAAGTACTTCAGTCAGTGGTGGAAGCTCAACGCCTTTTGGTGGAATCGCGTAACGCAACACCCAACGACCCGGCTCACCAGAGGCAATCACTGCCACATCTTGCTTAAAGCTTGCATCTAATAACGGAGCAATTTCACTGCTTGTGATTTTGCTATCAATTTGAACTTCACTCACGATACCGCCAGTGAAATCTAAACCCCAGTTAAGGCCTTTCATCGCTATCATTGATAATGCAAAAATCATCAAACCGATAGAAACCACACTCGTCATGTGACGCCATTTTGTTGCATTTTTCATATTTATAAACATAACTTAAATCCTAACATCATGACGAGAATCACGACCCCAAACTAAATTGATAATGGCACGTGAAGCGAAGATGCCTGTGAACATACTGGTTAATAGACCTAAGCCCAGAGTTAATGCGAAGCCTTGGATAGGGCCGTTACCGATAGTGTAAAGAACCACGGCGGTAATCATTGTGGTGAAGTTGGCATCGAAAATCGTACCAAATGCACTACTAAAGCCTCTATCAATTGCTTGCGCTAATGTTCGACCTTCTTTTTGTTTATCTTTAATACGTTCAAATATTAGAACGTTGGTATCAACCGCCATACCGACCGTTAATACTAAACCTGCAATACCCGGAAGAGTAAGAACCGCACCCGGAATAAGCGCAAGTAAACCAAATAGCATCACCATGTTGCCGACAAGTGCAATGTTCGCCACCCAACCTAAACGACGATACCAAACCGCCATAAATAGCAGAGTTAAGCCAAGACCAAGGCCTAAAGCAGCAAAACCATTTTGAATGTTCTCAGCACCAAGAGTTGGACCAATAGTACGCTCTTCAACGATAGTGACTGGCGCAGTTAGTGAGCCTGCACGTAGTAGCAATGCAAGTTCTTGAGATTCTTGGAGTGAACCAGAACCTGTGATTCTAAAGCGGCTACCTAGTTGACTTTGAATTGTCGCAACACTGATGATTTTGTTACTTTGAGTGGTTTCACCTTTGCTGTTACGACCGTATTCGTTATACGACGTAGCCATTGGTTTACCAACATTGTGACGAGAGAATTCAGACATAATTTTGCCGCCTGAACTATCAAGAACAATGTTTACTTCTGCCATACCCATTTCGCCTAAGCTTGCGCGGGCATCAACAATGTGGTCACCACTTAGTACGGGTTTTCTACCCACACGAACAGGACGGCCATTCTCATCAGGCACTTCCATTGTGCTGCCAGTGCCTTGCTCTTTTACTGCGTAGAACGCAAGACTCGCGGTAGCACCGATAACATTTTTTGCAGCAGCTGGATCTTGAACACCCGGAAGCTCGATACGAATTCGGTTTTCACCTTGACGTTGAACTAAGGCTTCAGTGATACCTAATTCTTCAATACGGCTACGCATGGTTTGTAAGTTTTGTTGAACCGTTAGGTTACGAACAGCAACTTTTTCAGTTTCTTTTAGCGTTAACTTAAGATCAAAGTCATCACCGTTAGATACTTGCCATGTAGGGTAGTTTTTATGGATAAACTCACGAGCGGCATGGCTTGCTTCTTCTGATGGAAGACGAACCACTAGGCTATCACTGCCTTCTTTTTGGAAGCGAACTGAGCGAATACGTTCATCTCTCAACTCTTGTTTTAGTGAATCAGCAAGTTCATTACGTTGTGCTTGGTAAACTTGGTTAACATCAACATCTAATAAGAATTGAACACCACCACGTAAATCTAGACCCAGTTTAATCGGTTCAAAGCCCATGTTTTGTAACCAAGCAGGAGCAGCAGGCGCTAAAGATAACGCTAGGGTTGTTCCTTTTTGGTCTTCATCAATCACAGTAGCCAATACATTTTTGGCTGCGGCTTGTTGAGCTTCATCTTGCAAAATAACGATGGTTTTATCGCCTTTTTGTTCAATGCGTTTAACGATAATTCCTTGGTCGGTTAACGTATTTTGTAATTGAACAATAGAAGGGATTTGTCCGTCTTTATTGGTAATTTGAACAGCGGCATCTTCACCATACCAAGTAGGGATAGCGCTTAATAATAGAATCACAAGAGTCGTGATAAGTACGATGTATTTCCATTTAGAATAATGGTTCAATCGCTGTATAGGTTGTTTTCTTTGCATATTAATTTCACCTCACACACGAAAATCGTATGCGAAAAAGTCATAGACAATCACTCAATCATTATTCTTTATTTAATGAATGATAAAGCGATGTAGATAAATTACGGTTGATTGTGAAATTAAGAGTGAGGGTACAGTCGCTGGCTATAGAGGAGGTTACTTTCTTTCCAAGCCGATACACGAGAGCTTGAAGAGTAGCTATTAAGCGCCCAATTTACCGTTGGCTTTGGTTTTTCTTGATAACCAATAACTAATTGTTCAGCAGGGATTGCAGGGATTTCTGAGGCAAGCTCATAATGTGGGATGACTTCTTCTGGCTCATGTCGCGCTAAATTCGCCATGCGAGAAGAGTAGCCAATGCCTAAATTTACATTGTGTCCGAGTGATGAACTTTGTGTATTTTTAGAGACATTATTTTCTGTAGATTGCATTACCTGACACGTCGCAAAATCAGCAGATTCAGGTACTGGGACATTGTATTTTGCGCTTGGCTGAGTGGTTGAATGCTGCTCAATAGTCAGTGGGGCTTGCATCGTATTTATAATATCGTGATGTGCAGAAGCATGAGCTAGCGAGGCTATCCCAAAACAACAAACCACCATTATTATACGAAACAATCGTATCACTACAGACTCACCGTTCAATATACAGAAGATCGCATCCTATAATGGAGAACGGTTTCTGACAAGATATAACTTACGATTAATAAAAATTGATTCAATTTTAGAACTTTACGAGTTTGCTTTATCTTGGCGTTTCTTTAATTCAAAGAGTTCTAATACGTGATCAATAAATGCTCTTAGTCGTTTAGGAAGCAATTTATTTTGAGGAAAGACCAAGCTGATAGCGGCTTTAGGTAAATCCCAATCAGGTAGGATTTGAATTAATTCTCCGCTTTTAATGTGTTCTCGACATAAAAATTCAGGCAAAGAGGCGATACCTAACCCACTTAAGCAAGCGGATTTACACGCGGTGATGGTATTTACTTTTAATCGGTAGGGTAAATTAACGCGAATGGCTTTATCGACCTGATTAAAATACAGATTAGGGACTTTAACTGCGTTAACGACTTTGATTTGATGATGAGGTGCTTGAAGCTCTTCGGGTGCAATGATATTCCCATACATTTTTAAATAATTAGGGCTTGCTACAATGACGCGCTCTGAAAAATCAATCGTTCTGGCGACTAAAGAAGAGTCATTGATTTCACCTATCTGAACATAGAGATCAATACCATCTCCAATAATATCAACTTCTCGGTTAGTCATTTCTACATTAATAGACACTTCAGGGTAACGGATAAGAAAGCTATTAATGTAATCAGACATGACGCTGTGTCCAATCTCTACGGGCATTGCTAAGTTAAGGTGACCACGGATCAGGTTTTGATTTGCAGTCAGCTCGAGTTCGGTTTGTTGCATGATATCAAGCACTTTGACACTTGCTTGGTAAAAGATCTCACCCTCTTGGGTTAAGCCTAACTTTCTGGTTGAACGAGTGATAAGCTTCACACCTAAGTGCTCTTCAAGCTCCGCTAACTTTCTACTTACTGTTGATTTTGTCATGCCAAGATTGGTGGCTGCTTGAGTAAAACTACCTGAATCAATGACTTGGTTTAATATGGTGATATTATTTAAATCCATCATTATGTTAATTCTCTCAATTAGTAAGATTTATGCAACAGTGTTTCCTTTTTTTCCTATCTAATCAATAAATCATTTTCGTTTTATACTGTTTCCCTCTTATTTATTACATTCATGTTTATGACAAACGTGGATGGCATCATTTTCAAGTGGGTACGCGCAGTGGCAGAACAACAAAAGAAAAAAAATAAAGCACCTTTGATTGCGACAATCGTTATTATTCTATGTGGCCTTGCTGGTGGTGGGTATTGGTATGGTTATGGTCAGTATTTTCAATCAACAGACAATGCGTATCTGCAAGGCGATATTACGACAATCAGCCCTAAAGTTGGCGGCTACATTGCAAAAACATTTGTTGAAGATAACCAAGTGGTTAAAGCGGGAGATTTATTGGCAACGATAGATAGCCGTGATTTTGTTGCAGAAAAAGAAAAAGCTGAAGCCAACGTATTAGTGAGTGCTGCGTCGATTAAAAATTTAGCGGCAGAGCGCAAATTACAAGACATTCGAATTCGCCAAGCGGCCAGTGAAATTGAATCTGCTAAAGCTGAATATGAACGTACTCAACAACAAGTGAAACGTACTAAAGCATTAATTAAAAAGAATTATTCATCACAAGATGAGTTAGATAACAACGTGTCTCACCTTAAAGTCGCATTAGCAAATGTTGACGCAGCAAAAGCGAATTATCAAGCATCAGAAGAGCAAATTAACGTCATCGAAAGTGAGATCGCTCAAGCTGAAGCGGCACTTAACCAAGCGAAAACAGCGTTAAAACAAACAGAGCTTAATCTGTCTTATACCAATATTTATGCACCCATTGATGGGGTGGTTGGTAAACGTAGTTTACGCAGCGGTTTGTTAGTTCAAGCGGGTATGCCTTTACTGAGTTTAGTACCAACGACTGAAGTATGGATAGAAGCAAACTTTAAAGAAACACAGCTTGGTGATATTCATAAAGGACAGAAAGTATTTGTTGATCTTGATGCGTATCCAGATCTGCACCTAAAAGGCATTGTTGATAGTTTCTCTCCGGCAACAGGCGCTAAATTTGCGCTATTACCACCAGAGAACGCTACAGGTAATTTCACAAAAATCGTACAACGTGTACCGGTTAAAATCAATATTCTTAATGCCGATCTACTAGATGGTAAATTGATCCCTGGTCTTTCTGTTGTTGCTACGGTTGATACTCGAGGCTAATCATGACTCAAGAATTAACCACCGTGGAACAACTAAAAACCACGGGCGCACAAGTAGAACCTGAAATCCCAAGACGTAATTGGATCGCCTTATTTGGTGGTCTGCTTGGTGCCTTTATGGCGATTTTAGATATTCAAATTACCAATTCATCTTTAAAAGACATTCAAGGTGCATTATCTGCCACCATGGATGAGAGTTCTTGGATCTCTACGTCTTATCTTGTTGCTGAAATGATTGCTATTCCATTGAGTGGTTGGCTTTCGGTTGCGATTGGTAAACGCCGCTATTTAACGTGGACGACCATTATTTTTGCGATGGCTTCTGTGCTGTGTTCTATTTCTTGGAACATGGGTTCGATGATTGTTTTTCGTGCAATCCAAGGCTTTAGTGGTGGTGCATTAATTCCATTGGCTTTCTCACTTGTCGTGCAACTATTACCGTTAAATAAACGTGCGGTAGGGATGGCGTTGTTTGGGGTGACAGCAACATTTGCACCGTCAATTGGTCCAACATTAGGTGGCTGGTTAACCGAGAATTTCTCGTGGCACTATATTTTCTATATCAATATCCCGCCAGCTATCGCATTAATCTGCATGGTTAATTATGGCCTTGATGATGAGCCACTAAAATTAGACAGTTTATTAAAAGCCGATTGGTTTGGTATTACAACCATGGCGATAGGGCTAGGCTGTTTGGAAGTTGTGCTTGAAGAAGGTAATCGTGAAGAGTGGTTCAGCTCTAGTTTTATTGTTACGTTATCGATTATTTCTGCGATTAGTTTGATTTATTTTGTCATTAATGAGTTGCAGCACAAGAATCCGCTGGTGAATTTGCGGCTATTGAAACAGAGTCAGTTTGCCATGTCATGTGTAGCTTATTTAATATTAGGGATGGCACTTCTCGGTTCTATTTATGTATTACCTATGTATATGATCCAAATTCAAGGATATAACGCCTTGGAGATTGGTGAAGTCTTAATGTGGATGGGCTTTCCTCAGTTATTGATTTTCCCATTAGTGCCTAAGCTAACTCAGATTATTAAAGCTAAGTATCTGGTATTTTTTGGCTTCTCAATGTTTGGTATTAGCTGTTTTGTAAATACACACATGAGCTATGATTTTGGTGGTGACCAACTGATTTTCTCTATGCTACTGCGTGCTATTGGTAGCCCATTTATAATGGTGCCGCTGTCATTAGTTGCAATGGAAGAAATTCAAAAGCATCAAGTATCGGATGCATCAACCATTACTAACGTACTTCGTAATTTGGGTGGGGCGTTTAGTATCGCGATTATTGCAACGTTATTGGATAATAAAACTCGTGAGCATTTAGGGCATATCAAAGAGACACTAACAGCAGTGAGTACGGATGGTTGGTATCAACTACAACAAAGTGCGGCAATGTTTGTGTCAAAAGGAAGTGATCCTGCAACCGCAATGCTGCAAGCTAAAGCATCATTAACCATGACAATGCAACGTGACGCGGCAATTATGGCGTATAATGATGTATTTTTAATGATGACGTGTTTCTTAGCTTTTGCTGCATTTATGATGTTTTTTGTTAAATCTAATTCGAATCCAGGCTCAATGGAAGGTGGGGCGCATTAATTTTTTATGTGCGCTCGCTTCTTTAGGTGGTTTGGGTATAATGCGGCAGAATATTGAAATGAGGTTCTCATGCGTTTAGATAAATTTTTGTGCGAAACATTAGGTGCTACCCGTAGCGAAGCTACTCGAATTATTAAAAGTGGTACCATCACTGTTAATGGCGTAAAAACAAAAGTTACTTCAGTAAAAGTGACTGATGATTCAACTGTTGAGTTGGATGGCCGCGAGCTTAAATTCCATGGTCCTCGTTATATTATGCTATTTAAGCCAGATGGTTATGTATGTTCTCATGAAGACAGCACTCATCCATCGGCATTGACGCTGTTAGATGAAGTAAATGTAGAGAAATTACATTTTGCTGGTCGTCTAGATGTTGATACAACAGGTTTAGTGCTAATTACTGATGATGGCCAATGGTCACATAAGATCACATCACCAAAACGTAAGTGTTCTAAGACTTACCGTGTATGGTTAGCAGAACCAATTGGTGCTGATTATGCTGAGCAATTAGCAGAAGGTATTCAACTGAAGAGTGAGACTGGCTTAACAATGCCTGCGACAATGGAAATTGTTGATGAAGACGAAAATGAGCTTCTATTAACTATCCAAGAAGGCAAATACCACCAAGTGAAACGTATGTTTGCTGCTTTAGGTAATAAAGTTGAAGGCCTACACCGTTCTCAGATTGGTGGTTTAGGTTTAGATTACTCACTAGAACCTGGTGAATATCGTTACTTAACTGCTGAAGAAGCAGAAGCGGTTCTTCGCAAATAATTCACTCTGTTTATCAGTGGTAAAAAAAAGCGGCGTGGCAGGAATGTCACGCCGCTTTTTGTGTAAATTCTTGCAAAGATATCGAATATAAAAAGCATGTTGTAAAAGGGCGTGATAATATTCTAAGTCTTTTCCTGTTTCTAATTATTGCTTGGTTTCTGCCCTATGTCATCGACTGCCACAGATCACCCGGAATCACCTTCATTAAGTATCTTATTGATCATTATTTTAGGTGCAATTTCAGCGCTAACCCCACTTGCTATTGATATGTATGTCCCTGCAATGCCAAGTATAGCGGCAGACCTTGGGGTATCTGCTGGCTCTGTTCAAATGACATTAACGGCATATACCGCCGGTTTTGCAATTGCACAGTTAATTCATGGGCCATTAGCGGATAGTTACGGGCGACGACCAGTATTAATTATAGGTACCGTCTTATTTGCGCTTTGTGCTGTTATTGGTGCATTGGTTGGTGGGATTGAATCATTGATGTATATCCGTGTATTGCAAGGTGTGGCGGGTGCGGCATCAGCGGTGGTGGTTCAAGCCATTGTTCGTGACATGTTTAATAAAGAAGATTTTGCGCGCATGATGGCGTTTATCACGCTTGTAATGACCGTAGCTCCATTAGTTGCTCCTATGATTGGTGGGCACATGGCGGTCTGGTTTGGGTGGCGCTCAATCTTCTGGTTATTGGCTATTTTTGCTGTTCTTATTATTTTTGCCATTCTGTGGCGTATTCCTGAAACGTTAGCAGAAGAAAATCGTTCCCCGTTTAATCTGGTAACCTCATTAAGAAACTACCGTTCATTGTTTAAGAATCCAGTGTCTCTTGGGTTAATTTTTTCTGGTGCTTTTTCTTTTGCTGGGATGTTTTCATTTTTAACGGCAGGATCGTTTGTTTATATCGATATTTATGGTGTCAGTGTTTCTAACTTTGGCTACCTGTTTGGCTTGAACGTTGTTTTCTTAATTGTTATGACCACGATTAATGGGCGCATGGTTAAGAGAATGGGTTCGCATAACATGATTAAATTCGGTCTTTCAATTCAATTGGTTGCTGGCGTACTGATGGTCGTAGGGCAATTATTGAATTGGGGATTGTGGGGAACAGTGGTTCCTGTGGTTCTATTTGTTGGTTGTATATCAACAATTGGTAGTAATACGATGGGGCTATTATTAAGTCATTACCCTAAAATGGCAGGAACGGCATCATCACTCGCTGGTACATTAAGATTCGGCACTGGATCTCTTGTTGGTGCGTGTATTGCTATGTTTCCTGCCGATTCTGCTTGGCCTATGGTGAGTTCCATGGCAGCATGCTCAATCTTATCTTTTGGTTTTTATTTTGTTTTTGGACGTAAAGCGTAAATGAGTAAAGAAACAAACACTGTGAATTATTATCAAGAAATTCAAAAAGTCGTTAACGAAGCGCTAAAAGACTTACAAGAAAGTAAGGATAGTGGACGTTTACCTAAGAATCCGGTGAGCGCAAATCACTTTTTGATTCGCTGGGTGACAACTGCGATTAAGTCTCAACGTTTTTCACGTTGCGTAGCAAAAGATTTGATGACGTGGCAGAAAGAAGGCCGAACAAAAGGTACAGGAACACAACTGCCTGTTCGTTTTGAGTATTATTCTCGTTTATATGCAGCATTGGCTCCAGTTGAGACGGTAACACCAATTACAAAATCAGGATTAATGGCGTGGTGTGAGTCTTTAGAAGAGCAAGATTGGTGTGTAACGACTGATTATGAAGTGTTAGAAAAAGCGTCTTTGTTCTCAGACGGTGATCACTCTTTAATTATTTGTGCAACGCAATTGACTTCGTGTTTTGAAGGCGATGATGAAGACACTCAATCTTTAGTGAAACCATTAACGTGTTATGTTCGTGGCAATCACCATGAATTCGTTGAATCCGCTTTTGAGCACGGTTTAATGGTACATAAACGTTCTGATTATAAATCGAAAGTGAAATATCACGGTGAGTACCTGATATTCCCAAATAATCATGGTTTACAGTTAGGTGAAACGCCGTTTTCATTTAATGTGAAAAAGTAATCGAATTAAGATTATAAATATCTAAAAAAAGCGCAGATCTTCTGCGCTTTTTTATATCTGGTAATTAGCATTTTGTTAATGTTTTTATTCTTCAGCTTCTGCCTTTTTACAAATGGCTTTAACCATGCCTTTAAAAATAAAGAGGTGAGCAGGAAACATAGCAAACCAATACATCAATCCCCAGAATCCTTTTGGGTGCCACCAAGCACGAACATCTAACTGTTTATGGTGTTCGTCAATGTCTTTAATTGAAAATTCTAATCGCCCTAGTCCCGGAGCTGTCATACCAAAAAGTAATGATAAGAATTTATTTTCTTCGCAACGAATGACTTTCCATGAATCAATATGGTCGCCTAATTGAACTTTTCCTGATTCAGGCCTTCTTCGGATTGGAAAAGACCCCCCTAATAAAGGATCTAACCATTCTCGGGTTCGCCATAACGCGTTAGCAAAGAAATAGCCTTCTTTACTGCCTAGTCGTTCAATAACAGTCCAAAGTTGTTGGGCTGACGCTGTGGTGGTAAAGCTTGCTCCGGCTTGTTTGGGATAAAAACCATAGTCGGATTTCCAGCGTTTTAAGGCGCTTGGGTCAAATCCCCATATCTCGGTTTTTATTGTTTCGTCATTGGTCTCTTGAGCCTTGTTGATTGCTTCTGATAAAGAGAGTAATGCTTGAGGAAAGGCTTCTTGTATTTTTGTGTTATCAGCGATTAAGTCATGATCTATACCGGCTAATAATGCTCGCCCTAAATCGGAAGGGACAGAGGTGACAACACCAAGCCATAAGCCTGCAAAACTTGGGCTAATAAAACGAGTAGGAATGATTTTAATTGAACGGTGGTTACGTTGAGCAATGAGTTGAAATAAAGATTGATAGCTAACGGTTTCAGGCCCACCCGCTTCAAAGGTGATGGATTCAGTGAGCGGATAATCAATACATTGAATTAGGTAATAATTAAGATTTTCTATCGCAATAGGGTTTGCTTGGGAGTTAATCCAAATAGGGCAGATTAATAACGGAAAATGATTTACAAAATCGGTCATGATCTCAAAAGCAGCCGATCCTGTCCCAATGATAATGCCTGAATTGATCTCTATGGTTGGTATGCCTGTTGAACGCAGTAATTCACCCGTTTTTTTGCGAGCAAGTAAATGTTGAGATTGATAGCCTTCCGGTTGTAATGCACTTAAATAAATGATTTTAGTCAGTGAAGATTGTTCTGCGGCAGCTTTAAAGTTTTCAGCAAGAGAGACTTCATAGTCAATAAAATCATGACCATGGGACATGCCATGAACTAAGAAATAGGCAATGTCGCAACTTTCCATTATAGGAAGAATAGAACCTGCGTCTTCTAAATCAAGGTAATGGCATTGTAAGTTTGGATGGTCAACAACCCTATCAAGTAGGTAGTCAATATTACGAGCACAAGCAATAACGTTATGCCCTTGTTGTAATAATTGTGGGATTAATTGTGAGCCTACATACCCTGAGGCACCAACGATTAGGATTGTGCTTTTTTTATTCAAGATTGCTCCTTTACCTTGTGAATATAAATATTAATTACGTTTTGATTCTAGTACAATTTGTAGGCATATACCTAATGGATCTTGTGTAGTGCAAATAGTTAATTTGTTGTTTATTTGAGGTTCTTCATGTCTGTTTTTCTTTCTAATGTCATTGGTCATACTCGGGGTGACTTTCTTAAGCGATTAATTATGATCGCAATCCCGATTGCACTACAAAATATCATGTTTTCAAGCCGAGGATTAGTTGATGTCTTAATGCTTGGTCAATTAGGCGAAGCTGAGATTGCTGCTGTTGGTGTTGCGAGCCGAGCGACGTTTGTTACGACTATCATGTTGGTAGGGGTAACTACTGGTGGTGCTCTATTAACTGCTCAATATTGGGGTGCACAAAATAAAGAAGGGGTCCGCCAAAGTACCGCATTAACTTGGATGGTCAGCATGGCTATGGCAACGATCCCTGTCGTGCTGTTTTTATTTATCCCTCATCAAATTATGTCATTGGCGACAGACTCTCAAGAAGTTATCGACTTAGGGGCTGATTATTTATTCATCACCGCGTTAACCATGTATGTTGTGTCTTGTGGCAGTAGTATGGCGGTTGGCTTACGTTCTATCCATCAGCCCGGTGTCAGCACATTTTTTAGTGGCATTGGTATTGTCTCTAATGTCTTTTTTAACTGGGTATTAATATTTGGTAATTTAGGCGCGCCAGCCATGGGAATTAAAGGAGCGGCATTAGCGACATTGATCAGTGGTGTTATTGAGATTATTTTCCTTTATGGTTATCTCTATAGTCGTTCGCATTTATTAAGCTTTGGTTTAGAAGAAATAAAAGCGGTGTTGAATTGGCCAAAAATTTCTAAGTTCCTTTCCCTTTCTTTGCCAACAACATTTAACTTTTTAGTATGGGCTGCAGGTATTTTTACTTACCACGCCATTATGGGGCAATCAGGCGTACAAGGATTAGCTGCGCTATCTGTGATTTCACCGATAGAATCTATCGCACTTAGTTTCCTGATTGGTGCAGCGGGTGCGGCATCGGTATTGATCGGTAATCAGCTGGGTGCAAAAAAATATGAAGCGGTTTATTACCAAAGCTGGGGAGTACTTGCATTAAGCGTGGGGACCAGTATGGTCATTGCTTTGTTTGTTATGGTTTTCCAGCATCAGATTTTAGATATGTTTCCAGCGCTAACGGAAGACACTCGCGCAATTGCTGAAAAGTTTATGGCAATTCTGGCTATTATTATAGTGATCCGCAGTGTGCCACTGACGGCTATTGTTGGGGTATTACGTGCCGGGGGTGATGTTAAATATTGCTTATATCAAGATATTGTCTCCCAATGGTTTATAGGGATTCCTATTGCTGCTATTGGTGCATTAGTCTTAGGATTCCCTCCTGAGTACGTTTATGCCCTGTTTGTAGTGGAAGAAATAGTGAAATGGTTTGGTTCAATTTATCGAATGAAATCAAAAAAATGGATTAAAAATCTGGTAGATGTGTAACAAAAGGTGGGTTTTTGGTTGGTATCGGTGAGTAGGGGGTTTTAAGGGCATAAAAAGCTTTCTGAAAGAGGGCTTATAGTGTAAATTCTGTTACCGATATCACAAAACATCTTTGAGAGGGTACATGTTAACACTGACAAACCTGAATAAAGGGTATTTGGATGGCGGAGAGTTTCATCCAATACTTCAAGGGGCAGAATTAACAATTGAGCAGGGCGCTCAAATTGCATTAATGGGTGAAAGTGGCTCAGGCAAAAGTACCCTTTTGAACCTTATCGCAGGTTTAGACAGTGTAGACAGTGGTGAGATAGATCTTGCCGGTTTTTCTATGCATTCACCAAAGCAAAGCTCTCGAACTTCCTATCGTCGAAATAATATTGGACTTGTTTTTCAACAGTTTAATTTACTCCCTACGTTAACTGTTGCTGATAATATTCGCTTTTGCCGTCAACTCAAAGGATTGAGAGATGATGATGCTTTATGGCGTCAAATTATTTCAGCACTGGATCTTATGCCTTTATTAGGTCGTTACCCTGAAGAGGTTTCTGGTGGTCAGCAACAACGAGCAGCCATTGCGCGTGCCCTATATATGGAACCAAAATTACTTCTGGCTGATGAACCTACGGGCAGTTTAGATGAAAAAAATGCTGAAGCCGTAATGCGATTGTTAACGCGATTGTCTCGTGATCTTCACTGTACATTATTATTGGTTACGCACAGTGAGAAAGTGGCGGATCATATGGATGGATTAGTGAGGCTTCAGGGAGGACAGTTAAATGTTATTTCCGGTAGCTAAAGCACTTCTTGGTCACTACCGTCGGCATCCATTACAAATATTTTTAGTGTGGCTTGGTTTAACACTTGGCGTTGCACTGCTTGTTGGTGTCCTTGCGATCAACCATCATGCGAAAAACAGTTATAGCGCGGGTGAAAAATTATTCTCGAACCCTTTTCCTAACCGTATTCGTGCTATTCAAGAAAATATATCTATTCCTCAAGCCTTCTATATTAATTTACGTCGTGCAGGCTATACCTCTTGTATGCCTATTCAAACCTTACACTTGGCGACAGATGATGATATTGATATTTCGTTAGTTGGTATTGATCCTGTCGCTTTAATGCAAATATCGTCGAATAACCTTGCTAGCACCGTTGATATGCTTGCATTAATGCACCCTCCGTTTCCTATTTTAGTCAGTCAGCCTCTTGCTTCTTATTTTGGTTTAGATGATGGCGACTCTATTACGTTACAAAACGAATCTAAGGTTGGTCCTGTTATTATTGATAAGGCTCAGCGTTTATCTGGATCTCGAATGTTCTCAGATATTGCGTTAACCAAAATGTTAGGGCATAAGGCAGGATTCGATATCATTCTTTGCGGCGAGATGTCCGAAAGTCAAACCGAACGTTTAGAGAGAATGCTGCCTAGAGGATTACAGCTAGAAACACATAAAGAATCAGGATTAACCGCATTAACCAAAGCATTCCATACCAATCTGTTGGCCATGGGGATGCTTTCTTTTGTCGTTGGTTTATTCATTTTCTACCAAGCGATGTCGCTTTCTTTTGTCCAACGTCAACCGTTAGTTGGTACGCTTAGACAGATTGGTGTATCAACCAAAGAACTTATTCTTGCGATGAGCCTTGAGGTTGGTTTATGGGCAATCATTGGTTGGATAAGTGGTAACTTCTTTGGACTCTTGTTGGCGAATCAATTGATCCCCGCAGTATCAAACAGTTTGTACTCCTTATATAGCGCTGATGTGGATCTGCTGATCACGTGGAGCTGGAGTTGGAGTTACCAAAGTCTATGGATGGCTATTTTAGGGTGTATTTTAGCCTGTGGTTGGCCGCTTTATCGTTTATTAAGCACTGAACCAATTAGATTAACAGCACGTTTGTCTTTAGCTCGTTTCGCAGGTAAAGAGTTTGAGGTTCAAGCCATTGTGGCTTGTGTCTTCTGTATTGCAGCTTACTTAATGAATTTATTACCTCATAGCCATGAAAATGGGTTTATGTTGATTGGTTTCTTAATGATTAGCGTTGGTTTATTAACGCCTTTCATGCTTTGGAAGCTTTTTGATTGGTTGTCTTATCGATTATCTTCAGCAAAAGCTCGCTGGTTCTTTTCTGATTCTGCGGCAAGTTTAAGCTATCGCGGTGTGGCTGCGATGGCCTTTATGCTTGCGCTATCTTCTAACATCGGGGTAGAAACTATGGTTGGGAGCTTTAGAGCAACGACGAATAATTGGTTAGAACAACGTCTTGCCGCAGATGTTTATATTCAACCAAGTAAAGCGTCTGCCAGTAGGATCAGTTATTGGCTAGAGAAACAACCTGAAGTTGAATCTGTTTGGAGACAATGGACTATTGATTATCAAACAGAGTATGGAAGGTTAGAGATTTTAAGCACTGGTTCAACTCTCGGTGAAAAAAATGCTCTTACGATGAAGGTCGCTATTCCTGAATTTTGGTATTCACTTCATCATGAACGAAGTGTGTTGATCAGTGAATCTATGGCACTTAAATGGAATTTAAAACCGGGTGATAGTTTAGACTTACCTGTACCAATGGGAGATAACTGGAAGATCTCTGGTGTGTATTATGATTATGGTAACCCTTATAACCAATTGTTACTTTCTCATCATGCGTGGTTAAAAGCATTTGGTGGGCAAGGTAAGACTGGTATAGGAGTCGTGTTAACTGATAAAGAAAAACGAACTGAGTTGATCGGTCGGATTTTAAAGAAATATCGATTACCGATTGAGCAAGTTAGTGATAATAATAATATTCAAACTCAAGCAATGAGAGTGTTTGATCGCACTTTCATCGTGACAGGAACCTTGGGTAATTTAACTCTCGTGATAGCGGTATTTGGGTTGTTTTTTGCTACCTTAGTTGGCGAAGTATCACGACAAAGGCAAACCGCGTTATTACGTTGTTTAGGTTTATCTGGCAAAGAATTGGTTTTACTCGGTGGCTTACAATTATTAATGATTGGATTGTTTACTATGTTGATTGCTTTGCCATTGGGGATTGTTCTTTCCCAATTATTAATTGATATCGTAATGAAATATGCGTTTGGTTGGACGATGGAAATTAATTATTTCCCTGTGGAATACATCACAACATTTTCTTGGACATTGCTAGCGTTAACACTTGCTGGCGCGGCAACGGTTTGGAGAGTCACTAAACGACAAGCAATTGTTTCATTGAGGGAATCCCTATAATGCAGCCAAGTCATATGAATAACAGTAGTGTAAAGATATCGCTTCTTGTTGTGGTGCTTATTTTGGTTTTTTCGATTGCGTATTATATGAATTGGAAAGATGTTGATACGGAAGGAAATAATGAGATTAATTCAATTTTTGCACAATCAAATAATTCCTATTTTGATCCTGTCCTCCCTAATTCAGGGTTAAGTTTCCCAAAAGATTATTATGAGCACCCTGGTTTTCAACACGAAAAATGGGTCATGACAGCAAACGCCATCAATCAACGTGGTGATAGTGTCGGTATTCAATGGACGATGTTTCGAGTTTCAAGCGATGATAGAGAAACAAAAGGGTGGTTAGATCCTCGTTTATATATTGCTAAAGTGGTTATCACGACAAAAAATAAAAAGTGGGTTGGTGAACGTTTAGCAAGAGGAGGTATTGGGCAAGCTGGTGTTAATAAGCGCCCGTACCGAGTTTGGATTGATGATTGGCAGTGGCGAAGTTTAGGGAAAAGTCCTTTTCCAGGTCTGCTGTCGGCAGTATCGAATGATTTTTCATTAAAGCTATCAATTAATTCAAACAGCAAATCTATTCCATTAGGAGAGAACGGTTACTCTAAAAAGCACGATTTGCTTCCAATTGCTTCTTATGAATACATTGTTCCCTTTCTTACGGTACGTGGAAATATTACTTTAGGTGATGAGGCGTATACGATTTCTGGTAAGGCTATCTTAGAGCATGAATGGGCAAGTGGATTTTTAGATGAGTACCAGCAAGGTTGGGATTGGTTTATTATTAATTTAGATAAGAATCGTAAGTTATTAGTTACTCAATATCGACATACGGATCAATTGCCGTATAAGTATGGTGCTTTATTATATAAAAATGGTGATTCGGTAGCGTTAGATGATACTGATTTTACTCTACAAACCTTACCTGCTCGTGAGCTTAGTAATGGTCGAAAATTGCCATTGGAATGGATAATCAACGTTCCGAAATATAATATTAATTTAACAACACAAGTAGTCAGAAACGAGCAGTGGCTTGATACGTATATTCCTTATTGGCAAGGGCCGATCACGACAACGGGTTCTCATCAAGTAACAGGATTTATGCAACTAACTGGGTATTGATACAAGGAAGGTATTATCGATGCGAATAAATCAGAGTATAGCGATAAATACTTCGGTATTTCCGAGCTATTCACTCTGAACAAGCGATTATTCTTGATCTTGAACAACGGGTAGACTTTCTTTTTCGTTTTTCCGTAAACTATAATTATAAGTGAAGGACATCTTATGAGTGATGTTATTAAGAATTTTTTTAAACTAGAATCAGCAGGCGGCATCCTTCTTGTGATTGCAGCTGCTATCGCGATGATGATCGCTAACTCTTCTTTTGCTCCAATGTATGATACTTTTTTACATACCTATATTGGCGGTATGTCTGTTTCGCATTGGATTAATGATGGTTTGATGGCTATCTTCTTCTTCCTAATTGGTTTGGAAGTAAAAAGAGAGTTACTTGAAGGCGCTTTAAAATCTAAAGAAACGGCTATCTTCCCTGCAATTGCTGCAGTGGGCGGTATGCTTGCACCTGCTCTTGTTTATGTTGCGTTTAATATGGGCGATCCAGAAGCATTGTCTGGTTGGGCTATTCCTGCGGCAACCGATATTGCTTTTGCATTAGGCATCATGGCACTACTTGGTAACCGTGTTCCTGTGAGCTTAAAAGTATTCTTACTTGCTTTAGCAATTATTGATGACCTCGGTGTTGTAGTAATTATTGCCTTCTTCTATACGAGTGATCTCTCTATCTTAGCACTTGTGATTGGCTTTATTATGACAGGGATTCTGTTCTTACTAAACGCGAAGCATGTATCTAAGATCCGTTGGTACTTATTGGTTGGCTTTATCTTGTGGGTGAGTGTACTTCAATCTGGTGTTCACGCTACATTAGCCGGTGTTGTACTTGGCTTTGCAATTCCGCTAAAAGGTAATAAAGGTGAACGCTCTCCATTAAAACACATGGAACACGCATTACACCCATATGTTGCATTTGGTATCTTACCGTTATTCGCATTTGCTAATGCGGGTATCTCATTAGAAGGTGTATCACTAGATAGCTTAACAACAACGTTACCATTAGGTGTTGCATTAGGCTTGTTCCTTGGTAAGCCACTAGGTATCTTTAGCTTTAGTTATGTAGCGGTTAAATCAGGAATCGCTAAACTGCCTACCGGCGTGAACATGAAGCATATCTTCGCAGTTTCAGTTCTTTGTGGTATTGGTTTTACAATGTCTATCTTTATCTCATCACTGGCATTTGGTGGCGTGAATCCAGAATTTGATAAACTAGCTCGACTAGGTATCTTGATGGGCTCAACTTTAGCTGCGGTTGTTGGTTATGTCTTACTGCACATTAGCCTTCCTAAAAAAGCATAATGAATCGTTAAGTTAACGTAGATACCTCGCTCAGGCGGGGTATTTTTTTGTCTAAGTTAATATTGTGTGACTAAACGCTAGACAAAAAAAAGCCCAAACAAATTGAATGGGCAAAAGGAATATAGGAATTATGAAAAAGCTATGCAGTTGATGATAGAAAACTTGGCGGCCTGCTAAATTTCAATCATTAATCATCAACGGGTACTTATTCAGACTTGCGATATTTAAGTTAGTTCAACTTTTTCTTTTTCTTTTTTACAATAGCTAAAAAAGAAAAACCCGTTATCTATAAGCGCTAAAAGCGAGATAACGGGTTACTTGAATCAATCAAGAAAAAGCAGTGGAATTATGAACATAACATCAGACTTCACTTTATTTAGATAGTTCAAAAAAATGCGAAGATAATGCTATTTTTTATTAAAAATATATTCTGACACCTCCAACCACTCACTATTTTGACAAAAATTGTCATAAATGGGATGCGAACTGGATAAGAACCTTTTATCCTAGAGGTAATTATTAAAAGGAAAGTTGAACATGATCATCAAACCTAGAATTCGTGGATTCATTTGTACAACCACTCACCCAGTTGGTTGTGAGAACAACGTGAAAGAACAAATTGCCCTAACTAAAGCGCAAGGACCAATTGTTAATGCACCAAAACGTGTATTAGTTGTTGGTTCTTCAAGTGGCTATGGTCTTTCTTCTCGCATTACTGCTGCGTTTGGTGGCGGTGCATCAACTATCGGTGTTTTCTTCGAGAAAGCAGCGACAGAGAAAAAACCAGGTACTGCGGGTTGGTATAATTCAGCTGCTTTTGACAAGCTTGCAAAAGAAGAAGGCCTTTATTCAAAAAGTTTGAATGGCGATGCTTTCTCTAATGAAGCAAAACAAAAAACGATTGATCTAATCAAAGAAGACCTAGGTCAGATTGATATGGTGGTTTACTCTCTGGCTTCTCCAGTACGTAAAATGCCTGAAACGGGTGAAGTTATCCGTTCTTCACTAAAACCAATTGGTGAAACGTATACAGCAACAGCTGTTGATACCAATAAAGATGCGATTATTGAAGCGTCGGTTGAACCAGCAACAGAGCAAGAAATCCAAGACACTGTGACAGTAATGGGCGGTGAAGATTGGGAATTATGGATGAATGCATTATCTGATGCTGGCGTTCTAGCTGATGGCTGTAAAACTGTTGCTTATAGCTACATTGGTACAGAGTTAACATGGCCTATCTACTGGGATGGTGCGTTAGGTAAAGCTAAGATGGATTTAGATCGTGCAGCGACTGCGCTAAACGAGAAATTATCTGCAACGGGTGGTACAGCAAATGTAGCAGTACTTAAATCTGTTGTAACTCAAGCAAGCTCAGCGATCCCTGTTATGCCTCTTTATATCGCTATGGTATTTAAAAAGATGCGTGAAGAAGGCGTACATGAAGGTTGCCAAGAGCAAATTCTACGTATGTTCAGTCAACGTTTATACAAAGAAGATGGATCAGCTCCTGAAGTTGATGACCAAAACCGTCTGCGTTTAGATGACTGGGAATTACGTGAAGACATTCAAAAGCATTGTCGTGAGCTATGGCCTCAAGTAACGACTGAGAACCTAAAAGACTTAACTGATTACGTTGAATATAAAGAAGAGTTCTTAAAACTGTTTGGTTTTGGCGTTGATGGTGTTGATTACGACGCAGACGTGAACCCAATGGTTGAGTTTGATGTTGCTGATATTTAATTAATTCTTTTGAGGATTAATAATAGATAAAATAAAACCCCAGAGTGTTTAATCATTCTGGGGTTTTTTATTGCCTTCCATTTAACGTAGAAGCAAATATATAATCAATCTGTTTAAGCGAGCAGGATCATAATGGTACCAGCTACCGTCATCAATATATTAGCAATCGCATAAGTACCGGCATAACCAAGCGCAGGGATTGTACTGCGAGCGTGCTCATTTACAACATCCATTGCTGGACCACACGTACGGGCACCAATGATCGCACCTATCAATAATGCACGGTTCATATTTAAAATGTAAGCGCCAACAAGATAAGCAAGAATTACGGGAACCACACTAACAATGAGAGCAGCGGCTAATACCTTTAAACCATCTTCAGAGAAGTATTCAACAATGTTGCCACCAGCACTAAGACCAATACCAACCATGAAAACCAATAAACCAAGGTTCTTAGTCATATTAAGCGCCCCTTGAGGTACGTAACCAAAAGTAGGGTGGTTTGCTCTTAAAAAGCCTAAGGTGATGCCAGAGATCAATAAACCAACCGCATTACCTAAACCAAAAGTAACTTGCCCAAAGCTCATGGTGATCATTCCAAACATAATACCAAGGATAAAAAAGCTACAGAAAGCTAATAAATCTGAAACCTGACTATGGATAGAGATAAAACCAATTTTATCGGCAATATGGTGAACTTTACTCTTTTCACCACTGACCTGAAGGATATCCCCTTTTGCTAAAACGATGTCATGTTCTATTGGCATTTCAATTTGAGCACGAACTACACGGTTTAAGAAACAACCGTATTCTGAAAGATTTAATTCAGAAAGACGTTTGCCTGCGATATTGTCATTTTTTACAACAATTTCTTCTTCCGCAATACGTAAATCGAGTAGATTGCGGTCAAATACTTCTTTACCGTTTCTAAAGCTTGGATCCAAACGCGCATGGCTATCTGGGTAGCCTACTAAAGCAATTTCATCACTTTGTTGAAGAATATAATCGCCATCAGGGTTAGCAAGAATGCCGTTACGACGTATACGCTCAATATGACAACCTGTTTGACGGTGTATCCCTAGTTCACGCAGGTTTTTCCCATCAGTCCAATCAATCAATTCTTGCCCAACACGGTAAGCTCGGATGATTGGTAGGTAGACTTTTCTTTGTCCCGCACTACCGATACCACGTTCTTGAGCAATTTGCATTGCACTGTCTTGTAGGTTTTGTTTTTGTAGCTGAGGTAGTAAGCGGGCCAGTAAAATTAAGCTCGTCAAACCAATCAGGTAAGAGAAAGCATAACCAACACTGAGATTATCAATTACTTTACTGAAATCGACGCCTTCAGGTAATACGGCTAAACCGGAGTTTAAGGCGTCTTTTGCTCCAACTAATACTGGTGTTGCTGTTAGTGCTCCTGCCATCATTCCGGTAGATAGACCGTAATCTAATTCGAAGTAATGGTCGATTAAGAAACTAAGAGAGATAGCAGAGATAAGAACAACTAATACGAGTAATAAATAATGCTTACCGTCACGAAGGAAAATACCAAAGAAGTTTGGACCGGCTTCGATACCTACGCAAAAAATAAACAGCATAAAGCCGATATTGAGTGAATCAGCAGTAAAGGTATAGCCGAGACTTCCCATAAAGAGGGCGGTGATAAGAACACCAATAGAACTGCCTAATTGAAAGCTACCGATTTTAACTTTAGCGATAAATAAGCCAAGAGCGAGAACAACGAATAAAAGTAATATATCGTTTTGCGATAACAAGGTCGCAACATCAATGTTCACTGTATTTTGCCTGAAATATGGAAGAAGAAAATGTGATGCAAGTCTAACTTAAAAATGGCGAATGTATAACCATATTTATAAATAAAATGAAAAAAAATCACCGCTAAAGAGCGGTGATTTAGAATACATTGGTATAGGTTATAGATTAATCAAAAAGGCCTAGGTTTTCTTTTGCATAGGCTTCAAATTCTGTGCAACCACCAATATGATCTTGGTCGATGAAAATTTGAGGAACAGTATCAACAGGTTTGCCAACTGTTTTTTCTAAATCCGCTTTTGAGATCCCTTCAGCATGAATATCTACATAACGGTAGTTAAAATCTTCACGCTTTTCTTTTAGTGTTTCAGCATGCTCTTTTGCACGAACACAGAAAGGACAACCAGGACGACCAAAAATTACAACAAACATAGCTTTACTCCAAATAGTAAGGGATGCGTATTACTCGCAATCAATGAGTACACTATGCCTGTTGATACAAATAAAGTAAAGATGGTTTGTCCTCTTTGATTAATAGCCGAAACCTATCAGTTAGTCAGTTTGATTATAAGGAAGTAAAACGAGTTAAATCAATGTGATTTATAAAAAAGAACCAGCAAATTAGCTGGTTCTTAAAATAGAGTTGAGTACAAAAAAGAAATTAGTGTGAATTATCTTTTTCGTAGCGTGAGTCTTTAAGTGCGTCTTTTACACGTTTCAAATTATCTCTAAAACCAGCACCACGACGTAATGTAAAGCCTGTTGCTAACACATCAATGACTGTCATTTGTACAACACGACTTGCCATTGGCATATAAACGTCAGTGTCTTCAGGAACATCTAAACAAATTGCAAGTGACGCCATTCTTTCAAGAGGAGACTCTTTTGCTGTAATTGCGATGACTGTTGCGCCGTTTGATTTCGCAAGTTCAGCGACTTCAACTAAACTTTTTGTACGCCCTGTATGGGAAATCAGAACTACAACATCATTTTCAGTACTGTTAATGCAGCTCATTCGTTGCATTACAATGTCATCAAAACAAGTGATAGGGATGTTGAAGCGGAAGAACTTATTCATGGCATCATGCGCAACAGAAGCGGATGCTCCAAGGCCAAAAAATGAAATCTTTTTTGCTTGAGTTAATAGATCAACAGCGCGATTTACTTGCATAGGATCTAAGCTGTTTTTAGCTACATCCAAACAAGCCATGGTTGATTCAAAAATCTTATGAGTATAAGCATCTGGGCCATCATTTTCTTCAACATTACGATTCACATAAGGTGTACCGTTTGCCAAGCTTTGTGCTAAATGAAGTTTAAAATCAGGGAACCCTTTAGTGTCTAATCGACGACAGAAACGGTTAACGGTAGGTTCACTAACATCTGCCATTTTGGCTAAAGTAGCAATACTAGAGTGAATAGCTGTTTGTGGTGAAGCCATAATAACTTCAGCTACTTTGCGCTCTGACTTACTAAAGTTGTCTAAATTGTTTTGTATCTTCTCAATGGTATTCATATGCGCTCTTCTACATTTGTCTGCTATAACCTTAACCAGAATAATCATGATTTACTCTGGTTAAAGCTATAAATATCTGGATTAATCTAAGTATATACGTTTGTGTTGCTTGCCTCTAACAAATGACCGTCTTGATTGTATTTTTATAACAATAGTATGACAGAACTCTAAAAATACTTTCTAAATTGAAAGCGTTTTTATTTATAAATACGAGATTATCGTCATTTTATTGGAAATTCTGTGATTAAATTTCAGAGTTGAGGGAAAATAATTACAAAAAAGCAGATTGTTTCTTGTGATAAAACAACCTGCTTTAGAAGATAGATGAACTATTTTAGGATTGAATTGGTGAGTTCTATAAGCTGAGGTAGTGAGATTTCACTGCTGTTAGCGATCTCTCTTTGCTCGATAAGTACATTCTGTAAAATTTCTTTGGTTGTTAGCGGATTAGCTAATACGACTCTAAAAACAATCGTTGGTTGAGACTGATAAGCATCAGGTGTTAAACGAGTACGAGAAACGAAGGATTTACCTGTTTCACGTTGTGTTTTTTGAATATATTTAGTGAGATTATCGAGATGTTCATATAATTCAGCTCGTTGCTCTGGTGTTGCTAGTAATAAAGCGGCTTTTACGTTACTTGGTACGTATCGATAAGTCAGTAAGCACAGTTCTGGCTCTGAGATTAATTCAAAGTCATCTTGTTGTTTGATCAATTCTGAAAAATATTTTGCTTTTTCAATGCTTTGGTTTATTAATAGCTCATAACCTGGACGACTAATCACATTAAAGCAAGAGTAAAGTAGCATTGCCATGCCACTACGGGAGCCTTCAAGTGTATGACGCCCTAGATCTTTAGAACCTTTACGTAGAATATATTCAGCGTGATGTTGGATAGATGACATTAACTCAGGGTCTTTGAAGATAACCATCCCTGCGCCCATTGGAACATAGAGTTGTTTATGTGCATCAATAGTGACTGAATCGGCTAAATCAATACCATCAAGTAAATGTCGATAGGTATTAGACATTAATGTCGCACCACCCCAAGCCGCATCAACATGGAAGTGGCAACCTTCGCGCTGTGCTACTTGAGCAAGTTTACGTAGTGGATCTATCGTGCCAGTTTCTGTTGTACCGGCAACACCAATGATCGCTAATGGTTTAATGTTCTTTTCTTTTACGGCGGCAATTTTTTTGTTTAGATCAGTTAAACAAATACGGTTATTGTTGTCAGTTTTTATGGCAATAACGCCGTCTTGGCCAATGCCCAATACATCTGCTGCTTTTTTAACTGAGTAATGGCCACGTTCAGAAACAAAAATGGCAAGTCCATTACATTTATAATGAGTGAGAGCAGCAAAAAGACCTTGTTTAGCAATGCCTTCAAAATCCCCATCGGGTTGTAATAGGCGATTTCTTGCTACCCACAATGCAGTGATGTTGGCAATGGTGCCACCAGAACAAAAAGCACCAAGAGAATGATCAGCACTGTGCATCCAATGGCTATAGAAGTCGTCTTTTTGGCCATAAATAAGGCGATGTAACATACCCAACACTTGGCGTTCTAATGGCGTAAATGCTTTAGAGGTTTCAATTTTTACCAAGTTTTGGTTTAAGGCAATCATGATCTTTGATAACGGCATTAAAAAATAAGGCAATGCAGATGTCATGTGGCCAATGAAGCTTGGTGCTGAGGTATGAACAGATTGAGAGACTACCGAATCTAATAGATGCTCAGTATGCTCTGATACATAAGTCGGAGATTCTGGCATTGAAGAGTCAGTAAAATCTTTTTCGATTTCTGTCAGTGGTTTTTCTTCAGCGACGATGTGTTCTCTTAAGAATTTATTCAGATTTTGAGAGAGTTCTTGTTCAATTTTTCCAAGCGTCGAATCGGGAGCTTCCGGAACAGTAAAAATTCGCAACATGCTCTCTAGGTTGGCATCCGCTGTTTTGTTGTCTGTTACCATGGTATCTGTTCTATTCTGTTGATGATTGAAAAGCAAAGTGGGCGATCTCTTTACCTACGAATAAGGGCACAATTTAGAACAAAATCGCGTAAATGTCTCGTCTAAAATGTGCCGCATCGATTTTTGATAGGAATTATTATTATAAAATCGGTTTTATTGGTGAAATAACAATCAAATTATTTGCAGCTTATGTCACTAATTTCGGTCATCTTTTGGTTGTATGCATTTAGTGGAGCATCAATTTCTTTAGGATGACTTAGGATATCTGCAAATGCTGAACGTAATTCATAGTTTTGCTTATGAGGTTGAGCTTGGCGATCGTCAAAAGTTACTTTTGCTATTTTTCCTAGCTCGTCATTATTTGACGCGAGTGTTTTTATCTCTTTTTGATCTAATTGTAACCAAGATTCGATAGATTGGTTTGTTTTTACTTTTGATGGGTCATTCTTTAGATAAAAATCCACTGCCGCACGATTTAATTCAAAATGGTGTTGACGTCCTTCTAAGAACCAATTACCTACACTTTCTAAATTAGGGTCTCTTTTAACCGTAATTGAAATCAGTTCTTTATACCAAGTTAAAGACGCATCAACGTATTGACTGTATTGGTTGCTTAGGCATTCCGTATCAGCAGCTTGAGCAGACGTTGTTAATAAAGCGAATGGTAAAAGAAGAGCAGCTAGTTTCATTACAAATCCTTAGAATGAATCATTATTGTTGAATGTGATTGTAGGCATCAGATAACTAAATGCAATTGAAACAACCCACAATGTGATGCTTCCCTCTGAACTTATTTATAGGGACACAAAAAAGAGCATTAAAAAAGGCACTAACAAACTTAGAATAAAGCCACTTACAATAGCGATAGGAACACAACGAATACCGCCACAGTTTTGAATGACAGGTAAGGTAAAGTCCATTGCTGTTGCTCCGGCATAGCCAATAGAAGTGACGGGATAACGATTTATGAGTGTAGGGATTAATAAAAGAGCAACTAATTCGCGCATTAATTCATTCAAAAAAGAAGCGCCACCATAAACGGGGCCAAGCGCATCACCCATTAAGATCCCAGCTAGAGAATACCAGCCAAATCCTGATGCCATTGCCAATCCATGATTTAATGGAATATCCAAAAAGAGAGCAGCAATCAGCCCGCCAATTAATGATGTTGATAAAATAACGACAGCAATAATTATTCCGTGTTTATTAAGAAGAATTTGGCGCAGTGATAATCCACTGTTTCGTAATTGGATACCGATAAGAAAAAGAAGGACTAATAAGATAAGCTCACTTGCGCTTTCAACCCAAGCAAGATCAATACCACTAACTAAACCAAAAACTAAACCAGCTGCTACTGCAAGTAATAGTTTTGCTGACTCTAAAATCATCTTAAAAAGAGGGAGTGTGTTTTTATTTCCTTCTGAATTTAGAGGGAAAAGTTTATCCATAAAAGGAAGAACGGCTAAATTACAAGTGCTAATAGAAACAAAGAAAACCGTAGTAATTGTCACTATCTGATTTAAATTTTGAGCGAGATTATCCAAAGCTGCGAGGCTAAGGCCCATTAGTGCAAGGATGACAGTGACTAAATGACTTGTTGCTGCATTAATTCGCTGAAGAGGTTTTTGAGAATGAAGCGGAATTAAATAGCCAAAAAGTAGTGGTAAAAAAACAAATAACATTCCAGAAAGCATTATTATTAATCTCATCCATGAAGAAGGCCTTGAGAATATCAAGGCTTCTTAATGACATCAATATAAGTTGTTCGTTTTATTGTAATTTAATTACAAACCACTGCTTCTTAGTGTTTCTTTAATGCGGTTGTTGAATTGACTATTAGTTAAATTACTTAATGTATAAAGTGCTTCAGCGCCTTCAAGAGTAATTTCAATGTCGTGTTCTTCAATGGCATCATCTTTATTTCTAAACATTAAAAGGTGACTAGCAATACGGGCTATGTCTATATAATTAATAGGATGCTCAGTGTTTTTGGTACTGTTCTTGTTGGTAGCAACAGCTAAAAAATCCACATCAAATTGCCAATGATTTAGTACGTGATAGCTGGTTGCATTACATTCGTTGTCGAAAATATAGATAGCTAACTCAAGATCCAGATAATTACCTTGCTCAAGATAATCATAATATTCATTCACAAGGCAGAACAACCCGATATCGGCCAGTAAGCCAGTAAGTAATGCCTTTTCTGGTTCAAGGTAATCGAGAGAAGCATCTTCACACTCAATTATCATTTCTTCGCAGATCATTGTCATTACCGCTGCAAATTCACGAGAACGTGCAGCACTTTTACGAAGAAGTGCATTACATTCTTTATTTAAGTCACTTGAATGTTTTAACTGTTCAATAGCTTGAGCAGTAACTATATCGCGAACACGGAATATCCCTAATCGAGATACCGCTGTTAGAACATCAGTACAGGTAATGTTTCTGCGGTTAAATACAACAGAGTTAGCCATGCGTATAACAATAGCAGTTAGGCTTGGGTCCTCTAATAAAGTATCTGAGACATCTTTAATTACAGTGCCTTCAAGAGTACATAACTTTTGAATCTTAAGTACAACATCAGGGATAGGAGGCAATTTTATTTTTCCTGATGAGATGCTTTTCGATGCTAATCGACTAAATTCACTTCTTAATGCAGTCAGTACTTTGTCTTTATCGTGGGATAGCCAGAAAAACGATAAATGAGTCATTCTTAATTCATATTTTAAAATAATGGGTTAATCATACAGCGTTTTTCTGATTTCTAAGAAAAAAGTCAAAAAAATGAGACCATTTACGAAAAATTTAAGAGTTTTTACTCAGTTCAAGAAGGATAGTTATTATTAATAGATAAATAAGAGTCAAATTATTGGTGTTGTAAATGAATCTTGTGAGCCTCATCAATGAATCTATAGGTTAAGTTGTGAGACTATAATGTGATAGAAGGCTGAAGAAAAACTTAGTTCGTTACATAAAATAATACTTAAAGGTGTGATCGGACCTAAGAAATATGCTGTAGATTCAGCAGTTAATGTAAAAAGGCTAGAAACTTATTTATTGTATGTTTAATATTCAATTGCTTGATGTCAATTTTCTGACAGGGACGGGGGTCGTAAGTTTTAGATCAAGGAGATCGAAATGAACCATTTAGAGGAACGCTTTTTTAATTTTGTAAAAAAACTGGGAAAATTTAATAAACGCTCGATGTTTGGTGGCGTTGGTTTATTTACCGAAGATGCGATGTTTTCATTAGTTACTGAAGGACGATTATACGTTCGAGGTGGTGGATTAGTCGATAAACAGTTTGAAAAATTAGGATGCGAACGCTTTAAACACGTGAAAAAAACGACAGTCGCGACAGTTAACTATTTTGACATCAGTGAGCTTTTTGAGAAAAAACCAGCTTTATTGCTTAGTATCATCAAAGAGGTGATGGAAAATTCACGTGTAGAGCGTGAGTTTAAAAAATCAAAAGAGAACCGCCGCTTACGTGATTTGCCGAACATGCAATTAACGTTGGAAAGAATGGTAAAAAAGTCAGGGGTTCCTGATGTTGATGCCTTCTTAGAAATAGGTGCTGTTGATGTATTTAGAAAAGTAAATACTACCTACGGTGGTGATGTAGATGTAAAACTTTTGTGGAAATTTGCAGGGGCAGAATCAGGTGTTCATTGGACATTATTACAAGAACCAATGAAAAGAGCTTTGCTTCAACAAGTTTAATTTGAATAAATAAAAAAACCTCGTTATTCCTTTTGTTGTCTAAGGTATAACGAGGTTTTTTTTTAACTAAATTTAATTAGTATTTAAAGCGAGCGGTCAGTAATAGTTGGTCGCCATAGATACCATTAAAACGACCTTCAGCACCGATAGAGAACAATTCTGTTGAGTGGAATCGACCATAAACAGAGAATAGAGTATCGTCATTATCTTCAATAGATAAGTAACCTACTTTACCACCAACTTCTAATTGAGGACCTAACCATTGACGAACGCCTAAGTTAAGTTCCATACCTGTGTCATTTTTGTAGTGTTTATTATCATCAACAACACGAAGTAGCATTTCACCTGTAATGTCAGCCCAGTTATTTACTGGAGCGTGAAAGCCTAGACCAGCTGCTAAATCGTAATCACCATCTAGTTCAGAGTCTACAGAGGCAATAGCGTGAGCATTAGGGTGGATTGATTTACTAAAACCAGCACCAAATGTTGAAGGGCTAAAGCCAATGCGAGCTTCAACATAGTCATAACTAAAGTTGCTCATGATGGCATTGTTTGGATCATTATCTGCAGCCATTGATGTTGCTGAAATAAACATTAGGCTTGAAGCTAAAAGTGTCTTACGGATCATGATATTTGAAACCTATCAAAGTGAGTGCTGTAACCAAAAATATACGTCAAATACTAACAGAAATAGGTATTTTTGCTAGAAGTGAGTCTACAAAATTTGGAGTAACAGCAATTAGTCAAAAAATTAACGTGCTATTTATATACTTTAATTAAGCAAAATATAAGCCAAGTTCAGTTACAGAGAGGCCTTAAAGTTTGTTTATCTTATTAAATAGAGGTGTATTGATCTTATTGTCTTAGGTAAACTAATTTAAATCGTTAAAAATGGATAATGAAATGAAAGAATTAAGAAAATATGCAGCCATTGGTGGCGCAGTTGCACTAGTTGCGTGTTGGCCATTTGCTACAGGGAAGATAGGCGAAGCTATTTTTAAAGATGGAATTGCGTCGTACAGTAACTCTATTATTGAAGTTGAATCAATTTCTTATGACCGTGGTTACTTAAGTTCAACGGCTCAAAGTCGTATTCATGTTGTTGATCAAGGGTTGAGTGAAGAGCTTAAACAAGCAGGATACCCAACAGATATTTTGGTTGAACACGATATATCTCATGGTTTATTTTCAATTTCTTCGACATCTACGTTTGTAAGTACAGAAGATACATCAGAATTTGTTCAAGGTTTAACATTAACGACAGAAAGCGAATTAACAGGAACTACGAACCTATTACTAACAAGTAAAGATACTGATTTTGCAACGGAAGACTTAAAAGCTCAAGGTGTTGAAAAACTCTTTTTAGCAGCAAGCCAAATCTCGGCGACGGTAGCAAAGGACGGACAATTTACTGTTTCTTACCAATTGCCTAAAACAGAATTACGATTAGATAATCAGTCTGAAATGACTATTGATAACGTTGCTGGTCAAAGTGTCGGTCATTATGTTGATGATATTTTCATTGGCGAAGCGAGTGTTGGTTTTGATAAATTAGTATTAAATGATATTGAAACTCAACTTAATAATGAAGTTAAAGGCTTTAAGTACACAAGCGTTAACCAGATTAACGAAGTGAAAGATAAAACAGAAGATAATACGTTTACGTCAAAAAATACGTTAACACTGGCAGAAGCTGCAACAAGCGCTGGTGTATTGAAAGATGGTGTATTTGATATTAGTTTTGAAAACTTAAATTATGATGCGCTTCTAAAACTAGTACCTTTGCTTCAAGAGCAAGAGTTAACAAATGAAAATGTTGAGCAATTAATGTTGTCATTTGATTTATTAGCGGCAAAAGGCTTTTCATTAAATATTAATGAATTCAGTGCAAATGTGTTAGGCAGCAAAGTTGATAGTAAAGTATTACTGACTTTACCAGCTGGCACAGCAAGAGCATCGCAAAATGCAGATAAATTAATCCAGACACTACAAGGCAATACGGAGTTAGTTATTGCTAAGAAATTAGTTGATGAGACTCCAGAACTTCGTATGCAAATGGATGAGTTGTTAATTAATGAGTTTGCCGTAGAAGATGGCGATAACTATCGTTTGTCGGCTAAAATTGCTGATGGTCAAATTGAATTGCTTAATGGACAAAAAATGCCGTTATTTATGCTGTTAGGTTTTTTAAGTTACCTACGTTAATACCGGATATATCAAATTAAAATAGCTCACTAAGGTGGGCTATTTTTTTATTTAGTGAATTAGATCACTTTCTGATTTCTTTGTAAGAGAAAAGGTGGTATTAATTTCTACACAATATTTACTGATAGTAACTTAGATAAATATTTAATCAGTGGTTTATCTAAGTTGATATGATTGATTTTTATAAATAGCAGGAGCCTTTGAGAAACATGGAAAAAGTATTTAACTTTTGTGCTGGTCCAGCAATGCTGCCAGCAGACGTTCTAGCCCAAGCTCAAAAGGAATTGGTGAATTGGAACGGTTTAGGCACTTCAGTGATGGAGATTAGCCACCGTAGTAAAGAATTTATTAAAGTTGCGCAAGAGTCTGAACAAGATTTACGTGATTTATTATCAATTCCAGATAATTATAAAGTGTTGTTTTGCCAAGGTGGTGCTCGTGCTCAATTTGCAGCAGTGCCATTAAATTTATTGGGCAATAATACTAAGGCTGATTATATTGATGCTGGTTATTGGGCACAAAGTTCAGTAACTGAAGCAAAAAAATACTGTCAACCAAATGTCATTGATGCAATTACAAAAATTGATGGTAAGCGAGCAGTAAAAGCGGCGGCAGAATGGCCATTGAGTGAAGACGCTGCTTATGTGCATTTTTGTCCAAATGAAACTATTGATGGTATTGAAATTAATGATTTACCAGTAACGGACAAGCCTATTGTTGCCGATATGTCTTCGACGATTTTATCTCGTCAAATTGATGTTTCTAAATATGGTGTTATTTATGCGGGTGCCCAAAAGAACATTGGTCCAGCAGGATTAACGATTGTTATTGTACGTGATGATTTACTCGATCTTGCTGCTGAAGCACTTCCAAGTGTATTAAGCTATGGTGTACTAGCAAATCAAGAGTCGATGTTTAATACTCCTCCGACGTATGCTTGGTATTTAGCGGGTTTAGTTTTTAAATGGTTAAAACTAAATGGTGGTATTGAAGCGATGGAAGCACGTAATCGCAAAAAAGCGTCTGCATTATATGATTATATCGATCAGTCTGATTTTTATCGTAACGAGGTTCATACGAATAATCGCTCTCTAATGAATATTCCATTCCAACTAGCGAATTCAGAGTTAGATACTCAGTTTCTTGCATTAGCAGATGAAGCGGGTTTAAAAGCATTGAAAGGACATCGAGTTGTGGGTGGGATGCGAGCGTCTATTTATAATGCAATGCCATTAGAGGGTGTTCAAGCACTAGTTGATTTTATGAAAGCATTTGAAGAGCAATACGCGTAATCTTTATTTGTCGATAAACAAATACTAAAAAGCCGATACTGAATAAACAGTGTCGGCTTTTTTATGGCTTCAGAATAAGCAGATGATTAATGAGTTAATGCTTTATTTAGAAACGTTGCCACAACTGATGATAAGCTCCATTGAGTGCAAGTAAGCTCTCATGTGTGCCTTGTTCAGTTATTTCACCATGATCCATAAGACAAATGTGGTCCATGTTTTCTAAATTAACCAGGCGGTGGGTAATAAATACCACCGTTTTATCTTTAATATGATCATTTAGTACAGACATTATTTGTTGCTCTGTTTTTTGATCTAGCCCTTCGGTAGGTTCATCTAATAAAACAATAGGAGCATCATGCAGTAGAGCTCTAGCAATACCAATTCGACGACGTTCACCACCCGAAAGTTGGCGTCCACCATCTCCAAGCCATGCATTTAAGCCTTCATTAACAGCGAGATCGTGTAAGCCTACTTTCTCAAGTGTTTGGCTCAATATTTCATCGCTGGCTGAATCATTTGCAAGTCTTAAGTTATCACGTAAAGAACCATTAAGAATATCGACTCTTTGGCTTACGACGGACATTGCACTACGCAGGCTTGATTCTTTCCATCTTGGTAATTGAACACCATCAATGGCAATAGAGCCTGATTTAGGGTCCCACTGACGAGTCAACAATTGCAATAAGGTGGATTTCCCCGAGCCTGTTTGACCCACAATCGCCATTTTTTGACCTGCAAGTAAATCTAATGACACGTGTGTGATTGCATCTGTATCTGCATCAAGATATTGATAACTCACATCAGAGATGGTTAAGTTACCTTTTATCTCTTGAGTCACGCCATTTTCATCAAAGACGGTATCTGGTTCAGCGGTGATGATTTCATTTAAGCGACGAGCAGAACTTAATGTCTGACCTAAATACTGGAAAGCACCAGCAATCGGCATTAATAATTCAAAGCTTGCCATCGTAGCAAAAGCAACCATAGCGACCATTGGATCGGGGGTCATTCCTGCAATGCCATCGGCAGAAATCCATAACATTAATAATAATGTCCAACCGTTGGCCAACAACAGTAAGCCATTAGCTAAACCTGTTAATGTTGCCATGTGGCGTTGATTGGAGAGTAGGGCCACTTGAGCATCAAGAATACGTTGTTGGTATTGCTCTTCTGCACCAAAGATACGAAGTTCAGCATTACCTTGTAACCAGTCTAATGTTTTTATGCGTAAAGCGGCTTTGTTTTGAGTTAATTCTGCACCATTTTGTTTACCAAGCTTATAGAAAAGCGTAGGCCAAATTAATAATAGAGAGAATAAAATTGCCCCAAGTGTTAAACCAATTGTAATGTCAAACCACGCAAGGAAAGCGGTTAATCCGATAATGCCTAATGTACCAACAATTATTGGGCTGATAAGACGTAAGTATACGTGATCCATCGCATCAACATCTGCGACAAGGCGGTTTAATAAATCGGCATCACGCAGTTTTGAAAAACGTCCTGGGATTAATGGTATTAACTTTTTAAAGAAGAAAATACGCAGCTCAGTTAATAGCTTAAATGTGGCATTATGACTTACGACACGTTCTCCCCATCGACCAGCAGTACGACCAATAGAAAAGCCTCGTACCGCCCCCGCAGGAAGCATGTAATTAAAGGTTTCTCGCGCAATCGTTAACCCTGCAATGGCAGATGCTGAAATAAACCAACCAGAAATGGTCAATAATCCAATAGAGGCAAACAAGGTTGCGAAGCTTAAGATCATGCCCAATGTTAAGCCAAACCAATGTTTCTTATATAATTTAATATACGGTAATAAATCACGCATCAAGATCACCTTGCTTTGGTTGTTTTGCGGTCAGCATGGTTGAAAATAAGCCAGAATTTTTAATTTCTTCAAACGAACCTGACTGAACGATTTGGCCTTTGTCCATGACAAGAATCGTATCCATAGCATGAAGCTGATCCAAGCGATGGCTGATCATTAATGTCGTTAGACCTTGAGTCGCGTCATTGAGACTTTTCATTACCAGACGTTCACTTTTTGCATCTAGGCTGGCTGTTGGTTCATCTAAGATCCACAAGCGGCCTTGTTGTAATAATGCTCTTGCTAACGCTAATCGTTGTGCTTGACCGACGGATAGCCCGCCAGAACGATCAGATATTTGATGTTGATAACCAAGCTCATTAATAAATTCATTAGCAAACGCTTGTTGGCTCACTAAATTTAATTGATCTTTAGAGACGCCTTCCTTACCAAGAGTGATGTTCTCTTCAATGGTGCCATGAACCAATGTTGGGTTTTGTCCAACCCAATTGATGTCTTGGTACCAAAGCTTTTTATCTAATTCAGAGAGTTCAGAATCATTGATTTTAATGCTGCCTTGATAAGGTAAAAACCCAAGAATCGCGTTAATTAGGCTTGTTTTACCTGCACCACTAGGCCCAACCAATGCAGTTTGAGAGCCTTCATGAAGATGAAAACTAATTGGACCAAGTAATGTTTTACCATCATGGCTTGTCACTATGAGATCTGTGACTTCAATATCAAGTGTGGTGGATTGGGATACTTTCTGACTTTGAGTTTTATCATTGTCTTGAGTATTACTATCAATAGTTAAGAACTCAACAATAGATTCTGCAGCACCTACGGCTTGAGCCTTCGCATGATAAAAAGTACCTAAATCACGTAATGGTTGATAAAACTCAGGCGCTAAAATAAGGATAAATAAACCAGTAAATAGCGTTACGGTTGTACCGTAATGACCAAAATCAAGTTCACCGATAAAAGTAAAACCAAAATACACAGCAACAATAGCAATTGAGATAGAAGTGAAGAATTCCAATACTGCAGAGGATAGGAAAGCTAATCGTAATACTTCCATTGTACGTTTACGAAAAATCTCTGAAGCACCATGTAGGTGTTCTGTTTCTTGTGCTGTTTTATTAAATAAACGAATGGTTGTCATTGATTGTAAACGGTCATAGAAGTGACCAGATAAACGTTGTAATGCTTTAAAATTACGACGGTTAGCATCAGCAGCTCCCATGCCTACTAGTGCCATGAACAATGGAACTAATGGTGCAGTAAGTAAAAATACTAAACCTGCGGCCCAGTTTTGAGGGAATACAACGATGAGAATGACAAATGGAATTAATACGGATAGTGACATTTGGGGTAGATAGCGAGAAAAGAAATCTTGCATATCTTCGACTTGTTCTAACAACAAGGTTGCCCAAGTACCAGCAGGCTTGCCTTTAATGTATGCGGGGCCTAACTCTTGGAGTTTATTTAATATTAATTGACGTATATGAATACGAATATGTTCGCCACAGCGATAGCCTGCAATTTCACGGCCCCAACTGCAAGCAGCTCGGATCCCGACAATAACGAGAATGGCAATGAAATGCGGAAGAAGATCGTACTTATCCACTTGCTCAATAATTAATTGGTGCAAGATATCAGCAAGCAGGGCTGCTTGTATAATAAGGAAAATACTAGAAAGGAAGCCGAGCCCAATAGAAAGGGTTAGCCATTTTTTTGCAAGCTTACTTTGGCTCTTGAGCCATTGTCCTAACTCGCGTTGTTGTTTTTTATCCATAATATGAAGGCTTACGTTTTGTATTATTTTGCACGCACTAGAATTTCTCTTTTTATTATCAGAATATAAGAAACCATAGGCACATCAACAAAATAAGATGAGCAAAAGAAACCCGAAGGCTGACTTCGGGTTTAACGTTAACGAGAGACAGTTTAACTTTCTTTTGCTTCTAACGCATCTAAAAAGCGTTCAGCATCTAATGCAGCCATACAACCCGTGCCCGCAGAGGTGATTGCTTGGCGGTAATTGTGGTCCATTACATCGCCCGCAGCAAAAATACCTTCAATGCTTGTTTGAGTTGCATTGCCTTCTAAGCCTGATTTTACCTTGATATAACCATTTTCCATATCAAGTTGATCATTGAAAATTGCAGTGTTTGGTTGGTGTCCAATAGCAATGAAAGCGCCCATTACTTCTAGATCTTCAGTTGCGTCAGATTTAGTATCTTTTAATCTTACGCCAGTCACGCCCATCTCATCACCTAGAACTTCTTCTAGAGTGCGATCTGTATGAAGAATGATATTGCCGTTTTCAACTTTATCCATTAAACGGTCAATAAGGATCTTTTCTGAACGGAAGGTGTCACGGCGGTGAATGAGGTGAACTTCAGCAGCAATGTTTGATAAATAGAGAGCTTCTTCAACCGCGGTATTACCACCACCAACAACAGCAACTTTTTGGTTACGATAAAAGAAACCATCACAGGTAGCACAAGCAGAAACGCCACGGCCTTTAAATGCTTCTTCAGATTCTAAACCTAAGTATTTTGCAGAAGCGCCGGTAGAAATGATTAACGCATCACAAGTATATTCTGCAGAGTCACCTTTTAAGCGGAAAGGGCGCTGGCTGAAATCAGTTTCATTGATGTGGTCAAAAATCATCTCAGTATTGAAACGTTCTGCGTGTGCTTTCATCTCTTCCATTAAACCTGGACCTGTCATATCTGCAGTGCCGCCAGGCCAGTTTTCAACTTCTGTTGTTGTTGTTAATTGTCCACCTTGTTGCATACCAGTGATCATCACTGGATTTAAATTTGCTCGTGCAGCATACACGGCGGCAGTATAGCCCGCTGGGCCAGAACCAAGGATCAATAATTTAGAATGCTTAACGTTGCTCATAGGATCTCCGAGCTAAAATCAAAAAAAACAGAAAGTAGGGTGGGAACAAGAAGCGTTCATCATCCTCTGCATGGGATGATTGTAGGGAATTTATTAACGTAAAGAAAGGGCACCGCAATGGGTGCCCTCAAATGATTTTGTTATAGGATATGTATTTTATGCACTTAATGCGGTTTCTGGATCAACATATTCTAAATCAAAGCTTTCTGCGACTTCTTTGCAGGTTACTTTTCCGTGAATAACATTTAAACCATCAAGGAACCCTTTGTCTTCAAGAAGAGCTACTTTATAGCCTTTATCAGCTAATTTAATAATATATGGAAGTGTCGCATTATTAAGAGCAAAGGTAGAAGTACGGGCAACCGCACCTGGCATATTAGCTACACAATAATGAACAACGTCATCCACGATGTAAGTAGGGTCTGCATGTGTTGTTGCATGAGAAGTTTCAAAACAACCACCTTGGTCGATGGCAACGTCAACAACGGCAGCGCCTGGTTTCATGCGTTTAATGTGGTCAGCTGTAACTAGTTTAGGTGCTGCAGCGCCAGGAATAAGAACAGCACCAATGACAAGGTCAGCGTCTAATACATGTTTCTCTATTGCATCTACCGTTGAATAAACGACTTTTGCACGGCCTTGGAATTCTTCATCAAGAGCACGTAGAGTATCAATGTTGCGATCTAGAATAGTCACATCAGCACGCATACCTACTGCCATGCGAGCGGCATTAGCGCCAACCACACCACCACCCACAACCACCACTTTTGCAGGTTCAACACCAGGTACACCACCAAGAAGTAAGCCACGACCACCGTTTGATTTTTCAAGAGTTTGAGCACCTGCTTGAATAGACATACGGCCTGCAACTTCAGACATTGGTGCTAATAGTGGCAGACGACCCATATAATCTGTTACAGTCTCATATGCGATGCAGACAGCTTTACTCTTGATTAGGTCTTCTGTTTGTGGAAAATCTGGTGCAAGATGTAAATACGTGAATAAAATTTGCCCTTCGCGGAGCATTGCACGTTCAACTGCTTGTGGCTCTTTAACTTTGACTATCATATCAGCTTGAGCAAAAACGTCTTCAGCTGTAGAAAGAATGGATGCGCCTACCGCGATATAATCATCGTCGGTAAAACCAATGCCTGAACCCGCTTTTGTTTCGACAAAAACGCTATGGCCATGAGATATTAATTCTCGAACACTTGCTGGGATCATACCAACACGGTATTCGTGATTTTTTATTTCTTTAGGTACTCCAATGATCATCCTGATTTCCTTCTATGTTATAGTTATTTTGACTGCTTGTAGGGTTTTTGTTTCGAATTTTTATCTAGTATAGATTGTAATTGGCAAAATTTGATGCTAAATATTAAAAAGTTGTAGTATATTTTTTTGCAAGGAAGTAATAAGGTGGAATAAAAAATGGTAGATAATAAGAAACCATCCAAGGAACTGGATCGTATCGATCGCAATATTTTGAATGAGCTCCAAAAAGACGGACGAATTTCGAATGTTGAATTATCTAAAAGAGTAGGCTTATCGCCAACTCCATGTTTAGAACGTGTTCGTCGTTTAGAACGTCAAGGGTACATCAATGGCTATACTGCCTTGTTGAATCCGCAATATCTTGATGCATCACTCCTCGTTTTCGTTGAGATCACTCTTAATCGTGGTGCGCCAGATGTATTTGAGCAATTTAATACGGCGGTACAACTATTAGACGATATTCAAGAATGTCACCTTGTTTCTGGTGATTTTGATTATCTTTTAAAGACCCGTGTATCAGATATGAGTGCCTATCGTCGATTGCTTGGTGATACACTATTACGTCTTCCAGGGGTAAATGACACTCGTACGTATGTCGTTATGGAAGAAGTAAAGCAAACCAATCATTTAGTGATTAAAACTCGCTAATTGAATCAAGGTTGTAAATTAGAGAATTTTCTTTCTTTAATTTACAAAATCTTGAAGTGCTTAAAGGCTATTAGGTATATTCTATCTATTATGCCTTTAAGTAATGACGAGCGGCGTTATGCCGCTCGACTTGTTTTTAATTTCTACAGATTTAGTGATCCTTACTTTTTTCTCTTCGAATGCATTTATAATTAAAGAGGGATGACTAAATCTAAGCACAGTAACATTGGATAGTATTTTGTTTACAAAGATTAAAGAAAAAATCGCTGAAAGAAAGATGCAACTAACAACGTTAAAAGTAGAGTCGGTTGCCGAGCCTGAAAAAGCGAGGCTTAATGGCAATCAACGATTACAAGAGGCGTTATTTATTGTCGGCTTACTCGCCACTATTTTTATTACCATTTCTTTATTTAGTTTTGACCCAGCAGATCCATCATGGACGCAAACTGCGTGGGCAGGAACAGTACAGAATGCAGGTGGTTCTTTTGGGGCATGGATAGCTGATACTCTTTTCTTTTCTTTTGGCTCTCTTGCCTATTTATTGCCTATTATTCTTTTAGGTAGTACATGGATTGCTTTTCGTAAAAAAGACGAAGACCAAGATAAAGACCTCGATCTTATGATGATTGGGACACGTATTCTTGGCTTGTTAATCTTGTTTCTAACCAGTTGTGCGCTTGCTGATATCAATTTTGATGATCTTTGGTATTTCTCTTCTGGTGGTGTTGTAGGAGATGTACTTACTAGCATCACAACACCTGTTCTTAATTTGCTAGGGTCGACTCTTATCTTCATGTTTTTATGGGGAGCCGGATTAACACTTTTTACTGGTGTTTCTTGGTTAACGATTGTTGATAATTTAGGTGGTTTTGCTTTAGAAGCAACCAGAACATGTGTTAATAAACTAAGAAAAACAGAAGATGAAACTTATCAAGTTGAAGATGACGTAGATAATAAGAAAATGTCAGCTAGCGCAGTTTCTGCCTTTGAAACGGCGGCGAATGAGCCATCTGAGATTAATGTTGACCCATTTGAAACACCAAAGATTTCTTCTCGTGAGTTATCAATGTTTGCCAATGCACCAGATGCAGAACAAGATAACTATGCTCGTTCGTTTGAAACGAATGACGTCTATACTGACGATCCTTTATTCTCAACGCCTAATACGGATGAACCAACGTTTGAGTCAGAGTTCAATGACGCCTCTTTGACACAAGAAGAATCGCCGTTGGTAGGACGTCAACCTGAGTTAAGCAATCAAATAATGGATCCTACAGTCTTAAAAGATATTGCTGAACCTGAGCAGTTAGAAGATGGCATAGATTTAGCGATGCGAAGTAATGCGACAATTGCAGAGCTTGATACTGAAGCTTTAGACCAAGATCCTTTATTAAGTCAGGTTGATGCTGAGCACGCTTTTTCACATACACCGATGGTCGCAGCAGTGAGTTCAAGTGCTATGGCTGTGGGAGCTGAAGATATAGGTGTTATTGATGTTCCTGAGTTGGTTGATTATTCTGAGACCACATTAGAGGCGGAGAATCTTGAATCTCTAAGCTTGCAATACAATGAACAGCACAGCAATCAATATGAAGAGCAATGTTCTGATGTTACGGTTGAATCGTTTGCTGAAGAGATAGCAGCAATACCTTCAATTGGTGATGAAGAGAAAACCTACTTATCTCCTGAGTTGGAGTCATTAACGGCCAGTTCAGAGCAAGAAGCTATCAATCCTGCAGAAGAAATTTCTGTACCAACTTTCAATGCCATTGAAGAAATCGAGTTTGAAGATGTTGAAGAGTTACATCTTAACGCGGTTGAACCTTCTTTTGATGAAGAAGATATTCAAGAAACCAAAGAAATGCCTATCATCAATGATGTTGTGATTGAAGAGGTTATTGTCGAAGAAGAACCGACACACTCAGATGCAGATATTGCAGCATTTCAAGCATTAGTCGCGAAAGAGAAAGCGACGCAAGCGGCATTGCAAAACCCATTTTTGGTTAACTCTGAACCTAATTTACCAAAACCAACGTCACCAATGCCAACGTTAGATTTGCTATTTGCTCCAGATACTCGTGCAGAGATGGAATCTCGTGAATCACTAGAGCATACGGCTCGTTTGGTTGAAGCAAAACTGGCTGATTACAAAATTAAAGCGCGAGTGGTAGATATTTTCCCTGGTCCTGTTATTACTCGTTTTGAATTAGATTTAGCACCGGGTGTTAAGGTAAGCCGTATCTCAGGCCTTGCAACCGATTTAGCGCGTTCTTTATCGGCAATGGCGGTGCGTGTTGTTGAAGTTATTCCTGGAAAACCTTACGTAGGTTTAGAGCTTCCTAACTTTAATCGTCAAACTGTTTTCTTCTCAGATGTGGTTGGTAGCGATACATTTAAAAATGCGAAATCTCCAACAACCGTTGTTATGGGACTTGATATTGCAGGTGAAGCGGTTATTGCTGATTTAGCTAAAATGCCTCACGTACTGGTTGCTGGTACGACTGGTTCTGGTAAATCGGTTGGTGTAAACGTCATGATTTTGAGTGTGTTGTATAAAGCAACCCCAGAAGATGTACGTTTTATCATGATCGATCCAAAAATGTTGGAACTTTCTATCTATGAAGGAATCCCACATTTATTGACTGAAGTTGTTACTGACATGAAAGATGCCGGTAATGCATTACGTTGGTGTGTTGGTGAAATGGAACGTCGTTATAAATTAATGTCAGCGCTAGGGGTTCGTAACCTACAAGGCTTTAATGATAAATTGAAAATGGCAGCAGCTGCAGGACACCCAATTCATGACCCGTTATGGAAACCGGGTGACAGCATGGATGAGATGCCACCATTGTTAGAAAAACTGCCATCTATCATCGTTATTGTTGATGAATTTGCCGATTTGATGATGGTTGTTGGTAAGAAAGTGGAAGAACTGATTGCACGATTGGCTCAAAAAGCGCGTGCTGCTGGTATTCACTTAATTCTTGCAACACAACGTCCGTCAGTTGATGTTATTACCGGTTTGATTAAAGCAAACATTCCAACACGTGTCGCGTTTACGGTATCAACGAAAACTGACTCAAGAACTATTCTTGACCAAGGTGGTGCTGAATCCCTACTTGGTATGGGTGATATGTTGTATTTAGCACCAGGATCTAACCATACCGTTCGTGTTCATGGCGCCTTTGCCTCTGATGATGATGTACACGCAGTCGTTAATGATTGGAAAGCTCGTGGTCGTCCAAATTACATTGAAGCGATTACTAAGAGTGAGCAAGGCGCTGAATCTTTGCTTCCTGGTGAGAAATCAGATAGTGAAGAAGAGCTTGATCAGCTGTTTGATCAAGTGGTTGAATTTGTAACGACCTCTCGAAGAGGCTCTGTTTCAGGTGTTCAACGACAATTTAGAATTGGTTATAACCGTGCAGCTCGAATTGTTGAGCAATTAGAAGCTCACGGTATTGTTAGTACTCCGGGCCATAACGGTAACCGTGAAGTAATTGCTCCTCCTCCTGTAGGCAGTGGCGATTAGTCCTCTATTTTAAATAAGCGATAATTAATAATGAAAAAGTTTTTGATTTCTTTGTGTTTATTAAGTTCAGGTATGTTTAGTACGTCAGTGTTAGCTTCACCTCAAAGTGAGTTAACAGGGCGTTTAAATCAGAATGCAGGATTTGAAGCTGATTTTACTCAAAAAGTAGTGAGCCCTGAGGGTGATGTATTAATGCAAGGTGAGGGAGATGTAAAAATATTACGTCCTAATTTATTTCGCTGGCATACACAAACACCTGATGAAAATCTATTGGTCACTAATGGTGAAACATTATGGTATTACAACCCGTTTGTTGAACAAGTCACATTGATGGGATTAGACAAAGCAACGACACAAACACCATTTGTTTTATTAACTCGTAATAAAGCATCTGATTGGGACAATTATTCAGTTACTCAAAGTGGCGATGCATTTACGGTTTCACCTAAAGCTGACTCTGCAATTAAAAGCGAATTCATTGTACGTATTCAAGCATCGGGTGAAGTGACAGGTTTCTCTGTCGTTGAGCAAGATGGACAACGCAGTGATTTTAGCTTCTCAAAATTTGAAGCAAAAAAACCAGCACAGAATAATTTTAGCTTTACGGTCCCTGCGGGTGTTGATATTGACGATCAACGTTAATAGATGCCTAAGCAACTAAAAGGATAAACGTGAGTAATTTCAGTTTAGATTTTTCAGCAGGGGACGATTTTCGTCCCCTTGCTGCTAGAATGCGCCCTCAAAATATTGAGCAATATATTGGTCAACAACATCTATTAGGTGTTGGTAAGCCGTTGCGCCGTGCACTTGAGGCGGGTCAAATCCATTCTATGATTTTATGGGGCCCTCCTGGCACTGGTAAAACAACATTGGCTGAAGTTGCAGCAAATTATACCAATGCAGAAGTAGAACGGGTATCCGCAGTTACTTCTGGTGTCAAAGATATCCGAGCGGCAATAGAAAAAGCGAAAGAGAATCAAACCACAGGCAGAAGAACCATCATGTTTGTTGATGAGGTCCATCGTTTTAATAAAAGTCAGCAAGATGCGTTTCTACCGCACATTGAAGACGGTACGATTACCTTTATTGGTGCGACAACAGAAAACCCTTCTTTTGAACTTAATAATGCCTTGTTATCGCGTGCACGAGTATACAAATTAAAGTCATTAGAAAAGCAAGATATCGTTCAGGTTATTGAACAGGCGCTTTTAGATAAAGATCGTGGCTTAAACGATGATAATTTTGTACTTCCTGATGATGTGAAATTACAGCTGGCAGACTTAGTCTCTGGTGATGCGCGTATGTCGCTTAATTACCTTGAGCTTTTGCATGACATGGCAGAAGAAGATCACGATGGGAAGAAAGTGGTAGACTTGCCTTTATTAGCGGAAGTTGCGGGTGAAAAACTGGCGCGTTTCGATAATAAAGGGGACATGTGGTACGACTTAATTTCAGCGGTTCATAAATCAATTCGTGGATCTAACCCTGATGCCGCGCTTTACTGGACTGCTCGTATTATTGCCGCAGGTGGTGATCCTTTGTATGTTGCTCGTCGCTTATTGGCTATTGCTTCTGAAGATATAGGTAATGCCGATCCTCGGGCAATGGAAGTGGCTATGAATGCATGGGATTGTTTTACGCGAATTGGACCAGCAGAAGGCGAAAGAGCGATTGCACAAGCGGTTGTTTATTTAGCTTGTGCACCAAAAAGTAATGCCGTTTATACGGCATGGAAACAAGCGCAAATGGACGCAATTAATTCGCCAGATTACGACGTACCAAACCATTTACGTAATGCGCCTACGTCATTAATGAAAGACATGGGTTACGGTGCTGACTATCGCTATGCTCATGATGAGCCAAACGCGTATGCGTCAGGTGAGAATTATTTTCCGCCTGAAATGCAGGCTCGTAAGTATTACTTTCCTACAAAACGTGGTCTAGAAACCAAAATTAGCGAAAAGCTAGAGTATTTAGCCAAATTAGATCAAAACAGTACCTTAAAACGCTACCAATAAAAGACCATTTTCGGTATCTTATTCGAATCGCAATTTAGAAAAGAAAATTGCACAAAATTTTATTATTAAGTGGGTTCGTTTAGTTTGAACACACAATGACCATAAGGCATAGGATTACAAATGCTTGATTCAAAATTACTTCGTACAGAGCTGGATGAAACAGCAGAGAAACTGGCACGTCGTGGCTTTAAGCTAGACGTAGAGACACTTCGCAACCTTGAAGAACAACGTAAGTCCCTTCAAGTTAAAACTGAAGAGCTTCAAGCGCAGCGTAATTCCCGTTCGAAGTCCATTGGTCAAGCAAAAGCGAAGGGCGATCACGAAGAAGCTGATCGCATCATGGCTGACGTTGCAAACCTAGGTTCTGAATTAGATGATGCAAAAGCAGCACTAACAGAACTTCAACAGCAAATCGAAACCATCGCATTATCTGTTCCTAACCTTCCTGATGATTCTGTACCTTACGGTAAAGATGAAGAAGAAAACGTAGAAGTATTACGTTGGGGTACACCTTTAGCGTACGATTTTGAAGTAAAAGATCACGTTGAACTTGGTGAAATTGCTGACGGTCTTGATTTTGCAAGCGCAGTTAAAATTTCAGGTTCTCGCTTTATAGTAATGAAAGGCCAATTTGCACGTCTACACCGTGCTTTATCGCAGTTCATGCTTGATCTTCATACAGAAGAACACGGCTACATGGAAATGTACGTTCCTTACTTAGTTAACCACGACAGCTTATACGGTACAGGTCAATTGCCTAAATTCGGTGAAGATCTATTCCATACAAGCCCATTGACTGAGCAAGTAAGTGACGTTCCTCTTAAGATGCTATCGCTGATCCCAACAGCTGAAGTACCAGTAACTAATATGGTGCGTGACACGATTACTGAAGAAGCGGATCTTCCACTGAAAATGACGGCACACACACCGTGTTTCCGTTCTGAAGCAGGTTCTTACGGTCGTGATACTCGTGGTCTTATTCGTATGCACCAATTCGACAAAGTTGAATTAGTTCAAATTACGAAACCTGAAGATTCAATGGCTGCGCTTGAAGAGCTAACAGGTCATGCTGAGAAAGTACTTCAGCTACTAGAACTTCCTTACCGTAAAGTGGTTCTTTGTACTGGCGATATGGGCTTCGGTTCTCGTAAAACTTACGATTTAGAAGTATGGGTTCCAGCTCAAGAAACGTACCGTGAGATCTCTTCTTGTTCAAACATGTGGGATTTCCAAGCGCGCCGTATGCAAGCGCGTTTCCGTCGTCAAGGTGAGAAGAAACCAGAATTAGTTCACACACTGAACGGTTCAGGTCTTGCTGTAGGTCGTACAATGGTTGCGATTCTAGAGAACTTCCAACAAGCGGATGGCAAAATTGCAATTCCTGAAGTACTACGTAAGTACATGAATGGCGTTGAGTTCATCGGTTAATCTATTTTTAAATAGATAGAAATTGAAAGCCCCTTTATTGGTTATCCAGTAAAGGGGCTTTTTTGATTTTGCTTTTTACTTTTTATATATGCGTATTATTTGGTTAATGCTTGGTTCAACCATTGATCAAATTGGCCTTTTGGTAACGCACCATTGATCATATCTACGCGTTGACCATTCTTAAATACCATAATCGTAGGGATAGAACGGATCTGATATTGCGCGGCAATCTGTTGCTGCGCTTCGGTATTTATTTTTACACAACGAACTTGGCCATTACGTTCAGTTGCAACGTCTTCAAATACCGGAGAGAATCCAACACATGGATTACACCAAGGGGCCCAGAAATCGATAATAACAGGTTTATCACTATTGATTAAAGCAGCAAGATTATCAGGTGTTCCTTCTAGTGGTTTTCCATCCAATAATGGTTCTTTACAGCGACCGCACGTTGCTGTGTCATTAATTCGTTCAATAGGAAGGCGATTGAGTCCATTACATGATGGGCAGCGAGATTGAAATTGAGACATGGTATTCCTTTATAATTTTATAGCGAAGATCGCTTGTGAGCATAAAGAAATAATGGGGATGATAAGTGAGATATTCAATTAAAAAGAGCAATAAAAAAGGAGCAAATAAATGCTCCTTAGTATGAAATGCTAAGCTTGGTGAAATTAATCACGCTTCCATAACATGTGGCAGAACTTGTGTTCAGGATCACGACTTACTAGCATACGAGCAAATACATCATCCAATACGTCAGATTCTTCATTGACTAAGCCAATTAGAACTTCTGCGTATACTTCGCCATCAACTTCGAAGCCAACGTGCTCAGCCCAATCATCACGAGTATCTACAACTTCAGCGGCACCGCGGTCATCAAATTGAAGAGTGAATAATGCAACATCAGCAGGTTCAAGATTGTCTTGAGCCATTTCAAGGAAAATATCGTAAGCGACTTCGATTACGTCATCATAGCTAATTAGTTCAGTTGTCATGGTGGTTACCTTTAAAAAATACGCTCATAAATTATCACGAATGTCCTCTATAAGGCTAGAGCTATCAACAAATAGAAAGAGCAAACGTTTGCCTTTCGTTGAGGCTAATATCAGTAGTTGCGGCAGAGTTATTCAGCGGCTAAACTTCGCACTTCTTCCATTAGCCAGTTGAATGATTATTTTATGAAATTTCCAGGTCAGCGTAAATCCAAGCATTATTTTCCAGTTCACGCTCGTGATCCATTAGTTAGCCAAGCTCAAGAAACCAAAAAAATGTCGCGTACGCACATTATCGGTATTGACCAGACGTTAGTGGATATTGAAGCTCGAATTGATGATGCTTTTATTGAAAAGTATGGCTTGAGTAAAGGGCACTCACTGGTTATCGATAATGATAAAGCGGAAATGCTTTATAACGAGCTTAAAGATAACAACATGATCACCAACGAATTCGCTGGTGGTACTATTGGTAATACACTTCATAACTATTCAGTATTAGCAGACGATAAATCGACTCTATTAGGTGTTATGAGTGAAGACATTCATATTGGTAGCTACTCATACCGCTACTTATGTAATACGTCTAGCCGTATGGATTTGAACTATCTTCAACCTGTTCCGGGCGCGATTGGTCGTTGTTTTGCACTTATCAGCCAAGATGGTGAACGTACGTTTGCGATCAGTGAAGGCGATATGAATCAACTTCGTGCAGAAAGCATTCCTGAAAAGATTTTCAAAAATGCATCAGCACTTGTACTGACCGCTTACCTAGTTCGTTGTAAAGATGGTGATCCAATGCCAGCTGCAACAATGAAAGCGATTGAGTACGCAAAAAAATACGATGTGCCAGTAGTATTAACTATGGGTACTAAGTTTGTTGTTCAAGATGATCCACAATACTGGCGTGACTTCTTAAACGACCATGTAACCGTTGTTGCAATGAACGAAGAAGAAGGTGAGGCGCTTACAGGAGCATCTGACCCTCTACAAGCAGCAGATAAAGCTCTTGAATGGGTTGATCTTGTATTATGCACTGCTGGTCCTGTAGGGCTTTATATGGCAGGTTATACGGAAGATGAAGCAAAGCGTGAAACTTCTTTGCCATTACTTCCTGGTACGATTGCAGAATTCAACCAATATGAATTCAGTCGCCCAGCGATTAAAGATAGCTGTGAAAACCCAATGAAGGTGTATTCTCACATTTCACCATACATGGGTGGCCCTGAGAAAATTAAGAACACCAATGGTGCGGGTGATGGTGCATTATCAGCATTATTACACGATATGGCAGCAAACCATTATCACCGTAACAATGTGCCGAACTCAAGTAAGCACCAACATTCATACTTAACGTATTCTTCTTTCTCTCAAGTATGTAAATACTCAAACCGCGTAAGTTTTGAAGTATTAGCACAGCATTCACCACGTTTATCTCGTGGTTTACCAGAGCGTGAAGATTCTTTAGAAGAGTCATACTGGGAAAGATAATTTTTTGTCTTTTATGAAATAAAAAACGGAAGCTGAGATGCTTCCGTTTTTGTTTTTTTGTGTCTAAACTTTGTAATTAAGCTTTAATGCTAGTTGCTAATACAAATGACTCATTAGGCTGGATAACCTTAGCCGCTTCAAGGCTTGTTGCATGATAAGTTGATTCCACACATACCATCGTTTGGTAACCATCGTTATTCATATCACCCATAGATTCTGCGCCTTCAATCCAAGGATTCCAAATAACCGCTGCATTATGTCCAGAGTTAGTTACTGATAAAGTGCGTTGTGCATCAGAAATTAAAATGGTGTCTTCAGGTTGTGTATAAACACGGTCAACTGCGGTATCAATAGATAATACTTCGCCACCAAAGCATACTTTTGCTTCTAATAGTCCATCAATATAGCTCGAACCCATTCCTGTAATTGTTGTAGAGGTTATATCTGCAATATTTAAATAAGTATGAAGAGCTCCTGAACAATTCCATGCTTTATCATCTGTATTCTTTGCATCTAGAGTAATTAGTAACTCATCACCAATTTCGATAGTTAAGCGAGCTTTAAACTCAAAAGGCCAAATAGCTTTAGTTTCTTCTGATGCACTCAAACCAAGAACTACAATAACACCGTTTTCATTCTCACGATGTTCGATTAAAGACCAAGCACTATTACGAGCAAAGCCATGCGCTGGGTTTGCTATACGCCCAAACCAAGGCCAACAAACAGGAACACCGCCACGAATAGCTTTCTCTGGGTTAAAGATAGCCTCTTTACTCATCCAAATAAGGTCTTCTTGCCCTTTTGGAGTGAAAGATAATACATGTCCACCATGTAGTGAAATCGCGGCTTCTGCTTTCTCGTGAAGCACTCGGATAATCTTAACGTCATCAAGTTGAGCAATGGTAACGCTATCAGATAACACACTGATGGTTGGAAGGTGAGTGAGGTTCATAGGTAACTCCTAAAATAATAAATACATATTCTTTTTCAGGTAGCAATTGTTGTATTGGATTTAGAAAAAGAATAGGTACTTGGTTGTAATACTAATTCCAGTGATTATTTTTATTACTGGTTAAATCACAGATACAAAAAAGGCGACAATTAAGTCGCCTTTCATTTTTAAAAGATATTAAAACCTTTTAAGTTAGCTTTCAAAGAAAGTCTAAACTAATGCTTACTTAGAAACGTGAGCGATTAGGTCAAGAACTTTGTTTGAGTAACCGATTTCGTTGTCGTACCAAGATACAAGTTTAACGAATTTGTCAGTTAGAGCAACACCAGCTGCAGCATCAAATACTGAAGTTTGTGTTTCGCCGATGAAGTCTTGAGAAACAACAGCTTCTTCTGTGTAGCCTAGAACGCCAGCAAATTCATTTTCAGAAGCGCGTTTCATTTCAGCACAGATTTCTTCGTAAGTTGCAGCAGTTTTTAGGTTAACTGTAAGGTCAACAACAGAAACGTTTGCAGTTGGTACGCGGAAAGCCATACCAGTTAGAAGGCCGTTAAGCTCAGGAATTACTTTACCTACTGCTTTAGCTGCACCAGTTGAAGATGGGATGATGTTTTGAGAAGCACCACGGCCACCACGCCAGTCTTTCGCAGAAGGACCATCTACAGTTTTTTGAGTTGCTGTAGTTGCGTGAACTGTAGTCATAAGACCAGATTCGATGCCCCACTTGTCGTTAAGTACTTTAGCGATAGGTGCAAGACAGTTAGTAGTACAAGAAGCGTTAGAAACGATATCTTGACCAGCGTAATCTGCAGCGTTAACGCCCATAACGAACATTGGAACGTCACCAGAAGGGCCAGTAAGAACTACTTTCTTAGCGCCAGCTGTGATGTGTTTACGAGCAGTTTCGTCAGTAAGGAAAAGACCAGTAGCTTCAGCAACAACGTCAACGTTGATTGCATCCCACTTAAGATCTTCTGGGTTACGTTCAGCAGTTACACGTACTGTGTTACCGTTTACTACTAGGTTACCGTCAACTACTTCAACAGTACCGTTGAAACGACCGTGAGTTGAGTCGTACTTAAGCATGTAAGCCATGTATTCAACGTCGATAAGATCGTTAATACCAACAACTTCGATGTCGTTGCGCTCTACAGATGCACGGAAAACAAAACGTCCAATACGGCCAAAACCGTTAATACCTACTTTGATAGTCATTATATGTTGCTCCACAACTTAATTTGATTTTCAGGTTTAAATTAACTGGTAGTAAAATTACAAAATCCTGAGCCAACCTGCAAGCAAAAATGCCATTTATCTTGTTTAAAATCAAAAAAAACACCATATCCTGTTAACATAAAGAAAAAATCTTACGTAATTTATAGAAAATTCGGTTATTTAGTGACCTTAATGACATGTTATGAAAAAAAGTTACATAACTATTAATGTCATTTTGTGAGGCTGCTGTAAAATTACTTTAGCAAATTATGTGCTACAAAGGTGACAGTTAGCAAGGTTTAATTTAAATAAGTCTTAAGGGGTAGTATTTCAGATGGATAAATCAAAGCCATTTTTAGAACTAACAGAAGTAGATTGGCAGGAACGATTGACTCAAGAAGAGTTTGATATTTGCCGTAAACAAGGAACTGAAGCACCTTTCTCTGGTAAATTATTACACAATAAATCAACGGGTTCTTACGCTTGTACTTGTTGCCAGACCGTTTTGTTTGAGTCAGATAACAAATATGATTCAGGGTGTGGTTGGCCGAGTTTTGACGCACCAATAAACGATCAAGTTATCCGTTACATTAAAGATACAAGCTACGGAATGGAAAGAATAGAGATCTGCTGCCGTCATTGTGATAGCCATTTAGGTCATGTATTTAATGATGGCCCTAAAACAACGGGCGAACGTTTTTGTGTTAATTCAATCTCTTTACGCTTTGATGGCGAAGCTGAATAATTGTTTAAGTCAAAAAAGGAGCGATATCGCTCCTTCTGTAAATTCTACTATAGATGGTGTTAAATCTTTTTATCTAAATTCGGTAATAATGAAGACCTGAATGTTTGATTCTCAATACTTTCTTTTATTACGTCACTGGTAAGTTTTAATTGTACTTTTTCCGTATCAGAGAGTTGATATAACAAATCAAGCTGTCTTTCTGAAGCGACTTTTAGTTCAAACCCCTTGCCAACTAACGCCCATACATAAGCGAGCTTTTTATTATTTTCCTTATGGTTGATGCTAGCTAATGATTTAATAATGATTGCATGTAGGCCATTTTTGTAATCTTGTTCTGTTAATAGTTCCAATGAGTGATTTAAAATTAAAATGGTTTTTTTGCCGTCTCTTTGAGTATAGAAAGTCGCGAGTGCATATTGCATCTCGGTTGATTCAAGCTTTTTACTTCCTTCTAATTGCAAAAACTCACGCAATGCATTTTTATCACCAGTCGTCCAAAGGTAGAAAAGAACTTTAGGCTCTTTAGAGTGTTGTAATTCTAACGATAGAGCATCAATAGCATCGTAAGAATGAAGTAGAGCTTCACTGCGTTTAGATTTAATTTCCTTTGCTGTTATAGGTTCTATCTGTGCGGCGGAAGTTAAACAGATTTGATATTCATGAGTGGCTTTGATTGTTTTTAATTTATCTAAGTCACTATTACTTTTTAATACGTCAAATCGATTAAGGATCAGAGTATCGCGTTGATGACGACATTGGCCATCACGCATATTTAATTGATCGCATTGTAAAGCGGCATGATCTTCACATAACTGTTCAGTTGTCGGTTTTACTCCAAAACATGCTGATAATAAAAGAGTACTTAGAGTAAGCAAAGAAAGTCGTTGAATAGTTAAAAACATGATGACCCCATAGATAGAAAAAGGAAACGTGATCCATTACTCCTATTTATCGGCACCTTGTTGACTAACATTAATGAAAAGATATCGTTTGGTAGTTGCTAATATAGAGAGAGAATAATGGATATTAATAAATTATTAGAATCAATGACACCTGAGGTTTTCGAAAATTTGCAATATGCTGTCGAAACAGGGAAGTGGCATAATGGCACTTCATTGTCTACTGAGCAAAGAAGTACTTGCATGCAAGCGGTGATGCTATATCAATCAAAGTATAATAAAGAAGCCCAGCATATGACAGTGGCAGAAGGTGGAGAAATTAGTTTTAAATCAAAAGCTGAATTAAAAAAACAGTTTGTGCAGGGACAAGAAGATATTGTTCGTGTAAATGTTTCATCTGACTGATTTTATCTTTTTTTTGCTTAATATCTCAACAATAAGAATTTTAATGCCACATTGATCCCAAAAAGAATTTATAAAATTGTCGATAAGGATGTACTCACGTAGATTATCGACAGTTTAATAAATTAAGAAAAATCATAATGAAGAAGACTAAAGGACAAGTCCTTACTAAATTTGCGGCATTTGCTGCGGTATTTGTGTTACTTGCTGTTATTGCGGCACCCAAATTTCTTGGCAATGGTCCTGAAAATAGCACATCACAAGGATCATTAACGCTGTATTCGGAATAACAGCGCTAACCTCGTCCCTGTTTGATTAATGCGAGCCTGTGTTCACTATTCTTTTATGTGGCTCAGGAAGCTCGCTACCACAATGCTTACAATGCATTGCATCAGATTCATGCCCACCTTTAATACAGTTAGGACAACGTACTAAATCTCGGTGCGCATTCATTTCTTGATTTAATTCTGCCGTAATTATCCCTGTAGGAACCGCTAAAATAGAATAACCAAGTAGCATTGTGAGTGACGCAATTGCCTTTCCCAGGGCAGTATGAGGTACGAGATCTCCATAACCTACAGTTGTTATCGTCACTATTGCCCAATAGATACTCTGCGGAATACTAGTGAACCCATTATCCGGTCCCTCGATTACAAACATCAAAGATCCAAAAACAGACACTAAAATAGCAACGGTACTAAAGAAAATAAGTATCTTTCTTTTGGCCATTAATAATGACCGTAAAAGAATATTAGAGTCTTGTAGGTAACGTACTAATTTTAAAACCCTAAAAATTCTCATTACACGTAGTAATCGAATAATCGCAATGTAACTTGCACTCGGAAAAAACAGTGCTAAGTACGTGGGCAAAATCGCTAGCAAATCAATAACCCCATAAAAGCTTTTCGCATATGAACTTGGTTTTGGTGAGCAATATAATCGTAAAATATATTCGAGTGTGAATATTGCGGTAAAAATATATTCTAAACGCCACAGTAGTTCCCCATAGACAGCGTTGACTGAACTAATAGAGTCTAAGATTAGTGTTGCTTGAGAGGTGAGGATTAAGATTATCAGTGTGATATCAAATCGTCTTCCTCCTTTAGTGTGTGTACCAAAGATAGTGGTATATAAATAATGTTTAATACGTTTTGTTTTCATAGTTACCGCTGCATTCCAACTTATTGCTCTTAAACAAGAATAATGAAAAAAAGAGCGTCTCTCCACTATATATTTTCTTTTCAAGCAACATAACCTCTTATAAATGTATAAGAGAATAATAATAAAGTGATCTAGAGCAAGTTATTGGACGGATAAAAGATGTGAATTTTATTCTAGTTATACTACTCTTTAGTGGCACGAGTATTTCGCCATAATTTGTCATTTCTGACCGCAATTGTGTAACTTTATTACAACTTGTAACTTTGTTAATTATTGAGTTGTCATTAGTTATTACTTTGAATTAGATCATAAATAGATGTAACTATGTGATCTAAATCATAATTATATTGTGCTACCCGTTGGGGGTAAGTCGAAAGTGGTAAATAAATTCTCATAACTGATCTGAATCAATACTTTTCAAATTGTGAAAGAATATAATCAGTTTTGAAAGCAATTTACTAAGAAAGTAAAGCAAGACAACCAAGAAAAATGGTTAAGCTTAACTGCAAACAAGGATGAAAAGCAGAGTCCTTACTAAATAGTTTTTAATGAATTTTATAGTTTTTATTTTTAGGAGAAACAATATGCCTGTAACGAATTTAGCTGAACTTGATGCTCTAGTAGCTCGTGTTAAAGCGGCGCAAAAAGAATTTGCGAATTTCCCACAAGAGAAGGTTGATGAAATCTTCCGTGCAGCATCTCTAGCAGCTTCAACAGCTCGTATCGAACTAGCAAAAATGGCAGCAACTGAATCTGGCATGGGTATCATGGAAGATAAAGTTATCAAAAACCACTTTGCTTCTGAATTTATCTACAATAAATATAAAGATGAATTAACTTGTGGCATCATCGATCGTAATGATGAAGGTGGCACGATCACTATTGCTGAACCTCTAGGCATTGTTTGTGCAATCGTTCCAACGACAAACCCTACTTCAACAGCAATCTTTAAAGCGTTAATCTGTCTTAAAACACGTAACGGTTGTATCTTCTCGCCACACCCACGAGCTAAAAATGCAACTAACTATGCAGCTAAAGTTGTATTAGACGCAGCAATTAAAGCGGGTGCGCCAAAAGACATCATTGGTTGGATTGACCAACCATCTGTTGAATTGTCAAATACACTAATGAAACATGACGACATCAACATGATCCTTGCTACTGGTGGTCCAGGCATGGTTAAAGCGGCTTACTCTTCAGGTAAACCTGCAATCGGTGTTGGTGCGGGTAACACACCTGTAGTTATCGATGAAACTGCTGATATCAAACGTGCTGTTTCTTCAATCTTAATGTCTAAAACATTCGATAACGGTGTTATCTGTGCTTCTGAGCAAGCGGCAATCGTTGTTGAATCTATCTATGACGAAGTTAAAGCTCGTTTCGCTAAATATGGCGCGGTTGTTCTAAGCAAAGAAGACGCAAATAAAGTACGTAAAGTACTGCTTATTGATGGCGCACTTAACGCTAACATCGTTGGCCAACCAGCATACAAAATCGCTGAGTTAGCAAATGTTAAAGTACCTACATCTACTAAAATTCTTATCGGTGAAGGCTTAGAAGCTTCATGGGATGACGAATTTGCTCATGAGAAACTATCTCCAACATTAGGTCTATTCAAAGCGAAAGACTTTGAAGATGCTGTGCGTCAAGCGGGCATCGTATTAGATATAGGTGGTGTTGGTCATACTTCAGTACTTTATACTGACCAAGATAACAACGAAGAGCGTATCGCGTACTTCGGTGACAAAATGAAAACTGCTCGTATTCTTGTGAATACACCAGCATCTCAAGGTGGTATCGGTGACCTTTACAACTTTGAATTAGCACCTTCACTAACGTTAGGTTGTGGTTCTTGGGGTGGTAACGCTATCTCTGAAAACGTAGGTCCTAAGCACCTTATCAACAAGAAAATTGTAGCTAAGCGAGCAGAAAATATGTTGTGGCATAAACTACCAAAATCTATCTACTTCCGTCGCGGTTGTTTACCAATTGCAATGACTGACCTTGAAGGTAAAAAACGTGCATTAATCGTTACTGACCGTTTCTTATTCAACAACGGTTACATCGATGACCTACGCTCAATCTTAAAAGAGAAAGGCATGGAAGTTGAAGTGTTCCATGAAGTAGAAGCAGATCCAACATTAGCAGTAGTTAAAGCAGGTGCTGAAGCATGTGCAAGCTACCAACCTGATGTTATCTTAGCGGTTGGTGGTGGTTCACCAATGGATGCTGCGAAAATCATGTGGGTTATGTACGAGCACCCAGAAACTGATTTCGAAGACCTATCTATGCGCTTTATGGATATCCGTAAACGTATTTACAAGTTCCCTAAAATGGGTCAAAAAGCTGAACTAGTATGTATCACAACGACTTCTGGTACCGGTTCTGAAGTTACACCATTTGCTGTTGTAACTGATGAAAAAACGGGTCAAAAATACCCATTAGCAGATTACGAGCTAACGCCAAACATGGCTGTTGTTGATGCTAACCTTGTAATGGATATGCCTAAGTCTTTATGTGCATTCGGTGGTTACGATGCAGTAACTCACGCATTAGAAGCTTACGTTTCTGTTCTTGCAAACGAATATTCAGATGGTCACGCTCTGCAATCACTTAAGATGCTTAAAGAGTACTTACCAAGCTCTTACGCTAACGGTAAGAAAGATCCAATTGCACGTGAGAAAGTTCACAATGCAGCAACAATCGCTGGTATGTCTTTTGCGCAGTCTTTCCTAGGTGTGTGTCACTCAATGGCGCATAAATTAGGTGCAGAATTCCATATTCCACATGGCCTTGCGAATGCGTTATTAATCTCGAATACTGTTCGTTTTAATGCGACTAACAACCCAACTAAACAAGCTGCATTCTCTCAATACGACCGTCCTAAAGCACGTGCTCGTTACGCTGAAATTGCAGAGCATTTAGGCTACCGTGAAGGTAATACTGAAACGAAAGTTAATGCGTTACTTGGTTGGTTAGAAGAGCTTAAAATTGCATTGGATATCCCACTGTCAATTCAAGCTGCTGGTGTTGATGAAGCGGCGTTCATGGCTAAAGTGGATTCAATTGCTGAAGATGCGTTTGATGACCAATGTACAGGTGCTAACCCACGTTACCCATTGATTAAAGAACTTAAAGAAGTATTAATCGCTTCTTACTACGGCAAAGCATTTGTTGAAGGCGAAGCATTTGTTGAAGGCGAAGCAGCAGTAAGTAAAAAATCTGAAGCGCCAAAAGCGAAAAAAGCAAAGAAATAATTCGATGCTAATTAGTTGAGATGTTTTCACTTATAGTTTGAAAATATTGAAATGAAAAAACCACCTTATTCGTAAGGTGGTTTTTTTATATTTGTCATTTTTATAAAGCAAAGAGTGAGATGTTGGGGATAGATACTTATATCATCAAGGTATTAAGCGGTAGCTTCGATTATACGGCCATTAAAATATTCATTCTGAAGAATGTATTCCGTATTTTTTATAAGTTCTTGGTTGATTAGATTGGCATTTGAATCTGAATATTCATTAGAAAGGCGCGGAGCCACCCCTCCAACTCTGATATTAAATGGGTTTAATTCTTTAGCCCAGCTTTTGGTTAAGCCTGCTAATAATGCGGTTGAATTGTCTAAGTATTGCTTTTGTGAAGAATGCTTGCGGTAGCCTAAATTAATGATCACACCTTCTTTGCAATGATCTCTCATGTTTTGAGCTGCATACTGGCCGTAGGTAAATAGGGTTGCTGCTAATTCAGTTAACTGAAACGGACATTCTTTATCGTATGGAGCGAGTAAGCTCGGTAATGCAACGTCGGTATAATTGTTTATTAACACATCGATCCCGCGACTAAATTCTCTATCAATAGCATGAAATAGATGCTGAATACTCTCTAGAGACTGATCTTTGAGCTGGAAACTGATGACGTTTGAGTTGATTTGACGGCATAAACGATGAGTTTCATTAAGTCCATCATGGTTTGAATCTGCAATAATAAGACATGCGCCAAGAGAGGCAAAATGGTATGCAACGTCTCGACCCATAAAGTTACCAGCCGATGTGATTAGAATAGTTGAATGTTCAATTTGCATAGCATTCCTTCCTTAAAGCATTTCATTATTATCGTTGGATAAGGTGCTTTAATAATGGGATAGAAATATGACATCTGCTGTGAGCTTGACGAGAAATGCGGATTAATTTGTATTCAATTGTAGGATTTATGCACTAACTCACATAATGATTCTGAATGAATGAGAAATAAAGCAGAAATATTGATAACGCATAAGATAAGAGTAGAAAGAATATTATTAGGCTTAAACGTACAGATTCATTTCCGAATGACGTTTAGCTGTGACTAATTCATTATAAAGGTCTTGCGGAATGGCATTAAAGATTTCATTGCCAGATTCTAATTGACGTCGTTGATGACCTGATAGGTTATGGTAAACCTCTTCAGGCAGCTCACAAGTATCTTGTGGCATATAAGCCATCGCATCAGGCGCTAAGCCATATTGTAATTTAGCACTAGCTAAACCGCCATTGTGAAATTGGTTTGCTTGTGAAGCTGCACGTGAGTAGCTTTCTTCATTGCTACGGAGTATTTGAGCGTCTGCAAGTTGAAAGCGTTGGCGAAGCAGATCTTCGGTTATTTTTTTTTCGTCTATTTTTTCAACGGGTGTATTTTCACGTAAGTCATTAGATAGTAAAGACATCATTAAGGCGAAATCCGCACGGCGACCCGCTTCCATAGCATGGTTTAGGTTTGAACCGTATTGAATCTCACTGATTAACTCTGCTTTATCTAAAGTATGTACTTTCATGAATCAATTCCTCTTGATGATAAATACTTATCGGAAAAGAATTGAAAACCTTTAGCTTTTTTAGGAAATTAATTGCCGTTTTTTTGAAAATATTTTAGATGTAGGGCAAAGTGTTACCGCAACATTGAGTAAATAAAAAAGGCCAGTATAAATACTGACCTTCTTGCTTTGATAATATGACTCTTATAAAACAGTCATTCAAAGGATATGATTACTTAGCTAGGTTTTCTTCTACGAAAGACCAGTTTACTAATGCCCAGAACGCACCCATGTAATCAGGACGAACGTTACGGAAATCGATGTAGTAAGCGTGTTCCCATAGGTCAACAGTTAGAAGAGGAGTAACGCCTTCATCTGTTAGGGGAGTTGCAGCGTTAGATGTGTTAACGATAGCTAGAGAACCGTCAGCATTTTTAACAAGCCAAGTCCAAGAAGAACCAAAGTTGTTGATTGCTGAATCTGTAAATTTAGCTTTGAATTCTTCGAAAGAACCAAATGCAGCGTCGATAGCAGCTGCTACTGCACCAGTTGGTTGGCCGCCAGCGTTTGGAGCTAGACAGTTCCAGTAGAACGTATGGTTCCAAATTTGTGCTGCGTTATTGAAAACGCCACCAGTAGATGTCTTAACAATCTCTTCTAGTGTTTTGCCTTCAAACTCAGTACCAGGAATAAGACCATTTAGTTTAACAACATAAGTGTTGTGATGCTTACCGTGGTGGTAATCTAAAGTCTCTGCAGAGATGTGTGGTTCTAATGCGTCTTTTGCGAACGGTAGAGCTGGTAATTCAAATGACATTGCTCATGTCTCCATTTAATAAGAGGTCTACGCCTCACTAAATTCCAAAAAATATGCGCTCTATTAAACGTAGAGCTTTATCTGACTTCGAATTGATTCTAGCAAGTTTTGATTTTATTAAAAGAAAAAGTGGTGAATTTTCAATAAATAATACCACTACAAATATTAGGTATTTTTTTCTGAGAGCATAACAAGTAGAATGGATACAACTTAGTGTCGACCCATTAGAGGATACAATGGAAACTATCGATAAGATCAAACAACAAATTGCTGAAAATCACATCATTCTATACATGAAAGGCTCTCCTAAGCTTCCAAGCTGTGGCTTTTCATCTCAAGCATCTCAAGCACTAATGAATTGCGGTGAGAAATTTGCTTACGTAGATATCCTACAAAACCCAGACATTCGTGCTGAACTTCCAGCATACGCGCAATGGCCTACCTTCCCACAACTTTGGGTTGAAGGTGAGTTAATTGGCGGTTGTGACATCATTCTTGAAATGTTCCAAAAGGGTGAGTTAAAGCCTTTAGTTCAAGAAGCAGCACAACGCAATGCACCTGAAGCTGAGTAAGAATTAAAACGGTCATAATTTATTTATGATTTATTTAATTAAAAAGCCACGTATTTTTGATAATACGTGGCTTTTTTAATCGCTATAGATTTAATACTTACCTCAAGAGTAAATAGGTTATCTATCCGGATGCTTTCGCTTTTTCAAAAGCAAGAGTTTGCAGTTTTGCTAAGGTCGATTTTCCTTGCTGTAATCTCGCGAGCCATTTTGTTTCAATATACTCTTTCTCATCATCAAGTTTCATCTCGCAATACACTAAATAAACGATATAAGCCGTTTCATAATCAGTAATATCAGCATGTTGAATATCTGATATTAATCGATTTGCTTCGCCATAACGGTTCATTCTTAGCTGAAATAAAGCGGATAATGCTCGTTGTGCAGAGATACATGGAATACCACGCAGCCGTCCTTTTAATTTAGCACTCACTCGTTGCCATGCACTTTCTGGTGACCATTCTTGCAGAACTTCTTCTGGAGCAAGAAAAAGATCTCCCCAAGCAGCCATTGCACGTTTTCCAGCAGAATCAAAAGCCGAGTTGGGTAATAAATAAGCGTACTTTGTTAATAGATCAAATGCGTCATAACGATCGCCTTTTGCTATCAATGACCAAGTATAGTAACTAAAGCGCAAGTAGGAATAAGGGGCGAGTTCAAAACCTTTTTTCCAATAGCGCGTGGCAATTGGTAAGTTATTTCGACGAAAGGCAATATCGGCTTTTAGATCGAGAAGATGAAGATTACTTGTTTCATGTTTTGGTAATAATAAGTCGGTAAGTTGATTTGCAGTATCAAAATCTTCTTGAGCGATATAGATTTCAATCTGCTGTAGTTCAGCTTCTATTGATTCTTTGATAATAGACAACAATGCTTTATTTACGCTTAGTGCTTCCGTTAAACGATTTACCCTTATTAAACGAGCTGCAAGTTTAAGCATTGAATCTTTAAGAATGATTTTATTTGGAGATTTAAAGATCAAAGGTTTTACACCTGCTAACCCATCTTTTGTATAGGCCGCAATCATTCCCATTGAGAATTTACGTTTAATTAAATCATGATTAATAACGGTAATAATTTCTTCTGGACGGATCGGTTTTTGTATGTATTTAGCAGGGTTGTAATCACTGTAAGCTAATTCGATTTGTGGGTCTTCATTGCCGGTAATGATATAAACAAGTGTATTGTCGTTTATTAATTTGAGTAAACGCAATTGTTCTAGCATTTGAAGTCCAGTACTTCCGTGACCTAAATTATGGTCGACAAAAAGTACATCAAATTTTTGTTGTTTACAGTTACCCACTGCTGCACCTGCGGTTGGGCAGCAAGCAATGTTGTTTGTTGGAACTCCAATACGGCTGAGCAACGCTCTAATAGCATTTTGAATAACAGTGCTGTCATCAATGATGAGAAAAGAGGAAAGCTTAATTAATTTCATGTGAGTATAGTTGGAGGTAACGAAACAAGTGCCCGAGTATAACAAGTGTCTCTAGTAAATATAGATAAAACTAACAATAGAAGATGAAATATATTTGATCTTAGTACAAAAAAGCGACAGGAGGACCTGTCGCTTTTATTTGTTCTATCTAAATGATTAATATCATTAAATATTAGGGAGTGGATTACCTATAGAACCATCGCAGCTATCCAACCAAAAACAATTAATGGCAAGTTGTAGTGTAGGAACGTAGGAACAACGGTTTCCCATACGTGTTCATGTTGGCCATCTGCGTTTAGGCCAGACGTTGGACCTAATGTTGAATCAGATGCTGGTGAACCTGCATCACCTAGTGCAGCAGCAGTACCTACTAAGGCAATAGTCGCCATTGGTGAGAAGCCAAAAGCAAGAGCAAGAGGTACATAAATAGTAGCGATGATTGGGATAGTAGAGAACGATGATCCAATCCCCATTGTTACTAATAAACCAACGATAAGCATCAATAGAGCGGCAAGAGGTTTATTATCCCCAATCGTAGTTGATAATGCTTGAACTAGGGTTTCAACACCACCTGTAGCTTTCATTACTGCAGCAAAGCCTGCAGCAGAAATCATAATGAAGCCGATCATTGCCATCATGTGAACACCACGAGTAAAGACATCTTGAGTCTCTTTCCACGCAATAACACCGCCAAAAGTGAAAACCATAAAGCCAGCTAAAGCACCAACAATCATTGATCCTGTTGCTAATTGAACAGAAAGAGCAGCAATAATAGCAACAATAGATATTTGAATATGGCGTTTGTTGAATGTAGGAGTCGCATTTGTTGCTTGCATTTCAGCGTTATCAACATCAGCGTAAGTTCGAGGTTTACGGTAAGAGATGAAAACAGCAATTAATAAACCAGTAACCATACCAAGAGCAGGTAAAGCCATGGCTAAAGGAACTTGGCTTGCAACAACATCTAAGTTGTTGTCATGAAGATTTTTCAGCAAAATATTGTTTAGAAAAATGCCACCAAAACCGACAGGAAGAATCATATATGGGGTAACTAAACCAAACGTCAATACACATGCGATCAAACGACGATCTAATTTTAATTTATTAAAAACTTGGATTAGTGGTGGGATCAAAATTGGAATAAATGCGATATGCACAGGAACGACGTTTTGAGATGAAATTGTGATTAATAAAATCAAGCAAAGCAGTAGGTATTTAACACCAGTGGCTGCATGTAGGTTATCTTTACCGTTAATGCGTTTAATTACATTATGAGCAAGTAAATCAGTAACACCTGATTTGGAGATAGCAACAGCAAAAGCGCCAAGCATGGCATAGCTTAATGCAATAGTGGCACCGCCGCCTAAGCCACCTTCAAAGGCTGAGATAGTATCAGATAATGATAAACCACCGACTAATCCGCCGATTAGTGCACTGAATGTTAAAGCAACAACAACGTTAACTCTAAGCAAAGCGAGGATAAGCATTACTGAAACAGAAAGAATGATTGGATTCATTTTGTTTAGTTTCCCTGTAAATATTGTGTATTTATATCAATCCAAATAAGTGTTTGATCATTCTTGTTCAGCTACTTATTTGAATTGGTATTAGCAAAGTAGCCAATTAAGTATTATTAGTATTATCTTCTTCTGGTTCTGGCAGTAGAGGCCAGCCACCAAGATCTTTCCATTTATTCACGATATGGCAGAAAAGCTCTGCTGTTTTAACCGTGTCATAAAGTGCTGAATGGGCTTCTTTTCCGTCGAAATCCATTCCGGCTGTTTTACATGCTTTTGCTAATACCGTTTGTCCAAGTGCTAAACCACTAATCGCTGCGGTATCAAAGGTACAAAAAGGATGAAAAGGAATACGTTTTAATTTTGCTCGCTCAGATGCTTCCATAACAAAGCTATGATCGAAATTTGCATTATGAGCGACCATAATTGCACGGCGGCAATCATGTTGTTTTTGTTCTTTACGGATTTGCTTGTAGATTTCTTTTAGCGCAATGTCTTCTGTTACTGCACCACGTAACGGACTGAATGGGTCACGAATACCATTAAACTCTAATGCTTCTTTTTCAAGGTTAGCACCTTCAAAAGGAGCGACATGATAGTGGATAGTTGTTGCTGGCTTTAAATAGCCTTCTTCATCCATTGCCAAAGTGACTGCGCAAATTTCAAGTAAAGCATCAGTTTTTGAATTAAAACCAGCGGTTTCAACATCAATAACTACAGGGAAATAACCACGAAAACGGTTTTTTAATAAATTATGTTGCTCTACTTCAGTCATCATTCGGTACGTAAGAAAATGTTGCCGCTATTATTACAGATTATCGTTAGCATAAAAACTGTAAATAAGGTGTGATGAGGATATATTTATGAGAGATTCACAGAGCATAAATGAAATAGAACGAAGAAATGGGTATTGTTGGTCTAAATTTTGCTTTACTTAAACAATCGTCAACGGCATGACCAATAGATTTAGGTATTATGAAAAAAACACTTTTTACTTCAGCTTTGCTAGTAAGTTCATTGATTACAGCTCCTGCATTAGCAAATAAAAACTATGTTGCTAAGCCTGAGCAATCAAAATGGGTGATGTTACAAAACTCACCATTGGAGTGTCGTTTATCTCATAATATTCCAAATTATGGTACCGGAGAATTCTCTTCGTATGCCAATAAAAAGATGAATTTAGATTTTGAATTGAAGATGAACCGCCCTATGGGAGAAACTCGCTCGGTAAATCTAGTATCAATGCCGGCTCGTTGGATGCCTGGTGACAGTGCGGATTCAATGATGAATTTAAAGTTCTTCAAACAATTTGATGGTTATGTTGGTGGTTCTACGGCATGGTCGATGCTGGCTGAGTTAGAGAATGGTCGTTTTCCTACATTTACTTATGCTGATTGGCAAAGCCCTAAACAGTTAATTGAAGTCGCTTTGTCTCCTGTTGTGTTCCAAGAGCAATATAATGTGTTCAGTATGTGTGTTGCTAATTTATTGCCTTATAGCTTTGAAGATATCTCATTTACGATCTTACATTTTGATAAAAATAGTGATGAGTTAAATAAGGCGTCTAAAAAACGCTTATCTCAAATTGCTGATTTTATTCGATACACTAAGGATGTTGATTTAGTATTGGTCGCGACTTATACGGATTCTAGTGGTGCTAAAAACGTAAACCAACAAGTATCAGAAAGACGAGCGGTGAAATTACAAAATTACTTTGAATCAATTGGATTACCTGCCGATCGTATTCGAGTTCAGTCTTATGGTGAACGTCGTCCAATTGCAGATAATGCGACACCACTTGGTAAGAATAAAAACCGACGAGTTGTTATCTCTCTAGGTCGAACGATTATTTAATTGTCCATACTAAGGCACTCTGATTAGGGTGCCTTTTTTATTGAAGCTTAAAACTCGCAATAAGTTCACATTGAACTGTTGTGTCAATATGTTGGATGTGACGGGCTATCTCTGGATTAGGGTGACGTTTCATAAAATCCAATAACGCACTTTTACAACAACCTAAATTAGATATGAAAGACTCACAATCGCTACGTGGACACTGAGGAACAAGAGTGAGAATTTTTTCAGACGCTAATTGTAAGTATTTTAACTCAAAGCGACTGTCATTTTGGCTTCGCCAAAACTGGGCTAAGTTGTGGCATGAGATGACAGATATTGTCGTTTGCTCAATGAGACTAACTTCATTTTGTTTTGTGAGTTCTTCGGCAATCGCAAACGCTTGTTGATAATGTAAGATCGTACGCCAAGAATCATTATTCTTAAAGGATTGTTCTGCCAATATTGTATGTTTTTCCCAAAGCTCTATCATCATATTTCCCTTATAAGAGACTAGCTAGATTTATACTTTAATTGAGAGTCATTATCATTAAAAGGCTTTGATATAAAAAAACCTGCGCAGATCGCAGGTTTTATGAAATAGATATAGTTTTCTTTAATTTAGGCTTTCAGTTATTAACCTTCTAAGCCTGCTGAAGCGCTGCTATTTTGAATCAGTTCAATCATGTAGCCATCTGGATCTTTAACAAAAGCAATGTGTGTAGACCCGCCTTTTACTGGGCCCGCTTCACGCGTGACATTTCCACCAGCCGCTTTAATTACATCACAAGTTTGGTAGACATCGTCGACACCAATAGCAACATGACCAAAAGCATTCCCCATATCATATTCCTCTGTGCCCCAGTTATAAGTCAATTCAATAACTGCACCTTGAGATTCATCACCATAACCAAGAAAAGCTAAGGTGTATTTGTATTCTTCATTCGTGTTTTGACGAAGAAGATCCATTCCCATTACTTTTGTATAAAACTCAATTGATTTATCTAAGTTACCTACACGGATCATCGTGTGTAAAATGCGTCCATTAGCCATTGTTTTGCTCCAGTTTTTAATTTAATTATTCAGATCGGTATTAAACTTCTGTTTTTTCTTTAAATTCGCATAGGTCTTCAATCATACAGCTACCACAACGTGGTTTACGAGCGATACAAGTATAACGACCATGAAGGATAAGCCAGTGATGAACATCTAATTTGAATTCTTTTGGCACCACTTTAACTAATTTCTTTTCAACATCGTTAACGGTTTTACCCATTGCTAGCTTGGTTCGATTAGATACGCGATAAATATGAGTATCAACCGCAATAGTTGGCCAGCCAAAGGCAGTATTAAGTACGACATTTGCGGTTTTATGCCCAACCCCTGGAAGTGCTTCTAATGCATCTTGATCTTCTGGGATCTCGCTGTCATGAAGATCAATTAACATGCGGCAGGTTTTAATCACATTTTCAGCTTTGGTATTAAATAAACCAATGGTTTTGATATACGTTTTTAATCCATCAACGCCTAAATCTAAAATAGATTGAGGTGTATTAGCGACAGGGTAAAGTTTACGTGTCGCTTTGTTAACACTGATATCAGTGGCTTGCGCAGATAATAAAACAGCAATTAATAACTCAAATGGTGTTGACCACTCAAGTTCCGTTTGTGGGTGCGGATTATCAGCTCGTAAGCGTTCTAATATTTCTCGTCGTTTTATATTATTCATACTGCTTTCTATGTCCTTATCTATGAAACTCGTGCGCGCTCAATTTCTGCTTTTTGCTGCTTAGGTTGTCGGTCACTTATTTTCTTATCAATGATATTCTTTAATGCAATGAGAAAGCCAACGCCTAAAAAAGCACCGGGAGGAAGCATTGCTAATAGGAAATGACTATCTACTTGGAATAATTCAATTCGTAATACGGTTGCCCAATCACCAAGTAATAAGTCAGCACCATCAAATAGAGTGCCATTGCCTAAAGCTTCGCGCATAGCACCAAGTAAAACTAAAACTGCAGTCATACCTAAACCCATCCATAACCCATCTAATATTGCAGGGATAGGATCATTTTTTGATGCAAAAGCTTCTGCTCGACCAATGATGATGCAGTTTGTAACGATCAAGGGGATGAAAATACCAAGAGACAGATATAAACCATACGCATAAGCATTCATTAGTAATTGAACACAGGTAACTAGTGCAGCAATGATCATCACAAATACGGGAATTCGTACTTCTTGTGGGATCCATTGACGCACAAGAGAAACGATTAAATTAGATCCAATAAGCACTAAGGTTGTAGCAATGCCTAAGCCTAATGCATTGGTTACGGTTGCTGAAACAGCAAGTAAAGGACATAGCCCCAATAGTTGTACTAGGGCAGGGTTGTTATCCCATAACCCATTTTTTATTAATTCTTTATGCGTTGTCATTAGTTAGCCTCACAATTAAGTGGAAGAGTTTGCAGTTCATCTTGGTGTGTTTTATAAAACCAAACTGCTTTTTTTACGGCTTTAACTACGGCTCTAGGTGTAATTGTGGCACCAGTAAATTGATCAAATTGACCACCGTCCTTTTGAACTGCCCAACTACTGTCGTTGGCTGAATCTACACTTTTTCCTAGAAATCCATCAACCCAGCGGGTAATTCTTGTATCAATTTTATCGCCTAATCCAGGGGTTTCTTGATGCGATAATACACGAACGCCTGTTACCATTGAGTTAGCATCAACACCGACGATAATTTTAATTGCACCGCTATAACCATCAGGTGCGATAGCTTCAATTGCAGCACCAGAATGGTTGCCATTTAATGAAGCTAAATAGATTGGCATTGCTTCCTCTGTGCCTAGTGCATCTACATTTGAGATTAGGGTACAAGCTTTAAATAATTCATTGTCATGTTGCTTAGTTGGTACTACTTGATTCAATACTGACAATAATTGTTGCTGTTGTTGGTAAGCAATTTGGTCTTTAGTTAACGTATAAGTAATGGTAACTAATGCGGTTGAAGCAATAGCAAATAAGACCAAAACAAGGCTGCTTTTTTTCATCGTTTGTAGCATAAAATTACCCTTTTTTGTGGCCGTAAGTTCTTGGTTTTGTGTAGTAGTCAATTAAAGGTACACACATATTGGTTAAGAGAACCGCAAAAGCAACTCCGTCAGGGAAGCCACCCCAAGTACGAATAATGTAAACTAGAGCGCCAATAAGAGCGCCATAATATAAACGGCCTTTAGGTGTTGTTGCCGCAGAAACGGGGTCGGTTGCAATGAAGAAAGCACCGAGCATCGTCGCCCCAGAGAATAGATTAAATAGCGGCGATGTAGCAGTATCTGGTGAGAAAAGAGCAAATAAGCTACTTATTATAAATAGACTTGCTAAAAAGCTCACAGGAATGTGCCAATGAATAAGACGTTGTTGGAGTAAGAAAAGACCGCCAAGTAAGAAACCAATATTTACCCATAACCAACCTAGTCCTGCAATACTATTAAAAATAGGCGCAGTTAAAATTTCATTGGTCGTCAGTCCGGCTTTGAGGCCTGTCTTTACGGTATCTAGTGGTGTAGCCATTGTCATTCCATCAACATTCATAGTGAGTTGATGTACAGAAAAGCCGTCTTGGCTTAATCCATTAAGTATTAACCAGATGGAATCAGAAAAACTGATGGTTTCAGTAAGTAATTCTTTTACTGGTAACCAAGTAGTCATTTGTACAGGAAAAGAGATCAATAGCACTACATAAGCAGCCATTGCAGGATTAAAGAGATTTTGTCCTAATCCGCCATATAAGTGTTTAGCAATGACGATGGCAAATATCACACCAATAACCGTTATCCACCAAGGAGAGAGTGGTGGAATAGCAAGAGCAAGTAATACCCCTGTTAGTAAGGCACTATTGTCACTGATATAAGGTTTAAGTGGTCTTTTTCGACACTTTAATACAAATGCTTCTGCTGAAATTGCAGTAACTATAGCAATCAGAACTTGTAAGAATGTTCCCCAACCAAAAAAGTAAGTTTGAGCGAGTAAACCGGGTATTGTTGCTAAGGCAACCAGTTTCATTATGGTTCTTGTGCTCTTTTTACTGTGAGCATGTGGTGAGCTAGTGATAAAAAAGGCCACTGTTACTCTTCCTTATTTTTTTCAATTTGTTGTGCTGCTTTGCGTGCTTTTGCTCGCGCTATTGCAGCGGCTACCGCTGCTTTTTTAGGGTCTGTTGGTTCAGAAGTTTCATCATTTTCAACGGTCGTTTCAGTGACAGGTTGATCTGATTCAGTTTCTTTTTCAGCTTGTGCTGCTTTGCGTGCTTTTGCTCGTGCGATAGCTGCCGCCACAGCTACTTTTTTAGGGTCTTCTGATTCGGTTGTTTCATCACTTTCAACAGCCGTTGTTGTGACTGTTTCATTTGATTTACTGTCTTTATCTGCTTGCGCTGCTTTACGTGCTTTTGCTCGTGCGATAGCTGCCGTTACAGCCGCTTTTTTAGGATCGGCTGATTCAGTTGTTTCATCATTTTCAACAGCCGTTGTTGTGACTGTTTCATTTGATTTATTATCTTTACCAGCTTGTGTTGCTTTGCGTGCTTTTGCACGGGCGATGGCAGCCGCAACTGCGTCTTTTTTGTTAGCTGTATCTACTGTTTCTTCCGAGCCTATACTATTAGCTTCAGAGTTATTATTTTCTGCTGCAAGATTTGCTTTTCGTTCACGAGCTTGTTGTTTACGCTCTTCACGTAATTTTGCCATTTCAGAATTATCAGGTTCAGCGGTATTAGCTTTGGCTGCTTCTGCTTGTTTCGCTTTAGCGTGAGCAATGGCAGCAGCAACAGCAGGTTTAGGACTGGCGACACCGGATTCTTCAGCCGCTTTTTGGGCTTTGACTCTCGCAATTGCAGCAGTAATAGCGTCATTTCCTGAACCAGAAGTCACTTCTGTTTTCATTTCTTTACGTCGATTTTCTGCAGCCAGTTTGAATTTGTTTTCGCGTTCTGCTTTATCACGCTCCATTCGGGCATTCTTTTCTTCAAAACGAACTTTGGCACGATCAGCCGCTTGCGCATCTTGCTTGCGAGCGTAAATTTCTGATTTTGCTTGGCGATAATATTGAACCAGAGGGATCTCACTTGGGCAAACATAAGCACAAGCACCGCACTCAATACAATCAGATAAATGGTATTCTTCGCATTTATCAAACTCTTCTGATTTTGCGTACCAATACAATTGTTGAGGTAATAAAGCCGCAGGGCAGGCGTCAGCACAGCTACTACAACGAATACAAGCCATTTCATGATTATAAAGAGGCAGCTCTTTTCTATCTGGCGTAATAATACAGTTAGTAATTTTCGTTATAGGGATCTGTTTATGTGGGAGAGTAAATCCCATTAACGAACCACCCATAATAATTCTAGGATGTTTTTTATCGGCTTTATAACCAGCTAATGTCATTAAATGATCAACAGTCGTCCCTAAGCGAACCCAAAAATTTCCCGGGATATCAAGACTATTTCCAGTCAATGTGACGACTCGTTCAATTAAAGGTTCAGCGTCACAGATCGCACGTTTAACAGCAAAAATAGTACCTACGTTTTGTACGATAACGCCTATATCTGTAGATCGGCCACTAGCAGGAACTTCTTTACCTGTTAAAATTTTAACTAACTGGCGAGAGCCACCTGATGGGTATTTTGTTGGGATTACTCGGATCACGATATTATCATGATCAGTAATTACCTTATTTAATGCTTTTATTGCTTCTGGTTTATTATCTTCAATACCGATAACGGCTAATTTAGGCGTTAATATATGTTGGAGGATTTTAATACCAGTTACCACTTCCTCTGCATAATCTTGCATTAAACGATCATCGGCAGTGATATAAGGTTCACATTCTGCGGCGTTAATAATTAATATATCTGCTTTGCCAATACCACTTTGTAGTTTTCTACTGGTAGGGAAGCCTGCACCACCCATACCTGAAATGCCTGATTGACGAATACGTTCAATCAGATCTATTGGATCTTGAGTGGAAAAATCAGAGATAGGATTTCGCCCTTCAATCCATTGGTCTTTATTATCCGACTCAATAACAATACAAAGATCAGTTAAACCTGAAGGGTGAGCAACCGTTCTTGGCTCTATTGCTGTTACTATGCCAGACGTTGGCGCATGAATAGGTACACACATTGCAATATTACCTTGCGTGAGCGGTTGACCTTTTAATACATGTTCACCAACAGTGACTAAAATGTCACCTTTACCACCAATATGTTGTTTTAGTGGCAAAATAAGCTCACTTGGAACGCCGGCTTGCTGAATCGTATTTTGAGTTGAAATTGTTTTATTTTCAGGTGGATGAATACCACCATGAAAGTCCCATAGTTGGCCTTGTTTAATTTGTTCGATAATGGACAACATGGGTTACAGCTCCGATGTTTGAGAAGGCTTATCTGCCGGGATATTAACAACAGGGATTGTATTTAAATCCCACTTCCAGTTATCAGGTGTCGTGCTTACAGGGATCATTTCAATACAATCAGTTGGGCAAGGAGCAACGCATAAATCACAACCAGTACATTCTGCTTCAATGACGGTATGTAATGCTTTTGTACCACCCACAATGGCATCAACAGGACAGGCTTGAATACATTTGGTACAGCCAATACACATGTCTTCATGGATAAACGCGATTTTTTTTATGTTTACAACTTCATCATCAGCACTTGGTACATCAACCCCCATAAGGTCAGCTAACTTTTCAATTGTCGCTTGTCCGCCAGGAGGGCACTTGTTTATCACATCGCCATTGGCAATAGCTTCTGCATAAGGTTTACAGCCGGGATAGCCACATTGACCACATTGTGTCTGCGGCAAGATAGCGTCGATCTGTTCAACGATAGGATCTGATTCAACTTTAAATTTAATTGATGCGAAGCCGAGAATTAATCCAAAGATTAAGGCCAGTGCAGCAATAGCAATAACAGCGATTAGAATTGAACTCATGTTTATAATTTCACTAAACCAGTAAAGCCCATGAAGGCTAAAGACATTAAACCTGCGGTGATCATTGCAATAGATGCACCTTTAAAAGGCAAAGGAACATCAGCAGCAGCAATACGTTCACGCATAGCAGAGAAGAGAATGAGAACTAATGAAAAACCAACGGCAGCACCAAAACCATAAATGATGGATTCAATGAAATTATGATTCTCAGTAACATTAAGTAACGCCACGCCGAGAACAGCACAGTTCGTCGTGATTAAAGGTAAAAATATACCAAGAACACGATATAAAGTAGGGCTTGTTTTGTGTACGACCATTTCAGTAAATTGAACAACAACCGCGATCACAAGGATGAAACTCATGGTGCGTAAATATTCAATGCCAAGAGGGGCTAAAACATAGGTTTCAACAAGGTATGAACATACAGAAGCCAATGTAAGGACAAATGTTGTAGCAAGGCCCATTCCGATTGCACTTTCTAGTTTTTTAGATACGCCCATAAATGGACAAAGACCTAAAAACTTAACCAGTACAAAGTTGTTCACTAAAACAGTACCAACAAGTAGTAATAGATACTCAGTCATGCCAATGATTTTTATGATAATAGATGATCTGGTTATTATCGGACTTTAAGAGCCTGATAACAACCTTAGAAAGAATAGGTTTTTACTCTTTAAGCAAAAAAAAGATAAAAAAAAGCCTCGTCATTTAGACAAGGCTTTAAAATTTGGCTCCCTTTGCTGGACTTGAACCAGCGACATACGGATTAACAGTCCGGCGTTCTACCAACTGAACTAAAAGGGAATTGGTTTTAGGCGGACGATATTAACGAGTCTAAAATAAACTGTCAAGCGCAAAAAGAGAGAAAAGAGACTTGATTTTTTTGTCATCAATTGAGTCTATTTTCCATAAAAAATCGTTGACATCACCTCTAGGCTATATCCATCAATGCTTGTGGGTAGTTATCCACTAAAACTGTGGATAAGTATGTTAATGAAACTATATTAACTTCCTTAAAGCTAGCTGTGGCGAGGCTTCTAGAGTATGGGTACTCTGCTTTGGGTGTTTTGTATACATAAAATCAATGTGTTATAGCATCGTTGCTGTTTGAATATGCGATATGTATATTTTTTATTCAAATATTAGAGTAAATACTAAATTCGAATGTATTTTAACCGTTGTTGGGGAAAACTTTTATAATTAAGAGTTTCTATAAAAATAAGAGTGGATTTGTTAGTGTGTATGTCCTAGATAATATGAGTCCATGTGGAGTGTTATAAATGGCCAATGCGTATGAATTAATTTCGAACTATCAGCCAGCAGGTGATCAGCCTCAAGCAATTAAGACGTTGAATGAAGGTTTAGAGAATGGACTTGCTCATCAAACACTGCTTGGGGTTACTGGATCGGGAAAAACATTTACTTTAGCAAATGTAATCGCGCATTCGGGGCGACCAACCGTGATCATGGCTCATAATAAAACGTTAGCTGCTCAGTTGTATGGTGAAATGAAAGCATTTTTCCCAAATAATGCAGTGGAGTACTTCGTATCTTACTTTGATTATTACCAACCAGAAGCGTATGTACCAACAACTGATACCTTCATAGAAAAAGACTCTTCTGTGAATGAGCACATTGAACAAATGCGGTTGTCGGCAACTAAAGCGTTATTGGAACGTAAAGACGCCATTATTATTGCTTCAGTATCTGCCATTTATGGTCTTGGAGATCCGCAAGCTTATTTAAGTATGATGCTTCATCTACGCCGTGGAGATATTGTTAATCAAAGAGATATTTTACGCCGTTTAGCAGAGCTTCAATATAAACGTAATGACATGGCATTTGAACGCGGTACTTTTCGTGTTCGTGGAGAGGTGCTTGATGTTTTTCCTGCCGAGTCAGAGCATGAAGCAATTAGAATTGAATTGTTTGATGAAGAAGTGGAGCGTATTAGTAAATTTGACCCTCTTACTGGTTCGATCATAACGAAAGATATGCCGCGTTGCACTATTTATCCTAAAACTCATTATGTTACACCAAGAGAAAAAGTGCTTGAGGCAATTGAACAAATTAAAATAGATTTGGCGATACGACAAAAAGAATTATTAGCGAATAATAAATTAGTTGAAGAGCAAAGGATCACTCAGCGTACTCAATTTGATATCGAAATGATGAATGAATTGGGATTTTGTTCAGGTATCGAAAACTATTCTCGCTATTTGAGTGGCCGTCCTGAAGGTGAGGCGCCACCCACGTTATTCGACTATTTACCAAAAGATGGTTTATTGATCATCGATGAATCACATATTACGGTCTCTCAGATTGGTGCAATGTATAAAGGTGACCGTTCTCGTAAGGAGAATTTGGTTGAATACGGCTTTAGACTTCCATCAGCTTTAGATAATAGGCCAATGCGTTTTGATGAATTTGAAGCGTTAGCACCACAAACTATTTATGTTTCGGCCACCCCAGGAAAGTATGAGATTGAAAAATCGGGTGAAGACATCGCTGAACAAGTAGTAAGACCAACAGGATTGCTTGACCCACTTATTGAAGTACGTCCGGTTGGAACTCAAGTTGATGATCTCTTATCAGAAATCCGGATAAGAACAAAAGTGGGTGAACGTGTACTTGTAACTACGTTAACCAAACGAATGGCTGAAGATTTAACTGAATACCTTGATGAACACGGGGTTAAGGTTAGATATTTACACTCGGATATTGATACGGTTGAACGCGTCGAAATTATTCGTGATTTACGTTTAGGTAAGTTTGATGTGTTAGTTGGTATCAACTTATTACGTGAAGGTTTGGATATGCCTGAGGTGTCTTTGGTTGCGATCTTAGATGCAGATAAAGAAGGCTTTTTACGTTCCGAACGCTCATTAATTCAAACAATAGGTCGCGCAGCTCGTAATTTAGAAGGTAAAGCTATTTTATATGCAGATAGAATTACAGGATCAATGGAAAAAGCGATAGGCGAAACAGAAAGACGACGAGAAAAACAGATTTTACATAATGAAGCGTTGGGTATTGTCCCTACGGCATTGAAAAAAGACGTTGCTGATATCCTTGAATTGGGTGATATGACGAAGAACAAGCGCAAAATCGTTGCTCCAAAGATTAAATTATCGGAAGTGGCAGAAGAGGGTGCAAGTTATCAATCGATGACACCACAGCAATTAGATAAAGAAGTTAATAAGTTAGAAACTAAGATGTATCAACATGCTAAGGATTTAGAATTCGAATTGGCTGCTCAAATAAGGGATGAAATTGATAGATTAAGACGTCAATTTATTACGAACAGTTAATGAGAATTTTATAAAATACAAAATTTAGGCAAAAAAGAAGCCAACCGCAATGTCCCGGTTGGCTTTATTGTTCATGTGAAAGTAAATTTCACTAACAACGTCAGTTGGCTAGGTGACCCTTTGGCTTAAAGGGTCAATATACATATAGCAGGTAGTGTGCCAACTTTTTCACTTAAGATTTTAAGGCAATTAAGTCTAAAAAACGCGTAAAGTCACAGTTTATTTGCAAATTGCAAATTGAAATTTGCATTCTGCAGTTGCATAATGCAAATTCTTAGGTTTATTACAGGTAGCTCGTTTTTATTATGCAGAAAAAATACTTATTAATGGTTGAAGATACTGCTTCAGTTGCTGCGCTATATCGTTCTTATCTTAATCCACTTGGTGTGGAAATTAATGTTGTAGCTAGAGGGTGTGAAGCGATAGAAGCCGTGGCCTTACGTGTACCTGACTTAGTATTACTTGATTTGCGTCTGCCTGATATGACAGGTTTTGATGTATTAGCCGAAATTAGAAAGCATAATAAAGAAGTTCCAGTTGTTCTAATGACTGCACATGGTTCAATTGATGCCGCGGTAGAAGCCATGCAACTTGGGGCTCAAGATTTTTTAATCAAACCCTGCGAAGCCGATAGACTTAGGGTTACGGTTAATAATGCGTTACGTCGCGCACAAAAAGATCAAGATGAAATAAAAGAAAATCCAGACAAGTCCAATAAACAGTATCAGGGCTTCATTGGTAGTAGCTCTCAAATGAATCAGGTTTATCGAACTATTGATTCTGCGGCACCGAGTAAAGCAACTGTATTTATTACAGGAGAATCGGGCACAGGTAAGGAAGTATGTGCAGAGGCTATTCATGCTGCGAGTAAGCGTGGAGATGCTCCATTCATTGCGATTAACTGTGCTGCGATACCTAAAGACTTAATAGAGAGTGAGTTGTTTGGTCACGTAAAAGGGGCATTTACAGGCGCTTCTGTCGATAGAAAAGGGGCAGCCGAACAAGCGGATGGTGGGACTCTATTCCTAGATGAATTGTGTGAAATGGACTTGGATTTACAAACTAAGCTATTACGTTTTATCCAAACAGGGACTTTTCAAAAAGTCGGTTCTTCCAAAATGAGCCGAGTTGATGTTAGGTTTGTTTGTGCGACAAATAGAGACCCTTGGCTTGAAGTTCAAGCCGGTCGCTTCCGTGAAGATTTATATTATCGATTGCATGTTATTCCACTTGTTCTTCCGCCATTGCGTGAGCGTGGTAATGATGTTATTGAAATTGCTCACTCAATATTAGGTCACTTTTCTCATGAAGAAGGTCGTGAGTTTATAACATTTAGCCCTGATGTAACCGAAAGATTTGCACATTATGATTGGCCTGGTAACGTTCGGCAATTACAAAATGTAATCAGAAATGTGGTGGTTTTAAACAGAGGGAAAGAAGTCACTCTTTCTATGCTACCACCGCCATTATCATTAGAATTAAATTCTGGTTCAGATATTGCATCTAAAAATGAAGTAAGTAGTTCTCTTATATCGAAAAATAATATAGTGAATGAAGTCGTTAATTTACCCAAAGAGACGATTATTCCACTCTGGAAGTCAGAAAAGAAGATTATTGAAACTGCAATTGCTCTATGTGATGGGAATATTCCACAGGCCGCTAAACGATTAGAGGTGAGCCCATCTACACTATATAGAAAATTACAATCATGGGATGATAAATAGCAGAGGGTATTACTGTGAGTCAGTATATAAACCAGAAAGCAGTGAATCAATTAGTTCAGGAAGTTGGAGATGAAAACGTCCCTTTTCTTTTTGGTATTTTTTGTGATGAGTTAGATGACTTTATTTGTACGCTCAGTACTCAGCCTGAAATTGAGAAGGTCAGAGAGATTAGTCATTGTCTTAAAAGCAGTGCCGGCAGTTTTGGTGCTGATAAATTGGCAAGCATGGCAATTAATATTGAAGAAAAAGCAAAGCAGCATCAACAAGAATGGGTTGAGCGCAATATCTCCGAATTTGTAAATATTGCGCGTGGTACTGAGCTTGCTTATCGTCAGCTTTTAGTTAAGTAAGCTAATTATCGCTTGTTTCAATTTATCTCTATCATGGCGCCAATCGTGATTCAATGAAGCAAGATCAGTGGTTTTACAATTATATTCTGATTGTAATTCCACTAACTCTTTATCTGTTAAAATAACGTCCACTTTTCTTCCTGAACATGCTCGTTCGCACCAATCCAGCATCATTTTATGGTCCATTTTTCCCGCGGGACCAAACTCTTTTGATAAGTTATCAATAAAAACTACTTTGGCCTTTTTGTTGGCTCCAATTGCTTTACCTAAACCAGGGAGAAGTAATGGGGGCATAATACTTGTTAAGAAACTTCCCGGACCAAGTAAAATTAAATCTGCATGTCTAACAGCTTGAATCGCTTCTAGAGTCGCTGGTACTTCTGGATCTAAAAATAAACGTAAAGGCAGCTCATCCATATCATCAACGTTAGTTTCCCCTGAAATTTTGCGTAAGTCTTTTGTTAAGGCTCCTAAATCAGAAGGATGTTCAGACATCGGAATGATCTGAGTTTCAACTTTTAGCATATTACGAATTAAATTGATGGCGTCTAATGGACGAACGCTGAGATTGTCTAATGCAGTGAGCATTAAGTTTCCAAGGTTATGTCCATGAAGTTCGCCTTGGCCTTTAAAGCGATACTCAAACATCATTGAACTGATTGATGGGTCAGTAATTAACTGATTTATGCAGTTACGAGTGTCACCCCAAGCAATGCCGCCTTGGCATTCTCTAATTCGGCCTGTAGAGCCTCCATTATCCGTGGTAGCGACTATCCCTGTAGCATTACTGCCAAAATCACTTAATGCAGCAAGAACGCGTCCTAAGCCGTGTCCGCCACCAATAGCGACAATTTGATGCTTATTCATAATTTTTATACTTACTTATCACACTATAATTAGTAGCAGTGTGGTTGATCTGGAAAGTGACGACAAGCAGTGATTAGCGAAATGTTGAATTAATCACAGTTTGTAGGCTGAATAACAGCATAAAAATAACATCTATCAAACAAAATGGAGAAATTTGGCTGAAATGGCAAAAAAATTGGAAAACCTTAGAAATATTGAGTATTTTAATAAGAGCGCCAATTAAACTAATAATGGTTTAGTGTGGTTGCCATAACTCCGAGCTCAAGCTGCTAAGTTGTTTTTAAGAAGCACTCAATATGTTGCGTGAGCCAGTGACAATTCGGTCACAAGGGTTTGTTTGGAAATGAACAAGCCTCCCGTGTTTGGAAAGGTGTTCCGTGGCGAAACAATTCGAAGATAATTTTAATCGTAAGTTTTATTACTTACGGTTGTCGATTACAGACGTCTGTAATTTTAAATGTACTTATTGCTTACCTGATGGTTATCGACCTGAAAATGGCAAGCGAGAGTCCTTCCTTGAGCTTGATGAAATCAAACGTACTGTGAGTGCGTTTGCCCGTTGTGGTACGTCAAAAGTGCGTATTACAGGCGGAGAACCAAGTCTGCGTAAAGATTTTACTGAGATCATTCGTACCGTAGCCTCTCAACCTGGTATTACTAAAGTAGCCACTACTACTAATGGTTATCGTATGGAGAAGCATGTTGCTGAATGGCGAGAAGCGGGCCTTACTGATATCAATGTGAGTGTTGATAGCTTAAATCCAAATATGTTTTATCAGATCACAGGTGAAAATAAATTCGCCGATGTTATGGCTGGTATTGATAAAGCGCTTGAAGTCGGATTTAAACAGGTAAAAGTAAATACCGTTTTACTTAAAGATCTCAATAGCACCGAATTACCTCTATTTTTAAAATGGATTCAAACTCGTCCTATTCAACTGCGTTTTATTGAATTGATGCAAACGGGTGAAATGAACGATCTGTTTAAAAATCATCATCAGTCTGGTGTGTCGATCCGTAATCATTTAATTGCTAATAATTGGATATTGAAACAACGCGGTGAAAGCGATGGTCCGGCTCAAGTCTTTACACATCCAGATTATATGGGTGAAATAGGGTTAATTATGCCTTATGAAAAAGACTTTTGTCAGAGTTGCAATCGACTTCGTGTATCAGCAAAAGGCAAATTACATATGTGCCTATTTGGTGATTATGGTGTTGATTTACGAGATTTGCTGCAAGAAGATGATCAACAAGATGAGCTGATTCAATGCATTCAAACTCAGTTAGATAATAAAGCAGAAGGTCATTTTTTACATGATGGCCACGCTGGAATGACCCCTCATTTAGCCTCAATTGGCGGATAATAAAGAAGAATTATGTCAAATTTTACTCATATTAATGCCTCTGGTGAGGCAAACATGGTTGATGTATCAGCTAAACAAGAAACGGTACGTGAAGCGCGTGCAGAAGCGTTTGTACATATGGCTCCAGAAACGTTAAAACTGATTGTCTCTGGTTCTCACCATAAAGGTGATGTATTTGCGACTGCTCGTATTGCTGGTATTCAGGCTGCGAAAAAAACATGGGATCTTATTCCATTATGTCATCCATTACTGCTAACTAAAGTTGAAGTTCAACTTGAAGCTATTGAAGCTGAAAATATGGTTCGTATTGAATCTGTATGTAAATTGGCAGGTAAAACTGGCGTTGAAATGGAAGCATTAACAGCGGCATCTGTTGCAGCATTGACCATCTATGATATGTGTAAAGCAGTTCAAAAAGACATGGTTATTGGTCAAGTTCGTTTGTTAGAAAAAACGGGCGGTAAATCTGGACACTTTAAGGCAGACGCATGATCACAGTATTATTTTTTGCTCAGACTAAAGAACTCGTTGGTATTGACAAGTTAGAGCTTACGGGCGATTACGCAACAGCAGAAGCGATTCGTGAAGAATTAAGTAAAAAAGAAGGTAAGTGGGATTTAGCTTTAGAGAAAGGAAAATTACTGGTTGCGATTAACCAAACTATCTCAAGTTTAGATTCAGCCGTTTCCGATGGTGATGAAGTCGCATTTTTCCCACCAGTAACAGGTGGTTGATATGATTTCTGTTCAAGAACATGATTTCAATGTCGGGGATGAGTATCAATTACTAGCAGAAGGCACTTCCGCTGGAGCTGTGGTTACTTTTATTGGTAAAGTTCGAGATATGAATCTTGGTGATGATGTAACTGGACTTTCTCTAGAGCATTATCCAGGAATGACTGAAAAGTCTCTGAATGACATTGTTGCACAAGCAAAAGCGCGCTGGCCACTGCTTAAAGTGAAAGTAATCCACAGAGTTGGTGACTTAGAGCTTGGCGACCAAATTGTATTTGTTGGTGTATCAAGTGCTCACCGTGGTGCAGCGTTTGATTCTTGTGAATTCATAATGGATTACTTAAAAACTAGTGCACCATTTTGGAAAAAAGAACGTACAACAAAAGAAGTGCGCTGGGTAGAATCAAGGGATACAGATAAATCAGCGGCACAGCGTTGGGAAAAGTAATTACCTAAATAGTGGCTATTAGAATCGGTATTCGATTCGGAAAGTAGCAATAGAAGATAAATAAAAAGGGAAGAGAGCATAGGCTTTCTTCCCTTTTTTTATTTGGATTGTGCTAGAGATAGTTTGTTATTTATTATAAATACCAAACTGTTCCATAGCATAAGCAACACGCGCTTCAGGAGTGGGGTACGGAACCGTCTCTTCCAAGCTTTCAATGTGCTTTAACCGAGGCAACAAACCCGTGCCGTTAGCAATTTGGATAGCTAAGCCGGGACGAGCATTAAGCTCAAGCACCATAGGTCCGTATTTTTTATCTAGAACCATATCTGTACCCATATAGCCTAGACCTGTCATCTCCCATGCACTTGATGCAAGCGTTAACAGTTTATGCCAATGAGGTACTTCTAAAGTACTTAATAATTTTCCTGTATCAGGGTGTTTTTCAACAGGTAAGTCAAACTGTACTGCACGTACTGCTTTGCCCGTACCAATATCAATACCTACTCCGACAGCACCTTGGTGTAAGTTCGCTTTGCCATCTGAATCTGTGGTTGATAAGCGCATCATTGCCATTACAGGGTAGCCCTTAAATACAATAATACGAACATCAGGCACACCCTCATAACTGAAGCCGTCAAACACATCGTCAAACTCGATCAAATTCTCAATCATTGCAACGTCGTTTTTTCCACCAAGGGAGAAAAGGCCTGCTAATGTATTGGTAATATGTCGTTCAACATCTTGTTTATTCGCTTCTGCACCAGACGGTTTGTAGTAAACTCCATCTTTATGAGATGTGACAACCAAAATCCCTTTACCGCCACTACCTTGAGCTGGTTTGATTACAAAACCAGGCCAATCTTTAACGATATCGTGAATGTTTTTTACTTCAGCCTGGCTATCTATCACACCGATAAGTTTAGGAACGGTAGCTCCGGCTTTTTCGGCGATGATTTTTGTTTTTAATTTGTCATCAACCAGTGGGTATTTGCTTCGGTCATTGTAACGGCCAATATAGCCACCGTTACGCTGATTCATGCCCATGATCCCTTTTGCTTTTAGTTTTGAAGGAGACGTAAATCTACTAAACATAGGCTAGTCCTCCGCTAAAGGCTTAAAGCGACGAAGCTCACTTAAACGGTAACCTGTGTAATTACCAAGCATTAGAATTACGGCTAAGATAATTAGCTGAACCCCAATAAAGTTAAAGGTTAAGTGCTGTACAAACGGGTTTGTCATTGCGATGTAAATAAGAACAGCGGTTAATAATGAACCACCACCTTGAGTCGCAACTTCTTTCCAACCTTCTTCTTCCCATAAGATAGACATACGTTCTACTGTCCAAGAAAGGATAATCATTGGGAAGAAAGTAATACTTAATCCGGCGGTTAGACCAATCTTAAAGGCAACAATCGTAAATATTGAAATAATCATGATAACGGTGATGATCACCGCGGAGATCCTGGCTACCAGAAGTAGGTTGAGTTTGGATAAATAACTACGGATAACTAGACCGGTACCTACAATAAGTAAGAAACCAACAATCCCCGTAACTAGCTGAGTCTGAACAAAGGCAACAGCAATAAGCACTGGCATGAAAGTACCAGAGGTTTTTAAACCGACGATGACTCGTAAAAACACAACCATCAGCGCACCAATAGGAATAAGCATGATGGTTTTAAACATCGATTGCTCTTCAAGCGGTAGGCTATGAATAGAGAAGTTTAACAGGTTATCTGCTTCTACTTTCTTTTCTGTTGCGGCTGTTGGCGAAATCTCTTGTGCAATCATTGAGAAGTTAATTTGGCTGTTCTTACCACCAACAACATCTAATAAAGAAACATTAGTTTCATCCCAAAGCAGCAAGTTAGCTGGCTGACCTTGCTCTCCAGTTTCTGGATTGAATAACTGCCACTTTTCACCGCTCCATACTTCAACCATGTGCTGAACAGATTGACGACGACGACCATCTTCTAACCAAAGTGTACCAACAACTTTGTTATGAATTGCTTCATAGCTTAGTAATTTAGAAACGGCTTGAACTTTAGTTAAGTCGTTTAAAAGTAAAGAGGCATTTTGATTATCAGGATCGTTGAATTGTTTAATTAATTCACGGGTTAAGGTGATGTCATCAGAAGAACGTGCTCTTGCTTGCTCTAATAATGAAATCGCTGCAGCTTCATGCGGACCTTCAAAGGTAACTACTTCTGGTTTATCAGATTTTGGTGGCTCCACTGTAGCATGAGCTTGTGGATCAACTAAGATCTGAGTTTTATAATATAAAGTTTGCGGACCATCTGCTTGGCGGATTGTCCATTCAGCGCGACGTCCATGCTCTGTCGCTAAATAAGCGATACCATAGCCAGGAGAAGACGCGCTCTCATCGACAATAGTAAAACCTGCTTGAGTTTGTGGTGCAGCCATAGATACCTTTACAGGTTTATTTACTGCATCAAATTGAATTCGGGCTTCTACATCCCAGACTTGGCTTCTTTCTCCTGGTGTCCAAGGAACTCCGTATGAGTCATGGCGTAACCAGCTCAATGTAAGTCCTGCGACAATTAATAGTGAGATAAGAAAATAAAAAGGCACTCTTGATGGCATAACGTCCTCATTGTAATGGCATAAGTGGAAGATAATTATAATTCAAGCGGTAATTTTTGCTACTAACATATTGAATAAATTACCGCTTATTTGAGGTAGGAGTTATTTTTTGCTTTGAACAAACTCTTTACTGACATCGATAACAGCAATATCTTGTATAAACTCTCTGCCTAATAAAACAGAATGGGTCATGTGAGAGCGATCTGCAAGGGTAAACTGTACTTTTTCATGGATTGCTCCAAGTTTGATCCACAGTTCAACCACTGGACGACGTTCTGCTTCTTCTGTCGTTGATTGACGAATTTTAACATTGCGGATTACAGGGGCGGTGATCCACTCCAGTTTACCATCTTTTGTTTTTGCGTCTTGATTAACTAGATGGAATCGAACCCACTGAGTTCCATTGCGCTCAAATTCTTGAAGATCGACAGCATTAAGAGAAGAGGTGGTTGCACCCGTATCGATACGAGCTGTGAATTGTTGTTGTATATCAGCAATTTCTACGTTTTCAATCGCACCTAAAATTAGCGTGTCTTTTAATGATTGGCTCTGCATAGAAATAGGAATTGGTGCTAGACGGGCTTTTTTAGATGTAGCTTGCTTTATACTTGTTTGAATTTTGGTTTGTTCAGTTCGAACCATTGATAGCTCTTCTGATACATTCGACAGCTCTTTTTCTAATGTCGAAATATAGTCGTTTTGCGTCTCAATTTTTGTTTCCATACCATCTAAACGAGTATTTAGGTTGGTTTCCATAGACTTAATGGCTGCAACTGTTTCTGTATTATCCGAAGCGACTGGTGTTGCTTGTTGAGTCAGTGCGCATCCAGAAAGGCTTAAAATAGCAACCAGTGGTAGAATTCGTTGGATCATTTTATGTTCCGTTGAGTTAAATTAACATGTGCATAATAACGATAATAAATAGGGGCGGATAGCCCCACAATGTTAGCGTTTAGTCAGGTTTTTTAGCAATTAAGATCGCACGCTTAGGAGCTGGGTGGCCTTCAATTGTTTTTGTTGGATCATTTGGGTCTAAATACTCAGGTAGAGAATTGTGTTTCATCCATTCCGTTGAACGCTGTTCTCCTGTCGTGGTAATGCATTCATCAACAATTTTCACATCTACGAAGCCAACACTTTCTAACCATACTTTTAATGCTCGCGCAGATGGGAAGAAGAAAACATTACGCATTTGAGCATAACGGTCAACAGGCATTAATACGGCGTTTTCATCACCATCAATGACGAGTGTTTCTAGCACTAATTCACCGCCAGCGACTAATTGGTTTTTCAATTGAATCAAATGGTCAAGTGGAGAGCGACGGTGATAAAGTACGCCCATGCTGAATACGGTATCAAACGCATTTAATTCTGGAAGCTGTTCAATACCTAACGGTAATAAATGAGCGCGTTGATCGTTGCCCATTAGTTTACGAATGGCTTCGAATTGAATTAAAAATAAATGTGATGGATCAATACCGACACATAAACGAGCCTCTTGGCCTAGCATACGCCACATGTGGTAACCATTACCGCAACCTACATCTAAAATTGAGCGGTTTTTAAGTGGAGTAATGTGAGGTAGTAAGCGGTCCCACTTCCAATCCGAGCGCCACTCTGTGTCAATGTGAATATCATGAACAGTAAATGGGCCTTTACGCCAAGGGTGAAAGGTTTGTAATAAGTTTTCTAACTTCTTACGTTCACCACCAATTAAAGGTGTGTCGTTTGATAGAGTTACTGATGATTTTAAATCAATATTATCAGCACAGCCTTCAGGGATTTTTTTAAGCGCTTTAGTCCAACGCTCAATGTCGCCATGTTCTGCATTTTGCCAATCAGTTAATTGTTGAGGTAAAGTATTTAACCAAGGCTGAAGAATGGTATCTTGAGAAACGAGCGTATAAAAATTAGCAAAATTTAACATGAGATATCTTTAGTTAATAAATTAGGTAAAAAATAGAAAGAAACAAGATTCATTATTTTATTGCAAACATAGATCCAAAGTTGAAGCATTGGAACCATACCTCTGCACTTTTAAAACCGATGTCTTTAAAACGTTCTTTATGGGTATCGATTGGATCTGGCAGCATTACGTGTTCAATCGCACTGCGCTTTTGGCTTATTTCTAACTCACTGTAGCCATTAGCACGTTTGAAGTCATGATGTAAATCGATAAGCAGTTCGTTCGTAGTGTCATCTTCAAAAATGTATTTTTCAGATAAAATAAGAATCCCACCCGGGCGTAGGCCCGCATAGATTTTTTCTAACAACGCTCGACGATCGATTGGAGCTAAAAATTGTAGTGTGAAATTTAATACTACAACAGAGGCATCCTTTATATCTACATCACGAATATCTGCTTCTATAATTGATACTGGTGTATCTGAACGATAAGCATTAATAAGAAGGCGACAGCGTTCAACCATTGCTGATGAATTATCGACTCCAATGATTTGACACTCTTCTTGATTAATATGGCGACGCATAGATAAAGTCGCAGCACCTAGAGAGCAACCTAAATCATAGACTGTTGAATGAGGCTTAGCATAACGCTCGGCTAGCATTCCGATTGCTGAGATTATATTGCTGTAACCTGGAATGGAGCGCTGGATCATATCTGGGAAAACTTCCGCGACTCGTTCATCAAAGGTAAAGTCGCCGATTTTATCAATAGGTGTCGAAAAAATAGTATCAGGGTTAACCATGGTATTCTCACAAAGGCACGTTGTTTATCCGTACTTATTTATATCCATTCTAGGTAAATATTGGTTTGTTCTACTTACCTAGAATTGCATACATCCGTGCTCTCCTGCACATGATGACACTATTGTAGTTAATTCTTATCTTAAAGTCTTTAGGCCAATGAGAATTGAAAGTGAACTTTTTTTGCTCCTTGCTATGTCGTTAGAATATTTTTCCTTTATAATGGCGCTATATTTTTGCGTTTTGTATATTAATACAGCAAAGTAGCTGTTTTATTAGTCATTTTAGCAAGCGTAAATCGGTTTATGAGAAATGCAATAGGCTTTTTATTGCATTTACTATTGATATGTATATTAGATTGGGAAAATCATCATGCGCACCCATTACTGTGGTAACCTGAACAAGTCCCTTGCAGGGCAAACTGTAGAACTTTGCGGCTGGGTAAACCGTCGCCGTGACTTAGGCGGTCTTATCTTTATTGATATGCGAGATCGTGAAGGTGTCGTTCAGGTAGTTGTTGATCCAGATATGAAAGATATCTTTTCAATCGCTAACCAACTGCGTAATGAGTTCTGTATTAAATTTACTGGTGAAGTACGTGTTCGTCCTGACAGCCAAGTAAATAAAGATATGTCTACAGGTGAAGTTGAACTTTACGCGACAGGCCTTGAGATCATCAACCGTTCAGAAGCGCTTCCACTGGATTTCAATCAAACGAACTCTGAAGAACAACGCCTGAAGTACCGTTACATTGATTTACGTCGTCCAGAAATGAGTGACCGTATCAAGTTACGTGCTCGTGCATCTAGCTTCGTTCGCCGTTTCTTAGATGAGAACCTATTCTTAGATATCGAAACACCAGTATTAACAAAAGCAACGCCAGAAGGCGCTCGTGACTACCTAGTACCAAGCCGTGTTCATAAAGGCAGTTTCTACGCACTTCCACAATCACCACAGCTGTTTAAGCAACTTCTGATGATGTCTGGTTTTGACCGTTACTACCAAATCGTTAAATGTTTCCGTGATGAAGATTTACGTGCTGACCGTCAACCTGAATTTACTCAAATCGATATTGAAACTTCTTTCCTTTCTTCTAACCAAGTTCGTGATATCACTGAACGTTTGGTTCATGATATGTGGAAAGAACTTCTTGATGTTGAACTTGGTCAATTCCCAGTAATGCCATTCTCTGAAGCGATCCGTCGTTTTGGTTCTGATAAGCCAGATCTACGTAACCCACTAGAATTAGTTGACGTTGCTGATCTTCTTAAAGATGTTGAATTCCAAGTATTCGCTGATCCTGCTAACGATGAAAAAGGCCGTGTAGCGGTTATTCGTGTTCCTGGTGGAGCATCACTTTCTCGTAAGCAAATTGATGAATATGGTAAGTTTGTAGGCATCTACGGCGCGAAAGGTCTAGCTTGGATGAAAGTGAACGATCGTGCCGCAGGTTTTGAAGGTGTTCAATCTCCAGTTGCTAAGTTCTTAAGTGAAGATATCGTAAATAGCATTTTAGAGCGCACAGAAGCTGAAACTGGCGATATCATTCTATTTGGTGCGGATAAAGCAGGCATCGTTGCAGAAGCAATGGGCGCTTTACGTATTAAGTTAGGTGATGATCTTGAGCTTACAGATAAGAAAGCTTGGGCTCCTCTTTGGGTTATCGATTTCCCAATGTTTGAAGAAGATGGCGAAGGTAACTTGCATGCAATGCACCACCCATTTACTTCTCCATTAGGCGTTAGTGCTGAAGAGCTTAAAGCAAATCCTGCTGTTGCTAATTCTGATGCATACGACATGGTTATCAATGGCTATGAAGTGGGTGGTGGTTCTGTTCGTATTCATAATGCTGAAATGCAAACAGCAGTATTTGGTATTTTAGGAATCGAAGAAAAAGAACAACAAGAGAAATTTGGTTTCTTACTTGAAGCACTTAAGTACGGAACGCCACCACACGCAGGTCTTGCATTCGGTCTTGACCGTTTAGCTATGCTTCTTTGTGGTACAGAGAACATCCGTGATGTTATCGCATTCCCGAAAACAACAGCAGCAGCGTGTCTACTAACAAACGCACCAAGTCTTGCTAATCCTGAGTCTCTTGCTGAGCTATCGATTGCAGTAAAACTTGCTGAGAAAAAAGACGCTTAATCTAAGTTATCTTTGTTCTTAAAAATGCCCGCATAATGCGGGCATTTTTGTATCTGCTATATCTAAGATGAGAAAGTAGCACATGACTAATACCTTGAGTTTAGAAGGATATCTAGCTAATATACATGTATAAACAATCAGTGGTTTTACTATGTCTATCATTTTAGGAATTGATCCCGGCTCTCGCATTACCGGTTACGGCGTTATTCGTCAAAATGGCCGACACCTGCAATATTTAGGTAGTGGTTGTATCCGTATGTCAGAAAAAGAACTTCCTGGTCGTTTAAAACAAATTTATGAAGGCGTATCTGAAATTATTACCCAGTTTCAACCAGATGTATTCGCTATCGAACAAGTTTTTATGTCTAAAAATGCAGATTCAGCGTTAAAGTTAGGACAAGCACGAGGCAGTGCAATAGTGGCTGCAGTCAATGCGGATCTCCCTGTTTATGAATATGCTGCACGTTTAATTAAGCAAGCAGTAACTGGAACGGGGGGGGCAGATAAAGCACAAGTTCAGCATATGGTGATGACGATGCTAAAACTTCCAGCAAAACCACAAGCCGATGCCGCCGATGGACTCGGGGTTGCCATTTGTCATGCGAATACCAATAAAACCTTAATCGCATTAGCAGGTAAAGCAACTAGTGCCCGACGTGGACGCTATCGTTAAGACACCACCAAATTCTCATTTCTTTTACTGGATATCTATCCAGTTCTTTATTACTATTCGATGTAGTTAATTTATTTTAAAGAGTATCTATTGTGATCGGACGCCTTCGTGGAAATCTATTAGAAAAACAACCACCAGAATTGTTGATTGAAGTTAGTGGTATTGGCTATGAAGTCCAAATGCCGATGAGTTGTTTTTATGAGTTACCAGAAATTGGCACTGAAGCGATCATTTATATTCATTATGTTGTACGTGAAGATGCTCAATTATTATATGGCTTCAATACTAAAAAAGAACGAGCTTTATTTAGAGAAGTCATTAAAGCAAATGGTGTGGGCCCTAAACTTGGTCTGGCTATTCTATCTGGAATGACGGCCTCTCAGTTTGTACAAAGTGTTGAGCGTGAAGATATTTCAACATTAGTAAAACTGCCTGGTGTAGGCAAGAAAACAGCAGAGCGTTTAGTGGTAGAAATGAAAGACCGTCTTAAAGGATGGGGAGCTGGTGATTTATTTACTCCTGCGACTGATGCTGCGCCAATGGACGATGGTTCTGATTTAATAACTTCACCTCAAAGTGCTCAAGATGAAGCGGTGAGTGCATTGATATCTTTGGGTTATAAACCAGTGCAAGCATCAAAAGTTGTTTCTCAAGTAGCAAAACCTGATATGACAAGCGAAGCATTAATTCGTGAGTCATTGAAATCGATGATCTAACTATTTTCATTATTCTTTATTACTATTTATTTATTGAATCGCTGAGTGCCTTTTTATGATTGAAGCTGATCGCCTTATTGCTGCTGATAACCCTGTTTTTCGTGAAGAAGAAGTGATTGATCGGGCAATACGTCCGAAAAAATTAGAAGACTATAGAGGCCAAGATCATGTTCGCAGCCAGATGGAAATTTTCATTAAAGCTGCCCAAATGCGTAATGAACCCCTCGATCATTTATTGATTTTTGGTCCTCCAGGCTTGGGTAAAACGACATTAGCGAATATCGTTGCCAACGAGATGGAAGTAAATATTCGTACGACTTCTGGCCCTGTTCTTGAAAAAGCAGGAGACTTGGCTGCGCTTCTGACTAACTTAGAAGAAAACGACATTTTATTTATTGATGAGATTCATCGATTAAGCCCTGTTGTTGAAGAAATACTGTATCCAGCAATGGAAGATTATCAATTAGATATTATGATTGGTGAAGGTCCAGCAGCACGTTCAATCAAAATTGATTTACCCCCTTTTACTTTAATTGGTGCAACCACTAGAGCGGGATCATTAACGTCTCCATTGCGTGATCGTTTTGGTATCGTACAGCGCTTAGAATATTATAATGTTGATGACCTTAAATATATTGTTCAACGTAGTGCTGATTGCTTGGACCTTTCCATGGAATCTGAGGGTGCACTTGAAGTTGCTCGTCGTGCTCGTGGAACACCACGAATTGCGAACAGATTATTACGTCGAGTACGAGATTATGCGGATGTAATGAGTGATAGCCATATTTCTTCAGATATTGCAGATAAAGCGTTGAATATGCTTGATGTTGATGTTCGAGGCTTTGATTATATGGATAGAAAATTATTATTAGCTATTATGGAAAAGTTTGATGGCGGTCCAGTAGGGCTTGATAACATTGCCGCCGCTATTGGTGAAGAAAGAGATACCATTGAGGATGTAATCGAACCTTATTTAATTCAACAAGGTTACTTGCAGAGAACACCAAGAGGGCGAATAGTTTCTGATCGAGCTTATTTGCATTTTGGTATTGATAGACCAGATAAATAGACAAAGACCATCTATTCATAATTTGTCATAGTGTATTAATAAAACAATAAGTTTAGTGAAAGCGGGTGATCAAAATCATCCGCTTTTTCGTATGAGAAATGTGTAAAGTGTGAAAAACATGTGTTTATGTAAAAAAAACTGTAATTAACTTTCAAAAAAGGGACAAATCTTTTGAAAGATATCGTATTTCCTATTAATATTAGCGAGTTCTATATTAGGTTATGCTTAACATTAAGCTAACGTTTTTTACACAATCATGTAACACTTTATGGCTACCAATACGGTTATAACGATTAGAGCCATAAAATAGTGTCACATTCACCCAAATAGAGTGAAAGCACTGTGTCATTCAGCCTGACACAAAGGAGTTCTCATGATCACTGATGTAGTGGAGTTATCGCGATTGCAGTTTGCAATGACAGCGATGTATCACTTCCTATTCGTTCCTCTGACTTTAGGTATGGCCTTTCTATTGGCTATCATGGAGTCGTTATATGTAATGACCGACAAACAAATCTACAAGGACATGACAAAGTTCTGGGGTAAATTGTTTGGTATTAACTTCGCATTAGGTGTTGCTACGGGCCTAACGATGGAGTTCCAGTTTGGTACTAACTGGGCTTATTATTCTCACTATGTTGGTGATATCTTCGGGGCACCTCTTGCCATCGAAGCACTAATGGCTTTCTTCCTAGAATCTACTTTTGTAGGTTTATTCTTCTTTGGTTGGGATCGTTTATCAAAACGTCAGCACCTTACAGTAACGTGGTTGGTTGCTTTAGGTTCTAACTTCTCAGCACTTTGGATTCTAGTTGCTAATGGTTGGATGCAGAACCCTGTGGGTGCTGAATTTAACTTTGAAACAATGCGTATGGAAATGGTTAGCTTTGCAGAGGTGGTATTAAACCCTGTTGCTCAAGTTAAGTTCGTTCATACCGTTGCTTCTGGTTATACTTGTGGTGCAATGTTTGTTCTTGGTGTGAGCTCTTACTATCTTCTGAAAGGTCGTGATATTGCGTTTGCTCGTCGTTCATTTGCAATTGCAGCCTCTTTTGGTATGGCATCAATTTTATCTGTAATGGTATTGGGTGATGAATCTGGCTATGAGCTAGGTGAAGTTCAACAAGTTAAGCTAGCAGCAATTGAAGCTGAATGGCATACAGAAGAAGCACCAGCAGCCTTTACTGTATTTGGTTTACCAAACCAAGAGTCAATGGAAACGGATTACGCAATTAAGATCCCATATGTAATGGGTATTATTGCAACGCGTTCATTTGATAAACAAGTAACAGGCTTACGTGATTTAAAAGAACAGCATGAAGTACGTATCCGTAACGGTATGGTTGCTTATGAATTGCTAGAAAAATTGCGTAATGGTGATAAAACACCTGAAAACATTGCAGCATTTGATGATGTTAAACATGACTTAGGTTATGGCTTATTACTTAAGCGTTATACTGACAAAGTTGTTGATGCAACAGAAGAGCAAATCAAAGCGGCAGCAGATGACTCAATCCCTACGGTATGGCCACTGTTTTTCTCGTTCCGTATCATGGTTGCTTGTGGTGTAGCAATGCTACTTATCTTTGGTTTTGCTTTTGTTCAGACATGTCGTCAGAAAATTGGTCAAAAATCATGGTTACTTAAAGCTGCCTTATTTGGTATGCCTCTACCATGGATTGCGATTGAAGCAGGTTGGTTTGTTGCCGAGTATGGTCGTCAACCATGGGCTGTTGGTGAAATTCTACCAGTTAACGTCGCAGCATCAGCATTGACAGCAACAGAGATTCTAATCTCAATGGCTGCAATCATTGGCTTATACACGATATTCTTGATTGCTGAAGTTTACCTAATGGTGAAGTTTGCGCGCAAAGGTCCAAGTAGTCTGAAAACAGGTCGCTACCACTTTGAGCAAGATGGTCAGGATTCAGAAGCGAAATTAACTCGTCAAGTAGAAGCATAAAAACGGAGATTTGAGCAATGTTTGATTATGAAGTATTGCGATTTGTTTGGTGGGCATTGATCGGTGTATTACTGATTGGGTTCGCTGTAACAGATGGTTTCGATATGGGTGTTGGTGCTCTAGTACCCGTTATCGGTAAAACAGATTCAGAACGTCGAGTTATGATTAACTCAATTGCACCTCACTGGGATGGTAACCAAGTATGGTTAATCACCGCAGGTGGTGCTCTATTTGCAGCATGGCCATTAGTTTACGCCGCATCATTCTCAGGTTTTTACCTAGCAATGATCGTAACATTAGCGTCATTGTGGTTCCGCCCTGTAGGGTTTGACTACCGCTCTAAAATTGAAGACAAACGCTGGCGTTCAGCGTGGGATGCAGCGATCTTTATCGGTAGCTTTGTTCCACCAGTAATTTTTGGTGTTGCATTTGGTAATCTACTTCAAGGTGTACCATTTGAGCTTAATAACTTAATGATGCTTAGCTATCATGGTGGTTTCTTTGAACTGCTTAACCCATTCGCATTATTGTGTGGTTTAGTTAGCTCAGCAATGTTCATCACACAAGGTGCAACATGGCTACAAATGAAAACGACGGATGAACTTCATTCACGTTCTCGTAATGTAGCAATGATCTGTAGCTTAGCGGTAATCGTGCTATTTGTTATTGCAGGCTTCTGGGCTCAAAGTATCGAAGGTTATGTAATTACAAGTGTACTTGATCATAACGCACCGTCAGATCCTCTAAATAAAGACGTGATTCGTGAAGTAGGTGCATTGTTTAATAATTACAATGAATACCCATTACTTTGGATTGCTCCAATCCTAGCGGTAGTGATGCCAATCGTTACGATTATTGCTTCTCGTGCCAACATCGGTGGTTTAGCATTCTTAAGCTCAAGTTTAACGAATGCTGGTGTTATTTTAACGTCTGGTTTTGCTTTATTCCCATTCGTAATGCCATCAAGCTTTAATCCTGATCATGGTTTAACTATGTGGGATGCAACTTCAAGTGAGTTAACATTGAAAATCATGACAGGCGTTGCTGTTGTAATGGTTCCAATTATTCTTACTTATACTATTTGGACGTACTACAAAATGTTTGGTCGTCTTGATGCTAAATTCATCGAAGAGAACAAAACGTCTCTATACTAAGGAATATTTATTATGTGGTATTTCGCATGGATTCTAGGCGTGCTATTAGCATGTTCGTTTGCAATCATTAATGCACTTTGGTTAGAGCATTCAGAAATGATGGACAAAGACAGTGAGTAATTTCGCTGACAAAATAGATAATGTTCAACGCCCAATTAATAATATTATCGTACGATTGTTATTAGTTGGAGCGGCTATCTTTCACATGGCAATGCTTATGTGGGAGCCAACGGTATATTCTGAACAAATTGGTGGCTTTGGTGGGTTATTAGCTCCTGGCTTAATTTATTCGGTATGTACGGCATTCATTTTTGCTGTTGGATTTGTTCCACAGAAATGGATTTGGAAATTATTATTTAGTCCGTATTTTTCAATATTAATTTTGGGATACTTTAGCTACCTTTATTTCATGTAGTTTTAGCATCCAATAAAATTTGTATATTGGAACATCATACTAAGCGGTTTGTTACTTTTTAAAGTAATGACCCGCTTTTTTTTTTGACGATTTAACTCCAAAATCCAGATTTGATATAGTGAAAATAGTCAATTATCAGTTATAGTTAGCATCTAATTTTTCAATAAAAAGAGAAATGTACAGTGGATAAAAGTGCATTTAAATGGCCTATTACCATTTATTATGAAGATACCGACGCCGGTGGTGTTGTTTACCATTCAAATTATCTTAAATTTTTTGAACGAGCACGAACGGAATTATTACGCCAACATGGTGTCTCCCAACAAGTGCTTTTAGAAAAATCAGTTGGATTTGTCGTTAAAAATGTAACGATGGACTTTATTCAAGGTGCTCGATTAGATGAGCATCTTATTGTTGAAACATTCATAACAGAAATTAAAAGGGTATCACTGACCTTTTGTCAGTTATTGGTTAATTTTGAAGGGAAAGTATTGTGCAAAGCTACAGTTAAGGTAGCCTGTATTGATAACGCTAAAATGAAACCAACAGCGATACCATTATTTATATTATCGGAGATATCTTGTGACAGGTGAATTATCAATTCTCGATCTATTTTTACAAGCTAGTTTATTAGTTAAGATCGTGATGCTTATTTTATTGAGCTTATCTGTAATGTCATGGGCGATGATTTTTAAGCGCTCGAAAGTGTTAGCTGTTGCTCGTACTGATGCCGAACGTTTTGAAGATAAATTTTGGTCAGGCATGGATCTCGCGCAATTATTTAATGAAGTTAAAGTTCGTAAAGAAAGAATTAGTGGCACAGAAAAAATCTTCTATTCTGGTTTTAATGAATTTGCACGTTTATCTAGAGTTAATGGTTCTTCATCGGATGCAGTAATGGATGGAACAATTCGAGCTATGCGCGTAACGGTATCTCGTGAAGTAGATGCTCTTGAGACTAACCTTCCATTTCTAGCAACTGTTGGTTCTATTACACCATACATTGGCTTATTTGGTACAGTATGGGGCATCATGCATGCATTCATCGCGTTAGGTGCGGTAAAGCAAGCGACGCTAGCGATGGTAGCCCCAGGTATTGCCGAAGCACTTGTAGCAACGGCTATGGGTCTATTCGCGGCAATTCCAGCAGTAATCGCATATAACCGTTTAAGTGTAAAAGTAGGCAAGTTAGAGCATAACTACGCGGCATTTATGGATGAATTCTCAAGCATCTTGCACCGTCAAGCAATGACAAGTCAGGAGAAGTAATGTCTGGCTATCAACCAAAGAAAAGAAAATTAACAGCAGAAATCAATGTTGTTCCATACATTGATGTCATGTTAGTACTATTAATTATCTTTATGGTAACCGCTCCATTTGTTACTCAGGGTGTTGATGTTGAACTTCCAGAGATGACGAATACTAAATCAGCACAAGCAATGGCAGGGGAAGACCCAAATGCCACGTTTATCATAGTTGAAGTTGATAAAGACGGTAATCTTGGTTTAAGTGTGGATAACCAAGAAGTTCGCCGACCAATGTCAATGCAAGAGATGATCACTAACGTTAAAGCTGAGCTGAGTATTAAACCTAATTCACCCGTTGCGGTTGGTGGTGATGCTAGCACGCCATATTCAGAGATAGTTTTAGTTCTTGATGAATTAAGCCGTGCAGGGGTAAGTAAAGTTGGATTACTTACCGATCTCAAGGAATAGAGTGAATAATCATTGATGAAATCGGATAATAATTACACCTTCGCCATCATTGTTTCTGTCGTGTTGCATTTGCTACTCGTTGCAGCGCTGCTTTTTGGAAGTGATTTTTCTTTGGATGAAAAGGCGAAGCCTAATACTATTCAAGCTGTTGTGATTGATCCTAACACTATTGCAAAACAAGCATCTCAAATTCGTCAAGAAAGAGAAAGAGCTGAACGTGCAGAAAAAGAGCGTTTAAAACGATTAAAACAACAAGCGGCCCAATTAGAAAAAAACCGTAAAGTAGAAGAAGACCGAATTCGTAAACTTAAAGAACAGCAAGTCAAAGAAAAAAAAGCAGCTCGTAAAGCAGAAGATGATAGAAAGAAAGCCATCGCTGCTGAAAATGATCGAAAGCGTAAAGCTGAAACAGCAGCAAAGACTGAAGCGGCCAGAGTTGCTAAAATAAAAGCAGATAAAGAGAAAGCGGCTAAAGCGTCAGCAGAGAAAGCTAGAGTAGATAAAGAACGAGCGGCTAAAGCAGAAAAAGAACGTTTAGCTAAAGAAAAAATAGCCAAAGAAAAAGCGGCTAAAGCAGAAGCTGATAAGAAAGCGAAGGCTGAAGCTGAACGAGTGGAAAAAGCGAAAGCTGCGGCAGAAAAAGCACGACAAGATAAAGCTCGAGCAGTAAAAGCAGAAGCAGAGCGTAAACAGAAAGAAGCCGCTTTAAATGATATTTTTGCTGGTTTAGAAGATGAGACCGTTCAAAATAGCTCTGCGAAACAACAGCATATTGATGATGAAGTTAATCGATACGGTGCTATTTATACTCAGATGATTCAACAGAATTTATTAACAGATGAAGCCTACAGAGGTAAAAGCTGTCGTGTGAAAATTAAATTAGCATCATCAGGGTTGTTGCTATCTGTGACAACATTAAGTGGTGACGCACAAGTATGCCGTGCAGCGAAAACGGCAGTAACAAAAGTAAATGTATTCCCAATGCCAACTGACGGTGATGTTGTTACTAAACTAACAAACATAAACCTTACGGTAGAGCCAGAATAAGGAAGAACAAGTGTTTAAACGATGGATATTAACTCTTTTTGTCATCTGTTTAAGTTTTAGTCAGATCGCAAGAGCAGAATTAGAACTGGTTATTACTGAAGGCGTAGATTCAGCAAGACCAATAGGCATTGTGCCTTTTAAATGGCATGGTGAAGGCAAGTTACCACAAGATATCTCTGCTATTATTTCATCTGATTTGCAGCGTAGTGGTAAATTTAGTCCGGTAGCGACGAATAAGATGCCTCAAACTCCTTATAAAGATTCGGATATTAATTACGAAGCTTGGACTAAAATGGGGGTTGATGCGATTGTTACGGGTGAAGTTAAGCTTAATGCTCAAGGTAAGTATGAAGTTACTTATAAACTCATTGACGTCGTTCGTGGTCAATTAACAAAAGGTAACTCAAAAGCACTTAACAACAGTGGTGAATTAGTTGCAACACAAGACCATATTCTAGTAAATAAAGTCGCGACATTATCGACAAAGCAGCTTCGTAAGTATGCGCATCGTATTTCGGATGTTGTTTATGAAAAGTTGACGGGTGAAAGAGGGGCTTTTCTTACTCGAGTTGTTTATGTTGTTGTGAATGAGAAAGTACAATACCCATATCAACTGCGTATTGCTGACTATGATGGCTACAATGAACGTTTAGTTTTAAAATCAAAACAACCAATTATGTCACCAGCATGGTCACCTGATGGTAAAAAGTTAGCGTATGTAAGTTTTGAAAATAGAAAATCACAAGTTTTTATTATGAATATTTATACGGGTAAGCGAGAATTAATCGCCTCTTACCCTCGTCATAATGGAGCGCCACGTTTTTCTCATGATGGTAAAGAACTTGCTATCGTATTGTCAAAAACAGGAAGCTTGCAGGTTTATATTGTAAACTTACAAACGAAAAAAATGCGCCAAATTACGCGCGGAAGATCGAATAATACGGAACCTTTTTGGGCTCCTGATAACAAGTCTTTAATATTTACTTCAGATCGGGGTGGTAAACCTCAGATTTATAGAGTAAATTTACAAGACGGTTCAACAAAACGTTTAACCTGGCAAGGCAGTCAAAATCTTGGTGGGCAGATTACTCCAGATGGTAAATTTATCGTTATGGTTAATCGCTCAGAGACTGGATTTAATCTAGCGAAACAAGATTTAGAAACCGGTGCCGTCCAGGTCTTAACCAAGACACTACTGGATGAGTCACCAAGTATTGCGCCAAATGGCGGCATGGTGATCTACAGTTCCATGTATAGAAAACAGAATGTACTTTCAATGGTTTCTATAGATGGCCGTTTTAAAGCTCGCTTACCAGCGACAAACGGACGTGTAAGGGCACCAGCGTGGTCGCCATTTTTATAGCTACTAAATATTTAGGAAATAAGGAAAATATAATGCAACTAAATAAACTTCTTAAGAGTCTTTTAATCGCGCTGCCTGTGGTTGCTCTTTCTGCTTGTAGTTCTAGCGACAGCGCAACTGACAGTACTGCTGGCCAAGAATCAACAAATGCTGCAGAAACTCAAACAACTGGCGCTGAAGGCCAAACTGATACAACAGTTGTTTCAGCTATCGATGCTGATGCTCAAATGACTGAAGAAGAAGTTCGTGCTCAAGCAGAGCAAGAGCTTCGTAAAGTTCAAACTGTTTACTTCGCATTTGATAACTCAACAATTTCTTCTGAATACGAAGATATGCTTGCAGCTCACGCGGCTTTCTTAAGCGCTAATGCAGACGTTAAAGTAACAGTAGAAGGTCATGCTGATGAGCGTGGTACTCCTGAGTACAACATCGCACTAGGCGAGCGTCGTGCTAAAGCTGTTTCTAAATACCTACAAGCTCTAGGTGTTTCAGCTGACCAAATCTCTATCGTAAGCTACGGTGAAGAGAAGCCACTAGTACTAGGTCAATCTGCTGAAGATTACGCTAAAAACCGTCGCGCAGTATTAGTATACTAATCGACAGTTTATAAGGCTGACTTATATGAAATACAGTAACCTTAAGCGAATTATTCCGCTTACGTTGCTGGCGAGTGCGGCGACCCTTGTGGTCGCCGCTCCTGCTCCAGTCACTGATTTAAATGCAACATCAACGTCTTCTGCTCCAGCATCCTTTTCAAGCATTGAGCGTTTAGAACGCTTAATTCAAAGCCGTAATCAAATTCAGCTTCAACTACAGCAGCAACTTGATGGTTTATCTGAAGAGTTATCAGAGATGCGTGGAACGGTTGAACGTAATAGCTATGAGCTTGAGCAAATGCTAGAGCGCCAACGTCAGCTATACATTGAAATCGATACACTGAGAACAGCGAAGCCAGTTCCTGTAACAACACCAACTGATACTGCCGATACTTCATCTTCAGGTGCTTATGCTACTGATACTAATGAAAATGAAGCATATCAAAATGCGGTTGATTTAATTTTAAAGAAAAAAGATTATGCAGGAGCAACTAAAGCATTCCAAGATTTTGTTGCTGCCTATCCTGATTCGGTTTACAACTCAAATGCACATTATTGGCTAGGTCAGCTTTATTTTGCGCAAAAGAATGACATTGAAGCCGCTAAGAGTTTTACAAAAGTAGTAAGTTATTCTGACTCCAATAAACGCGCAGATGCGTTATTGAAATTAGGTGAGCTTGCTAAACGAAATAATAACAAAGCAGCTGCAACTAAATATTATCAAAAAGTACTTAAAGAGTACCCAGATAGCACTACCGCAAAAACAGCGGATAAGCAGTTGAAGTCGTTATAAATCGAACGTAAAAAGGAGCTCATGAGCTCCTTTTTTTATTGTCACTGCCTTGCTGCCTATGCCATAAGGGGTATAATGCTCAGATTATTTTTAAAAATTAATGAGCTGAGCAATGGGCCATATTTTAGATCACGTCGACACAGTATATCCTTTTCCACCAAAACCTACGAAGCTAAGTGCTGATGAAAAAGCACAATACATAGCTAAAATTAAGCAGTTACTGAACGATAAAAATGCGGTACTAATTGCTCACTACTATACCGATCCTGAAATTCAAGCATTGGCTGAAGAAACGGGTGGTTTTGTTGGTGATTCATTAGAAATGGCTAAGTTTGGTAATCGTCATGAGGCACAAACATTAGTCATTGCTGGTGTTCGATTTATGGGTGAATCTGCGAAGATTTTAACGCCTGAAAAAACCATCTTAATGCCAACATTAGAAGCTGAATGCTCTTTGGATTTAGGCTGTCCTGCAGACAAATTTACAGATTTTTGTGATGCCCATCCTGATCATACTGTTGTTGTATATGCGAATACATCAGCAGCGGTTAAAGCTCGTGCTGATTGGGTTGTAACATCAAGTATTGCATTAGAGATAGTTGAACACTTGGATGATGAAGACAAAAAAATCATCTGGGGGCCAGACCGTCATTTAGGTTCATATATTGCGAACAAAACAGGCGCTGATATGCTGTTATGGCAGGGCGAATGTATTGTTCATGATGAGTTCTCAGCAAAAGCATTAAAAGATGCAAAAGCACTTAATCCTGATGCAGCTGTTCTTGTTCACCCAGAGTCACCGGCCAGTGTGGTTGAGTTGGCAGATGCGGTTGGTTCTACTAGTCAATTAATTAAAGCTGCCAAAGAATTACCGCAACAAAAAATGATAGTGGCAACTGACAAAGGTATCTTCTTCAAGATGCAACAAATGGTTCCAGAAAAAGAATTATTAGAAGCTCCAACTGCTGGAGCTGGTGCAACTTGCCGTAGCTGTGCGCATTGCCCTTGGATGGCGATGAATGGTCTTGTTGCGATTGAGAAAGCCTTAAACGAAGGTGGCGCAGAGCATGAGATTTTCGTTGATGAAGAGATCCGTGTGAAATCACTTATTCCATTAAATCGTATGTTAGATTTTGCTGAGCAATTAAACGCACGTAAATGATCTATAAAGTTAATTATTCTCTAATTACTTTCAATAAAAATGGCGACCGTATTGGTCGCCATTTTTTATAAATTAATTTATGTACAGTGGCAATTATACCAATTCCATTAATTATCTGATCATTATTACTGGTTAAATAACTCAATAGCTACGTTAAGAATTATTATTGTAGAATAACTACTTATAAGAATTGTTGCCTTACTCTTAAGTGATTTTCCTGCGTAATAAATAGATCATCTAATTAGTTACATTGGTATTACTTTTCTTTATCACTTAAAGCAAAGTAAATTTTAGATACTGTTATCTCTGCAATTAGGATGGTAAATACCACAGCAAAGAAAGCGACAACACCATTTAATGGTCCATTAAACGATACCTTATCACCAAATAGAATGTTGATCGCTTCTAACATAACAAACTTACTACCAACTAAAATCACATAGCTGCTTAATCCTCGGTATATCTTCGGGGCTGTTCCTGGTTTGTTTTTAAAGTAATCAGCAATTCTATGTTCTGCATTAATTGAGAGTTTTAACAATAGTTGCAGTAGGATTGCAGCAGCAAAGGAAATTGTGAATGATTCGATATTAACAAAATCCCAATATTCATCAAAAAAATTTAGAACCGTTAGATCGACTAGTACTGCCAGTGTGTAACCTACAAACAAACGTTGTGGAGTGTTAAAACCATATTCTTTTTCTACTGAGCTCATAATAATTCCTGACCGTTAATTAAATTGATGTAATGTTTTTATGTTTATTATATTGCCTAAGCATTATTCGTATTAAAAGTGAAAGAAAATTGATTGGCGTATAATGGTAAATTTATTCGGCAAGTCCCAAAATCGACTTTTTATATATTTTTGGTGTTAGCCCACTAATGCGTTTAAATGCTCGTGAAAAATGAGAAATATTATTATAACCAAGCTGACTTGATATATGGGTCAATGAGTGACCTTCTTCCATTAATTCACATGATATTGATAAGATAAGACTTTCTTTTAGCTGCCTAAATGACGTTCGTTCTTCTTTTAGTCGACGTTGGAAAGTCCTTGGTGTCATTTGCAATAACTTAGCGGCTTGCTTGATGTTTAAAGAGTGCTCTCGAACATAAGGGAGCAATGAGGTAAAAACACTATCACTGAAGCTAGAATGCCACTCAACCAATGGTTCTTTATGCTTTGTATCTGATGGAATAAATTTAACGGTAGAGTTAAGTGTTTTTTCATCAATCAATAATGCGCTTTTACTTTGTGATATAAAAAATTGTGTTTTTTGATTTAGTGCTGAACGAATTACTTCATCATCAACGTGTTGTATCTTTACTTGTTCGGGAAACCAATCTGATTTTGTTAATGCTTGAATGAGTTCAATAATATATAAGACTGCAAAAACTTCGCCCCAAATAAAATAAATCGTATCTTCATAAGAGGCAGAACGGCAGAGCCAGTATTTCTCATATTCATTTTCAAAAGTAATCTCGCTGCCTGGTGAATCATGGTTGAATATGATGTTCACTTTTTCAAGTGCTTCCTTTACGGTTACGGTGCTATCAAATTGTTTAAGTATCTGAGGTATTATTCTTTGACGAAATGCAGTGCGTAATAATTCACTAAAACTATTTACACCAACCTGTGAAGACAGTAGATATACAAGGCGTTTAACCGGTTCTACTGGTAAATAATCTTTATCTGTTTCAAATAAGTCTGGTGGTAAGCCTGAATCATTTAATAGTTCTTGTACGTTGATACCATGCTTTGAAAACACGTCTAAAAGAATCTTTGTATATCCAGTGCGGATCATTGGTAATGGTTTTGAGGCTATTTTCTGCATAGATAGCGATCCTTTTTATTGCACATTTACTTGTAAGATTAATTATTGGCGCAAAATGGTAAGTTTTCATCCTATCTAACCTGATATATTTGTTTTTATATTCTCTTTGCGACACAACCCCCAAATTTAATGCGTAAGGGTATTCCCGTCGTTATAAAGTTTTATATAAATAAACTATTAAATAATAAGTGAATTTTGACAAGCATCACTCGATTTATCTCAAAAAACAACTATACATATATATGAATGGAATCAATTAGTAGTAGGTTAAATTATGACGGAAAAAATAGACGTGACGAAAAAAGAAAATGAAGTAGAACAAGCAGTTGAAGCGCCTAAAAAAGTAAATAAAGTTCGAAAAATTACGAATTACTTATTAATTACGGTCTCTGTTTTATTATTGTTTAGCATTATTTCAGATCGAGTTATTCCATTAACAGATAATGCCAGAGTAAAAGGTTATGTTGTCCCAATTAAACCCCAAGTATCTGGACAGGTTCTTGATATTTTAGTTCAGCCTAATCAGTTAGTTAAGCAAGGGGATGTGCTTGCTAAATTAAATCCAGTTGATTATCAAATTGCGGTAAAACAAGCAGAACAAAGTTTAGAAATTGCAGGGCAAAATGTAGGGGCTCAAACTGCAGCTATTGCGTCTTCACAAGCAAGATTAACAAGTGCAAACGTTGAATTAGAAAATGTGAAGTTGCAATCTGCACGGATTCTTGAAATGGCTGAACGAGGTGTCGTTTCTCAATCAGATGCCGATCAGGCTCGTGCAACGATAGCAACAGCAAGAGCTAATGTGACTAACGCTCGAGCAGATCTTGAAAAATCGAAAAGCCAACTGGGTGCGGATGGTGAAGATAACAGTCAAATTAAAGCGGCATTGTTAGCTTTAGAACAAGCTCAAATTAATCTAGAGCGAACAGAAGTAAAAGCACCAACTGCAGGGGGAGTCTCTAATTTTAGTCTTTCTGAAGGTTTCTATGCCTCTGCTGGTCAACCGATCATGACCTTTGTATCAACAGAAAGTATATGGATTGAAGCTTATTTTCGTGAGAACAGTTTAGGCAATATTAAAGTTGGCGATGAAGTTGATATTGCACTTGATTTTGCACCAGGAAAGGTGATTAAAGGAACAGTTTCTAGCGTTGATTGGGGAGTTGATTGGGGACAAAATAATCAAGCTGGGAAATTAGCACAAGCCAATAATCAAACTGGCTGGTTGCGCCAAACTCAAATGCTACCGATAGCGATTGAATTTGAACATTCACAAACCACAGGATTATTACGTATTGGCGGGCAAGCTGATGTGATTGTTTATAGTGGTGATAATATTGTTTTCAATACGATTGGTAAGTTGTGGATCCGTTTCGTGAGCTTGATGTCTTATGTCCGATAGTCTTATTGAGAATACTCGAATTCAAACGAAGATAATTCGATATACCGTTGGCGTTGGCTTAGCTGTATTTTTAGCCGCTTGGATTGATTGGCCACTTGCTTTTGTTGCGCCTGTATTTGTCGCTAAATTTTTAGTAGATAAACCAGAATTAAACAAAGAAACCATTTATGAACTAATGGTCGCAATGGTAATGACTATCGCGCTCGGATTATTTTTAGCAAACGGTATTACTCAATATCCAATCCCAATGTTAATTATTATCGGGTTAATGATGTTATGGGGCTATTATTTATTTACCGATCCTAAGTGGAATTTGTTTGCAACAATATTGATTATTGCTGTATTAATGTTGCCTTTTATGGCGATATCGAATCCTGGAGTTTCTGTCTTTTTAGCTACAGGATTAAGCAGTTCTGGGGTTGTTGCAGTACTTATTTTTGCTTTTGTTCATATTTACTTCCCTGAGCCAGAATCAACGTTCTCAGGTTATCAACCTTCTCCATTATCAAAACAACAACGATGGCATGCGGCTTTTAGGGCCATGATTATTTCTTTTCCTGTTGTTTGTTTTTTCTTTATTTTTCAAATATCTGAAGCATTATTAACTATGATGTTTATTGCTTTATTGTCACTAATGATCACTGGTGAAAAGTCCGTTAAGTTAAGTGCATTTTTAATTATTAGTAATAGTATTGGTGGATTATTAGCGATAGGCGTTTTTTCTATTTTAAGTCTTGCGCCAAACATTGCGTTTTACACTTTGTTTATTTCATTTGTGGCTATCATTATGGCAACGCAAATTTACACTAAACCAGATAAAGCACCAATATATGCAACCGCATTTAGCACGGTACTTGTCTTGTTAGGCAGTACTTTAATGAGCTCTGGCGATATTGATAACAATATGTTGATACGCATATTTCAATTATTTTTAATTGGAATTTATATGATAGTTGTTTCTTTTTTCTTAGAAACTCGTCATTGGAAATTTTTAAATATGCAGACTTAAGTGTGCATGTAAATAACAAGGAATGCTTATGAGATTTGAAACTGACTTTTCGAAACAGGCAATCGATGCATTTATTAAAATTGCAGCAATTGCAGTTTTAGTTTATTGGTGTTTTTCCATATTACGACCTTTTATCTTGCTTGTTGTGTGGGGTGGGATTATTGCTACGGCTTTATATCCAGTCGTAGTGTGGGGAAATAATAAATTTGGGTTCAGTAAAGGTAAAATGAGTGGAGGATTGGCATTTGTTGGTGTTTTACTTTTACTTATCCCTCTGATTGCTATTTCTACAGGGTTGTATACTAGTGGATCGGAGTTAGTTACGGGTTATCAAGATGGAACCATTTCTATTCCTAAACCTGATGCAAGTATGGCTGATTGGCCTGTTATTGGTGAAAAAGCCTATGCATTTGGTATTCAAGCATCATCTAATTTAGAAAGTGTACTTTTAAAATATGGAGAAGAGGTTAAAGCCATTGTCGGTAAGTTAGCTTCACTCGTCGGGTCACTTGGCGGTGGGTTCATTCAATTTATTATCTCAACTATTATCGCCGGTGCTTTCATGGCCAATGCAGATAAATGCGAACGTGCATTTATCTTAATTGCTGATCGATTAACGGGTGAGCATGGAGAGGCATTAACGACATTATCGAAAACAACAGTAAGAAGTGTTGTGCAAGGTGTCATTGGTGTTGCTGTTATACAATCGGTTATGGCCGGTATAGGAATGGCTTTTGTTGGCGTTCCTGCGCTTGGTTTATGGATGCTGCTTGTTATGCTTGTGGCTATAATTCAACTTCCTCCTATCTTAGCTTTACTTCCGGTAATTTTTTACGTGTTCAGCGTAAATACAACGACAACTGCGGTTATTTTTCTTATTTGGTGCATTATTGTCAGTGGTAGTGATGCCGTATTAAAACCAATGTTATTAAGCCGTGGTTCTGATATTCCAATGTTGGTTATTTTGTTAGGAGCATTAGGAGGAATGGCAATGTCAGGCATTGTAGGTTTATTTGTTGGCGCAGTCGTTCTGAGTTTAACGTATCAACTATTTACGGTTTGGCTAGACAGTGAAGCAGAAGAGGATTAAAGATGAAGAAAGTGTCAAAAGATGACAATTTTTACTTCTTATTTTTTGCTTTATTAGGCTTGTTATTTACTAGCGCAATGATGCAACAATTATTTGAAGGGGGGCAAAAGATGATTTTGGCTCTGATCATTGTCTGCTTAGCACTTTCAATTGTCGGTGTAAATCATAAACAAACCTTTTATCGTAGCTGGTATGGGTTTCTATTAACTCTTGCTGGTATTTCAGGAGCCTTTTCATTTTTTGAAGGTTATGATTTGTCATTAGTGACGTTAATAGCACTGTTATTTTTTCTACTCTCTCATACTTACGCAGCATTAAAACAAGTTATGTTAACTGATTATGTTAGCCGGAATCAGATTGTAGGTTCGGTTTGTGTTTATCTTTTACTTGGGATGTCGTGGGCAATTATTTATCTTATTCAAATAGAACTTTTTCCGAAGTCATTCAATGGAATTGAAGATAAAGCTTGGATTGATAATCTATTTGAAGTTATTTATTTTAGTTTTATAACATTAACAACGGTGGGGTATGGTGATATTTCACCTGTGCTACCTATACCTAAGTTTTTTGTTTTTCTAGAGTCACTTACTGGAAGTTTTTATCTTGCAATAATGGTAGCAAGCCTAGTGAGTAGTAGATTAAATCAATCAGATAATCATCGTTAATTCAATTCTTATCTTATAAAATGCACCGCGTTATTTTTTATAAGATAACGTGATGCATACAATCTTTATATTACTAATTCATCACATAGCTATACGTTTTCTTACTTGCCCAAACTACTCCTTTAAAGATATTTAGGCATGATCTTATTACGAACTGTGAGATAGAAATACTTAGCTCTTTAGCCACTTTTAATATGTGATAGAAATCAGAGTGTTTGAAATCATTAATTGTCATTTTAGTATCCAACGTAAGTGGCATCCGAACCAAGGTAGAAGTCATTTAATGAAAGGAATAATACGTTGAAAATGGAAATAATAATTACCATTTAGCGCCAATGACGAAAGATCTAGTTAGTTGATATGAAAATACACGTAATAAAAATGGCGACCAAATAGGCCGCCATTTTTATTGTTATTCGTATTTCGATCTAAGTTTAAATATTACGCTTCTCTGTTTGCTTCCGCTTCTGCAAGCTCATAACCACGCATAGTTAAACCACAAAGCATCATAGGAACTGCATTGTAGATCTCTACAAATTCATCTAAGCCTTCAATGCCTTGTTCTTTTAGTGTATTTAATGCCGTTTCTGGGTCAAAAAGCATGCTGATTGATAATAATACGCCACCAAGCAGAGCATTATTTTCACTCTCTTCAGGCATTAATGTTTCCCAATCATCACGAGTTAATTGCCAACCCTGCAATAAACCTTCAGAGAACTGACGAGTTTGTGCAGTTACAATTTCTTCATCATCAAGTTGGCATGTGTCAGGCCATTGCCACTGACCAGCAAGGAAGCCTTCACGGTACTCATTCCATAAATTAACAATCGCATTTGCATACGCTTCTAATTCTTCAGCTGTGGTGAAAGGAGAGACTTCTTCACCACCCCATAAAAAAGCTAACCACTCATTAGGACTAATAAGGTTTGGAGCGGCGGCCATAGCAGCAACAAAACCTTGTGTTTGCGCTTCTGTAAGCAGTTTATTTTCCAATTCAGGGTTTGAAAGAATTACCGTAAGTGATAAAGACATAATGTTCTCATTCCATTCAAGTTTTTATCATTGTATCAAGAACTTTCAATATTGTCTGAATAGAAATTTACGCTTCAGGCGTTACATTTCGTAAGTTTTTTTTTGTGAAAATAACTTACGAAATGTAACGAATAGCGAATTAAACTGATTTTAAATCAAAAAGTAGTTGTAAACTTACTACATTGTTTTAACTTCGATATCTAATTCTAATAAAGTTATGGTTTAATAGCGATAATTACTGCTCTACCAACACGTTCCAGTTTGTATGACTGTAAGTAGTGCTTTAACTAGTGTTATTGACCTTATATTTGTTTGGAGATAGAAAGAAATGTCTAGAAAAGGACCATTTAGTATTCGCAATGCTGCGGCTGATACATTTGCAATGGTGATTTTTTGTTTTATTACGGGCATGTTTATTGAAATTTTAGTTTCAGGAATGACATTTGAGCAGTCATTGGCTTCTCGAACGTTATCTATTCCGGTTAATATTGCCATTGCATGGCCTTACGGGATTTTTCGTGATTTTATGTTGCGTCAAGGTTCGCGCTTGTCGTCAGCATCATTTACGAAAAACATCGCAGACTTAACCGCTTATGTATTATTTCAATCACCAGTCTATGCTGCAATTTTATTCGCAGTAGGGGCTAGTACAGAGCAAATCATTACCGCTGTTTCAAGTAATGCTGCAGTTTCATGTGTGATGGGTGTTTTTTATGGTTACTTTTTAGATGCGTGTCGTAAAGCATTTAAAGTTCCAGGATATACTCGACGAGCGCATTAATTAGCTATCAGTCGAATTTTTTAAGGCTGGTCATTCTGTACTGGCTTTTTTAATATTGAAGCTTTCAATTTTTGGATGAGAAAATGCTACCTTTGGCGTTATGAACTTATTAAGATTAATGGACTAATGAAAAAACATTTTTTAGCAATGCTGATACTCAGTTTAATTGGTTTGATCGGGATATCGACGGTGTCTGCGAATACAGTTAAATCTAACCAAGCATATAGTTCAATGAAAGTGACGAAGCTATAATGGTAAGTCTTAATGGTTTTGTTATTCCATAAAAGTAATCATTGCACTAGGTAAGGCCTATTTAAGGTTAGCCATTTTAATAATCGTGCTTATATCCTCACCAAGGCGCGTAAAAATAAAGCAAATAGTAAAGATTATGAAGAAAGACCTTGACCATACCCTGCTAAATCATTAAATTAGCGCTCGTTGTCTCGAAAAGAGCAATGATTTGGTGAGTTGTCCGAGTGGCTGAAGGAGCACGCCTGGAAAGTGTGTGTATGGCAACGTACCGAGAGTTCGAATCTCTCACTCACCACCACATTTTAAAGCCCTGATTATTCGGGGCTTTTTCGTATCTATAGCTTGTTCAGTGCCCACTGAGAGTACAAAAAGAAGTACAATAGCTATGATATGTTCCTCTAGAGAATCTAACTATCTCCTTAAATCAAGTACAGGAATTTATACCTTTCGTTGGAATGTAAGGGTTAATAATAAGTACTTACAGCCTAAACTTAGCCTCCGAACTAGAAATTATCTTCAAGCCTTACAAAATGCCTCCACACTTGCCTTACGTATATCTGCAATTTCAAACCCTTCAATTGATGAAGTTAAAGCTGTCTACTATGAGTTTTCAGGTAAACAGAAAAGAGAAACTAAAATTCTTATATCCATTGATATGGAAAACCTTCTATCTGAGTTATCAATTAAGAGTCGTAAAGAATACTTAAGTTGTTGGAACTCCTTTCTTGATTCCTTATCTACCAAAACTCTTTCAGTTACATCGCTTAATCAGGCGCATATTGATAAATGGAAAGAGACTCAAACTTGTAGTGATACAACGCTAAAGAAAAAGTTAAAATTACTATCCAGTTGTTTTAAAAAGGCTTCTGTAGACGTTGATAGTGAGTGGCTTAAGATGAAGGCTAATAAACAGCCTGTAAGACCTCGTAGAGCCTTTACTGATATAGAAGTTACATTGATTCTTAATAAAACGAAGCACTACTGTGATGGAGTTACAGAGTTACAGGATGAACAATGGAAGTATTATCTACCTAGAATAGCGTTGCTAACTGGATGTAGATTGAATGAACTTGCTCAGTTAAGGGTTGGGGATATTCATTTTACTAGTGAACCTTACTTATCTATCAATACTGATTCAGAAGATAAGAAGTTGAAGAACGCAGCAAGCCATAGAGAAATCCCGATAACCCACCACTTAAAAGAACTCTTATTTCCTTTACTTAAAAATAAAACAGTTAGTGAAAGGCTTTTTCTTGATTTACCATTCAACGAAAGTAACGGCTACACGAATACACCTAGTAAGTGGTTTAGTCAATTGTGTAGTCAAGAATTGAAGTTGAAAGATGTAAGCTTTCATTCATTTAGACACTATGTGATTACTAAGTTATTTAACCATGGGATTAAAGAGGAACTTATAGGATCGCTGATGGGGCATAGTGTTGGTAAGTTAACTACTGGTAAGGTTTATCTTGGTGGTTTTTCTTATATAAATAAGTTAAATGTTTTGAAAAAATTGGAATATAGAAAGTGTGATTAGGAAAAAGTAATAATCATATTTACTTGGTCACTAGTGTTTTTAGGCTTTTTTGTTGTGTTCTTTTACGAATGCGTCTACTTTTCTATAGTTATTTCCTACAAGTTTGCCATATGGTTTCAGTGCTTCTTCAGTTGATGAAAAAATGTGTTTGTATGAATTTGTTGCAATTTTAGTATTCAATTCATGAACAATTTCACTGTTTAAAATAGATGTACCATTTGGGAATCTATGGGAGCTAGAAGCCATGAAAGCAATGTTAGGAGTTATAGGGTAATACAAATCAAATTGGTCGTGTTGGGGTGGTCTTTTTATATCGTGAGTTAACTCTTGATGAACATTAATCACAGGGTTGTCTGAAGTGATAAACGGTTGATTAGTATTATTAATTAATAGGCAGTGATTTTGTTCTTTTCTAGATTCATATAGAGCGTATCCGATATTTGAACCCAACATGTGACTAATGAACCACCAACACTCACTAGTTGTTTCAGATATCCATCTTTCTTGTTCGCTATTACCTTTGCCTTTAGACATAATTAGCAATGTAGTATCTTTAAATGACTTCGTTCTGGTAAATTGTTGTCCTAGATAATGGAAGAAGCTTATCGATTCCTTTGTATCCTGTAAAAAAGACAAGTCTCTGTTTGTTAAGCTTTTAATTGAGAATTTGGCATTGTTCTCATAGCTAGTATGTAGATTTTCAAGGGTATTATGACGGTGAGCTTCCATTGCAATATCAAATTCTTGATTTTTGCCCCCATTGGTTTTAAAAATCCCCTCGAATTTTTGATAGTCTAGAAAATGCTTTAAGAACTGAAGATGATTTTCTCGTATTTCACTTTTCCTAGACATTAAATCTATGAGTAATTCATGCTCATTATTTAGATGGGATATTTGGTAAAAATATCTTTCTTTTGCAATCATTCGAACACTATCGTTAATCAATTTTCCTTTAGTGCTTTTAAACCATACATTTTTTCTATCGTTAGACCAATTAAGTAGGTAGTTAGCCCAGACATAATGATGTTCTTTTTTTAGTTGATATTCTTTCTTCATAATTTATAAACAATTAAACTTTACCTATTTGGTGTTAGTTTACCATAAGGCGAGATTATAATGAAAAATGCAAGATATTGTTTTTCCTTAATTAAGGGAAAAGTCTGTAAATATTAATGTTTAATGCTTTTGAGATAAGTACGATCTCAATATCTATAACCTGTCTAACTCCTGATTCAATCTTGGCCAATGTTCCTCTACTTATATCAAATCCTTCAAGATTGCATCTGGTAGTTAACTGCTCTTGAGTTAATTTTTTTTCTTTTCTTATTGCTCTAATTTGTTTTCCAACAACATTTGCCTTTGTCATTTTTATGTCAACTTTTCTTGCTCCGCTTGTGGAACAAAGACTAGTTGTTAAAATGCAAATAATTGCTCCGCATGCGGAACACTTTTGGTGTTTTAGTTATTCGTCGTAAGAATGCTAATCACTTTTTGCTTTTTAATTATTATTAGTTTTCTTTTTTGGAGTAAATTTTGAAAAATCAATTGAAGTTAGTTGCAGTGTTGTCAGCTTGTTTAGTGCCAACTATTTTTTCTTGTGCGGCTTATGCTAAGTCTAATGAAGACTTTTCTGGTCATAGAGTAGGGATAGGTTCATCGGCGACGATACTGTCTGATAGCAGTGTTGATTATGGTTCAGGTATCAAATTTGAATATGGTTATGACATTAACCGTATTGTCGGTATCAATGTTTCGTATGAAAAAAATAGTGATACTGTTAGTGGGTACTCTTACAGCGTAGATCTTGATGGCTCAATGTTTAAAGTGACAAGTGATATTGGTTATGCTTTTAATTTTAACAAATGGAGTTTGAAGCCATATGGTGTAGTAGGGATAGCTAAGTATAGTGAAGATGGTGTTATTCAATCAGGAGCAAATAGCGTGAATACAACTTTTGATGAAACTAACCCAGTCATAGGTGTTGGGGTTCGAGCTACATTTGATTTTGGTTTGTATGTAGATTTAAGAAGTGAGTATATCCCTGTAACAGACATGGAACTAAGCCAAGGTGCAGTAACGATAGGCTATAAATTTTAGGATATAAAATGAATAAAGTATTAGTAGCAATTGTCTTTGTTGTTTTGTTTCTTAGTGGCTGTAGTTCTCGGCCCTTAGTTTTAACTAATGAGCAAGATTTGACGTCTATCCAGTATCAAGAGCTACCTAGAGTGAAGGTGTCGGCAAGTTCATTTATTATTTTAGGTGTCATTCCTGTTAGGTTTAGTAGCCGCGAGGTTAGAGCTAGAAACAGGTTACTAGAAATCTCAGGGGGAACTGACTTAATTAATCCTTCAGTTTCTTCTCGGTACTTCTGGACGCCAATTGGACCTATTGTTAAGTTCACTTTAGAAGCTACGCCGATTAGGGAAAAGAATAGTCGTAGTTAGTTATGTGATGATTTAAAGGTGTTTTTTAAGGTTGCTAGTATGCAGCCTTTTTTATGCTTGATAGATGTATAGTTGTACATTTAAACCATTAAATTTTGATATATATATGGTGGTTTAGATGTAGTAGATACATTGTAGGTGTGGTGGTTTACTTTCATTTAGTAAAAAGAGGGAATGCTGTTTAAATCATGTTTAGTTTATCTATGATTAATGAGGTGTGCTACATGTATTAATTAGTATGACCTTATTGGAAGAAGAGTCGATAACTAATATGTAGCTAGATCGTAACAATAACCGACACACGCTTTCGATTTTTACAGTTTTAAACTAATGATTTGTAATATAAAGAACGTAATAAGATGTATCCTTCAGGGCCGAGGTTGCTAGCACTTATTATTAGTATTAATTATGATAGGTTATTCTCTGATGGCCCTACCCAAATGTAGCTTTAACACTGTCTATAGAGCTCTTTTTTAAGAGAAGGAAGATAAGAATAGTTACTAAGGGATAGCTGTGAAATAAAATTTTTTATCTATTATTTCAATTTTTAGGATAAATTAGAAAGATCTAAGGTTTAGTACTGCGGAGCAGAGGTACTTATCTATTGGTTTTATTTCTTATAATCAACTAAAGAGATAAGTATAGAAGGAGGCGTTGTTCCTCATGTTCATGAGAAGATACCTTAAAGAAAGATGTTACTTCTCAATGTAATGCATTTTTTGATAAATAGAGTTAAGTTTTTTTCAGTGTCAAAGTTCTTGAAAAAGAAAGACAATAAAGAGTACACTGAAGATTGAATGACTGAAGAAGCTATTTATAAGTGGTTGATTTTGTACGGCACGTTACCGTTAGGTAATGATAGAGCGAAGCTCTCACGTACCGAGAGTTCGAATCTCTCACTCACCACCACATTCGAAACCCTAGCAGAAATGCTGGGGTTTTTTCGTTTCTGCGTGTGTGGAAATTTAAACTATCATTCCATTATCCTATTAATTCAATATCTTCCCTCTGTAACTAATATCAAAGATAAGCACACTCGTTTTGAGTTTTGATCTAAAAAATAACCAGTAACGTATAACCTATGATAGTTAAAAGTAGAGGATTATATGCATAAGTTAACAATTTTTTATGATGGAACTTGCCCATTGTGCGCAAAAGAGATGAATGCACTTAGTAATCAAGACAAAAACAAAGCGATAAAAACCATTGATATTTATAGTGAGGAATTTTCTGAATATCCTCATATTGATGCTAAAGCGGCAAATACAGTTTTACATGCATTAAATCAAAATGGTGATCTTATTCTTGGATTAGATGTGACTTATCTGGCATGGAAATTAGTTGGTAAAGGTTGGCTTTACGCTCCGTTGCGTTGGCCGGGAGTTAAAGTACTTGCTGATTGGTGTTATCTCCGCTTTGCGAATAATCGTTACCGCGTTTCCTATTGGTTAACGGGTACCTCACGTTGTGATGAAAATAGTTGCTCAAAGTGATTTTTTAAGATGACTTAACTCATATTAAGGAGGTGTGATGAAGATACTTATTGTTGGAGGTAATGGGGGAATAGGCTTTGCGATGTTAAAAGAGAGTCTTACTCGATACCCAGATGCTCAACTTCATGCGACTTATCGGCGAGTAAAACCACACTGGTATCATGAGAGGGTTGCTTGGCATCAAGCTGACGCGAGCAATAATGAAGATGTAAAATCATTAAGTGAATTGTTTGATGACATTGATTGGGTCATTAATTGTATTGGCCTATTACATACTTCAAATAAAGGACCAGAGAAAAATTTAGCGGCATTAGATAGTGTGTTTTTTCAACAAATGATAACTACTAATACATTACCAACATTACTACTCGCTAAATATTTTACACCAAAACTCAAAAAGACAGATAAGCCTAAGTTTGCTGTCATTTCTGCCAAAGTTGGCAGTATTTCAGATAATCAATTGGGTGGGTGGTATAGCTATAGAGCATCAAAAGCCGCCTTAAACATGTTCATAAAAACGATGTCAATTGAATGGCAAAGAATGTTAAAAAATGGTGTAGTATTAGCTCTTCATCCGGGGACAACTGACACTCCTTTATCTGAACCATTTCAAGGTAATGTCCCTCAAGGTAAATTATTTACACCAGAAAAAGTTGCTTATGATCTTATTGGGTTGATAGCTTCAAGCACACCACAAGAAAGCGGTTCATTTTTGACTTATAGTGGAGAACGCCTACCTTGGTAGAGTAACTTATGCATAAGGATGCTGAACATAAGAATTATGTTAATAGGTGGTAATTACCATTGAAATATCGATGATTTATCACTAATTAAAATAATATATGTATTTAGTTTTCTATTTTCCTATAAAGCTAGCCTATAACAGCGTAGGATCAGGTTAACTTTAGATAAAAATTAGGTTTGGGTTTCGACTCACTAAGATAAAATCATGAAATTAACAGAGAAACCATCACTTAACCACGCGTTACTTATTTCTATTTGTACACCACAGTTTAAAGGTGACGAAGCCAAAGCATCTCTTGCAGAGCTTGGCCGCTTAGTGACAACTCTAGGTTTTAAAGTTGTTGGTACGCAATCTCAAAAGCAAACATCAACTCAAAAAGTGAATGTATTGGGAGTTGGTAAGCTAGCCGAAATCGCACATATCACGGGTAATCAAGGAGAGGTTGATGATGCAGATACTGAAGATTTCTTTGATGAGATGGATTTCGACGATATCCCTTCAGAAAATCTACCTTTTGGTTGTGCTGATGTGGTGGTTTTCGATTGTGATTTAAGCCCATCACAACTGCGTAATGTTGAGAACCAGCTTGGTGTTCAGGTGTATGATCGCACTGGTATTATCATTGAAATATTCAGCCGTCATGCACGTACCAGAACTGCGCGATTACAAGTTGAAATGGCTCGCCTTAATTATGTTGCCCCACGCCTTAGAGAGTCTATCGTTGGTGATAATGAACGCCAAATGGGTAAAGGTGCAGGTGAAACAAACCTAGAGTTAGATCGTCGTAAAGTTCGAGATCAACTGGCAGAATTAAGACGTGAGTTAGAAAGTGTTCAAGCTGAGTTGAAAGGTCGTCGTAAACAACGATCTGAATTATTCTGTGTGGCTTTAGTTGGTTATACCAATGCGGGTAAATCATCGATGATGCGTGCGCTTACAGGAAGTGAAGTATTAGTTGAAGATAAGCTGTTTGCTACATTGGATACTACCGTTCGTGCTTTATATCCCATAACTCAACCTCGTATCCTTGTGTCTGATACCGTTGGGTTTATTAAAAAATTACCACATGATTTAGTTGCTTCATTCCATTCAACTTTAGCTGAGGCTCATGATGCATCACTATTGTTGTATGTGGTTGATGCTTCAGACCCTACATTTAGAACACAACTTAAAGTGGTACATGAGGTTCTTGGCGAAGTCGGCGTTGACGGGATTGATAAGCTACTCGTTTTAAATAAATCAGATCAACTGACTCCTGAGCAACAAGATGCATTGATGGATGAATTCCCAGATGCTATGATGACTTCAACTCGAAATCCTCTTGATGTAGCAAAATTACATAAATATATTGTGAATGCATCAGAGCAAGGGATGATTGAAGAAGAGATCATCGTACCTTATACTGCCAAAGGTATTGTGGGAGAAATTCGTTCAAGCATGAGTGTGGTTAAAGAAGAGTATGAATATGATCATATTAAGCTAACTGTACGTTCAAGTGCGATTGATTTAGCAAGATTAAAAAAATTGATGTCGAACATATAGAAGAACCACTTAACTTTATATATGAGTGACGAACTAATAGGCCAAGATACACTAAGTTGTCTTGGCTTTTTTATTGCCTGAATATCGTTACCTTATCCGATAGACGGATAGGTTATTCATATAGTTCTTACCCAAAATATATTGAGCCCATGCCATTAAGTTCGCATCTAAAGTATATTGAGATCTTAACTTCATAGAAGAAGATAGCCCTGCAGATATTAGTATATTGATCGTATCGTTAAGTGTATTTGATGGATGTGTTTTTCTTATTTTAATTGGTTGAACTTTATCAAATTCGGCTTGAGTGTGGCTAGTGTCAATGGTGACGATCTGAATATTTGAATCTTCTATTTTTTGGATTGATTTTGTGATTTTGTTAGCGACAGAGGTGGTAAAAATAAGGCGTCCAAATTGTTGGTGTCGCATATGAGGCATTACTGAGCGAGCTAACTCTTCTGCACGATAAACATTAGTGTAAATTATATCAATGTGGCCGAGATTCATAATCATAGATTCAATGATATTTGTAATCTCTTGCTCTGAAAATACATCCACTTTATGAACATATGCTCCCATTTTTCTTAGTTTTTTAGGCTTTTCTGTTCGGTGAACACCACAATAAACATTATGTTTTTTTCTGAGTAGCAGGATCGCTAAGTCGTAACCGATATTAGAATAAATACCAATGATAAGTATATTTTTTTTCATTATTAGTGATGAACTTTAGTGACAAAGGAAGACAACTAAAGAGAATAATGAGAGAAGAGGTGACAAGATAGAGTAATTTTACTGATTTTATAAAATATTTAATTCACTTTAGTTCGTTATCCGATGACTAGCATTAAGATTGAATACCTAGGCCATTTCGAAGTGCAAATTGAACTAACTCAGTATGGTTATCTAAATCTAATAAATCAAGCATTCTGTATTTATGGGACTCAATGGTTCTAGAACTTAAAAATAATTTCTCTGCACATTGTTTCGCTGTATATCCTTGGGCTAGAAGGGTTAATACTGAACACTGCTTTTTAGTCAGTAGTAATAGCTTTTCTCCTTCGTCTTCCTTTAAATCAATACCTTGGCGTAAATTCCGAGTGATAGTTGAATGTTGCCAATAACATAACCACAGATCACTAAGTAATTTTATTCGGTTAATGTCGTCTTCCGTTAATTCGGGTAAATTGGAGTTAAAGCGGACAAAGGCTAATGCTCCCCATGTTTGACCAAAAAGCTCTAGTTTGATAATTCCATGCCACTTAACCCCTTCTTCATAAAGTACGTTGAGAGGGGTAATTCGATTGTTCTCTAATTCACCAGGGCCAAAGCTTTGCGATGAATGTGTTGAGCGCAATAATTTTAAATATTCTTTATAATTCCCTTTAACAAATCGAAGTTTATCAAGTTCAGGAATACCTTGAAGAGAAACCGAAATAGTTTTTCCATCATTGAGAAGTAGCATTGAATTGGGAAACATAGTCAGTCTGTCTAGCTGAAACCATTTAAGCGTTTCTGTGGCAAGTATTACAAATGTCTGGTCAAAGTTTTTAGGTTCACACTTAGTTAATCTCTCAACTTGACTCATCAGGAAATGTTCAAAATTATCTTTCGGTTGTAATTCCATAAATAAGCCTAATTAAAAAATGTTATATCATTTAATTTATAGCCCTCTGTTATGTATTGTCAATATACATCCCACACTTAACCTCAAATACGCATCTAACATGATAGTTTGGTAAATAATTTATTCTAATACTTAACGTATTATTTAAGTGATTAATCACTCTCTCAGTAAAATTACTGTATTTATCCTATTTTTATTGGTGAATAATGGAGATTACTTATGCAATTTTTGTTGATGATAATACGACCAAAAACAGCGGTATGCTTATCGATGTCGCTGATGTTTATCATCGCTTTTAAGATTTGAATGTGAGTGAAAAACCTAGTCATATGATAATCCACGGCATATTGGGTTCATGCCACACTTACTATTGAGTGTGGCATTTTTTTTGAATGTTACTTAATGCTTGTTTTGGTCTAAATCTTAGGTAAGGTAATACGCATTATTAAAATATACATAACGTGAGCAATAACATGTTTGAAGTGAAAAATGTGGAATACTCTGGTGAGAGTAAAGATTTTATTCGTGAGATCCGTGATACGGTTTTTATTAAGGAACAGCAGATTGACCCTGAGATAGAATTTGATGGCCTAGATGGCGTTGCTGTTCATGCTCTGGTTACTTTTGAAGGTAAAGCTGTAGGTACTGGGCGAATTTTAGATGATGGGCATATTGGTCGTATTGCGATTGTTAAGGAGTTTCGCTCAAAGGGTTTAGGCTCTAAAATTGTACTATCTCTGATTGATGAAGCGATAGATAAGGGGTATGAACGAGTTTATTTAGGCTCTCAAAAACACGCAATTGATTTTTATACTAAACTGGGTTTTCAGCCATACGGTGAAGAGTTTATTGAGGCGGATATTCCACATTTATCGATGGAAAAGCGATTAAATAATTAAAACGACGAGTAGATACAACGTGAAAGTTGCAGAGTATCTACTCTTAATATCAAAAAGTGAGTAAGATTTTCCCTTTCTTTATATCTTCATTAGTTTGAACATAATTGAGTGCGTTGTGGATGTCGTTTAAAGAAAAGCGAGCACTAATTTTTGTATCAGCAATTCCTTCATAAACCAACTGCATTACTTCATTGAGCTTGTTTTGAATATCTACTTTTTTAGCAGAGTGGATCCACTGTCTTAAATGGAAGTAAGAGAAATCGATGTCTGGACGTTCAAGCCAAAATTGAGATGGAATAGGTTGTGCGGATAATAAGCCATAATTAATAAACTGCCCATTTTCTTTAAGTAACGACGACAGCATTAAAGACTCTAACCCTCCAACAGAATCTAGAATTGCATTTATTTTAGTGTGATTTTTCATTTCAATTAGTGATCGATAATCATCATTATTATTTATATTGATTATACGTTGAAGTTTACAGCCTTCGAACTCCTGTAAGGTGTCATCTCGACGAACAACGGCGATAGGGAGTATTCCAAGATGGTTCAACATACGTATGAGCATTAGTCCTATTGCAGAATTTGCCGCGTTAATAAGTATTGTCATATTTTGATGTATCTGTAAACGTTCAGATAACATTAGCCAAGCAGTCATAGGGTTAATGTAGGATGTGGCTGCTTGCTCATCGCTGAGTTGATTAGGAACAGTAAAACACCATTGCTCATCGATGTTTCGATAGGTTTGCCAAGCCCCTGCGCTTCCAATAGGTAAAACCCTATCCCCAATTGAGAAAGCCGGATCTTGTTCATTGCATTGATGGACAATTCCAACCCCTTCAAATCCTGGAATAAAAGGCAAAGAAATTCGAGAGCGATAAGCACCAGAAATAGTAATGAGATCGGATGGATTGATGGTGCTGTAACGCATTCTTAATTGAATCTGTGAAGGGGGAGGAGACGGTGAACTATAAGATTCTATTGTTATTGATTCTAATGCTGGACCAAATTGTTGAATGATGGCTCTCATCGACTACTGCCATATAGTATAAAAACAGAGGCCTTATGTAACATATCAATATGAATAATTAAAGGTTACAAACAAAAGTTATTATGAAGAGGAAAGTTATCGTGATAAAAAAAGCGCATTATGTTGAATGCGCTTTTTATTAAATAGATGCTAACTTAGTAATCACTGTCGCTTGGCTCGATAAAGAATTCACCATCAACGGTTTCTGCAATTTCTAAGATCTTAACAATTTCACCATTAATCGTGATGTTTGCTAGGCGGACAGGATCTTCATCATAAGGATGGAAAGGCGCCATTTGTAATTCGATACGGTATTCTTCGTCATCAGGGCCTTGGAACCAGCCTTCGCCAAATTCAAGGTCAGTTTCATCACCTTCTTCTGGACAAGTATGGTAAGCCGAAACCAGTTGGGCACCTTCAAAATTAAGGGTGATTGTTTCGCCCCATTCAACAACGTATTGTGCATCTTCCATTGTAACTACTCATAAAGAATTCTTAGGGCGTATTGTATCGCCATGCACCCTAAGAACCTAGCGTTAATCAAAGAGAGATAAAATTACTCTCCAGCAACCATTGGACGATGTTGACGCAAACTTGCTAGTAGCATGTAAATTGCCGTTGCTAGTAAGATAGCAAATAAGTAACTCATTAAGCCTTCAGCAGTATGCATTAACGTATTTGCGAGTACTGGACCACATACAGAGCCAATACTGTAACTAAATAGCATCACTTGGGTAGCAGAAACAATGTACGACTCATCTAACGTATCGCAACCTAAAGAGATTGCAATAGGGTAAAGTGCAAATGCAGCCATACCAAGAAGTACTAATGACGTAGCAAGAATGGCAGTGCTGTCACTTAGTGTTGTTAAACCAATAGCAAAGACACCTAATACACAAAATAATGCCATTAATAATGTTTTGCCTAAGTGCTTAGATAAATAAGACACAATAGGTTGAACTGCCATACCACCAAGAACGATCAGGGCCATTAAGCTGCCAATTTGAGTAATGTTGATGTTTCTGTGTTTTAACTCTAGAGGCATTAATCCATAAACTGCGCCAAGTAATAGGCCAGAAACAACACAACCCATGATAGAGGCTTTGTTTAATTTTAAAATTTGCTTTAGGTTTAGCACATTATGATGCTGAACTTGTGGCTGTGCACCTTTCCCAAATATTAGACAAGCAATTGCCATCATGATCAAGCCAATGATCATATAGTAAGGAAGTAACCCTTCAATACCGATAAAGCCGATACCTAGTTGTCCTAGAGATGAGCCACCATAGAGTGCGCCCATGTATAAACCAAGACGTTTCGGACGGCTTTCTGCATCACCAATTAATAACCAAGATTCAACAACAACAAAAACACCAGCTACAGCAATACCTGCAATAAAACGTGCTGTCATCCATATCCACTCAATAGGAGCTGCAGGAAGTATTACAATCGTTGCTGCAAGTAAGCCTAGAAAAAGCACAAATGCATTTTTATGGCCAAGACGTGCTACGAAAGGTTCAATCAGTCCTGCGCCAACAAGTAGACCTGCATAGAAAGCACTGGCTAACCAACTGGCGTATTTCGCCTCCATCCCATATTGACTCAACATCAACGGGATAAGACTCATTAAGTATCCTGATGCTATAGCAAATAAAGAAAGAGCAACCACAGGGATCAGTAGACCAGCTTGTGATTGAGTTGATGTAGATGTGTTCACCGCAGTGCCTCAAAATAATGAATAGGAAGTAGATTTTCCGCGACTATGAGGCTAAAAAGAGAGCAAGTAAAACGAGCAATTTTTCTTGTAAGGATAAAATTTACTAATCAAGAATGTAATTTATTGAGTACAGGTTGCCCTGTCATTTTTAACAAAGAATTGTGTCATTCAAAACAGAAAATAAGTCATTTTATAGATAATTATATTGATATTATGAAGGTGTTTTTTACATTGTGTTCTTGCTAAACGTAAATATGAATTAAGAATCAGATTAATTAATATCATTACTTTTTATGCTGTCTTATAGATGAGTCGCTTTTTCGTTGCTATTCTCTTTATGGAAGTGGAAAATTGCACCCTTGTGAAGTTGGTCACGTTTATAGGTGTTATTTTGATTCAAATTATTCGACAAATATTTCAACCGCGAAAAATGGTAATTTACCTTTCGATTGTTTTTGTTCCTGCTATCGCATTTTATGCGCTTTCTTTAATAGGACTGAATAAAGCATTAGGTTTCACACCAATGGAAGTATTGAGAGATCTTGCACAACAAACGGAAGTACATAGCTTTCGTGGATTTTTATCGAATATAGGTGTTTGGTTTTGGGTATCGTCATTGGCAGTTGCCTACTTTAGTGCGATTTTCTTGCACCGTGGTAAGAAGCAACGATTACTTATTTTAATGGGTATATTAGCTTCAATTTTAGCAACAGATGATTTCTTTTTAATTCATGATCGTTATGTGAACCAATATATTTGCTATTTCTTTTATGTAGTGGTGGCTTTAGCTATATTAGTACTCCACTTTAAAGACATCATCGAAATTGATGGGTTTGCATTTTTATTAGCGGGTGGGCTACTTGCAGGTTCTATTGCAACGGATGTGATTCAAGGTTATTTACCGTTTGGTTATGAAGTAACTCAAATTTTTGAAGAGGGATGTAAGTTTGTTGGTGCAGCTTCTTGGTTGTACTTTACTTGTAATGTCGCTTCGTTCGGGTGTAAGCCAATTAAAAGTTAATTATAAAAAATAAATTAGAATGGGCCTTATTGATTTGTTAATAAGGCCCATTTTTTTAAGATGCGTTATTTATATGACGACGTTTTTCTAATTGTTGGTTTACGATTAAAGCAATTAGAATTAATCCGCCACCAAGACTTAAGCGCAAGACATCGGCATCTCGATTCCAAATTAGTAAATTAACTAAAATGCCAGCAGGAATAAGTAGGTTATTCATCACGGCTAATACGCCAACATTGACTTGTGTCGCCCCTTTATTCCACATGAAATATCCAATGCCGGAAGCGATAGTTCCTAAATAAACCAATACACCCCATTGTGTCATTGTTGTTGGTAATTTTTCACTGTTACCAAAGAGTGCATAGCAAACTGACGCGATGATAAGGGCACCAATAAAAAAGAAGCCAAAGACTGTTTTTTGTTCAATGTCCTGATCTTTCATTAAGCGTTTGTAACAGACTTGACCTGTAGCAAAGCAAAGATTTGCCCCTTGAACCGTCGCAAAGCCTAATAAGAATCCTGAATCAATCCCATTATAGCGAATAGCGATCGCTCCAAGTGTTGCGATAACAGCACTGATCATGAAATTAGGGTGAAACCTACCTTCAAAAGCATCATTTAATAGAGTGATATAAATAGGTGTCATCACGGTAAATAATAAAACCTCAGGTACAGTCAGATAAAGAAAAGATTGGTAGTAAAATACATACATTAAGCCAAGCTGTATTGCGCCAATTAGCATGAGTTTAAATGCAATAGGTAATGGTACTTTTTTGGGACGTAAAAAAGGAAGAAAAACAAGAGTAGCCAAACTAATACGCATTAAAACAGAGAACCAAGCATCTACTTGGCCAGCTAAATACACGCCGATCAAGCTAAAAGAAAAGGCCCAGAGTAAGGTAATAGAAAGTAAATATGACATGATTCATCCATATAATATAAGCAATGGATGCATTCTAAATGAGATTAGGTATCAGTAAAAGAAAAGGTATAAAAAAGGCTGAAAAAACAGCCTTAATATATATCGATAAAAATTATAGGGGATAAATCGATATTACTTTTGGTTGCTACGGTAAAAATCCCACGCATTAACCACTTCACCCGTTTTTAATGTACAGTCGCTGTTATCTAAATTGTAAGCGCCTTCTTGCTCAATACAATAAGCAGCTGCTGGGTTCGGCTTACCGACAGGTTTTGTCATGGTGTGCTTCTGGCTACGGTAATATTCCCAAGCGTTAATTACATCACCATTGTTTAATGTGCAATTACCTGAATCTAAATCATATGTTCCGCGCTCAGCACAAAATTCAGCGGCAGGGTTGGCCATATTCGCCTTTTCTGGTTCTTTAGGTACGGTAGAACTACAAGCAGCAAGAGAGATAAGTAAGCCAAATGTAATTGCTGTTTTCTTAAACATAAAAAATCCTCTTAAATATAAAATATAAAATATAAAATATTAATTACTGACAATCTTGAGTGAAACTGCCTTGTTGGGCTGGTTGAGTCATTTTGAATTTGCCATTTAAACTTCTGAACACTTTAGTATTCCAGACTTGTCCATCGTCTAATTCAAAATCGATTGCGTAATTAATGCCGCTAACGACTTGAGTTTTCACATCTAGAATTTGTTTTAATTTGGCTGATGTATTCATCATTCCTAATACATGATCCAGTGCGGCTTCCACTTCAGGTGTCACTGTTGATGTCACCCAACCTCCAGCCATTCCGTTATCGACGTTACATAGCGGATTGGTGTTATCAGAAGAGAGTGGTGGAGTTTGTTCTGTTTGCTGAGAGCATCCTGCTGTGAACAGTACAATTGAAGAAAGTGCTAATAATGTAGATCGTTTCATTTAATACCTCAGAATAATCACAATTAAACAGTGATAGTTTAAGTAACTAATTTAGTACGAAGAAAGGAAGGATACCAAATCAAAATCCTTTTTTTTATTTTTCTTCTCAGATTCAAAGCAGGTATCTCATACTAATTGTCTACTTTTCCTTCTTATTTTCAGTAATTAGACCATATACCTTTGGCATGGCTCACGCCTATTGTCGTTATTTACAATATTAATAGTAATAAAGATGTTATTTCACTGTGAATTTATTATTATTGGACGTTTATTTTATATTTATGAATGAGAGAGTATGCAACGCCGATCTGATAAAAAGCTATTAACGTTGATCTCACTTATGCCTGTCGTATTGATTGGTATTTTCACTTTTGTGTTGAATGCGATCATTATTCATGAGAATAGATCGAAAGTTGAAACATTAATCGCTTCTTTACACAGTGAGTCTGTAGAAAAAGAGAAGAACCGTATTAAGCATCAGGTTGATACTATTTATCAGCAGATTAGCTATCAACGTAACTTAACTGAAGCAACATTAAAGCGTTCAATTAAATTACGAGTGGATGATGCATTTAAAACAGTAAGTTTTATTTACCAGAAAAATAAAGATAAGCCAAAAAGTGAAATAATGGAGCTTATTACTAATGCATTAAGACAGTCTCGCTTTAATGATGGACGCGGTTATTTCTTTATTTATGGGATGGATGGACATAATTTAATGCATCCTATTTTTCCTGACTTAGAAGGAAAGAATTTATTACATGTCCAAGATGTACGTGGGTCTTATCCAGTAAAGAATTACATCGATCTAATGAAAGAAAAAGGAGAAGGTTTTAGCCGTTGGTGGTATCCCAAACCTGACATTAAAGATCAAGAATTTGAAAAGATTGGTTATGCAAAGTGGTTTGAGCCATTAAATTTTTATATCGGTACCGGTGAGTACATTGTCAATGTAGAAGAAGATATAAAAGAAAAATTACTTAGGTGGATCTCTGAAGTTCGATTTGGTGAAAGTGGGTATATCTTTTTGCTCGATCAATATGGGAATACGCTCGCTCATTATAATAAATCCAAGATTGATCCAAACAAATACAGTAAAGACTCACCAAATAAAGGCCCAATAACTCAAAAAATGCTTACCTTAGCGCATAATGGTGGAGGGTATATGCAATACATTAGTGCATTTAAACCCAGAACGGCAGAACAAGCAGAAAAATTGAGTTTTATTAAAGAATACAATGAATGGGGTTGGGTCATTGGTGCTGGGGTTTATACGGATGAAAATAAACGACTTTTAGAAGAGAAAGAGACACTATTACTGCAACAAAATAAAATAGCTTTAACTAAAATTTTGTTACTTACCTTAATTTTAGCGTTGGTATTAACTATCTTATCTTTAAGTGTTAGTAAGTATATTGGTATGCGCTTTAATCGATTTAAAAAACGTATTCATAGTGATTTTACGTTATTAGAAAAAACAAAAAATAAAATGCAGCATATGGCTTTGCATGATGCTTTAACACAGCTGCCCAATCGAGTGTTGTTAGAATCTAAAATAGAGAAGGGAATTCAACGGGCTAAGGAATTAGATCAATACTTGGCGGTAATGTTTGTCGACTTAGATGATTTTAAGAAGATAAATGACCATTTTGGCCATGAAGTGGGTGATATCTTATTAAAACAAATCAGTCAGAAATTCGATACCTTACTTAAGCATGATGACATGGTATCTCGCTTTGGTGGTGATGAATTTGTATTTTGCTTTCCGTTATTGAGTTCAAAAGAAGAGGCTGAAAAGAGAGTAGAGGCGATTCAATCTGTATTCAAAAACAGCTTTTCTATTAATGGTAAGGCGATCATTACAAGTTGTAGTATTGGTGTAACGATGTACCCAAGTGACGCGGATAACTCACTTGATTTGATTTCTAAAGCAGACATTGTTTTATATAAATCAAAAGCAAAGCAAAAGGGCTCTGCTTTATTTTTTGATCATACGATTGATGCTCAAGTGAATTATGAATTTAGTTTAGAAGAAGAACTTCGAACGGCACTGATTAATAATGAAATATCAGTAGTTTATCAACCGCAAATTGATATTAAAACGGGTCAACTGTATGGCGTAGAAGCATTGTCTCGTTGGTATAATAAAACGTTAGGTTTTGTTTCTCCTGTAGATTTTATTGCGGTTGCTGAAGAGATTGGGATTATTGATGAGATAGGCGATTTTGTATTACAACAAGCTTGTGAAGATATGCTGAAATTTATGCCTAATGGCATCGATGCAACGACAATCTCGGTCAACCTATCTCCTAGGCAGCTGATTAAAAGTGATTTTATGCAAAGGATAAAATCCATTGTTAGTGCTACAGGCATTGATATACCTAGAATTACATTGGAAATTACTGAAAATATCCTCATTAGTGATTTAGAGGATGTTTCACCTATTCTCAAGCAACTACAAGAATTAGGTTTTGGTATTTCTTTGGATGATTTTGGTACTGGCTATTCATCATTAAGCTACTTAAATATTTTACCGATCACAGAGATTAAGATAGATCGCAGCTTCATTAATAGTTTGTTTATAAATCAGCAAAGTGAAACTTTAGTTAAAGCGATTATTGCGATAGGTGCTTCATGTCAAATGAAAGTCGTTGCTGAGGGGATTGAAACAAAAGATCAGTTAGATAAATTAGTAGAATATAAATGTGATTTAGCACAAGGGTATTTCTTTGATAAGCCGCTGTCTATTGATGATCTTTGTGTTAAATATTTAAAAAACTAATGCTTAGTTGATTTATTCGTGAGCATAAAAAGAGCAGCGATTATGCTGCTCTTTTGATTTTAATGGTTAAATAGGATTAAATATTACACATTTTTGTCCAGCTTCCATCACTTCCTGGCGCAGCAGCTGTCCACCAATTTGCTTGGTAAATGACATTGTTGCTGATGATTTTGTCACCAGTATTTGCATGGCTTGGATTACCAGCCCAATCTTTTTGTGGAAGATCAGGGTAAGTAACTAGACCGGTAGCATCACAACCTGCATCAGGTGTTCCGCCATTATCACCACCGCCTGTATTTCCACCTGAAGATAAGTCAGCTAATGGTAGGTCTGGTTGCTCAAATTTAAAGGCATAATCAATGTTATTGATTGTAACGGTGTAGTTTGCAGGGCCCGAAATAGGTAGATAATAAACCATATCTAATTCATATACACCACCAGCAGGAAGTGCTTTCCATGCAGGAAGAGTAAAGGCTACTCGGTGCATTGCTCCATCTAAGCCGCCGATGTTATTAGCACGAGTATGACCAGAAGCAATTACTTGTAAACCACCACCTGATTGATCTTTTGCATTATCAGGTGCAGATACTGGGATATCGAATTGGAACTCTGTTCCTCCTGGAATATCTTGACCTGTGTTATTGGTAAAGTTGATTTTTGGATTAATTGGGTAGTTTTGATCACCCACTTTAAATCCACCTACACTTACCGCAATATCAACCGTTTCAGATGGAATTGCTCCTGTAGCGACTGTATTACCATATGGTGTTGCCGATTTAAATTTCTCGTAAATCGCTTTAGTCATGGTGTTACCCATGTGGTACTCACCATTACCAGTTTGACAAGCCGCTTCAGTAGCATCTACAGACGTTCGGTTACCATTAGCATCTAGAACATAACAGTTGTAATCGCCTGCAAGTTCCCAGAACATGATGCCACCGATTTCTTGGTCAATAACATAGTCAGCTTTTACGTTAATAGAGTCTTTATCTTCAGTAGATAGGAAAACTTTCTTCTCTGCATTCCATAACCATGGTGCTACAGCGACGCTATCGTAATGGCGAGTGTAAGTACCGACTAACTGATCGGCTGGATCATTAGCTGGGTCTAAACCATAGATATTTGAGTAAGAACCAAAGATCCCTTCTTGAAGGTTTTTAGCATGCCACATAGGGTTAGAGCCTGCGCCCATTTCTTGGCCGTATGAATTCTTATCATGCCACATGTTATCGATACCTAATGCACCGTAACCACAGTTGTTTTTCTCACCCTCACCAGTACCTGCATCACATTGAGCTTGATCTGGTAATGGAGCACGACCCCATAAACCATTCTCACCACCAGTAACACCTTGCCAACCACGAGTATAATAAGGAACCCCAATATTGATACGACCAGCAGGCATTGAACCACGGAAGTAATGATAAGCCCAGTCAGTATTTAGATAACCGATACCACCATAAGCTTCAGTACCATAAACGTTCCACTGAGCTAATTCTGAATCTTTACCTGTATCATACAATGCCGCATTATGGCCAACATGGTCATTCCAAGCACCGTGTAAGTCATAAGACATGATATTTACGTAATCTAAGTATTGAGTTACATCAAAGGTTTCCATTCCACGTAATAAATAACCAGAAGATGGCGCTGCGATAGTTAGCATATAATGCTGGCCATCTTGTGCAGATATAGCATCCAGTTTTTCACGAAGTGTTTTCATTAATACTTGGTATGATGCCCATAAATATTGACGACGTGGCTCCATGAAGCCTTTATCATCAGGGTTACCTGCGCCAGCCATTGACGTTGGGTATTCGTAATCAATATCCAAACCATCAAACTTGTATTTACGCATCATTTCAACAGCAGATGCAGCAAATTTCTCAATACCTGCATGGTTGATGCTGCCATCGGCGTTAGTTGTCATGGTATAGAACCCACCATCAGCAACACGATTACCATCAGACCCAAAGTGACCGCCAGTTTCAGCCCAGCCCCCAATAGAGATCAAGGTTTTAACGCCATGCTTTTCTTTTGCAGTTGCGAGTGCACCAAAATGACCTTTAAAGCCTAGTGTTGGGTCAATTTCAACTCCTGCCCATTCTTTACCCGTTGCCGCATTATTTGGATCGGTAACATCACCAACATTAACCTTGCCATCAGAACCAATACTCACAAATGCATAGTTTATGTGTGTTAATTGCTCCCAAGGAATATCTTTTACTAAATAGCTATTTTGTTCATCACCGCCATCTCGCCAGCTTGTGAAGTAACCAATAACACGACGAGGGTGGTCAGCTCCCATTAACTCACGACCTTCTTTGTCATAAGTCGTACAGTAAGGAACGGTAACACCTTCTGTTTGGTATAAACCATCAGGGCGGCAATTATCCGCAATAGGAAGAGAGCTAGTTACAGTTAACGTAGATGCGGCTGAATTAGTAGAAGCCCCTAAGTTATCCGTTGCCTTTGCATAAACAGACAGTGAACCTGCGGCAGTTGTTTTATATTGTAGGATGTAAGGTGCAGTAGCGGTTGTACCAACAAGAGTGTTGTTGATATAGAAATCAACTTTATCGATTGTACCGTCAGAATCTGTCGCATTAGCAGTTAGTGTAACTGCAGCGCCAAGCTCTACACTTGATGCAGATAAGCTTAAACTTGCTGTTGGTGCAATATTGTCAGTTGGAGTCCCTGTTACAGCTACAACAACAGAGCTTGTCGTGCTGACTGCACCTTTATCATCATAAGATTGAGCACTGAAGGTATGAGAACCTTCAATTGCAGTCCAAACAGCACTATAAGGGGAAGTCGTTGATGATGCTATTACAGATCCATCAACAGAAAAATCAACGCGAGATATTGAACCATCACTGTCAGATGCAGATGCGGTTAATGTAACAACATCCCCTGTTGTTATTTTATCTGTTGTGCTAGGAGACGTTAAATCAACGGTTGGAGCGACATTAGCTGCTTCACCAGAACAAACGCCTAAATCTTGCCATGCTCCCCATTCGCCAGCAGTCGCAGGGTCGTTATTTTGGGTCCAATACTTTGCTTTATAGGCATTAGTGCCTTGTTTTACTTCTTCTCCACCGTTATAAACTTTGCCAGCATCCCATGATTCAAGAGGAGTACAATCTACCGCTGCTTGAGCATTAAATGCCATTAAACAAGAAAGGGTGAGTGTAGAGAGGGTAAATTTATAATTATGTTTTCTTTTTAACTTTGAATGTTCCATTTCATATCCTTAAAGGTAATTCAAAAACATCAATCAACTTTTTAATTGATGTGAATTAAGATTAGAATAGAAATAAATATGTGCTAGGAAGTATTTATAAATTACAGGGCAGATCCCAATAAATATAATTTAAATATACGCAATTACATTTATTTTTGTATCAAGGTTGTCTGTTTATTAGGTAGCTATGCGATTAACAGCCTGTACTAACAAATTCAAAAATAGGGAGAGTATTTTCATTTATTGCTTCGCTATATTTAATATGGCAATTATCGTTACTGTATTTTTTACTTCTGTGCATAAAAGTAATGAATGCTTTACTGGTGTCATTATGGAAATACCATTCTGATGGTGTTGTATCATTGAATTGAGAATCTATAAACTCTTGATTCATCAATTTATTCCACGTTTGATTTGCTAATGCTTTTGGATATCCATAAGCAATTTCAATTACATTACCTTCAATAGTTATTGCACCACTGGCTTGAGTATCTATTCCGGCAAGAATTGTTTTAGGGTGGAGTTGATTCATAGCTCCAATCATTTCGCCTTTTAGGCTTTGAAGTGCTGATATACGAGCATCACGTTGAAGTGTGATAAATTTTGCACTGGCTGTCACTGATAAAATACCAAGAATGACAATAACAATGACTAGCTCAATAATAGTAAAACCGTCTTTTCCTTCAGCAATACGCCACATTTGATGTTCGTACCAAACTAGCCCAACCATCGCCATTTTATCAAGTGACGGTTTACCTGTTGTAGGTTCGATTAGAGGCATCCCATGATTTGGGTTTTTAATTAATTTGTTAGGAAAATCAGGATCGATAGCCATGGTCCTAGCTATACCAATAAAGTCAGTAGCGGAGGTATTTAATGCATCATTCATTGCTTGTGCAGTTCTAAAACCACCTGTAACTACTAATGGTGTGCTAACGAGATCCCTCACTTTTTCCATGTAATCCATAAAATACGCTTCACGCTTAATCGTACTTTCTTTTACGGGATTTTTTTTATCTTTAGAACCCATCATAGATGGACTTTCATAAGTACCACCTGATATTTCAATTAAGTCGATGCCGTTATCACTCAGAGTTTGTACAACCAGCATTGACTCCTCTTCAGTGAAGCCTCCTTTCATAAAGTCGGCGCTATTAAGCTTAATTCCAACAGGAAAGTCATCCCCAACTTCTTTACGGATTGCACGATATACTTCTAATACAAATCGAAGTCGATTTTTTAATGAACCACCCCACTTATCGTCACGTTGATTGTGCCTTGTTGATAAAAATTGACTAACAAGATAGCCATGAGCACCATGAATTTGTACCCCAGTAAAACCAACTTGTTTTGATAGCTTAGCACTGAGGGCAAACTTATTAATAATGTCATGAATTTCGCTATCGCTTAGTGCGCGAGGGGTATTAAAGGCTTTTTCTAATCCGCGTTCTAGTGATATGGCAGAGGGTGCAACAGGGTCGACACATAAAAATTTAGGAATTTGTTTACCGGGATGATTAAGCTGTACCCATATGTGTGAGCCATTTTGTTTTCCTGCATTAGCCCATTCAGTAAATAACGCCAAGTTACTGTGTTCATCTAACACAACATTAGACATGTTCAGACACACAAGAGACGAGTTTTCAGTACTTGCGCATGAAAATTTTGATGATCTAATAGGTGCTGCTGCTATTTTGACGGAAAAGTATGAGCAAATAGACAAAAAAAATATCATTGAAGTAACTGACTCGTTTTTTGACGAACTAGAACGAAACAACAAAAAGAACGCGATTAACTCCTTACAATCATCTCTAGTTAACCTCGCAGCAGTTGGCGCTAAGCATAAGGGGAATCGGAGAATAGAAGATTTTCTAGGTTTATATAGAAACCTCCCTAAGAACCAGGAACAGATGCGCGGGTGTATGATCACCCATATATCCCAAATGGTTACAGGGATCAGTAGTTTAAACTTGGTTTTATCTGACTGGTATGGGGCGCTAATGGATGAGAGTGTTTTGGTCAGGGCAAGTGCTATTAAGGCATGGGAAAATGTTCCGTTTGAAGTTGTAAAAAACTTTCCTGACTTATTCTTCGATGCTTTCTCTCTCGCTCTTAGCGATCCTTATAAGATGGTTCATAAGAGTGCAGTTAGTGTAGGAGAGTAATAAAGAATCATACTAAGTATTGAAGATTCATACTGAGAAATAAAGTATCACACTAAAAGGGCAGCATTCGCATCCATATGCTGCCTTTTCAAGTATGAACATACCCCAATTTAGATTGATTCATTCAACAACCGCAGTAAAAAATCCCTTTCAAAGAATATACCGCAATATGATTGACTTGTCGGATTATGATGTATAATCGAAATGCAATTTAAGTGCCTCATTTTCTCAACAAGGCACTCAGGTTATCTATTAGCAATTTTCGCGTACGATTTTATCAATATAGCGATAATACTCTTCTGCTACTCGAAAGCGGATGAGAACCCCGCGAGCCATCTCCTGACAGCAACGTTCACTTTGCTCCGCATATGGTAATAGAATATTGTTGAGCCATTCCTTACCATGAATTGCGTCAATATGAATATGCTCACGGTGATAAGCAATTGCTTCTTCTGGAAAGCCACATCTTTCCATGCCTTTAGTCACTGCTTTGAATCTAACGGGGGCTGAGCCTTCAATCAAACCAATCGCTCCAAATAACCGGGGAATGTATTTTCTTCTAAGCGCCCAAAACGTTACAAGGTTCCCGTTCATCAAGCACGGTGTCGGGATATTAGTTGGTAACGAAAGAGATACTTCGTCTAGTAGATTTCTACAATACCTAGATGACTCCGTGAACATTTCAGTATGAATTTTATCATAACTGCCATTTCCCATTTCATCCCAATAGTTCTCAGCAATTGTTAATTTTGAGCGATTATTGACACCTAATTGAGCCAAAGCCATCACATCATCAAAACTACCATCGACAAGCTCTTCCATACACACGTAAAACGCAATTGCTGAAGGAGACGCTTCGTTTCTTAGATACACCAAGAACTCTTTGATGTTTTCATTAAGTGTTAATAGCTTATCTGTATACCAACCTTTAAACTCTGTTGGATTAGATGGAAGAATTTCATTTACAATTGCATTTTCTTCAAACGACATCCATTCATCTTCTATTCGTCGTATTTCCCTAAGACTATCGATAGAGTCTGGAATTACGTTAAACCGCACAGGGTCGCCTAACGTTGACGAATAATAATCTTGTAAGACATACTGAGTAGAATTAAGTTTAAAATACGGTGTGTCCATTTTGTTATCTCTTCTTTACATAAGGAGCTAAATCGGGCTTAGATTTCCAATATGGCTCAGGGGGGGTATAGCCTTCAGTTGGGCTATATATTGAGTTTTCTTCAAATCGCATCGTGTGGATATGGCGTGGGCAGTTAGGGAAAATAAATTCAGCCTCAACAATGATCACGCTCTCCGCCTTAGGAAAGTGCTGTGTAATTTCTTTATCTGTAGAAATTCGTGCTCTTCCGTTAATGCGGATGCGACGCTTGTCTCCATTGAATTGGATAAAGAGCAACGCAACTTCGGGGTTCTCATCAATATTACCAAGTGTTTTGTACATTCCGTTTCCATCATAATTCGCAAACGCAAGCTCATTATCTGACATAACACGTACGAAACCCTCATTCCCACCTTTATAAGAGCACTCCAAGTTCCTGTCACCGCTCGAAGTTGCAATGAAAAAGAACAGCGATGAGTTCACTATTTGGGCTACATCATCGTTAAACTCAATCATTAACCTTGTGTCTTCAAGCTGCTTCGCTATACGCTCTGAACCATTCAGTTTTTGAATTCTTAATTGATTTTCTGAGTAAAAATTACGCATCATAAACCTTAGATAGACTCAAAGAAAAACTCCGAATATGAATGATTCGTATGCTGAATATCCTGATTTATTCTTCTATGGACAATTGATAATTTCTCAGGTCTAACAAGCGGATACATATGATGCTCTACATGGTAGTTATTCCCATTTGTGTACCAGACCATAAAGCTGCTAGCTCGGATTGAACGCGTATTTTCCAACACATTCTCACTTTCATTATTACAACCAAAGTGCTCTGGGAACTCAATTAGGGTATGTAGTGGTGAGGCTACTAAAAAGAGAGGTAACAACCAAGCTCCCAAATAAGTCAGCATTTCAAAATATGCAAGCCCTACAATTGCAACAATAATAATAACTAGCATCATGATGTACTCATTTCTAATCTGCTTGTTGGTTTTCTGGTCACAAAGATCGTTAATATCCTTACCAAGGAGTGCTTTAAATACACGTTTGAAGAATTCGATGTAATGAGTTATCAAGAAAAATGAAATTAGCTTTGTAAATATATTGCTACTTCCATCTAGAGTATTAAATTCGAAAAATTCAGTATCGTCTTTCGTCCCTACTTTTGCATGATGTATCAGATGACTCGCCTTGTAATTCGAATAGCTAACGAGCATTGGGGCACCTAATAGAAAACCAACTATACGATTTACGATGTTATTAGAAAAAGCTCCACCATGAAGAACTTGATGCTGAAGCTCGACTCCATGAGCAAATGCAACCCCCAATAAGATAAACCCTGCATAAAAGAAGTAGCCACCCATAAAATACATCCAGGCACCACCTAATATCATTGATGTATACAAAGTCATCTTAATTGTAAAAGAGGTATTACACGAGCCAGATATTGAAACTAAATAATCATTGTTGTTTTCGACTTTCATTTGCTTACTCCATTTTAAATATGCTTAATAATAGAGTGAAAATATAATGATATTAATCAAAAACACCTTGATGAGCATATAATATTTCTTGATGCAAAAATAACTAAACACTTCTTAATAATAATTAGATAGAAGAGTCTATACATCAGATTATTATTATAAATTGATATCGAGGTGTATATGGCAAATTTAGAGATAGACATGGAAAAAAATCAATTTCTTCATGAAATAGAAACAAAAGAGTCATCCAATATTCCTTATGGATGTCGAAAAGGAGTTTGTGGACAGTGTGTTGTAGAACTAAATGACCACCATAACGTTCTGAAACCAAAGACCGAAGACGAAAAAATAATTTTAAGTGTGATTGGAAGGAACAAAGAAAACCACAGGTTAGCTTGCACATGTGAGTCAATAAAGTCTGGGAAAATATTTATCGATTTAATCTGAATGTATTATTTGTAAGTAAATGATTGATTTTTATCACCGATAAGTAATATCAAATTCTAAACCATTAAAATAAAAGAGTGTATAGGTATGGAGAAAGCCAATAATGAAAATCAACTAATATTGTCCGAGGTAATAGATAATATTTGTATGGTTTCAAATATCAACGACTTCTTGGGTAAAGACGCTTTTAATTCAGAAGATTGGGATAATTTCAAGGATTCCTGGAATGAACTCGATCAAGATAATTATATGAATGATGATGGCAAATATCGCTTTAGAAATTTCTGTAAAGCTCGATACCTAAGGTCAGAAGATACTTTATGGATGAAGGAGTACGATCATTATTACCAACCAACAGCGGTGAATCCCCTAAATGGTGGTATAAAGCGATGGTTTTCTCCCATAAAAGGGGAGGTATTTCACAACTCTATATTGAATCAGCTTTTGAAAAAAATCGGATATGAGTTAAGCGAACTAACTAATCAGGATGTTTGGAATATAAATATCTACCAGAACAGAATCATTGCGGAACAGAACCAACAAGGAAAGCCTTCTCCGGAAGGTATTCACAATGATGGAGTTAAATATAGCACGCTTTTGATGATTAACCGTGAAAACGTATCGGGTGGTATAAATACCATTTTCGACCAGAATAAAACGCCCATTTTTGACCATACGCTGACAAAAGAGGGAGAGTGCATATTCTTCCAGGACACCTCTACTTATCATTTTGCTTCTCCAATAGTTCAAGTTGACCCAAATAAGTTGGGAATTAGAGATCTGCTTGTAGTCGAATTCTATTAGCGAGTGATTGATATGAACTCAAATGATCAGAAAACATCTTCGCGTGCGACCTTAAATTACAGAGGATTGAGAGTAAAAGACTCAGAAGCCATCGCAGATATAATGTCTAAACCGCAAGTATTTCATGGCCTATCATCTATGCCTTATACAAGTGAAATGGTGGTAAAGGACCTAATGGCCGATACTGAGCATAAACATTGGGTTATTGCAGAACTCAATGGCAAAGTTACGGGGTTCATCTATTTAACGTGGCCGAGCGGGCGGTGGCGAAGAGTTGCTTCTCTTGCAATGGGTGTTTCAGATGAAGCAACTGGACAAGGAATTGGCTTTAATCTTTTGAAAAAAGCGTTGCATACGGGATTTATGTACCTCGATTTTGAGCGTATAGAGTTAGTGGTTTACCAAGATAATGAGGCAGCAATAGCAATCTACAAAAAGATTGGCCTTGTAAACGAGGGAGCTAGAAAGGCTCAGGTCATTCGGGAAGGAATTTATTTTGATTCGTACTTAATGGGTATAACCAAGAGTGATTATTTATCCACACACAACAAAAATAAATAGCTACTGTCACGAAGAATACACTAATACATAATGGAATAATGATGAAAGACGAAAACAGAAAAGATGATTATGACCACTCACTACTATTTAGCCGTATGCTTGGGATCGTAAGTGAGGAGGAACTTAAAACACTAGAAGGTAAAAAAATTGCTGTACCTGGTGCTGGAGGAGTTGGATTTACCCATGCCGAAACGTTAGTCAGAATGGGGGTAGGTTCAGTTACCATAGCTGATTTTGACACATTTGGCCCAGAAAACATGAACCGTCAATTCGGTTGCACTATTAGTACATTAGGGCAAGAAAAAGCTGACGTTCTTAGTCGCCGATTACATGACATAAACCCAAACGTTGAGACAAAAATCTTGACTGCTATCTCTGAAGACACAATAGAAGAGTTCTTGGACGGTGTCGACTTAGTCTGTGACGCTCTTGACTACTTTGTTATAGAGCCAAGAATGCTCATGTATCGCAGAGCTAGAGAGCGAGGTATTCCAGTTATAATGTCCGGACCAGTTGGTTTTGGTGCATCGCTGCATTTATTCACTCCAGAAGCTATGCCATTCGAAACATTTTTTAATTTACAGAAAAACGATACCGAACAAGAGAAACTAGTTAAGTTTGGGAACGGTTTAACACCATCGTCACTTTATCTCAACTATCAAAAGTCTGCTAACCTCGATTTCGACGCACACAAAGTTGCATCTCTCAGTTGTTCTTGCTTACTTGCAAGTACGCTAACTGGATCATCGAGTGTCTTACAATTACTTGGAAAGCAAAGTTTTAAGTCTGCTCCTTATTGTTACCAGCTTGACTTGCGCGCGTTTAAGTTCGAAGAAGTTCACTTAGAACATGGCGTCAAATCACTACCTGCCGTTGCCGAGCACGAATAACCACAAAATACATAAACATGCATCACCTCCCTCTTGTGCGATAGAGCCGTGATTAGATCGATGTTACCACTTTCCTATTTTTGAAGGTAACTCAATTTAACACGGCTCCTTTTAAATCAAAAGCCTCCAAGGGAAAATAAACATAATATTAAAAAATCACTAAAAATATTCACAAAACGTATTACTTTTCTCATTTATTTGACATAATGCAACCAGTTTCTATTATAGAATAAGCTTTCACATTAAGGGAATATAAATTCACCAGTGCAGAGGGTGGGAGTAATGGACAACTAACACATTAATCCAACCTTCATATAGATTGTCGGTCTCTTGTAAACACAAATATCTCTTCAACGTCAGTGATATTGACCATGGTCCGGCTTTTAAAATGCATTAATACATAATAAATCAAACTGGGTGCTATATATGCACTCCAAGTTATAACGAGACTGGAACAATGCAAATCAATCAAATTAACGCTTTTCTGGCTATTGCGAAAACGGGAACTCTCGCAAGAGCGTCAGAACTAGTCCATGCAACACCTGCGGCTTTAAGTCAAAGAATAAAACAATTAGAAAGCAGACTAGGAACGGAAGTATTTGTTCGGACTAATCGAGGGATGCAATTATCACCCCAGGGGCTAAAGATATATGACCATGCTCATAGTATTTCTCAAGGAATGAAAGATTTAGTTGCTACCCTATCTGAAGTTGACGTCAATCAAGAAAGAGTCAACATAGCCGTTAGCAACGCATTTAACCCCATAAAACTGAGCAATCTAACCCTTTCAAATGAAATAGAGAATCATAAGGTCAACATCCGAAGAATGGGAGATGATTCTATGTTAGTAGCAATGAAGCATAGTCCAATAGATATTGGGATCGGCTTTTGCTCCCAACAAGACGATAGCATTAGGTCCGTCTATTTAGGTTGTATCAATTTTGTATTAGTAGAAAGTAAATCGGATCAGAACAACGGTAAGGTTACAAAAATTTTGCTACCGAATATTCCTCAGCTTATTGAGGGCTTACCGATCAAAACTCAATACAGCCTCTCTCATAACGATTGTTATCAGAGCTCGTTACTCTGCATAAAAAATAAAGGGTATTCAGCCATATTAGAAGAAAACTTCGCAAAAGATTGCATTGAGAATGACAGTAATCTTTGTGTAGTGGGTGAACATATAGAAGTTCCATTTCACCTCTATTTCACCGCAGAACGAAACAAACTAATTAATATCATCAAAGATGACTTAGTTGGCTATCTAATGTAACTAATTCTCAAAAATATAACAAAGGAAGACATAGTGAATAACATATTCATTGACGGACTAGCTGGTACTACTGGACTACAAATACATTCTCGTTTAAAAGATAGACGTGATGTCAATATTATCGAAATTGAAGCTAAGTACCGCAAAAACTTGTCAGCGCGTAAAGATATGATCAATAGCGCTGATGTAGTTATATTGTGCTTGCCTGATCAGGCGGCACGTGAATCGGTATCATTAATCTCTTCACCTAATGTTAGGGTACTTGATGCTAGTTCTGCTCACAGGGTTACTGACGGATGGACTTATGGTTTACCCGAACTATCTCAAAACCAAAGTACTCTCATTGAGAGTGCAAGCAGAGTATCAAACCCAGGCTGCTATCCAACTGGTGCCATACTTTTACTAAAGCCTCTCATAGAAGCAAAACTACTAGATGCTAACTACCCTTATGCTGTAAACGCGGTTTCAGGATATACCGGTGGGGGGCGGGAAGCTATTGCTAGGTTTGAGGACCCTAATCATAAGAGTCATATTTCAAGTCAGGTCAGACGTTATGCCTTGCACGATGAGCATAAGCATATCAAAGAAATACATAAATATTGCAATTTGGTTAATAAACCTGTTTTCACTCCTATGTACGGGAATTATCGCCAAGGCATTATCCTTCAAATACCAATCCAGTTAAATAGATGCTCTTCTCGTGCAAATGCTGAGCATTTGAGGCAAGAACTCAGAGAACACTATCATGATTCTCAGTTTATTAGTGTAGGGTCTTATTCTAGCATCATCGATGTTGATGGGCTTGAGCCAGATATTCATAACAATTCTAACAAAGTGACTCTTCATGTACTTGCCCCCAAAAATACAGATCATGTCGTCTTAACAGCGATATATGACAATTTGGGTAAAGGAGCCTCAGGAGCAGCGGTTCAAAACTTAGAAATAATGTTAGGACTCGATCCTAGTGATGGATCTGTAGCACCGTTAACTTAACAAGGCTCAATTAAGAGGTTTGATTTAATGTGTGTCTACTATTATATGCCTAACGTAAATCGCTGATGCGTTCGCAGGAAAGCCTCTTATGTGAAACTAACTAGGCTTAGTTTAGAGCAAAGAGGCTATCTTAACTTACTTTAACGTCCCACCTCGTTTGCTCACAATGCGTTCATCATTTTCGGTAACGTACACATCTTCATTTGGGTTATAAACTACGGCGTAATCGTGCAGGTATGGCGCGTGAACTATGATAGCTGGTTTAACGTATGCAACCATCTGTGTTTTCTCATTAACCCACTTCTGAGCTTGCTCAGGAGACGCTTTGATGTGAATTTTCGTGTTTCCAGTGTATTTAGGGTTTCTAGGTTCGTTCATACTAAATCTAAGCATTGAACTACTAGAAACATTCATTCTTGCTACGGAATCACGAATCGCTGTTGAACCCTTTTTATAGCGGCTTTGCTCTTCTGATAAAGCCAACCTAGGAAGTAGTTTTAGTGGCTTTGCATTATATGTGTAGAACTTTGGAATCGGGTACCCGTCTGTACGGTAAAGTTTAGTATATGGCTGCAGACTAAAGTGATCGGTGCCATCAAATTCAGTCAAGCTTGTAACACCCGGTCCATGAGACTATTGGATGCCACATATACTGAAAATACATTAGCATCGGAATTGTAGTTTTGTAGCTGTAAAGTGAACGGAATTCGAAAGTAATGCTTGTTGCTAAGGTTGGTGATGATGTGCTCCAACATGACCTTTTGCTAGCCCTTGGATTTGTTCATTCGGAGCTCTGATTTAGAGCCGCTGCCTTGAGGTTTGAAAAGCTTGCGGCTAGATAAGTTTGAAAGACCGTTCGATATCGGTGGGTATGATGGATCTCACCACTCTCCCGATTTGATGTGGTTGGCTGAACATGGTTACGTCATCAAAGAACGCACGCCAACATGGATCAGACCACAGTATAAATATAAGCGATCAGAAAAAGGCACTGACTACGTTCTGAACAGCGAATAAAAGTATGAATCTTTATTACCTAATGTTTGCTCATTGGCTGTTCAATTATGTCGTTTAGTATGAAACTCTATTTTATGATCCTAATAGGCAGCCACAGATAATAATGGCTTCTATCGTTTTTGAGTATGGGACTTTATTCCTCTCTCACAGTTAGCGTTTTAAGATATAGGTCTTTTCCTGAAGAAAAGCGCTTGCTTATAAAAAGTCCTCTTTGGAACTTAGTATTGGTTTATTCGAAAGAAAGTGATGATGGCGATTTTTTAGTTGATTGTATCAACCTGTTGGTTTCGTTGTGCTTAAGTGATTCCGAATGCAAAGGTGCACATGGTCAATTGCTATCCGCAATTCTACTCAAACAAGAAGGGAGTGCTTTATACCATGCAGTAAATCAATCTGGCTATAGATTTAAAACACTTCCGAGCTTTCTTAAAGTCGCCTTAAAAGCGATACGGGACAGCTATACTCGCGACATATCAATAAGTGATTGTAAAGACATAATACTGAGTAGTACAAAGCATGAGCTTATAAACAGTAAAAAAGAGATTGTCGGGGCTTTAGAGTTACTAAAACCTTTAAAGCAAGGTGATTTTTTGGAAGCTATTACTTATGCAACAGCTCTCTCGATATCAGGCGAGAGTGCTATTGGCACGAACTTGTTCAACGACTTTGTTAATTCGATACCTGAAGAAACGCGTCATTTGTTATGGCGAATCCAAACTGAATTGGTTGCAACTGCGTTACAAATTGAATCTGAAATCCAAGTTGGCAATCTGAGTAATGAAAGTACACAAAAATGGCAAGAGCTTATAAAAAAATTGGAGAAAGAGCATGAAGAACGAGCCGAGTTTCGAGATTTTCCACCAGGCTTTAACTTCTAGAATCGTAGTACTTAATTCCATCAAAACAGCTTTACAGCCAGTTTCTGGAAGTATAGAGATACTTCAAAATGCCTGCCTTGAACTCGGGGAAATTGTTGATGAGTTAGGAAATGGAGAGGTAGAGAATAGATACCGACGGTTTCAGTTTTCTGTATCAATATTCCTTTTGCTTGCGCAGTGGAAGCAATCCATTCGAAATGCAGATAGTGACTCTCAAAGGTTCCTGAGTTCAGCGAAACTGAAACTCTCAGAGCTAGACGAATCTTTAATGGCAGAGGAAGATGCTTTGTTCAAGGGGTTCATTGATAAAGTTAATGCAATTTGCAATATCAACGAACTTGAATCAATAGCTGATTTGTTTTTTCGTTGGGATCTTCCGCTGCTTTTGTATTCTAGGATGAAGAAGCCACCTATAGCATCATATTCTCCGAGGGATACAGGAATAGATCAAAGAGACAAAACTAGTGTTGCTTTTGTAAAGTTTGATATTGATGGGCAGCCAGCAAAAAACTTTAACTACCTTAAACCTGGTACTTCATACGATTTAACATTGGAAGTTAGAGTTTCCAATTGGCCGATAGATGCAACAAATTTGTTGCTGACGCCCGTTACTGTCGATGCAAGAGAAAGGGAATGGTTGCCTACGTTTAACTTTAAAAAACCTGACGGTGAAGAACCATTCATATTGAGAGATACTGGCAGAGCAGTGTTAGAAGTAGCTCACTCATTTGGTTCTAGACCTTATGAGTTTCTTTACGCCGCAGAGTTTACCGATTCTAAACATAACGGAAAAGTTGAAATTATAGGTCACAGAAGATTATTGCTTGAAGGAACAGATATAGACTCCAACCCTATATCTGGCTTCTCTCATGTAGATAAACGCCTGATTCAAATAAGAAACCAATTAAGAACACTACACGTCATTAATGAGGATGATGTGGCAACTGTTATGACAGTTCTAGGGGGGCTAGGTAATATATACGCCCAAGCACTCAAGGTAGGTATGTTCCAAGAAAAAACCTCAGAGAAAGACTTCCAAGATTTAACTTTTAAGTTATTGAGTAATAGATCAGACATTGGAGAAAAACTACATAGTCATGTTGAAGCTGCAGGTGGAATTACAGATTTAACCTTTTGTGACATTCCAATAGAGTTAAAGGTTGAGCATCGAAAGCCAATGCTCCCAGGAGACTTCACAAAGTATTTTGATCAAACTGCTAGTTATGCTATCGCTTTGGGAAAGAGAGTTGGAATATTAGCAGTTTTAGAGTCATCGCCCAAAACAGCACCGTTAGGGTGTGTCGAAGAAGATATTGCTGTTTTTTCTCATCCTAGTGGGACAAGCAGTACTTTGGTCATTGTAGTTGTAATTAGAGGAGGATTTCCCAAGCCTAGTTCATACTCAAGATAAGAAATTGAGTTAAGTGATGTTCAATACCGAAAGTAATAAATTGAATGTTAATTTAGAAAAGTGTTAACTCATTTTTATCCAAAATGAGTTAACACTAAGTATATGCTGCTCAAAAATCATCCTCAACTCTTACTCAACAGTGAAGATAAGGACATAGCATCAAGAAACTTAGTTGCAGTAAGGCGTTCATCATCAGTCATTGCGTTTAGACTATACTTTGAATAAGACTCTACCTCTTGAATTGGAACGTCAGCTACATTCATTTCAAATGGATTTTTCTTTGTTGGAAATTTGTACTTGAAAGTGGCACTTAATACATCATGAGTTAGTGTGTTTTTGTTTTGCTTAAAGCTTTCTAGCATCGCATCAGAGCAGAAGTTCTTAAGTTGCCTTAGCTCACCCCTACAAATTGAAAACAGTGGAATAGCAAGCTCCTTATTGTGCAATGATGGCACCTCATCATACCCCATTCGATTTGCTAGGCCTTTTAGGAATTGAACATATGTTTTCATGTCATTTTTTAATGAGAAATATTCTATTTGTGTTTTCCATGCTAAGCGAGATCCCCATTGAGGTTCTTCAGAAATAATATCTGCATAGGGCATACCAACTAACACAATTGATACTCTAGCTTCTTCACTAATGTATTTAAGCGTGTTAGCGACATTCTGACGTTCTTTAGCACTTGAAAATTCGATGAGTTCTTGAAATTCATTAATAATAATGAGTTCTGTTTTTTTACGCTTTAAAGCTCGAACGACTCCTTCGGCGAGAGCGATTTCTGAGCGTTTCGCTCTTCTCGTTCCTGAAGGTGATTGTCCTAAATCAGTTAACAGTTGATACATGGTTTGTTCGTTATTCACTCTATGTGGGATACGTGTATGTAACACGGGTAATGAACTGAGTGCAGAAGAATTTGATGACGGTTGTTGTAACAGATAGTTATTAACGAGTGCTGACTTTCCTGAACCAGTATCACCAAGTAAGAGCATACATTGTGGTTCTGCACCTAAACCTTGATTCATTCGTAAATCATTAAAAATAGAGTAGATATGAGTAATTATTGGATACTCAATAAAGCATTGATTAAAGTTGATGAGTTGTTCTTTTTGAGTCGAAGATAAAGTGTGCATCAAAATCCCTCTAAATCATCAAATTGTTCATCCCATCCATTTAAAACATCATGTTCATTTGTATTCAGTTTTTTGATTTCACTTTGCTCACTAGGTACTTGAATCGACTTTTGAGTATGACCACCAATATCTTGGTGCCGAGCTATCTTTGATGCATGGGTAGTTTTCGTAGTACGTTTTTTACTAGATTTGATTTTTTCTACTTCTTCCGCAATTCTATTTTCAACATACATACGTGAATCAGCGAGTTTTTCATGTTCTATTTGTAATCTTGTTTTAGTTCTTTGTAATTTTTGAGCTGTTTGATGCTGAAATAACGTAAGGCCTGATGTATAGCTAATATCTGTCATGCAAGGAACTTTAATATAACGAGATTCATTAGTTAAATAGACAAAAATATGTGATATATCAGAAGGGTCGGTTTTTGTTTTCAGCGTTAGGTTATTCTTATCAATAGAACCCCAAATTTTTCTGTATTCACTTAATTCTTCTGATTCATAACGTAATCCATAAAGAAAAATCCCTCCAATACGAACCGTTCGAGTATTTAATATTCCAAGCTCTATTCGTAATTGTTGGGCTTCTTCATCTGTATAGGTGAGAGGGGGTAAAGCCGTTACTCCTTCTTGCCATTTAAAATAAGGAACAGCAGTCTCTCTTGTATCGGAAGTCATATGATAGATATCGATAATCCACGTATGAAATAGTTCTAAAAATAAACTGAATGTAATCGCTGCATCTTTTTTAGGATTATAACCTTTCAGTTGCTCTATTCTTGAGCGAGTTGTTCCTGGGAGGGAATGGACTAAGCCTTTATTTAACAGGTCAAAAAACTTTTCAACAAGAGGTTTCATCCATGGTTTACCAACCTTGTTATATAAAATATTGGTAGCAAAAGGCAGTAAACTATCTTCTAAGCTATTACTCCAGAACTCAGCGCCATTATCAACAACAAGATTTTCAATTTTTCCAGAAATAGGCCAATCCTGTTGAAGGTGAGGGTATTGTTGTGTAATAGATGATTTATCAAGGCAGGCATTGCAAAAAGCGTGACGAATAGATTCAAAGCTAGGATGCCTAAAGCTAAGGTTATAGCCGACAATGCATTTGCTATAACTATCGATTAAAATTGTTAGGTATGGACGACCTAATGGTATCTCTAAGTTGTCATCAAGTAAGATTAAATCAAGAGGTGTGTGATCTATTTCTACTCGCTCTAAAGGTCTTGTTACATTTACCATTCTATCTACGGTTCGGTAATTAATATCAGCATATCGTTTACCATACCGCTTTAAAGCTACATCATATTTAGGTAGTGCATTGATTCGGTTGTAAAAAGTACGTTGACTGACAGATTTGATTTGATTTTCAGGCAAGGAACGGTTTTCTATTATTACTAGATCACAATAGTACTTAAAAGTTTGACTGATAGAACATCGGGTTAATGTTAAATATTTTTCGTTAATTGCTTTTTTTATCAAAAAATCGCTATCAGTATGCTGTTGAATATTACCTTTACTTGAGTGCTTTGGGATTAAAGAGGAGATATCATTCCCGCTTGAATGGTAATTTTTATGCCATTCAGCAAGAGTTCGCCATTTAGGGGCCGCCATTTTTAATTGTGTAGCAGCATCATCAATAAGAGGATTTAAGTTTTTTTGTGTCCAGCCACCCTTTAAGCGAGGTTTGATCCACTTAATAAAGGAAATACGGCGTAGTACTTCCATTTTTATGTCATGGCTATATGAATCAAGGGATAATAGGAGCGAGTTTGCTTCTTCATTATGAATGACTTTATTTTTCTCGCCAGAAATCTCTATTATTTCTTTAAATTCATCATTAAATGGAAAACTCATCGTTATAACCACACATATGAGTTGCCATTTATCGCTTCATTTGAGTAATCGGTTTGAAGTGCCCCTTTTGATAGCCAACTTAAAACACCTGTTAATGCCTCTCCGTCACTAATATTTAAGCTGTTTGCAATTTGATTAATTTGAATTTTATTTACTTTCTGAATGAGGTTGATAATTGCCTTTTGAGTAGCAGAAATACTATGTAGTCCAGAGTATCTATGTAAAAGCTTAAAATTATTGAGTAAATGACCTGTTCTAATTTGCTTTTCGGTAATAAGAATTAATGAAAGATTTAACTTCTGGGCTACTTGCTGTTTTTGGATGAATTTTGATTGAAAATCGGGACGTTGGGTTTTAGAAAGAGGTTTGACTTCAAGTAATTGTTGCAGCCCAGATGAATGTGTAATGAGAAAGTCTGGAGTGTAGGGGAGGCGTTTTCCTTGATGTTCATAGTGAAACCCTTGAGGTTGAGATTCAAAGCTAACAACATCAGGAGAATATTCAAGATGAAAGCACATATCAAATTCAAGCATAGACTCTGTACGAATGATTAAATCATTCTTCAGGCTCATAAATTTACTAATGTTTTTTACTTGAGATTGTTTTAGTGTACGAATGTACATGGTATTCACCTTCATGTTGTAAACTTACAACTAAAGGTAGGTTATGCGAGCTTATTTTGCAAATTTGTAGACTTCTTTGCAATTTATGCAGAGTAATTTTGCAAGCGTCAGTTGGGTGGAAGCCCCAGCCACATCCCGGCACACACGTCGCCCGCTGCGGCTGCTCCCTTCCAGGCCTGACCGAGTTCACGAGTTAGTGTTGCGGGAGGACCAGGGCCTCCATAGATTCTGTTGTTCCGTAGAACGAGAGCGATTATTGAACATGCTCATTTAGATTGCAAGAGAAAATAATAAAAAAGATGCTAAGTGATTAATAAACAAACGGCTGCGTTCAATTTCGGTAACATTACGTAATTCCATGTGTCTTAAATGTAATACGTTAGAGTGGGTTTATTATTCTGTTTATGAGAATTAGCTATAATGAGATTTATTTTATTTTTAGTTAAGGAAGCACATGTCTAAATTACCTGTCATTGTCTCTTTAATTATCTACGCTTACATTATTGAGTTTTTCAACGATGGCTAAAGATGAAGATAGTACTGCCTCTGGTGAGTTTAGTGGTGACGCGAAAGTGGGTTTTATCTATACAAAAACAGATGAAACATCAATGTCGGTTAATTCAGGAGTGACTTTAAAATACGAAGAGCAACTATGGCATCATACAGCAGCATTTTCTACGTATTATACAAGAGGGAATGACAGTGATGATGGAACGAATAAAAATAAAACCACGTATGATCTGAAATACGATATGTCAGAAACCTTTTTTATTTTTGGTAATGCAAAATATGAACATGACCAGTTTGCTACTTATCGAGAGCAAATTTTATTGGTAAGTGGTTTTGGTGCTAATCTTATTGACTCAGAGAAAGCATCACTAGATATTGGTGCTGGTCCTGGTTATCGTTATTCTAAACGTCAACGTTTTGATGATGATCTGCCAAATCATTCAGAAGATGAAATGATTGCGAATATCTTTATTGAAGGGGACAGTAAAATTACGGATGGGCTAGAAATTGGTGGTGGAGTCCGTATGGATTATGGTGATTCAAATACGACAACTACAACGCATGGATATTTAAAAAATAAATTAATGGAAAGTTTATCTCTAATGATTGATGCTGAATATATTTATAATAGCGTTGTTGCGAGCGGTAAAGCTCATGATGAGATTTACAGTACGATTAGTTTAAATTACGATTTTTAGTTTAATTAGATATCCGATCTTATTTATGAAATTAATGATATTCGCATCATGTTATATATTTAATCTTTGTTATTTTAACGTCATATAAATGACGTCAATAAAACTCTCTAATTATACAACATATTCACATGAACAATTAGAGCGAGATCACTAATTAATTATGTTAATTTGATAGAATGCCAGTGGTAAAAATTGGCATTTTGAATGGTTGTATGATTTATAAACAAATAAAATATTTTATTGTTACTATCTTATTGATTGGTATCACACCTGTGTTCTATTTTTGGGGATTGTACCATACAGAATTAAATGCCATTCAATATCAAAGACAAAATACAGCTAAGCATCAATTAAACTTTAGTCAAAAAGAAATTTATTCAATTGCTTCTGAATTAGGAACATCTTTAAAGTTATTATCCGATAACAGAATGCTGTTGCAATTTATACAAGATCCCTCTACAAAAAATAGAGCATTATTAGAATCTCTTTGGTCACTAACTGCGACAAACTATTCATATATTTCTCAGATCCGCTTTATTGGCATTGATGGAAAAGAAATTTCTCGTCTTGATGAGCAGAATTCTCAAATACGTATTACTTCAATACATCAACTTCAAGATAAATCACAGCGAGATTACTTTCTTTATGCACAAGCACTTGAAGCAGATGAATTAGGTTTTTTTGGTATTGATTTAGAAGTAGAGCATGGCGAGGTTGTTCTACCTCCTAGTCCTTCATTACGTATTTTTACTCCAGTTGAAGTCGGTGATGAACGAAAAGGATATTTGTTTTTCAATCTAAATATCTATGAGATTGTTTCGCAATTGGAAGATTCATTAGAAGGTGGAGATATTGTTGAGTTCGTTAATGAAGAAGGATATTACCTTGCTTCAAAAGATACGAATAAAACATTAGGACACCTTATTTCTGAACGGAAAAAATATAATTTATCCATTGAGAACCCTAAGCTATGGGAAAGTATAAAATCACAAAACTCCGGTGTATATTCAGATAAAGAAAGTGCTTATTCATTTATAAAAGTGGAATTTGATGGTGACTTTGCAAGCCGTTCATTCTATTTGATATTGAGCAGCCCTAATACCTTAACCGTGACAAATTTAGATCATAAATTAACGTTTATTATTTATGAATCAATAATGGCAATGATCGTTATTATCTTTATATCGGTATTGATAGCGCGTTATATTGCAAAGCACAGAACGACTAGTTTGGAAAGTCAATTAGCCTTGGCTGCATTAAATGGGATGTCAGCCATTGTTATTACCGATAAAAATAACCGTATCATTAAGGTAAATGAAGAGTTCACCCGTTTAAGTGGCTGGGAAGAACATGAAGTGCTAGGGTTATTGCCATCAATATTTAAGTCAGGAAAACACAAAAAAAGTTTTTACTCTTCAATGTGGGAAACGATTCAAGCTGATGGATTGTGGGAAGGTGAGATAACGAACAAAAGAAAAGATGGAACGTTATTGACCGAAATATTACGCATTCAAGCGATTTGTAATTACGATGGTAAAATGGAGTATTTCATTGCGTCATTTGTTGATATTACTGCCCGAAAAGAACTAGAAAATTGCTTAAGAGAATTGAGTGAGAAAGATATGCTGACTCAATGTTGGAACCGCCGTAAATTTGAAAGTGAATTTTTAGCTATTGTTGATGAAGAAAGAACTAAAAGTAACGTAGGTAAATCTTGTTTAGCGATTGTTGATATTGACCATTTTAAAAGAATAAATGATGAATATGGACATGATGTTGGCGATAAAGTAATTACTCAAGTCGGTAGAATTTTGAATTCTGAAAGCAGAGAGTCTGATTTTGTTTCTCGTATTGGTGGTGAAGAGTTTGCTATTATTTTTCCTAATACCACACTAAAAGAAGCGGATGTTATTTTAAACCGCTTACGAGTGGCTATAAATTTATATGATGGCGCGAAAATCACGATCAGTGGTGGCTTGACGGATATTTGTACCAATAGTGAATCAAGCTATAAACGTGCTGATCTTGCGCTTTATGAATCTAAAACATCAGGCCGTAATCAGATCTCTTGTTTTACCTCTGCGGAAATGGAACAAATTGCATAGTGGTAATCTATATCGCTATTATCCATTCTAATGTCGTGAAAATACGGAAGTCACTTTTTGTAATAGTGGTTTTTTCTTTTCTGTATTTTGCTTATTTTTAATTTCTTTAAAGACAGAAATTAAGACTTTAAAATTTAAATGCCTTTCAGCAGGTACTGGCCCCATTGCTTGAAGAAGTAATTTATGTATCTTTTGTTGCTCCTTTGTTCTTGTCTCTACAGTGTTTTCTTTTTGTTGATAAGGATGAGTTCGGAGTAAGAGCTTATAGAGTAAGATTGAAAGTGAATAAAGATCGCTCTTTATGGTTGGAGCATTACCTTGAAGTACTTCTGGTGCCGCATAATCGCCACTCCATGCATGAACTTGATTAAAGTTAATCGCAAAATTATTTTTATCAGGGTCTATATTTCGACTGATACTGAAATCAAAAAGATGTAGCTCATTATTGTTAGAAATAAGAATATTACTGGGTTTTAAATCACCATGGATAACGCCTCGTTTGTGGCAGTGAAGTAAACAATTTATTAATATAAAAGCATATTTTAAACGAGCCTCGTCAGGAATATCTTCAAAGGGAGAGTCGAGTAATAAAGACAGTAATTCACCTTTAATCATTGGCATTACCAGAAACCCTCGCTGTGATTCTTCACATAATGCTAAGTGCTGTATTGGGACAATGTTAGGGTGTTGTAATTGATTTGCTTGTAAGTACTCATTAACTAAAAGTAAATCTGCATCATTAAATTCAGCGGATTCACTATTTAATACTTTTATAGCGAATTCATATTGTTCCAATCCTATACTTTTTAATAATAAGTCATCTACTTGATAAACAATTCCCATCCCACCGACACCTAATACGCGTTTTATTTTATAACGGCCATTAATGATTTTTGGAATGGGTTTTAAAGGCGCTTTTTTAGAAGATGAATCTTCATTGTTAAATTCAGATTCATCAGAAAGGAAATGGTTAATATTCATTTCAGTCATCTATTCGCCTTAATCATAATTGCTGATAAATTGTCGTTTGCTTCAGTAAGTAAGACTTGTTCTTTTAAGTGATAACATCCTTTTAATGCGCTAGGCAGTGCCATACAGGCTTCTATCATGGTATTAGCAAGATATTTATGTACACCATCACTAGAGAGCAAAAAAGTATCTTGATGCTGTAAGGGGACAATACAGTGCTCAATCGAGAGGTCATGACCCATGCCGATTGCCTGGGTTAGTGCCTCTCTACCGTTTTGTTCACGAGTATGATCTTGTGAAATTTGATAAAGCTTATTATGACGAAAGAGATAACAGCGAGAATCCCCAGCCCAAAGACAAGCAATGTGCCCATTATGAGCAATAAGCATACACACAGTACTACCAATAACGGCACTGTGAGATAGAGTCTTTTCTTGACTTAAGTGATGGTTAACTTTACATAACATTCGTTTTGCTTTTTCAATTTTTTGTTCTATCGTTCCATATAATAATTCAGATTGAAAAGCATCAGTGATCATATTGCTGGCTATCTCTCCATACTCATATCCACCCATGCCATCAGCAACAATCCAGATCCCTTGTTCGGTAAAGGACAAAATAGCGTCTTCATTTTTGTCCCTTACCTTTCCCTCTTCTGAGAAGTGAGCCGTTTGAAATTGCTGGCTCATCCATTAATCCTTTTTGGAAGGTAAAAATTAGTTAATATTTTTCGATTAAATGGGTTAGGAGTGCGATCACTGTAAATTAAGTATTTTGCTTTCATCCCTTTATTTTCTAAATCGAGTTTAATGACATCATTGCCTCGGTATTTATTGACACTGAATTTATCTAATACTCTGAAAAAAGCCCAAGGCCCAGAATTTTGTTGATTAACTACTTTTGTGCCGCTCAAATCTTGAAGAACAAAACTTACGTATTGACGTTGATTCGTGATAGGCCACGTAAAGCGTTTTTTCTGAATTGGTCCGTGACGATAAGCAAATTTTTTCTTTCCATAATAGAACGTAGATTGAAGGGCGCTCGCATCTAATTCAAAAGGAGCAATACGGAAAGAGACATTGGCTTCTTTTCCTTTAGATCCATAAAACATTCTTTGAATGGTTAAACCGTAGTTATATTGATTTAAAAATGATTTAGATAGTCCAAGAGAATGACCATGTAATGCTTTCTGTGTAAATTTTCCTTTCTGTTTATTTACGAACGACGCTAAATAGGCATTAAAGAAAGAATCGAGAATTCCCCCATTTTGGAAAAATTCGTCAAAATCGGGAATGTTTACATCTTGGTTACTATTTGTAAAAGGATAGCGGCCAGATAATGCGACGTCGTAATGAGTGACAACCTTATCGTGGTAGACCATTTGTATGTAATCTCGTGAGTGATTTAGTGTTATGCCCCACGCGTTGTTTGAGATCTGTTTCCACCATTGCTGTAATGGTTGAGGAAGAGTCTCTGCCATCACTCGAATGTCGTTTAATTCGTTTGGGATCCCTTGCATACGATCTCTTGCAATTTTAAAGGCTGCTTGATCGGGGTTAGGGGAGAATTTAACCATTGATAAACGGCCACTTAGCTCATTGATTACAACCAAGGCATCCTCAAGAGGTATAGTCGCTTGTGCTTTATCTGTTAATAATAGATTTAATGGTTCAAATTGATTACTTACCGCTTTTCTAGCACTTTGTGAGCGCTCTTCAACACTATGAAGACCAAGAGAAGCAACCTTTTTAAGCTTGGTATTAATCGGTAGTTTCTTTGTCGTTTTTGTGGCATTAGATGCCAGTTGAGCTTGATCAATAAACGTGGTGTTTTCACGAACTAGATTCAGAAGCTTTAATACAGGTTGACTCGATCCTGTCATATTAGCGATTTGAAGGATTGCCTCGTCTATATTGTTAACTGGCTTTATTTGTAGTTGATCAACGGCTTCTTTCCAATAAAGAATATAATCATGAAAATAAAGATCTTCTACTTCGGCATACAGTGCCCGTATCTCATTTGTACTTAAATCGCTAGATAATCCGATGACCCAATTTTCATCAATTAATTGCTTAACTTGATCGAGTCCTTTATTTAAAAATACACGTTGATAGCCTTCTTGGGTATATAAACCGGGGATTAACGTACTGGTATGGTTAAATATATTTTGATTAGGCCCAAGGTGATCGCTTAGCTTAATATCTCGTAAGTTCATCTCCTTCGCATCTTGTTTCAATTGCTGGTAAACCAACGCCGATGTATCTGCCTCTCTAAGATACTTGCGTGATTTTGCCACTAAATTGTCGTTTAAAGAGACGGGTTCGAAACCAATGTCGAGTAAGTTTGAAAAGTGAGTCTGTAATGAACTTTGCTCTGTTGCCGAACCACTGTATATATACGACCAATGCAGCCCCATCCATTGTTTTAAATAACTAGTATCTAAATGTTCATGCAGATTTAACATTAAATAAGCACGCAAAGAGGGAGTTAGAAATTCACGGTTATCTTGATTGTTAGTTACCTGATACTCAAGCTCACTTGTGATTTTAGGAAGTAACAATTCAACTAATTGCTGATGATACGCGTTTTTGGTTGTTACTCTTAACGTTTTTCCTTGTTGTAAGCCTGCCATGTTTTCTGGAAAATTGTCCTCTTCTTCAGAGTATACTTGTGTCGCTTTTAATAAAGCATCAAGTGTCGGTAATAACTCTATGGAAGGAGCTAATGGAGATAGATGAACAATATTTTGATTATAGTCACCGGCTAGCTCAAGAAGTTGCTGCTGTTTATTATGGTTATTTAAAAAGCTAGTTGCCCATAATGAACCAAGACCAATAACTAGGGCGAATGAACTTGCGTAGATTGCAATATTTTTAAGTTTAACCCTTTTCTCATAGTTCTCGTTGAGTGTCGATAACTCACTATTTGGGAAGATAACATCATCTAATAACTTACGAATGAAGAATCCGCGTTGATGTTGATAAGTAGGTAATACTCGTGAGCTTATACCTAGGTTTTGCCCTATATTTGAAGTGCTAGGGTCTGTATGTGTATTTATTGGGGTAGGGACTGATGTTAAATATAATCCACGTAAATGGGAAGCTTGATGATAACGTGTTTTGGTAAAGGCAAGTTCCGAGAATAGGGCTAAACGTTCTGCAAGAAAGCTGAGTTGTCTTGGGAATTGTAATAATTCTGCACGTTTCATTACGTCGCGTTCATCATGTAATTTAGCCATGACTTGCGAATCAATACGTAGAATTAACTTCTCAAATTCTTGTTTTATTTTATCTGCTTTTTGTCCTTCGCCTTCATTGAATGTTACTCCAAATACTTGGTCCATTTCTTCACGAGAAAGAGAGGAGAAAAAGGGCTCGAATCCTTCGACTTTATCCATTTTTGTCAGTAAGAAATAAATTGGCATATCAGAGTTAAGTTCATGCCTTATTTCTTGTAATCGCTCTCTTACATAGCGAGCTTGTACTTCAATACTGCTTTCGTCAGGGGATTGTAGGGTAGTTATATCAATTGTTAAAATTACACCATTAAGTGGACGGCGACGACGTTTGCTGTGTAATGCTTTTAAAAAACGATTCCAAATAGGTTTATTTAATTCATTTTCATGTAGGTCAAAAAAACGACCAGCGGCATCAAGTAATACCGCATGATTAGCAAAATACCATTCACAATGCTGGCTGTTTTGAATATCTCTTGTGTAATGACCATCCGTTTGATTAAGAGGAAAGTCTAGTCCTGAGCACTCTAATAATGTTGTCTTGCCACTGTTTTGAGGGCCAATAATCATGTACCAAGGAAGTTGGTATTTTACGTTATTGCTGAGCTTGCCATACAATCCGGCTCTTTTTATAGTGGCAATCGCGGCATCCAGTTTTTCTTTTAATGTGGATGTATGTTCTTGTATATAAGCAAGCTCTGATTGGGCTGCTTCATACGCTTCTTTATTTTCATCTTTTTGTGCTTCGCGTTTAGCTAGCCATAAAAGGGTAAGATTGAATGAACCCCATAATAGTAAGCAGATAAAAACAGTAAGCACCTTGCCTGTTGTGGTTTCAATTAATGGGGTATTGGCAATAGCAATATGTTTACCAAATAGGCAAAGAAGTAAAGCGATGAATAAAGTACAAAGTAGACTCCAACACCATGTCTTTTTTAAAATAGTCATTAATGAGTTAAAAAATGATTTCATCCGTGAAAATCCTATAATTCAATCTGTTGAAAAGCATGAATAACGAGTTCTGATTGCTGGTTTAAAACGTAGTAAAAACCGCCATAAATAGCGCATAATGAAATAGTAACGACACAGATAATACCAACCCATGAGGTCTGTCTTGTTAGTTTATGACGCTGAACTTGTTTTGGTTCCCAATTTGGAGATAAGCTTGATTTTTCATCTCCTCGGAGTGAACGGATCTGTCGATATAAAGAATCCCTAATCGCATCAAGTTCAACCAATCCTCTTGATAATACGCGGTATTTCCCCTCAAATCCTAGGCTTAAACATAGGTACATTAACTCTAAGAGATCTAAGTATTTTGCTGGGTTTCGGCTAAGTTTCTCTAGTAAAAGAAAGAATTTTTCACCGCCATAAGTTTCGTTATGAAAGCTGCTTAACATACTTTGTGATGCCCAATGACTTTCTGAACCCCAAGGAGTAGTAACAATTACTTCATCAACAAATGAGCATAATAAATAACGAGATAGTGCAACGTAGTTGTTCTCTACCCCAGAATTTAACGCTTGAAATTCAAACGATTTAAGCTCTTCAACTAGTTTTGGTTTCAGAAGTTCAATGTCTTGATAGCTTTCCTTCTTTAAATCACAAGTGATGCACAAAAGGGACGATGCTGCGCTGATTAAAGGATTATTTCCTGCAAAATTATATTCTTCTGGTTTTATACGAGCAGCATAAACCATGCGATCTTGTAGCTGATCAAATTTGGGTGCATTCATATTTTGAGTTAATACTGGATTGATTTGATGCGGTTCTTGTGTGATAAGAACAGTGCGGTCATCCATGTTACTGCTGTTCATATTAACGGTTCCTTATTGCCCAGAAAAAGAGAGAAAGTTCAGGGAAATCACCTGCAATATGAAAGGCAAACCCGCCGGATTGGGTGAGTTGTGAGCGATCATTTGCATTGAGATCTAAAGTGAAATAACAATAGTCACCATGAAATGGAACTTGTCTCGGAGCAACAGATAGAGAGCGACACGTTATCCCTGGGAGTTGTAAGTTTACTAAGTTGCGAATTTTTTCAACAGGTCCTACTTTTAGCAGTGGTGGTAATTGTTTACGCAGTGTTTCTGCATCGGTATGAGAGCGAGCAGCTAAAATAAAGGTCGCTTCTTGTAATAAAGAATCATCTGATATTGGCGCAATTAATACGCCGTGATTACGTTTTTGAAGTGGAATTTCAAACGCGTTTTGTTTTAATGATTGATTTAATTGCTTACGAAGCTGGAATAATATGGTCTCAAAAGCATTACCTTGTTCTTTGTGGTTATAAGCGATTTCAAGATTCGCTCGACGGTGCGTTGAATCATAAGTTGAAAGCTCACCCTGTAATGAAGCAAGAAGTAAAAAGAGTTCTTCTGGGTGGTAATAAGCGCTTTTATTTAAATAATGGAGGTGAGGCTCATACTTGTTCAGCAATTGTAATAATAAAAAATCACCGATCTCTGATGTCGCGTGTCCTGATTGGGTTATACGCTCTGCTAATATATCGGCTTTATGTGTTACTAGGGTGAGTACTTCTCGTAATGCTCTATGTACTAATGAAGAATGTAACCCATTGATAAAGCTTGCTTCAAAATTTGGGTTAAGTTGAATAGCCCCTTCAGGAGTGACTTGTTTTATTTCACATAGTTTTAATTTTACCCAATGATTATCAATTTCGTCTTCAGTAATAATATGGAAATCTAATTCACCACAGCTGATCGTTTGTAGGTTTTGAACTTGCGCATTATTATCAGAAACAGTCAGATCGTAAGATACGTAACGTGTGTTTATTTCGGTTTCTTTTTCATTACGAGCTTCAGGACTGTTTATTGTAGAAAGCGAAATAGCTAAATACAGATTTAGGTTAGTTGCTGGAGCGTCAGACTCCCACACAATAGGGTTTGTTTGATGCTGAATATCAAATAAAGATCCGTCAGGGAGGATCCCCGCAGCCTGATTGATAACAATTTTACCAACGGATAAATGATGGTTATCAAAACTTAGTGAATGAAACCCCCAATTGAACCTGTGTTGTTGCTGTGTTCTGACTTGCAGTTGATGCTGATAATAACGATCATTTTGTTGAAAGTGTTGAGGGCGCAATAGCATGCCTTCTTTCCAGATTACTTTTTGCATTTATCGGCCCTCTAGATACGTGTGCTATTGTTGGATTGAGTTGATTTTTTCTTTACGCGCTCTAGTTTTACTATCGCGGTGTCCGTTGCAATTAACTCTATTTTCTGAGCTTCTTCAGGTTCGACGGTATAAATATAATACCAATCTGCACCTTCTATATTTTGGTATGCACCAATAACAGCAAGGTATTGACCTTTAATATCCAATTTTAGTTTGATGGTTTTTTTATCGCCCGGTCTTAAAATAAGTTCTTCTTGGGCAATAAAATCAGAGCCAAGTGTTGATTTAGCATTGTTATATAAATCAAAGAATTCAGCATTTTCAAAACTGGTGATTGATGAAATTTCAATGACTTTAACGACCAATGGTGAAGGGCGCTCAACATGGTCAGGGTTTAGATTTGCAGACGCATTAAGTGTTAACGCGACATAGGTTGGATCTGGTGTACTGCTGCATGCACTTATAAAAAACAAGATGATGAGAGAAAACAGTTTTTTCATGATAGTTACGTCCTTTTTATCACTTATAGTTGCCGTTAAACGCGAAGTGCTGCGGATAAGATCTGTAGTTGAGACTCATATTGTTTAGCAAAATCTTGCTCCAATAAGGCATTTCGCCAGTCTTTATCTTTGCTTATTTTTTCATGTAATTTTGTATAGGCTTGCCAATATTGGGCATCAGCCTTCCCAAATCGATTTTGTACGCCATCTTGAACAAAGCGATAGGTCAAAGTTTGAGGTGATAATTTATCGATCAAAGCATCTAAGGTATGCTGACAAGCGTCATGAATCGCGAGCTGGTTGGCTTGAATGTCTTTACAGCTTTGGTTAATGGCTTCGATACCTTGTAAATAGCCAGGCTTATGATTAATGATGACATTCAAGGCATCGTTGACGTCATGGCTAAATTTAATTGGATTATTTCCTTGAGCTTGGATAGTGGTGGCGTTCGCTGTCAGTTTGTTTTTAATTTCAGTTCGAGTGCGAAGTAACTGCTGGATGCCATTAATAGAGCTTCGTAATGCAGATCCTATATCAAACAGAGTTTGCTCTGGGTTTTCTAAATTGGTTAGTTCAATACCTAACCCTTTTGATAATGCAGTTAAATAAGCGTCATTATTGTTCGCTATTGGCGCTACTTTCGCAGCTTCAGTTTGTTGTTGTGACTTATTCACTTCTACCTCTGCTGAGGCATATGATTCAATTGGCTGGGCTTCAAGTTCAATGTCTTCATTAATGATGTCGTCTTTTAATACTGGTGAAATAAACTGTTCTTTGAGTAACGAGTCATCAACGGTTGCTTGAGAGGGAACCGTATCTTCAACCTGTTTGAGAAGGATTTCTTCATCGCTATTTAGTAGTTCCTCGATTGGAGTATTACTTAAAAAACTGTCATCAGGGATCATGTCAAAAACCGATGGATTTTGATCAGTTCCGTGATTAGCTAATGGATCTAAACTCTTGTTGCTGTTTGTTTCTGGAGATGAATAATTAGTAGGGTCTTGAAGGATGCGGGCTCTAATTTTAATAAAACCTAGTTCATACACATCACCGTGAGACACTGGGTGTAATTCTCCGCTGTTTAAAGACGCTTCTTGTCCATTAAAGTAAGTCCCATTAGTACTGTTATCTGTAATGAAGTATTGTTCGTCGTCATAACTTATAGAGGCGTGAACATTTGAGAGCTGACGTTTTGAATCAGCAATATACCAATCGGCATTAGGACTACGACCTATGGTGCCTCCCGCTTTTTTGAAGGTGAATGTTGGCAGGGTGTCGATAGGAAGATCGTGTGATTGAATTATATCAAAGGCCAGTTCCATGTTATTCCTCCTCTGAAACTAGGGTTGTTTGTTCTTGTGGTTCGGGATCGCCAACGGGACGATAATCATCGTAATTACTGCATGCAGAAAGCAGCGAGATAGTTATGAGTAGTGAAAAGCGTAACAACATGCTTAATATCTCCATTCCTTGGCGGATAAGTTAAATTTTCTTAATCGATAATCAAGTGAGCCCTTTGAAAGCTCCAATCTATTTGCAACCGTTTGAAGGTGTCCTTGGTGTTTTTCTAAATATGCCATTAGAACTGTTTTTTCAAATTGTTCGATTTGAGAAGAAAGACTGCCAGTTTGTTGGTTTTCATTCTGTCTCTGAGGGGTCATCATCATGAGTTCGTTCAAGACTTGAATAATAACGATTTTGTCTAGTTTCTTACTTTCAGGAGCCTCCATACAACAACGTTCAATGATATTTTTGAGTTCACGGACGTTACCGGGAAAAGAATAGGTTGTTAGATATTCAATAAACTCTTTGGTTAATTCGGGAGTTGCTTGATGTTGTTCTTGCGCGTAATTGTTGGCAAAGAAATGGCTGAGTAATGCCACGTCACCTTCTCTTTCTCTTAGAGCAGGAAGGGCAATAGGGAATTGAGCTAATCGAAAATAGAGATCTTGGCGAAATTCCCCTTGTTCTATTTTCTTTATTAAAGCTTGATGTGTTGCTGAAATGACTTTTACATCAACATCATAAAGGGTGGTTGAACCAAGAGGCCTCACTTTTTTTTCTTCTAATACACGAAGTAATTTAGCTTGTAATGAACTCGGCATATCACCAATTTCATCCAAGAAAAGAATGCCTTTATCTGCCGAGCGTATTAGTCCTATGTAATCTCTGTCTGCTCCTGTAAATGCGCCTTTTTGATATCCAAATAGTTCACTTTCTAATAAATGTTCTGGAATCGAGGCGCAATTTTGAACGACATAAGGTTCGTTTCTACGATTACCAAATTGATGAATGGCTTTTGCTATCAGCTCTTTACCACTGCCGGTTTCTCCTGTAACTAAGACATTACGATTAATATGCAGGGCTTTAGAAATGGTTAAGCGGACTGTTTTTATTGCTTGGCTATTACCAATGATATTGAGATCAGAAGGAATATCTGTATTGTTAGCATACGATGTTAGTTTCGCTTCTAGTGACTTTTGTTGTTTTTTTAGCGCAGAAGCTAAACGATCGACCGCTAAAGAATTCAGAGTATGGATAGTTTGTCGGTCGCTTTGTTTATAAGAAGAAAAACTTGGGTAATAGAACATCAGAACTCCAGATACTCTTTGTTGGGAATTCTTTAATGGCATGAATTCGACTTCACCATCAGTTAATGAGTAATGTTCTGATTGTTCAAAAAGCAAATCCTTAATTTCTTCGCTGCATTGGCTAAAATGAAGATTAAAATTACGTCCTTCTGCCATGCAAAGAGTTAAGGTATTGAATTCTCGATAATCAGTATTAAGACGTTTATTTTTAACGTGATTATGCTCTAAATAGGTTAATTTAATTGTACGTTGATCATTACGTTGAGTATCACCTTCAGCCATTTTAAAAAGTTGTGTTCCTGATACTTGAGATAAGAAACAAATGACTTTTTGAGCGCCACTATGTTTAAGAACACCAGATAACCAACATTGGGTAAACTCACCCAGCTCGTCGTGTTGGTTATTGACGATACTTTGTCCTTGCTTTTGCATGATTATTCCCCAAACTCACAAAAGACGTGCCCGTCGCTGTCAATATCGATAGATATTTGGCTTAGAGGTTCTTGTCGAGCGAGCGCTAGTAATATTTGGGAAGAAAATGCAGGCTTTAATTGAGTGTTGATAATGGCATCTATATTTCTTGCTCCTGTTTCAGTTAATGTGCAACTTTTAGCAATGTGTTGAATGATGTTTTCATTATAAGTAAGTTCTATGTTCTGTTTGGTCAGTTGTGTTTTTAGCTGTTCTAAACGAATTGAGACTAAGGCTTCCATGCTTTCTAAATCAAGCGAGAAGAAAGGAACGACATTCATTCGGCCGACTAATGCAGGTTTAAAATATTGATTTAAGGTTGGACGAATGGCTTTTGTAAGTGCTTCTGTTGTTGGTTTATCGTCTTGATTACAAAGAGCTTCAATCTGATCTGAAGCGAGATTAGATGTCATGATAATTAATGTTTGTTTAAAGTTTATTTCACGACCTTCACCATCATTAGCGGTGCCTTTATCAAAGATTTGGTAGAAGATATTCATTACTTCAGGATCTGCTTTTTCTACTTCATCTAATAGAATCACTGAGTATGGTCTTTGACGTACCGCTTCAGTTAATACGCCGCCTTCACCATAGCCAACGTAGCCCGGAGGAGATCCAATTAAACGAGAGACGGTATGTTTTTCTTGAAATTCTGACATATTGATCGTGGTAAGGAATTGTTCTCCGCCATACATTAAATCAGCAATGGCTTGTGCCGTTTGTGTTTTTCCTACACCACTTGGACCAACAAACAGGAATACACCAGTGGGCGCATTGGGATTATTAAGTCCGGCAGCGGTTGCTTGGATCGCTTTTTCTAAAGCGATGACGGCTTGGTCTTGACCCTTAATTTGCTCTTTAAGTTGTGCTTTTATATTCAATACTTGGGTTGCTTGACCTCGTTGTAAGGTACTCATTGGAATCCCTGTCCAGTGAGACACCACTTCAGCAATCAGTGATGGGCAAGTTTCATAATTAACTAAAGAACCCGATGATTGAGCTTCAAGGAGTTGTTGATAAATCTCTTGTTGATTACAGATTAAACGTTCACGATCTTCATCATTAGCGCATTGTGATATATCAATTCTTGATGTTAAAAGTGCTTCCGCTAATTCTTTTTGTATTGACCATTTCAGTTCTAATTCATTGGCTTGTTCTTGGGTGTGTATAAGTGTGGATTTAAGATTCAGAATAATATTTGTGTCAATAGAAAGTCCAGCTTGCTGGTCTCTTACTACATAATTGAGTTCACGTTGAGTAATGGTAATCGTGTGTAAAAGTGCTTCTAATGGTTCAGGCTTGGCTTTTAGATTGATCTTGACACGAGCACAGGCTGTATCAAGAAGATCGATGGCTTTGTCTGGTAGTTGTCGGCCACTAATGTATCGAGCTGATAGTTCAGCAGCGGCAATAATGGCATCGTCTCGTACATAGGCACCATGGCTTTCTTCATAGCATCCAGCTAAACCGCGTAATATAGTCACGGCTTGTTCTACCGTTGGCTCGTTCACTTTGACGGGTTGGAAGCGTCGCGCTAATGCGGGATCCTTTTCAATGTATTTTTTATATTCTGACCATGTAGTTGCACCAATAGTCCGAAGCTCTCCACGAGCAAGAGCTGGTTTTAATAGGTTTGCTGCGTCGTTACTGCCAGCTTGACCACCAGCACCAATAAGCGTATGTGCTTCATCAATAAAAAGAATGATAGGCATTGGGCTTTCTTGAACTGCGGTAATGACAGAGTTAAGACGACGTTCAAATTCCCCCTTAATGCTTGCTCCTGCTTGTAATAATCCTAGATCGAGCGAAAGAAGAGAGACATTTTCTAATAATTCAGGAACTTCACCTTGTACTATTTTTATTGCTAAGCCTTCAACCAGTGCGGTTTTCCCTACACCAGCCTCACCAACAATCATCGGATTGTTTTTACGACGACGAGCTAAAATGTCGATCATTTGTCTGATCTCACTGTCTCGACATAGAACAGGGTCTATCTTTTTTTCTTTTGCTAATTGAGTGTAATTGGTTGTATAGGATTCAAGCGCATTTTGATGCTCATGATTTGTTGATTTTTTTTGTTCTGTGGAATTAATTAAACCTTCGACTTGCTGTTTTAATGATGTAGCTGGAATAACACTTAGTTCTCGATAATAGGGTGTGTGTCCATATTTATTAGGGTGAGTAAGCAAGGTTAATAATAAATTAGCTGCAAGTATTTCTGAGAGTTGCATTTCAAGCATGGAATACAAGTAGCTCTCTTGTAGCCATTCAATTAAAGCAGTCGAAAGTACAGGGTGGTTGCTTTCAGAAGATGTATTTTTTCTACCGTGTTGTAATGCTTCAATTAAATGTTCGGTAGAAACATGATATTGCTGACAGGCTTTATTCCAAAAACTCTGGGGGTCATTAAGTGCCGCGAGAATAAAGTCTTCACAAAGCACTTCATTCCCTCCACGAGTAACGCAGAGTTGAGCCGCTTGTTCTAATGCTAAGTGAGATTCTTTATCTAATGTTTTAATTAGTTGAGGTAGTTCTACGTTAATCATAATGTCTTTCCTGAAAGTGTAATACGGCCTTCATTAGCACTTGAACCTAGCCAGCTCGTCCAACCTAAGCAGCATTCGTTGCTGTCTGATAGCGTTAATGGACGGGGTTCTCCGTTTTTTAAATGAAGTTGAATATCAAAATCGAGTGGATCTTTGACAGTAAATTGAACCAGTCTGTTTAAAGTGAACCAGTTTGGTTTATTTATTAAAAATGAGTGGAAATGTTCCCATGTTAACTGGGTAATATGGATACGAAATTTATTAGCACGATCGGGAGCACTGTCTCCCAATACTGAGCTATTTGATAGTGATGCGTTACTTTGGCCTAAAGCACAAAGTTGTGTGGTAGGGATTTGGCAGTGACGTAAAATACATTCTTCAATGTAAATATCGGGATGCTGAAAGTAATAACGGAGCAGCGCTTCAATCGTATTTGCAGAACGAACTCGTTGACTAAGTAAGCCCAAATAAGGGAAAAGTCGTGGCCAGTTAATCGATTTATCTTCTCTGAGTTCCTCACTTTTTAGTCCTAATAACGCAAAAATATGTTGAGAAAAAGGGTCATTAGCTCCTTCTCTAAATGCCGCGTTATATCGGTATTTTTGCCATACGGTTCGAATGAGGCGATGGAGGCGGTGATGGAAAATATCTAAGAATGGCTTAAGAACATTATTCTCATCTTGTGATAAATAATCATTATAGTAATGGGGTAATGGAGATGATGCCCCGATCAGAGAAAGCATGTTTAGCGTTAGAGTCACTTTTGGTAATTTATCGCTATGTATTGCGATAGACACCGATTGGATTTCTCGTGGTGCAAAACCCTGTGAAGCATTCGCAATAAATTGAATGCGCTCATACGCTAGATCATGAGGTAAATCATAATGCAGACTCAACTGGTGGCAAATATGATCCAACGCTTTCATTAGTGATAAATGGCCGATGTGTTTGATCGAAAGATCAAGGTCTTCCACAAGAGTTGTTATTTGTTTAAGCATTAGATTAGAGGTTGCTGTCCCATTCGTGGTTGCCATGAATAGTCTCCTCCATCAGTACTTGTTACGTTAAGTTGGTTAAATGAATTCATACTGGTGTAAAGAGAAAGGAATTCATTGATAACACTGGCAAACAAATACAGCTCACCCTCACATAGAAAGTGTTTACTATTGAGCTGTAAATGCGTATTCATTGCTCGAACAGGGGCACCTTCATAAAGCATATCGCTTGGTTTTGTGGTTATGTTTTCTATGCCATTAATCAATCGTTGGTGTTTTTTCCCTTTAGCATCATCTTGCTGCCCTGCAAAATCATAAGCCAATAAGATACGCTTGAATGCTTCTGGCTTTGTTAGTGATAAATAGTTGAGAGACATATTTGAGATCAAAGACCAGAGCCCATCTTTTTCAATGGGGGGAGTATAACAAGGAGTAACGGCACGAATGTTGGTAAACTCGACAGAGCCTGTCGTTTGCGATGTGGTTTGGGTTATCGAATCAATCGCTAAACGCTGTGCTAAAGGGCCATTACATGCAGTAACACCAAGGGAAACGGTTATATTATTGGTAAAGGTATACTGAGAACGGAATGATAAATAGGTATCAAAATGCCCAGTTACAATGTTCTTTTCTTGTCGAATACTGTAATAGTTTGAATATTTATCAGAATCGTTATGTTCAAAAGATTCGAAATGATAAAAATCTATACGTCCTTTTTGACCAGGGTTCCAGCCATGGACTTCTTCAATCGATAAAATAGTGCTTTGGTTGTCATTTAATGATGAGGGCTTGATCTTATATTGATCTTTACGATGTGTTAATAAAAGTGGCTGCGTATCTGTTTTAAATGAATTCACAATCGGAGTACAAAACAGTTCTGGTTGTACGCGATTAGCATAAAAAGGTTGGTGAGTAATATTGGCTAAAGTGAATTTGATATCGACGTATTTACAGCCTTCACTAAACGAAGCTGGCCAAACTGGCAACTCGGTTAAGTCAATGTAGTAATATTTTTCAGGATAACAAAAAAACTCTTGGATGTGGCGATAACCTTCAAATGTGTTTAGTGGGTAATCAAAGAGATTTTGATCAGTAGAAAAACCAACAGATTGAATGCTTTCTGTTGGGAAGGTACTTCGATTAATCAGTTCTTGGTTATCATTTAATGCACAGAATTCAGCTTGGGTTGTGGCAGAACGTAAGGCCATGATTAAAGAAAGACAGCTTGCTTTATCACCATTAAAATGAATTTTAAGTTTTGACATTCCTAATGAATGAAGGTTGATACCAGAATCTAGTTTTAGACGAAGTTGATATATTCCTCCATTCCCATTTGCCATAAATGATGAAGAATGGATAGAGATAGGGTAAATATCAATGTCGTAACACGTTTTGAATTGGCACTGAATACCATCAATAGGTTGACTTAATACTTCTGTACCGCGAGGTATTCGTGTTTTTTGTGTTAATTCACTAACAGGAGTGAATCTTAATGTACTCATTGCTGGTATAGCTTGAACGTAGTTTGGCCACAATAATCGCATTAGTGAATGAGTTAATTCTGGTAGTTGATTATCTAAACGTTGGTGTAAACGGCCAACTAAAAAAGCAAAGCCCTCAAACAAGCGTTCAATATCAGGATCGAGTCCTTCTTGACCAAGAAAGGGTGCCAAAGCTGGATTTTCTTCAGAGAATGATTTCCCAAGTTCTCGTAAGGCAACCAGTTCAGATTGATAATAGTTATTAAAACTCATGCTGCACCTTGCATATTAAGGTGGTTAGTTTTTTGACCGCTTGTTTGAGCATGAGTTGTAAATGAAATAGGGGTGCATTTACCATTGAATATAATGTCACCCTGAACATCAAAATACAGGTGAAGTGGGCTATAAATATCGCCTAGATAATGTACTTTAATGTTAGTTATGCGTTTTTCATAATGGTGGATTACCCTTTCAACCTCTCTTTTTACATGAATTATGGCGTCATGAGGTGTCATATGAGACATATTAAGGTCGGGTAAACCTAAGTCTGGACATATAAGAGCATCGCCTTGTCGGGTTGATAATAGTTGAGCGACATGCAAGCGAATAGACTCTGTAATCTCTAACGATGTAGAGACAAGATTATGTTGTGTTGTCCCTGTTAATAATCGCTCAAATAGTCGTTGTGATGCCATGTGTAATTAATCCTTAAAGTGGTAAAGTATCCGACAATTTATGTGCTTGTAATCCCTCAGTGTTTATTAAGCACTGAGGGGACTTATTATTCTTGGTCTAACTTACCAACCAATGAGAGTGTGAAATCAGATCCCATGTATTTAAAATGAGGGCGAACAGATAGATTTACGCGATACCAGCCTGGGCTTCCTTCAACATCGCAGACTTCAATATTTGCAGCTCGTAGAGGGCGGCGACTGCGAACCTCTGCTGGTGGGTTTTCTTGATCTGCTATGTATTGACGGATCCAAGAGTTTAGCTCTTGTTCTAAATCGGTTCTCTCTTTCCAGCTGCCAATTTGTTCGCGCTGTAATACTTTAATGTAATGAGCTAGACGACTAATAATGAACAGATATGGAAGTTGAGTTCCTAGGCGATAGTTAAGCTCTTTATTTTTACCTTCTTCACTATTACCAAAAAATTTAGCTTTTTGAACTGAGTTTGCAGAGAAGAAAGCTGCATTATCAGATCCTTTGCGCATAGTTAACGCAATAAAGCCTTCTTCAGCCAGCTCATATTCTCGGCGATCTGAGACTAATACTTCGGTTGGGATCTTTGTTTCAATATCGCCCATACTTTCAAAGTGATGAAGGGGAAGATCTTCAACTGCGCCACCAGATTGTGGCCCGATAATGTTTGGGCACCAACGGAAGTTAGCAAAACTTTCAGTTATACGAGTCGCCATTGTAAAAGCAGTATTGCCCCACAAATAATCTTCATGAGTAGCAGAGACATTTTCATGGTAATTAAATGTTTTAACTGGATTGTCTTCAGGGTCATAAGGCTGACGTAGCAAGAATCGAGGCAGGGTTAATCCGACAAATCGGGAATCTTCTTGTTCACGGAATTTTTGCCACTTTGAGTATTGTGGGCTTTCAAAATGATCACTTAGATCTTTTAAATCAGGTAACCCTTCAAAAGATTCCAAACCAAAGAATTTAGGCCCTGCAGCTGAAATGAATGGGGCATGAGCCATCGCAGCTACAGAAGCCAAGTTTTGTAGATTTTTAATATCGGGCGCAGAAGGACCAAAGTGATAGTTACCAATAATAGCGCCGACAGGTTGGCCACCAAACGTGCCAAACTCGTTAGTGTAGACATGCTTATAGAGACCTGATTGGGTAATATCTGAGGCATCTTCGAAATCCTCTAATAAATCATTTTTTGATATACTAATGACTTCAATTTTAATGTTTTCACGGAAGTCGGTACGATCAACAAGTAATTTTAATCCACGCCATGAAGATTCTAATTGTTGAAATGATTCATGATGTAGGATTTCATCGACTTGCTGACTTAACTTTTGATCGATTTCTGTAATCATTTTGTCTATAAGTGCTTTTTTGACTGGTTCTTCTTGGTTTTGTGGTTTTAGTAGCTCTTCAATGAAAGCACTAACACCGCGTTTAGCAATACCATAGGTTTCATCTTCTGGTGTTAAATTGGTTTGAGCTACGATTTGATCAAGAAGGCCGACGGTAATGTCATTTTGTGCTTCTTGAACTGTACTTACGTCTGTCATGGATTATTCCTTTTCCTTTGCTAAACCTAACTCGTTTAGTAATTTTTCACGTGCACTTTCATCAACTAGAGCATCTTCGATCGCTTTTCTAAATGAAGGTGCATTTCCTAATGGACCTTTTAGAGAAACAAGAGCTTCACGTAGATCCATCAAGCCTTTTAGCTCGGGAACTTGCTCTACAATGCTGGCAGGATCAAAGTCATTAATTCTTTTAAATGAAAGATCGACCGCTATTTTCTCAGGCCCCTCGCCACCTTGAAGTTGGTTTTTTACGCCAAATGAAATATTTAGATTCTGCTTTTCAATCACATCGTTAAAATTGCTTTTATCGACACTGAATGGTTTTCTATCTTCGAGTTGTCGCTCGTCATCTTGAAGAGTGAAATCACCAAGAACCATCATTTTAAGCGGTAATTCAAGCTCTTCTGCTGAATCAGAGGTTGCTGGTTTGAATGTCACATTTACACGCTCTTTTGGTGCAACAGATCCATCTTTTGACATGGGGTCTCCTAGAATTGTAATTTAAGAACAGCTCAAATATATAAACTGCTTAGTCATTAAGTACTCGTATTGGATTTAGGCAACAGAGTCGTTCACGTAAGGTTGTTATTAATTGGGGATCTTGTTTTTTCACTGGAAGTTTTTTTTGGCAGGTAAGCCAGAGATCCAATAAACGTTCTTCAAGCAGGGGATCCCATTGTGTTAATACTGAATGTGAATATTGTTTGTCTAGCCACCGAAGAAGAGGGACTGCTAGATCATATTTGTTTGCATGCAATAGCAATGTGGCTTGTGAGAATTGCCAGAAGAAAGCCTCTCGTGCAGAGCGAGATTGATGATGTCCACGAATAAGAGGCTGTAGGACATCCGTTAAAGGTTCTTGTTGTAATAAAGATAAGGCTTCTTTGAGTTCTAAGTCCCAATCACTGGCTGTGTTGTTTTCAATATGCTGTGGAGTTGATTGGTTTTGTTTTGTGTTTTGAGAGCAATATTGTTCAATCCATGCTTGTGTTTCTGGTTTTGCAAATTCAGAAGCATCATCAAATTTAAGGTCTGTAATATTAGGTGTTTTCTTTATGAGTAAAGAGAGTTGATCTATCACAGATTGAGCTGCATCGTGATGATTTAATTCAGACAAGGTTTCCCACACCATGAAGTGGCCATCAAGCCAGAAGGGGGATTTAGATAAACTTTCTTCAAGTTCAATGAGTAAATTAGTATGGTTTCCTTCACTCCTTAATTGAGAAAAGTGCTGTTGTCGTGCTTGTGGAACAGGTTTGAGCATTGTGATGTGATCGTCGTTACTTGATGGTGTTTGGTTGATAGTCAGCCAGGTTAATGTACGACTCAATTGGTATGCTTTTTCGTCTCCGATTTTCTGATTTAGCCAATATTTTGAAAGACAACGAGAGACATCTTGTAGATGGCGCAATGCTTTATTTGCATCACGATCATTCGCTATTTCATCTTGTGAGAATGAACTATCTTTTGAAGTAGTGATAGGACTAGTTGATTGATTAACAATAGTGTTTTGTTTATCAGCCACGGATGGTTTTTTTTCTGACTTTAATCGTTTTTTATGTTTATTAAGGTGGTCAATTAACAAAGAAACATTATCTGTTTTAGAATCAAAAGTTGAATTTATTGAGTCATCTAATTTTAATAAAATATCTATTAATTTATCAGTAATATCGACATCTACTATATTATCAATTATTAATTTAGTTTCTTTATTAATAATAAAAACTATTTTGTTAATAGATGAATATTGCAGTTTTTTTCTTTTAGGATAGATATCGCTCTTGTATTTAATGATGAATTCATTAACTAATGTTAAAAGAGATGTATATTCAATAGATGATGTAATGTGCTGAAATGAGAGTAAGATCCAATAAAGCAAGCGGTAATCTTTACTTTTTTTTGATATTAAATTCAATGAATTAGAGTGCACGAGTTGCCAGTCCGTTTTGCTTGTTGCAAACAGATCTGTCGCTTTGTTTATTTCATTTTCAATAGACTCAAACTCAGGTTCATAAGTAAAATCTATGCCTAAGCGATCCTCTTCTGATATATCAGTGAGGATTTCATTATAAGAAAACATATTTACCCTAGCTAATATCAGTCGATGTAAGCATTAAATTGCTTTTTATCAATACTGACACGATGACGTTATAATAAGTTATTATTGATTTGATTGTTATTATCAATCTATTTATAGATAAATATTAAATGGGTAAAATAAAATAATAAAGAGGAATAATTCGTGATGAAAATTAATTGAGAAATAGATCTAAGTTTTATGTAAATAAATCAAATAGAGCTATTTCTGTAGTGTTTAAATATTTTGCAGTTGTCTCATTTTTGAATCTGCTGTCTTACTTATTTTCGTAATCATTGAGTACCATTTTTAATGCACTAATTGCTGTTTGTTTTTCAACATGATTATTTTCTAATAAATAAATTAAATCTACGGCGAGTTTTACGTCATCAGGAGCATTATCAAGAAGACTATTTGTTTTTTCTGTTTCCACAATAGCCTCTGTGTTTGCTGTTGGTTTAGATTGATTAGTCATGCTGTTCTCGATAAGTTATTTGTTGTTCTAGACGCTTCATTGCTTCTTTACAGCGTTGTAATCGTTTCTCTGTGGTTAAGAGTGTTTTTTGTAATCCTTGCTGTTGAGCGAATGAGTTACATTGATTTACAGTATGCTCTTGCTCTCGTACCATTTGAGTTAGTCGACGTTCCCATTCTTGATGTTGGGCTAAGTCTTGGTACATATCGCTAATTGGTTTTTTATAACTGCCTTTTGGACGAGGCTCATTAGATCGAATACGCTGAGTTGCTACTTCCCGTTGAACGGCCTGGATCTGTGAGACAAGCATTTGAGTTAAATATTCAGCCCGTTGTGTTGTAAGAATGTTTGCCTGTTCTTCACGCTGTATTGATTTTAGTGTTTCTTTTGTTTCATTAATGCATGGAACAAGGTAACGACTTCGGCAGCCAAATAATCGTTCATCAAATAGAGGTAAACGCTGCTCACCTCGACGACGATCTATCTCTGCAGCAGTTTTACCCAGCTGCTCAAGCATGATCTCAATAGAACTAAAATTTGTCATATGAACCTCAGTATAAACAGAGTGGCTTTAGAACCAAGCATCTAAAGCTAATTTGACGGCTAGAATACAAACAACCGTTACAAACACGGGACGAATAAATTTAGAACCAAAGCGAATAGCGGAGTGAGCGCCAATAAATGCTCCAACCATTAAACATACACCCATAGTTAGTCCTAAGGCCCAGTTTATATGGCCAAGGATAGCAAACGTAATTAATGAGGTAATATTACTAGTGAAATTCATCGCTTTCGCTAAACCCGAAGCGAGTAAAATATTCAGGCGATACATCGCCATACTACTTACTGTCCAAAATGCACCTGTACCAGGTCCTGCAACTCCATCATAAAATCCTAATATGGAGCCTTGTATGATTTGTTGTTTTTTTAATTTGGGTGTTTTCTCTGGAAGTACATTTTGGTCTGATGTCACACGAGTTGGCCAAATGGTATAAAGAGCGGCAGCTAGAATAACTAAAGGAAGCCCTTTTTCTAGCCATTCAGTTGAAATGTAGTTAACAAGTAGAGTACCAAAGGTTGCGCCAAAAAGGGTTGCAATAAAAGAGGTTTTCCAAAAATTAGGGTCAAACAACTTCTTTTTGAAATAAGTCAATGCGGCTGTTGATGAAGCGAAAGTAGCAGCCAGTTTATTCGTACCTAAAGCAATATGTGGTGGTAAACCAATTGAAAGCAAAGCGGGTACGGTTAGCATTCCACCTCCACCAGCAACAGCATCAATAAATCCAGCAATAAAGGCAACTAATCCCAAAACAATCAGGGTACTAGGCTCAAGAAATTCCATATAGGCTCTTATATAATTATGTGTATCATGATATTGGTGCCAATAATTGAGAACTATAAAAATAGTCTAATTATTGACATTAGTATTAGAATCGCAATATGCGATTGTTCATAACAAAGCTTACTCTATCACTCTCTTAAAAGGAGGTAATGCATCTAAAAGCGCTTTGCCATAACGTTTAGTTATAACTCGGCGATCAAAGAGGACAACTCTACCAGAATCTTCTTCTTTACGCAGTAATCGTCCAACTGATTGGATTAACTTTTTACTGGCTTCTGGAACACTGATCTGCATAAATGGATTCCCACCTCGGCTTTCTATATATTCTGAATGCGCTTCCTCTACAGGAGAGGTTGGAACACCAAATGGTATTTTCGTAATAATTAAATTTGTTAGTAAATTTCCCGGTAGATCTAACCCTTCAGAGAAGCTCCCAGTTCCAAATAAAATACTAACTTTTTTCGCTTCACACAGCTTTTTATGTTTCTTTAATATTTCTTGACGAGATTCTTGACCTTGAATCAATAAACTCCAACCCTGCTTCTTAACTATTTTTTCAATACCTTCAGCTACTTTATTCATTTGCCAATAAGAAGAAAACAAAACTAGGCTTGATGTTTGGTCTGCTAAGTACAATGGTAATTCTTCGATTAACAGATCTGTGAAACCAGGAGCAGAAGGTTCCATTGGTAATTTAGGGATCACTAGTTGTGCATTTTCTTGGTAATTAAATGGTGAAGCTAAAGAGAGAAAACGAACGCCATCTTCTTGTTTTTCTGAAATACCAGCTTGTCGGCAAAAGAAAGAGTAGCTATTTAAAGCTCTCATGGTTGCTGAGACAATGACGGCACCTGCAGCTCGGCTCCATAAGTTTTGCTCTAACTGCCAACCGACTTCAAGAGGAGAGACATTAATTACAACGTCACTTTCTCTATCTTTGCTTTTTTCTAACCAACGAGCGAGTGGTGCACCTTTATCGCTGTTTGGTTTTGCCATTAAGAACCAGACTTGCGCTAAGTTCTCTAATCGTTGCAGATAGAAACCAGTTTCAGCTAAAGCAGGCTCAGCCATTCTTGGGGCTAGCTCCCCATCTTTCATTCGCTCAGAGATTAAATCACTAATTTTTGCTAGCGCTTGATTGGCTTTGGTTGAAAGGTCTTTTAAGTCTTTAGCTTGATCTGCAAGCCAAGTGGGAATTTCACCATGTTCAAAGCGATAAATACCATCATCATTAAATAATGTTGGATCAAATTGTTTACTCAGTTGATTTAAAGAGGGGATAAGTTCTTGTAGATTTTCATGCAACGTATTCTGAAAGCGATTCACACGTTTCTGATCGGCAAGATTGCAAAATTTACTAACTGATTTATTTAATGACTCTAACCAAGAAGCTGTACCCTTTAAATTTGCTGCTGCTGATGAGTGTTCTCGAGCAACATGAGGTAAGTGATGTGCTTCATCAAAAATATAAATAGTTTGCTCTGGCTCAGAAAGAACAACACCGCCACCTAAATCAATATCAGCCATGACTAAGCTATGGTTGGCTATTACTACATCTGCTTTATCTAGATGTTCCCGTGCTTTTTGAAATGGGCACTCACGATGCATTGGCAAGCCGTTATGACAACTATATTTATCTGAAACAATAGATTGCCATATAGGAGGTGGAATAGTGCTAGGCCAACTATCGATATCTCCATCCCACTTACCTTCGCTTAATGCTTTATACATTCTTCTCAAAAGTTCTAAATCTTTCTTTTTAGGTTTTTCTGTAAATAAGGCCGCTTGTTTATCTTCTTCGTGGTTTGTTTCTACTAATAAGGCCAGTTTATGGCTACAACAATAGCGTTGGCGGCCTTTAGCGATAATAAAAGAGAATGGGAGTGGTGAGATCCTACGATAAAAGGGTAAGTCTTTATGCGCTAATTGTTCTTGCAAGGCGACAGTTGCCGTTGAAATAACCACTTTTTTATTATTTAACTTTGCGAAGGGGATAGCACTTAGCAGATAAGCCAAGGATTTACCAATCCCTGTCCCTGCCTCTGCCACAATCATGCGATGCGTCTCACTGTATTCACCTGCAAGTGATTTAGCGATTTCTGCTACTAAATAGTTCTGTGCACGGCGAGGTATAAAGCCGGGAAGTTGGTCTTGTAGCGTTTTATAGCTTTCGCGAATGCAATCAGTAACAGCTTTGTTCAACATGAATCGACTCAATTGAATAAAAAAAAGCATTGTAACATGCCTGCTTAAATGTGATCTCCTGCAAAAAATAGATTCTTATGTAATAAATTAGAGACTTTCGTCACGAAAGTAAGATGTAAGCGGTAAAAAGGTCTAAATGTTAAATTTTAGAACGAGTTAAATGCCTTTAAATTTCATTTTTGTGAGATTTTATTCTTTCCTAATGTTTTTTATGTTTCTTCTTTGAAGTTATATTCTTTTGAAGGTGGAAATAAATATTTATGTTTTATGGGTTACTTATATGACTTCTAGTTAATTAAAGGTGTTATATTTTAATAAGTCTTTGTTATTTAAGGTTTTATGTTTTTTTGTAACTTTTTACTAGTGCCGTTGACATGAGGGGAAAGATTTTGCAAAGTAGCTCTCGAATTCAGAAGTACTGATTAATCACACGGTTAGATGTGTTGGTCGATGCAGAATAAAATTACATAAAAACAGGGAACCGGAAAACGGATTTCCAATCTTTCTAAGAAAAGGCAGTGGATTATTATGAAAAAGACTCTAGTAGCATTATCAGTTTTAGCAGCATCAGCTGGTTCAGCGCAAGCATTTGAAGTTTACAATCAAGACGGTGTAACTGTTGGTCTACACGGTGACATCGAAGTAGTTTACAAAAACGCTTTAGACAGTAGTTCTTACCAACAAGAAATCCAAGATGCTGATTTTGGCTTTGATGTTCGTTACGCTATCAACGACGAAGTTTCATTCGGTGGCTACTGGGAATTTGACGGCGCGAGCGGTGATGTAACTAAGGGGAAGTCTACATCAGCAGAGGTTGGTGATACTTATGTTGCTCTTTATTCTCAATCTTACGGTTCTGTTAAGGTAGGTCGTACTTGTTCTGCACTTGATGATGCAGGTATTGGTTCAGATTACCAGTTTGGTATCAAAACATTTTTCTCTGGTGATGAAGCGTACTGTGGCGATGAAATGTTACGTTATGACCTAGATACTGAAAGCTTTTACATGACTGCTGCGTTTGTTCAAGATAAAAACGGCTCAGAAAGTATTGCTGATGATGGACAGCATGCAGATCTTAAATTAGGTTACCGTGTAGCTGATTTTGATTTTACTGCTTTTGTTGGTAATTCTGATTTAGATAGTGGTTCTACTGAAATGCTTACAGCATTGGAAGCTCGTTTTGCAGGTATTGAAGATATTAATCTATCTGCTGGTTTTTATTCTCTTGATAAAGAGCGTAAAGTTCTTGAAGATATGAAAACAAATACAATTGCTCTAGCTGCTGATTATACTATGGCTGATTGGTTGTTTGCTGCTGGTTATAGCTTTTCATCTGATGATACTAAGGGCTCTGATGATGTTCAAACTTGGTATGTAAACGGTGGTTATGCTTTAGCTCCAAATACAACTGCTTATGCTGAAGTTGGTGGCAATGATGTTAAAGATAGCGAGATTGGTTTAGCTGTTGGTGTGAAAGCTTCTTTCTAATTTGAATTCGCTTATGTTTTTATAAAAAAAGCCACCCATTGGGTGGCTTTTTTTTAGATTAAATAGTTAAAATCGAAAGTAATTATTTAAAATTAATTGAAGGTGATATCAAAATGAAAAGATTGATTGTATTAATAGGATTGTTTTTTACTTCAATACTGAGTGCTGAAGAATTAATTCCTCAAAAGGGAATTGAAATTTTGGTCGTCAATGGGGTTGAAGTTGTAGAAGATAGAGAGCCAGTAGATCTTCAAAGTGGATTGAATCAGGTTGTAGTGAGGTACAGCAATTCGGTAGGTAAAGGAGGCGGTAAAAAAGTCTTTGAATCAAAACCGTTTATCCTATCTTTTGAAGCACCAGAAAAGCAAGCTACACTTATTGCACCAAAAATCTATAGCTATGAACACGCTAATAATACTTTTAAACAATCACCGATGTGGGTAATTAAATCAGACGAGAAAGAGGTTACTTATTCACAAGAAATATTAAAATCTCGAGGTGGCTTTCTTCCCTATCGAGATATTGAGGAGTTAGTGGCGAAGCATAATCAAGAAAATGGAGTGATTTTGGGCTCTACATCAACACTAATAGCAAGTGCGCAAATTGTAGAAAGCAATAAAAAATCAGTAGATAATAGGGTTTCAAACCTTGAACAGCTTCAAGCTTGGTATACCAAATCCTCTAAGGAAGAACGTAAAGCCTTCCAAAAATGGATCATAGATCACAATTAATTTTTAGCCTTTCTTATGAAAACTGTATTGTCATTCTGAAATCTGGAAAATATTCACACAGAATGACAATTATTTTTAGGTCATATTTTATCTCAATTTCTATTTATAAATATTAATCAAACCCACTGCTCAATATGTGCTCATTTAGAACTATTCACATATTTACTTCATTATTATTCGATACTTAACGCGTGTCTCTTGATTTTCTCCGTTGTGTGTATTTATCTAAATTTATATTTTTAGGTTTGATCTGTGTCACAACTATAAATGTTCACCTCTAAGCCGCTGTATTTGATATCTTTATTAATTTTTACTTTCCTTGACTTTGCGCGTTGACACGATGAGAAATATTTAGCAAAGTAGCGTCCAGAAACAGAGACGCTAACAAGCCGCACATTAGATGCGTCTGTAGCGCTCTAAAATAAAGGGAACCGGAAAACGGATTTCCAAATCTTTCTAAGAAAAGGCAGTGGACTTATTATGAAAAAGACTCTTTTAGCGCTTGCAATCGCAAGTATCTCGGCATCAGCGTTTGCTGTTGATACAAGCAGCCAAAACAGCAAAAACGAAGATATGTTTGCATTTGATTCAATGCATAAAGACCAATTCTCAGTATCTGGTTCTGTTGGTGTTGGTGGTTACTACGACACTGGTTCTAAAGCATTTTATGATGATTGGGCTACTGGCCTAACTCTAGCAGTTAACTACCGTAACAATCGTATCGTTGGTTACTTTGAAACTGACTTTATGTTGAACTACACAACAGACAGTGAAACTAAACATGCATCTTCTACAGAGAAAAACTCAAGCCCTGCTACTGATGTAGATAAAGCTTGGTTAGGTTTTGATACTGGCTACGGTATCGCTTCTTACGGTTGGGAAAACGACACTGCTTTAGATGCTATTGACGGTGCTGGCGACTTTACATACGAGTTTGGTGCTTCTGCTGGTGATGCATCTGATGCATTTAACGTAGTTAAATTCCAAGGTGCAACAAATGGTTTCGCTTACGGTGTTTCTTACTTCGAAACTGATGATGTTCATGTAGCTGCTGAAAAAGGCGTGAATGGTTACGTTGGTATCGAACAAGAAGCGTTCAATGTATACGCTGGATATGAAACTCGTGATTCTGATTACGATGTATACACAGTAACTGGTAATGTTAAGCTAGGTGCTGTTAAATTAGGTGCTAACTTCTGGATCGAAGAAACAGATACTAAAGTACTAGATAAGACAAATACTGGATACTACGTATCTGCAGGTTACACAGTCTCTGAAGACCTAACTCTTGCTGCTGGTTACGCTGGTAATACAGAAGAGATCGGTAAAACTGATACAGATTACTCTTTCATGAACGTCGCAGCTATGTACACACTAGCTAAAAACATGGATATGGGTATCGATATTAAGCAACAACTTGACGCTGGCGATAAAGATGAAGAAACCTTCGTATTCGCAGCTGGTTACTACTACTTCTAATCTCTTGATTTAAAGTAAACCAAATTATTAAGCCAGTCATTATGACTGGCTTTTTTTCGTTTGAATAAAGATAGTTATTAGAATTAGTTCTTAGCCCTTTAATGATCCAAAAATTTTCTTTTAAAAAAATGATCTTTTTTGTTGAAATAAAACCACAGTTTGATAATGTGTTTACAAGGTTAAAAACAAAATCAATTTGTTACTAAAGGTTTATAATTATGCGTATTCAAGGTCTGAACATTCATCATCACCATCATCCTGAGTAGTCTTTCGGGAGGATATGCATATCCGGAAGGCAATTAGAATTTCCTTCCGATGAATACAATTTCAAACCCTCGGAAGGTAAAATTTCTGAGGGTTTTTTCGTTTTATGACCAAAATTAAGTAACAGATAACTACCACAAATTTAGAATTACATTTTTACAAGGAAGAAATTATGTCAGCACAACGTCTACGCATCGCGATTCAAAAGAAAGGCCGTTTATCTAAAGAGTGCCAAGAGCTATTCAAACGCTGTGGCATGAAATTTAATATCTCAGGCGAGCGCTTAGTGGTTCATTCTGAAAATATGCCCATTGATTTATTGTTAGTTCGTGATGATGATATTCCAAGCCTAATCATGGATGGTGTTGTTGATTTAGGTGTGATTGGTGAAAACGAATTAGAAGAAGTGCGTTTAGAGCGTAAAGCGTTGGGTGAGCCTTCATCATTCACTACGCTGCGCCGTTTAGATTTTGGTGGTTGCCGTTTATCTATTGCTATCGATAAAGATGAAACTTACAACGGTCCACAAGATCTTGCTGGTAAACGTATCGCAACGACTTACCCACAACTACTTAAAAGCTTTATGGATGAACAAGGTATTCCGTTCTCAACTTGTATTTTAAATGGTTCTGTTGAAGTTGCTCCGCGTGCAGGCCTTTCTGATGCCATTGCTGATTTAGTTTCAACAGGCGCAACGCTTGAAGCAAATGGCTTAAAAGAAGCTGAAGTGATTTTCCGCTCAAAAGCGACACTAATTCAACGTGAAGGCGAGTTCGATGCAGATAAAGCTGCATTAATCGAAAAACTACTGACTCGCATGCAAGGGTGTATTCAGGCCAAAGAATCTAAATACATTATGCTACACGCACCTACAGATAAATTAGAAGCAATTAAATCACTACTACCAGGTGCAGAAGATCCAACAGTACTTCCTTTATCAAGTGATGGTGCAAAAGTGGCGGTTCACCTAGTCAGTACTGAAAATCTATTCTGGGAAACAATGGAGCAACTAAAAGCATTGGGTGCGAGCTCTATTCTTGTATTGCCAATTGAGAAGATGATGGAGTAACCATTATGAAAACCCTAGTTTGGCAATCACTTAGCGATTCACAACAAGATACTGTCTTACAACGTCCTGCTATTACCGAAGGCGCAAATATTACTGCTGCGGTAACTAGCGTGATTAATACCGTTAAACAAGACGGTGACGCTGGCGTATTAGCGTTAACAGAAAAGTTTGATGGTGTGAAACCAGAGTCGATTCGAGTATCTAAATCAGAAATTGATGCGGCAAGTGAACGTTTATCTGAAGAGATGAAAGCGGCGCTACAACAAGCGTACAGTAATATCTCTAAATTTCACAAAGCTCAAAAACCGCAACCAATTAAAGTAGAAACACAGCCAGGTGTGGTGTGTGAACAAATCACAATGCCGATTAATAAAGTGGGTCTGTATATTCCAGGGGGCAGTGCGCCATTACCATCAACGGTATTAATGTTAGGTATTCCAGCTCAAATCGCCGGTTGTCAAAAAGTGGTGTTGTGTTCTCCTCCACCAATCGCCGATGAAATTTTATACGTTGCAAAACTATGTAAAATTGATGAGGTATATAATATTGGTGGTGCTCAAGCCGTTGCCGCTATGGCTTACGGTACTAAATCGGTTTCTAAAGTTGATAAGATCTTTGGCCCAGGTAACGCATATGTAACTGAAGCTAAGCGTCAGGTATCTAATGATTTCCGTGGCGCAGCCATTGATATGCCAGCAGGTCCATCTGAGGTTTTGGTTATTGCGGATGAAACGGCAGATCCTGATTTTATTGCTGCGGATCTTTTAAGCCAAGCAGAGCACGGTCCAGATTCACAAGTGGTTCTTGTTACGCCATCTCCAATCATTGCAGATCAAGTGGCTGATGCGATCGAAAAGCAATTAAAAGAGTTATCTCGCTCTGATATTGCACGTAAAGCATTAGGATCTAGTTTATTGATTATTGCTGAATCACTTACTCAGTGTGTATCAATTTCAAATTTTTATGGTCCTGAGCACTTAATTGTTCAAACTAAAAACCCACGAGAATTGCTGCCACTGCTGGATAATGCAGGTTCTATTTTCTTAGGCAATTACTCGCCTGAATCTGCAGGGGATTATGCTTCTGGAACTAATCACGTATTACCAACCTATGGTTATACAAAAACCTACTCAAGTTTAGGTTTGGCTGATTTTTCTAAACGCATGACAGTGCAAGAATTAACAGCAGATGGCTTAAAAGGCCTAGCCCCGACAGTGGTAACAATGGCGGACGCAGAAGGACTTGATGCTCACAAACGAGCGGTTACAATCAGAATTGAAAAATTAGCTAAATTAGAAGCGAATCAATAGGAATTCATGATGGAAAAGTTAGCCAGAAAACAAGTGCAAGCATTAACTCCTTATCTCTCTGCTCGTCGTATTGGTGGCACAGGGGATGTGTGGTTAAACGCCAATGAATCCCCATTTGATAATGAATACAAATTCAATTTTGCACGCCTTAACCGTTACAGTGAATGTCAACCACCAGAGTTGATCAATGCTTATGCGGCTTATGCAAATGTAAAACCAGAGCAAGTGCTAACGTCACGTGGTGCTGATGAAGGTATTGAACTATTAGTTCGTGCGTTCTGTGAGCCAAATGAAGATGCGATTTTATATTGCCCGCCAACCTATGGGATGTACTCAATCAGTGCAGAAACCATTGGTGTAGAGACTAAAACCGTACCACTAACTTCTGATTGGCAGTTAGATCTTCCTACAATAGAAGCAAGCTTAGAAAATGTAAAAGTCGTGTTTGTGTGTAGTCCAAATAATCCAACAGGCAACATTGTTAATCGTAAAGATATTATTTCATTGCTTGAGATGACAAAAGATCGCGCAATTGTCGTAATGGATGAAGCTTACATCGATTTTTGTATGGAGAAGTCTACGGTCGATTTACTGGCTGATTATCCACACCTTGCGATTCTTCGTACACTATCAAAAGCCTTTGCACTGGCTGGCTTACGTTGTGGTTTTACATTAGCCAATGAAGAACTGATTAATGTATTACTTAAAGTGATTGCGCCATACCCAGTGCCAGTTCCAGTGGCTGAAATTGCGGCTCAAGCCTTATCTGAAGCAGGTTTAGCTCGAATGAAATACCAGATGCTTGATTTAAGTGCTAACCGTGCTTATTTACATGCAGGGTTAATGGTATTGAATGGTGTCACCGTCCATGAAGGTTGGGGTAACTATTTATTAGTGCAATTCTCTGATGGCGATGCAGTGTTTAAAGCAGCGTGGGATCACGGTATTATTTTACGTAATTCACCAATTAAAGATTGTGTGCGTATCAGCGTAGGTAATCGCGAAGAGTGTGAAAAAACTCTTGGATTTATTCGTAATCAATTAATGTAATCTTATCCCCAAGCTTAGGAATAAGGCTTGGGGCTTATCAAGAATAAAATTAGAAAAATTAAAAGGACGTTCCTGTGAGCAAACAACAAAAGATTTTATTTATCGACCGCGATGGCACCTTAATTGTTGAGCCACCTGTCGATTTTCAAGTAGACCGTTTAGACAAGTTAAAGTTTGAACCTCTGGTTATTCCATCTTTGCTGTCTCTTCAAGATGCTGGTTATCGTTTAGTGATGGTAACCAATCAAGATGGTTTAGGAACAGATAGCTACCCGCAAGATGAGTTTGATGCGCCACATAATATGATGATGGAGTTCTTTGAATCTCAAGGCGTTAAGTTTGATGATGTCCTGATCTGCCCACACTTTGAAGAAGATAACTGTTCTTGCCGTAAACCAAAACTGGGTATGGTAAAAGAGTACCTTCAAGGCGGAAAAGTCGATTTTCAACACTCGGTTGTGATTGGTGATCGCCAAACGGATCTTCAATTAGCTGAGAACATGGCAATCCGTGGCATTCAATATCACCCTGAGACAATGAACTGGCCGGCGATCTTAAAAGATCTGACTGTAAACGCACGTACTGCAGAAGTTATCCGCACAACTAAAGAAACGGACATCAAAGTGTTTGTTAATTTGGATGAGCAGGGTGGTAATACAATCTCAACCGGCCTTGGTTTCTTTGATCACATGCTTGATCAAATCGCTACGCACGGCGGTTTCCAAATGAAGATCAATGTAGAGGGCGACTTACACATTGATGATCACCACACCATTGAAGATACGGCTCTAGCACTTGGTGAAGCGTTAAAAGAAGCATTGGGTGATAAACGTGGTATTGGTCGTTTTGGTTTTAGCTTACCAATGGATGAGTGTTTAGCACAGTGTGCGCTGGATTTATCTGGCCGTCCATATTTGAAATTTGATGCGGAATTTAGTCGTGATCAAGTTGGGGATTTATCAACAGAAATGGTAGTTCACTTCTTCCGCTCGCTTACAGATACGCTTGCTTGTACGTTACACCTTTCTTCTGCTGGTCATAATGATCACCACATTATTGAAAGCTTATTTAAAGCGTTTGGTCGTACATTACGCCAAGCGATTAAAGTGGAAGGTAATGAACTGCCAAGCTCAAAAGGCGTATTGTAGGAGTGACTATGACAAAGCAAAATGTCGTTATTATTGATACAGGCTGCTCTAACGTATCATCAGTGAGATTTGCGATTGAGCGTTTGGGTTATGACGTTACGATAAGCAGAGATCCACAAGTCGTTTTAGCTGCGGATAAGTTGTTTTTACCGGGAGTAGGAACAGCAAGCGAAGCGATGAAAAACTTAGCTGAACGTGATCTCATTGAGTTGGTTAAACAAGTTGAAAAGCCGCTATTGGGTATCTGTTTAGGTATGCAACTGCTTGGTAAACTCTCTGAAGAGAAAGGTCAAAAGGCAGATCAAATTGTGGATTGCTTAGGCTTATGTGATGGTGAAGTTCGTAAGCTTCAAACAGGTGACTTACCACTACCTCACATGGGGTGGAATACAATTAAACCCGTTGAAGGTAACCCACTGTTTAAAGATATTCCTGAGAACAGTTACTTTTACTTTGTACATAGCTTTGGCATGCAAGTGGGTGATTACACCATTGCTTCTTGTGACTATGGACAACCGTTTACCGCCGCATTACAAGTCGGTAATTATTACGGTGTTCAGTTTCACCCAGAGCGTTCAAGTAAAGTGGGTTCAAAGCTTATTCAGAACTTTTTGGAGTTGTAAAAGGCAGGGTTCAGATCGGTCGCAAGCTCCCTTAAAGGGTTCAGGGGTGGGTAGGGGGTAACCCTAATATCACAGCAACCGCCCTGAAACCTGAATTTTCTAGCAGCGATAGAGTTAAAAAAGAAATAGGACTCTCCACGAGTGAGAGCTAAAAGGAATTAGAATGATCATTCCAGCATTAGATTTAATTGAAGGCCAAGTGGTTCGTCTGTTTCAAGGCGACTACGGGCAAGTAACAGAATATAAAGTTGATCCGGCTGAGCAGTTTAATCTGTATCACCAAGCAGGCGCAAATTGGCTACACCTTGTTGATTTAACGGGTGCAAAAGACACAACAGCACGTCAGTTAGATTTGATTGCTCGTTTGTTAGCAAGCACCCCTGCCAATATTCAAATTGGTGGTGGCGTACGTAACGAAGCGGATGTACAAGATTTATTAAACGCTGGTGCACAACGTGTGGTTGTTGGTTCTACAGCGGTAAAACAGCCAGAGCTTGTCAAAGGTTGGATGGAAAAATACGGTGCAGAAAAAATCGTATTAGCGCTAGATATCAACATTGATGAAAACGGCACTCGTAACGTTGCTATTTCAGGTTGGCAAGAAGATTCAGGCGTAACGATTGAAGCATTGCTTGAAGATTACCTAACAGTTGGTTTGAAACATGTATTGTGTACTGATATCTCACGCGATGGCACGCTGCAAGGATCGAATGTAGAACTTTACGTAGACCTATGTAAACAGTACCCACAAGTGCAATTCCAATCTTCTGGCGGCATAGGCTCTCTGGATGATATCGCTGCGCTTAAAGGCTCTGGTGTTGCAGGAGTGATTGTTGGTCGAGCATTGCTTGATGGAAAGTTCACCGCAGAGGAGGCATTTCAATGTTGGCAAAGCGAATAGTTCCTTGTCTTGATGTTAAAGATGGGCAAGTGGTAAAAGGCGTTCAATTTCGTAATCATGAAATCATTGGTGATATTGTTCCTCTAGCACAACGTTATGCTGAAGAGGGTGCAGATGAATTGGTATTTTATGACATTACCGCATCAAGTGATGGCCGCGTAGTTGATAAAAGCTGGGTAGCACGCGTAGCTGAAGTGATTGATATTCCATTCTGTGTGGCAGGTGGTATTAAAACCGCCGAAGATGCAGCGAAGATTTTAGAATTTGGTGCTGACAAAGTATCAATTAACTCACCAGCACTGGCGAACCCAGAGCTGATCACAGAACTTGCCGATAAATTTGGCGTTCAGTGTATCGTTGTAGGAATTGATTCTTACTTTGATAAAGAAACGGGTAAATACCAAGTTTACCAATTTACCGGCGATGAAGAGCGTACCAAAGCAACCAAATGGGAAACTAAAGATTGGGTGCAAGAAGTTCAAAAACGCGGTGCGGGTGAAATTGTATTGAACATGATGAATCAAGATGGTGTGCGTAACGGTTACGATCTTGAGCAATTAAAAATGGTACGAGAAGTGTGTCATGTGCCATTAATTGCATCAGGCGGTGCAGGTGAAATGGTTCACTTTGCCGATGCCTATAAAAAAACAAACGTGGACGGTGCATTAGCAGCATCGGTATTCCACAAACAAATCATCAATATTGGTGAATTAAAAGAATATTTAGCCCAACAGGATGTAGAGGTGCGCCGATGAGCCAACAAGAATTAGCAACACGAATTGATTGGGAAAAAGTGGATGGGTTAGTGCCTGCTATTATTCAAGATTTTGGTTCAAGCCAAGTATTGATGATGGGTTACATGAACCAAGAAGCACTGTCGAAAACATTAGAAACAAAGAAGGTTACGTTTTTCTCTCGAACTAAAAATCGTTTATGGACCAAAGGCGAAGAGTCTGGCAATAGCTTGAATCTAGTTAATATTTCTCTAGATTGCGATAACGATACTTTGCTTATTAAAGTTAATCCAGTAGGCCCAACGTGCCACACAGGAACAACCACCTGTTGGGATGGCGATAAAACCGAAGAAACGCAATTGGTGTGGCTTCATCAGTTGGAACAGCTACTTGCCGATCGTAAGAATGCTGATCCTGACTCATCTTACACAGCAAGTCTCTATGCCCGTGGCACCAAACGTATTTCGCAGAAAGTTGGTGAAGAAGGCGTTGAAGTCGCGCTTGCAGCGACGTCGGGTGACAAGGCAGAGTTAGTGTGTGAATCAGCAGATTTGATGTATCACTTATTTGTTCTGCTTCAAGATCAAGGCTTGTCGTTTGATGATGTGATTAACAAACTAAAAGAACGTCATAAATAATTTTCTTCAATTGCAAAAATAATAAATCAACGCTGATCATCTGATCGGCGTTTTTATTGGAATTGAGATACCATCCTCGCTATACTCTGCGCTCAATTTTAGGAGCGCCAATGTTCGATATCCTTTATCAAAATTCAGATTTTCTTGTTATAAATAAGCACCCAAATATAAGCGTTCATAAAGACGATGGTGATACATCACTATTGATTGAGTTAGCTAAAGTCACTGGTGATAAACAGCTTTATCTTATTCATCGTTTAGACAAGATGACATCAGGGCTGTTGCTTATTGGACGCAACCAATCAGCAGCCAGTGAATTATCACAATTGTTCGCGAAGCGTTTAGTTGAGAAATACTATCTAGCCATTGGGGATAAAAAGCCTAAGAAAAAACAAGGTCTGGTTATTGGCGATATGGAACGTTCACGTCGAGCGTCATGGAAGCTGATCAACAGTAAAGAAAACCCTGCGATTACTCAGTTTTTTTCAACGGCTGCACATAACGGTAATCGCCTATTTTTATGTAAACCTCATACTGGTAAAACTCATCAAATTCGAGTGGCTTTAAAAAGTGTAGGTTCTGGTATTTTAGGTGATTCAATTTATAGCTCGTCTAAGGCTGATCGTGGTTATCTTCATGCCTATGCTTTACGTTTTACTTATCAAGAGCAAGCGTTTGAATTTGTTGAAACACCAAAGCAAGGTGATGAGTGGCAAGATGACACCATTCAAGCAGGATTAGCGCAGTGGCAAACACCGTGGACATTAACTTGGCCAGAGATTAAGAAGAAATCATGAAGATAGAAGCATTAGATACGTTATTTACCCATTTAGAAGCACAGTTAGCAACATCACAGAATGAGCTTCGTCGTTTATTCCATGGTCGTGGACAATGTTTTGAAGGTTTAGAACAGCTCACCGTTGATTGGCTTCAAGGTCTAGCTCCCCAAACTCAAGGCTCTCAAGGTCAATTAGTGGTGGCGCTATTTAAAGAGCAAGATCCTGCTTTTGTTGAAGATCTAGAATCAAAGCTGAACGCATTTGCTGGATCTGACACATGGAAAAATGCCAAAGGTCAAGCCATTTTATTACAACACCGTTATCAAGAACTAGCACCAACGCAAGTGGTGTGGGGTAGTGAAGAGATTTTCCCTGTTGCTGTAGAAAATGGTTTGAAATATCAGCTAGAACTTAAAAAGAATCAGAACATGGGGCTATTTTTAGATATGCGCTATGGTCGAAAATGGGTTCAAGCACACAGTGAAGGTAAATCAGTATTAAACTTGTTTGCATACACGTGTGGCTTTTCAGTTGCTGCGATTGCAGGTGGAGCGATTCAAGTGGTTAATTTAGATATGGCGAAAGGACCGCTGAGCCGTGGTCGTGATAACCACCGTTTAAACGAACATGATTTATCAAAAGTAAAATTCTTAGGTCATGATATCTTTAAGTCTTGGGGTAAGATTAAGAAACTGGGTTTGTATGATTTGATCATTATTGATCCGCCAAGTTTTCAAAAAGGCAGTTTTGCATTGACGAAAGATTATCAAAAGATCTTACGTCGTTTACCAAGTTTATTGAGTGAAACGGGTGAAGTGCTAGCTTGTGTGAATTCACCAGCAGTATCTACTGATTTCTTAATTGATGGTATGGCTGAAGAGGCACCTGAATTGAAGTTTGTAGAGCGTTTAGATAACCCGCCAGAGTTTGCTGATATTAATTCAGAAAGCGGCTTAAAAGTGATGCGTTTTACTCGCTAAGTTTGAGTTTGATATAAAAAAGCCCCCTTGCGATAAGGGGGTTTTTATTAATCATCGAACAATAAATTAATGGCAATTCCCATAAGAATAAGCCCCAAAATTGGCCCTAAAACACCCAAAGGAGCTCTCTCTATGTAAGGGAGGTTCTCTGCTATCATTAATCCCCATTCTGATTCTGGTGGCTTTGCTCCTAACCCAATAAAACTCAAAGAGGTTAGGCTCAATGTAATTACGGGCAACTTTAATAGAGTATGCCTTAATAACGGAGGCAAGACATAAGGTAATAAGTAGAAGCGGAAAATCTTGAACTTATTTGTGCCCCAAGTAGGCGCTAAATGAGTATATGGTTGGGCTTTAGCTTCAGAAATTAAGCTTGAGCAATGTGCAGCCAGTGGTGCCCATGACACTAAAACAATAGCGATGAGTGCACTGTTCGCATTCATACCTGAAATGCCTGCGACTAATAAACCAGCCACGATATACGGCACCCCTTTAGTGACTTCAATAAGTCCTTGAGTCCATCGCGTATTAAACCCCATGACAATGCCAGTTAATAAGCTTAGAAATGTAGCTAAAATTCCAGCTTGAAACGTTGATATCATGCCCGCGCCAATTCGAGCCAATAAATCTCGACCTATGCCATCAGCTCCTAATGGAATGTGTATGTTAGGAGAGGCTAAACGAGAAAATTGACTTGAGTAAGGATCTCTAAATAGTGCCCAAACAGCAATTAGTAATAGAAATGATAAAATACTAAATGCGATCATTCGCTTAGGTGCACTTTTAGTCAATTGGAATGATGAATGACTACTAATTAATTTCCCACTTTTAAGACTATGACCTAATATTAACTGTTGTAATAGAAGCCCAAAACTACTGATCATAATAGATAAAAACAATAGTACTAATAAGCCGCCCTGAAGAATGGGTAGATCTTGTGCTTTTGTTGCACTAAGAATGAGCCGTCCAATTCCCGGAATTGAAAAAATTTGTTCTACTGCAACCGCTCCGCCAGTGATCCCTATGATAATCATTGAAATTTGAGGGATTAGGCTACTGAGTGCTTTTTTAAGAGCAAAACGGATTATTTGGTTTGTGTGTACATTTGCACTTAACCAAGTCGTTATCCACGGTTCATTAAACACACGGAGTAGGCTGTCGTGTAATAAGCGACTGAATAATCCACTTGCAGGTAAAGCAAGAGCTAAGCTTGGTAACCAAATGTTTTGCCAACTTTGCCAGCCATAAGGCGGGAACCAACCAAGCCAAATAGAAAAAAATAGAATCAGTAAAGAAGCAATAACATATTCAGGCAATGATATAAAAACAATGCTTAAAGAGTGGTGATTGCTTTTTAATGTTCCTTTTTTCCAGTGCCTTAACATTCTCATTAAAGCCATACTGCAAAGTATAAACGTCAATACTAATGCAGTAGACATTAAAAATAGAGAGGTAGATAGCGCCTGATGAATAGTAGAAGTTACGGAAGAACCGTCTATCCAAGAGACTCCTAAATCCCCTTTTATTAATCCGGAAAACCAATCAATTAAACGTTCAAATGCACTCCGATGAAGTTGGAGATCCGTTCGTACAGCTTGTAAAGATTCAGCCGTTAACAGCTGCTGTTGTCCAGAGCGTGCTCTCAAGATTGATTGACTTGGATCTATCCCCGCAATTTCAGGTATTAACCCGACTAAAATCACCACAGCAGTAAGTGAGATTAGTCGGGATAACCAAGGTACTAATATAGATAATACAGATCGTATCGTTGAAACAGAAAACATGTATTTTAGTTAACCTGCGTTTGTTGGTTAATTAAACGACGTTCACTAGGATCACGAATTACATTATTTACCCTTTTACTTTCGCCTTGAATTACGCGTTCATGGAGTAGAGGGATAGCGGCGTAGTCATTTAATATTTTTTGTTCAGCATCAATAATAGCTTGTTGTCGTTTTGCCCCTAAAGATTGTAAATCAGCATGATAAAGCGCGCTATCAATGTCTTTAGAGCAATACTGTCCAAGGTTATATGAACCTTTACATCCAAAATCACTCATCATGTAAGCCACTGGATCTCCCGAATCAAGTACTGTTGCACGAGAAAGAATAAAGGCATCAAATTTACCGGCTAATGCATCATTTTCAATTTGAGCATACTCACGGATATCAAGCTTAACGTTAAAACCGACCGCCTCAAATTGCTGCTTTAAAAGTGCTGCTACTTCGGGAAGCTCTGCACGGTCAGTGAAAGTACCAATGACAATGGTTTCTCCGTTTGCTTTTAGGCTTTTATCTAAAAGCGGTGCTTCTGGTCGAAGTGGTGCGGCCCAAGTCAGTGCTGGTCCAAATAAGCCTTGAGCGATATCAGCATGGTTTTCATAAACCATTTCGACTATTTGTTGTTTATTGATAGCTGCTGCTGCGGTTTTACGTAGTGCGATTTGGCTAAAAACTTTTGATTTGTTATTTAAGTAGAGCGTATTCGTTCTTGGCATCGCTACTTCATAAAGTAATTCAGAATCAATTGTGGCTATTTGTGATACAGGAACGGCTTCAACAATATCTGCAGTACCTGTTCGCAGAGCGGCAGCACGAGAGAAGCCGTTTGGAACATATTCAACATTAACAGTATCTATTTGCGCTTTCTCACCCCAATAACCATCAAATCGGTGGAGTTTAGCACTTGTGCTGCCATTAATTTTGATTAGCTCAAATGGGCCAGTTCCCATCCCAGTAGGTACTACTTGGCCATTTTTTTTATAAGCATCTGAAGCTAGAATTGCCAATTGAGGACTAGATAGACGGTTTGGTAAAAGAGGGTCGTTAAAAGTAGTACCAATCTCGACAGTAGAATCGTTTAGTGCTTTTATTTTTAAATCGATACCATCAAGAATACGAGGTTTAGGTGCAGCTTCTAATGCTTTCTGTAAAGAGTTAGTGACTGCAAATGCATCTAATGTTGAACCATCATGAAAAGTAACACCCTGTCGGACAGTAAAATGCCAAGTAAGAGGATCAACTTGTTCCCATGCTGTTGCTAGCATTGGTTCTGCGTTAGATTGCGCATTTAAGTTTACTAGAGTTTCTGCTGTACTCCATCTAGATAACTTGAAAGCATCATCAGATAAAGGGGATAGACCAGTCCTTGGCGGTTGCATCATGGCAATGTTAATTTCTGATGTAGCATTTTCTTTATCAGCATCGACTTTAGCATCAAAACAGCCAGTCAAAGGTAGAGTCAATGCAAGCATGCAAGCCAGCTTTATTTTATAGAGACGCATAATGATATTTTATTCCAATAGTTGTGTTGGTTGATTAGGTATGATTAGAGATTGAGCATTAATCAAGGCTTGAGTGGTGGGGTGGTTAGGCGCCGTTATTATTTGGTTAGATGGACCAAATTCAGCTACTTCTCCATGATCTAGGACTAAAATGTCATCACATAACGTTTGTGCTGCTTGCAGGTCATGTGTAATTAAAATAAGGCGCATATTTAAGCGTGATTTTAATGACATTAATAAATCAAGTATCTTTTGACGACTAACTGGATCGAGGCTGCTGGTTGGCTCATTAGCAATAAGAATTGATGGCTTAACGACTAATGCCCGAGCAATAGCAACTCGTTGTGCTTGACCTGTAGAAAGCTGCTGTGCAGTTAATGACAGCAGTTTCTTTGATAAGCCGACTTCTTTAAGGGTTTCTTTAATCCTTGCTGTATGATCACTTTCATCCTTAAGGTTTAACAGAGGCTCACGCAAGATTTGATAAATAGTGTAGTAAGGATTTAAGCTTGTATGTGGTTCTTGTGGTATCAATTGCATTCGCTTAGATACACTGATTTGAGCTTTACGTGAGCTTATTGGCAAAGAATTCCCAAAGAGTGTGATATGGCTGCTCGTTGTTTTACGCAGTCCAAATAATAATTCAATTAAGGTTGATTTCCCTGCTCCTGAAGGACCAACAATGGCTAGGTTTTTATCTTTAATACATAAGTTTATATTATTAAGAGCTTTAAAGGGCTGACCTCTTAACCAACGAGGCAAAGAGTAGTGATGGACAGAGACGCTGTCGAATTGAATCGATGTGATTATTTTATTCATGCGATGAGCGCTTTTAATGAGCAACAAAAAGAGTGAGGACTGGCGTTTAAAGCTTCTTTAGGTGGACCATACGCAACCATTTTTCCTTCATCGATGACGAGTAATTTGTCACAAGCAAGAGCACTTTGAAGATTATGAGTAATTAATATCCCTGCAAGCTGTTTCTCTTTAATATTCTCTCGAATTAACGTTAGGATCTCTTGTTCTGTTATGGGATCTAGGGCGCTCGTTGGCTCATCAGCGATTAAAACTTCAGCATTGCTTAGAAGGCCAATTGCGATACATATTCGTTGACGTTGACCTCCGGATAATTGACCTGGGTAGAGAGGGAGAATTGATTCAGGATCTGAAAATTCAAGTTTATTAAGAAGTTCTATAATCGTTTTTTTTGTGACTTTATTTAACGTCGTTTGAGAACTTGTTAATGCAAGACATAGCTGTCCTTCAACAGAGACTAATGGATTAAGTGCTTGAAGAGCGTCTTGAAAGATAAAAGCAGGGCGTTGGGCTGCTGGCCTGTTTAGTAAAGGAATATTAGAAACGTCATAACCAGAAAGAGAAATATGGCCTCTAACTTGAATAGTATCTGAAGTAAAACCGGCAATAGCGCGGGATAACATCGATTTACCTATGCCAGAAGGCCCCATGATTGCTAATAATTCACCACGAGAGACGTCGAAAGTAATATCGTTAAATAATACTCTTGAAGAGGTTGATACACTTAATTGATTAACTGAAACTATAGGTAAATTCACACTAACTCATTTAATGATATGTTATAACATAACAATGTTATCATTTTGAAATAATAATGAAAAGTGTCGAAGAGTAACAATTGATTGATTTAACATTAAATCAACCAAAAGTCGGCCAGACAGTTCAATCTGGCCGACTTTAGTGATTAGACTCTGTATCGTATTTTTAAATTAAAGCATTTTTTGTTTTATTTGATAAATAAATGGGTATAAAAACATGATTCGGCCAAGGTAGAAAATGGTAAATGCTAGCCATAGACCATGATTTCCCCACCAGTTGACGGTGAATGTTTGTGTAATCAAAAATAATAATAGCGAGGCTAGACTAGAGTCTCTCACTGGGCGGGTTGTTCCTGTTCCAGTAAAAATTCCATAGATAGTTAAGCCAAATCCTGCAACGAGTGGAAAAACTACTAACCAAGGTGTCATATTGTCATAAATAGTGATGAGTTCAGATTGATCGGTAAAGAGTAAAATAAGGCTATTTTTGAATAAGATGATCACCAGTGTAAGAGTAATTATGAGCCCAGTAGTCCATTGTGCGTTGAGTTTTACTACTTGGTTGAACATTGTTTTATCTTTTTGTCCGATGGATTTACCAGCGAATACACTTGAGGCATTAGCGATACCGTCAAACATATAGCTAATAATAAAAGTAACCTGCATTAAAATTGCATTGGCTGCGAGTACGTCAGTACCAAGTTGTGAGCCTATACGAGCGATCATATTAAAGAAGACTAATATGCATATAGTACGTATTAATAAATCAGAATTAGATGAAATAATGACGGATAAATCTTGTTTACTGAGCTTTGTGGATTGTAAAAATGCAGATACCGGGATTTTGCTTGTTTTTAGTACGATGGTTATTCCAATAATAAAGGTTGTGATTTGAGCAATTAAACTAGCGTAAGCGACGCCAGCGACACCAAGATCAAAGTAGAAAACAAAGATCACATCAAGAACGATATTTAATATGTTACCGAAAACCTGCGTATAAAGAGTCTCTTTTGCTTTTGCCTGCCCCATTAACCATCCGATAATTGAATAGTTCATTAACACAAAAGGCGCGCCATAAATCAGAATACTAAAGTACAAATGAGCTTGTTCTGCAACAATAGGGTCTGGTGATATTACCCAAAGAGCCCCTTGCCAAATAAATGATTGGAAAATCATAAAGATAAGGCCGACAGATGCCGAAAGAATGAACGGTCTCATTAAGCTATTGATTAAACTAGATTGGCATCCTTTTCCTAAAGCTATTGCACTTTGTCCTGTCGTACTTACACGAAAAAATCCGAATAGCCAATAGATGGTGTTCATGATAACCGTACCTATGGCTACACCTCCAATTAACTCCGAAATCCCCATGTGTCCAATGACAGCCGTATCAACAGCGCCTAGTAAGGGTTGGGTCACGGTTGATATTATGAATGGAAAGGCAATTTTAGAGTAATTTTTGTGTGTTATAGTCATGAAGTCTTGTTAGTGATAATCATTTTCATTAACGGTAACTCTTATTGCTAAGGTTGTCATTAAGTATTTTAACAATAGGTGTTAGATCTTGTTATTTATGGAAAATATATTAGGTAATGTTATTGATATGACTTGGTATTGATATATACAAAGGGAGCGGTGGTAGTAAAGAAATTAAAGTCGCAACTTAAATGGCCTACATTTGAATAAATGTTAGGCCATTTTGTATTTGTATTACTCTTCTGCGGCTGGTTCACGATCTAAGCAAGACTGCTCATTAACAAAAATATCATTTTGTTTTTGACCTCTAGCATTACGAATAAGGTAGCGATAAGCGACACCTTTTTTTAACACCGGACGGATTTCTTTGCTTCCACAATAAGTTGTGATACTTTTTTCAATGAGTTGGTTTGTGCTAACTTCACCGTTACCACTATCTAAAAACACCATCTCAACCACACCTTGCTTTTCTTTCACTTGGATTAAGGTAAGTTGGCCCATTTCTAGGGGGAGTGAACTTGCAAGAATACTCGCACGATAATCGGCAAGCATCTCTATCTCTTGTTGTTGTTCGTTAGAAGCGCATCCTGAAAGTGCAAGTACGCTTAACGCAGTAATAATAAGTTTTTTCATTATAGTTCTTTATGGTTTTTGAGCTTATATTTACTATAAATTCATATCATTAATATTAAGCAGGAAGTACTTTTTTGAATGGTTTTACGATTACATTAGCGTAAACTCCTGCATCAATATATGGGTCATTGTTAGCCCATTTTTTTGCAGCATCCAAAGAATCAAATTCTGCAATAACTGTTGAGCCTGTAAATCCAGCATCTCCTGGGTTTTCAGAGTCAATTGCAGGCATTGGTCCTGCTACCAATAAACGACCTTCATTTTGCAGTTGAGTAAGGCGCTCTAGATGCTTTTCTCGAACACTTAAACGACGTTCTAAGCTATTTTCAACATCTTGAGAAAAAATTACGTACCACATAGTTGAATCCTTTTATTCGTTATCATCATTGATATAGCCATCATAAAAAAAGCCCTAGCGATAAACCAGAGCTTTTTAATAATTAATAAGAAAAATTGTAATAACTACGCAGTTTTAGGTATTGGGCGAGGTTTTCCTTTCGCATCAATCGCAACATAGTTAAATGTAGCATCACACACCATGAAGCGATCACCTATACCATGTTCTTTTACTGGTTTGATCCATACTTCAAGGTTGATCGTCATTGAAGTGCGGCCAATTTTTACACATTCGCCGTAACAACATACTACATCGCCAACCTTAACTGGTTTTTTAAAAGTAATACTGGATACAGAAACGGTCACAATACGACCACCAGAAATTTCTTTGGCTAGGATACCACCAGCTAAATCCAGTTGTGACATGATCCATCCACCAAAGATATCACCATTGGCATTGGTGTCTGCTGGCATCGAAAGAGTACGTAAAAGAAGTTGGCCTTTAGGAGCTTGTCCAAGAGATGATGGAGTTGTCAAATTGGTTTCCAATACAACTAAAAATGAAATTACGCTGAGTTTATCATAAAAAAACAGATATAAAAAAGCCGTGCGATAAAACAGCACGGCTTATGTTTTTTTGCTTGAGCTTTTTACTACTCTTGTTCTTCTTTTTTCTCTTTTGGCATGTGTTTGTAAACGTACATACCAGTAAATAGAGTGTATAAGAAAGTTAAGCCAAGTAAGCCAAAGACTTTAAAGTTAACCCATACATCAAGAGGCATTTCAAACGCAACATAAAGGTTAGCAATAGCACATACAGTAAAGAATAGGATCCATGCGTAGTTAATTTTGTTCCACTGGGAATCAGTTAAGGTAACTTCTTTTCCTAGCATTCCCTTTATTACTGGTTTTCCAATGATTTGAGATACAAGTAAACCAGCAGCAAAAACGCAGTATACGATGGTTACTTTCCATTTTATGAAATTGTCATCATGTAAGAATATGGTCATACCACCAAATACCGTAACCATAAGGAATGTAATGAGCTGCATCTTTTCTACTTTTTTATAAAGCAGGTAAGTGACAACAAGTTGAATGGCTGTTGCAACGATAAGAGCGCCTGTTGCTGTGTAAATATCGTACATTTTGTACAACGTAAAAAAGATAATCAGTGGGATAAAGTCTAAAATCTGTTTCATGTTTATATATTGAGCCAATAATTAATTATGTAGCGAGTGTAACTAATATTTGTAGGGGAGGGAATCGCTAAAAATTGCTTGTTACATTTTACCTATTCATTTCTTTTTATAAGAAATAATTGGTTGGAGGTCGTAAAATAAAAAAGCCTACTCTTGATAGATAAGAAAGCAGGCTTTTTAGTTTTAGATAAGATTAATTCTAAGCGTGTTTTTGTTCTGAATCTGTTTTTTCTTCAATAGGGCTATCTTCAACCATTGAATCAACAATCACAGCACACGCAGCATCACCAGTGATGTTAAGAGCGGTACGGATCATGTCAAAGATTCGGTCTAATGCGAATAGCAGTGGTAGACCCTCGATAGGAATACCAGCAGCTAAAAGAACCGCAACAACAAGGAAGGAGGGGCCAGGTACACCTGCTTGACCTACAGCACCTAGTGTTGAGGTAACAATAATAGCCACATAAGCGCCAATTGATAAATCAATGTTGAATAGCTGCGCAAAGAAGATAGCAACTAAGCCGTAGTAAATTGCGTTACCAGACATGTTAATTGTTGCACCCAGAGGTAACACAAACGAAGCGGTAGAGTTACGAACACCTAGGTCTTTTTCAACGGTTTCCATCGTTACTGGTAAAGTTGCCATTGATGACGCAGTTGATAATGCAACAGCCTGTGGTTTTTTCATTGCAAGAAGGAATTCTTTTGCAGAGGTCTTAGTTAATAAACCAACCATTAGTGGGTAAGCGATAAAACCAAACACAAGAATAGCAGCAACATAAACCACGAATAGTTTAAATACGACCATTAATGCGCCAAAACCAAATGTACCTACTGCTTCAGCCATTAAGCCAAACACACCAATAGGTGCAATAATCATGACTTTGTTGATCATCCAAACCATGACATCAACAATGCTATTAACCGCATTAAGCATTGGTTCACGGCGCTTTTTCTCTAATTTAGAAAGACCAATACCAAAAAATAAGCAAAAAACGAGAATTTGCAGAATGTTTGCTTCATTTAATGATTGGAATACGTTAGTTGGGATCATTCCAGTGATGGTAGCCCAGAAAGTAGGTAGTTCGCCTTTTGCTGCATAAGCAGAAGAGAACATTCCTTCTACACCAGAAACATCAATGCCTTTACCTGGTTCGAATATTTCACCCATAAATAAAGCTAGCGCAACAGCAAGAGCAGAGGTTATTCCAAAGTAACCTAATGTGGTTAAACCAACTTTACCAGCGTTACTGCTATTACCTAGTCCCGCAGCACCAGAGATTAAAGCAACGGCAACTAGTGGGATAACCAGCATTTTAATTAGGTTAATAAAGATTGTACCTAAAGGTGCGAACATTGCGGCAGATTGCCCCATTGTTGCCCCAACCATGGTACCTACGATCATTGCAATAACGACTTGAACACCGATATTGTTGAGAAGTCCTTTTTGTTGTAACACTTTGTTTACCTCTGCTTTTGTTTTATAACAAAATATGAATTGTATATATTGTTAAATATGTATTTATTAGTTAAATATATTGGAGGTCGTTTTACACGTAATATTTACATCTATCAACAGTTTTATCAAATTGAGTTCGTTTTATGTAGTGTGCTTGTTTCTTTTTTGTTCAATTTGATGCGTGTAACTATTAATATTGTAAGTAAGTTCTAATTAATATTTAGCGGGATTAAGGTCGGAGGTTAACTTTAAGGAGATAAAAAAAGAGCTCATTATGAGCTCTTTTTTATGTTTTAGTGGTTTAAATGTTATTTTTGTGTTGCAAGTTTCATTGATGAAGTAAACGATGAAAGTGCTTTTAATAATGCTTCAGAGTCATCTTTGTGTTGCTCAATGATTTTTACTGTTGCTGAGCCTGAAATAGCCCCAGCAGCGCCAGCTTTAATTGCTTCTTCTACCTGAGATGGTTCTGAAATCCCAAAGCCTAAGATAGCAGGTGGCGCATCAAATTGATTTAAGCGCTCTAATAGTTGAGCTACTGGCATACCTGCTTTAGTTTCTGCGCCTGTAACACCAGCACGAGAAAGAAGGTAAGTGTAGCCGCCACCTAATTTAGCAACGGTTTCTAACGTTTCATCTGATGCTGATGGTGGAGCAATGAAGATAGGGTGAACATTATGCTTAATTGCACTTGCTCTGAATTCTGCTGATTCATTGGTTGGTACATCAGCAATTAACACTGAATCTACACCGGCTTGTTGGCATTTAGTATAAAAAGTGTCGATGCCATTAGCGAACACTAGGTTAGCGTAAACTAATAGACCAATTGGTGTTTCAGGGTATTTAGCGCGAATTTTAGCGATTAACTCAAAGCAAACCGTTGGTGTTGTTTTATTGTTTAAGGCACGAATGTTTGCGCCTTGAATTGTTGGACCATCCGCAAGGGGGTCAGAGAATGGAAGTCCTAGTTCAAGGGCATCAGCACCTGATTCAATTAGGGTTTCCATGATCTGATAAGAAAGATCAGGGTTTGGATCGCCAATGGTTACAAAAGGAACAAAGGCACCTTGGTTTTTGTCTGCTAATTTAGCAAATAGGTCTTGATAACGATCCATTAGATTTCTCCCTTTTCTTTTAGAATGTCATGAACGGTGAAAATATCTTTATCACCACGGCCTGATAGGTTCACAACCAATAGCTGCTCTTTTTCTGGTTCAGCGTGTGCTAACTGAAGTGCATAAGCCAGAGCGTGAGAAGATTCTAATGCAGGAATAATACCTTCGCCTTTTGCTAAGGTTTGGAATGCTTCTAGCGCTTCATCATCAGTTACTGAACCATATTCAGCACGGCCAATAGCGTTTAAATGTGCGTGCTGTGGACCAACCGATGGGAAATCAAGACCGGCAGAGACTGAGTATGACTCTTCAATTTGACCATGCTCATCTTGCATTAATGGCGCTTTCATACCAAAGAAGATACCAGTTTTACCATGTTTAAGTGGCGCGCCATGTTGATCGGTATCAATACCTTTACCGGCAGGCTCAACACCAATCAGTTTCACATCTTCTTCTTCAATGAAATCAGCAAACATACCAATGGCGTTTGAACCGCCACCAACACAAGCAATAACGGCATCAGGTAAGCGACCTTCACGGGCAAGGATCTGCATTTTTGTTTCTTCGCCAATCATTCGTTGGAAATCACGAACAATCGTTGGGAATGGGTGAGGGCCAGCGGCTGTACCTAATAGGTAGTGCGCAGTTTCATAAGTTGCAGACCAGTCACGTAGTGCTTCATTACACGCATCTTTTAGCGTTGATGAGCCAGAATGAACAGGGATCACGGTTGCGCCCATTAGCTCCATACGGAATACATTCGGGCTTTGACGTTCAATATCTTTAGCGCCCATGTAAACACGACATTTTAAGCCAAGCAGAGCACAAGCAAGAGCTGTCGCAACGCCGTGTTGACCTGCACCTGTTTCAGCAATGATCTCTTCTTTACCCATGCGTTTTGCAAGTAGCGCTTGACCTAATACTTGGTTCGTTTTGTGAGCGCCACCGTGCAGTAAATCTTCACGCTTTAGGTACAATTTAGTTTTAGTACCCTTGGTTAGATTACGACAAAGCGTAAGGGCAGTAGGACGACCGGCGTACTCTTGAAGTAACGTCATAAACTCAGCGCGGAAATCTTCGTCTGCTTGAGCGTCAATAAAGGCTTGCTCAAGTTGGTCAAGTGCTGGAACTAAAATTTGTGGAACGTATTGACCACCATATTCGCCGAAGTAGGCATCTAATTTTGCCATGATATTTTCCTTAATAATCTCGTAATGCGCTAAATACGGCGCGTAATTTTTTGTGATCTTTTTTACCTGGAGTCGATTCGACACCAGAGTTGAAATCTAAACCGTAACAGCCAAGTTGTGCGGCTTGTTTGGTATTGTCGAGTGATAAGCCACCAGCGAGCATAATGTCGTTATGTGGTAGTTTACTCCAATCAAAACTGACTCCAGTGCCACCTGCTTGAGAGCCAACTTTACAATCTACCAACACTTTATCAGCAAGGCTTTGCGGAAGGGAAATACTTTGCGCATCATCTGACACAGAAATAACATTCCACACTTGGCAATCAGTTGGTAGTTGTTGTTTTAGCTCTGCAATGTACTCTTCACTCTCAGAACCATGCAGTTGAACCACGGCAAGAGATAGCTCATTTGCTCGTTGTGCAACAGTAGAGATTGTTTCGTTTTGGAAAACACCCACATAATTTAATGTGGTTGCTTGAGTGATGGTTTTTGCGGTTTCAAGAGAGACAAAGCGAGGTGATTTTTCAACAAAGATCAATCCGCCATACACAGCACCTGAGTCATAGACCGCTTTTGCATCTTCAATAGAAGTTAACCCACAGACTTTGTTTTCACCTAGAATCACTTTTCGAGCTGCCAGTTCTAGGTTTTCTTCTGCCATTAACGAGCTACCAATTAAAAAACCTGTTGCGTGTTTCGCTAGATCTTTCACTTGCTGATGGTTATAGATACCAGACTCAGAAATGATCGTTGTGCCTTTTGGCAGCAGTGGTGCAAGTTCTTTCGTGCGGTTCAAATCGGTAGATAAATCACGTAGATTACGGTTATTAATCCCAATTACTTGTGCTTCTAATGCGACCGCTCGGTGTAACTCTTCTTCATTACTGACTTCCGTGAGTACACCCATGCCAAATGAATGAGTGACTTCTGCAAGTTCTCTGTATTCTTCATCGTTAAGTACAGAAAGCATTAATAGAATCGCATCAGCACCGTAGTGGCGAGCTAAATAGACTTGGTATGCATCAATCATAAAATCTTTGCATAGAATAGGCTGATTAACTTGGTCACGAATAATTGGTAAGAAATCAAAACTGCCTTGGAAATACTTTTCGTCCGTTAACACAGAAATCGCACTGGCGTGTTTGTTGTAGACTGAAGCAATGTAGTTAAGATCAAAATCTTGGCGAATTAATCCTTTCGATGGCGATGCTTTTTTACACTCAAGAATAAACTCGGTTTTGCCCGTTTTTAATGCACCATAAAAACTGCGATCAGAATTTGTTAGGCCATTCTTAAAGGTATCGAGAGGTTGACTTTCTTTACGTTCACTTATCCAAATCGCTTTGTCTTTGACAATTTTAACTAGCACTTCAGCCATTTGGGTATTTTCTACTGAGATGTGCTCAGATAATTGTTGTGTCATCTTTCTTATCCTCGTGCAGCCAGTTGTTGAACTAGCTCAAATGCTTTACCTGAGTTCATCGTATCAATGGCTTTTTGCGCATTGGCTTTTAAATCTTCATGTCCAAACAGACGCATTAATAGAGCAACGTTAACTGCAATGGCACCCAGTTGAGCTTCAGTACCTTTGCCTGTCAGAATATCGGTAATAATCGCTCTGTTTTCTTCTGGCTCTCCGCCTTTAATTGCTTCAAGCGGGTGTGTGTTTAAACCAAAGTCTTCAGGGGTTAATGTGTATTCTTTGATTTCGCCATCAATAATTTCAGCCACGGTTGTTGGACCATGAATCGCAACTTCATCTAAACCAGAACCAAATACAACCGCTGCGCGTTTCATTCCCATGTTCACCATGGTTTCAGCGATAGGGCGAACTAGAGATTCATCATACACACCCATTAATTCAATGTTTGGACGAGCAGGGTTGATCAATGGACCAAGGATATTAAAGATGGTACGTGTTTTCATGGTTTGACGAATTGGCATCGCGTGGCGAACACCACCGTGATAGTGGGGTGCAAATAAGAAAGCAACACCTAAATCATCAACGGCTTTTCGTGTGTCTTCTGCCGACATTGCCAAATTAATACCAAATGAATCTAATAAGTCAGAAGAACCTGATTTGCTTGATACGCCACGATTACCGTGTTTTGCTATTTTCAATCCACATGCCGCAGCAACAAATGCCGCTGTGGTGGAGATATTGATGGTGTTTGAACCATCACCACCTGTACCTACAATGTCGGCGAAATCGTAATCAGGGCGAGGAAAATCATTGGCATTATCAAGCAGAGCTTTTGCAGCGCCAGCAATCTCGTTAGGCGTTTCGCCTTTTATTTTTAAACAAGTCAGTGCTGCGGTAAGTAGAATAGGATCTAACTCACCTTTAATTATGGCATCAAAAAGAACTTGGCTTTCCGCTTCTGAAAGAGAAACTTGGTCGTACAATTTAGTAAAAATGGCTTCAATTTGAGTCATGAGAATATCCTTATTCTTTGTTATCTGAATGGCTTGAATCTAAATTTAAAGCCCAGTTTAGTGTATTAATTAGTAACTCAGCGCCTTGCGTCGTTAAAATGGATTCAGGATGAAATTGGAATCCACACACTTTATCTTCTTCTTGGATCACCGCCATGACTAAATCATCAACGGTTGCTGTAATGGTTAATTGATCGGTTACCTTTGTTGCGACTAAAGAGTGGTAACGAGCAATAGAGAGTGGGTTTGGTAAACCGTCAAAAATTGCGTGTTGGTTATGGCTCATCATTGCCGATTTACCATGAACGATTTCGCCAGCACCTGCAACCGTTCCATCATACGCTTCTACAATCGCTTGATGACCAAGACAGATCCCAATCATAGGTACTTTGCCCTTTAAGCGTTGAATGACTTCTGGCATACAGCCCGCATCGGATGGCGCGCCTGGTCCTGGAGATAATACAACAACCGGATTTTCTAGTTTGTTGACCGCTTCTTCAAAAGCTGCCGCAGATAAACTATTACGATAAATGGTAACGGGGTAACCAAGGGAGCGAAATTGATCAACCAAGTTATAAGTAAAGGAGTCGAAATTATCGAGTAATACAATATGAGCCATTAGTTTTTCTCCTTAGTGCTTGCTGGTTGAGCTAAGTGCGCTTTTTGAATCGCAGAGATCACCGCTTGTGCTTTTCCACGAGTTTCATCAGCTTCAGCTTGTGGGTTGGAATCATAAACCACACCAGCTCCGGCTTGAACTTGAGCGATACCGTCTTCAACATAGGCTGAACGAATAACAATACAAGTATCCATGTTGCCATCACCAGTCAAGTAACCCACAGCGCCACCATAAGTGCCTCGGCGTGTTTTTTCTACATCGCGAATGAGCTGCATTGCACGAATTTTTGGTGCGCCAGTTAATGTCCCCATATTCATACACGCTTGGTAAGCATGAAGGGCATCAAGATCGCCACGCAATTGACCAACCACACGAGAAACAAGGTGCATAACGTGACTGTAACGGTCGACTTTTAATAAATCCGCCACATAGCGAGTGCCTGCTTCTGAAATACGAGCAACATCATTACGAGCTAAATCGACTAGCATCATGTGTTCTGCGTTTTCTTTGGTATCACAACGCAGTTCTAATTCAATGCGGCTGTCTAAATCATGGTTGATAGAACCATCGCTGTTTTTACCACGTTGGCGTGTGCCTGCGATTGGGTAAATCTCGACTTGGTTTGTTTCTTTGCCATATTTCAATGCAGATTCTGGCGATGCACCAAATAGGGTGAAATCACGATCTTGCAGATAAAACATGTATGGACTTGGGTTACCGATTTTAAGTTCACGATAAGCCGCTAAGGGAGCAGGACAAGGGAGAGTGAATCGACGAGAAGGAACAACTTGGAAAATATCGCCTTTAATTACAAATTCTTTTAAATTTAATACGGTTTGACAGAAATCTTCATCGGAGACACTCGGAATTGCTTCACAGCTTTCTAGTGTTGGTGCTTCGGGTACGGTATGTGGCTCTGAGCAAAACGCTTTAATTTCAGTAAGTCGTGCTGAAAGGTTTGTTTTGATTGTTGCATCAGCATTAAACAATGAGCCTTGAAGTACTGACATTTCCGTTTGATGATCGATAACTAACAATGATTCGGCTACATAAAATACATAATCAGGGCATTTGTTTGTAATCTCTGCATCACCAAGGTTTTCAAAGTTAGCGACTAAGTCATAAGCAAATAGTCCACCTAAAAAAAGTGCATTAGAGGGTAAACCAGTGACATTGAATTGATTTTGAATAAACCGTAAAGCATCAAAAGAGGAGAGTTCTCGTAAACGGCTGTCCTCATCCAGATCTTGATTAATATTTGGGAACTGTAATGTCAGTATAGAGTTAGAAGAAAGGGCAATAAGAGAAGCAGGAATAGATTGAGCTAAGGAGTGTAATAAGGATTCTCCATTTGCTGTTAACGCTTCTAGTGTTACTTCTTTATCAAAACAATGAATTCGTACCGCTGCATCTATTAGCATCAAGCTTATAATGTTTTGTTTTGAGTTAACTTCTGCTCCTTCGAGTAATAGACTCATCTCTTTATTTTCACATAGGGTGGAATAAAGTTGGGTTGGATCAGAGACGTATGGAACGTCAAGGGAAAGCACTTCTAGTTGACCATCATTGGACATTACTGACTGCATTTCAGCCTCCCTGCTAATGCGTTGAATTGATGTTACATTTTTATTAGTTTTCATAGTCGCATATTTCACTTTTGTTGCCACTCTTTTCTTAAAACTTGTGAGGGCTGAATGACTGACTGTTTAGATTTTCACCTATCATTGAGGGTGCTGATACATTTAGGCATAAAAAAACCCGCTTAAATGCGGGTAATAATTTTTATGTCAAAATCGTTAATTCAGCACAAAAACACTACCCGAAGTAGTGCCACCATCGTTTTGTCATCACGCTAGTTTTTAAGAATGCTTGTTGTTTGCTAAGCTGTGACATAAAGTACCTACTATTAAAACAAAGACCAATATTAAATTTGGTGAGAAAGTGTTTAACTGCGTACTAGTAAACTAGTGCGTGAGGTGAAAGTCAAGAATTATTATGAAAATAGATCTACATAGTCACACAACAGCCTCGGATGGACGTATGTCTCCCGCAGAGTTAGTAGAAAGAGCAGTTACTTTTGATGTGAAAGTTCTTGCTATTACTGATCACGATACCGTTGCAGGATTAGCTGAAGCGCATCAAACGATTAAAGAAAAAGAATTACCAGTGCATTTAATTGATGGTATTGAAATCTCAACATTATGGAGCAACAAGGATATTCATGTTGTAGGCCTTAATGTTGACGTTAATCACCCTGAATTAATTGCATTGATAGAAGAACAAGCGCAACGTAGAGACTTACGAGCACGTAAAATGGCTGAGCGCCTTGAAAAAGCAGGTTATGTCGGAGCACTAGAAGGAGCGCTTGCTCTTGCTAATGGAGGCTCATTAACACGAGCGCACTTTGGTAAGTGGTTAGTTGACCAAGGTCACGCAAAAACCATGCAGGCAGTGTTTAAAAAGTTTTTAACACGCAATAACATAGGATATGTTCCACCTGAATGGTGCTCAATCGAAGAGGCGGTTAAAGTGATTCATAATGCAGGAGGAACGGCAGTATTAGCTCACCCTGGGCGTTATAATTTAACCGCAAAATGGATTAAACGTTTATTAGTGGCATTTGTTGACGCAAAAGGGGACGCAATGGAAGTTGCTCTACCTCAGCAAGGAGTACAAGAGCGCCGAGTGCTTGCAAACTATGCAATTGATTACGAATTACAAGCATCACAAGGGTCAGATTTTCACTATCCGTCACCTTGGACAGAGCTTGGAAGAAATTTATGGCTACCTGAAGGGGTTGTCGCAGTATGGCAAGAATGGGATTTACCCACATTTGAGTAAACTCTGCTCTAGAGAATAATTAATATAATAATGACCTGCTAGGCAGGAGGAATAATGAGCCAGTTTTTTTATGTACACCCAGAGAATCCACAAGCGCGTTTAATTACTCAAGCAGTTGCGATTATCCGTAGTGGTGGCGTCGTAATTTATCCAACAGATTCAGGATATGCGTTAGGTTGTCAGTTAGAGAATAAACAAGCGTTAGAGCGAATCTGTCAGATCCGCCGTTTAGACGATAAACATAATTTTACCTTATTGTGTCGTGATCTTTCGGAATTATCGATTTACGCTCGTGTTGATAATAGCGTCTTCCGTTTATTAAAAAATAATACCCCGGGCGCATATACGTTTATCTTTAAGGGTACAAAAGAAGTACCACGTCGTTTGATGAATCCAAAACGTAAGACGATAGGTATGCGTGTACCTGATAATAAAATTGCTTTAGCTCTTTTAGAAGAGTTAGGTGAGCCATTAATGTCAACGACTTTGATTTTACCAGGTAATGAAATGGCAGAGTCAGATCCTGAAACTATTCGAGATCAACTTGAGCATGCAGTGGATCTAATTATGAATGGTGGTTACTTAGGCGAGCAGCCAACAACAGTGGTTGATTTTAGTGATGATGAAATTAACGTTGTACGTGTTGGTGCTGGTGATCCAAGTCCATTTCAGTAAAAAGTATAGTTAACATGTACTAATAATATAGCCAGCAATGTCTGGCTATTTTTATATCCATTGTTCTAAGGTCTCTACTAATTGTGACTTAATTATAGGTTTTGTTAAATAGCCATCCATTATTGCTATTATTTTAGCTAATTCCTCCTCTGAAGATTCACCAGTTAAAGCAACTATAGGGATTAATGGGTGTGTCCTTTTAATTTGTGTTGCAGCATCAACTCCATTCATTACTGGCATACGTGAATCCATAAAAATAAGGTCAATATGAGTATTGCTGACAATATCAATGGCTTCTAATCCATTCTCTGCTTCAATAATGGTAAGATTATCTCCTGCAATAAAAGTTTGAATTAGCATTCGTTGTATTTTCTTATCATCAACGACAAGTATTGTTTTAATCGTATTATTCCCGACGTTTAAGCTTTTTAGTGTGTTTTTATTTTCAGTTAGGGCTGTAGTATTAATTGTATACTCAATGTTGTCTTTAACACTTGGAAAGCTTAATACAAATTCTGTAAATTCACCTTTCTGTGAATAACATGCAATATTACCTCCAAAAGAGTGCATTACTCGTAAGCAGTAAGAAAGACCTAAACCACTGCCACCTTCTTTGTTATGAGTAAAAAAATCATCAAATATATGAGGTAAAACAGATGAATCTATACCTGGACCTGAATCTCTAAAGCTGAGTGTATTAGAGGTATTTCCTTGAGTTAATTTAATCAGTATTGTACTGCTTGAATCCTCAAAATAATGAATAGCATTACGTAATAAATTAAAGAGTATAAACCCATAAAGAGTGTCATTAACATGAATGGTGAAATCCTGTTTAAGGTCGATATTTATTCGATCTCTAACAGCATCTGATTCAAATGCGTACTCATCAATAAATTGCTTAGTTAATGCTGATATAGAGTAGTTTCGAAATAATGAATTATTAATCTCTGAATTTTTGGCTTCACTTAATATGATATCAATGAGCTGTGCACCACGTTGAATGGCCAGTTTTCCTTGTCGTAATTCATTATCTATATTTGTTTCTTTAGAGTGAGCCCCTATGCGTTCAAAGTGATATTGAAGCTGTGACAGCGGGTTTCTCATCTCGTGAGCAATTGAGTTTGCGAGAGCTTGGGACTGCTGTACTTTTCTTTCACTTTCAATGTAGCCTTGTACTTTAGTTAGAACCCATTGAATCGCGGTGATTTCTTCATTTGAAAAAGTAGAGCCATTACGCTTATCTGGGGAAATCAATAAATGTGAGATGAGTTTATTCTCACCAAAAATAGGTAAGATTAATGCAGTGTTATGCGTGTGCATTTCTTTTTGAACTTGGTGTAGTGCCGAGTTCTTTAATTCAGGAGCATAATGAAGTTGGTAGTCTAATTCATCTTTAACTAATGCTGAATTAGAATGGTTTAGATGTGGAATAAAAATATTATAATTAGTGTTCTTTCCAACGAGCAATAACTCTTCTTGTGGTGTATCTAATAACTCAGCCAGTTTCGTTATCGCTTTTTGACTTGAATATTTAAATTCATCAGCAATATCATATATTTTTTCTACTGATGTTTTCTTACTTCTATATATTAACAGGCTAGAGAGTATTTTGGTTTTATTAAGAGTGCGTTTCCATAATAAACCGATAGAAATACCAAAACCTATAAATAATAAATTAAAGGTTAAATCTGTTGTATACAGTATTAATATTGGTGTTAGGTAAATGGCAGCATTCATTGCATAAGCTAGCATCCAATAAAAAATGTACTTTAAACTGTAAAGACGATGATAGGTTAAAGTATAACCTATTAATAGTGCTTCCGTTATTGATAGCATTGGTGGTAGCCATGTATAAGAGAAATCATTCCAGATCATAGGGATAACTATCTGCGAGGCGATAGTTGAAAACATATAAGTAAAAATGCCTACTAGTAAATAAACAGATTTTTCTTTATTTAATCGGATACTACTTTTTCTAAGTTTGAAGAAGTTTATGATTGTAAGGATGATAAAAAGAAACGCGTTGAGAAAAAATAACGGAGCTAATGGGCCGAATTTAATTGTAAATACACTTGGCGCAATAATATCAACACCAATAACAGTTTGATTAGGGATCATATTGAGCGTAATCGCTACTGCAGTAGTAATAGCAATTAACCAAAGTTGCCATGGATTTAGTCGCTTATCTTGGGCTTTGGAGGCAAGGTGACAAGAAAACACGTAGGCAAAAGCAAAAGCAAGATAAGAGGTCATATTGGCAATAATTGCCATTACTATAGCTATGTTTTCACCAAACTTTATTAATAGTGAAGATTGGAAGTAAGCGTTACTTAATATCCATAAAACAATAAATACAGCATAAAGGACGTATGAGAAGTAAATCTTAGTGTTAACTTTTGTCCGCTCTTTATAGTGAGAGCGGACAAAGAAGCCAACCCAAAGCAATATAGTTGCACTGGTTAGTAGTAATAAATAAACTTTAGGTAAGGCTAGGTGCATTTATAGAACTCAATTATGTCGTGATAGTTTTCTTAACCCAATAATCTTAACATTGTACTCTTTAAAATTATATTGATTAAAAGCATCTGTTGCATTGTTAAGGAGCCAAATCCCTTTATAAGTAACAACCCCATTTTTATTTATATCTTGTGCGCTAGTGAAAAGATAAGGTGATGACATTGGTGCTTCAAGGTTCATTGATTGGTAGAACAACACCATCGCTGGTTTCTCTATGATGGTAAAAACCACCTCACGTCCACTCTGTTTCAATGCGTTGGCTAGTCCTTTTTGAGCCAAATATAAATGAAAATTTGCTTTTGATTTATTTCCACTGACGGTCAGTCTGATCGCTTCACATACTTTCTTGCTATCTACGATAGATGAAAAAAGATGATTTTCAATATCATTTGATGATTTATTGCTTAAGTGAGTGTCATCTAGTTTGATTAAACCTTTAGTTGCTTGTTGTAAGTTCGATACTGTGTGGGGTTGATGAATTGATTGCCATTTTTCATTTTGGAAAAAATCATTAAAAAATAACCATTCGTTAGATACATGTGGTGAATTAATTAATGCGGAAGAGATGATACTAGGGTAGGCGTTTCCTTCATCAAGTTGGTACAAAATATAGTGTTCTCCTTTTGATGAGATATCAAGCAGCGTTAACATCTCATACCATTGATGCTCTTTAATAAATGTTGCGATGTTAATCAGTACAATGGCATCTGAAAGTAAGAGAGGTTGTTCACTAAAGTTAGTGTGAAATAGGCGAGTATCTAGTGCGATATCTGGAACGATTTCATAGCAGTAATGTTCGTTTATTGTCTGAGTACTGTAGGTGTTTAAATTATTATTAGTATATTCTTTGGCTGAACGTACAGAATTTTGAATTGTTCGGAATATTTCAAATTCTGTCCAACATGATAATAAGCAACCGAAGGTATTTTGTGCTGATTTTTCAATGATGAAGTAATGAGGTGGGAGGTTTTTACTGGGGTGTTTTCCTATGATATCTTGAGCTTCTTTTGTTGAAAATAAAGCGTTTAAATTACCAGAGCTTGGGGCGTTTAGTTTGGCCAAAATTGTTTCTTTTCTATCTTCAATAATACTCTGTAATAGTTTGGGCTTATTGACTTCTTGACAGTATAAATACAATGTTTTTATAAAATGATCTCGTTGGTTTTTTTTGTGCTATTTCATTCTTAGAGTTAGATAAAAAAGAGTGAAATAAATAGTTAACATTTTTCATTTTGATTCCCTTGTTTAATGATAAAAAATGCTGAGATATATTCAGCACTTTAATTATATGGGAAATCATTCTATGTGATATTTTTTTGCTTAATTTTTTACCATTCATCACAACCTTATTGTATAATCAGCGTCCATAGAATTCGAAAGTGATTGAGAATGATGCCTTTTTTTGGTTAGGTTCTTGATTAATAAAGCTAATTGACGCCTGTGAAGGCGACATAATAAGGTAAAAAATGAGCGAAAAATTACAGAAAGTATTAGCACGAGCAGGTCTTGGTTCTCGTCGTGAGTTAGAAACGATGATTCAAGCTAATCGTGTTAGTGTTGATGGTCAGATAGCAAAACTGGGTGATCGCCTAGAAAATGTTGATTCAAGAATTCGTATTGATGGCCATGTTGTATCGGTAAAAGAGTCTACTGATGTTATCTGTCGTGTTCTTGCTTACCATAAGCCAGAAGGCGAACTGTGTACACGTCACGACCCAGAAGGTCGTCGTACTGTTTTTGACCGTTTACCAAAAATTAAAGATTCTCGTTGGGTATCGGTTGGTCGTCTAGATGCTAACACGGCTGGTCTTTTGTTATTTACAACTGATGGTGAGCTAGCAAACCGCTTAATGCACCCAAGTCGTAAAGTTGAACGTGAATACATGTGTCGTGTATTTGGTGAAATCAACGATAAGATGGTTAAAAACCTAGTTTCAGGTGTAAAACTGGAAGATGGTGAAGCGCGTTTTGAAGATGTAATGTACGCAGGCGGCGAAGGTATGAACCATACTTTCTACGTTGTAATTAATGAAGGTCGTAACCGTGAGGTTCGTCGTTTATGGGATTCTCAAGGCGTAACAGTAAGTCGTCTAAAACGTGTTCGTTACGGTGATATCTTCTTAGAAAAAGCGCTACCTCGTGGCGGTTGGATGGAACTTGAGCTTAAAGAAGTTAACTACTTACGTGATATGGTTGAATTACCACACGAAAAAGAAAGTTTATTAGATGTCGATAAGCAATCACGTAAACGTGCTAAATCAAAATCTCAAAAGATCCGTCGCGCAGTTAAGCGTCATGATGAGCGCACAACTGATGATCGTACAGCTGTACCTGCTGGCCGTCGTGGTCGTAACAACAAGAAACCAGTAGGCAGTTCATTACCATCAGCAAAACGTAATACAACTGGTGATGCTAAACCAGCAGGTAAACCTACGGGTAAGCCAAGCGGTAAAGGTAAAAAACCTTCTGCAACCGGTGTGAAACCAATCAGAACTAAGTTTTCTCCAAATGGTAAAGCACCAAAATCAGCACCAAGACAACGTTAAGTTTACTCGTTGACTCTAAATAAGAAATTAGATAAATAAAAAGGGTTGAAGCCATACGGTTTCAACCCTTTTTTTATTCTTTCTGTATTTATGCCAATTTCAGCAATAAATAAGTCATTTAATTGATTTGATATTATTTTGGCTGCGCATCAATACATTGGCCATTGACTGTAATGCTTTCTGGAGCCATTAAGTAAACGTATAGCGGCATAATATCTTTTGGTGTTTTAAGTAAGCTAATGTCTTCAGCAGGGAAGGCTTGTGCACGCATGCGTGTATGAGTGCCACCAGGGTTAATAGCATTAACCTTCACCGATGTACCTTCCATTTCATGCGCTAATGTTTGCATCATACCTTCAGTTGCAAATTTTGAGATAGCATAAGCTCCCCAAAAAGCACGACCTTGATGACCAACCGTAGATGTTGTAAAGATAATACGAGCATCATTTGATTGTTGTAACGCGGGTAATAGGGCTTGAGTCATTAAAAATTGCGCCTTGACGTTAATCTGCATGACTTCATCAAAAATAGCTTCTTCAAATTGCTCAAAAGGACTTAACATGCCTAATAAGCCCGCATTATGTAATAGGCCATCGAGTTGACCAAATTGACTCTGAATGGTCTCTGCCATATCAACATAATGTTGTTTTGTTGCTCCTTTTAAATCTAAAGGAACAATAGCAGGAGTAGGGTAACCTGCTGCTTCAATCTCATCGTAAACTGCTTCTAATTTAGCCACTGTGCGGCCTAAAAGAATTACGGTTGCACCATGTTGAGCATAATGCAATGCGGCTTGTTTACCAATGCCATCACCGGCGCCGGTCACTAGAATTATTTTATTTTTTAATGTGTCAGCTGAAACCTGATAGTCCACTCTGTAATCCTTGTATTTCAACGTTCACCGTAAAGTCATACTGTTTTTTTTACAGTATATTGGTGTAAAAACACGCATTTAGTGCGAATTTTTATCATAAGGTGAATTAACTTTGGGTTAAGTTAGGTACAATACACGAAACATACTTAAGAGGGTATTACATTGGAATTTTTGTTTGATTACGGTCTCTTTTTAGCAAAGATAGCAACAGTGGTTGTTTCTATTATTGCCATTTTAGTGGTAGCTAAAGCGGTTAGTGGAAAATCAGCAGGTGCAAAAGGCGAGTTAGAAGTTTCTAATTTAACAGAGCAATATAAAGATACAGTGGCTGAGTTAGAGCATCATTTATTTGATGATGCAGAATTAAAAGCACGGGCAAAAGCTGAGAAAAAAGCAAATAAAGAAGCTGATAAAGCAAAACAAAAAGAAGTTAAGCAAGCTGCTAAATCAGGGGAATTAGAGCTGAAGCGTGACGCTCGCTTATTTGTTCTTGATTTTAAAGGCAGCATTGATGCTAAAGAAGTTGCAGCATTACGTGAAGAAGTTTCAGCAATTTTAGCTATTTCAGTTGAGGGTGATGAGGTTCTTTTACGTCTTGAAAGTGGTGGTGGTATGGTTCATGGTTATGGGCTGGCGTCATCACAATTAGATCGTTTACGTGATGCTAATATTAAGCTAACAGTTTCCGTCGATAAAGTAGCCGCTTCTGGTGGTTATATGATGGCTTGTATTGGTGAAAAGATCATTGCAGCCCCATTTGCTATTGTTGGTTCTATTGGTGTTGTAGCACAGTTGCCAAACTTTAGTAAGTTATTGAAGAAAAACGATATTGAGTTTGAACAACTGACGGCTGGTGAATACAAGCGTACGTTAACTATGTTTGGTGAAAACAGCGATAAAGCACGTGAAAAATTTCAGTTAGAGTTGGAAGAAACGCACGTACTATTTAAAGACTTTATTCACGAACACCGCGCTGAATTAGACCTTGAAAAAGTAGCAACTGGCGAGCATTGGTTTGGTAAGCAAGCATTAGAATTAGGCTTGATAGATGCCATTCAAACTTCGGATGATTACGTAACACAAGCATGTAAAAATCGCGAAGTACTGGCAATTCATTATGTACAAAAGAAAAAGTTGAGTGATAAAATCGCAGGAGTTGCAGGTCAATCTGCAGAGAATGTTTTTATGCGTTTAATTAGCAAGGGTCAGCGACCGATTGTTTAATTTTGTATAGATGACTTATAATAAAAAAGGCTGAATTATTCAGCCTTTTTTATTATTTGGATTTATCAAAAATTACTTAACAGTAAACTTCTTTGATAACTGATGAGCAAGGTATTTAAACATATTAAATACAGCCGTTGTTTTTTCAGTAGGTAAACCTTGAACAGATAAAAAGTATTCACCTTTAAACACGAGTACTTCATCTTTTTCTTCTACGCTCGTTGCACGCATACCTTCAACATAGTTTTCGTGATCTTGAATGATTTGATTGGCGATTAACAGTAAATCAGCCTCAGAAATGGATTTTTTATCGCTCATACGTCACTCATTTTTTGCCATATAAAAGAGGAATTTTAAGCATAAAGACTTAAAAATACAATTGATGTAAATCATGATGATTAAAATAAATGACTAAGAAATAATTGTGAGCAACTGCAAGATATTGAATTAACTTTTTGAGCTATTAGTCAGTAAATGTTAATAGATTCGACCGAAATGAGAACGCTTGAAAAAGTATCAAGTGATAATTACATCTACTTAACAACTGTCCAAAGCGCGACCATTTAGAAGCAATTGTAAAAAAAGAGGTTGACGTGATGGCATCCTCCCTCAATAGTAATATATAGATAAAAGTTCAATTTATAGCTGTGGATATTGTTTTTTTCGACAGTTTTGTATTTCAGCACGAGGACGTTAGTGAGACATTATGGGTAAATCTCTAGTTATCGTGGAGTCACCAGCCAAAGCAAAAACAATTAATAAATACCTTGGCAAAGACTTCATCGTAAAATCCAGTGTAGGTCACGTTCGTGATTTGCCTATGGGTTCGACAAGCACCGGAAAGAAAACGGCGGCAGCGTCAACCAAAGGTATGAGTGTTGAAGATAAAGCACGCATTAAGAAAGAAAGAGACAAGAAGAATCTGATCAATAAAATGGGTATTGACCCATATAATGATTGGGCGGCGAATTACCAAATTCTTCCTGGCAAAGAAAAAGTCGTCGCTGAATTACAAAAACTGGCTGAAAACGCAGATACTATTTATCTCGCAACCGATTTGGACCGTGAAGGGGAAGCTATTGCGTGGCACCTTCGCGAGATCATCGGTGGTGATGATTCACGCTATAAACGAGTAGTTTTTAACGAAATTACAAAAAATGCGATTCAACAAGCGTTCGAAACTCCTGGCGAATTAAGCATGCCAGGTGTGAATGCACAACAAGCACGTCGTTTCTTAGACCGTGTTGTTGGTTTCATGGCATCTCCATTATTGTGGAAAAAAGTGGCTCGCGGTTTATCTGCTGGCCGTGTTCAATCAGTTGCTGTGAAGGTACTGGTAGAACGTGAACGTGAAATTAATGCGTTTATCCCTGAAGAGTTTTGGGATATTCATGCGGATACACTGACAGCGGGTAAAGAAAATTTCCGTTTGCAGGTTGCTCAACGTAATGGTTCTGCTTTTAAGCCTCTTAATGAAGTTGATACACAAGCGGCAGTAAGCATTCTTGAGAAAGCGGAATACGAAGTTTGTAAGCGTGAAGATCGTCCTACGAAAAGTAAGCCATCTGCACCATTCATTACTTCAACATTGCAGCAAGCGGCAAGTACTCGCTTAGGCTACGGTGTGAAAAAGACTATGATGCTAGCTCAGCGCCTCTATGAGGGTGGTTACATCACTTACATGCGTACTGATTCAACTAACTTGAGTAAAGAAGCTGTAGAGACGTTACGTGAGTTTATTGGTTCTGAGTATGGCGAGAACTATTTACCAGCAGCCCCAATTATTTATGGAAGCAAAGAAGGCGCACAAGAAGCTCACGAAGCTATTCGTCCTTCAAGCGTAGAAGTGAAAGTTGATGACCTGCAAGGTATGGAAGCGGACGCTCATAAACTTTACAACCTCATTTGGAATCAATTTGTGGCGTGCCAAATGACACCAGCACAATACGATTCAACCACATTGAGCGTAAAAGCCGATGAATTTACCCTAAAAGCGAAAGGTCGTATCCTGAAGTTTGATGGTTGGACTCGTGTGCAACGTCCAATGGGTAAAAATGAAGATCAATTACTTCCAGCGGTTCAACTTGGCGATAAGCTAAAATTAGAACAGCTTGATCCAAAACAACACTTTACTAAGCCACCAGCGCGTTTCACAGAAGCTGCATTGGTTAAAGAACTTGAGAAAAAAGGCATTGGTCGTCCATCAACTTATGCATCTATCATCTCAACAATTCAAGACCGTGGTTATGTTCGTGTTGAAAGTCGTCGTTTCTATGCAGAAAAAATGGGTGAAATCGTTACAGACCGCTTAAATCAATCGTTTGATGATTTAATGGATTACGATTTTACTGCTCGTATGGAAGGCAACTTAGATAAAATCGCAGAAGGTGATAAAGATTGGAAAGATGTGCTTAATGCTTTCTTCCAAGATTTCACTGACGATATTGCTAAAGCTGAGCTTGATGAATCAGAAGGCGGTATGTCACCAAATAATATCGTAGAAACTGATATTAAGTGTCCTACTTGTAGCCGTAATATGGGTATTCGTACTGCATCAACTGGGGTGTTTCTTGGATGCTCTGGTTACGCATTACCACCAAAAGAACGTTGTAAGACAACCATTAACTTAGGCAATGAAGAGGGCATTATAAATGTTCTTGAAGAAGACGTAGAAACTGCCGCATTGCGCGCGAAGAAACGTTGTCCTAAGTGTGAAACCGCTATGGACCCTTACCTGATTGACCAAGATCGTAAGCTTCATGTTTGTGGTAATAACCCGAACTGTGAAGGCTACATTGTTGAGAAAGGTGAGTTCCAACTTAAAGGCTATGATGGACCGATTGTCGAATGTGACAAATGTGGTTCAGATATGGAGCTTAAAAATGGTCGCTTTGGTAAATATATGGATTGTACGAGCGAGACGTGTAAAAACACTCGTAAGATCCTGAGAAATGGCGAAGTTGCGCCACCAAAAGAAGATCCTGTTCATCTTCCGGAATTGGAATGTGAAAAGTCAGATGCGTACTTTGTACTACGTGATGGCGCATCAGGTTTATTCTTGGCAGCAAGTACCTTCCCTAAATCGCGTGAAACACGAGCGCCATTAGTGGAAGAGTTAGTTCGTTTTAAAGATCGCTTGTCTCCTAAGTTTACTTACTTAACGGAAGCGCCAACACATGATCCAGATGGTAAACCTGCAGTAGTTCGCTTTAGTCGTAAAACGAAAGAAAACTACGTTCGTACTGAAAATGATGGTAAGCCATCAGGTTGGACTGGTTTATACATCGACGGAAAATGGGCAATTACAGATAAACGTAAAAAGCCAAAAGCTGAGAAAGAGTCTTAATTATTAAAGCATTATAATCAGACTGAATGATGAGAGCTGCAGAGATGTAGCTCTTTTTTTATGATACAAGTGTCACAAAATTATATATTTGTTCTTATTTTGAAATAATGATTGATCTAACACGTTATACCGAATGATTGGTTAAGGAGATAATTCTTGTTATTACCCCTTATTGTTCTATGGAAGTCGGTAGCGTTATGCGTCAATACATGAAGTATTTAATCCCAACAATTATCCCACTCATCATTCTTTTGATGCCTTTGTCTGCTTTCCCTTTTGAGGGTATGACGATCATTCAGCAGCGTGTCATCGCTATCTTTTTATTGGCAGCACTGTGCTGGGTATTTGAGCCAATTCCAATTTACGCAACCTCAGTAGTCATTATTGTTTTAGAACTTTTAATGGTTTCTGATAAAGGGTTTATCTTATTTAAGATGAATCAAGACGCTCCTCATTTTGGAGAACTGTTAAATTACAGTGACATCATGGCAACCTTTGCCAGTCCGATAATTATGCTGTTCTTAGGTGGATTCTTCCTCGCAATGGCGGCAACAAAATATCGATTAGATGTCAACTTAGCGAGAGTATTACTAAAACCATTTGGGACAGATCCAAAATTTGTAATGTTGGGTTTGATGTTGATCACTGGTATTTTCTCGATGTTCATGTCTAATACCGCGACAACAGCGATGATGTTATCCATTTTAACGCCAGTTATTGCCGTATTTGGTCCAAAAGATCCGGGTCGCGTTGCGTTTGCGTTGTGTATCCCAATTGCCGCAAACATTGGTGGTATTGGAACCCCAATTGGAACCCCGCCAAATGCGATCGCACTAAAATATTTAGTGGGAGATAACTTAATTACTTTTGGTGAATGGATGGTATTTGGGGTGCCATTTGTGATTGTAATGATGGCTCTTGCTTGGTTTTTAATTACTTATTTGTATCCAGCAAAGCAAACTACAATGAATTTGGATATCAAAGGTAAGTTCTTAAAAACACCAAAAGCGATCACCGTTTATATCACCTTCGCAGGTACGATCTTATTGTGGTTAATGGGATCAAGTCACGGCATGAACTCATATACAGTTGCTCTTATTCCAGTTGCTGTTTTCTCTATTACAGGGATTATCAATAAAGAAGATCTTAAGAAAATTTCATGGGATGTTCTATGGTTAGTATCGGGTGGTATTGCGCTTGGTTTAGCTTTAGATAAGACAGGCTTAGCTAAATTAGTGGTTCATAGTATTCCATTTGATGCTTACTCACCTTACGTGGTTTTATTTGGTGCGGCTTTCTTATGTTTAATCATGGCAAACTTCATGTCGCATACGGCAACCGCTAACTTATTGATGCCGATCATGGCAGCGTTAGGTACCTCTATGACGTCATTGACACCGCTTGGCGGAGAGTTAACGCTTATCTTAATCGTAACGTTTGCTGCTTCACTAGGCATGTCATTACCAATCAGTACGCCACCAAATGCGTTAGCACACGCTACTGGGAATGTAGAAAGCAGCCAAATGGCGAAAACAGGCGTAATCTTAGGGGTAATAGGGGTTTTATTAAGTTTTGTTATGGTATGGGTTCTTCACACTGTTGGTCATATTGGATAGCTTATGAATCAAGAGAAATTACAACGTTTGATTGATGCGTACTTTAGTCAACCCGAGCGAAGAGTCGTAATTCCTGCGGGAGAGACGATTTTAGAGCAAGGGGCTGATAATGACCGTCTCTATTACGTTTGTTCTGGAGAATTGGAAGGGTTTTATTTAGAAGAAAACGGTGAGAACCAAGTTAAAGTATTTAGCGCTTCTGAAGGTGCTTTTATTGGAGTACACAGTTTTTTCTCAGAGACCTTAATAGCTTCATCAACCGTGGTAAGTAAAACAGAAAGTGAATTAAGTTGGATTGACTCAAAAACAACTGCGATTGAGTTAGAGCGTTACGGCCCTTTAACGGCTCAATTTACACCAATTATTGTTAATGAACTTTCTCGTCGACAACGCAGAGCAATGCATGAATCTATTGAAAAAGAAAAAGCATTACAAAAGCTATATTCAGCAGAGCAGATGACAACGTTAGGACAGCTAGCGGCGGGAATTGCACATGAACTCAATAATGCAGTAGGCGTATTAAGCAGTAAAACAGAGCGGCTTCAGTCTATTATTTTAGAGCTGCTTGAAGAGATACATCCGGAAGCGAGTAGTTTTGTCGATCAAGGATTAATCCACGGGCAAAACATCAGCTCTTCTGAAGTAAGAAAGCGAGGGCGAGAGCTTGAAGTGAGTTACGGTATTGATAGAGATACTGCTCGTGAATTGGCAAGAGCTGTTCCAGAAGGTGAGCTTTCTCAATTTTGGCTTAAAAGTCCAGAGCAAGCGGTAAGATATTGGAACATAGGACGAGATCTGCATGATATGCGTTTGGCTGCAAGGCACTCTGTTGGGATTGTTCGTTCAGTTAAACAGCTAGGTCGAACAGATATTGATACCGATGAAATATTAGATGTAAATGACAGTATCAATAAAGCCTTAGTGCTATTGCAGAGTGATTTACGCCGTGTTTCTGTGCATTTAAGCCCAGCGGCAATGCCTATGGTGAAAGCCTCAGCAACAGAGCTTGTGCAGATATGGGCTAATATTATTAAGAATGCCAGTGATGCGATGGAGAAGGTACAAGAACCAGAGATTGAGATCTCTACCAGAGTATCAAACCGTTTTGTCCTAGTCACTATTGCCAATAATGGCCCCGAAATTGATGAAGCGACAAGACGTAAAATATTTCAGCCTAACTTTACGACTAAAAAAGGCGGACTCTCTTTTGGGTTAGGGTTAGGGTTAGCGATTGTGAAACGGATCTTGAGTGGATACGGTGGCTCAATTGCCGTAAAAAGCAATCAGGACAAAACTATTTTTAGAATTAAATTGCCAGTGGAGGACGGTCATGGAAAAGCTTAATCTGATTTGTGTAGACGATCAAAGGGAAGTGCTGAGTGCCGTTTTGCAAGATCTCGCGCCACTAAAGTCATGGATCAATATTGAAGAGTGTGAATCGGCAGACGAAGCATTAGACTTAATGGATGAATTGGACAGTGAAGGTGGATACATTGCATTAGTGTTATCTGATCATGTGATGCCGGGTAAAAGTGGTGTGGAGTTATTAACCGATGTGTCTCACGACTACCGCTTCTTAAGAACCAAGAAGGTACTTCTAACGGGTCAAGCAACTCATCAAGATACCATCATTGCTATTAATCGAGCTCGTATTGAAAGCTATATTGAAAAACCATGGAACGCAGATGAATTAAGAGCATTAGTCACTCGTTTGGTGACCGAGTTTGTGTTTGATAAAGGGCTTGAATATACCGATTATCAAGAATACCTTGATCAACAAGTGGTATTAAACCGACTACGATAATCTCGTATTTTTACTATAACTCCCTCATGCACTATTTTTACATAAGGGAGTTATCATAATTATGCTTGGATCAATTCATTACCAGACGCATCACCTTTAATAAACGCATCAATACTTCCTAATGTCGTAGCGGCAATATTTTCTAATGCTTCGTCTGTTAAGAATGCTTGGTGTCCAGTAAAGAGAACGTTATGACAAGCAGATAAACGGCGGAATACATCATCAGTAATTATGTCGTTTGATTTGTCTTGGAAGAACAATTCTTTTTCATGATCATAAACATCCAACCCAAGTGCCCCAATTTTTCCTGCTTTTAATGCTTCAATAGCATTGGCTGAATTGAGCAATCCACCTCTACTTGTATTGATGATCATCACGCCATCTTTCATTTTCTCAAATGAGTCAGTATCTAGTAAGTGTGTATTTTCAGATGTTAATGGGCAATGTAATGTGATCACATCTGAATGGGTGAAAATATCATCCAAGGTCGTATATTTAACGCCTAAATCAATAGCAACTTGGCTTGGGTATGGATCATAACAAAGGATCTCCATCCCTAATCCCTTCAAAATACGCATAGTTGCAAGGCCTATTTTACCTGAGCCGATAACCCCTACCGTTTTTCCAAAGAAATTAAAGCCAGTTAATCCCTCTAGAGAGAAATTTGCATCACGAGTTCGTTGGTATGCCTTATGAAAACGGCGATTAAGGCACATCATCATTCCAACTGCGTGTTCAGCGATTGCTTCTGGTGAATAAGCAGGAACACGAACTACTTGTAGCCCTAGCTTTTTTGCTGCATCCAGATCAACACGATCAAAACCAGCACAACGCATTGCGATTAATTTGGTGCCTTGTGAGGCAAGTTTAGTTAACACTGGTTCAGATAGATCATCATTAACGAAAGCACAAATAACGTCGGCACCATTGGCGATGGGTGCTGTACTTTCTGTTAGCTGAAAGTTGAAATACTGACACTCAAATTGATACTTCTCATTAATTCGACTAAAAGAAGATTCATCGTAAGATTTGGTACTGAACATGGCAATCTTCATATAATATCCTTACAAATAAATAGGTTATATTAATTTTACTCTTTTTCTACTCTACCACTTATTAACATAAAAATAAGGGTAAAATGAGAGATAGTTGCTTTTTGTATTATGTGAGTAAAGATAGTTACGTATCAGAGCTATAATTTGTTCATATTTAATTTTACATCTAGTTTAGCGATTGCGTTCATGTAATTGATAATAAATATCATTTAGAATCGAAGTATATTCAGTAAAGAGGTTTTCATTATGATGCAGCAAATAACAGAATGGCTAACGAGAGATCCAGATCCAAAAACACGTGAAGAACTTCAATGCATTGTTGATAGTAATAATGTCTCTGAATTAGAAGATCGTTTTTCTTCTCGTCTGCAATTTGGTACTGCAGGGTTGCGTGGCATGGTAGGTGCTGGGCCGAACCGAATGAATCGACTCGTGATCCAAGAGACAGCAACAGGCTTAGGTCATTACTTAATTGAACACATTACAAATGCAAGCCAAAGAGGGGTTGTGATTGGTTATGATGGTCGCACTGACTCTCAGCAATTTGCTCATGATACCGCCAGTGTATTAACCGCATTAGGTATTAAGGTGTTCTTAACAACCAAAGTAGCAGCGACACCTATTGTGGCTTATGGGATCAAGAAGTTTAATGCAGCCGGAGCCGTAGTGGTTACTGCAAGCCACAACCCACCAGAATATAATGGTTTTAAAGTATATTGGGAGAATGGGGCGCAAATTATTCCACCGCATGATTCTGGTATTGCTAATGAGATAGATATTGCTGCGACTAAGCCTATTCCGTTGATGTCTTTGAGTGATGCTGAAGGACGAGGGCTGTTAGTGTTGTTGGATGATGAATATTATCAAAGCTACCGCGATGCAATGAATAGTAATCCACTGCTTTCAAATCATACTAACCCATCAGCCATTTCGATTGCCTATACCGCAATGCATGGTGTGGGTGCTGATATGGCAGAGACCTTATTACGTGATGCTGGATTTAATCATGTGGTGAGCGTGGCAGAACAAAGAGAGCCAGATGGTACTTTTCCTACTGTAAATTTCCCTAATCCAGAAGAAAAAGGTGCGATGGATATGGTGATTGCACTGGCCGATTCAGTACAGGCTGAACTTGCTTGTGCTAATGACCCCGATGCGGATCGCTTTGCTCTTGCTGCGAGAAAAATAGACGGTAGTTATCAGATGTTAACAGGAGATCAAGTTGGTATCTTGTTTGGACATTATTTATTGAAACACACGGATGCCACTAAGCAGCTGGTCGGTAATACGATTGTGTCTTCTCGTTTGCTAAAGAAAATTGCAGAAGCAAAAGGTGCAGAGTATTTTCAGACGCTGACTGGTTTTAAGTGGCTGACTAACGTTGCAATGCAAAAACAGAGTGATGAGAAGCAATTTCTTTTTGCTTATGAAGAAGCGCTTGGTTATACCGTTGGTAGCGAAGTGTGGGATAAAGATGGGTTATCTGCTTTAGTTGCCTTTGCTCAATTAGCGGCAGAGCTTTCAACGCAAGGTAAGAGTGTTTGGGATGAATTAGAGTTGATTTATCGCACTCATGGTTTATATGTAAATGCGCAACAAAGCATTGCACTAGCTCCTAATTCTCCACCAATTGGGGATAAATTAAGAGCGGATCCGCCAACACAGATTGCCGGCGTTAACATTAGCGTGACTGAAGATTTGAAGGCATCATTACGTTACTTATCTGATGGATCAACAGAATCCATCGATTTACCTGCGAGTGATGTGCTGATTTATCACCTAGAAGATGAATCTCGTATAATAGTTCGTCCTTCAGGAACTGAGCCAAAACTGAAATGTTATTATGAGATGGTAACAGAGGTAGCTCCAACTGATGATTATGCGGAGACTCAAATAAAAGCAAATGCAGCAATGACTCGATTGATTAGCGAGCATCAAAAAAGTTTATAATATTTAGGCGTAAATATAAAAACGGTGAGCTATGAGGCTCACCGTTTTCATTTGTACTCTAAAGTGAAATTAAAACGACATCACAAAAGAACTTAGCATCCACAACGCAAGAATGATAAAAATCCCGCCCATGAATTTATGTTGATACGTTCTGAATTTCACGTTATTGATTAGCGACTTTCCAAGTGTTCCCACTAAAGCGACTAAGATTAAGTTAAACACTAAGCCAAGAACGTTAAGCAATAAGCCAAGCACCAACATTTGCTCGCCAGAGGTTGCTGCTATATTGGTAGAAACAAACTGTGGCAAAAACATCACAAAGAAAACTAATGCTTTAGGATTTAATAGATTACTGACTAAAGCACGTTGGTAAAACGTGGTCGCCATTGTTGAACCTTGTTGTAATTCTGGTGCTTCATCTGCTTTTGCTCGAATACAATCCCAACCCATTTTTAATAAGTAGGCACCACCAACGAGATGTAATGCTTTTAAAGCAATAGGGCTCATAGCAATCAATGCAGATACGCCTAAAGCAGCAAGCAAAGTTAAAATAATGCCAGAGGTCGCATTACCTAAGCTGGCAAATAAACCGACTTTACGGCCATAACTCATGCTTGAGCTTGCAATCAACAGCATATCAGGGCCAGGTAATAAAAGTAGGGCGATAACAGCAGTTAAGTAAACAGGAAGAATAGTAATATCAATCATTATTTTATTTTGAATTATAAATCAAGGGGCGGATTTTATAGTAGTGAAGGGGTAAGATCCATGATTAAAAAGTCGCCTAGTGATATAAAGTCGATACATTAAAAAATATAGATATTATTGTTAATAAGATTGAAAAAATAATAATGCGCAATTTTGTACAAAAGAAATGAGAGGGCTTACTATATACTTTAGTAAATAGGTCTAAATGTGTTCATGATGAATGATGTCTAATGAGAAAGTAAAAAAGGAAATAGCACACTACCAAGTAGCAGAAGAGCTTGGGGGGCTTGAAATATTAAATGCTGATTATGAAAAGCAGACTTTCTCACGTCACAGTCATGAAGGGTATACCATTGGAGTGATTGAACGTGGTGCGCAAAATTTTTATCGCACTGGGGGGAATCATACCGCACCGCAAGACAGCATTATCTTAATTAATGCTGATGATATACACAGCGGGCATTCTGCAACTGATGGTGGTTGGGGGTATAAAGCGATGTATCCTTTACCTGAGCAATTAGAAAGTTTAAGCAGGGAATTGAGCTGTGGGCAGGTTGGAGCCCCTTATTTTGCCGAGCCTGTGGTTTATGATCCAGAATTAGCGAACCAATTGAGGCTAGTGTTCACCATGCTGGAACAATCGGATAATCGTTTATTAAGAGAAACCTTAGTTTATGGCGTTTTAGTTAAACTCATGTGTAAGCACAGTAAAATGCGTTATACAGATGGAGCTATCTCTAAAGCTCAAAAACCACTGTATTTAATAAAAGAATTCTTAGACGATTTCCCTCAAGCAGATGTTTCTCTTGAAGATCTATCACGACTTAGTCACTTGAGTGCTTACCACCTAGTTAGATCATTTCAAAAAGCGTTTGGCCTTCCTCCACACAGTTATCAAATTCAATCTCGTTTACGCATGGCTCGTAAGCTTCTTAAACAAGGGCATACTTTGTCTGATACTGCCCAGGAAACGGGATTTCACGATCAAAGTCATTTACATCGTCACTTTAAAAAAGCGATGGGTATTACTCCAGGGCAATACCTCAAACTTTTTTAAGCAAGTTTGTACAATCTTAGGTAAAGGAATACAGCTCTAATATAGGCTGATTTGATTTAATAAAGAGTCGTTTATGGATATAAATACCGCCGCACAGCCTTGTTCAAATTCTCGTCTTTTTTGGCAAGGAACATTAGCGATGATCCCACTTAGCATCGCAGTATTACCATGGGGGTTATTAGCAGGTTCATTTGCTATTGATGTAGGTCTAACCCCTTTTGAAGGTCAAGCTATGTCAGCAATTTTGTTTGCAGGTTCAGCACAGTTAGTCGCAATGGGGATGATCAAAACAGGCGCAGGGTTAACAACTATGTTGCTGACTACGTTTTTTATTACCTCGCGTCATTTTTTATATAGTGTCTCGATGAGAGATAAAATCAGTCCATTACCACTTCGCTGGCGTTTATCTCTTGGCTTTTTATTAACCGATGAATTGTTTGCTGTATGTGGACACCAATCAGAAAAACAATTTAATCGTTGGTACGCATTAGGTGCAGGATTCAGTTTCTATTTCTTTTGGAATGCAGCAACTTTAGCCGGAATTGTTGCGGGTAGTTATATTCCCTCATTAAATGAGCTTGGATTAGAGTTTGCGGTGGCAGCGACTTTTATTGCCATTGTTGTACCTACCATTAAAAATAACCCAGTATTGGTATCTGTTATTAGTGCCTTAATCTTATCTGTCACACTGACGTATTTTTCAGTTGAAGGTAGTTTAATGATAGCGAGTATTGGCGGTATGGTCGCAGGGTATTTAACAGAGACATTAAGAGGGAAAAGAGGATGATTTTCATATCAATTTTAGCAATGACGGCGTTAGTGTTTTTAAGCCGTTACCTGTTTTTAGAACCCAAATTACCCCTTAGATTAAACACTCAAACTCAGAGATTATTAAGCTATTCAAGCCCCGCGGTCTTAACTGCAATTTGGGCTCCGATTGTATTTATGCCTGAAAATGAATTATCGCTTTCTGGGTCGAATCCATATTTATGGGCAGCATTAACTGCAGCTCTGATTGCATGGAAAACAAAGAATGTGCTACTGACAACGATTATCAGCATGATCGTATTCTTAGTGCTTAACTTATGGGTATTTTCAGCATAGGGTTAAGGGGGTGGGTGGTGTTATCTTGCTACCCACTCAGCTTCAATCAGTGTTTTTCCATCTAGCTTTAAGCGACTAAGAAAAATATCACCCATATGAATTTCTCCAACACCTTGAGGTGTACCTGTCATGATGACATCACCGTCATACAATTGGGTGTAGGATTTTAAATCGGCAAGGATGGTTTCTGGTGAGTAAATCATCTGACTTACTTGTCCGCATTGGACTCTCATACTATTAATGAATAGCTCAATTTGAAGTTGATTAATGTCGATACCATCAAGAGGGATAAAACGGCTAAATACCGCAGAGCCATCAAATGCTTTTGCTCGCTCCCAAGGAAGTCCTTTGCTTTTTAGTTCAGACTGTAAATCTCGTTTGGTTAAATCAAAACCGATCGCAACGCCAGATAGCTGTTCTTTTTCAATCAGAAAACAGATCTCTACTTCATAATGTAGACGCTCTTGGTGAAAAGCTGAAAGTGTAGAAGTAATACATGAGTTCGGTTTATTAAATACCACCATTTGTTCTGGTATCGTATTATTTAATTCATTAATGTGGGCAACGTAATTGCGACCAATACACAATAATTTAGATGGAGTGATTAGCTTCTCTCCAAAACGAACCGAATTCATTTTCCTATCCTTGGTTTTAATAACGACGAATTGTTGAGTTTACCTGAAGTTGTTATTTTACAATCGAACTCTGTTGAGTTTTTAGTCAAAAATCAGATCTCTAGCTCAACTACGAATAGGATCATATAGATAATTATGGTGATCTGTTGTGCTGTTAATGAGATAAGTCAGTTAGAATGGGTCATCTCTGCATAGTTTGGTATTAGTAATGATCAATTGGATTCTCCCCCCTAAAAATTCGGACGTGGCTAAACTGATCGATTGTTATTGGTTTTTAGAAAGACCAGAAGAGACAGACAGTAACCCATTTCCAAAATTAAACCCTGAGCCTGCAGGGCATTTGATCATTACTATTCCTGAGCAGCCTTATCATTATGATATTGAGTCTGATCGATTAAAGGGAAAGGGGTCACATTGGTTATACCCATACAGCAAGACATTGCAGATGGATCACTCTCATGGCTTTGCTATCATCGGGGTTAAATTTCATGTAGGTGCTTTGTACTTATTAAACCAAGAACCACAACAATCATTAGCAGATACTATTGTCTTAGCAGATTTGAATCTGTTATTTGAAACTGAAGAGATAAATGAAATAGATCTGATTGAACTAGCCAAACAAGATCCTCAGAGGCTTTGTACTAAGTTAGATGAGATATTGTTACCGTGGTTATCTAAAGCCGAAGAAGATAAACATTATAAACTGACAACAAAAGCGCTACCTCTATTAGCGAAAACGCCCATTGCTCAGTTAGGGGAGTTATTGCATTGCTCACAAAGAACGTTAGAGCGAAGTTTTGTTCGAGTTACTGGTTTTACTTTAAAACAATGCCAGTCAATGAATCGATTAGAAGCGTTAATTACGTATCTGTATCAGCGAGAAGAAACCGATATTGATTGGTTAACGGTTGCGTACGAATTCGGTTTTAGTGATCAGCCACATTTGATCCGTTATTTGAAAAGTACTTTGGGAGTTACTCCTGGGGAGTACGCAAAGCAACGAGATCTTACGATTGATATTTACGGTGGAATTGAATAACCAATATCCATTTAAGAAGAATATAAAGCTAATGACTCAAAGAATAAGTCACTAGCTTTAGTATTTAAGTTGATATGTTGCTGAGTTTAAAAATCAAACTGAACAATACGATGTGAAGAGGTAAGACCGGCACGAGTAATGGCTTTCTGTGAGGCAATATTTGTTTTCTCAGTTGAGCACATGGCGGTTAACCCTTTACCGTTTGCTAAAGCAATCAAGTAAGTGAGCACTTGAGTCGCAATTCCTTGCCCACGTTCAGATTCAGCAACAACCATTCCCAAATCAGCATGATCTGTTTGATGTTCGTTAAACAAACGACATTCACCAGCAGCCAGTAACTTATGATCCTTCCAGTAACCAAATAACTCTTTGCGACTAATTAGGTTTGCATAATACCCAGTAACCCACTCTTCAGGCGCACCTATGTTTGTTTTTGCAAATTCAACAAATTCGGCTAGCTGTTCAACCCTTGCTGCTGCCATTGGTAAGTCAGTCTTTTGCTTTACTGATTTTTCGATTTGTTGATACATCAGCGTATTTACTTGGGTTTTCGCTGCATGATCAAGACATAGTGATAAATAATGCGTTTCTGCCGTACTAGAAAAAGCGCCAGTCACATCACCAATAACGCCGTTTTCTTTATTGATAATAGAAGTGAAAATATCATCAGCAAGAGCGTGATTTGGTTGGTTTACGTAAAACTGAAGCAGATAACCATCGCTATTTATACAACAAAATCCAATCAACTCTTCATTTTTATAAAAACCAAAATGGTCTGCCATCGGTACAAATCCGCATAACCACATACCATCTAGTGGCGCTGTAGCTTGCTTAATGTACTCTTTTTTTAGTGTGCTTAATTCTTCTAGCTGTTCAATTTTTACGATAGTGATCATTTTCTATTGCCTATCTTTGATGGTGGTAACTATTTAGTAATTGTATGGATAAACCCATAAGTGATGGGCTGTTCTTGAGTGAATAATAAATAAAAGAGAAAAACAAAGATTGAACAAAAGCGACAGTTTGAAATTGAAAGTAATAAACGAGGCAATTATACGTATTTGAATTTATGTAAATATAACCTTGTTTTCTTTCCATTTAAGAATGAGTAGCTCTCATTTCGTTTAGTTTAACTTAATGGTTTGTTAAAAATACAAATATATATTTAACTTTGGAGATCATTTACTTTATGCCTTGCTTTGATTTACATCAAACAATGATGATTTAGTAACGTAACTTTTGGTAGCTCACCCAAAAGTTTTCATAATCAGATATGAGGTAATACATATGAAACAGCCTTTAAAAGCACTCGTTGTTGCTCTTGGTTTCACTTTCGGTGCAGCAAATGCCTACGCCATTAGTATGGAACCACTAGACAAGGAATACACGTTACAAGTATTAGGATCGGGTGGTCCTATTTCTGATGATCTTCGTGCCTCTTCCGCTGCTGTGATTTGGTGGAAAGGAAAATCTAGATTTATGATTGATGCCGGAGGTGGTGCCTATCTTCGTTTTGGACAATCAGGTGCAAAACTTGAAGATTTAGACTTTTTAGGTATCACTCATTTCCATACCGATCACGTAACAGATCTACCTGCCATTTTAAAAGGTGGATTCTTCTTTAATCGTGAAGATGCGTTAGATATTTCAGGACCAACCGCAGGTGCTGGATTTCCAAGTTTAACTGAATACATGGATGCGCAATTCAATTCAGACAAAGGCGCTTATGCTTACCTTAATGGCTTGCTTACTGGCGAAGGGATCTTTCCTGTCACCTTGATTGACGTTCCTTACCAATCAAAAAATGAAACTAAAGTATACGATAAAGATGGAGTGGTAATCACTGCATTTGGTATTCCTCACGGCAATGTTCCTTGCCTTGCTTATCGAATTGAAACTAGTGAAGGTGTTTTTGTTGTTTCTGCTGATCAAAACGGAACTAACCCTGGGTTTGTTGATTTTGCAAAGGGCGCTGACATTTTAATGATGCCAATGGCAATTGCTGAGGGTGCGGACGAAGAAGTTTCAGCATTTATGCATGCAAAACCGTCGACGGTTGGGAAAATAACCGCTCAAATAAATCCTAAGTTACTTGTTGTTGATCACATGATGGGCCTGAGCTTGAAATTTAAAGCAGAGTCTCTAGACATTATAAAACAATATTACAAAGGTGAAGTGTTTGCGGCGCGTGATCTATCTAGTTTCCCAATGAATGCAGTTAAGGATAAAACCAATGAGCAATAAACTTACTTTATCAATTGTTATGACCTCTGTGATTGCGTTTAATTCAGGGATGGTTTCTGCAGCAGAACCAGTAGAAGAAGCCGTTGTAGCGCAAGCCAGTTCGGGCAATAGCGGTCATTGTGCTGCAGGTAAATGCGGGACTGAAAAACGTTTTGGAAAAGCAGATTTAAAGGGAGATCCACAAGGGCGTTTAGTGAGAGCGAGAGACGGTAAGTGCGGCCTGTCAGGTGAGGGGGTTAATGCCCCTGCCGTGATTACAGATAAAAGCAAAATTACAGGTGGGTTATGCGGTCAATAATCAATACAAGCAAAGGTATTGGGTTACGCGCTGAGCATATTGACGAACTCTGTACATCTTCAAAACATAAAGATATTGATTTTCTCGAATTAGCGCCTGAAAACTGGATGAGCATTGGAGGGCAGCGACGCGAATCTTTAAAGCAGATTGCAGAACATTATCCACTGATAGCACATGGTCTAACGTTATCTATTGGTGATGGACAACCTCTGAATATAGAATTTATACAGCAAGTTGCTCGCTTTCTTAATGAATTTGATATTGATATGTATAGCGACCATTTAAGCATGTCGCGTGATAAGCAAGGGTATTTATATGATCTTCTTCCAATCCCTAGACGTAAAGAAAACATCTCTTATTTAGTTGATAGAATTCAGTGTGTGCAAGATATTATTCAGCGTCCATTAATACTAGAGAACATCTCTTACTATCACGATTATGGGGATGAGATGCCAGAAGGTGATTTCTTCTCGGAAATTATAAATCGAAGTGACTGTAAGTTATTACTAGATATAAATAATATTTACGTAAACAGCCATAATCAGAGTTATTGTCCTTATGAGATGCTGAGAGCTTTACCGAGTGATTCAATTGCTTATTATCACATCGCAGGGCACCTAAAAGATGACAATAATTTCCTTTTAGATACTCATGGTAAATCAGTGCAAGAGGAGGTAGTGGAGTTAGCAAAATATACGTTTGAGGTTCACGGTTGTAAGCCTTTATTGCTGGAGCGAGATAATAACTTACCGCCATTAAATGAACTAATAGAAGAGCTTTGTACTATCCACGGTAACATTCTCAATCAACAGCATGGATTAAATAAAACAAGTGAGGGAGATTATTATGCTTAATACTCCCGCAACGATGTTGACTGAAATTGAATTATTTTCTAAGGCGATCCGACAGCAACCAAAACAGAAATCTACTCGCCGTTACCATGAGTTTATTTGTGAAAATATTGTAGGGGTAATTGAAAATACCTTTCCTTTATTTTCAGAAACACAAAGTGCTGATGACCTTAATCAGTTAGCTAATGAGTTTATTTATTATCACGGTGCAACTGAGCCAGAGTTTCATCAAATAGCGACAGAATTTGTTCAATTTTCTCAAAAAAGAGCGGAGATAACACCACCGTTATTAAAATTAATTGAGTACGAGTGGGTCACTTTTAATGTCGAAATAGCGATGGAAAGGATGGACAAGGTACACCCATCCTGGGAAGAGATTGCCGTCCAACCTGATGTTTTTACATTGAGCTGTAATTCAGTGATGCAATTGATAGAGGTTCCATTTTTAGTTGAAGAAGATACGGTTAATTTTCTTTCTAAAGATGAAGACTTTGTTGTGTACGGTGTTTATCGAACAAAAGAAAATATCGTCGTGTCTCAGAAGCTTAGGAATATTGATGTTGCGATTATTCAGCTTATTTCTCAAACACCTAAAACCACATTAGCAAAAGCAGAGCAGCATATACATACACACTTAGCAGGGTTTGATTTTATGCATTGGGTGCATTCTTTTACTCAAAACCAACTTATTACGATTCAGTTTTTAGGAGATAAACATGATTAATTCAATTATCGATGGGTATGACAATTTTATTGTGAAGTGCAAGAAATGGGACTTTGTTGTTTTACTTGGTATTCGATTATTTCTTATTCCCGTTATTTATGTAGGTGCACATTCAAAAGTAACAGGCTTCGATGGCGCGGTTCAATTAATGGTTGAACTTGGTCTTCCTTTCCCAACCTTTATGGCTTTTGCTGCCGCTGCAACAGAAGTGATTGGGTGTATTTGTATTGCTTTGGGTTTATTTACTCGAATTATTTCTATCCCAATGATCTTTTTAATGAGTGCCGCAAGTTTAACGGTGCATTGGAAACATGGGTGGGATGCGATAGCAACAGGAAGTATGGAATCAACATGGCGTTTGAATGGGTTTATTGAGTGGTTATCTGCTAATTACCCTGGTCGTTATAACTACATTACAGAGTTGGGTGACCCTGTGATGTTGAACAATGGTATGGAGTTCGCGACGACCTATTTTGTCATGCTTGCCGTGTTATTTATTTATGGTGGTGGTCGTTACGTAAGTATGGATTATTGGTTGAAAAAGAAATTTAACCGTAAAGAAATAAACGGATAAGTGGGATTAATAGGGGAGGCTGACCCCTATTTTTCATTACTTTATATAGTTAGTTATTAATCACAAGCGGTTAAATATCGCTGATTATATCGACGTTGGGAAAGAAGTATTATGTTAACAGATGTCGTTGATCTCTCACGATTTCAATTTGCAAGCGTGGCTTTATATCATTTCATTTTTGTGCCACTGACTATTGGTCTGTCATTTTTATTAGCAGTGATGGAAACTATTTATCTCGTAACCGGAAAAACGGTTTATAGAGACATGACTAAGTTTTGGGGGAAATTATTCGGCATTAACTTTGCCATGGGGGTCGCGACTGGATTAACCATGGAGTTTCAGTTTGGGACTAATTGGTCATACTATTCCCATTATTCTGGTGATGTTTTTGGAGCTCCATTAGCAATAGAAGCGATGCTTGCCTTTTTCCTTGAATCGACGTTAGTAGGGATGTTTTTCTTTGGTTGGGATCGTATGTCCAAAGGAAAGCATGCTCTATGTACATGGTTAACCGCAATTGGTTCTAATTTTTCTGGCTTTTGGATCTTAACTGCCAATGGTTGGATGCAAAACCCTGTGGGTGCAGAATTTAATTATGAAACCATGCGTATGGAAATGACGAGTTTTATGGATGTTATTTTAAATCCGATCACTCAAGTTAAGTTTCTACATACCGTTTCTGCCGGTTATGTCACTGGTGCCATGTTTATTATGGGGATAAGTGCTTATTACCTACTGAAGGGGCAAGATCGCTCATTTGCACTTCGTTCCTTTACTGTGGCGTGTTGTTTTGGCTTAGTAACTATTATTTCAACACTATTTCTGGGAGATGAGTCAGGCTATGAAGCGGGTCAGTATCAACCAGTTAAATTGGCAGCAATGGAGGCCGAATGGGAAACAGAAGAAGCTCCTGCATCATTCACATTATTGGGTTTGCCTAATCAAGATACAATGGAAACCGATTATGCAATAAAGATCCCTTATGTAATGGGTTTGATTGCAACACGATCTACCGATACTCCCGTTGTTGGATTAAATGATCTGGTGAAGATGAATGAACAACGTGTTCGTAATGGTATGGTCGCTTACGGGTTACTCAAATCATTACCAGAGAATGTGGATAAGTTTAACGAGCTAAAAGGCGATCTCGGTTATGGCCTATTACTGAAGAAATACACAGATAATGTTATTGATGCGACAGAGGATCAAATACAGCAAGCGGCAAAAGACACCATCCCTAATGTCTCTCCAATTTTCTGGAGCTTCAGAATAATGGTTGCGTCGGGTATGTTGATGTTTAGCTTGTTATTGCTTTCTTTCTGGTACATGTGTCGAAATCGTTTGGAAGATAAACGTTGGTTATTAAAAGCCTGTCTTTTGGCAATGCCACTACCTTGGATAGCGATTGAGTGCGGCTGGTTAGTGTCAGAATATGGTCGCCAACCATGGTCGATTCAAGAAATACTGCCAACAGCAATGGCGGCATCGGATCTAACCGTTAATCAAATCCTGACATCATTAGCGGTTGCGTTTGGGTTATACACCTTCTTACTTATTATCGAAGTTCGTCTAATGGTCAAGTATGCGCGTATTGGGCCTAGTGCACTAAAAACAGGCCAATATCACTTTGAAAGAGAAGACACAGATGAACATGAATTAATGTTAATTTCATACCAAGGAGGAAATAAATAATGTTTGATTATGAATGGTTACGTTTATTTACTTGGGGAGCGATTGGGGTTTTATTAATTGGATTTATTATTACCGATGGCTTTGATATGGGGGTTGCTGCATTACTTCCTATTATTGGAAAGACGAACAATGAACGTCGAGTAATGATTAACTCTGTAGCGCCACATTGGGATGGTAATCAGGTGTGGCTGATTACGGCTGGTGGTGCAATCTTTGCAATTTGGCCAACAGCGTATGCGGTATCATTCTCTGGGTTTTATATCGCAATGATGTTGGCGCTTGCTGCATTGTGGTTACGACCAGCAAGTTTTGAGTATCGTGCAAAAGTGGATAGCTCATCATGGCGTAATAAGTGCGATATTGGCTTAATGATAAGTGGCATTGTTCCTCCTATTATTTTTGGTGTAGGTTTTGGGAACCTCTTAGTCGGTGTGCCATTTGATATGAACTATTTAATGATGATTCATTACAGTGGCAGTTTTTGGGAATTACTAACCGTTTTCCCAATAGTTTGTGGGCTTCTATCTCTATTTATGGTGCTATCTCAAGGTGCGGCTTATCTACAGTTAAAAACAACACTAGGGATCAGAGCAAGAAGTCAGAGAGTGACAATCATATGCTCAATGGTATGCGTCGGACTGTTTATTCTCGGTGGTTTTTTAGCGGTAAATATGAATGGTTATATTATAACGAGTGAGGTTATTACTCACTTACCATCAAACCCATTACATAAAGAAGTTGCTAGCGTTACTAATGGTCTATTGCATAACTACAGTGATAATAACCTGCTGTATCTTATACCGATACTAGGTGTTGGCATGTACCTATTAACGATTGTATTTTCTTACATTCGTTCTAGTGGCTTTGCATTCTTAACATCAAGCTTAGCGATGGTTTGTATTATTTTGACCGCAGGTATTGCATTGTTTCCTATGATCATTCCATCCAGTATTAGCCCAGACCATAGTCTGACTATTTGGGATGCAACATCAAGTGAGCTAACACTGCAAATCATCTCAATTGTCGTGGTATTTGTTGTCCCCGTTATTCTTGGATACACAGTGTGGTGTTATTCAAAAATGTTTGGTCGTATTGATACGAATTACATTAAAGAAAACAGCGCTCGATTATATTAATAGGAGAAGAGTATGTGGATTATTATGTGGGTCTTCATTGTATTAGTGGCTTCCGGTTTTGGAATGATAACGTGCATCTATCAAGAGAATCATAAAGGCTATTTTGATAAAGAATAAGAGTATATTTACTTAATCGTACTCTTATTCGACTTTACAAAAATACCGCTTATATAAGTAAGTGGTATTTATTTTTAGATAAGGTTCTTAGTACGGTTATTTTTGAAAGTTAAATAACCATTTTTAAATTATGGTTATTGAGATAATAGTCACTTAAAAAAATTTAAAAAATCGTAATATCTTTGTTTTATAAGTAATTTTGGATTAAAACAATGAATGTAGTAGAGCGTTTTTTAGGTTACACAAAGATCAATACAACCACAAATCAAGCGAATGGTGCTGCTGGTATCATGCCTTCAAGCGCAGGCCAATATGAATTAGCATGTTTGGTTAAAAAGCAATTAGAAGCTCTAGGTTGTGTTGATATTGTTCTTCGAGATACCGCTATTCTTACCGCGACTTTACCGTCTAACTCTAAAAAACAATTACCAATTGTTGCCTTCTTTGGACATCTTGATACCAGTTCAGAGCGAATTGAAGATACGCATGCAGAGGTGGTTCGTTATGAAGGGGGAGATATTCCATTATCTACTGGTCCAATTCTTTCTCTAAAAGAGCAGCCAGAACTTGCAAATTATGTTGGGCAAGAAATCATAGTGAGTGATGGACAATCATTACTTGGTGCTGATGATAAAGCGGCGATTGCTGCCATTTTAAATGCATTGCAGTTTTTCCACGAAAATCCAGAAGTTGAGCATGGAACGGTAAAGGTGGGTTTTGTTCCTGATGAAGAGCAAGGGCTTCTGGGAGCAAATGCATTTGATGTGAATGAGTTTGGTGCTGATTTTGCTTACACACTAGACTGTTGTGGAATTGGTGAATTTGTTTGTGAAAACTGGAATGCAGGTAATGCAGTGGTTACATTCACAGGACAATCTGCACATCCGATGAACTCAAAAGGTAATTTGATCAATTCTTTATTGTTAGCCAATTCTTTCATGACCCAGTTCCCCGCAAAAGAAACGCCAGAACACACCGAGGGGCGTGAAGGTTATTATTGGATGAAGAAACTTGCAGGAAATTCAGCAAAAACCATTCTTAATATGGATATTCGAGATTTCACGGAAGAAGGTTATGCATATCGAAAAGCCTTTATTGCCGAACAAGTAAGTATGTTTAATGAAGCGAATAACAATCGAGCCGTTCTTGAAATGAGTGATCGTTATAGCAACGTGCATAATTTTTTAAAAGACTCTACATTGCCTGTTGATTTAGCAATGGCGGCTTATAAAGAAAATGGTATAGAACCAAAAGTGATCCCTATGCGTGGTGGTTACGATGGGGCTGTGCTTTCAGAAAAAGGGTTGCCATGTCCTAACATTTTTACTGGCGCCCATAACTTCCACTCAATATTTGAGTATTTGCCTGTACCATCACTAGTGGCTGCAAGTAACGTGGTTAAGACAATTATTATCAATTTAACTGAGCATGAAGGTATATAAATATGGCTCAGTTAATATTGGTTCTTATTGTTGTCGTTATTGCCGCCAGAATGATTCTAAAAGGCTACAAAGCAGAGCCTACCTTATTAATGTCAGGGACTATTTTAATTTTTGCTACTGGGATATTTGGTTGGGGACCGATGCTACCTGCTTCTGTAGCATCAACCAATTTTTCAGGATTTGACCCGTTTAAGTATATCCAATTTTTGATGGGGTATCGTGCGGGAGCATTAGGCTTGATGATAATGGCGTTAGTCGGATTTGCTGATTATATGAGTCATATTGGTGCTAATGATGTCGTCGTTCGCTTAGCCACAAAACCATTAAGTCGCATTAAAAATAAAAATATCATGTTGTTCTTTGCTTATTGTATGGCGAGTATTCTTCAACTCGCCATTCCATCAGCAACTGGATTAGGCGTGTTATTAATGGGTACCCTGTATCCTGTAATGTTAGGCTTAGGTCTTTCTCGTGGTAGTGCTGCCGCGGTTATTGCTAGTTCATTGGCGGTAAGCTTTACCCCAACGGGTGTTGATGCTATTCGTGCCAGTGAAGCATTAGGAATGGATTTAATGAGTTACGTTTCTCATTACCAAGCACCAACATCGATTGCAACAATGGTAGTTATCGGGATTATGCATGTTATCTGGCAAACTCATGTAGATAAAAAACACCCTGAGCAATTTGAAGAAGCCGCACTGGCTGAATCAAAGGAGGGGAGTTCTGCGCCGAGTTACTATGTTATGTTACCTCTACTTCCTATTATTATGGCTGTGGTTTTTTCTAAATTAGTGGTTTCAACCATCAATATGGATGTGACAACAATCGTCTTTGTTTCCATGTTTGTCGCCATGCTGTGTGAATGCGTTACAAAAAGAAGCTTAAAGGTTGTGTTTGATGGCTTTGGTGTCTTTTCGAAAGGAATGGGAAGTGCGTTTAGTAGCGTTGTTGTTTTACTCGTGGCTGCTGGTGTTTTTGCTTATGGGATCCAAGCTACAGGCGCTATTTCTAATTTAATCATGCTTGCTGAATCGGTTGGTTTACCAAGTGTTGCAATGACTTTAGTTTTTGCTGTTGTTACCTTGATGGCAGCAGTAATTATGGGGTCAGGTAATGCACCATTCTTAGCGTTTGTTGAGTTAATTCCAACGATAGCATCAAGCATGGGAGCAAATACCGCTGCGATGTTAATGCCAATGCAACAAGCTTCAGCAATTGGCCGTGCAATGTCTCCAGTGTCGGCGGTTGTTATTGCGTCAGCAACAGGAGCGAAGTTAAGTCCTTTTGATGTAGCCAAACGTACTTCAGTACCTGTGTTAGTTGGCTTTGTGTTCCATTTTATTATCGTATATGCATTTTATAGCTAAATTACGTTTATATTTTTGATACAAAAAAGCCACACAACCTAAAATTCCCAAAAGGTTGCGTGGCTTTGTTATTTTTAGATAACGTCCGATTAACGGATGATCATTTGTTCACGTTCAGGACCAACAGACACCATACTTACTGGCACGCCCATTAGTTCTTCAATACGTAATACATACGCTTGAGCCGCTTTTGGTAGGCTTTCAAAAGTACGACAACCAGTGATGTCTTCTTGCCATGCTTCCATGTTTTCATAAACAGGGCTTAGTGCTGAAGTTTGAGGCCAGATTGGATTCTCAGTGTGTTCGCCAGCGTAAGACGTACAGATTTTAAGATCCGCCATGCCACTTAAACAATCAATTTTTGTTAGTGCGATTTCAGTTGCTGCTTGTAGTTCAACACCGTTGCGTGTTGCAACTGCATCAAAGTAACCCATATCACGTGGACGACCTGTTACTGCGCCATATTCGTTAGCCGCTTCACGGAAGTTATCTTGCTCTTCCATTGCAGTAACTAGTGTACCAGTACCTACAGATGAGCTGAATGATTTAGCAACGGCAATAATTCGTTCAGGACGCAAAGCAGGTAAACCACTGCCGATACCAGCATAAGCTGCGGTTACGTTTGAAGAGGTAGTCCATGGATATTCACCGTAAACTAAATCACGACCTGCGCCTAACTGTGCTTCAAACAATAAATTTGCATCGTTCTTTTGCATTACTTTTAGAGGTTCAGTTACGTTACAGATAAATTTACGCCAAGGAGCACTTACTTCTAATAACCATTCTGTCATTTCTTCTGCCGTTTGGCTGAAATCACACGTTGGATATAGAGCGTTAAGTTGTGGCATTTTCCAATCAAGCATGAATTGAATACGCTCAAGCAATACTTCAGGTTGCATTAACCAACCAACAAGGATGCCTTTTTTCATTACACGGTCACCATACGCAGGAGCAATACCTTGACGAGTTGAACCGTAAGCACCGTCGCCTAAACGTAATTCTTCTAATGTATCTTCAAGCGCATGAAGGGGAAGACAAAGCGTAGCACGGTCAGAAATGTGCATTTTTACTTCAATGCCAGCCGCTTTAACTTCTGCGATTTCTTCGCTTAATGCTGCAGGGCTAATTACCATGCCAGGGCCAAGAACCGCTGTACAGTCCGGGTTAAAAATACCGCTTGGAAGTTGGTGTAGCTTAAAGGTACCGAAGTCATTTACCACAGTATGACCGGCGTTATTACCGCCCTGAAAACGAATACTTGCAGACGCATCCGCAGCAAGAAAATCAACGATACGGCCTTTACCTTCATCGCCCCAATTAGCACCAACAACAACAATAGACGGCATAACACAAACTCCTTAATGATTAAGACGCTATGCTAATCCCAATAATGCAATATGAGAAATTAATTATAATTATCGACTTGATAAGAAATCCATATATCATATTGGATGAAATGTATTCAAAAAGAGAGTATAGGAATGCTTGATCTTCATTGGCTTAAAACATTTGTAACCTTAGCTGAGTTAAAACACTTTGGTAAAACCGCGACGGTATTACACATGACCCAACCTAACGTTAGTTTACATATCAAACAGTTAGAGAGTACGACGCGGGTGAAGCTAATCGAGAGGAATCCATTTCATTTAACTGAAGCAGGGGTTCGGCTACTTGAAACCAGTCAAAATACATTAATGGCACTGCAAGTTTGCCAAGCCGATCTTAATGCGATTAATGATTTGAGTCGCGGAACATTAACCATTGCCGCTAGCGATATTATTTCTCGCTTATTATTGATCGGGCCATTTCAATTATTTAAACAAGAGTTCCCTGGGATCGATTTTTCCTTGTTAAATACAACCTCTTCACAAGCGTCTGAATTAGTGAAAAGTGCAGAAGCTGATTTAGGATTTGTTATTGCACAAAAAGAGAGTCAGCCACTGCATTTTACTGAGCTTCAGCAAATAAAATGGTGTGCATTAGGTGATAACTTAGATCTATGGCAGCAAGCAAAAAATAACCCTAATATTGAATTAGATGAAGAACCAACATTGATATTGCTAGGGCATGATACGCGAACTCGTGACTTATTGGATTTGGCATTACCTTCATTGAATTTACCTAACTATCGCATTATGGAAGTAGGCAGTGTCGATGCTCAAATTGATTGGGCTGAGGCGGGGTTTGGTGTTGCGATCGTTCCTGAGTTTTCGATTTACATGAAACAAAGTTTGAAGACGAAGGTAACCCCGTTACCTAAATTCCCAACCACAAGCTTAGGTTATGTTGTACGACAAAATCAGGTGTTATCTAAAGCTATAAAACAATTACTAAAGTGGGTTGATAAAGAAATTATTCGCTCTCAAAAATAGGCGGATTTTATATTCTAAATTTTGTTACAAGAGTCTTATTCTATCAGGGTTTGACGTGATATTCGTGCTACTAAATATGAATTTAGTGGCGTCTATGTTTTAAAAAATGAGCAGAAAGTACATTGACATCATCAATTAAAGGGACTAAAAGTGTAACTAAAGATTAATGAGTAAGTAATTGACTGTGTTGTTAATTACTTACTGATTAAGGCCGAATTTATTTAAATTCGACAGTTTATATTTTTATTGTTTGTTTAATTCAATGGAGCTAAACGTATGCCTCTTCATTCCAAAAATACAGTCAGAGACGATCTTCTCGATGATGTCTATTCATCAACTGACCTTTCCTTATCTATGCCAAAATACAAAATGCCTGAACAAGAACATGACTCTCGTCATGCGTATCAAGTTGTTCATGATGAATTAATGATGGATGGCAATTCTCGACAAAACTTAGCAACATTTTGTCAAACTTGGGTTGAAGACGAAGTTCATAAACTAATGGACGAATGTATCGACAAAAACATGATCGATAAGGATGAATATCCTCAAACAGCAGAGCTTGAAGCTCGTTGTGTGCATATGTTAGCGGATTTGTGGAATTCACCAGACGCAGAAAATACGTTAGGTTGTTCTACTACGGGTTCAAGTGAAGCGGCAATGCTCGGTGGAATGGCCTTAAAATGGGCTTGGCGCGAAAAAATGAAAAAGCTTGGCAAACCAACAGACAAACCAAATATGATTTGTGGTCCTGTTCAAGTGTGCTGGCATAAATTTGCGCGTTATTGGGATATTGAACTACGTGAGATCCCAATGGAAGGTGACCGTTTAATCATGACGCCTGAAGAAGTGATCAAACGTTGTGATGAAAACACCATTGGTGTAGTGCCAACGCTAGGTGTGACGTTTACTTGTCAGTATGAACCAGTAAAAGCAGTGCATGAAGCGTTAGATAAACTACAAGAAGAAACGGGATTAGACATCCCAATGCATATTGATGCGGCAAGTGGTGGTTTCTTAGCCCCATTCTGTGACCCTGATTTAGAGTGGGATTTCCGTTTGCCACGAGTGAAATCAATTAATGCGTCAGGTCATAAATTTGGTTTGAGTCCATTAGGCGTGGGTTGGGTTATTTGGCGTGATGCGTCAGCATTACATGAAGATTTGATTTTCAATGTGAACTACCTAGGTGGCAACATGCCGACCTTCGCGTTGAACTTCTCTCGTCCTGGAGGTCAAATTGTAGCGCAATACTATAATTTCTTACGTTTAGGTAAAGAAGGGTATCGTAAGATCCACCAAGCGTGTTATGACACGGCGGTGTATCTTTCTGCTGAAATCGAAAAAATGGGCATGTTTGACATTATTTATGATGGCAAAGGTGGTATCCCTGCAATGAGTTGGTCATTGAAAGAAGGTGTGAACCCAGGGTTTAACTTGTTTGATCTTTCGGATCGAATTCGTTCTCGTGGTTGGCAAATTGCCGCGTATGCGATGCCTCCAAAACGTGAAGACTTAGTGATCATGCGTATTTTGGTTCGTCATGGCTTTAGCCGAGATCAAGCCGATTTACTGGTTGCTGATCTAAAACATTGCATCGAGTTTTTCGATAAGCATCCTATCTCCCACGGCAGTGATGAAACCGAATCTTCAGGTTTTAATCACGGTTGATGTTTTTTGGGCCGCATCTTCGCGGCCCAATTTTTTCAATTAGCTTCTATAATTCTTCATAGAAGCCTCGTTTATCTTTATTCTATATGGGAAATAATTATGAATATGGATCAATTGAACCATGCCTCTCAGTGGATGAAGTCTCAACGCCGGACTTTATTACTTACTCTGTCACTTTTTTTATTCTCTAGTCGCCTTATGGCAGCCGAATCCGTCGAAGCGTTAGCGCAACATGAAACCTCTGGATTATTTGGTTTTCTGTTTACGTATATCGCCCACAATCCTTTTGTGTTTCTTTTCTTAAGCATTGCCATTGGTTATCCTTTAGGAAAAGTAACAATTAAAGGCATTAATTTAGGCTCAACAGCAGGTACATTGGTTGTTGGTGTCGGTATCGCATTAACCGCTTTCTCTGTTTATGGCTTACATATTGATGCGCCGGGTTTGGTGTCTGATATCTTCTTAATGATGTTCATGTATGCCATTGGTATGAAAGTAGGGCCACAGTTTTTTTCTGGTTTGGCACGAGGCGGACTAGACTTTGTTGTGATTGGCCTCATTGTTGTGTTCAGTAATTTCATTATTGTTTTCTTTGGCTCTAAATTGCTTGATTTAGCTCCGGGTTATGCCGCAGGGATTATTTCTGGAAGTTACACCGTAACAGCTGTGATGGGTGTTGCTCAATCTGCCATTAATTCAGGGGCTGTTAAAGCGCCTGCAGGTATGACGCTTGATCAAATCAGTGCCAACATTGCTGCTGGTTATGCCATTAGTTATATTCTTTCTAGTGTCTTTATTATTCTACTTATTAAATACCTACCAGCGATGTTTGGTATTGATCCGGTGAAAGCGGGTAAAGATGCTGAAGCCGATTTTGGTGCTGGTGGTGATGCAGAAGCGCTACCGAGTACTAATGGGTTCTCAAACTTAGGGGTTCTTCCTTTAGATATTCGAGCGTATAGAGTCGATCATCAAGAATTAGTTGGTCAAGGTGTTGAAGCGTTATTCCATCGTTATCCTCACGCTGCAATTCTTAAAGTTGTTCGCGGTGATGAAGTATTTGATGCATCAGATAATCCACAACTTCAACTTGGGGATGTTATCGGGATCCGAGGTGATTACCACGTCTTAATCGAAGGTGGAGAATCTACCGTTGGTGTCGAAGTGGATGAACCAAGAGCACGCAATGTAGACATAGAAGTTGCTGATATTCATTTAGGTAAATCAGCCTATACAGGCAAAACTATTGAAGAAATGAGTAAAGAGGTTGGCTTTGGTATCTATATGAAAGCGGTGTTCAGACAAGGACATCAACTTCCTATCTTACCTAAAACAGTGGTTGAAGTAGGGGATGTCATTCGTGTTGCTGGTTCTGATTGGTGTGTTAAACAAGCGGCTAAAAAACTGAACAGTAATCCGATTGTTGAGAGCACGTTAACAGAGACATTCTACTTAGCACTTTCTTTATTGATCGGTTATGTCTGTGGCCACTTGAGTGTGACTTTAGGTGGGATACCATTTGCACTGGGAACATCTGCGGGTTGTATGCTGACGGGGATTGTATTTTCATTCTTACGTACTCGTAATCCAGCCTTTGGTGGGCCTATGAGTGAAGGCGCTCGTAGCTTCTTACAAGATATTGGTTTGAGTTTATTTGTTGCGGTATTAGCAGCAACGGTAGGGCCAAAAATCTTGGCGTCATTCCAAGGTATCGTGGTAATTAAAATTGCAGGTTTAGGTTTAGTCGCGGCCTTACTTCCACCATTATTGGCTTGGATTTATGGTTTATATTTCCGCAAGATGAATCCTGCAATCCTAGCGGGTGCATGTGCCGGTGGACGTAATAGTACCCCAGCAATGAAAGGTGCTCAGGATGAGTGCCAAAGCGATATGCCTGCGGTAGGCTATCCAGTTCCTTATGCACTAACATCTATGATAGTGCTAGTTCTAGGCTATCTAACGATGGTGCTGTACTAAGCTCTCGTCTATAACAAAAAAGCCATTCTGATTAAGTTCAGAATGGCTTTTATATTGTTCTTTTTTTCTTTTTCTTGGGTCTTTTTTTATCGAGTATTTTAGTGAGTAATTCCCTTTGTGGATCGGAAAGTGGGAATCTGTCCATTAACTGGTTTTGAACACTTAAAAGTAACGTCTTTTCCCATGGTTTAAATACATCAAACTCAAGTAATATCGCATCGTTTATTCTGATGAAAAATTCATAGTCGTTCATAGGACTCCTTATTATCAAAAGAACCATAACATAGATGGATCTTAAATATCGAGTTATGGAGGAGGTTTCTTTATCCACGAGAGGAATAACCTCATTATTTATAGAAAGCCCATTTATTTCCCCGAGTTTTATAGCGATATGTCATAATAGAAGGACATAATTACTTTGTCGGAAATGGTCAAATATGATGGGTGAACATTATTCGATTAGTAAAAATAGCTTTGATGTATTTCGTTTTGCTAAAAGAGATGTCGATAAAATTGCGTTAGTTACTGAAGGTGGCGGCCAAAGAGGTGTATTTACTGCAGGAGTACTTGATAGCTTCCTGCAAGCGAACTTTAATCCGTTTGATTTATTGATTGGAACCTCAGCTGGATCACTGAATTTAGCGTCTTATATCTGTGGTCATAAAGGTCACGCTTATCGAATTATCGATCAAGTTACTCGTAGTCCTGATTTTTTTAAATTATCCCGTTTTTTATTGACTGGCGAAGGGATGGATTTAGATTGGTTAATTGATAAAACAGAATCTGATATTCCACTTAATTGGAAGGTTGGGAAAGAACACCTCAATACCAAACAAGTGCTTGCTGTTGCAGCTCATGCTACCAATTTTGAGACCAAGTATTTCGATCTTTCGACTACTAACTGGAAAGATATCCTGCGTGCTTCTTGCGCTATTCCTGCTTTACATAAACAGCCCGTAATTATGGACGATAAACGTTGGCTTGATGGTGGTTTAACTACCCCTATCCCAGTACAAGCTGCGTATGATAGAGGTTTCCGTCATATTGTTGTTATTCGCACAGTACCTGTTGATTTTAAAGAAAATCATGATTGGCTGATTTCTCTCGCGAAGATGACAAAAAATAATACCTTAGATCATATGGCTGCAATGCTTGTTACTCACGAAGAGAACTATCGTAAGACTCAAGCGTTTTTAGCGAACCCACCAGATGATGTCATCATTTATGAAATTTCACCAAACAGAAGCCTTCAGTCTAAGGTACTTGGTAGTACGAAAAAACAATTAGATGCGGATTATCATCACGGGAAAGAAGTGGGTAAGTTATTTCTTGAAACCATTGCCCCAAAGCTGAATTTAGCGCATTTATCACAAGAACGTTTTTTAGTGAAAACGCGTGAAGCGCATTTTACAGATGAAGCAAAGCAACAAGAATATAATGATCAGATTGATGTTATTTGGAATAATAAAAAGTGTGGCGAAGTCTTAGGTGTAGAGCGTATTCCATTAAAATGGATCAATGTTAATCCTAACGATAAAAAGCAAACATTAGTTATTGTGAATGGCCGCAATGAAAGCTATTGGAAATATAAAGAAGCGATTCTTGAATTAAGTCAGTATTTCAATATCTATGCTTATGATCATCGTGGTCAAGGCGAATCCGGGCGAATGACACAAGATCATGAATTAGGTCATGTGGATGATTTTCATGATTATGTTATGGATCTTTATATTTTTATGGAGAGAGTCGTGCGACCAAATTTAGAGAGGGAATGTTTTATGCTTTCTCACTCTATGGGGGCAGCGGTAATGACTCAATATTTATCAACCTTTGATCATCCAGTAAAGGCATCGGCAGCAACTTCTCCTATGTTTGGTGTATACATCTCCGGTAGGGCGCATGGCTTTAAAAAACAAACGCTAAATTTACTTGATGTATTAGCGAGTAAACCAAATTATGCATTAGGCCAAAGCCACTTTAAAAAGGTTCAATACAAGGATAATGTCTTAACTCACAGTGAGGCGAGGTATAAATTATTTCTTGATTTATTTTTAGAGAAGCCAAACTTAAGATTAGGCGGACCAAGTACCCATTGGATCACTGAATCTATTAGGGCGGGTAAGAAATGTATTGCGAATGCGCATAAAGTAAAAATCCCAATATTAATTCTTCAAGCTGGGGATGATCTCGTGGTGAGTAATGTTGCACAAGCTGAATTCCATGAGAAGTGCCATACAAGTCATTTAGAACCCATTGCAGGTGCTTATCACGATATGTTAATTGAGAAAGACACGTACCGAGATATTGCGATCAATAAACTACTGGATTTTTATACCAGTGATTATCGTTATTATTGAGTTTTTCTGGTTGCAATCGAGTTTATCAATAATTGATAAAGGTGCTTGGCAGCAGGACCTGTTTTAGCGCCTTTTGGAAGTGTAAGGTGCAATGGAACTTGATAACTGCTCGCGCCTTCTATATCTAAAATTACCATATTTTTGTCGTTATGATTATCGATAATATGTAATGGGAGACGGCAATATCCTAAGCCTTGTTTGGTGGCTTGCCATGCATGATCAAAATTATCAACGGTGATGCGTTGGTTTGATTTCAGCCAACCTACATTTTGTTTATTCTCTAATCCTAAGTCCCGAATGACAATTTGACTACTGGTTGTAAGATCGGCCAAACAAGGGGCAGGGAATGAAGCTAATGGGTGATGTTTTGCAACAACGGGAAACATCTCAACCATACCAAAAGCCTCACAAGGATGATTGGTAATCGGCAGAGTAATAATAGAAATATCGGCATTTTCTGAGGTTACCGTATTGGTTGTTTTAGAGAGTGAGGTTTCAATTATTTGAACCGAAGTCGTACTGTTATCTTTAAGAAATTCAGACATGGCGGAATATAACCATGAACGATCACACAGGTGATCTATCGCAACGGTGACTTCAGCTTCAATGCCTTGAGACAGCTGTGTACTGATCTCTTCAAGTGCTTTTGCTTGTTCAAGCATAGACTGCGCTCTGCGTAATAACGACTTACCATCATCAGTTAATATGGCTCTACGTCCCTCAACTTTAAGTAATGAAACTCCGAGTTGGTTTTCCAGTTTTTTTACGGCATAAATAAGCGTGGTATGGCTTTTATTTAATGCGATAGCGGCTGCTTGAATACTGCCTGCTTTGTCTATTTCAAATAAAGTTAACCACTGGTCTAAGGTTGTTTTTAATCTCATCTGTCTAAAATACTCACAGTTATACGCAGTTTTATGAACTTTTATGTTTAATTTTTATAAGTATTATAGCACCTATCGCAAGGGAGAAGACACGCTAAGTGTTATTCCTAATTGCTTAATTAGTTGGAGATAAAGATGAGTAAATTACTGCAAGTAGATTTTGATTTTACCGGCCCATTTGGTGATGAAATGGCGGCGATGATGACGGGACTAGCGGAATCAATTAATCAAGAACCGGGTGTGATTTGGAAAATTTGGACGACAAGTGAGCAATCTCAACTTGGCGGTGGCATTTATTTGTTTGAAGACGAAGTTTCTGCTCAAGCTTATTTAACAATGCATACCGCGCGTTTAACTAGTATGGGAATCACTAATATTCGAGGTTATATCTTTGATATTAATGAACCGCTGTCAGTGATTAATAATGGCCCAATCGCATAATTTATTTGGATATAGAGTAATGAATAACAAAACTTTCTTAACTGTGCATGGCGTAATTTATAGCGTGTTTGCTTTGACTCTATTCTTTATTCCACATCTAATGTGGCCAATGTATGGTGTTGAGCTTAATGATCAATATGCGGTGTTCTTATCGCAACATACCAGTATTTTCCTTGGGGGGATTGCAGCGATAAGTTTGTTACTGCGTGATATTGACTCAAACCTTATTGCAAAGAAGTTATTACTTGCTTTGTTGATTACCAATAGCTTAGGTGTGGTGATTACCCTATATGCTGGGGTTATCGGAATATTTGTTGGTTTTGGTTGGAGTGATCCCGCTTTTTTTACTCTGCTTTCTGTTCTGACTTACTTACAGTTTAGAAAAATATAGTCAT
>NZ_MSCP01000001.1:1268780-1458092 GCF_002954715.1 Aliivibrio sifiae | reverse complement strand
CATTAATAAAAAAAGCCCTGCTGATATTATTCAACAGGGCTTTTATGTTATTTCTGATATTAAAACTTATAGTTCAAACCGACAGTAACAATGTATTCTGATTCGTCATAAAAAGTAATGTTTGAATCGGTTGAGCTGTAGCCCGCAAAAGAGATGAATGACCAATCTTGCCAATCCATGAATTTAGTGTATTCGTAAGCTGCAAATAAGCTTAGTTTATCGTCTTTACGTGTTTTTCCGTAAATAGGGTTGTCTGCACCGAAGTTTCGTTGATTATAGCCTGCAGTTAATACTAATTGATGTCTTTGCATTAACTTGAAAAAACTCAGTTCAGCACCGTATTGATCGTAAGAACTAGCTTTTCCGTCCGCAGATGAAGATTGGTAAATAACAGAAGGTAGGACGAAGGAAGTGCGACTTAATGGTAAACGATATTGACCTTTTAAGTAGATCGTATCAGCGTCCCTTTTCAGTATATCGTCGACATCATCGTTCTCGATGTCTTTGGTGGCATAAGCAGTATCAATGGTAAAATTTGATCCTGCAATATTATCGACTTTAAAACGAAATGCGTTGCCTGATGCATCTGTTTCTTTACGGGCAGAGTCGACCAAATATGGGTTAGCCCATGTCTTGCTTGACATTATGGTAGGAAGAATAGAAACATCAATTGCCATTCTTGATTCAAATTGATATTTATAACCGACTTCAAGAACCACTGTACCAGTTGCCACATCTTGACGAGTTGTACCCGCGTAAACTTGTTGGTTTAACTCTTGGCCAAACGTATAGGCAATGCTACCAAGAGGAAAGGCCATAAAACCGTTATCGCTAGAGCCTTTCTGATTTACGGAGGTAATAGTGTCATCACCTTCAGTATTAAAATTAGAGGTTGAAGAGGCAAATCCTGTGGTTATTGCAATTTCTCCACTAATGCCTTCTTTATCTGCTAATTTTGCTAGCGCAGGCATACTAATTACGCAAGTTGTAAGAAGTAAATAGCGTAAGTTCATTCGTCGTCCTTTGGTTACTACAGTGTTAATAACTACATTGAAACAGTTATAGTAGAAGTTATCAATGATGACGAACTATAAGTGATATTTATATTTTTTTGGTGTCACGGCAACGATGCTTTTAAAATGCCGATGAAAGTGACTTTGATCTGTAAATCCAAGGTCTGTAGCGATAGAAGCTATATCATTTCCTTTTTTCAATAAGGTTTTGGCTTTATTTATTTTCATCATCATTTGGTATGCGTGTGGTGTTATTCCATATTGTTTTTTAAATGAATGAATAAGATAAAAATGGCTTAAGCCAGACTCTTTTGCAATCTCAGAGATGGATATATTTTTATCAATATTATCTGAGATGTACTGATAGGCTAGATGGGTTGCTTGCTTCGGAATGATATGGCGTGGTGGTTTTGTTTTACACTCTTTAAGGATAAGAGTGGAGAAGAAAGTGATTGCAGATTCTTCTACTAATAAGGGGGATTCGTTTTCGATTATAATTTTCGCTAATGATTGGAAGTTTTGATATAGTGTAGGGCATCGACTGTGATGTTTCTGAAAAGGTTGAAACTTAGTGTGCTTAATGCCTGAAATGCTCGTTTGCAATTGTGTTAACCAGTCTGGCTCAACAAAAAGCATTTTATAACTCCATTTAGTCCTGAGTTTTGGGTTACAGGAATGTACTGTTTCAGGGTTGATGATTACCGTAGAACCTATGCTTATTTCTTGTTTTGAATTTTGATTTATGTATTCACTTACACCACTATCTACGACACCAATAGAAAACTCTGGATGCGAATGTTTTTTATAGCAGGCATTTGAATTGTTTGAATAACGTAATTCAAATGGAAGTATAGGAGGTCTTAAAAAATGTGTTTCTGAGTTAGTCAATATAACGCCTATTGTTAATTTGATATAAAAAATACATAAACGACTGTTAATGCGAGTAATGACCCCATAAAGCGATTAAAAATTTTATAATGGATAGGGTGCTCTAAATACTTTCCAATCGTTAATCCTAGTAAGGCCCAAATGGATATACAGCAGTAACATACGATAAAAAATATGATACTAAATACACCAAGGTCTTCGAGAGGGATCACACCGTTACTGGAAAAAACGGTGACACCAGATAAAGAGACAATCCAAGCTTTTGGGTTTAACCACTGACACAATAAACCTTGTAGCATGGTTGGTGCGTCGTCTTTTTTTGTTTTATTTTGTTCTGTCTTTTTGCTCGTAGCTACTTTATAGGCGAGATAAAGTAAAAAGGCACTACCAAGGTAATTTAAAACAAGTGTTGCTGTGTGAGAGCCATCAAAGGCTTGTACCACCCCTAATCCTAATATAATAAGAATAGACACAAAACCGACGGTTGCACCAAAGATATGGGGAATGGTTCTTTTATATCCATGATTCGCGCCGGTAATGGTGGCTAGAATGTTGACTGGTCCCGGAGACAATGACGTAACTAATGCGAACATTGCCATGGCTAAAAATAGGGTCATGCGTGTGCCTTTTTTTGGGGTTTATGCCAAATAGAATAAGCGAACAGAGTATGTTAATTATTGTACAAAATTGTTTTTTTACATTTATCTAACACTTCCAAAAGGAATTATGTTGTATCTTTGTGGCACACTAAAAAAGGAATGGAATTCATGTTTAAAATTACGTTAGCGCTATTAAGTGCTGTTATTGGCTTTAATGCTTCTGCCGCAGATGAGTCAGTAAAACCACTTCAATTTGAAGAAATTACGAATAATGTTTTTTTGGTTAAATCATACCGTGAATTTAAAAATTTACAGAACCCAGATAAGCCTATTTTAATGGACGCTAACTCATTGGTCTATGTTGATGGGAAGGATGTGTATTTAATTGATACACCATGGAATGCATCGAACATGCCTCAACTGATGACGTGGATTGAAAACAGAGGCTTAACGCTAAAGAAAACCGTATTTTCTCATTTTCATGAAGATCAAACGGGTGGTTTAGAATATCTACAAGAGCATAATTTTGATACCTATGCGTCTGCATTAACCAACACATTTTTGAAAGGTGATAATAAGAAAGCCACTAATCATCAATTTTCAGATGATAATTTTGTGCTATTAGAAAATAAGATTGAAGTTTTCTATCCCGGAGCGGGTCATACGAAAGATAATGCAGTTGTATGGTTACCCAAAGAGCAAGTATTGCTTGGCGGGTGTTTAATGCGAGCGAATGAAGTTAATACGATTGGATGGACTGGTGATGCTGATAAGAAAGAGTGGGCAAACTCGGCTCAGAAAGTATTAACAAAATACCCTGAAGCTCGGTTTGTCGTTCCTGGACATGGTAACGTTGGTAAGGGAACCAGTATTATTAGCCACACTGTCGATATTGCTGAAAGTTTGTAAGTCGCCATAGAACATAAAAGCCCTGTTTAGTGCTCACTAAACAGGGCTTTTTTATGAAGCAATATTTATTCTGAAGGACTAAGAGATAACGCACCAATAAAATCTATTTTACTTAACGGAACCCCTTCTTTTCGTAATAGATTATATAGCGTTGTTTGATGAAAATAGAGGTTAGGTGTTGAGAATGACGTAATAAAATTCTCAGCAGTGAAGGTCATTGGTCGTTCTGGATAGTGAAAAATAACGGTTTCACCTGAGCGTGAATTCACTTCATTTTCTGTAATTTCACTCAACTCTTTTTGTGTATTTTGAAGTAATTTAATTAAGCCATGAAAATCAATTTCACCTAAAGGTGATGGAATATAAAAGTTACTGCTTAATACGGCTTTTGTTGCTTGAAGTGTATGCTGACAAATGGCATTTATTTGGAATGAAAGTGGGAGCATGTTATCAACTAATTGAAGATCAACGATGTCATTTGTATTTCGATTTTGTGACTCAAAATGCGCTTTTGCTTTAGTCATTAAATGAATGGCAACATTTAATGAATTAGAAAAAGGGGTAAGAGTTATGTCGGAAAGCATAGCCATGAAAATTCCTTTATTAATGACGAAAGAGATCTCAATGTAGATAAATAGCAATCAATTTGCAAATACAGCAGTAAAAGATGCGCAATCGTTACATTCTACTCTGGCATGATGATGTAATCATGATTGGCCAGTTTTATTACATTCTAGATTCCTTTTTCAATTTAACTAGAGTGTTAGTAATGCATTTACTAAAAATTATTATCTTCTATTATATTAATTTTTCTCTGTATTCAGTTATTGATACTTTTAGATGGATAAAGGTTTGATGTTGATTGTCAGAATTGAATAGATTAACATCGAAAAGAAAGAGTGTGGATTTACTTGTAAAAAGTAATATTATTATATGTTCTTATCTAGTAGATATAAGTGGTTTTTATATTTTTAAAGAAACATTACATTGTTTTATTTTTATGATGCTTATTTAATAATGTAATTAACATATAATTTATGAAGAGTTGATTTTTTACTAATGTCGGAGTGTTATTCCTCATATATAATTTAAATTTTATTGATTTTTCTATGTGGCAGTTGTAGACAGTATGTCTCGATATTCATTAGGCTTGATTGTTGCGATAAGTGGGAAAAACTTTCATTAACGAAATAATCATGTTCACAGAAATTAGCTTTCATAAACTAATTATGGTGGTTAAGGGTATATTCATAATATTAGTTCACCTAGGGCTCTTTTTCTAAGTTTACAAGTAGATAAAAATACATTCAATTGTTGTTTTTTCAACGATGATTGATAGCGTTATTTTTTGAATAAGTGCATGTTTTTTATGTCTGTTAGGTAATTAGGCGCGAATATCATTATTGGTTTTATGTGATAATTATCATACGAATATATTAAATAAATTATAATTGTAAGTAAAAAATTCATTGAGTTTTTTGTAAATTATATTTAATTTTATATTAATTATTATCTGGAGGGATTTATAAAATTTAAACTATTTAGTAATATTACTTTATCTTGCTTTATATAATTACATGTAATTTGCATAACTTGATTATTTGAATAACTATATTTGGTAGTAAATACGTTCATTATCAAATTTAACCCATTAATAATACTGAATTTGATAATGCATTAGCGTTTTTTTGTATTTAAAGAATCAATCTAATTAAAAGTGTACTATATGGAGTTTTTATGAAAAAAAGTCTTATTTGTTGTTTGATATCTCTTTGTTTTAATGGTGGAGCTGTTGCCTATGAGGATGTAGCTGATGGTGCTGCAGTTTCAATGCTTAGTCGTTTGCAGAATCAAGATGTTATTTATATTGATGCGAAGAATTGGAACGAATCAGTTGACAATGTTATTAAATATACTGATATGAATAATGAAATTGTAGGAAGTAATAAAAAATACTTGATTGATTTTAGCCGAGTTACTGACCCAGAATTAAAAGAAAAAAAGAAATCATTGTTGCGTAATAATATAGGATTAAGCTTTGAAGAAGACTTTTTGATTATAACTCGACATAAAGGCAAGTTGATGTTTTCCCCTTTAAATGGTGAAAATGATGCTAATTTATTTACTTTAGATTCTAGTGATGAATATTATCCTCCAGTAGCAGCTTTATCATCGAGTGAGAATGAATCTGGTAAATCTGGGTCACTTCCGCATGTATCGTTTTACCTAGAAGTGAATAAACAAATCACAGATGCTGAATGTAGCTTTCCAAATTCTTTAGTTTGGGATCGTGGTTCTCGAACATTCTGTAATAACGGTAATATTTCTTTAATTTATCAAGTTATTTTAGAACGTTCATTACAGTTTGGCACAAGTGCAGCAGCAACTCCAGATGCGAAAATTGTTAGGATTAGTTTGGATGATAATACGTCAGGTACTGGTATTCATTTAAATGAACAGTTGTCGGAAAGAGTAAATAATGCTGGTTATCAGGTTGTTTCTGGATGGGCGATAGAATGGTCGGCAAGTGCGATTGCTCAAGATTATTTATTTGATTTTTCAGCATCTAATAAGAAAGCACAAATTCTAAAAACATTCCCAAGAGAAAATATTAATGCTAACTATAGTGTAACTGAGTCATCAGGGTTTAATGTTGGAGTTTCTGCTGGAGCTGAGGTTAGCGCAGAGGGACCTAAAGGTAGCCTTCAAGCAAACGCTAGTTATAACCAAACGAAATCTCTGACATTCAATACATCAGATTACCGAGTTGAGCGAAATTCTAACTCGCCTAATCATGTTTCGTTTAAATGGAATAGAGAGCAATATGCGACATCAGAATCGTTACTAGCATCTTGGACGAATCCTGTATGGGTTACTGATTATCCTGTTGATCTTGGTTTAGTTAAGCCTATTGGTTACGCAAGTTTTGTTCCTAAGTTTGATGTCATTTATAAAGCTTCGCCAAATGAAACTGGCACTACAGTATTTACAATTGACTCATCAGTAAACATGAGACCTATTTATAATCGTTCTTGGTATTATTTTTATGGAATTGGTGCACATCAGACATATTATGGAGTTGAGGATTCACCGCTTCGTCGTATAAATAAACCAGCATCGTTTACTGTTGATTGGGATCATCCAGTATTTACTGGTGGACGACCTGTTAATTTACAACTTGCTTCATTTAATAGTAGATGTATCAATGCTGATGAAAATGGGAATTTATCACCTTCCATTTGTTCGAGCAATAGTGTTACACAGTCATTTATTTATGATCAATATAATCGCTATGCTAGTGCTGTTAATACGAAAAAATGTTTGGACGGTCAAAATTTAACAACACTTAATTCGTGTAATTTTAATTTGAGTCAGCGCTGGGAATGGCACGGCGATAAATTACAGAATGTATATGTAAAAGGAGATGTTGGTACTGCTGAGTATCTTTCTCATAATAAATTAACAGGAAAAATTGGTCTGTCTACAGAGGAAAATACTGAGCAGGGTATTCGTACAATTACATCTTATACATCAGTTTTTGAACCGAGTAATGTGAATAATAAATCATTAACTATTTTTGCTGATACAGATTATTCAGGTGATCGTTTATCAATTCAAGACAGTATTTCAGATTTGGAAAATATGAATAATAGATTGAGTTCATACACGATTCCGGATGGTTGGGAAGTTATTTTCTTTGAAGGTAAAAACTTTACTGGAGGATTCTATACTAGAAACTCTAGCAGTTCTTATGCCTCTGATTTTAATGATTCAATTGAGTCTATTCGAATTAATCGACAATAATTATTTTAATTATTAGTTTACCGGAGGGTATATTTTTATGAATAAAAAATATTTATCAATCTAATGCTCTAATATAGGCTCCTTAAATGGAGCCTATGTCATGCTAGTTTTAAATGATATAAATCAGGGATACACTACTTACTATGCCTGATGAGGACGTAAAAAGCCTTTTAGATTGGATGGCAGAAAGAATAGAGCTTTCCAACACTTGAAGTGAATCAAACTGAACAAAATGATAATAGTGATATTTTTAACTATTGAGTGTTTACTTTATAAATTATTACTTATATATTGATTTGGTTACCACGACAAACGACTAGGATACATTCATGCTTTCTTCTACAGCCCTACAATTTGCTCCTTTGTGCAAAATAATGCTCGGTGCTGTGTCGCGTGTAACATCATCTATTATTGCAGTCATTCTAGTGATTATTAACTAGGCTGGCGGCACTTCCGTCAGCCAGGCTGACGGGAGACTGCTTTATTTTCTTCTTGATTTTTTCAGCCAATCTGACGGTCCACAATAAAAGCTACTAGGGCACAGCCCAATAGCAAAGAGGACTTGTACATTGAAAAAACAAAATTTACTTGCTATCGGTTTAATGACTTTCGCCATGTTTCTTGGCGCTGGAAATATCATCTTTCCACCTTTTCTAGGTCTTGAAGCGGGAACTCAATTTTTCCCTGCTATGCTTGGATTTTTAGTTACCGCTGTTGGGCTTCCAGCATTAACATTAATTGTTTTAGGACGATTAAATGATAGTGGTCAGTTAACTCAAGCCTTACCTAAGCCGCTAGGGGTTACCTTTTGGGTATTGCTTTTTATTGCAATTGGTCCTGCGTTTGGAATGCCAAGAGCAGTAACAGTTGCTTATGAAATGGGTATAAAGCCTTTCTTTACTGGTGATCACTTAATGCTTTTTTCTGCTCTCTTTGTTGGGGCAACATTATTGTTGGCTTTCCAAAGAGGTAAACTTGTGGATTACATCGGAAAGGTAATGACACCATTGCTTGTTCTTATGCTTGCGGCGTTAGCATTAGCAGCCATTATTACGCCATTAGGTGTCCTTGGTGATCCGAGTGCCAGTTATCAGAATAAAGCCATCACAAGTGGTTTGATCCAAGGCTATATGACTATGGATGCGATTGCGGCTGTTGGATTTGGTTGGGTAATTATTAAAGCCATTCGTGATAAAGGCTGTGAGTCAGCGGAAGATGTTTTTCAAGCCACGCTTAAAGTAACGTTAATTTATGCACTACTAATGTCTGCGTGCTACTTAGCAATGGCCTATGTTGGTGCAACATCAACCTCTATTGCTGAAGGCGCAACTAATGGTGGAGAGCTATTAACGCGTTATGTTGCTGCGATATTCGGACCTTTAGGACAATATTTATTGGCAGGTATCATCATCATGGCATGTCTAACTACAACCGTAGGGTTAACAAATGCATGCGCAGAATACAGTCAACAAACGTTCCGTATTCCATTTTCTATTAGCGCGATTATTGTTACTGCGATGACCGGTGTTGTTGCTAATTTTGGACTAGAACAAATTTTAGCCATCAGTTTACCTGCCATACTTATATTATGCCCAGTGGCGATTGCTTTAGTATTGGCTGCATGGTTTTTACCTACAATTAAACGTAATACAACTTCATATGTCAGTATCGTTATGATTAGCTTTGTATTTGGTGGGTTAGATGCACTGCATATTTTGGGTTTATTGTCTGAATCTTTATCAACACCATTAACCCGCTATGTTCCTTTATTTTCGGCTCATGCGAGTTGGTTCTTACCTGTTGTGCTAGCAGTATTTATTAGCTTACTGTTAAACCGACAATCAAGAGTAGTTAAAGCTTCAGCAGAAGTGTAGATAGGTCTACATAAAGTGAGTGGCTAACCGCGAATATATGAATGTACTTAACTTGCTAATTACTTATGTTAGTCGTTGGTTTGGTTAATCTTTCGTGACTTTATACTCGTTATTGTAAATGTGCTTGTTATCTTAATTGTTAATATTAACAATAGGGTTGGATCCAGTGATATTTCATTCTTTTATAAGGGATTATACGCTTTTAAAAGTGGAATTTAAGGAGGATACTCACTCCATTAATGACTTTAGTCATCAGAGAAATTGTGATTTGAAAGAGGTCAGTATGACAACAATAAAGAAAGGACTACGTGCGGTTGCCATATTGGAAGCAAGTAAAGGGATAGTGTCTCTGTTAGTTGCTTTTGGGATACATGCTTTAGCGGGTCATAATTTACGAAATTTAGCCGAGTTAATTGTGAGTCGTTTACATTTAAATCCGGCAAGCCACCTATCTAGTGTGTTTATTGATGCTGCGAGTGGATTAACTGAAGCAAAAATAATGATCTTTACTATTGGTGCGATGGCCTATTCAATGATCAGGTTTGTTGAAGCCTATGGCTTATGGCGCTCACAAGTGTGGACAGAATGGTTTGCTTTGGTGAGTGGAGCAATCTATATCCCTTTTGAGTTGTATGAAATTATCTTCCGTACAAGTATTATTAGTATTGGTGCATTCATTATTAATATCATTGTTGTGGGATACATGGCTTATGTGATCCTAGATAAGAAAAAAGTCACGCGAATATCCTGACCGTTAATTTATCTTCAAATACGCATTGAATAAGTTATCGTCATAAATACAAACAAAAATCCCCATACTCTAGTAAGTAAGGGGATTTTTTGTATTTAGATATCAGTTATTATAATGGAACCGAGAATCCAGCTTGGAAGCTGTTCTTATCGGTGATTGGGTTTTCATCATTGTGAATGTATTGCGTGTAAAATCCAATCGGTAACACATTCATAATTAACGTATCAAAATGAAGTCCAACAACGCCTTGGTTAATATCGACATCACCCAGAGTATTTACATTACCTAAATCATAGCGTCGATATGAAAATTCAATCATCTCACGACGCAGTGATATTGGCCCTTTGAAAGAATAAGCCGATAGGTTAATCACTTTTGATAGTTTTAACTCAGCCAAGCTAGCAGTTTCAGCAAAGGCATCGTCTTTAAGTGATGGCATAATAAAGCTACTAGGGTCGTTATTTATAAAATCACTGCCTTGTGTTAGCTCGACACCTCGACGCTCATATATCCCAGCTTTGTTTGTATCACTGCCTGAATATTTCCCTGATAGATTAATATAAAACTCTGAAGGTAAATCAGTGCCAAAAGATAAAGATGCACCGTGAATCATGTCATGTCGATCTTGAACGCCATAAAGTGAAACCGTGGCTTCTTTGTTTAATAACCAGCTATTACCGTAGTGTTCTGTACGAGATATATCTAACTGCGCTGATAAGGGTTCACGCTCATCCAGTTTATAATCTTGATAGAAATTGCTTGAGATCTCTGCATTCCAAAATCCAGTTTGTAGGAAAGGCAGTCGTAATTGAGCAGCAACACCGCTATTGCGAGTTTGATCTTTTTGGATATTAGTATCAGAGTAATTGTCATTTAATACATAATAAGCACGAACTCCGCCCATAATGAAAAATTGATTATTGCTAAAACCAGCACCAATTAAATCACTGTATTCATCGTCATTCATTGCCCAAAGGCTATAAGTACTGCGTTGTAATGGATCAGTAAATTCAAACGTCGCGTTATAACGTAGTTTTTGTTTATCTTCTCCGTTATCGTCTTTCTCTGATGCGGCTCCAACCGTTAATGCGCCTCGACTGTAGTGAATATTATTGAACAGCCCATAAGACGTATCAGTGTTGAGTGGTTTGTCTTCAAGGTTCGCTAATTTTTGTTGCTGCTGATCAGCTAGACCGTCTTTGTCATCCCAAAAGAGTTTAACTTGATAAGGCGCTTCTGCAGTTATCTCCATATCTTCGACAACATAATAGTAATCATCTGCAGAGATTGCGGTTGCTAGTACCTTGTCATCATTAACTAATCGAGCATCAATGACATTGTCTGCATTAAGAACGCGCTCAACTTTGCCATCTTTAGTTCGATAAAGAGAGCTACCTGTTTCAGTGTTTGCGATAAAGTAAACTCTGCCTGAGCTATCCACATCTTTAACGATGGTATAGAAAGCGGGTAGGGTTAAGATTGCTTCTTTATTGCGGTATAAAGTTCGGTCATTGCCTTTTTGGACAAAATAATAGAGGTTGTCATTTTTAACTAAGACCGATGAGTTAACTGCGCTGTAAAACTGGTCGCCAACATAGAGTTGAGGTTGAACAAAAGACTCCGTGGTTTTGAAATACACGTCTTTTCCATCGCTCATATAGCCTTGATGAACTCGGCCTTCACTGCCTTCTTTAATTTGAGCATCGTTATTAAATAGACCTTGAGTGGTACGCCAAACCGAAGTGCGACGCCCTGAAACCGTATAGTATTTATCTTGGTTGTAATAGACTTTCCCCATATCTAGGCTGCTGCTTTCTTTTATTACTTCATTATTGGTTAAATCATAATGAACAAGCGTTGGCGCACGAACAGCGGTAGGGTTGGTTAAGAAAAGAATGTTCCCTTGTTGGGTGTTGAGTTCACCATAGTATTTAGAACGCGCAACGATTTTCCCTTGCGCCAATTGCATCTCTTTTGCCTCTTGGGTTTCTTTTTTAACCCATGCGGCAAAAGTAGAGTCAAAATCTTCTCCAACTGTTTTTTTCATTGGTCTGTTGACTTGGAAAGGCCATAACCAATGTTGAGAGCGATTTTTAAAATACTTATTAGTGACATCTAGGCCGTAAGTTTCTGCTAAATAATATTGGTATTGAGAGCCAAACACATAAGCACTTTCTCCATACGGGAAGAAAAGCGTGTCGTTATAAAGGCGCTCTCGCGATAAGTTACCCGCTTTAGCGTGGACATGCGTCATTGCCCGGTATCGACCACTATAAAGTCGGCCACCTTGGCCATGCCAAGATTCATTTAAAACTGCGTTCCCCTCAAGCATAAAGCTTGAAGAGGTTGAATTGGGTAATACAGCAGGAATAAGACCAATAGGTCCAATAGAACCATTGTGAAGAACTGCAAACATCGACTTAGAGACGACATTGTCTTTGGCGTTCATTTGATAATCATGGGCGGTTTCATGAAACAATAAGGTGTCGAGCCAAGAGCTTGATGAAAAATAGTCAGGGAGTTGTGCGCCACCCATATAGTTGATTTGTCGATTGAGTGGATATTGACTAGAGAATCCATTAGCTATTTGGTTATAAGAAGACATCAAACCGACATTTAAACGGTCATCCATTTGATAGCCAAAAGTATCCTCGTAAGCTGGCTGCAATATGCTTTCAACACTCGCAGCATGCTCTGCGTGTTGTTTGTTTTCTTCGGTGAAAATAAGGCGAGTATTACGTACATCTTGAGTGTAGTAATCTTGATCTTGTGCCACACCCGCTTCATTTGGCGTTACCAATGGTGCGGCATAGGCAAGCGTAGGGATTGCAATAAAGATCGTTAATCCGGTAATGAGTATTTTCATTTAAATTCTCTTAATATATTAAAGGTTGTGTTGCCTAGAACTGATATAAGTAAGTGAGCCATGAAAAATGCAATGAGCACAAAGGTGATGAGATAAATTATAGGTCTATTTTTAGATATATAGAGTGATTAGAGGAGGAATAAAATGGGCAGTCGAAAACTACCCATAGATTAATTCCCTAGACAACAATGGTTATTATTAGAATTTGTAAGTTGCGCCAGCGTAAAATGTACCGATTGTCATTGCGTAGTCATCATCGATGTTGTTACTACCTGAATCTACAACGAACAAGTCACCTTCATAAGCAACACGGAAAGCAAGGCCACCTAATGCTTTAGGCGTATATTCAACACCAGCACCGTAGCGGAAAGAAGTACCACTATCGCTATCAGAAAGTCCGTACGCCTTACCTGATTGTTTAATTGAACCTAAACCAGCAATAGCGAATGGTCTCCAACCACTATCAAAGGTATAACCTACGTTTGCAGCAAGTGAAATAGATGAATGCTCAACTGTTCCATGTAGAAGAGAGTAGGGACCATTTACTTTTAAGTCACCATATTTAGAATATTGCATCTCTACAGCTACAATACGGTTAAATTGATAACCACCAATTAATTTGAACGTAGATCCGTCTTCATCAACGTTAGCAGAACCAAAGCCACCATCATCATCAAAATTAGTAGTACCGAAACCACCCCCTAAGTAAACACCAGAAACATCATTTGTTGTGGCGTTTGCATATGAACAAGCAGACAATAGTGCTAATAATAGTATCGATTTTTTCATTGTTTGATTCCATCTAGTATTGAGTATCTAAAACTTAAGCGAATTATAAGAACACAAAAAAAATAAACTAAATAAGTTCCACACTAACAGCAAACATTTGAATTTTGTTTGATGCGTCGTTTTAAAAAAAATCTAAAAATCACTGATAACCAAAAGTGTTGATTGAATTAACGTTTTGTTTATAAAGATAAATCTATGATTTAATCTCAAACTAAAACTCTGTTATTGATTTGTTTTATAATTGCGGTAGACTTCAAACTCTGATGAGTAAATGTTTAAATGTTTGTTTTTTCAAAGTGTTTTTAGTTTTGTTATTTAAATAATCAGAACGATTTAACCGAAATATCACTAATCGTTAGGCCTAGATGCAGAAAATCATAGTTGCAAATTTGGTGTTAGAGCCAGAAACAAGAACATTACGAAATACTACAGGCGAAGTAATTACGCTTAGACCACTTCCTTATAGTGTATTTACTCTATTGCTTGAGCAAAAAGGAAACTGCCTAGACCGTGATTACTTATTTGATGTTTGTTGGGAAGGCGCTGTCGTTACCGATCAAGCTTTAACCAATGTAATTTCAAGTTTAAGGCGTAATTTAGTCAAACTAAAAGCTCAAGGCATCGAAATAAAAACAGTGAGTAAAGTCGGTTACTTACTGCTTGTTGATGATACTTTTTCTATCCCAGATGATTTTCTGGTGCAAGAAGTAGATAAAGAAATCCCCATTACGGTCTCAGAAAATACCCCTTCAATTTTACCATCGGTTGAAAATATACCGACCTTCACGGCTTCTGCTGACGCTCCTACCGCAACTGGTAAAAGTGAAGTGATGGTTTCAAACGCATTGCGCTTTCGTCATTTTTGGTTAACGAAACCCTCACTAATATCAGTGCTACTCTCATTGTCTTTATTATTATTGATCGTATTTGTATATCAATATAAAGCAGTGTCATCGGTACCTCACTTTCTTGTAAAAGATCATTATCAGCATTTTAAAATAAACAATACTGATATTTATTTACGTAATAAGACCCGAAAGCCAGTGAATATTGAGGAGATGAAAGAGAAGCTAGCAGCATTAAACCCTGCAGAGTGTAATGCCGAAGTTTATATTCGAATGTATGATTCGGCTTATGATGATGATGTATCCTCTTTACGAGGATATATTTCAGCCAAAAACAGCAATAGAAATGCAAATTATTCATTAAGCCAATTTTCATACCATGATCTACCAATGATCATTGCAAAGTCGTTTAACAGGGCCAAACTTATATGCGAATAGTGAATCTTATTTTATTGTTATTATTAGTTGGGTTGCTCTCTTACTATTGGTTACTGCATGAATCAGAACTGCAAGGATCCCGTTGGACTTGCAATGAACTCTCTACCAATTTTATATCTGCGCCATATCAAAAATACCAAGAGATTGGTGAGCGATATGTGCTTTATTTTGCGTCTTCTTCTAACCTAACCATTTTTCAAAAAGGTAAATTAGTTTTTAAAGACGGAGAACACGAAAAATATGAAGTGATTATAGATGCTGATTATAAAGTGAAAAAAGACAAGATATCAGTGAAATATAAAAAGATAGATTGGCATCTTAAACCACAAAATGCGCCGATTTTTGTTCAAGACCTTGATTCATTAAAAGATTTTGAAACGGATTTGAATTTTATTATTAATGATGAAAAACTGTATTTTCATAATCGTAAAAATCATGAAAATACTAATTTTGTCTGCTTTGCCTCTTAAGTATAAAGCAGGGATATGTTTTTATTTGTGAGATGAACTTAACTTCATAGTAAATTCAGTATGGCCTGTGTGCTTATCTACTTGTTCACTGGTAATAGTAAAGTCTTGTTTTAAATAAAATTGGTAACTTGCTTCATTTTCTTTATAAACAGATAAACTTAATTGCTTCCTTTGTTGTTTAGCATGAGTAATTAGTATTGTACCTATCCCTTGACCTTGCTCTTTTGTAGAAACAAAGATGGCAGCCAGATGATTGCCATATAAAGAGTAAAAACCAATTATCATATTCTCTCTTTCAAATACATACGTTTCTGAAGCTGGTATATAAATATTTCGCATATTTTCTAGTTGGGATTTCCAAAATTCTACTTCAATAAAATGATGTGCTGTAATTGAGGTTGATAGCCAAATCTTTAGTACTTGATTGATGTCTTTATTATTGTACTTCCTGAGCATATTTTTTCCTTTCAACTAAACCTGCTGTAAATAGTATGACAAAGACGCTGAGATTTGGATTGAATATTTACGACAAACTAAGCGTAATAAAGACTGTGAATCTGATAAATTTAGTAAGTAAAAATGGAATAAAAAGTAGCGCAATTGTTACTCTTTTGTTTTGTTAAATGGTAGGAATAACAATGGTTTATATAATTGTTGTTTTATTTACATAATTCTTAATGATGTGTGATCTAACGCTATTTATTAAACGAATAACGCGATTATTATCCACTCGATTTTGGAGTTTAAATTGCGTTCAATTAATATCGTAATTTAAAAATTAGTTATATAAAAGCTATCATCAGGGAGATTGATATGTTTTTAATTGAGTTTTTAATCGTTCTAGTTTGTATTTTAATTGGTGCTCGAATTGGCGGTATCGGTTTGGGTGTTATGGGCGGTATTGGTTTAGCAATACTAAGTTTTGTCTTTGGTTTGCAACCAACAAGTCCACCAATTGATGTAATGTTAATGATCATGGCGGTGGTAGCAGCGGCAGCGGCAATGCAAGCGGCTGGTGGTCTTGAATATCTAATTAAAATTGCTTCAAATATTTTACGTAAAAACCCACGTCACATTACTTTCATTGCTCCTTTAGTGACGTATATGTTTACTTTCTTAGCAGGTACAGGACATGTTGCATACTCTGTTCTTCCTGTAATTGCAGAAGTAAGCCGTCGTAGCGGCATTCGTCCTGAACGTCCATTAGGTATGGCAGTTATCGCATCACAATTTGCGATTGTTGCGAGCCCAATTGCAGCGGCTGTTGTTGCTTTGGTTGCTTTTTTAGAGCCTCAAGGCATTACATTAGCAAATGTATTGATGATCACGATTCCGGGGACTTTCTTTGGCTTAGCTACGGCTTGCGTTATCGTAAACAAGCTTGGTAAAGATCTAAAGGATGATCCTGAATACCAACGTCGTATGGAAGATCCTAAGTTCCGTAGCGAAATGGAACAAGAAGTTAAAGTTGAAGAGATTGAGATTAAACCAGGCGCGAAAAAAGCGGTAGGTTTATTTTTATTCGGTGCAATTGTGGTGGTTGTTATGGGGGCATTCCCATCATTACGCCCTAACTTCAATGGTTCGCCAATGGGTATGGCACATACGATTGAGATCGTAATGTTAGCAATGGCGGCGTTTATTATCTTACTTTGTAAACCTGACGGTAACGAGATCACTCAAGGTTCTGTATTCCATGCTGGTATGCGTGCAATCGTAGCGATCTTTGGTATTGCATGGTTAGGCGATACATTTATCGCAGGTCATGATGCAATGGTTAAAGAGGCGGTATCTGGCTTGGTTGAAGTTGCGCCGTGGACATTTGCTTTTGCTCTGTTTGGTTTATCTGTCATGGTGAACAGCCAAGGTGCAACAACGGCAGTATTAGTTCCTGTTGGTATTACGTTAGGTCTTCCACCTGAAGTGATTATCGCGACATTTGTTGCTGTAAATGGTTATTTCTTCATTCCTAACTACGGTCCTATCATTGCTTCAATTGACTTTGACCGAACAGGAACAACCAAAATCGGGAAATACATATTTAACCACAGCTTTATGATCCCAGGTTTATTAAGCATGGTATTTAGTATTATCTTTGGTTTCATTTTTGCTGGTATGGTTCTGTAGTTAGTTGAGTCATTTACAGGTAATTTAATGATTGGCCATGATTCATTAGAAGAGTGGCCAATTTTTATTTGAAATATAAACTACACATCATTCTGTTTATTGGTTATAATGCCCGAATGGAGTATTAATGATTTTCTCATTAACTTCGTCTTTGGCTAGATAGAAAAAAATAAGAATAAGACATCATACAAAATAAAGGTATGAGTCCAAAAAAAGGTAATAGTATTAAGCTATTGCCTTTTTTTGTTTTTGTACTTTATCCAGAGAGAGTAATCTTATTTCTGTCTTTATTTTGAAATAAAACTGACAACAAGCGGTCACATAATCAATTTATGATCGCCGAATAAAATTATTCATGGAGGATATATGAATCGTAATACTCTCACTTTAACAACATTAGCCGTTGTTACTTCCGCATTACTAGGCTGTAGTAAACAATCAAATACAACGGAAATTGGTCACACATTTTCAGCGATTGATACTTTTGGTATTCAATGTCAGTTATCAGAAAGTCCAGCACCAACAGATGTGAAATTAAAAGGATTGACCTTTGTTGGTTCATCCATTGCTGATGCCCCATTTGTTAGCTCAGCAGCGGAGATCGTAAGTTACGATTCATGTACTGATAAATTATATGTGGTAAATGCACAAGCCAAAAAGATTGATGTTTTAACATTAGATGCCAATAGCGAACCAACCTCTGTTGGTCATATAGATCTTCAATCAGCGGCCAACTATTCTGGTATTGCTATTGGTGCGGCAAAAGTGTTTCTGCACACAGTGGGTTAGTGGCTGTGGCAATTGAAAATAATGATAAGCAGAAAAATGGCATTATTGCACTGTATCGCTCAGATACGCTTGAGATTATTACTACTTATCCTGCTGGAGCCTTACCTGATATGGTGAGTTTCTCTAAAGATGGTCGCTATATTGCTTCTGCTAATGAAGGTGAGCCAAATGCGGATTATTCTATTGACCCAGAAGGTAGCGTAACGTTAGTTGATATTGCTAATGGCCCATTAAATGCGTCAGTTATTCAACTTGATTTTAATGCGTTTGATAAGGGTGGCTCACGTCATTCCGAGTTAACCAATAAAGTTCGCATTTCAGCACCGACTGCAAGCGTATCTCAAGATCTCGAACCGGAATATCTCACTTTTGCTGATAATGGTAAATTGTATGTGGCACTGCAAGAAAATAATGCATTAGCTGCAATTGATGTAGAAAGTGCATCGATCGATGCTATTTTTGGGTTGGGGGGAAAGTCTTGGGAAAACTCTCAATTGGATGCTTCTAATAAAGATAAAAAGTTAGGTAACTTTAAAAGCTATTCGATGTTAGAGGGGCTATATATGCCAGATAGTATCACTAGTTATAGCGTTAATGGTTCAACTTATATTGTTACGGCTAACGAAGGTGATGGTCGAGAATATGGGATCCAAACAACCCAGAAGCAGTGTGATGAAAAAGCGTATGAGTGGGATGGGGAAGACTATCAAGGTACTACCGAATATACGACTAAACAAGATTTTTGCATTGCTTACGTTGATGAAGTTCGTGGTAAAAAATTGGATGTTGATAAGAACCATCCATTAGCAGCCGCGTTAAAAGATAAAGGTCAACTGGCCCGTTTAAAAGTGGTTAAGCCACAAGATACATTAGCGGCTAGTGAAAAAGTACAAGCGTTTGGTAGCCGTTCGTTCTCAATCTGGGATGAATCTGGTGAACGTGTGTTTGATAGTGGTGATGAGTTTGCTCGTGTTGTGTTTGAAAGGAATAAAGAAAACTTCAATAGTACTAATGACAATAACAGCAGTGCTGATGACCGCAGTGATGACAAAGGTGCAGAGCCAGAAGCCATCGAAGTCGCTAATATTAATGGGTATCAATATGCGTTTATTGGCCTAGAGCGTCAAGGCGGTGTGATGGTATACGACGTAACAGAACCTAAAGAATCTCGCTTTATTACGTATGTAAATAATCGAAATTTTGATGAGCCTGTGTGTACTAAGGTGGATGAAGAGGGGGAATGTAGCAATAGTATTTATAACCCTAAAGCCGGAGACCTTGGTCCTGAATCGATAAAGTATTTCACCCGTTCAAATCAGCATTTTATCGCTGTTGGTAACGAGGTAAGTGGAACGACATCAGTATATCGTATCGATTTATAGTTAACTTCAAATTCAAGGTAGCTCAAAGGGTAATTATTAATATTAGTTACCCTTTTTTTATTGTATTTTTGTATAAACAATAATTTAACACTAAGTTCACATTTGTAGTGTAATTTATTGGACTTTAATTTCACCAAGGGTAATGTTGCGTTGCTGATAAATTAATCCGTTGTCAGATTTATCATTAGATTTTGAATCTAATTGTATTGAATAATCAAGGAGATGATTGTGTTTAAACGTAACTTACTATTAGCTTTATTGTTTATATTGCCATCAGCAGTAAACGCTGAAAACTATTCAATTGGTACGGGTGGACAAAGTGGGATCTATTATCCATTTGGTGGGGCATTAGCAAAAGTGTGGTCAGAGCATGTGCCTGATGTGAACGCTAAAGCTGAAGTGACAGCTGCTTCAGTAGAGAACACGATTAAAGTGGTTCGTGGTGATATGATCGCAGGTATCGCAATGGGGAATGTGGTGCTTGATGCTTATAAAGGGGAAGGTAAATTTCCAACAAAAATGCCTGTAAATACACTTTTTGCACTGTATCCAAACCTAGTGCATACATTAACTCTTGAAAAATCAGGCATTACGTCATTATCACAATTAAAAGGCAAGCGAGTATCTTTGGGCGCACCTGCAAGTGGTACTGCGGTAACGTCTGCTGCACTGCTTGAATCTTTAGGTATTGATGTAAAAAAAGACATTGATGCAGTGTACTTAAACTATTCTGAAACCACGAACGCATTGGCTAATGGTCAAATTGATGCTGGCTTTATTGTTGGTGGACAAGGAGTAGGGGCTGTTACACAAATCGCGCTAACACATAAAATTAAAGTGCTTTCAATTACACCAGAAGAAAGTGCAATGTTTATGAAAAAATACCCAGCATACAGTAGTTATGATATTCCTGCGGACGTATACAACAACGTTGGTGAAGTATCGACATTAAGCGTTTGGAACGTATTAGTTGTAAATGCAAAAATGAGTGATGACATGGCCTACAACTTAACGAAAGCTGCGTATGAAAATATCGGTGATGTTCGTAAAGTGGTGAAAATGGCAGAAATGACAACTCCTGAAAATGCAGATCGCTTACAAGGTGTGCCTCTTCATCCTGGTGCTCAAAAATATCTTGATTCAATCATGAAATAATAAGCACTAAATACACGCAAAACGAAAGGGTAAGTGTCTCGCTTACCTTTTCTTCTTTTCTGACTTTATCCAAAGGCATTAATATGGATATTATGACCGATAAAAACCTACCTGAACCAGAGCATTTACCTCATGAAAGAACAGTAAATCTATTTGGGTATCTTATTTTAGGTATTGCCGTTGCATTATCTGTTTTCCAAATTTGGCAAGGAATAAGCTCAACCATTTCTGCGACGTACTTTAGACCAATCCATCTTTGTTGGGTTCTTATTCTTATTTTTTTACACTACCCGTTAGTTTCTAATCGAAAAAGTCACTTATATCTTGTAGGCAGAGTCGTTGATCTCGCTTTATGTGGCTTGATTGTTTTTGCAGCTTATCGCATGTCAATATTTGATTATAACGATATAAATCATCTGTTTTATGGCTTACAGCTGCCCGATATGATCGCAGGTTGTGCATTACTTTTACTATTAATGGAAGGGTGCCGTAGAACGGTCGGCTGGGTGATGGTTCTTATCGCGGTACTATTCTTATCCTACAGCGCATTTGGTGACTTATTACCGAGCGGCTTTGCAATCAAGTCATACTCTCTACAAGAACTAATTCAATTTCAAATATTTTCGGCTAACGGCGTTTTTGGTTCTGCATTAGGTATAGCTGCAACAACGGTTTTTATCTTTGTTTTATTTGGGGCATTCTTAGAAGTCACAGGAGCAGGGAAATTCTTTATTGATTTGGCCTTTTCTATTGCAGGTAAATATCGTGGTGGCCCAGCCAAAGCGGCAGTATTAGCCTCGGCAGGGTTAGGTTCCATTTCAGGCTCAGCGATAGCAAACACGGTAACCACTGGCTCAATTACCATTCCTATGATGAAAAAATTGGGTTATAAACCAGAACAAGCCGCAGGAATTGAAGCTGCTGCCTCAACGGGTGGGCAGATAATGCCACCAATTATGGGGGCTGGTGCCTTTGTTATGGCACAGTTTACAGGCGTACCTTACAGTGAAATTATGTTGGCCTCTATTGCTCCTGCAATTTTGTATTTCTTCTGTACTTTGTTATACGTGCATTTAATGGCGTGTAAACTAAACTTAAAAGCGGTGAGTCGAACAGAAGCTGTTATTAGTGTCATGAAAGATGGCGCGCATCACTTAATTCCACTAGCGCTAATCACTACTTTATTAATGATGGCATATTCTCCATTATTAGTGGGTGTTGCAGGTTGTGCTGCGATTTTAGTGACGGCAGCGCTGCGAAAACACAGCCGAATTGGATTAAAAAAGTTCATTGAAGGCATGAAAAATGGTGCCTTAATGGCATTGCCGATTTCAGCAGCGTGTGGTGCTGCCGGTATTATAGTTGGTGTGGTTGGGCAAACAGGGATTGGCTTACAGTTCACTCAATTTGTAATGGATTTCTCTGGTGGCTACATGCTAATTGCATTAGGCTTAATAAGCCTTGTTGCTTTAGTGTTAGGTATGGGGCTTCCTGTTACTGCAGCCTATATTGTATTAGCGGTAATGGCTGTGCCTATGCTGAGTGACTTTGGTTTACCATTATTAACTGCACACCTTATTGTGTTTTGGTTATCACAAACCTCAAATGTAACGCCTCCGATTGCTTTAGCTGCCTTTGCTGGAGCTGGTGTTGCGAATGCAAACCCAATGAAGTCCTCAGTCGAAGCATTTAAATTAGCTGGAGGGTTATTCATTATTCCAATCATGATGGCGTATACTAATCTTGTTAATTCAGACGCTGGATTCGTTGATTTAACGTTTTCAATCATTCAGACGTTAACCATTATTATTGCTATTGCGGTCGCTATTGAAGGGTACTTATTACGCCCATTAACCGGGGTTGAAAGGTTACTGGCATTTTTTACCATCCCATTAACTATGCTAAATCCTTTTGGCGTTGGCTTTCTTGGTATTGTAATTATGTTCGGTTTGATTCTAGTTCAGTGGCGTGGAAAAACTCAAGAAGCGTAACTTGTGCTGAGTTTAAAAAAGCCCTTAAAGATAAGATCCTAAGGGCTTTTTTATGGTTCTTTGTAGGTTAGCGGTAATTAAGTTAAATTTTAAAGAATGAGAGTTCTTCTTGTTGCGATACCGCTAATAACGATAATTCTTTAGCGGCTTGCTGAGTTTGGTTAATCGCTGCTACGTTTTGATTTACGAGATCAAAAGTATTGGTTGCATTAAGCGCGATTCGTTCTGTCAGCATAAATTGTTCTTGAGAGGTACTTGCTACCAAGGTGTTCATCTTAGAGATTGATTGAACAGAATTTTCAATATAGCTAAAAGAAGATTTTACATTTTCAGATAGGGCAACAGATTCTTGAATAAGCTCGACATTACTTATCATATTGTCGTTTGCTTTTTCTGATTGAGCCTGAAGCTTAGCAATAATTTCTTGAATACTTTGTGTCGATTTTTGGGTTTTAGAAGCAAGATTACGAACTTCATCAGCAACAACCGCAAAGCCACGACCATATTCACCAGCACGAGCAGCTTCAATTGCCGCATTTAGAGCCAATAAGTTAGTTTGGTCAGAGATGGTACTGATAACCGCTGTTACCTCACCAATGTCCATTGCATTCGTTTTTAGTTCTGCAATCATACTCGCTGTTTGTTGAACAGATTCATTGATTTTTTGGGTTAAATGAATTGATTCATCCAGTGTTTGATTGCCCTGAGATACGCTATCAATAGCTTTACTTACTTCTTCTTCTGCATGGACCGCATTAGAAGTTACTTCTTTTGACGTTGTCGACAATTCACTGATTGCGTGTGAAATTTCTTCGACTTGTGCTAGTTCATGCTGGGCATTATTTGCTGTATTTTGCATCACAGAGGTTAATTGCTCTGATGACGTGGCAACGTGAGTAGAAATGTCACTGCTGTTTTTAATTGCAGCGCCCACTTTTTCATTCAAAATGATCAAAGAGTGATAGATACCTACAGCTCGCGAAGCATTTTTAAATGATTGAGATAAATTACCTTCCGAGATTTTTTTTATCATCTCAGATAATTCCCACGGTTCACAACCTAAAGATGAGCGGAAACTGCGTTCAATCATAAAGCCAATAAATAAAGACATCGCTAAAGCGAAAGTACTAAGTAATAACATCAGTTGTTGGAAGCCTCCGGCAACATTTCTGGCTTCAGGAGTTAGTACTTGATTGCGCTCCTCTTGGTAATCAATAAACTCATTGATTGCTTGTAGCCATTGGATGAAAGCAGGGCGGGCAGAATCTAAAATAGTATCAGTCATAACAGAACCTGATTTTTTATCGTTAATAATACGATCAACCAGAGGCAGCGTTTGTTTTTGAATTTTTTCAATTTTGGCTAAAATACGTTGTTCTTGCGCGGTAAAAACAACACCTTGTGAACGCATTTGGTTCATTTTTGTTTCAGATTGATGATAGAACGCTTTCAATTGATTAATTTCTTGTTCTAACTCGGCTATCTCTTGAGGAGTTCTTGCGATAGCAATGTCTCGAATCGCAATGGCACGATCGTGAACACTTCCACGATAATTGATTGCATAACGTTGCTTAACTGAGTTCACATCTGTCATTTCCGTTAAGGTATGATCGATGATATTTACTTTTTGTATCCCTAATATAGTTAATAACAACATTAGGAATAGAGTTGCACCAAAACCAATAATGAGTCGGGTTCTAATTGTTAATTTTGAAAAATTGTCCAAAGTTTGTTCTCTTTTTAATTATATATTTAATAGAGGGCAATCATTATTACTCGTATTCATATTGAATAATAACGTTGAGCTTGCCTTGACGATAAATTTCAGACAAGCAGTGTATCCTATAAAATTTATTAATCTATCTCAGATTAATATAATTAATTTCAATATTAAGTGTTATTTTTTTACAGAGTGTTTTTTATCTTAATTATTCGAATAATCACCATTCAACTGCTACCTTTTAATAAGAGAATCAATTCAGTAGGGTGTTTTTTAGGATTCACGGGAGATCAGTATGTTTGGTGAGAAAAGGGGTTTCCGTCATTGTGTTATTTCAATGGTTATTTTCGTGGCAACAATGCTTATAGGGATAGAAAAAAGCGAAGCGAATACCGAGCTTAAAGTAGGAACCTATCACTGTCCTCCCTTTATTTTCCACGACAAAGCTCAAGAATTTGAAGGTCTAAGTATGACGTTGTGGGAGCGTATTGCCGAAATAATGGGGGCGACTTATACCTTACAGAACTACGAATTAGATGAGTTGTTACTGGCGTCAGAAAAAGGTGATATTGACGTCGGTGTATCTTGTATTTCCATCACGCCAGATCGTGAAGAACGTGTTGACTTCTCTCATTCCTTCTACGAAACACATCTTGCTATAGCTGTAAAAAGCCGAAGTTATTTAGATACCTTTATTAGTATTGTTACCAATAAAACGTTATGGAAAGCCATTGGTATTTTCTTTGCGGTAGCTATTAGTGTTGGTGGTTTTTTCTATCTGTTAGAGCGAAAAAATAATGACAAATTATATTCAATGCCAACCAAGAAAGGTCGTTTGGCAGAAGCGTTGATCTTAGGGGTTTTATTCATCACAAAAGGTCCCTTTAATTATTTTGAATTTAAAACGTTATCGGCACGAGTGATGACGGTATTGATCGCCATGTTCTCCACAGTATTCATTGCCAGTATTACGGCTATTTTAACCAGTTCACTCACATTAGAGCAGTTACGGTTTGATGTGAAAAATGTAAATGATTTATCTAAGCTCAGAACAGGAACAAAGCAAGCCACAACGGCATCACTATTGTTGACTGATCACAGTATTGCTCATGAAAATTATCAAACTATGGATGAGTTATTATTAGCGTTAGAAAATGATCAAGTTGATGCCATCGTCGCAGATGATGCTGTTTTACGTTATATGATAAAACAAGGAAAAAATAAAAAATTGTTTAACGAATTAGTCGTACTTCCTTATCAGTTGGAAAAACAAAATTATGGTTTAGTGTTAATTGAAAACAGTGAATACGAAGAAGAGATCAATCGGGCTTTATTACAAATTCGTGAAACGACAGAGTGGCATCAGATCCTACTGGAATACTTTACTGAGAAGTGAATGACTTACATTTCAAACATAGTCACGGAACGCTGATAAAGCCATGCATGTGCTTGCCCAGCGTTTTTGTTTTTTCCTACGACGCGATCTATGTGTAATAACCAACTTTTCTCTTCAGAATCAACATCAATTACTTTTAAAGACGCATTATTCTGAGTTATGTGGTTTGGAGTGAAGCCCCAACAATGATCTAACTGTAACAATGATTGTAACGTACTTAAATTATTGGTGGTGGTGACAGATGATGAGAAATGAATATTCCAAGGGCTGTGCATATTAGTAAAGAGTATTTGACGAAACGATTTCAGCTCTTGTAACTGAATCGATTTTTGAGAATGCAAAGGATGGTTATGTGCCGCTGCAATCGTGACGGGTAAATAGCCAACTAAGCCTAACTCAACATCTTTTGGAAGGATGTCCCCGCATAACATGAACCCTATAGAGGCTTTTCCCTCAGACACTTGCACGCTTATTTCTTCGTTTTCAACGGTATTAATGTGTAATTCTGTGTGTGGGAAGCGCTGATAAAATTCATTGATGACCTTATAAAAAGCAGGTGTTAGCAATAGCTCATTAATAGCAATGGTTAAGGTGTCTTCTACGCCTGCGCTGAAGGAATGAATCATGGTTTCAATATCTTTCGCTTGCGAGAGTAGATTAAGAGATTGAATATATAAGCGCTTACCGTGTGGCGTTAATGTTGGTATACGAGTAGAACGATCAAATATCTCAATTCCTGCATCTATTTCTAAGTTTGCGATAGCTGTACTAACAGCTGATTGTGCTTTCCCTAATTTTCGAGCAGCGGCAGAGAATGAGCCACATTCGACACAAAGAACAAGCGTTTCAAGTTGCTGGAGATTAAACATATTTAACCATCTATTATTCAGATAATAACTAACTCGATTGTATCAAAATATCACATGATAATGCATGAACTTAATGAGAAGTTTATAGGTATTATTATGACAAATTCAGCAGCTAAATCAGCCAGTACGATTCAAAAGGAAATGGAAGAGCTAAAAGCTCGCTTAAATCAAAGTAGTCAAACTATGCACGGGTCGAAGAATAAACCTGAATCGACAGAGCTTTTGTCACTCATGATTAAAAGTACGGCGACATTTGAAAAGAATTAGAATTTGTTTCAAAATCCCTCTAAATTAAGGCCAATCATTTACGTGATTGGCCTTATCTCATTTTAAATGCAGTATTTTTGCTATCATTTATTTTAACTGCCTAACGAAATGTTATTATCCGCCGCCCACATTCCCTTTGTATAGAAGGATAAGAGAGATGCATGATCGTGCCAGTCAAATGGTGATATTTTACGCCCTAGCCAAAGCGGGTAGTTTTACGGCTGCCGCAAAACAAATGGGTGTATCTACCTCTCATGTGAGTAAGCAACTGGGAATATTAGAAGCAGAGCTTAACGTTAAGTTAGTACAGCGAACGACACGCTCGTTAACACTGACTGATGCAGGGCAACAGTTCTATTTGTATTGTGAAAAGATGTACAGTGCGATGACCGAAGCCAGTGCCATTATGGATAATGAACGCGATGAGGTCGCAGGCATCTTGCGTTTAGGGTTATCACAGTCTTTTGGTACCATGCACATTATCCCAGCGATAGATAAATTGCGTCACCAATATCCGGATCTTCAGGTCGAAGTTCGTTTGTTCGATCATCGTGCAGACATGCTTAAAGAGGGTTTGGATCTGTGGGTGACTAATTTTGAAGACTTACCTGAAGGCTATGTTGCACAGCGATTAGCAGATTCGCATTTTGTACTGGCAGCTTCACCTGATTATTTGATCGATAAAGCGGTTCCTCATCATCCTCAAGATTTAACTGAGCACAATTGCTTAACTTACCAAAGCCGTCACCGCGACTACAGTAATTGGGATTTCAGCAAAGATAATGAGGCCTTATGCGTAAAGGTATCTGGTAATTATCGTGTTGATTTAGCAGAAGCAGTAAGAGATGCTGCGATTTCGGGATGGGGTGTAGCGTATTTAGCCAGTTACTTATTAACGAACGAATTTAATGATGGCAAATTGATTCAGTTATTACCTGATTGGAAAGCGAGTCAAAAAATGCCAATTTATGCGGTTTATCCAAGCCGCAAGCACCTGCCAAAAAAGATAAGTGCTGTTATTGACTTCTTACGAGAACACATTGGCCAACAGCCATATTGGGACAAAGCGTTAATGAAACGGGTTAAGTTATAATCAAACAATTATGGGTCTAATATTGTCATTGATTAAATTAAATACAGTGCGCTGATGCCTTTTTAATCAATGACTTAAATCAATTATCAGCCTTGAAATAAATATCTTTTCCATATGGAAACAATACCGTTTCTGAATTCCTTTCTTATTTTATAAATCAATAAGTTAAGTATAATTACAAAGTGTGATCTAAATCACCATTAACAGGGCGTTAGCAAACCCGACTTGCACGCAAACCTTTGCGCATTAGAATGCGGGTTCATTTTCGATAGCACAGGTTACTGTCATGACATCGCTACTTGGTATTTTCGCCATTTTACTATTTGCTTATTTATGTTCGACTGATCGCCGCAACATCCCTTTAAGAACCGTTTCTTTGGCGTTTGGTCTGCAAATTCTATTTGCTCTATTGGTCCTTTATGTTCCTGCAGGTAAAGAAGTTTTAAACTCAGTAACTGCTGGTGTTTCAAGCGTAATTGATTACGGACAACAAGGGATTGCATTTTTATTTGGTGGTTTAGCGACAGGCAAAGTCGGCTTTGTGTTTGCTATTAATGTGCTTGGTATTATCATTTTCTTCTCTGCTCTTATTTCTGCGCTTTACCATCTTGGTATTATGCCTAAAGTGATTAACTTTATTGGTGGTGGCTTACAACGCTTATTGGGTACAGGACGTGCAGAATCACTTGCTGCGACTGCTAACATCTTTGTGAGTATGGTTGAGGCTCCACTTGTCGTTAAACCTTACTTGAAGCACATGAGTGATTCTCAATTTTTTGCAGTAATGACCTGTGGTTTGGCGTCTGTGGCTGGCGGTACAATGGTTGGCTATGCATCACTTGGTGTTGATCTTAACTTCCTGATCTCAGCGGCATTCATGTCAGCACCGGCTGGTTTATTGATGGCAAAAATGATGGTGCCACCAGGTAACGAAGAGAATAACGACGATGAGATCACTTCAGTAGAAATCGATCACGCAACTAATGTATTTGAAGCATTGGCTGACGGCGCAATGTCTGGTTTACGTATTGCAGTAGCAGTAGGTACAACGCTATTAGCATTCGTGAGTGTGATTGCATTGCTAAATGGCTTATTAGGTCATGTGGGCGATTTATTTGGGTTTAATCTGAGCTTTGAATTGATCCTTGGCTATGTATTTGCACCTGTGGCTTTCTTGTTAGGCGTGCCATGGAACGAAGCGATTCTTGCGGGTTCATTAATTGGTAATAAGATCGTGGTAAATGAGTTTGTTGCCTTCATCCAATTGATGGAAGTGAAAGATCAATTAAGTGATCATTCAGTGGCTATCGTGACTTTTGCCTTGTGCGGTTTTGCAAACATTTCAACCATGGCTATTTTGATTGGTGGTTTGGGAAGTTTAGTACCAGAGCGTCGTTCGTTCATTGCTAAAATGGGTTTCCGAGCAATCACTGCGGGTGTATTAGCGAACTTAATGAGTGCCGCGATTGCAGGTGTGATTCTTTCTTTATAGAAAGACGCAGCAGCACATAGAATAGAACAGAGGCGCTCAATTGAGTGCCTCTTTTTTTAGCTCGTCTTGGCGTTATTAAGAGGTAGGGTAGAGACTTTAGAAATACAGTCCAACACCAACAAGGAAGCCTTGTGAGGCGGTGTTATAAGTGAATGTGCCTTCATTATCATAATCAACCCAAGTGGATTTATACGCCATGTTTAAATCTGACCATTCGTTCATTTCATATCGCACCCCAGTTAATACGGAACTTGTGAAACTGGTATCGCTGCTTAACCCTGCATCGATACTAGCGTGAAATTGCCATTGTTCGGTAATGTCAGTTATCCAACGTGCACCAATTAAGTAATCTACCCAATCTTCATTTAAGCTTCGGCTTGCATCCAACTTTCCGCCGTCGGTATATAACTTGGCATCAATGTCGTTATCCCACCAACGGATACCAAACATATAATCAATTGATCCAAAATCGTATTGATAACGTCTAAACCCTTTGGCTTCTAGTACCCCTTGTCGTATGTCGACTTTACCTTTAAGTAATTCTACTGATTTATTGAATACCGCATCGGATTTCCCACTGAGTTTCATGTAGCTATAATCAAGGTAATAACCCCATTGATTATCATATATGCCTTCAAGGTGAAGCATTGCGCCCATGTCTATATGATCCATGATGAATTTAGGATCAACATCAACGTCTGTTGAAAAGTTACCAATCGTACTGTCGCCTCGAATATTCAGTGCCAAAGCATAGATCTCGACACTGTGTTCCCATCCGGATTTTTCTGTATTCATTTCATCTGCAATTGCAGATGTTCCAAGAAAAGAGAGGGCGAGTAAACTGGTAGAAAGAGCATGAATTCTGGTCATTTTCACATCCTTGTTTTTAGGCTATTTTTTGTTCTTCATATAAAGCCTAGTGTATAAAAAAGTGAAATCCAGACTGAGATAGAAAAATAATGAGTCATAACGATTAACAATACGCTGACAAATAAACGCTAGACCGACTGGTTTGTATTGTGTATTATGTCGCCAATCTAATAACAAGGTGGCTAATGAAAAGCAAAGTGAAAAATTAACTGCGTTAGAGTGATTTTAATCGATCGTTGTGCATTTCATTTAACTGTCGATGATGCGTATTGTTACTGGAATATGGATTTAGATAACGGCAATTCCTATATTAAGTTTATAACTACTTTTTTGAGAGTTCGATTATGTTAGAACGTTTTTTTGAAAAAACCATGAAAGCCTATTTGTTAGGTACTGGATTTTTAACCGCCACAGCATTCATGACGTTTTTAGCGCCTGAGTGGAGTATGCAAAACCTCTTTTTTTACAACGAAGCGATGATGGAGAATAAAGAATACCTCCAAGCCACTTATCAACATTGGGGTGTGATGGTTGGCTGTATTGGCGTGTTGCTGATGTTTTCTGCGAAATACAAACAATTACGGACTTCAACCATGATTTACAGTGCGTTTGAGAAATCAATGTTTGTTGGATTATTCCTATATAACATATGCGTTAATGAATACAGCTGGTTCTATGGATGGAGTGGAGTATTTGCATTAGATGGCTTTGTTATTGTCTATTCACTTGTTTATCTATATTATTATTTAACGCGTGATAAATCGAAAACGCCAGCGCACCTGCGTTAATTAAAACGAGCATAATAATTAGATTTCTGATGCGAGGCAGAAGGGTATTTCTTTTCAGTTTTCGTCTATTTTGAATATAAAGTGGCCCGATGGTTTGAGACAAACTATTCTAAAACGTAAAAAGCTCGCACAATGACGAGCTTTTTATTTAAGGCTACTTAGCGTTCAAGAATCGCCAGAGTCTCTTGCATTGCGTTCTCAAGGATTTCTCTGCGTTTCTGCATTGCGGCTAACAATGTGCTACCAAGCCATAAGCTATACATCATACGAGAGGTGTCTTCTGGGTTTTGAATAGTGAAGTCGTTCTCAGCATTGCCTTGTTCAAAGAACTGAGCCATACGTTGAATCACTTTTTCTGCGCCTTCAGCCATAACCATCTGCATTTTTCCTGACGCTCCAGAGATTTCACCTGCCAGTTTTACGACTAGACATTTAATATGGAAATCTTCGGTCAATTTAGAGGTTGCCCAGTATTCGAAATACGTTTTTACACGCTCACTGCGAGTCATTGCCTCATCATTCAGAAAAGATTCTAGCGTAGCTAAGTGTTCTTCAAAGTAGTCACTTAGTAAGATCTCTCCAAAATGCTCTTTAGATTTGAAGTAATGATAAAACGAACCTTTCGTTCCTTCGGCTTCATTGATGATTTTCATCAAGCCTACGCCAGCAAAACCATGTTCATTAATCAGTGTAACCCCTGCATCGAGCATAGATTGTCGCATGTCTTTCATCATTATTTACCTGTTACTAAAGTAAGCTAGAAAGTGTAACTGGCCTGTATACCAACCGTCCAGTTTAATTTGGTCAAAAATGTGTCAGATAGCGTGATATTATCGTTATTGGTTTTGGAAATAATCAACGAGATAATCAATAAAAGCTCGAACACGATACGGTTGAAACTCATCGGTTTTATACAAAGCATACATAGGTAACGTGATGGCGTGATACTCAGAAAGAAGGTGGATTAATTCCCCTTTAACCAAGTACTTTTCAATCATCCAACTTGGTAACGCAGCAATACCGTGACCGAGTAAAGCCATTTGTAATAGCATTTCTGAACTATCACTTTTAAATATTTCATTGATCGTGGTTTTAATAGTTTCTTTTTCTGGTAGAGAAAAGTGCCATATATTCGATGGTTTCATTAAGGAATACGTAAGACAGTCATGTTCTTTTAATTCATCAATAGTGCGTGGTGGTGTTTTATTTTTTAGATACGTTGGAGAAGAAAAATAAATGGCCTTGTTCTGAAATAGCAGTCGAGCTTTATAGCTTGAATCTTCTAAAACAGAAGCCCTAATTGCAATATCAATGTTATCTTTAATGAGGTTGATTTGTTGATCATTGACCGAAACATTAATGGTGAGGTTAGGGTGCAAAGACATAAATTGGCTGATAGGTTCTGCTAATAGCATGGTTGCCATTGCACTGGGTACAGAAAGAGTTAACTCTCCTGATACTTGATGTAATTCACCTTTCAAGCGTAACTCTGTGTGCTCCATTTCAATAATTTGCTTTTCACAGTAAACGAAATACTCCGCCCCTTGTGTCGTTAGCTGAATTTTTCGGCTACTACGGTGAAATAACGTAAATCCTATTCTATTTTCAAGCCAAGCGATTTTTTTACTCACAGCACTTTGAGTTAGGTTCAGCTGATTTGCTGTCGCTGTAAAGCTGCCTAATTGAGCAACACGAACAAAGAGTTTAATACAGTCATACTTATCCATAGTATTCCCAATTGGAATGATAGCTAGGTTAAAAGTAGCATTTATCTGAGCTTTAAGGAATGCTTTAATGGCTCTATTGAAACTTAGAGGATAGATACATGAAAGAGATTATGATTGGTTTACTTATCGCGTTTTTTACTTTTGCCAGTTCGATTAAGATCCTTGGTTGGCAGAAATTTATTTTTGAAACACAACTGGCCTTTTTTCATAAGTACGGACTTAATCGTACGATGATGTTTCTTGTAGGGATAATTGAGTTAACAGGAGCCATATTGCTACTTTTGTCTTTAATGAACTCTACTGTTGATTGGTCTGTATATGCGGGAGCAGGGTTGATAGCAGTGACGTCTATTGGCGCAATATTTTTCCATTTTCGTTTTGATAAATTTTCAGATTCAATTCCATCACTAGTGACACTTGCCTTATCAATGTTGATTTTATTGTAATAAAAAACCTCTAGTGATTAGCTAGAGGTTTATGATTTATATTCTCACGAATTATTTAGTGAATTTTATACGAAGTGGTGGTGTTGTATTAAATTCAGCAGTATCAAAGCTATCTAATTTATGATGTTTGATTAATGCTCGTAGATTATCAACATAGGCTTGTCCACGCGTAGAGTAGTGAGATAAAGCTTGAACTAATTCACTGCCTGATAATTTGTTCTCTTGACGTAATTGCTGACGTAAAGTCCAAAGATCTTTATATGCAGAGGTTGTGTTTAAGTTATACATATAACGAGCAGTACCAGCGAATAGGTTATCGAATGCGGCCACTTTTACATGACCGCCAGGGGTACTTAAATACTTACCGCCTTTAGATGATAGATGCTCACCGTATAAACTATTTCCGTTTACTGCAAAGTAACTGGTACCCCAACCACTTTCATCAATGCCTTGCGCTAAAACCATACCAATAGGGATAACATCTAAACGCAGAAGTAACTCGTCAACATTATTTGACTTAATATCATAAGATGCCATTAGGTTTTTCATCCATGCAGTTTCTTCTTGAGTCCACTTCGTTGTTGGTTGCTTAGATAACGAAATTACCTTATTTCTAACGTTTGTTATATGTTTATTTACGTCAATGATGGTCGGCAGCAATAAACGGATAAACCCTGAGGTTTTCTGCTCAACAGGCAATGAATTTAAGTCAGTAGGTAGGTTTTCTACAAAAATAGCAGGCAGACTGTCATTCTTTATTGTGATGTTTAATTGATATTGCTGTTGCTTAAATTGATTGATAAGTGCTTCTGCTGAGGAGATTGTTTGCACTTTTACATCAGGGTAAGGTTGGCTAATTTCTTCCGGAGGAATAGGAAGAGCAGCGTTTGCAACTGATGTTACGATTAATAATACAGGTGCAAAAATAGACGTTAGTTTTTTAGACAAAGACATAAATGGCGTTCCATTGTTCAATCAGATTATTACGTTAGATTAATCTGTGGGATCGAAAACGGCGCCAAATTCAGCACCGTTTTTAGCGTCTATGCGGAGTTAACAGTAGGTCTGTTATTCTTCTACAATAGTCACTTTCTCGATCACAATACTCTCTTTTGGAACATCGTCAAATTCACCGATAGATTTAGTTTTAATTTTAGCTATTTTTTTAACTACATCCATGCCTATTGTCACTTCGCCAAATACGGCATAGCCCCAACCAGCGTTGGTAGTTGCTGTGTGATCAAGGAAGGTATTGTTCGCAATGTTGATAAAGAATTCACTGGTTGCTGAATGAGGAGCATCAGTACGAGCCATAGCGATTGTGCCGTTTAAGTTTTTTAAACCACGGTTTGCTTCATTAACAATAGGGGCGCGCATTTCTTTTTCTTGCATATCAGTCGTAAAACCACCGCCTTGGATCATAAAACCTTTAATAACACGATGGAAAATGGTGCCTTCATAAAAACCGTCTTGGCAGTACTTTAAAAAGTTCTTTGAGCTTACTGGTGCTTTTTCTTTATTTAGCTCAATGTGAATATCGCCGAAATTGGTAGTGAAAATGATCATGATGTTAACGTCTTTTCTAAAATGAATTGAGGGGATTATACGTGCTTTATTACTTTATGGTGAACTCTTTAAATATCGCATTACCAACTTCAACAATAACTTGATTTCGTTCAGCTATATTTAAATCTGTTTGTTTTAGATAAATGGCAATAATGATTGGTGAGCGTTGTTCACTCCATACAATGGCAGTAATACCACGAGAGCCAAAGCCTCCAGCTCCTGATCGATCTGCAATAAACCACTGTTGAGGCAAAATAGAACGTAATAAGGGATCGGAGACCTTGTTATTTACCATCCAAGCTTTTAGTGTACGTTTATCTTTAGCATTAAGTGTTTGACCAAATAGCAGTTCGTTGAGTGTATTAGTCATGGCATTTGGCGTCGTTGTATCTCTAATATCACCACTTTTTGCTTCATTTAAGGCGGGTTCAATACGATCTAATCGAGTGGTATTGTCGCCAATAAAGCGCAAGAATAAGGTTAATGAACTAGGTGTACCGATTTCTGCTAATACGATATTTGCTGCTGTGTTATCACTCATTAACATGGTTGCTTCACACGCTTTTTCAGTGGTAATGGTTTCACCTATTTGTTTCTCTGTAATTGGTGACCACGGAATTAGCGCCTCTTGAGTGATCCTTGTTTGTGCTTGTTTATCTAAAATACCATCACTTGAGTTGTATAGCATTTGAGCACAGAGTAACGTTTTAAATGTACTCATCATTGGAAAACGTTGGTCGCCTTTGTAATTCCAAGTTGTATTTGTTGCGGTATCAAGCACGGAAATACCGATAGTACCAGAGCTTGATAATTCAATGGCTTCAATATTCTCTGTGAGAGATGAAGCAAGTGTGGAATGAGAGAGTAACATTAAACAAAATAAAAGCGTTTTGCGTTTCATTGTATGCCTTAAATATGACTTTTTGTCGTGTATAAATTAATCAAATTTTCGTTGGTATCGAGGTAACATACTTTCATTACCTAACAAACCACCTTGGTGGATATAAACTAGCGTCTGGCCTGTGTTGTTTGGCATCCAATCGACTAAGCAACGCCACATTAAAGGATCGTATAGAAGCTCAAACTCAACGCTTGTTTGTGTTTGAAGTTGTTGCCAAATGTCATAATCGTGACGATATAATTTACCAAAATGATGCTTTTTCTTAGGTACGAGTATATCTGGGTGGTCGGATTCACCAAGCTCCAGAAATTGATCTGTGAGATACTGATTTCCGCCAACGCAAGCACAGGTAATAACTTTGATATCGTGTGCTTTTAAATGCTTGTGAAGAAAGAGGGCGGTTGTTCCTGTACCAGATGGTAAAGCAACCGTTAGAGAGGTGAGTGCTTGTTCTTCTTTCCAAATGATAAGTTCTTGAGCTAATTGCTTTACGCCACTTTCTGCCAGACCACAACGACCACCTTCAGGTACAAATAATTCATGTTCTTTAGGCTGTCTTATATGTTGAATGTAATCCAAACTGCTTAAGACTGAACCATCATCTTGTTTTGCACTTTCAAGTGAATTTAGAGCAATAATATTTGCCCCAAGTGCTAATGCTGCACGATAGTTTCCTTTTGGATTTTCTTGTAAAAACGAAGGAATGTGGTCGACATAAAAGTCTAATTGCCAGTTTTTTAATGTCGCTAATGCAGCTAATGAATACAGAGAGTTAGCCTGTGGAGAACCATAGCCAATGACTGTCGTGATGTTAGGAAAATCACCATCTAATAATCCCATGAATTTTCGAGCTTTGTTACCAGAAAATTGAGGATGGAGTTGGTCATCACGTTTTAAATAGAAGTCGACGCCATTGAATTGATGCTGAGTTACTGGGCTGTTTTGGATTTTCATGATGAGGTTTGAATATTCGTGGAGTAAAAAGAGAATAATGACCTTACCGTGAGTGGAAAGGCCATCTTCATTGTAATGATAGTTACTTTTTCATCATTGATTTTAAAGCGGCAAATGGGTTGTGAGTTGCACCTTGGTGCTCATCTTCACCTGCTTTAATTTCTGAGCCAAATTGATCATGTTCTGTGTATTTTGAATGCTCATGATCATGACAGAAAAGGCACAAAAGCTCCCAGTTGCTACCATCATTAGGGTTGTTTGTGTGGTCATGATCTTTATGGTGAACAGTTAATTCTCGTAGGTTTGAGTACACAAATTCACGCGCACAATTACCACAAACCCAAGGGTATAATTTTAATGCTTTTTCGCGGTAACCACTTTCTTGACGGGCATAGGCGGCACTAGAGCCATAAAAATCAGATGACATAATAATCTCGACTGCTAAAGTTAATACAATAATTATATGGAAAGAATATACCACATTTTTAAGGATAAAATATGTTATCAAAATTAGAACTGAGAATTCCACCGCCGTTAGTCATGTTGTTATTTATGGCGACAGTATTTGTTTTTGACTACATTGCTCCCTTTAATCTATTTTACTTGCCTTGGTTAAGTTATGTTCTCGTCATTAGTTTGATTGTTTTAGGTGGGGTAATTGCTTTATGGGGGGTAAAAAAATTTCGAGAAGCTAAAACAACAGTGAATCCACTTAAACCTGAGAGTTCCTCATCCTTAGTTAACTCTGGTATTTATCAATACACTCGTAACCCTATGTACCTTGGACTATTACTGACTTTGCTAAGTAGCGTTGCTTATACCCAACATCCATTGGGTTTAGTGAGCGCATTAGGCTTCGTTCTTTATATAAATCGTTTTCAAATTGAACCTGAAGAGAAAATGTTGGGTACTTTATTTGGAGACGAATTTGTTGAATATACCAATCGAGTAAAGCGTTGGTTTTAATTAACGAATAACTATGATGCTGTGACCGGTTGAGTTTTTTTGTCTCGGCATAGCCAAGTAGTAAATTGTCGGATCTTAGGTAGTATAGTAAGGTTCGCTACAATCGCGACAGGCCATGCGATAGTAAAGCCCTCCATCCAAGCGGATACCCATTCTAGGCTCACTCCTCCCATCCTAATTGCAGACATTGACCCTGACATTAATAGCGCCATTGTGATAGAAGAAAGTAAAGCGGATAGCCAAAACTGTTTTTTATTCATAAATATCCTCTTATGTTGTTTGGTAATAATATTATTTATTAGTGTGGTTGCTTTCTAGCGTGATTATTTGAACAAGATTAAGTATATTAATTTCATTAATGATAAAAAATAGTGAGATTTGAAAGTATGAATTCCATATTTGGGACTATTGATGATTTATTCTTATTTTGCAAAGTGGTTCAATTAGGTTCTCAACAAGCGGCAGCGAAAGCGTTGAATCTTCCAGTATCAACCGTGTCACGTCGCCTTTCTTTAATGGAAGAAAAACTGGCAGTGCGGTTATTAGAAAAGAAGGGCAGAGAACTGGTTCCAACGGAAACGGGACAACAGTATTACCAATTGCTTGAGAGCCAATTTTCAGATTTAGAGAGTCATTGTTATCAATTAAGTGAACACGTTGATGAAGTCACGGGGACGATTCGTTTGTCTCTGCCATACCGCTTCTATAATGCGTACATAAGAGATCTGATTGTCGATTTTTTAGTGGAGTTTCCACAAACACAAATAGAAGTGAGTTTGTGTGCTGAGGATGCCTTACCTGAAACCGATCGAGATTTAGTGCTGACATTTGATATCAGCCGCGCAGAGGGCATGATAGCGAGGCCTCTTTTTCTAGCAAAACATGGGGTCTTTGTTTCTAAAAGCTACATAGATAAACAAGCAGTATCAGATATTGAGACACTAGATATAGAAGTGCTAGATTGGATCCGATTAGAAGATAAAACCAACATAACTTACATTGATGCGACTCAAACTTTAAAGCAGATAAATATTCGCCCTCGCTTACAAGTAAACGATCTTGATCAGGTACTTCATGCCGCGATTAAAGGATTAGGAGCGGCGAGATTACCTGTGCATCTGATTCAACCTGAGATGAACTTAGTTGAGATTTTTAGCGATTGCCAATTCCCATCAAGGCAATCTTATCTGGTGTATAAAGAGCGTAAATTTCAGCCTAAAGCATTAACCATTTTGGTTGAGCGGATTATTAATACGATGGCCCGATCTTGACATTATCCTGACAGAGATTTGCTGTTTTTCGTCTTAGAGGTCACGATTTAATCACAATAAATCCATTAAAATATGTTCATAAATTAAACATCATGGCTAGGTGTATTATGAAAAAGAAAATTAAACTTATTATCAAAATCGCACTGTTTTTTGCTTTTTTCGGCGTTGTTGGGCATGTTTTTGCTGCGGAATCACTAACAGCAAATGCAATAGTGAAAAAGTCAGATCAACAAATGCGTGGTGATTCGAGCTATACAGAGCTGACCATGAACATCATTCGTCCTGACTGGACTCGTAGCATGAGCATGAAAAGTTGGACTAAAGAACAAAATCTTTCTTTAGTGTTAATTACTGGTCCAGCTAAAGATCGCGGAAGTGCTTCATTAAAACGTGATAAAGAGATGTGGAGTTGGATCCCGAATATTGAACGTGTGATTAAAATTGCCCCTTCAATGCTAGGTCAATCATGGATGGGTTCGGATTTTACTAATGATGATTTGATTAACCAATCTTCTATCGTGGTGGATTACGATCATAAAATCATTAAAGAAGACGTGATCGATGGGGATAAAACTTGGGTGATCGACGCCATTGCCAAACCAGATGCTCCGGTTGTATGGAGTAAAGTTCGCTTGTGGATTTCAAAAAAGACATTTTTACAGCGTAAAGTTGAATCTTACGATGAGTTTGATGAACTAGTTAATACTATGACGACCTATGATGTGCAGAACTTGGGTGGAAGAATGGTCGCAACTCGAATGGAGATGATCCCAGCAGATAAGCCTGGTAATAAAACAGAAATGATTACGCATAAAGCCCATTTTAATTTCTTGATTAATGATGAATTTTTCTCTCAAGCGCAGATGAAGTCGTTGCGTAATTAATGTAATTATTAGGCGGTAAACATGCTTATTAAGTTAGCTTGGCGAAACCTATGGCGACAAAAAAGACGAACCTTATTAACGGCTTTTGCTTTAGCATTAGCCCTAATATTGTCGTTATTAATGCGAAGTATTCAAGAAGGAAGTTATACCGCCAATATTGAGAATGCGGCACGTTTATCTACAGGCCTTATTCAATTACAAAACCCCGAATTTAAAGAAAGCCAAAGTATTGATGACTTATTACCCATGAGTGATGAGTTTATTCAACCTGCCAAACAACAGCCCAATATTGAATTTACATTACCAAGAATTGAAACCTTTTCTCTTGCTGCTGCCAAGGATAAATCAAAAGGCGTTATGGTTGTTGGTGTTGCTCCACAAGAAGAAAATGCCTATTCAAAGTTGGCAGATAAAGTGGTTAAAGGGGAGTACTTCTCAGAAAACGACAAATCCATTTTACTGTCAGAAGGGCTTTCTCAATTTTTTAATGTGGATGTTGGAGATGAAGTCGTACTTTATGGGCAGGGCTACCGTGGGCAAACGGCTGCAGGTTTGTATCACATCAGAGGGATTGTGCATTTCCCTATGCCAGAGTTGAATAACCAACTGGTTTATTTACCCATTAAAGAAGCGTCAATGCTATTTAGTACTGAAAACCAAGTAACAGCTTGGGTGCTTCATACGCGTGATTTTTCTCAATTACGACAAACGGTAAATGATCTTCAGATAGGTTATGGCTCAACGGTTTCAGTCCGTCCTTGGAATGATCTTAGCCCTGAAATGGAACAACAGATCCAGATTGATAGGGTGAGCGGAATTGTCATGATGTATATATTATACGGCATTGTTGGTTTTGCTCTTTTTGCCACGTTATTGATGATGACCTTAGAAAGGCAGCGTGAATTTGGCGTTATGTTAGCTACAGGGATGGGGCGAATGCGATTATTACAATTGCTCATTTTTGAATCCCTATTTATTTCACTGTTAGGTATCGCTATCGGATTGATTATCGCATCACCAGTCTTAGGTTATTTATATTTTAATCCGATTACGTTAACTGGAGATACCGCCATTGCGATGCTTGAAATGGGGTATGAGCCAATCATTCCAGTATTAATTAGCTCATGGCTGTTCATTAATCAAATTATGGTTGTCATCGGTTTATTGTTTTTGTGTTTACTCTACCCGCTATGGCGTATCTATCATTTAAATATTGTCTCTGCGTTAAAAGGAGGTTCGCATGCTACTTAAATTGGCGTGGCGCAATGTATGGCGTAATAAGTTACGTACCTCCATCATGATCGGTGCAATGGTATTTGGTGTGGTTGGTGTGATATTGATGATGGGATTTATGAATGGCATTATCGATAATCTTGTAAAAAATGCGATTCAATGGCAAACCAGTCATATTCAAATTCACCAAAAAAACTATGCAATTAATCCCGATATCAACTCAGTCATCGATGATGAAGCGAAAATCACAGCGTTATTAGAACACGCTCCAGAAGTGAAAGCCTGGACTAGCAGAACCTTAGTTAACGGCATGATAGCTTCAGCGCGTAGTACGAGAGGGATTCAACTTAACGGTATTGATTTAGTATCAGAGCCGACCATAACCCCAATTAGAAGCCATATTATTGATGGGGAGTGGTTAGATGATCATGGGCGAAATCCGATTTTAGTCTCGCAGAAAACCGCAGAACGCTTAAAGCTAAGGGTATTTTCTAAAGTGGTGATCACTTTTACTGACACAACAGGAGAAGTCACCGGTGCTGCCTTTAGGGTGAAAGGGATTTTTAAAACCTCATCCAGTGCGTTTGATGATGCTAATGTGTATGTAAGAAAAATGGATCTTCAATCTTTAGGCTTGGTTTATTTCGATCATGAGATTGCGATGGTATTGCATAATGAAGATCAGGTGACTGAATTTAGAGATAAGCTGAGTTTGACCGTTTCAGATAAGAATAGAGTACAAGATTGGCTTCAATTACAACCACTGTTATCAACCATGATGAGTTCAATGGCGGCAGGCAATCAGATCATTCTCGTGATCTTTGTTATCGCAATGGGGTTTGGGATCATCAATATATTGTTGATGTCAGTGTTTGAACGCACCAGAGAATTTGGCGTTCTGATGGCGGTGGGGATGAAGAAAGAAAATATACGCCGCTTGATCATTATAGAGTCAGGGTTTATCGGCTTTATTGGGGCTGGTGCTGGTGTGATATTTTCTATTCTCTTTATCTATGTATTAAGTAAAACAGGAATTCCATTGGATGCAATGGCGGAGGGACTAAATGCGTTTGGGGTTGATTCAGTGTTATACCCAAGCGTTTCGATAACCGATTATCTCGCGGTTTTTACTATGGTCTGGTGTGTGAGTGTATTAGCTGGTGTGTATCCTGCGCATCAAATTATCAAAAAGAAACCCGTCGAAGCCATGGCAGAGAAGCAATAAGGTAAAAAGTATGACGATAAAAATTGAACAGTTATGCAAAACCTATAATCAGGAGTCAGATTTTCCTGTTCACGCTGTTGACCATCTGGATTTACAGATAGAACAGGGTGAGTTTGTTGCAGTGATTGGTCCCTCAGGTTCTGGGAAAACCACATTATTAAATATGATGGGGGGGATAGATAGTGCAACGTCGGGAAATGTCAGTATTGATGGCAATGAATTGACCACTATGGACGAAAAAGAGCTGATAGAGTTTCGTCGTGACAATATTGGATTTATCTTTCAAGATTACAGCTTACTTCCGGTATTGACCGCATTAGAGAATGTAGAGTTTGTAATGCAACTCCAAGGTCATTCTGAAGCAGAATGCAAACAAAGAGCCCAAGTATTATTGAAGAAAGTAGGGCTAGAAAATCAACAACATAAACGCCCAGCGCAACTCTCTGGTGGACAACAACAACGAGTGGCTGTCGCAAGAGCATTAGCTCCACAACCACGCTTTATTATGGCGGATGAACCTACCGCCAACCTTGATGCAAAAAGTACTTCAGAACTGCTTGATATAATGGAAGCATTAAATCAAGAAGAAGGGACGACTTTCATTTTTTCAACTCATGATTCACGGGTATTTAATCGAGCCAAGCGTATTATTGTGTTTGAAGATGGGCAGTTAAAAGAAGATAAAGCACAATAAGTTACCGCTTTATGTGAGATAGATCTTGACCTTAATCTGATAGGACATAAACTTCACTGATTAGATTTATTCAATAACAGGCGTTTGAGCTCTCTCTTGCGCCTGTTTCTATTCATTGACGAGGTTAAGTCATGTCTAAACGTGATTATTATGATGTCCTTGGTGTGCCAAAAAGCAGCACAGAAAAAGAGATCAAAAAAGCATATAAACGTCTTGCGATGAAATACCACCCAGATAAGAATCAGGGTGATGCTCAAGCAGCAGACAAATTCAAAGAAATTAAAGAAGCGTATGAAATCCTAACCGATGCTGATAAACGTGGTCAGTATGATGACTACGGACATGCTGCATTTAAAAATGGCGGCATGGGCGGCGGTGGTGGCTTTGGAGGGTTTGAAGATATTTTCGGTGGTGCATTTGGCGGCGGCGGTCGTAGCCGTGGTGGTTTCGGTGGCGGATTTGAGGATATGTTCTCTCAACAGCGTCAACCTCGCCCTAAAAAAGGACAAGATCGTCAATTCAATTTGACCGTTGAATTTGCTGAGGCAATTAATGGTTGTGAGCAAATCATTGAGTTACCGATTAATGGCGTAAACAAGAAAATCAACGTTAAAGTACCTGCTGGTATTGAAGATGGTGAAAAAATTCGTTTCGTTGGAAAAGGTGAAGCCGGTGCATTTGGTGGCCCTGCGGGTGATTTGCTTATTCAAATTAATACTCGTCCACACACGCATTTAAAACGTGATGGTAATGATTTAATTTGCCCAGTAACGACCGATTTTGTTACCGCAGCATTAGGTGGTGAAGTCGAGATCCAAACATTAGAAAGTCGCTTCAAGCTTAAAGTTCCAGCAGGAACTCAAAGTGGTCGTAAATTCCGAATGAAAGAAAAAGGCGTGAAAAGCCGTAAAGGAATGACTGGAGATCTAATGGTTGAGATTATCGTGGCAACCCCGACAAATCTGAACGAAAAACAGAAAGAATTATTGATGGAGTTTAAAGAGTTAGCGTAAGCTTACTAAATCAATATATTCTAATAGGAGGCATGAACGATGAATAGATTATTCACAACGTTCGTGCCTTTTTTATTGCCTATTAGTTTATTTAGTTATGCTGAAATCCCCGGTTTAACGCCTGAAAAAAATTGGAATTTAGGCGGTTATGTAAAATACATGGCAAGCAGTACTATTCCAAACTCTTCTTCTGAATCTTCTAGCTTTGATAACTTGATCCATCAGCGATTTAATTTTGAATATCGTTTTAATGATGAATTACGAGTTAATCTAGGTATGCGAAACCGTCTTATGTTTGGTGATACTGCAAGACATGCGAACTATGGTGACTTTATCTCGTACGATTCTGGTTATGTCGATCTTTCTAAAAATTGGATTGATAAGAACGGAGTGGTTGGTAATTCACAGTTTGATCGTGCTTATATTAATTGGAGTAAAGACGATTGGCAGTTACGTGCAGGCCGTTTTCGTATTAATTGGGGAATGACGACGGTTTGGAATCCGAATGATATCTTCAATTCCTATTCAATTTATGATTTTGATTATGAAGATCGCCCCGGCAGTGATGCCTTGATGGTGACAAAGAACTTAGGTTTTGCGAGTTCTGTTGATGTAGTGATAAACCCAAATAAAGACAGTGAATTAAATAGCTATGCGAGTCGGTATTTATTTAATAATCAAGGGTGGGATATGCAGCTATTATTAGGTAAGTCCCACTTGGATTATGTGATTGGTGTTGGTTTTGCTGGTGATATTTATAGAGCAGGGTTAAGAGGTGAGTTCAGTTGGTTTGAACCAACGCAGCGTTATTATCAAAACGAAGAACTAACGGCATCAAGTGTCTCTAGTTTAGAGATGGATTATAGTATTAATAGTAGCGCTAACTGGGCTATCCAAGGTTCTATTATGTATATATCAGAGCCGCAAGATGTTGAAAATACGGTAAGTTATTTAAATCTTCCGTTAACCGCTAGAACGTTAAGTTTTACCCATTGGACATGGTATTCGAGCATTGGCTTTGATACATCAGCACTAAATAGAGTGATGCTTATCGGCACTTATTATGATGACGGTTCGTATTTTATAGGGATGAATAATACGTATTCATTAGCAGATAATTGGCAATTACTGGGTGTGGTTCAGTACTTTGATGGTTCAACTGATAGCGTGTTTGGAGAGAATCCAAATACTTTGCTATATGCGCAAGTGAAATGGAGTTTTTAAAAACGAGCGGTTATGCTCGTTTTATTAATATAAATGGCCCACTAGTTTGGCTCTGGGCCAAATTTATTGTCGCCTTCATTACCAGATAAGCATCCGCATTCGATTAATAGCCATAGACCACCAATGAATGGAACTAAACTAATCAACATCCACCAACCACTTTTATTGCGGTCATGAAATCGTTTAATATAAAGCGCGCATGATTCCCAAAGGTTAAGAACAAGAGCAATTAAAATCACTACAAAACCTGCCGCGCTAGGTGCATTTGTTTCTAGATCGAATGTCATTGATAAAAGTACAAATAGAATAAGTGTTTGCACTAACATAAATAGTGTACCTAACCAAAACTGCTTACGATTTATACGTCCTTCAAAAGAAAATAAGATGTTCTTCATTTTTATTATACCGTTCTATTTAATTACCAATAGGGCAATTATTATGGGGCTAAATTATACTCAAGAATATAAAAGTATGTTGCCTAAACCCCTAGGTAAATGCATCAATTGCCCAGTTAGAATAACTACTTACAAGAATTTTTCCTTACTCTTGAGTTATTTTCCTGCGTAATAAATAGATCATCTAATTAGTTACATTGGTATTATATTTAATTTAAAGCGTGATATCCCCCTTAATATAAAAGGGGGATAAGTTAGATTCGGTGCTAATAAACTGTACACCATTCATTTTTCATGTCGATAAGATGCCAGTTATCACGTTGGTTAGCCTCATCCATTGCTTTGTCTAAATGGCCAACGCTCGACTTACGATCATATTCCCATTCACGTTTTTTATCGGTGTGATGAACTATCATTGCCATTGAGTTTGGTTGGCTTGTTGCCCATTGCATCATCGCCTGATCGCCATCTGAGTTACCAATCGCTAATACCGGTTTTTTCCCAATGATTTGTTGAATGTTTTCTACTTTTCCTGCTTTATCATCATTGGTTAGTATTTGAGGTTGCTTAGTCACCGTTGGATTACCATTGTTATAATCATATTTGTATTTAAGTGCGCTACCGATGATCTGCTCTTCAGGAATTCCGTATACTTCTGGTGCCCATGAACGCATAAAGTCAACGCCACCTCCAGATACGATATAAGTTTTAAAATCATGATCTTGTAGGTAAGTTATCATTTCTCGCATCGGTTTATACGTTAGTTCGGTATATGCTTTTTTGAAGTGTGGATCTTTTGCTACTTTTAACCATTGAGTAACGGTTTCTTGGTATTCTTCCACTGTCATGCCACTATGAGTTGCAATGATAAGTTTTAGTAGTGATTTCTCACCTCCAGCAAACACTCCTTTGATATCGTTATTCAAAACAGATTTAAATGGTTCTTGTGTTTTCCATTCAGGATGTTCTTTTGCCATATTCTTTACTTGGTCTAGCGCGAAAGCTAACTGGAAGTAATATGGCTTTTCCGACCATAATGTTCCATCATTATCGAAAACGGCGATACGATCTTGCTGTGGAATAAATGTCTTTTTTGAGGAGTCTGTTGATTGTTCTACGTAGTTCACAATCGCAGTTTTACTTGTGCCATCTTCCCATGAAGGCAGTAGGTTTGGATCGCAATCTAAAGCCATCGCTGAAAATGATAGGCCAGACAAGATTGCTAGGGTGCAGATATTTTTCTTATTCATATTATTATTTACCTAAAGTTTGTATATGTTTAAGGCTAAGCGTAAAGCTATACTCCGATATAACTATAGACTGGCTATGAAGCCATTATGAATATTAGCAATAAATATCATGAAAAAAGGTTATAAATGCCATTACGATCACATTGATTTTTGTGTCTTTTATCGTTGTAACAATGATCTCTTGGCTAAATATGAAGGCATCAAATTCTATTCATCGTTGATGAGATTTCATCAATCAATAGTTTTGCTGTATCGCTTTTTATTTGTAATAACGTCATAAATAATAAATCGGTAATTACATTCTGGGCTGTTCTTGAAGATATTGATGAACTGCGGAATTGCCTTTCATCTGCAATCGTATCAATACAAAAATTAGCGAGTTTACGTAAAGGGCTTTTCTTTGTGCTGGTTAATGCAATTACGGTTGCTCCTTTATCAAGTGCCGTTTGTGCCGCCATTAGGATTTCTTTTCGACTACCAGAATATGAGATGACAATTTGAACGTCATTTTTGGTTAAGGCGTTCGCTGTTGCAATTTGAACATGACTATCTTGTTCAGTCAGTGCAGTCATTCCTATTTTTAACAGTTTAAAGGCCAGATCTTTAGCGGTTAACGCTGACCCTCCAATGCCTACTATTTGAATTCGTTGTGCTTGGTTAAGCAGGATGGTGATGATTTCAAACTCTGAAAAATCAATGGCGTTGGTTGTTGCAATAAGAGCGTGGTTTTTTTCTTGTACTAACTTTTGCGCGATCGTTAAAGAAGAATCGTCACTGTTTATTTTGTTATGAATTGGACGTTCAGGTTCTAGTATTGCGTGCTTTCGTCCTAGGTCTTCAATAATCGCCAGCTTAAAAGCAGTAAACCCTTTGAACCCAAGCCGCTGTGTCAGTTTCACAATACTTGATTGCGACACGCCGACTTTCGCAGCAAGTGCTTGGCTTGAATATGAGCCAATTGCGGTGGGTTCATCAAGAATAAAATCCAAAATCTTTATTCCATTTGCAGATAAGTTGCTTCTTTGGTTTTGTATCTTTTCTAAAATACTCATCGTACCTATCTTTTTTTGAATTAATTATTCCAAATTAATGGTCATTATTCTTTATGGCTTTATTTTATTAAATGTTTGAAATAAAAGTGATTATTTTATTTTTGCATCGAATTTTTCTTATTGTTAATTTTATTTATTCCACCTATTTTGGGAGTTTAGAATAACTTTTGTTGTGATTTTGGTCACTAAATGGAATTTTTTATTCTTTATGATGACAACCATTGAAATTGAGAATTTATCTTTTGAAGAGAGCCTAACAATGAAAATTGACTTAACTACATTAGTAACAGAAAGCCGTAATCAAGCCAGTGAGAAAATTGATGTTTTATCAACGGTGGATATGCTCACAGTAATTAATAAAGAAGATCAAAAAGTCGCGTTAGCGGTAGAAGCTATTCTTCCTCAAATAGCTGAGGTTGTTGATGCAATTGCAGTAGCTTTTCAATCTGGTGGACGTTTGATTTATACCGGTGCAGGTACTTCTGGTCGTTTAGGTATTTTAGATGCGAGTGAATGCCCTCCAACGTATGGCTCTAATCCTGATTTGGTTGTTGGCTTAATTGCGGGTGGTCATAAAGCCATTTTAAAAGCCGTTGAAAATGCAGAAGACAACCGAGAGCTTGGTGCTTCTGATCTGAAAGATTTAGGGCTAAACGAGAAGGATGTATTAGTGGGTATCGCAGCGAGCGGGCGCACACCTTACGTTCTTGGTGCCATGGAATACGCAAAATCGGTTGGAGCGACAGTCGCTACATTAAGCTGTAATCCAAACAGCCCAATGACTGAATTGGCAGACATTAACATGACCCCTGTGGTTGGGCCTGAAGTCGTGACGGGTTCTTCTCGTATGAAAGCAGGCACTGCACAAAAGTTAGTGCTTAATATGCTGACAACAGGCGCGATGATCCGTACAGGTAAAGTGTTTGGCAACTTGATGGTTGATGTAGAAGCAACCAACGCCAAATTAGTACAAAGACAAAAGAATATTGTTATTGAAGCGACAGGTTGCTTAGAAAGTGAAGCTTCAGACGCATTATCTCAATGTAATAACCACTGTAAGACAGCGATTCTTATGGTGTTATCAGGACTCGATGCAAAAAGTGCAACAGACAAGCTGACCAAGCATAACGGCTTCATTCGTGATGCACTTTCAGATTCATAATTGTTAAGCGATAACAGGTCATATATGGCCTTTTATATCGAAAAATTGAAAAGGAACAGGACATGGCTAAAATAACCACTTCCATGATTCAAGAAATATTAAGTGCAATTGGTGGCAAAAATAATGTCATTAAATGTGGTAACTGTATGACGCGTTTACGTCTTACTTTACATGATGACAGCCTTGCTAGTCGAGATACTATTAAACGTATTTCAGGCGTAATGGGTTTAGTTGAAAGTGACGACCAATTTCAAATCGTTTTAGGTCCGGGTAAAGCACAAACTGCCGCTGAAATGATGAATGAAATGATGGAAGGTGAAGAGGATAACCAAGCACCTAATACGACTGAAAATCGAGACCTTAAAGACGTCGCTTCTGAACATAAACAGAAGTTAAAAAAGAAACAAACGAGCGCGACTCAGCGATTTTTAAGTAAGTTTGCGACCATTTTTACCCCGTTAATTCCGGGTTTCATTGCCGCTGGTTTGTTGTTAGGTTTTGCTACTCTATTAGATCAAGTTTATGTGATGGGGAATGAGTCACCAAACGCTAATTTGGTTGATTTAATTCTCTACATGAAAGTGTTCAGTAAAGGCTTATTTAGCTTTCTTAGCATCTTGATTGGTTATAACGCACAGCAAGCCTTTGGTGGTTCGGGTGTGAACGGTGCTATTTTAGCGTCATTGTTTGTATTGGGTTATAACCCAGAAGCAACCACTGGAATTTACTCTGGTATGACGGATTTCTTTGGTCACGGTATCGATCCTAGAGGTAATATCATTGGAGTATTAATCGCTGCGATTATTGGTGCAGGTGTTGAGAAAAAAGTACGTCAATACATGCCTGATAACCTAGACATGATTTTAACTTCAGTGGTTACGTTACTTATCATGGGAGCTGTTACCTTTGTGGTCATCATGCCACTAGGTGGAGTATTGTTCCAAGGTATGTCATGGTTGTTCATTAACCTGAACGGCAACCCTTTTGGTAGTGCTATTTTAGCGGGTCTGTTTTTAATCTCAGTGATGTTTGGTATTCACCAAGGTTTTGTACCTGTGTATTTTGCATTGATGGATGCACAAGGCTTTAATTCACTATTCCCAATCTTAGCGATGGCAGGGGCAGGCCAAGTTGGTGCAGCATTAGCACTTTATGCTAAAGCAAGTAAAGATGCGTTACTACGTACACAAGTCAAAGGCGCAATTATTCCAGGGTTCTTAGGAATAGGCGAACCACTGATTTACGGTGTGACACTACCAAGAGTTAAACCATTTATTACTGCATGTATTGGTGGCTCAGCTGGGGGCTTCTTTATTGGATTAGTGTCGTACATGGGATTACCTGTTGGTTTGAATACGGTATTTGGTCCATCAGGTATTGTGGCTTTACCTCTAATGACATCAAGTGCAGGTATATTCGCCGGTATGATGGTGTTTGCTGCTGGTCTTGTGATTGCTTACGCTGTTGGTTTTATTGCAACGTGGTTCTTTGGTACAAAAAATGTAGATTTAAGCTAAACTTATTAAGTTAATCCATTAAATAAGTACTTTCCCCTATAAGTACATAAAGACCTTTCTGGTACCACAGAGAGGTCTTTTTTTGTTTACTACTAAAATATCTTATTTCATTTATATAAATAAGTACGTTGTGTTGTGCTGAAAATGCCTAAATTCTAAATGGCTATCGTGATGCCTATTCCAAACATTATCATTAAGTATCAATTAGTAAATAAATAATTTTTCGTTCTTATTATTAGTTTTAACAATAGTTGCGGAATAGAAATCACACTGAAACTGTAATAAAAATTAACATTTATACATATTTTATTACTTAGTGGTCATTTGTTAGTAACTTGGCGCCACTTAAATGACCATAAGTATTTTTTATCGTCACGATAAAAGTTGCTTATTTTGTAGCTTGTTTTGTTGTTTGTATCATTTATTTGATTATTAAATAAAGAGGAAAAGCAATGAAAAGGAAAACAATGTTAGCGACCATAATTAGTGGTTTATTTATAACTCAGGCTTATGCGTCAGCACCTGGGAAGCCTTCTATTGATTGGGCTGAGCACAAATATGCATTAGTTGAAGTTGATCCTAGCGCAGTCGCATATAATGAGTTAGTTAAGGCTCGTCATGATTCTGTTGATGTGAATATTTCATGGAATGTGTGGTCTGGCGATGCCGTTGAAATATCACGCGTTTATATGAATGAAGACCTTGTGTGGGAAGGTTCTGGTGCTGCAACATCGGCAACATTCCCAATTAGCAAAGGTGGTATCTACAACATGACGCTTGAATTATGCAACGCTGATGGTTGCAGTGTGTCAGATTCAAAAGAAATAGCAGTTGCAGACACTGATGGTAGCCATCTTAAGCCATTAGAAACTGGCTATTTAGAAAATAATAAACCTTACAAAAACACGTCAGGAAAAGTGGTAGGTACTTATTTTGTTGAATGGGGTGTTTATGGTCGTGAATATAATGTTGATCAATTACCTGCGAAGAACCTAACACACATTTTATACGGTTTTGTTCCTATGTGTGGTGGCGATGGCATTAACGATAGCTTAAAAACAATCAGTGGTAGCTTTGCTGCATTACAAAACGCTTGTAAAGGGCGTAAAGATTTTGAAGTGGCGATTCATGACCCATGGGCGGCAGTTCAAAAGCCTCAAAAAGGTGTGGAAGCTTATTCTGAAGCGTACAAAGGAAACTTTGGGCAATTAATGGCATTAAAACGTGCACAGCCTGATCTGAAAATATTACCGTCAATTGGTGGTTGGACGTTATCTGACCCGTTCTTCTTCATGGATGATGCCGCTAAGAGGGCGACATTTGTTGCTTCAGTAAAAGAATATTTATTAACTTGGAAGTTCTTTGATGGTGTCGATATCGATTTTGAATTCCCTGGTGGTGATGGGGCTAACCCTAATCTAGGTGATACAGAGAAAGACAGTGATATTTATATCGCTATTCTAAAAGATTTACGAGTAATGCTAGATGAGCTAGAAGCAGAGACGGGACGTACATACGAACTCACCTCTGCAATCGGTGCCGGTGAAGATAAGATTGAAGACGTAGATTACAAGTCAGCTCAACAATATTTAGACAACATTTTCTTAATGAGCTACGACTTTTATGGCGCGTGGGACAACAATAACCTTAACCATCAAACAGCACTACATGCATCAAGCATGAAAGAAGAAACTCGTTATTACACCTCTCGTGGCGTTGATTTAATGCTAGAGCAGGGTGTTGACCCAAGTAAAGTTGTTGTTGGTGTTGCTGCTTATGGTCGTGGTTGGACTGGAGTCACTGGAGCACTGCCGGGAAATCCATTTGCAGGCACTGCTACAGGCCCAATCAAAGGAACTTGGGAGAATGGTGTTTTAGATTATCGTGATATTGTTAATAATCATATGGGAACTGGTTGGGAGTACGGGTACGATGAAAAAGCGGAAGCACCATACTTATTTAAAGCGTCAACAGGCGATCTAATTACTTATGATAATGCTCGTTCTATTAAAGCAAAAGGAAACTATGTAAGCCAACTTGGTCTTGGCGGTGTTTTCTCTTGGGAAATAGACTCTGATAATGGCGATATCCTCAATGCGATGCATGAAGGTTTAGGTCATGGTGATGACTCTGGCCCTGTTGATCCTGAAAATCAGGCACCAAAAGCAAATGCTGGACGTGATCAAGTGGTAACCGGTGAAAAACGAGTGATTCTTGATGGTTCATCGTCTTATGATCCTGAACGTGGTGAGTTAAGCTACTCTTGGGTTCAAACCTCGGGTGATAATGTTCAGATCACAAACCCAACGTCAGTAAAAGCTGAAATTACAGTGCCTGAAGTGGAAGAGAAAGTGAACTATACGTTTGAGCTGACCGTTGTTGATGATGAGGGGCTTTCAGCAAAAGACACCGTAGTTATCTCTAATGATATTCCACAAGAAAACCAAGCACCAACAGTGACGTTACCGGTAGCGTTAGCGGTGAAAGCAGCTGAAGTATTTACCTTAAATGCACAAGCGACAGACCCTGAAAATGATACCTTGATTTATTCATGGACAAATATAAATGCATTTACAGTTGTTAGTGGTTTAGGTACAGCATCTTTAACGCTTAAAGCACCTGAATTAGAGACTGAAACGATAACAAGTATTAATGTTACGGTTACTGATGGCAGTTTAGATGCTTCTGCAACGACTCGTGTTACGGTCGCTAAAAAAGACGATGATAATGGTACTGGTGGAGAGTGTTCGGTCACTGATCCAAATGCAGCTAATTACCCAGCATGGAGTGCAACTGAGATTTATACAACAGAAACAGTAAGTCATAATGGTCTTGTTTATAAAGCAAACTGGTGGATACAAGGCGTTGAGCCTGCTCCAGGTGTTGATGGTTGGCAGTTAATCAGTGATGCAAATCTAGGTTGGGATCCAGCCGTTGCTTATTCTGGTAAAGCACAAGTGGATCATAAAGGTAACCGTTGGGAAGCTCAATGGTGGACTCAAGGTAATGAGCCCGGCGTAGATTCAGTATGGGTTAATATTGGAGATGCTCTTTGTAAATAGCCTTAAATAATTAATGTATAATAACGATGCATTAAAGACGAAAAGCCAATAAGAAATTATTGGCTTTTTTTATGCCTAGCTAACCAACAAGAATCGCGTACAATGCCTGCAATTCTCAATAGTTAGGAAAGCCAGTGGCTATCAAACCGACCATCTACAAATTTCGTGTTGCTCTAACGGACATGAACCGTGATCATTATGATTCAGTAAACTTAACCATCGCTCAGCATCCTTCAGAAAATGTAGAGCGTATGATGGCTCGTGTATTGGCATTTTGTTTGAATGCAGAAGAGCGTTTAACGTTTACTAAAGGATTATCAGCGGTTGATGAACCTGATATTTGGGTTCGTGAATACGATGATACGATCTCATTGTGGATTGATGCTGGTGAGCCAGATCCTGAGCGTATGAAAAAGGCCTCACGTCAATCAAAAGTGACTAAAGTGTATAGCTTTAACTCAAAATCAGACGTGTGGTGGAAGCAAAACCAAAGTAAATTCAAACAGTATCCTGTTGATGTTGTTCGCTTTGATTGGGAGCAGATCCAAGAGTTCTCTACATTTTTAGAAAGAACGATGGAAATCTCAGTGATGATTACGGGTGATTCAGCGTTTATTTCAACAGCGAAAGGCGATTGCGAAGTAACATGGGAAACATTGCAATCTGTTGAGTAACATTGAAAGGGTAAAGAGTGTAATACTGCTATTTCCTTTTTTAAAATCTAGTTCATAATGCCCTCTGTTATAACCATAGCAGAAGGCATTTTTTATGGAGTTTACCTTAATGGATCTTGGTTTGTTATTTGCGATGATCTTGATTTTCATCGGTTCATTTGTACAAAGTGCAATTGGCTTTGGTTTGGCAATTGTGACCGCTCCATTATTGTTCTTAATCTCTCCCAATTATGTTCCCGGGCCTATTGTTATAGTTGGATTGTTTTTATCCATTATTAACGCCTATAAATACAAAGCGAGTGTCTCTTTTCGTGGCTTAGGGTATGCTTTTTTAGGCAGAATTCCGGGGTCGGTATGTGGTGGTTTTTTACTTTATTATGTCGACGCAAAACTCTTGTCGCTTTGGATTGGCATTGTCGTATTACTTGCTGTAGCTGTAAGTTTATTACCATTTCGTATTGAACCAAATAACTCAAGAATGACGGTTGCGGGTTTCTTTTCTGGTTTGTTTGGCACAAGTTCTGGTATTGGGGGGCCTCCAATGGCGTTGTTGTTACAACACCAAGAAGCAAATTTAATCCGGGCTAATTTATCGGCGTTCTTCGTGGTAAGTAGCTTTATATCATTGGTGGTGCAAGTTCCTGCAGGATATATGAGCATGTCGCATTTATATCTTACTTTGCCTTTATTGCCTGCGTCATACATTGGTTATTTAGTTGCAATGAAAGTGGTCGACAAAATCGACAAAGATACGATAAGAAAAGTATCTCTAGTGATGTGTTCGATCTCTGGTATTGCTGCGATTTTATTGGCGCTAACATAAGGGTTAATCATTAAGACAACATTCATTTTTAACTTTGCCAATATGAGGATGATTTCATGCTATCCGTCAGGAAATCAATAAATGCTCTTTGTAAAGGGGTGACTTGTTTTCGAGTTGCGTAAATAGCATAAACACTCAAGATTTTTGGCTGCCACTCTGGTAATAATTGAATTAGCTCGCCACGTTCAATTAAAGGTTGAACCGTCGGGAATGGCTGTTGACTGATCCCATTACCACGCAGCGTTGCAGAAAGTAAGATCTCAGAGAGGTTCGCACTAATATTGCCCTGAATCGGAACGGACTCTGCTCCGTTTGGGCCATCAAATACCCACGCAGAACGTCCAAAATATGTATAAGAAAGGCAGTTATGCTGACTTAACTCTTGTACGTTTTGAGGTCCTCGGTGTTTTTCTAGGTATTTTGGTGAAGCACAAATGACAGACCTGCATTCACCTAATCGTTTAGCGACGACATTTGGCTCTAAATCATTCGTAATACGAATGGCTAAATCAATCCGAGATTCAACGATATTTACAGATTCATCAGTAGAAAGAATATCAACCGATGTCTCTGGCCACATGGTGACAAAGTCATCGATAACATCAATAAGAAAACTATCTATTAATGAATAGCTTGCTGTTATTCTGAGCTGACCTTTTAGTTGTATTGTGTTTTGGTTTCTAATTCCATCCAAGGTGCCAGCCAGTGCGAGTAGATTACGTGCAGCTTCAAGAGTCTCTTCACCTGGGGTTGTTAAACTCAAGCTTCTGGTTGTTCGATGAAGTAATCTTACGTCCATCCAACTCTCTAATTCAGCCAAATAGCGCGATACTTTTGCTCGTGACATTCCAAGATGTTCTGCCGCAGAGCTTAAGCTCTTTTGTTCAACAATGGTGACAAAAACATGTAACGCGGTCAGCCTATCCATAACAACCTACTTAATACTTATATGTTCGAAAAATGAAACAGTGAAAGTCAGATTATCGGGTATTTCAACGAAATACAATCTAATAATATGGTCTTTTAACAGCGACATATTTATTAAAATAATCTTTAATTATACGTAGGTAATCTATGACTAAACTTTCTGCTATCACTTTAACGAGTACTTTTTTATTGATGAGTTATGCCTCTGCAGCTGATCTCCGATTATCACCGTATAACCCAGGTAAAGAAGGGGTTTTTCCAACGACCTCTGTTCTTGTTAGTGGTGAAAAAGAAGTGATTTTATTTGATGCACAATTCAGTACTAACGATGGCTTCGCGTTAGTCAATAAGATCAAAGATCAGGATAAAAAGCTTAGTATGATTTATATCAGTGGTGGCGATCCAGATTATTACTTTGGACTACAACCGCTAGTAAAAGCATTTCCTGACGTAAAAGTAGTCGCAAGTGAATCTGTTGTTGAGCACATTAAGCAGACAATGGACATGAAATTGGCTTATTGGGGACCAATTTTAGGTGATGGTGCGCCAACAGAGATTATCGTGCCAGAGGTATTAAACGATACAACGTTAATGCTTGATGGTAAAAAGATAGAAGTGAAAGAGATAAACACACACCAAGCTTATTTGTGGGTACCATCAGCGAAGGCTGTGTTTGGTGGTGTATCAGTTTCTTCTGGAATGCACGTTTGGACTGCTGACTCACAAACAAAAGAAGAAAGACATGAGTGGTCACAATCATTAGAACGAATGATGAAATTAGATCCAGAAGTGGTTATTCCCGGGCATTATCTTGGCGATATACCGAAAAAGGCTGAGGCGGTTTCGTTTACGCTTAACTATTTAAAGCATTTTGAAGAGGCGTTATCTCAATCAAATAAATCTGAAAATGTCATCAAAACAATGAAAAAACATTACCCATCGCTAGCAGGTGAAGAGGATTTATCATTAAGTGCGAAAGTCAATACGGGTGAGATGGAGTGGTAATACTAATCACATTTGAGTTTGAACCGTTATATTTTTCGATAACCAGAGGGTGAATAAACAAAAAACCGCTTTTATATTTAGCGGTTTTTTGTATTTAATATTTGAGTTAATGCCTGCATATTTACAGCTGGCATTAACAACGAAGGTTGATTAGCTTGGCGAATTTAATCTTGTCTTAATTGCCAATTTAGTCTCTTCATTTACTTGCAAAGCTTCGTCTTCGACCTTTTGGCGCATTAATGCATCAAAGGAAACTCGCGCTTCTTGAGCAAGCTCAGACGCCGCTAGCTTAGCATCTTTAGCGTTCATTGAGTCATCCGTTAATTGACGTAATTTCTCAATGATTTCATCAGGTGCATCGCCTAAATCAACGCTTGATTCTCCACGAGCCAATGCTTCTTTACGTAACTGTTTTTTCAGCATCCAAATTGCGTCGTTTGCTTCACGCTCAAGATCTGCCGCTTCAATTGCGTTATCACGTAGTTGTTCAAAGCGAGCCAATGCTTGGCCTTCTTTGCTCCAAGGATCAACATCTGGTAAATCAGAGATATTGATTACTGGATCCACGTAATTATCTTGGTGAGATAAGTCTAGCATTGCCGCTTTAACACCAGAGATCATTAGCATTACTGCGATAACCAATAGTGGTAAACCACCAACAATTGCAGCTGTTTGTAGTGTTGCCAAGCCGCCCATAAACATCAACGCCGATGGCATAAATGATAGAGTGAAAGCCCAGAACAGACGGTTCCAACGCATTGGATCTTCAGTCACGTTAGTTTGTACTACTGACGCTAAAATATAAGAGATAGAGTCAAACGTTGTCGCGGTGAAAATCACACATAACAAGGTAAATACAGCAATAACAAAAGTACTAAATGGCAGTGTTTCTAAAGTAGCGAAGATAGCACGAGTTGCCCCTTCAGAATTTAGAATACCTACGACATCTAACTCACCTGATAATTGCAGTGATAAACCGTAATTACCTAGAATGATGAAGTACATTGAACAGCCTAGAGAGCCGAAGAACACTGCGCCAGAGACCATTTGTTTAATCGTTCTTCCGCGTGAAATACGCGCAACGAATAGACCCATGCTTGGTGCAAATACTAGCCACCACGCCCAGTAGAAAATAGTCCAATCTTGTGGGAAGTGAGTATCTTCAAACGTACCCATACCACCAAAAGGTTCAGCCCAAGTTGCCATAACAAAGAAGTTAGACAGCATACGACCAATTGAATCTAAGCCTGTTTCCAACATGAAAATTGTTGGGCCACAAACCAATACAAAAAGCAGTAAACCTAACGCACCCCAGAAGTTAATGTTACTTAAAATCTTGATGCCTTTGTCCATACCCATGTACGATGAGTAAGCAAAGATAGCGGTACAAACCATAAGAACTAAAATCTGGCTGCCTGTTGTTGCAGGAATACCAAATAGGTAGCTAATACCTTCGTTAATCAGTGGTGCCGCTAAACCTAAAGTTGTTGCTGCGCCGCCCAACAAACCAAAGATAAACAGTACGTCAATAACTTTACCTAATTTACCAAAGCTGTGTGCTTCGCCAATAACAGGCATTAAAGCAGCAGAAACTTTTAGAACTGGCTGTTTACGAACATAGAAGAAGTAAGCAATTGAAACGGAGGATTTTGGTAATAGTAAGCCCACTCAATTGTACCCCAGTACAAAATACTAGCGCCGATACCACCACAAAATAGCATTGCCGCCCAAGACGCCAGTGCAAATTCTGGCTTCTCATCTGGATCACCCAGTTTGATTTGGCCGATATCAGAGAACACTATGTAGATCATGAAAAAGAATGCCGCTAAACCTAGACCTAAATAAGCAAAGCCTAATTTGTCGGTCATAAATGTTTTAGCAACGGCAATCCACTCAGCCCCTTCAGCTGGAAATACCAACAAGGGAATAACAACGGCACAAAGTAGTAATATTGCGCCGAAAAAGGTGGGTTTATCGATAAGATCGAAGTGTTTTTTCATTTTTATTGTCCGTAATAAAAACAGGTTTAATTATTAAGTACGCGCACCAAAAACTCCCCGTGCTGAGGGGATCAGACGGGTTCAACTTAAATTAATAGAGTATAAATAGTGTGTGCGGACGGTTTTTTGTGAGTAATGTAATGCTCGAAAGTTATCCAGATCACGATTAATGTGGATTGAAGATAAAATAGTGCTAATTGGTCCATCTGTCGACAAACTTACTTCTTGAATTAATCAAAAGTGTGATCAATGTATCATAAATATTTGTGATAAAAACCAACTGTTTAATAAATATTCTAAAGCAAATAAAAACCTTAATGCACCACTACAAACCGAACCTTAATACCCTATGCATCAATAACTAGTCTTAAATCATCAAACAGTTGTATTCCTATTTTTAATGGGCGTATTCTAGAAATAGACAACTAATTATAAATAGGATGTACCATGATTTATCCTTTCACAAAACAAGACTCAACAGTTGATCATTATTTCTCTCACACCATCGCAGATCCATATCGTTGGTTAGAAGACGACAGAAGCACAGAAACAGAGGCTTGGGTAGCAAATCAAAATAAAGTTACGTTTGATGCTCTTTCTCATATTGATTTTCGTGACGATATTCGTGATTTAATTGCGACAGGGCAAGATTACAAAAAGACCTCTCAGCCATTTAAGCGTGGCGATTACACCTATTTTTACCAGAATGATGGTCTACAAAACCAAAGTGTATTGTATCGTTCAAAAGAAGAGGGGGAATTTGAAGTCTTTCTTAATCCAAATACCTTCTCAGAAGAGGGGACAACGTCATTAGGCTCGGTAAGTTTCTCTAAAGACGCATCACTTGTGGCGTATTCGATATCAGAAGCAGGGAGTGATTGGCGTAAAATTTTCGTATTAAATACCGAAACCAAAGAACAAATTGAATCACCGATTGTAGATGCGAAATTTACTGATATCTCATGGTTAGGATCTAAAGGTTTTTATTACTCTAGCTATGATAAACCGACCGGCAGTGAGTTATCAGCACGGACTGATCAACATAAACTCTATTTTCATGAAATCGGTAAACCTCAATCTCAAGATGAAATCATTTTTGGATCTAAAGAAGAAGAGAAGCACCGTTACGTCAGTGGGTATACAACAGAAGACGATGCGTATTTGATCATTACGGCTGCAACATCGACATCAGGTAACAAGCTGTTTATTGAGCGATTAGGCGTTAATAATCCAACACGAATTACCGTTTTAGCTCATACTAATTCAGATACGTATGTGATAGAAAATGAAGATTCTCAGTTATTAATGTTTACTAATTTAGATGCACCAAATGGCAAGGTGGTTTCTTATAATGCAATAACCTGTGATTGGAAGGATATTATCCCAGAACAATCACAGCCTCTTGAGGTAAGCGCTGGTGGTGGAACGCTGTTCGCAAGTTATATGGTCGATGTGTTAAGCCAAGTGAAACAATATGACTTCTCAGGTAATTTATTAAGAGAGATTGAATTACCTGGTAAGGGACAAGTAACGGGATTCTCAGGTAGAAGAGAGCAAACTGATCTGTTTTTTACTTTCACTAACTATGTAACCCCACCTACGATTTATCAATTTGATGCAAAGACAGGCTGTACTGAATTGTATTTGGCTTCGGCATCACCGTTTGATAATGAGAAGTTTGAGTCAACTCAAGTGTTCTACACATCAAAAGATGGCACTCGAATTCCTATGATTATCTCGCATAAAAAAGGGATAGTCTTAAATGGTAAAAATCCAACTATTCTTTATGGTTACGGTGGCTTTAATGTCAGTCTAACGCCGAGCTTTAGTGGGGTAATGGCCAGTTGGTTAGAGCTTGGCGGTATTTATGCGATTCCCAATATTCGCGGTGGCGGTGAGTATGGAAAAGAATGGCACAATGCAGGAACACAACAGAAAAAACAGAACGTATTTGATGACTTTATTGCAGCGGCAGAATATTTGATTGAATCTGGTTACACCGATTCAGAGCATTTAGCTATTCGTGGTGGATCAAATGGTGGGCTATTAGTCGGTGCCTGTATGACTCAGCGACCTGAGTTATTTAAAGTCGCCCTGCCTGCGGTAGGTGTGTTGGATATGCTTCGTTACCATACCTTCACATCTGGAGAGGGGTGGGCGTATGATTTTGGCACCTCAGCCCAAAGTGAAGAAATGTTTAATTATCTACTAGACTATTCACCCGTTCATAACGTGAAAGAGGGCGTTGAATATCCAGCGACCTTGGTGACGACAGCGGATCATGATGATCGCGTTGTTCCTGCGCACTCTTATAAGTTCATTTCAGAGTTGCAAGCCAAGCAATTGGGTGAGAACCCTGTATTGATCCGCATTGATGTTAATGCTGGTCATGGAGCAGGAATGCCAATTTCAAAATCGATCGACTTAATGGCGGATGTTTACGCATTTACCTTGAGTAATATGAAGGTGAATCCGTTTGAGTAACTGGTTAGTTTATCGTTTTAATTATCCCTCTATGAATTAACGATATATACCTTTAGTCATTAATATTAAAACCGTATGCAGATTTGTGTGCGGTTTTTTTGAATTTATCTTTATTATTCAAATTGTTAGGGTTTGTCTGTGAGCAGGTTTTTATTACAGAAAAATAAAGTTCGAGTGACATAACAGTAATTAACATTATGATGTGTTGTCGATCGCATGAATGTTTGTTTTATGTTGGTAATGTTATCCAATTGATAAAAAATAACTCCGATAAATATAACCAATTCAATATATACGGAGATATTATGAACTTTCCAAAAACGTTGCTGGCTAGTGTTATCGCCTTGTCATTATCGGCATGTGGTGGTGATTCTTCATCGGATAATGACGCAACCACGCCAAATGAAACTAATATTACTCATGTAGGTAAAGCAGCAGATGGTTACTTACAATATGCAAATGTCTGCTTAGACTTAAATAACAATAAATCTTGTGATAATGAGGAACCCTCTGCAGCCACTGATGAAAATGGTTCATTTAGTCTTGATGTCACTCAAGAACAATTAGAGCTTCATCATTTACTTGTCGAAGTCATTGCTAATCAGACCATTGATAGCGATGCTCCTGGTGTTTTATTAACCAAAGGCTATTCATTGACTGCTCCAGCTGGTTCTGATTTTGTCAGTCCAATAAGTACTTTTATTCAAAATCAAATTGAAAAGGGAAATTCTGTTGAAGAGGCTATTCAATTTGTTCAAGCTCAACTAGGTACAGAGCTCGATATTACAAAAGACTACATTGCAGAAAAGCAAAGCACTTCATTAAGTGATGCAGAAAAAGCAGAGTTTGAAAAACTACATAGAGTTGCTCAAGTTACTGCGACAATTTTGGCGGATAAATTGGATGAATTAAAAGATTCAGCCGCACAAAATGGTATTTCAGACAAAGATCTAATAAATGTTATTACTGAAGAAGTGAGCAACGCTGCCTCGAATATTGCTTCAAGTATTCAATCTTCGGGTGATGCTTTTGATGTAAATAATGTGGCTAGTAAGGTGAAAAATGATCATATAGAGATCACTAGCGATAATCTTCAAGATAAAGTCGATGTGAATAATGCAGATAGAGATTCGAAGGACGCAAGTGTAGCTGCTCTTGCTGAGAACGGAGGCTTACTCTGGCTAGGAAGTGAGACAGGAAATTCGCCACGATTAGAGTACGGTGTTATTACGATGGATCGCGATAATGATGTTAGCGAAGAAATATATTTCTCTAACGCCGATTTTGATGGCTTTGATTTACAAGTTTCAGATTCGTCAGTGAACCTTCAACGTGCACTAGTTGCGGATGGTTGGGTTACAGCTGATGATACTATCGTTACTATTGAATCAAGACCAGATGGAACAGAGACATTAGTTACGGCAACACGAGATTTATCCCTTAAAGCCAGCATGAAGAAGGTGGATGTATCAGGTCTTAATGTTAAAAAAATCTTAGCGAAAACTGCCGATGATGCTGTTTGGACAAGTCTCTACGCAGATACTCTCGATTTCCCTCAAAGTACTTACGCGTATAACTTAAAAATTCAGCCCGAGATTGAGTCTTATTTCACATTTAATGAAGGCAATTGGTGTACTGAAGAGCAAAAAGAAGAGCGTGGTGGAATGTGTAACTCGGTTGCCGTGGAGACTGGGGTTGGCCCGGGAGCGCCAGCTACTGCGCTTGAGCAAATTTTCAAAGACGTGGCTGATGGTGACGTAAATGCGACGGCAATCATGGCTGGTATTTCAAACGGAGGTATCCTTGCTGAAATCGTTGCCGGTGGTGTCGTTAATTTTTATACATGGGACTACATGAATCCAGTTTCAGATGTTGTGGCCATTGGACATTGGGAAGATATGAATTCTTACGGAAAAGTAATCAGAAAGGTTACGGCTCCTGAAGCGTTAATGAATCGAGATGATATTACATGGAACAACTTTAACCGAGAAGATGGAACTCTTTATCTAACGGTAGTTGAAGGATTTGTACGTGTTGCAGGGGAAGTATCACTTGAACTTGAAGAAGAATACGTCTTTGGCGCTAATACGCTTCAATTTTTGAAGGACAGTTTACCAAAAGCACTCACTTTTAATGCCTGTTTAGCAAGCTTAGAAGATGCAAGTTATGTATTAGAATCAGGCCATACAATCACTTATAGTGCACAAAAATCTGTTGCTTGGGTTAATGATGGTGCGTTAACTGAGTATATTGAAACAAAGGAGTACATGGGGAACGATTTCTCATGGGCGACAGCGTATAATAATGTATATGACATGCCTGCTTGGGTTGCGGCTACAAATGAAAGTTTAGAGAAAACCCGATTTAAATCTCATAATGCTGATTTTACGTTACTTTCAATGGAAGATTTCTATTACGACGCAGATTACTATTATGGTGCAGAGGGGTTAAATGCTGATGGATATTTTGGTGGATGGGGTAGTCTAACTGCTACTTTACCAGTGAAAAAATCAAGCTCGTCTAAGCTTCTTAATTACGTTTATGCTAACTCGTATGAGAAAGTGTCACTAGCTTCAATTAAAAACTTGAATCTTAACGGTGGCTCTTTTAATGAGCTTGAGCGCAATATAATTAGTTACTCTGAAACCTTTGAAGGGAAAGAATCTATTACGGTTGAAGCGGGTACATTTGATGCTTGTAGAGTAACAGAAAAGGTATTTGTTGGTGATTTGCTTGATGTAAATACTCGTTGGTACATTAATCGTGGTTACATTAAGCAAGAAATGGCCGCTCCATCATGGGCACCAATTTATAATCGCGAAGCTCTGTATATTCCATTATTAGATTAGAACCATCATATCGCAATAGTTAAACTTTACTTCAAGCGCTCCTATTTGGAGCGTTTTTATTGGGCTTCTTAAAGCATAAGTTAAACATCCCACTTGAAAGTCTATTGGGGAATATCAATATACCAAGTAATTACATATTTAGGCGTAATCGTTATTGCTAGTTGTACTTGAGATAGTATTTTGCTAAAAAACGCGCATAATCTTGCTATACAACACTTAAAGAGAAATTACTCATGACTGATTTTCAATATTACTTTCATCAATTACCTTGTTTTAACTGTAAAAAAGCTAAAGTAAACACCGATCTTGGTTGGTTAACTGCCGCGATGAAAGATGATGTCGTAGCACAAATGACAGCTATTATTGCTCAAGATAACGTTGAGTCTGAGCTTTCAGTCAACGTAACTTGTACTAAAGACGAAGCTCGTGATTACTTGCTACTGAATTTCTATGGTTACTCAGAAGAAAAACTAGCAGATCAAGTTAAAGCGGAAGATGAGAAAGAAGTAGCGAATGAAATCACCGAGTTACTGGAAGAAGGTAACGATAGTGTAGTGTTTGAGCACGAGATCGTTCTACAAAGCTGTACTGATTGTGACGTTGATTAAGCGTTAAATCAGGTCTAATACCAATTAGAGTCATTATCTGTTCATTATTACTGGTTAAATTACTTAATGATTGTGTAATAAATAGACCATCTAATTAATTACATTGGTATAAAAGCTATAATAAAAAGCAGAATGAGCATCAAGCTTCATTCTGCTTTTGTGTTTAAGTCTGATGATTCTTATTAATTGAACTTAATGTTGCTTAATCAATTCAGGAGCTTCAGATTGTGAACTTGTCATCATGCGATTCAGTTTTGGTGCTGTGATTGCCATTACAATAGCAACCGCTAGAGTAATAAAGCCAATGTTTTGGAATAACTCAGTGTAAACAGGCAATGTATCTAGAGGATCAGTAAGATGCTCTGGTGTCGCGCTAAACGTAGCAACATAGCCACCAATAATAAATGAGGCCGCTTGAGTTAAGAACCATGCTCCCATAGTAAAGCCCATCAAGCGTTGTGGTACTAAGCTAGCAACCATCGCAAGGCCAAGACCACTGATCATTAGTTCACCTAAACTTTGGAATAAATAAACTAGAACCATCCACCAAACAGAGACCATACCTGCTTGGTCTGCAAACCAGTTCCCCGCAGCTGCTACAGATAAGAAACCGAATGCGCTCATAAACATACCAACCGTAAATTTACCTGGCATGGATAAGTCTTTATTTTTATTTCCATAATATGTATATAAGTAAGCCAAAATAGGACTACAAAATACAACCCAAAATGGATTTAGTGCTTGTAAACTAACAGGGTTAATATCTATACCGAACAGTTCAGTATGAACGTTATTAATTGCAAAGAAGTTTAATGATGTTGGCATTTGTGCGTATAACACATAGAAAATAATCGCTTGTAGCATAAGAATGAAAGCGACGATCATTTTGTTACGTTGTTCACCTGTTTCTTTGAATGTTTCTTTTAAGAAGAAGCCAACGACACCAACACCGATCACACCTAATGCTAAGTTTGCCATCATAATATTTTGCAACAACCATGCACAAACTAGGGTAGAGGCAACAGTGCCGATCAAAACAATTAACGCTTTGATTTTATTCAATGGTTGAGAATCTGGTTCTGAACCTATCCCTTGTACAGTACTACGAAGAGAAAAATAGCTAAATAGACTAGCGATTAATCCTAAACCACAAAGAAGAAAGGCATATTCATAACCGTAATTATTCGCAATAACAGGGCTTAAAGAAAGAGAAACAAGGGAGCCAATGTTGATAGACATATAATAAAGAGTAAATGCACCATCTAAACGGGAATCACCTTTTTCATAACACTTAGCTAATAGGCTCGATGGGTTTGCTTTGAATAACCCATTACCAACAGCAATAGCACCAAGGGCTAAATAGATAAAGTTAGGATTTAAAATCGAAAATCCCATTAAAAAATAGCCGAGAGCAAGAACGACAGCACCAAAGACCATGGTGCGTTTAGTTCCTAGAACATAATCTCCGACGTAGCCACCGACAGAGACAAGTCCATATACTAAAGCTGCAAAGGCACCAAAAGTAACAAAAGAGTCTTGCATACTAAAGCCGAGTTTATCGACAAAGTAGACAGCGAGTATGCCTTGAAGTCCGTAGTAGCCAAACCGTTCCCATAATTCAATGAAAAATATCATCTTAAATGGTTTTGGTTGGTTTAATATACTTGTTTTGTTGTCCATATTAGTTATTTCACCTAGCTGTTTATTATTGTGAAGGCATTAAAGACTAATTTTGGTGGTTAGAACGTGATATTAGTTTGCTTTGTGATTTTCTCTCTGTGATTCATATCGCATTAGATTAAATATTTTAATAATTAACGATTAGATAAATTTAATTGAGCAGGATAATTAGGTATCGATTAGGTTAAGTAAGTTACTGAAAGGTTAGGGTTTAACGTTAATTGTGTAATCTTATTCTGTTTAGATGCCATAAAGTGCATTAGATTTGCTAATTAATGTCGGTTATTTTTTTAACGCGTATAAAGATTGAGCTCTGACCGTACAAGGGTTTTGGTCTTTAGAATGAAATAAATGTTGGTTAATTTATAGATTGTCTTGTCTATTTTTGTGGTAAGACACAGAAAACCCGCTTACAGGCTTCCTGTGCTTATGCAAATATTACTTGAAAAATTTAATAATCATATCAATCGCTTGGTTAACATACTCATCCACATCATAAAGACCTATATGATTAGAGCCTTCAATACGCGCTAATTTTTTGGGTTCATTAGCAGCATCAAACATTTTTTCGCTTTCATAGGCCGAATCAGCTTCAGTTCCAACAATCATTAGTAGTGGTGTTGGAGATAATCTATCTGCGATATCCAAAGCTGAAAAATTAACAAGGCTCTCATATGACCACGGTAAAAACTTACTTTCATATAGACCTTTCGCTCCACGGTCGGTCATATAGTATTCGTAGAACTCGCGAAATAGGCGAGGCATCTCAAGATGATCAGATTCGGGAGCATGAGGCAGATAGTTTATTTCGCCTGTAGTTAAGTAGTGTTCTCTGGCCTTATTCGTCTGTGTTAGAAGATCTAAGATACCATCACGGCCCATAATATTGTGGTAAAAGCCTCTATGATCAAAATAGGCGCTTACTGTTGCGAGTGACTTTACTCGACGATCTGAAGCAACTGCATGAGCCAAATAGCCTCCACCAGAGCAAATACCTAGACCATGAATCTCATCGACATAGTGAAGAGTTTGTAAAAATGTGATTGCATTGCGGCAGTCTTCGGCTTTATTAAATGGATTCTCGTGGAACCGAGGCTCTCCTTCACTAGCACCGAAACTCGAGTGATCAAAAGTTAAGGCGATAAAGCCTTTCTTCGCAAGTTTTTCTGCATAGATCTGAACTGTTTGTTCTTTTACCCCAGCTTGTGGTGCTGCAATTATAACAGCAGGACACTTGTGCTTAATTTCTTTTGGTTGGTGAAGTTCAGCGGCAATACGGTTACCGTTGCTAATAAAATAAACGCTTTTTTTCGTAATCGTCATAGTAAATTATCTCTTTTGTTCGTGATATAGAGGTCGACTTAGAGAGGCTATTTGCTAACGCCCTAAGTATTTGACTATGTTAAGTTGACGTATTGTTTTAATATATAGTGCCATTCTTAAAACACTGTTAACTAAAAATGAACAATATATCTTGGAGAGGAATTCGAGCATTTATCTATGTTGCTGAGCATGGCAGTTTTACAGCTGCAGCTAATGCATTAGGTGGCTCCAAAGCCAACGTCAGTCAATTAGTTACTGAGTTAGAGGGGGCTTTAGGCGTTCAATTACTTTTTCGTACAACTCGACAGTTACGTTTGACGGATATTGGGAGTGGTTATTATCAACGATGTAAAGTAGCGATGCTGCAACTTGACTCTGCGGCTGAGTGGGCGACTGAGTCGAGAAGTGAGTTAAAAGGGCGTATACGAATGAACTCTGTTGGTGGGCCTATTGGTGAAGACTTAATTGCTCCACTAGTGATGAGTTTTCAAAAGCAATACCCTGATATAGAGGTCGAGTTGGATTTTTCAAATCTTCAAGTTGATCTGCTTGGAGAGCAATATGATTTAGTGTTAAGAGTTGGTGCGTTACCTGATTCTACTTTAGTTGCACGTCACTTATGTAATCTAACAACATATTACGTTGCTAGTCCTGACTTCCTAAACCAGCATGGTCCAATCACTAATCCAGAAGATTTAGAACGACTTCCTTTGATTCATGGAAGTGTAGAGCACTGGATACTAAAAAAAGGCTCAGAACAGAGAATCATTCACACTAACAGGGGTGTGAAAGCTGCGACAGGAAGGACGATGCGACAAGCGGTAATTGCAGGTTTGGGGGTGACAAGACTTACTGATGTGTACTGCCATACTGATATTCAAAATAACAAGCTTGTAGATGTATTACCTGAATGGTCAGAAGAGACACCATTGTCATTGGTGTGTCCACCCACAAAATATCACTTACAACGTGTTCGAACTCTAATCGATTGGATCATAGAACGATTTGATAAAGGCTACTAGTTCTTCATAAATTGCTAATTTAGAATTATTCAAAGATCATTCGACTCATAATGAACACATTAAAAAAAGTCGTTATTAACGGCTTTTTGTGTGTCACGTTATGACAGCATAACGTCATCTAATAACTAGTGCTTTAGCCTCAGCAAAACCCTCCGAGATGCTCCAATCACCAATAACGACCTCATTTGTGTTATAATACGTCACTTGGGATTGAGAAAAAGAGCAATTAATCACCTATGGTGGTGATTCTTATCATGTTTATTTATATGGTACCGCTACTCAATCAAATAGTAATTGGATAAGGAGTTGTCCTTATATTCGTCTAGCTGTTCGCTTAGCCGGATATGTGAACATTATCGTTTATGGGTTTTAAATCAGAAAAGTACAGTATTGAATCGACAGATTATCAAGTCGGTCAAGATAACATTAGTAAATGGGGCATGGATATCCATAATACCGTTTTTATAGCCTCAGTCGGCTTGTCTCTTCTCTTCATTATTACACTTCTCGCACTACCTCCTACAGATGCAAAAGCCGCCATTGATTCCCTTAAAGGTTCAGTGTTAGCAAATTTTGACTTCCTCTTTATGTGGGGAGCCAACATCTTATTAATCGTTGCCATTATTATTGCTTTTTCACCGTTAGGTAAAATTCGCTTAGGTGGTGATGATGCGAAGCCAGATTATTCAAAAGCCTCTTGGATCTCGATGCTATTTGCCGCAGGTATGGGTATTGGGCTTATCTTCTGGGGTGTTGCAGAGCCAACCGCGTTCTTTACCAACTGGTTTGGAACTCCGCTTAATGTAGAACCTTTTACAGAAGCTGGCCGTGAATTAGCATTAGGCGCAACCGTCTTCCACTGGGGATTACATGCATGGGCTATCTATGGCATGACAGCGCTTTGCCTTGCTTATTTTGTTTATAACAAAGGGCTGCCATTATCAATGCGCTCGGTGTTTTATCCATTGTTAGGTGATCGAGTCTGGGGTAAAACGGGTGATGTGATTGATATCTTAACCGTGTTAGTTACCTTGTTTGGTCTTGCAACGTCTCTTGGTTTAGGCGGCTCACAAGCGGCTAGTGGTATTAGCCATGTTTTCGGAATGGAAAATAACATCTATCTTCAACAGGCTATTATCGTATTGATCATGGGTCTTGCGATTATTTCTGTTCTACGCGGTATGGATGGGGGCGTTAAATTTCTTAGTAACCTGAATATGGTTATCGCCTTTGTCTTCCTTGGTTTGATTGCTGTGTTGAATTTCACAACAGTATTGGATTCATTAGTTACGGCATTAACTGGTTATGTGAAAAACATTATTCCGTTAAGCCAAAGCTCTGGCCGAGAGGACACGACTTGGCTGCATGGTTGGACTGTGTTCTATTGGGCGTGGTGGGTAGCGTATGCACCTTTCTTTGGTATGTTCGTAGCTCGTATATCTAAAGGTCGTACTGTTCGCGAATTCCTTCTTTGCGTAATGCTTATACCGACAATGGTAACTACAGCTTGGATGTCAATCTTCGGTGGTGTGGCTATTCAACAAGTTATCGATAAAGTGGGTCTATTAGGCGCTCAACAAGGTATTAGTGATGTATCTCTAAGCTTGTTCCATATGCTAGATGCTTATCCGTTTGGGGATATTCTATCCTTTATTGCCGTAGCACTGATCATCGTTTTCTTTGTGACCACGTTGGACTCAGGCTCTATCGTTATTGATGGCATGACTGCGGGTGGTAAATTAGAAGTACCTGTTAAACAGAAAGTAGTTTGGGCGGTTATCTCTGGTGCTATCGCCATGATTATGTTGTGGATTGGTGGTACTGAATCTATTCAAGCGTTGCAATCAATTACTATTATTGCAGCAATGCCGTTTACCATTATTCTCTTGCTAGGCTGTGTGAGTTTACTTAAAGGACTATTGACGGAAGTTGATAAGCCAAAGGTAGCCACTAAGCGAGTTAACTAACTAGGTTAGTTTGTAGCTAGATTAAGAGCTAAAGTAAAAGTTAGATCTACAATAAAACTCTCTGGTACTTTGTGCTAGGGAGTTTTTTTATGCAATAACAAATAAATGATGACAGTCGAATAACGTAAAGTCATTACTTTTTCACTCTTAATTTTCCCGAACTGGGAAATTAAGTTGACATTTTATACAGTTATTCCCATAATGGGAACTTAATCATAGAACGGAGGCTATGTGCGAGTTATTTCAAAACCAATTCTTATAGAGTTTTACTCAAACCCACTCTATAAAGATTCAGAAGAAGCATTAAAATCGTGGCACGATGAGGTTATTCAAGCGGATTGGAATACTCCTCACGAAATAAAAGCACAGTATAAAAACGCAAGCATCATAGGAAATAAAAGGGTAGTTTTTAATATTTGTGGTAATAAATATAGATTGATTGTTTCAGTGAGCTATCGTTTAAAAGCTTTCTACGTGAAGTTTGTAGGGACACACAAACAATATGATGACGTTGATGCAGAAACTATCGATTTATTTAAATAACAATGCAGTGGTAATAAATTATGAATATTAAGCCAATTAGAACTAAAGATGATTACAAAGCAGCTATGGCTCGTATCAGTGAGCTTACTAGCGGCGATCCTGATGCGTTACCTGATATTGAGTTTGATGAATTAGAAATTTTAACCACTTTAGCTGAAGCATACGAAAGCGTTCATTATAAAATTGAAGCTCCAGATCCCGTAGAGGCAATTAAATTTAGAATGGAACAGCTTGGATTAAGTGATAGTGACTTAACACCAATATTAGGGCAACGCAGCCGAGTTACCGAGATTTTAAAGAGAAAGAGACGACTTTCACTCACCATGATTAGAAGCTTAAATCGTAAGTTGAATATTCCACTTGAGAGTCTTATTAGCGAATATCAACTTGCTAAATAATAGCTAACTCGTTTGTGCTTAGATTGATCTGCTAATAGGTTTGGTTCAGAGGTAAAGGTTCCTAATAAATAAGGATTAAACTCTACAAAGTTAGTGTTTAATCCTTACCTTATTGTGGTTCTACATTCTAGTGACGCATTCTAATGTTTTTTGAATATTGGTTCTTAGCTCTGTCATATCAATAGGATTGCTAACTGTTTTAACACCATCAGCGTGGTGATATTCGCCTGTATATTCATTCAAATCTTCGATGTCCTCGAAAGTCTCATTATCAATGTAAAAGATATCCTGTTGGTCATCTTTTCTTTCTCTCACTTTTCCGATAAGCGTTCCCAAATACTCATTAGGCAAAAATGTATTTGGATCTGACATATAGATTTTAGCTTCAAGTATGGTTCTGATTCTTCTTATTGCATCAAGCTTTATTGTTGAATCGTCTGATGGGGTATGGCAATAATCTAGAAGCGATTTATAACACTGCTCATAAGGGTCTGTTGTTTCTTCATTCAGGTTAGCAATACTGATTAACGAACTTTTCCTGTAATGGGACGTACCAGAAATTTGAGTTGAGGATTCAAACCTGAAATATGAAGAAATAGTATTGTTATTTTGATAGTCGTACAGCTCTTTCAAGAAGAACGGATCATGACTCATAACTAAAACCTGATTATTTCTGGCAATCTTGGTTATCAATGCTTTTGTTTGATGTCTTCTGTGTCGGTCTAATGAACTCATCGGGTCATCAAACACTATAATACTGTTTGCATTTACACCACTTCTGACTTTTGCAAAGAAGAAAGCCAGTGCTAATGCATTTTTATCACCTGTTGAAAGTAGATCACCAATAACTTTTGCAGAATCAGCAGCGTTAGAAGTTGATAGTTCATTCTCAATAAATTTGACCCCGAACTTAAACCTGTCATTCCCTTTTTTTGCTTTGTAGTCTTTCTCTAAATCAATTAATCGAACATGGCTACCAAACTTTTGAAGAATCTCATTAATATCTTTGCTTAGAGTTGAAATTTTTCCTTTCTGGTCGTTTTCGATTTCTTCCCTGAGGGTTTTTACTGCCTTATTATTTAATGTAACTCTAGAACCTCGATCTTTTCTATCTTTAATCCAAAGCTTAACGTCTGCCTTACTCGACTCGATAGCGTTTTTTAATGTGGTTATATTAATGTTGATATCAGCTTCTGTAGTTGACTCTAGTGTGGATATATAAGACTGAATATCATTCAAGCATGACTGAATTGATTTATTAAGCGTTCTAATGTCAGATTCAGCATCAAACAAGATTTTGATTATGGACTCACAAGTTTCAGAAAGGTCAGTTTCTATGAAAATATCTGACTCCATGCGTTCTGTTTCTTTTTTGAGGTTCTTAATATACGTTTCTAGATCAGAAAGGTAAGCTAGTTCTAAGGTAAGTGAATTAAGGGAAACTCTATCTTTCCAAGACTCGATGCACTGATTAGCGGTGTCAACGTCCGTCTTAACTGATAAAAGGGCGGTGTATATGCTGTCTAAGTCAGTAGTAGTAATTGTGTTGCTTGTAGTGAAAGCATTAACGGCGACTTGATACGTTTCATCAAGAAAGTGCTTATAGTGAGTATAGATAGGCGATTCATTTAGGCCCTGTGCGCAGAAAGGACACGTTTGGTTTTCTGTTACAAGAGTTACACCGTCTTTTACCCATTTCTTATTTTCTTTCTTATGATTGTTAGAGAAGTGCTTCTTGATTTCTTCGGTTGCATCTCTACTAATTTTTTCAACTGAAACGTCCAGATAATCAAAATTCAGTTCAGGAAATGAAACCGAGAGCTTACTTGGCTTTGTAATTTTCTTAATTACGTCAATAGCTTTCACATCATCTAATTTTGATTCTAACTCTGCTATGCGACTATCTGCGCCTTTAATGGGTTTTAATTTTGTAATTTCTGAAACGGTTAAACCCTGAAACCGTTGAGTCAATTTCGTTTCAAATTCTGTTTTATCTGTGGTGAGAATATTGTTTTCTAATTTCAAATCATCAATTTTCTTTTGCTTTTCAACAGAGAATGAACCTAAGCATAGGTTGTAGTAATTTTGAAGGTTACTACTTTCAATCTTGCTAGATGAGTGAACATTCGAATCAATGAAGTGCTGATTAAAGACTAAAAAGTTATGGTCAAGTGAGTTTATGTTGTTTGGTGTAATTGCCTTTGAAGCAGAAAATCGTAAAACAAAATTAGGGGTTTTCAATTCGTCTGACTCTAATGACTTCATGCTATTAATGGAGGGTATATCTTTTTCTGAAATTAACTGAAAAATTTTACTTAATGTAGATTTACCATCACCATTTAAACCATATATGAGCGAAAGCTGTGTGAAGTTGTTATCCATTTGGCTACGGTGATTTAGCTGCTTTATTTCGGCTAGGACGTTGAGATTTTCTAACATGGTGAATCGTTATCCTTAGGCAATCCATTTAACTGAGAATAATAGCATATCGGATGGTCGGAAAATCTGATGTGGATTATATAATTTAGCGAATCCATTCAAAATTTATTCGGGCAAAGCAGATTTGAATAAATGAAATTATTCATGGTTTACTAGACAATTTAGGGTTGTCCAGAGGCGTTCAGGCACACTCTGGGCTAACTCATAAATGTTCAGAAACAAGTTTGCAACTACCCCCTCACATAAAAAGGTCGCTCATTTGCGACCTTTCCCTACAATTCCTTCAACGCTCTTTCTTTAAGCCCTTCCGTATACCCATTAATCTTCCAATGCTCTGGGCTCCAGCCTTTTACAAAGCGTTGAAAATCAGCCCAAGCAATGCAAAACAATGGTCGCCACTCTTGCTCAATATCGTTACTTGCTTCGGTGTTGCCTAAACGCAATAGGGTGGTTTTAAGCTGACTAAAGTAATGATCTAATAGTTCACTCTCAAGCTCTGCACACTGTTCTGGCATAACGGCACTGCTGATGAATAAGATCACATCCTTCATGCCACAGCCTTTTCCTACGTATTGGAAATCCACAGCAGCGACGTGTTTTCCATCTTCAGAAAAACAGAAGTTCGCTAACTTAGCATCACCATGTACCAAGGTTTGGTAGCGGCTGTTTTTTAGTGTTTCATCAATCTTAACTGCTGCGTGTTTTAATGGTAAATCTGTTAAGGCTTCAAGCTCATCAGGGCGAGTGTCTAAATGCCAATAAGTGCCAGTTTTCCATAAGCCAATTGGTTCAACATTAAGGTGTGCTGCATGAAAGTTTGCAAGCCACGTTAAGCAGGTTTTGGCTTCATTTATTGAGGCGCTGGTTTGTAATGGTCCAGTTTTTACGATTGGAAATCCGCAGGTCGCTAAATCTCCCAGAACCAAAATGAGTTCGTTATTACGTTGTTCTACGTATAAACAGCGCGGCACAGGACAATGGGTAGAAACCGCATTGGCATAATCTTGATACCAGTTGAGTTCCACTTGGTATGAGTCGAGTTTACGTTGGTGTGATAAATCGGTATTCCAGCCTCTAGGGTGAAGTTTAGGCTTGGGTAGGGTGATCTGTTTGATGATGATAGAAGAGGTGGGTGCTTGGGTTAAATGCAAACGCACCAATTCACCATAACCGCCCCACAAGGTTTGTAGGGTATCGGTTTGGGTAATTGATGCGTTTTCGAAACCCGAAATACGTGATAAATCAAACATGCCGAGTTCCTTTATTTATCTAGCTTAACGTCGATTACTTATGGTTGGAGAAGTTTTCACCTTTTGCCATGCGATCATACATGATCACGTTCACAGCAGCGGCTAAGTTCATGCAGCCATTGGTTGGGACATAAATAGTCTCACGGCAGAAATCGGTGATCTCTTTTTTCAACGTACCGTCTTCAGGGCCAAAAATGTAAAACGCACGTGGTGGGTGCTTGTAATCTGGCAGAGGTTTCGCGCCTTCAATAAGGTCAACCGCGACTGGCACGCAATCTAAAGGAATGATGTCTTTTAGATCTTCAACACCAATCAGCGGTACATTTAAATGCTGGCTTTTTGTGTCTGTACAAAATTGTTTGGCGATATCGTAACGTCTACCTGTGTAGAATACCGAATTTACGCCATAGCAGCCCGCCGCTCGCATTACTGAGCCAACATTTTCAGGTGTTTTTGGGTTTACCAATCCAATACAAGAGTAGCCTTTAGTCATTTTACCGTCTTTCCAATACAAAATTTGCGCGAAGTATACCTAAATTAAAGGGATTCATATAGACTCATTGGATAATTTCCTAGGAAGGTGAAATATGAAAACGGTTGCGATTCTTGTTGATGTGCAAAACATTTACTACACCACACGTGATGTCTACCAACGTCATTTTGATTACAACGCATTATGGGCAAAAGTGACCGATGGTCGTAAAGTGGTAGGCGCTAATGCCTATGCGATTGCACGTAGTGATGATAAACAGAAGCAATTTCATAATATCCTTCGTGGTATTGGTTTTGATGTGAAATTAAAACCTTTTATTCAGCGTCGTGATGGGTCTGCAAAAGGCGATTGGGACGTAGGTATTGCTCTTGATGCTATTGAGATGGCTGAGCAAGCGGATATCGTGGTGATTTTGTCTGGCGATGGTGATTTTGATTTACTCGTTAAGCGAATTCAGTCACGTTTTAACAAAGAAGTTGAAGTGTACGGTGTAGAGAGCTTAACGGCAAATTCATTAATTGAAGTCGCAGACCGCTTTATTCCAATTGAAGATAACTTGTTATTATAGAATGAGTTAACAAGTATTGTTCTTTGTTGTAACGTTATTGAGTAGTACTTATTTACCAAGCTACGCCTAACGCCTCATACTGGATTTTATAGAGTTAAGGAGGAGGGCAGAAAAATAGGGACTTTTTATAATTGAATGACGTTACCTATAAGGATAAAAAATAATGAGCCAGCAAACACAATGGCATTCAACAGAAGTTCCGGCTGTAAGTAATATTATTCTTCATGCTTTTGACTGGACTTATCAAGATATTGCTGAACAAGCTGAATTGATTGCCAGTTTGGGCTACCGCTCGGTTTTAGTCTCTCCTGCGATGAAATCTCTTCGTTTGCCATCTGGTACTCAGTGGTGGCAACGATATCAACCACAAGATTACCGTCTTATAGACAACCCATTAGGAGATACTATTGATTTTACTCGTATGGTGTCATGCTTAGCTGAATTTAATATTTGGGTTTACGTTGATGTTGTGTTTAATCACATGGCGAATGAGTCTGATATCCGAGCTGATTTAGAATTCCCTAATCAATGGGACAGAGAAGATTATGCTCGTGATCCTAAAAAGTACGAGCCATTAACGTTATTTGGTGATTTATCTCAGCCACTGTTTTCTGAATCTGATTTTGTAGAAGCGTTCGGTATTGAAAACTGGAATGATAAATGGGAAGTGCAAAACGGACGAATTTCAGGCGGTCCGCATGACCCAGGTTTACCAACACTGTCTGATAATGAACATGTTGTTGCGCAGCAAAAAGCATACCTAAAAGCGCTAAAGCAGATTGGTGTCAAAGGCTTCCGTATTGATGCGGCAAAGCACATGACGCTTGAGCACTTGAATAAAGTGTGGGATGAGGAAATAACTAAAGACGTACATATTTTCGGTGAGATCATTACTGATGGTGGTGCGACAAAAGAAGAATATGAGACGTTTTTGAATCCTTATTTGCAAGGAACAACGTTGGGAGCTTATGATTTCCCTTTATTTAATTCTTTATATCAAGCGTTAGAAAATAAAGGATCATTTAAGTCCTTAATTGATCCTTACTGCTACGGTATGGCGTTATCTCCATTACGTGCTATTACGTTTGCTATTACTCACGATATTCCAAACAATGGTGTGTTTAAAGATTTGGTCATGAGTGAATCGAACGAATGGCTTGCTTACGCTTACCTATTTTGTAGAGAGGGCGGAATACCGTTAGTGTATTCAGAGCTTGAAACCAGTGGGATTAAAAATAAGCAAAATCAACCACGTTGGAAGGATGAATGGAAAAGTGCTCGTATGACTCAGCTAATGTCATTTCATAATGAGATGTATGGACAAGAGCAACGATTGGTTGAAGCCAGTGATGAGCACTTAGTTTTTTCTCGAGGTGAGAGTGGTTTGGTTGCATTAAATAAATCAGACCATAATATCGAGGTAAATGTTGCGGTTAGATCTGACGTAGTGTGGTTAGAGAATACTTCTAATCATTATTACGCTCCCCAGCAAGGGAATCTTCGGTTCTTTATTCCTGCGAATTCCTACATGCTATTTTCACGCTAAGTGTTCTTATCTGAGAATGAAAAAGGTGGATAAATTATCCACCTTTTTTGTTATCCGTAGTTATACCAATGCCATTAATTATCTGATTTCCCTACGTAATAAATACATTATCTAATGAGTTGCATTGGTATTACAAACTGTGTAGTGAAATTGGATACGGATATAATGGTTGTTTATTAATATTCAAAGTTAGGAATATCAATATCAACGCGGCGGTTAGCGCTTCGTCCTTCTGCCGTTTTATTGGTTGCGATAGGATTAGATTCACCTTCACCTGACGCATTGATTTGGCTTTCTTTTACCCCTTTATCTTGTAAGTAGTCGGACACTGCGTTTGCTCTGTCTTCTGATATTTTTTGATTGTATGCTGCCGAGCCTGAGGAGTCTGTATGACCGATAATGTTGACCCTCGCTTGTGGGTGTTCAACTAGGATTGCGGCAATTGAATCAAGTTCAGCATGACTTTCAGGTGCAAGCTCTGAACCATTATTTTTAAATAGGTTTTGATGTGATTTAGATTGCTCTTGTTTAACGGCAACAGGTTCCATTGGTTTTTCTTCCATTGGTTCTGCCATTTGTTTTTCTGGTTCTTGTACTACTTCAACTTCCTCTTCTTCTTCGATTGATGTTGCTTTTGAAGCGCTTCCAAAAGTATAAGTCAGACCAATAGAAATGAAGTGAGATGATAGATCATAAATGTAGCTATCATCGATATCGTCGAAGTATTGGTATTCTAGACGTAAAGCTAGGCTTTCATTTAGGGCTAATTCACTCCCTAAACCTGCAGTAAAGACAGTGTCGTTTGCATTGCTATAGTCCATGTATGCGGCACCAGCCTTGAGGAATACATCGATGGTATCGGTAGCAGAAAAAGTATAACGAGGAGCTAATGAGAGGGCAGTAAGACGGCTATCAACGTATTTTGTTGTACCGTTATAGGAATGACTAGATTCAAACTCGCCAATAGAATCAAAGCCAAGCTCTAATCCCCAACGCTCTGTGAAATGGTAACCACCGTATACACCATATCCAAATGCGTCGTCGTCACATGGCCCAGAAGCAGAGCAGGCGTCGTCAATGAGACCAAGGCCTAATTTACCACCAAAGTACGCTTCAGCCAGTAGAGGGGAAGAAAACCCTACAGAAGTTAGAGCCACAGCAACAAGTAAAGATGATTTTTTCATATACAGTCCTTTTATTTAAAACACACCATTGTTAGCAGTATGTATAAATAGTAGAACAAGAATTCAAGTTTCTGCAGGTATTTGCTTATATTTTATTCTATTAAGCTTTAAGGAGAGGGGATTTCTCCCCTCAATACGTCAAATTTACACTTTAAATTGATGCACGATATCGCTTTGTTGGTGTGCCAATTCATTTAATGTTGAGCTGACATTAGCAATATCATTCATTGCGGTTTGGTTCTCTTCTGCAATGTGACTGATGTCTTCTAAACTGCGTGCAATTTCTGTGGTGGTGGCGCTTTGTTCGTTCGCTGCTTGAGAGATGTGATTACTCATGTGGCTTATCTCATCAATCAAGCTTTGTATCATTACCATTGCATTGTTGGCTTCGTTCGTTTGCATTACACTTTGCTGCATATCCTCAACACAACTTTCAATGACGGTTGTTGTGGTTTTAGAACTTGATTGAAGGTTCGCAATCATAGCCTCAATCTCTGATGTTGATTTTGCGGTACGTTGAGCAAGAATACGAACTTCATCGGCAACAACCGCAAAGCCTCGGCCTTGCTCTCCTGCACGAGCGGCTTCAATCGCAGCATTTAACGCTAATAGGTTAGTTTGCTCTGCAATCTTATTGATAACATCTAAGATAGAGCCAATTTCACTGCTTACTTTTTGTAAATTACCAACGGCTTGAACTGACTCATCAAGACGGCTTGATAACTGCTCAATAGTAGCAATGTTATTAGCCATGACTTTTTGGCCATGCTCAGAGGCCGCTTCAACTTCTTGTACTTTCAATAATGAGCTTTCTGAGCTTGATGCGACTTCAACAACTGAGTGCTCCATCTGAGTCATCGCAGCGGCAACACTTGTGGTTTGCTCACGTTGATTAAGTAGCTGTTGTTTGGCTTTTTCTGCTGTTGAACTGTTATTTTGAGCAACCGCTGTTAATTCATCTGACGCGCCACTTAATTGCAGAAGTACTTTCTGTAAGTTGTCAGCGACGGTATTGATGTGACGAGATACGCGACTAAACTCTGTATTATGTTTAGTTTGAATGCGTTGTGTCATGTCTCCAGAAGTTAGTGACTCTAATATTTTTAACATGTTTTGCAGTGGTGTTCTTACTGATGATGCCAGATGGAAACCAATGATAGTCGCAAGTAGAGAAACAACAACACCTAACGCTATCGCTTTATACACACTTTGTTGATAAATAACTTCAGCTTGTTGTAATGATGTTTGCAGGTCTTGATTTGCTAACTCATTAAATGAAGTCAGTAAGACAAGTGCGTTATCAATTTGGCGAGCGAGGTTAGATATGTTGTTGTAAAGCGCATCTTTAGCACTTAGATAGGCAAAGTGAGTATTTAGAATTCCTTCTTTTTTCCCTACTTCGGCACTGAACTGATTTACCGATTTATCAAAAGTCTCTTTTAATTGAGGTAATTGATTCACTAAACCACGATAAGCATAATTTAAATGAGTGACGGCTTTTTTGTTTTGATTAACGGCTTTTTTTACAAACTCTACATCGTTACTTGCTAATGCATCAGAGGTAATTAGCTCGGCATCTTCAAGTTTTACAAAATAGCTTTTTGCCATCATTTTAACCGCAATGCTTTCTTGGTCGTTGACGAACTCTTTCATTCTTACACTTAATTCTGTGTATAAACGTTGAAAGCTACGAGTTGCTTTTTGTTTTTCATTATCAGCAAGTAATAGGGCTTGGTAATTATCCATTGCTATTTGTGCTTCATTAAAATAAGCGGCTTGGATATCAGTCAGTTCTAAGCGTTGTTGAGTGCCGGTATTTTGGTGTTCGGCAACATTAACTAGACGTTGAAATGTATTGTTAAACGTTGTTTCTGCGTTAACAAAAGCTTGACGTGCTTGTTGCATTTGAACAGGGTCATTAGTGGTTAAGAAGTCTTTGAAAGATTTGTCAGCCGCAAGAAGTGCAACGCTGGTTTCATTAGATAAGCTGACTAAAGGTAAAGAGTCTGAAGAGACTGACTTCATCTGATTGTGGATATTGCTCGTTCCATTGAGCATCAGGATAACCGTCGTAATAAACAAGATCACGATAAGCGAAAATCCTGCGTACATTCGACGTACTACCGAACTATTCATGTTCTATCTCTCTATAGTATTAATTTCATTAAAGCTAGTGTTGATTGGTATAAATAACACTCAGTCTTAATATGTTGACAATAAACATTCATGTTATGATTATTTTTCATCACCTGCTGTGACGATATCTATAAAATTAACAATACATAAAGAGAGGTGACTCTCAATTTTTTAAGGGATTTTTGTACATAGAGACTTAATTTGTCGTTAAGTTATGATTCAAGTGATTGTTTTCGAGAAATTTGTAACGCATACTAGAGTAAGTAGAAAATAAAAAACTGTGTTTTATTGGAGATGAGTCATGGCTGAAGAAACTATTTTTAGCAAAATTATTCGTAAAGAAATCCCCGCGGATGTTGTTTATCAAGATGATTTAGTTACTGCGTTTCGTGATATTAATCCACGTGCGCCAAGCCACGTATTAATTATTCCAAATAAATTGATCCCAACCACAAACGATGTGGAAGCGGAAGATGAATTAGTTATGGGCCGTTTATTTACAGTGGCTAAGAAAATAGCGATTGAAGAAGGTATTGCTGAAGACGGTTACCGTTTGATTGTTAACTGTAATCCTCATGGCGGCCAAGAAGTTTACCATATTCATATGCACCTTGTGGGCGGTCGTCCATTAGGTCCAATGCTATTAAGTTAATCGATCTCAAATAAGGCTCCCTAGTTAGGAGCCTTACTTTTTTTAGACTGAGAGTTTTCTATTTTAATGACGTCGATACTAAAAAAATCCATTGTACTTTCTTTTACCCTGCTGCTGTCGGGGTGTGCCAACCTGTCTGTTGGAAATTTATTTAGCCATTACTCTGTCCAGACGGATGATACTTATCAGTTGGTAAAAAATGGCGATGCTAAGCAAGCATACAGTGAAGAGGCTCCTGAAGTCGGAGGCCCCATCCTTGATAATCTAGAGCGTGGTCGAGTTGCTTTATTGAGTGAGCAATACGCAGAAAGTAAAGCGGATTTTGAGGGGGCGGAACAAGCGGCCAGAATACAAAGTGATCAAGCCGTAATTTCTGTCTCTGATTCAGCGAACCAAGTTGGTTCTTTGGTGACTAACGATAACTTAATTGATTATAAACCAGCGGATTATGAGTTGGGTTATTTGCATCTTTATCTTTCATTAAATTATTTAAAAAATAATGATTTAGAAGGTGCCTTGATTGAAGTTAGAAAAGCGAATTACATTCAAGAACAAGCTAAGAGAGATCGAGAGAAAGAGCTTCGTTCAGCAGAAAAAGACGCTAAAAAACAAGGTTTTGATGCAAATGTCGGCGCTATTTTAGCGAATTATCCTGATGTAGGTAATAAATTAGCCGCAGTGCAAAATGGCTATCTTTTCTATTATTCTGGTTTGTTGTTTGAAACAAATCGCAACTATAGTGATGCTTATATAGATTATAAGCGAGCGCTTGCGGTAGCTCCAAATAATAAGACGGTGATTGAGTCAGTCCAACGTTTAGCTCGACGACTTGGAATGCGCAATGATATTACGTTGTTAGAGAAGCAATACGGTGCTTATAAAGTACCAAAGCGCACTGACAGCAGAGTAATTATTATTGATGAGCAAGGTATCTTGCCACAGCTTTCTGATTGGCGATTACGCTTACCAATGTGGGATAGCCAAGGTAATTTTGTTCAATATAACTTAGCGCTACCATATTACAAAAAGACAAACCGTGATGTGTTCTCACCACTTAAAGTGAACAATAAAGCATTAGCCTCAGATCAATTGGCGGATGTTACTTTAATGGCTCGAAATGACTTAAATGAACGAATTCCTGCGATGGTTATTCGCCAAGCATTGCGTGTCGTCGCGAAAGATGAGTTGCGAAAAACATCACGAAACACGAAAGAAGAAGATTTAGCGAATGCGGTACTAACTATATTTAACTCGTTAACAGAGCAGCCTGACACGCGTAGTTGGCAAACACTGCCATCATTGATCAGCGTAACAAGTGTTGATGTGAAAGCAGGGGATAATCAAATCCAATATCTGGGAAATGAGCTAAACTTTACGATAAAAGAAGGTCATACCGTCGTAGTCTGGGTATCAAGACAAGGAAACGCCGTCACATGGTGGCATAAACAACTAGGAGAAATATAATGAAAAAATGGCTTATCGTTTTGCTATTACCATTGGCATTGGCTGCTTGTAGCTCGAGCCAAACTGCAGGTATTAGTGTTGATAGCAGTACTCAAAAAGTACTTTTTGGCGATAATGTACTTGGTAACCGTTTGTCTGTTGAGCAAATCAGCACACAGGACAACAATGGTTTAGTTCGCGGCATTGTGTCAGTAACAAGTAAATTTACAGGTGACCAACAGTTGCAATACCGTTTTTACTGGTATGATGCTCAAGGCCTAGAAGTTAATGGTTCTGATTCACCTTGGCGTACATTTATTGTGCGTGGCTTAGATACAATGAGTATTCAAGGCGTTGCAATGAAACCAGAAGCAACTCAATTCCGTGTTCAAATTCGTACATTAGAATAATATCAATGAACCGTGTTGATATAATTTGAGATAAAACACTCACTAGAGGTAAATAAAAAATGAATAAAAGTGTTATTGCGTTATTAAGCTTAGCTGTATTACTCGGTGGCTGTTCTAACAAAGTAAGTTACGGCGACGCTCAAGCAGTTGAAACAACAACTGTTGATTTTGGTTCGACGGATCTACAGAAAATTGCTGGCGAGATGACTGAAAGCATGCTGTCTTCTGGCGCTGTTGCTCAAATTACTCAAGGCAATCGTCCAATTGTTTTTGTTGAAAGTATTAAGAATAAAACAAGTGAGCACATTGATACTGAATCAGTTACTGACTCTATCAGTACTAAACTGTTAAATTCTGGTAAGTTCCGTTTTGTTGATATGGACCGTGTAGAAGCTGTTCGTTCACAACTTAACTTCCAAAATAATGATGAGTTAGTAAATCAAAATACAGCGATTCAATTTGGTAAAATGGTCGGCGCTCAATATATGCTTTATGGCAACCTTTCTAGCATCGTGAAAAATGCAGGCAGCGACAAAGACGTTTACTACAAAATGACAATGCGTTTAATGGATTTAGAAACAGGCCTAATCGAATGGGCTGATGAAACAGAGATCCGTAAGCAACAAGAGAAAAGTCTATTAGGTTGGTAATCACTAAACTCTAATTGATAGTTTAAGAAACCAGAGTGGGAAACTACTCTGGTTTTTTTGTATTTGAATTTAGTAATTTCTTTCAATCAAAGCTTGGGAAAACGGATGGAAAGGAGTATAAGTAGTGCTAGATAAATCAAAGAGAGAAATACTATGAAACTTAACAAGTTAGAAAACAAAAATCGCCGTATTCGTAAAAAATTATACCTAGGCGAGTTTGCGCTTCTTGGTTTTGAAGTAAGCTGTGCAACTGAATTTAAAGATTTTGACCAATACGATGTATTCGTAGATGATTTCATTGATTACATCAACAGCATTGATTTATGTTTCTGTGGTGGTGGCCTAGAGCTGTTTGAAGGCTTTGTATGCTCAACTGAGCGTTACCGTTCAGCAACAGCAGAAGAGCAGCTTTTAGTTGCTAACTGGCTAGACAGCCGTGCAGAAGTAAGCAAAGTTGAGATCAGCGAATTAGTTGACGCTAACTACTTATAATTTTTGTGTTGCAGTTAGTCTGCACAAGAATATAAATAAAAAATCCGCCTTAGTTGGCGGATTTTTGTTTTTATATTCTTAGAAACTGAACGCAGAGTTTATTTTTTTACACAAACCACAATCGCGTTACCAGAACCTTCATTTAACGGGGTGATTTTTTCATAGTCATGTTCAAATAAGTGAACGTCAAAGTATGGTTCTAATAGCGTTTGCAGTTGCTCAAAATCGACCGCTACCATTGGGTGTTTATCATCCCAAACTTCTGTCACGCCATCTGTTGTTTTCTCTATCTTTAGCAATAAATGCTGCCCATCCCCTTGGCCACTGTAATTCCAACCTGATTGAAACGTAAATTGGCTGCCTTCATGTTCTGCTGGGTGCTTTACAAATGAGCGATTATCAATCTTATTTCTTGCTACCGAGTTAAAGCAGAATACGCCATCTGTTTTTAATGCCGCATGAACGCTTGCAATACATTCTGTTAACTTTTCAATATTTGCATTGTAATGAATTGAATAAAGAAAACAGGTGATTAAGTCTAAAGGTTCATCAACAGTAAAGTTACTCATGTCATGCAAAATAAACTCAGCATCAGGATTTCGCAACTTTGCAAGATCAAGCATAGGTTGGTTAATGTCTAAGCCCTTCGCTTGATATCCGTAATTAATAAAATGTTTAACGTGTGGGCCAGTACCACAAGCTAAATCAAGATAATCTCTTCCATGATTACCAAAAATTTGATGTATACGACGAACAAAGTTACTTTGCTCTTGATAATCGATATCAGCACACATTAAATCGTAATAGCCAGATAAATCAGTATATAAAGCGTTAGAGGACATTATAGTCTATCCAAAATAACACCAGTCTACTTTAAGTGTTTGATTAACCGCTTATTTGGAAAGGTATGTAATAAATACGTCAGGTGAGACACTGTATTGTAGTTAACTCTCAAGAGACGCGTAGGGCGCGGATATTAATCCAAAAATCCAAGTTTGAATAGATATAATTATGAATAATATAAAATCAATTCATGCTGCAATTTTGAGACTAAATTAAACAGAATATGCAGTTGTGATAGACTGGCCTAACACTATGTTATTGCGATACTTTATGAGTAGGATGATGGATATTAATTTTAATGACTTTGGATTAACTTTTTATAAGGCATCTTTGCTTACTGGTGGATTAACCAATGCTTGTTTGAAAGTTGAAGCGAAAGAGGGGACTTTTGTTTGGCGTCCGGTGTCAACACAAGCGAAGTTACTTGGTGCTGATAGAAATAAAGAACGAGAGATATTAACTGCGCTACATGCAGTCCCTTTTACTCCAAAGGTACATAGTTCGAATGAATATGGTTTATTAGTCGAATGGTTGAATGGCGATGTTATTGCTCTTGATAAAGCTCAAGGTGCTGCAGTTAGTTTACTGGTCTCTGTTCACCAATTAGCAATAAACGATTTCAATGACGACATTAAAAATGAAGTGATGAGTTTGAAATCTCGTATCTTAGATTATTGGGGATCATTACAGCCGAAGTTCCAAACGTTAGAAATGCAGACGTACGTTGACTATTTCTCTCAACAAGAAGAGCACGCTTTGTTTGTTCCTTGTTTATGTCATTACGATATTGGCGCTTATAATATTATTGTAAGAGAAGAGGGTTATGGTTTGATTGATTGGGAATACGCCTCTATTGGTGACCCGAGTCAAGATTTAACCACTATGATTATTGCGAATCAGTTTAATGCTGATGACGTTATTCATAATTACTGTTTACAGCGTAATTTTGATATTGAACCTTGGCAAAAAGCGGTGGCATATTGGACGCCTTGGGTATGCTTTATGGGGGCTTTATGGTTTGCATTAGGCTATCAATTACTTAAAGACAGTTGTTATAAAGAGTTGGCAGAACGAGAAATGAGTAAGTTAAAAGAATTATTACCGTTAATGCAGAAATAAATCGGTAATAATCTAGGGTAGATCACTGTTCTCATTATTGTTCAAGTTAAGAGCTTTAAAACCTTAAATTTCATGGTAGATTAAAATTACTTATATGGAAAATTCTTATTCAGGAAACAGGGGGAACACATGATTATTTATCTTCACGGCTTTGACTCAACAAGCCCTGGTAATCATGAGAAGGTGATGCAACTTCAATTTATCGATGAAGATGTACGTTTCATTAATTACAGTACTCTGCATCCTAAGCATGATATGCAGCATTTATTAAAAGAAGTGTATAAGGTCATTGAGCAAGCTGGCGATCCAAATCCTATCATTTGTGGTGTTGGTCTAGGTGGTTTTTGGGCTGAACGTATTGGTTTCTTATGTGGTATTCGTCAGGTTATTTTTAATCCTAACTTACACCCAGAAGTTAATATGGAAGGTCGAATTGATCGTCCTGAAGAATATGCCGATATAGCAACTAAGTGTGTTGAGAAGTTCCGTAATAAAAACAAAGAAAATTGTTTATGTATTTTATCTAAAAGTGATGAAATTCGTGATAATTCGGCAACGGCTACGGAGTTAGAACCTTATTATCAAATTATTTGGGATGAAAACGAAACGCATAAGTTTAAGAAAATCTCTCAACATCTGCAGGCAATGAAAGTATTTAAAGAAGCAGAAACATTGATTTAAAAGCTGTTTTTGTAAATTCGATTTGAGAATAAAAAACATTCTTAACATAATAAAAACCTCACAATATCGTGAGGTTTTTTGATCTAAACCAAAGAAACGACCTCCTGTTACAAAATAGAACAATTTCCCCATTTATTTTACACCTCAAAAGAAATCTTCTACATAACATCTATATCTGCTTGATAACATCTGAAATAGGGATATATAATGCAAAAAACAACGAAAAGAAGCATAAATTGCTCAACCTTGCATAACGTAAACACTGTTTCCTCAAGACTTTCTATTTTTTACTCATTTGATAATGATAAAAATCAGGAAAGCACAAATTTTTTGATTCGATCAAATCGGATTAATCCCCTTTTTATTTTTTAGAGGAAAATTGTAATGACTAAGATTGTTATTGTTGGTGGTGGAGCTGGTGGTTTAGAGCTTGCTACTAAATTTGGTCGTACACTGGGTCGTAAAGGTCGTGCTGAAGTTACATTGGTAGACCGTAAAGCAAGCCATTTATGGAAACCACTGCTACATGAAGTGGCGACAGGTTCTTTAGATGAAGGTGTTGATGCCATTAGCTACCGTGCACATGCAAAGAATCACTCTTTTGATTTCCAAATGGGTAGTTTGTGCGACATTAATCGTGACCGTAAATTCATTACTCTGGCTGAAATTAAAGATGAGCATGGTGAGATGCTTATTCCGACAAGAGAAATTGAATATGATTACCTGATCCTTGCGATTGGCTCAACGTCGAATGACTTTAATACTCCGGGTGTTCGTGAAAACTGTATTTTCCTTGATAGCCCAGAACAAGCACATCGCTTCCGTACTGAGATGAACAATCAGTTCTTGAAGCTTCATGCTCATCCTACACAAAAGACGGTTGATATCGCGATTGTTGGTGCTGGTGCTACGGGTGTTGAATTATCTGCAGAGCTTCATAATGCGGTTAAAGAGTTACGAGCTTATGGTTTTGGTGATTTAGATTCGGCAAAATTAAATGTGAATCTTGTTGAAGCGGGTGAGCGAATTCTTCCTGCTCTGCCTCCTCGTATTTCATCTGCGGCACACAGTGAGTTAACGAAACTTGGTGTGAACGTTAGAACGATGACGATGGTAACTAAAGCAGATTCTGAAGGCTTACACACTAAAGAAGGTGAGCTTATTCCTGCTCAAATCATGGTATGGGCTGCAGGTATTAAAGCACCTGATTTCATGAAAGATATCGCAGGTTTAGAAACTAACCGTATTAATCAGCTTGTTGTTAAGCCAACGCTACAAACTACACGTGATGATGATATTTTCGTTATTGGTGATTTAGCATCGTGTGAAAAAGCCGATGGTGGTTTTGTTCCTCCTCGTGCACAAGCTGCTCATCAAATGGCAAGTCATGCGTTTAAAAATATTATTGCTAAAATGACTGACCGTGAAATGAAACCATACGTATATAAAGATCATGGTTCTTTAGTTTCATTAAGTAACTTCTCAACGGTTGGTAGCTTGATGGGGAATTTAACCAAAGGTTCTATGATGGTTGAAGGCCGTATCGCACGTGTTGTATACATCTCATTATATCGTATGCATCAAATTGCACTGCATGGTCTCTTTAAAACGACGTTGATTATGCTAGTAGGGCGTATCAACCGAGTTCTACGTCCAAACTTAAAACTTCACTAATTGGGTTGTTTTAAAACGAAATAGATAAAAAGGCAGGAATACTTCAGTATTTCTGCCTTTTTTTATGACTGAATAACAAAAAATGTGCGCTAACTCAACGTAAATCATTTATAATGCGCGGCTAAATTATTGTTCACTGAATACATAGACTGTTCGCTTAAGGAATCCACTTTATGTCATTTTCATCTCAAGGTTTCGCACCTGAAGTCGTAAAAGCATTAACTGAATGTGGTTATCAAAAATTAACCCCAATCCAGCAAAAAGCTATTCCTTTGGCACGTAAAGGTCATGATATTCTTGCGAATGCTCAAACAGGTACGGGTAAAACTGCCGCGTTTGCGTTGCCAGTGATCCAGCAATTGCTTGATTCGAAAAAAACAGCAACTCGTCGTTCAGCTCGTGCTTTAATTTTAGCGCCAACTCGTGAGCTAGCAGAGCAAATTGCATCAAACATTGCTGATTACACAAAATACACATCATTATCAGTAACGGCAGTATTTGGCGGTAAGAAAATGTCTTCTCAAGAGAGAGCATTGGATCCGGGTGTTGATATCTTGGTTGCGACTCCTGGTCGTCTTCAAGAGCATATCGAAGAAGGCAACATCTCTATCGCGAGTCTAGAATTTTTAGTATTTGATGAAGCCGACCGTATGTTAGATATGGGCTTTGTTAATGCTATCCGTAACATCATGATGGAAGTGAATACCGCTCCACAAATCATGTTGTTCTCAGCAACGTCGTCTGCGCAAATGAACAAATTAGCGAGTGATATTTTACGTCGTCCAAAACGAGTTTCGGTTGACCGCGAAAATATGACAGCATCAACGATTGCTCACGTTGTTTATCCTGTAGATGAAGAACGTAAAACAGAATTACTATCAGAGTTGATTGGCCGTAAAAACTGGCAGCAAGTTCTGGTATTTGTAAACTATAAAGAAACAGCAAATAATATTGTTAAAGAACTTAAACTTGATGGTATTAAAGCAGTTATCTGTCATGGTGATAAAGCACAAAGTGCTCGTCGTCGTGCATTAGAAGAGTTTAAAGAAGGTAAAGCACGTGTAATGGTTGCAACTGATGTTGCTGCGCGCGGTCTTGATATTGCCGATTTACCACACGTAATTAACTACGATATGCCTTTCTTGGCAGAAGATTATGTTCACCGCATTGGTCGTACAGGTCGTGCAGGTAAAAAAGGTCATGCGATCTCTTTTGTTAGCCGTGAAGAAGAACTGACAGTCGTTCAAGTTGAAACGTTAATTCAACAGCGTATTCACCGTGTAGAGCAACCGGGTTATGAACCAAAGAGCCGTGAATCTTATATTGAGAAAGTGAACACGAAAGCAGGGTTTAGAGATCGTAAAGGTCGTACAAATAATGCAACTAATGTGAACCAAGATCAGTCTTCTGCTGAACGCCGTATGCGTTTGAAAAATGTAATTCAAAAGAAAGCTGGTATTACTAAGCTTAAAAAATAGGAGAGTAAAATGGAACGTGATTATACTTTCTCTTGTTTAGTAACCATGCCACGTCATGATCTTGAAGAGTTCAGCCATCGTGTGATCAGTCGCATGGTACCTGAAGAAACCATAAAAGAGATCTTTACGTTTGAACAAGAAGAAACCGCAGATCAAGATCGTATGCAAACGGCTCAACTAGATGCCATGCTTCGTCTTACTGCTGTTGCTCTTGGTGAAGTGACTCACGCATTTTCTGAGTCTGATAATTCACAACAAAATAGCCTTCGTATGATGCGTCTTGTTTTATGGCATGCTTATGCAATGTTATTTAATCTAGAAGAAGCGGTTTCATTAGAAGAGCATTGTGAATTGGTTGAACAGATTTTAGCTAAGCCACCAACAGATGCGTTAAATTGGTTACCGATTTTATCTAAGTTATTAGGTGATTACGCCGCAATCGCTGCGAAACAAAAGTAACGCTCTTAATAAATAAATGATAAAAATGCCAGTGATAACAATCGCTAGCGTTTTTTATTTAGACATTAAAAAACCGAACCACAATAAATGGTCCGGTTTTAAGTCTAAAGCTATAGGGGGAAAGTTATAACATTAGTTTACGATTGTAGACTCTCTTCTTCTGAATCAATCTCACCTTTGCCTTTTGATTTCACAATAATCAAACCAGCAATTACAAACGCTGAAACCACACCTGTAATGGTTGATAGTGTCATCGGTAAGCCAAAACCAAGTTGACTGTTATTTAAAATGAATGTGATACATACGCTTGTCATGAATACCGCTGGTACCGTCGCAACCCAATGTAACTTGTTGTGACGAAGTAGGTAAGCAGACGCTGTCCATAACATCATGACTGCTGTTGTTTGGTTAGCAAAACCGAAGTAGCGCCAGATAATTCCGAAATCTACTTGAGTTAAGATACCACCAAGAACGAACAAAGGTAGTGCCATTAACAGGCGGTTACGTAGTGTCTTTTGTTCCATGTTGAAGTATTCAGCAAGGATTAAACGACTTGAACGGAATGCAGTATCACCAGAAGTAATCGGTAGAATAACTACACCTAAGAACGCTAGGATGCCACCAAATGTACCTAAAAGACCGAATGATGATGCGTAAACTACGTTACCTGGACCACCGTTTGCAACCGCTGCTTGAAGTGCTTCAATACCATCAAAGAAAGACAGGGCAATAGCACACCAGATCAGTGCGATAATACCTTCACCAATCATTGCGCCGTAGAATACAAAACGACCATTCTTTTCATTTTCCATACAACGCGCCATTAAAGGTGATTGTGTTGCGTGAAAACCAGAGATAGCACCACAAGCGATAGTGATAAATAGTGCTGGCCACAATGGTAAGTCGTTCGGGTTCATGTTGGTGAACATTTCACTTGGCTCATAACCGCCAAGTACTGAATGGTCACTCGATAGTGCGATTGCTGAAATCAAGCCAACAGACATGAATATTAACAGAGCACCAAATAGCGGGTAGAAACGTCCGATGATTTTATCAACAGGTACAATTGTCGCTAAGATGTAGTAACCAAAAATGATAACAACCATGGCCGTCATTGTGATGCCTAAATCAAATTGATCATTCATTAGGTTGGTTAGCATGCTTGCAGGAGCAGATACGAATACCACACCAACAAGAAGCAATAGAACAATCGCGAACACGTTCATGAAGTGTTTTGCACCATTGCCTAGGTACTTACCTGTAATAGTAGGAACAGAAGCACCACCATTACGAATAGAGAGCATACCTGAGAAGTAATCGTGTACCGCACCTGCAAAAATACAACCAAGTACAATCCATAACATAGCTGCAGGGCCGTAAAGGGCACCCATAATTGGGCCAAAAATTGGACCGACGCCTGCAATATTTAGAAGTTGAACTAGGTATACTTTTGGTGTCGACATTGGAACAAAGTCTACACCGTCTGTTTTTGTGTGAGCGGGGGTTTTTCTGTCTTCTTTAATCCCAAAGACTTTTTCAATAAATGCACCGTAAATGAAGTAACCACCGATAAGTGCAGCGACACAGGTTAGAAACCAAACCATAATTTATTCCTTGTTTGAATTATTGGTTAAATAGACAAATTAATATGTTGGTCATCATACTGATGGGCGTAAAGAGTTCACGCCCAAAAAAGGTGAGTGGTTGTGATAAGAGGTTAAGCGGTACTATTTAATGTTAAGTGGTTTTGGATAATATTCAGTAGTGAATGTTAATGAGTATTATCAATGTTGAATACCAAGACGTTCTTTGATTTCTTTTAAATAACGGCGACTTACTTGAGCGATATGACCACTTTGAGTCACGATGTCACTGGTTCCATTATCGTGCAATTTAATCTCTCGTATAAAGTGAGGGTTAATTAAAAACTGGCGATGGCAACGAATTAACGGTGTTTTTTCTTCTAACACTTTTAATGTTAATTGCGTACAAGCGGTTTCTGTTTTTGTTAGTAGTTGAACCCCCGAAGCTTGAATGCTTGCAACTTCAAGATCTTGTGCAGGTAAAAGAAGAATTCGATTGTGTCCAGAGCAGGGAATTAATTCGATCTTTGTTTGTGCGATAGGAGATAGGTCTTGTTTGGTCCCTGCTGCTAATAATCGTTTCACTGTTTTTTTAAGGCGGCAAGGCTCGATTGGTTTGAGTAAATAGTCAAAAGCATTATCTTCAAATGCTTTAACGGCAAACTCATCATACGCAGTAACAAAAACCACATTTGGCATGGTGTCAGGATCAAGCATACTGATTAAATCCATTCCCGTGATTTTAGGCATTTGAATATCAAGGAAGACGACATCAGGTTTTAATTGATTAATTTGCTTTAGCCCATCAATAGCGTTACCGCATTCAGCAATAACCTCAATGTGACCAATTTCATTAAGTTGTTCTATTAACTCTTCACGAGCAAAAAGTTCGTCGTCAATCACAATGGCTTTAAGCATTATTTATTGTCTCTAGTGGCAAATGGATGGTGGCTTTGGTTTGCTGATTTTCAATGCAAGATAGCGTTAATCCAAACGCATCACCAAATTGGTTTTTTAAACGTTTATCTACAATGGTTGTACCTAATCCATCGCTGCTTTCTTGCTCTATATACAGACCTGCATTGTCTATTACCTCTAAAATCACTTGATGATGGGAGAGGTAAGCTTTAATTGTTATTTCACCAGCTTCAAACATATTAGAGGTTCCATGTTTAATCGCATTTTCAACGAGAGGTTGCAAAGTGAAAGTTGGCAGTTGTAATGAATACAAACGCTCATCAATATCCATATTAACGGTTAATCTGTCAGCAAAACGTGCTAATTCTATTTCTAAATAGGATTGTACGTGATGTAACTCTTCTTTTAAGGTGACTTGCTCAAAGTTCTGTTTTAAATTTCGACGGAAAAATTGAGATAAATGCTGGATCAGCTCCCTTGCTCTGTTTGGATCTCGTCGTATAACTGCACTGATCGTATTTAGGGCATTAAATAAGAAATGAGGATTTACTTGAGCCTGCAATAAACGTAATTCAGCCTGGGTTAGTAGTGTTTGTTGTTGTAAATATCGGCCAGTTAGAATCTGGTTAGAGAGTAATTTAGCAATCCCTTCGCCTAATGTTAGGTTGATATAGGAAAATAATTTCCGTTTTGGTTCATACAGTTTAATGGTACCAATTACCTCATTATTTGCCCCAATAAGTGGAATAACCAGTGCTGAACCCAGTTTACACTTATCATCAATCGAGCATTGATAAGGAAATTCATCTCCATCGATATACATTACTTTGCTCTGTGTTATTGCCTCTCTGGTGTAATCCGATGCGATAGGAGTACCAGGTAGGTGATGGTCATCTCCGATACCAATAAAGGCTAATATTTTTTCTTTATCGGTAATAGAAACTGCGCCAACCCCGGTCTCTTCATAAATGATTTTTGCAATTTGCTCGCTGTTTTCTTGATTGAATCCTTGGCTTAAGATACCAACAGAGCGTTGGGCAATATTTAAAGCTTTATTTGAAAATGCCGCAGAATATTTTTCATAGATAGCTTTTCTATCTTGGATAATACTCATGAACATAGCGGCACCTATGGAGTTAGCAACTACCATGGGTAAAACGATAGAAGAGACAAGGTCGTATGCTTGATCGAATGGTTTTGCGACAACTAGAATAATTGTCATTTGCAGTAGTTCGGCGATAAATGCAATCATAAGAACCGTTCTTGGTCTAAATAACTGTTCTATTTGATTTTTACGCAAGAAATATAAGTGGAATAATCCACCTAATAGGCCTTCTGCTGTCGTTGATATTGCACAAGCAAGGTCGGTAAATCCGCCCATTGAGTAGCGATGCAAACCACCAGTAAGTCCAACAAAGAAACCCACTAAAGGTCCGCCAAGAACACCTCCCATTACCGCACCAATAGCTCGAGTATTTGCAATTGCATCTTGAATCGCAAGGCCAAAATACGTTCCGAGAATACAGAAGCCAGAAAAGATGATATAGCAAAGGAAACGGTGGCTCCAACGCCCTGAAATAGTCGTAATAGGAAGAAATAAGGGAGTCTTACTTAATAGATAAGCTAATACGAGGTAAACGCTTAATTGCTGTAGTAGGGAAAAGACCAGTTCCATGGAGGTTCTCTATAAATAAAGCAGATTATCTAGTGTAATCGCAAACGTGTAGAGAGTCTAAAAGAGAAGAGAAAAAACAAGATTTGTTGTTATTAATGAGTAATAAAGTGGCTCAATTTTAGGAATGATATAAATGAAATGTAAGATTCCATAATTGGTAGTTGTGATATTCAACGCGCGTAAATAGAATGCGCGTCCTAAACACTTTTTTAATCATTACACTTTTTTTTGAGGCTTCGGCATGTCAAGCAAACTTGCAAATCCAGCACCATTAGGCCTAATGGCTTTTGGTATGACAACTGTGCTACTAAACCTACATAATGCAGGTTTCTTTCCATTAAATACTGCTATTTTATCTATGGGTATTTTTTACGGTGGTATCGCGCAAGTAATTGCAGGCATCATGGAGTATAAAAAAGGTAACACGTTTGGTACTACAGCGTTTACTTCTTACGGTTTCTTCTGGTTATCTCTTGTTGGCTTAATCCTTATGCCAGAAATGGGCCTTGGTCAAGCAACATCAGCAGTATTCATGGGTTGGTACTTAGCAATGTGGGGCGTACTAACGTTCTTCTTATTCTTAGGTACATTTAACTACCCACGCGCTAAGCAAGTGGTATTTGGTACATTAACTATTTTATTCGCATTGCTTTCAGCTCGCGATTTCACAGGTAGCGTATTCATCGGCCACATGGCTGGTTACGTTGGTCTGTTCTGTGGTTTAAGTGCAATGTACTTCTCTATGGCTCAAGTAATTAACGGTGAATACGGTCGTACTGTATTACCTGTTGGTGAAATGAAAGCTAAAGAAGCAGCAACAGTTACTGCATAGTTTTCTAATAAAAAACGAATGTAAAAAGCGGCTCACTAAATACTAGTGAGCCGCTTTTTTTATTATGGAATAAAAGAGAATCAATATTATTGATTGAGCCCCATTAATGCTTCTTGAGTCTCTAGAATTTGAGTTTCTAAATCAGCAGAAGAATGAATGCCTAGCTGCTTTTGAGCCTCTTCTTTTGATAACCCCAAATGGCAACAAAGCATATCAATTGCCATCAAATAAGTTTCTTTTTCAGTCATGTTAAATCCTTGAACATTGCTTACTTTAAATCATTAAAACCAAGGTAAAGCTAAACCGTGTATATCGCAATACGACCAAAGTCTAACTATTGGGGTGGTTTAACGAGCGTATAAAATAAAAAAGTAATGAATAAAGGTAAATAGATACTAAGAAAGTGTATCAAAGTACGTCAACCCCTTGTATTTGAATTAAATGACACTATCTTATGCTTATATCCAAAGTGTGTGCTTTGCACTTATGGTATCTACTCAACAAAATACAATAAATGAGTAGAATTTATTAATATATTGGAGAAACAATAAATGAAGCGTATTGCGCTGTTTTTAGCAACAAACTTAGCGGTAATGATCGTATTCAGCATTGTGTTGAATATTGTTTATGCGGTTACGGGGATTCAGCAAGGTAGCCTATCAGGCTTACTAGTTATGGCAGTATTATTTGGTTTTGGTGGTTCATTAGTCTCTTTAATGATGTCAAAATCAATGGCGTTACGCTCTGTTGGTGGTGAAGTTATTGAGCAACCACGTAATGAAACAGAGCATTGGTTACTAGAAACGGTTTCGCGTCAGGCTCAACAAGTTGGTATTGGTATGCCAACCGTTGCTATTTATGATTCACCAGACATGAATGCTTTTGCTACTGGTGCTAAGCGCGATGATTCATTGGTCGCAGTCTCAACAGGGTTACTTCACAGTATGACTCGTGATGAAGCTGAAGCGGTTCTTGCCCATGAAGTGAGCCATATTGCGAATGGCGATATGATCACAATGACATTAATGCAAGGTGTTGTGAATACGTTCGTTATCTTCTTATCTCGAATGATTGCAAATGCAGTAAGTGGCTTTACATCAAGTGATGAAGAAGGTGAGGGTGAAGGCGGTAGCTTTATGACTTACTTTATCGTATCGACTATTCTTGAAATTGCATTTGGTTTCTTAGCTAGCTTCTTAACAATGTGGTTTAGCCGTCATCGTGAATTTTATGCCGATGCAGGTGCAGCACAGCTTGTTGGTAAAGAGAAAATGATTGCAGCCTTAGAAAGATTACGTACAGGTCAAGAATCTCAGTTAGAAGGTTCTATGATGGCTTTTGGTATTAATGGTAAGCACACGTTAATGGAATTATTAATGAGTCACCCACCATTAGATAAGCGTATTAATGCATTACGCCAAATGTAATTAAGAAAGATTATAAGTAATTCAATAAACCCGAGGTAATTCTCGGGTTTTTTATGTTTGAAGATCACATAAATCTTTTACCTATGGGCATTAAGAGTTATAGTCTGCCCCTAATTTAAATTAAGACATTTAGGATCTACCTTGACTAATAACGACGTTCTACGACGCATTCGCTATACTTTTGATTTTGACGATACAAAAATGATCGCACTGTTTGGTGCTGCTGATCTTAAAGTAACTCGTGAAGAAGTATGTAACTGGTTAAAAGCGGATGACGATAAAGACTATAAGAGTTGTCAAGATGTTCAATTAGCAACGTTTCTAAATGGTTTAATTAATGATAAACGTGGCAAGCGTGAAGGCGAACAACCAAAGCCAGAGCAAAAGCTAACGAATAACATCATTCTTAAAAAGCTACAGATCGCTTTGAATTTAAAAGCAGATGAAGTGTTAGACTTAATGAAGTTAGTAAACTTCCGTCTAAGCAAGCACGAACTTAGTGCATTTTTCCGTAAACCAGATCATAAACATTACCGCATTTGTAAAGACCAAGTTCTACGTAACTTTTTACAAGGCGTTCAGCAAGATCTACGTGGTGAAGAAGCGGTAGAAAACGAAAGCGAGTAAGCTTTTCTTCATTCGAATAAAAAACCACGATCATCAGTTAATGAGTCGTGGTTTTTTTATACTTGTTAGTTACACAATAAATAGAGTAGTGGTTAAGTTAGAAACTCCATTGCATACTCATTACGAGGATACCAGGAAGAATAAAACCAGCCTCAACCCCAAAATAGTCAGTTAGATTGTATTGCGCGGCATGGTAGATGTAAGGAGCGAAGGCAACACCGAATTTTTCTTTTGAGGTTTTATAAATCCCGCCATCACCACAGTTTTCAAATGCATCAACAAAGAACTCACCAGCATAAGAGTAAACCCCTTTTATGACTACGTTATCACTTACTTGATACCAATCTTTTCGTACACCAATTAGCATACAACGATTAGCTTGGCTATTTAGAAAAGTACCTAACATAAAGCTGTAATCTGAATCTTCAGAAAATTTACGTTCTATGGAAAAGTACTCATTACCAAAGTATTGATGAGAGTCAGGATCGTAAGGTACCAAGTGATAGAGGAATGAACCTGTATTCATGGAATAAAGAGAAAGGGATTCAGCGTTACTTTTAAAAGGTGATAGAAAAAGAAAAAGTAAAGCGGTAAAGAAATAAGGCTTCATAGCTCAAAAGATGTGAAAAAAATGTAGACGTATTATAAATGCTTTATGTCCGAATATAAAGAGAGAGCATGGGTAGCTCTCTCTTTTTATTGATATTAATACTAAATATAGAACTAGCCGTTTACTTTTTCAGTAAAGACTTCCTCATCTATTGACTCAACTTTACCAACTTCACCTTCTGATTTTGCAACAATTGTATTTACTGCTGTATCACCAACAACGTTAGAAGAAGTACAGAACATATCGTTAATACGATCAACCGCAGCAACAATAGCTAAACCTTCTGGTGGAAGACCTAGTTGATGTAAAATAACACCGACCATAACGACACCGCCACCTGGAACACCACCAGCACCAATTGATAACAATAGAATCGTAAAGCCTAAAGTGAATAGGTCTGCAGAGTTAATTGGTTGACCGAATGCATTAGCAACAAAAATAGCAGCCAGTGCGATATAAATAGATACACCAGACATGTTCATGGTTGCACCTAGCGGAACACCAAAACCAGCTACAGATTTAGATACATTTAATTTGTCTGTTAATGTACGCATTGTTACTGGGATCGTTGCATTTGAACTTGCTGTTGATAGCGAGAATAAAATTTGCTCACGTACCGCACGTAAGAATGTTTTTGGAGAGATCCCTGTTGTTAAGCCAACCATTATTGGATAGAAAACAAAAATCCAGAAAGTAAGCATTGCAATAACAAGAGCCACATAACCAGCAACAGACATTAATGTATTTGCGTTTAATGTCGCACCTAATTGAATCATTAGTGCAAATACACCATAAGGAGCAAGACTCATTACTAAGCTGATTAGCTTCATCATGATTTCATTGGCAACTTTAAATGTTTTAATTGCAGGGCCGCCACGGTGATCAAGCGCTTGAATCGCAAGACCGGTTAAGATAGCCATGAAGATAATTTGTAGCATATCTCCACTAGCGAAAGCTTCTACTGGGTTACTAGGGACGATATTTGTAATAAGAGAGAAGATATCTGGGGTTTCAGTGGCTTTTAGCTCTACAGAGCCAGCCACAACAGTACCTGCTAAATTAGCATCAGCACCAGGAGCAAATATCATACCTACAGTTAGTGCTGCAGCAATCGCGATGATGGTGTTAATAAGGTAAAGAGCAAAAGTTTTACCACCAAGGCGACCAAATGAAGCAATGTCTTTTAGTTCAACGATACCGCAAACGATCGAAACATAAACCAGTGGAACTACGAGTAGTTTGATCAGTGAAACAAACATCCCGCCAACGCCTTCTGCTGCTCCTAAAAGAAACGAGTCAAAAAACGCAACACCATTAAACATGTATTGAATAGCTGTACCGATTAATAGGCCAGCGAATAAACCTATAAAAATTCTACTTGAAAGTGACTTTTTCATAATGTACCTGTTCTCCAGAATATTGTGCTCACTAATAGGTGAGTCCTTGTAATGTTTCTCTATTAACTGAGAAATCAACAGAATGTTTACATATTGTTAATATAAATAAAAGGGATAAAAGCAATGGATTGTTAGTGGTTTTGGATATATTGTGCGATTTTATTGATTGATTTAACATTTATAGTTTATTAAAACCAAATACTTAACTAGGTATCGTTTGCGGTTTACCATGTTGTTATTTTATATTCGTAATGAGTATTGGATTTCAGGAAATATGAGATTGATCACTACTTTGAACGAATGTTACGTATACCTAATGACAATTCGCTTGATTAAAAAATATTAACGTATACCATCCCTGCGAATTATTCTTACTTTTTGCGAGTCAGTCCATGTATTTAAAAAAGACCTTATTAGCAGTGGCTATTGCAGCAAATACTTTTGTCACTTTTTCAGCGCTTGCAGCTCAGCAGGTTGATTTGTTGATTACTGATGCAACGCTATTAACAATGAATGAGTCTAAACAAACATTCGAAAATGGCGTTGTTGCAATTAAAGGTAATAAAATTGTTGCTGTTGGTGATCAAAGCATCGCAAAAAACTACACAGCGAAAACCATGTTAGATGTGGACGGAGATATTGTTTTACCCGGTTTAATTAATACACATACTCATGCCTCAATGACTGTTTTTCGTTCATTAGGCGATGATGTTCCTGATCGTTTACACCGTTATATCTTCCCTTTAGAGAAAAAATTAGTGTCACGCGACATGGTTCGTATTGGTGCTAACCTAGGTAATGTTGAGATGGTTAAGGGTGGGGTAACCACTTATGCGGATATGTATTACTTTGAAGACGAAGTTGCAAAGACGGTCGACAAAATTGGTATGCGTGCAATTTTAGGTGAAAGTGTTATTAAATTCCCTGTTGCTGATGCCGCAAATGCAGATGAGGGGATTCAGTACGCCCTAAACTTTATCGAAGAATATAAAGATCATCCTCGTATCACACCAGCGTTTGCTCCTCACGCACCATATACAAATACAACTGAGACGCTACAAAAAATTGCGAAACTATCATTAGAGCTAGACGTTCCTGTTATGATCCACTTAGCTGAATCTCATCGCGAAGAAGAAGTCATCGCTGAGCGTGCTAACGGAATGTCTCCAGTAGAATATATGCATAGTATTGGTGCGCTTAATAAAAACCTTATTGGTGCGCATATGATTCTTATTGATGATAAAGATATTGAATTAGTAAAAGAATCAGATATGGGTGTTGCGCATAACATGAGTGCTAACATCAAATCAGCCAAAGGCGTTTCTCCTGCTCTTAAAATGTATGATGAAAATGTACGTATTGGTTTAGGTACTGATGGTCCAATGTCTGGTAATACATTAAGTATTATTGATGAGTTTAACCAAGTTGCTAAAGTTCATAAGTTAGTAAATAAAGATCGCGCAGCTATGCCTCCAATTAAAGTTATTGATATGGCAACGATGGGTGCAGCTAAAGCGCTTCATATGGAAGACAAAATTGGTTCTATTGAAGTGGGTAAGCTAGCAGATATTATTGTTGTTGATACTAAGGCACCTAATATGTTGCCAGTATATAACCCATATTCAGCATTGGTTTACTCTGCAAATTCAGGCAATGTTCGTCATACAATTGTTGATGGTAATATCTTGATGAAAGATCGTGAAATGCTGACGGTTGATGAAGATAAAATTCGCCAAGAAGTGATTGAGTTTACAAAAATAGTACGTGAAACCGTTATTGAAAGTGGTGAAGTCGTTCAATAATAGACATAGTTTTATGTCTTTGATGAATTTAAAGAGTCGATTATTCGGCTCTTTTTTTGGTTTTTAATTACTAGAGGTTAACTTGATATTCACCTATTGAAGACTAGTATAAAAGTACTGGCGTATTTTTATTAGGGGATTTCATGGGTAGATTCAATATATTACTTATTGCTTTGTTAATGCATGTGTCTTTCGGTGTTTATGCGTCCAGCAGCGTAAATAATTACATTAAAGAATATCAATCCCAGTTATTCTATCCTGAACTCGTGGCTAGCTTTTATCCTTATTCACAACTCAAATGGCAATTAGTTAAAGACAGAAGACAGTTAAAAAATCAGCTAGGTTTACTTGTATTAGCTGATGTGAACGATGATCTTCAAAAACGATATGATCTTCTTCAACAAACTAAAGGGCTAGAGTTTGATATTTTAGCAACAGATACATTATTGTATTTCTCTGTATATAAAGAACTAATTTCAACGCATGGTATTAAGTGGCTGTTTGGCGGAAGGTTAGATGGGAATATTGGCCAACCATCAGCACTTGCTATAAATACAATAAATCAGCATTTTCAAAAAAACAATTTATATCAATTGGTTATTACACTACAGCCGCAATCTGAGCAATATTTAGATTTATATGAACGTTTGTATTTATATTATGATCCTTATCATCAAGAAGCACCTAAACTTGAAGTAACCCGCTTGCTCAAACCAAACCAAGTTATACCTTATAAGTCATTGGTTTACAGGTTGAATATTTCAGGTGATCTAAATAAAAGGCAACTTCAGTATTTCCTGAAGAAAGATAGTCGTATATACAACGAAGAGTTAGTTAGGGTAGTTAAAGGCTTTCAAGAAAGGCATGGTTTGGTTGCAGATGGCATTATTGGGGAGAGAACACTTTACTGGTTAAACATGAGTGCAAATGAAAGAGTTCGGATTATTGCGCTTAATATTCAGCGATTACGACTGTGGGAAGAAAAGAGTAATCGGTTTGTATTGGTAAACATACCGTCTTATGAAATGGGGTACTTTCAAGAAGGTGAATTAATTTTTAAAAGTAAAGTGATCGTAGGTAAACCAGCCAGAAGAACGCCTTTATTTACCACTCGATTAGATTCGATTGTTTTTAATCCAAAATGGAAAGTACCGACTAAGATCATGAGGGAAGATATATTGCCTAAAGCATTTGATGATAAAGAGTATCTTACAGAGCATAATTTTGAAGTACTCCCGTCATGGTTAAGTAATAACGTAATACCTTTTGACAATATTAAATGGGAAGAAATGACAGCTGAGAATTTTCCTTATAAGTTAAGACAAAAACCAGGGGGAACAAATGCATTAGGAAAATATAAATTTAATACCCCTAATAAGAACTCGATTTACTTGCATGACACTCCCTCAAGATCGTTATTTAAAAAACAACATAGAGCTTATAGTTCAGGTTGTATTCGAGTCGAGAAAGCATCAGAGTTTGCACAACTTTTGATGGAAGAGTCAGATTATACTGCGACAGATTATGAAAACTATAATCGATTACCAAAAACAAATTCTGTTGGTTTAGAGCAAAAAATAGCCGTTTATACAACTTATCAAACGACATGGATAGATGACAAAAACATAATTCAATTCAGAAATGATATCTATAATTACGATGAATGGAGTAAATCTAAAAATTGACGTACTTTTTACAAAATGAATAAATACTTATAATTCTCTTTCTGCTCAATAAGTAAGCTGTTCTTTTTCAGAAGTAACATATAAATAGATCTGTTCATTATTTGACCGATACTGGTTAAGTGTGTATCTTTGCGCTCAGTTATTGATTGATCTATTTATAAGTGAGCTGTTTACTGCATGTCTGAATTTAGTCCATTACGCCGTAAAATCCTTCTTGGTGGCGCTGCTACTGTTGGTTTAAGTCTTTTTCCTACGTTATCTTTCGCATCACAATTTGAAGAATCACCACGTAAATTAGCGTTAAATAATTTGCATACTGGGGAAGAGTTAGAGACTGAGTATTTCAATGGACGACAATATCAGAACTCAGAATTAGTTAAATTGAATCACTTATGTCGTGATTTTCGCCGAAATGAAAGTATTTCTATGGATACAGGGCTTTTTGATCAGCTTTCTGCTATTCAAAAAGTCATTGGTTGTGATACCCAAGTGCAAATTATTTCAGGTTATCGTTCTCCGGCAACGAATGAAATGCTGCGTGGTAAATCACATGGTGGCGTAGCGAAGAAAAGTTTGCATATGTTAGGCCGAGCAATGGATTTCCGTTTAGAAGGCGTGCCATTAGCGGAAGTAAGAAAAGCAGCTTTATCATTAAAAGCGGGCGGAGTAGGGTATTATCCTGGTAGTAACTTTGTTCATATTGATACTGGTCGAGTTCGTTTCTGGTAATTATACCTAAATATATAGTTAAAAAAATGGCGACCGCATTGGTCGCCATTTTTGTATTTCTTTCTTCTAGATTACTTATCTCAATTGAGATAGAGCTAATTAGAAGTTAGCTGAACGTGGAGTACGTGGGAACGGAATAACGTCACGAACGTTGCCCATACCAGTTACGTAAGACACTAGACGCTCAAAGCCAAGACCGAAGCCAGCGTGAGGTACAGTACCGTAACGACGTAAATCGCGGTACCAAGTCATGTGTTCAGGGTCGATACCCATTTCAATCATACGTGCATCAAGAACATCTAAACGCTCTTCACGTTGAGAACCACCGATGATCTCACCAATACCAGGTGCAAGAACGTCCATCGCAGCAACTGTTTTACCATCGTCATTTTGACGCATGTAGAATGCTTTGATGTCTTTCGGGTAGTTTTTAACGATAACTGGTGCTTTGAAATGCTCTTCAGCAAGGTAACGTTCATGCTCAGAAGACATATCGATGCCCCACTCAACGTCGAATTCAAATTTCTTACCAGAGTCGATAAGGATTTGGATTGCGTCAGTGTAATCAACTTGTGCAAAATCAGAGCTAACAAATTGCTCTAGACGAGTGATTGCTTCTTTATCAATGCGAGAAGCAAAGAATTCTAGATCATCACGACGTTCAGCAAGAACCGCTTCGAATACATACTTAAGCATGTCTTCAGCCAGTTTCGCAACGTCATCTAGGTCAGCAAAAGCAACTTCAGGTTCAACCATCCAGAATTCAGCTAGGTGGCGACTTGTGTGTGAGTTTTCAGCACGGAAAGTCGGGCCAAATGTGTAAACTTTGCTTAATGCACAAGCGTAAGTTTCTGCATTTAATTGACCAGATACTGTAAGGAATGTTTCTTTACCAAAGAAATCTTTGTCGTAATCAACATTGCCTTTGTCATCTAAAGGTAGATTGTTGTGATCAAGTGTTGATACACGGAACATCTCACCAGCACCTTCAGCATCAGATGATGTGATTAGTGGTGCAGACATCCATAAGTAACCTTGCTCGTGGTAGAAACGGTGAATAGCTTGAGACAGACAGTTACGAACACGTGCAACCGCGCCAATCACGTTAGTACGTGGGCGAAGGTGAGCAACTTCTCGTAAATACTCAATTGAGTGACGAGTTTTCGCCATTGGGTAAGTATCTGGGTCTTCAACTAAACCAACCACTTTTACTGCCGTTGCAGCAAGTTCGAAATCTTGGCCTTTAGCAGGAGAAGCAACGATAGTACCTGTTACTTCAACAGAACAACCTGTTGTTAGTTTTAGGACTTCTTCATTGTAATTATTTAAGTCATTAGGAACTACGGCCTGAATCGGATCGAAACAAGAACCGTCATAAATAGCTAGAAATGAGATTCCAGCTTTCGAGTCGCGACGTGAACGGATCCAACCGCGAACAGTTACTTCACTGTCTACCGCTAGTTTACCGCTTAATACGTCTGTTACAGGCGCGTAAGTCATGTTAATTACATTCTCCATTGTTGTGCTACATGCACGAATATTTTTTATTTCAAGGTAGACATATTACCTTTCTTATTAATAGCTTCAAGTGTTGTTATGCGATAAAGATAAAAATTCAGGATAAGAATCAATTTTCGTTATAAATTCGTCGAAAAAAACATCAATATGGTTAGGTTGTATGAACTTAACTACCACGAGTCTTGTTGTTTAGTAGGGAAGTAGAGTACTATCCTAGCTTCATAATATAGGTAATAGAGATTTTAACTAATGACAACTGAACTATATAAAGACTTCATGTTTGAAGCAGCACACCATTTACCACATGTACCAGAAGGTCATAAATGTGGTCGTCTTCATGGTCACTCTTTTTTAGTTCGTTTGTATGTTGAAGGTGAAGTAGACCAACATACTGGTTGGGTTATTGATTTCTCTGAAATTAAAGCGGCATTTAAACCAACGTATGATCGTCTTGATCACTACTACTTAAACGATATTGAAGGGTTAGAAAACCCAACAAGTGAAGTATTAGCTAAATGGATTTGGAACGAAGTAAAACCGAACCTTCCATTACTAAGCAAAATAGAAATTAAAGAAACATGTACTGCAGGTTGTACTTACCGCGGTGAATAATTAACGTATATTCGTTAAATGATGAAAGGCGTCTATATACTTAGACGCCTTTTTTGTTTCTTATTTTAATCAAATCTTTTACGTAATTATCTCGCCACTGGCTTATTTCAGGTTGGTATAAATACAAATCTATACAAATCCATACATTTAATTTTATAAAAAATATATTATTATAGTTGGATTGAACATAATAAACCTCTGCTTGTCCTATGTTTATTAATATTATCATTCAGTTTTTATATGGAATTCATTATGAAAAAGCGTTGGCTCTTTATGGCTTTATTATCTACATCTATTGCCGGAGCAGGGTATTATTTTTCAACACAAGCAGCAGTACAAAATGAGGCATTACCGTTTGTGGTTGCTTCTCTTGGCTCTGTTGAGAAGAAAGCAGTAGCTGTAGGTCATGTTGTTCCTGCTCATTCCATTTCAATCAAATCGCAAATAGATGGAATTGTTGGAGAAATATATCATCAAGTTGGTGAGGTCGTTACCGCTAATACACCATTAATTAAAGTTCGACCAAACCCAACGCCAGCTGCATTAATGCTAGCAAATACGGATTTAATGCAAAGTGAAGCAACACTAGAATCAGCGCAGAAAAAGCTAGAGAACCTTAACCAATTAATTGAGCAAAATATTATTCCTAAAAATTATGGAGAATATATTCAAGCTAAATCTGATGTGAAATCTAGCAAGGCAGATGTACAGCAAAAAAGACAAAATCTTGATCTTATCCGTAGTGGAGAGTCTTCTGTTGGTAATTCTAAATTGAACTCAACAATTGTCGCGCCAATTAACGGTACTATACTAAATTTGAAAGTTGAAATTGGTGAGCCCATTATATCTACAGTATCGAATCAAGAAGCGACGGAGATGATGTCGATTGCAGATATGAGCGATATTATTTTTAAAGGCAGTGTTAGTGAGCATGATGCAGCTCAATTAACTGTTGGAACTCCAGTAACCGTTATTTTAGCTCCATATCCAGATATTGTGATGTCAGGAGAATTAAGTAAAGTTGCAGTGCAGTCAGAGACATTAAACTTAACAACCACCAACAGCTCACAAAGCTTTGATAATGGTTTTCAAGTTGAAGTTGGTCAGATCCAATTTCCAAAGAACATCACTATTCGTTCAGGTTTTTCAGCAACGGCTCAAATTATTCTTCAACAATCAATCAATGTAATCACTATCCCAGAGCGTTCATTACAATTTAATGGAGATGAGCCAGAGGTTTGGGTTATTGATGAGAGTGAAAATGGTTATTCACCTAAAGCGGTGACACTCGGTTTATCTGATGGAGTCATGGTAGAAGTACTTTCTGGATTAGCTGAGGGTGAAGAGATTGTTGATATGAGTATGATGATGGGTGAACCAAATGCGTGATAAATCCTCAGCAAAAAATGCTCTTCGCCTTCTTTCTTTTAGTCTTATGGTTAATAGCGTAAGTACGATGAGTTATGCGTTAACTATTGAAGATGCATGGCAAGCGACAAAGCAATATGACCCAACGTATTTACAGTCACAATTAGATGAAAAAATAAGTGAAACTGAAATACGCTCAAGTAGAAGTGCTCTACTTCCGAGTGCAGAGATTACTGCAGGTTCTACTTGGAATGAAGGTAGTGATAATACCAATAATTACGGAATTAGGCTAAATCAAACCATTTGGGATAGCAGCAAATGGTCAGTACTTGATCAATCTCAAGCCTCATTATTAGCTTCTCAATTGAAAGTAAAACAGAGTCATAATGAGTTAGCTGAACGATTAATTAATGTATATCTTGACCTTGCCCAATCTCAAGGTGACCTCCGTTTAGCACAGCAAAAGTTTGATGAAGGCACAAAAATGTTACGTATCATTGAGCTACGTTACAAAGCTGGGAAAATTCAATCTGTTGAGTTGGAGGATATGCGATCTAACCATCTTGATGAAGAAGCAGAGATATTAGCGAGTCGCTCACGAGTTGAAGATAAAAAAGCTAGTTTGATTGGGTTAATCAATATGGAACCTACTCAAGTTGATGAAATTAAGACTACTAACTTATCACCGCCGAAATTGATAGTGAACAGTAAACAAGAGTGGCTGAAATTAGCAAGTAATCATAGCCCTGAATTATTAGCGGCAAAACAAAGTATTCGAATTGCAGAGTTGGAGACAGAGCAGGCTAAAACAGGTTATTACCCTACGATTACAGGGTCTGTGGGATATAGCGACAGTACCCACTCAGATGATGAATTGAATGCAAATTTAAACTTGAGTTTACCTCTTGATTTAAATGGTTCAACAGCAGCCAGTGTTGATCGTGCTAAGTTAAAAGTTCATCGTGCTAGACAAGATGTTCGAGCGGTAGAGATCGGAATAAAAAGTACCATTTCTAACCGATATACTCAGCTCTCGTTGAATTGGCAACGTGTTGAAATGGCAGAGAAACAAGTTGCGTCGAGAGAACTAGTGTTAAAAAGTAAACAAGCGATTTATAAGGCAGGTATGGCTGAAGCATCTGATGTTATTGATGCACATAATCGTTTGTTTAGCAGTAAAAATACTTTGCAGTCATTGCTTTATCAATATTGGCAATATCGTATTTCTTTACTTAAGTCTGTTGGTAAATTAGATAATGAAACCATAGCCTTGATTTCACAGGCATTGCAATCATGATAGCTTTATTATCTCAAACGATACAGACCTTATTGGCTCATCGTTTGAGAAGCTTTCTGGCTATCCTCGCAATTGTATGGGGCATTATTTCAGTTTTGGTTTTAGTTGCTCTTGGTGAGGGGTTCTATCAGACAAATACAAAATCTTTTGCCCTATTAATGAGTGATACTCAGATAGTGTTTCCAGGACAAACTACCAAGGAGTGGAAAGGAAGGCCCGTGAGAAGATTGATCTTGCCTTCTGAAGTAGAAGCTCGCCAAATGCTTCATCACCCCGCGATTGAGAATATATCAGTGATATATGGTAAATGGGATGCTAGCGTTACGGATAATCAAGGTCGCTCTTTACCCGGTAATGTTACTGGTATCGATGATCAATTTATTGAATTGCGAAATGTGAAACTAAACAAGGGTTCACGACAAATTAACCGTAGTGATTTGGTTAATCATAACCGTGTTGCCTTGGTTGGTTGGCAGTTAGCAGAGATAGGTTCTTTACATATAGGAAGCTCTTTAAATATTAATGGTATCCCTTTTAACGTTATTGGTATTACAAAGAAAAATGAAGGTGGGATTTCATTAAATGATGATGCTAGTCAAGCAATGATCCCAAGTACAACCTTTACTGATTTATGGAAAAGTAAACCGAATATGTTGCTTATTTCTCCTGTTGAAGGTGTTTCTGGTTTGCTATTAAGAAAGAGTATATTGTCATTTTTTGCTAATCAGCAACATTTTGATCCTAATGATAAAGATGCGATGTATATGCCTGACTTTGGACAAGAAGCTGAATTTTTTAAAAAACTATTAAGGGGTATTCAACTGTTCTTAGGAGCAAGTGGTGCCATGACTCTAGCTGTTGGCTCACTAGGTGTTGCAAATATAATGTTTTTATCAGTAACTGAACGAACTAGAGAAATTGGAGTTCGACTTGCGATAGGTGCAACACCTAATAATATTTTAGGCCAATTTTTAATAGAAGGAGGGATCCTCGTTGTGTGCGGAACCGTCATTGGAGTTATGTTCTCCTATGGCATAGTCATGCTATTAAATATGATTGGTATGCCTGAATGGCTTGGCGAACCAATGATCACACTCGATGCCATTAAAATATCATTAGGAGTAACGGCAGTATTTGCATTGTTAGCCGCGTACTTTCCTGCACGTCGAGCATCGAACTTACTTCCTGTAATTGCCTTAAGTGCGAGGGCTTGATAATGCTGTTGCCAATGAGACAAATATTTCAAGAAATGGCTGCTGAGAAAGTACGTTTGAGTTTAACTATCTTAGCAGTTGCATGGGCGACATTATGTATAGCCACCATGCTTGCTGCCGGTGAAGGCTTACGTCAGGGGTTGATCCGAAGCTCAGAGAATGGGAATGGGAAGTTAATCTACCTTACCGGAGGTTATGCCACTATAAATTCAGGCAATTTCTACACAGGTAAAGAATTGCAGATTAAATCGGAAGACTTAGATGTAATAAAAGCCTTACCAAGTGTAAAGCATGCTCAACCAAGTGCTATTTGGGATGAACGTGCAAGTTATAAAGATCATCGGACTTGGCAAAACCCACTTGCCGTATTCCCTGGCTATCAAGCATTAACTGGCTTAAAAATAGTACCAGGAGGGCGATGGTTTAATCCTTTAGATATCAAAGAACAGCGTAAAGTGATTATATTAGGTGAAAGCGCCGCTATTTCTTTATTCAATGAGTCGGATGACTTTGATTGGATTAATACCCCGAAATTAGAGGTTGATCCGGTTGGTAAAAAAGTAAAAGTAGGCAGTGAAGAGTTTACCGTCATTGGTTTAATTAAGCGCAGTAGTGCAAATATAGAGCAAGGTATACCACTTAATGAGTCTCTTTTTGTACCGTTTACTACTTGGAAGCGTTTTCATCAAAACAGTGCCATTTCTGCCATTAATATAGAGCCAATAGCGAGTGCAGATCGCATACAAGTTGCGAAAACAGTTAAACAAGTGATTGCCAGAAAGTATGGTGCAAGCATTGAAGATGACCAATTGGTTCAAGTTCAAGATATGTTATTAAGACAAAAAACCATGCGACAATTTTTAATTGGTTTACAAAGTTTTTTAGGCATTATTGGTTTAGTTACCTTGGGGGTCGCAGGGATTGGGATTGCAAATGTAATGTACGCCACAGTTAAACGAGCGACTAAAGATATTGGTGTCAGAATGGCAATTGGGGCAACTCCAACAACCATACGTCTACACTATTTAACACAATCATTGTTTACTATGAGCCTTGGAGGTATGTTGGGTTTAAGCTTAACTTATCTGTTGATTGTATTAATGCAAACGCTCCCTTTGACTGGAAATGGTTTGTATGATCAACTAGGCCAGCCAAAACCAGAACTCTCTTTACCTATTGTTGGTTTAGTTATATTTGCTTTAGGATTTGTCGGTATCTTAGCCGCTTGGTTCCCCGCAAATAGAGCCGCAGGAATAACCCCATTAGAGGCATTACAAAGTGAATAGTAATAACAATACAGCTATATCTGGATCTGAAGACTTAGTAATGTTGCGTGATATTAGCAAGCATTATAAGAGCGGAGAAGAAGAAGTTCGAGCTTTGGATTGCGTATCTCTCTCAATTAAAAAAGGGGAATTTCTTTCGATTTTAGGGCCATCAGGATCTGGAAAATCAACCTTGATGAATATGCTAGGTTGTTTAGATACCCCGACAATGGGTGAATATTATCTGGATAGTAAAGATGTATCAGCCTTGAGTAGTCACCAGCTAGCAGGAATACGAAATCAGAGCATTGGTTTTGTATTTCAAAGCTTTAATTTATTAGAGTATGCGAGTGCACTTGAGAATGTAGCATTACCTTTGGTTTATCGTGGAGTTAAATCCGCAGAAAGGAAAAAGAAAGCGGCAGCTCTACTAGAGCGAGTTGGGCTAGGTGATAGGATGAATCATAAACCGAATCAGCTATCTGGTGGGCAAAAACAGCGTGTTGCGATTGCGAGAGCTTTAGTTAATGATCCTCAAATTATATTGGCTGATGAACCAACAGGGGCTTTGGATTCAAAGTCAGGGGCAGACATAGAAGCGCTCTTTAATGAACTGCATCAGGAAGGACGAACCTTAATTATTGTAACTCACGATAATGCCCTAGCTCAGAGAACAAAGCGCATTATCAACATTAAAGATGGAAAAATAATTGCAGATGAGCGTTTAGCTTAGTTTCACTGGTATATTCATATTGAATATCAGGCGTTTGATATTATCCAAATAGGTAAGATATCAAACGTCTTTTTTATGCTTGTCGTATACGGGCTGTAATTGAAACTAGCGCATGATCCGTACTGAATTGGTCAATATCAAATCTTGGATTCACAATGTGCTGATCTGTTACTGTGTAATCAATAACTTCTAAAATATTGCCCGAAAATGAACTATCAAACTCGTTAGACAGCAGTATGTAATCCAATACAGACCCTTTTGCTCCGTAATAATGGGTACTTACTCGCTCTTCCAATAAATCTGCGCCTTTTAATCCACAGTAAATATTCCAACTGTCTTTAAGCTGAAATCGAGTTAAATAATCGGTACTGAACTTATCAAACCGTAACTCATGAGACAGTAGCCCTTTAAATTCATCATGAAACAAAGGTTTATTAAAATCGCCCATCATAATAACGGGTTGGTTTGATTCTTTACGTTGTTGAATTATATGATTATGTAAGATATTCGCTTCTAATCCACGCTGAACAGTCGAAAGCCAAGAGCCTAGCTGTTCATCGTGAAGTTGATGAAGAGGAGAGCTATTGAGTTCATCCTTTACATCACTTTCTTCTGGCTCTTTAGGGCGCTGAGACTTGAAGTGAACTACATAACAGTCAGTAATTCCAAGATGAGGCAGTTCAATAGAGGCATGGATAGGTACGCGATTAAATTCAAATTCAATCCCAAACCGAGATAATTGAGCTTGCTTGGCAATAACCGGTTGAGAATTTAAAATAGGATAACGCGACGCAAAGGCAACAACAGGAGAATTAAATACATAGCCATCTTCTGACTTTGGTTCATCGACAGTAGAAAAGTATGAATAACCCAGCTCGTTAACTAGAGTCTCTAAAGCGCTTGGACTAAAGACTTCTTGAAATCCAATTACATCAGAGTTTAACGCCGTGATCTTATCCTTAAACCAGCCCTGTTTCTTCTGCCATTCCTCTTGAGTGAGTATATTTTCAAAATCGTAATACGCATTAGGCGGCTCAACAAAGTTGAACATATTGATGGTGGTAAACGTTAGGCTTTCAGGAGATGGCAAATTAGATACTCATGTTGTTATTATTGATGGAATTGACGTTTATTAAACAAAGTATAACAGCATGAAGTAAGGTCAACACGTGCTAATAGTTTTAAGTTTAAAAGCTTATAAAAGTACATAGTTTCTCTCCCAGATGGTATAAAAGGGGTATCGTCTTCTCTATCCATCAAACAAGTTGATATTTATGCGTATTTTACATACTTCTGATTGGCACCTAGGTCAAAACTTCTTCACTAAAAGCCGCCGTAATGAGCACCAAAAATTCATTATCTGGCTACTTGAACAAGTACAAGAAAATGCCATTAATGCGGTCATCATTGCCGGAGATGTATTTGATACGGGTGCACCACCAAGTTATGCGCGTGAAATGTATAACCAATTTGTGGTGGAGATGAACAAAGTAAATTGCGAATTGATCGTGCTTGGTGGAAATCATGATTCTGTGTCGACACTCAATGAATCAAAACAATTGTTAGCACATTTAAACGCACGAGTAATTGCCAATACTAATGATGATTTATCGACTCAATTATTAACACTTCCAAACTGTGACGGTTCTGTCGGTGCTATTTTATGTGCAGTTCCGTTTATACGCCCACGTGACGTTGTCACTAGTGTGGCGGGTTCAACCGGTGTAGAGAAGCAACAAGCACTCGGCGAAGCGATTAAACAACATTATCATCAACTGTATCAAAAAGCGCTAGAACTAAGATCTGAGTTAGATCTTGATGTACCTATTATCGCTACTGGTCACCTAACGGCACTAGGTGTTAAACAATCAGATTCAGTTCGTGATATCTACATTGGCACATTGGATGGCTTTGCTGCTGATGGTTTCCCGCCTGCAGATTACATCGCGCTTGGTCATATTCACCGACCTCAACTTGTGGCTAAATCTGATCATATTCGTTATTCAGGCTCACCAATCCCATTAAGTTTTGATGAGTTAAAATCTCAAAAACAAGTTGTGATGGTGGAGTTTGATAAAGCAAGCGTAACTCAAATCTCTCAAATTAATGTGCCTATGTTTCAACAAATGAAGGCATTAAAGGGCGATTTAGAGACAATAGAGCAAGAGTTAGCACAATTTAAAGAGTGCGAAGAAACCACATGGTTGTGTATTGAAGTAGAAGTTCAAGATTATTTATCTGATTTACAGCAACGTATCCAAACGTTAACTCAAGATTTGAATGTAGAAGTGTTGCAACTGCGTCGTGCTAGAAACCGTAGCGAACAAACCTTAGCGCAAGAAAAAACAGAAACGTTAGCAGAATTAACGCCTTTTGATGTATTTACCAAGCGGATAGAGCAAGAGACGTTTGAGACAGAGAAAGAGCAGCAACGCGCAGAAAGAATGACAATGAAATTTAAACAGATTTTGTCAGAAGTAGAGCACAAAGATACCGATTTACAAGAAGGTGATGCATGAGAATTTTAAGCCTAAGTTTTTCAAATTTGAACTCATTAAAAGGTGAGTGGAAAATTGATTTCTCAGCATCTCCTTTTGCTGAAAATGGACTGTTTGCGATTACCGGTCCAACAGGGGCGGGTAAGACGACGATCTTAGATGCTATCTGTTTAGCGCTTTATCATAAAACACCTCGTCTTGGTGGTATTTCAACCTCAAGCAATGAAATCATGACACGTGGCACGGCAGAGTGTTCTGCGGAAGTGGAATTTGAAGTGAAAGGTAAAGCGTACCGTGCGTTTTGGAGTCAACGTCGTTCTCGTGGCAAGGTGGACGGAAATTTACAATCAGCCACAGTTGAGCTTGCAGAAGTCGATTCTGAAAAAGTATTAGCAACACAAGTCAAAAAGAAAGATGAGTTAATCAACTCGATTACTGGTCTTGATTTCTCTCGATTTACAAAATCAATGATGCTCTCTCAAGGTCAATTTGCGGCGTTTTTAAATGCCGATGCTAATGATCGTGCCGGTTTATTAGAAGAGCTGACAGGTACTGAGATTTACGGTCAGATCTCAGAAAAAGTGCATGAGCATTACAGCGTATCAAAACAAAAATTAGCCGAGCTTAAAGCCAAAGCGGAAGGGGTTGAGCTGCTTTCTGAAGAGGATAAGCAAGCATTAATCGACGAGCAAGTTGAGTTGCAAACGAACCAAAAGCAACAGCAAGCTCAACTAGCAGAATGGCAAGCACATGTTGAGTGGTGGATTGCAGATGAGAAAAATCAACAACAGTGGCAGCAAGCGACTGAAAATAACCAATTCGCGTTAGATAAGCAAAAAGAAGCGCGTACTCAGCTACATCGTTTGGCACAAAGTGAGCCAGCAGAAAAACTGCGCGTACCGTATCAATTATGGCAAGAAGCGCAAACTCGCTTTGATGGTGTCGTAAAAGAGCTAACACTGACTGAGCAATTACATCAGAAAACATCAACTGAGAAAGTGGCTATTGAGTTAACTGTTACGCAATTAAAACAAGTATTTGATAGCATTAAGGTTGAGAGTAAATCGTTAGAAGTATTGATTAATGATTCAGTGCAACCATTAGATACTGCAATTGCACAGTTAACTCAACAATCGCAAGAAAAGCAGCAACAACTCACGCAAGTGAATACTCGTCTTCAAGATGGTAGTAATAAACAACAGCTATTAGAGGTATCATTAACAGAGTTAACGTCTAAATTAGCAGTACTGAATAGCTATGTAGAAACGCATCAATCAGATTTGAATTTAGAGCGTTATTTAGGTCAATGGAAGGCTCAAGTTAGTTATATTTTACAGCAAGATAAAGACACTGCATCTTTAGCGAATAAAATTGAGCAAGCTAATAAAATAGTCGCGACTTTACTTGAGAGTGTAAGTCAAAAAGATGTGGAATTAACGCAGATTCAAAGCACATTAAATAATGAAACAGAAGCAACGAAAAGCGCTGAACTTGTATTTAAACAGCAACAAGAAAAAGGCACTGAAACGGAATTAACAGAGCAAATCAACGCACTTAATACTCGTCATCATTACCGTGTGGAGTTGAATCATACTAATAATGAGTTTTTACGTGCTGAAAAAGAGCAAAAGACGTTAAGCGAAGACCAAAAAACGCAGAGTTACACGATTATAAAATTAGAATCGCAGCGTGCTGAACTTGTTATTGCCTGTAAGCTGCAAGATCAGCAAATCTTAGATTTAACGACGCTAATTGAGCAAGAAGGTGATCTCGTTAAGTATCGTGCTCTATTAGAAAAAGATCATGATTGTCCATTGTGTGGTTCAACGCATCATCCGTTACTAGAAAAAGCGCAAGCATTAGATATTAATGTAACGATACAGCGTAAAAAAGAGGCAGAACAAAAGCGAGTTGAGATTGTAGAGCAAGGTCAATCGGTACGTGAGCAGCTAGATTCATTAAAAGTAAAACAAGAGCACACCCAAACTCAATTAATTCAATGGCAACAAACGGCAAAAATGACTAAGCAACAATGGTCAGCATTAATGGAAGTAACGCAACTCACTTTGGCTTTGGGAGATACCAATGGTATTACTCAATTTATTACTGAATGTGAAGCGTCGTTACTTACTTTAAGTGAGCAGATAAAACAATTACGCCAAGCAGATGAAAAGCACCGAGTTCAACAAACTCAATTACAACAAGTTCAGCATCGTCTCGATACGTTAAATAAAGATCTTAATTATGATCGTCAATCATACCAAGCAGCAACTCAGCAACTGCAAGATGACAATCAAAAATTAATGCGATTACAACAACATCAAACAGAATTGAATCAACAGTTAACCACAGAGATTGAGCAAGCAGGGTTTATTACCCCTGATCTTACTCAAATTCAATCTTGGTTTGTGCAAAAAAAGCAAGATTTACAGCAAATTCAGCAACAAGTTGAAAATCGTCAAGCATTGCTTCAACAGCAGCAAAAAATGCAAAGTGATCAAGGCCATTTAGCTGAACAGTTGAAAGAACTAAACTCTCAACAGCAGGTTTCTCAAACTGAAGTGCAAAGATTGGCGAGTGAGTTGCAACAACATCAGCAAAAACGTATTGAGTTGTTTGGAACACAAGATATCAAAACTGCACGTTCTGTAATGACAGATAAGTTGAATACCTCAGAACAAACTTATGATGTTGAACAGCAGAAATTGCACGTATTGGTGCAAGATCTTGCGGCTTTAGATGGCAAACTAAATAACCTTAAAGAGAATCATGTAAGCAGTAAAAGGCTATCAGCAGAGCGTTCTGATGTATGGAAAGAAGCACTATCGCACAGTCCGTTTGAAACACTTGAGTTATTCCAAGCTGCGTTGATTTCAGAAGAAGATCGCCAACAGCTACTAAGCTTAAAAACAGAAATACAACAAGCGATTGAGCGAACTATTGCTCTACTAGAGAGTGCACAGCAAACCAAAGAACAACATTACCAAGAGCCCAAAGCCGTTGAGTGGCAATTAATACCAAGAGAAACCGTTGAGGCTGAGTTAGCTCAAGTGAAATCTCAATCCGAAACATTAGTGAAGCGAGAGGGTGAAATAGCTCAAGCATTACGCTCAGATAGTGAACGTAAAACTAATCAAAAAGCCTTGTTTGAAGCGATTGAAGCATATCAATCTGAATACGATGATATTCAATATCTGCATTCATTAATTGGGTCGCAAAAAGGTGATAAATTCCGTAAATTTGCTCAGGGGCTAACGTTAGAAAATTTAGTATATTTAGCCAATAAACAACTTACTCGTTTGCATGGGCGTTACGAATTAAAACGCAAAGCCAGTGATGGTTTAGAACTTCAAGTCCTCGATACATGGCAAGGCGACGTTGTACGAGATACTAAAACACTATCGGGTGGTGAGAGCTTCCTTGTAAGTTTGGCGTTGGCACTTGCACTTTCTGACTTAGTAAGCCATAAAACAAGTATTGATTCACTGTTCTTAGATGAAGGGTTTGGTACGCTAGACAGTGAAACATTAGATATGGCGCTTGATGCGTTAGATAACTTAAATGCATCAGGAAAAATGATCGGAGTGATCAGCCATATTGAAGCGATGAAAGAACGTATTCCAGTACAAATAAAAGTCACCAAACGCAGTGGTTTAGGCGTGAGTGAACTAGAAAAACAATATAAAAAAGTCAGTTAAGTTTGTTGCTCGTTACATTATTATAAAAATGATAATACAGATTAAAAGGAAGTAAGAATGGGAAAGAATAAACGCGAAGTGACATTACGTTTTCTTGCTGAACCAGGGGATGTGAACTTTGGTGGTAAGGTTCATGGTGGTGCAGTAATGAAATGGGTCGATTTAGCTGCTTATGCTTGTTCAGCTGGGTGGAGTGGTAAATATTGTATTACGGCTTATGCTGGTGGTATTCGATTTGTTCAGCCTATTCATGTCGGTAATCTTGTTGAAGTGACGGGTAAGGTTATTTATACCGGAAAGTCATCAATGCATATTGCTATTGATGTTCAAGCCAGTGATCCTAAAGAGCTTGAAAACAGATTAACAACTCATTGTATTGTTATCATGGTTGCCGTTGATGAAAATGGCAAGCCAACAGAAGTACCAGAGTGGATCCCTCAAACGGATGAAGATATTCATTTGCGTGAATCAGCGATCCGACTAATGAATATGCGTAAAGAGATAGGTGAAGAAATGGAAGCTCACGTTAAGTATTTGAAATAAGTTAAATTACCTTTACTTGTCATTTTAAAGTTAAAAGTCAGCCAGCAAAGTAATACTTTAGTTAGGTTTCTTTTTGTTGTAGCTGACTTAACTATTTTCGTACCTATTAATGAGTGCTGTTGCTGTTTTTGATATTCTTAATTTACAACTTGAATTAAGTGGTAAAGATGCAAAGTGAGAGTAACAAATCTAAGTTTAATTAATAACGTTTATAATCATGCTAATGGTGACTTTTTTCGCCGTCTATTTTTGATTGCTATTCCGATTACCCTCCAAAGCATTTTATTATCCAGCAAAAGTTTAATTGACGTTTTTATGCTTGGGCAACTTTCAGAGGCTGACATTGCTGCGGTTGGTGTAGCCAGTAGAGCTATCTTTTTTACCACGATTATATTAACGGGTGTAGCAACGACAGGAGCATTGTTAGCAGCTCAGCACTGGGGAGCTAAAGATAATAAAGGCTTACGTGAAACCACAGCATTAACGTGGTTAACTTCAACAGTTGGCGCGTTTATTATTATTGTTATTTTGCAGTTTAGTGCTGAGATGGTCATGCGATTAGCGTCATCAGACTCTACCGTTATTGAGTTAGGTGCTGAATATATACGAATTACCAGTTGGAGTATGCTAGCCATAGCCTTTAGCGCTAGCTTAGGTGCTAGCTTTCGCTCCATTCAAAAGCCCGGTGTCAGCACTTTTTTTAGTGCGATAGGTATTGTTTGCAATATCTTATTTAATTGGGTATTAATTTTTGGTCACTTAAGTTTTCCTTCGTTGGGGATCAAAGGGGCTGCGATTGCGACAGTAATCAGCTCTCTTATTGAAATTACTCTCTTTTATGGTTACTTGGTTTATCAAAAGCATCTTTTAAGATTCACCCTAGCTGACATTATCTCTAGTGCCAGTTTAGATAAGATAACGCCATTCATTCGTTTAGCTATCCCAACAACAACCAACTTTCTTTTATGGGCTGGTGGGCTATTCGCTTATACCGCCATTATGGGACAAACAGGAACGGAAGGTTTAGCTGCATTTGCTGTTGTGACCCCTATTGAAGCGGTTTCTCTAAGCTTTTTAATGGGTATTGCTAATGCTTCTGGGGTGCTAGTTGGTAATCATATTGGTGCGAAAGAATATGACAAGGTATATTACCAAGCGATATTAATGATGATCGTTGGGTTTCTTGTTACCTTAATGGTATCAATAACACTCTATTTTTCAAAAGAAGCTATTTTAAACCTATTTACTGCATTAACCGCCGATACCAGAGAGCTAGCCGATACTTTCTTGTCGATTTTGTGTGTTGGTATAATGCTTCGCTCGATTCCTACAACATTAGTTGTTGGTATTTTAAGAGCGGGTGGGGATGTAAAGTTTTGTCTATATCAAGATATGCTTACTCAATGGTTCTTCGGTATTCCAATTGCTGCATTAGGTGCGGTCTATTTTGGCTATCCTGCTGAAATCGTATATAGCCTATTCTTTTTGGAGACATTGTTTAAATGGTTTGCTTGCATCTACCGTTTAAAAAGTAAGAAATGGATAAATAACCTTGTTGAGAAAGAGGTATAGGAAAAACTTGTACTTTAAAGGGTTGCATTGAAAGCCTCATTATATAGAATGGATCGGGCTACTATATTGGTAGTTCGGTCAGTAAAGGATTTACTGACGTTCTTATAAAATGGAATGTGACTAATTAGGATGTACACATGATTTTTCAATTAACATCAGGCCCATTGTTAGAGCCTACAGAAGGTTCACCACACGCGACTTGCTCTACATCGACAGCAATTACCTCTTCACGCTTCCTTTCGTCTCAGTTTCTTGCGTTTCGCTTTCTCTCGTATTTTCGATTTCTCCGTTTTTATTCGTAATTAATCAGCTCTAACTTCAACCGTTTGCCCTCATTTGTGGTGTATTTTTGCGCGCGTTGAATTTGAAAAGCTAAAACTAAAAATAAATTAGAACTAAAGTTCAAACTCGAATAAAAACGAAGGAACAATTATGAATTTAAAATTAATCGGCAGCTCTCTTATTATTTCAGGTACCGCACTGGGTGCTGGTATGCTTGCAATCCCTATGGTTTTGGCTCAATTTGGCCTGCTGTGGGGAACTGCGCTAATGTTACTTATCTTTATTGGTACAACATATGCTGCCTTATTACTATTAGAAGCAAGTATTAATGTGGGTGGTGGTTTAGGAATGAATACCATCGCTCGTAAAAGCTTAGGTAAAGGAGGACAGCTAGTTACTAACGGTTTGCTGTATGCTTTACTGATCTGTCTCTTAATGGCTTATATCCTTGGGGCAGGGGACCTATTGAATAAATTATTACGCAATGTTGGTTTTGATTTATCTCTAGTACAAAGCCAAGTTGCGTTTACTTTAATTGCGGGTGTAATTGTGGCATCTGGTACTGCGGTGATTGATAAGTTAAACCGCGTCCTTTTTGCAGTTATGTTATTAATGCTTTTACTTACATTGGTGTTTTTAGTTCCAGGTATTTCATTAGACAACTTAACTCAAGTATCAAATTCAAGTGGTTCTGAATTAATTCAAACCAGTGCAATTATCTTTACTAGTTTTGGCTTTATGGTCGTGATCCCATCATTAGTGTCATATAACAATGAAGCGACACCAAAACAGTTGAGAAACATGGTTATTGTTGGTTCTGCGATCCCATTGGTGTGTTACTTAGTATGGTTATATGCGGTGGTAGGTAATTTAACTCCTGAGCAAATTACGCATTTCTCTAATGTGTCAGAATTGATTTCAGTATTTAGTGCTGATCATGCATTTATTAATGCTGTACTTTCTAGTTTCACTGGCCTTGCATTATTAACGTCTTTCTTAGGTGTAGCGATGGCTTTGTTTACTCAAAATGAAGATACGTTTAAACAAAATAAAGTAGTGACATATGTGATCAGCTTTATCTTACCTTTATTGGGTGCCGTTTTTGCCGCAGATCAGTTTTTATCTGTATTAAGCTATGCAGGTATTATCTTAGTGTTCTTAGCGGTTTTTGTTCCTTTAGGTATGGTTGTTAAGCTAAGACAAGTGGAAAATCAAGACAGAAGTTACGTCGCAGAAGGTGGAGCTACAATGCTTATTTTCTCTTTTGTTTTTGGTACTTTTTTATTGGTTTCTCAAATTATTTAGTCACCTATTTTAAAGCTAATATATTTGTGCCCTATGTTACAGATAGGGCGCATACTTTACTCTTTTATGAGTAATCATTTTCATGAAATAAGAATACACGATGAATTTTAAATTATTTGGCAGTGCATTAATCCTTTCAGGTACCGCTCTTGGCGCTGGAATGCTAGCTATTCCAATGGTATTGGCGCAATTTGGATTATTTTATAGCACTTTGTTAATGTTAGTTATTTGTGCGGGAACAACTTACTCAGCACTATTACTAACAGAGGCGTGTTCAAAAACTGAGTTAGCATTTGGTATTAATACCGTTGCAAATAGAACACTGGGTAAAGGTGGGCAGATTATTACTAATGCCTTATTTTATTTGCTGCTTATTTGTATGTTGATTGCTTATATTTTAGGCGCAGCTGACTTAATTAAGCGTATATTCTCAATGTTCGCTATTGAGATGAGTATAGAAACGGCACAAATTGGTTTCACATTAGTAGCGAGTGTATTTGTCGTTTGTGGTACTCAAATTATCGATAAACTAAACCGTGTTTTGTTTTTGTTTATGGTTTCAATGCTTGCGATTACCTTGGTGATATTAGTTCCTGGCATTTCATCAGATAATTTAATACAGGTAACTAACACTGATACTGGAATGTTATTCAACACAAGTACTATCTTGTTTACTAGCTTTGCTTCAATGCCGGTGATCCCATCACTTGTTGCTTACAATAAAGAAGCCACAAGTAAACAGCTAAGAAATATGATTATTTTGGGTTCTATCATTCCGTTAATTTGTTATTTAGTTTGGTTGTATGCAGTTGTTGGAAACCTAAATGCTGATGAGTTGACTCACTTTTCTAATATTTCAGATCTAATTCAAACATTTAGTGCGAAAAATGAATACATTGAAATAATTCTTTCAATCTTCACTTCTCTTGCTTTGTTGACATCATTTTTGGGTGTAGCAATGGCACTTTATAATCAAAATAAAGATATGATTTCGCATAATAAGATAGTGACTTATGTCAGCACGTTTATTTTACCGTTACTAGGTGCAAGTCTTGCAGCGGATCAGTTTTTATCGGTGCTTGGTTATGCTGGTGTAATTCTTGTTTTCTTGGCTATTTTTATTCCATTAGCAATGGTGGTGGCATTAAGAAAGAAAGCCCAAAATACCGCCGAACTGTCTATTCATACTTATGAAGCGGAAGGTGGAAAAATAGCTTTAGGGCTGACATTAATATTTGGTCTTCTATTATTAATTAGTCAAATTTAATAGAAATTATGATCTAATCCTCTACAATTAACGTAAAAGATAATGTGTTCTTTGTAGAGGGTCAGCAAAATGAAATTTTTAATAATTAGTGCCGCTGCTTTATTACTTGCAGCATGTTCATCAACACCACCCCCAACATCAATGTTAGATAGTGACTGGCAACAATTTGGTTACGACAGAGCAATGAAGGGGTTAGTTGTTCAGTCTGATACTAAATTAATAAATCAACTTGATGGTAGCCAATTAAAAGAGAATAATTACCAAGCCTATCTTATTGGTTACGAAAGTGGACAAGAAAAGTATTGTCAACAAAGTGCCTATATATTAGGTGTTGTTGGTAAACCATATAATGGAATATGTGATAATTCTGACTGGACTTTCCGTCAAGATTATAACAGTGGAAGGCATTCAACAGCCGGCGGAATGTAGTTATTACGCATCATTGGATGAACAGATAATAAAAGGATCAGAGGCATGAGAGCAATCTTAATAGTGATGGTTTCACTTTTTCTTGCAGCGTGTTCAAGTACAGCACCATTAACGTCAACACAAGACAGTGATTGGGGTACTTATGGTTTAGAAAGAGGCGAAAAAGGCTGGAATTTTGAATCTAAAGAACAAATAGTGGCTCTTTTAGATGGCAAAGAGTTTAAAACTTCTAACTATGATGCATACGTTGCTGGATACAATAAAGGATTACAAGAATATTGTGGACAGGACGCGTTTGAATTAGGAACTAAAGAAGGTGTTTATACTGGGGTTTGTGACAGTATAAATAAAGACTTTAAATATGAGTATTTACGAGGTTATAACTCGACTAAAAGAGGGATGTAATGTCTCTTCCTGATTACTTGTTAATAGATAAAAAAATGGCGGATGATTATCCGCCATTTTTTATATAACCATTTTAAATTAGTTTACTTTGATGATATTAAAGCGTCCCATTTTTTTCAAAACGGGTAAGAACTCTTTATTCACTTCAAGCATTACCTTTTTTGCTTTACTGTAAGCACTTAATTTGTCATTTCCGTTACCATGAGAGAATAAACGACTTTTGGGTTTATACTCGCCATCGACTATCTCTTTCCAACGGACAATATAATAATCAGTAGTACGAACTTCTCCAGAATGCAGAGTACGTTTTTTCGTAATGATATCAGGTTCTAGGCTGTGTGGTAGACGTTCGAATAGACTTGGGTAGTTAAGCACCATGCTCCAACAATTTCCCCACAATTCTTTTCCAACTTTATTTCTTTGTTTAATTGCTTCTTTTAAGGCCTTTTCTCGGCCTTCTTTTAAACAACCGACAGAACGGTTATACATACCATCATCAGGGGTATGTATATGGATTTTTACGCAGTTAAATGAATGAGAAATAAAGCGATGTTCGCTGTTCATCCCAGTCCATTCAGCTCTTAATTTTTGCGCTCTTGGCGAGAGTGTATGTTTTTTCTTATTCATCATAGGAATGTACTAATTATTTGCATAAGGTCATTATTACAGTAACTGAGTCATTTGTTAATAGCAAAGGTGGTTTATTCAGCAACTTATTGCATATATTTAGTATAGGAGAGATAAAGCAGAAAGGGAGAAATAAAAAGAGGGCGATATACGCCCTCATTATTGAGTAAAGTCAGCTCTGATTAACAGATAACTTTGATTGCTAAGCCACCTTGAGAGGTTTCACGATACTTAGCATTCATGTCTTTACCTGTTTCAAGCATAGTCTCGATAACTTTATCAAGAGAAACTCGAGGTGCAGATGAACGACGAAGAGCCATACGTGTAGCGTTGATAGCTTTAACCGCAGCAATACCATTACGTTCGATACAAGGAACTTGTACTTGACCAGCAACAGGGTCACACGTTAAGCCTAAGTTATGTTCCATTGCAATTTCTGCAGCCATACATACTTGCTCAGGGCTACCACCCATAAGTTCAGCAAGGCCTGCGGCAGCCATAGAACATGCCACGCCAACTTCACCTTGGCAGCCTACTTCAGCACCAGAAATTGAAGCATTTTGCTTGTAAAGGCCGCCAATTGCGCCAGAAGCCGCAAAATAACGAATGTAATCTTTTTCTGTTACTGTTTGAATAAACTTATCGTAGTAAGCTAAAACTGCAGGGATGATGCCACATGCGCCGTTTGTTGGGGCAGTAACTACTCGACCACCTGCTGCATTTTCTTCATTTACAGCGAATGCGTACATGTTTACCCAATCAACCACTTCCATTGGATCTTTTGATGTTTTTTCTGATGTTAGTAGCTGTTGACGAAGCGCTGCTGCACGGCGAGGAACACGCAGAGGTCCTGGAAGGATCCCTTCTGTATTCATGCCTTTTTCCATGCAATCGCGCATGGTTTTCCAAATTTTAGCGAAATAAGTACGAACTTCATCTTCTGCAAGAATCGCGTGCTCGTTTTTCATCACTAATGTGCTAATAGATAAGCCATGTTCTTTACATAAATCAACTAATTCAGATGCGTAGTTGAACGCATAAGGAACTTGGATTGATGATTCAACTTCTTTACCGAAGTGTTCTTCATCAACAATAAAACCACCACCGATAGAGTAGTATGTTTTAGAGTAAACAACGTCACCATCAACCCACGCATGGATTTGCATACCATTTTCGTGAAGTGATAGGTTAGATGTGTGGAAATTCATTCCGCCATCTTTTGGAAACTCTACCGTATGGCAATGCATGCCAACAGGTAAGCGCTCTGTTTCTTCAACGCGAGCGATGAAGCCCGGAATAGAGTCAATATCTACGTGTTCTGGCGTGTTACCTGCCAGACCCATAATGATAGCGATATCAGTATGGTGACCTTTCCCTGTCAGTGATAATGAACCGTAAACATCAACAGTGATTTTAGTGATATCACGCAGTTTGCCCATGCCACGTAAATCGTCAATAAACTCTTTACCTGCTTTCATTGGACCAACGGTGTGGGAGCTAGAAGGACCAACTCCGATTTTGTAGATATCAAAAACACTAATCATGTTATTACCTCGAATAAGCCCCCAAAAGAGGGGGCTTTATTATCATTATTATTAACTTCGTATAACTTAGGTTTATATGAGTTTATAAACTAGCTATTAAAGAGCGCCGTAGATTACAGAAGTAATCGCCGCAACACCACATAATGCTGTGAAGATTTGTACAGGTGCTGAAGTTTTGTACTTAGCCATTGCTGGTACTTTACGCATTGCGAAGATAGGTAGTAGGAATAGGATAGCTGCAATCATCGGTGCGCCCATTGTTTCAATCATTCCAAGGATACTTGGGTTGATGATAGAAACGATCCACGTAGTAATAACGATGAAGATAAGAGAGAACTTCTCAAGTTTAGCAACAGGAGCATTTGAACGAGATTTAGCTAGGCCAACAAGACCTTCATGAGCACCAAGGAAGTGACCGAAGTAGCTTGAAGTGATAGCAGCAAATGCAACGATAGGACCCATGATAGAAATCATTGGAGATTCGTGTACGTTAGCTAGGTAAGAAAGAACTGAGATGTTTTGTGCTTGTGCTTGTGCTAGTTGCTCTGGAGATAAAGAAAGAACTACAGAGAAAACGAAGAACATTACAAAGCTCATTAGCATCATAGCTGCACCGCCAGTGATCATGTCAGTTTTACCAACTGCATCTTCACCGTAAACGCGACGTTGTTCTTTAGCAAACTGGCTAATCACAGGGCTGTGGTTGAAAGAGAAAACAATGATTGGAATTGCTAACCAAACAACTGAAGGCATAGAGCTCCAATCTGGGTCAACGGCAATCATTGAAGTGTTCCAACCTGGAATTAGGTAGATAGACAATGCCATTAAGATGAATACAAGAGGGTAAACCATTGCTGATGTTGCTTTCAGCATAAGTTCTTTACCAAATACTACGCCACATGTCATCAGAGTGATAAGAACACCTGAAAGTAACCAGCGTGGAATAGATTCCATACCAAGTTGGTTAACCATGAAAGAGTCTACCGTGTTTGTGATACCAACACCGTAAATAAGTACAATTGGGTAAATCGCGAAAAAGTAGGCAAAAGTGATTAGGTTCGCGCCAGTTTTACCAAAATGCTCTTCTACCGTATCGGTAATATCAGCGTCTGGGTTTTTAGCAGAAAGAACAAAACGAGCCAAACTTTTGTGTGCAAACCAAGTCATTGGAGCAGCAATTAACGCAAGAATAACTAGAGGCCAAAAACCACCAGCACCAGCCTTAATTGGAAGGAATAAAACACCAGCACCTACAGCAGTACCGAATAGAGAAAGACACCAAGTGAAATCTTTATAAGTCCACTTTGCTTTTTTTGCACCAATTGATGCAGTATTTGTTGTTTGCATAATTATTATACTCTTAATTTTTTGGAACAGGAATTTTGGGAACGGCGCTATTGTCGTTATTTTGGCGAGAAAAACTTTGACGCAGATCGATAAATGAAAAAAGATGAACGAAGATCGAAAAATAATTGATAATGATCACAGTAGATGTATTGTTCGTATTAGAAAAACTTATCAATAATGCTAATTTTTCTAAGTTGAAATGTAATTCATAGAATGAATGATTTCAGCAGTAATGCCCCAAATGAGTTTTTTCTCAAATGGGATAAAAATTAGCTCATAAGTATGTTTTTTGTTAAAAACTTTGTGTTTCGTCGTGTTTATTGGGTTAAGTAGATGGGTGAGCGGTGCTTCAAATGTGCCACTAACCTCACCGTAATCGATTGCGGTGGTATAATTTTCATCAATGATAGCAACGATAGGGGTTACTTTATAACCGGATATTGTTGGTATTGTGTTAAGTTTTACTAATGGTTTGATCTGCGAGGGTTGGATACCTATCTCTTCATTTGTTTCACGAATAGCGGTATGAATGAGGGATAAATCAGAGGGTTCGACCTTGCCTCCAGGGAAGCTAATTTGACTTGGATGATGACGTAAATGTGGCGCTCTTTGCGTTAAAATTAAGTGCAAACCAGAGGGCCTTTTTACCAGAGGAACGAGCACTGCGGCAGGCTTGAAATTATCATTTTCAAAGCGTGGGTGTTGTAATAATGCATCACTATAAGAATTCGGCTTATTGAGCAATAATTGGGTAAGTAAATATCTATCCATAAGCCAAATCCTTTATTGAAATGAATAATTATAAAATAGGAAGAATTTTGCCTAATTTATGTAGTGTCTCCTCATATTCTAGTTCAACTTCGCTATCTGCAACAATTCCTCCGCCAGCGGCGGCATATAATGTATGTTCATAAGCGATTAACGTGCGAATGGTTATACTTGTGTCCATTGATCCGCATCGACTGATATAACCAATGCTACCACAGTATAAATTACGACGATGGGGTTCTAACTCTTCGATTATCTCCATTGCTCTTATTTTAGGGGCACCGGTAATTGAACCTCCAGGGAAAGATGCTTTGAGTAAATCGCAAGCAGAATATTCCGTTTTTAGTTCGCCGATAATGGTACTAACAAGGTGATGTACTGCTGGAAAAGATTCAATCTCAAATAGCTTAGGGACTTTTACGGAGCCTGGTTTTGCAACTCGGCCTATATCATTGCGCAATAAATCTACAATCATTAAATTCTCAGATCGATCTTTTGCACTATTACGTAATATTTCAGCTTCTTTAGCATCAATAATTGGATCTTGTGAGCGAGGGCGCGTGCCTTTAATTGGTTTGGTTTCAATCTGTTTATTTTTTACTTGTAAAAAACGTTCAGGCGAGACAGAAAGAACAGTGAGATCAGGCGTTCGTATAAAAGCAGAGAAAGGGGCCCCGTTATTTATAGCTAGTTTTTGATAAGCAAGCCATTCTGAGCCTTGATAATCGGCTTGAAAGCGTTGTGCTAAGTTAATTTGATAGCAATCTCCGGATTGAAGATAGGCTTGCACTGTATTAAATTTGGTCGCGTATTCCTCTTGAGTCATGTTTGATTGCCAGTCAGAGGTTAATATAAATTCTTGTTTATCCTCTTTTATTGCTACAAATTGTTTTAACCAATCAAGACGATTACTACTTTCTGGTTGTATTAAAGTAAGTGTCGACGTTTTATGATCCGCAACCAATGCCCAATCATATATGCCAACCGCCATTTCTGCTGTTGGAATATCTTGCATAGCGATAGAAGGAATAGATTCAACTCTACGGCCTAAATCGTAGCTGAAATAGCCTAATGCTCCACCAATAAAGGGCAGTTTGCTTATTGAATCACAATGCGGGGTTAATCGTTCTTGATAATGAGCAAGTAGTTGAAAAGGACAAGCTTCGCTGGTTACTGGGTCTCTCCCTACTACGTTAATATGAGTGACGTGGTGGTGAGTCTCTAAGGTAGCAATAGGATCAGCAACTAAAATATCGTAGCGATTATCTATGTGTTTTTGAGCTGATGAGTGAAGCAACATTGCCCAAGGTTGGTTTTCTATAGCAGAAAATAAATCAATCACAGAATTTGATTGATAATCAAGTAGGGTAATTTGTAGTTTTGCATCTAATTGATTGTTCATTTTGAGTTTTTTTATAACCAGAATGTGATGAGCAACGATAGCCTTGAATGGAGAGCAAGAGTATCATATTGCGAGTTCTAAAAGAAAATATAGATGACAATAGCTCAAGTCATTAAAAAATATAATTTTAAAATAGCCATGGAAGCATAAATATTAAGAGGGCCCTATGACGACTGTTCGTAAAGAAACCATCATCCGTAATGAAGATGTGATCAGCTCTGTAGCTGATGCACTGCAGTATATTTCTTACTATCACCCACTTGATTTCGTTCAAGCGTTAGAAAAAGCATATCATAGAGAGCAAAGCCAAGCGGCGAAAGACGCCATTGCTCAAATTTTAATTAATTCACGCATGTCGGCAGAAGGACATCGTCCTATTTGTCAGGATACGGGGATTGTAACGTGCTTTGTTAATATCGGTATGAACGTTAGATGGGAAGGGGACTTAACCGTTCAGCAAATGATAGATGAAGGTACTCGCCAAGCGTACACGAATCCAGATAACCCTCTTCGTGCTTCAGTATTGTCCGATCCTGCGGGTAAACGTATAAATACAAAAGATAACACACCAGCAGTGGTACATATAAATATGGTGCCGGGCGATAAAGTTGAGATTCAAATTGCGGCAAAGGGCGGCGGTTCTGAAAATAAAACAAAAATGGTGATGCTAAATCCTTCTGATGATGTGGCTGAATGGGTAGAAAAAACCTTACCATTAATGGGAGCGGGTTGGTGTCCACCAGGAATGTTAGGTATAGGTATTGGTGGAACCGCTGAAAAAGCAGCCGTATTAGCGAAAGAATCATTAATGGAACATATCGACATTCAAGAGTTGATCGATCGTGGTCCAGAGAACGCAGAAGAAGAGCTTCGTCTTGATATCTTTAATCGCGTGAATAAGCTTGGTATTGGTGCACAAGGCCTTGGTGGTTTAACAACCGTTGTTGATGTAAAAATCAAATCAGCCCCAACTCATGCGGCATCAAAACCAGTGTGCATGATCCCAAACTGTGCGGCAACCCGTCATGTTCATTTTACACTTGATGGTTCAGGTCCTGCTGATCTACAACCGCCAAAATTAGAAGAATGGCCAGATATTACGTGGGAAGCCGGCGCTAATACACGCCGAGTTAACCTTGATAAACTAACAAAAGATGATGTGCTTGAATGGCGCACCGGTGAAACGGTTCTATTAACAGGTAAAATACTAACGGGGCGTGACGCAGCACATAAACGCCTTCAAGGTATGATTGAAAGCGGTGAAGGCTTACCTGATGGTGTCGATTTTAATGGTAAATTTATTTACTACGTAGGCCCAGTTGATGCCGTTGGCGATGAAGCGGTTGGTCCTGCTGGTCCTACAACTTCAACGCGTATGGATAAGTTTACTGACATGATGCTAGCAACAGGGCTAACAGGCATGATAGGTAAAGCTGAACGTGGCCCTGCAACAGTAGCTTCTATTAAAGAAAACAAAGCGGTTTATTTAATGGCCGTTGGTGGAGCTGCTTATCTCGTAGCTAAAGCGATTAAGAAAGCTCGCGTAGTCGCATTTGAAGATCTAGGTATGGAAGCTATCTATGAATTTGAAGTAGAAGACATGCCAGTAACCGTTGCTGTTGATTCTACTGGCGCAAATGCTCATCAGATCGGCCCAGATACTTGGAAAGTTAAAATAGCAGAAATGGAATAAAGTAATAATTAGTTAAATTTCTTCTATAATTTTAATAAGCACTCATTTATTGGGTGCTTTTTTTATATTTGTATCTTTAATGTGAATGAATTGAGTGTAATATGAGATATTCGAAAGTAAGTATTTGATATTTATTATGGAGGCGTAATGAAAAAACTAACAACTGGTTTACTAGTTACCACTCTTATGGGGTGTGCATCTTCAGTAACTCAGCACACAACAAAGAATGTAGATGATTGGTTTAATATTGGTGAAAACAGAGCTCAGAATGGTTTAGTCATTCAATCAGAAAAGCAATTAACTCAGAATTATTCCGATGATGAAATGACATCTCAATTCTATAATGCTTATCTTCAAGGACACGAATCTGGAGTTAAAATCTACTGCGATCAAAATCCTTATGTCTTAGGATTAAGTGAAGAACCATACTTTGGGTTATGTAATGAAGAGAACTCAGATTTCTTAGGTGAATATAAAAAAGGCTTAAACCATAAAAAGGAATAAAAAATTATTTTTTAATAACTTGTCTCAGTTATTTGCTGGATGCATAGAAATAAATAAGCAATAATTCTTATATAAATAAATTTATTATTACAAGGAACAGTATATGTTCAAGAAAACGGCCATTGCAGCAGTGCTAAGCTCCGTTTTATTAACAGGGTGCGATACTAAAGCCCCTGAAATAGCGGAGCCTGAATCTCGTCCTGCAAAAATAATGACGGTTTCTGTTGGTGAGCATGAAACGTCTCGATTATTTCCGGCTCAAGCAGAAGCGGGTGATAAGGCAGTTCTTGCATTTAGGGTACCCGGTCAACTGAATAGTCTAGATGTTCATGCAGGTCAGGTTGTCACTAAAGGGCAATTATTAGCAACAATTAACCCAGATGAATATCGTTTAATTCAAAAACAAGCTCAAGCACAGTATCGATTGATTGATGTTCAATATCAACGAGTTAAAAAACTTCGAAAAGATAAAGTCGTTTCGGAACAAGATTACGATACCGCAGTAGCAAATAGAAAAACGGCGAAAGCAACATTAGATCAAGCCAGCGCAAATTTAAGTTATACCAAATTATCTGCCCCTTATGATGGAACCATCTCATTATTACCAACTGAAAACTTTGAATATGTAAATGCAAAGCAATCGATTATGCATATTCAAACTAATGATATTTTATACGTCGCCTTCCAACTTCCAGATTATCTATTACAACGATTTAGCTTCTCAGAAGTATCTGCAAGCGTTTCTTTTGATTCGTTCCCTAACTCAACATTCCCTTTAGAATTTGAAGAAATCGATACCGAAGCTGATAGTAAAACCTCAAGTTACACAGTGAAAATGAGCATGCCTAGACCTAAAGATTTAGGGATATTACCGGGCATGTCAGGCCAAGTAAAAGTCACGATTCCAAAAGGAGGAAGTGAGAAACTTCCACTTTCAGCCATTGAACAAGATGGTGATATGACTTACGTATGGCGCGTTTCGGATGATGGTACTGTTGAGAAAGTGGCTATTGAGTTGAATGATAAGCGACAAGTAACTTCTGGCCTTAATGATTCTGACCGAATCGTTTCTTCTGGGATCTCTGGATTAGAAGAAGGAGTTAAAGTGCGTAAATGGGTTAAGGAAAGAGGATTATAATGATGCAGAGATTAATGAGATTTTCTTTACTTTCTACCACACTATTACTGACCGCTTGTGGCCCCGAGTCAATAGATTCAACAATAGAAGCGCCAAATGTTCTTACAAAGACGATGGACTCAAGTTTAGCGAGTGACCGTCTTTACCTTCCTGCAGTAGCAACGGCGGCTGATCGCTCTCATCTTAGTTTTCGTCTTTCTGGAGAAATAACAGAGTTAAATGTTCGAGCTGGTGAAACGGTTAAAAAAGGACAGTTATTAGCGGTATTGGATAAAACCGATTATAACATTGATGTTGATAATGCTCAGGCAAGATATAACGTAGCGAATAGTCAGTATAGACGTTCAAAACCACTAGTCGATAAAGGCTTACTTGCGAAATCACAATTCGATGAATTAGCAGCGCAGCGACAAATTGCATTAGCAGATTTAGAGCTAACGAAACTTAGATTAAGTTTCACAGAGTTAAAAGCGCCGATTGATGGCATTATTTCACGAGTCAGTGTTGAGCAATTTGAAAACATTCAAGTTGGCCAGCAAATTGTGAATATTCATAATCGTGATGCCGTTGATATTACCGTTCAAGTCCCTGATAAGTTATATGCAAAACAACCAAATCAAGGTGTCATTGATCAAATAAGAACCACTGTTCGTCTTGATGATGGCAGCACACATGAAGCCAAAGTTAAAGAATATACAACAGAGCCAGATCCTGAGTCAGGTGCTTATCTAGTAACGCTAACCATGCCAATGCCAGAAGACAAATTTATTTTAGATGGTATGGCGGTAGAGGTGACAGCAGATCAACATGATTTAAATATCTCGAATCAGTTCGGTATGGTGATCCCTATTGAGGCCGTCTTTAATCAAGATGGTGATGACATTGATAGGAACAACAAATATGTATGGCTTGTTGATGAGAATAATAAAGTTAAGAAGCAAAAAGTGATTACGACAAAAGCTACCTCAACAGGATTAAAAGTAGTTGATGGCGTTTCAACGGGCGATCAAATTGTGATTAAAGGGGTATCGCGTTTAAGTGATGGCATGGAAGTAAATATCATTAACGCGGAGGCAAAATCATGAGTAAAGAAAAAGGAATCGCAGCTTACTTTATACAGAATAAAGTCATCAGTTGGATGCTGACTTTGATCTTTATGATTGGTGGTACTTCAGCATTTTTTGGTTTAGGACGTTTAGAAGATCCCGCTTTTACGATTAAAGATGCGATGGTTGTTACCAATTACCCAGGTGCGACACCTGAGCAAGTAGAAGAAGAAGTCACTTACCCACTAGAAAAAGCAATTCAGCAATTAACTTATGTTGATGAAGTAAATTCAATTTCAAGCCGTGGCTTGTCTCAAATTACCGTGACCATGAAAAATAACTATGGTCCTGATGACTTACCACAAATTTGGGATGAACTTCGCCGTAAGGTTAATGATTTAAAACGTCAACTGCCACCGGGAGTAGGAGAGCCTTCAGTCATTGATGACTTTGGTGATGTTTATGGGGTGCTTCTTGCGGTAACAGGCAAAGGATACTCTTATAAAGAACTACTCGATTATGTAGATTACTTGCGACGTGAACTAGAACTAGTTGATGGAGTAAGTAAAGTTTCGGTATCTGGTGTTCAGCAAGAACAAGTATTTATTGAAGCGTCATTAAAACGAATGACAAGCTTAGGTATCTCGCCACAGACGTTATACAGCTTACTTTCAAATCAAAATACAGTGTCTAGTGCGGGTGCGGTAAAAATTGGTTCAGAGTATATTCAAATTCACCCAACGGGCGAGTTTGAAGATGTATCTCAATTGGGTGATTTAATTATTACCGAAGGTGGCGCTCAGGGGCTTATTTATCTAAAAGATATTGCTGAAGTAAAACGTGGTTATGTTGAAGTACCGAGTAACTTGGTTAACTTTAACGGTAACTTTGCTTTGAATATGGGTGTGTCGTTCAGTGCAGGCGTTAACGTTGTTGAAATCGGCAAGATGGTTGATCAACGTATGCTAGAGCTGAAAGAGCAACAGCCAATTGGTATTGATATATCTGAGATATACAGCCAACCAAAAGAAGTAGACAAATCAGTCAGTGGCTTTGTGGTCAGTCTTGGTCAAGCCGTTGCAATCGTAATTATTGTACTCCTGTTTTTCATGGGCGTTCGTTCTGGATTATTGATTGGACTTATTCTGTTATTGACGGTGTCAGGTACGTTTGTCTTTATGAAGTACTTTGCTATCGACTTACAGCGTATCTCACTAGGTGCTTTAGTTATTGCCTTAGGGATGTTGGTCGATAATGCCATTGTGGTGGTCGAAGGTATACTCATTGGTATGCAAAAAGGCCGAACGAGAATGCAAGCGGCAACCGATATTGTAACGCAGACAAAATGGCCATTGCTCGGTGCAACTGTTATTGCGGTAACTGCGTTTGCTCCAATTGGTTTATCTGACGATGCAACGGGTGAGTATTGTGGAACCTTATTTACTGTTCTACTTATTTCATTAATGTTGAGTTGGTTTACTGCAATTTCATTAACGCCTTTCTTTGCTTCTCTATTCTTTAAAGAAACAGTACAAGACGAAGAGGAAAGTCTAGAAGAAAAAGATCCGTATAATGGAATGATCTTTGTCGTTTACAAGCGATTTCTTGAGTTTTGCATGCGTTACTCAGCAGTTACTATGATTATTTTGGTTATTGCGCTTGGCGGAAGCATGTATGGCTTTACTAAAGTTAAACAGTCTTTCTTCCCGTCTTCAACAACACCAATTTTTATGGTGGATGTATGGATGCCTGAAGGGACTGATATTCGTTCAACTAACGATACATTAAAAGAGTTAGAAGAGTGGATTCTGGAGCAGCAACATATCGATCATGTAACGACGACCGCCGGTAAAGGTCTGCAACGATTCATGCTGACGTATGCGCCAGAAAAAAGTTATGCGGCATATGGTGAGATAATGACTCGTGTTGATGACTATCAAGCCTTGCCTGATTTAATGGCTAAGTTTCGTGAGCACATTGAGGCTAACTACCCTCAAATTCAATATAAGTTAAAGCAAATTGAATTAGGGCCAGGTGGTGGTGCGAAAGTTGAAGCTCGAATTGTAGGTGCCGACCCAACAATACTTCGTGGTTTGGCTGCACAAGTTATTGAAGTGATGCATAACGACCCTGGTGCGACAAACGTTCGTCATGACTGGCGTGAGCGTACTAAAGTTATTGAACCTCAGTTTAATGAGAGTCAAGCTCGTCGTTATGGTATTTCAAAAACTGACGTTAATGATCTGCTTGAAATGGCGTTTTCTGGTAAAGCTATCGGTGTGTACCGAGATGGTACGACATTAATGCCAATCGTCACACGTTTACCTGAAAATGAACGTGTTGATATCAGCACTATTGAAGGCATGAAAATTTGGAGTCCAGCGTTATCACAATACATTCCATTGCAACAAGTGGTATTGGGGTATGACGTAATTTGGGAAGATCCATTAATTGTGCGTAAGAACCGTAAACGTATGTTAACGGTTATGGCTGATCCTGATCTTTTAGGTGAAGAAACAGCGGCAACCCTTCAAAAACGCTTACAACCACAGATAGAGGCGATTGATTTTCCTACAGGTTATAGTTTGGAGTGGGGCGGTGAGTATGAATCCTCACGTGATGCACAAGCGTCGCTATTCCAAACCATGCCGATGGGTTACCTGTTCATGTTTTTAGTGACAGTGTTCTTGTTTAACAGTGTGAAAGAGTCGGTGATTGTATGGTTAACCGTACCACTTGCCTTAATTGGGGTAACCAGTGGTCTACTGTTACTTAATACACCATTTGGCTTTATGGCACTGCTTGGCTTCTTGAGTTTAAGTGGCATGCTATTGAAAAATGGTATCGTATTACTCGATCAAATTGAAATCGAAATACATTCAGGAAAAGAACCGTACCATGCGGTAGTTGATGCGGCATTGAGTCGTGTTCGTCCGGTTTGCATGGCGGCGATCACTACGATTCTAGGTATGATCCCGCTATTGCCAGATACCTTCTTTAAGCCAATGGCGGTAACCATTATGTTTGGTTTAGGTTTTGCAACCGTACTGACCTTAATTGTGGTTCCTGTGTTGTATCGTATGTTCCATAAAATTAAAGTCGTCGAATATTAATCAAAGATTGGTATAAACTCTCATTCAAGCCCACATTGTCATACGCAGTGTGGGCTTTTTTTGGTATTATGCGGAGGATAATCTTTCCCACTGATAGGAATTGGTAATGAGCCAACTAGATCAACAAGCAATGGAAAAAATCGTAAATTCTCATGAAGAAGAGCGTTTTACTTACTTTATGAAAGAAGTTGTCGCTAATCGTGAAATTTGGATTTTGACTGATGAACACGGTTGTGTGATGTTGAATACCGAAGAAGAAGATTGCGTTCCTGTATGGCCAAATAAAGAGTTTGCAGAAGCATGGGCAACAGGCGAATGGGATGTATGTAAAGCAGAGTCTATTTCATTAAATAAATGGCATAGCCGTTGGACTACAGGCCTTGAAGATGATGAATTAGCGGTTGTTGTATTCCCGAATCAAAATGAAGAAGGGCAAGTTCTTTTCCCTGATGAGTTTGATTTTGAATTAACAAAGCAAGAAAGAAAGCGTTAATTTTTTATCAGAATTGATATTAAATACAGACAGATATGAAAATGGCGACTCATTTAGGAGTCACCATTTTTGTAAGTAAAAACGATATAAACTGAGTTAGGCAGAGAGCATATCTTGATATCGAGCTAAACCTTGCTCTAAATCTTCAATCAAATCATCCACATCTTCTAATCCAATATGAACACGGATCAAGGTTCCTTCAAACTGAGGATGAGCAACCGTTCTTAACGCATTAAAGCTTTTTGGTTCATTCGCTAAGATCAAACTTTCAAATCCGCCCCAAGAATAGCCCATACTAAAATGACTCATGCCATCAAGCAGGGCGGTTGTTGCTTTAGTGTCTGATTGTTTTAAAACAAAAGAGAACAATCCATTACAGCCTTTAAAATCACGTTGATAAATATCGTTACCTGGGCAACTTTCAAGCGCAGGGTGACGAACGTGATCAACAAGTGGATGTTCAGCCAACCAACTTGCTACTTTAAGGCTGCTTGCTTCATGCTGTTTCAGACGAACGCCCATAGTACGTAAACCACGCATAGCAAGATAAGCGTCATCAGGTGAGATACATTGACCCATTAGGTAGCTTTGCTCACGAAGTTGATCCCAGTGTTTTTCATTCGCAACCGCGGTACCTAGCATAACATCGGAATGTCCGACAATGTATTTAGTTGCCGCTTGAATCGATATATCAACGCCATGATCAAAAGGTGAGAAGTTCACACCCGCAGTCCACGTATTATCAAGCATAACGACAATATCGGATTCATGTGCGATACGAGCAAGTAGCGGAACGTCTTGAACTTCCATCGTGATAGAACAAGGCGATTCAGTAAATAGCACCGTGGTATTAGGCTTAATTAAATCACGAATGCCTTCACCAATCATTGGGTCGTAGTAGGTGGTTTCAATACCCATTTTCTTCAAGATGGTGTCACAGTAATCACGAGTTGGCTCGTAACAGCCATCAACCATTAGAATATGATCGCCCGTTTTTACAAAACACAAAATCGCATTCGCAATCGCAGCGGTACCACAAGGGTATAAAGCACAACCTGCGCCGCCCTCTAACTCAACCATAGCATCTTGCAGGGCAAAGTGGGTTTCAGTACCACGGCGTCCATAAAATAGAGTTTGTTTTGCACGATTAGCCATAGCATGATTTTTTTCAGCAACGGTATTAAATACCACGGTAGAAGCGCGTTGAACAGGTGGGTTTACCACGCCTTTTGTCCATTTTTTACTGCGACCAGCGGTAACGTATTTGGTATCTAATTTATCTGACATCTGAATCCATTCAATAATAGGTAATTAATAACTCCATAAAGCCAAAGTGAAGGCGAAATATCAAGGATTAAAACGAATTCTTATCGAATAAATTTTTATTGCTGATAAAATCACATCATCGTTAACCTAAGAGTTGAATTAAAATGCAACAGAATGAATTTGAAATTTTAGTTAAAGAACTGTGCCAAAAAGAAAATCTCCCTCAAGTGCTAGAAGCATTAAAAGCATGTGAAGACCAAGATATTGTTGACGCAGCACAATCGCTAGCAGGTCAATTCCGTCTTGCTGAAGTAGAAGGTGAGCAACGTATCTACCACGTATTTAATGATGAAGATGAAAACGGCGAAGCACAAGAGCTTGCTGAGTGGATCATGAACGAAGGAGATGACGTTATTAAATTCATCGCTTGGTTCTTCTATGCAATGTTCGACATGAAACAAAAAGAAACGTACCAAGCAGCAGGTAAAACTTACCAACAGCCAAAGCGTTCTTAGAGCGACTTCATATTTTCTAAAGCCAATAATTATCTTTTATTGGCTTTATTATCAATTAATTAACCTTTATTATCTCATTTTAATTAAACTTACCACTAAAGTATGAGCCACTTCTCAGTTCTCTTGTAACTAGACTTTACTTGTTGCAAAAATTGTCTTAGATCAAAAAGTTATTATGCACATCAATGTTACAACATAATTAGTTCTTAAAAATTACATAAATTATATTGGAGTTGGTTATGAGTGCATTTTTTATTCCTACCGTAAATTTAATGGGTGCAGGCTGTCTTACTGAAGCAATGGATAGCATTAAATCTCAAGGCTACAAAAAAGCGTTAATCGTTACTGATAATGTATTAGTAGCAATTGGTATGGTTAAGCAAGTTTCTGACTTATTGGCTGCTCGTAACGTAGATGTTGCAGTGTTCGATGGGACACAACCAAACCCAACTATTGGCAATGTAAATGCAGGTCTTGCGATTTTAAAAGAAAACGAATGTGATTTTGTTATCTCTCTTGGCGGTGGCTCACCGCACGATTGTGCAAAAGGCATTGCATTAGTTGCTGCAAATGGTGGTGAAATTGCCGATTATGAAGGTGTAGATCAATCACCAAAACCACAAATGCCTTTAGTTGCTATTAATACAACCGCAGGTACCGCATCTGAAATGACGCGTTTCTGTATCATTACCGATGAAGCTCGCCACATTAAAATGGCAATTGTAGACAAACATACAACACCATTAATGTCTGTGAATGATCCTGAATTAATGCTTGCTAAACCAGCATCATTAACCGCTGCTACAGGTATGGATGCATTAACACACGCTATTGAAGCGTATGTATCTATTGCGGCAACTCCAATCACAGATGCTGTCGCCATTAAAGCAACGGAACTAATTCAAGCGCATTTACGTACCGCAGTAAAAGATGGTCAAAACCTAGAAGCGCGTGAGCAAATGGCGTACGCACAATTCATGGCTGGTATGGCATTTAATAACGCCTCTTTAGGTTATGTTCATGCAATGGCGCACCAATTAGGTGGTTTTTACGATCTTCCACATGGTGTATGTAATGCGATCCTTCTTCCTCACGTGCAAAGCTACAATGCAAAGGTATGTCCTGAACGCTTAAAAGATGTAGCAAAAGCAATGGGTGTAAATGTAGAAGGGATGACGAATGAAGAGGGTGCTCAAGCGGCTTTAGATGCAATTAAAGTATTATCACAAGATGTGGGTATTCCTTCTGGTTTAACAGAGCTAAACGCGAAGGAAGAAGATTTTGATACATTAGCAGAGAATGCATTGAAAGACGCTTGTGGTTTTACTAACCCTAAACAAGCTACACATGATGAAATTGTGAGTATTTTTAAAGCTGCAATGTAACAAACGAATGTTATTAATTACTTGTGAATTATTACTTATTAGAAATATTGTCTTGTTCTTAAATGGTTTTTCTGGGTGATAATTGAGCATTTAATCGATGTTATTGGTATAAATAAGTAATTTATTAATAAAGGACTAACATTTGTTAGGCCTTTTTTTTGCGTCTTGCATTTTAACTAGATATGCTTATGATCTTTTTATCTGGTTAAATCGTAGAAGGTCTACTCTTCTCATTGAAAAAAGGCAGTAAATCAGCATGGCAGACGTAAGAGCTCGCATAGAGCTAATGGTTGGACAACAAAGTAATATCCCTGCAGAAATGCTTTCATTTGAAGGGCTAGAGACTGAAAAAGAACACGTTGCTGTCGTGTTCAAGCAAGCAGATAAAACACAAGCAACGCCTTTGGTTCGTATGCATTCTGAATGTTTAACTGGTGATGTGTTTCACTCATCTCGTTGTGACTGTGGGGAGCAATTAGAAGAAACTATAAATCGTATGTCTGAGAGTGGCGGTATTATTTTATATCTTCGCCAAGAGGGACGCGGTATTGGTCTATATAATAAATTAGATGCTTATGAGCTTCAGAGCCAGGGTATGAATACTTATGAAGCGAATAATCATTTAGGGTTTGGCGATGATTTGCGTGATTTTAAAGAAGCAGCACAAATGCTTAATGCGCTTGGAATTACTAAAATAAAATTAGTGACTAATAACCCTAAGAAAATACAAGATATTCAAGATTACGGTATTAAGTTAGATGAGGTAGTTAACACTCATGCCCATGTTAAGAAAGGCAATGAGCATTACTTACAATCTAAAGCAGACCACGGACATAAACTCGATTTAGATTGATAAAAAATTGATAAATACTAACAGTTATAAACAGGCCTCATCATTGGATGGGGCTTTTTTATATTAGAAGTACCTTTGTTAATCTAAATGATAAATATTTGCATTTCTATTTGTTTTGGGTATATTACGCAAATAAAAATAAATACTATTAATATATCCTTACAAGATCTAACTAATAGTTGACATATTCTATTCATTTGCTCAACAAGGACGATTTATGAACCGCGTCAAATTTGCTCGAAACATCGTTACCGCATCACTCTTCATTTTACCTACCTTTTCTTATGCCGCGACTCAAACAGAAGTCGTTGAACATTATGCCGATATTGCTCATGCGGTATACAGTGACTCCCTAACGACAGCTCAGCATCTTGATAAAGCAATACACACTTTTTTAAATAACCCATCAAAGAAAGGCTTGCAAACTGTTAAAGCAGCATGGAAAGCGGCGCGAGTACCTTATCAACAATCAGAAGTATTTCGCTTTGGTAATGCCATTGTTGATGATTGGGAAGGACAGTTAAACGCATGGCCATTAGATGAAGGCTTGATTGATTACGTTGCTGACGATTACCAATATGAACTAGGTAATGATGGTGCAAAAGCAAACATGATTGCCTCTACTTCAATCAAAATTGGTGCAGAGACTCTCGATGTAAAAAGTATTGAAGCAGATAAACTTGCTGATCTTAATGAACTTGGTGGTTCAGAAGCAAACGTAGCTACGGGTTATCACGCAATTGAATTCCTATTATGGGGTCAAGATTTAAATGGTACTAACGCTGGTGCAGGTGAACGCCCATATACAGATTACGTAATTGGTTCTGCATGTACTAATGGTAATTGTGAACGTCGTGCAGAGTATCTAAAGTCTGCTTCTGAATTGTTAATCAAAGATTTATCTTGGATGGAAAAACAATGGAAAGAAGGTAGGAAGAATTACCGTACTGAACTGCTATCAGAGTCATCAGAGCAGGGCTTACGTAAAATGCTATTTGGTATGGGATCATTATCTCTTGGTGAATTAGCTGGCGAACGAATGAAAGTCGCATTAGAAGCAAATTCTACAGAAGATGAACATGATTGTTTCTCTGATAACACACATAATTCCCATTACTATAATGAACAAGGGATTTATAACGTTTACACAGGTACGTATATACGTGCTGATGGTTCTCAATTATCAGGTCCAAGTATTCATGATCTTGTTGCTAAAGAAGATAAAAAGGCAGCAAAAGAGATTAAGCAACAGTTTGATGCAACCCGTAATCAGGTTGGAACATTAGTATCTGCTGCTGAAAAGGATAATCAACACTTTGATCAGCTTATTGCTTCTGATAACACTGCGGGTAATGCATTGGTGAATAAATCGATAATGTCGTTGGTATTACAAACTGCCTCTATTGAACGTGCAGCAAACGTCATTGGTATTACTAGCCTAAATCCAGATACAGCGGATCATGAGTTTTAATTCTAAGGAAAAAACGTAATAAAAGTAGCAATTAGCTCAATCACTTTCTCCCTAAAATAGTGATTGGGCTCTTTTATTTATAATAATTGGTCTTATCGAAATTAAAATAAATATAAACAATGCCTATATTGGCAGGCGATAAGAATCATATTAATGATTATCAGGATGTCAGATATCATGAACTCAGTAATGCTTGGAGCAATTACTTTACTCTCAACCTTCTCTTTTTCGGTTTATTCTTCCAATGTAGATTCAGTAGATAGCATTTCTATGAACATATCATCCGGTGGTAAAACAAGCGTGATGAAAGAAGGTCAAAACGCATTTTCTTTACCCGCCGCAAATCTACCAATGAGTAAGCGGTTAGATTTTAGTGTCGGTAACAGTTTTTTTCGTAACCCTTGGGTACAAGCTCCAGCGTCTACTGATGCTAGAGATGGTTTAGGTCCTCTCTTTAACACTAATGGTTGTCAGAATTGCCATATTAAAGATGGGCGTGGTCATGCGCCAAGAGAGGGAGATACTAATGCGGTTTCTATGTTGGTGCGATTAAGTATTCCGGCATTAACTCCTGAGCAAAAAAGACGTGTCATTTTAGAAGGGGTGATCCCTGAGCCTATTTATGGTGGTCAGTTACAAGATTTTTCACTATCTGGAGCTAAACCAGAGGGGCAAATCCATATAACTTACACATCACAACATATTACGCTTTCTGATGGTGACGTTGTCACGTTACGTAAGCCCAATTTATCAATCACAGAATTAGCGTATGGGGATATGGCAGATAATGTATTGATGTCTGCACGTATTGCGCCGCCAATGATTGGTTTAGGGTTATTAGAATCTATCCCTGAATCAACGATTTTAGGTTTTGCTGAGCAACAGAAACAAGAGAATAAAGTGATTTCAGGTAAAGCTAATCAAGTATGGGATGCTAAGGCTCAAGAGTTAGCATTAGGTCGTTTTGGCTGGAAAGCAGGACAACCAACATTAATGCAGCAGAATGCCGCGGCGTTTAATGGTGATTTAGGCTTAACCAGTAATATGTTCCCTAAAGATGATTGCACTCAAGCTCAAACTATTTGTGAAAAACTGCCTTATGGCGGAACTCCAGAAGTGAGTGACAAAATCTTAAATTTTGTTGAATTTTACTCACAACATTTAGCCGTACCTGTTCGTCGAAATGTTCAAGATCCTCAAGTCATTAAAGGGCAACAGTTATTTAAAGATATCGGCTGTGAAAGTTGCCATAAAACGAATATCAAGACGGCAAAAATTGAAGACAGACCGGCGTTATCTAATCAGTTAATTCACCCTTATACCGATATGTTACTTCATGATATGGGACAAGGCTTATCTGATAATCGACCAGAGTTCTTAGCTAATGGTCAAGAGTGGAGAACACCACCTTTATGGGGAATTGGTTACACACAAGAAGTGAATGGCCATACTGAGATGCTACATGATGGTAGAGCTCGAAATGTACTAGAAGCTGTTTTATGGCACGGCGGTGAAGCACAACAAGCACGCGATAAAGTCGTTCAGTTATCAACACAAGATCGTAATGCATTATTAGCATTTTTAGATTCGTTATAAGGTGTAAGTAATGAAAAATATCTATCTATTGTTAAGCAGTACCATTTTTCTTACTGCCTGCCAAAATACTAATGAGGCTAATCAAGTTCCTAGCTCAACCAATATGATTGACCATGTTTATTATATTGAACAACAATCTGCCCAACGTTTACTTGAATCTAGCCAACGATTGGCTGAGAGTTTTGAAGAATACTGCACGAATAAAACAGCAAAAGAAACGGTGGTTATGCAATGGCAACAGACCATGCAATTGTGGATGGCATTGCAAGGTCAGGAGAGAGGGCCAGAAGCGGCGCTGAGCTTAAATTGGAATATTCAGTTTTGGCCAGATAAGAAAAACACCACTGGGCGAAAAATGTCTCAACTGTTGAAAAAAGATCAAACTTGGAATAGTGAGTTGATTCAACAACAGAGTGTTACGACCCAAGGTTTAGGTGCGGTGGAGTGGTTGTTATTTGATCCTGCATCGACGTTACCAGCAACAGAATCGTGTCAATTAGGTCAAGCTATTACTGAAAATTTGGTGCTTAATACGAAAAAAATGGCTCAAGCATGGCAGGTAAATCCATGGTCACAGTTAGATGAAACTATGTGGTTAAATGAATACATAGCATTGCTTGCTAATCAACTTGATTACAGTATGAAGAAGCTTAGTCGTCCGTTGGCTAAAATAGGACAGCCTCGACCTTATTTTTCTGAATCGTGGCGCTCAGAAACCTCTCTAATTTGGCTTAAATATAATGTCATGGCTATGCGTGATCTCTATTTGGCAAATGGTGTTGGGCTTGATCATTATTTACAAGAGCAAGGACACTCAGACTTAGCTGAAAGAATAGAAGACCATTTTAACTCTACGTTAGATACATGGCCAGAATCGTCATCACTATTTGCTGAGTTACAGACTAAATCTGGTTACCAAAACACCTTGGCTTTGTACAATAAATTAGAATATTTGAAATACTTGATCCATGAAGAAGTCGCTATCGAATTGAACATTGCTATAGGGTTTAATGCAACCGATGGCGATTAATAATCAAAGACGAAAACTATTGAAAGGCAGTTTTGGGGCGGTCGCATTATCACCTTGGTTAACAGCCTGCTCATCTACAGCACATGAGGATAAAAAAGCCTCTTTAATCTCTTGCTCCCGAACGGCTAATGGTCGTTTTGGTGCAGTGGTGGCTGATAGTGAAGGTTATCCAATCCATTCTATCTCTTTACCAGAAAGAGGGCATGGAGTGGCTATATCTCCTAATGGTGAGCTGGCGGTTGCCTTTGCTCGTCGTCCGGGAAATTATATGCAGTTGTTTTCTATTAAAACAGGTCAAAGTTATTCTATTACCGCTGCAATGCCCAATCGTTATTTCTATGGACATGGAGTGTTTTCTTCTGATGGGCTTACGCTATATACCACAGAGGGCGAAAAGGATACGAGTGAAGGCGTTATTGGTGTCTATCAATTGCAAGGAACTCAACTAATAAAAGTGAAAGAGTTCTCTGGATTTGGTATTGGCCCGCATGAGGTCATCCGTTTTGATGACACAACCTTAGCGATCGGAGTGGGAGGTGTTCATACTAAAGGTAGAGTGCCTGTTAATTTAGAATCAATGAAGCCAGCATTAGTTTATTTATCAACAGAAACGGGAAAGGTACTCGAATCGGTTGGTTTGCCTGATCATAAACTAAGTATTCGTCATCTATCTTTAACTGGTGATGGACGTGTATTGTGTGGGCAACAATATAGAGGAGAACCCGAAGATGGCGTTCCATTGATCGCTGTGCATCGTCGTGGAGAATCTTTGCAATTATTAAATGCAGAGCCCGAAGAGTGGCTTCGGTTTCATCATTATATCGCAAGTATTGCTGTATTGGGCGATCATGTTCTAGCGACCTCCCCAAGAGGTAATTGTTATGGTGTATGGAATTTAGCAACGAATAAATTAGTTGAGGTAGTTTCGTTAGCCGATGCATCTGGGGTGGTCGTTAATAATAGCGATAGTGACCAACCACAATGGCATATTAGTTCAGGCACAGGAAGAACGATTAACCGAACTGAGCATGGCGATGTAACAAGCCATCAAACCAATATTATGTGGGATAATCATTGGAGCAAAGTTCCACAAGTTTGATTACGGATACTATATCTAAATTCCCCTTAAATAATAGCCGTGGTATTCTTAATACCATTATTTTAGGAAGAGAAAATCATGAGCTTACAATATCAAATTATTCCAGTGACGTCTTATGAGCAAAACTGTTCAATTGTATGGTGTGACGAAACAATGAAAGGGGTTGTGATTGATCCTGGTGGTGATGTTAAATTGCTAAAACAAGCGATTGAAGCATTGAATATTGAAATTGTGAATTTGGTATTAACCCACGGGCATTTAGATCATGTTGGTGGTACAGAAGAGTTAGCTGAAATTACTCACGCTCCAATTATTGGACCACATAAAGAAGATAATTTTTGGCTACAAGGACTCCCAAATCAAAGTCAACGATTTGGTTTCCCACATACAGATGCGTTTGAACCAAGTAAATGGTTAGACGAAGGCGACGTTGTTGTATTTGGTAATCAAGAGTTGCATGTATTACATACTCCTGGCCATACTCCAGGTCATGTAGTGCTGTTTAATAAAGAAGCTGAAATGGCTTTTGTTGGTGATGTATTGTTTAAAGGTGCGATTGGCCGCTCTGATTTCCCTAAAGGGGATTACGAGACACTTATTTCTTCAATTAAAACAAAACTGTGGCCTTTGGGTAATAACATGAAATTTGTACCAGGGCATGGTCCGGAATCTACATTTGGCTATGAGCGCAAAACAAACCCGTTTGTTGCGGATGAAATGCCTTTTTGGTAAGAAATTTGGCAAAAGTGCCGCACTTTTCGCCATACAGTGTCACCATCCCTATAAATATTGCGCGTTTTTTGGTATAAAACGCGCTTCGCCAATTCCAATACAACTATTTGAGTTTCACTTTAGGAATTGACATCTTTTTTCCGCTATCATTTTGAGCGTGTTTTGCTTAAAAATAGACATAGCGCAACGGAGTTTAAGTTTCATGAAAATTGCTCACAAACGTAAAGTACAGTCTAAGCTGCATAAACGCATTAAAGCAACTGCACCAAAAACTGAAGTGAAAAAAGCAGCTAAACCTGCAAAAGTAGCTAAACCAGTTGAGAAAAAGGTGGAAGCAGTAGTTGCAGCAGCACCTAAAGCTGCAGTAGTAGCAACAGATATTGCTCTTACACCAAAGCAACAGACTGTATTTGATATTGTTTGCCAGAATCCTGAAGGTATCAATTCAAAAGAGATTGGCGTAGCAGCTGGTCAAGAAGAAGCAAAAGCGGCAGCATGGGCTACAGGTGGTTTGAAAAAGCTAGTTGAAGAAAACCTTGTTGTACGTGAACAACTTGCTGGTAATAAAGTAATTTACAAAGCAGCTTAATGTTTTAGTAAGTAGCTTTAAGACACAAAAAAGCCGAGATTGCCTCGGCTTTTTTGTGTCTGTCACTTTGGTATTATATTGCAACTGAACGATTGCTTATTAAAAATGAAAAGATAACCTAGGTGGATTTAGATATAAAAAAAGACATCGCTTAGGATGTCTTTTTTGAGTATCTATGTACTTAAAATTTTAATTTAACTTCAAGGCCGACAAATTGGTCTGTGTAAGGCATACCTGCATCATAAGCAAATTGTGCAGCATCACCATTACTGAACCATGCATTGTACGCTAGGTTAACTTCGGTATCGCCACCCCAGGCATCAGTAACCCAGTAATGAATATGGCCAACAGGGTTTAAGAAGAACAAGCTAAAGCTACCAAGTGCTTCTGAGCCCATCACTTCACCACCGTTTTCAGTAATGCTGAGCTCTTGTTGTAACATTAACTCACCAACAACAGCGCCAAAGAATGGAGTTACAAATAAATCTTGAATGGAGGGTACTTCAGCGAATGCCTCTACACCATATTCCCAAAAGAAAGTAGACATAGTAGTAGAATATAAGAAAGATTCAAACTCATTAAAACCAGCATGACGAGCAGCAGTATAGTAAACGCCGCCAAAGTAAGGATGCATAACGTAATTTAAGAAATGTTCATCTTTATCCCAAACAGGGCCAGCACTAACGTTATCTTTCCATTTGCTACCAAGGCCTTTAAGACTTGAGTCTTCAGAATCCCACTTTGTAATACTTTCTGGTAAAAATGTCATTAAGCCTACTGTGGCAACACTCAAACCGAGAATGGTATAAGACTGTTCTAATAGGTAATCCCAATCACGTTCATCAGACACACGTAAATAATGAGGTAGAGCAGTATCTGTAGAAAAAGTATCTGTTTCTGCTACTTTTGATGGTGTGGTATCACCGTCTAATCGCATTGGAGAAAAGTTAAAAGCAGCATTTGAACAATAGCTAGAATAAATGTTTGTAGAACAATCATTTTTATATTCCATGTCATAAGCGCTGTTAGTATCGAGTGCGTATGCGTTTGTTGACGCTGCACAACCTAAAAGCAAACTGGCTATTGCTTGTTTTTTCACAGAAAGTCCTTAATCAATTAAATACTGAGCTAGATCACAATTATCTACTATTAATTGAGAAAAGCAAAACATAAAAGTAAAAAAAGGCCTCTTTATTCCTCATTCGAAGAGATAAATAGGCCTTAAATACAGAGGTTTATAATATATAGATTTAGTTCAATGCTTGTGGTCGGAGCTTATTACAAAGAGCTGAATAATTGACTACCAATAATGACTAAACCAAAAAATAAGACAATAACTAAAGCGGGAGTACCACCAATAACGGTATATTCAGATTCTTTATGTGTTTTTCGTGCTGAGATAACTAAAGCTACAGGTAAAAATAGAGCTAGTATGACAAGAGCTATTGCTGCGTAGCCTAGTGCCGTAATAAATCCTTGTGGGTAAAACAAAGCAAACATTAAAGGTGGAGTGTAGGTTAATAATGCTGTAATTACCGATGATTTCTGCCATTGTTTTGATGAATCTCTCAGAAATTCAAATAGGCCTAAGCTCACTCCAATAAATGAAGTTAATAGTGCTAAATCAGCAAATAAAGATAAAGCTAATTGAATAAACTGGTGATCAATTGATTGTTGAATGGTTGTAATAAATTGATTTAATCCATTAATTTGTTCAAATTCTGATTGAGAAAGCTGACCTAAAGTAATGCCCTGCCAAAATAAATAGATAACTAAAGGAAGAGAAGAACCGATTAATAAGCTGGTTTTAATTTTTTTGATATCTAGATCAAGGTAATTAACGATTGCTGGAATACTGCCATGAAAGCCAAAAGAAGTAAAAATCACAGGTAACGCAGTGATAAATACACCTTGATGGACAGGAAGTGACATTAAGTATTCGCCTGTAATATTTGGAGTTAAGAAAAATAGAATCGATACCAGCATGATCAGCTTTAATGTAAATAAGCCACGATTAATCACATCGACTGTTTTTGTTCCTAATGTAATGACAACTGCAACAATTACAGTGAAAAGAATTGTAGAACCTGTCTTAGATAATTCAAAAGGTGAGATGACATTAATTTTAGAATGGAATTGTTCGCTGCCACCGGCAATATAAGCTGCACACAAAGCATAAAAAAGAAATAGCATTGAAAAAGTAGCAATTCGTTGTCCACTTTTGCCTAGAAATTGAAGAGCAAGACTGTGTAGTGTAGCGCTTCGTTGTCCATATTGATGAACTTCTAGCATTAATAAACTGGTATAACTCATAATTGCCCATATTCCAATCATGAGTAGACTTGCTGTAAAGAAACCTAAACTAGCGGATACAAGAGGTAAAGCAAGCATTCCTGCACCAATAGTGGTTCCTGCGATAATTAGAGAGCTTCCGAGAACTTTTGTCTTCATTTATACATCTTCTATACTAAATCAGTTCAAACTGAGTGCTTTTTTCAATGATATAAATGTACGCCGTATCGAATTTAAATACAATCGTTTGTATAATTTAAATTACACTTCATGTAAGTAATTCTTTACATTGGTTTGTGGTTATAATATTCACTATAATTGAAAGTAGATGGGTTTTTTAAATCGCTTAATGTGATAAATTAGACATAATTATAGAAATATCAAAGAGGAAGAGTGCATGTTGCAAGTTGCAATGATTAGCACAGGTGAAGAAGTCCTACATGGGGATATTGTTGATACAAATGCCGCATGGATGTCTCAACTATTTTATCAACACGGCTTTAAATTATCGAACCGCTCTACTGTTGGCGATAATATTGAGGCATTAGTTGCTGAAATTCAGCACCAAACGATTACAGCGTCTGTCGTTATTGTAAATGGTGGGTTAGGACCAACATCGGATGATATTTCTGGAGAAGCAGCAGCAAAGGTATTAAATAGCCCGCTAGTAATGTCTCAATATTGGTTGGACCGAATGCAAGCTCGATATCTAGAGCTAGGCAAAGAGATGCCCCACAGTAATATTAAGCAAGCTATGTTACCAGAAGGGGCTCAACTTATTGACAACCCTGTAGGAACTGCCTGTGGTTTCTTTATTGAAGTTAACAAATCAATAGTGATATTCACTCCTGGTGTGCCATCTGAATTTAAAGTAATGATAGAGCATCAGATCCTGCCTAGAATGAAACAATGGCATCCAATGGTAGAAGCATCTGAATGCAGTCGTTTGTTTACTTTTGGACTATCTGAATCTGGCATTCAAGATAAGTTACAACAGATCCGCTTACCTCATGGATTTGAGATTGGATATCGATCATCCTTACCATTTATTGAAGTTAAATTATTTGGCCCTGCAAATCACGATGGACGCTTTCCTGTTTTAGAAAGAATGTATCATTTACTTGGTGATAATGTGGTTAGCGTTGATGAATCTATGCTTCCTAATGTAGGCGCATTATTAAGTGAGTTTTCACTAAACCTGACGGTCGCAGAACAAGCAACAGGGGGCTGGTTAACGAGTTGGCTACAAGAAGATGAACAAATACGTACCAACATGAAGCAAGGTTGGATTTTATCTTCACAAGTAGATCAGCAAATGGCGGGGCAAGATCCTTTGGCTGCAGCATTAGCATTAGCTGCTGCTACACGTGAAAGAACGCAGACAGCAATTGGTCTTTCATCTGGTCCAATGCTACAAGGTAAAGTTGCAGTGGCATTATCGACCCCATATGGAGAGTGGGGGCAATTGATCAGTTTAAAGCGTAATTATAGCTACAATGAAATGCGCTCAATTGTTTCAACACTTATGCTTGATATGTTACGTCGATGCTTAGAGAAGAAACCGATGTTTGGCCATTATGAATCATTAAATAGAGAATCTGAAATTTATGTACCGCAAAGTGCATTACAATAAATATTGATTCAATTAATATAAAGAAGACGATCCAATAGGGTCGTTTTTTTATGCCTCTTTTTCAGACATTTGAAAATTAACACCTTCAATGACGAGGTCTGTTTTTGCTTTGCAAACACAAGGTAAAATTTCATTAGGAGCTAAAAAGGCCAAAGGAAATGATTGGTAGCGGACTTTACCTGAGATGAGAGTGCAGCGGCATGTTCCACAGTCACCATTTCGACAATGGGACTCTATTACCATACCTTGATCTTCCATGACTTCTAACAGTGATTTATTTACTTGATTAGTTAAAGTGATAATCTGATTAATGTGTATTTTGGTCATATGATATCGAATTATATAGATAAAACAGATGACAAAAGAATAGCATAACTGGAACGAAAAATAGAGTCGTTAATATTAAGGTTATTCGGTTAAGATTTCCATCTGAGAGCGTTCATAATAGCAATTCCTTCCATTGCCTTTTGCTTTGTATAATGCTTTATCTGCTTGCTCTATGAGGCTATTCAGGGTTAATGAACCTTGTGGGTCTATAGCGTAGCTAATTCCTACGGATGCAGATATAACATTGGAGCAGTGTGAATTCTCATGTGGAATTAAAAGATGCTTAATTTCACTTAATAAAGATTCTATTTTACTGCGCATTTTATCTTGATTAACCTCTGCAATGAGAATGAAAAACTCATCACCACCGTAACGATACACTCGTGTTTTTAAACAATGAAAATGCTTTTTGATGAGCTGACTTATTTTGATTAAGACTTCATCTCCTGCAATATGACCATAAGTGTCGTTGTATTCTTTGTAGTGATCGATATCGAGCATTATCCCTGTATAATTTTGAGTAAATTGTCGTTTGAGTTGATTAAAGTGTGACTCAAGAGAGTTACGATTCCAAAGTTGGGTTAAATGATCGGTTTGCGATAAATGCAGTAGCTGCTGTCGGTTGTATTGATTCTCAAGTGCAATGGAAATATAGTTAATTAATTGAATAAATAATTCAAAATGAAATGCTTGGTATTGATAGCTTTCTTTTGCTTGTACAGTAAAGCAAGCCTGTACTTCTCCATTAAATTTAATTGGAGAAAACATGACAGATTTACAAGTCACTCGTTTATCACAACTCTCTCCTAGCATCACTACTTTTTGTTCTGAATTCATATGATTAAAGTAGAATGAAGAATCACTTTTTATACAATAGCTCATATAAGTGGCTTCATTTTGGCAATTGGTTACGTAAGGATGTGTAACGGGTTGCTTATCATCCATATAATGAATGGTTATATTATCTTGTTCTTTATTGTAAAAGCCGAGCGCTAGTGTGTCTGTTTGGAATAGTGCTGAAAGATCTTCTTGGATCTTAGGTAAAATACTTTGAATATCAGTACTGTTATTTATATATTGGCCGATTTTATTTATTAAGGCTAAGTTTTCAGACAATGACTTGACAGTACTAAGTTCAAGTTTAGCTGTATTAAGACGGTAAAGTTGTTGCAGATAATCACTTTCTCTTTTAAGTAATTCTCTTCTAGAATTAAGTAGAGAAGAGGTCAATGTTTGATAATGTTTTTCTCTAATTTCTATTTCTTTAATGTCTTTAATTCTAAGTAAAATAATGTCATTAAAGCCATCAATTAACTTATCGCTTTCGATTGCTTTAGCAATATCGAGTCCTTGCTTAATGTATCGATCGAGAGCTGAATATTTATCATAGCTGGTTAAAAACTGGCAATATTCTAAGATCATCTCAGCATAATAATAATCGTGTTGGCTCGCTTTCATTTTCTCAATAGAAAGTAGATGGCATTTTTCCGCTTCTTCTATCTGCTCTAATCCATTTGCGATTTCTGCTTTAATTTTATAGTAAAAACCTAAAAATCGAGGTTCACCTTGAATATGATGAAAAAGGGAGTCGAGGATCGCTTGGGATTCAGTAAAACGACATTGTTTTGCTTTAATTTCTGCAATATTAAATAATGGTAACGCGATCGATGATCTTGAACCATATTGATCTAGTCGTGTTTTCGCTTCATAAAGATAAGTCAAAGCTTCGCTGAAATTACCAATTTGACGAAAAATATCGCCAATATTATTTTTAATAAGTCCTGTTATATAGCTATCACAAAACTGCTGGGATTTTTCAGCTTTTGTTAAAAACTTATGGGCGTAAAAATAATTACCAAGCATTCCGTAAAGCGTGCCGATATTATAATTACAGAAACAGATTAAGAACTCTTGTTTGTTTTGCTGAGCAAAAGTAATGGCATCAAAAAATAAACTGATGGATTCGATTAATTTCCCTGAACGAGAGAGAAGGTAAGCTTGAAGTATATAGTCAAATTGTGGTGGGACAATTTGATTTTGTTTCAATGCTTCAACTGTGATCGTATTCAGGTGAAATTGAACCTGCTCTTTGGATGAAGCTGAAGGTAACTGGCGCACTTGCTCCAGTAAATAATCATTCCATAGATTCTTAGCCATAATTTACTTTTATAATTATTATGTTATTACAAGAAATTATTGCATATATGAATAATTATATGAAGTGATGTCTCATTTTTAATGCTATCAATAAGTCTAAATTGTGGATGGTGTCATAGATTGTAGATATAAAAAAACCGAGCGGTTAGGCTCGGTTCTTATTTTATTCAGATAAACTTAAAGTTCAAAGTCGCCTAAATCATCGGCATCCATGTCATTGTCAATTTGACCAACAAGGTATGAACTAATTTCAGTCTCTTGAGGTGCAACCTGAACATTATCAGAACTTAACCAAGAGTTAATCCATGGGATAGGGTTTTGAGTTGCGCCTTCATATGCACTACTCAGGCCAACCGCTTTCATGCGTAAGTTAGTAATGTATTCAACATATTGGCAAAGAATATCTTTATTTAAACCAATCATTGAACCATCTTTAAATAGGTAGTTTGCCCATTCTTTTTCTTGTTCAGCAGCGGCTTTAAATAAATCAAAACATTCTTGCTCACATTCTGCTGCAATTTCTACAAACTCAGGATCATCTTGACCTGTACGAAGTAAATTAACCATATGCTGAGTACTAGTTAGGTGAAGCGCTTCATCACGTGCGATAAGTTTGATGATTTTTGCATTACCTTCCATTAGTTTACGTTCTGCAAACGCAAAAGAACAAGCAAAGCTAACATAGAAACGAATCGCTTCTAACGCATTTACAGACATTAAACAAAGGTACAATTTTTTCTTTAGTTCACGTTTTGAAACGATAACTTCTTCATTGTTAATAGTATGTGTCCCTTCACCTAAACGATGATAATCATTTGTCGCCTGGATCAAGTTATCGTAATAGTGTGCAATGTCTTTCGCACGCTTTAGGATTTCTTCATTTTCAACGATGTCGTCAAAAATTACTGAAGGATCGTTAACAATATTGCGAACAATATGAGTGTATGAACGTGAGTGGATCGTTTCAGAGAAAGACCATGTTTCAATCCATGTTTCTAATTCAGGAATAGAAACCAAAGGCAGTAAAGCAACGTTTGGGCTGCGTCCTTGAATTGAATCTAAAAGTGTTTGATATTTTAAATTACTAATGAAGATATGTTGTTCATGCTCAGGTAAGTTATTGTAATCAATACGGTCGCCTGATACATCGACTTCTTCTGGACGCCAAAAGAACGAAAGTTGCTTTTCGATAAGTTTTTCAAAGATCTGAAATTTTTGTTGGTCATAACGAGCAACATTTACCGAGTTACCTAAGAACATAGGTTCTTTCAATTGATCATTTTTTTCTTGTCGGAAAGTACTGTACGCCATGGAAACCTCAATGTGATTAAAGCCAAAGAAATAGATAAGGGCTTCTTAATTTAAAAATTATGCCGATAAACACCTATACGAACTTAGGCACATATTGGATTAATAATTATAGATTTGGTGTTAAAAGATAAACAAGCCCGCTAATGAAAGCGGGCTGATTTTAAAATGAAAATTTAGATCTTACAACCGCCGCCTGCACAATCGTCATCTTGTCCTAGATCACCTTGTGAGTCACTAGCACCATCACGGGTATTATGATAATACAGTGTTTTAAGACCTAATTTATAAGCAGTTAATAGATCTTTTAACAACAGTTTCATTGGCACTTTGCCATTTGGCTGAAGGTTTGGATCATAGTTTGTATTTGCAGAGATAGCTTGGTCAACAAACTTCTGCATAATACCTACAAGTTGTAGGTAACCATCATTTGAACCAATGTTCCAAAGTAACTCATAGTTATCTTTTAAATTTACGTAATCAGGAACAACTTGCTTCAAGATACCATCTTTAGATGCTTTCACTGACACAAAGCCACGTGGTGGCTCAATACCATTGGTTGCGTTAGAGATCTGAGAAGACGTTTCTGAAGGCATTAATGCAGACAGGGTTGAATTACGTAGGCCGTGAGTTTTAATCTCTTGACGTAATGTTTCCCAATCTAGGTGTAATTGCTCAGTACATACGTTATCGATGTCTTTTTTATAAGAGTCGATAGGTAAGATACCTTGTGCATAAGTTGTTTCATTGAATGCAGGACAAGCGCCTTGCTCTTTTGCTAAACCAACAGATGCTTTTAGAAGATAAAATTGAATTGCTTCAAACGTTTTATGTGTTAATCCGTTTGCACTGCCATCAGAATATTTCACGCCATTTTTCGCAAGGTAATAAGCGTAGTTAATAACACCAACACCTAATGTACGGCGATTCATCGTTGACTTATATGCAGCAGGAAGAGGGTAGTCTTGATAATCAAGTAATGCATCAAGAGCACGTACAGCAAGTTCAGCTAATTCTTCAAGATCTTCAAGTTTTTCAATAGCACCTAAGTTAAATGCAGACAGCGTACAAAGTGCAATTTCACCTTCTTCATCATTAACGTGTGTTAGTGGTTTCGTTGGTAATGCAATTTCTAAACATAGATTAGATTGACGAACAGGAGCAACACTTGGGTCAAACGGACTGTGAGTATTACAGTGGTCGACGTTTTGAATGTAGATACGACCTGTAGATGCACGCTCTTGCATAAGCAAAGAGAATAGGTCAATTGCTTTTACTGTTTCACGCTTGATTGATGTATCTTGCTCATAAATGTCATATAGGCGTTCAAACTCTACTTGATCAGCAAAGAACGCATCGTATAGACCAGGTACATCAGATGGTGAGAATAAACTAATGTGGCCACCTTTAATTAGGCGAGTGTACATTAATTTGTTGATTTGTACGCCGTAGTCCATATGACGAACACGGTTTTCTTCAACACCACGGTTGTTTTTAAGAACCAGTAGAGATTCAACTTCGCGATGCCAAATAGGGTAGAATAAGGTCGCAGCACCACCACGAACACCACCCTGAGAACAACATTTTACCGCTGTTTGGAAGTATTTGTAGAATGGGATACAACCCGTATGGAAAGCTTCACCATCGCGAATTTCAGAGCCAAGAGCACGAATACGACCAGCATTGATGCCAATACCCGCACGTTGAGATACGTAACGTACAATAGAGCCAGCAGTTGCGTTAATTGAATCTAGGCTATCGTCACACTCAATAAGAACACAAGAGCTGAATTGACGAGTAGGAGTACGCACACCAGACATAATTGGTGTAGGTAGTGAAATTTTAAATGTAGATGTTGCGTCATAGAAGCGTTGAATATAATCAAGACGCGTATCTTTTGGATATTTTGCAAATAAACATGCAGCAACAAGGATATAAAGGAATTGTGCACTTTCGTAGATCGCGCCCGTTACACGGTTCTGAACGAAATATTTACCTTCAAGTTGTTTAACGGCAGCGTATGAAAAATCCATGTCACGACTGTGATCGATCATTTGATCCATCAGGTCGAATTCCGCCTCAGAATAATCTTCAGTAATGTGTTTATCGTATTTACCTAATTCGATTAGGTTGTGTACGTGATTAAACAGCGTTGGTGGCTCAAATTGGCCATACGCTTTTTTACGTAGGTGGAAAACAGACAAACGAGCAGCAAGATATTGGTAATCTGGCGTTTCTTCAGAGATAAGATCGGCAGCTGCTTTAATGATAGTTTCATGAATGTCAGACGTCTTCATGCCATCATAAAATTGGATATGAGATTTCATTTCAACTTGAGACACTGAAACGTTATCTAGATCTTCTGCAGCCCAGGTGATCACTTTATGGATCTTTTCCAAGTTGATCTTTTCTGTGGTGCCATTTCGCTTAGTAACGGTAAGCTGTTGGGTCATTTGCTACTTTTCCTTAGAATGAAGAACGAAAGATGTAATATTTGTAATTTTCGTTATTAATTTGTGATCAAGCTCATAGTGTTGAATTTGGAAGTAAACACAACATATAGGGCTTAATAAGTAATTGGCTACAAGATAGTGATAAATTGATAGGTAATCAAGTTAGAAAATGAGACAGCCCTGTGGATAACCTATGAATTAAAAAAAACAGTAAGTAGGCACTAACCGAGTGAGATTAGCTATATCAAGACATCAGAAATAACGTATTTCGTAATGGTGGAGAAGTAGACAGTAGAAAAAATATTTTTCTTGATTTTTGTGGTTTAGGTGGATCTCTAAGAATCAAAAAAAATTGCTGATTTGTTGCTCTAAATTTAGCATTAATGGAGCTTTAGTAAACAAGATAAGAATTGAAGTATTTTGAAATTAATTCACTCTTTATTTGTATTAAGAGCACAGATAAAGAGTGAAAATTATGATAGGCGATGATTAGGGATTATAAAGTAGTATGGACGATATAGTTAACATCCACATTTTTGCCTAATGAATAGACATCTGTTAATGGGTTGTAATGTAAGCCTGTAATGCCTTGCTCTTGTAATGCCGTTTGATCTAGCATCTTCAATAATTCAGAAGGGCGGATGAACTTATCGTGGTCATGGGTGCCTTTAGGTACCAGTTTAAGCAACTGTTCTGCACCAACAATAGCAAATAAGTAAGATTTGATATTACGATTCAATGTAGAGAAAAATACGTGTCCACCAGGTTTTACCATCTTTGCGCATGAGCGGATTACTGAAAGTGGGTCAGGAACGTGCTCTAACATTTCCATACAAGTAATTACGTCATATGTTTCAGGGTTCTCTTCGGCGTGTTGTTCTGCTGTTGATTGAATATACTTTAATGTAGCGCCCGTCTCTAAAGCATGTAAACGAGCAACAGTTAGAGGCTCTTTCCCCATATCTAATCCAATAACATCAGCACCTTGATTTGCCATGCTCTCAGCTAGAATGCCGCCACCACAGCCCACATCTAATACCTTTTTACCAAATAAGCCATTAGCGCTATCTAATACGTAGTTCAGACGTAATGGATTAATTTGGTGTAATGGTTTAAATTCACCTTCAAGATCCCACCAACGAGACGCCATATCTTCAAATTTTTTGATTTCTGCCGGATCGACATTTAACTGCTGAGTCATAGTAATTATTCCTTTTTTGTCTTCCTTTCATTATATACAGAAAAAAAACAGAAAGAGAGACTTTAAAATGGTGATTTTTTCGCCGCTTTTTATGAGGTTTTTCAAGAATATGATGCTCAGCTATGTGACTTGCTCCTGATTTCGTAGGATTCTTAAGCTTAAGAGCTATTTTACGAATTAAAACGATGCGAAATAGAAGTGTTATGTGCTATATTTTGCAATCTTGCACGTTTATCAGTATCAATTACTTTATCTTTATAGATAGTATGATTGATAAAGTAATTGATATTGATACGACAGAACTAATTTGAGGGATATTGGCTCTATGAGCGATCTTGCTAAAGGGATCACGCCCGTAAATATTGAAGATGAGCTTCGAGGTTCATACCTAGACTATGCGATGTCAGTAATCGTTGGTCGTGCTCTTCCAGATGTGCGTGATGGTCTAAAACCTGTACACCGCCGTGTTTTATTTGCGATGGATGTATTAGGTAATGATTGGAATAAACCATATAAAAAATCTGCCCGTGTAGTCGGCGACGTAATTGGTAAATATCACCCACACGGTGATAGTGCTGTATACGACACGATAGTACGTATGGCGCAGCCGTTCTCACTACGCTACATGCTTGTTGATGGCCAAGGTAACTTTGGTTCTATCGATGGGGATTCAGCGGCGGCGATGCGTTATACCGAAGTTCGTATGTCGAAAATCGCTCACGAACTGTTGGCAGATTTAGACAAAGAAACCGTAGACTACGTTCCTAACTATGATGGTACAGAACAAATCCCTGCGGTATTACCTACTCGTGTACCTAACTTATTAGTTAATGGTGCATCAGGTATTGCTGTTGGTATGGCAACAAACATTCCACCTCATAACTTAACTGAAGTGGTTAATGGTTGCTTAGCATTCATCGAGAATGAAGATATTACTATCGATGAGCTAATAAACTATATTCCAGGTCCTGACTTTCCGACAGCTGCATTAATCAGTGGTCGTAAAGGCATCGTTGATGCATATAAAACAGGCCGTGGTAAAGTTTACATGCGTTCTAAAGCAAACATCGAAGCTGACAAAAATGGCAAAGAAACCATTATTGTTACTGAGATCCCTTATCAAGTAAACAAAGCCCGTGTAATTGAAAAGATTGCAGAGCTTGTTAAAGATAAGAAAGTAGAAGGCATTTCAGCACTGCGTGACGAATCTGATAAAGATGGTATGCGTATTGTTATTGAATGTAAGCGTGATGCAGTAGGTGAGGTGGTTCTTAATAACCTGTACTCATTAACTCAGCTTCAAACTACATTCGGCGTAAACATGGTTGCACTAGACAATGGCCAACCAAAACTGTTCAACTTGAAAGAAATGTTGAAGTGTTTTGTTGATCACCGTCGTGAAGTGGTAACTCGTCGTACTATTTTTGAATTACGCAAAGCGCGTGATCGTGCTCATATCCTTGAAGGTTTAGCACTAGCATTAGCAAACATTGATGAAATCATTGAGCTAATCAAAAATGCGCCAACTCCAGCAGAAGCTAAACTAGGCCTAGTCGCTCGCGGTTGGGATCTTGGCAACGTATCTGACATGCTAGAGCGTGCAGGTACAGATGCAGCTCGCCCTGATTGGTTGGAGCCAGAGTTTGGTATCCGTGAAGGTAAATACTTCTTAACGGAACAACAAGCTCAAGCAATTCTAGAATTACGTCTACACCGTTTAACTGGTTTAGAGCATGAAAAAATTCTAGACGAATACAAAGCTTTATTAGATGAAATCGCAGAGCTAATGCATATTCTTGCAAGCACTGAGCGTCTAATGGAAGTTATCCGTGACGAATTAGTAGCCGTTCGTGATACTTATGGTGATGAGCGTCGCACTGAAATTGGTGCAGCAATTCACGATATCGACATGGAAGACTTAATCACACAAGAAGACGTAGTAGTAACACTTTCTCGTGAAGGTTATGTTAAGTACCAAATTTTAGGTGACTACGAAGCTCAACGTCGTGGTGGTAAAGGTAAGAGTGCAACTAAGATGAAAGACACCGATTATATCGAACGTCTACTTGTTGCTAATACTCATGATAATATCCTTTGCTTCTCTACACGTGGTAAAGCATACAGCTTGAAAGTATTCCAACTTCCTCAAGCTAGTCGTACTGCTCGTGGTAAGCCTATCGTGAACATTCTTCCTTTAGAAGAAGGTGAGCGTATTACAGCGATTTTACCAGTATCTGAATACTCTGAAGATAAGTTCATCTTCATGGCGACAGGTGATGGTACGGTTAAGAAAACATCACTGGATCAATTTGCTAAAGTTCGTGCAAACGGCCTGATTGCAGTTAATCTACGTGAAGATGATTCATTAATCGGTGTTGATATCACTGATGGCTCAAATGAAATCATGCTGTTCTCTAAAGCGGGTAAAGTGGTTCGTTTCAACGAAGAGCATGTTCGTGGAATGGGTCGTACTGCTTCGGGTGTTCGTGGTATGAAACTAACTGGTGAAGATCAGGTTGTTTCGTTAATTGTTCCTTCAAACGAAGGCGATATTTTAACAGTAACAGAAAATGGTTACGGTAAACGTACTAAACTTTCTGAATACCCTACGAAGAGCCGTGCAACACAAGGTGTTGTATCTATCAAAGTTTCTGAACGTAACGGCAGTGTTGTTGGTGCGGTTCAAACTGAAGATGGTGATGAGTTCATGATGATTACTGATGCAGGTACGCTAGTTCGTACTCGCGTATCAGAAGTAAGCCAAGTGGGTCGTAATACCCAAGGTGTTACACTGATCCGCACTGCTGAAGATGAAAATGTAGTTGGCCTACAACGCATTGATGAACCAGAAGAGCTTGAAATCCTTGAAGGTGAAGAGGGCGAAATCACAGAAGCAGCAATAAATGCTGAAGTAACTGAGATGCCTGAAACTGGATCGGATGAAGATACAGCAGAAGAAGAGTAATATCTTACTTTAATGTATTTAAAAAGCCCGCTTAGAAATAAGCGGGCTTTTTTATATATGGGACTAAGTGAAATAACATCTACTAGGGGGAAATTACGCAGATGAATTCAATCTTATTAAGTCAATATCAGAAAACATCAAATTTACCTCGCTCGGAATATAAATTTGTTATGACTACAAATTTTTCTTTTCCACATGTAATACAGATTGGTTTACCGAACCAAGCGGCATAACATTCACAGCATGTGTAATGGTTATTTATAAGTGGAGATGTTGTTTTTTCAAAAAGGGGATCTTTTAATGAAGATCGCCTGAATTGCTCTTGCTCTTGTTCTTTTGTATTTATGATTGATTTCATTCTAGCCAGCTTTGTTATGCCATGAAGTTCATCGCCTTCATGATCGTTATACTTAGCATTAGTATCGTATGATATTTGTCGTAAAACAATAGTACAGAATGTGATTTGTCTTGCTTTATATATAAAAAAAAGGAGCAAAATGCTCCCTTTTTATAAATACTTACGTGCTTTATAAGTCTAGCTATTATAAGCCACTTTTAATGCGGTAAATCTTTCAACAAGATCATCAATCGCAGCTTGGTCATAAGTCTTTAAGCCGGTGGCAATCATGCGTTTTGTACCATGACCAACTTCTTCACCATTTTCAGTGAATTTGAAGTTTAATTTAACAAGGCCACGTTTACCTTCGATGTCCATCGTCGCACCGGTAAACTCAACGCTTGGTGTTAAAATATCTAAACGAGTAAATTCTACGTCCATGCTCTCATAAATCACTAAAGGACGTTGGCAATTAATCATTAATTGCTTTTCTTCCATTAATGGAACCATGATGTGCGGGAAGTTCATACCAGAAAATTGGACATATTGTTTTACTACATGTTCAATAAATTCAGGGTTTAAATTTTTCTCACCGCTACGACTCACGTGTAAATATTCTTTATCGTTTTCATCTGATAATGAATATTCACCTTCTTCAAGGTGATTGATATATAAAGCTGTCCCACCTGCTACCATTCCGGCAAAGTCAAAATGCATTTTGTTACTAATGCCTGTTTTAGACAGTAAAACGGCAAACAATAAATCACCAGGAACACAGAAACGTTTTGAGTCTACGTTATGTATAGGATTGAAGTCACCAGCCACTTTCTTTGCAAAATCACTTGCTTGTTGACGGGTGAATTCGAATGAATTATCTGTTTCCGAAAAATATTGATTTAACTGCATAATATATTTGGTAAAACCTAGCTAATGAAATAACAGCGTTAGTATAACCAATCTCTTATCATCAAATGGTCTATCCAGTCATAATAAAAGTAAAAACAATCATTTAAACGTTTCAAATTGTAGATAAATTGACAATTACTTCACGATTAACTCTTTATAATCCCTAAAAATCAGACTCTAATGCTGTGATTTATTAAATAAAGGCCAAAAATGAAGTCGTTAATAAAAGTAGGAATAGCCAGTTCGTGCATAATAATGAGCGCCTTTGTGTATGCAGAAGAAAAACAATCAGGTGATATGGCGGCAGATATTGGTGCTGTAGGCATTCCTGTTCTTGCAGGCTCGATAGCTTTATTTAAGGAGGATTACGATGGCTTTTGGATGTTTGCTAAAGGAGCTACTTATACGTTAGCTGCAACACAAGTGTTGAAGTATACCGTGAGAGAAGAGCGACCAAATGGAGAGGATGACTTAAGCTTTCCATCAGGGCATTCATCTTCTGCTTTTCAGGGGGCATCGTATTTACAGTTTCGCTACGGGTGGGAATATGGTTTACCTGCTTATATAGGAGCGGGTTTAGTTGGGTATTCACGAGTCGAGAATGAGCATCACTATTGGCGAGATGTTATTGCTGGAGCTGTATTGGCAACAACAATTCAATATCTTGTGACAGATAAGTATATAGACTCAAATCAAGTGATGATTATGCCTGTAATTAATCAAGATCATGTAGGAATTGCAGCATCTTTCTCATTTTGATTGGCAAAGTCGCTACAAGCGAGTAAAATCGGCTCCCTTTTATCGAAGCTAGGTGTACAACAATGTTTATTGGATTTGACTACGGAACCGCCAACTGCTCAGTGGCGACCATCCAAAATAATCAAGCGAAGCTATTAAAGCTGGAAGGGGATAGTACCTTTATTCCTTCTGCTTTATGTGCGCCTACACGTGAAGCAGTTTCAGAGTATCTATTCCGTATTTGGGGAGTGCAACCAAGCACAGACATTAATGAACGCTTACTTCACACCGCAATCTCTTTTAACCGTGAAGAAGACATTGATGTTGATGCAGAATCAATGACATTTGGTCAAGCTGCACTGAATACTTATATTGAAGATCCAGAAGATGTTTATTACGTAAAATCACCGAAATCATTTTTAGGTGTTTCAGGTTTACGTGATGTGCAAGTAAGTTTGTTTGAAGATCTTGTGACTGCAATGATGAAGAATATCAAAAATAAAGCAGAGCAAGAATTACAGCAAGACATTACATCAACGGTAATTGGACGTCCTGTAAACTTCCAAGGCGCAGAAAGTGATGAAGCAAATAGTCAGGCTATTTCGATCCTCTCTCGTGCAGCAATACGTGTTGGTTTTAAAAATATAGAATTTCAATTTGAACCGGTTGCTGCTGGTCTAGATTATGAACAAACACTAAATGAAGATAAAACGGTTCTGATTGTGGATATTGGTGGTGGTACAACTGACTGCTCAATGATTCAAATGGGGCCATCTTGGCGTGGTAATCATGATCGAACTAAAGGGATCTTATCTCACAGTGGTTCACGTATTGGCGGTAACGATTTAGACATTCATTTAGCGCATCGTCAATTCATGCCGCTATTAGGGTCTAAAAGCCGTACACATAAAGATTTAGAATTGCCGATGACGCAATTTTGGAACCCAATAGCAATTAACAACATTGTTGCCCAGTTAGACTTTTTTGGTTTTGCTAATCGTAAACATCTTTTACAGATGAAAAATGATACACAAGAACCTGAAAAGCTCGCTCGTTTAATCAAATTATATGATGAAAAATTAAGCTACAAACTGTTGCGTGATGCAGAACAAACAAAGATAGCTTTGTCAGAGCATTTGGAACATGCTGTTGATTTAAGTTATTTAGATGAAGGTTTGTCATTATCAATTAGCCAATCTGATTTGACTAATGCGATTGCAAAACCCCAAGAAAATATCAATAAATTGGTGAAAGAAGCCATTCAACAAGCGGGCACTACACCAGACCTGATATATGTTACTGGCGGTTCGGCTCGCTCTCCAATTTTACGAGCAGCATTACAGCAGCAATTACCAAATATTGAAATTGTAGGTGGTAATTATTTTGGCTCAGTAACTGCAGGTTTAGCACACTGGGCAGATTATTGCTTCGGCTAAGTACATTTACTTTAATTATTCTCTTTTCGAGCTGCATTGTCGCAGCTCGAATTGCATTAGGAAAAAACAATGAAATCAACACCAACCATAATGACTTTTTTTGAGCGCTTTGAAGCCGATATTTTATCGAGTAAGAAAGTAATTACAATCCGTGATGAATCTGAAAAAGATTACGTTGTGGGAACAGAAGTAGAAGTCAGTACGTATGAAGATAACCGTCGCTTTTGTCGTTTAGCTATTGATGCTGTTGAGCCAATTAACTTTGATGATCTTAATGAATATCATGCCGAGCAAGAGAACATGACGCTCGAAGAGTTAAAAAATATCATCGAAGAGATTTATCCGAACAAAGGCCAGCTGTACGTAATTTCGTACCATTTAGTATAAATACGACTGCTCACATCAATATGTGTATTATTGGTGCGATACACTTCTTTCAAGGAAAATAATGGAACTATTATCTATCGACTTTCTAGGCCAACCATTACGCCTAGAAGGATCAATGGCAGGATGGCAACAAGTCTTCTGGAGTAACTCCTTAGTTGCTCAACAAGCCGCCTCAGCCGATCATCAGGATCATTACATACATGAATTTCAGCTAAATAAAGGTGAGGACGTATTAACCTGTCGGTTAGAGGTAAAAGTTATATGGCAACCTTTCCTCATAGAATATCGAGCAATGCTTGACGGACAAGTAATTGCAGAAGGCACTCGTAATACCAAAGATATCGAAAAGCAAATCCCACATACACCAATTAAAGCAGAACGTAAATTTAGCTTAATTGGACTTGTCTCTTTAGGTATGAAAGCATTAAAAAGTGCAAAGCTGATTAAGGTAGTATTAGCCTCTGCCAGTATTGCAGCATATTCATGGTTATTTTCTATTGAGTTTGCATTATCGCTTATTGCTTGTCTTGTCTTTCATGAATACGGGCATATCCGAGCAATGAAATACTTTGGTATGAAAACCAAAGGTATCTACTTAATCCCATTCCTTGGTGGTTTAGCGCTCAGTGATGAGAAAATAAATACGCGTTGGCAAGATGTTGTTATCTCTATTATGGGGCCATTCTTTGGCTTGATTCTCTCCTTAATATTGATGGTAGTTTATTGGATAACCGGCGAGATGTTTTTTGCAGGGCTTGCTGTATTTAACGCTTTTTTGAATCTATTTAATTTATTGCCAATATTGCCGTTAGATGGGGGGCATGTACTTAAAAGTATCAGCTTCTCAATGAACAGTAAGTTAGGTATTACATTATGCGCATTAGCTGCAATAGGTGGTGTTATATTGAGTTACCAGTTAGGTCTCGCACTTTTTGGTTTCTTACTTATTATGGGTAGTCTTGAAATAGTGTTTGAATGGCGTGCTCGTCATCATAGCCACTTACTTCCATTAGATAAATATGGTCAGTTAGTTTCTGCTGCGTGGTACGTAGGTTTAGTTAGCTCACTTATTTGTATCATTTGGTATTTCGCGAGTAGCGGTGATGCATTGTTACAATTGCCGATGCAGATTTTAGGAACTTAATCTTCAAGTTCAAAGTTATATCAGGCAGAATTAAATAAAACATATAATAAAGGACGAAAGGATGTTTAAAAAATTAAAGGCGTCATTAGGTATAGGTGCCGCAAAGGTAGATACCATTTTAGAAAACCCAGAATTATTTCAAGGTGATACCTTAATTGGAACCGTGCATATCCAAGGCGGTAATATTGAACAACAAATTGATGCGATTCATTTGAAGCTAAATACTGAAGTAAAAGTAGAGAATGATAATAGTACAAGCTACCAAACATTAACCTTATTCCATACTCAAGCAGTGACTCCTTTTGTAATTCAAGCAGGAGAGAAGAAGGAAATGCAATTTACGATTAAGTTACCAGATGAAACGCCAATCACTGCACTTAATGTTCGTAATAATCATTGTGATGTTTGGGTTGAAACAGTACTTGATATTGATTTTGCAATTGACCCAACCGATCGTGATTTACTCATAATAAAACCGATGCCAGTTGCAGAAACTATTATTAGCCAAATAGAACAAGCAGGTTTTGGAATGGTGAAAGCCGATGTAGAGCAGGGCTACCTTAATGGCGGTCACTTTAAATCTCATTCAGGCGGTTACCAAGAGATTGAATTTAGAAGTAATGGATTCATTAATAAAAAAGAGATAGAGCTGTCATTTATTCTCGATGGTCAAGTTCTTCATTGTTTAGCTGAAGTCGATCGTTCGATGGGCTTTAATCGCGGAGACCAATATGTGTCGTTTTCACTAAATACGAATGCATCAAGTGCTGAGATTCATAATGCAGTGCAAAAGATATTACGTGTGTAGTTAACGCTTTCTATGGTTAGGTATAATAAAAGAATCGACATCATTTTTGTGATCTCGATTCTTTTTTGCATTAGCTGATTAAGAGTCGTACAATGACCAACTTGTAAGTGTTCCCGACCTTTGTGTGGTTGATTGATCCTTACATCATATAAACAATCTATTATTTAGACTTATTAATTTTTAGCATGTGTTGCTTCGTATGCAACACCACTGTAAAGGATAAAACATGCCTGTAATTACTCTTCCAGACGGTTCTCAACGTCAATTCGATAACGCTGTTTCTACTATGGATGTTGCTGCTGACATCGGTCCAGGTCTTGCGAAAGCTTGTATCGCTGGCCGTGTTGACGGTGTTCGTGTTGATGCGTGTGATTTAATTGAAAATGACGCACAACTTGAAATCATCACAGCAAAAGATGAAGATGGTTTAGAAATCATTCGTCACTCTTGTGCGCACCTTTTAGGTCACGCAGTTAAGCAGCTTTTCCCTGAAGCTAAGATGGCGATTGGTCCTACTATCGATAACGGTTTCTACTACGATATCGATATGGAGCATTCTTTAACGCAAGAAGATCTTGATAAGATTGAAAAGCGTATGAAAGACCTTGCTAAAACCAAGTACCAAGTAATTAAGAAGAACGTAAGCTGGCAAGAAGCTCGCGATGCATTCGATGCTCGTGGCGAAACTTACAAAATTGAAATCCTTGACGAAAACGTATCTAAAGACGATCGTCCAGGTTTATACCACCATGAAGAATACATCGACATGTGTCGTGGTCCTCACGTTCCAAACATGAGCTTCTGTCAGAACTTTAAGATTCTGAGCGTTGCTGGTGCATACTGGCGTGGTAATAGCGACAACAAAATGCTTCAACGTATCTACGGCACTGCATTCCAAGATAAGAAACTGCTTAAAGCACACCTTATCCGCCTAGAAGAAGCAGCAAAGCGTGATCACCGTAAAATTGGTAAGCACCTTGACCTGTTCCATATGCAGCAAGAAGCACCAGGTATGGTTTTCTGGCACCACAACGGCTGGACTATCTTCCGTGAGCTAGAAGTGTTTATTCGTGAAAAACTAACAGAATATGATTACCAAGAAGTAAAAGGCCCATTAATGATGGACCGCGTACTTTGGGAGCGTTCTGGTCACTGGGATAAATACGCAGAAGCAATGTTCACAACAAGTTCTGAGAACCGTGAATACGCTATTAAGCCAATGAACTGCCCAGGTCATGTTCAAATTTTTAACCAAGGTCTGAAATCATACCGTGACCTGCCATTACGTATGGCTGAGTTCGGTTCATGTCACCGTAATGAACCATCAGGAGCACTACACGGCATCATGCGTGTGCGTGGCTTTACTCAAGATGATGCTCATATCTTTTGTACAGAAGCACAAGTACAAGATGAAGTGAAATCATGTATTGAGATGGTTTATGATACATACACAACATTTGGTTTTGAAAACATCGTAGTTAAGCTATCTACACGTCCTGAACAACGTGTAGGTTCTGACGAAATGTGGGACAAAGCAGAGGCGGATTTAATCCTTGCATTAGAGTCTATGGAAATCGCTTACGAGATCCAAGAGGGTGAGGGTGCGTTCTACGGACCGAAAATTGAATTTACTTTGCATGATTGTCTGGACCGTGCGTGGCAATGTGGTACAGTACAGCTCGATTTTGCATTACCAGAACGTTTAGGGGCAACTTACGTAGGTGAAGATAACGAACGTCACACACCAGTGATGATTCACCGCGCGATTTTAGGTTCTCTTGAGCGATTCATCGGTATCTTAATTGAAGACTATGCAGGCTTTTTCCCAACGTGGTTGGCGCCAGAACAAGCAATTGTGATGGGCATTACAGACAAACAAGCTGATTATGTACAAGAAATTGCAAAAAAACTGCAAAAAAATGGATTTAGAGTCAAAGCGGACTTGAGAAATGAGAAGATTGGCTTTAAAATCAGGGAACATACTTTGAAACGTGTTCCGTACATGCTTGTTTGTGGTGACCAAGAAATGGAAGCCGGAGAAATTGCAGTACGTACTCGTAAAGGTAAAGATTTGGGTAAATTTAAAATTGATGATTTTGTTGCATTCCTGCAGCAAGAAGTTAGTGCCCGAACGCTCAATACTGTGGAGGAATAAGGTATTAAAGGCGGAAAAAGAGCCCAACAGCCGGCTAAACAAAATGCTCATCGTCTAAACGGTGAAATTATTGGCGTTAAAGAAGTGCGCCTTACAGGTCTAGATGGCGAGTCAGTTGGTGTCGTTTCACTAAATGAAGCGTTAGACGTTGCACTTGCAGCAGGTGTCGATCTAGTTGAAATCAGCCCGAATGCCGAGCCACCAGTTTGTCGTGTGATGGACTATGGCAAATTCCTCTTCGAAAAGGCTAAGGCTGCTAAAGAACAGAAGAAAAAACAAAAACAGGTTCAGACTAAAGAAATTAAATTTAGACCTGGAACTGATATTGGAGACTATCAGGTAAAACTACGCAACCTGACTGGTTTCCTTGAAGACGGCAACAAAGTGAAGGTAACAATTCGCTTCCGTGGCCGCGAAATGGCTCACCAAAACATCGGTGTTGACGTTCTTAATCGTTTGAAAGCGGATACTGAAGAGTTTGCTCTAGTTGAATCTTTCCCATCGAGAATTGAAGGTCGCCAGATGATTATGGTGTTGGCCCCTAAGAAGAAGTAATTTAGTGCATTCAAGTAGTAAAGTGGGGTAACTGCTCGCAGTTATCCTGTTTTATTCGCCTAATTACTATATGTTTAATCACGCAACAATGCGGAGTTATATTCATCATGCCTAAGATGAAATCAAACAAAGGTGCCTCTAAGCGTTTTAAGAAAACTGCTGGTGGTATCAAATTTAAGCACGCTACGAAACGTCACATCCTGACTAAACGTACTACTAAAAACAAGCGTCAGCTTCGTCCAAACTCTCTACTTCCAAAATGTGAAGTAGCAGCAGTTGCACGTATGCTTCCATACGCATAATTTTTAGTATTTATTTAATTTTAGTTTAGGAGAGACACAATGCCTCGCGTAAAACGTGGTGTACAAGCTCGTGCACGTCATAAGAAAGTTCTAAAACAAGCTAAAGGTTACTACGGAGCACGTTCACGTGTTTACCGTGTAGCTTTCCAGGCAGTTACTAAAGCAGGTCAATATGCTTACCGTGACCGTCGTAACAAAAAGCGTGTTTTCCGTCAACTTTGGATCGCTCGTATCAATGCTGCAGCTCGTCAAAACGAGATGTCTTACAGCCGTTTCATTAACGGTCTTAAGAAAGCATCTATTGAAATCGATCGTAAGATCCTAGCTGACATCGCTGTATTCGACAAAGTAGCATTCGCTGCTCTTGTTGCTAAGGCGAAAGCTGCTCTTTAATTAGAACAGTTTCAAAGGCTTTAAGACTAAATAAGGAGAGCACTAGCTCTCCTTTTTTTATATCTGTAAGATAATCTACCAATCTACCAATCTACCAATCTACCAATCTACCAATCTACCAATCTACCAATCTACCAATCTACCAATTATTCTTACATCATATTCGGTTTGTAGTAATTTCTTATCTTTATAAGAACTTTGGAATTAATGTCAGGTTTTGTAAAAGAATTACAGCTACTGTAAATCCACTTTTGATTTATCTATGAAAGCATATCATTGACGCCATTAATTTAATCTAATGGTATAGACGATGCGTAAATTTACAATTTTTCTTCTTTTATTGTGGCTACCTTCTTTTGCTTCATCGGTTTCTGAACTCGATAACATTATGGACTTACGTAAGCAGCTTATTGTATTAACAGGTTGGTTAGGCTTTGCTTATATGGGGGGCGCGATAATTCTTTCCTCTCGATTTAAATGGGTAGAGCACTTAGTGAAAGGATTAGATAAAGGCTATACTCTGCATAAAAAATTAGGGATCTTAGCATTTATAACTTTGATCTTGCATTGGAGCGTTATCAAAAGTGCCCACTGGGCTGTTCAGTTAGGCTGGTTAATAAGACCATTACATAAAGGTAAAGGAAAAGAACAATTATTATCAGTTGTTGATTGGGTCTCAATTGCTGAAAAAGTTGGAGACATCTCATTTAAATTTTTCATCATTTTTACCATCATTAGCTTAGTTGAGAGAGTTAGCTATAAAAAATTTAAAGGGATACATAAAATTGGCGGAGTATTAATGCTGGCCGGTATTTTTCATACACTTCTTTTGATCAAATGGGATCTTTCGTTAATCCCAATGAATATCGCAATCATATTGCTATCGCTTATTTCTGTATGGTGTGCATTACTGTCATTAACGGGTTCTATAGGCAAGAAAAATAAAACAAAAGGCGAAGTAATACAGGTTGATAAATTTAAGAGTGAGCCAGATTTAACAGTAGTGGCTCGTCTAAAAATTAAACTTGAAAACTCACTGCAATATAAAGAAGGTCAGTTTGCTTATATCAATTTCCATGATGGTGAAGCGCCTCATCCTTTTTCTATTTTAAATTATGATGAAGACACAAAATTGGTTGAATTTGGGATAAAAGATCTTGGTGATTACACTCATCAATTAGTTAATGAGATCAAAATAAGAACGAAAGTGACAGTAGAGGGAGGCTATGGTTACTTTCAAGTGTCATCTGATGCTAATCAAGTCTGGATAGGGGCTGGAATTGGTATTGTCCCATTACTTTCACGACTCTATTGGCTTAAAAAAATATCCGATAGAGGACAAAATAAGATTGAAAAAATAGATCTATTTTATTGCGTAAACAGTGAAAAAGAAGCGTTCTTTAATACTGAAATTAAATCGATTCTACAAGGGATAGATTTTATTGAATTACATCTTATCGAATCAGATAAAGGTAATAGATTAACGTCTAAACAAGTTTTGCAGACCATTGATAGTAAATATTATTCAGTTAGCTTTTGTGGGCCAGAAGCATTTGGTATGAGTTTAAAAGATTCGCTCATTAGAGAAGGCATGCTAGAAAATGCCTTTCATAAAGAAATATTTAAAATGCGTTAATCATAATAAATATAGAAATAAAAGAGCGGACAGTAATTATATACGCTCTTTTTATAATACGATTAGTGACTAGGTATTTTATGCTGCAAAAACTACAGGAATATCCAAAGTAGGGTGCGATTGAATTAACGTTTTGTACCCATATACCTTTTCTATCATTTCGGCAGTTATTGCTTCCCAAGGCTTCCCATCCGCTTGTAGTTTCCCATCTTTTAAGACTATCACTCTGTCTGAATATTGCGCGGCTAAATTCAAATCATGTAATACAACAATAACAGCAGCCCCTTCATTAGCTAACTCTTTCGCTAATTTTAGTGTCTTATGTTGATGAGAGAGATCTAACGCTGACGTTGGTTCATCTAACATTATGATTTTTTGTTGATGCTGGCTCACTTGTGTTAGAACTCGAGCTAAATGAACTCGTTGCTTTTCACCACCTGACAGTGATGGGTATAATCTATTTACTAAGTGATTAATACCCGTTTTATTCATCATATCATTCGTGATTTCATGTAATTTTTGGTTTGATAGTCCTAACGGTAAACCGCCCAGTTCAACGACTTCATGGACATTAAAAGCAAATGAGAGCGTGCTGTGCTGAGGAAGAACACCAAGTCGCTTTGCTAGTTTATTGCTATTCCATTGATCTTTAGTTTTTCCAAAAAAACGAATATTATCGAAAGAAGAAATCTCATTAGACAATAGCTTTAATAGTGTACTTTTTCCGGCACCATTAGGTCCAAGTAGAGTCGTTACCTCACCACAATGAAGATCTAAATTTATTTTATCTAAAATCATTTTAGATCCAATGTGGTACGAAATGTTTTTTGCTGAAATAGCTAAAGCTGAATGACTCATTAAATTTTACCTCGTTGGGTAAATAATAAATATAAAAAGAAAGGTGCACCAATAATTGCTGTCACGATACCTACGGGTAATTCTGCGGGGCTAACTGCGACTCGAGCAAACATATCTGCCGCAGTCAATAAAAGGCCGCCAAGTAACGCAGAAAGAGGTAATAAAGTTTTGTGGTTTGGTCCAGATAGCATACGACCAAGATGAGGAATAATTAATCCAATAAACCCGATCATTCCAGACAAACTAACCGTTATCCCAACCCCCACGGCACTTAAGATGATCATACGTTGTTTTAAAGACTGAACATTTATTCCTAAGTGTTTTGCTTCAGCTTCGCCAAGTAATAATGCGTTTAAACCTGAGGCATTTTTCATAAATAAACACAAAAGTACGATGAGACCAATAGAAGCCAACAGTAAGTCTGACCATTTTGCACCTGCTAATGATCCCATTGACCATAAAGAAAGATCACGTAGCATTTGGTCATCAGCAATAAAATTTAAGTAACCAATACCGGCACCAGATAGAGCACTTATCGCAACCCCTGCTAATAGCATGACCGTAATTGAGGTCCCAAATTTACTGGTTCCTAATCGGTAGACAATTAAGGTAGTAATTGCACCACCAAGAAAAGCAAAAATAGGTACAGCAGCAAAATTCATAAAGAAAGGAAATTGTTCAGCAATTGATGAAAAGAGAACGATTGCCAAAGCAGCACCAAGCGCAGCTCCTGCCGAAACACCAATAATTCCAGGCTCAGCTAAAGGGTTACGAAATAGGCCCTGCATAACAACGCCAGATATTGCCAAAATAGCACCAACCAACATACATAATAAGGTTCTTGGTAATCGCACTTGGTGAATGATTAAATTAATATGTGCGGGAATTTCAACGCTTGACCAAGGAACCAAACTATTAAAGCTTTCACTCAGTGTAATATTCATTGGCCCAGTAGCAATAGAGCTAATAGCGGTAAATAAAAGAAATAAAGCACTTAAAATTATTACTTTTGAATAAGTAATGTATTTCAATAACATAGCAAAGTGACCTTATGGATAAAGCAGAGTATTAAGGCGAGCTGCTTCTTCCAGAGTAGCCAAACCTAATCCACCAACTAATGCTGAACCATCAATACCAATGATTTGTTTATTAAGCCCAGCAGGTGTAGAAGCTAAAGTAGGAATTGCTTTAATAATATTATCGATACTTTCTAATTTAGCTAGACTACGATTACTAACGAGAACAACATCAGGTTGCATTGAAAGCATCGCCTCCATAGAGAGTGGCTTAAATGATGAAATCAGGTTTTGTGCTGGATTAGTTCCGCCAGCTAGATGAATCATTTCATCCATTGTTGTTTCTCTACCTGCGACATAAGGAGCACGACCTTCATGAAGTAATAAATAGAGAACCTTTTTCTGCTTTGATTTTTCTGGAATATTCTTGCTTAACTGAGTCACTTTTTTATTAACTTCATCTTTAATGTGTTGTGCATTGTCTTGATGGTGGGTAAGCAACGCAATCTCATCAATGCGCTCTAATAGACCTTTAATCGTTGGTTTTGTGTTTACAATATTGACTTTTACGTTTGATTGTCTTAATAAATCAAGAGTAGATTTAGGCCCCATTTCATCAGAACCAATGAGTTGAGTCGGCTGTAGAGTTAATAAACCTTCGGTAGATAATTGGCGATGATAACCAATTTTTGGTAATTCAGAAGCTTGTGGCATCTTACTTGTCACATCTACGGCAACAAGAGACTCTTGTGCGTTTAATGCATAGATTAATTCAGTTACTGCGCTTCCTGCGCTGATAATACGTTCTTGAGCAATAACCATAGAAGATGTTGATACAAGCATTAAAGCAAGTAGAGCTGAGTTTAGTCGAGAATGATTCATTATTTGTTTTCGTCCATTAAAATTTGGGTTGCTTTGATCTTATTGTCTTGCAAGAAGGCAAGTAGTTTAACCATGTGTTGGATCTCAGCTGATTTATCAGAAGCAATAACTACTTGGAACTCCGGCTTATTTTTAACCTGAATTAGTAAGGTTTGAGTAAAACTATCCCATGAAGAGTAAGATTTTCCATCTAGTCCCCAGTAAGGTGGCTTTTCTAAAATATTGACGGTAAGAGATTTGTTATCGACCGCAGATACTGATTCTGTTTCGGCTGTAGGTAGACTGACTTCTAAAGACTGCAGTTTAACTGTCGCTGTGAGTAGTAGAAATACCATCACAATAAAAATGATATCGAGTAAAGGGGTAAGGTCTGGTTGTAGAGAGTCTGGATGGTTCTCTGTCGTTAGTTTTATCATACAAAGCGCTCTTTATTTTTTAAGGCTTCATTACTTAAGTCTTGTTCGTCATTGATAAATACGCCTTCGATCCATAAGTTGGTATAGTTTAATGAATGCTCTAAACGAGAAAAAATACGATCAGCCCATAAACCTAATAGTTGTGCACTTGAGATTGCTGGTAAGGCAATAATTAAACCAATTGCGGTGGTTCGCATTGCGAGTCCTAATCCATCAGCAAGGATATTTGGTGTAATTGAGCCAGTGGTTGCAGCGACGTCTTTAAACATATCAATAAGGCCAAGTACTGTACCTAATAACCCTAATAATGGACTAATCATACCTATTAAAGATAACAGTCTAAGCCCTGAACGTAGTTGATACCGTTTCTCTTGTAGCCATAATCCAGCGACGTCTTCACGCAGAACTTTGGTGAAATTACGATGGGCAAGTAACATTGCGTTCCCTTTTGCGGATAGCGCTCTACGATTTTTTAACGACATGATTAAGAGATAAATGTTTTGATCGTCATCTTTACTTAGTTGAGCTAAGGATTTTTTGATTGAACGGTGTGAACTACCAGAAAAAAGTATTAGTTGAATTACTCGTTCGATTAGTAATGCCAGCGTAATAAGAGAACAGGCTAAAAGTGGCAGTGCCATAATGCCTAATTGAGAATATAAGTGAGATAAATTGAGCATGTTGATTTCCATACAACTAGTTTAGAGAAAATCGGACAGGGATCTGAACGCGATGCGCAATAGCCTGACCATTGATAACTTGTGGCGAAAACTTCCAATCACGTATAGCGGTTAAAGCTGCCTCATCAAGAATTTGTGTACCTGATGATGTAATTAATTCTTGTTTAATTTGTTTACCGTTTTCATTTAACCAAATCTCATATAAAGCGGTCCCTTCAATTCCTTTACGCTGTGCAATTCGTGGGTAGCGGGGTGCATTAGGACGCTTAAGAAAGCTTGGCTTTTTCACCAATTGAGGTTTTTCAGTTACTCCTGATTTAGATACTGCAGGTTTTCTTTTGCTGTTTGTTTTTGTCTCGTCTTTTTTTACGACGGATTCTTTTTCTGGTTTTTTTTGTTCTTTCTTTTTCTCTTTTGGTTTTGATGATGTTTTTATTGGTGGCTTCGGTTTGTAGCTTTTTGATGGTTCTTTTGGTTTTTCTATTCTTTTAGTTACTGATTTTTTAGGGGTCGTTGGTGTCGACATTGTTTTCTGTGGCGTTGGTTTATTTTCTTTTTTTGTCGGTTCTATTTTTTTCTTTGATGAAACGGAAGGAGCACTAGGGGCTACAAGCTGAATATTCACTTGTGAAGATTGACTTCCTGTAGGCATTGCAAAGGCTTTTTTTTCAGGTACAGCCCAAATAAGCGCAGTATGAATAACCAATGAAATCCCCACCGCTGTAAGGTAACGAAAGTTCAGCACGACTATCTCCATTTCAAATTTAGTATGTAAAAAGATGGAATGATTATAACCTTAATGAAAATGAGATCAATTATCAATTGCATTATCAATTGAAAATAATTTATGATAATAAAAGAAACGAAGCTCTTAGCGGTAAAGAGTGAGAAGTAGAATTGAAATCATGAATAAACAAATAGATTTACATTACTTACCTAATTCCATTTTGGGTGAAAATACACCAGAACCTTTGTTGTATGCTTTTCAGAGAAAATCGTCAGCTCATGCGGGCGGAAGTGCTATGCCAATCAGTAGTTCTCAGTTTTCTAAGCGTTTTAATACTGCTTTATCGAAAACGGTAGAGTTAAGCGAGCATCGGTGTTTATACGTTCATATCCCTTTTTGTCGTGTACGTTGTACTTATTGTAATTTTTTTCAACATGCGTCAAGCAAGACTTTAGTCGCTGATTATTTTGAAGCGCTTATGGTTGAATTAAAATGGAAAGCCCAATTACCTTGGACTCAATCAGCGCCATTTCATGCGGTTTATATTGGCGGTGGTACACCAACGGATCTTACTGCTGATCAAATTGAACAATTAGGTAAGGCAATTCGCAGTTATTTCCCATTGACGACTGATTGTGAAATTACCTTAGAAGGGCGTATTAATCGCTTTGATGAAGAGATGTTTGATAAGGCATTAGAGGGCGGCTTTAATCGATTCTCATTTGGGGTGCAAAGTTTTAATACTAAAGTAAGACGTTCAGCCAAACGTTTAGACGATAGAGAATATGTATTAAGACGAATTCAAGAGCTTAGCCAAAGTAACCAAGCACCAATAGTGGTGGATTTACTTTATGGTTTACCTTATCAAACCACAGAGATTTGGCAGCAAGACTTAGACGATTTTTTAGAAACAGATGCGCATGGGGTCGATTTATATCAATTGATTGAAATGGGTGGTACGCCAATGAAGGGAATGATTGAGAAGGGGAAACTTCCACACCCAGCATCAACAGAAGAAAAAGCGTATATGTATCAATATGGTGTTGAATTTATGAATAAACACCACCTTCGTCGCCTCAGTGTTAATCATTGGGCAAAAGATAACAGAGAGCGAAGCATTTATAACAGTTTAACAAAGACGACTGCGGAAGTATTACCGGTTGGTTGTGGCGCAGGAGGAAATGTAGGTGGTGTTGGAATCATGCAACATCGTACATTGGATGCTTATATTGAATCAATTAATGCTAATAAGATGCCGATTGCGATGATGACACAATTAGCAGCATCAGCAGGGTTGTTTTCTATGATAAAAGCTGGGTTTGACCGCGGAGTTCTATCACGTCAGTTACTACGACAACATTCAAACCAAGATATTTTTGATTACTTAATGCCTTTATTTAAGCATTGGCAACAAAACGGATTAGTTACCGTTAATCATAATTATTTAAGTCTCACATTAGCAGGAGAATTTTGGTCGGTAACATTGGCTCAAGGAGTTATATCTGCACTATCTCTAGCTAACGAAAAAGCAGCATAAATTATATGTAAATTTAAAATACAAGAGAAAGATACCCATGAATAAGAAAGTTATTGAGTTATTAGAACAAGACCCTTCGTTATTACCGAGTGATATTGCTAAGCAGTTAGAATTATCAGAATGTGAAGTTGTAAAATTGTTACCTGAAGAGATGGTGACATTGGTTGAAGGTAGCAAAGCTCAAGATATTTTGGAAGGGTTAGTCGGTTTTGGTGATGTTACGACAATTATTCATTCTTTTGGTTCTATTTTCGAAGTGAAAGCCCCATTCCCCAAAGGGAAACTTGCTCACGGTTATTATAATTTAATGGGACGAAATGGGGAGCTACATGGTCACTTAAGATTAGATTTAATTACGGATATAGCACTTGTCAGTAAGCCGTTTAGAGGTTCTGAGAGTCATTATTTTGGTTTCTTTAATCAAGATGGTCACTCTGTATTTAAGATTTATTTAGGACGAGATAAAAAACGTCAACTCATTCCAGAACAAGTAAGTTCGTTTATAGCGTTAAAGCAAGAATATAAATAAAATTAGAAATAAATTTAAGGAAAGCAAAATGAGCTCAACAATTAAACAAGAAAGATTACAAAGCCGCCTTGGACCTGAAATTCAAGAGTTTCGTGATACACGTAAAACTTTACAGCTAGCAACAGTTGATGGTGAAGGCAAACCAAACGTAAGTTATGCTCCGTTTATTTTACTGGATGATGGGTATTATGTGCTTATTTCTGAAATTGCACGTCATGCACGTAATTTAATGCAAAATCCAAATGTGTCATTAATGCTAGTAGAAGATGAGGATACGTCTAAACAATTATTTGCGCGTAAAAGACTGACCTTCGATGCAACTGCTATTCGAATTGATAGAGAAGAAGCAAATTGGCAGTTAGCGGTTGATGAAATGAAACAACGCTTTGGCGATATTATTGATGGCTTGAGTTCGTTAGAAGATTTTAAAATGTTTAGATTAAAACCAATCCAAGGTTTATTTGTAAAAGGATTTGGCCAAGCTTTCCAAGTTAGTGGTGATGATTTGGTTGATTTTGTTCATTTAGAGCAAGGCCATAAGAAGTACGAACCAGCATCTTAATCTTATAGAAGAAATAATGTGATGAACGAGCCTAAGTCGATGTACTTAGGCTTTTTTTATGACGGTAGAATAAATTTATTTTGAAAGATTTATCTAATTAATGGTATTGGCATAGTATGAGAAGTAAACCGAATATAATTTAAAGAGTATTTAATTCTAATTATTTTGGCATGCTTTTTAGTTTGATGGTTTTTCAAGCATGAGAGTGCAGTGGGTCGCATATTATTTAAACAAAATAGTGGTCGTATTTATTGCTGGTATGATAGTTCAATAATGATATAAATTACTGATTAATCAATCAATTAAAATTAAGGCAATGCAATTATGCAAGATGCAAATCAAGTACTGTTTGAACTTGATATAACCACTATTGATATCCCTCTTCAGGTCTATGAGTTTATAGGAGAAGAAATATTAGGTGAAAATTATCAATTCACGATCACGTTTGTTTGCGAAGAGTCTGAATTAGATTTACCTAATTGTCTTCAATTGCCAGCAAGATTAACTTTACACAATCAAAACAGCCCTGAGGTAAGTAATAATAAACGCTATGTTCATGGTGTAATTAAATCGATTGAGCAAATAAGTGTGTCATTTCGTTTTAGTACCTATCAAATTCAACTTGTTCCTATTTTTGATCTCCTATCTTTACGAAAAAATCATCAAATATTTCAACAAAAGTCGGTGCCAGAGATAATTCAAGATATATACGCCCGGGCAGGGATATTAAATAACTATTTTGAATTGGAATTGTTTAATCAACATCAACCACGTGAATACTGTGTGCAATACGGAGAATCAGATGATCACTTTATAAGACGTCTGATGTCAGAAGAAGGTTTTATTTCTTATTTTGAGCACAATGAAATACTCTCAAAATTAATTATTTCAGATGGAAAGGAAACATACACAGAACTGCCTTCACTTCCAGTCATTGTTGACAGTGGTATGGTGCAAGAAGGCGATACTATATTTTCATTACTTAAAAAAGATAAAGTTCAAACTGGACGTGTGTCATTACAAGATTATACTTTTCAATTTCCTCCGCAACCAGTAAAAGCAAATAAAGAGATTGAGAGTAAAGATAACCATACCAGTGAGGTAGGTTTATCATATTATGGCTATCCTGCGGAAGAAAATAACCAAAATGCAATAAAGAAAGCAGAACTAGTTCTAAAACAAAAGCGTACAGATCAAACTACAGTACAAGGCATTAGCGATAGTATGCAGCTTGTACCTGGTTACTTTCAACCAATAACAAATAATTCAAATTTAGATTGGAATATCAGTTGGTTATTAACATCGGTATCACATCAAGGTTTACAACCTCAAGTACTTGAAGAGTTCGCTGATGGAGCATCAAGTTATCAAGCTTGCTTTAACTGTACGCCATGGTTTGTACCATACAAACTAAGTAAAATAGAAAAACCTTATATACGTAATATTGATACCGCAATGGTAACGGGTCCTGAGAATGAAGAGATCTATTGTGATGAATATGGGCGAGTAAAAGTACAATTCCATTGGGACAGAAATGGTCAAGCGGATGAGAAAACAAGTTGTTGGCTTCGTACTTCACAAGGGTGGGCAGGTAATCAATATGGTCAATTTGTATTACCGAGAATAGGCCACGAAGTGATCGTTAGTTTTATTCATGGAGACCCCGATAAACCCATCATTACAGGCTCGTTGTATAACGGGGATAATAAACCACCATACACACTGCCAGAGCATAAAACACGCAGCACATTTAAAACATCAAGCTCTATTGGTGCAGATAATTTTAATGAGTTGCGCTTTGAGGATAAAAATGCGTCAGAGCAGATCTATATTCATGCAGCGAAAGACATGGATAGTCAAATTCAAAACAATCTTACTAGCGAAATATTTAATGATGCTCATTCTGTTGTGCATCATGACCAATTTCATCAAGTCACCAAAGATAATCATCTGACCGTGCAATCAGATAATTTAAGTTCAATTAAAGGTGACGCACATCTGCAAGTATCAGGTTCTATTCAACAAAAAATCCAAGGAAGTCGGCTTGAACAAATAGGCACAGAGTTACACATTAAGGTGGGTAATAAAGCCGTCCTTGATGCCGGCAGTGAACTGACCATCACCACAGGCAGCAGTACTATGAAGCTTGATTCTGGTGGTATTCATTTACTTGGATCGGCCATTGATTTAAACAAAGGCGGCAGTGCTGGAAGCGGTAGCGGATATGCAGGTATAACAGCAACTCAACCTATCATGAAGCAGAGTGAAACGGCAGGCAGCGCGGCTGAAATCGCAACGGCCTCTGAATACACAAGAAGTAAAATTCACGCCACTCGTCAGCTCGAGGCATTAAAAACATTAGATCCAGTTTGTGAGGAGTGTGAACAAGAGCAGGAACAAGAATAATGGAAACGCAGTGCTTTGATTCTCTGAATATTGATGACTTCACCTCCTTCTATTTGATGCTAGATACCAGTCAGAGTGTTGACGTATTAAAACAGTTATATCAATTAGATACTGTCATAGAGCAAGAACCTCTTTATTTGTATGAGCCTTGGAATGACATGATATCTGTCTCTCCTTATTTGGTAAAAGCAACGCCTGTTATTGCGCAATGGTTTGAAAGTCAACGTGGTCAGCTAGACGGTTTCTTATTCAGCTCGGCGTTAGATCTAGAAAGCCTTGCAGAGCATTTAAGAAGTGTGATTAAGGTTCTGTCGCCTTACGGTTCATCCATCATATTGAAATCGGCGCATTCAGGGTGTGCCAATGTTTTATTTTCAACAAGAACAGATTGGTATTGGCAGCACATTGATGAAGTTTGGCTTCCACATAAAAAGGGATGGGCGCATTACTTATCGCCTTGTACTGAGGTAAAAAGCGTCAAACCTTATCGTTTAACGGACGAACAATGGCAAGCGTTAGGAGAGTTAGCGACTGAAAATGCCTATGCCTATGTACTCAATCATGTGGAATATTTCTTCCCACATTGTTTAGAGGGCGTGGCAGATAAACAAAAATGGATTCAGTATTGGTTCGATGCTGCTTACAGCAGAGGGTTTCAAAATGAGACTGAAGTCTGTTTATTTATGAATGTGATGGGCTATTTAGGAAAAGAAGCGATCACAACCGATAAATACCCCAAAATCACAGAATTGATCTATCAAACATCACAGCAAACTCCAGAACAAAGAATTAAACAAGCGGCGGATTTGGCCTATCAATATCGTCACTCTATGCAAAAGGATTTACAAGAATGAGCGAAGCAAACAATGCCGCCATGTGTGGCAGTAAAAAAGATGCGAAAAACCCGGTAGGATCTTGCCCTGTAAAATTTGGCGTTATTGACATTATTCCGGTTCGTTATGCGATTGATGATATGGATGATGAAGAGAAAGAGCAGATACACCCATTACTTGATACCCATAAAGGTCACGGCTTTTTTGATGTTGCTCATTCAAAATATACATTAAGACAATTAAGAGATGGCTGGCTTTACGTTTATAGCAATAGAGATAAAACCTTTCATGAATATCAGGTGAAAGGTACTCAATTCATTAAGATTGATTGGGGCTCAAATGAAGCCGATAAAGCACCAGAAGAGAGAGGTCAAGCAGGAGAGGCTAAAAGCTGTTTGTCTTACTCTAAGAATGACACATTAACCATATCATTTTCTCACCAACGTTGGACATGGCGCTTATGTGAGCACATGCGTTCAAATACCCAGTGTCGCAATGAATGGATGCGAACTGTTGACTTAAAAACCTATTCAAACACATTAGAGATAGAACATGGTGGTGGCATGCGTGATTTTGCCCATGCTATTGCTGATGTTGGTACGCCAAAGCCCTCCGATGTCTTGTTTGAAAAAACGTGTTCACCATTAAAAGACGATGATCCCTCTGATGATGAGTTTCATCTCGCTACTTATAAGAAACCCGTATTAGAAACCGATTATCAATGCGATTTATTAGAAAAGAACAGCGCGCTGTATATCGCACTGGATGATCAGTTGGCAGATATAACGGATCTGTTTTTGAAGTTGTCAGAAACATATGTGCGTATTGTTGAACTACAAGGAACAGAGGAAGATGAATACAAAGCTCAAATGGCTGAATTAACACGATCTTTAGCAAGGGTGACATTTAGTGATGATCAACTTCCTGAACATATTAAATCAGATCCAATTGAACGGTTAAAGCTAGAAATAGAGATAAATGAGTATTTATACCAAGAGCAAAATGTCCAACAATCTTCAGCATCTTATGAATATCATGTCGGCGAAGGGGTAGAAAATACCTCATGGTATAAAGCGTTAGAGGCGAAAAAACAAGCCATAAAAGAGCGATTTAATTTTGAAATTAAAAAGGAACATACTTCTCAGTGGAAAAGGCAATATCGAAATTTTGATGAAATTCGATGGCATGAATTAAATGAATACCTATTTGAAAAATACGACAAATTATCAGAAGTAGAAATATTAAACAGTAAGTTAGTTTATCAGCATAAAGAGGTAACAGATGCCATTGAACAGATGGGTATCGACCCTATGTATTTCGGGATTGATAATCAAACAGAGGTTGGTCAACGTTATTTATCTGAACTATTTTCACCAATAACCGTCGAGCTTGTTCAATCGGGTTTTAATGTTCCTGAGATTAAGCATTATCTAGAAGAAATGTTAGATCTGAGTAACCCAAACAATCTATTAGCATTAGCCCCATTTGCTTACTCAAAAGAAGTGGTGGATGAGTTAACAACTTATTCTGAAGGTGGAGCTGCACTTAATATGAGCAGTCCTAGTGACATGATCGCACTGCATACTCGATTATCAGAATTCGATACATTAACAGGTGACGTAAGAATTCAAGACTCAGATTGGTACAAGCTGCTTCATATCGATATTAAAGCCGTGTTTGCTGCATTTATTGCAAGTAATAAAGCCAATCCGATACTGCAATTTCGACCTTCGATGGAGATGCTCAACGCAATCCAACCTCGAACTAATCAATTCAGTGCACTTAGTTTTATGACTCGCTTCAGAGTTCTCATCATGGAAAATCTAGCAGATAGCAGTTTTATTGTTTCTGTAAACCCTAATTACCCTAAAGAACTGGCGGCATTTAATAAAAAATATGATCAGTTCTTACTATCTAACAGTAAAACAATGGCAGCAATTATTCGGAAAGAACAATTTGCTGCAGTGCTAGTACAAAAGGCCTCTGAATTTATTTCTGAGAACATGCCTCAAATGCTTAAGGTTTCACAAAACGGCTCAAGGTTAAACGTAAAAGGAGCAATCAGCAAAGGCGTTGCAGACAGTTGGGCTGCTTATAAAAATACAAAGGCAGATCTTGTTAGTTTTTCTGAAAGGAAGTGGAAAGGATCAGCAAGTTGGAATGGGGTTGTTGCAGCATTAAATATTTGGAACTCAATAACCGTTTTTTCAAATTTACTTCAAAGAAACCAAGAGAGTAAGACGACAGAGGAATATAAATCAGTCGCCGCAGAGCTTGTTTATACGGCTTCTTGGACAGTCAATGCGTGCGCCTTGGTATCAAGAGATGCAGCATGGGCTGAAGTGATGAAAGATAAGCGTTTATTAGAACTACAGAGGAAGCAAGCACTTAAAGCAAATAAAAAGCTTATTACTAAATTTGTAAATCTAACTCGATTAGTAGCTGTTACTGGATTAATCGCCAGTGTGTCTGAAATTTATTATGTCTATAAGCGCTTAGATAGTCCTCTTTTGTCCAAAGAAGAAAGAATCGCAGAGAAACTTAAATTATTCGCATTAGGCGGGCAAGTAGTAGTTTTTTCTGTTCAGTTAATTTCATGTTTTATGAATGGAACCATTGGTGCTATTTTTGCTCCTTGGATGGTTATTTGGTTAAGTGTATTTGGTATTGCTTATATTGCAGCAACGGCATTCATTAATATGTTTAAACGAACCGACATGGAGTTGTGGTTAGTGCAATCCATATGGGGAGTAAAGACGGCTAAGTGGGCACCAGAAATTGAGCTAGTTAACTTGCAAAACATATTAAATAAACCAGTAGCCCAGATAGATACTGGAATAGTTAGGACGTATCAGTCAATTTCTGATTCAGACAAACAATGGACGTTAACAATTGATTTACCTGATTACTTATCCGATAAATGGTTTGGAATTAAAGTAATTAAAAGCACATCTAAAAAAGCAATAAAACATTATAATTTCATTGGAAATAACGAGGTCAACCAATCAGAAGTAGAAGTCAATTTTACTAAAGTAAATAATGATAATAATTGTTATCAAATGAAAATTGAGCGAAACCATTCAGAAGATATTTCGAATATAACTATTTATTTAGATGTTTTAGCCAATAGAACACCTCATGTTATTTCTTATTCCGGATTTCAAGGTGGTAGTGGTGATATAAATCTAAGTATAAATAAGATTACTTCATTTAATGACTATTCAAAATATGCAAATTTAGGTATGAAGATTGTGAGGTTAAATAATGCTAACTCATAAAGATATAGATAATACAGACAAAATAGAAACCATGAGAATGGATTTATACAACGAAGAAGTGCTTTATGAGTATGAAACCATAGAGCATCAATATTTAGGGTATTTTGCGGCCGCCGGTTTTTTCAGTGTAATGCTTTGGTTTTTATATGATTTTAGTGATGATGGAATAGACGCAGGTGAAGCCATTATATTTGGTGGCGGTGGAACCATAATGACACTATTTTTAATTTTTTTTGCTTCTGCAGACATAAAGCGGATTTACAAGTTCACTAAAAACGGAATAGTAACTGAGAAAGCAGATGTGGTACCAGAGTACGCTTATCAATGCATACGAATGATAGGTCGAGTGGGTGTCGTTGTATGTTTGATTGCCGTTGTTTTTGTTGGCCCTATGGCGTTCGTTGGAGCAGGGGCCAGTGCGTTACTCTCATTTAAATTGGTTAACTTTAGGCTGAAACCTATGATGTTTGAAAGTTTGTATTTTGATGAATCAGTAATAATAAAATCATCAAAGATAAATTATATAACGGTCGTTCCCAATGCTAAATTTCTATTGTCGTTAAATGGTCTTTTTTGTAATAAAGAAAATGTAGATGATATTTTTAATACCTTAAGGGAATTCTACCCAAATGGTTATTTTTATGAGGTAGAGGAAGAAGATGATATTTATGAACATGAAAAATTTAAAGAGTTCTTACATCCAATGGATCAAGATTGATGTGAAATTGTAAGGATGCGTTAAATAATGCTAACTCATAAAGATATAGATAATACAGATAAAATAGAAGTCATGAGAATGGCCTTATACAATGAAGAAGTACTCTATGAGTATGAAACCATAGAGCATCAATATTTGGGGTATTTTGCTGGTATTGGTTTTTTTAGTGTTATGAGTTGGATGTTATATGACTTTAGTCAAGATATGCTAGATACAGGTGGTGTGGTGGCATTTAGCTTACTTACCATTTTTATGACATTGTTTTTTATTTTTTTTGGTTCTGCAGACATAAAGCGGATATACAAGTTCACTAAAAACGGAATAGTAACCAAGCAGACAGATGTGGTACCTGAGTATGCATATAAGTGTATACGAATGATAGGTCGAGTGGGGGTCGTTGTATGTTTGATTGCAGTTGTTTTTGTTGGTCCCATGGCGTTCATTGGAGCAGGGGCCAGTGCATTACTTTCATTCAAACTGGTTAACTTTAGGTTGAAACCTATGTTGTTTGAAAGTTTGTATTTTGATGAGTCAGTGATATTTAAAACAAACAAAGAAAATTATATTGATATTACAGCAAATACCAATGATACCAGCTCTTCGATGGGTTTTTTTTGTAATAAAGATAATGTAGAAGAAATTTTTAATACAATAAAAATATTTTATCCAAATGGATATTTTTTTGAAA
>NZ_MSCP01000001.1:1247232-1267556 GCF_002954715.1 Aliivibrio sifiae | reverse complement strand
CTGGTATTGGTTTTTTTAGTGTTATGAGTTGGATGTTATATGATTTTAGTCAAGATATGCTTGATACCGGTGGTATTGTTGCATTTAGTTTACTCACCATTTTCATGACATTGTTTTTTATTTTTTTTGGTTCAGCAGATATAAAGCGGATTTACAAGTTCACTAAAAACGGAATAGTAACCGAGCAGGCAGATGTTGTGCCTGAATATGCTTATCAATGCATACGAATGTTCGGTCGAGTGGGTGTTGTCGTATGTTTAGTTGCAGTTGTTTTTGTTGGTCCATGGCGTTTGTTGGAGCAGGGGCGAGTGCATTACTCTCATTCAAACTGATTAACTTTAGATTAAAACCTATGATATTTGAAACTTTGTATTTTGATGAGTCCGTGATAATTAAATCATCAAAAATAAACTATATAACGATAGTTCCAAATGCTCAATTATTACTGTCATTGGATGGTGTTTTTTGCAATAAAAAAAATGCAGATGATATTTTAATACCTTAAGGGAGTTGTATCCAAATGGTCATTTTTATGAGGTGGAGGAAGAAGATGATATATATTCCCATTATAAATATAAAGAGTTCTTACATCCAATGGATCAAGATTGATGTGAAATAGTAAGGATGCGTTAAATAATGCTAACTCATAAAGATATAGACAATACAAACAAAATAGAAGCCATGAGAATGGCCTTATACAACGAAGAAGTACTCTATGAGTATGAAACCATAGAGCATCAATATTTAGGGTATTTTGCGGCAGCCGGTTTTTTAAGTGTGATGCTTTGGTTTTTATATGATTTTAGTGATGATGGAATAGACGCAGGTGAAGCCATTATATTTGGTGGTGGTGGAACCATAATGACACTATTTTTAATTTTTTTTGCTTCTGCAGACATAAGGCGGGTTTACAAATTCACTAAAAACGGAATAGTAACCGAGCAAGCAGATGTGGTGCCTGAGTATGCATATAAATGTATACGAATGATAGGTCGAGTGGGGGTCGTTGTATGTTTGATTGCAGTTGTTTTTGTTGGCCCTATTGCGTTCATTGGAGCTGGGGCAAGTGCGTTACTCTCATTCAAACTGGTTAACTTTAGATTAAAACCTATGTTGTTTGAAAGTTTGTATTTTGATGAGTCCGTGATATTTAAAACAAGCAAAGAAAATTATATTGATATCACACCAAACTCACCGTTGTTTTTGTCATTGGATAGTATTTTTTGTAATAAAGATAATGTAGATGATATTTTTAATACTTTAAAAGAATTCTATCCAAATGGTCATTTTTATGAGGTTGAGAAAGAAGATGATATTTATGAGCATGAAAAATTTAAAGAGTTCTTACATCCAATGGATCAGGATTGATGTGAAATGGTATTGTTGAATCATAATAGTAACTGAAATAAAAAAGCGGCAACGAAGCCGCTTTTATTAGTGTTTAGTTATGAATTTAGAATTTGTAATCTAACTCAATACCCCAGTTACGACCTGCTTGAGCTTTACGGTCAATGCCATCATCACCAGCTTCAGTACCAATCATGTCGTTGTATAACCAATATTGCTTGTCAAGCGCATTGAATAAACCACCACGAAGCGTTAAATCTTGCATTGGTTTGTAGTAAGCGGTTAAATCAACCAAGGTGTAGCCTGCAACATCAATGTTTTCATGACCAACGTTTGACCATTTATCTTTTGCCGCAACCATATTTATATTTAATAAAGCACCGTAAGTATAGCCAACAGAGTCATAACCTAAACCTAGATTTGAAGTGAGTGGAGCTACACTGTCTATTGATGCTCCCGTCTTTTTATCTCGACCTTCAGCATAAGCAATACTTAATTTAGAGTAGGTACCTTGAGGTGCATTAAACGCTTCATCTAATAAATAAGTAGAACTAAACTCAACACCATAAATTTCTACAGAGTCGATATTCTCTTTCGTGTAATGTTCTTTTCCATCGTTCGGGCCACCAACGACTTTACCTAAGTATTGTTGGTTGATGAAATCAGAGTAATCATTATAGAAAGCAATTAACTCAACTTGTGCAGCATTAGATTGTGCTCGAATACCTGTTTCATAAGAGATACTGCTTTCGGCTTTAAGATCAGGATTGGCATCAATGACGGCACCACTGTCATAGAAGTAGTACATATCTTGCAGAGTAGGGGCTTTAAAGCCTTGGCTTACTTGAGCAAGTACACTGAAGTTATTGTTTATATGATAAACCGAACCTAATTTAGCCGTAAATGCGTCATTTTTGCTATCAGGATATTCTGTTTTAAAGCCGTCATTGGTTTCAGGTTTTGCTTCAAATGAGTCATAACGTAAACCAGCAGTTAGCACTAATTGTTCATCAAGTAGGAAAGCTTGGTCCTGTGCAAAAATACCGTATTGAGTCATTGTTGCATCTGGCATATCGGTATGTCCGGGGCCAGATGTGCCTTGGTCGTATTTATAATCGGTGTTTTCAGTTGCAAACTTGTTTTGTCTAAAGCTTAGACCGTAAGTGATTTGATGGAATCCTTCTCCAAACTCGGCAATTTTATCAAACTGTGCGTCAAATTGGATTGAATCATCGTTGGCAATACGTTCACGCATACGGCGACCACTGCCGTAAGGCCCAGTTGAAGTATCATAGTTTTCAGATAATGATTCAGTTTGTTGTACATTTAATTTTGATTCTAGCGTATCGAATAGCGCATTATTAGCTGTCCATTCATGCTCTAAACCAACGCGTAATCGAGTTGTTGTATCCTTATTGTAGTTATCGTAATAAGTAATGATAGGTACCCCTCTACTCATCATAGAATAACCATTTTGGGAAAGTTCATCTTCATCATATTGTGATGTGTAATACTCGACAGTAGTGCCGATGCGATGCGAATCATTTAATTGGTAAAAGGCTTTTGCTAATAGGTTACCAATTTGTGCATCCGCTGGGTTTGCTGCTCCACGATCTGGGCCTTCAATATCAGCACCATTAGAATGGGTTTGTGATTCACTGCCTTTTTTATACGTTAGCATGACTAGAGTTTCTAGTTCAGCAGCGCGCATTGCCCAAGTACCCGTTGTCTTTGTGCTTGAGTCTACGCTGTTATAGCCTGTTTTTACTTCAAAAGCGTTTTCGTCTCCCTCGGTTCTTAAAATATCTTCAGGATTTTTAGTCTCCATTAGGACGGTGCCACCAAGTGCATCAGAGCCATAAAGCGTAGAAGAGGGGCCTTTATTTACCTCAATCGCTTTTAGCGTATCAATCTCAATCGTACTTGGGTATTTACGTTGTTCGTTTGAGCCTGGGTTGTACGGGGTAGGTTGTTGGACACCATCCACGAGTACTTTAATTCGGCTATCGCTCATGCCGCGAATTGTAAATCCAGATAAGCCAAAACGACCACCGCCATTAGCTGTTACACCAGGTGTATATTTTAAAGCATCTTGAACACTGGTTGCCATTGTCTTATCAATGTCTTCGGCAGTGACTTTTGATATTGAGCTCGATACGTCTTTAATACTTTGCTCTGTTCGAGTTGCCGATACAACAACCTCATCAAACATTGTCGCATTCCCATCAGAAGAGCTTTCAGCGTGAAGAGTGGGAGAGATAGCAACTAAAATAGACGCAGCTAAAAGTGTTTTTTTATTAGACATGTTAATTCCTTGAAAGTGTCTGGTCTCATAATTCGGGAAAGATAATACATACTGCGAATGATAATTACTATCATTTTCATTTGATCTTTTGCTTTTTTGTTCTATGGCGTGAAAAATTGAATAAAATAAAAATGATAGCCATATAAAAAGAGGGGAATTGATAGGTGTTCTATAGGCATTTGGCTAAGAAAAGTACTTTTTTCTATTAGATCAGCTATTTTATCCAATTCAGTTTGGATTTAGCGCTGTGATTTATTACTATGTGCTGATATGTATTTTACTCGCAACGGATACCACCTATAAGTGGATGAGGAAACGATGCAACATCTAGACGAGATCATTGCCAATGCAACGGCAGAAATTGAACAAGCAGGCTCTTTAGTCGCTCTGGACGAAGTCCGTGTTCAATACTTAGGTAAAAAAGGGCATTTGACACTTCAGCTTCAAGGACTAGGTAAACTAGATCCTTCAGAGCGTCGTGAAGCAGGTCAACTGATCAATAAAGCAAAGCAAGCGGTTCAAACGTTATTAGTTGAACGTAAAGACTCTCTTCAAACTGCAGAGCTTGAAGCGAAACTTGCTGCTGAAACTATCGATGTAAGCCTTCCAGGCCGTCGTATTGAGAACGGTGGTTTACACCCAGTAACTCGTACCGTTGAGCGTATTGAGCAATTCTTTGGTGAATTAGGTTTCAGCACAGAATCTGGCCCTGAAATCGAAGATGCATTCCATAACTTCGATGCACTAAACATTGCAGACGATCACCCAGCGCGTACTGACCACGATACGTTCTTCTTTAATCCTGATCTAATGCTACGTACGCATACATCAGGTGTTCAGATCCGTACAATGGAAAATGGCAAACCACCATTCCGCTTTATTGCACCTGGTCGTGTTTACCGTAACGATTACGATCAAACTCACACACCAATGTTCCACCAAGTGGAAGGTATGTTAGTTGATGAGAACGTAAACTTTGCACAACTTAAAGGTATTCTTCACGATTTCCTTTGTAATTTCTTTGAAGAAGAAGTTGAAGTGCGTTTCCGTCCTTCATTCTTCCCATTCACAGAACCTTCTGCTGAAGTTGATGTGAAGCGTAAAGATGGCAAATGGCTAGAAGTATTAGGTTGTGGCATGGTTCACCCTAACGTACTTCGCTCTGTTGGCATCGACCCTGAAAAATACTCAGGCTTTGCGTTTGGTATGGGTGTTGAGCGTCTAACTATGCTTCGTTATGGCGTAAATGACCTTCGTGCGTTCTTCGAGAACGACCTTCGTTTCCTTAAACAATTCAAGTAATTCGGGGCTAGAAATTTATGAAATTCAGTGAATCTTGGCTACGCGAGTGGGTTAAACCTGCTATTAACAGCGAAGAGCTAGCTCACCAAATCACAATGGCAGGTTTGGAAGTTGATGAAGTTGCACCTGTTGCTGGTGAGTTCACCGGCGTTAAAGTAGGTAAAGTGGTTGAGTGTGGTCAACACCCAGACGCAGACAAACTTCGTGTAACTAAAATTGATATCGGTGAAGTCGATCTTGATGGAAATAAACAGCTTTTAGACATCGTTTGTGGTGCATCTAACTGTCGTCTTGGCCTAACGGTTGCAGTTGCAACGGTTGGTGCTGTACTTCCTGGTGACTTCAAAATTAAGAAAGCAAAACTACGTGGTGTTCCATCACACGGTATGCTTTGTTCTTTCTCTGAGTTAGGTATTGATGTTGAATCTGACGGTATTTTAGAATTACCAGAAGGCTCTGCATTAGGTATGGACGTTCGTGAGCTTCTTGAGCTTAACGATGTTGCTATCGATGTTGACTTAACAGCAAACCGTGCTGACTGTTTTAGCATTCGTGGTTTAGCTCGTGAAGTAGGTGTTCTTAACCGTGCAGACGTAGTTGAACCAACTATTGAAGCAGTAGCGACAAGCATTGAAGATACCGTTTCTATTGAAGTTAAGGCAACTGAAGCGTGTCCACGTTACCTTGGTCGTGTTATCAAGAATGTGAACGCAAAAGCTGAAACGCCAATCTGGATGCAAGAGAAACTGCGTCGTTGTGGTATTCGTTCAATCGATGCGATTGTTGATATCACAAACTACGTAATGCTTGAGCAAGGCCAACCAATGCACGCGTTTGATCTGTCTAAGATCGACGGCGGTATTGTGGTTCGTATGGCTGAGCAAGATGAGAAACTAACTCTTCTTGATGGCAACGAAGCGAAGCTAAACAACAATACATTAGTTATTGCAGACCAAAACAAAGCACTAGCAATTGCTGGTATCTTTGGCGGTCAAGAGTCTGGTGTTACTTCTGAAACAACAGATATCATGCTTGAGTGTGCGTTCTTCGCACCAGATCACATCCGTGGTCGTGCGCGTGCATACGGTCTACACACTGATTCTTCTCTACGTTTTGAGCGTGGCGTTGACTCTACATTACAAGCAACAGCGATGGAGCGTGCAACACAGCTTCTTGTTGAACTTTGTGGTGGCGAAGTAGCGCCTATTTCTGCAGCAGAATCTAACGCAGATCTTCCAACAGCAAACACGGTTGAATTACGTCGCAGTAAACTAGACGGTCTATTAGGTCATCACATCCCATCAACAGATGTAGTTGAGATCCTTACTCGTCTAGGTTGTGCAGTTGAAAGCACTGACACAGGTTGGACAGCAACGTCTCCATCATGGCGTTTTGATATTGCAATCGAGCAAGACCTAATTGAAGAAGTAGGTCGTATCTACGGTTACAATAACATTCCAAACCAAGCACCTGTTGCTGCACTAAACATGAACGATCATAAAGAAGCAAACCAGCCGCTTAAGCGTGTTCGTGATCTTCTTGTTGACCGTGGTTACCACGAAGCAATTACCTACAGCTTCGTAGAGCCTGAGCAACAAAAACTGATCGTGCCTGAAATTGAGCCGTTAATTCTGCCATTCCCAATTTCAGCAGACATGTCAGCAATGCGTTTAAGCCTATGGACTGGTTTGATCAACACCGTTGTTCATAACCAAAAACGTCAACAACCACGCGTTCGTTTATTCGAATCTGGTTTACGTTTTATTCCTGAAGAATCAGCAGAAAACGGCATGCGTCAAGAAATGATGCTTGCTGGTATCATCGCTGGTACTCGTGGTGAAGAACACTGGGATATCGCAACAAACACGGTTGATTTCTTCGACCTTAAAGGCGATTTAGAAGCGGTTCTTGAACTAACTGCTAACGAATTAGCGTACGAGTTTAAAGCCGCTAAACACCCAGCACTTCACCCAGGCCAAACAGCGGCTATCGTTGTTGGCGGAAAAGAAGTTGGTTTCATCGGTACAGTACACCCAGAGCTAGAGCGTAAGTTTGGCTTAAACGGTCGTACAATCATGTTTGAAATCGAGTGGGATGCAATCAATACTCGCGTTATTCCTGAAGCGACATCAGTATCTAAATTCCCTGCAAACCGTCGTGATATCGCGATTGTAGCAGATGAAGCAATTGCTTCTGGTGACATTGTTGCTGAATGTTTAGCATCAGGTGGCGAGCTATTAACTAGCGCGAAACTGTTCGATGTGTACCGTGGTCAAGGTGTTGAAGAAGGTAAGAAGAGTCTTGCAATCGCACTGACACTTCAATCTGTTGAGCGTACGCTAGAAGAGGCTGATATTACTTCAGCTGTTGACGCTATTGTTGCGGCAATTGGTGAGAAGTTCTCAGCAACATTACGTGACTAATTTCTTTCTTTAATTAAAGAATAGAAGATAGGATCCAATATCAGCTTTTTGTTGGTATTGGATTTTTTTTATCTGTAATATTACGCTATAAAGCATTTAAGTCATTATATTGGTATAACAAGTATTAAAACATCCATCCAATCAATATAAAACATACTTATTTCAGTTTATTAACATTAAAGATTACGGTGAAAAACTGTTTCAGTATATAATCCTGAAACCATAGTTAACTTGTGTATATTTGTTTTTTATTTCTTAAAACTAATTACTTCACAATCAATTAGATGGCTTATTTTTAATTCTGTTAATAATTTCTTGGTTGACATCACAAATTTACATACGGATTAATAAGCTGAAATAGCGACATATATTAGTGATATATACCAATTCAATGACTTAGCATAGCCTGATGTAAGATATCTTAGGGTAATTAGCTTATAATTTTGATCACCATCTCATAAATGTGTCATGATTTTTTAGAAAAAAGTTGGCGAAAATCAGTCGGTTGGCATACACTGTCAAGAGTTGAGCAATGTTAAGTCGTTGTTCTAACTGTTCAGTTTTCAGTTGCAGTAAATACTGTAACTATGTCTAACGTAACTTGAGGGTAGTTTTTATGGCACTCACTAAAGCTGATTTGGCTGAGACCTTATTTGAAAAAGTTGGATTAAGTAAACGCGACGCCAAGGAAACGGTAGAAGTATTTTTCGAAGAGATTAAGCAAGCTCTAGAGAGTGGCGAGCAAGTAAAATTATCTGGATTTGGTAATTTTGACCTACGCGAAAAGAGTGAGCGACCAGGACGTAACCCAAAAACTGGGGAAGATATTCCAATTTCTGCACGCCGAGTTGTTACTTTTAAACCGGGTCAGAAACTGAAAGCTCGTGTTGAGAGTCTACCGGTAGAAAAATAATCTTGCCACCTTTGGCTTAAGATAATGAAAGCTGCATAATAGTCTTCTGTTGTGCAGCTTTTTTATGATCTGAATAATTCAATAAATCCTTCTCTGGGAACAATAGGTTAGTGCTTGATATTTATTAGAGTCATAACGTCGGTGCAAACTCACACAATTGTTTTTAAATTGTTAATTTAACATGACTTAAATGGTACAGTTTTTTGGTTGAATATTTTACCAAGGAAGAGAAGTACCAATGGATCATATTTCATTTATTCAAAACACCTTAGATCTATCTACGCCTTTTAAAGAAAGATTTTGGCAATTAGCTAATGGAACGCAAGTCATATGGCATAGCCGCGGGGTAGTCGAATTCATCCCTCATTTGGACTTTGACTCTCATTGCGCTGTTGTTTTATCATCGGGAATACACGGTAATGAAACCTCCCCAATAGAACTGCTTGATACTATTATTGAAGATATTCAAAGCGGTGAATTGTCATTGTCACATCCATGCTTATTTATTTATGGTCATCCTACCGCCACACATCAGCATACTCGTTTTATTGATACCAACTTAAACCGCTTATTTAGTCATCATCAAATCCCCAATGACAGCATGTTAGAGATGGCATTAGCGAATCGTTTGATGAAAAGTGTTGATGCTTTTTTTACTAAGCACAATACAAAAGAAAAGTGGCATTTAGATTTACATTGTGCAATCCGTTCTTCACAGCATTACACCTTCGCAATACATCCACACAACCACCACTATAAACGCTCAGAATCACTGTTAGAGTTTTTATCGCGAAGTAAGATAGAAGCATGCTTGTTTTCAGAAGCACCAGCTTCAACGTTTAGTTGGTACAGTGCAGAGTATTATGGCGCACATGCGGCAACGGTTGAATTAGGAAAAGTATCAAGAATGGGAGAAAACGACTTAACACAGCTTTCTGAATTTAATGAAGCATTAAGAAATATGATCAGTTGCGCTGATTATTTTGAGCAGGAGTCGCTTGATTCGACATTGATAGAATACCAAGTGACCCGCAGTATTATGAAACAGAGTGACCATTTTACTTTTGATTTCCCTACCGATTTAGCTAATTTTACGCAATTTAATGAGAATGACTTATTAGCAACAGATGAAGGTATTCAATATATAGCTCAACCTGGTGGTGAGAGTGTTGTTTTCCCAAATGCGAAAGTAGAAAACGGTCATCGAGCGTGTTTGTTGGTTCAAAAAATAGAGAAAACTAAGACTCAATAGAGCGAATGATAAGATTCGGCTATTGAGTGCTTTACCATATAAACTTAATTGTTATGATGTGGAAAACAAAATAAAAAGGACATAATCATGACAGCACCAAGCTGGGATCTTTCTATCGCCTTTCAATCACTTGATGACCTAAAATTAACCGAAACAATTACTCAGATTCAACAGCGTATTACTGCATTTTCCGTTTCTGATGTTAATCTTGAAGTTCATCATCTACAACAAGCTATTCTTGAAAAAGAATCTATTTCAATACAGTTAGCAACGGTGGCTAGTTATGGTAATTGCATTGCTTCTGTAGATGCATCAAACGCTCAAGCCAAAGCGTTAGTTAATCAGATGACAAAGTTATCTTCTGATTTATCACAAGCTTTCAGTCCGTATTTAGATGCGGTTGTGAACGCACCAAAAACACAGTTTGAAGAAATCTTAGCACTCAATGATGATCTTGCCGCTCAACGATTTCTATTAGAAGAAGAAAGGAAATTGGTTGCTACGCGATTAAGCGTGAAAGAAGAACAACTATTATCGGCGATGAGTGTTGATGGCAAGAATGCCTGGGGTCGTTTGTATGACAACATTACAGGCTCCATGAAAGTGACACTGCAACTTCCAAATGGAACAGAGGAAACCATTGGGTTATCTCAAGCGGCAAGTATTCTATATGGCAGTGATACGCTACGTAGAGAGCCAGCATGGCGCGCAATACAATTGGCAATGAAACAGAATCAAGAAAGTTTTTCAGCTATCTTAAATGCATTGGCAGGTTGGCGTTTAACGGAATACCAAAAGCGTAGCGCTGTGAATAAGCTGCACTTTCTTGAACCAAGCTTACATGGCAGCCGTATTGAACAACAAACGCTGGATAGTATGATCTCGGTAGCAAAAAAGAATCGTGCAGTAGGGCAAAAAGCGGGGCGTTTAATGGCTAAAATGTTTGGTACTGAACAGTTAACGCCTTGGGACCAACTCGCCTCGATGCCACCATTATTGGGTGAAGCATCAAGCTACAGTTTTGGTGAAGCCATTATTATCATTAAAGATGCATTTGCAGGGGTTTCACAAGAGATGGCCGATTTTGTTGATTTGATGGTAAAAAATGGTTGGATTGATGCTGCGCCGCAAGAAACTAAACGCCTTGGTGCTTACTGTACTAAATTTGCAGATTCGCGAACGCCACTGGTCTTTATGACATGGGGCAACAGCATGTCAGATGTATTAACGCTTGCACATGAGTTAGGTCATGCCTTCCATAACTGGGTAATGCGAGACATGCCATTATGTAAAACTAAATACCCGATGACATTGGCAGAAACAGCGTCGATCTTTGCTGAAAATGTCGTACGTGATGCGTTACTTGCTAAAGCTAAAACCAAAGAAGACAAAATTGAAATGCTATGGGAGGAGTTATCATCAGCTCTGGCTCTTACAATCAATATTCCAGTACGTTATGAATTTGAAAAAGCATTCTATGAGCAACGTGCAAATAAAGAGTTAGGACCAGATCAGCTGTCTGATTTAATGAGTAAGACTTGGACTGAATGGTATGGAGACTCGATGTCTGAGTCTGACTCACTGTTTTGGGCAAGTAAATTGCATTTCAGTATTCCAGAAGTGAGCTTTTATAATTACCCATATTTGTTTGGTTATTTATTCAGTATTGGTGTGTATGCTCAGAGAGAAGCAAAAGGTGAACACTTCTATAGTGATTACGTAAGTTTACTGCGTGATACCGGTTCTATGCGAGCAGAAGAGGTGGTGCAAAAGCACTTACAGATGGACTTAACAGAAGAAAGGTTTTGGCAGCAGAGCTTAGATAGAGTGAGCCAACAAATTGATGAGTTTGAACGATTAATTAGCTAACTTAAAAATAGAGATTAGCTCAGTCTATAACTGAAAATAATAAAAAAGCACCTCACTGATAAACAGTAGAGGTGTTTTTTTTATATCTATCAAACAGCGATGTTTTTTTAGATACTTATTATATGAGAACTAGATTAGTCACGGAAGTTTGTGAACTGGAAAGGTTGACCAAAGTCACCTTCACGTACAAGTGCCATTGCAGCTTGCAGATCATCACGATTCTTACCAGTAATACGAAGTTGTTCGCCTTGGATTGCCGCTTGAACTTTAATTTTTGATGCTTTGATCTCTTTTACTAATTTCTTAGCAATCAGCGTATCAACACCTTGTTTAAAGTCGATGTCTTGGTAAAAGTTTTTACCAGAATGAACAGCGTCTTTAATGTCCATTGAACGAGCATCAACACCACGTTTTGCAAGGTTACCACGTAAGATATCTACTAACTGAGACAGTTGGAAGTCATCTTCCGCTTTAATCTTGATGTTTTCGCCTTTTAATTCAAAGCTAGCATCAACGCCACGAAAATCGAAACGAGTAGCTAATTCACGAGTAGCATTATCTACCGCATTTTTTAGTTCAACATTATCAACTTCAGAAACGATATCAAAAGCAGGCATAGTTTTAATCCTTAAATTAACGAGATGTTTTAATTGTGTTTGATAACATGTCTAACATAGTCACGGTATCTTCCCAACTTAGGCATGGATCAGTAATTGATTTACCGTAAGTTAGATTAGTTAAATCTGTCATTGGTTGATTGCCTTCAATAATGAAGCTTTCAGCCATAATTCCAACCACCTTATTACTACCTGATTCAATTTGAGCACAAATATCTTTGGCTACATCAAGTTGGCGACGGTGTTGTTTCTCACAGTTAGCATGACTGAAATCTACGATTAGGTGAGGTGGCAATCCCACATCTTCTAAGCGCTGACAAGCATCTGTAACCGAATCAATATCAAAGTTTGGTTTATCATTACCACCACGAAGGATGACATGACCAAATGGATTACCCGCAGTGCGATATACCGTCATGCGACCTTGTTTATCTGGCGAGTAGAAGAAATGAGACGCTTTCGCTGCACGGATAGCGTCCATCGCAATTTGTGTGTTGCCATTTGTTCCGTTTTTAAAACCAACAGGGCAAGACAGAGCAGAAGCCATTTCACGGTGAATTTGAGATTCAGTGGTACGAGCACCAATAGCGCCCCACGTAATTAGATCTGAAATATATTGGCCAGTGATCATATCTAAAAACTCAGTCGCAGTAGCTAAACCTAGTTTGTTGATATCAAGCAGCAATTTACGGGCCTTGTGTAAGCCAGCTTCAAGTGCATAACTTCCATCTAAGTTAGGATCAGTAATTAATCCTTTCCAACCTACAATTGTGCGTGGTTTTTCGAAATAAGTACGCATAACGATGAAAAGCTCATCTTTATACTGTTCTTGAATATTGGCTAAGCGTTGTGCGTAATCCAGTGCCGCTTCTGTATCATGAACAGAGCATGGACCCACAACGACTAAAAGACGTTTATCTTTGCCAGTTAAAATAGCTTCAACCTGTGCGCGAGAGTGCTCAATATGTTCAGCAACATCGTCGGTAATAGGGTGAGCAGTCGTGAGCTCAGCGGGCGTTGGCATTGGGCCTAAAGGCTGAGTACGAAGTTCATCTGTTTGAAATGGCATAGTTTCGCCTGTTAATTCTTTAATACACCTGAGTAAGATAACGGAAAATTCAAAGGGATGAAACCCAAAACTTAATAGAGACAAAGAAGTGGGCGTATAAAGTAGCATTATTGTATCTTTTAGACTTGAGTTGTTGCTCATGTATATGTATGTTCAACATAAATAACATTTAATAATAAATCTAACTCAATGAGTTCATTGGAGTAAGCATGACTGATACTATTTTACCAACACTGACACGCATGGCGAGTTTACCTTCTTACCAATCTCAAACAGACTCAGAAGCCGCACTTTATGTTTCTATTGCAGGGTTAATTCAAGAACATTTGTTTTATCACCCAAAAGCCGTTATCAAAGCACCTAAGATGAGTGATATTGACGCACAAAGCCTAGCAATCATCATTGAAGGCGCAGCAGATGGTAAAACACACTTTGTTGATACTTTAACGAATGAAATTTTAGCTAATATCAAAGAATCAACAACAGAAGTGAAGATTGCTTTCTCAGATGCAGACAGTGCCGCATTTGCAGGCTTACTTGCTGGTCAATTAGAAGTAAAAGAAGCGAACCCAATGATGGGCGTTCGTGGTGTAACGCGCTTTGCATCAGACGCAAGTACAGAACAATTTGCGTTAGAATGTGCAGTGATTAAGAAAGTCATGGCCGGAACATCGGCAAGCGTTCAAATTGTGGTTCCATTTGTGCGAAACCTAAGTGATGCGGCAACCATCATTGACCGTCTAGCAATTCACGGCTTACCGCGTGGCTTAAATGGTCTTAAAGTACATTTTGTGTGCGATGTACCAGCAGCTGCATTGATGGCAGACAAGTTATTGCAATACTTTGATGGCATGATCGTAAACATAGATACACTAACGCAATTTACGTTAGGTGTAGATAAACAAAACGAAGCATTAGAACATCATTTTGATCCACAAAACGAAGCGGTTCTTCATCTTGTAGGGCAGGCTATTCAAGCGGCAAACAAAGCAAACAAACCAGTAGTTACAACGATTGATGAATTAGCTCAGAATCCAAGAGTTCAAGAGTTATTAGAACAATTAAGCGCGACAGATGTTGTAGTTACCGCGTAACGTAACATACATTAATACGAATACAAAAACGCCTTTAGGTTAGTACAACCTAAAGGCGTTTTTTTGGGATGTGATAATTGGCTAAACGTTATTTACTATCAATTGAAATCTTCTCAATATCAATAATCTTTGAGCGGTTAACAATAATCTTCCAACGATGTAACTGAGTGCTGTAATCGTCCATGGTTTCACGCACGATTAAATTAATTAAATGGCGTTTCTCAACGGATTCTTTAGAGACTTGGCCATCATTTAATTGATAAATCTTTTGAGACCCTTTTTCCATTAAACGAGCAATAGGGCGAAGATCTATCAGCATGGTTTCACGAGTCTGTTCATAACCACTCATAAACTTCGTGATCGCCATTTTAGTTTGGCTTTTATAAGAAAGGATAACCTCTTCACGTTGCACTACACGATGTTTACGTAGTTTCTGAATATCTGAATCCAACTCAGAAAACGTCATGTAATCAAGCCATTCTAGTTTTCTTCCTACATAGGTATTCGTTGTAGGGTCAAGGTAACGTTTACGCCACTTAGGTTGGCCTTTACGTATCCAACGCCACATTACGTCACGTAAATCATCTTTAAAGACCTCACGCATCGCATAGATAAATGACACAGCAAAGATGAAAGAAGCCGTAATTTCTCCCAAAAACCCACGAGCCTGAATCACCATTAGAGAAACAAAGATCATGACAACTGCAGTTGCTCCGCCTTTTACGGCACGTTTAATGTGCTTACCAAGCGCTAAATTCTTTTCTTTGAGTACGATAGGGAACTCGATCAAACGGCGTAATAAACGCATTTTATTCGACATTCGAGTCATGTCGTCACGAGCCTTACCTGAGTTATAACTCTTATCAAGACGATGGAGCGATTCTAATTCACAAATATCTACAAGGCGTTCTTTTACCAGCTTATATTCTTCATTTCTTGGCATGTGAGCCAGTAAAGAAAGAAAGCGTTGCTCAGTATACCAAGATAAGTAATTGTCAATGTTGGCATAATAGCGCTTTAACGTATCATCATAAGGCACGTTACGTCGTAACTTTCTGAGGATGTCAATGGCAAGGTCAATCGCGTCATCAACTTCTTGATGGGTAATTTCTTCGCGAGATGTATCATTAAGTTGCTGTACCGCTTTTTCTAATGCAAGAGCATATTGATAAGCGTATAAACTCAAACTTAAACGATATTGTTCAGTAGACAGACGGCCACGTTGAGCAAGACGAGAGTGCACAAGAGGAAGGTGATTTTTATCACTAAAATACGTGCGCTGGCTCTGAATAGAGTTGTAATAAAACTCAGATTCAGAAACCATGTCTTTGTTTAGACCAAGCTCACCGGGAATAAAAAGAAACATTTCCAGTTCGTGTTGCTTAGATTCTTCAACAATATGTGAGATCTTTAGTGATAAGCCATCTTTCTTACCAACTGTAATCACAGGAAATTCCTATAAAAATGGTAATTCATAAAGCAAGCATATCAGAGTTCAGGTATAATCGCCGAGTATTTTATTTAGGAATTGAAGTAATGATTAAAATTGGTCAAATCAACAAATTAGAAGTAACAAAAACTGTAGATTTTGGTGTCTTTTTAGATGGCGGAGATTATGGTTCTATTCTTCTTCCAAGTCGTTTTGTTCCAGAAGGCACAGCAGTCGGTGAAGCGCTTGATGTGTTTATTTATCTTGATTCAGAAAATGAAGTGGTAGCCTCTACAGAAACACCAAAAGCGCAAGTAGGTCAGTTTGGCCTAATGAACGTTATTGGCACAAACAGCATTGGTGCATTTGTGGATTGGGGTATCGCTAAAAAAGACTTATTGGTTCCATTCAGTGAGCAACGTGGTCGCTTAAACGAAGGTCAATCAATCCTTGTTTATGTTTACATTGATAAAGCGTCTAGCCGTATCGTAGGTACAACTCGTTTTAACAAATGGCTAGATAAGACTCCAGCAAATTACGAAAAAGGCCAACAAGTCGATATCTTAATTGCAGAACGTACTGATCTTGGTTACAAAGCCGTGATCAATGGTGAGCATTGGGGCCTAATCTTCCATTCAGATGTATTTGGTAAACTATTTATTGGTAAGCAACTAAAAGCGTTTATTGCTGATATGCGTGAAGATGGAAAAATCTCACTGTCTCTACAGCGTCCAGGCGTAGCTCGTATGGATGATTTAAGTGAAAAAGTCATTGCGACCTTAGAGAAAAAAGACGGTTTCTTACCTCTAAGCGATAAGTCATCTCCAGACGCAATTTTTGCTGAATTTAGAACAAGTAAAGGTACGTTTAAAAAGACGATTGGTGGTTTATATAAAGCAGGTAAGATCACAATCGAAAAAGATGGTATTCACTTAGTGAGTACAGAATCGAAATAAAATTGCCCTAAAAAAATAGCCCGTAACGATAGTCGTTATGGGCTTAGGGAAATGGCTCGATGAGCCTTGCGCTAATAAATGGAGAACATTACTTTATTGAGCGTAGTACAGCGTTACCACTTGTCCAGTTTTCCCTTCCTATTTATATTCTACTTCTTATAGTTCTCGGTAATGAGTAATTTTATCTCGCCCTGTATCTTTTGAGTGATATAGCGCTTTATCTGCTTGTTCTATAACATCATCTAATAATACGTTTGGCTTATTTATTGTCGTGATACCAGCACTTAAGGTAATAGTCTCATGCAACGTATTATATTTATCAATTTGTTGACGTACTTTCTCTGTAAATTCAATAACACGCTTAGGATTAGCCTCAGAGATAAAAATAATAAACTCCTCACCACCATATCGTGCTGCTAAGATATTTGGGTATTGTGAAATTGCTTTACCTACAATAGTAATTATTTTATCTCCTACAATATGCCCGTACGCATCATTGATATGTTTAAAGAAATCGATATCTAACAGAATTATTGAGTAAGGAGAAAAACTAGTCGGATGATGCTGATTACTAATCAATGGTGAAACCATATCGTGAAAAGCTCGGCGGTTAAGCAATCCTGTTAAATAATCACGGTTAAGTACGTGAGTTAATTTTTTATGGCGCTGATTAAGAAATACCAACAAGATACAAATAATAGAAACCAAGCTAAAAAGAAGCCCAGATAAGCTGTATAGCAATGTGTTTGTTGGTCGGTTCAATTCATCTCTAGAAATACCAGAGACAATCGCCCAATCAAGATAAGGGTAATAGATATAAAGCACGTCTTTTTGGTATGTGCTGCCATCTAAAGTTATTTGGTAGGTATAATCTTCGACATTTGCAGCATGTGCTGTTGTTTCAGACATTCCGTTAACTAAGTTCATTTGTAAGCTATAGCGATTGGCTGATTGTTGGATCTTATGAAGTAGGCCATCTGCATTTTCACCAATTAAACTGCGTATATTCTCACCTTCATAACTTGGGTGAAGAATTAGTTCTCCAGCTAGATTTATTACATACACATAGCCAGTATCACCATATTGGTATTTGTTGAGCTTATTTTTAAGAATGGCTTTATTAATGAAGTGTAATAACTCGTCTTTATAAGCACTTGCCGACACAATAAAATCAAGATCTTCTATATAAATAGAGTAGGCCAGTTTTTTACGTGGTTTTTCTTCACCTGGGTTGGTCCATAAGTACTCAACAAAATGATCATCATTATCAATTTGCTCTTGAATATGACGATACTCACTGACATTACGGCCTTGAAAGATAGGGTGATATTCAAGTTTCCCTTTAGAGTTCAATATATAAGAATAACCAGTATCACCAATTTTATTGGAGTTGATATAATCTTGAATAAGTGCTGTTTTTTGCTCTTGAGTCAATGTTGTTGATTTTTGAATTTGAGTAATAAACTTAGCCGAGGAGGTTACAATGCCTCTTAAATATCGCTTTATCGATTCATTCAATGCGGTATCAACAATGTCATAGCTTGCCTCAATAGAGTTATTGAATGCTTGAAATGATGAAGAACGTATTGTTTTTTCAACAGATTGAAAACTTTGAATACTAAAAGTTAGCGAGATAATCGCAATGCCAACAAGCAATAGAACAAGAATAGGCTGTAAGAATTTTAGATGATGAAAGCGAGATTGTGGCATGAGATAAATCCTTTTAACGGTATGTGCGATTCTATTTTAAAAGGTGCTTTCAAGCAAGTTGTTCTGATTTTGCTCAGTTTGAATATTAAATAGACAAACGATTGATAATCATAAAAAAAGACTTGCAGAGTAAAAAGGAACTCGATATTATCCATCTCGTTCTCAAGGAGAAGTTAATTACTTCCTAGTTAACGATTTGCCCGCTTAGCTCAGTTGGTTAGAGTACTTGCATGACATGCAAGGTGTCACTGGTTCGAGTCCAGTAGCGGGCACCACATTATACGAAAGAGCCCACCTAGTGTGGGCTTTTTTGTACCTGTAATTCCTTGTTTTATCAATCATTTAGCCTTTTCAGTGTCCGTAGACGTCCATTAGTGTCTTGTAAAATCCACGGTTTATTGTAACACTCTATGTAACACGAAGTTGAAACGTGATTTGGAGTGTTACAATGGCGAATAAAACTCAACCTCTTACAGCGACACAAGTTCAACAAGCAAAGCCTAAGTTGAAAGAATATAGTTTAAGCGATGGTAATGGGCTTGCTCTCCGCGTGAGGCCAATAGGTAGTAAGTTTTGGATATTTAATTACCAGCGACCAATCACTAAGAAGCGAGCTAATCTTACTCTAGGTAAATTCCCTGATTTATCTCTTGCTAAAGCAAGAACCAAAGCAATTGAAGCAAGAGAGCTTCTGGCTGATGGTATTGATCCAAAAGAGCATCGAGATAATACACTTCGTGAAAAACAACTAGAGTTATCGAATACCTTACAAGCGGTATTTGATGATTGGCTTGAAGTAAAGAAAACAAGCATTAAAGAACAAACAGCCAAAAAATTAAAACAACGAATAGAGAAGTACCTTTTACCTGATCTTGGTAAATTCCCGCTTGGTGACATTACCGCTCCACAAGCCATAAAAACAATTAAACCAATTGCAAATCAAGGTAAGTTAGAAACGGTAGGGCGATTGTGTCGTAATTTAAATGAGATCATGACCTTTGCTGTGAATACTGGTGTTATAGAACACAATAGGCTTGCTGGTATTGGGAAAGCGTTTGAAACAGCCAAAGTTACTAACCAGGCATCGCTAGATCCTAAAGATCTACCAGAACTGTTAAAAACGATTAATTATGCCTCTATTAAGCCTATCACGCGTTGTTTATTAGAATGGCAGCTTCATACCATGACAAGACCTGCTGAGACTGCTGGTGCGCGCTGGGATGAAATAGATAAAGAAAAAATGCTTTGGGTTATTCCTGCTGAACGAATGAAGAAGGGAAGAGTTCATACCGTCCCATTAACAAAGCAAACATTAGATTTATTAGAAACGATTGATTTTATTACAGGTGAGAGTGAATATATTTTCCCTGCTGATAAAAGCAATAAAAATCACATAAATAAAGAAACAGCTAATAAAGCATTGGTGCGAATGGGATTTAAGGGAAGACAAACTTCTCATGGCCTACGAGCATTAGCTAGTACTACCTTAAATGAACAAAACTTCGATGCGGATATTATTGAAGCGGCACTCTCTCATGTTGATAGAGATAAGGTTCGAAGTGCTTATAATCGTACAGACTACCTTGAACGACGTAAGGTTCTAATGATGTGGTGGAGTGACCATATTGAAGAGGCGGCTACTGGTAGTTTATCTATGAGTGGTAAGAAGGGACTTAAGGTTGTAGGTTAATAGAAAACATATAGGGAAGGATCGTTCTTCCCTATTAAATAATAAATAAAAGATATTGTAACTCTGATGGTTTTATTGAAATATTAATTCGATGTAATTAGGATTAACTAATATATTTTAGGTAGTTCTAATATTATGTGATTTTTAAATTTTATATTGTCTTTATAAGTTTTTTTATTATAAAAATTTACGGTACATGTCGGGAATTTAAGTGCTTTCACCTTTCATAATATTAATCGCTTAAGTATTGATAACTTTCCCGTCAGTACTTATAACCTCTTGATTGATTGATTGATTGATTGATTGATTGATTGTATAAGTATGGCTTATATCATAGGTGTCGAATGA
>NZ_MSCP01000001.1:901452-1247029 GCF_002954715.1 Aliivibrio sifiae | reverse complement strand
TTCCTCAAGTATCGATGATAAATATTTAACTCTTTCCTTTTCTTTGTCTAACTCAAATTTTAATGTTTCCAATTGAATGGCTGTTAAATTGTTTAATTTAATCTGTTTGTTGTTTTTTATTATATTTTTTTCTTCTTGATAAACTCCTGTAATTAATTTCTCCAATGTATCTTTTATGGTTGAACCCTTAGATAAAAAATTTAGTTTACTTTTAATAGCTACATCTAACTCAAAGCTATAAGACTTTATTCTATTATTACTATCTCTTTTTTTCTTTTTATGCCATGCACCATATAGTTGTCTCCATAATTCTCGGCCTTCAGCATTCTTTTCTAATGCAGAAACTAATTTATCAAATCGTTCTGTTTTTGGAATATGAGCCTGAACACTGAAAATGTTCCCTATATCTAGATAAGGGGCCAGAGTAAAAAGATGGTCATGTCTTTTACTTAAGTAACCTTGTAACCATGCAATATGTTCTTCGTTATCAAAATTAAAGTGATTAAGTTTTTTAGTCATAATTAATACTAGGCATGCAGCTTAAAGCTATAAATGAGTGACTATGATAGTAAAGGAACATAATAACTAAATCACTTTTTTAGACTATGTCTGTGGACTATGTCTAAAATTACATTCTGATTTACCTGTAATATGGGGTGTATAGAGAACAATTTGAGGTTTTAGTGTGTATATACAGTCGCTTTTATTGACCATTAAAGGGTTATCTCCGGAAGGTAAGTATCTTCTTGTTCAACTGATTAGATATTTTGATATCTACAATCCAATTGATAGTAGTGCTGTTCAGCTAGCCAAGCTATGTGGTGTATCTAGAAAGGTTATAGTGCCATCAATGGTAGTACTATCAGAGGCTGGGCTTATTGCTATTACCAATAAAGGAAAAGTAAAAAAGGCATATCAGTTTTCAAGTGGTTTTTTCGAGGCTCTTGAAGTAATAAAAAAATACAGACAGCCTTTATCTTATAGCAAGGCTCTGATTGATGAGTTGCTTGATTCTAACTGTGAGGAGCATGATTCATTGAATGTATCTCATAAGCTCTTATTGAGCCTGTTGCTAGCACAAGCTGATAGCTTTGGCATCGTGCATGATTTCAGTATTGCTGATATTTCTAAATTTACAGGAATGAAACGAGAAAGAGTACGTACTCAGATTAGAAAGTTAATGACGCTTAAATATATTATTTATAGAGTTTCTGGTATTAATAATGATTTACTCTTAGGAAAGAAAAAAGGTTCGTTTTATCTTGATTTAGATTGTAATTTTAGAGCTTCTATTCCTGAACAAGATAAAGTTGAGAATGTAATGCACATCAATAATAATAATTTTTACAATGTTGAGATTTTGATCCGTGAAATGTTAAGGACTAATGAAAAAAAAGACGTCAAATATAAACAACATAATTTACATGATTTATTCTTGGATGACTTGTGGTTTAAAACCATTTCAAAAATATTGCCTGCTAAAAATCTTGGTGATAAATATGGTGGTTATTTTCAATATGCATTGGAGCAATATACCTGCCACATGCTTTCAAAATATAGTGAAAAAAGGTGTTTGCTAATTGAAGAACGTGAGGTTGTAAAAATAAGGCGATTAAAGTCATTATTTTTAGCCAATAAACTAGATGGGGCTATTAGTGATAAAGATGTCGATAATTTATTATTTTACATTTCGATGTTGGTATCAAATCAATATTTAGAGCTTATTGATAGAGAATGGTGTAAACATGATGGTAAGGAATATACTTATCAAATAAAAATATTAAGTGATAATGTGAAGGTGTTATCGAGGTGTGCTAATAGTAATGTTTTTCCAGAGTGAAATATTTCAGTTTTTTGTAAGTGTAACCCTTATGGTATCAACTCTTAGTGTGGAGATGAAGAAAATTAATGCTACGGTTATTAATATTATATAGTTTATTCATTCTACCTAATGCATCGTAATCATAACTACAATAATTAACAGTAACCATTGTACCTATGAACTAAATAATCATAGGTAAAAAACAATGGGAAGTAACAAGAAAAAATTAATAAATACCTTTCAAGGTATGAGAGTACAAACGGATTGTGGTGAATTAGATGAAAAGTATTTAATCAAAATTGATGAAACTATTAAACTGGCTTTGAATGCGTACCCTAGAACTTCTGCTATGCGTGTTGATTTACGCTACCCTAAAGATTATACCGTAGTTGAAAATAACCATATTTCTAAATTTATTGCTTCTTTTAAAGCCATCATTCGTGCTGACTTAAAAAAAAAGAAGAGAGGAAAATCTACACCTAGGTTTATATGGGTAAAAGAACAAGACTCTTCTAATCATCCTCACTATCACATTGTGGTATTTCTTAATGGAAATGTTTACAGTCATCTTGGGTATTTTACAGCGAAAGAAGGAAATACTGCGGCAAGAATAAGGCAAGCATGGGCTAGTGCATTAGGTGTTCATATTATTGATATAGACGGTGCTGTTTATTTTACAGATAATGCAACCTATACTCTGAATAAAGCAGACTCTAATTATAAAGCGCAGTATGATGACCTTTTTTATCGCTTAAGTTATTTTGCAAAAAAGGCAACAAAACGTTATGGCAATGGTGGTAAGAACTTCGGCAGTAGCCGTAAATGAAATAAAAAAAAGAAAGGCATTACCGCCTTTCTTTTCTTATGCTAATCAGTAAAGCGATAATCCCCTTCACTGGATGAAATAGTAATTTCAATGACGTTACAGACGCTGGTAGCTACGTAGCCTGTTGTTTGTCCGAACGCTAACCTAACAGGCTCATAAGGATGCCATGTTGTTCCTTGAGCCTTAACGTTGCTCTTGTTCGGATTGTAATCAGGGTTACTGAGATTATTTAATAAATCATCCGATTGACTGTATTTATCTTTCTTTACTTTAACTGTGGGGGTTTTAGGCCAAGCTAAAGGACAATTACCTCGATTCACTTCAACTTTATTAATCACAACATCATCAAAATGAGAAGTCACAAAGAGCTTTGTTCTTGTACCGTAATGAGTATCTATATTTTTATATTTAATACTGAATCCATCCATCTGTGCAACGGTACTGAATGAGGTGGTGACGAGTAATGCTAGCAGTAATTTACGCATGTTATTTTATCCATTCTTGTTTAAGACTCTCAGCGAGATCTTTATTGTTGATAATAAACATCGGAATACGAGAGTATTTGTGAGCTTCTAGAGGGGCGTGACGCATAACGGAAACAATCATGTCGTCATTGGTCATCACGGGTTGGAATATCCAATCTTTGGCTTCGCTGTCACGAACGATGGTAAGCTGGTTATCGGCATTGATGTACCAAGTGAAACCACCTTTAATATTTCCATTTACATACCGACCTGTATCTCCTATTTCATCAAAAGAGAATTCAATCAGAGAGACGTTAGCGGTAGGGCTATTCTCTGCATCATCAATTAACCAATAGACTTCTTTACCTTGAAACATAGAAGCCGTTGCTGGAATGAAGTTGAAGTTCACTGTATTGGTGTTTTCATCAATGATGGATGCATCAGTGGTGGCGAAATCCATAGCACCGTCGCTGGTGACTATCAGTGAAAAGTCGTGACTAAAATAGATAAACTCTTCTTCAAGTTCAGTGCCTTTAGCGGTATAGGTGTTGTTTGTGATGCTGATAGGTAAGTCAGCAATGTGCTCCCCTTGGCTGGTGGTAGCGGTCAACGTATTGTCTTTAAATACCATCTTGCTATACAAATCATGCTCAAACCAAAACTCATTAGTACTGAATTGATAGAGAGTGGTATCTGCTAAGTATCGAGTTAATGTTGGTGGCATAGGGATACTGTTGCCACTTGCATCAATCACAATATCATTAAGGTTATTTCCAGCGTTCACTAGTTCATCCACCTTGTTATTGATGGTAGTCACTCCTTGTGTGATGACTTGTTTGTTCTTTATGGAATTAACCACAGTATCATTGAGTGTAGTCATACTACTGCGAGCCAATAAATGAACTTGCTCTGCGGTAGCATTTGTCTCTTTTGCTTTGACGTAATCTGAATTAATCAATGTTGTGTCATAACCTAATTGAGCGGCAAGAGTCTCCATTGTGATGTCATTGATTTTTGCTAAGGTTGTAAAAGGGGTAATGATTGTCGAGCTTGTATCTGCCATCAATTCATAGCTTTGTGTTAAGCGTCCACCTTTATCTAAATCATACGTTTGACCAGCAATTGCTTTTATTATGATGGGATGTGTTAGCTGTGATGAATCGATTGTTAGTTCACCTCTCTCTGAAGTAACCCCAACGAATTCATTTTCATCAGCGATGTTATTGCTGTTTCTATCGATATAGACAGACGCATTAGCAAGGTAGCCATCAATGGCTTTAATGGTTGATGTGGATACTGTCGAGTTTGAGTTATCACTGCTGTTACAACCTGAGAGTGATAAGGCAATCAATGAGCCAAGTAAAGAAGGGGTTATTTTCATTGTGTTATTTCCAATAAGGGATAATTAAACCAATAGGATAAAGAGTGCAGCGACACCTTATGACGCAGCACTGATGGAATTGTGATTTAAGAAAGTACTATTTTCCGTTTCTCTGTTGGTAGGGTGTTGATAAGGGCATCAAGCAATACTTGAAGGTGGTAGTGATATCGAGCTGAGTAATAAATTGGGGTAGGAAAGGACTCTGAGCAAGACGCTGAAAGTCGGTGCTTTATGGTATTGGCTTGATGGATTAGGTAATGCTGTAGTGGTGGATAGGGCTCATTTAATAGTGTGTTCCAATGTCGTCCTTTCATTGCTCTGTCGGCTTGATTAATTGCAACCACTATTCTTTCTATGGGGAAATAGGGGAGTAGAGTGTGGTTGATCAGATTAATGGCGGTTCCTATATCTCGGCTTGATCCATCAATCACTATTACGACCATATCGATAAATGCATAATGGTTATCTTTGTAAGGGTAGGCGTATTGAAGCGTATTAATGATTTCTTTTTCATATAACTGTTCATTTTTTAATGTGAGTGAGTCAGGGGGAATAGGCTCCCACATCCGTAAATGTGGATGAATACGATAAGCATGCATCTTTTTCATATCAGGTAACGTTGGGTGTTTGTTTGCTCGCTTACGTAATTTTTTTGGTAGTAACGCTTGTAACGTGGTGGTTTTCCCTGAGCCTGTTGCTCCGACAATCAGTACATCAATGGGATGAGTATCTAAACGACGAGTCGTAAGGTGCAGTTGTTGCTCTTGTGTCGTTGTTAGCATAATACCCTCATAATCTAAACAGGCTGCGTAGACCACCAGAAATTGCGCCTAATGTCCCTCCAATTAAGGCTCCAATCAGCTCTCCTGTACGACCAAAGACAAAACCAATATCAGAGCCGATATCAGCACCATGATGAATAGAATCCATAATTCCCTCCCATAAATGATGTCGTGTTTGCTGATTGTAATCACAACGCTCATCATCATCCTGCCATGCACTCTTCTTGGTTGATAATGTGCGATTAGCCAAAATGACTCTTTTATTTTTTGGTGTATGTTCAACGATGAGCAGCAATAGCTTAGATAGGTTGTAAGGGAGTTGTTGATGCTCACCATCATGAAATCCTGCGACGTAATAGATAGGAGAGATGGTTAGTTTGCTTGATTCAAATAACCTCTGTTTGAGTGATTCTATTTTATTATCAAGAAAAACGGCTGAAGCTGGGGTTGGGCGATTGTTATCGTAGTCCCACGCATCCCTTCCTTTTTGTGCAACATCCGCTTGGTTAATTGCCACTAAAATTCGCTCATTTGGATTATCTCCTATTGAGGGAAGAATAACGTTGTTGATAAGTGTTACTGGCGTCCCTAAATCACGAGTGCTGCCATCAATAATCACCAGCACTAAATCTATCAATAATTCACCGTCCTTTGTTCTCTCTTTTAATTTCTGTTTAATGGCTTTGGCATGTTGCTTGTCATTGGTATAGCCATCACCTAATCCAGCACTATCCCACAACACCAAATTATGCAGTGTGTAGGCTGTGATGTTTGACGTTTCAGGTGAGCTACTTGTGCCAACGGTTGCTATATCCATATTGAATAACGCGTTAATGGTTGAGCTTTTCCCTGCACCTGTTGCACCAACAATCATGATGTTTAGTTGGGTGGTCTTTAATGTGTTGAGGTTACGAAGTAATAGGTTTTGGGTATTTGGGTTAAGACTGGCGAGGTTAATATCTTCTTCAAGCTGTAAGAAGAGATTGGGTGGTTTATTCATTGGAAGTCCTTGTATCAGGAAAGGCGATAAGTTTCGCGTAAAAATAACAGTAGCGCACCTCCTTATGACGAAAACTCATAAGGAATAAAATAATGAAATTCATTAAGTTAAAAGAAGTAATGGCAATGACTGGATTAGGTCGTTCAAGTGTCTATAAATTTATGAATGAAGGGCGTTTCCCTGGCACTGTTAAGTTGGATATAGATAAGAGAGGGGTCCGCTGGGTGGAACATGAAATAGAAGAGTGGATGATGGAGAAAGTTGCATTGCGAGATGCATGCACCGTTCGTTAAGTTATGTATAACTGTATACAGAGTCGTAATTGGCTCTGTAGTTAACCTCAATGAGCATGTGTTTTATGTGATGATTGAACCTCCCCCCATTCTTTATTAAGGTATTGCTGTAAGGTAAATTCACTCGGATAGGTAAATGAAAAGGTAGATACACTTACTTGAATGATGTAGTGAAGGCATATTGAGTGTGCAATGTTTTCTTTTTTTGTTTGATAAATAAGATAAAGCCATTCACCTTGTTGAACTAAACCAAGGGGCATAACCTCTTTTATTTTTTTTGCCTGTGTTCCTTCTGTATAGGTAAGTGACAATAATCGGTTATGAAACAACGCATAACTGACTGGCTCAAAGATATGAGAAGGCATGCATAGAAACGATTGCGTAAAGGAGTCATTGACTACGCCTATTTTATTTACCCACTGACGCTCTTTAGAGTTCGCATTTTCAGGAAGAAAAAGTCGTTTTGTATCAGAGAGTATATTTTCCATTGAAGCCGTCAGTGTCACGGGTAATAAATAACGTAAGTAATGGGTTGCTAAGTATAATAAAAGGGCATCTTGTCTATGCTCTGATAATAAAGAGCTTGAACGACGAGTATATCCATAAGGTTTGTCTCGATTATCCATTTCAATGTCATCAAAGAATTGAACCATATCCGCTAAGTTACGTTGTATAGATCTCTCACTGCGATCAATGCCGATATTAGTTAATTGCTGTTGGATCTCTTTTGCGGTGGTTTTACGATGTTTCGGTATGCGCTTATAAATTTCTAGAATTAATTGAAGATAATGTTGTGAACGGTTTGGGGCATTCTTATTCATTCGCTTAACTTGTTGAGGGTAATTGATAGGGAGTGTATCTATGGCTGCGTTGACTTATGTCGTAGCGATAGTGATCTTAAAAATAAGTGAGTGGTGGATAATTGAGAAGGAGTGATATTGCTCTGTTAAGCACATTGAGATTACAAGTATTAGTCCTTCCAAAGCCGCATAGAGCAAGGGTTTTAAGGTGAGAGACGAAGACCTTTACCTTTTCAAAAAATCTAATGGTATAGCCTCATTTATCTTTTGATAAAGGGATGACGATTTCCCCTAATGGAACGTATTTCGCTTTGTTGTATTTATTCCCAAAGACAATTTTTTCCACACACCAACCATGATAAAGATAATCCACATCCGTTAAGCCAGAGCCTTGCCCTATACCGTAGTTATTACGATGCTCACAGCTTTGCTCTTTATCGTTTAGAAATACCGTATCAGGATGATCCAAACAGGCTTTACGCAGTTCAGGGAATAATCGTCTGGTATGGGTAGACCATGCTAAAATAATGGTGCGAAGGGTTTTGGTGTGATGCTCTCCTGAATGCGGCTCACTGCGTTCTTTATCGTATTCGGTATAAGTAGCCACGATCACGCCTTTCGTCCATTCAGGTATGACTAGAGCTGCTTGAAATGCCTTTTCATTGGCTTGATGTGCTTGCCATTCTTTTTCTTCTTGCTCACGTTTGGCTTGCTCTTTATCTCGCTCTTGTTGCTTCGCAAGTTCAGTGGCTTTGATGGTTTGGTTTCGAGCATCAGTTATAAACTCGATATCAAAATGATAGGCTCTAATGAGTGTGATTAATTGTTGATGATTAGCATCATTACGTAACCACGGCTTATCTGTATCGAGGTGATGTTTTTCATGATATTCAAGCGTACTAAGACAATGATCAGCAAAGCCTACATCATTGCCACCACAACCTAAATCTAATCGACATTGGTGTTCATCCCCATTCTCAAAGGTCACCGTTACATTGGTTTTGTCGTAACCGCCTAATGGGTTTTGTTTAGCTACGTCCAATGCTTTACGCTCAAAGTCCATGAAGTCATACAACTGACCTTCATTGAACTCATTGGATTCAGACCAATTGACTAAGACAGAGAAGGGATTAAGGGTGGGTATTATTTGTTTATTCATGAGTTAGTTATCCTGATTTTTAAGCATAAAAAAACCGCAACCAAAAGGCTGCGGCATGATGTGATTGATATTGAAATAAGGAGGATGATTAAGATACGTTGATTTCTATTTCGTCATACATTCCCATATCGGCATAAGCCAGAAAGTTATGCTCCCATAATTGATACAACTCCTTAGCGGCACCGTCATCTTTGATGGACGAATAACGTCCTAAATAGCTGGCAAACCATTCTTCACTTAGAAAATCAAAATCTAATTCTTTGGCTAATTCAGGATAATGATTACCCACAAAAGCAAAGTCAGTGATGTAGGCATAGTGCCATGTGTTATTTGCTTCTTTGGTTAAAGCAATCTCAACAGGATGAAAACCACCACTTTCAGCACTGTAGCTTTTATCTCGAAAATTGAAGGTGACACTGTTTGTTTCCTCTAAGCCAGAATGCAATTCAGGATGTTGATTAAGCGCATTAACAAGGTATTGGTTTAGTTTGTTTGATACTGGCAATAGCGTAGGTATAAGATTAGTGGTGGTAATGATGGTTTGTAATTCAGACACGTTGTGTCCTCCTATGATTTAAATAAGATAGTGACAAAAAGTAATAAATTGGAAGTAGATGAGGTTAAGTGCGTATCTCGTTAGCAGAGATATCATCAAAGTGTTGGTTACGAAGTTGACGACAAAAGGCGAGTGCCCATGAGGTAAATAGGTCGATGACTTGCGGCCTTGCAAGCTCACAGCCTTGAATATCAGGTTGATAGAACCAACCACGTTTAAAGTTAAAGTTAAAGTACAGCTCAGGTGCAACGTTTGGGCTGTGTTCATCGGGATAGGAAAAGCTGGCAATAAATACCAGCTTCCAAATATGACGATTAATGTCGTCTCGCTCAAAGCGCATTTCAATAGGATGCAATCCTTCCCGACGATGGTAATAGCTGGTGTCTCTAAAATTTACAGAGAGTCGATTGATGTCAGTACGAAGTGAAAAACTATCAAGCACTACTTCAAGGTGACGATGCAGATTTTTTGGTAATGCTAGATCTTTACCATGAACAACTAATTCTCTTTTCATTAGATAAGTCCTCGTTCAGCAAAAGAGACACAAGGTGAGCCAACCACCACATGGTCAAGTACTCGAATATCTAACAGGTTTAATGCATCCACTAATTTAGTGGTAATGCGTTTATCGCTCCCTGATGGTTCAGCAATACCCGAAGGGTGATTGTGGGCAAATATCACCGCAGCGGCATTGGCATATAATGCTGCCTTTGCGACTTCACGAGGATACACACTGGCAGAATCTACAGTGCCATAGAACAGCTCTTGATAACTAATGAGTTGATTTTGATTATCCAGAAACAGCACAGCAAACACTTCACGCTCTTGGTGGCCTAATTTCATGGATAGATAATGTTTGGTGTTAGTCGGATCTGTGAATGAGTTTTCACGTTGATATTGGTGCTCTAGTAATTCAGCGGCTTTTTCGAAAACCTGATTTGCCGTTAAAGGCTCATTAACGACATAGGTGGGGTTGGATTGTTTTTGCATGTAAAGTTCCTTTAAGGCATTCGTTTTGGATATGCATAAAGGTGATATATATGTGAGTTATTTTTGAATTGGGGTGGATGTAAAGAGGACTGAACGGAAAAGAAATGTGATGTGTTTTTCGCTTTTAGAGATTTAGTCATTTTACCTATTAATTCAGTTAAAACGAACTTGCATTTTAGATTAGCATTCGAGAGTGATTTAAAATAAATGAAGAATAACGAATGAAAGCTTGGGATGAAAAATTAGAAAAGTTTGTTGAGCCAGTTGATGACACTAAATCAAAATTTGTGAATGCCTACTTTCCGTGGAATGAAGAATTAGCAAAGCAATGCAAGATTGAAGAACCACATAACGATCCAGTAAAGGAAAAACAAGCTAAAACAGCGGCCTTTGAGTATTCGATTGAAATAGCATGTGCTCAGGATGAATTAAACACCTATCAAATTGGTGTATTCTCTTTAGGGAAAACCAAAGAAGAAGGCAATATATCCACATGGAATAAAACTCAAAATGAGAAAGGCTTTACGTTATTTACTGCTAGTGTGGATGTTGATGAGCCAAAGGTACTCAGTCGAGAGTTCTTTATCTCAAGCGGTAGTGCGATGGTGTTTGATGAGGTTAAGCCTGTTAAGAAAGGTGTTGCTCATGCTACGGAGTCATTCGTTCCTATCAAACCATCGATTCAAGTGTATGAGCGTTTGTCATGGCCTAAAGTGGGGTTCTTTTATCATTTTATCGATGATGAGTTGATTAACGAGTATCAACTTACTGGTAGTGATAAGTGGTCATTTAAGATTACTCATTCTAAAGGTAAATCGTTATCTAACGAATTGCTATCAGAGCATGAATACAGCTTTATTTTATTGCCTTGGAAAATCAACAATGTTGTTGTAGCTCGTCAGCATTTACTTTATACCAAAGAAAAAATAACCCAAGAGCAACTGAGTGATATTAATGTAGCGTGGCTTGATGAGAACGCGAGATGCTTAAACCCAGATGAGGTTGTTAATGCTCGTTCAGAGAAAGCGTTAGAGCGAGAAAAAAATGAGAATGGGCGAGTAACTTATTCTGTTCAATCAGGAGATACGCTTGGGCTTATCGCTCGTAAGCAAGGTGTGGAATATGAATCGATTCTTACTTTAAATCCTCAAATTACTAATCCAGACTTAATACAGGTGGGAGATGAGATTCTCATAAAGGAAGAGAATCAAAATCATGATGAGGTAACTTCTCATATTTGTAAAATTAACCCAAAGACAGGACAGTGTGAAACGTGGGAAGATATTGCTGTTCAGCATGGAATGACCGCAAAAGAATTGTTTGATTTAAACTCAAATAACCCCGAACACAAAGATGGCGCATTGGCATTAGGGGATGAGTTACTGCTTAATCAACAGCAAACAGTAGGTGTCGACGAATCTTATCGAAATGCGCAGAGTCCAGCGGATTTAACTGAAGATAAACTAACGTTTCCTTTTTGCAATGTATGGAGTGTGATCGAAAAAAATCATACAGAGCTTGCTTATGTGCCAGTTCAAGAAGAGAAGGCAATTAAGAATAATACGGCTATTGTGAATGTGAAATCGGTATTGCTTCAATCAAAATTATTAGCACAATCTGAGATACTAGAATCAATTGCTCAAGGAAAGAAAGAGGTCATTAAAAAAGGCGCTAAAGGGGATGAGGTTAAACTGATTCAAGAAGCGTTGCTGAAAATGAAGTTTGATTTAGGTAGTGCAGGAGCTGATGGTGATTTTGGCTCAGGAACAGAAAGCGCGATAAAAACATTTCAAAGTACGTATACACCAACGAATGAGGTTCATCCAGATTACAAAATTGGTAGTACAGATGGAGTGGCGGGGAAGAATACTCTGTTGGCGTTAGATGAAGCTGTTGTTGGTCAGTGGGTTTATGAGACGCAATGTGAATTACAAATAGATCATCATTTCATCCAAAAATTAGAGGGTGTAGAGACCAAAGGCTACGTTCCTTTTCCGGATAAAAGCCAAAGCGGAGTTACTATAGGTACAGGTTTTGATTTGGGTGCTAGAACATTATCGGATTTAAAGAAAATGGGGTTAAGTAAATCATTAATTGATAAATTTACACCATATTTATCTTTGAAAAAGTATGATGCTGTGAATAAATTAGAAGAAATACCACTGACAATTACTAATGAGGAACTTAATACATTGAGTTTACTTGTTAAACAGTCAGAAACAGATAAATTAGTGACGTTATATAATAAGTCGAGTAGTAAAGTTAAATTTGAGTGCTTACCAAGTCAGGCTCAAACTGTAATAGCATCAGTGGCTTATCAGTATGGTAACTTATCGACAGAGACTCCAAAGTTTTGGAAACAGGCAATACAACAAAATTGGACTGGAATGCATAAGAATTTACTTAATTTTTATGATGATTACTCAACTAGACGAAAGACAGAAGCAACCTTATTAAAAGGATTATTATGAAAACAATCATTAGTATATTAGCTATTATTTTTAGTTCGTTATCATTCGCATACCCAATGGATGATATATATAAAACATTAGATATTACGTCGTTTAGTAGTTCATTAATGCCTAAACGTGTGGGAAATGAAAAACATTTTTCAGAACTAAATTTACCTAAGCCAGTCATTACAGACTCATCAATTTTGATTGAGAGTGAGAGATGGCATTACCAATTAAACATTGTTGAAAAAGATGAACAAAACTTACATGTTTGTTTTATTGATAAAGCATTGAAAGGTTCTTATAACGCACAATCATCAATGATTTTACGTAAGTATGGTAATGAGTATGTAGCGATATCTATGAAAAGTAACGCATGCGATAATTTTGCTCTCTAATGATGATAGAGTCTAACTATCAGAAACCGCTCACTTGAGCGGTTTTTTATATTTAATAGATTTGAGTTGCATTAATGACTCATGTGTTAATCCAAAAAACAATCGCCGAATGTCATGTCGTGAGATTACTCGCTATTGGCGATCACAATCAGTGATTGCGTTATTTAGATAAGATCTATTTGAATTGAATTGCATGGTTTCAGATTAATTCCAACCTTCCACCACTAAAGACATAAAGCCTATATCGAAAGGTGTGGGCTTTGTGTTTTTTAGCTTTAAAAATCCCACTAAAGTTATTAAATCGTAGATTACTTTAAAGTGAGAGTAACACTTGATTATACAATGTGTTACGAACGCTCATTTATCTGATTTGAATGATGAATATCATTGTCCTTTCCTCAATTTTCTCATATCCTTCCAGGCTATTGCCATAAAGAGTCTTGCTATAAAATAATAGGCTAAATTTTAACTTTGAAAGAAGTAACAGTTTGCATAAATTTAGCAGAAGATTAGCTTGATGATTTATAGAACATTAAGCATGAAGAGTTGCGGTGAGTGGATTGAACAGTAAGTATATAGGTGAGTAAATGCTTCCAAGTTACCAAGATTTAATGGAGCCTGTGTTAAAGGCCGCGAAGAATGAAGAAGTAAAGCTTAGCAATGTTACTGACTTGCTAGCTGAGCAATTCAATCTGTCAGAAGAAGAAAGAACAGAACTTCTTCCTAGTGGACGACAAGCTGCATTTACTAACCGAGTTGGATGGGCCAAAACTTATCTAGCTAAAGCTGGATTGTTGGATTCAACAAGGCGTGGTCATTTCGTGATCACAGATTTGGGAAAAGAGGCACTAAATAGTGGAGAAGAGATCAATAACCATTATTTAAAACGTTTTGATGACTTCAATGTGTTCACTAAGCAAAAAAATGGTGACGTCGATAAAGCTGAAGCTATTGAGGTTGTTGATAACGATGCGACACCCGATGAAATACTAAGAGCTGCTTACAAACAAATCAACGACGCCTTAGCCTCAGATATTTTGTCGCGTACTCGTAAAGTATCACCTGCATTTTTTGAACAACTACTTATCGATTTACTACTAGCTATGGGTTACGGCGGTAGTGATGAAGGCATGGCTCATACCCTTGGAAAAAGCGGTGATAATGGTGTTGATGGCGTCATTAATCAAGATCCATTAGGTGTTGACCAGATTTATATTCAGGCGAAGCGTTATGCTGATGGGAATAACGTTGGCGCTGGTGAAATCAGAGACTTCTTTGGTGCACTCAATTTGAAGAAAGCACAAAAAGGAATTTTCATTACAACCTCAGAGTTTACTTCATCAGCAACTCAAACTGCTAAAGACCTAGGTATGCGTATCGTTCTTATCAATGGTAAGGAGTTAGCAAAACTGATGCTCCGCTACAACATTGGTAGCCGAGACGAGCAGGTGCTGTATATCAAACGGATCGATGAAGAATTTTTTGAAGGGTAACCTCTATGGATAAAAAATTAACGCCAGAAGATCAAGCAAGGTTAGTTATAGACCAAAAGCTAATTAATGCAGGTTGGACTATTTAAGATAAAAAGCAAAAATATTCTACATGCTTTGCGCTATGTAGCGTTTTCTTTTATATAGCATTTTAAAACCAATGAAGTCGCTGTAATATGCCGTATTAAAAGAAAAATAATTACGGAAGATAAAATGGCAACTTTGCTTAGTTGGCTTGGCAGAACAGATCTTGATCAGATGAAGCTAGACAAAACAGCTTCTATAGCAACGATCGCATTGAAAGCTCCTATATTTGATGATGTTGTAATCCTTGCTAGTACATGGGAGGAGGAGTGGCATGATTATAAAGAATGGCTTGTGAAAAAACTTGCTTGTTCAGGTCGTTCCAAAACCTTGGTAACTATTCAACGTATCAGATTGTCATCACCTATTGATTACACCGCAATTACTAAAGTCATGCATAAGCAATTGGCTCATATTTCATCCCAATCAGATGGTATTTATCTGAACCTTACCTCTGGAACTCCGGCAATGACGGTCGTTTTGTACAGGGTAGTATTATTCCAAAAAGTAACTTAACGATATCAAGTAAAAAACACCAAGAACTCACAGAATATCATCTAAGAGCTGGAGATATCGTAATGGGAAGAAGAGGAGAAATGGGACGATGTGCCATTGTAAATGAGCGAGAAGATGGGTGGATGTGTGGTACTGGAAGTCTATTTATTAGACCAAGCCAAACAGGTGTTTTCTCAGAATATTTAAATAAACTTCTCTCAAGTGAAGCTATGAAAAAGTACTTAGAGGGGGAATCTCAAGGTGCGACCATGCCGAACTTAAATAAAACGATAGTGGGCAATATTAAGATTCCCGTCCCAAGTGATGAAGCGTTGAGTCAATTTAGCGCTATTAAATCCAAGTTTATCGGATGCTTGGATACTTCATACAAGTTTAGTAATGAAAAGTATTTTGAGTCTTTGAGTCAGCAAGCTTTCTCAGGCCAACTATAAATTTCAGAGGTATCTTCGGATGCCTCTTTTTTTGATTAAAGGTTAGGTTAAAATGAAAATAACATCACTTACCGTTGGTGGTTTCAAAGGTATTAAAAATAAAGCCACGATTCCACTAGCATCCATCACGCTTTTCTTTGGTGCAAACAGCACAGGTAAAAGTACTGTTTTACACGCATTGCTCTATTTGTACGAAGTAGTCGCAAAGCGAAATTTTGATGCGCAATACAGCTCAATTGCAGGTGAATCACTTTATTTTGGCGGTTTTCAAAATTTGGTTCATTGCAAAGACTTAAATGGTGTTATCACTATAGGTGCTACTCTCGATTTTAGAGATGGAGTGATAGATATCTGGGATGATTATTTGTCTGATTCTGAGCGTTGGTTGCTTGAAACAAATCTGGGAATTACGCCTGATTCAGAGGCCGATGAACTAAGCTTTGAGATCGATATTAAGTGGGATTATCATAAACAGAAGGCATTTATAAGTCGCTATGAGTGTAAAAGCCGAAGTGTTGTACTTTGTAGAATCGAATCTCAACAAGGCAAACAGGAAAGTAATATAACGCATTACCAACCGTTACCTCATTGGGAAGTAGACGAGTCATTCTCTATAAATAATTTATTTGATTCAGGGGAGTGGGAAGATATTTTCTTAAAAGGCCAAGATTCATTACCCAATATTTATTCTCGTATGGATTTATCAAATGTCCCTTTTGATTGGAGTAATGCGTTTCCTGAGCATCCTTTTGCTGGCAAATTGTTTGCAGAAGCAACGTCTTCTCAAGCCATTCTAGCGCCCATCAAGCTTTTGGTGAAAAAGCTTGAAGATTTCATTCACATTGGTCCTTTACGTATTGTGCCAAATCGTTCAACGGTACTGAATGCTAAAACATCATCTGGTCGTTGGTATGATGGTACAGCTGGGTGGGATACATTCGCATTTTCGAATGATAGAGTTAAAAACAAAGCTAACGAAAAATTCAAAAGTAGTGATTTCTTTGGAACTAATTATTATTTTGAAGCGCCTTCTCATGGAGAAGCGAGTTTGCTAGAAAAGACAATAATACTTAAAGACTCGCACACTGAGATACCTTTATTACCATCAAGCGTAGGTGTTGGCGTTTCCCAAGTATTCCCATTTGTCGTTGCTACATCACTTGAGCAAGACCTTATTGTGTCATGTGAGCAACCTGAACTGCATATCCACCCTAAATGGCAGTTGGCATTAGGCGACATGATGCTCGAGGCAATTAAGACAAATCAGGACCGAATGTTTTTAATTGAAACGCACAGCGAACATTTGCTGTTAAGGTTACTAAAACGTCGACGCCAAACAGCAGATGAAGAGATTTCATACGAGCCATTTGGTTGTAAGAAAAGTGATGTGCAGATTATTTTTTGTGAGCAATCAGAAGGTAAAACACGCTTGCTTCCAATCAAAACAACCGACGAAGGTGAGTTTGATGCTCCGTGGCCAAACGGCTTCTTTGAAGAAAGAAGAGAGGAGCTATTCTAATGTTACATTTGGAATTTGCAGTTGCGCCGACAGAAATTAACTCTTTAGCAGATTTAGCACTGTTGGATGCGCGGCTTGGGTTTGACCGTGGCGCTGTATTATCTGGTTTTCCGAAAGCTTGGTTTAGAAATGTGTCTGACCAATTAAGCCGGACGCACAATGGAACTTCACTGGATAAAGCAACAGAGCGACTTAGATCTTTTAAAAATAATAAAACAGTTGCCTTTAATCGAACGTATCAAGCCAGAAAATATTAAGCTATATTGGTATTGCGCCGATGATGAGCGTTCTGGTTTTTTACATTCTCGAGGGTTATTTACAGCTAAGGGAGGTTTGATCTATGACAGAGGGTTTGCAGAACCTGGTGATAGAGATCAACGTCAAGAGTTAACGGACATAACTCCGATGCCCACTGATTTGCTTCACGCGAAAGCCAATTCGTACAATACATCTCTTCAGTATGACGACTTCAAACTCGTAAGAGGTGTTTGGTCCTCTCATCCTTAGTTAGAAATTAAGGTCTGTCACTTGATGCGATACATGTGGCAGATCTTACTTGTACTTATATGCGTAAATTTATTTCCTTTTCGTAAAAATAATTACCAGTGAAAATTGTGATGGTTTACTAATATCTAAATAAATCATAGTGTTAGAATTTGGCATGTTTGTTGAAGGTACAATACATCAACAATAACTTTTAGAGGAGCCATTAAATATGACCGACGCTAATCTTGCCACTTTAACAATCCCAACTTTTTCATTTCCTGATATTAAATTATCCGGCAATAAAGTCGAAAGATTTGGACATCGACAGTTTGAAATAAACGTTGTTATCACTTTTACAGATGATCCCGATATAGTTATGGCAATGTCGTCGAGAGAAGGGTATTTCTCGACGTTTTACATTGTGAAAAGTAAGTGCGTTTGTGTTGCGTCTCTAAAAGATTATCCAGTTTTATACACCTCAAAGCCTTCTCAGTTTAAATCACTAGTAGCACTAACAGAGTTGCGATGGTTAAATCATCCATTGATGCAGCTTGAGGATTTACAACCTTCTGATTTGGCTCAATCTTGGCAAAACAAGTTCATGTTTAAGGCAGAAGATCAAGACGCTGGAACTTTGGGTTTACGAACACCTCAGATTGGAGCCCTTCATGCGATCTCTGCAGAGTTTTCTAAATCTTCTAATATTGAACCGAGTACTGTTGTTTTACCAACAGGGACAGGTAAAACAGAAACAATGTTGTCTACAACGATTTATCATCGTTGCGATAAGGTATTAGTTTTAGTTCCATCAAACTCACTACGAGACCAAGTTGGCGATAAGTTTAAAACATTAGGTTGCTTGGCTGAGCTAGGTGTTATTCCTGAAGGTATTTTACATCCTGCGATCGTTAAGATTAAGAAAGGTATTAAAAGTGTAGAGGAGGCTCAAAAGCTTCTTGATAAAGCGAATGTACTAATAGCAACACCTCAAATTTTGAATTCACGATTTGCCAACCTTGATGTACTGAAAACTATTTGTGATTCCTGTAGTCACCTTTTTGTAGATGAAGCACATCATATATCAGCTAATAAATGGAATGAGATTAAGAATAGATTTTTAGGTAAACGAGTTATTCAATTTACAGCAACTCCTTTTCGTAATGATACTCAAAGTTTGGGCGCTAAAATCATTTATAACTATACGATGGGAGAAGCTCAAAAGGCTGGTTATTTTACGAATGTTCAGCTTGAGCCTGTTGAGGAATATTTCCAAGACACTATGGATAAATCAATTGCTGAAAAAGCAATTAAATTATTAAAACAGGATTTAAAATCGGGTCTTGATCATTTAATGATGGCTCGTGTGAAAACAAAGGTAAGAGCTGAAGAAGTCTTTGAACTATATCTACAGCTGGCTCCTGAGTTAAACCCGATATTAGTTCATTCTGATCTTTCTAAAACTGAACAAACACGACGTCTCGCTTACTTACGCTCGCAAGAAGCGAAAGTGGTGATTTGTGTCGATATGTTAGGAGAAGGATACGACTTACCAAATTTAAAGATTGCAGCTATTCACGATCATCATAAGAGCTTGGCGATAACGCTACAGTTTATAGGTCGATTTACTCGTGTCTCCCACAAAGAGAAATTAGGTACGGCAAGCGTAGTTGTGAATATTGCGGATTCTGGCGTTGAAGGGGCATTACAGAAGCTATACGCACTTGGTGCTGACTGGGATGAGGTGTTGAGACGTTTATCTGAAAATCAAATTGAACGAGAAGTAAGATTGCAAGAAGTTGTAGATTCACTTAAAGGGCAAGGAGACTTGCATGAGCAATTATCTCTTTGGAATTTACGTCCATCTTGTTCTGCTATGTTATTCAAAACTGAGTGTGAAAACTGGAATCCTGATGCATTTTCTGATCTTAAGTTCACCTGTGATGAGATGTGGCATTCAGTTTCTGAACAAGAAAACATTCTAGTTTTGTTAGCGGTTTCCAGTACAGCAGTGAAGTGGGGGCATTTCAAGGATGTTAAGGACATAAACTACAAGATATTGATAGCTCATTGGGATAGTGAGCGAGATGCACTGTTTATTTATTCAAATGATTATAAGGGATTCAAAGTAGATACCTTGGCTGAAAAGCTATGTGGCGACTCAACTTATGTCATGTCTGGTAAGCAAATATTTAATGTACTTAATAATATTGAATATCCACTAGTCAATAATCTGGGTTCCGCTCAAAACGGTGCAATTAGTTTTACGCAGTTTTTTGGTTCAAATGTAACTGAAGGTTTGAGTGCCGTAGAGAAGTCAGCATCAACACTCAGCAATATCGCAGCGATGGGGTATGAGGATGGAAATAAAGTACTTTGGGGGTGCTCTGAGCGTAAAGGCAAAGTGTGGTCACCTAAAGCTGGTTCTATTGCGGATTGGTTACTGTGGGTAAAAGCTGCATGGGATAAGGTAGTTTCAGGAGCTTCCGATGAAGCTAATATTACACGTGATTTCTTAAGACCACAGAAAATTGATACCCCTCATACCCATATGCCGATATCAGTTCAGTGGGGAGAGCATCTACAACAACGAAATGAAGAAGGTGTTAGGATTTTCTTTGGTGCAAAACAACTCTACTTGTATGAAGTTGATTTGAAAGTTACATGGGATGAGCAAACCTGTAACCCAATAGTGATTTTTGAATCGAATCAAGATAGTTCTAAATATAAACTCTTGATCGATAGTGACTTATCAAAAGGCTATGAGTATCAACTTATAGAAGGTGAGCCGATTACCATTCAGGTAGGAAGTGCTGACCCAAGAGAATTGATTGAAGAGATGTACCTTGATCCTATCTTTATCTATTACGCCGATGGTTCGTTCTCTTATAACTGTTATTGGGTTGAGGTGAAGGACAATATAGGTATCTACGATGCTGAATCTTTGAGCCCTGTCGAATGGACAGTAGATATAACAAAAGAATCGATGGGTGCTAATCAAAATGTTGATACGATCCAACATCAAACATGGCAATCCATTGAAGAAGACTACGATATTATAATTAATGACGACGACAGTGGAGAGGCAGCCGATTTAGTTGCGCTTAAATCTTTACCAGACAAAATAATTTTAAGCTTATATCACTGTAAGTACTCTCATGGTGCAGAGCCTGGGAGACGTCTAAGTGATTTGTATGAAGTTTGTGGGCAAGCCCAGCGTTCTGTGCGTTGGAAACATGTTGGCCTTCCATATGTATACAAACATATCAAAAAGCGTGAAGCAGCATGGAAAGCGAAAGGGCAAAGCCGTTTTTTAAAAGGCAGCATCGCAGAATTAGAAAGTTTTAAGAATCGCTCTCGTACTACACCTATCGAGTTTCAAGTGACAATAGTTCAGCCCGGCTTAAGTAAAAAACAGGTAACAGAAGAAATGCTCAAGTTGTTGGGTACAACAGAGTTGTTTATTAAGAAAACGACACTGGCTGAGTTACGCGTTTGGTGTTCAGATTAAACCAATTGATGTATTTCATTTGGAACTAAAAAATTAAAATAGAAGGAATTAGATATGACAACGTCAATAAGTACAGTGAACCTAAACAGAAAAGAAAAAATCCAGACGTTAATGACTCAAATGAATAACGGTCTATTAGAAAGAGAGCATCAAGTTAAGCTGATGATGCTTGCTGCTTTATCAGGGGAGCACGTATTACTTATAGGACCTCCGGGTACGGCAAAGAGTGAATTAGCAAAACGCCTGAAAAGTGCGTTTGTAGAAGCAAACTACTTCGAGCGTCTAGTGACTCGCTTTTCTGTTCCAGAAGAGTTGTTTGGTCCTCTTTCAATTAAGGCATTAGAAGAAGACCGTTATAACAGATTGACTAGTGGTTATTTACCAGAGGCATCGGTCGCTTTTATCGACGAAATTTTTAAAGCTAATAGTGCTATTTTGAATAGTCTTTTGACGTTGCTTAATGAGCGTCAGTTCGACAATGGAAACCGAAGAGTAGATGTTCCGTTAGTATCTGTAGTCGCGGCAAGTAATGAACTACCTGATGGTCAGGAATTAAGTGCATTGTATGATAGATTTATTCTGCGCTCTTACGTGTCACCAGTGTCTAATGATTCATTTGACAAACTATTGTGCGGTGCATTAACGGATTTTGATCCAGAACTCAATATCCGTTTAAAGATTGAAGATCTATATGAGGTACAACATCTCGCCGAGAAAGTAGATCTAACTCCTGCGACATTAGAAGCTTGTAAAGAGTTTCGTAATTACCTAGTCACTGAAAATATTTACGTATCTGATCGCCGTTGGCGAAAATTAGTGAAGCTGATGAAAGTATCTGCTTTCACTTCAGGCTTTAACGAAACCAGTATTTACGATGCTTGGATTCTTCCTCATTGCTTGTGGGAACAACCTGAACAGTTTAAAGGCCTTCAGAAGCTTTATAAACGTTTGGTGACAGTTGATGGGAAAACACCCCCATCCCGTTTACTTAAGGTTCTAAATGTATGGGAAGAGAAGCTTAAAGAAGATCAAAAAACGCATAAACAAGATGCGAAAGGAAACACATTATATCTCGACAGAGATGGCGAGGAAACAATAAAAGAGGTGAGCAAGTCCCATAAAAAAGATCATCGGGGTAATTTTCTCTATGCGGATCGTAACGGAAATGAGACTACAGAACTGACTCAAAATTACGGTTACAGTTACAGTCCAGAGAAGAATAAACCGATTATGGTAGAGGTTAAGAATACACCAATACCTCTGAATAGCTCCTTTTCGAAAGCTCATGTTGAAGGACGAGTTTTAGAAATTAAAAATATAAGGAGTAATATTGAGGGTTTTTATAGTCAGATAAATAAAGAGATCTCAGGTGTCTCTGGGTACTTTGAAAAGCATCTTTGGCTAGATAGAAGTATGCTCTCTGAGGTTATTGATTCTCTGCACTCTTCTCAAAAAGAAGTTGATAAGCTTCTAAAAAGGGTTACATCTTTGGAATCTGGTTTTAACAATCTTCCGCTGGAGTCAGAGCTTAACTTGGCGTTTGAACTGGAAGATAACAGTGGGATAATTGAAGGAGAGCTATGTGATTAGCGAATCATACATAGTTAAGTCTCCATTGTTAAATTTAGACAGTCAGTTCAGTTGTCTTGATAATGTGCCGGAGAAGTTCCTTTCGGCAGTTATTACTGGCTCTACTGGTAGTTTAACTGAGCGCAGTGAGTCTTTAATCAACTCTAGGAATGAGCTTTTATCTGGAAGAAGTCCGGTGAGTTTGTATCCTTTAGCTCCTCAATCAATGAAAAATGCGATTTGTAAAGTGGTGATGGAAACAGGCTTAAATCGTTACTGCTCAGAAAGTGCAGAAGTCACAGATGCTTTGTTAACGGACATACTTTTCGTGATAGATAAGCTCCAGTCCCAAGCATTACCATTGGTGTCTGACCTGATAAAACAGATGGAAAATGAGGCATTAAGTCAAATAAAACAGGCTTTAGATAAGAAAAAGAATCAGCGTAAACAAGTTAAACCTATTTTTTTGAGCAATGAACAGCGAGCAAGAATTACCGTAATGGCTTCAGAGAAAATCTGGCAGCAGTTACTTTCTGATGAGGTAAGTATCGGCATCTTGCCTGATGTATGGCAAGAGAGACTAGCAGTATGGTCTCAATTAGAAGATGTCTTTTCTGAACTTGGCTTGATTACAGGGTTAGGTTTTGATTTATCAAAAGGAGTATTTCAAAGTCATGGGTGGCTTGATATAACCCGATTGAATAAAATAATAAAAAAATTACCAAAACTACAAAGTTTAATTCAAGATCTAGGGCGTGATGAAAAGACTGATGGTCTTATGCTTGAAGAAATCATCACCCAAATGAGTATAGTTTCAAGAAATGAGAAATATGTGGACACACCATTGATCCCTATGGAGACAAAAGGTATTACACGTTCAGATTCAATTTCTCGGATGCTACCTCAAGAAGCGTCTTTGCTTACTAACCCTATATTAAAAAAACTTTGGCATGTTAAAAGAGCTGAGCATGCCTTAATTTCTTATTCTGTTGAAGGAACTGAAATATTTAAAGTTGATGAAGTGAGAAACCAAGAGGTTACTTCTGAGCGAGTTGGTCAGCATATAAATAAAAAACGTGGCCCCATGGTTATTTGCCTAGATACTTCCGGTTCAATGCGAGGTTTACCGGAAAATATTGCAAAAGCTACTGTGTTGGAGTGTATGAAGGTTGCTTACAAAGAAAAGAGAAGCTGTTATGTATATCTCTTTGGAAGTAAAAAAGAAGTAAGTGAATTGGAATTAACGTTAGATGTATCTGGTTTTAATGAGTTACTTAACTTTTTAACAATGTCTTTTGGTGGTGGAACCGATGCTGAAGGACCGCTTAATAAAGCATTGGAAAAGTGTGATTCGGAAGAGTGGCATAAAGCTGACATCTTGTTAGTGAGCGACGGTGAATTTCCAGTGTCTTCAGGATTAAGTAGGAAAATAAGTAACCGAAGAGAGAATCTGGGTTTACAGGTTCACGGTATTCAGATAGGTAACTCTCATTATGCATCAATGAGTAAAATTTGCGATCCGATGCATTATTTCTCAGAGTGGATTGATTTAAGACGACAATAAAAAAGGATTAAATATGTGCCAAGCAAAAAGTGTATTTGATGTTTCTATCCAAGATGCTGAAAGGATATTAGAAGCTTATGAACATATGAAGAATATTCCTGAGTTGGGACGTGATCCTGAAGAGTTAAAGCGAGCTGCTCTTATAATGACTTTAACTGCATGGGAAACATATGTTGAAGACAAAATCAGTGAAGAAGTAGCGATGCAAACAAAGGTTCTTCAAGGTTCACAAATAGGCAATTTCATTAGCAGAACTTTGGAAACAGATCTTAAATTTTTTCATACTCCAAATAGTAAGAAGACAAAAGATATCTTTGAACGCTTCCTTGGTATCGATGTGACTGAATGTTGGACATGGCCTGGATACGAAGATCAAAATAGAACCAGAGCAAAGCTGAACGAATGGATAAAAAAACGTGGGGACGCAGTGCATCGTTCTGTTACAGATAAGCAAAGTTCTCATTTAATCAGTAAGCCGGAAGCAGAGAAGTGCATTAAGTTTTTTAAAAGTTTGGTCGAGGTTACGGATAGGGCTTTAACTAGTCATTGATAAGTTAATATTACTAGTTAAAGCTTGCTTAAGTCAAGAGTCAAAGGCATACCGCTATTAATAGGAAATAATGTCGTGACAGTGTCACACGTTAGGTGTGATAATGCTTTTATTAGAGTAAGATTTTATCAAAGTAACACCAGAGGTAACACTTTAAAAGTCTACTTTAAATAACTTGTTTATAATCAATTGGGTAGGGTATGTAATCGAGTCCAGTAGCCAATTCGTTCTTTATGAACAAACAAAAAAGCCCACCTAGTGTGGGCTTTTTTGTGCCTGTAATTTGAGGTTTATTAGCTCTAGGAACTCCTATCTTATGTTGCAAAATTTACCGTTTGAAGCCGTTTTTTAAATAAACTATTTTCGAGATTGCTTTAAGTTTTTATTGCCGATTTAGAAGATTACATATTGTTTCAACTCCTCAAGGTTCCCCAAGATTATCTGCTGTCCTTTGGGATTCGAGTCCAATACATTGATATCGATATTATACGTGTCTAAAACATAGCGAATTAAAGCTGCATTGGTATTTATGTGCAGAGTTCTTTTTTCCATACCATAGTCATTGGCAATGATCGCTGCCTGAGCTTCAGTTAATCTAGGATCTGGCTTTAATTCGATACAAAGTTGAGTAGTCCAATCCTCATCTTCATCTTTCCCCATTACAATTCTATCGTTGATATCTGGAATACCTCGAATACGACTAAGTACAAAATCTCTATAGCCTTTAGAATGCTCACAATAAGCACGAACATGCCAACGCAAAGGGGTACAAACGAGCGTATGTGGAGAAATAATTCGGTCAGCTTCCTCGCCATCTTTCAAAGATATGTAGCTTATATCGACACGTTTTTTCTCTCGAATAGCTTGAACCAGTGGACGTAAAATGTCAGGTGAGATATTGCGTGTTACGGGACGGACCATGGTTGTATTTTCAAAGCCCATATCAAGCTCATCAAAAGTTACCGTCATGTCTTCAGTGCGAGATAGAACATGTAAGTACTCGTCTGCATGACCTCGTGTAAGCTGAGGAGTAAAGCTCTCACTGGGTTTATAGCCTTTTAAATGTTTGTCGTAGATTAGGTTATCAGGTGCGATATTTTTTAAATAGCTGTTTATATCCTTTGATGCTTGTTGGCGACCAATACCAAAGCTTTGGATTAGATGATTAGTGGTCAACCTTCCTTCCCATAACGCAATAATCTCGATCATTCTGTATCGAAAAAGAAGATCCCACCGAATTGGCCATTTACTCATAGTTTGATTCCTGTCTAGTTATGCTACATGTATATGTAATCAGTATTTACCTGTCGCTAATGGTGTCATATTATTTTGAGTGCAAATAGTAGTCAACAGGCTGGGGGATACCTTCTCTAATAAATCGACTTGGTTCGCAATTCCCATTAGGGTTTTATGAAATACTCAACAGTATCTACATGATTAAATTGGATTTGATGAAATGAAGCTTAATCAATACCTCACTAAGATCTCACAAGGAAGAACGATAAATTTAGATCGGTTTATCGACTGCTTGCCTCATTCTGATTTCAACGAGTGGCGTAATATATATAGTGCTACGCGTGTTCGTGGTGGTCATAACTTGACCATACTTGATGAAAAGTGGCATAACGCGCTTTTTGAGCCAGAACTAAGTAATAGAGTTAGTGCGTCTCATGTGGGGCGTTCACATGATTTTCCGAGTAATTTTGCGCATATGCTAGTTCTGAACCGCATCACTAAATCTCAGATTCCGTTTGTTGTTGTATCTAACCTTGAAGGTTACAAAACAGAAGGGAAGCTTATTGGTAAAAAGGCTGTTCTTATCGAAAATATTGAGAATTTTTATCGTTATCGGGAATTTTTAGAGTTCATTGGTCACTCTTCGATGATAGATAGTTGTGACATTATTTTTGGTTCAGGTAATCAGATATGCCATCAGCTGAATCACTCGTTTCTTTCCAATTATGATGAAATTTATTGTGCTCAAGATATAGATTTAGGTGGTTTAACAATATACAAAACGCTCAAAAACTCTTTTCCCCAGAGCAATTGGTTAGCACCAGATGACTGGGAGATTTTTAGGAATAAATTTAAGTTGAAGCCAAAAAATAGTACCCACCTTGAGAAAGCCATACAGCTCGCTCGTGATCTTGAACTGAATACAGAAGCAGATCTCATGAATCAAACGCGCTCTTTCTTAGAGCAAGAAGCTCTACTACCAGCATTATCACAGGACTAACTCATGTTTAATAAAGCAATCGATAACCTTTTGATCAGTATATCTCGTCTTGTAGCTGTAGATTCTGCGGGTGTTGCCATCGCAGAAATTGATTTGCGTGAAGGTGGAATACTGATAGGTGGCGGAAATATCGGTAAAACCTCAATCCTTAATGCAATAAGATTATTTTTATTGCCGGAAGAAAACTTTAAAGACTCGACAAAGAAATTTGGGTTTTCAGACAAAGAAGGCAAATTTTATACTAACGATGAGAGTTTCGAGCACTATTTCCCAAGCAGTACTAGCTTTCTGATTTTGGAGTGTGACAATTACTTGGGTGGACCTTTACCTCATTGCCAGATTCTGTATAGAGGCAATTCTGATAAGTTGGATTATCGCCGAATGTTTACCTCATTGCGTTATGAGCAGATTCGACATCTTTTTTGGGATGCAAACGCTGGAGAGGATGGAATTGGTGGACGAGTAGCAGATTTAAGTCCAACAAAAGTTCAAGCCTTCCTCAAGCGAGAAGATAAACATTTTAAGACACTTATGCGTTCGGCGGCAATTAAAGACGTGATTTACGCAAATCAACTGCTAAACATTGATGCTATGCGCTTTTGCCTCTTCCCACTAAGTACGACGAGCGATGCTGATGTCGATGCTTTTCGTGCATTAGTTCGTTTGCTGTTTGATATGAAAACGGGCTCTGACACAGTACGATTAGCCATTGCTAATATTATTGAGTCGCAGAAAAAAGAGCGTAAAGATGAACTCAATTTTGATATTGATGCTTTTATTGCGCATAACGAATCACTGATGCGTCGTGAAGAGCTACTAAAAAATATCGATAATTTAAGACCAGAGTTTGAAGTACTGTCTGACAGTCATCAGCAGTTAATGAAAAATAGAAATGCTGAAGATGAGTTAATGCAGTATGCAATGATGGTGCAAAACCGAATCGGTAATGAAAACCAAGCCTTAGATTTAGAAAAGACTCAACTAGAACTGATAGAAGTTAAAACACGATCTGCTAATAAGAATTGTAGTGATATAACGGATAAACAGAAGAACTTAGAAGGGGAGAAGAAAGTACTACTTCGTCAACATCAAAAACTTGATGAAACTGTGCAGAAAACTCAGCTGTTAGTAAATTTATACGATGACTCAGATTCTCTTGAAACGATTGTATCAGGTCATAGACTGCATTTAACTAATAAAAATAACGAGCTGGAACTGAAACAAGATGCCGAAAAGCGACAGAATGAATTGGATGAACTTGAAAAAGACATTAAAAAGTTCGAAGAAATGGAGCGTCGTTTTCAATCCTCAGTAAATAAGCAGGAATTGAAATTATTTAATCAATTATCTAAATCTACTTGGGAGAAGTTAGCCGCAGTAAACTCGGAAGTAGCAGAGGCTAACCCGGAAAGAGAACTCACCTCATCAGAGAAACACGCTATAGAGTCTTTTACTGATTTAATTGAGGCTGATGGTTTAAACTATGAGCTATTCGGTGTAAGACTGGATACGATTTCTATCGATGGTAGAGAGTCAGATCAAGTTAAGCTAGATAAGGCTCGAACGGCTCTTGAAAAGAGTCGTAGACGGGCAGCTGAAATTAATGCGATAGATAATGAAAATCGGTTTGAGCGGATTAGAGCCATTAATGTGCTTAAGGCAGAAATCAATCGAACTCAGGTAGAAATTGATCTGCTATTGGCTTTCAATAGTAATACACATCAGCTTCATAGTGTAACTGAAGAGCTTGAGCAAGAAAAAATCAAAGAGCAGAGACTTGAAGAGCAACTTGAAAGTCAGAAAGTAGTATTAGCGCAAGAAAGAGAAGCATCTGAATCGCAAAAAATCAAAGTAGACCAAATTAAATTAGACCTAGAGACATTAGGTAATTATCACGTTCGGGTTAAGGCAGAGCTTGAAGCCAATGCTTTACCTACTATCGACTTTTCTGTATTGCCAGATCATACAGTAGAGTTAAATGAAGACAACTTACAACATCGTATAAAAGCCCTACAAAATAAGCGACAAGCGAAAAATGAGATTGTTGAAAAAGTTCAAGGTTTTGTGCGAAATCAGGTGCTTGAAAATGACGATAAACTTATGGCTTCTCATATTGAGGATGATCTACTAGAACACGCTTTCCAACAACTTCAGTCGCGTTATCGTGGCTTAGATGAAGAATTTGATATTCTTGGAAAAAACTTTGTAGAACATAAGCATTCTGTTCACGCCATTATTAATGAATTAAAAAATAACCGTGAAATGGTGCGCCAGTTTGAACAGAGCATTAACCGATCTTTTAAAGGTGTCGCTATTAATGATTTAGCAGAGGTCGAAGCAAATATAAAAATTGAAGTGAGGTTCAGTGATTTAGTTAGTGAAATAGAGCACTTAGATACGCATTCAGACCAAAAAGCATCAGATCAATTTATTGAACGTCTTAAAGCATTTAGTAAAAAGTTTTTCCCAGATGGCAAAGCAGCGCTGTTAACGATGGATCAGATTGTCTCTGGTATTGCTTATCGAGTGAAAAAGCAAGGGCAAACAGGCTGGGAAAGTAAGTCACAATCCACGTCCACAATAATGCTAATCAATATCAAGTTGGTTGAAATTCTCCTCGGTAAATTAAGAAACAGTGCATGTACAACTCAGTTTCCTTTAATTATTGACGAAGGTGCTTCTGTTGATAGTTCACAGTTTGATTGGTTATTGCCCAATATGAAACAAGCGGGATTTAGAGTATTAAGTGCATCGACTAATTCAGCATCCAGTGAGATCATTTTTAAATTCGGACAACATTTCCGATTAGACGCGATGCGTACCGCAACCCCTTATAGTGCAGCGCGAACTATCGCCTTTACGGGTATGCCTGACAGTTTTATTACAGAAGGAAGTGCATTGGATAGAGAACAACTTGATATGTTTGGAGACGCAGATGAGTGAGCAACGGCTCCTAACTATTCCTACTTTTTCTATCATGCTTGAACATCACACTATTATGCGTGACATCATTCGTGAAATGGATGAAATGAGTGAACCTTATGTACGTGAAGCAACATTTATTTCTCGGCTACATCGTTATATTCAAGGACAAAATAAAGATAAACAGAAACAGCTGCGTACGGCTTTTTCGACAGATAACTTACTCGCAGTCCACATTTTGGTTGATAAAGATGAATTTGGTGGTGAAAGTCGACTGATTTTTGATCGTTCCGTGATTGGCGTATTTCGACTATTTGATCATAGTTTATTTCAAGATTTAACGGATGTAGCATTGAAAATTCAACTCGGAGGAATACGTTTATTATTAGCTAAACTTCAATCGAATACTTTGTTGTTTAGCGATAGTGATCTTGATTTTAAAGAGTTGATAGATGAACTGTTCCATCGCTTGAGTGAATTGTTAAACAGCATTCGTTTGAACTTAGTTAAAATGCAGATGATTAACCAAGAGTTGAGTGAGGCGAGTGAATTAGCCGCTAAGTCAGATAATCCACAAGTTTTCTCGGTGTTACAACGAGAATCTATTGGAAAAATTTCGCTACTTTTGTCTAGGCATATTTTGCCTACTCGACAGTTTCTTGATGAAAAGAGTCGCTTGAAAGATGGTCCTAACTTATTTGAATGTCTGCAAAGTTTACGTAGCCAGTTTGAACATCATCAAGATCACCAACGCTCAACAGCAATGCTGAAATATGAGGTTAGCTTTAATAGCTTTCATTCACAAATAAGCAAGGTATCTCAGTCGGTTGATCAGTTTTTGGCTCGATCGAAAAAACGCCTTAAACAGTTTAATGCGATTGAAACGGCATTTAGTGATCTAGTCAAAGAGTTAGATGCGACAAGGCATAACCTTAAACGTAGCCAGATTGATGGGCAATTTGCTCGTGACAATGGTGCATTCCTTGGGTTAATGCAGCAGGCAAGGCCAAAAGTACTGCGTATTAGCAGTTCTGAAGCTTATCTTAATAACGTAGTCAGTGATATAGAAGCAAGAGTAGCTGATCAAGGTTTGCTAGAAAAGGATCGCTATGTTGATTTAATAAGCTCTAAAGATGATTCTACGGAGCGAAGACTAGAAAGAGCTGAATGTATATACAATTTGGTCAAGCAAATGAAAATGACAGAATATCAAGATTTAACACTCGCGCTGCAGCGGAGACTCAAAGGTAACTTACCTGAATATCATTTTATTGATTTGCTAGAAGGACTAAATTTTCTGATGCGTAGCAATGAAATGCTTGATGGTCATGCAGTAAAAGTAACGAATTTCCGTAATCGTATAGTTCAAGGCGATACTGTGTATTTATATCGTAAAATTCGAACAGAGAGAGTGACACAATGATGACAGATTTTTCCCAAATAAGCATGGCTAAAAGCCAACAGATTTACTCAACCTTTGTAAACGGAAAGGTGATTACTAAGCAAGCTTATGATCTTTATCAGCAGAGCTTTATAGAAAGTACTCTTTATACTGAGCTGTACAATAATCTTGATCATTTTACCCAGCTATATCTGCATATTGGCTATAATCTGAATTTTAACGTTGAAGGGGAGTTTTTCTATATCAGCCGTAGTGAGGCAGAAGAAGATGCTGATACCAACGCCACCAAGATTCAGGCAATATTATTGATTATTGCCCGTTATTGGGTAGATAAAGGTTTTGACCTAGACGATCTAACCACTCCGGTGATTGGATTAGGACGTTCCGCACTAGAAGAAATTGCAGAACAAACTATATATGATGACATTCGACAGGCGCTTGGAATCGAAACGTGGGATAAGGCGTTAAACTATCTTACAGATCGGAACTTTCTCTACCCTTGTGGTGATAAACACTATGTTTTAAGTTCAGCCGGAATGCATTTTTTAAATTTACATGTTGAGAAATACTCACAAGAGCAAGAGTAAACGATTTACGCTATTGATAGCCACAAGCTTGATTTATGATTGTTAGTTAACTCTATGAATTTACTAACAGATCAAAAGTACTCTCAATGTCACTTATGAATGCTATTTCACCATTTTTTCTACCGCATTATTTTGCCAGTATATTAACCCTTCTAATACGCCTTCTGCATGGGAGGCATTACTTGTATACACGTGATTGAGCCCAGACAAATGAGCGACTTCGTTATAATGGTTTGCGACTAAAATGGCGTTAATACCTGGCATAGTCAGCATGCTGGTATCATTGGCTGAATCTCCGGCGACACAAATTTCTTCAGCAGCCAGATTGTATTTTTCCATGATGTAATGAATGGCACTGGCTTTGTTTATCCCTTTTGGGGTGATATCAAGAAACCAGTCATGAGAATAGGTAATATCGACATCAATTGAGTGTTGTTCAAGTGCTGTTGCTATTGTTGAATATTGCTTGTGGTCCAGTTGTCCCTCAAAAGTGATCTTATAATCGCCTTGATGCGATGGATTACACTCTCCTAAAAACGTGATGTCTTGCAAAGCGGTTTGTATTGCCGATTTATTCCATCTTGTTTGCAATTGGTGTTGCCAACGTTCATCTGCAATTAAATCATAGTCATAATTAATACGTGTGCCAATATCACTAATAATACACCGTGGTTTTGGGTAGTTATGCGTAGTTAATCCTTCTTTAATAGAGGGCAGCGTTCTACCTGTAGCAATAATAAAATGCAGTTCGGGTTGTGTATCTAGGTACGCTGAAAATTGGTCTACACCCAGTGATGGTCCGCCATTAATCGTACCATCGAAGTCGCAAACTAGCATTTTTATCATGGTGATTACCTATTTGTTGGTGTCGAGAAAAAACGCACTGTTTTAAACGTGTGTAGAATATTACGTAAGATAGATAAACTTATCTTAAGCCTTTTTTATTGGTCAATAACTATGTTTAGTGTTGTCTGAAATGATCTAAATGTATACTAAATTGCTTTAAAAAATACGATGAGATCACAGGTAAATAATGTAAATTAAAGTAGTGTTCTATTAACTAAATATTCAAGGCTTCATTTATCTTTCTGGTTTTTTCGCATCATCTTAAAGCGAAAAAACGGGATGTTGAGATGATTTTTGTTACTAAAATTGATTGATGTTTTAATTAAAATAGTTAATTAAACTGGCACCAAACAAGCAAAATCCACTGATAACGCTATTTATTACTTGTGCATACATCTTATTTTTATGACAATGGTCGAAGTTATTTGGCAAACAGATGAAGTTGTGAGAAAAGTATGAAACAGACAAAAAATATTATTCTAGTCGCGTCGCTAATGTCTACATTAGTTCTTACTGGCTGTGCATCAAATGATGAACTTATTGCTCAGCAAAAAAATCAGACAGAACAAATAAGCGCCCTAGAATCAAAAGTAGGTACGTTAGAGTCTAAAGTGAATACACTAGAAACTGAATTACAATCACAAAAAGACACTGACAGTGAAATTTACCAAACGGTTCGCAAATTAGATGCTGAGCAAAATGAGCTTAAAGCTCAAGCGCAAAAGCAAGTTGATGAAGCGGTTATGTATTACACAATCAAACAAGATGATACGTTATACAGCATTGCAAGAGAGCAAGGTATTGCATTAGAAGATTTACTTCAATTGAATCCTCAAATCGATAACCCTAAACGTCTGCTTATTGGCGATGTAATTAATACTAAATAGTCATGTTTTAAAGAGGTTATAACTTTACGAAGTTCGGCATCTTAATACCTATAAACTATTTAGCATAAAAGAGCATGTTGGTTGTAATCACAATATGCTCTTTTTTTATTTTCCTCATCATTACTATTAAGCCCTTTTATGCTAACTAAATTCCGTGCAGAGCCTATTTTAATTATAACCACTCTTTTGGCTGGTGCTGGGTGGGTATTTTCTAAACAAGCAATTCAAGAGTTACCTCCGTTTGGTTTTATTGGTATTCGCTTTATTCTGGCTTCATTGTGTTTATTGCCATTTTGCTTTGGCGCATTGAAAAAAGCCTTATGGCAAGATTGTGTTCGTTCAATGGGGGTTGGTGTATTGCTTTCTGCCGCTTTATTCTGTTGGATCCATGCAATATCAATCAGCGACACTTTAGGTGAAGGGGCGTTTATTATGAGCCTCTCTATGCTGTTTGTTCCTTTACTTGCTTGGCCGTTATTTGGCAATAGGCCACCAAGAGCATTTTGGTTATCTTTACCCGTTGCGGTTTCTGGTTTGTTTTTATTGGCATGGAACGACGGTTGGAATGTATCGGCAAGTCAACTATGGTTTATTTTTGCAGCAGTAGGGCTTGCGACGCATTTTAATTTTAACAGTAAATACTCAGCAAGCTTGCCGCCCATTTTATTAACGACATTGCAATTATTCATGGTTGGTTGTTTAGGTGTGGTGTTATCACTGTTTTTAGAAACATGGCCACAAGAGGTGAGCTTAGTTACGTGGAAGTGGGTGTTACTAAGTGTGTTACTGGCAACCAGTTTACGTTATTTATTGCAAACGATAGGACAAAAGTGGGTAACCCCAACTAATGCAGCGATCTTAATGTTACTTGAACCTATTTGGACCATGCTGCTGAGTGTTTGGATATATGATGAATCCATGCCGTTAAATAAACTGATTGGCTGTGGTTTATTGCTTCTGTCTTTGGTTTTCTATCGCTTTAGCCAAGTGAGACATAAGCTGCGGTCGTAGTATCAGATGTTTGGGCTTGTAATTATATATTACTAACCCAAATGTTTTTTCTTCTATCTGTGGTTTTTATTTATTAAAACAGGTAATTAAGCTGAATCACGGGCAATTAATTCTGGGTTTAAAATCAGACTTTGAGGTGCGCTGTCTTTATTGTTGATTTGATGAATTAATCTATGTCCAGCTTGGCGGCCAATGTCACGGATAGGGGAAGAGACAAAGGTGAGTGATGGTTGAATTAATTCAGCTTCAGGCACATCATCAAACCCAATGATAGCGATTTGTTGCCCAATATAATTATCGTTACCCACACTGCGGTTAGATCGATTAACACCGTATACAGCGCCAAACGCGGTTGATGAATAATGGCAAAGTATTGCTGTTATTTTTGGGTTTTTATTAATTAGTTGATTTACAGCTTCTGCAGCAGCAGTTTGACTCTTATCACACTCTACTACCCATTCAGGCTTAAAGGGTAAACCAAACTGCATTAGTGTACTGCAATAACCCCCTAAACGTTCTGCTCTGCTTAATGAATCACTTTGGCCGCCAACGTAAGCAATTTGACGGTGTCCTTGTTTAATCAAATACTCTGTAGCAATTTTGGCTGCTTGCATATTGTCTGGCCCAACAAAGTCAATTTGTTGTCCTACTTTTGCTCGAGCTACACACACTATCGGTAAATTTAAATCTTGTATTTTTTGGACATTAGGAACGCCAATGTCACGGATAGGGCAAAATACAATCCCACCAACATCTTGAGCGACCATGGTTTCAATGCATTGATCAAACTTATCTTGATTTGTGCCTGATTGAGTAAGAAAAAGCATATAACCTTTTTCTTCTAATACTTCACTTAACCCTGCCGCAATTTCAGCATAATAGGGATCACTAATGTCTCTTAGGATCAATCCAATTAATAATGACTGTTTTGAGCGTAAATTAGAGGCCGTACGGTTTTTAATGTAACCAAGCTCTTGTACTGCTTGATTTACTTTTTGAATGGTTTCAGGTGAGATCCGTCCTTTATCGCTCAGTGCCATTGATACGGTTGTTACTGAGACGCCAGCGCGTTTTGCAACATCCTTAATATTTGCTTTTTTGTTTGTCATAGCACTTCTTTTACCACGATTAGATAAAACGTTTTACCTAATAAAACACATTTATTACCGCCATTCTAGCGTAATTATCAATCGAATGGAAAAAGATCGTGATCACTCGCACAAGATTATTGGTAAAACGTTTTACCAGTATTTATCAGGTGTATTGTGTGACCAAGATTAAGAGGAAATTTAAACCAATGAAGATGTTTAAATTACTCAACGGTATTTATTTTAAGTGATCAATTAAGGATATTTTATGCAGCAAAAAGCGAATAAAACGACTTTATGGGAATTCTTACAAAGCTTAGGAAAAACCTTCATGGTACCTGTTGCTTTACTTGCATTCTCAGGGATATTACTTGGTATTGGTAGCTCTTTCTCAAGTGCTGCATTAAAAGAGGCAATGCCATTTTTTGATAATGTTGTTTTCCAATATTTATTTATATGGATGACAAAGATTGGTTTAGTTGCCTTTATTTATCTTCCTGTCATGTTTGCAATTGCCATCCCTATGGGTCTTGCTCGTGAAGAGAAAGGGGTAGCTGCATTTTCTGGTTTGGTTGGTTACGCTGCACTAAATTTAGCGGTTAACTTTTACCTAACGGTGAATGGTGTACTTGATAATGAAGTGTTACGTGAAGCTTACGGTGTAAAATCTATCTTAGGAACCGAATCGATTGATACTGGTATTTTAGGTGCGGTTATCGTTGGTATTATCGTTGCTAAGCTGCATGTTCGCTTCTATACGTTTAAGATGCCTGATGCATTAGCTTTCTTTGGTGGTGCTCGCTTTGTTCCTATTATTTCAACGATTACGTTAGGTGTTGTTGGTTTATTGGTTCCTTTTATTTGGCCTTACTTTGCGGCAGGTATTAACGGCATTGGTCACGTTATTGCTGGTGCAGGTGATTTTGGTCCTTTCTTATTTGGCATGAGCGAACGTCTACTTTTACCTATTGGTCTTCATCATATTTTAGTTGCGCTTATTCGTTTTACTGAAGCGGGCGGCACTATGGAAGTGTGTGGTGATACGGTATCTGGCGCATTAAACATTTTCTACTCAGAGCTTTCTTGTTCTGAAACTCAAGGCTTTACTCCATCAGTTACTGCTTTCTTATCTCAAGGCAAAATGCCTGCGTTCTTGGGTGGCCTTCCTGGTGCAGCTTTGGCTATGTACCACTGTGCTAAAGTTGAAAACCGCAGCAAGATTAAAGCGTTATTAGTTTCAGGAGTGGTTGCTTGTATTGTTGGTGGTATCACTGAACCGCTTGAATTCTTATTCCTATTCGTTGCTCCAGTTTTGTATTTTATCCACGCAATTTTAACTGGTCTTGGTTTCATGATTATGGGAATGCTAGACGTTACTATTGGTAACACCGATGGCAATATTATTGATTTCTTAGTCTTTGGTGTGCTTCAAGGTCTGTCTACTAAATGGTATCTAGTTCCTGTGGTTGCAGGTGTTTGGTTCGCGGTTTATTACTTTGTGTTTAAGTTTGCGATTCTTAAGTTCAACCTTAAAACTCCAGGCCGTGAAGCGGAAGACGTTGCGATGTCTAAAGAAGAAGCGGCAATTATTGCAACAGCTGGTGGTAAAGGAAAACTTATCCTTGCAGCACTTGGTGGTGCAGAGAATATCACGTCATTAGATAACTGTATTACACGTTTACGTATGACGGTTGAAGACATGAGTTTGGTTGATGATGCTCAGTTAAAACTGTATGGCGCTCTTGGTGTCGTTAAGCTTGATGAACATAGCTTACAGGTTGTTATTGGCGCGCAAGTTCATATTGTAAAAAATGAAATGCAATCCTTAATGTCAGCAACAGCTTAATCGCTAATAGGTGGAGGTTCTCTCCACCTTTTTCACATCCTTCGTATTTTAATCTTATAGAAATGAGCTTTTGGAGTCGCTATGTTTACTTTCTCTGAGCAAATCAATCGTAAAGGCAGTTACTGCACTCAATGGGATTACGTTGCTGATCGCTTCGGTGAGGCCGATCTTTTACCGTTTACAATATCAGATATGGATTTTGCTGCGCCACCTGTGGTTATGAATGCACTAAAATCACGAATGGAACATCCTGTATTTGGTTATAGCCGTTGGGATCACAGCGATTTTAAAGGGGCGATTACGGATTGGTTTAAGCACCGTTTTAATGCTGAGCTTGATGGTAACCATCTTGTTTATGGGCCATCTGTTATTTACATTATTTCGCAGTTGATCCGTCAATGGAGCAGTGCAGGTGAAGGTATTATTATTCATACTCCTGCTTATGATGCCTTTGATAAAATGATTTTAGGGTTAGAACGAACGATTATTCCAAATCAATTATCCCCTTCTTCAGATGGTTATCAAATTGATTGGAATGTATTTGAAGCTCAATTATCTGATCCTAATAACACGATTTTATTGCTTTGTAGCCCTCATAATCCGACAGGTAAAGTCTGGAGTTATGAAGAGTTGAAACGCATGGCAGTTCTTTGTGAAAAGTATCATGTTGCTGTTATTAGCGATGAGATCCACATGGATATCTGTTTTAAACCTCATACGCCTTGGCAAGGGTTTGGTATGGGGACTCGTTGGGCTTTAGTCAGCTCAGCATCAAAGTCATTCAATATTCCGGCACTTAACGGCTCTTATGCATTTATTACTGATGACATCGCAAGAGAGAATTACTTATTTAACCTTAAACAAGTGGATGGCCTTTCTTCTCCTTCTATTCTTGGTGTTATTGGTTTAATGGCCGCTTATCAAGAAGGTGGTCCTTGGCTTGATGAACTGAAATCGTACTTATATGAAAATCATCGTTATGTTCAAGAGATGTTGGCGAAAGAGTTACCAAGTATTGGTTATCAAATTCCTGATTCAACGTACCTTGCATGGATTGATCTTTCTTCTTTATCGTTAGATATGGATGCTTTAAATCAGTGCTTAATTAAGAGCCATAAAGTTGCCATCATGCAAGGCAGTACTTATGGGATTGCAGGGAAAGGTTTTGTAAGGCTTAACCTAGGTTGTCCGCGCATAAAAGTAGAGCAAGGATTAACGGCTCTTATTTTTGCAATTAAAGAGTTATCTTTATGAATAGTGTATATACCGTTAAAGCAGGGCAGCGTCATTACCAATGGGGATCTCATCTACTTTATGGGCTGTTTGGACTTCCAATCCAAGATGATAAACCACTGGCTGAATTATGGTTTGGTGGGCATCCATCGTTGCCTTCTAAAGTTCAACTTGATGACAATTCTTGGCAAACATTAGATAAGTTTTTAGAGCAAAAACCTCTGAATTTTTTGTTTAAAGTATTGAGTGCCTCTCAGCCTTTATCTCTTCAGGTTCATCCGAATAATACTCAAGCGAAAGAAGGTTTTGAGCGTGAAAATGCACAGCACATTCCTTTAGATGCACCACACCGAAATTATAAAGACGCTTACGCGAAACCTGAAATGGTCATGGCGTTGTCACCTTTTAAAATTATGGTGGGATTTAAAAGGTTAGAAGATATTACTGATAATCTTAATTTAATTCAGTCAGATGCATTAAACGCTATCTTACAAAGTGACGCATTTAATCATCAGACATTATTATTATCACTGTTGCAATTAGCACCAGAAGATAAGCAACATATTATTGCGCAGGCATTATCTATTGGGATTGGTCACAATGATTCAATGTGGCAGCAATTGGTTGAGCTTGCACATTATTATCCAAGTAATATCGGGGTATTAGCGCCGCTTTATATGAATTGTTTAACTTTAGAGCCTGGTGAAGCGATGTACTTACCGGCAGGTACTATCCATGCGTATACAAAGGGTACTTGTATTGAGTTGATGGGTTGTTCAGATAATGTATTACGAGCAGGGCTTACTCCAAAATATATTGATACCGCTGAGTTAATGGCCTGTACTCAATTTACTTCGTTTACTCCTGAAAAGTTAACTCCAATGCTTGTTGAGTCAGAACAAATATTGCAGCCAACAGAGACTGATTTCGGGTTAGCATTATGCCAAGTCACTGAGCATGAACAATCTTTAATGGTGACGTCTCGTTCAATTTTATTGGTTGCCAAAGGACGAGTTAAATTTAATGACACTGTGTTGTTAGCTGGGCAATCATTATTCATTGAATCAGGTGCTTATCAGGTATCTGGTGATGGATTATTAGTTCGGGCTTTTGAATCTAAATAGAAGAAAGAGCCGATAATGTTATCGGCTTTTTTTATAACTAAAGAATGAGTGAAAATATCGTGACTGGTACTAGCTTTTCGATGTCTTGATTATATTCGGATTAATACCCATTCGAAGAGGAAAGATTTTCACTTGAGCGAGTAATAAACCGATAAAGACAAAACTCCCACCAATGAGGTGATATATGGTGGGTGATTGCCCTAAAAAGACAAGACTAATTGCTACTGTAAATACCGGAACTAGGTTCATAAATAAGGTGGCTTGAGGCGCTCCAATTCGCTGAACTCCTTTTAACCAAAACCACGGAGCTAATACAGAAGCAAATGCAGCAGCAAACAGAACCATAGGCAAAGCATCTGTAGTAATTACATAAGAGTCACTGCTAAGGAGTAGAGGGAGTTGCAGTAATGTGGCAATTGCGACTTGGCTAAAAATAGAGGCCCAAGGCTTAAGAGGTAACTTCCATTTATTCAGCAGTATTGAATAAAGGGCGTAGGCTAAGCTCGAAATAAACATTAAACCGTCGCCTTGTTGAATTCCGCTTGTGAGTAAATTAGTAGGGTTACCTTTACTGAGCATATAGACCAAGCCAGAAAGAGAAATAACGGCACCAATTAATGCTTGTTTTTTTAGCTTGTTGCCTAATAAAGGCACAGCAAGAAACAGCCCAAATAGTGGCATGAGTGATAAAAATACGGCGATATTTGTTGCGCTCGTTGTGTGGGCAGCATAGTAAGCAAGACATTGATTTAACACCATGCCCAGCGAGGCGAGAGCAGTGAGCTTGCCTAAGTTACTTACGATTAATTGTCGTTGTTGCCATACGGGTTTAATGCAAAATGGCAACAAAATAAATAAGGCAAAAAGCCAACGATAAAAAGCAATGGCTCCGGGCTCTATTGCGCCAGTGGCTAATTTGCTTACTACTGCGTTTGCAGCCCAAATAAAGACAGCAACAATTGGGAAAAATAGATTCATAGTTATCTCTGTTATTGATAGTTAACAGAATTGTCACACTAATACAGAGAGCAGTGGTATACCATTTATGACACCTGATATAGCGATTACGACAGATAAAAAATTCATGCCTAAATTGACAGAAACACTGCCAACAGATGTTTTTTGTCACTATTTTTTTATTGAAGCGAAAACAGAAACCTTACCGCATTCACACTCTTGGGGGCAGTTGCATTTAATTAAGCAAGGAGTGTTAGAAATGGAAGTGGATCAACAGAAAATGGTGTGTCCTGCAAACTATACGATTTGGACTCCTCCTCACCAACATCATCAGGCATTTAATCGGAATGATATTGAATATTGCGCCATTAATATTACGGCAGAGTTGAGCGAAAAGTTTCCTAAACACGCGTGTATGATCCCATTAACACCGTTATTAAGGGCAATAATTGATGACTTGATTGAACGAAAAACAACGATGGTGAGCTCAGAAGAAGATAAATGCCTTAGCTATGTGCTTATGGATAGATTAGTAAAAATAAACCCAATTGAAATTTATTTACCATCAACGCAAGATAAGTTATTAGCACCTATTTTGACGCAACTAGAAGAAAACCCTGAAGATGATTCGAGTTTATCTGTTTGGGCTAAACGTGTGTTTAGTACAGAAAGGACGCTAGCCAGACGCTTTCAAAAAGAATTAAAAATGAGCTTTAATGATTGGCGGCAGAGAGCAAAATTAGTTAAAGCAATGACATTATTGAAAGAATCCATAAGCATTAATGAAATAGCGTATCAGCTGGGTTATAGCCAAGGGTCTTCTTTTATTAAAATGTTCCGAAAGCATACTGGTGTAACTCCCGAACAATTTAGAAAGCAGAATGAAACTTCAACAGTGAGGGATAATTAGAAAATAGAAAACCAGTTGTTTGATGATAAAAAACCGCTGAATTTAGCGGCTTTTTTGTTTTAGACGTTATGGTTATTTATTTAGCTACTCAGCGCAACGTTAATTCGCTGCATTGCTTGAACTAACACTTCACGAGGACAACCTAGGTTTAAACGAATAAACCCTGAGCCTTCACTGCCAAACGCAATCCCCATGCTTGGAACAATGCCAGCCTCAACTAATTTCAATTCTAGCTCTTTGTCCGTTAATCCAAGAGAGCGGCAATCTACCCATGCTAAATATCCAGCTTCTGGAGGCGTAAAGCTCAGATCTGGTAGTTCGCTTTCAATAAAAGTTGCTAGAGTAGTAATGTTCTCTTGTAGATAGGTTTTTAGCTCGTTTAACCACGGTGCAGAGGTTTGGTAAGCAGCAGTGGCTGCACACATTGCCAAGCTATTATAAACATCCATACCATGAGCATCTAAACGACGAACTAAACGTGCTTTTAATTCTTGATTAGGGATCATGAAATTAGAAATACGAACTGAAGACAAACCAAATGTTTTACTTGCTGCTGTTGCTACAATCAGTTTTTGTTGTAGATTTTCTGGTAGTGATAACGCTGAATGGTAAGTGTTATCTCCCATCGCTAAATCGCCCCAGATCTCATCACTTAACAACCACACATCGTATTGATGACATAGCTCTGCTACCGCGGTTATCTCTTCTTTTGACCATGCTTTACCAACAGGGTTGTGAGGGTTACAGAAGATCATCACTTTAGCGCCTTGCTGAAAACAAGATTCTAAATGAGCGAGATCGAGTGAATAGTTCCCTTGTTGCTCTACTAATGGATTTTCAACTAATACTCGGTCATTAAACTCAACGATTTTACGAAATGATCCATAGCCCGGCGTTTGCATTACCACTTTATCATTGGTTTCTGTTAGCAATTGAATTGCCATTGAAAGCCCCGGTAATACACCGTGTACGGTTGTTATCCATTCTTTTTCAATTTGAATGTGATGCTGCTGTTGATACCAAGTGATGATCGCTTGGTAGTAGTCATCATTACGTTCTGCATAACCAAAAATACCATGGTCAATGCGATTATGAAGTGCTTCTAATACGTGTGGTGGCGCTTGAAAGTCGTAATCAGACACCCACATAGGTAGTCGGTCCGTGCCATCTAATCCGAGCTTTTCTTTCATGAAATCCCATTTTAATGAGCCGGTGTTACAACGGTTGTGAATGCAGTCAAAAGAAGTTGTCATGAGATAGCCTTAGGAGATAATGAGTCGTTGTTGTCTTGAGTTACGGGTGCTTTTGCAATACCAAAGCCCGTGAAACCATAAATGATGGCGAAAATCACGCCGGTGTAACATTGAATTGCCCATGGAAGGTAATCAAGCGTTGCTACGCCTAATGTGCTTGCCATGTAAATACCTGCGGCTGTCCATGGAACCAGTGGTTCGATAATGGTGCCTGCATCTTCAATGGTTCTTGACAGATTTTTTGTATCCAATCCCATTTTACGATAAGCGTTTTGGAATAATTCTCCTGGGATTAATAGGGCAAGTTTGCCATCAGAAGTTGTGAATACCACGGTAATCGTAGCAATCACGGTTGATAGAATTAACTGGCCTGTACTATGAATCAGGTGTAAGAAGCGACCTAATACTACATTGAGTGCGCCAGTTAAACTTAAAATACCCGCGAAAGCGAAGGCACAAAACACAAGAAGAATAGTGCTCATCATCGAGAATAGGCCACCACGGTTAAGCAGTTTTGCAATATCAGGAACCAAGCCATCGGTTGCATGACCATTTGCGTTTAGCATATCGATATTAAAGCCATTCACAAACGCTTGCAGAGCTTGTTGTAAGCTAAAACCTTGTACGAAAATGCCAATAACAATCGCTAAAGCAGAAGCCGCAAGCATCAATGGAAGTACTGGTTTTTTAGTAAATGCACCCCATAAGATCATCATTGGTGGCACAATTAATAGAATATTAAGGTTATATAGGCTTTCTAATCCTGCAAGTATGTCGAGTACTTTTTGAGGCTCGCTTACATTCGCGACATCACCATATTGACCAGCGAAAAAGAAGACAACAGAAGCGATAACAAAGCCCGGTAGCGTGGTATAAAGCATGTGTTGGATGTGTTCGTATAAGGTCGTGCCAGAAACAATTGGAGCAAAGTTGGTTGAATCAGAAAGAGGGGAGATTTTATCACCAAAGTAAGCACCAGAAACCACAGCACCTGCGGCGGCTGCCATTGATACATCAAGACCTGCGGCAACACCCATTAGAGCAACACCTACAGTTCCTGCAGAGCCCCATGATGTACCTGTACACACAGAAACCACACTGGTAACAAAGAAAGCAGCGATCAAGATATATTGAGGACTAATAACTTTTAATCCCCAGTACACCATATAAGGAATAGTACCACTGACCATCCAACTTGCGATTAGGCCACCAACAGAAACCAAAATTAAGATAACAGGCATTGCTTTCGCCAGTTTCTCAACAATGGCATTCATTATTTCATCCCAGTTGTATCCCAGTTGTATCCCATTTTATAAGCGATAAAACCGGTAAAGGTGGCTGAAGTAAGTAGCAGCGCTTCAATTTGTAGACCGAAGAGGCCGTATCCAATTGCAAGTAGACCAAACATGACTGCAATAGGTGCTATTGCGAGTGCAAATGATGGTAGAGGCTTTGATTGTGTCATTTTGTATTCCTCGTAAACAGATGTAGGGTTGTTTTGTTTTTATGAGGTCATAATAAGAGTTCTATTCATTGGAATATGAGAGATAGGTAACGGACTCATGTAAGCGCTTACATGGGGTTGTTACCTAAGATGTTCATCACACTTTTAGGGCTTGTATGTCTGAATAAGGTATGACAGTTTGGCGCTTAACCAAGCTAGCATTAAAGCGATGATTTGATGGAGGGACATATCCAGAGTTTTTGATTTTTAATGCTAAATCAGCAGCATAAGTCGACATTTCATCAATAGGGTTGTGCATGGTGGTTAAGCGTGGGTAGAGATATCGAGCTAATAAAACATCGTCAAACCCAATAATAGAAATATCGTCAGGTACACGAATATTATTTTCATGTAAATTCGCCATCAAACCCGCAGCCATTACATCGTTAAAGGTAACCACAGCGGTGACTTCTGGGCATTGAGCCAGTAATTGTTCACCCGCCAGTTCTCCGCCTTGTTCGCTAAAGTTCTGATTTATTATCCAGTTTGGTTCAATAGTAATATTGGCTTCTTTCATGGCATCGCGATAACCGTTAAGTCGCTCTGTTCTGTCTTCAATAGGAAGATCACTGGTGACACAGGCGATCTTACGATGACCTTGCTCAATTAAATGAACCACAGATTCTTTAGCACCAGCTCTATTATCAATATAGACTGAGCGGTTGGATATTTGTGGAATGGTGCGATTAAGCAATACCATCGAAGGGAGTTGAGCGCTGTATCTAAGTAGGGTGGTATCGTCTAGCATTTTTGCGTGAACCACCATAGCTTCGCATCCTTGGCTTATTAAAAAATCTAACCCTTCTTTTTCTCTTTGTGCATCGTGACCACCGCTTACCACAACTAGTTGGCATTTATTTTTACGTGCCACTTCTTCTACATGTTTGGCGATTAAAGCAAAGAAAGGATCAGCAAGATTCCCCGTTAATAAACCAAGCGTGTTATTTGTCTTTTTTGCTAAGGCGCTGGCTCTTGCATCTCGCTGATAATTGAGTTCACGGATGGCATTTTGTACTCGCTCAAGAGTGACAGGTTCAACATAAGCTGAGTTATTAATTACGCGGGAAACGGTAGCAGTTGAAACCCCTGCTAACTTTGCAACGTCACTGATTGTCGCCATGATTACTACTTCGGTGATTAACATTGAGCGGAAGTGTAGCGTGGATTTTTAGGTAAAGATGTTAGTGCTATCAAATTCTGTGGGTCATGTTGTTTATAATTACTTTCTTATCAATAGTCTTAAATATTTAATACACCATTTATTTATCTCATTGTATTATCTGATTGAGCACAAGGGTGTGCAGTATTATTTAAGGTTGGATATGTTTAAAAATAAATTGGCAGTGTTATTTACGTGTTTGTCTGTTTTTTCTTTTTCGGCTCAATCCGCGAGTTTTGATACCGTTACTTTAGGGAGTAAAGGAGGGATCCAAGATGGAAATTTAACGGCTTTTTTAATTAAGAGTGAACAAGATTCAAATTTTATCATGCTTGATGCCGGTTCTGTCGTGAATGGATTGATTGTCTCAGAGCAGAAAGGCGCCTTTAACAATATCGCGTTGCCAGATAATTCTCCTTACACAAAAGTAGGCTATTTACTAAATGATAAAATCAAAGGGTATTTGATTAGCCATGCTCATTTAGATCATGTCTCAGGCTTAATTATCTCTTCTCCTGATGACAGTAAAAAACCGATTTATGGATTAGAGGGCACAAACAAAGATCTAATGAAGAATTACTTTAATTGGTCTGCATGGCCTAATTTTGGAAACAAAGGCGATGGTTTTAAACTTAATAAATACAATTACGTCGATTTGGTGCCAACGATGTGGAGCGCGGTTTCAAATACAACAATGACAGTAATGGCACTGCCGCTTTCACATTCTGGTGGAGAATCGACAGCCTTTATTTTAAAAGATCAAAAAGGGGATGTATTTGCTTATTTTGGGGATACTGGTCCTGACGATGTTGAAAAAAGTTCGGCATTGAAAACAGTGTGGTCAACATTGGCGCCTTTTGTTAAGGAAGGAAAGTTAAAAGGAATTATTATTGAAGTTTCTTTTACTAATGAAACGCCGGATAAATCGCTATTTGGACATTTAACACCAAACTGGTTACTCAAAGAGTTGACAGTACTTGAAAGCATGAATGATAAAGGTTCTTTAAAAGACTTAAACGTAGTTATTAGCCATATTAAATACAGTCTAAAGAATAGTGAAGATCCTAAAGTGATTATCAAAAAACAGCTAGCGGATGCAAATAAGCTAGGGGCTAATTTCATTTTTCCTGAGCAAGGCGATTCATTGCAGTTTTGAAAAAAGTAATCGTATTCTTAATGATTAATTTTATAAAATATCGTGAAATTTTTATTAATAAATTTGGAATGATTTGACGGTGCTATGATATTTACTATTTAAAACAGTGTTATACTCTCGTTATCAAATGGAGAGTTATATGACTGATAAAATAAAACCAGTACGTGAAGTAAAATCAAGGAAGAAAGCAAAACAAGCAAATTCTGATGGGAACATTAAAGTTGATGCTCGCTCTAAAATTGAAGAGATTTTAGCACAACGAGAGTTTGATAAAATGTATGAACTATAGTGAACGAGCTAAAATAGTAGGCTCGTTCACTTATTAGATCTTAAATCGTGGTATCTATTTTCTTAAGTACTGCGACATCATTAGACGTATCAATGTTATAAATATTCCCTTGGTCAGTATAGATAGTAAAACCAGTACTGCGAGGGAATACTCTATCTACTTTTCCCGGTAGCTTTATATTCGTTAAACCACCACCGAACTCTTTATATCCCCATGAATTAAGAATGAAGTGTGGAGATGATTCTCGTTTTGCTACTTCTGTTAATAAATAAGCACCATCATTTGAAGTGAAAATAGAAATTTTATCTGGTGAAGCGTTTATAAATGCATCAGAGAAATTTACATGACTAGGTCTATTTTTGTCATAATAGTAATATTTAATATATTCACCAAATTGTACTTCAGCATTAAGATCCCATATTCCTTGCCATGAGGTAATATCCCCATCTTGACGTATTGTTGAGTATCCTCCTGTATTTGTTTTTATATCAATAATATTAGTTAATTTATTTACATGGTTAACGTTATCAGAATAGATATTACCCCCACTAAAAATAGTTCCCCATGTAATAACATTCCCATCAAAAGTTAATGCTGCGAAAGAGCCTGAAGCTCCGACGATTTTTTTTACGTTTTCTAATTCAATATCTAGTTTATATTCGACGTGTGTTTTTTCTGGTGCAGAATATGCTGGGATAGAAATTTGTTTATACCCCCGGCCACATATAGCGTCATAAACTGGTTCATAATCAGGGTCATACATATCGCTTGAGTTATATTCAGATTCATCATATTTTATAGGAACGCATTTTTTACTGGCTTTAAAGTTAACTTGTTCAAAGCTGTAATAGTCATAAATAAACTCACCACCTTTAGTCCTACTTCCCCAGGCACCAACAGTTCCATCTGATTTAAGAAAAGCAAAGGCACTATAATTTGCAATTATGCTAGTGACATTTTGGCTAACTAACTCACCTTGATTTGTTGTTAGTTTTCCCCACTTATATAGATACCCTTGATCAGTGAGAAGAGCATAGTTACCTTTATAATCATAGCTTAACTCGACAAGGTGCGTAATATTACCTTGTATATCACTACATGATATTTTTCCGGTTTCTTCAATTAGGCAAGCTTCACCTTGCTCAGTTTGAATAATAGTACTACTTTTACTTGTTAAGATATCAATGCCATTATTGATATTTATTTTTTTAGTCATGTTTTTAGTACTACTAATAATATAAACATTACCTGTATTCGTTAATATTGAAAAGTATTTATCGGCAGCGGTTACTTTTCTAACACCTTCAATATTTATGTCATCAATTAAATCGATGCTATTTTTTATTTTTGGCCCCCAAAGATAAAAGTCGCCATTACTTTTTATACCAGAGAAGGCATTAGCATGTGCATAGATAGCGACAAATTGATTATTATCTGTAGGTTTTATTTTCTCAAAACGCCTTTCTGCTTGATAGGCAAACTCTCCATCAAGAATATTATTCCACTCAAGAACCTGACCTGTATTAAATAAGGTTACCTTGCTATAACTATTTGCTACTTGTTGTATAGGGAAGGATTTAGTAAATATTTTTACGAATGGTTCAGTCACTTGTTCTTTATAATTAAGTTGAGCTGATACCATAATCGGAAAAAGGTGCTCATTTTCTTTCAGTTGATATTCACAGTCGTTTGAGACTGTAATGTTATCTATAATCCAATTACAAGATATACTTTCTGAACCGTCAGTAATATTGTCAGTGGAAAATACAACCTTCAAAGTATCTAAGCTAGAGTAGTCATTTGTTTTCTGTGGGTAAAGTGTTGATTTTAAGCTAATACCATCAAGGTTAACAATTTTTTCTGGTGTTGCTACATGATTAACTACGGATTTATTGTCGGAGGTACTTTTATCGCCACCACACCCAAATAAAGGTAAAACAAGCAAAGCAGTTAAAAGATATTTCATAATGTGTAATTCTATTCTAATTAATATAAAAGTATGACTAATTGAAATCAATCAGTGGTTTATCGACATGCTATACCAAGGCTATTATTTATTAGTGCCTTTTAGTAAATGATATTTTATAACCAAAACAAATGCCATATATAAATGCATTGCCTGTGTGAATACCCTATGTTTTTATACAATGGTGGTTTTGTGTAAATGCTATTTTTTCGTTGCTTAAATGGCATTTTATTTTTGAAAGTTTCATATTCATAGAACAAGCTAGGTGGTAGATTACTTATAAAAAGAGAGTAAGTTTAATTCTTCCCTTTAAACTTACTTTACCTCTTTAATTAGGGAACATAAGTTAAGGTTTAGGAATGAAGCTTAAAAGCTTGGTATTTAGTATTAGCGTTATTTTACTTTCTGGTTGTGGTCTAGCGAAAGAAAAGCAAAAATACAATGCAGATGTGATTGTTAATAATGGGCAAGTGTTAACGATTAACTCAACGATGCAAATCATTGATGACGGTGTTGTGGTTATTAAAGATGATCAGATTATCGCACTTGGGACTGTTGAATTATTAAATCAATATCAAGCGCCGAAAATGATTGATGCAAAAGACGGTATCGTGATGCCTGGCATGATCAACGCTCATAATCACCTGCCAATGATTGCGTTTCGAGGCTTAGGTGAAGAGGGAATTTCAAACCGTTTATTTGCTTATTTTTTCCCTCTAGAATCTGAAATGTTAAGTCGTGAACTTATCTACAATGCGACTAAACTAGGAACTATCGATTTAGCTCAAAGCGGCGTGACGACATATGCAGATATGTACTATCACATGGATGAAATGGCGAAGGCGACGAAAGAGGTAGGCTTAAGAGCGGTACTTGGTGAGACAGTAATTAAATTCCCTGTGGTAGATGCAAAACAACCTTACGGTGGTATTGAATATGCAAAAGGGTTTATTGAAGAGTACCAAAATGATCCATTGATCACACCTGCTTATGCCCCTCATGCCGTTTACACTGTGAGTAAAGAAAAGCTCCAAGAGATCAATAAGCTATCAGAAAGTTATGATGTGCCGGTATTAATACACGTTGCAGAATTCCCAAATGAAGAAACACGCATTAAAGATCCAACTCAAGCAAAATCGCCTGTTGAGTATTTAGACGAGATAGGTGTGCTTGATGAGCGAGTTGTAATTGCACATGGCATTCATTTATCAGAACACGATCAAGTTTTACTTAAAGAAGCGGATGCCGGTATTTCATACAACCCAATGGCGAACGCAAAGGGTGCTACAGGTATTGCCCCTGCATGGGATATGTATCGTGCTGATATGAGAATTGGTTTAGGGACTGATGGTCCCATGAGCTCAAATCAAGTCGATTTATGGAGAACACTTAGTTATGCCGCAAATATGCAGCGCCTTAAGAATTCGGATAGAACGATAATGGTCCCAGAGCAAGTGATTGAAATGGCCACCATAGGCGGAGCTAAAGCTCTGCATATGGAAAATGAACTTGGCTCTTTAGAAGTCGGAAAAAAAGCGGATATTATTATTGTAGAAACTCAGTCCGCGAATATGATGCCAAATTATGATCCGTATGCCACATTGGTATATCAAGCAAATCCAAGTAATGTAGATACAACTATCGTGAATGGTGAGGTCATTATGGAAAATAGAAAAATGCTGACCGTTACATTAGATGATATCCGAGATAGTGTTGAGCAATTTGAGAGTAATATTGCCACATTTGCTAAAGAGTTATCCAAGAAGGCGATTAAATCCAAAAGTTTGATGGATTAACACAAAAAATAGCCTACGTAGCGTAACGTTAAGCAGGCTTTTTTTAGAGATAAGAGATAAATACTTCTCTTAAGTAAAAAGGAATATCTCTGACGATAAATTTAAAGTGTGATATGGTTCTCAAAATATTAAATATGGAGAACTACTTTGATAACTGAATTAAACACCAATCAAGCACCAAAAGGGCAGCTACTTCTTCGAACTCTTTCTATGCCTGCAGATACAAATGCTAATGGTGATATCTTTGGTGGCTGGATTATGTCTCAACTTGACCTAGCGGGTGCAATTTTAGCTCAGGAAATTTCAGGTGGACGTATTGTGACGGTGTCAGTATCTAGCATTACATTTAAAAAACCGGTAAGTGTTGGTGATGTTGTTTGCTGTTATGGTGAGTGTACGAAAATTGGACGTACATCAATGTCGATTGATTTAGAAGTTTGGGTGAAACCAATTAAAGAAGATGAAATTAGCCATCGTTTTCAGGTGTGCGAAGCAACATTTAACTATGTCGCGATTGATTCAAATGGTAAACCAAGAGCAATACCTAAACATTCATAACTATCATGCTTGGTATTAAGTAGAGCTTACAAAGTGCTTGTCGTGATTTCTGTTTAACATCAAAAAATAATAGCCTGCTTAACATAATGTTGAGCAGGCTTTTTTATCGGCTTTAGATATACTTTTTATTATGCTCAATCACTAATAAAGAAATTGAAATAAACACAATATCTTTTAATAAGAAAAAGTTAGTGGTTAGCACACCATCAACCATTTTCCATGTATTTGGGGTTGTAGCTAAAAAACTTAATGTTGTAATAAAGGTCAGTAGGGCAAGGATCCCTGAAACGTAGCCCACTTTAGAATTAAAGAATCCAACGATAAGCCCTATAGCAATGATGATTTCAGTTAATCCAATAATGTTTGAGACCATTTGTACCGATATAAAGTTATATACCCAACCGATTAAAGGGTGATTGACAACAAGGGGTTCTATTGCAGCGGCTTCTGTTGGTGTAAATTTAAAAACTCCGATCCATAGTAGGGTTATGACGACACCAAATACGCCTAATTTATATCCTAAAGATGTATCTCTATGTGTGTTGGTTATGGTTTGATTGTTCATTTTTTTTCACAAATTAAACTAAACTGTTTAGTTTAATTTATAGTGTAATTGTATTAAGTCAACCATTTTTGAACTAAACAGTTTATTTTGTTACTATGGAACTAATAGAGGAGAGAGATGTCATGAAAGAAGAAAAGAGACTGAATGCATTACAAAAAACGATAGAATTATGTGCTCTGCATGGGTTTCATGGTACAAGCATGGATAAGATCACCGCAGCTACTGGTTTATCAAAAGCGACTATCTATAAATATTTTCAATCTAAAGAAAATTTGATTGTTAATGCGTTAGAGCTCTTTAGTGAGCAATCTTTATCGAGTGTAAAGGTACTTTTTGAGAATACAGACCTGACTCTAGAAGAAAAAATAGCTCTACGTTTTGAAGGCCTTGCAGCTTGTATTGATATTGATTCATTTAATGGCTGTTACTTCCAACTTGCTTTTAGTGAATACAGTAATGAAGATAAGGCTATTACTGAGGTTAGTGCTCGATATAAGCAAAAAACTCAAGATTTATTAATCGCACTTTTAAAAAGACATGATATTGGTAATGCGGAATTGAAAGCTAAAAAAGCAGGACTAGTTTATAACGGCTTATTAGCATCACTACAATTAACGAAAGATATATCACTTATTGAATTAGCTCATCAATTGTTTTTAGATATCATTTTTAAGTCGGAATAACATTTAAGGTGGGGTGCCATCATGGAAATTAGTCATTTAGATCATCTTGTACTGACAGTAAAAAGCATTAATAACACGGTAGATTTTTATACTCGAGTGCTTGGAATGAAGTACATAACCTTTGGTGAAGAGCGAGTCGCTTTGTTATTTGGTGAGCAGAAGATTAATCTACATGAACAAGGTTATGAATTTGAACCAAAAGCTCTGAATGTAAAAGATGGAAGTGCTGATCTTTGCTTTATTGTGAATACGAACATTACAGAAGTAAAAAAACACATAGAAGAGCAAGGCCTTACGATTATTGATGGGCCAGTCGAACGAACAGGAGCTCTGGGTAAGATTATATCTATCTATTTTAGGGATCCAGATGGTAACTTGATAGAACTCTCAAATTATCTGTAGTTTTAAGACTAAGCAGATTAATCACTACTAAATAGATGGTTATCTCACCATTTATCACCTATACCGTATTCATAGCATAAAAATAGCGACTATCATTAAGTTAACTAATTATGTCTTTTTGTTTTTTAATGGTTGACTTAAATTTGATATAAGCTAAATTAAACTAAACAGTTCAGTTTAATTTTTATCGGTAAGGGATAAATTATGAAGCCAATTAAAATTACGTTATATCGTTGGGCAGGTAGTTGGGGACCATTTAAGGTTAATATCCCTTGCGGAGAATGCACGTTAACTAAAGATATCCTTCAAGATACATTTAATACTGAGCTTACGGGGATCCCTATTGAGCTTGAAGTTAAAGATTGGTTATCTCATTGGTGGGAACCATTAAAACTGAAAGCATGGCATGCGCCGATCATTATTGTTGAAGATAAAGTGATCAGTGAAGGGGAAGCCTTAAATCGTGGTGTTCTTGTTCAGGCTGTTATTGCTCAAGTTGCTAAACGAGATGAAATTAAAGGAAATGTTGTATTTGGTAAAGCAACGTGTCCATTTTGTATAAAAGCCAAAGCCGCGCTTGATGCTGCTGGCGTTGAATATACTTATCATGATGTGGTTAAAGACAGTGCTGCGTTATATAGAATGATCCCAGAAGTTAAAGCCATTATTGGTGAGAAAACGCCGGTCACAGTGCCGCAGATCTGGATAGATGGTAAGTATATTGGTGGTTTTGATAACTTGACTAAAACGATGAATACCGATGCCAAAATAGGGAGTTAATTATGAATAAAAAACTGATCTTATTGGCGGTTTTATTGGTTTCGTTTTCTGTAGTGTATTTTAATTTTGGGCACCTACTGACACTTGAACAAATTAAAGGCTTTCATCAGTCACTTCAAAGTGACATACAAGAAAATCTTTTCTTTTATAGTGCAGCTTACTTTTTTGCCTATGTTGTTGTTACTGCATTATCTATTCCAGGAGCAGCCGTTGTTACATTACTTGGTGCAGCTCTATTCGGTTTTTGGTGGAGTTTGTTACTGGTTTCTTTTGCGAGTAGTATCGGCGCGACTATTGCCTTTTTAAGCAGTCGTTATTTGCTAAGGGAGTGGGTAGATAACAAATTTAAAGATAAACTTGTACCTATCAACCAAGGCGTAGAGAGAGATGGTGCTTTTTACTTACTCACACTACGATTAATTCCTATTTTCCCATTTTTTGTTATTAACTTGCTCATGGGATTAACGAAGATCAGTGCAGGGCGCTTCTATCTCTTTAGTCAATTAGGTATGCTACCAGGAACTATGGTGTACCTTAATGCTGGTACACAACTATCAGAGATTACGTCGTTATCTGGATTGATTTCTCCTCAAATATTAGGTTCGTTAGCGTTACTTGGGGTCTTCCCAATTGCGATTAAATTTGTGATTAATTTGATCCAAAAAAGACGAATAAAAGCAGAATAACCTTAAATAAAAAAGAACGTATTGATAGTTATCTTTACGTTCTTTTTTATAATTAGGTTTTAAAAATTAAGGATTATCGAAGTGAATTTTTTTTCATTAGCTCTTCATCAATTCCTTTCAATTTCATTTCATCCATAATGAAATTCATTGTATTTAATAGCTCTTGTTCACCTTTAGGTACAAGGTAACCAAATTGACTTTTGGTAAATGGGTTCTCACATCGAGTTGCTTCTAATCGCTTATCTGTTGCCTGATAATAGAGAGCTTCAGGTGTTTCAGTCACCATAACGTCTATCTTTCCTGTCGCAACAGCTTGAGGTACATCTAAGTTATTTTCATAGCGTGTGAAGCTGGCTTTTTGTAAATGCGTATCTGCAAAGACTTCGTTAGTACCACCAATATTAATACCAACATGAATTTTGTCGGTATTTACTTTATCAATAGTATTGAACTGCTTAGATTTTCCTTTAGCAACTAAAAAGCATTTACCAAAAGTCATGTAACCTTGAGTTTGCTCTGCGTGCAGTTGACGCTGCATTTTTCGGGTTATTCCTCCCATAGCCACATCATATTTATCGGCATTTAAATCAGGGATCAGGTTTTTCCAAGAAGTCTTAACTAACTCTAGTTTTACCCCAAGTTGTGTTGCGACATGTTTTGCCACATCAATATCGTAACCAATGTAGCTTTTCCCATCGAACGAAGAGAAGGGCTTGTAATCTCCAGTGGTACCAACACGAAGTACTCCTGATTCTTGGATATCATTTAAGCGATCTGCGTGAGCCGAGCATGAAGCGGCAAGTAACATTGAAATGCATAATAGTTTATTTTTCATCATAGATTTTTATTTATAAGTTTAACCAACAAACCTATCACTTTTTTTCAAACTAACACATCAAACCATCCTATAAATAACCATAAAAAAACAAAGAAAAGTACATATTCTCAAGTTGAGGTGACTTATATATCAATATTAATGATGATTTTGTTCTTGGGTGTTAATTATATGGATTGATTGTTATTTTGAATAAATACCTAAGCCTTATGCTATAAGGGCGTTGGCTGGTTTTTAAGATAAAACTGGATTACTATTTGCGCCTTTCTTACTATCGTGTGAATTATCATGACCGTTCTTTTGCTCTTACAGATTAGCCTAGTTATTGGAGGCATTATCTTTCTTTATATGCTTATTAAATTATGGATGAAAAAAAGAGAATCTGAGAAGCAGACCAATATATGGGCTATTGGTTTAATTGGTGGTGTGGCTAACTTTTTTGATACGTTAGGTGTTGGCAGTTTTGCGATAAAAACAGCAGGATATAAGCAATTTAAACTTCTTGATGATAAAGACTTACCCGGCACAATGAATGCTCAAGCAACCATGGCGACGGTATTTCAAGCTTTGATATTTTTGACCGCAGTCAATGTAGATTTAACTACGTTGCTTAGCTTAATTGTTGCTGCGTGTGCGGGTGCAACAATTGGTGCTCGTCTAGTTTCTAATTTTGATCGTCAGCTTATTCGTTTAATAATGACTGGTGCATTATTTGTTGTTGCATTACTGATGTTTGCTGGTCAATTTCATCTATTCCCATTAGGTGGTGATGCTCTTGGTTTATCTGGTGAAAAGTTAATTATTGCTGTTATCGGTAATTTTATCTTTGGGGCATTGATGACCGTCGGAATCGGTTTATATGCGCCATGCATGACTATGATCTATCTATTAGGGATGAATCCATTGGCGGCATTTCCGATCATGATGTGTTCATGCGCATTTTTATGCTTCTTCTCATCAGGTAATTTCATTCAAAAAGAAGCATTGAATTCAAGAGCAGCATTAGTGGTGGTGGTTACGGGCTCTATTGGTGTGTTCATCGCAGCCTTTATCGTAAAATCATTAGATGTTGAAATGCTTGCTTGGTTAGTATCTTTTGTTGTTCTCTATACTGCGGTAACTATGTTGCGATCTTGGCAGCAAGGCCGAAAAGAAGCAATGATTGAGTCAAGAGCCCAATAAATAGTCGATAAATCGCGAGTTTCAAGCACATAATTATTGGAGATATAAAAAGTTCATGGTATTTTCCACTTACCAATTATTTATGGATTTTTTATCATGCCAAAGGCAAGTGACATTAAAAAAGGTTCAGCAATTGAACTGAACGGTAAAGTATTTTTCGTTAAAGAAATCAGCAAGCTAACACCAAGTGGTCGCGCTGGCGCAACGTTATTCCGTATGCGTATGTATGATGTAGCAACTGGTTCTAAAGCAGACGAGAGCTTTAAATCAGATGATATTATCACTTTAGCTGATTTTAGCCGTCGTAGTGCGACTTTCTCTTATGTTGATGGTAATGAGTACGTTTTCATGGATGTAGAAGATTACACTCCATACAACTTTAACAAAGAAGCGATTGAAGAAGAGTTACTTTTCATCTCTGAAGAGACACAAGGCCTTCAAATTCTTATCGTTGATGGTGCTCCAGTTGCGATTGAATTACCTTCAGCTGTAGATTTAGTTATCGTTGATACAGCACCTTCAATTAAAGGTGCGTCTGCAAGTGCTCGTACTAAGCCTGCAACAATGACAACTGGTTTAACTGTACAAGTTCCAGAATATATCGCTAACGGTGAGAAAGTGAAAATTAACACGACTGAACACAAGTTCATGAGTCGTGCATAATTTAAAACGGTAAATATCGTAAAAATAAAGGCCAGAAGCTTATTGAGTTTCTGGCCTTTTTTATATTGGTAATATTAAAAATTAGTCGCGGTCTATTTTGGGTGAATAGATTGAATAGGCTGTGACTTGTCCTGCAACGATAGCTGAAAACATAAATAGGGCAGATAAACCAATACTTGGAATCGGTAGGATTGAAGCATTAAAAACGCTTTGACTGGCACTGACTAGGACTCTGCTCCCTGGAACTAAAATAATAATCCCTTGCATGATAAAAATGATGCCAGTTAAATCTAATTTTTTAGCGATCCAAGTGCCATATAAGGTGATCAATACTGTCGTTACCCAAGTACCAACAACCCAACCGCCATCAAAGCCAAGATAGAATGGTCCCCACATTCCCAATATTGCTACTGGTAAGCTATAAACCATATCTATAGGCCTTGCTTTAAACATGACACCAATCGAAAATGAAATTAATGGAAGTCCTACAATTTGTAGCCACAATGGAAATTCATTTTGGTAGTCAATGGATTCAGGTACACCCCATAGAGCCTCACCAATATGAAGACCGATAATGATCCCAATAAAAAGCTTAATAAGAGTAAGGAAGCATTGGCCAAGCAAGCTAGTACCTGAAACCAAATCATTAAAGGCTAAACACTCTAAAGCATTGGCAATAGAAAGCCCGGGAACAAAGAGAACGATAGCGGCGATACAAAGACCAAGAACAGGGATGGGAACGCCTAGACTAGCAATGAAAGTAACGATGAGGGTGACAATAACAGCACTGAAGAATTCAACCGCAAGACTGCGTCGTTTGGTACAAATTGCTTGGCAGGCCCATACAACAAACCCAAGTAAAAAACTGACCCATAGTGCTTCATAAGTTGAGCCGACTAGCATTAAGAAAGCGGGGGGAATACATACATTAGCAAGGGCGATAATCCATGTAGGAAAGAATACACTTTCTGCTGGTGGCGGTGGGTTTTCTGTTAATGGTTGTTGCAAACGGATAATTGTATTGGCGAGTAAGCCCAAATCAATACTGGCAGGTTTATGCCTTTTTAAAATGACGGCATTATTGTCGTCGGGAAATTGGTAATTAATTGCGGTAGGAGTTGCTTGGATCATACAATTTACACCATGCTTATTGGCATAAAAAGTAGTGTAACGCTCTACTTTGTAGGGAGCGCAGCCACATCGATGTAATGTGTCTCCGATTTCAACAATCCTTTTTATTCTATACTGCGAAGGCATGTCCATATCCCTAAATTGTCTGTATCTAACCAACTCGTACAGCTTATCTGAATTGGATGAGCTGTACGATGGTTCTAGATCGTGTATTTAAAATAAATTACCGTCACGAACTAACTCTCTAGGTAAGCCATTTTTAATTCGATTACCAACCCATTTTCCTAAGCCAATGACTGCTCCGCAGTAAGTGACAATAGTTTCGCCTTTACCTATCGATTCAGGACGTACGTCACGACCCATATACCATTCACGAGCTTGTTCAGTGGTCAGTTCACAAGCAGTAGGGTTATTTGTATCAGCTAAAGCCATAATAGCTTCATGCTGCCAGCGGTAACCCTTCTTATGAGTTTCCGCGAGTTTAAAGCCAATACGGTGATAACGCATTTCACCAATTAATGGTTTCATACGTTTAGGGAAAGCCCATACTTCTTTGTCGCGGATCCATAATTCATTCGTTTCTGGAACAGAAAGTGCTAATGTCGTTTTTAATTCTGCTTCAATGTCTTTGATTTCTTTGCTTGATGCGAGTGAAAATGGGAATTTACCTAAACGCTTTTTAACTTCAGGTGCTACCGTTGCTGAATTCTTTCGGATTTTAGCAACAAAGAAACCTTCACTATCAAAGATCTGCGGGTAGATATGCAAAAAACCTTCTTTAGTTAAGGCTTTTTCTGCATTTTCAAAAAGATCACCCAAAGGCTCAAACGTGACCGCGTCACCAAATTGCTCTACTAAGTGTTGGCAAATATTCTGGTTTTCTTGATGATTTAACGTACAAGTCGAATAAACCATTACGCCACCCGGTTTAAGGGCATGAAAAGCACTTTCGATGAGATCGCGTTGAGTATCACCAATTTCAATGACTGACTCTGGGCTCCAGTTATGCATGGCATCTGGATCTTTACGGATAGTTCCTTCTCCAGAACAAGGCGCATCTAATAAAATAGAATCGAAGGTTTCAGGTAACCAACCACCGAATACTCGGCCATCAAAATGGGTAAGGGCAACGTTACTTACGCCACAACGTTGAACGTTAGAACACAACACTTTTACACGGCTTGAGGAAAACTCATTGGCAACAAGTGCTCCTTGGTTTTTCATTCCTGCGGCAAGTTGTGTCGTTTTAGAACCCGGAGCTGAAGCCATATCTAAGGCCATTTCAATATCATCATTATCTTTCAATAATGCGGTAACAGGCATCATAGAGCTTGCTTCTTGAATATAGAATAGCCCTGACATGTGTTCAGCAGTACTGCCTAATTTTACAGTGTCTGTTTCTGGTCGAGTGATCCAAAAACCTGTATCACACCAAGGAACGGGTTCTAGCTTCCATTGTTTTTCATCGGCGCGCTGTTTAAATTCTTCTACACTGTTTTTTAATGTATTTACACGAATGCTACGGCGTAAAGGGCGTTTACAAGCGGCAACAAAGTCTTCCATTGAAAGATGGGAAGGCATGGTTTCCTGTACTTGTGCTAAGAAGGCTTCAGGTAGAAAAATATTATCGTGCACGAATGAATCTCATAGGATGATGTTATGGCAGGGAGTGTAAACGCAATTAACAGTATTGTCTAAATGGAATCTGTAGATTATAGGGTAAATTAAGGGCTTAAATAAAAAAAGGCAACCAATGTGAAGTTTGGTTGCCTGAATTTAACTATTTTATTGGTATATTATTTGTTTGGATTCGGTATTGCTGCATTCCACAAAGGCCAATCTTCTTCAGCTGATTTATATAATAAATACGATTTGTTTGCTTTTGCTTTCGGTTGTAATGCTTCATCATCAGGAGTCGAGAATGCAATACCACCACGTAAGATGCTATCAACGGTACCAGCCTGTACTTTTGCCCCGCTTAAGCCTATTGACATATTTACACCAGATACATTCCAAAAAACGGTATTTTCACGTACAAGGTATCCAAAGTCAGGATCAATGCCGATAGTGAAAATAACACGGTCGGATAAATCACCTAATTTAACATCGGTTACTTCTCCAACTTCCATTTCTCTAAATAAAATAGGAGTGCCCACTTTTACAGAGCCGCGTGTAATAGACTCTAAAGTATAAGAGATATACTCATTACTTTGAGGTTGGTCTGTTAAGCTAAATTGAGTTCGAGCTTTTCCATCACCAGGAGTTACTTGAATATAACTGCCAAGTAATGTGTCTAAATTTTCAGCACCAGAGAGGCTGATGTTTGGTTTAACAACCCAAAAATGGCTGCCAGATACGGCAATTTGATCTACGTATTCAGGATAGATACGAGCTTGTACATAAACATTACCTTGCTTAAAGTTTGGTGTAATTCTACTTATCTCACCAACAGAAACACCTTTGTACTTAATTAAGGTTCCTTTTGATATGGAGTTACTGTCTTTCGCAGTAAAGGCAATGATTTTACCAAATTCTTGTGCTTCAGATAGGTTTGAGTACAGTTTCCATTTTTTGCCTAATTTATTTTCGACGCCTTGCATATTGTCAAAACCAATACCACCCCGGATCATTGACATAAGTGGTGCCGCTTGAATATTCACACCACTTAAACTTGCTTCGACATTCACGCCGGAGTAGTTCCAAAATACAGTATCGTCTTGGATTAAGTGTGCGTATTGCTTTTCAATGTTTACTTTAATGTTGACGCCATCATTACCTAAGCTGAAATCGGTAATTTTTCCGACCACAAGATTACGATATAAAATAGGGCTGTTCTTAGTAATAGGCGGTAACTCAGGGCTAAATAGAGTCAATTCAGTACTCTTCTCCGTCTTGAACTGTGCTAGCTCTGCAAGAGAATTATTTTTAAATAAAGTATAGCTTTTTTGTTTGTAGCCTTTGCCTTCACTGGTGAAGCTTATTGAACCTGAGATTAACGCTTGCGTTGGTGGGATATCAATATTGACACCAGAGTCAGTTAACTCTGCTGAAACGCTGCCAGAGACAAAGAATTTGTTGTTAGATTTAATTAGATGTTTGTATTTTTCAAAAATCATTACATCGAATTTCACTTGATCATTAACCAAGGCAACGTGAGTTACTGAGCCAACTTTAATACCTTTATATAAGATTGTGGTATCTGGTGTTAACCCAAAAGAGCGGTCGGCATACAATGAAAAGGTAAGTGCTTTTGCATCTTGCTTGATAAGTTCTGGTTTTCTTACCGCAGTGAATGCTCGTGATTTTTCACCGTTACCAGGGATTAAAGTAAGGAAATTACCACGAACAAGGTTACCAATATTTTCTACACCAGAAAGACCTAACTTAGCTTCTTCAAGCACAAAGCGAGAACCATTATTAAGGTAATCACTAAAAGAAGGCTCAATAGTGGCAGAAGCGATGATGTCTTTTTTATCATCAGACAGTTTTAAGCTGTTGATTTGACCAATTTCAAGGCCACGATACATAATCGCAGAACCATTAGGGCTGACTTGGTTGTTATCAGGCAATGTTATTTTGATGGGAATACCACGACCAGCCGTTTTAATGTTGGAATAAAGGCGGAACTCTTTACCATTTTCTATTTCAGCACCATCGTCAGGTGAATCGACGGCTATGGCGCCTCCAATTAATGCAGATAAGCTTTCAAACTGTACATCAACACCATTAAAACCAATATTAGCACCAATGCCACTCGCATTCCAAAAACGGCTTTTTGACGTAATTAAATGCGCGTAGTCTTCTTGGATAAGTGCTTTAATTCGAACGTTATCGGTTTCTTGGTCTAATTTGAAATTATACACTTCACCAATTGGGATTTTTTTGTAATAGATTTTTGAACCAACAGAAATAGAACCTAAATCTTTAGATCTTAAAGTGACACTTAATCCAGTGGTATCTGGCTGTATCGCAGGAGAGTTTGCTAATGCCGTAAATGTCGTTTTTGCCTCACCTGAACCGGGTAAAATAGCGATGTAGTTACCGGAAACCAATGCATCTAACCCTGAGATACCGGTTAAAGAGGCTTGAGGCTTAACAAGCCAAAACTGAGTGTTATCTTTCAGGAGACTTGATGCTTCTGGATAAATATCTGCATCGACATAAATATTAGACAGGTCTTCAGATAACGTGATGTTTTTCACCATACCGACTTCAAGACCTTGATAACGAATGGTCGTGCGACCGGCAATCAAACCTTGCGCATCATCAAAATAGATTTGAACACGTTGGCCTGCTTCCATAAAAGCAGAATAAACTAACCAGCCCCCAAGACATAGGGCAAGAAGGGGTAGCATCCAAAGTGGAGATATCCCTCGTTCGTTTTTGATGTTTACTTGTTCAATAGATGAATCAAGATTTTTTGCTTCGCTCATAATTATCCCAAATTAAACGAGAATCAAAACTTTCAGCGGCTAGCATGGTGAATACCACAACTAAGCCAAAGGCAACGGCACCAAGGCCGGGAGTGAAATCTAGAATTTGTCCACGATCGATTAATGTCATCATAATCGAGATTACAAACAAATCCATTACGGACCATTTACCTATCCATTTTACGGCCACATATATTGACATTCTTTGACGATGAAAAACGGTTCGTTTAAATTGAACGCATAATAATAAATAGCCTAAGCCAAGAATTTTAGCGACAGGTACAATGATACTTGCAACAAAGATGATAATGGCAATGCCATACATATCGGTTTTTATTAATCCTGCAACCCCTGAAAATATTGTATCTTCTAATCGCTTACCGTTAGTTAATAGTATAGAGATAGAGAGAATATTTGCAGGAATGATAAATATTGCAGCAGTAAGTAAATAGGTCCATGTTTTCTGTATGGACTTTGGTTTTCTTGAATGTATCGGACGTTTACAGCGGATACAGTGACTGCCTTTTTGTTGTGTGAAGTGGCAATGCCCACAATGAACAGACTCTTCGGGCTCACTAATTGGTGCTTCAATATGTTGTTGATGTTTTCTTTGCCATACTCGCCAATAACGTCTTGCACTCACGTGTGTTAATAATAACGAGGTAACAAATTGCAGTAGGATGAGACCGTACAGACCGGAACCAATGAATATATCGGCATGATCTTGTATTTTAAAACACGCAATAGCTAAGCTTACGAGAAAAACATCCAACATCATCCAATCCTTTAAATGCTGAATGGTTGAAATGCTGCTTCTAAATAAAGTAAACCATTTTCGTCTGAGTGCTAAATGCGCAGTAACGACCGAGCCACAAACAAGAAACGGAACTATAGAGCTACAAAATAAAATTAATAATCCAAGCATAGGAAAGCCTTCACCCATTAGAGTGATGGTTCCTGAAGGCAGCGTGGCAGGGATCATGACACCAAACAATTGAATGGTGACCATAGGAAAGAAATGCGAAGGTATAAATAGCAACAACGCAGCAATAGCGATAGCTAAATCACTGTTTAATGAAATTCGATTACCACGATACAGTTGTGTATTGCAGCGAGGGCAGTGTGCATTCTGCTTTCTTTCTACCTTCGCTACTTTAACGACAAGATCACAGCCGTGGCAGCGACGAAATTTAGCGTCTTCCACGGTTTATATCCAATCTATTAACTTTGAATTGATCCATATAGAGTTTGATACAGTCCTTGCTGTGTAACCAGTTCATGATGTGTGCCTGACTGAGACACTTTACCATCATCTAATACATAAATGGTATCGGCTTGTTTTACGGCACTTAAACGGTGCGCAACAATCAATGTTGTTCTTCCTATTAAGAATTCACTTAATGCCTTATGTAACGCTGCTTCTGTTGCAGTATCTAATGCTGACGTAGCTTCATCTAAAATAACAAATTTAGGATCAGTTAACACCATTCTTGCGATAGCCAATCTCTGACGTTGACCACCTGAAAGCTTAACGCCTTGGCGACCGATTTGTGTGTTTAATCCATCTGTTAGTTGAATTACCACATCTTGCAGTTGTGCGACATCAAGTGCATTCCACAATAAATCATCAGAATAGTCTGATCCTAAGGTTAGATTATGCCTTAGTGTATCGTTAAATAGTATAGGTTGCTGTAATACAACCGAGATTTGGTTTCTAATATTTTCAAAACCGATGTCTTTCGTATTATGTCCGTTGAAAAGGATATGACCATCAGTTGGTTGATATAACCCTAATAATAGTTGAATAAGCGTTGATTTCCCACCACCACTGGCCCCAACTAAGGCAACTTTTTCACCTGCTCGTATTGTTAAAGAGAGATCATTTAATACTTGGTTTTCATCGTTATAACTAAAATTTAAATTGTTAATGGTTATTTCAGTGGCGGTTTCTTGATGGAACGGATCGACTGTTGAACTGACTTTTGGCTCTTCATCAATATGTAGGAGTGTGTTGATTCGTTTTAATGCGGCTGAAGCCCCATACCAAGAAAACTGAATATTAAGTAGTTCTTGAATAGGAGATAGCATCACCCATAAGTAACTAAATATCGCAAACATTTGCCCAATACTTAAATCACTGATCAACACCATAACCATGGCTGCTGCACGAAAAAGCTCAAAACCTAGTAAAAAAAGTAAGAAGGAAAGTCGTCCCGCAGCCTCCGATTGCCAAGCAAATTGGTCGGCACTGTGTCTTATTTCATCCGCTTGAGTTTTTAGCTGATTTAAGAAGATACGCTCACGATTTGATGCTCGTAATTGGTAGATTCCATCTAAGGTTTCAATTAAACGGGTTTGGAAGCGTTCATACGATTGATTTTCTTTTCGTTTAAGATCTTTTACGCGATTTCCTAGCTTACGAGATAAATAGATAACAATAGGGTTAACCAGAAGGATAAATAAGCCAAGCTGCCAGTTTATCCATAACAGAACTCCAGCAGTTCCAATAACGGTTAAAAAGGACACAATAAAGCGACTGAGTGTCGGGCCGAGGAACTTATCAATAGTATCTATGTCTGTAATTATATGAGAGTTAATACCACCACTGCCACGAGACTCGTATTCCTTCATACTTATACGACTTAACTTGTCTAATAACTGAAGGCGGATTTGATAGGTAATGGTTTTAGATACTAGGGTGAACTGTCTTCCTTGATAAATGTTTAGTATTTGGCTAACGACACGCATAAGAATGACTAAAACAAGCACCAAAAAGATATAGCCAAAAGGTCCCTGCCAAAATGTAGGGAGCATTGTATTTAATAATTCAATACCGGTTGATGGTTTGTTTAATAAGATCTCATCAACCATTAATGGCATTAATAATGGAATAGGCACACTAATCAAGGTAGCTATGATTGCGATGAGATTTGCAAAAACCAATCGTTTTTTATAGGTTTTTGCTTGCCTTAATAACCAATTCCAGTTAATTGTAGATGAATTGACATTGCTCATAATGAGAGTGATTCCTATTACTGTTTTTATCGAGGCATTGTACTCAGTATATAACGAGTCGCAAGTGAATAAAGGAAAATTACAAATGGAATTAAAACATTACAAACGTTTGACTCAGCAAGCGATAGGGCTGATAGAAGGCGAAACAGACTTTATTGCAAACCTTGCGAATATCAGTGCATTGCTGAATATGGAATTGGATAACATTAATTGGGTTGGTTTTTATTTGTTTAAAGAAGATGAATTAGTGTTAGGGCCATTTCAAGGTAAACCTGCTTGTATTCGAATTAAGATAGGTAAAGGGGTTTGTGGAACCGCTTTTGCTACTGAAACAGTTCAACGTATAAATGATGTGCATCAATTTGAAGGACATATTGCTTGTGATGCTGAAAGTAACTCTGAAATTGTGATCCCATTTTATAAAAATGGAAAACTAGCAGGAGTGCTGGATATTGATAGTCCAAAAATTGCACGATTTAGTGAAATTGACGAAAAAGGACTGATTGATTTCATGAAAGAAGCAGAAAAGAGACTTTAATTTTCCTTCAGTAGTGGTTTTTCACGCTTAAGTATCTATAATAGCGGAATATCTTTACTAGAAATACACCTAAATACGGGCTAAACCGTACTATCAGGAAACTACATGGAAAACTCTGAAAAATTAGCGAACAGCAAAGAAGTAATTGCATACATTGCTGAACGCTTCCCGAAATGCTTTATCTTAGAAGGCGAAGCTAAACCTCTTAAAATTGGTATCTTCCAAGACTTATCTGAGCGTTTAAGCGATGATCCTAAAGTAAGTAAAACTCAGCTACGTGCTGGTTTACGTCAATACACATCTTCTTGGCGTTACCTACACGGTGTTAAGCCGGGCGCATCTCGTGTTGATTTAGATGGTAACCCTTGTGGTGAACTAGAAGAAGAGCACATTGAACACGCTAAAGCTACTCTTGAAGAGAGCAAAGCAAAAGTAGCTGCTCGTCGTAAAGAGCAAGCTAAAAAAGTAAGAGAAGAAGCAAAAGCTAAGAAAACAGCTCGTGCTGCTACTCCACCTAAGCGTCGCCCTCAACCTGCTGCTGCGAAAAAAGTAGAACAGCCAGTTGAAACTCGTGCTCTAAACGCAGATGAAATTACTGTTGGTAACAACGTAAGCGTGAACATGGGTAAAGGTAATATGCCTGCGACAATCGTTGAAATTAACAAGGATGATGTACGAATTCGCTTATCGAACGGCCTGCAAATGGTTGTTAAAGCGGAGAATCTTCGTTCATAAAGGAGCACTCCCGACGCATGAATTGTCGATTTAGAGTCTCGCTGATTGCTGCTGGCGTTATGCTAGCAGCGTCTGCACACGCACTTGAAGCTAAGGTTCTCGAAGCCAAGTATTCAGAAACGGACTTACCTGTATTAACCGCAGAAACGCAGCATTCAACTGCGAGTAAGCGTGTTACTTCTCGTTTTACACGTTCTCATTACAAGCATTTCTCATTGGATGACGACTTTTCAGTTGCCATTTATGAGCGATATTTAGACATGCTTGATTACAATCGTAATATATTTACTCAAGCCGATCTTACTTCATTCGCCCCATTATCAACTAAGTTAGATGATCAATTAAAAGTAGGTGATTCTCAAGCTGCTTTTGATATCTATAACTTATCACTCAAACGTCGCTTTGAACGTTATGTTTATGCGCTATCTCTTTTAGATAAAGAGTTCGATTATGCGGTTGATGAATCTCTTGAACTTGATCGCTCTGAAGCGGCTTGGCCAAAAGATGAAGCTGAATTAAATGAACTGTGGCGTAAACGTGTTAAATATGACGCTCTTAATCTGTCTATGACAGGTAAAGATTGGCCTGAAATCCAAGAGATGTTAGGTAAACGTTATAATAATGCGCTTAAGCGTTTGACTCAAAGTCATAATGAAGATGCGTTCCAACTTTACATTAATGCGTTTGCGCGTGAAGTTGATCCTCATACCAGTTATCTATCTCCTCGTAATGCTGAGCAATTCCAATCTGAAATGAATCTTTCATTAGAAGGGATCGGTGCAGTATTACAAGCAACGGATGATTATACGGTTATTCGTTCTTTAGTTGCGGGCGGGCCTGCATTAACGAGTAAACAACTTTCTGAAGGCGATCGAATTATCGGTGTTGGACAAGAAGGTGAAAAAATCGTTGATGTAATTGGATGGCGTTTAGATGATGTTGTTCAACTTATCAAAGGACCAAAAGGGACAAAAGTGAAGCTTGATATCTTACCAGAAGGTAATGATTCAAAAAGTCACACTGTCACAATTGTTCGAGATAAAATCCGTTTAGAAGATAGAGCAGTTAAATCTGAAGTCATTGAGCAAAACGGCAAGAAAGTAGGTGTGTTAGAAGTACCTAGCTTTTATGTTGGGTTAGCCGAAGATACGAAAAAACAGATTGCTGAACTGAAAGAACAAGATATTACCGGCATTATTGTTGATTTACGTAACAATGGTGGTGGTGCGTTAACAGAAGCAACCGCATTATCTGGATTATTTATTACTTCAGGTCCTGTAGTTCAAGTTCGTGATAGTTATGGACGAGTAAATGTTAATGCTGATACTGATGGTGAGATTTCATATACTGGTCCAATGACAGTATTAGTCAATCGCTACAGTGCATCTGCCTCTGAAATTTTTGCTGCAGCAATGCAAGATTATGGCCGTGCTGTGATTTTAGGTGAAAATTCATTTGGTAAAGGTACTGTTCAGCAGCACCGTTCATTAAATCATATTTATGATCTGTTTGATAAGCCACTTGGTCATGTTCAATACACAATTCAGAAATTCTATAGAATTAATGGTGGTAGTACGCAAAATTTAGGTGTTGTTCCTGATATTGCATTCCCAACCGCGATTGACCCAAAAGAAACTGGTGAAAGTGTTGAAGATAATGCACTCCCTTGGGATAGCATTAAAGCAGCAAGTTATGCTCAAACTAATCAGATTGCAAATACAATTGAACCATTAGCGAAAAAACATGTTGAGCGAATTAAAACGGACGAAGAATTCGGATTTATTCAAGAAGACATTGCCCGTTATAAAGCAGATAAAGACATCACTTCAATTTCATTGAATAAGAAAGTTCGTGAGAAAGAAAGTGATGAGGCTGATGTTCGTCGTCTTACGCGAGTGAATGAGAGACAAAAACTTCTTAAAGAAGAAGAATTTAAAAATCTTGATGATATCCCGAAAGATTATGAAGTTCCAGATGCTTATTTAGATGAAGCGGTTTCGATTACGATTGATTTAGCGTTAATGAATCAAAAAGATTAATCTTAGATATAAGCTAAAAACAGAAGTTATAATGACTTCTGTTTTTTTATGTCTAAAAAACAGCAAATTAGTTAAATTTCATCTAGGCTTAAAGTATGAGAGTAAATACATATTCTCTATCTTGTTTGGAGTCTTGTTATGAAGTTGATGACCTTATTTATATTACTCTTCTTTATGAGTCCATTTGTATCTAATGCAAAGGTTGAGCTCGAGAATAAATCACTAACTTATTTTGAAAATCCATTTCTTATTGGTGATTGGTATTTTTTTAAACCTGCTCATGTAGAGAATGATTATGATGTTCTTCATATTGCATTAAATTCTGCTAATGAATTTACGATTGAAATGATTGAAACATCTTCTAATACTGTTGAAGAATGGAAAGGGACATTTGAAATTTCTCAAGATAGTATCCGTTTTGAAGGAAGGGAAGACGAATCACAAGTTTATCATTATCAAGTAAGTCATAATCGCTTGTACTTAAATGGTGTTGAGTTTTTTAAAGTGGTACCAGAAAGAATGATAGGGTCATGGAATTCAAAACTAGTTTCTGGCGAAGATATTATGGTAAGTAATATCGAATCTTTAAATTTAAAGTTACGATCAGATTTTGTCTTTTTACTTGAAGTGATTTCAGAAACTGGAAAACGGAATCAGCAGGTAGGCTATTATTATTTTGAAGATGATGATTTAGTTTTACTGTATGAAGATGGCGAGCAAGAATCTACGTTTATAATTAATGAGGGAATTTTTGAATTGAAAAATGAACAGTTTGGAATGTACGCTTTATTACAAAGAGAATAATGTGACTCTCAGGATAGAAATATGAGTCTATACCACTTTTAATTAACATTCTTATTAGATCTTGTGCGAAAATAGTTGGGTTAATTAGTAACTATCACTAGATATCTATTTGTATTCATTCATTAGTGATAGACATCATAAGGATATATTATGAGCCAACAACCTCAGGCTAAATTTCGCAGTGATTATCAATCTCCAGAATTTACCATTTCAGACATCGATTTAGTTTTTGATCTTGATGATACAAACACATTTATATCAGCGACCTCAAAAGTACAGCAACTAAAAAAATCAACCGATCTGCTTCTTGAAGGAGAAGGGATGACATTAGTGTCGTTGAAAATTAACGATGTTGATCATGATGATTATACTCAAACTGACACACAGCTAACCATTCATAATGTGAGTGGTGATTTTACATTAGCTATTGTGACGGAAGTTAATCCACAAGAAAATACAGCTCTTGAAGGATTATATAAATCAGGTGATGGCTTTTGTACGCAGTGTGAAGCAGAAGGCTTTCGTCGCATCACTTATTATTTAGATCGTCCAGATGTGCTGGCGCGTTTTACGACAAAAGTAATTGCAGATAAAAAAGCGTATCCACATTTATTAAGTAATGGTAACCGTGTAAGTCATGGTGACCTTGATGACGGCAAGCACTTTGTTCATTGGCAAGACCCATTTCCAAAACCGGCGTATCTTTTTGCATTAGTAGCAGGTAATTTTGATGTATTAACAGATACTTATAAAACTAAATCTGGTCGTGATGTTGCGCTTGAAATCTATGTCGATCAAGGAAATTTAGATCGTACACCTCATGCTATGACATCTCTAATCAACTCAATGAAATGGGATGAGGATCGCTTTGACCTTGAGTATGACCTTGATATTTATATGATTGTTGCTGTTGATTTCTTCAATATGGGCGCAATGGAAAATAAAGGTCTAAATGTATTTAACTCTAAATTTGTATTAGCAAAACAAGAAACGGCAACGGATACTGATTATTTAGGTATTGAAGCAGTAATTGGTCATGAGTATTTCCACAACTGGACTGGTAACCGTGTTACTTGTCGTGACTGGTTTCAATTAAGTTTAAAAGAAGGCTTAACGGTTTTTCGTGATCAAGAGTTCTCATCAGATTTAGGTTCTCGTTCTGTAAACCGAATTAATAATGTACGTATTATGCGTGGCCCGCAATTTGCCGAAGATGCGAGCCCAATGGCACACCCAATTCGCCCAGAAAAAGTAATAGAAATGAATAACTTCTATACGTTGACGGTATATGAAAAGGGCAGTGAAGTAATTCGTATGATGCATACTTTATTGGGCGAAGTAAATTTCCAAAAAGGGATGAAACTTTATTTCGAACGCCATGATGGTACTGCTGCAACTTGTGAAGATTTTGTATTAGCAATGGAAAATGCATCTGGAATTGATTTGACTCAGTTCCGTCTTTGGTACAGTCAGTCGGGTACGCCTGTTTTATCGGTTACTTCTGAATACGATGAAGTAAAACAAGAATATGCTTTAACAGTGAAACAGCATACACCGGCAACAGAAGATCAAACTGAAAAATCAGCATTACATATTCCATTAGATATTGAGCTTTATACACGAGATGGAGCAGTAATGGAGTTACGCTGTAACAATGAAAATATTGGTAATGTATTAAATATAGTTGAAGAACAACAAACGTTTGTTTTCCAAGATGTTTCTGAAAAGCCTGTCGTTTCTTTACTTCGTGAGTTTTCAGCGCCAGTTAAATTAAATTATGCTTATAGTGATGAAGAATTAATTTTCTTAATGATCCATGCTAAAAATGATTTCGCTCGTTGGGATGCAGGGCAAATGCTACTTGCAAACTATATTCGTGCGAACATAACTCATGTTCAAAATAATGAATCATTAGTTTTGCCTGAAGTTGTTGTCGATGCTTTCCGCGGTGTATTATTAAATGCAGAATTAGACCATGCCTTTATTGCTGAAATGTTTGTATTGCCAAATCATAATGAAATTACAGGCTGGTTTGATACGGTTGATGTTGATGCGATTGATAAAGCGCTTGGTTTTATTAAACAGACATTAGCAAGAGATCTTAAAGATGAGTTTTCTGCAACTTATCACAGTTTGAAACAAGAAATTTATTCTGTAGATCATGATGCGATTGGTAAACGATCTTTACGAAATTGCGCGCTAAGTTATTTAGCAAAAACAGATGTTGGTGAGTCATTAGTTGAAGCTCAATATAATAGTGCAGATAACATGACCGACACTATGGCGGCGATGGTTTCTGCTAATTCAGCAGAGCTTTCTATTCGTGAAACGTTAATGAATGATTTTAGTGAAAAATGGTCTCATGATGGCTTAGTTATGGATAAGTGGTTCATTTTACAAGGTTCAAACCCAAATATTGAAGCTTTATCTACTATTAAAGAAACGATGAATCATAAAGCGTTTAGCTTAAAAAACCCGAACCGTATCCGTAGCTTGATTGGCTCATTTGCTGCTAGTAATGCGGTGAATTTTCACAGTAAATCGGGTAAAGGTTACGCATTTTTAGGTAATATATTACTTGATCTTAATGTGAGTAATCCACAAGTTGCTTCGCGTTTAATTGATCCATTATTGAAGTTTAAGAAATACGATAGTGATCGCCAAACGCTAATGAAAGAGCAATTACAGCGCTTAGCGGATCTAGATAATCTAGCTAAAGATCTTTTTGAGAAAGTAACAAAAGCATTAGCATAATAGTGCGATCTTAATATGATCTAAAGGTAAAATGGTCAGTATTTTATGCTGACCATTTTTTATTTTTTCTTTATACTTCGTTTTCTTCTTACAGAGTTAGTGTACTTATTTAAATCATGAATACGTTTTATTACTTCCGAGTTAATGTCAGTTACCAATCCTTTCTAAGTCACTATTCTGGTACGGCCAGTACAGTGTTTGTCGTGACAGAACAAGGGTTAAAACTTCAGTTACCAGCATCACGGTTTCGCGCGTTTTTAACTCAATTGGGAGTGAAAGGTCGCTTTCGTTTGACGGTTGACCAAAATAATCGTTTTGTAAATCTTGAGCAGATAGGATAAACCTCTACCTTAATCACATTTCTAACTATAAAGCCTCTAGCACGCAAAAAATTCATAACGTTTCAGTCATATTATCCTTACAATATGAGGCGCATAAGCAGTTTCAACTGCTACACTATATATATCAATCGTAGCAAATAACAGGTCATCTTAGCTTGTTAAAACACTCGATAACTGCGTGAAATTTTTGATTGTAGAGTAACTACTTATCGAAAAATTCCGTCTTGTTCTCAAGTATTTTTCCTTCGCTATTTCTGAACTCTTACTTACTGTGATTGATAAAATAATTCTAATCATAAGAAACGGAGCATTCGCTTTATGACGACGCGTGATCCTATCGTTCCAGTACTACTTGAGAAAGTGTACGCTCTAATTGCTGAAAAGCTTGAAATGCCTCAACAATCCTTAGTAACGCAACTTGCTCAGCGTTTATTTGCCAATATTGATGATGATGATTTACAACAGCGTAATGAATCCGATATGTATGGCGCAACTCTTAGTCTTTGGAATCACTTATCAGATGTTAATTTGTCTGATATTTCGGTTCGTGTTTTTAACCCAACATTAAGCCAAGATGGCTGGCAATCAACTCATAGCGTGGTTGAGATTGTAACGCCGGACAGTCCTTTCTTAGTTGATTCCGTTAAAATGGCATTAACTCGTCTTGATATGACCAGTCATTTTATGCTGCATGGTCCACATTGTTTTACACGCGATGAAAACGGTGAGATTATTTCGATCTGTAGCAGCGATGGAAAAATGCAACAAACTCTTTTCCACTTCGAGGTTGATCATTTAAATGATGCTTCTGAAATGGAAGCTCTCCAAGCTGAATTAATATTAGTACTAGACGATATTCGCCGTGTAGTGAATGAATGGAAGCCAATGTCCGAAAAATTGACAGAGGTTATTCTAGAGCTTCAAGCAAATGATTCTCCGGTTGAAAAAGAACAAGTTAATGAAGCTATTGAATTTTTAACTTGGTTACAAAATCATAATTTCACATTAATGGGGTACAAGAACTTTGATTTGGTTGCCGTAGAAGGTGATCATGAATTGACTCCAACACCAGAAACGGGGTTAGGCCTATTCTCGTTAGATTCAAGAATTAGTACCACGAAGTTATCTGAAATGCCATCTTCTGCACGTGCAGCAGCGAAAAAATCAGATTTATTGATTTTAACCAAATCAAATACCAAATCTCGAATTCATCGCCCAGCCTATACGGATTATATTGGTATTAAACGATTGAATAAAGAAGGAAAAGTTGTCGGTGAACATCGCTTTACTGGTCTTTATACTTCAACAGCTTATAACCAAAGTGTGTCTAACATTCCTCTTCTGAGTAATAAAGTAGAGCGTATTCTAGAGTCAAGCCAATACATCAAAGGCTCACATTCTTTTAAAGCATTAACCAATTTGTTTGAAACGTATCCACGTGATGAGCTATTCCAAGCAACGGAAGAAGAGATGCTTGAAGTGGGGACTGGTGTGGTTAAGATGCAAGATCGTGATTTATTGCGTTTATTTGTGCGTCGTGATCCGTTCGGCCGCTTCTTTTCATGCATGGTATATGTAACTAAAGAGCGTTATAACACTGAACTTCGCCGTCAAACTCAGCGTATTCTGAAGAATTACTTTGGTTCAGATCAAGAAGTTGAATTCACGACGTTCTTCTCTGAGAGTGCTTTAGCAAGAACTCATTATATTGTTCGTGTAGATAATAATAACGGCGACATTAATGTGAAAGATATTGAAAATAATCTAATGGAAGCGGCTTCTACTTGGGATGATCGTTTGTGTGATGTGATCGTTGCTAATTTAGGTGAAAGTACTGGTACTGCAATTGCGAAGAAGTACCAACGAGCTTTCCCTCGCTCATATAAAGAAGCGACACTTCCTGGGTCTGCTGTTGCAGATATCGAGCTTCTGGAGTTGCTGAGTGATGACAATAAATTGGGGATGTTATTCTATCGTCCACAAGAAGAGAAAAAAGGTTCAGCTAACGTTAAGTTAAAACTATTTCATCGTGATGAGCCCATCCATTTATCTGATGTAATGCCTATGCTTGAAAATCTAGGATTACGAGTAATTGGTGAATCACCATACAGCGTTAAGAAGAGTGATGGATCTGTTGATTGGATCTTGGATTTCTCTATGATCCATAATGGTTCGGAAGACGTTGATTTACGTCAAGCTCGTTGCCGTTTTCAAGAAGCATTTGCTCAAATTTGGGGTGGTCAATTAGAAAGCGATGGCTTTAACCGCTTAGTCTTAGGGGCTGGCTTATCTGGGCGTGAAGTCACTATCTTACGTGCTTATGCTCGCTATATGCGCCAAGTAGGCTTCCCATTCAGTCAACAATACATTGAAGATACCTTATCAACGCACGCTAAACTTGCAGTATCCGTAGTTAATCTTTTTGAGCTTCGCTTTGATCCTTCCGCAGCTTGGTCTGAGAAGAAAGAGAAAAAACAGCTTGATGCTATCTATGAGAGTTTAGATAAAGTAGAAAGTTTAGATGATGACCGTATCATTCGCCGTTATGTAGAGATGATTGTTGCGACGCTTCGTACTAACTATTATCAAGTATGTGAAAATGGTCAACCTAAGCCATGGTTATCACTGAAACTACAACCATCGAATATCCCTGAAATTCCAGCACCAGTGCCTGCTTTTGAGATCTTTGTTTATGCGCCTGATATTGAAGGTGTGCATTTGCGTGGTGGTAAAGTGGCGCGTGGTGGATTACGTTGGTCAGATCGTCAAGAAGATTTCCGTACCGAAGTTCTTGGTCTTGTAAAAGCACAACAAGTTAAAAACACGGTTATTGTTCCAGTTGGAGCAAAAGGCGGGTTTGTTTGTAAGAAGCAACATAACTTTACTACGCGTGATGATATTTTTGCTGAAGGTCAACGTTGTTATAAGCAATTTATTCGTGCGCTATTGGATGTATCGGATAACATTATTGAAGGTGAAGTTGTTCCGCCACATAACGTCGTTCGTCATGATGATGATGACCCGTATTTGGTTGTTGCAGCAGATAAAGGAACGGCAACATTCTCTGATTTAGCAAACTCAGTATCAGATGAATATAATTTTTGGTTAGGCGATGCTTTTGCTTCAGGTGGCTCTAATGGTTATGACCATAAGGCCATGGGTATTACTGCAAAAGGGGCGTGGGAATCTGTTAAACGTCATTTCCGTGAAATGGATATTGATTGCCAAACGACTGATTTCACCGTTGCTGGTGTTGGTGATATGGCCGGTGATGTGTTTGGTAATGGTATGTTGCTATCTAAACATATTCGCCTTCAAGCGGCGTTTAACCATATGCATATCTTCATCGACCCTAATCCAAATGCTGAAATAACATGGCCGGAACGTGCTCGTTTATTTGAACTGCCTCGCTCAAGTTGGGAAGATTATAATAAAGATCTGATTTCTCAAGGTGGTGGTATATTCTCTCGTCGAGCTAAGTCGATAGATCTTTCTCCTGAAATTCAGAAGATGCTAGGAACTCGTAAACAGTCATTAGCGCCAAATGATCTCATTCAGATGATCTTGAAAATGGATGTTGATCTGTTGTGGAATGGCGGCATAGGTACTTACGTTAAATCAAGTAAAGAGACCAGCGCAGATGTAGGTGATCGTGCTAATGATTCCTTACGTATCAATGGTTCAGAGCTAAATGCGAAAGTAGTTGGTGAAGGCGGTAACCTGGGTATGACTCAATTGGGTCGTATTGAATATGGCTTAAAAGGTGGTCGTGTTAATACCGATTTTGTTGATAATGTAGGTGGTGTTGACTGTTCTGATAATGAAGTAAACATTAAGATCCTGCTTAATGGTCTGGTTGCTAATGGTGATCTTACTTACAAGCAACGTAATGTATTATTACAGAAAATGGAAGATGAAGTAGGTGATATTGTTCTTGACGATGCTTATTGCCAAGCTGAATCGATCTCTGTGACAGAGCAACAAGGCACGTCATTAGTCAAAGAGCAGATCCGTTTCATCCATCACTTAGAGAAGCAAGGTCAATTAGATCGTGGGTTAGAGTTTATTCCAGATGATGAAACATTAACTGAGCGTGAGAAAATAGGGCAAGCATTAACTCGTCCTGAGCTTTCTGTTCTTGTTGCTTACGGAAAAATGGTGCTTAAAGAGCAGTTAGCCTGTGATGAGATAGCAAATAATCCATATCATGCTGATTTGTTGACAACTTACTTCCCAACAGAGTTACAGCGTAACTATAAGTCTGAAATGGATAATCATCCGTTACGTTCAGAAATCATTGCTACCTGTCTAGCAAACCAAATGGTTAATGAAATGGGCTGTAACTTCATCACGCGTATGCAAGAAGAAACAGGTTACAGCGTCACAGATATAACCAATGCGTATTCTGCAACACGAGCTATTTTCGAGTTCGGTGATTTATTTAAAGAAATCCGTAGCTTAGATAATATAGCTACTACAGAAGCACAGTATGATGCGTTCTTTACTATGCGTAGAACCATCCGTCGAGTAGCACGCTGGCTATTGCGTAATGGTTCACAAAAAATGACGATTCAAGAGCTGATAGCGAAATATAAACCAGCGGTTGATGATATTAAAATGAACCTGGATAGCTATTTGGTAAACGATGAAGTCGTTGAGCATATTGAACAAGCAAATCACTATCTGGAAATGGGAGTTCCGTGTGAACTGGGTAATGTATTAGCGCGTTTAAGTAGCTTGTACTCTGCAATGGATATCTCAGCTGTTGCTGAAGTGACAGAGAAACCTGTATCTACTTCTGCTCGTTTGTATTATGTATTGGGCGATAAACTATCACTGCATTGGTTCTTGAAACAAATTAATAACCAAGGTGTTGATAACCACTGGCAAGCATTAGCTCGCGCTTCTTTCCGTGAAGATCTAGATTGGCAGCAACGTCAATTAACTCAACTTGTACTTGATGAGTATAAAGACAGTGATTCAGTTGAAAATGCGATAGAAGACTGGTGTAAAAAGAACATGGCATCGGTAGGGCGCTGGGACAACATTTTAAATGAGTTCAAAGTAGGTTCGGTTCATGAATTTGCGAAATTCTCTGTGGCATTAAGAGAGTTAACTTTGTTGAATTTAAGCTGTTCTTCACACGCAGGAAATTAATGTTAATGAGGTTTAGTACTCTTAGCTAAACGTTTGCATAATAAAAGAGAAAGTGATTTTTTATTCACTTTCTCTTTTTATTTCCCCGAGAAATTTTGTATTTAAGCATATTAATAAGCAATTTTATTGAATTTATATACTCGTAGGCAATAGTGAGCTTTTAGATTGCAATAAATAATGATGAATAAAGTACGATTAAGTTTGAATTGTTAATAAAATCAGTGAATAATGACTCCCCGTTTATTCGGGACTTTTTTTGGAGCTACAATGTTATACCGCATCGCCAGAGCTGGCATTTTCAAACTTGATGCTGAAAAAGCACATGATTTAGCTATTCAAAATTTCAAACGCTTTACCGGCACTCCACTTGATATTTTCTATCGTCAAAAATTAGCTTCGAAACCTGTCGAAGTTATGGGCATTCAATTTAAAAACCCTCTCGGTCTTGCTGCTGGTCTTGATAAGAACGGCGAATGTATTGAAGCATTTGGCGCGATGGGTTTTGGTTTTATTGAGGTCGGTACGGTAACTCCTCGTCCTCAAGCGGGTAATGACAAGCCACGTTTATTCCGTCTTATTGAAGCGGAAGGTATTATTAATCGTATGGGTTTTAATAACCTTGGTGTTGATAATTTAGTTGAGAATGTAAAGAAAGCAAAATTTGACGGTGTTATTGGTATTAACATTGGTAAGAATAAAGATACACCAATTGAAAAGGGTACAGAAGATTACTTAATTTGTATGGAGAAGGTATATCAATACGCAGGCTACATTGCGATTAATATCTCATCACCAAACACTCCAGGACTTCGTACTCTTCAATACGGTGAAGCATTAGATGATCTTCTTTCTCAGTTAAAAGAGAAGCAAAAAGAGTTAGCTGATAAATACGGTAAGTATGTACCTATCGCTCTGAAGATTGCCCCTGATTTAGATGATAATGAATTATCTCAAATCGCTGATTCTTTAATGAAGTATAAAATTGACGGTGTGATTGCAACGAATACAACATTAGATCGCTCAATGGTTGAAGGTATGAAGCATGCAGAAGAGATGGGAGGCTTAAGTGGTCGTCCTGTTCAAACTCGCAGTACTGAAGTAGTTCGTCGTCTTAAAGAATTGCTTGGTGATTCTTTACCTATCATTGGGGTAGGTGGTGTTGACTCTTATGTTGCGGCAAAAGAGAAGATGATGGCTGGTGCAGATCTGGTTCAAGTCTATTCCGGCTTCATTTATAAAGGTCCTGCATTAGTTAAAGATATTGTAAACAATATATAATTGTTATAAAAAGTAGCGAAAGTTGCTTACAGACTATTCAAACGGAAGGGGGAATGAAAATTTCCCCTTTTTTTATTGCTAACCTCTTGTAAAATTAACGATTAATTGCACCAGTATTATTTTTGACTGAAAACATACATGAATTTTCAGCATAATTTGCAGTAATTGGTGATTGGCTATCGAAGGGATTCTTCCCATTTTTTCAAGAGAGAAATGATAATGCTTAAACCAAGTGATACATGGAACTGGTATTACGACAATAAAGCACAATCTCTAATGCTCGATTTAGGTATGGACATGGTATTCCGTGTTAACTTGCCTTATAAAGTACTTATTGATAGTGCTTTTGATGAGTGTAAATTCTCTGTTGATGATGCCTCTGCCTACCAAATGTTTGTAGAACACATTTCTTATTTACCACTTTCTGAACCGCGTAAGGTTGAGCTAGCGCTTAACTGTGTCGCAGCTAAACGCTTTCATAAGCCCATGCTACCTAAAAGCTGGTTCTTCGAGCCACAAGGTGTTGGCTATTCTCCTGAAGAAGGTGAAATTGTTTCACTTAAGAATGATTTAGGGGAAGGGCACTTCATTATTGTTGAAAACTATGAATGCGCGAGTATGTGTATGCTAGTCGATATGGACTCGTTTGCTCTTAATCCTATTAAATACATGGCATTTTGTGAACCTATTAAAGTGATGCATGATCGCATGGCTAAAATGCAGGTTGTGAATTCAGCTTACTATGCATTGGTAGGCTAGTTTACGAATAAAACACCTCGCCATTTTTATCGCTTAACCCCTTCTAAATTCAAACTGTCACTCTTTATCTACCCTAAAAACATACCTTTGTCTTTTATATGGATAGCTTAATGAGCATTTGCTCGTTTCTACTTTCCTCTAAATTCTTTTCATAAAAAGAAAATACATTACATTCTAATCTCTTAAAAGTGAGATCTAGAGCCAAGAAGTATAAAAAAACATCATAATAATTTCTGATATTTCAAACAGTAAAGTGGCGGTATCTCTCACTTGATTCCTCATTTATCTCGTTTTGTAGGAAAATTACAATAATAAATAGCAACTGGAGTAGTCCAGATTCCTGGCGTTAAAGTAACTTAATTCACGTTTCTGTATAAAAACAAGCTTTATTGGCTATTAATCTGATAGTGAATAACTAATTGTTTTAAAAGAAATAATTAAGTGTGTTTGCTTAGTATTTATCTACGATCTATTTATCCTCTTTCAGTGAGATTCATGTATAATGCGAGGCAATTTAATAACCAAAAGAATCCCATGAAAAAATACTTAGCCATCACTTCTAAAGGCCTTGAAAACCTACTCGCTGACGAACTTATTGCACTTGGTGTTACTGACCCTAAATTGGTTTACGCTGGCGTTACGTTTGAAGCTCCAATCGAGGTTGTTTATCGTTGTTGTTTATGGAGCCGTATCGCTTCTCGTTTTGTTCAAATTCTGTCTGAGTTTGATGTTCGTGATGATATGGATCTGTATCTAGGTGCTTCTGCAATTAATTGGCCTAGCTATTTCAGCGCAGATAAAACGTTGGTGGTGGATTTTAACGGTACGAACCGTGAGATTCGAAATAGCCAATACGGTGCGCTAAAAGTAAAAGATGCCATCGTTGACCGTTTCACAAAGGCGGATTTAGAGCGTCCAAATATTGATAAGGCAGAACCTGATTTACGTATACATATGCGTTTATCTGGAGAGAAAGGGATTCTTGGTTTTGACTTGATCGGTTCAGGCTTGCATCAACGTGGTTACCGTACTGAAGCAGGGCGAGCACCACTTCGTGAGACATTAGCAGCGGCACTTATTCTTCGTAGTACGTGGAATGAGAGTAAACCACTATTAGATCCAATGTGTGGTTCCGGTACATTACTGATTGAAGCGGCATTAATGGCGTGTGAAATGGCTCCTGGTGTTAAGCGTGAGAAATGGTGTTTTGAAGCACTGAATGATTTTGATGCTGAGCTTTGGGCTGAAATTCGTTCAGAAGCTCGCGTTAAGAGTCGTCGTGGCGTTAAGAAAGTTGATACGCATTTCTATGGTTTTGATCGTGATTACCGTGTTATTCAAACTGCTCGTGAAAATGCTCGTCGTGCCGGTGTTGAAGATTTAATTACGTTTGATGTTGGTGATGCAACTAAGATTGAACGTCCAGAAGCGTTTGAAAATGGCGTAGTGATTTGTAACCCACCATACGGTGAGCGTTTAAGTACTGAACCTGCATTGATTGCATTGTACAGTGAGTTTGGTCGTCAACTAAAAGAACAGTTTGGTGGTTGTACTGCATCAATCTATTCAAGTAACGATGATTTACTTGCATGTCTACGTATGCGTGCTGATAAGCAATTTAAATTGAATAATGGCGCATTACCATGTGTTCAGAAAAACTATTCAATTACAGAATCTGCTGAGCGTAAAGAAGCAGTTAATGTTGAAGTTGCTCCAGAATTTATGAATCGCCTTAAAAAGAATATGGGCAAGATTGGTAAATGGGCTCGTAAAGAAAAATTAGATTGCTACCGTCTTTATGATGCAGATTTACCTGATTACAACGCGGCAATTGATGTATACAAAGATTACATCATCATTCAAGAATACGCGGCACCAAAAACGATTTCAGAAGATAAAGCTCGTCGTCGTTTAACTGATATGATCCGTGCAACAGTGCTTGTAACGGGTGTAGAAACGAACAATGTAATTTTGAAAGTTCGTCAAAAACAATCAGGTAAAAATCAATATCAAAAACTGGCTGAGAAATCTCGCTACTTTGATGTTGAAGAGTACGGCGTAAAACTGATTGTTAACCTGCAAGATTATCTAGATACGGGTTTATTCTTAGATCATAAGTTAACGCGTAAAATGCTTGGTGAAATGGCCGCAGGGAAGGACTTTCTAAATCTATTTGCTTACACTGGTTCAGCTACGGTTCATGCTGCTTGTGGTGGTGCAAAATCTACCATGACAATTGATATGTCTCGTACTTACCTAGAGTGGGCGCAGAAGAACATGAATACCAATGATCAAACGGGTACTCAGCATCAGTTCTTACAAGCAGACTGCCTGCAGTGGTTACAACAAGCAGAAGGTGAGTTTGATTTAATCTTTATCGATCCACCTACGTTCTCTAACTCTAAGCGTATGGAACAAACGTTTGATGTTCAACGTGATCACATCATGTTACTTGAAAACCTAAAACGTATGTTACGTGAGAACGGTACTATTGTATTCTCAAACAACAAACGTAACTTTAAAATGGATGACGAAGCACTAGAGAAAGCAGGCCTGAAAGCGAAGAATATTTCTAAGCAAACATTGCCGCTTGATTTTGCTCGTAATAAACACATTCATAACTGTTGGATTATTACTCACAAGGAAGACTAGAGACGAATGATTACTCTCTATAGCACGGAAGGCTGCCACCTTTGCGAGCAAGCATTTGATTTGCTTGTTGAGGTGGGTGTTGACATAGAAAAAGTAGACACAGTAGACATTGCGTTTAACGATGAGCTTTTCTCTCGTTACGGTGTCACAATACCTGTGGTGGCTAATGGCTTATCTGAGCTTAATTGGCCTTTCGATATATCGCAATTAAAGAACTGGTTAGAAGACAATGGCATTACTTACAATTAATAATGGTCAATTAGCGTTTGGTGATCATCCGTTATTAGACAAATCTGATTTCGCTTTACAAGAAAATGAGCGTGTGTGTTTAGTTGGCCGTAACGGTGCAGGTAAATCAACGTTAATGAAAGTAATTGCTGGTGACATCATTATGGATGACGGCAAACTTCAAATTAATCAAGATGTGGTGGTTTCTCGCCTAGAGCAAGATCCACCGCGTAATGAAAGCGGCACTGTATTTGATTATGTATCAGAAGGTCTAGCTGAAGCGGGTAAATACTTAAAAGAGTATCACCGCCTTCTTGATTTGTTAGAAACTGATCCAAGTGAATCAAACATTAATAAGCTATCTCGTGCTCAAGAAAAAATTGATCACCTTAATGCGTGGCATTTTGATATGCGTATTCAATCAGTTCTTGAATCATTGAAATTAGATGGTCATACGCTATTAACTGATTTATCTGGTGGGTGGCAACGTAAGGCGGCATTAGCTCGTGCTTTGGTTTCTGATCCTGATGTATTACTTCTTGATGAACCAACCAACCACTTAGACGTAACGACGATTGAATGGCTTGAAACTTTCTTAAAAGATTTTAAAGGCTCAATCATCTTTATCTCGCATGACCGTGCATTCATTCAATCAATGGCGACACGTATTGTTGATTTAGACCGTGGTAACTTATCTTCTTACCCTGGTAACTATGAAGAATACTTACTAGCAAAAGAAGAAGCGCTACGTGTAGAAGCCGATCAAAACGCGCAGTTTGATAAAGTTCTTGCTCAAGAAGAAGCATGGATCCGTGAAGGCATTAAAGCACGTCGTACTCGTAATGAAGGTCGTGTTCGTGCATTAAAACAATTGCGTCGTGAGCGTTCAGAACGCCGTGAAGTGATGGGTAAAGCCAATATCCAAGTGGATGAGTCAAATCGTTCAGGTAAAATTGTATTTGAAGCTGAAAACCTTCATTACTCAATTGATGGCAAAAACATTGTTAAGAACTTCAGCTTCAATGTTATGCGTGGCGACCGTATTGCACTAATTGGTGCGAATGGTTGTGGTAAGAGTACCTTACTTAAATTGATGCTTGACCAGCTACAGCCGGATTCAGGTAAATTGCATTGTGGTACGAAATTAGAAGTGGCGTACTTTGACCAATATCGTGAAGCACTAGATCCAGAAAAAACGGTTATTGATAACCTAGCAGATGGTAAACAAGAAGTAACTGTTGGTGGCCGTGAGCGTCATGCATTAAGCTACTTGCAAGATTTCTTATTCTCACCAAAACGTGCTCGTCAACCGGTTAAAGCATTATCTGGTGGTGAGAAAAACCGCCTATTACTTGCGCGTTTATTCCTGCGTCCAAACAATTTATTGATTCTTGATGAACCAACCAATGATTTAGATATCGAAACATTGGAACTTTTGGAAGAATTACTTGCCAACTATCAGGGTACATTATTATTAGTAAGTCACGATCGTCAGTTCGTTGATAACACAGTAATGACCAGTTGGATCTTTGAAGGTGAGGGCCAGATCGAAGAATTCGTAGGTGGCTATCACGATGCACAGCGTCAACGTGCTAATGTACAAGCGACTCGTGATGCGATGGCTCCAAAAGTAAAAGAGAAAGCTGAACCAGTTGCTGCTAAAACTGAAAAAGTAGAGCAGGTGGCCAAGCCAAAGAAATTATCATATAAGTTACAGCGTGAGCTTGAACAGCTTCCTGAAACATTAGAGAAATTAGAAAACGAAATTACTGAACTTCAAGAGAAAGTGAACGACGCGTCTTTCTTCCAACAAGATCCTAAAAAGACAGATGAAGTCTTAGGGCGTTTAGCGGAAGCTGAACAAGAGTTGGAAGTCGCATTCGAGCGTTGGGAAGAACTTGAAGCTCTACAATAGGAAGTTAAATGAGTAGTAAATTACAATTAACCACATTAGCTGTTTTGGTGTCCGCTGCGCTTCCTGCGCAAGCGGCACTTTATAAAGTGGTGGAAGTAACTCCAGGAGTTTCTGGATCTGAGTATTATGGTACAGCGATTCAGCCGTCTCCAATTGCAGATAATACAACTTTTCCTAAGGGATGTTTTGAAAAGGATTGTGGGCTTGGTACTGACTATAAACTAGCAGGCGAGACTCGGGATCGCCCAGATGGCTTCTCATATCGTGAAGAAGTGCCTTTCGCGATGGATAACTCATTTGGTTACATTGAAGATGATTATGATGGATTTGAAGATTATTGCTTTTTCCAATTAGGTTACGCTACATGTGAATACTGGGCTTCTGATCGTTGGTCAAGTTGGTCTAATGAAACTTATGGAAGTGACACGCCTAATTCATTGGCATTTATTGAAGGTACTGCTAAAGCTCCAGCTGGTGCCATAAATACAGTTATTAATTCATTTAGCAAAGCGAGTGGTTCCGTTAATACTATTGGCAACTATAGTACTTCAAGTAAACGTAATGAAGTATTTTCAGATGTTGCTAATGCTGATATTTTAACAAAACCTCAATCTAGAGCATGGGCTAGTGATGGTACCTATGTTGTGGGGAGTACATCAACTAAAAGTGGTGTTGGGGATAATAGGTATTATTATTCATCATCGCCTGCTATTTGGGATGCATCCAACCTTATTTCTATAGCTAGAGCTGGTGGTTCAGAAAAGGACGGGGATTACTATTCACAAGGTAGCATGCGTGATTTTTATATAGATACAACAGCTTTCTATGGTGTTGGTTATAATAATTATAATGATCAACATATGAATGCGACAATTTTTGTTGCTAGCTCAACTGATCCAATGACTGCTACATGGTCTCAAAAACAAATTAGTGGCGCTGAAGTTGATGCTGGTGATGATAATACGAATACAAACTCAGTTGCGACAAACATTAATAAAAATTTGGTTGTAGTAGGCCAAGCTAAACGCTCTGGTAGCTACCCGCAAAATGGTGCAGCGGCGAATCGCCTATTTGTTGTTGAGAATGTCAATTCACCAAGCGCTCACTTTTTTGATGGTACTGATGGTAGTATTTTCTTCAATGGTGTTGGCGGAGAAATGGGTGGTATTAACAACTATAATGAAATTGTTGGCCGAATTGATTCAGAAAACCACCGTGAATATGATGGTAAGCAGCGTCGTCAACGTGCGTTTATTTACCCATATGGTTTAACATCTAAGGTTACAGATTCAACTGAACAGGCAGCAATTACAGATAGAAAGGCGATATTCCAAAATAAAGCATGGTTACTTGATGATTTAACAAATGATGGTTCAACAACGGGTAATAACCAATACCGTATTTATGATGCAACTGATATAAATGATGCTGGTGTTATTTCTGCTACAGCAGTTATGTGCCCTGGTGGCTATGATTCAACTGCTCATAATGCCTATTGTGATGATGGTAATGGTGATGAAACGGTAGTTGCCGTTAAGCTTGTACCTATAGTCGATGAAGCTCAACGAAATATAGAACCTCGTATTTATGAAAGCACTGCAAGCGAACGTCAAGGTGCTGGTTTAGGCTTTGGTGCTCTGACACTACTTGGTTTATTTGGTTTCATGCGAAAGCGAATTAAATAAAATTGATTTATAAGATTAAGCCTGAAGTCACAATCTGAGACTTCAGGCTTTTTTTATACTTGAAAAAGCCTGTAATTTGTCCGATTCTTAATGTTGTCACCATAAATGTTTGTGGTGAACCCTAACGGAAAAGGGTGTGAATAGTAAAGTAGTATATTTATCGAAGCATTATTGCTTCCATCTATGAGGACTGAACTATGAAGAGACAAAAGCGTGACCGTTTAGAACGAGCACAATCACAAGGTTATAAAGCGGGTTTAAATGGCCGTTCATCAGAGAATTGCCCATATCAATCAATGGATGCTCGTTCATGTTGGCTCGGGGGCTGGCGGGACGCAAGAGATGATAAACATTCTGGTTTGTTTAAATAATAACATTAAATAGAATTTTTAATTAAAGCCTCTGTATGAGGCTTTAATTTTCTCTAAGACACCCATCTAATGCACTATAACTTTAATAGAGAGTAAAAAAATAAAGCCAGCAAGCTGCTAGCTTTATCATTACTAAAATTCAATTAGAATGCAGAAGTGTCTTGGAAAAGACCTACTTTAAGATCTTTAGCAACATAGATTTCTTTACCGTCAACAAGTACGCGACCATCAGCTAGGCCCATAACTAATTTACGGTTAATAACACGTTTAAAATCAATTTCGTACGTTACTTTTTTGGCAGTAGGAAGTACTTGACCTGTAAATTTAACTTCACCTACACCTAAAGCTCGACCTTTTCCTTGACCACCAACCCAACCAAGGAAGAAGCCAACAAGCTGCCACATTGCATCAAGACCAAGACAACCAGGCATTACCGGATCACCAGGGAAGTGACAATCAAAAAACCAAAGGTCTGGAGTAATATCTAGCTCAGCAATCACTTTACCTTTACCAAATAGGCCTTCAGTTTCAGACATAAGAGGGATGCGATCCATCATTAACATGTTTGGTGCTGGTAGCTGTGGACCATTTGGACCAAACAATTCACCACGGCTTGATGCTAGTAAATCTTCACGATTGTAAGAACTAGGTTTATTTTGCATTAAAGTATTACTCCTAAATAAGTTGCTGAGATTCTAGCGAACACTTGTACGCTTATCAAGTCGGATCAGCGCTGGTTAAACCAGTTCTTGATACGACATAATAGAGCTGAACATTGGTTTGGATTATGCTCAACATCTTCAATATGTTGGGCAATTAAAGAGAAAATTGATTCGTGTTCTTCAGATTGTAATGGTAAACCAGTTAATAGCTCAATAGCTTGTTCTACGTGATTAATACCATGAATAGTAAACTGTTTTTCTTCAACAGCACGAATTACATCGTCTGAAAGTACAAGATTAATTCCATTTGTTTCTGGGATAATAACACCTTGTTCACCTGTTAACCCACGTTTTTCACACAGCTGGAAGAAGGCTTCTATTTTTTCATTTACGCCGCCAATAGGTTGTACCATGCCGAATTGATCGACTGAGCCGGTAATTGCGAAGCTTTGACTGATCGGTTTTATTGATAGTGCACTTAAAAATGCACAAAGCTCTGCTAAGCTTGCGCTATCACCATCAACTTCACAATAAGATTGTTCAAACACCATAGAGGCCGTAAATGGTAATGGCTCATGCGTATTTAATTGGCTAAGTATATAAGCTTGCATTATTAACATACCTTTGGCATGTAAATCACCGCCTAACTCAACCTTACGTTCTACATCTGATAGCTCACCATCACCAACATGTACGACACAAGATATACGTGAAGGCTCACCATATGAAATAGGGTGCCCAGGCACAGAGACAACCGTTAAGCCATTAATTTGACCAACTTTTTCACCGTCAGTTTCAATGAAAATATTTTGCTCTAAAATATCGTCTAATGCTCGTGATGGTAAATAAGATTCTAGATAATATTTATCATCAAATGATTGGTTGAAATCAGCTGCATTAATATATTCTTGTGATACTGAAGATAAAGAGGCATTGGCTAATATTGCGTTTAACCATAATAAACATAAATTAATTCGAGTTTGGTCTTCACACTCACGAGCTCCCAACTTTAATAATGGAAGTAGAGCGGAACCATTTTCTAATGGTAAATGATTATGTTTGATTATGAGTGAGTTAACTAATTGTTGGTATGCAGAAATAGAATAATTAGAGACTTTAGTATCAAACTCATATTCAGCAAACATCGACATACCAGCAAGTAAATCTGGTTCTAGTTGTTCAATTTCACCTAGCAGAGCACGATCGCTCACAATAATTAACTTTACATCTGCAGTTAAATGATGTGTTTTAAGCATTGGTGACTTTGAATCACTTGCGGGGATAGTAACTGAATATCCTTGTAATAAGCTTTTTAAACGTGGCCATAAACTTGGATTTGCAAGTAAGATACTTGGAGATATAACTAAAAAACCACCATGAGCTTTTTGTAATAATCCTGATTCTAATACGTCACTTTTATTATGATAAACACCAAAAAGTTCAATCTCTGAAGCACTTTCTGCGATAATTACAGGGGCTGTTTCTGAAGTTACTAAGCGATTCGAAGCATTTATCTTTAACCAACTCGCTACGTACTCACGATAAACATGATTATCTAATGCATTGATTTGAAGTATATTCACACCATTTATGTGAGAAAATCGCTCTAGAGCTTGCGTTAGTCTAGGCTGCAGAGAATAGGGGGATTGCGCGTCAATTGGATGAGATTGATTCAATACATCTTGAATATGATCATATTGCGGCGTAATTAAAAATGGTGTGTCTAACTGCATGCTTACTTATTAATAAAAAATAAAATCGATTATACATGACATAGCCACATACGTCTGATTTTTCAGTAGTTACATTGTCAATTAGGCTTGAATCTCATTATAGAGTTATTTTATTGAAGAAATTGATAAGTAGGGTTACACTGTCACCCATATAACCCCCATTACTCTGAGTGTACCTATGAAATATCAACAACTTGAAAACCTAGAAGCTGGTTGGAAATGGATGTATTTATTTAATAAACACCGTATGGGAGAATCAATTACTTGTTATATCGATTCAAGTGAACAGGCACAATTTGTTGGTGAGTTTCTAAAATTAGAACATGAGCCAGTTAAAGCCCTTGAATGGATGCAAAAGCATATGAATGCTGATTTAGAAAATAAATTAAAGCAAGCAATTCGTGCAAAAAGAAAACGTCACTTTAATGCAGAACAAGAGCATACACGTAAGAAATCCATCGATTTAGATTTTCGTGTGTGGGAAAAATTATCGCTTAGAGCTCAAGATCTTGATTCAACACTTTCTGATACGATTGAATATTTACTAAGCGAAGCTTCAAGAACAGAAAAGGCGAGTCAAACCGTATCATCTTTAAAAGCCGATCTACACGAATTGCTAAAGCAATAATTAAACATTGTCTTAGCAACTCATTATGAGTACAAAACCTAAAGCACTATAACTAAATAAAAGTGTATTTAATCAAACAACTCAATCACGAGCTTGTTATTTTTTATTACTAGATTAGGTTTAGCTGATTTAATCAAAGATTCTTTTAGTTTATCAGAACTTAACTTATAAGCAGGTTCATTTGATAATGCATAACCAATCATAGAAACTGCAGGTTTTAGTAAGGTAATAATATCAGGTGAGAGCTGTTGATTTTTATCTTCACATTTTTCTAAGCGCAAAAATTTTAAATAAATTTCTCCCGCATCTTTATCATATTCAGGTACTGCACTAAATTCTAACGTTAAATTTAAATTCTGTTTAATCTCATCCATCATTTGAATCTCAGCAGTAGTGTTCGCGAAAATACTGATTCGGTTCGAATCAATACGACCAATATGCACATCAACATTTTCGACATTAACTTGCGCATAGAGAAAACCAGGAATACCCACCGATTTTTCTACATTAATCTCATCAGAAAGGTAGTCCGTCATTTCTTTTTCAGTAATGGAATAACTAGTACAGCCAGAAAGTAACATGACACTGGAGAGTAAAATCGGTAAAACTAGTTTTTTAAAATTCATTAAATAGCCTTAACTTGTTGATGATAAGAAAGAGAAACTTCAAATCGTGACAAGGTAACAAAAAGTATAATATGATGTTAGTTTAGCCATAAGCAGAAACGGATACAAACCTAATAATGACAAACAACAGCATAATTGGTTAAAACGTATAATTATCAGATGATTGCTTCTTTTATTGATTGGACACCTTAGTGCGCATTATATATCTTATGTTAAATAGGTCTTGTATTTGTTAGGTTCCCGTTCGATATGCTTCCCTATTCTTAGTAGAACCTTTAAAGCATCAATTTAACCATAATCGTATTTACCATAAAATAGCTAATAATCATTAAATAATACTTCGTATTTATTCATTGAATATTAGCTTAGAGATCTAGAGATACTAATAGTTTTTTTAATTCTATTGCTCTTATTGGCTTTGAAATAAAATCATCCATACCAGCATCTAAACACATTTTCTTTTCTGCATTCATTGCGTGAGCTGTTATTGCAATTATAGGTAACCTTATTCCAAGCTCTCTCAATTCTTTAGTTGCTGTGATCCCATCTTTAATTGGCATCGATACATCCATTAGAATTAAATCATAACTTGGAAGTGTTTCTTTTTTTATTTCTAAAATAGCTTCTTCACCATTACTAACGATATAAACTTCATGACCTTGTCTTTCTAGCATCAACTTAATAATTGCTTGATTAGCTTTATTATCTTCAGCAACAAGTACTCGTATTTTATTTATCGCTAAATTCAATCGCTCTAAATCTGGCTGTTTACTAACGGTTATTACCTGCTGTTGAGTTATGGCTTTTAATGGTAATGCAACTATAAACTCAGTTCCTTCATTTAAGATACTTTCGACCTTAATTGTGCCATCCATTAGCTCAGTTAGGTGCTTAATGATTGACAAACCTAATCCTGTCCCTCCATATTGACGAGTAATTGAACTATCTGCCTGTACGAATGGCTGAAATAACTGGTCCAATGCATTTTGTCCAATACCAATACCGGTATCAGAAACGGATATTGAAGTCAGGCCATGGTCTATTTGATTAATATTAATACAAATAAGCCCTTTTTTGGTGAACTTTACCGCGTTTCCAACAAGGTTAAATATAATTTGAGCTATTCGAGTTGGATCTGCATATACATAAATGGGTACATTATGTGACACCGTCACAGTTAAAGTAATTAGATCTTTATCTACTTTATCCTTAAAAAAATCAACAGCGGTATTGATTGTGCTTAGTAAATCAATAGGTTGTTCATCTAAAGTAAAAGAACCCGCTTCTATCCTTGATATATCTAATACGTCACTAATAATTGTTAATAGTAACTGTGCTGAACCTTCCATTTGGTTAAGCCATTCGATTTGAGATTTAGATAAAGAACTATCGTGGAATATATCTACTAAGCCAAGAATAGCATTTAATGGTGTTCGTATTTCATGGCTCATCATTGCAAGGAACTGTGATTTCGCTTTGTTTGCCTTTTCTGCCTCACTTTTCGATTGTTGTATATCGCGTATACGTCTTTTTCTTACAGAGATATCTTTAACAGTACCTCTGTACCCAAGCAAATTACCAAGTTCATCAAAAAATGGAGTTCCACTTAAGCTAAACCAAATTTGATTGTGAAAAATATCAGGACACCACTCAATTTCATTAAATGAGATCTTATTAGCTCTGGCTGATTTTATTATAGAGATCAGTGAATCATCATTAATTAACGTGAATAGATTACGGGATAAAATCGGGACACTATTAATCTTTGAATCTGATAAGTAAGTAAAATTAAACTGAAGGTCCGTTTCCCAAAACCAATCACCTACAGTTTCAGCAAAATCTTGGAAGCGCTCTTTACTTAATTTTAATTCTTTCGTTTTAATTGCAACTAATGAATTTAATCGCTCTTTATAATCAATATCAATAATGGCTCTTTCAACAAGAGGCATAAAACGTTGCATCGTTTCTTTTGTTGATGTGGAGTACACACCAAAATCAGAACTCATTAAAATAATTACCGCATAACCTGAATGGGATTCTATTCCACTAATAGCAACAGAAGTAAAATATGATTGTAATTCTGTTGAATCAAAAGAGAATTGATACGTTTGAGATGGCTTAAATAAAACAATAGTTTCATTATTACAAGCCCGATAAAAAAGATCATTATATTGCCAAGTGACCTCGTTAAATAAAGGATTTGTAGAAGCGAGGACAGAAAAAGTTTTTGTATCTGAAGATGATAAAACAAGGGCATTATCAAAAGGAATAAACTCTTTAATGACAGTAAGTAAACCATTGAAAATATGTTCTTTTGTTTGAGCTTCTGAAATGATAGAAAGCCCATTAAGTATGAGTCTGTTCTCTTTTTGAAGGTGGGCTTCACGGGCTCTACTTCGTTTCAATTCTAACCGTATTTCTTGAAGTTGTTCTTTCTCCGTGTGATTTTTCACAAACAAATACCTGATTAGTAATGAAATAAAACAGTAGAAACCATTAAGTTTCCATGTGCATTTTCTCCGCCCGTAAATCTACCTTGTTCTCCAAAGGTAAATGGACAGATAAAGGGAGCCTCATGCATTGCAGCATTTACAGAATCACAAACATCTAGCATTGAAGATTTAATATGCATCATAGATCCAGCACAAAATATGTTAATACCTCCAATTGGAGCAAAACTTATTTGCTGATACCCTATTGCGGAGTTAATAACACGCTGAGGACGAGATATTATTTGGTCTTTCTCTCCATACATCATATGAATTTCTTCACCAACATTAATATCAGCAAAGCACTCAATACCACCGTCATGAGTAATTTTTGTTGGGTGAGCCAGTTTGAAATAAGGAACAGTATCCATATAACCCGCAATCCTACCTAAAGGGTATTGAGCCATATGCTCTAACAGATTTTGATCTTTATTTATTAAATCAGACATTTGAGTCCACTCTTTATAGACTTCGACTATTGGCCTATTGTCTATTTCGTAAAGCGTTCGTTTATTTGTTTTTGTTGCAATTCCAGAAATATCAAAAGGAGCATAACCAGAATGAAATGAATAAGATACTTTGCAAGAGGGATAAAAAACAGAAATAGAGATACCAGAATTAACAACATTATCTTGAGTAAAAATACACCAATTACCTTTGTTGTGATTATCAGCGGCAGTGCCACCTATTAGCGGTACTGGAGTACCAAAGAAATCATCAATAGTAGAAATAATACTCTCTTCATGACCGGATGTAGCGTGAAGGAGAACCAATGCAGGCAGTTCCCCTTCACGCCCACTATCAGAAATAGCAGATTCTAAAAGTTTAATAGTCAATGATTCAACTGTATCAACGCTTTGATATTGACTAATACTTGTACCATAACGCCCATTTTTTGTGTCAATAAGTACCCAGACAGCAAGTGCGCGGTTTGAGGCAAAGCCATCATCAGTCATAATTCCCTGACACGAAGTGCAACCGTGGATTTTACTCTTTGGAAACTGTTTCTTTAATAAAGACAGTATGATTTTTTCATTGTGCTCTTCAGTGAAATAACAAAGTATAATACTTGGTTCAGTAAACTCTTTTTCTAGAACCATGAGGCATTCTTCGATTGCAACTCTTGAGTCTATTTTTTGTGAAATACTGCTAATTATCTTCATAATCGCTCCAAATACTATTACTTATGCTTTAAAAGTGTTTTTTTATATACGAGCGATTAGTTTTTATACTTTATCTATATAACATATTGAAAATATTTATTTTTTAGAATTAAAAATAACATTTATCACTCGATTCCCTGAAGATAAGTTAATTTGCCACTTCATTTCATTATGTTTACATTTTGGTACAAAAACTGAATACAATTGCATATTCTCTTCAGTTTCTAGAGGGCTGAATTTCAATATTCCCATATTCATATCAACTCCTTCTGCCTCCATTTTCCATTTAGAGTCTGTTCCAACCACTGATACTGTTATCTCAGAATTTTGTTTAATTGGTCTTTCTTGTACGTCAATAATGATCTGATTATTATCAATATTCAACATACATGCTTGATTTGTTATGTCACAAATCTTTAAATTCTCACTTATTAGACTCATATCACTTGTTGGGACATAGGTTATTGTTCTCCAAGTAAACGCGGAGATTAATACCACTAACAAGAAAATAAGTTGATATAAACGAGGACCTGTTAACTTTTCTATAGCCATAGATGAAAAAACCTGTGTTATCTAGTTCAAAAAAAATGAAAAAATGTTGCTTAACCGTAAATATACTGTGGGCATCAACTATGATTCATTTTTGAAGTGAAGTATCATTAATGCCGAAAATGCCATTTTTGCATTAAAAAAGGATATTTCAAAATAAAAGGGTCACAAATCTAATTATTAGGGATGGAATTTTGGATGGCATTGCGAACAATTTGTTCGCACTATGGAAAGTAAAGTGTAGTTATAATAAAAGTGGAAGCATGCAATTATGAGCCAAGTACAGCAGCATGAACAAAACTACAACTATACCGTTGTTCGTCAGTTCTCTTTAGTAACCATACTATGGGGAATTGTGGGCATGGGTGTGGGTGTACTAATTGCCGCTCAGTTAGTTTGGCCGCAACTTAATTTCGACACACCATGGCTTACGTATAGCCGTCTGCGTCCTCTGCATACTAATGCAGTAATTTTCGCATTCGGTACAAGCGCCCTGTTCGCAACATCTTATTATGTTGTTCAGCGCACTTGTCAAACACGTTTGTTTGGTGGTCCATTAGTTGCGTTCACCTTCTGGGGTTGGCAAGCAATTATCTTAGCAGCAGCAATTACATTGCCGCTAGGTATGACATCAGGTAAAGAGTATGCAGAATTAGAGTGGCCGATTGATATCGCTATCACTTTAGTTTGGGTTGCGTACGCTATCGTTTTCTTTGGAACCTTATTTAAACGTAAGACATCTCACATCTACGTTGCAAACTGGTTCTTTGGAGCATTCATTTTAACCGTTGCGGTTCTTCATATTGTGAATAGTCTTGCTGTTCCAGTATCACTAGGTAAATCATATTCGATTTATTCTGGTGCTGTTGATGCAATGGTTCAATGGTGGTACGGCCATAATGCAGTAGGTTTCCTACTGACTGCTGGTTTCTTAGGTATGATGTATTACTTCGTACCAAAACAAGCGGAACGTCCTGTATATTCTTACCGTTTATCTATTGTTCACTTCTGGGCATTAGTATCACTTTATATCTGGGCCGGTCCTCACCATTTACATTACACAGCTTTACCTGACTGGACTCAGTCACTAGGTATGGTTATGTCATTAGTTCTATTCGCACCATCTTGGGGTGGCATGATCAATGGTATAATGACACTGTCTGGTGCTTGGCATAAACTTCGTTATGACCCTATTCTTCGATTCTTAATTGTATCTCTGTCTTTCTATGGTATGTCTACCTTTGAAGGTCCAATGATGGCAATTAAATCTGTAAACGCCCTATCTCATTATACTGACTGGACTATCGGTCATGTTCACTCTGGTGCGTTAGGTTGGGTTGCGATGGTTTCAATTGGTTCTCTATACCATTTAATTCCTAAGCTATTTGGCCAAGAGCGTATGTACTCTGTCTCACTAATCAATGTTCATTTCTGGTTAGCGACTATCGGTACGGTTCTTTACATTGTAGCGATGTGGATTTCAGGTGTAATGCAAGGTCTAATGTGGCGTGCAGTAAATGCAGATGGCACATTGACGTATAGCTTTGTTGAGTCGTTAGAAGCCTCTTACCCATTCTATTTTGTTCGCTTTTTAGGCGGCTTAATCTTCTTATCAGGAATGTTCTTACTTGCGTTCAACGCATATAAAACAATTTCAGCTCCGAAGAACAGCCTAAAAGCTATCCCTCAACCGGCACAATAAGGAGATCAGATTATGAGTTCTAATCGTCATGAAATCATAGAAAAAAATGTTGGTCTCCTCGCTGTATTGGTTATTGTTGCTATCAGTTTTGGTGCGTTAGTAGAGATCACTCCACTAATATTTCAAAAACAGACAACAGAACCTGTTGAGAACCTACGAGTTTATACTCCTCTAGAAATGGAAGGCCGTGATATCTACATCCGTGAAGGTTGTAATGTTTGTCACAGTCAAATGATCCGCCCATTCCGTGCAGAAACGGAACGTTACGGTCATTATTCAGTTGCTGGTGAAAGTGTTTGGGAACATCCATTTCTATGGGGTTCTAAACGTACAGGTCCTGATCTAGCTCGAGTTGGTGATCGATACTCTGATGAGTGGCATCGTGTTCACTTAATGAATCCTCGTGATGTAGTTCCTGAATCAAACATGCCTGGCTTCCCTTGGTTAGCTGAGAACGTGCTTGACGGTGAATTAACATCGAAGAAAATTGCCATTTTCCGTAATAACTTTGGTGTTCCATACACTGAAGATGATGTTAAAAATGCATCTGAAGCGGTTAAAGGCAAGACTGAAATGGATGCACTTATTGCTTACCTTCAGTCTCTTGGCCACGCAATGAAGTAAGGAGGTCCCTATGGACGCTGGAACTATTCATGCAATTTGGACAGTTATTCTGTTTTTAAGCATGGTAGGCATTATTTTCTGGGCATACAGTAAAAAACAAAAGACACGCTTTGAAGAAGCAGCTAATTTGATTTTTGCTGATGAAGAAGAAAATAGTACTTCAAGCCAACTTAAGACAGGAGTCGAAAAATAATGAGTACTTTTTGGAGTCTCTGGATAAGTGTCATTACCATTGGTACGCTAATAGGTTGTGGTTTACTTCTTCGTTTTTGTCTGAAAAATACAACAGGCGTTGAAGAAGGTGAAGACATGGGTCATGAATACGATGGTATTCGTGAGCTAAATAACCCATTACCAAAATGGTGGTCTTATATGTTCTGGGCAACAATCGTTTTTGCGGTTGTTTATTTAATTCTTTACCCAGGATTAGGCAACTTTAAAGGCGTATTAGGTTGGACGAGTTCAGATCAAACCGTTCGAACAGTTGAAGAATCACGAGCATCGATTGAACGTGCTCATAAAGATAAAACGTTAGACCAATTTGCTCGTGAATTAGACGATGCAAATACAAGCTTTGGTGAAACATTCTCTAAACTTGCATATAAGCCAGGAACGTCTGAGTTTAGAGCTATTACTGATATTGCAAATGATGAAGATGCACTAAAAGTGGGTCAACGTTTATTCTTACAAAACTGTTCTCAATGTCATAGTTCAGATGCAAGAGGCATGATTGGTTTCCCTAACCTAACCGATAACGCATGGTTATATGGTGGAGAACCGCAAGCAATCAAAACAACCATTATGAATGGTCGTATTGGTAACATGCCAGCTTGGGGAGATGCTTTAGGTGCTGATGGCGTAGAAGAAGTAGTTAGCTACACACTTAGCCTATCAGGTCGTAAAGTTAATGCTAAAGATGCCGCTGCCGGTAAACAACGATTTATCGTTTGTGCAGCATGTCATGGTACGGATGGTAAAGGAAACCCTGCGTTAGGTGCTCCTGATCTCACTGACAATGATTGGTTATTTGGCGATTCTCGTGCAGCCGTTACTGAAACAGTAACTAATGGCCGTCAAGGTGTTATGCCTGCATGGAAAGACGTATTAGGTGAAGAGAAAGTTCAACTTCTTTCAGCTTATGTCTGGAGCCTAAGCAACAAGTAATAGAAACAACAGCTCCTGTATGTTCAGGGGCTTTTTCTATTTTATAAAAACACGTTCTAAACTCATCTTTTTGCCGTATATCTTTCAACATAATCAACACTTATAGAAAGATTTTTAATAGGAATTATTACTATGTCTCAACCTTGGTATAAGCAGTTTTGGCCTTGGTTTCTCATCATCCTCCCAGGTACTGTTGTTGTCGCTTGTATTACTACCTTTGTTTTGTTCGTCGAAAATGATGTTGATCTGGTTGCTGAAGATTACTACAAAAAAGGAAAGGCGATTAATGTCGATCTTTCTAAAATAAAAGTGGCTCAAGAACTCTCTATTTTTGCAAAAGTTCGCTCTGTTGGTAATACAATTGAAATCCAATTAGACAAAGGAAAGCTCGAACATAACCCAGCAATTAAAGCTATTTTTACTCACCGTACTTTACCAAATCACGATTTTTCTCAAGTACTAACCTCTGATGCGAAAAGTATTTATCGGATTCAGCTAGAAGATCCTTTAACTGGCCCTTGGTTTATCGAATTATTACCTCACGATAGCGCATGGATGATCCAAGGTCGCACTAATTTCCCTACCGAAGATTTTTTCCCACTAGGCAAATAAATAAGGCAAGCAGACCCTATGTCGAAGGATTGTTACCACTGCAGTGAACCTGTACCTTCCGGTTCACACTTTCAAGTTGATATTTTAGGTCAAACTCGTGATATGTGTTGCCCAGGCTGTGAATCAGTAGCGCAAACTATTGTAGAGAATGGGCTCTCTTCATATTATCAATATCGTACGGCCCCTGCCGATAAAGCAGATTTAGTCCCAGAACAATTAAAAGCATTAGCGCACTATGACCATAGTGAGATCCAAAAAGAATTTATACGAACTAACGACAACTTCAAAGAAGTGACATTGTCACTTGATGGTGTATCTTGTGCGGCCTGTGCTTGGTTAATTGAAAAACAACTTGCTAATGCAAAAGGGATTCATCAAATCAAAGTAAATACCTCGACCCATCGCGCTTTGCTAAGTTGGAATCCAGAAGAAACAAAATTAAGCACCCTTCTTACTCTTATTCACCAATTAGGATATAAAGCGGCGCCATTTGAAGCAGATAAGCAAGAAGAAGAATACCATCGTTCAATGAAACAATACCTATATCGATTAGGCGTTGCTGGATTAGCTACAATGCAAGTAATGATGCTTGCTGTGGCATTGTACTTAGAGGTATTCGGAGATCTAGATGCTGAATTTAGAAACTACCTTCGATACGTTAGTTTAGTGTTTGCAACGCCAGTGATGCTGTATTCGGCACTGCCATTTTATATGAATGCTTGGCGCAGTTTAAAAGCGAGAACGCTAGGAATGGATGTTCCCGTTTCGATCGCAATGTTATTTGCCTATTTTGCCAGTGTTGTTGCAACCGTGACTGAAACAGGCGAAGTTTTTTTTGAATCAGTTGCCATGTTTACTTTCTTCTTGTTACTTGGTCGATTTTTAGAAATGCGAGCTCGTCGTAAGGCCGCAGCCATTACTGGTAATCTATTAAAATTAATTCCTGTAATGGCGACATTAACATCAGGTAAAAAAGTACCAGCTAGAACACTCGATGTTGGTGATACCGTAATTGTTCCACCAGGAGAACACTTACCCGCTGATGGTATTGTACTGTCTGGTTGCAGTGCGATTGATGAATCAATGTTTACGGGCGAATCAATGCCTGTCGCTAAAACAGAAACCAATCCAGTTTATGCCGGGACGATTAATGGCGATGGAAATCTAACCATAGAAGTAACGAAAACCAAAGCTGATTCATTAATATCTAATATTGTTAAATTACAAGATGAAGCTCAAATGTCGAAACCTAAAGTGGCAGAGATTGCAGACTTAGTCGCTCGCTATTTTGTGGCTGGTATCTTGATTATTTCAGCTTTCACCTGGTTCTATTGGCATGAAACCAAGCCTGATGACGCTTTTTGGATCATGCTTTCTGTATTAGTTGCAACTTGTCCTTGTGCCTTATCATTAGCAACACCAACAGCGATTACTTGCTCAACATCTCGATTAGCTCAGTTAGGTCTTATGCTTCGTAGGGGGCATGTTTTAGAAACATTATGCAAAGTAAATCGCTTAGTTATTGATAAAACAGGTACGCTAACCGAGGGTAATATTCGCCTAACAGAAACGCATGCCTTTGGTGATATAACAATCGATGAATCAAAGACCATTGCTTCTGAGTTAGAGTCTTTTGCAAATCACCCTATTGCTCGTGCTTTTTCACACTACAGAGACGCAAATCAAACCTATTTTGATCGTGTTGAGAACATAATCGGTTCAGGCTTAAAAGGTTATATTGGTAATGATGAATGGAAAATTGGACATAAAGCGTTTGCCGCACAAGATTGTAGATTAGAAAACCATCAAGATTATCAAGTTTGGTTGTCTAAAAATGGACAAGCGGTTGCTGCTTTTGTACTGGATGATCCAATTCGCCAAGAGAGCCAAGCCTTAATTCAATCACTACACCACTTAGGCATAAAAATAACGATGCTCACTGGCGACAGCAGTTCTTCTGTTGAACGAGTGGCAAAAGCATTAGATATAGATGAAGTTGTCTCAGGTGCGACACCACAAGGCAAGTTAGATTATTTAAAATCACTACCTAAACAAGAAGTCAGTCTAATGGTTGGTGATGGTATAAATGATGCCCCGACCCTCGCAGGTGCTCATCTATCAATTGCAATGGGCTCAGGAACTGATGTAGCAAAAGCCTCGGCGGATATGATTCTTCTTGGTGATAACCTTTCTCGACTTATTGAAGCTCGAAAACTGGCGATGAAGACACGAAAAATCATACGTGAGAATTTAGCGTGGGCTTTAGGTTATAATGCCATTATATTACCATTAGCGGTTATGGGATTAGTTGCTCCTTATATTGCTGTTGTAGGAATGTCTGGTAGTTCTATTATTGTTGTCTCTAATTCTCTTAGGTTATTAAAAGAAAATGGCTAGTTTATATTTATTAATTCCAATCGCAATTATGTTGGTATGTGTCGCTGTTGCTGTTTTCATTTGGGCAGTAAAAAGCGATCAATTTGAAGATCTTGACCGTCAAGGGACTGAAATCTTGTTTGACGAAGATACACCAATAAAAAAGAAAAAAGATGAACATTGATTTTATTGGGGCCTTTATTATTGGGTTAATGGGAGCGGGCCACTGCATAGGTATGTGCGGTGGTATTTCAGCTGTTATTTCCATGAATACTGCGAAAACAAGCTATCCTCGCTGGTCATTCATCCTACTTTATAACCTTGGTAGAATTTGCTCCTACTCTATTTTTGGTTTCTTGATTGGTGGGTTCTTCTTCTCTATTGCATCAACATCAGGAAGTTATAGTGCACTAGTTTACTTACGTATTCTTGCGGGTCTACTGATGTGTTTACTTGCCTTTTATATCGGGAACTGGTGGAAAGGTCTGGTTTATATTGAAGTTATAGGCAAGAAACTTTGGCAATATTTGTCTCCTCTAACAAAACGGTTACTCCCTTTAAAAACCCCCTTTCATGCTATTCCTTTTGGGTTCTTATGGGGATGGTTACCTTGCGGATTAGTCTATTCAACATTAAGTTGGGCAGCCGTTTCTGGAGGTGCTATTAATGGCGCTCTTATTATGGTGGCTTTTGGTTTAGGTACTCTTCCCGCTATGTTTCTCGTAGGGCTAGGAGCTCAAACACTAAAATCATGGTTAAATCATAAGGTAACAAAAAACATAAGTGGCTTATTATTATTAGTTTATGGGCTTCATACGATATCTATTGCTATAGATCAATTAAACTAATTATAATTTTTTTGCATAGTTTTGTTTTTATGCTACCACTTTTGGACAGGTTAATGCTAAAATTGACTTATATCAATTATAAGAGCATTGAATGAGATGATGTCAGATAACTCAGCAAACAAACGAATCCAGTCAGGCGGTTGTGCTATTCACTGCCAAGATTGTAGTATTAGTCAGCTATGTATTCCATTCACATTAAATGAATCAGAATTAGATCAGTTGGATGAAATCATTGAGCGTAAGAAACCTATTCAAAAAGGCCAAGAGCTTTTTAAAGCAGGTGATGAATTACGTTCTTTATATGCTATTCGTTCAGGCACAATCAAAAGTTACACAATTACAGAGCAAGGCGATGAGCAAATTACCGCTTTTCACTTAGCTGGTGATTTAGTAGGTTTTGATGCAATTACTGATGCTGAGCATCCAAGCTTTGCTCAAGCCTTAGAAACGTCAATGGTATGTGAAATACCTTATGAAATCCTTGATGACCTATCAGGTAAAATGCCGAAACTTCGTCAACAAATCATGCGTTTAATGAGTAACGAAATTAAAGGCGATCAAGAAATGATTCTACTGCTTTCAAAAAAGAACGCAGAAGAACGTTTAGCCGCTTTCTTATATAATTTATCAACTCGTTTTCATCAACGTGGTTTCTCTCCAAGAGAATTCCGATTAACCATGACTCGTGGTGATATCGGTAATTACTTAGGCTTAACAGTAGAAACAATCAGTCGCTTATTGGGACGTTTCCAAAAGACTGAAATGCTGACAGTTAAAGGAAAATACATCACGATTAATGATCACGATGCATTAGCTGAACTTGCTGGCTCTGCTAAAGAAATAAAATAAGTAACACCCCAAAAATATCATATAAAAGTGAGATACTTCTCTTTGAAGTACCTCACTTTTTTGCATCCTAACGCTACAAATCCCCAACCAAACTGCTAAAGTAAATATAACAGAACGATTTTATGAATTGGTTTTACCAAGGAGGTTATTATGAACCGCTACCGTAAAATACTTGTTGTGGGAATAATTGATCAGGATGAACAACCCGCATTATACCGTGCTTTAGACATTGCTAAGCGCAGTACAAAATCATCTGAAATTACCCTATTCTGTACAACCTACGATTTCTCCTATGAAATGACATCTATGCTCTCTGCTGATGAAAGAACAGCAATGAGGAATGGTGTTGTATCCCAGAAAGTGAAAATGCTTAATGATGTTATCGAAAGTTATGATATTCCTGAGCATGTTTCAATTACGATAAAAATAGTTTGGCACAATCGACCTTATGAAGCGATTATTAATGAGGTTTTTGATGATGGTTACGATTTATTAGTAAAAGCTACCCGTGAACATGCCAAGTTTGAAACCGTCTTTTTTACACCTACCGATTGGCATTTATTACGTAAATCCCCGATTCCTGTACTTTTGGTTAAAGCGAGAGGATGGCCTGATAATGGAAATATTTTAGCGTCCGTTCATGTCGGTTCTGAAAACCCGACACATCTAGCTCTTAATCATAAAATGGTAGAAGAGGCAAAATACTTTGCCGAGGTTCTTAACTCAACGCCTCATTTAGTGAATGCCTACCCTTCGACACCGCCATCAATACATGCAGAGTTGCCAGAGTTTGATACCGTTCAATATAAAGATGCTATTCGAGGTCATCATCTGACTCAGATGAAAGCATTAAGACAAGATCATGGAATACCAGAAGAACAAACTCATGTATATGAAGGAATAACAGAGGAAGTAATCTCCGAAGTTGAAGACGAATTGCATGCAGGGCTTGTTATTCTAGGAACAACTGGACGTACAGGCTTGTCGGCGATCTTTATTGGCAACACAGCAGAAAATACATTATCACTCTTAAACAGCGATATATTAGCGTTAAAACCAGAAGGCTATATTAGTCCTTTAGACCCTAACCATATCTAATCACAATAAGGGCGACTAGGTCGTCGCCCTATTGTTCATTCACAAAATAATCCCTGCTGAAACTCGCTTATTGATCTTGATTGGGTATAATACCCGCCTTATCAGTTCCATCATTAGGTTAGAGTAAATAAATGAGCGAATTAACCAAAGCGCAGCAATTCAATTTCAATAAGCTTCAAAAGAAAATCCGTCGTAACACCGGTAATGCAATTGCCGATTACAATATGATTGAAGATGGCGACCGTATCATGGTTTGCTTATCTGGTGGTAAAGACAGTTTTACCATGTTAGATATTCTTATGGGTTTAAAGAAAAGTGCGCCTATCTCATTTGATCTAATCGCAGTAAACCTTGATCAGAAACAACCTGGTTTCCCTTCACATATTTTACCTGAATACCTAGAAAAACTAGGTGTTGAGTACAAAATTGTAGAAGAAGATACTTACTCAATTGTTCAAGATAAAGTACCTGAAGGAAAGACGACCTGTTCTTTATGCTCACGTTTACGCCGTGGTATTTTGTATCGCACAGCAAAAGAGCTAGGAGCAACTAAAATTGCACTTGGTCACCATCGTGATGATATTTTAGAAACTATGTTCTTAAACATGTTTTACGGCGGTAAATTGAAAGGTATGCCACCAAAACTAGTTTCTGATAATGGTGAGCATGTCGTTATTCGTCCATTGGCTTACTGTCGTGAAAAAGACATCATCAAATACGCAGACATGGCTGATTATCCTATCATTCCTTGCAACCTTTGTGGTTCACAACCAAACATGCAACGTCAAAATGTTAAGCAAATGCTTAATACTTGGGATACGCAATTTCCTGGACGTATTGAATCTATGTTTACGGCAATGCAAAACGTAGTTCCAAGTCATCTTGCAGACTTTAATACTTTTGACTTTAAGAGTATTAACCGTGATTCTGGTGTAATTAACGGTGGAGATATTGGTTTTGATAAAGAAGAGATGCCTATTCAAACTGTTGATTCAGATGACGCTGTTACCGAATTTGATCCATCACTTCAATTAGATGTTGTGAACGTTCAATAAGCTTATTTTGAACAGCTAGTGATTAACACTTACTCTAATAAAGTGCTATATACAAAAAATGGCGTTACTTATTAAAAGTAACGCCATTTTTTATTCAGTTGAAGTAAATTACTTAACAAGCCAAGGAGTTACCTTCAATGGCGTAGCTGGTAACTCAAAAGAATCCCCTTTATTGAATTCTCTTAAATCTATCGTTGCCTTCCCATTTTCAATAGGAATAATCACGCCATTAGATGCTTTAATTCCCGATGTTACCGCGTCACTAAAAACAAAGCGTACGCCTTCCACATCTGGCATAAAATACTTAGAGAACATGCCTCCAATATCAGAAAGCATGGCATCCATTTGAGTTGTTAATAAAGTTAATTCATTAACACTCACCGTGTCAATTAACGGGTTATTTGCTAATACTTCCATTGAAATATCGCATTGTTTCCCTTCTTCTGTTTGAATATAAACTAATGGATTAGCTGATTTTAAATTGTCATCAATAGGAAGAGGCAACTCCTGATTAGTTGGAATTTTGAATTCCTCGTAATGCTCTTCTTTTTCCATCCATGCTTTTTTTATTTGACAGGCCTTACCCGTTTGTGAATCATTAAAGAACAGAGCCATACGAACATCTTCGTGACCTTCTTTTTGATTTACTTTTAACTGGTAATACAGTTTCGAATACGTAAAACGATACTGCTCAGCTTTAACTGGTAACGCCAAACACAACAGTGACAACGTTGTCGCACCAATCCATTTTTTCATTTTATCTCCAATACTGACTGTTATGACGGATCATCGCTTGGATCTCTTCTACGTAAGCATCGCCACGTTCAGAGTAACGAATAAGTCCATGTGCTAATGCATTCGCTTCTTGCTCTGGTGTTAATGCTTCAGGTGAACTGTGTAGCTTAGCGCGAATAATACGAAGATCGGCATAAGCATTATTGCGGTTTACATTCATAAAGTAAGCATGAACCGCATCTTTTGACGAATCAAATTTTGCCACTTCGTGAGCTGCGCCTTCGTTACGCTTACTTGGAACAACACCACACCCTTTAGTGTAACACCACTGTCCAAAGTAGTTATTCGCTTCACGTGCAAAACGAGAGGTTCCCCATGCTGATTCATTTGCTCCTTGGCTCAACACAAGAGGAGCTGGAATATAATCAACCTTAACTAACATTGCATTAACCCAAACGGCGGTAATGCCTTTATCTGTCAACTTTTCCTTATATAGCGAAGACAGCTCTGTTGCTCGATCTAGCTCCTTTGTAGAAATATCAGTATCGTTATCTAATTTTATGACTAAAGACTCTAAGAAAGTGCGTTCTTCTTTAACTCGAGCATTTTCAGCAATTACCGCTGGATACATAAAATTAAAAAAAGCGGCCTTCTTCTCTTTTACATCAGTAAAGGCTTTAAAATCAGGAACATCTTCTTTTGGAGTACAAGCAGACATCATTAATACAGCAGATAGAACAAGAATTTTTTTAATCATTACAGAACTCACGCATTGAAAATATTGTTTTTAACATCTTGATTTGGGGTATTGTGGTCATCGTTATTACCACTATCCTCGTCACTTTTCACCATTACTTTTAGTGTAATACCAAACATATTGCGATAAAGAATACCTTTAATGTTAAAGATAAATGGCATTATCACAATTAAGCCTACACCGTACAAAGCAATACCAAACACCAAAGCAAGCATAATCACAACATGAATAAGAAGCATTGATGTTAGCTTTTTATTCGTTGCTCTAAATGAATATAGCAAAGCTTTTAATGGCGGAACTTTTTTCTCACATACTAAAAGAATAGCAAAACCAAAAGCCATTGATAAATAAAGAGCAACCATTGGTAAATAGATATTTACCAATCCTTGTAAGACCTCTGAAAGAATAGTAACCAGAGCAACCATGCCCGCAGAAGCCATACCTTTAAAAATATAATTTGAACGACACTTTAGCCCTGCTGCATGACTCATACCCATTAAGCTTGCACCAGCAGTTAAGGGAGAAACAATGACTTGAGCACTTAAACCTGCAACAAATGCAGCATAAGAGATAGTGGTCGTCAGTTCAGTCTCACCTAAGAATGCTTTAAACAAGATTGCGGGATCACCTAATTGAACTTGTAAAGCAATGAAGAATATTGCCATATAAGAAAACGTCAGCAATAAAATAGCGGGTGAAAACGTGAAGAAATGCGTAATTGTATTCTTCCACGCTTCTTGGAGTACACTGACAGGACTTAATTCAACCTGACCAGTCATTGCCTTTTCAATGCTCCCACCAAGGATAAACGTTTTTTCTTTTGGTTGTTCGCTCATTTCTATATACCACAATAAAACATGGGCCGATTATACGGCTTTCATCCTCCCAGTGCAGTAATCAAAAAAAAGAATTTTACTAATCCTTTGAAAACAACGACTTTTAATTGTAACAAAACCAACCAACTTACTGATTTTTGTCTATAATTAAGCTCAACATATATACACTAAGACGCTAAAAAACAAAGGGTTTAAAAAAAAATAGTGTTATCAAATAAAAAACACTTTTAATATCGTAACTTGGGGTCTATTATGCGCCCGAAATCCCATCTTACATTCATAATACTAAGCGCGGTATCACTACCCGAAGGCGGAGATAAAAAGACATTGAACGTTACAGAACAATCCGAAAAAGAAGCCGTTATTAAATTAACTGGCATTTCAAAAAGCTTTGATGGCAAAGAAGTGATCTCTAATTTTGATTTAGATGTTAATCACGGTGAATTTTTAACAATTCTTGGACCATCAGGTTGTGGTAAAACCACAGTGTTACGCATGATCGCAGGTTTTGAAACTGCAGATGCAGGAACAATTTTACTGGATTCGACAGATGTAACGTCAATACCCGCTGAACAGAGGCATGTGAATACTGTATTCCAAAGCTATGCCCTATTCCCACACATGACGGTATTTGAAAACGTTGCGTTTGGTTTACGTATGCAAAACATTCCAAGTAAAGACATTGAGCCAAGAGTAATGGAAGCATTGCAAATGGTACGTCTTGCCCAAATGGCAAATCGTAAACCTCATCAGTTATCTGGTGGCCAACAACAACGTATCGCTATTGCGCGTGCAGTAGTAAATAAGCCTAAGGTTCTATTATTAGATGAATCTTTATCTGCACTTGATTACAAATTACGTAAACAAATGCAAATTGAGCTTAAGCAATTACAACGTCAATTGGGTATTACTTTTATCTTTGTAACACACGACCAAGAAGAAGCCCTTTCGATGTCTGACCGCATTATTGTAATGCGTGATGGTGTTATCGAACAGGATGGTACTCCTCGTGAAATTTACGAAGAACCTAAGAACTTATTTGTTGCGCGCTTTATCGGTGAAATCAATGTGTTTGCAGCTACTGTGCTAGAACGTCTTGATGAAAAACGTATTAAAGCTGAAATCGAAGATACGACAGCTGTTGTTTACTGTGAACTGGATGTGAATCCAGGCGATAAAGTAAAAGTACTACTGCGTCCTGAAGATTTGCGACTTGAAGAAATTAAAGAGTCAGTGACTAAAGGCATCACAGGCTACGTTCGTGAACGTACCTACAAAGGGATGACATTAGATTCTGTACTTGAATTAGATTCAGGAATGCGAGTCATGATCAGTGAGTTCTTTAATGAAGATGATCCAGATGTTGATCATTCTTTAGGTCAAAAAGTAGCAATTACTTGGGTTGAAAGCTGGGAAGTGGTGTTAGCAGATGAACAAGAAGTTTAATCTCCAAAATATCATCATCACAATTATCGTAACTTGGTTACTGCTGTTCGTATTCATTCCTAATGTAATGATTATTGGGACCAGTTTCTTAACTCGTGATGAAGCAAATTTAATTGAAATGACGTTTACGATGGATAACTATCTTCGTCTTTTTGATCCTTTATACGCAAAAGTACTGTGGCACTCATTTTATATGGCCATTGTTGCAACATTAATATGTTTAGTTGTGGGTTACCCATTTGCTTACATTGTTGCAAAAATGCCTGAAAAGTGGCGTCCATTTATGCTGTTTTTAATCATTGTTCCTTTTTGGACTAACTCATTAATCCGTACTTACGGATTAAAAATAGTGTTAGGCACGCAAGGTATTTTGAATAAAAGCCTAATCGCAATGGATATCATTGATAAACCATTACGCATTATGTATACAGAGAGCGCAGTAATGATTGGCTTAGTTTACATTCTATTGCCTTTTATGATTTTGCCACTGTATTCAGCAATTGAAAAACTAGACGGTACTTATCTAGAAGCCGCTCGTGATTTAGGTGCGAACAAACTTCAAACGTTATGGAAAATTGTGCTACCACTAACAATGCCAGGCATTATCGGTGGTTGTCTGTTAGTGCTTCTACCTGCACTTGGAATGTTCTACATTTCGGATCTGCTAGGTGGCGCGAAAAACCTATTAATTGGTAACGTTATTAAAAGTCAGGTTCTTAATGCTCGTGACTGGCCATTTGGCGCAGCAACCAGTATTGCCCTAACCTTAGCAATGGCATTAATGCTGTACGCATACTACCGTGCAGGAAAGTTATTAAATAAAAAGGCGGATCTAGATTAATGGGACGCACAATAAAATTTAGTTTCATGAGTTTGGTATACATCTTCTTATACCTACCAATCATCGTTTTGATCGCAAACTCATTTAACGCAAGCAAATTTGGCATGAAATGGGGTGGCTTCACTACAAAATGGTATGAAGCACTAGTTAACAATGACAGCCTAATGCAAGCCGCTTGGCACTCAATTACTATTGCAGTAATTTCAGGCACAGCAGCAACCATTATTGGTAGTTTAACAGCCGTAGCCCTATTCCGTTATCAGTTTAAGGGAAAGAAATTTGTTAATGGATTATTATTTATCGTAATGATGTCACCAGATATCGTGATGGCAATTTCGTTACTGGCTATTTTCCTTGTAATCGGTTTTGAACTTGGCTTTTTGACACTGTTAATTGCTCACATCACTTTCTGTTTACCATTCGTGGTTGTAACAGTATATAGCCGCTTAAAAGGCTTTGATGTGAAAATGTTAGAGGCAGCACGAGATCTGGGCGCAAGTGAGTGGGTGATTTTAAAACAAATTATCTTACCATTAGCAAAACCTGCAGTTGCTGCGGGTTGGCTTTTAAGCTTTACTCTATCGCTAGATGACGTAATCATCAGCTCATTTGTAACTGGTCCAACGTATGAAATTTTACCACTGAAGATTTATTCAATGGTTAAAGTTGGTATTTCACCAGAAGTGAATGCCCTAGCAACAGTAATGTTAATCGTTTCACTGGCTTTAGTTGTCATTTCACAACTCCTTGCAAGAGAAAAAATTAAGTAACTCTTTCAAAATTTAAAATCAATTGCTTATTGCAAGCAATGAAATCTGGAAGACATGCCTTTTGTTCGACATGTCTTCTTTTTTATCACTCTAATGGAGAGTCAATCAATGAACAAAATGGCTGCGTTTTTTACTGGAACCGCCTGTGCATTAGCACTAACAATGAATGTTGCTAACGCAAAAGAAAATGATGAATTGGTATTCATGAACTGGGGACCATACATCAACAGTGATATCTTAGAAGAATTTACTAAAGAGACTGGTATTAAAGTTATCTACTCTACTTACGAGTCTAACGAAACATTATATGCAAAAATGAAAGCGCATAATAAAGGTTACGATTTAGTTGTACCATCAACTTACTTTGTAGCAAAAATGCGTGACGAAAAAATGCTACAACCAATTGATAAATCGAAAATTTCAAACTTCAATGGTTTAGATACAAACTACTTAGATAAAGCATTCGATCCAAAGAATGAATACTCTATCCCACATGTAGTTGCTATTACAGGTCTTGCTGTAAACACTGAAATGTATAATCCAGATGATTTCGATAGCTGGAGCGACCTTTGGAACCCAGAGTTTGAAGGTCAATTAATGTTAATGGACGATACTCGTGAAGTATTCCACATTGCATTACGCAAACTAGGTTACTCAGGTAACTCAACCAATCCAAAAGAAATTGATGAAGCTTACGCTGAACTACAAAAACTAATGCCAAACGTATTAGTGTTTAACTCAGACAACCCTGCGGCACCATACATGGCTGGTGAAGTTGGTCTTGGTATGCTTTGGAATGGCTCAGCGGCAGCAGCACAAGCTGAAGGCCTACCAATTAAATTGATCTTCCCTAAAGAAGGTGGCATTGGCTGGGTTGATAACTTTGCAATTCCATCTGGTGCGAAAAACGTAGAAGCATCACATAAGATGATCGACTTCTTACTTCGTCCTGAAATCGCAGCACGTATCTCCACAGATACTGGTTATTTAACTGCAGTTAAAGCATCAAATGATAAATTCAAAGATGTTGCCCCACTGTTCCCATCTCAAGAAGATCTTGATCGTGTTGAATGGCAATCTGCAGTTGGTGATATGACAGTGAAATACGAAGAGTATTTCTTGAAACTGAAAGCCGGACAGTAACCTAACCCTTTACTGACCTTAATTAATGGCAGCGTTTACGCTGCCATTTTTATGCCTATAAACTATGTTTACTTATCTCTACTAACCCTTTCTCACTTCAAAAACTAATCTATATCAAGCCCTTGATTTATAAACCCATGAAGTCTGTCTCAAATATTGGTATAATACTCGGCTAATTAATGGAAACCCCTCTGATATAGGAGAAGGAAATGAAAAAGTGGACAACTCTCGTCTCTACAGGACTGTGCGCTGCAGCCTTAATCGCTGGTAATGCACAAGCTGCAGATAAAGAGCTCTATTTTTACAACTGGTCAGAATACATCCCTAATGAAGTACTAGAAGACTTTACCAAAGAAACAGGTATCAAAGTCTATTATTCAACTTATGAGTCTAACGAAAGCATGTACGCTAAGTTAAAAACTCAAGGTTCTGGATACGACCTAGTTGTTCCTTCAACTTACTTTGTGTCTAAAATGCGCAAAGAAGGCATGCTACAAAAGATAGATAAAAGCAAACTGCCACACTTCAAAGATTTAGATCCTAACTATTTGAACAAACCATTCGATCCAAACAACAATTACTCAATTCCTTACATTTGGGGTGCGACAGGTATTGGTGTAAATGCCGATATGATGAATCCAAATGATCTGCATTCTTGGGATGATTTCTGGGATGAAAAATGGGAAGGCCAACTAATGATGATGGATGATTCTCGTGAAGTCTTCCATATTGCATTAACTAAGTTAGGCTACTCAGCAAATACAACCAACCCAGATGAAATCAAAGCAGCATACGAAGAGTTGAAAAAACTGATGCCTAACGTATTAGTATTTAACTCAGATTTCCCTGCAAATCCATACTTAGCTGGTGAAACAAGTGTTGGTATGCTGTGGAATGGCTCTGCTTACATGGCTCGTGAAGAAGGTGCAAACATTCAAATCGTATGGCCAGAAAAAGGCACTATTTTCTGGATGGATAGCCTAGCAATCCCTTCTGGTGCTAAAAATGTCGATGCCGCTCATCAAATGATGGACTTTTTACTTCGTCCTGAAAACGCAGCAAAAATCGCATTAGAAATTGGTTACCCAACGCCAGTTAAATCAGCGTACCCTCTTCTTCCTAAGGCATTTGCAAACGATCCAAACATCTTCCCACCACAAGAAGTCATGGACTCTGGTGAATGGCAAGACGAAGTTGGTGCTGCAAGCTCTCTTTATGATGAATATTTCCAACGTCTAAAAGTAGATATGTAATATCATTTCACTTTTGACTAAGTCTAAATAGAAACAAAAAGCCAATGAATCAAACGACTCATTGGCTTTTTTATTCACAATTTAAATTAGAATAATTAGGCTTCTAATAGCTCAGTAACTAATTCAGGCACTAATTCTCCCGCTTTTCCATAGCGTTTTTCTTCAAACTCATCATCAACCGCACTTGGTTCTAGGTTAATTTCAATCGTATGAGCACCATGCAATCTTGCTTCATGAACAAAGCCAGCAGCAGGATAAACCGAGCCGGAAGTACCAATCGAAATAAACAGATCGGCTTTATTTAACGCATCATGAATACGGCCCATCTCCAACGGCATTTCACCAAACCAGACGACGTGAGGTCGTAACTGTGCAGGGATCTGACAACAGTGACACAAATCACCAGTATGAATATTTTCAGTACACGTAATGACTTGGTTTGACTCTTCACAGCGAATTTTATTCAACTCACCATGCATGTGAATCACATTTACACTGCCACCACGCTCATGTAAATCATCAATATTTTGCGTCACAATTGTAACTGTACCATCGAGTTCTTTTTCAAGTAACGCCAAGGCTTTATGAGCTTTATTTGGTTGAATTTCATCACTTTTTAATAACTCACGGCGCTTATTATAAAAGTCTTGAACTAAATTAGGATCTTTAAAAAAACCTTCTGGGGTCGCCACATCTTCAATGCGATGATTTTCCCAAAGACCATCACTTGCTCGAAATGTTTGAATTCCTGATTCTGCAGAAATCCCTGCGCCAGTTAAAATAACTATGTTTTTATATGGAAATAACATTCAATCATCCTTAACAATCTTTTTCATAGCTAAATTTTACCATGAAAAAACAATGTATTTTTAATAGACAACGTAAAACAAAGGTATAACGCACTTTATTCAATTCCATCGCTCTATTACAATAGCCTAGACCTTTTACTGTTAAACGACCAATAGAGAAACCTATGCTAAAGCAAGCTAAACAAATGATCGTATTCAATGCGCTTACTCAGCAAAAAAGCTTTACTAAGGCAGCTCAGCTTCTTGATATTTCAAGAACACAGGTCAGTTTACAAATTCAACTTCTTGAAGAACGTTTAGGTGTTCAATTAGTTCAGAGAACGACGCGTTCTTTCTCTCTTACAGAAGCCGGTCAATCGTTCGCAGTGCATTGTGCGAATATCGCCGATGAGATTAACGAAGCTGAAAATGAATTACTATCTAACATGAATACATTAAATGGCAAGCTTCGTGTCGGTATCGCTCAATCTTTCGCGACTAATCATATATTGCCCTATCTTTCAGAGCTTCATCAACGCTATCCACAACTGAATATCGAAATAACCTTGTTTGATCATAAGATTGATGTGATTGCAGAGCAATTAGACTTATGGATAGGTGTGATGGAGTCCCCTCCAGAAGGATTTGTTGCAAGGCATCTGATTGATTGTCATTTCGTTCTAGTTGCAAACCCTAGTTATCTAGCAAAACAAGGGATACCGTACCATCCTTATGATCTTAAAAAACACAACTGCCTTACTTATATTAGTCGTGAACGTAAGGACAATGTGTGGGGGTTTCATAAAGGAGAAGAGGATCTACAAATCAAAGTGACCGGTAATTATCGAATCGATTCTGCCGACGCTATTCGTAACGCCACGATTGCAGGTAACGGTATTGGCTATATTGCAACTTATCTTCTATCAGATGAATTGCGAACAGGCAAACTGGTTCAACTCTTACCTGATTGGAAATTAAATCAATCAATGCCTTTATACGCCATTTATCCTCGACGTAAGTTTCTACCTAAAAAAGTGCATATTTTTATGGCGTTTGTTCGTCAGCACATTAATTCAGACAAGATTGATAATATATAATAGAGCACCCACCACTACAAATTAGGGATAATGATATTCAATAGCACACTTAATTATCCCATATAGTAACAACTGACTCTCCCATATGTGATAAACCTCTCAAATATGCATTTATTGATGAATAGATAAACGATTGCTTCATTTTTTGTTATCGTAATGTAGAATCAATAACAATTTGATCCTTGTCACACTTTTATTTTTGACTAGAATACCCCCGCAATCATTAACTAAATACTATTGGAGTTTGACCTTGAACTTTTTGGTCAGTATTTTAGGCATTGTTTGCCTATTCGCGATTGCCTTTCTCTTTTCTGAAAACCGACAAGCCATCAAATGGCGCACTGTATTAGGCGCGTTCCTAATTCAGTTACTATTTGCCGGATTCATTCTTTATGTGCCAATTGGCCAAACTATCCTTAATAGTATCTCTACTGCCGTCTCTGATATTATCGCTTATGGACGTGTAGGCACCGAATTCCTTTTTGGTGATTTAGCTCAATATAAATTAGGCTTTATTTTTGCCGTCAACGTTTTGCCTACCATCGTTTTCTTTTCAGCCTTAATCTCTGTTCTTTACTACCTAGGTATAATGGGATGGATCATTAAAATTATTGGTGGCGGTTTACAACGTTTTCTTGGTACAACTCGCACAGAGTCCATGTCAGCTACGGCAAATATATTTGTAGGTTCGGTTGAAGCACCTTTAGTCGTCCGACCTTTCCTTGCTAAAATGTCACGTTCTGAATTGTTTGCCGTTATGGTTGGTGGTTTAGCATCTGTAGCTGGCGGCACAATGGTAGGTTACGCGGGTTTAGGCGTTGAGTTACGTTATTTAATCGCTGCAAGCTTTATGTCTGCCCCTGCTGGTTTGATGATGGCAAAACTCATTGTTCCGCAAACGGAAGAAATTAACGAAGCTGATCAATATGAAGATGACGATGTTGATGACGCCCCTGTCAATATCATTGATGCCGCATCACAAGGCGCATTAAATGGCTTACAAATTGTCTTTGCCGTAGGTGCTAGTTTATTAGCTATTATCAGCTTAATTGCCCTAGTTAATGGTGGGTTACATAAAGTCGGCTTATTGGTTGGTTTTGATAATTTAAGCTTAGATCTTATTTTTGGTTACTTATTTGCTCCTATCGCATGGTTAATCGGTGTTCCATGGTCAGAAGCGACTGTTGCTGCAAGTTTAATTGGTAAGAAAATCGCAATTAACGAATTTGTTGCCTTTGCAGACTTAATGGCAGTTAAAGACCAATTAAGTGAGCATTCTCAAGCTATTGTTACCTTTGCTTTATGTGGCTTTGCAAACTTAACCTCTATTGCCATGCTAATGGGTGGATTAGGTGGTGTCGTTCCAAGCCGTCGCCCAGACATTGCCCGCTTAGGTATGAAAGCTATCTTTGCTGCAACATTAGCAAACTTAATGAGCGCAACTGTTGCTGGTATCTTCCTTTCCTTCTAAAAGAATCGATAGTGATATGATACATCAGATATAAAAAAGCCACTCATGATAATACGTGAGTGGCTTTTTAATCATAACTTTCTTAATAACTTGTTATATCTAAAAAAGTTTAATAATTTATCGTCAACTAAAGCTTCGTCATACGATTAAGAACAAATGAGGCGATGGAACCGTCTACTGCTTTTACATACTCAGCAATATGAGCAGAATTTAAATGGTCTTGTAAAAGCACTTCGCTCTCCCATTGCTCATGGAATACAAATACACACGGGTTGTCATTATCTTGATGTAAATCATACTGAATACAACCAACTTCTTTGCGTGTCGGTTCAAGCAGTTTAAGCATTTCAGCCTTAACCAATTCAGCTTTACCTTCTTGTGCTTCAATTCTTGCCACAATAGTTAGTGTCTGTGTCATTTTATTTGTTCCGTTCTATGAATAGAGAAGACAGAGTAAACGATTAAAAGCCCAAATGTAAGAATCTTCACTTACTCAATAGAAGACCGCTAACCAAATAGTTAAATTATCAGGATCTGTTTTACTCACTTTATGTTTTTGATGTGCAGGGATAGTTAAGTAATCCCCCTTACATAGGGTTTTCTCTGTTCCATCTTTAAATACAATCGTACCAAAACCTTCAAGCACTAAAACCCATTCATTTTCATCTTGATCATACCAACCCGAATCAGGCGAACTTTGACCTGACGATACTATTCTCTCTATACGCACTGAATGACTTGTCACTAGATCAGTAAATACCTCATTACTTAGCTCAGTAGGAAGGTTCGTAAACAAATTACTCATCACACTCACCTATTAATCAGGTAAAATAACCAAACCTAATGGTTCTAATAACTGCTCTTGTTGCCAACCACAAATTTTAACGCCGGTTAAATCAACCCTACGAGGATCTAAGCCTTCTAATTCACAGTGGCACAAATTAGCATCTTGCATTCTAAATTGATCCCAAGCGTCTTCTGAGAAAGAACCACGAGAAAGATCAGACCCTTTTAATGACGTCCCTTGTAGGTTTGCACCATTCCATTTATTTTCAAATAAATCACACTTTTCAATACATAAACGTTCAAAATTAGCGTAAGACAAATTACAACCAGTGATATAAACAGAACAAAAATACATTTGGTGACTGATTTGATTTACAAAATTCGCTTGCAGGAAGTTCGCCCCTTTCAGATCACAATCTCTAAACTCGGCACCAAATCCATTCGCTCCTTTAAAATTAGCCATTGTTAAACGACAATTTTTAAATGAAACATCTCGTAAATCACTGTAGTCAAAGTGGCAACCTTCAATTGCACCCTGCTCAATAAAGGAACAGTCTACAAATCTAGCATCTCTTAAATTTGCTCGACTAAAATTACAGCAATAAAACTTACATCCTTCATAATATGATTCACTTAAATCTTGGCGTGAAAAATCTACTTTATTAAATACTTCATTATATGTAGCCATGTTTTGCCTCTTTACGTTTTATAAAAGAAGACTATCAGTATCCATAATAAATACCAATAAATATAAACCCTTTAAAAACATAAACTTAAAATCATGCAAAATAGCTATTTTAAGGACCTAAACAAAGCCTCTCGTAAACAATAATCAAATTAAAAGCCGAGAATGATAATAAAAAAGCTTTAAACGGCTAAAGCCAATAGAGGCATTATTGAATAACCAAGCTTGTCTCGAACATTACACGAGTATTTTACTTTTTGAACGGATAAACACGGAAACTTGATTACTACGTGGAAGATTCATCCTCATAATATTTTCACAGCAACGCATTAATATTTGATGGGCTTTTTCTTCCAATTCATCATGACTATCTAGTGATGAAAATGATATACACAGATCCATTTTATGGGCATATTGCAAAATATCTGGAGATTGGGTTGAATTAAAAATAACATCTTCACAAGCTTTAGCTTGGCTATCAACTATCCATTTCTTTACTAAGATCGCCTGAGCTGCATTACTTAATGTTATTGCGCTTACAAAGTCTTTCTGCTCAAAGTAAAGATCAATGGCCCTATTTAATTGATGTAATGCAATTGATACATTATCCATAAGTTACCTCCTTGTCTGTTGATAAAATCAGCTCGAATTCCAAAAACAAGCTTCTCTATTAAGAGTTTAGATAACTTTGCGAACACAAAATGCTATCACGATCACTAATATATTTTTTTGTTCAAAAAAAGAACAATTGTTAATTCTATCGTTAATTATTATCTGCCATTAATGGGCGCCACATCTCATCTAATTCTTCATCTGTCGGCATTTCACTGTGAGAAATTGACTTAATTACACGACAAGGGTTACCAACGGCAACACAATCAGAAGGAATATCTTTGGTTATAATACTGCCTGCTCCAATAATGCTTCTATCACCAATGGTTACACCATCTAAAATTACGCTATTCGCACCTATCCATACATTATTACCAATAGTAATAGGGTTTCCTGTCGCGATAGGAAGTACGCGTTCAGCAAGATTAAAGGGGTGCCCTGCAGTGCTAATGACTACATTAGGACCAATTTGAACGTATTCACCAATAATGACGGGGGCGAGATCAAGGATCGTGACGCCTGTATTTAAGAACCCTCCTTGTTTAAAGTGAATATTTTTCCCCATATCACAATAAAATGGAGGGATAATAGTCACGCCCTGACAACCACCTAAAAGACGATGTAGTAATTCTTGTCTCAATACCTCTTGTGAAGGCCGACTGTGATTAAAATCATACAGCATTTCTTTTACTTGATTCTGAAATGCCATAAGCTCACGATTAATAGGGATATGCACAGTAAAATCTGACAATTTATTGCTCATTTTCATTCCTTTTTTAAATGGCACACCCTATTTACTAGCCTAGATTACACGCTAATAGGGAAGGTTTTATCATAAGCTAGGTTATATACATATGCATAAAACAAATAGAACACGACGAGACCGATATCAAGAATAAACGCTTCGATTAAGCTGATACTTAAAAACCAAGCTATGGCAGGAATAGTTAAAATAAGTAATCCACCTTCAAACCCTAAACTGTGCACTACACGATTCAAGGTCGTTTTTACCGTGTTTCCTGTTTTTCTTATCATGTATTTATCAAACAAAATGTTATAAACATAATTCCAACCTGTCGCCACCACCGAAAAGACGACTCCCATAATACCAACATGGCCCATTTCAAAGCCAAATTGGCTCAACAGACCCACAATCAATAACAAACCGATTAATTCAAATAATATAGCGTGACGGATACGATCAAAACGAGTTCTCATTATATAACTCCAAACGTTAATGTTAGCGCTATTATATAAATAAAAACCGATAGAAAAAGTTAGTTACCATCTGTTACTTAGATGGTAACAACACAAGAAAGTGACACTGTAATGAAAATTACAATGAAGGAGTCCATTTCAATTCAGAAGCGGTAAGAAAATCGCCTTCTATCTTTAATAAATCTCGGTAATACATCTCAAACATTAAAATATTCTTTACATAGACACGAGTTTCTTTAAAAGAAATAGATTCAATATAACCAAAGATATCAATCTCATTGCTTGCTTGTCGTCGCCATACTGCCACCATAGTAGGCCCTGCATTATAGGCCGCAAAAGCAAGAGCCCTATTTTGATCATAATGACGAAGTAAGTGACCTAAATATTTACTACCTATCTCAACATTCTTATTGGGATTGAAAAGCATAGAACGCTTTTTATACTCTAAATTATATTTATCTGCCACGTAAGCCGCAGTACTCGGTAATACTTGCATTAAGCCTAATGCCCCTACTGGAGAATGAGCTGACGGATCAAACCCACTTTCTTGTCGAGTTAAAGACAACAAGGTAACCATATTAACCTTATGCTTCTTACTATAACGTTTAAACAGAGCTTGATAACGAACAGGAAAACGTAATTCAATATAATCCCATAACTCTCCAACCAACGTTGCATCATGAGCGAAAGCATTCCAATTCTGTGCTACTGCATAACGGGTCAATAATGCTTTATCCCGCTTATCTACTCTAGAAATTAAATGGCGCCATTGGCTTTTTGCCGCTGCTTCTTTTCCTAAATCAAGTAATTCATTAACTCGTTCTATATCAGGAAGAAAAGGAGATAATTTATCGGTATCCAAATCAACGCTAGAAATCGGGTACTTAACCATTCTATTTAGGGTGATTGCCGCTGCAACACTATAGAAGTGACGATCTCCAGCAATACGCTTTAATCTTGCTTCTCCATTCTCTTTCTCCCCAAGAGATATTTCACTGCGTCCCAACCAATATTGCCAACGATAACTTGCTTGCTCTTCTTCTGAAAGACGTATAACCCAATGTTGAATGTCTTTCCATTCAGTCTTTCGTATTGCTAAACGTATTCTTTGTTCTAATGCTTGGTCATTAGTTGATTGATCAAAGGTACTATCTCGCCATTGAATTATTTCTTCATCCTTTATATCTAAAAGTCGCACAGCGGCATATTCTAAGCTAGGTTGAAACTCATTAATACTAAATGAGAAATGATCATTTAAAAACACAGAAGCCTCATGGGCTTTATCAATGTCATACCGAGCTAAATGCCGAAACATCACCTGAGCATAGTCACGAGTAAATAGAGAATCTTCTTTTGTTTCAAACGTCATTATTAGTTTGTCTGGTTGCTTATATAAACGAAGCATTTCAGAAAGAAGATCTTTCATCTCTTCGTTAGACACAAGTTTACGAAGGTAGGTAATAAGACGAGGATTTTTGCTTTGAACAGCTAACAACGCACGCTGAAATATCACCTCATCCGTTCTCTCTCCAGCCTTGTCCCAATACGAGAAAAGTCCATTGCAGGCATTAGAGACACTTTCACCATTTAACCAAAGCTTTTTTGCTCCGCTAAATGCCATTTCTTTATTATCTTGATGATAAAAAGCAGTGTAATACCAACATTGATAATCTTGATCTCTAGGAGGTGTCGTTTGGTAATCTAATAGTGACTTCCAATTCTTAGAAGCAATCATTGCATTAAGGTAGTCAGCTCTTATAGATACCGAGAAAGGATAATCAGAATAATGTAAAGAAAATTGGTTAACCTGTTCTGGGGTCTTATTGGTGATATCAAATAAAAAAGCGCGATAATCCGTATACGCGGCTAAAGCATAGTTATCAATATCTGCACGTTTTCTGTTATAAACCGAAATATCACTCTTATTAAATCCTTGTTGAATCGCATCATAGGCATAACGATTTAACCACAGCTCTGAGACGGCAAAGGCACTCGAACTGCCAAGCACTCCGATAAATACCACAAACCAATTAACCTTAATCATCAAACGCATTGAAAGTCCTTTTTCATACATGCATAGATTGAGTTTGGTTCAGTTATATCAAATTATCTAGTCGACTGTCGTTCCATTTTTGAAAATCTCATTGTGTAATTGTTCTTTCTTTTAATTACACCCCATAGTGAATAACGTCGCAGATTTACATGCGGATATATAAAGCCCCGACTCATTATTTGTTTTGTCATCACCTCTTACTACACTCCTTTTTCATTTTAAAAAGGAATTTGTAAAGTGACAAAATCAACAATAATCAAGATTTCAATGCTTAGTTGCGTATTCGTCTTTAATTCACTACCAATACAGGCTTCTCCTATCGTTAGTGATAACGTTCCTCCCTCATCAAAATCACCTATTCCATTATCAGAAACACCTATGTTTATTAGTTTAGGGTTTGATGACAATGTAGAGTCTGATGGGTTGATATGGGTAATGAACCAATTAGCGGATACAACCAACCCAATAGGAAATGATAAATACGCCGAACAACCATTATCAGCGTCTTTCTTTATGCATTGCGAACCAGCAAGAGGCAAGGAAGAAATAAAGTCACTATGGCGACAACTTGTCATCACAGGTCACGATATAGGTAACCACACAGAAACTCATCCTGACGATAAGGTTAATTATAACCCTCTTCAATCATGGATGACTTCAGAGCAATGGCAGCAAGAAGTGGAGAGCTGTAACTCTTGGTTAAAACAGTCGATTAAAAATGGAGGCATTGGGGTAAAAAACGTTTCTGGATTCCGATCTCCATATATGACGTATAACGACAATACGCTTAAAGCAATCGTAAATGAGAAAATTCGTTATGATGTCAGCTTTCCAGCAGGAATTACTTCAGAACAAAATGGCCTTAACAATTATTGGCCGTTTACTTTAGATAACGGCAGTCCATCACATAATCAAGCCGTAAACGGTTGGTGGAAGCCGAGTATTAATAACTACCCTGGTCTATGGGAGATCCCTTTACACACATTAATTGTTCCGCCAGACAACGAACTAGAAAAATATGGATTAAATTATTCACTCAGAGACAAAATAGCGAGTCGTATTGGCTATTTTGACCCTACCTCAGGCAAAGGAGATAATTTTGACTGGAACCTCTATACCACGCCAAACTGGGGGGCGGCTGGTCTTAATGAAAATGATGTAGTTGCCATATATAGCTACAATCTAGACCTTCGCTTAAAAGGCAACAGAGCACCACTTGTTCTTGGGCTACATTCTGCTTTTTATGGTTACATAAATGGAAAAGAGCATGTTGGCATGCCAGAAACAACCGTTAAGAGCCGTCAAAATGTATTAAAACGGTTTATCACATATGCACTAACAAAACCAGAAGTAAGGTTTGTAAACCACAAGCAGATCATTGATTGGATGGTTTCTCCTGAGCCATTAACATTATGCCCGCAAAAAGAATGGCAAGTGCATGATGTTTACCAAAAAGGCAATACGGTCACTTACCAAGAAAAAATGTGGCAAGCTCAATGGTGGACACAGTTAGAAATCCCCGGGCTCGTAGAAAACTCACCATGGAAAATAATTAAAACTTGCACACCCTTATAATGAAAATCCCCTTCTGTTTAGGAAGGGGATTTAAATTTCTATTCGTAAGTACGTCCGTTGTGCTTTAACCATCCATGAGTATGACGATTTCCTGGGTCAAGATGAGTCCAATGTACGACGCCGCCTTTATTTGAATATTCATATTCACCATAAAACTTAACAGTATCGCCTTTTTTTAAGTTTGGAATTCTCGGTGCTAAGTCAATATTATGCGCAATCAAAATGGTTAAGCGATTATCTAAACGAAGTATAAACTTTTGATGTCTTGAACCTTTATTATCATCCGGTAACACTCGAATAACCTCTCCCACGCCCTCAACTTGAACATCACTACGATGAGAATCAAAAGCACGCTTCACGTCAGCGTTACTTGCCCACACTGAAGATGAAAACAGACCTAGAAAAAATAAGAAACTGACTAATATACGTTTGACCATAATGGACTCTATTACCTACTGCTTAATAAGCATATTAAAAATTCGAGTTAATATATAAAAGAATTACACACCAAGTGGGTTTGGAAACTGAACTACCTTGATATCGTAACTTTTGGGAATATAAGGGTTGCGCTCTTCTGCAAGATAAGCGACTTCTACATCGCATTCTAATACTGATTTAATGTTTGATAAACAGATTAACTCAGCGTCTGAAAGAAATTCATTCTCTTTTTTTACCACTACAAACAGTATCGAACCGTCAAGTTTATATAAAAATAAATCAGGCTCACCTGAGGTTAATCCTGTTCGTAACCCTTTAAAGAGTGATAGCTTATTTGGATTGATGTACTGAGCAAGTAAGATTCGGCCTTCTGTATACAATGGATTATCAAGTTCCCAATTACCAAGCGCATAAAACGCCGTACCTAACCACCCCTGTTTCATGTATTGAGATAACCCAAAATACGCACCAAAATACTCATTAGGTTGTTGCTCAACCTCTGTCGGGATAAGTAAACTAGAAGGTAACCAGTTTTCTTTCTTCCCTTTTTTCCAACCATCAAGTAATCGTTGAGGATACGTAAATACCGTCTCTTTAATCGTGTGAATCATCATAAATTCCTTTTATAAACACAACAATGTAATCAAACTTGTAACGAAGTAGCATTAACTCAGAATATTTTCACTTGGTGTGAGTTATCACAGAGTAGATAAACTCATTTTTTTGAATCTTCGTATTCTTGGTATTTCTTTTCTATCCAGCGATGTAAATGTTGTCCCGTATTCTTTTTTATCATGTAGGCGATAAAAGCGAGTAATATTAAGCCTATTACTATTCCCATTACATCCCTTTGATTTAAAACATTTAACATAGAGATAAATTACCACGAATCTAGGGCACAATTTGTGAACTTATTTGAATATCTAGAATGAAAAAGAGATGTTTGAAAGGAAACACTCAACACAGTAAATGCTGAGTGCAGAACAAAAGATATCTTTGCTATTTTTTTCGAGCAGAAAATAGAGCGACGCAACCAATAACGTCTATTTTTACATCAACAAAATTGTCGTTTAATGCCGCTTCTAGTGCATGAACGTCATCGCCTTCATTAGTAAAAATGCCCTTCTTGTTATAGACACTCATTAATTTACTCGCAAATGCATTCTTTGGAACCCCTTGGCCTAGAATAGTACTGCCAAATAACACCCCACCATCATTTAACACTTCATGTAAATGCGTAAAAATAACGCTTTTTTCAGACAAATCACCAGGTAAACAATGTAGTAAATAATTGATACTAATTGAATCAAATTTCTCACATTTAAACTCTAAAGGCTCTAATATATTTCTGCGATACACTTCTGGATTAAAATGCTGAATTGCCGTTGCTGTTGATTCAAGACTATTTTCATTCAGATCAACTAAGGCTATGCGTCTCTCTATTTGCGATAAATAATTTTTTAAGTAATAGCCAGTACCAACCCCTATATCTAAATGATTCTTTGATGCAAGTTCAATAAACTGTTGGCTAATCAATTTCGTTGGGCACTTCCATAAGTAATGGTTTGAAAAACCTAATACCCATAAATCATAGATCGAGAGTACTTTTTTGGAATACACCGCTTGCCCAGCAAACGTCGCTGAATCTTTATTCATTATTTGTACCCGAGACTGTTTTATATAAAAGAGCCCGAATTTACCTTAAATACACCAACTAACAAATCTTACCAGACTAATTCACACTGTGAATGGTATGGTTTCTTATATCTCCATGACGGCGAATAGCAATCATTAAATGTATTAATAAAAGTACCCCAGTCACTCCTAGACCAACACCAATACCAGCCCAAATACCGGCTAAACCAAATAAAGGCATTAAGAACCATGCTGCAGGTAAACCAAACAGCCAGTAACCAATAGCAGTCATTAATGTTGGCATAGAGACTATTTTCATGCCTCGCAATAAGTTAATCGCTAGCAATTGCCATGCATCGACAATAAAACACAAAGCAACAACCCAAATTACGGAAGACAATAATGTCGACATATTATTCGTTCCATCATCAAGTTGGAACAAGTCAGCAATCATATTAGGCCAAAGAATGAAAACGGCAGATAAAAAAACACTAATAGCAGTCACAAGCAAGAAGCTATGTAATGACGTTTTCTTTATACCTGCGTAATTTTCCGAACCAAAGTCACGCCCTACTAAAATGGCGGCGGCTTGAGAAAATCCAAAATTGAAGTTCCAAGTAAAACTTAAACACTGCAATAGAATTTGATGTAACGCCAACGAAGCAATACTGATCGTACCTGCCATTAATGTACCGCCATAAATCAATCCATGCTCAAGCAGCGCCGCTAAACCAATAGGTAATCCCATCATTAATAAAGGCGTCATTAATTTAAACGAATACTCATTTCTATTAAGCCATGGTGCAAATGCATAGTATTCAGATTGTTTAAATACCCAAGAACCATAACCAATCATCACAACAAAGGCTGATATTGCCGTTCCTAACCCTAAACCAGTAAGACCCATATCAAATTGAAACGTTAAGACATAACTTATCGGAACATTTAAAATCACAGTAATAACAGACATCACCATAATCGATCTAACATTACCCAATGCACTGGTTAGGCCACGCAGTACCAGTAATATGAATGATGGGAACATAACCCATTTCAAAGCGTGAACGTATTCCATCGCCAAAGTAATCATCTCTTCTGGTTGATTCGCTGCTCTTAATACTACTGGTGCATACGAAAAAAGAAGCATAAGAACAATACTTAATAGCACAGACAGTAATACTGCCCCTTTAACCGCTAAACGGATCTGTTGATTTCCATAATCAGGTCTTGCTAAACGCTGCCCATAAGCAATCGCGATTAAGTTAGCGACACAGCCAACGGTGCTACTACCGATAATAAAAATAAAAAAATAGATTGAAGCGCCCAGACCACCACCTGCCAATGCAGAAACACTTAACCGCGACATCATCCAAACATCAGTCAACACCAATGCCATAGAAATAAGTTGTGAGATGATGAGTGGGAATGCGAGTGACAGTATTTTTTTCATAAAAAGAGAATTCTTATATTAATTAAACCAAGGTATCAATAAGCCAAAGTTAAAGGGTTAGAGACTGGTATTCAATTGATATATCCGTCACACTGGCATTCCAAAAACTCATGCGAATAAATTATGACCCCTTATCCCAATTTACCGTACTCACATAACGGACTAAAAACCTTTGAATCCGTGGCGCGCCTAATGAGTTTTACCTCTGCCGCCAATGAATTGAATGTGACTCAAAGTGCTGTAAGTCGTCAGGTAAAGCAGCTTGAAGATGATCTCAGTGCATCCCTGATTATACGAAAGCACCGAGCCATTGAACTGACTTTACAAGGATTAGAGCTTTATCATGCGTTACAAGGTAACTATTCCACATTAGAATCAATCATTTCATCTTGGCAAGAACCAAAACAGAAACGAATCGTTATCAAAGCAACTCTCAGCTTTGCTACTCGGGTACTCATCCCTAAAGTTCGAGAGCTTAATGAACGTTACCCTGATTACGAAATCGTAATTATCCCTTCTTTAGAAGAAGACGAATGTTTAGATAAACCTGATTATGATCTACTGATCTTCCATACACGTTTAAAAGATCATTACGACAACAAAGAAAATATGTTCCTTCTTCGAGAAGAATTTATGGCCCCAGTGTGTGCTGCAAGTATCGCAACAGAGCATACTAATATAGATTCAATTTTAACCATGCCAAGATTGCACCCTACGCTTGATCACCACGATTGGAAGATGTGGCTAGCAGATGTCGCTATGCCCCCGTATCAACAGATAAGAAATACCAGTTTTCTTTCTCTAGATCTTGCATTAAGCGCCTGTTTATCAGGACAAGGCGTGACCGTTACCGATTTATTATTAATACTTCAAGAATTAGAAAGAGGTTTCTTCTATTGCCCTGAAAATGTGAAAATTCAACACAGTGCATGGACCTATTATGGACACCAACGCACCCACTCAGCCGTAATTGATGATCTAATTAAATGGTTAAAACTGAGCTCAGAAAATGAAATTACATTATTGAAAAAACTGGCAAAAAAACATCATTGGTATGGTGTGATATAAAATGAATACTTTTGCCGTTTTTAAGCGGTAATATTGATTACATTTTTGAGATAGATCACGTAAACTACGCGCTTATTTTCATGCCAACTATCAGGTGAATTATGATACGTATCAACCAAGTTAAATTACCGCTGGATCACAGTGAAGACGAACTGAAAAATGCAGTTTTAAACACACTGTCTATTACTGAAGAACAGCTGGTTGATATCCATGTATTTAAACGTGGCTATGACGCACGTAAAAAAAATCAAATTTTCTTAATCTACACACTAGATATTACCCTGCAAGACGTGAATGAAGAGCAGCTATTAGGCAACTTTGAAGACAACCATAATATTCGTGTTTCACCTGACACAGAATACAAATACGTTGCCACTGCTCCTGCTGATTTATCTGAGCGCCCTATTGTTATTGGTATGGGCCCATGCGGTTTATTCGTTGCTCTAATTCTAGCGCAAATGGGATTCAAGCCAATCGTCTTAGAACGTGGTAAATCAGTACACGAACGTGCGAAAGATACCTTCCGTTTTTGGCGTACCAGTGAATTAAACACAGAATCAAATGTTCAGTTTGGTGAAGGCGGCGCAGGTACTTTCTCTGATGGCAAGCTATACAGCCAAGTGAAAGATCCAGGGTTCCTAGGACTTAAAGTAAAAACAGAATTTGTTGCAGCCGGTGCTCCTGCTGAAATCATCTACGTAAGTAAGCCTCATATCGGTACTTATAAGTTAGTGACGATGGTTTCACAAATGCGCAGTAAAATCATTGAGCTAGGCGGTGACATTCGTTTTGAAACTCGCGTTGATGAAATCAATATCGAAGACGGACAAGTGACAGGCGTTACACTAAACGGTGGCGAAGTGATTAATAGTAAACACGTTGTTGCTGCTATTGGCCACAGTGCTCGTGATACATTCCAAATGTTGCACGATAAAGGCGTACATATGGAAGCACAATCATTCTCGATTGGTTTCCGTGTTGAGCATAAACAAGAAATGATTGACCAAGCACGCTTCGGCAAAAATGCAGGTCACCCACTTCTAGGTGCCGCCGATTACAAATTAGTTCACCACTGTAAAAATGGCCGTTCAGTATATAGTTTCTGTATGTGTCCAGGTGGTGTTGTTGTGGCTGCAACTTCAGAAGAACATGCAGTTGTAACTAACGGCATGAGCCAATATTCACGTAGTGAGCGTAATGCAAACAGTGCTATCGTTGTTGGTATTTCACCTGAAGACTTCAATAATGATCCACTACAAGGTATTGCTCTTCAGCGTCAATTAGAGCGTAATGCGTATGTGATGGGCGGCAGTAACTATGATGCACCCGCACAAATGGTGGGTGACTTCCTAGCAGCAGGCAAAGGCAAACCATTCGAAAACGTTGAACCATCTTATAAACCAAACGTAAAAATGACCGATTTAAGTGATGCACTACCAGACTTCGCTATTGAAGCAATTCGTGAAGCTCTACCTGCATTTGCTAAGAAAATCCGTGGTTTTGACAGCAAAGATGCAATGCTAACAGGTGTTGAAACTCGTACTTCATCACCAGTTCAAATTAAACGTGGCCCAGACTTCCAAAGTATCAACACGAAAGGTTTATACCCTGGTGGTGAAGGCGCTGGCTATGCGGGTGGTATTCTATCTGCAGGTATTGATGGAATTAAAATCGCTGAAGCGGTTGCTCTAGATATGCTAAAAAACGCGTAATAACCTAAATGAAAAAGCAGTATATTTCTATACTGCTTTTTCTTCTTTACTATATTTCCAATTCTCAATTTACACGAAGAAAATTAATAATATGCCACCTAAAATAATAATAGCATAATGTCTTGGGCCACTAGAAACATGAGTGAGTAAAGAAAAATAGACAAATGACACGCACAGAGTTATCACGCCCCATATCAGTGACATAAAGAACGAAGATCCTGATAGCAAACTCATTAACACAAGAGGGATAGTATAAAGAAGTGTTGGAGGATAAGGGTTCATCCTAACGCCATGCAACGTCAATGCAGCAAATAGAAAAATCAATTTAAATAACATGATGCATCCTTAATTAAATATACCTGTAAATCTAGTGCCACATTACCATTAACTGGTATTATTTATCGCGATATATCATGCAAGTTGCGGTCGAATGTGCGTATAAGTTTCCTTTTTCATCTCTTAAACTTCCCTCAGATATTCCCAAAGAATAACCCGATTGTATAACTCGACTTTCAGCGATTAATCGTGTGTTTTTTGGTATTGCTTTCAACATCTTTACATGAAGATCAATTGTCCCATAACCAATGTTCGGCTCTAATGTCGTATGAACAGCACAACCTGTCACTAAGTCCATCACCGTTGCGAAAAAACCACCATGCACTCCACCAAGTGGATTTAAGTGTCGTTCATCAGCCATGGCTTCAAAGATAACCTTTCCATACTCTGCCGATATAATCTTCATAGGAACAACGTCAGCCATTGATGGATGAGGAAAATCCCCTGTCACCATTGCCTTCATTAATTCTAAGCCTGATAGCTTTTCATTGAGCATCACATTTCCTTATGTATTTTATTAGTATTGTTATCTACATTAATAAAAATACCGCTTAAATAAGGGAATGCTATTATTCATTAGTCATAGTGTGAGCTAGATACCATCTGGACTGACCACTTAGTTATCAAATGGATTCATAGTACAGTTCTACATTAACTTAACTGTCATAAGTTTTGTTTCTCTATTTTTAATTCAGCCGACACTTTAGTTACACGAACAGAAATAGCAATGCAGATAAGATAAGGACTTAGATACCAAAACAGCTCTTCTAGTGGGTGTTTTTGTGTTTCTAACATCGTACTTTCATAGGCATATTTTTGAGTTTGATAATTATCAAACATACCTTGCAACCACATAACATTCGAATCGATTAGTTCAGAACTGAATGTGATTTTTGGCAAACTATTAAACGTAATATTGGGTAATTCATCAAAATTAATAGATTGTAAATAATGCGCAGATTCTGAGAGCCATAAACAAAATGGTTGCGTTCCGGCACGTTCATCAACTCTTGAATCATTCGCACATAAAAAACTATTTAATTGATTTACGGTATAATCATTAATAGATTCAAGGCTTAATACGGCGCGAGTATGCTCTGTTTCAGCCCAATCACTTGCCACTCTTGATCTCACCTCAGATACTGTCCCCATCAAACCAATACCAGCAACAATAGGCCAAAGATAATCAATTTTTTTCCATTGTATTTTAGACAGATTTTTACCACATAATAATGGTATATGAAGAAAACCAGTAAGCAGCAAAGTCATAAAGAAAAAGAAGGTCGAGTTAGAGAGAATGATCTCACTATTAAAAAAACTGTCCATAACTACCTATTTATATGTACTATTTTTAAATATAAAACGCATAATGCCCCACCCTGAGATGTTTTGCTACATAAGTCTAATTAGAAGGAATCACCGACTGCCTCTTAATATGAAAGCCTTGTATATTCATAACCAGTAAACACCCCATTAAATATCGATGAAAGTATTCGAACTTATTTGTCCTATGTTAAATCTTGACTATTTGTAACACTTTAAATAAGATGCATTTCAAATGCACCTTATTAATTACAGAGAGATCACCATGGCACTATCGTTCACAAAGATATTCAAGAAAAGCGAAAGCAAACCAACTGATGATAAATTAGTACAACAACCAGCCTTAAATGAAAAAAAATCGTTTGAAGATAAAGAGAAAAAAATAAAAAAACACGGAGAACCAGGAGTTTGCTGTGGTTCATGCTCATAATAGATAATGAAAAACCTCGGCTATTTACCGAGGTTTTTATTATTTATAGGTCCTAAATTGATTTAATCACACGACACGGGTTCCCTACAGCAACACAGTTGTCCGGAATATCACGATTAACAACACTACCCGCACCTATCACACAATTATTACCAATCTTAACTCCCGGTAAGACAGACACATTGCCACCAACCCAAACATCATTACCAATAGAAATACTAGCACCGCATTCTGTTTTCTGACGTTCAATAGGATCTAAAGGATGAGTACCTGTCGAGATCATAACGTGTGGACCAAATAAGACATTATTACCAATAGCCACTTTGCATACATCGACAATAGTCAGGTTATGATTAGAATAGAAATTACTACCAATTTCAATATTATAGCCATAATCACAAAAGAAATTTGGTTCCATATGAGCCTGATCTTTTATACACAAAAGCCCTTTCAATATCGCCATTCTTTCGTTTAATTCAGTTGGATCAGCCAGATTAAATTGATGGCATTTCGCTTTAGCATTCATGCGATCATTAAGTAAAATTTCATCCCAAGCATCATATGGAAGACCAGCTAACATTTTTTCTTTTTCAGTCATTTAAAACCCCAGAAAGTTTAATAAAAACAATTATCTCTGGATTATACTTAACATCAAGAATACGGAATGTGACCCACTTTAATTAATCAATTTTTTTACTTTCAGCTTACTTAAAACCAAATAGAAAGCGCGATAATTTAGCACCTATAATAAAGAAAATAATAGCGACCAGAAAAATAAACGCAGACGTGACGGCGTAACTTACAGTTTCAGAAAAACCAAGGCCAAACGCCAAAGAAAAAACAATGCCTTGAAATGCGTCATAAGGCCAACGATACATTGGAAAATGTGAACCAATAGATAGCGCAGCAATAAGTCCTATTAAACCTAGTAATGAAGTAAAAAAACCCGTGATTATTGCTTTATTCATATAATTTACTCTAGACAAATGTTCTCTATACGAACATTTGTCCTTTTATTGTGGTTACTGCAGAGCCAATTAGCTTTATTCTTCCATTAGAAAGAAGTTCTGTACCAACGTAACCACCTCGAGAAGAAGCTTGATAAGCATTAAACGTTGATTTCTTCAATTTCTCAGCCCAATAAACCGTTAATGCACAATGCGCCGAACCAGTAACAGGATCTTCATTAATTCCTACCCAAGGCGCAAAATAGCGAGAGACAAAATCCAATGATTCTGATGAAGATTTCGCGGTAATCAACACACCACGACCAGAAAGCAACTTTAACCCATCGAAATTAGGGGATAACGCAAGTAACGCCTCTTCACTTTCTATTTCAATAAATTCTTTTGAGTCAAACAGACCAAATGAGATAACGTCTTTTTCATTAATCCCTAAACACGTTAATAACGCCTTATTTTTTATCGAGTTAAACGACATTGTGGTGGATGGAAAATCTAATTCAATGGTTGAGTCTTGAAGTTTGGCAGACAGGACGCCAGACAACGTATTAAACTCAATACATTCACCCGCTTTTGCAACACCAATCTCTTTTAAAATATGCGCAACAGCCAAGGTTCCGTGACCACATAAAGCCACTTCAACTTGAGGTGTAAACCATCTTAATCTCATGTCTGAAAGAGATAAAAAAGCCGTTTCGGATACGGCCATTTCTTCAGCAATAGATAGCATCAGTGCTTCTGTTAAGCCATTTTCGCTAATACAAACACCCGCAGGGTTTCCTTTAAACGCTTCACTCGTAAAAGAATCAACCTGATATATATTTAAATCCATTTGCTATTAACTCCTAGATACTTTGATTTATTTGATTCTTGATAATTCGTCTTTAAGTTGCTCTATTTTTTGTTCTTTTTCTGCTATCTTTCTTTGATATTTTTGAATTTTATCTTCTTTCTGATCTTGCTTTGCTTCAATGAGATCGGAGTGATCTTCAGCCATTTCTTCATTTAACTCTTCAATTTCTTCTTTCAAGTCGTCTTTAATGTCTGCATCAGTACAATAAGTAGCAACTTCTTTCAGTGCTATTTTTAAGCCAGGCAGCTTATGTTCATTCCCATTTTCTTTAGCAATACTAATTTGCTTTTCAATCTCACAAGTTTTCTGAGCGCAACCTACTTGATCACGGCAATCCAATGTTGCTGACGCTTGCGCTGTAGACAAACCTAAAAACAATCCACTGCAACTCATTGCAGAGATAACACACAGACGTGATAATTTTTTATTCATAACATTTCTCCGAAAATTGACGACAGTAACTATAAAATTAACTTATTATTAATTCTTGTAAAGACACTACTTTGTTCTCATTATGCGTTAATAACTGAATTTCTTTAAAGCCCATTTTTTGATGGAAAAGTAATGAAGGGTCATTCGGTGGCATAATATCAATTTCAGCAACAACACAAGATAACGAACGCTCTGCTGCCAAATCCAACGCCTGCTTATAAAGTCTCGATGCGACTCTTTTTCCTTGAAAATGCTCAGAAACAACAATTCTATCTATATACAAAAATGAATCGTAATTCTCATTAAACCACTCATAGTTAATACTTTCATATTTTACTCCTTGAGTAAAAGCCAGCATAAAACCTGCAATATGGTTATCTTCCTCGATAACAACAGATATCGCCGACATTTCAATGAGCCGAATTAACTTACTCTTATCCATTGGACTTAATACGTGCACAAACTGCTCATTTAACTCAAGTATCGCATCAATGTCTTTCTCTAAAATGGCTCTAATAATCACGTTTTCTCCTTCACGTAAAATTTATGTACCCAATCAAATCGTGGTCTCTATCACGCATTAGAACCAGCAATCCCTTCCCCAAGTATACTCACTTGTCAGTGGTGATTAAATGGCTTATTAATAGATTTAGCAGTTCAACATATTCAATATTAAGGTAACTACCATGAAATTAATCATGAACGCCGATGACTTTGGGTTATCAGAAAGTGTAAATAACGGGATCGTAGAATGCCTAAAGTCATGTATCGTAAAATCCACTACCATAATGATGAATCAAAAAGGTGTTGATCACGCAGCACTGTTGTATAAAGAAGGTTTAGTTCCTGAGGTTGGATTACATTTTACTGTCACTGCAGGACAACCGTTATCTAATCCTTTGACCGTATCAAGCTTAGTTGATGAACATGGTTATTTTCTCGATAGAAAAATATTAATGACAAAGAATGTGAGTGATGAAGAAGTCTATATTGAACTTAAAGCACAGTACAACGCAGCAATTAAGGCAGGTTTTGACATTAATCATATTGATAGCCACCATTTCGCTGGTGTATACCCACCACTAAAAAAAGCATTTATTCGATTTGCTAATGAAACAGGTCTTCCGGTTCGCCGCATAGATAATATTATTAGTGGCCAAGATGGACTAATCGTACCAACTCCAGATGCATTTGATGCTCAATTTTTTGATGAAGGCGTTTCTCTTAAACAATTACAAACACTACTGTTAGGCTATAAAGAAACGCTTTCTAATGGCGTTTTAGAACTCATGTGCCATCCAAGCACAGAAGACAATTCAGATCTTACTAAGTTAACGAGTTATAAGGCTATGAGAGTTGTAGAAAGAGATTTATTAACATCACCAGAATTATCACTTTGGCTCAAAAAAGAAGGGATTGTGTGTATTGGCTTTAATGACTTATCTAACTAACGTTTGAAGCATGAAACCAATGACGTTATATAATTTATATCGTGTCATTGGTTTTGTGTAATAGAAAAATCAATTAAATAATTGCAGTCCCTTCAACTTCCATAACGCTATTTGCATCAGCACGATCAATAATTTTAACCAAAACTGATTGTATGGTTTCATCTTCTCTCACGTTATTTTCACTGACAAATTTTTGCTCTTGAGGCTCTGCACCTTCTTCTAAAGTAAAAGTTACAACAACTTCTGTTGCTAGTTCAGACGTTTTACCGAAATAGGATAGAGAAAGCTGAGGATATCCTTTGAATCCTTTTTTAACTTGTTTTGCTATACGCTTTTTTGCTTTATCCACATTCATAACTTAATCCTTGTGCTTATTGAGCTTGAATAATTTCATTCTGATTTAACTTACACGCTAATTCCTAACGATGATGTCAATCTACCACCTAAGCTACTGAAATCAAAGAATGTAATCATTATTATTAATACCATTGTTAACCAACGCATTAATTGATATTAAATCGGCTTAAAAATATCACAACTCATTGTATTCTCGGTAATTCCTTTTTCTTTCGGTACGTATCTAATTTCCCCAATATCAAACTGAAACGGCTCATCTGAGTACAACAGAAAAGGGGTATTGATATTAGAAAAATTCACGCCATTATCCGCAAAACATTGTAAAGGAACTTTAACGGTTACCCACTCAGATTCAGAAACTTCTACAATGGCTTTTAGTTCCTTTTGTATAGGAGCGATAGCACCACAAGGGTAAACACAATGAGCAGCCAATTTTAATGAACTAGGGATCTCGCTTTTCACTGCAATATCAAACTCTAATGTTGAGTTTGCCGTCAAATAATGACGCATGTCGAGCCCTTTTTTATCTGGCGTTTGAATATAAAGTTGCATAGGAAGTTGTTTACCAAAATCAATTCTTAATGCATCTTGTTGATGCTTATAATTAAGAGATAATATTGACGCACTGCCAACTGTCATCTTTTTAGCTCTAGAGATAAACGTCCCTTTCCACTTTGTCACTTTTCCACTCATTTTAGGTACAAACGTGGTTGTCGCTTCACGACTGAATATCTCAAGATTTGTCGTTGGTCGATCTTTAGCTTTTGTTTCTCCACACCCCCATTGGCGTTTATCCATAAACAATGTAGGTTGAGATGCGGCGTTCTGCTCAATGGCATAATTCAAGCCATAACCGTAAGGAAATAAGGGCATGAATTCTTCCCCTGTTTGCTCAAAATCTGGCACATGGTAATTGGGGATATTTCGACTGTTCTCATTAATGGTCGTCATACATTTATTGTTTGGCCAAGAATAAGAAAGCTTACCGCTAAAATCAGCTCCATTTTGGGCAAATAATACGTCAGTAATCCCTCGACCTTCAGTACCAGGTAACCATGCCGCGACAAAGGCATCTGAAAGTGCTAATTCAGGATTTACATACAAAGGACGCCCAGAGAATAAGATTGTGACTACCTTAAACCCTTTCTTTTTCATCTCTTGAATTAACTGTAAATCTTTTGCGTAGCTGGGTTTTAATTCTGAATACGCCAATGTTTGATGATCTTTAATATCTCCATACATTTCAGCATATGGATCTTCTCCCATTACCACCACAGCAATTGCATCCATCGACGCTTGGTTAGGGTCGGTATATACATGTTTATCTCCAACCACCTGTTTAAACGCCTCTAAAACCGTCGTCGCATGAACAAAATCCTGAGACTTATTTTCATTACCTTGCCATGTTAATGTCCAACCACCACTCTGTTTTTGAATGTCATTGGCGGCACTTCCTAGCACAACATAGCTATGATTTTTTTGTTTAAATGGCAGTATTTTATTCTCATTTTTTAATAAAACCAGAGACTCTCTAACTGCCTGCCGAGCTACTTTTCTATGTTCAAGTGCTCCTAAAACTTGCTGTTCTCCCGCAAGAATACGATAAGATGGCTTTGGTTTCTCCCATAAACCCGCACGCATCTTAACGCGTAAAATACGAGTCACCGCATCGTCAATGCGAACCATTGGTATTTGTCCACCTTGAACTTGTTTGATGACATTTTGGTAAAACGCTTTCCAATCTTTATTGTCTGTCACCATAAACAAATCATTACCAGCATTCACCGCTTTGGGACAGCTTTGGTTAGTACAACCTTCTACTTCACCATGACCATTCCAATCGGTCACAACAATGCCATCGAAGCCTATTTTTTCTTTTAATACCTCAGTGATTAAATAACGACTGCCGTGAAGTTTACCAAAACGATTATTATTTCTATCTTTTGAGTTTATCGACTTACCTTTCAGATCGTAATTCTGCCAAGAGTTAAATGATGTCATAACCACTTGAGCACCAGCTTCAAGAGCCGAGTAATACCCCATAGCATGAATGTTTCGTAAGTCGTCTTCACTATAGAAAGTTACACCACGATCAACACCGTTAAACGTGCCTCCATCACCAATCCAATGCTTTACCGTAGATAGTACGCGCTGCTCAGAACGAAGCTCTTTTTCAGTACCTTGCAACCCTTTAACGATAGAACTGGCGTATTGATACGTTATAGTTGGAATTTCTGAATAGCCTTCGTAGATTCTTCCCCATCGATAATCACGGGGAGTTGCAACTGTTGGTGCAAAAGTAAGATCAAGACCTGTAGCAGCAACTTCTTTTGCTGTAATTCGACCAATCTCAAAAAGCAGCTCGGGGTTATTTGCTGCTCCTAATCCTATGTTATGAGGGAATAATGTCGCCCCATAAACATTATTGTTTCCATGCACAGCATCTGTTGCCCACATAAATGGGATCCGAAAACCTCTGCCGGCATATGCTTGATCTAATGCGGTCCAATATTTATCAGATTGCAAAGCCCATTCTAATGCCGACGCATGTTTATTTTCATTTGGCCAACCACCACCGCCATTAAGTACTGACCCAATTTTATATTGTTTCGCTTCTTTAGGTGTAATTTGACGATATTCAGGCATGATCATTTGCCCAACCTTTTCACCTAATGTCATTTGAGCAACGATATCCGCAACCCTTTCTTCAATATAATCTCGTTTTGGAATATCGCTTTTTATTTTCGGCCACTCCTGAAAGTAAGGTAGCGAACCGTCATCGAATAAAGGAACAGTACTTTGATCTGAAGAGACAGGAAGAGTCGTAAGAAAAATGAGAGAAAAGCCAATCACACTCGTATGAGTCGTGCTATTTTTGATAACCATCGAGAACCCCTTCTCTAATTCCATCCATTATTTTTAGTCTAGGATAAGAAAGAGGCTCAAAAAAGCAGTAAAGATAAAATAAATACTACTTAACGCTACGTAAAACAGAATCCAAATTATCAGATATCAATTCGAACTTATCGAGAATCTGATCATAACCATATTGAGAAGGTAATCCCCAATCATCGCACTCAGATTGTGTAGGGACTCCGGGCAATAATGTCAGTTGCAAACGTGCTTTATGATCTCTGGCCATAAATCGAATATCATATTCAGAATAGCAATAGCGGCTCTCTAAAGCTGAAGACAACTTCCAACGAACAAGTCCTTTTCCCAGTAGCGTTCCACTTGCTTTATTTTCAACCCTTAATATAGGCTGACTCTGTCCATACGTTACTATGATGTGACGTCGTGCTTTTTCCCATAGTGTGGTTTGTTTTCCATTAAGTCCGTTATAAGTAAATGTCTGTGCTTTTATATCAAAAACAGTGATTGGCGAATCTAAAGGACCTAATTGCGTACTACAACCAGAGAGTAACGTGGCCAAAATTAAGACTACACTTTGCTTCTTCATTTCTTACTCATTTAAATTACAGACGATTCGTTATCTATCGTCTTTTCCATCACATAATTTACAAGCTTTTGCCCACGAATATCAATCGTTTGTTGTCTAATAATCGTAAATCCAAAGTGCTCATAAAAAGGTTTTGCCGTAATACTCACTTCTGAATAATATCGCGGTATCCCTTTCTGCTTACCTATAGAAAAGACCTGATTCATTAATGCTCTGCCGACGCCCTCTCCTTGATATTGATAATGACAGAAGAAATGATCAATTAACCCGTCATCTTGTAAGTCAGTATAACCAACAATGACACCATCTAGTTCTGCGATAAAAGGACTCAACTTTCCCATTCGATTTCTCCAAACAGTAAAGTCAAAATCACTAGGAGCCCATGCGATTACTTGTTCTTTAGAGTAATCATTAATATTTACATTTCTAACCGTATTAAAGAATATTTCCCATAATGCATAAGCATCATCCTCAACATAATCTCTTATTTTTAACATGGTTCAACCTCTTATACCGATAATTGCAATGATAATATAAATAAAACTCAATCTAGCAGTGTTCAACCCCTCCCTTAATATAGAGTTAACTTTTTGATCATTATTTATTATCACCTTTCACGCTTATATTTATTTAATTTTGATATTTATGTTTTTCAGACATCAAATTAACCCTAATTCAACAAGAAAAAACAGTTATTTAATCTAAAGCAATAGGTGTAATTACTATATATATGATTCTTGAACTGAGTTCTTAATAATAAGAAACTCATTGGTATAGTGAATGTATTATTGATAAAACCGCATCTCCAGAAAATATATACAATAACTAGAGATACTATGATTAATAATTACATCAGCAGTTGGTACCGCATCGCTCCTCTTGCACTTGCTATTTCAGGAAGCTTAATTTCAACATCTACACTTGCTAGTGACTCAAGTGTATCTCAATCATGTTCAATACAGAACATCTCAGAATCAAGCCAATTTCTCAATCAAATAGAAGTTGCAAATAACGATTGTCAGAGAACTTGGTTTAATGCGCCCCGTTCAATGTTTGAATCCTTATATAGCGAACCGCAATTACAAAAAGTAGTCAGCCGACTTAATCAACGCATTACTGAATATACAGGTGAGGAAACACAAGCAAAACGCATTGAAAACCTATCAGAATATATTCGAGCGGCCTATTTTGTTCGTTATGGTTTTAAAGCAGAGCTAAACGATTATTCTGAACAACTTGATATGCAATTGGCTGCAAGTATTCAATCTTTTATTGCTCATCCACAAGCGATGGCAAAAGGACAGAAGCAAGCAAGCGCGATGCACAGTATGATCTATATGATTGACAGTATTCGTAAATTACCTTCAATCATGGGTTCTCTTGTACACTTATTAGATTCTCTTACAGTTGAAAACGCAGAGAGTTGGGAAAATCAGAAAAACTTAAATGTATTGTTTCAGGCAATGAGTGGGCACTCTGGCATACAAACATATTACGATAATCTACAAGCCCACCCTGAATATCTTACACAATTACATCAGTTTATCTTAAATAAAGAATGGGCCTTAAAAACTGGTTCAGGGTTCTTAGTCACTAATGCTGGCCGTGAAATGGGACGTTTACTTGCAAGCCCACACACCAGTACTCGTCAGCAAGTATTTACCATTTTAAAAGACTTATTAGATCGTTATCCATTAGGGGGTAAGAGCGATAAAATGTGGGTTGGTATAGCAGAAATGATAAACTATTTCGCCCCAGATAGAGCAGCAGAATTTGGTCTTGAAAATGCAAAAAGCGAATTAGAACAACGTATTATTACCTTAAACTATGAATGCGATGGTCCTGCAATCATTCGTGGTCAAAATATGACTCAAGAGCAAGCTCAAATGAGTTGTGACACATTAAATGCAAAAGAAGCTGATTTTCACCTAGTTACTAATAGTGGTTATCGTCCAGTCAACGATGATCTAAACGATAGTGTCGAAGTTGCTGTATTTGATAGTCATGCTGATTATGTTACTTATTCTTCTTTCCTATTTGGGAATACCACAAACAATGGTGGGCAATATCTTGAAGGCTTACCAAGCAATATAAATAATCAAGCTCGTTTTATTGCTTATCGCCAAGATAATGAGAAAGGGTTTTCTATCTTAAACCTTGAACACGAATACATACATTATCTAGATGGTCGTTTTAACCAACATGGTAGCTTTAACGAGAATTTACGTGAAGGCTATATCATTTGGTGGTTAGAAGGTTTCGCTGAGTACATGTCTTATAAAAACAGTTACAGTGCAGCTATTCAAATTGGACGAGAAAAAACCTATCGTTTATCTGACGTATTGGCGACAACCTATGATCATAATACTGATCGAGTCTATCGTTGGGGCTATCTAGCCGTTCGTTTTCTTATCGATAACCACCCTGAAGATGTCAACATTTTATTAACACTCTCTCGCGAAGGTGATTATAAAGAATGGGCAAGAAAAGTAATAAACATTGGAGAACAATACGACAATGAATTCAATCTATGGTTGGACACTGTAATTGATGAAACGACACCTGATAACAAAGAAACCAATGAGCAGCAAAAACCAACACAACCTTCAGAAACGATGACTGCACTAAGTGCAAATACAACCATTACACTATCGTCAGAAATTTATAATGAGCAATTATTTTATTTTGATGTCACATCAGATGCAGCAGTCGTGTCTGTATCTATCAATGGAGATGGTGATGCCGATTTATATGCAAGTTTCAATAAAGTCGCTCATTACTATGATTATGAAACAAGTAACTTTCAACATGGTAGCGATGAAAACATTCAATTTACATCACATAATACCAGTATACCCCTTAAAGTCGGTCGCTATTATTTTAGTGTCGCAGCACGAGAAGCGTTTAAAGAAGTGACTTTGGCGGTTAATGTAGACACTAAGAGTACGTCCACGACTCCTTCAATGCCATCTGATAATTTAAAACCGATCCTACTAGATAATAATCTTGCAACAGACATCATAATTAATAAACAGCGTTATTTAGCATTATATGTTCCAAAGGATGAGCAAACTGTCCGTATTTGGGTTGATAAGAAAAAATCAGCAGCAAATGTAAATAAAGGTGATATTAATCTCTATGCAGCTAAAGGTTATTGGCCAACAGAGATCCAAAATGAAGTCTCCTCTACAGGTAAAGCAAGTAACAAATTCATTGAAATGAACGTTGAGAAAGCAGGTTACGTTTATTTCTCAGTAACAGCCTCTCAACCTGATAATTTAGTGGATGTCTACGCTACATTCTATTAAAACAGTTCTATCTAATAGTTGCGGCATTGTCGCCGCAACTATTTAATATCAAAGGCTAAATTCTTTCAATGCCTCTAATGCTAGCTCTGCTTTCTCTTTTTGAATAAAGATATGGTCATGATAATAAGCAGCAATTACATTTGCACTAATGTCGTATGATTTTAATTTACTTGCAACAGCAGCAGTTAACCCCACCGCATCCAAACTAGAGTGAACCATTAGTGTGATCAAACGATAAACACCGTTGAATTCAAAATCTCCTCGACGAGCTTCTTCTAACGTTAATACTAGTGTTAACCCTTCACTTTCCTGGTATGTTGCTAACGGATTATATTGGACGTATTCACTCAATTTTCCCTTAATTGTACAGAACACATATTCTCCATCCATTAACTTTGGAGACATTGATGCTAACAACATATCTAAATCCGTAATACCTGACATCTTCTATTCCTACCTATTTATATCAATCCAATATGACGACACATCATAACTAGTGCTTACCTAGTATCACTATTAACTTTCATGCCACTTACTACAACACTTAATATCCCACCTAACACAAGAATACAAGCGACAATCAACCTTTCAGAAATCGGTTCAGATACAAATATAACACCACCGATAGCTGCAATAACTGGCACTGATAATTGTACGACGGCAGCTTCCGTTGCCGATAAACCTCTAAGAGCCATATACCACACAGTGTAACCCAGTGCAGAAGCAATAGATCCGGATAACACCGCAAGAATGATTCCTGAATTTGACAGTTCAATGGTAGGAAAAGCAATAAACAATAATACAAGCACTAAAGGCATCGTGTACTTAAAGTTGTTTGCTGTATCAATGAGAGGGGTCGCTGACCCTCGACCAAATAAAGTATATCCCCCCCAAGCGATACCAGAGGCCATCATTAATACAAACCCTGACACACTCGGTGTAGTTAATGTTGGATACACCAAATAAGCTAAACCGGTAAAAGAAACACTAACACCAACCCATTCATAAAAACGCAGTCGATTCCCTTTTATCATATTACAAAAAATCATCGTGAGTTGAACCGCACCAAATAAAATGAGCGCACCAGTTCCCGTATCTAACGATACATAAGCAAGTGAAAACGTAATGGCATAAATAAATAACAGAAATGATGACTTCCAACGCTTAACCTGAACTGTTTTTTGCTTTGGCGAGTGGAGGGATTTAATATTCAACAAAATAAAAAACGTAAAAATACCAGACAGAAGACGAATTATTGTAAAGCTTGATGCATCAATGGCTTCGCCTTTCAATGCGATCCTACATAGCACCGAATTCGCAGCAAATGCAACAAGAGCAATAAGTGTATACATAACCGTGTGAACTCTATTTTGAAATACTTTTTGCAAACCAATCCCTTTTATAAAGCGTGTCTTAATAATACATTTATTAGTATCTTCTAAACGTATCACCCACTCGTTAAAAAGAGAACAAAAAATAACACGCGAACAAAGTGTTAATTTTTACTTCAACTTGGTTTGGACTTCATGATCGTCGTATCAGACAAAGGAATAACAGCACTCTTAACAAAACTAAACAATGCAAGTAAACTCACCCCAACCCCAGTGACAATCTCTGGTATTCCTGTAAATACATTTCCCAGAAAATGATTCAATGTAATCGCAAAAAAAGCAATCACGATGCAAGTGAGCCATTTTGAATGCTCATAAGGAAGAAACTCCATCGATTGACTTGCCATGTATAACAACACCAAGCGCAATGTATAGGCTGTAGCAAGCACACCAACCACCCCCCATAAACCAAACATTGGTGTGATAACAAAATAACCAACGGCAGCAACAATGGCACAAATACCTTGTATCCACATTTGAGATTGACTCGAATTACCGCTGTAACACCCTAAATTCAAATAGTCCCCTGCGTTTTTTATCATGCCAATTGCCAATAAAACCACGGCGATTGTTCCCGCTAAATGATAGCTACTCGGTAAAATAATCATAATTAATCCGGGAACAGTAAGGATCAACAAAGTCCCCATAACGATACCTATGTTTACGCCAAGTAACGCCTTATCTGCACATTTTTTCTTTCCATTCTCAAGCTGTAATATAGATACCCGATTAGGAAACCACCACAACGCATAAGGTTGAAGAATAAGCCCTAATATCAACGCAAATTTAGCACTAACGGCATAAACAGCCAATTCCTCAACTCCGATGAAGCTTGCTAAAAACCAACGATCTAATCCATTAATCATATATACAGACGCGCCACCAACCAATACCGGTAATCCGAAACTCAATACCAACTTAGATGATTTTAAATAACCAAACTTTCCCATTTCTTGCCATTGGTAACTCAATAAACATATCAGTAAGAGGATACTTGATACGGCACCAGAGATAAGTACACCATCAATACCATACCCCGCTTCTAACAGAGAAAATGTCATCAACGCCTGTATTATTCCCTTAAATACGTTTAAAAAACAAAAACGTTTGGCCATCGCATTCATCCTCAACAAGGTCAACGGTATCGAGATAACACCATCAAGCATCGTAGGAATAAGCAGAAGAAATATTTGATAGGCAGAAAATTTAACTGGCAATACTAGCAATAAGGCGGGCAAACTAATTGCTATTAATAACCCACCGAGCAGACAAACAAACACACTTAACGTAAAACAGTTTGATATTAACTTACGTTTATCCTCTCCTTTCGCAACCCCAACATAACGATACATTGCATCCACAATACCAAAACCAAACAAGATGGTTCCGATGTCGGCAAGTAATACTAAAGACTCTAAAGAACCGTATTCTTCAAGTGTCATTTTATGGGTGATATAAGGGATCATCACAAGAGAGATCCCCTTCATCATTAATATCCCAACCGCGTAATAGGCTGATTGTTTGAGTGAACTCATTCTATCTTCCTCTTAAACCGGCAATAACATACTTTTACAATCACCAAGTAAACTGCGAACCCTTCTTTTTTGAGGAGCAAGGAATAAAGAATAAATACCATACGTTATTGCCGTGCTATGTTGGCACAAACCACGATGATAATCAGCGTATCCCTCTAATATCCTCGCTCGGGCATTATTAAGAGCTGAAGAAGATAAGTTCCAATGGTGTTTTTCTTCTTGATAACGACTTAAAATCAACTCGATACATCGAAGATTCCTAAGTCGTAACCCATCGGTTTGTGTCGTTGAATTCTGACGCATTAAATAACCTGTTTGAATGGAATTCAATATGCCAACACCATGCTTTTCACATATTCTTAGCCATAACTCCCAATCTTCACCATATTTCAAATCTTCATTAAATCGATGCATCTGAGTTAAAATCTCAGCTTTCACCATTACCGTCGACGTGCCTATAATGTTATTTCTTATAATGAAATCGAGCGGATTTTTAAGCGTGATAAACTGTTCATCTTGTCCCTGAAATTGATCCCAATAACCAAAACAATCGACTATTGACTCATAACTTTCAGTTAAATGATCATAATTGGTGAAGCTCATCGCTAGATTTGGAGAATCAGCATGCAGAGCTAATTGCAATGATAATTTTTCTGGTAACCAGAAATCATCGGCATCTAAAAATGCAATAAATTCACCAGATGCTTTCGCGATTCCTAAGTTCCTTGCCTGAGCAGCGCCGACACCATTGGTCGTTATCGTTATAATTCTTTTATCCATTAATTTATTTAGATAGCTTGCCGTACCATCAGTACTATTATCATTGATGATCAATAATTCAAAATCTTGGTGTGCTTGCGCTAATACACTTTCTATCGCTGTAGGTAGAAAAACTAAGCAGTTATACGTTGGAATGATGATCGATACCTTCGCCATAATTTTATCCCTAAACACTGAAGTAATAATTGATTACAGCAGAAAGCATGCCAGAACATAATTCATTGAATTTATTATGCTATTTCTATTTTTCTTAAAATGCATATCTGAAGTAAACAATACAGCCAGAATCATTTCATATTGATTGTCATATTGAGAATAACAACACACAATCAAAAGATACTTAAGTAACCCGCTGATATTTAACAACATAATTAATGGCGTATATTTTGCTTTAATTACTTAGTCAGTATTAGAGGATATGAATATGAAGAAAGTGGCTTTTATCGCTCCAACCTATCCTGTTCTTAGTGAAACCTTCATTCAAACGGAAGTTGACGCTATTAAGGCATGCGGACATGACGTATGCGTATTAACGTTTGAAATTGAAGATTATCAACATGAATTTGATTATAACGTTATTCAAATAGGTAAAAATATACAGACAGATATGTATAAGAATCTTCATCTGTCGGGAGCTCTAGAAGCGATAAAATTCATTCGTGAACAAAAGCATTTACCTAAGAGATCTCTTTTTAACTACGGATTAAAATTGGCTCTACAACTTGCTGACATAAAAGCTGAACATATTCATGCTCACTTTTGCCAACACACTGCGGCTCACGCGATTGTTGCAGCTAAATTCCTTAATATTACCTGTTCATTTGTAGCCCATGGTCATGATGTTTATGAAACCGCTTATGATATCGACAAGAAGATCTTAGCCAGTGACTTTGTTGTTACCGTTTGCAAAGACATGAAGAATGATTTTGAAAAAATGGCGGCAGGCAACATCAAACTCTTACATTGTGGTGTAAAAACAGATCAATTTGTAATGGAAGATAAAAAACCTTCTGATCATTTAAGCTTTGTATTTCTTGGTCGATTAGTTCAACAAAAAGGAATTCATCATTTAATTGATGCTCTTGCGCCCATAGCTAAACGCCTCAATATTCATTTAGATATTGCTGGTACGGGGGAAATGGAAGTGCAATTAAAAGAGCAAGTAATACGTAAAGGTTTATCAAACCACGTACGTTTCTTAGGTTCAAAACCACATCGATGGGTAAAAGAAAACTTATCAAAATACGACTGTCTAGTCGCCCCTTTTTGCTTTTCTCAAACAGGATGTGTTGATACTGGTCCACTAGTACTGAAAGAGGCCATGGCTGTTGGTACGCCAGTTATTACAACCAATATTATGGGTTGCAAAGAAATAGTAACCTCAGAGACTGGCTACTTAGTCAACGAAAAAAATGTCATCGAACTAAAAAATAGTATTGAACAGTTTGCCAAACTTACCTTTGAACAAAGATTTGAAATGGGGAGCATGGCAAGAAAACGAGTGGTACAAAACTTCAATGCACTAAAACAAGCCAAACAGTTATCAAATTGGATAGAAAGCCCAATATAAAAAGAACAATTAACAACAAAAATACTTACCCTTTATGACAACTTAATCAAAGGCTGTTTACATGTAACAATGTGGCTTATTGATATAATGGTATTTTATTCCTTATTTAAAACGGCAAGCTATATTTACCTCTTTGTCATTGATATAATAGATGGTAATTAGTGTTTTATCACAATGACTTATATGAAATTAAAATATTTAGCTGCTTTCGTTTTCTTAGCTAGTTTTATCACTTTTTGGTTTATTGAAAGTAACTTCGATAAGCCAGTTACCTGTCTATCAAGTCACTCCCCTCATATTCAAGAAGCAATTACGATCATACTTAAAAATCAATCTTCTCGAAGAGGTGAAAAACTTGATATTCTCTCTCAGGCCGTCTCTTCAAAAAATAGAAATATTGACACTAAAAATCAAAATTGTTCTTTTTATACTCACTTTATTCAAGGCTATATTGCTTCTGCTAATAACAATTTTGATCTCGCAGAAAATCATTTTAATGACTCACAGCAACACCTTTCACCCTTAATTCCTACTCACATACAATCTCGTTTTTATTATGAGTTAAGTTACGTTCAGTTAAAACAAGGAGATGCTCAAATTTCTGAACGTAATTACGGTAAGGCTGAAGCCCTATTTAACAAAAAAGAGCAGCATCATAATACGTTCATTACCATTTCCTTAGGTCGCACCTATGATCTTGCATATGTCGATGAAGGCAGCGAACTGAGTATTAAGCAAGCACAAAAAACATTAGAATTTGCTGAAAGCATTCGTTATTCAAAAATGGAAGATGTCTATTTTATTCTAGGATTATCCTATTGGAATAATAATCAAACTATTATGGGGATCAATTTCAAATTAAAAGCATTAAACAGCTACATTCAAAAACAACAGCATGGTGACATTACTTACACCCTCACCGATATTGGTATTGATTATCTTTTTCTTAGAAATTATGACGAGGCAATCAGACAACTGACGCATGCATTACAATATCAAGCTGAGAATTATAAAATTCCACCAAAAGAAGCATATTACATTACCTATAAGCTCCATACTGCTTATCTACAATTAAATGACTTAGGTAATGCTAAATACTATTTAGACAAAGCACAGTTCTTTTTAGACACGTTAGCGGACTCAATAGACAAAGAAAACTTTAAAAGTAACCAGTTACTGTTAGAAGCCGATTATCTTACCACCATAGATAAGGCTGATGAAGCACTCTTATTTATTCATCGAGCAAGCGAACGTCATCAACAAGGTTTAGCGAATAGCTTCTATCATTTTGATATTAGTCTTCATGAAACCTATGGGAAAATCTACAATCGCTTAGGTCTATATGAACAATCAGTCCAACAGCATAAACTTGCCGAAGGTTTGATCAATAAACGAAAATTATTCTACCTACAAAATAGAAATTACATCTATTTATATGAAACTTATATGAAGCAGATGAGTTATGAAAAAGCGATTTCTTATTTAGAGAAAAGTCATTTCTTACATGAAGATCAACTGAATAGTAATAATCAGGCTCAAACTCAATTTCTTGTATATTCTTTTGATAACACAAAAAAAGAAAGCCGTATTTTAGAGTTAGAAAAGAACACAAACTACATTATTATTTTTACAGGCTTACTTATATGCATACTCATTGCTTTTGCTACTTTTATGCGTATTCTGATGGGAAAAAATAAAGAAATCAGTACTCTTAATATCCAATTACATCAATTAAGTATTACAGATGGGTTAACCGCAATACCAAACCGTAGAGCATTAGAAGATCACCTTTCTAAACCTTATGATCAATTAAATACGCGATCCATTATGATGATAGATATCGATTATTTTAAACAATACAATGATACCTATGGGCACAAACACGGTGATGATGTATTAATCGCCATCGCAAAAGCATTAAAAAGCTGTTGTAGGAATAATGATTTTCTGGCTCGTTTTGGGGGGGAGGAGTTTATTTTAGTCATGGATCATGCAGATAAAGCTAAGTCGATTTCAACTGCAGAACACATAAAAAAGAGTATTGAGTATCTCGAGATCCCCCACCAAAAATCGGCGGTATCTCCTTTTGTCACATTAAGCATTGGTATCACAACATTCGACGTAAATACTCCCTATAAAGATAATGAAACCGCAATCATCGAAGCTGATAATGCACTCTACTATTCTAAAAGTAATGGACGAAATCAATACAATCATTTGTGTGACATTGTTTTTTAATCATTTTCTTTAAAGAATATTTCGTATCCAGATAAATAAAAACCGAGCAGACTCCTGCTCGGTTTAAACTTTAATGAGATAAAAAGCTCGTTATTTTTACACTAGTACTTGTCGTGTATTCGCAATGTAGTGATGGATCTGACGCTCTGTTTTTGAATCAATCATCTCTTTAGGTCGACAACTATTTGGACACGGCATATTCGGTGTCGTACCAAAAAGACGACATATTAACGGTCTTTCTTCATAAACGGTGCAACCTTTCGGGCCTAAATGAACGCAGTCAAATTCATTTAATGCTGCTTCATGCTCTGCATCGCTTTTCACTGGTAAACGAGACATTTCTTCGGAAGACGTCGTAACAGGACCACAACAATCATGACACCCTGGTGTACATTCAAAGGTTGGAATACGTTCACGCAGACTATCTACGATCTCTCGATTATTGTTCATACCTATCTAACCTTTAGTTAATTCAAAAACTAGTATAACTTATCGCGGCTTCACTTACAGTCAAGACAACATAATGTATCTTGATATATGAACGTCTCCCGCTATTTGTATCCTTGCGCGTTTATGTGTATTTATTTACTCGTTTGATTTAATTGTAATAAATCCCATTTTGTACCGTATAAATCCTTAAAAACGACAACAGTTCCATACACTTCCACACGTGGCTCTTCCATAAACTCAACACCTTGAGCTTTCATAAATTCATAATCACGCCAAAAGTCATTCGTTTGGAGAAATAAGAAAACACGCCCTCCAGCTTGATTACCCACTGATTTTAATTGTTCGTCATTACTTGCTTGAGCTAAAAGTAAATTCGTACCCGTTGAATTTGGCGGCGAAATTTGAACCCATCGTTTACCATCACCTAAATCGGTATCCTCGATGAGCTCGAACTGAAGCTTCTTAGTATAAAATTCAATCGCATCATCATAGTTTTCAACAACTAAGGCAATATTACCAATTCTTTGTTCTATCGCTTTGCTCATATCAATCTCGCTAAAGTTTAAAGTAAGAATTCGACCCTATTTCATCAATAAACTCTTCAACCTGCAATGTCGTTTGTTCCTTTGTTCTAATCCCTCTTTATTCTTTTATTATGAAATTTATTCATGAAAAACCTAGTAAAACCAAAATCTTTAATGCAAACTATTATCATTATCACTAATAAAGAGAAACAATATGAAGAAGGTTGCTATTTTTGGTGCTGCTGGTGCGTTAGGCGCTGCATTAGTCGAATTTTTTTACGAGAAAGGCTTTATTGTTATCGGCATAGCCAGAGATCCAAGCAAAAACTCACGTTTATCAGAACTAAAAATACAAACATTAACTTGCGATGCTACCATTCAAGCAGAAGTTCAAACAGCAATAAGCCAGTTATCAACCGATACGTGGATAATATCAGCAATGGGAAGCTTCAATGCTGATGTTCCTGTTGATTATATTGGCCATAGGCACTTAATTAATGCGCTTGAAAAAACAAATATTAACCGCTTCCTGATGATTACTTCTTTAGGCTGTGGTGATTCTTGGGAATATTTATCTGATCGTTCGAAGAGCGCTTTTGGATCTGTCGTTAGAGAGAAGTCACTGGCTGAATCTTGGTTACAAAGCAGTCATTTAGATTTCACCATATTGCGCCCTGGTGGTTTAATGAGTGGAGACACAACAGGAAATGCCGAACTATCACAAGGCGTGGAAGTTCATGGATTAATTAATCGAAGCGATGTGGCAAAACTAGCTCATCAACTCTTAGAAAATAAAGATAGCATTGGGAAGATTTATGAATGTATCGACCCGACAGTAACTTACCCAGTTAGCAATTAGCAATTAGCAATTAAGAGAATAGAAGTACCAATAAGGTAGGTACTTCTATTCTGTATTTAAAGACCTGCGTGTCCGAGTAATCTAAAATTCCAATTCTCTATGCGGTTAGTCTCAAGACGCTCTATTACTTTTGTCATCCAACTAGCTGATAATTTAGTTTGTTGCTGTAACTTTAACAGACCATCATTATTCAGCGGATCACCAAAAAACACATCACATACTTCACGTATTGTCATTGCGTTAGATTCTCGTTCAATCAATTCGAGAGGTTCATCAGCACTAACCATTCCCGGTTGAATGATACGATATAGCCAGCCACAGCGACTAATATCTTGCATATCAACCGAGAAATTCTCTACCTGCCAACGTTTGCTCAATTTAAAGCATGGCGAACGAGGTTGACTCACTTCGATAATAGCCTCTCCCCATTGATAACGATCACCCAAACAAACCGTATCTTCTGTCATTCCTCTTGAGCTAAGGTTTTCTCCCATACCAGGAGCCTCCCACTGAACATCACCGCCGTATTTTTCTTTCCAGTAAGCATAGTGTTCTAAAGGATATTGATGCAACGCACGCTCTACCCCACCATGATGTCGTAAATCAGCGCATTGATCACCTTCCAGCCCTTCCAGAGAAAGGGATAAGTGGGTTTCAATAGGTGATTTATTTATCGCGGTATCAAAACCATAACGATGCTCTACTTTTCCACGGTAAATTCTATCAAGATAGTTCTTTTTCATGTCCTAACCTCGTTTGCTTACTGGGTACTTTGAGACGTAATCGTATAATACGTCCATCATCAAAACCAATGATCTTAACACTCTAAGGACTAAATATATGCCATCGCTTTAATCGCTTTGTTATCTTCTTGCTAAAAATAAATAAAAACGATAAATACCGACATAAGATTGTCACTTTTAGAAAGTATTGGAAGGTGTTAAGGTGCAGAAAACTAATAAACAAGGAGTCTGTTATGTCTAAGTTTGCACTCATTACAGGTGCGAGTCGAGGTATAGGAAAAGCGATTTCTCATTACTTTGCTCAACAAGGTTATTCACTTATTTTAGTATCACTAAATAAGGACAATCTCAATACTACAAAGAGAGAATTAGAAGCCCTATACCCATCAAACAGTATCGAAGCCATTAGTGTCGATTTTAATAACCCTACAGATGTTGAATCCAGCATTTCATCAATTATTTCTAACCACAACTCTATCGACGTGATGGTAAATAGCGCAGGAGTTCTCATGGCGGGACATACTAATTTAACGCTAAATCAACTCTCAGAATTAATAAACGTTAACCTACTTTCTACGATTACTGCGTGTAATTTGGTTGTCGAAAAAATGAAAGAACAAGGTCATGGTGAGATTTATAATATCGGCTCAACCGCAGGCCTAGAGCCGGTTCCCAAAATTGCCGCTTATTCCGCAACAAAAGCCGCTATTGTGAGTTATAGCCAATCACTCTATCAGGAGTTACTTCCTTTTGGAGTTAAGGTCTGCTGTTTATGTCCAAGTGTTGTTGATACAGATATGACTAATGACGGTCGTATTCTTAATGCCCTTAAAATAGAAACTCAAGACTTAACCAAAGCTATCGATTTTATTCGTAGCTTATCGCCAAGTGCAAGTATGTCTACACTTTCAATTCGTTGTAAAACCATTGATTTAGAAAAATAATCATTTACGGTTAAACTTCATTTTCATCATTTACAATCACTACTAACTCATCTGTGTCATTAGTAGTGACTTGTATTTGAATGGGACGACAACACACGCTGCAATCATCAATATATTCTTGGTTACGATCTTCTTGATCAATTAGAATAACAATTGATTCATTACAATAAGGACAACGTATTGTTTCTTCATGTAAAAGTTCCATTGTGCCTCTTTAAATTGTCATCATATCTTCTACTAAGCTTAGAGGAAGATTTAAAATAATCGTATTATTAACTGAAATATATTAATTCGTTGATAGGATGTAACTCACCAAGCCATTTTCTTCAATCTCAAAAGTCCAACGGCTTCTACCAAGAGAGTATTCAAAAAAACGACGCCTATTATTTATTGGGGTAAGTTGCGATACAAAAGTAGTCAAATCGTGTTTAGCTATAACAAAACTCCCCGTAGAAACATCGAGATCAAGATCATTATTAACATTAATCTCTGTTGTTGATTCAGGCAAAATATTTGGTAACCAACCGCGAACAAAAAGTTGATGTTCCGAAGCATCTTGATATGTTGGATAGTAATGACTTATGTTCTCACTGCATCCTGAAATTAAAAAAGTGATAATTAATATAAATTTTTTCAAGGTTATCCTCTAACATATATCACAATGTAACAGTAATATCCCCTAGCCTATTAATATGATAAAGATTCATATACATACCAACTCTAGGGGATAAATTTTATATTAGAACTCTGTCTTTGAGCGTGCTATTTCATTCTCAAATTGTCCTATATTCCCTGCTTTTATCAATTGAACCATTGACTGAAATAGTTCTCGAATTCTATCAATATTACCAGCATTAGCACGAGTGCATAGATTACCAAGTACTGAGTTTGCTAATCTCATTAATCTCGCTCTATTTGGTCCTGATACATACCTTTTAATCGTATTTTTTATTACGAATAATTCACCAGTTGCCACCGCATCAGGTGATTGATTCGCCACAAAAGCTTCAGCTTGTTCTTGATACATTATAAACCTCCAAAAAAAATAACGTGTATTCGAGAATAACTGTACCAAAATAACAAATAAAAATTTACTGAAACGCTAGGTATAATAACTATTTTAAATATTACATATAACCTATTCTGTAGAATATATTAATATTCATCAATGAATAACGCTACCTGGAATGTATTATTAATTATAAAGCAAGGACAATATATTATAACTTGTACCAACCCCGCAAATATCGTGTAACCATTGTAATGATAAATATATTAGCTCTGTGGGTTAGTTTTTAGATATAAAAATAATTCAATATTTTCAAAACATGTATTTATTAATGCTAGCATCAATCCAATCATTTAAATCATTAGGTTCAGTAGAATAATTTAATTTATTTGGTTTAGTTTCACTGTCTCTCTGGATGAACTTTGTAATCGACTTTAAGATATCTATTTCAAATTCACAGCCATCCTCTAAAAGTAAACGGTAACCTGTAAATATAGATTGGAACATTCCATTAGCTTCAAAATCTTGATTAAGCCGTTTAACTTCTGTTATTTGACGATTTTTTATTCCGTCATTAAAAAAGATTTCGTTTTGAAGAGTTATGTTTTCGGATTCAAAAATTTGTGAGATGTAACAAGCAGACTTAGCGTTAAAAACAATCATGTATAGCATTTACCTTATTGGTTATAGTTATGTTTAAAGTGTTACTTATATCACATAAATTATAACCAGAGGTCCAATCTCAAACTCGAGATTTCATTTCCTTTCATACATTGTAACTTTCACTCTTATTTCGCACCTTACAAAAACCATAAAATACAAAAACTTAAATTAAATTGTATGTTTTAACCTCAAAATATAATAAAAAATACTAACAGGACTTATATTTAGTTACACAAACTTGTAAATGATTATCATTTATTTAGAAGAGTTCCATTATAAAAGGACCTACCTTTCTAAGCTCTTAAGTTAAAAAATATTCAACGACTTTGATTTTCACCCTCTTTCACTTTTGCACTCTTCCACAACACATTGGAACAAGAACCATAAGTTCCACATCATGAAACCTTCTAATCTGAATGAAAAAAGCTCGATAAACAAATAACGAGCCTCTTGATGGCACAGCTACATTTTCAACACAACTTAACCGTTGCCTTAATTAAATAATGAGTTTAATTTATAACCAACAAGCACTGAAATATCTTTCTGTCCTAAATCAGAATGCAAGTCAACCTCCGTATATCGAATACCAATAAACCAATCTGTCATATTAAGATCTGCCCCTACTCCGTATTTAAAACCATATGATGTATCGTCCATTGATGGATCTGTTTTAAGCATTGAGTACCCAATAAGGCCATAAGCATCAAGAGCAACAGAATCCGATAGTTCAAATCTTCTTCCTAGTGGTATATTTGCTGATAATGCGTATTTCTCTTTAAGGCCAATTGAGTCTTTAAGAGATGAGTTTTGAATTATCTTACCTTCTAATTCTCCACCAACAAAAAATGAATTTTCATAGATGTTTCTAGCTCCAAAGTATCCTTCAAATGCATCACCCGTTTTATCTGATATCTCATGAGAGGAATAACCAGCAGCAATATAGACATCTTGGTATTTGTCATTAGTTTCTTGTGCAAATGTTGAAAATGAACACACGGTTACAAGTAAAGGAAGTATTTTATACACTGTTTTATTCCATAAAAAGATTTTATTTCGAAGTTTACTTATAAGTAAAAAATTAAGACATAGCATATTCTCATTAAGTCTTTTCTGGATATGCTAAATTAAACATTTGAACTCGCCTTCATCTAATCACTTATACCACAGAAAGATTCCTGTTTATCCCAAATTACCTATGAACGGTTTTATGCGCTCACAAGGTAATTTTATCTGTAAGAAAGTACTGCCGTGTATAAACTTTCTCGTATGTAACAGTTTGAGATCTCCCCTGCTGAAGCCTATTTTCTGCTTCTTTATCTTTCTCAAATTTCACCCTAAATACGTTCACCGAATTAGACAATTTCGGAAAAATGGAAAAACAACCAAATTATCTTTACTTATTCTAGACCCCTAAAAAAACAGGATAAAGAAAAAGTATAATAAATATAATTAACATAAAACTAAATGATAATTCATCATTCGATTTTTTAAGATAGAAATCAAACAAAAAAATGATTGGAGCACTTAACATATATACCCATAAAGTAAGTTCCACATTCTTATTTATCCAAAAACTAAAACAACATAAAAAAAATAACGAAATACGATGTGGCCATGTATTTGTAGTTAATAATATTAAGATAACAAATTCAGCAATAACAAAAAGAAAAGCTAATTGTGGCATGATGAACAACCACCTGAAGCAGATACTCCTAACCCACCAGCGGCAACAGTACCAAAAACTCCAGCTCCCATAATAGGAGTTAATCCTCCACCAACTGCGCCAGAAAAAGCGCCAATCGCTACTTCTCTAAAACCAGCATCAGGGTTACTTCCTACTACAGCCATTGCCCCTACAACAGCTCCGCCTCCAGCATAGATCACAGCAGGTGCGATCTTTAAAGTGATCTTCTTTTTATCTAAGTCTCGAGCAACAATAAGCCCTTTTCCTTCCAAGCCAATAACGACACCTTTTGCATTATTAAGTGCAAACTTACCCGTAGTCGTTAAATATTCTTTTGGATATACAATGTATGACGATTGCTTTAAATCTATACTTTCAATTTTAGCTGACGATAAATTAATAAATACCGCCTTATCAACTTTTGTCTGCAAGCAGTACCCATTATTGGTGTCTAACCTATAGTACTTCCCTAATTTTAATATATTACAATCATTAATATTGTATGCATCAGCATATGATTGTGGAGCCATTGTTGCCAAACAAAACACTGCGATCATTCTAATTTTCATCCTAGCCATCCTTCTTATTATAAAATTAACAGAACAATAACATTGAATGATAACCATTATCAATAGTTAGTATATTCTTAATGCCCACTGTAATTCGTTACACACAAAAAAGCCGAGCAAAGTTACCCTGCTCGGCTTTAAATGTAAGTTTGCGCTTTCGCATAACGTCGAAATAAAAGTTTTTTTCCCCAATCATTAATCCAACCTTTGTCGTAAGCGTGAGATATTGCCTCTGCATTTAGCGATTTATCATCGTTTTTTCTAACCCGCTTTATTGCTTGGAAAATGTTATCTTAAGGTAAACCAATGAACCTCTTAACACAGCAGTTTCCAACAGTCGCATAGTTAGGATTTAACTTGTTCTTAAAATTACAAATTTCAATGATAGGGAAATGCCCACACAAACAACGCTCTGGCTCATCAGCTTCGTATATTTCGTACAAAGTCCATTCAGATTTAGTAACATCCGATAGTTGCGATTGAGACAACTTAATTATTTCTTCTGTTAATTAATATTCCGACATACTTACCTCGTATAGCTAACACTCCATGCTATACGACAACGTATCGCTTTATGCAGTTAACTCAAACCCTACTTCGATAAGCCATAAATAGCATGGTTGATAATACTGCCATTCAAGTTTTCTCGATTAGAAATAATGCCTTCTAATGTCATTCCTAAACGCTCACAAACTTTACGGCTTGGTAGGTTATGCTCGCCTGCTGCTATTTGAATTTTCTCAAGTTGTAAATCTGTGAATGCAATCTCGATTAACTTAGACACTGCACGAGTAATAATACCCTTACCTTGATAAGACTCACTAAGCCAATAACCTATCTCTGCCACTTTTAACTGATGGTTAATCGTATTAAAACTAACATTACCAACCAACTCACCTTGGTAGATCATGGCGCAAACCATTCCTTTGCCTTCGGCATAATCCAATAATGATTTACGAACAAAGCGTAAAAAGAAATCCTCAGATTTTGCATGTGGTGGCCAAGCTAGCCATTGAGACAAATAAGCATCTTCCTTCGATACGATTTCAAAATACTTTTTCGCAAAAGATGGCTCAATAAGTGCCAATTTTAATTCACTGTCAACCTCTACTGTAAACATAAGTCATCCTTTGAAGTGGTTATTTATCTTGCGTACATCATATCCTTTCTTAAGTAGATTTCATGTGCTTTCTTTTTGTTTTGCCTTTAAGTTCTAGTTTTTATTAAAACCCAAGCTATTGATAATATTAACCATAAGCAGTGCATTTTCTCTTTCCTCAATCCTTAGGTACAAAAAAGCCGAGCAAGTTACCCTGCTCGGCTTTTAAATTTTTACAGATAAATTCTAAGGACTAACTACTTTTTATCTTGTGGTTGATTCTCTGGTAAGTCTTTAACTTCATTATACCATAAATCATGGTGCTCTTTTGCCCATGTTTCATCAACATCACCGGTAACCATGCCATCTAAACCCGCTTCCATACCGAACAAACCGATATAGATGTGGAAGATGAAACCACAGATTAAGACCAATGCTGATAACATATGAACAAGGTTAGATAACTCCATATCACGGCGTAATTGACCGAAGATTGGGAAATCTAATACGAAACCACTGAACGCGACAACAACACCAAAAACAATCAATAACCAGTAAATCGCTTTTTCACCACCATTAGAGAAACCTGCTGATGGGTGCGATCCTTTGTGTTTACCAACCATGCCGCCCATTTTCATGAACCACTGCATGTCTGTTTTGTTGAAGATTGATTTTCTCCACCATTTCAGAAGTACACACATTAATAGAATAAAGAAGATTGGTCCCATGTAGTTATGGTACTGCTTCGCAGCATAAATAATCATGCCCCAAAGATCAGTTGGTAAGATTGGCTTTAAAAAGTGCTTACCATAAACCAAGCATAACCCACTGAACGCTAAAGTTAAAAAGCTAAATGCCATACTCCAGTGTAAGGCACGGTCCATACGAGACCAGCGTTTAATCTTACGACCTGTTTTTGGTTTACTTAGTTTTAATGGGCCCACGACAAAATACGCCAGAGTTACCATTACTAAACTACCAAAAATAGCAAGCGCACCTAAAGGCGACATCCATTTTTCTTTCAATACAAACCATGTACCACCAGCTGTACTAATAAGTACTCCGTGCTCTGGTGACTTTGAGGTTGTGTAACCTTCTTGACCAGATCTTACTTCACGCCAAAAATCAGCGCCCGCAAGCTGGGTCATTTCTTTCTCTGCACTCTTATTCGCTGTGCCTTCGTTTGCCATGCTAGGCATTGCAAACGAAAGCGTTAATGCTGCCAATAATGGCAGCAATAACGAAAGAGAAAGACGTTTTAATTGTGTAAACATCACTCTCTCCACTGGATTAGCTCTTAGTCGCATCAAACGATAAGTCTTCACCATCTGTCCAACCTGCGTCTTTTGCACCACGTTCTACAACACGTTGACGGAAGATGTCAGATACTTTCTCTGCATCACCAGCAAGCAGTGCTTTTGTTGAACATAATGAAGCACACATTGGTAACTTACCTTCTGCGATACGGTTTGCACCGTACTTATCACGCTCTTCTTGTGAACCTGGTTCTACACCCGGACCACCTGCACAGAATGTACATTTGTCCATTTTGCCACGCTCAGCAAATGCACCCTGTTTAGGGAACTGCGGCGCACCAAATGGGCAAGCAAATAGACAGTAACCACAACCGATACAAAGATCTTTGTTATGACGTACGATGCCATCTTCTGTGTGTTCAAAACAATCCGCAGGACAAACGGCCATACAAGGCGCATCTGTACAGTGCATACATGCAACAGAGATTGACGTTTCACCCGGCTCACCGTCGTTTAGTGTTACTACGCGACGACGTTGGATGCCCCACTCTAGTGCATCATCATTTTCGTTTTTACATGCTGTGACACAGCCGTTACATTCAATACAACGCTTGGTGTCACATAAGAATTTCATTCTAGCCATTTTATATCACCCCTTACGCTTTCGTGATTTTACATAGTGTCACTTTGGTTTCCTGCATTTGTGTTACAGGATCATAACCATAAGTGGTTGCTGTGTTTGCTGCTTCGCCAATAACGTATGGAACCGTACCTTCTGGGTACTTAGTCGTTAAGTCTTCACCTTGGAATTTACCGCCAAAGTGGAATGGTACGAACGCTAAGCCCGGTTTAACACGACGTGTCACCATTGCTTTAACGTGAATTCGCCCTTTCTCTGCGCCTTCAACCCAAACCATATCACCGTCTTTAAAGCCGATGTCGTTTGCGTCTTTCGGGTTAACTTCGACAAACATTTCTTGTTGAAGCTCTGCAAGCCATGGATTTGAACGCGTTTCTTCACCACCACCTTCATACTCAACCAGACGACCAGAAGTCAGAATAATTGGGTATTCTTTTGACTTGTCTTGGTCTTGAATTGTTTTGTACAACGTTGGAATACGGAAGTTAGCCGCGCGGTCATCCCATGTTGGATAATCAGCAACTAAATCACGACGTGGTGTGTATAACGGCTCACGGTGTTGTGGAACACGGTCAGGGAACGTCCATACAATCGCACGTGCTTTTGCATTACCAAATGGCATACAACCGTGTTTAATTGCAACACGTTGAATACCGCCAGATAAGTCAGTTTTCCAGTTTTTACCTTCTGCTGCTACTTTTTCAGCCGCAGTCAGGTCGTCCCACCAGCCAAGTTGCTTAAGCAGTTTGTCTGTAAATTCTGGATGACCGTCTTCAATTTCACAGCCTACTGGATAGCTGTCTTCTGCAAGTAAGCTTTCGCCTTCAAATTCCACACCAAAACGAGTACGGAAGTTACCGCCACCTTCCGCTACAGGTTTAGACGTATCATAAAGAATGTGCGTACCTGGGTGCTTCATTTCTGGCGTGCCCCAACAAGGCCAAGGAAGACCATAGGTTTCGCCATTAACTGGGCCGCCTTCTGCTTCTAGCGTTGTTTTGTGGAACGTGTGCCAGTTTTGTGTATGCGCTTTAATACGCTCTGGGCTTTGACCTGTGTAACCAATTGTCCACATACCTTTGTTGAATTCACGAGTAATGTCTTCAATGACAGGTTGGTTGTTCTCATCAATTTTGATGTTTTTGAACAATTGATCTGAGTAACCCAGCTTTTTAGTCAATAGGTACATGATCTCGTGATCTGGTTTTGATTCAAACAATGGTTGAATTACTTGCTCACGCCATTGGAATGAACGGTTTGATGCCGTTACAGAGCCGTGCGTTTCAAACTGCGTTGTCGCAGGAAGAAGGTATACGCCATCGGTACGATCGTTCATTACTGCTGCAACGGTTGGGTATGGGTCGACGATTACCATCATATCCAACTTGCTCATTGCTTTTCTGATCTCAGTACCACGTGTTTGTGAGTTTACTGCATGACCCCAGTAAAACATTGCACGGATATTATCGTTTTGCTCGATGTTTGCTTTGTCTTCTAAAACACCATCAACCCAACGAGATACTGGAATACCAAAGTTATTCATTGGCGTTTTGCCATTGTATTTACCTTGGTCGAATCGGTTTTGAACCCATCCGTAATCAAGATCCCACACTTTTGACCAGTGTTTCCATGCGCCTTCACCAACACCGTAGTAACCAGGAAGCGTATCTGAAAGAACACCTAAATCCGTTGCGCCTTGTACATTATCGTGACCACGGAAGATGTTTGCGCCACCACCAGATTTACCCATGTTGCCAAGAGCAAGTTCTAATACACAGTATGCACGTGTGTTGTTGTTACCTGTTGTATGTTGAGTACCCCCCATACACCAAACAACACAACCTGGACGATTTTCTGAAAGCAGTTTTGCAGTTTCATATACTTCAGCTTCTGTAACGCCTGTTACGCGTTCAACTTCTGCTGGGTTCCATTTTGCAACTTCTGTGCGGATCTCATCCATACCAAACACACGTTGGTTAATGAATTCTTGATCTTCCCATTTGTTAGCAAAAACGTGGAACAATACGCCCCAAATGAAGGCAACGTCTGAACCCGGACGCAATGAAACATAGTGATCTGCTTTTGCTGCTGTACGCGTACGACGTGGGTCGGCAACAACGATCTTACAACCATTCTTCTCTTTTGCGATCAGAATATGTTGCATTGCTACTGGGTGAGCTTCTGCTGGATTTGAACCAATGAATAGCATAGATTTACAGTTATGCATATCATTGAACGAGTTGGTCATCGCACCGTAACCCCATGTGTTTGCAACACCGGCTACTGTAGTTGAGTGACAAATACGTGCTTGGTGATCGACGTTATTTGTGCCCCATAATGAGGCCATTTTACGGTACAAATACGCTTGTTCGTTATTGTGCTTAGCAGAACCTAGCCAGTACACTGAATCAGGTCCAGACTCTTTACGGATCTCAAGTGTTTTGTTACCAATCTCTTCGATCGCTTGATCCCAAGACAGTTTTTTCCACTTACCGTTTTCAAGCTTCATTGGGTATTTTAGACGACGTTCGCCATGGCCGTGCTCACGCAGTGCTGCGCCTTTTGCACAGTGACCACCTGCGTTAAATGGGTGATCAAATGCAGGTTCTTGACCTGTCCACACACCATTTTGAACTTCAGCGTAAATACCACAACCTACAGAACAGTGTGAACAAATAGTACGTTTCACTTCTGTTGGCGCATCGACTGGCACTTCCTGTGCTTGTGCTTTTCTCATCATGCTTGGAACAAACATGCTTGCGCTTGCTACTGCACCAGCGGCAATAGTTGAGGTACGCATGAACATACGACGAGTAATGCCCAGTTGGTTTTCTTGTTTTTGTACCGAATCGGAACGTTTAGTCAGTTTCATTATTATGCTCCGTTATAGGCTGTCGTAATAATCACGAATATGTTGAGTTTCACGATATCCATCGCCTTTTTTCTCAACGCTTTTTTCAGCAGTTACTGATGGTGTTGCGTTTGCTGTTCCTGAAACCGCAGCAGCTACTGTTCCTGCGGCAGCAGCAGTTGCAAGGCCCTTCAGTATATTTCGGCGGTTTAGGTCCGTTTTGTTATTGCTCATTCAATGCTCCTTTGCTTCCAATTCACTTGGAATGGGCGTCTGTTTTTATGGTTTTAATTCGGGTTGTCACGACGACATTTATACTTCTGTGACTTCAATTGCGTTTGGATTTTTTGCAAAGCGTGTTTGTTCTACACTAAAGAACGCTTCGGCTAGGCACGCCACTGATTTGTAGAAATCTGCATTTTCTGCGTTATTGATTTGCTCGCACAGTGAGACATACCAAGGTTGAATGTGACGATTAAAGAAACGTTGTTGCAGCACTTCTGCATCACCCGCCTCAATAAGCATAGCCATTACTTCACATAATGCTGAAATATGATCTTCTGGTTCTTTTACGTCTTCTGCTCGCTCAAAACCTAATTGCATTAGATCTTGGCGAAGTGCGACTAATGGTTTTTCCATTAAAGCACCAGCTACATGCCATGAACCAAACGGCATGACTTCACCACGGCCGATACCAATAAATAAATTTTGGTATTCGTCTTCTAATTTTTCTAATGTTGCTTCTGTGCTTGATTTCTCAGCCGCTTTAACCAATTGGTTCCACGCTTGGCTCATGCCATGAGTGTCACTCTCTTCCGTTTCAATAGTAATTAGCCAGTCAACCAATGCTTGCTCTGGTGCTGAACGGAATAAATGTGCTAATAAGCCATAAATTTCTTGTCGGATCTGATGTTGTTCATTCATGGTATTAGACCTTTAATTGTTTTTCTGGGTTTGCTGATAAGTCGACAAAGATGTCTTTTACACGACAGTCTTCACACATGTATAAGCGGTTAATTGAGGCTTCATCGCTAAAGTGAGGGTTACCTTGTAACTTCGTTCTTAGCATTTCAATCATTGATGCAGGGGCAAATGGTTTGCCGCACGTTAGACAGCATGCTGCGTCTTCTTTATGCATTATTTGTGTTTCTTGGCGTTGTTCTTGGTTCCAGTTCATCTGCACTTTCATGCTTAATGCTTTTTCTGGACACGCATTCACACACAAGCCACATTGAACACAATCTTGCTCGATAAATTTCAATGTAGGTGAATCTGGATCACTGTGTAATGCACGCGTTGGACATACTGCGACACAACCCATGCACAACGTACAATCTTTAGTTTCGCAATCAATAGTGCCGTAAGGTGCGTGAGATGGCATAGTTTGAATTTCAGTGATTTCAATGTTGTTTGCAGCTAAATGATCCAATGCGCCCATTAAGCGTTCGCGCTTGTTACCTGTTAATTGACCATCAATAATTGATAATGGCGTATCAATTAACGTCATTTCATTTAGGGCTTCCATGTACACAACTTGCACACGTTCCGGTTCAAGACCAAGTTGCGTTAAGAACGCCTGTGCGATTTCAACTTCTTGAGTTAATACTCGTTGAATCGTTTCTGGCATTCTGCGGCTTGCGATAAACAAAACCTGAGCAGCACCATTCACTAATGTAGAGAACCATGTGTCGATACCAACAGATAAAATTTCATCAAGTACGACAGGAATAACATGATCAGGCATCGTTTTTAGCGCCATAACATTGAAATTTTCATGACGATCACTACAGAAAGCGATAATTGGAGTCTCGCCACCTTCTTTTCTATAGTTTGTTAGTAAACGAGCTGCAAAATTTTGTGTTTTTTCGGCTTCTGGCAATGCATAGCTGATGGCTTCTGTTGGACAAGCCGTTGAACATGTACCAACACCTTGACAAAGGTAGGGGTTAATTTGAATATGATGACCGCTTTCTGCAGTGCCTTCACTGGTTAATGCACCAGCAGGACAAGCATCAACACAACGTTCACACCCTTTTACGCCACGAGAACTATGGGCACATAAATCAGGGTTTAAACGGAAATATTTTGGTTTATCAAACGTACCAACAAGATCGGGTAACTCATCAAGCACTTGTGCAAGCGTAGGATAGCCACGACCGACTGGGTAATAACCAGGGACTGGTACTTGCTCTGTCATTACACTGTCTAGCTTCATATCCAGCACTAAATCGAATGCTGTTGCACCAATGGTGACTTTCGCTAGGTTTACTTTTTCGCCATTCACAACACATTCGATATCAAATGCACCTAAAAAGCCTTTTACAGATAACTCTTTGGCAAAGTAGACCGTACGAGCTGACTCATGAGCTTGGTTTTCTGATTCGGTAGAGACAAGCGTGATGCTGTTTAAATCAGTAAATTGTTCAGCAACATCAACAATGATGCGAGTAGGTCCAATAATAACGAGGTTGCCACGGCTTTCATAGCTTACTGTTGGTGGGATCAAGTTGTTCAGCTCTACGGTTTGCGTAATAGCAAACTGACGCGCTTTGGCATTTGTTGTTTCAGATTGTGCTAAAAATTGAGATAACATTGCTTCACCTATTCTTAACCCCATTCGGGCCTATTCAGTTCTATGACTGGTTTCTAGGTGTTATATCGCAATAACCGTACCAACTTAATGGATAATAAATATTTATATTAATAGCCAGAATCGCTGTATTTTTACACTATTTTTTGTCTTTTATTTAATGACGGGACATTTTGTCTCAAATTGGTTCAAAATGTCCCTATTGGTTAGATGGTCTTTTTTGTCTCACTTTCTTGTTCTTTATCGCCCGTAACGCATTGATATTCATTATCATTCCCATTAAGTGCGCTATTATTGTCTATATTTATGATGGGGTCTTCCGTTGATAATTCAGGCTCTAATTCACTCTCATCTTCTTCTACTGGCTCAACCATCCAATCTCTTAATTTAGCTGCGGTTTCTGAATCTAACTTTGGTGGTGTTGAGTAGTTAGGTTCATCTTCCATCGCAAATTCTGGATTTAAAAACATCTTTCTTAATGCGGCTTTTTTCAGATTTTTATCTACGCCTACTGCCATAAATTGGCTCACATTACTTGTACCTGTAATATCACCAAGATCATCTTCGGTGGGAAGCTCAACACGCTCTTCTAACGCCTCTACTGCTTCTGTAGAAGTTTCACCAGAATGTTCAACAGAATCATTAACGTCTGTCAGATCGTCGAGGTACTCACCGCTCTCAATAGGTTCTACGGTTTTCTCATCACTAACTTCTTCACCTTGTTGAACTTTTCTTTTTCTTAATGACCATCTACTTAGGAAGTTGCTCACTTGCGCGCCCCGCACCTTTGCGTTTCTTTCTACGAACTTCAATCAGTTCACCGTGTTTACCAATATAGGCTTCTAACCATGCTTGCATTGGCAATGGCATTCCAATAGACAATACAACGTAGTCTCCATCCATATATTGTCCAATTACACTTTGAGACGCTGTAATCATGACTGGCGTTAGAACATCGTTGTCATTTTCAAATGCAAAAAATAACTTAGGATCTTGAGAGCTTAAATTGAAACGATAATCGGTTCGTTCATCACGGAAAATCTCTAACTCACGTTCAAATAAAATAGCATTACTTTGTGCGGTTTCTGATATTTTTTCATATAAATGAATATCACCAATATGCCATGAAGGAGCACTCCAGCGACCTACTTGCTTGGTTTCTTCAATCACTTCAAACTGAAGCGGCCATTGATTTTCTGTTTTTTGATCCACAAGTCACCCTTCTTTTTATTAGGCTTTTTTATCTCTATGCGCAATATAAAGCAATCCTTATACCAACAGCACTTTCTTTTTCATTTATCTCTATGGTATAAAATTTGCGTGTATATAATTAATTACCTTAAATCTCATTAATTTGGAGCTTACTTTGAGCCAATCACCAAGAATAATAACTACTGGCGCTGTACCTAAACAAACCCTTACTGTGGATGTTTATGATGAATACGGTGAGAAGCTAACAAAAGAAGTCGCCTGCGAACAACCATTAACGGTGATGTTGAATTGGCAAGAAGTGGTCACTCTAATGACGCTAGGTGCTCGTCCCGCTGAGTTAGTATTAGGATATTTAAAAAACCAACATTTTATTAGCGATGTAACACTATTAGAATCAATCATGATTGATTGGGAAACAAAAACAGCAGCCGTTAACACTAAAGAAACGACGGAACACGTAAAAGAGAACTTGAAGAAAAAAACAGTAACCTCTGGCTGTGGTCAAGGCACCATGTATGGCAACGTAATGAAGCAACTTGAGAATTACCAAGTACCTCAAATTACAATTAATCAATCTGATCTCTATGAATCACTAGAAGCACTGACCTACCATAACGACACCTATAAAGCAGCTGGTGCAGTTCATGGTTGTGCCATTTGTGAAAACAACCAAGTGCTTTCTTTTGTGGAAGATGTAGGTCGCCATAATGCGGTTGATACGCTTGCGGGTGAGTTATGGCTAAACCGTGGTACGGGCGACAATAAACTGTTTTATACGACAGGTCGTTTAACCTCTGAGATGGTTATTAAAGTTGCTCAAATGGGGATTCCTGTTCTGCTTTCTCGCTCTGGCGTAACGCAAATGGGCTTAGACTTAGCTCAGAAATTTGGTATTACTATTATTGCTCGCGCTAAAGGTAAGCGTTTCCAAGTGTTTGCTGGCCATGAAAAAATCAATTTTGATGTGAAAGGTGAAACAGTTCTTAGGGACTAGGTCCTAAGAAAAACAGGGACGAGTAAGAGCGAAAAGCAATTACTCATCCCTATAGCTTAGAGCTAGCTCTTAAGAAAATCTTTTACTCGTTCCTAGTCCCTAAAATCTAGCCTCTACTCCTACCTACTGATTGTTCTCAAAGATCGCTCTGAACTCTTCATGGTAATGTAAAAATAAATCTGTAATTACTGGGTCAAACGATACTCCTCGTTCTTCCTCTATGATCTTAATCGACACTTCATGAGTAAACCCTTCTTTATAAATACGTTTTTGCCTTAAAGCATCATACACATCTACAATACTGACGATTCTCGCTTCAATTGGGATCTCCTCACCAATTAAGTTTAAATACCCTTTTCCATTCCACTTCTCATGATGATAAAGCACAATATTTTTAGTGATTACACTAAGTTCTGTGTTTTTAATTATCTCATAACCAATGTTAACGTGTTGCTTCATCACGTCAAATTCATCAGGATCGAGCTTACCCGGTTTCTTTAAAATATAATGAGGAATACCAATTTTGCCTATATCATGCAAAGACGCAATCATTTGAATGTCTTGAACAAATGCTTTTGGCATACCCAGTAGATTAGATAAATATCCTGAGTATATGTTAATGCGTTTGTTGTGCTCACTTGTTTCTTCATCACTGTATAACGAAGCCATTTCTAACGAACCAATCAAAGATTCATTCATGGTTAAGAGGCGATCTTTCGTCTTTTTAGCAACGTAATCACGAATAAGTAAGAGAGCGATAATTAATAAGCAAGTACTCAAAATACCAATTAACAACCATAAGTCATTTCTTTTGTATTTCTTATTCTCATTAATATAAATATTTTTAATCAGTCGTTCATTGTCTGAACTGATCGAAATCAGGTTGATGGCATCAAACAATGCCTTATATTCTTTTTTTACTGCGATATACACGGAGACTTTTTCTGTCAATATCCCAGCCGTTTTTAAATCGTACATATCATGGTTGATAGTATGATTCAGCAGCAACCTTTGGTCACCAAACGCATAGTCCACTCTACCGTCATTGATCGCTTTAATGATCTCTTCAAATGTATCAAAAAAGACCATTTTCACATTTAAGGTATTATTTTTTACATAATCATAGTAATACGCATTTTTTAGCATTCCGACCGTCGAGTAATTCACGTCTGCGATTCGAGAAATAAAATTACCTTCCAGTTTATTAAACACAGAAAGCTCAAAACTATAATAAGGCTTAGTTAAAAAATATTTTTCTGTAACACATTGACTTTTAAAGGTTGAAAGCAAAATATCGAACTCAATACATTCACCTGTTGTTGGCTCTGTAAAGGTAACGACATCTTTAAAAATTAATTTAATACTATCGAACAGTGTTGGTGCTATTCCATGGTATTCATTATTTACGAGGTAACTGGTTGGAAAATCATTAAACCCATAGCCCGCGCTGACTTTTAGTCCATTGAGTTCTTTGCTTTTTTTAAATAAATAGATGAAATAGTCTTCGCGAGATTTTTTAACCATCTCTTTTACTTCAGCTGATTTTAACTCTGTAAAATATTTAATTAAAATACTGTGTAACTCAACCTGATCCTTTGATATCGCAAACGATGTATACAGATTCTCTAACCGAGGTAAATCTAGCGTTGGGTAAGCTTTGTCGGTAATAACTTGTGTATCAGCGACAAATGCATCAATTTCTCCTGCGTTCAGCGCTGTTACGAGTTCATTTAACGAATTAAACTTAACCGGAATATACGCTATTTTACCTGAATATTTATTCACAAAGTTAGTCGTCGAATACCAGGCTTCAATAAGGCCTAGTTTTTTATTATTTAAACTAACCAGATCTTCAATATTCAAGGTATCTTTAAAATACACCTTGGTGCTAACTCTATATAATGTCGGGACAAAAAAGTAGTTTGCACGTCTTTCTTTTGTGTTGGCAAAATCAAAGTAAGCACCGGTTTCTAAGTTATTAAATTGTTCATGTAACACATCAACATCTTTAACTTCTATCGTAAATTCCGTGTTTAATTTTTTGTTTATGTCTTTGATTAAATAGTTATAAAGCCCTTTTTTTTCCTCGCCTTCAATAAAGAACAATCTTGAATCATAATCATCATTATAAAACATAAAATTCTGATTATGATTTATCCACTCTTGTTCTTCATCTGTTAGCTCAAACGCACATGAAAAAGAAGAACACAAACACACCAATAAAAACCAAAACAGTTTCACTTATATACACCACTAATTATCAATAGTAACGAAGGCTTTGCATTATGCTTTTTCATTAAACTCTTTCTGGAATTTCAATACTTTTTCTAAATATCGACGAGCTTCTGCTTTAGGGTGTTTATTGGTTAATGCCCAGTACAGTTGGCTAGGCTGTAAGCTATTTATTTCATTAATTGCTTTGGTTTTACTCGGATCAAAAGTGGTGAATACACCACCAGAGCCACCGTTATAAGCAGAGATCATGCTGTAATGTTTATTCGTTGCGTGTGTGATATCTCGTAAATAACGATTTTTTAAGATATAGAAATACGCAGTTCCTGTATCTATATTATGTGCTGGATTAAATAAATATTCTTTCGTTGGTATGCCTGGTTTGTTTTTTACTAACTTAAAAACGTCTGCTCCTGCCGTTTTGGGGATCACTTGCATTAGTCCATACGCGCCAGCATGACTTACAGCATAAGGGTTAAAGCTGCTTTCCGTTTGAATAATGGCATAGATTAAATCAATTGATATATCGTATTCTTTCGATGCTTTTTTGATCAAGTCTGCATACTGGAATTCACGCTGTTCAAGATGATCATCTACCATTGAGATCTCAACGTAATACGCTTTCCCGTTTTTAATGGTTTTTGATTGGAGTTTGTTTTCAATTAAGTAATCTGCGTACTTCCCTGCTCTCCAAGGCCATTCTATGTCTTTATTTTCTTGATCTTTAATTTGGCCAAGTAGAAACGGGCGACCACGTAGAGGGATCGATTTATCACTAAATAAATCAACATGCGATGGATCCGCTGGCATTAAAACGGTCCCAATGATTGCTTTTTTAAGTGTTTCTTTAGGCTGATACTGAGAGATTGTTGAGACGTAAATTTTACCTTTATCGAAATCAATATGTGCACGAGTACGATAGCCATCAAGGTACTTTACATAACGGTGTTTACCCGCTTCAAGGAATTCTTTATCTCCCCATTTATTGTGAACTTGATTAGCTAGATTCGCTAATTGATCTTCAATCGATTGGTTTGGCTTAGAGGATGTAGGATCAGTTACTGTCGTATTATTTCCATTATCACTACTGCAGTTACAAGGTGTGCTTCCCGGTCTTTGAGATGGGTGTGTACCTGAAAAAATAGGTGTGCAAGAAACGGTAGATAAGCAAATCAGAAGAGAAAGCCAATAGTTTTTCATTTATGTCCTAAATAGCATATTGACTTTAATTTTCAATACACTGGGATAAATTACACGTAGCGTGTTAGCCGATAAGGAGGCGTATTCTACACTTTGTTTTAATTTTGGGAATAGAGACTGAAAGAAGTTTTTCAATATTTTCATAGAATAAGAAGCCAAGCTCACAATGGAACAAGAATCACAATTTTTTGACATAAAAAAACCGTCAAAAAATGACGGTTTAGATATGATTTTTTGTATTTTATAGCTTATAGCGTTTAATTTCTTCTTCTAACGAATCTGCTAATGATTTTAATGCTTCAGCTTGTTGTGCTGCCGTTTCAGCTTCGCTTGCCATTTGGTTTGCCACTTCTTGCACACCTTCTGTATTGCGACTGATCTCAGCGGTTACGCTTGATTGCTCTTCTGCTGCTGATGCTATTTGCGTTGCCATATCGCTAATGACATTAATTTGAGCTGCGATATTTTCAATGCTTCCACCTGCCTCATCAACGTCTTTTACGCTAGTTTCAGCAAGGTGATGGCTATCAGACATCACAGACACCGCTTCTTGTGTTGTTGATTGCAACGTTTCGATCATTGATTGAATTTCTTCAGTTGAGGTATGAGTTCGTTGCGATAATACACGAACCTCATCAGCAACAACCGCAAAACCACGGCCTTGTTCACCTGCACGCGCCGCTTCAATTGCTGCGTTTAAGGCTAATAAATTAGTTTGCTCTGCAATAGAACGAATTGTGGCAAGAATTGAACTGATCTTTTGTGCATGACCGTTCAGATCTTCGATGATCTCTACTGCGCTATTTACTTCTCGCGCTAAGTTACCAATAGACGATTGACTTTGGTTAACTTGTTGATGACCTTCTTGGGTTAAATCTACTGCTTGTGATGCTGATTTCGCCGTATTTTCAGCATTACCTGCAATTTCTTGTGTTGCACTTGCCATTTCTGTTACCGCAGTGGCAACCATTGTGATTTCATCTTGTTGTTGACGAATATTTTCACTTCGCTGAACTGCTGAATCTGCCGAGTCTGCCGCTGAACGATTAAGCTCTAACGTGATCTCGCGTAAGTTAGAAGCCATAGTATGCAAACGAGACACAAACTGATTAAAGTTTTCAGCTAGTTTACCCACTTCATCATCTGACTTAACATTAATTCGAACGGTTAAATCACCTTCACCGTTTGCAATATCTGCAAGTGCTTCTGATACTGTGCCTAGTTCACGTAGCTGACGTGTCACTAACCAGCCAGTAAATAACGAAACAAACAATAAAATCAAACCGCCAATAAGTAATAATTTAACGAGCATTGCATTCAATGGTGCTTCTAGAGTTTCTTGATCCATCACTAACGCAATTGCCCAGTTAGTATTAGGTACTGCCGTCACCATTACCGCTTTTTCTTGATCACCTTGTTTGGTAAAAAAGAAGCCGTCTGATGCAATCTCATTACTTAAATTATTAGCATCAAAACCTTGTCCTAATTCTGAAATTGGTTTTAGTGCCATTTTTTCATTTGGATGTGCTACAACAATTCGGTTAGTTACATCTAACAACATCGCATAACCATTACCAGGAACTGAAATATCAAGAACATCTTCGATTAAAGCACCCAAAGCTAAGTTTGATGCTGTTACACCCACAATTCGGCCATTTTCACGAACAGGCTCTGTTAGCGTCACAACTAGTGCTTGCATAGTATGGCTGACATAAGGTTTTGTGGTTATGCCTTTATTCGCAGCCAATGTTTCCTTATACCAACCTCGTGTACGTGGATCATAACCTTCGGTGTTTAGTGATGGATCTTGGCGCTGCATTACACCCTCAGCATCACCATAGTAACTAAGACCAAAACCACCAGAGGTTAACGTTTGTTTGAGATGAGCGACCACATCTAAATTTGGGTCTCGTTCAATCGCTTCTTTCATTGCGGTAATAGCATCTTGACGACCTTTAAACCAATCACCAATACCTAAACTGTATGCTTTAGCCGTATTTCCACTCTCGCTGCGAATGCCATCCCACGCTTGTGTTTTCATTGTTTGATATGAAAAAGTTCCTAGCGATATAATCGTTAATACGATAAGTGCAACACTTGTTAAAACAAGCTTCATTTTTAAGGTTAAATGCATATTTTTCTACTTCTATTTGTTTATTATTTAAAGTAAATAAGAAGGCAATAAAGAATAAACAGTGGAGCCTACACTGGCTTCTATATTGCCCAACTCATTAATGACACAAATGTTTACATTATGATTCATACTAACAGTATTTACATTTTAAAACGTGTTCTTTTTCACAAATAAAACCCAAAAATAAGCGCAAATTTACTCTTAATTTTTGGATAAAGAAAACACTTAGCATCATAAACACACACACTTAACACGGCATTTACAAGCCACTGAAATATAATGATTATTTATAGAGCTATCATTAAAAAACCCAACAATATAAATAATTGTTGGGTTCAAAAATAAAGATGGGATTATCTATTTTTAAATCAACAAATAGTACCTGCCCCTTCTTGAATGTCTTCGTTATTATCAATGATAGCTTGAGCTGCAATAGCTAAGCCTTCAGCTATTTGCTCTAACTTCATGGTTGGTTGAGAACCATCAACAGATTGTTCTGGCAATAACGGTATATGAACAAAACCATGGCGAATATTCGTGTCTTTTAGGTAATGCTGAATCCCATAAAATAAATGATTACATACAAATGTACCAGCAGTGTTTGATAGCATCGCAGGTATTCCTTTACTTTGAATTGCATTCACGATTGCTTTTATTGGCAAAGTAGTGAAATAAGCATCAGGCCCCCCCTCGATAACTGGTTCATCAATAACTTGAATACCTTCATTATCAGGAATTCGAAAGTCATCCACATTAATGGCTATGCGCTCAGGCGTTATTGCACTTCTGCCTGAAGCCTGACCAACGGTAATTACTGCATACGGTTTTTGCTCTTCAATGGCTTGTTTTACTACTGCTATCGATTTATAACGCACAACCGGTACTTGGCAAATACTGATTTCACCACCATTAAGTTTACGGCCTGCAATTAGCCTTACAGCTTCTAGCGCAGGATTAATTTTATCATTACCAAAAGGTTCAAAACCTGTAATTAATATCTTTTTCATCGTTAATCCTAAAAAGCAAAAAAGTACATAAAAGAAGTGTTAATCAGCAACATAATAAAACCGGGAATGAATTGGGTAATAATCACTTGGTTTTTATTATCTAACTCCAATAATGCCGCAGGTACAACGTTAAAATTGGCTGCCATTGGTGTCATTAAGGTTCCACAATAGCCAGAGATCATACCTAGCACCCCCACAACGATAGGATCTCCCCCCATTTCAACAATTAATAGTGGGATACCAATACCTGCGGTAATAACAGCAAAAGCGGCAAATGCATTACCCATTACAATTGTAAAAATAGCCATACCAAACGTATATGCAACCACATAGGCTAATATACTACCGTGTGGCACTATTTCTTTTACTATTTGTGAAACCGTATCACCAACACCAGCCTGACCAAATAAATAGCCTAATGCTGCCAAGAATTGCGATAAAATCGCTGCCCAGCCAATGGTATCAATTAATCTACGCCCTTCATGAATACTTTGAACAGGCTTACACTTCGTCAACCAATTAGCGACAAACAATGAAAGAACAGAGCTTATCCCTAAGCCAATAAGTGCACTTTCACCGGTTACTTGGCTCCATAAAATCGTACCAACAGGGACAATAATCGCGGGAAGAAACAGCATATTCTGTAAAGACTTAGCACTGCTTTTTCTAAACTCATTCTCACTTGAGTTATATGACCCAGTACCCATTAAACCCACTGAAGCAATTAACGTCATAATAAGTACTAATACGCCAACAACCCAATCAGGTAATACGCTACCAAAACAGAAAGAAACACCATAGGCTAGCCAGAAAAGCCCTGTCCCTATTGCTTTCGGATTCTTTTTATCCATAAAACTTTGAAGAGAAAACGCAATAAGAAGTAAGCCTGTCGCTTGATAAATATACTCTAACATTCTTCTTGCTCCTGCTTACCAGCTTTTGCTAAGCGTGAATCTTCCACCCATGCTCGAACATAAAATACGACACACGAAGCCAAAGCTGTAGGAATTGCCCACATGAACATGTCATTTAAGGCGACACTGTAACCATGCTCTTCAAGAACACCTTTAATTAATAACAAACCGCCCGCACCAATAAAAATTAATTGGCTAAAGAAATTAGCAAAGTTTTCACTCATCGCGGCTAATGCTCGTAGATGTTGTCTTTCTTTATTCGTTAATGGTTTTCTATTTTTCTCAGCAGCAGCTTCTGCCATTGGAGCAACTAAAGGACGGATCATGGATGGATGCCCTCCCAAGTTTAAACCTAATGCATTCGTTACTTTACGTAGTAATAAATACGTAAACATAACTCGACCAGCAGAGGCTTGCTTAATGGAACCAATTAACGTTTCAGCTCGCTCTCTTAAACCAAAGCGTTCTAATACTCCAATCATAGGGAGTACAAGTATGAATAAAGACATATAGCGATTTTGAGTAAATGACGCTCCTAAAATAGATAAGATCTCAATAAAATCAATATCAGCAACTAAACCTGTCACTATCCCTGCAGTTAAAATAACCAATAACGTATTTAAACGTAAAGCAAGCCCAAGAGTAATTATCACTACTCCAATCAATGGCCAGAAATCTATCATCATATATCCTTATTTGTTTTATCTCAGCCTTACATCATGCCAGACTGATACTTATAATTTACATTGTGTTAAAACCTATGAGGCCCTAACACGCAGGTAAACGCATTAGGGCCTACAATTTAGTATATTTAAAATCAAAAAGATAAAAACCATTACCTGAATAATAATTCTAAAATATAACTATATTCTTAATATCACCGGTCAGTTTGTTTAAAAAACCATCACATACAAGGTGTATATGCTCATGAGTGCCATCATTCCTGTAATTAACCAACCAAAGACAGACATCCAAACTGGGTGTTTATAATCACCAACAATCGATGATTTTGTTGCAGCAATAAGCATAAGCCCTAACGTTACTGGTAAGATAAATCCATTTAAAGCACCTGCTACAATCAATAACATGACAGGCTTACCAATAAAGCAAAATATAAATGTGGATACCACAATAAAGCCAATGATAAATCGACGTGAATGCAACTCAATCGTTGGGTGTAATGTTTTTAAGAATGATACTGACGTATATGCTGCACCAATAACAGAGGTGATCGCGGCGGCCCAAAGAACTAAGCCAAAGATCTTATAACCTACATTACCTGCGGCATGCTTAAACATCGATGCAGGAGGATTTGTTGGATCTAACGTGACCCCAGAACTAATCACCCCCAATGCTGCTAAAAATAAAATAACACGAACCACTGAAGCTAAACTGATTGCAGAGACAGAACCTCGGTTAACTTGTGGTAGTGCTTCTTGACCCGTTACACCCGCATCAATCAAACGGTGCGCCCCCGCAAAAGTAATGTAACCACCAACGGTTCCACCAACCAATGTAATAATCGCAAGTACATTAAGCTTCTCTGGCCATACTGCTCGATATAAGGCCTCACCAACAGGTGGAGAGGTTGAAAACAGAACATACAATGTCATGGCAATTAACGCTGCGCCCATTACGATAGTAAAACGGTCCATCATTTTAGCTGCATCTTTTAACATAAATATCGCAACGGCAACTACAGCACTAATTGCAGCCCCGACGATTGGTGTGATATCTGGAAATAAAACGTTCATCCCCATCCCTGCACCACCGATATTACCAATATTAAAAGCTAAACCACCGATGGCAACCATACCTGCAATCACATAACCAAGACCGGGGAAAATATCATTCGCAATATCTTGCGCTCGTTTTTTAGACACAACAATGATTCGCCAAATATTAAGCTGAGCACCAATATCTAAAATGATAGAAATAAGGATAACAAATGCAAAACTTGCACCTAATGTTTGAGTAAATACAGTTGTTTGAGTTAAAAAACCAGGCCCAACGGCTGAGGTCGCCATCAAAAATGCGGCGCCCATAATTAACGACCAACTAAAGCCCGAACGCGTTGTTGATGCTCCTTCATTTTGCGTCACATAAGACGACTGAGGTTCTGTTTTTTCTGATGACATACGATTTCCTTTTGTGGTCACAGTGTTGCACTTTAATGTGCAGCGTTCTTCTCGTTAATCGAGATTATTGTATTAATATTTTGATTCTGGTTATTGATGTCGTAATAAACTCATTTAAGAACAATACGACGTAAAAAATTGACGTTGTATCATCAATTCAGCTTCCGCACTGTAAAGCTCTTTTTCATAAAATTGAACAGTTGAACCCGGTAAGCATTGTGCTAAACGATTAATATCGGCATGTACTACGCACCCTATTTTTGGGTATCCTCCAATGGTTTGACGATCTCGCATTAGCACTATCGGTTGGCCGTCACTCGGAATTTGAATCGCTCCAAGTGCAATACCTTCAGAAATTAAGTTATTACGCTGACAATGAATAGCCTCACCGGATAAGCGATAACCCATACGATCAATATTGGTTGTGACCGTATAAATAGATGAGAAAAATCGTTCGCGATCCACAACCGAGAAATCATCATATTGATAGCTAGGGATGACACCAATATTAATATGGCGATCATATGTAGGGATAAATCGACTCGGAACTTGCTTACGAGATCTTGGCTCAGAAAAAGACGTTGATAATTGTGAAACATCCACCGAATAACGAATTAAACGATTTGCAGTTAATGGGCTACCTTTACGATCATCCCCACCTAATCCATCACGACTTACCGTCGCTGAACTGCCTAAAACGGTGTCAACTTTAAACCCACCACTCACTGCTAGATAAGATCGTAAACCTGACTTTGCAGTACCCATATCTAGTTTATCGCCCGAATTAATTACATAGCTTTGCCAAGGGTAAATCGATTCCCCATTGAGCTTTGCCCCCATATCAGCCCCAGTTAATGCAATTGAGGTGGCAGCATAAAATGTACAGCTAAACTGCCCTAAAGTGATTTCAATTTGAGTTGCATTCAGATCGTTATCTAATAATTTATTAGCCCAATCAAACGCATGCTCATCCATTGGCCCTCCAGGCGTGACCCCAACCGATTGATAACCATATCGACCTTTATCTTGAAGTAACGCTAACGGCCCTGTGCTGTGAACTCGTAATGTCATACGTTATGCGCCCCTTCTTCTAACAATGCCTCGGAAATTTCTCCTCCCATCGCTATGTATTCTTCTCGTGAGATAGGCTTGAATATCACTTTTGCTCCCATCTCAAAGACTGTTAGGTTCTCACGATTAAAATCAATTAAGTTAATCGGTGTTCGTCCAATGACTTGCCATCCACCTGGTGACGACTTGGGATAGATTGCGGTTTGTTGTTCAGCGATAGCTAAACTGCCAGCAGGAACACTCAGACGTGGTGTACTTTTACGAGGGATATGAATACGCGGGTCAGTATTGCCTAAATAAGCAAAACCCGGAGCAAAGCCAATAGCATAAACTCTATATTCTTGAGAAGAATGAATAGACACAATCTCATCAAAAGATAAACCGGTATGACGACTTATTTCTTCAGCATCAAGCGACACTTCTTTTCCGTAATACACTGGTAATTCAATCACAACAGAAGATGATGATAATTGCCCACATTCGTTACTTTTTTGAAGACACAGATTTAAGCGAGACATAAACGAACGTAACTCTATACGTGTTAAGTCATAAGTGATTAAAATGGATGTGTACGATGGCACCATATCAATCACAAATAAATCTGATTCTTGCTCAATCATAGCTACCGATTGAGCAATCATATCTGCAGTGTCAGGACTCACCATATCTGAAAATACGACTAAAACGCTTGCTTCACTAACGGCTGATATTTTCATCATCATTCCGCCTTTTTCTGTAACTTATTACGTAAATACGCGGCTGTTGGTACAGCAAAAGGACCATCGCCGTGAATGCATAATGTGTCGGCATGGATCCTTATTTTCTTTCCTGTCAGCGTTGTAACACTACCTTGATCAATCAATTGATCCGCTTGGCGCTGAATTGCTTCATTCGTATGATGGCTTGAATTAGGCACATTACGCGGAACTAATCGCCCTTCTTCGTCGTAAGCCCGATCTACAAATGCTTCAAACCATAATGTAATGCCAAATTTATCGGCCAATGTTTGGTAGCGAGCGTGATCAGGAACAGCCATAATAACCAAGGGTAAAGTGACATCGTAACGCTGTAATGCATCCAATAAAGTTTCAAGAATCGCATCGTCTTTCATCATCGCGTTGTATAACGCACCATGAGGCTTCACGTAACTTAATCTTGTATTTTGGCTTTGACATATTCCCTGTAATGCACCCAGTTGATAAATAAACAATGCGGCCAAATCTGCAGCACTCATTACAATATCGCGTCGTCCAAACCCTTGTAGATCGTTGTAACCGGGGTGTGCTCCCACCATCACATCATTAGCTTTTGCTAACGCGACTGTTTTCATCATTACGCTAGGATCTGATGCATGCATGCCGCAAGCTATATTTGCCATGTCTAATGCTGGCATAACGACAGCATCTTCACCTAATACCCACAATCCAAAGCTTTCACCCATATCACAATTAATTTTCATTTCATTTTCCTTAATGATTTACTCACTATTTAGTTGCTACCATACGGTGATGACTCAATATAACTAAAGCACTGCGAACTCAGAACTTAAGCGATCGGTGATCAACATTTTTCCTGGTGCATGAGTAATACAAAATGGAGGGCGACTTTGACGGATCACATTTTGTGGTGTGACTCCGCACGCCCAAAACACAGGAATTTCATCTGAATTGATGTGAACCGCGTCTCCATAATTAGGCTTCCCAATATCTGAAATACCTATCGTACTCGGGTCACCAAAATGCACTGGTGCACCGTGAGATTTAGGGAATCGGGTCGTTATTTGAATGGCACGTATCGTATCCTTTGCCCTAAATGGACGCATCGAAACTACAAAACTTCCATTAAATTTCCCTGCAGGCTGGCAAGCAATGTTTGTGTCATACATTGAGACATTTTTGCCTTCATCAATATTTCGAATAGATAAACCCGATTGAATTAAGGCTTCTTCAAACGAGAAAGAGCAGCCTAAGACAAACGTGACTAAATCATCTTGCCACAGATCTTTGAGATCAGAGACTGAGGTTTCAAAGTTACCTTCATAGAACACATGATATTCAGGAACATCTGTCGACAAATCAATATCAGCCCCAATAGAAGGAAGATATCTCTCTCCTGGTTGAGTCACATCAATTAATGGGCATGCAACAGGATTCTTCTGACAGAAAAGCAAAAAATCTGCAGCCCAAAGCGCAGGCAAAATAACAAGATTCGCTTGTAGATACCCCGGAGCATAACCTGATGTCGTTTTTGTGAACTCATTGCTTCTGATTTTTTTACGTAGATTATCGAGTGATAAATCCTTATCCATCCCGCTCTCCCTTTACGATTGTAATTTTATCGTTAACTAGGAGTTACACTACTGCTTATTTTAATAATGTCTATTCGTATTTTTCTGTTATTCTTGATAAATATTTTTTATCACCTTGCAGTGGAATTAATCTAAGAGAGGCATGGAATGCTTAATCTAAAACAACTTGAAACCTTTGTGTGGATTGCACATTTAGGCAGTTTTCGAAAGGCTGCAAAGCATTTATGCACAACACAACCTGCGATTTCAACACGCATAGCAAATCTGGAAGAGACATTGAATGTACCCCTGTTTTTTCGTGATACAGGTTCGATATCGTTAACCGCAAAAGGACGAGAGCTGCTTCCCTTTGCTGAGAAACTGTTAAGTAATGCAGACCAATTTCATGCGCTGGCTAATAATTCAGAGGCTATTTCGGGAATATTACGCGTTGGAGTATCAGAGACTGTCGTTCATACATGGCTACCTCACTACCTTTCTTTAATCCATCAAAACCTACCTCACTTAGAAGTTGAGCTCATTGTTGATGCAACCATTAATCTTAGAAAAGAGCTATTAGCTCGTAATATTGATGTGGCGATTTTATTAGGAGACGTTATCGAACCAAATGTGATTAGTCATTGCATTTGCGAGTATTCATTGCATTGGGTGGCAAGCCCTACGATACCAAGCACCGCATTGCAAACCGTCACTCATTTTTCTCGTTGGCCAATCATTACGTATGCACGAAATACTACGCCATACCATGAGGTTGAACGCTACTTTACAAAGCATAACAATCAACCCACACGGTTCTATTCTGCAAGCTCACTCTCCGCCAGCATTCGCTTAGCCGAAAGTGGAGTCGGTATTGCGATGTTACCTAAAGAAGTAATTAACGACGCTCTTAACAATAAAACATTAAAGATAATTAAAACTGACTGGATACCAAGCCCATTGCAATTTTCTGTCGCTTATCTCGATACACCGATTAACTTAATGACGATTGAAGCAGCAAAACTTACCTTTGAGGCAGCTGAGCAATATCAAACGTTAAGTTAATCTATTAATCTATTAATCTATTAATCTATTCTCTTTTGTTATTTACTTAATTGTATGTCTAACTCGCTGAGCAAAGAAGGAAAGCCCCAACCGTTGTTATTCTCGATAACAGTTTCTTGAGTAAGGTACTCATATAATGTCGGAGCAAGTGAGCCGTTAGCGTTACTCTTTAATGGCGTAACATTAGGACCAACAGGTGTTCCCCAGAAGCCCAAAAAGGCATCTTTCTCTAAGTAATGCTCACCTGCGTGCCTACCGGGTACTTTAGTATTAAACCCAATTCCAAATTTAGGAAATAAGTTTATCGTTCCAGCTCGCGCTTCTTCATACAATTTAGCTAATTGATTCACTGAATCAGGACGTGCAGTGTAAGCGGTTAAGCTTCGCCATTCTTGCTCTGTACACCATGAACTGACATCATCACTAATGGCAGAAACCATGCATCGTTGATATAACTCTTGATATGATGCTAATTCAGCTTCATTTGGCTGCGATTTATATGGATTAAGAATATCGAGTTCAAGTAACTGGGATGAACCAATAACAGGCTGATAAAGTAATCGGTCCCCTTTTTTAGTGATTAATTCATCAACTCTAACATCGTCTTTAAAACCAATAATTCGAACTTCGCATTCATCTAACGAACAACTTGTTTCTCTAACAACGAGATAATCTAGCGATTCTTCTAAACGTGAAGCAACTTCATTTATCACATTGATAGAATTGCCTTTTGGCGCATTCACTGGCGTCCACGTTGTTAGCTCTACGTACGTTGGTTGCACTTTCCAACCTTGAGTAGAATTAAAGAAATCCATCATAAAATTACCGCCTGCGGTAGAGGCAACCACCACATCAACTTCTTTATTACTTTCATAATTAAGCGCGTTAGTAATTTTAGGGCCTTCACCCTCATCCGAAGAGATCTTCTTAATCACTAACGGATAATCTAGTTCTTCTTGAAGAGAATCGAACACCTGCTTTTCTGGATTAAGAGAATAATACACAGGAGATAAACCGTGATCTCCTGCCATTCCCCAAAGTGTTCTATCGTATACGCCCGCTTCTTTATATGTATTAGTAAATTGCGTTAACCAATAATCTAATCTATTTAGCTCCCCTGTCGGCATCAATATTTCATCACTAAACGGACCGGCGAAATGAGCAAAATGGTCAGGCCATGGGTTATAGATTAAGGTGTAATCTGGCATCCCTTTTTGTTCTAACTTCGCAAGGGATTCTAAGTTTTGTTGGATCTTCCATTTTTGCGTTAATTTACTGTAAATATCCAAAACAAAGATATCATCATAAATACGGATCTCTTCAATTAACTCTGAGCGCATCTTAACAATCGCTTTCTCTACTTTGGCTCGTTGCGTCAACTCTCGCAAGCAGCGTTTTTCACCAAAATCTCGTAAGCTTTCACCAGCTCCTAGATTAACTAAACCATCATAAGTCGTGTGTGCATTCCAATCGTATTGCGCATTACAATTTAAGGTCACTAAGTAATCCAAACGATCAAACATGGTTTGAACTTTGTTCGCATCCATTAGGCGATCAAGCTGCAAAGCATCGTTGCCGAAAAAGTAATAAGCACGATCTTCTTTTCTATCGACAAAATGAAAGTTCGGTATTCCTGTGCCTCCTTCACCCGACACTTTCGCACCTGTTTTTATTATCGGTAAATTACGAACACTAATAGTAGGTGTTGATGATATTCCCACATCGACAATACTTTTATCGTATTTTTGGTATAACTCAGTAAAAAATGGCAGATAAGATGAGTCGTTATACTCTTCCTCTGTCAGTCTTTTTAAGAATGATAACTGTTGTTCGTGCTCGGGTTGTATGGTGATTTCATTCTGAGGCTTGTAAGTTTTATGTTTAAGATGGTCTTGATATACCTGTTTGATGAATGGTTTTTTCTGTGGCGATAAAATACCTTCAAGCAACCCTTGTTGCAACCCATCTACCGTAACTTGAACTGCTAGTCGACGTTGCTGACGAGATTCTAAATAAGCAATAACCGTCTCTGGGTTATCTTTAAAACTTTCTTGTAGCCATTCATTCAGCACCTCTTGTCGCTGTTCTTGATAAATAAACTGACGGTACGATTTCAATACATTAAGACGGACAAAATCAATAAGAGTAATAGTTAACGCTTCTGCTTTGTTGTTCACTGAACCTTTATGCTGAGGCTTACCATCTTCAATGATTTGTTCTAACGCCCCTCGCATTTCTCCCTCATCCATACTTGCAACAGCTTTTGTCATTCCAGCAATAATAATCGGTTGGATTTTATCTATTATTTTTCTGTCTTCTGGGGTATCTGAGAGATAAGTATAGCGCTCGGGCAATACCTCAAGATCCTTCCACTCACCAATTTGCACCAATTCATCATAAAGAATCACCATGTTCGCAATGAATTTACGATCAATGTTTAGCCCTTGGTGATGACTATCAGCTAACTCTGGTTTCTCTTCTTTTTTACCATCATTTAGAGTAAACAGAGAATGACTAAATCCATTAAGTGTTTCTTCATCGTATTGTGTTTTCAAGTAGGCTTTAAAGGCATCTTTATTATCCATGTCTCCATATTTATCAACGAAGGTATAAAGAAAATGTCCTAAAGGGATCGCATATGAGGGGTTAGAAAGCTTCGCAATGATACTTTTCTTAACATCGCTGTCTAATGGAAGAGATAAAATGTAAGCATCTAATGTGATACCTGCAATAGTAAAAATCGCAGCATCACGAACCGTTTTCGTTGTATAAATGACCGATGAGTTTATCTGATTTTTTAGTATTTCCGCTGAGTTAACCACACCACCAACTACAGGAATGGCACTGACGTTGGCTGAACTGTTGGCACTCAACATCGATAGAGACAGTACACTGAGCGTAAGTATTGACGAAAACGATCTGTTTTTCACTTTAACTTCCTTTTTATAGCAATTTGGATAAGTCATTGATCAGATAATTTTAGTATATAAGAATGATCAATAATTTATTTAGACTGCATTATATAGTGTTGAACGATTTGTTTCATGGATGGGATTCTAAAATATGGCTAGTTATGCATTTGGATGTAATGAGGAGGGTTAAAATAACAAAGGAAGTGCGATGATATTTACATTGAAATGATTCATGGAAGCCCTCTACAAAACTCATTAATATGAATTTTATAGAATACTCCCATTGCAATTTAATTCTGGTTAGCTCATCAATATTAGGATGCAGCTACGACTATCATGTCATTGATAGGTTTAGTCGATTACAGCCCGAAGCCAATTTTAGGTTGACGACGAACAGAGCGCACACCCCATGGACCTAAATCTGGTTTTGGTTGGCCTTCAAAGTCACCAAGACAAATGTAACCTTTAGAAAGGTAACGGAACAAGAAGTCACCACCATCTAATGAACCTGTTTTATCATCACCAAAAGGTAAATGAATACGCTCAACACGAAGATCCTGTGCTTTCTTAAATGCAGGATAAGCCGTTGAGTTAATCTGGTATGCGTCTAAGTTTTTCAGTAACGCTTTATCTGACATTTTTGCTTTCATACGAGCAAAGATCATTATTAGACGTTTCTGTTTTTCAGAAGAGACGATGATCATTTCCATTATAGGAATTCCTTTGAAACAAGAAAGTATATAGCAAGCCCTGCTCTAGAGCTATATCTCACTTTATATCACTGTAGACAACTGCTTAATTACACAGCGATATTCATAACAATCAATAATTTCACCATCCACAATGGTAAATTCAGGCTTAAACCCAACTTGTTTGAAGCCATTTTTACTTAACACTCTTTGTGAGGCTAAGTTGTCTGTCGCAGCGGTAGCAATTAACTGGCTCAATGCGAGCGTATCTCTAGCGACATCAATCAACTCTTTAGTTGCATAAGTAGCGAGTCCTTGAGAAATAAATTCCTCACCAATTCGGTAACCAATAAAACCGGATTCTTTTTCTCGGTTAATGTTATAGAGATTGGCACGCCCACAAATTGTACCTTGGGCATTCTTCAATATCATGGGATAAATTCTGTCTTTGTCATATTCAGAAAGATAAAAATCAATATGATCTTTGATCCCTTCTTCACTGAAAAAGTCTTCGTCTCGCGCTTCAACAAATGATTCAAACCATTCTTGATTTACTAATTCAAACTCCAGTAACGCGGCTGCATCTTCTGTTTTAAGTAGTTGTAGTGTCACCATAGCCAATCCCTCTAATTGTTTATAATTGCACTTCGTTCTATCAATCCATATTTATTACTGAATTATAGACAAAAAAAAGCCGTGACACGTAATCACGGCTTTATATTTTCTGCAATATTAATTAAACGTTAATCTTACAGACCTTGTTGGTATTGGTCATTAGTGTTGATTGGAACCATGGTGAATAACTCTTCTTGAACACTCATGTCACCATTAATTAGCTTCTCAAAATGCTTAACTAACTCAACTTTATCGGCTTGCTCTTTAGAACCACCACCAATGTTAGTTAAATCAATAAAGAACTCATCAAACAAGTCTGAAAAGTCTGTCACGATATCCATATTGAGGAATTGTTCGTGGTTATAGATACTTGGGTAACCACCTTTTTGCTTATCGACCGCAAATGAAATGCCTTTCACGTTAGTAATTGTGGTGGCTTTCTCACACTTCAGCATACAACCCGCTTCAATCGCAGGCTTGTTACAACCTACGGTTTGTTGGAAGAAACACTGACGGCTTGTCATCATCAAAATTGGATGATAAATGCTGTAGGCTAATTTGAAGTTCTCAGGACGACGAATGTGTTTCATCTGACCTTTATTGATCTCGTTTGAAATAAACGCACCCGCACAGTTTAGCGTTTCTTTCATTGTCACTAACGCGTGTGAGTTTGTTGTATTTAAGAATGGACCAGCAACCCATTCAATACCCATCTCAAAGGCTTTGTAAGCAATACCCGTGTTATTGGTTACGATACGAGCCGGTTTTACTTCTTCAAGTACTTTTACTGCTTCATCGTAATCCTTACCAATAAGAACTGCAGGGAACCATGGGATCAAACGTGGATTCTCTAAAAAGATATTGATGTATTTACGATCACGTTTTTTAAAGCTTTCTGGTAACTTAAAGTAGATATCAGCATCCGTAGCATCACATACATTTAAGTCAGCAACATCAGCTATAAGCATAGATAACTTAGGCTTTTCTTCTACTTTAGGTTGTTGTGGTAATGCAGCTACTTCTACGTATTTAATGACATCTCTAGACCCATTCAATAAGAAAGCAACTTGATCTTTAATTTCAGTCAACTCACGGAACGGAACGGCTAAGTTTTCTCCTAATTCAGAGAAATCATAACCTAATAATTCATAATTAGGATTAATCACACCTTTGAAGCGTTTTTCTAACTCTTTTGACGTAATCGATTTTTGACCCGCTTCGCTTAATAGAGACGTTGATTTCACTTCAAACGTGTCTTGTACTTCATCTTTTGGTGTAACTACCACCGTTAGTGGTTCACCTAATGTTGCTTTGAAAGCAATGGTAACCGCAATCTTATCAATGCTTAGTGATTTCACTTTTTCTTCAAGTGTCGCGCCAATTGCATTCTTATCGGTATACAAATCTTGTTTTACATCTTGGATTTGTACCACATCGATCGCATTACTCTTTTCAACAGCGTAATTCACACTGTTATCACGAGGGTTATCGATAAACATGTCTTTAGTTAAATTGCCTTTTAAAAACTTGTTGGTTAAACCACGGTTAAACACTTTATGTAGATTTGAGTCATCTTCATATAGCTCACCTGTTTCAACAAATTTATTAATATTTTTACGCCAGTTTTCAACTACAGTATATACGTAGTGAGCACCTTTAATACGACCTTCGATTTTCAATGAATCGACTTTTGCATCAACTAATTCAGGAAGATCAAAATACGCTGAGTTATCTTTTAAGTTTAATGGGTACTTAGTGCCAACGTTTGTTACTTCGTATTCATCACGACAGGCTTGGCTACAACGACCACGATTACCTGAGTTACCGACACTTACTGAGCTTGAGTAACATTGACCAGAGAAAGCAATACACAAAGAACCATGCACAAACACTTCTGTCAGCATGTCATGTTCATGAGCAACCGCTGTCATCTCTTTAATTTCAGTAATGTTCAATTCACGGGACAAGTTAACGCGAGAAACACCCACTTTAGATAAGAACTTAAGTTGGCCTTCATTATGTGTTGTTAGCTGAGTAGAAGCGTGAACATCTAATGTTGGGAAGTGTTTTTTGATCAGGTTAAAAACACCTAAATCTTGAACAATGATGCCATCAACTGTTGTATTCACTAACTGATTCAATACTTTGACTAATGATTTGATTTCATGCTCTAAAATAACAACATTTAAAGTCAGAAATACTTCACAACCGTATTCATGAGCTAATCGTAATACGCCATTTAACTCATCAAATGAAAGATTGGATGCTCGGTTACGGGCGTTAAAAATATCTAAGCCACAATAAACGGCATTTGCCCCTGCAACGATGGCTGCTTTGATCGCTTCAACATCACCACCAGGTGCCAATAATTCAAGTTTTCTACTCATTATGAAATTGCTCGCTTCGGTTTTTATGTAATAATATTTTTGAGGAGGCATTCTACTCGCCTCACGCTTTCATTACCACTCATTAGGCTTTTATTGATCCAGATCATGATGAATTTTTCGTGAATCTCTTGCTTCTATCCGCTAAGATGTTAATAAGCAATCGAATTTTAGGTACTTACCCGATGACAACACCTATTCTATATTCCTTAAGACAATGTCCTTATGCTATGCGTGCTCGCCTTGGAATTCTGCACGCTCAGCAAGTTGTCGAATTACGTGATATTGATATGAATAATAAACCACAAGAAATGCTATCAATTTCACCTAAAGGCACAGTTCCAGTATTAGAACTTAATAAGGGAAGCATTATCGATGAAAGTATTGAAATAATGGTATGGGCCCTTACTCAATCTGACCCGAGTAATTTACTTTATTCTCACGATCAAAATCAGTTGCCAATGATGCTTGAGCTGATAGAAAATAATGACATTACCTTTGTTGGTGCACTACAAAAATACCGTGCTGCTTCTCGTTATCATGATGATAATGAAACAGAGTGCCGTGATATGTGTTGCGAATGGTTAAGAGAAATTGAACAACGTTTATCTCAGCACGCCTATATCATGGGAAAAACACCCAGTTTAGTTGATTACGCCATCTTGCCGTTTATTCGCCAATTCTCACGAGTGGATAAGAAATGGTATGCACAAGCGCCCTTTCCTTATTTACGAGGCTGGTTAGTTAATCATTACAATGACCCTACATTTTCAAAAGCAATGGTGGGTTATCCGAAGTGGTCAATAAATTCTGATCCTGTCTTATTTGGTTAATAGCCCATATAACCATTAAAACAGAGAGAGCGCTCCATATCGACGAAATGCTTATCTTCACTCACAATTTGGTAGCCTAAAGATAAGTAAAAGTCGATCACTTGTTGATTGGATTTAAACGCAGAAAGACAGCATTTAGTTACCCTGTCACTATAATAGCGTTGGTAATATTTCATTACTGCAGAACCTACGCCTTTCTTCTGGTATTTTTCGAAAATAATCAACAGATAGATATGGACACTCGCTTCTTCTTGTTTAGTGCAGATTAACCCTAGACGCTCTCCATTAAACATTATCCACTCAAGCCATTCTTTCTTATATGAATTAGAAAAACGCTGAATCTGAAGTTCTTCATTCCAACCGAAGCTTTTTTCTATTGCTGGATATAAGTATTTTTTGTAAATAGGAAATAACGATGGATATTCACAAGCAGTAACTTTTTGAAAAGTGATTCTATCCATAGATTATCCTATTTATTATTTAAAAATACCGTCAACTACTGCTTGGTTTAGCTGTATATAAATTGTAGACCATAACTAATCAATCATGCTTTTTTGGAACTTAATTTTACTGCTCTCTACTGAGCCAGTATCTTCATATCCTGAAATAGCATAACCACTTGAAATAAGCAGTTGTAGCATTGCTGGGTATCGATTCATTGATTTAACACTAATGCTTTGATACCCCTTTTCTTTCGCCCATTGTTCTTGGGTTAATCGAAGTTGAGTCGCTATGCCTTTTTTACGAGTATTTGGGATCACGCCACCAAGCCAACTATAAAACTCTGTCACTGAACGTTGATAGCCGAGCTTATAAGCCACTGGTTGTTCATTTTCAAAAGCGATAAGAATTAAATGCTCAAGACCATTCAACTTACTGCTTAGTTTTTCTTTAGTATTGCGAGCATCAAACTCTGGGATTTGATGATCAACATAAATAACATCGTCAATTGTGCCTTGGCGGATTTCTACTTTCATTTTATTGCCCGTTTTTTACCATGTCTTTTATTTTTACTGCTTTTTCAAAATGATCTAATTTATGTGTCAAGATCCACCATGTGGCAGCTTCCATTAGTAATTCTGAATCATCATTTTTATTGGCAAAGAAGGCATAAAAAGACAAACCGACATTGTCTCCTTTCTGCACTACTTTTTTATCACAGACTTCAATAATTTTTTTTCGTAAACTGTCTCGCATGAGTGATCCTTCTTTCATTATTCAATAGGTAATGCATTATTGGTTCCCCAATCAGCCCACGACCCATCGTATAAAGTAACCTCTTTATAACCAATAGATACGGCCGCTAAGATCAAAATACATGCAGTGATGCCTGAGCCACAACTAAAATAGGTTTTCGTCTCAAGAGATGAAACGCGCTCAGAAAAAATACAAGTAAGCGTCTCTTTATCTTGATAGGTATATTCATCTAACAAGATAGAAAAAGGGAGGTTTTTTGAAGCGGGAATATGCCCACTACGGACTCCTTCTCTTGGCTCTGGTGCTTTACCTAAAAATCGCATTTCAGCTCGAGCGTCTAAAATGGCAACATTAGTATTTATGGCGTTAAACACTTCATCAGAACCACAAGCCAATCCTACTACTTCTTTTCCTTTTGCATTACCAACAAATGTATTTATTGTGTATTCAGAAGCCGTTTCTCTTCCTTCTTTTATCCATTGAGGCAGCCCACCATCTAGCACATAAACATTTTCAAACCCCATTATTTTAAATGTCCACCACGCTCTCGGGGACGAATAAATACCCTGATTATCGTAAATGACAACGGTGCTATCGCTATTAATTCCTAATTCTTGAACAGCTTGAGTAAACTGTTTTTCAGTAGGTAGTGCGTGGCTTTGAGAAGAAGAATGGTCACAAAAATCAGCTTCGACATCCAACTTACGCGCCGTCGGTAAACAAGAAAATGCATCATAAACTAACGGTTCTTTACCGACGACATTCGCCATATAGGCATCAACAATCACAAGATTATCGTCAGCAATATGTTCCGCTAACCATGCAGTCGTTACGAGTGGGTTAGTTACTAATGGATTACTCATTATTCTGTCCTTAATTAATGGCGTTTAAATGTCATAAGAAATTTGCATTACATCTGGATAAATGAACTCATAATCCAGTAACTTTTTGATTTTTTCATTGCTAATAATTTTAAAGGTTTGGGTTTCTGATTCTATAAACTCAGGTGTTTTAACCCCAATTTGTTGAGTTGCTTTAGTATAAAACTCGCGTTTACTTGGATGACTATCAGCACATGCATTAAATACTTCATCCCACTTTTCTTGCTTTATAATCTGCGTAATTAACTCAACACAATCATCTTGATGGATCATGTTTACAGGAGCGTCCGGATTGCTGATCGAACGACCACTTTTCTGAAAAAATCGTCCAGGGTTTCTTTGATAGCCCACTAAACCACTAAAACGGATCACTGTTGTTGTAAATGCTGATGATTGAGAGAATAGAGATTCAATTTGAAATAATACAGAAGATTCAGAGGCAGCAACATCTTCAGTAACCACCGCATTATTATCCGTATATACCGAGGTTGAACTAACAAAAATCACATGTTTAATAGGAGAAGATCCTAAAATAGAGATCAGGGAAGTAAAGCCGGTTTGATTCTTAGATGGGATCGCAATAATTAAAATATCTGAATCCAGAAATGAACCCCATGATTGGTCTATTATCTCACCATCGATATCCAACACAAATGGAGTAACAGAGATAGCTTCTAAGGAATCTATTTTTTCTTTGCTGCGAACTGAGCCTTTAACAGCAAAACCATTGCTCACTAAATGTTTTGCCAATGGAAATCCTAACCAACCACACCCTAATACACTTATTGATGTCATGACTTATCCTTAAAATAGCTTTAACTGACTTGCATCGGATAACACCCATGCGCTGTTATGTGCTTCAAAACCAATCTTCGGATAATAACCTTCCGCTTGTGGAGCGGCTAACAAAATCAATTTACACTCAGGAGAGACCTCTTCTTTCGTCACTAAAATAAGGTACTTACCAACCCCCATTGATTGAATTCTTTCATCCACAGCTAAATCTGATAGATAACAACAAAAATTAAAATCAGTGACAGAGCGAGCAATACCGATGAGTTCGCCATCTCCCCACGCTGTTACGATTAAATTTGAGTTATCAAGCATCGCTTGTATTTTTTCAACATCATCAATGGGACGACGAACACCTAAAGACGTTTTCTTTAATAGAGTAATAAACTGCTCTGCTGTAATAGGTTCATTGACTTTATAATCGATTTCCATGCTCTCTCTACCTGTAATGCTAGCTATTTTTTATTTTCAATAAGACACAATAGCAAGTTACTCAACAATATCTAGAGCAAGAACGAGACGATCTTCACCAATATCAAAATAGTCTTGCTCTTCTTCAACTAAGTAAAAGCCATACGATTGATACAAGGTATACGATCCTGTATTTTTAGGACAAACAGTTAATAATAATCGCTTATATCCTTTAGCATTCTCAATCGCTGTTTCTAGTAATTTTTTACCAAGCCCCTTTCCTTGTGCATGTTTAGAAACCGCTAAAGATAATACCCATGCGTCCCCTAAAGATTGACTTGATGGTACTTGAAGTACATACCCAAGAACTTGAGCTTTATCTTTGGCTACTAATAATCCATTTGACCAGCAATCAAATGCTTGTCTAATAAAAAAAGCAGGATAGCCATGAGAGCCGAATGCCTCAGTTTCTACATTGTAAATACACTTTAGATCTGCTTTGTTCGCTGGCTCGATACTTATCATTAATATCCTTTCCTTACCTGACAATAAATCACACTATGAATGTAATTTTTCTTATAATTTATACTCTTTGATGCGACTCGCATAGTTAAAACAGGTTCACACATCTAGATAACTAAACTGTATAAAAACTTCTATAGTTATTCCAACTTATTTTTATTTTGTAATTAACTACAAGGAGCGTTACCCATGTTTAAACTGGCCGTTCTGCCAACATTGCTTGCATGCAGTTTTGCAGCTAATAGTTTTACCATGAATCCCCAGCCTGATCCTGAAAACCCGACAGGCTATATTGTTACTCAAGCTGAAATTGATGCTGCTGAGGCCGCAAAGACAGCAGATCCTATGTATGATGTTTGGGCAAAAGCTTTAGCAACTCAACCTAACTCTATTGTTGACGCCATCGATACAGGCTTAGCTACAAACCCTGCCAACGTAAAACGTGTTGAACGTGTTTTTCCTGCATCTGAATGGTTCTTTTTAACTCAGATGGCAGCCCCTGAATATTCTTATACTCGCTTCTTACAGGCAATTGGTAAATTCCCAGCTTTCTGTGGTGATTATACTGATGGCCGTGATTCTGATGCTATCTGTAAGAAATCTATCGTTACCGCATTTGCACACTTTTCTCAAGAAACCGGCGGCCATATCGCAATAGATAATACATGGGATAATCCACTGGGTCTTGAAGAGTGGCAACAAGCACTAGTCCATGTTCGTGAAATGGGCTGGTCTGAAGGTCAAGAAGGCTACACAACAGGTTGTGGTCAAAATGATTGGCAAAATAAACGTTGGCCATGTGCTGCGGGCCAAGGTTACTTCGGGCGTGGTGCAAAACAACTGTCTTACCACTTTAACTACGGTGCTTTCTCTGAAGTAATGTACGATGGCGATGCAACTGTCTTACTTAACAACCCCGCTCTTGTTGCTGATTCTTGGTTAAACCTTGCTTCAGCTATTTGGTTCTTCTTAACACCCCAAGCACCAAAACCAGCCATGCTTCATGTCATAGATCGAACTTGGAGCCCTTCACAGCGAGAAACCGATGCAGGTATCGGTTATGGTTTTGGTACTACAATCAATGTCATCAATGGTGGTATCGAGTGTGGCGAACAAAATAAAGATAAAGGCCAACCTGTTAACCGTATTCGTTACTGGGAAGGATTAGCAAAACACTACCAAATCCCAGCTGAAGCCGATGAAATGAATACCTGTTGGCAGCAAACACCTTACGGTAGTTTAAATCTAAATGGTGCGACCGATGTGCTTTACACGAACTGGGATGGCAACTGGAAATACTACTCAGATCGTCCAGAAGGCGCTTCATTTGAGTGTGAATTAGTTGGTTTCCAAACCGCGTATTCTGCACTTGTCCCTGGCGACTATGAAAAATGTGTGACTAATTTCTATGAATCACACGCTAACTGGCCTGCGACTCGTGTTGTTGAAACACTCCCAACAGACCCATCAGAGCCAACCGACCCGACAGATCCAACAAATACTTGGGATGCTAGTAAAGTTTATAATACTGGCGATCAAGTGGTCTTAAATGGCGTAACTTACCAAGCAAAATGGTGGAACCAAGGCGAAAACCCAGTAACAGGAACAACTGGCGTTTGGGAAGTAATCAGTGGAACTCCAACAACAAACCCTGTTAAACCTACGCCACCAACACCGGTAGAACCTACACCACCAATAGAGCCTGCACCTGTTGAGCCAACACCTCCAACGGTACCTGCCGATCCAAATTCAACTTGGGATACAACAGCAACTTATAATACTGGTGACCAAGTCACAATTAACGGCGTAACATATCAAGCTCAGTGGTGGACTCAAGGTAATAACCCTGAGACTTCTGGCGAATGGGGAGTTTGGAAAAGAGTTTAATACTATCTAATTAAATAGATAATCTGAACGTAAAAAGCCCTTCGGTATTTATTGAAGGGCTTTATCGTATTTAACTATATTAAAACTAAGCGGCAACTGGTGTTAACGACTTAGCTTGTGTCTCTACATACCAAAATGCCAATAATGACACCGCCCAAAATTGGAATAAATATTGAACATCTGAAGCCCCTGCTAATGTTTGAGAAACAGCCATTGATGCCGTAACAAACAAAGAAGACAACAAACCTGCTTTCAATAATGTTTTAGGTTTATTTGGTAATATCTCTAACTTCAAGAATGAAGCAATTAGAAGAACAACAGGTAAAATCTGTAGGACAATTAATACAGGAAATAAATAGTCGTACATAGGTACCAACAATGTATCTGTTAATGGCTTTTTCGACCATGTTCCTGCTATATACTCCTTCCAACCATCCCAACTGTCACCGTGTCGTGTTCCAAAAAAAATGCCATAAAACTTATCAACTACCCCATTTGAAAACCAAAATGGTGCAAACAACATGTAGAATGGTAAATATTTAATAACATCAATCGCTTTTTCTAATTTTTTCATCATAATTTCCTAAGTAAAATAAAAATAATTCATTCATTTTTATACCAATGTAATTAATTAGATGACCTATTTATTACACAAGGAAATTACTTAAGAGTAAGGCGAAAATTCTTATAAGTAGTTATTCTACAATAATAATTTTTAACGCAACTATTAAGTTATTTAACCAGCAATAATGATCAAATAATTATTGGAATTGGTATTACTTAAGTTTTTATTCCAGAAAGACACAAAATCGAAGATGCCGACGCCGAACCTTTTGAACTTGTCGCTCTATTGGTTCAACAAATAAGGGGGGTGCATGCAAGAGAGGGATAACAAGTAGTGCAATACCAAGCAGCAACCATGCACATAACAAAAGATCGTGCATGCTATTTTCAAATGACAGTAAATGCTCAACTAAATCACATTTTTGAGCAACCGTCTGAGCCCCGCTATCAATAGCAGAATCAAGTTGATGCGCTCTTGCTTGTGCTTCAATTAAATGATCTTTACAACTAGAAGTTGCACCGACCAATTGACTAAAACAAATGAACACACTTAAAAGAACAAAGCCTAATAATAGCTTTGCTCTAAATTTTTTATCTCTATTTGAAATAAGTGCAGTCATAAAAATCATAATAATAAATTCGAGCGGTAATTAAAACAGCCTGAAAACACAAACTCTATGATGTGTATCAGTTTTCACCTTATAAATAACAATTTACGTAAATTACAACAAAAAAATTAACTTACTACCCTAGTTTGAGCTAATTTGAGATAAGAATGAAGCTCATCATTTTTGTATTCGATCGCGGAATGAATATTGATATGAGAATTCGCAACAATAACAAAATCGTATTGGTTTTCACCTTTGAATATTGATACGTATAATAAGCCATTATCTAACTCCCAGTGTCCTACTGTTTTTAATCTATCAAACAACGTAAACTCAGTTAAACTCCCGCTCGCCTTAAAAATAACCTCTGTAATGTAGCCAGCAGTACATGATTTAATCCAAGTAGATGCATCTATTTCTTCAACTAAAAAATCACGTTTCTCAGAAAGCCACTTATCATATTGTTCGATTTGTATATCAGTTAGTGATTGACTGCCTCGCTCTATGATTGGTCTTCCTTGCGTCTCTCTAAAAAATAACTGCTGTAAAATAGCGGTTTTGTTTTTCATTCTTACCTCATCATATAAGCTTATTCAGGACTTATAATTGTTGTATCACACTTAATGATGTTTCATCTACCTACTTAGTACAAATAACAGGCATTAAAAAAGGCTTACCACAGATCCTGCGATAAGCCTTTCATTCAATATTAATTTACCTGTTATGCAGTCGCTGTTTTCTGACTAACCGCTTCAGACTGGCTGCTTTCTTGCTCTACTTTTTTCATTCGTAATACGGCAATCGGTGCCGAAATAAACGTAAAGCCAAGTAAGATTGATACTGGAACCGCTGTGATCACAATGAAAGATTGTAGAGCATTTAATCCACCGTCTCCGGCAATCAATAATACACCTGCAACCACACCCATCATTATTGCCCAAAACAGACGTTGGTAACGTGATGGAGTATCAGTCCCCTCAACTGCCATTGCAATTGAATACGCCATTGAATCCCCCGTAGTAGCAACAAATGTTGTAGTCAGTACTAAGAATGCAGGGATTAACAACCAACTTAACGGTAACTGCTCTAGTGATGCTAATAGTACCGCAGGTAATCCAGCTTCTTGTAACGGACCAGAAATACTACCTGGCGTTTGTAACTCAAGGAAAATACCCGTACCGCCTAACGCAGAGAACCAGAAGTTTGTTGCGATAGGTGCAATAATTGCTACTGTAATCACAAGTTCACGAATACTGCGACCTTTTGAAATACGAGCAATAAAGATAGCCATCATTGGAGCAAAACCAATAAACCAACCCCAGAAGAACCATGTCCACCACGAGTTCCATGCAGGATCTGCAGTGCTTAAGCTCATTTCCGGAAGGTGTTGAATATAGTTACCAAATGCCAGACCAAACTCAGTAAAGATAAAGCTTGTTGGACCTAGAACTAAAATAGCCACTAATAATGTAACAGCAGCAATAACATTCATTCGGCTTAACCACTGTAAGCCTTTGTCCATCCCTGTGAAGGCTGAAACTGAATAAATGGCAACAATTATAGATAAAAGACCCATTTGGCTCATCAGGGAGCTTTCAAGCCCTGTTAGAACAGTTAAACTATAGCTTAGCTGAGTTGCCAAGAAGCCAATCGGACCAATAGTACCTGCTGCAACTGCAATAATTGAACAAGCATCGATTAATGAACCTAACCAATGGTTTTCAAGTTTCGTACCTAAAATCGGGTATAGCAACGCACGAGGACGTAATTTAACACCGCAGTTATAATGTGCATACATTAGTACAATCGTACTTAATGTGCCCAATACCGCCCATGCAAGAAAGCCCCAATGCAAAAAGCTTTGACTTAATGCTGGAGTTACCGCAGCAAGAGTACCACTTTTAATGTCTGAGAAAGTTGGAGAAGGCGTGATGAAGTGAAAGATAGGTTCAGCAGCTGACCAGAAAACGCCACCGCCAGCAAGTAAGGTACACATGATCATTGCGACCCATTTAAACGTACCGAACGTTGGTTTTTCTTCACCACCCATTTTGATTTTGCCATAACTGCTCATCGCGATGATAAGGGCTAGAACAAACGTGATGATCATTAACCACTGCCACCACAAGCCAAACATTGTCGATGCCGACATGAACATGGTTTGAATCGTTGCGGTAAATGTTGAGAGATCAACAAGAGCAAAGAGAAGAAATAAAAGGATAAATCCTATAGTAAGTGTTGGAACTAGTTTATCGCTATTTTCATTGCTATTTTTAAACATGGGTATCCCACTTGATGCGTGAGGGATGGGACTCTAGCAGCTTGAAAAACGTAAAACCAGTGAAATATTTTTAAAAATGGCAAAAAAACAGTCAAATAATTATGATTTCAATCACAAAAAATAGCACTTAATCATTTAAATCAACAAGTTATAAAACACACTATCAAATAGCACAATCGCTCACAATAATTTACACATTTATCAAAATAACTCATTATTGGTAGGCCATTTAAAAAGTAAATTCATGTTCTATTCATCTTCGTTGTTTTATACTGCATCATGTATTGACTCTACTAGGAAGCATCATGCTTAGAAAATCAGCTTTATACCTAGCCACCCTTTTTGCTCTGTTTTCAGTTTCTCAACATGCTTTTGCTGATGGACATCAAAATGGACACAAATTAATTCTTGATGTGCCTCAAAATGAAGCTCGAATCGAAATCGAAGAAGATCAAGATGAGGTTTATGACGCAGTTCAGGCTGGATTAGTTAAACCATTCTCGGAACTATATGCCATGGTTGATAGTGACTTTCATGGTCGCATCATTAAAGTTGAGCTAGAAGAAGATGACGATGAATGGACCTATGAGTTAAAACTTGTTCATAATAATAACGTTATCAAAGTTGAGTATAACGCAACAACCTTAGCAATTACTGAAATCAAGGGGCGTGACATACGCTCAGCCTTGAAATAATAATCCCTACATAATCACTAGAGACAAGAATTATAATGAAAATTTTAGTTGTAGAAGATGAACCTCGTTTAGGCGAACAAATTATAGAAACACTAGAAAGTGCAGATTGGGTTCCAGAGTTATCTCAAGATGGTATCGACGCTTTATATCGAGCAACTACAGAAGAATGGGATGCCATTGTTCTTGATCTTGGTTTACCAAAGTTAAATGGTTTAACGGTTTTAAAAAGCATCCGTGACGAAAACATTAATACACCCGTTATTATTTTAAGTGCGCGCGATACACTATCTCAACGCGTTGAAGGCTTAAATGCCGGTGCCGATGATTATTTAACTAAACCATTTGAAATGGTCGAGTTAATCGCCCGTATTCGTGCTCAGTTACGTCGAGCATCAGGAAACGCCTCTCCTATTCTCAAAATTGGTGACTTAAGTTTAGATACCAGAAGCTCAAAAGTGTTATGGCAAGAACAAGCAGTAAGTCTTACCGCTCTAGAATATAAAGTCATTGCCTATTTTATGCACAACCCAGAAAAGGTAATCTCAAGAACAACCTTAGTTGAGCATATTTATAAACAAGATTTTGATCGTGATTCAAACACCGTTGAAGTTTTTATTGGTCGTATTCGTAAAAAAATTGCACCTAATATAATAAAAACAGTTCGCGGTCTTGGTTATCAATTAAACCCTTAAAATAAAAGGTCTGTTGTGAAAAGAGCACCTAGACACCTTAAAGGTACGTTCAAAAAATTGAGTTTAAAAAGCCGCTTGCTTCTTGCTGCGGCTTTTTGGCTATCTGCTATGATCTTAGCTGCAGGTATTGGTATTCCAAAATTAGTCAATGACTATTTAGTTCAAGATGAGAAAGATCAGCTCTCTCTTTCTATGGATGAAATCACGGCAAATATAGAAATAAATGACAGTGGTAATCTTACTATGCCCTCTCGTTTATCTGATCCTCGCTTTAATCAACCTTACAGCGGACTTTATTGGACAGCCAGTACCAAAAATACAGAATTACGATCTCGTTCTTTATGGGATAAAAAACTCACATTCGAAGAAGATACGTTAGATATTAGCCCTAATGTTAAAGGCGCTAATGATGAAAAACTTATTTATATTCAAAAGAAAATTTACCTTCCTGAAATAAAAAATCCAGTGACAATTACGATCGGTCTGGATGAAGATCCTCTAGAAAAAACATTACAACAACTCACAGGCCAACTTTGGGTAATTCTGGGCTTATTATTCAGTGGCGTGTTGTTTCTTATTGGTATTCAGGTCAGTTGGTCTCTGCGTCCTTTAGTACGAATGCAAGCCGAGTTAGTGATGTTACGTAAAGGCGAACAAAAGAGTTTAAGTCAGCACTATCCTCAAGAGATCTCCCCTTTAGTTTCAGACCTCAATGCATTGCTATTTCATTATCAAGAACTACTTGAGCGGGCTCGTAATCATGCAGGAAACTTATCTCACTCACTTAAAACACCATTATCGGTATTAAAGAACGAGCTATCTTATTTAACAGAAGAAGAAAAAGCTCGCCTTTCTGTTCCAATAGATCAATTACAAGGACACATTGATTATCATCTTGGTCGTGCTCGAATGGCAGGTTCAATGAATATCCTCTCCGTTGCTACCTCTCCTTCTGAGCGTATCGATGCGATATCAATGGCATTCGATAAAGTCTATGCAGAACGTGAGGTTTTATTAATTAATGAGCTTGATATAGAATCAAAAATAACCGTCGATAAAACCGATCTCGATGAAATGCTAGGTAATTTACTTGAGAATAGCTACAAATGGGCAAACTCAATGATCCGTGTTCATTCCTCTATACCTGTTCATAATCAAATAAGTATTATTATTGAAGATGACGGCTGCGGAATTCCAAAAGAAAAATTCGAACATGTTTTAAAGCGGGGTTTTCGTTTAGATGAATCGACCCCAGGTACAGGGCTTGGCTTACACATAGTGAATGAAATGGCACACAGTTATCGAGGTTCATTAGCATTAGATAAAAGCCCAATGGGTGGGTTAAAAGCGACGTTGACCTTCCCTCTAGTACAAAATTAGGTTTTTTACTTCTCACAAAGAGCTAAGGCAAATGAATAACCTTAGTTCTTTGCCACTAACAATGACTCTGAAGGCCTGATAACTAATACCTTCCCATCAGAATAGTAATCATGCTCTTCGTCTTTAATTATCGGTTCTAAATAAGACATATTTGATGTTTTCAATGATAATTCTTGAGTATCAATACTTTGCTTAAATCGTTCTCTTTCTTCATCTACATTTGGATCAACACTGTGCAGTAACGTAACAATCCCACGATAAGCGGTAATAGTCAGACCATCATCATAACTTAACGCACCTAACCATACTTGTTCACCATGTTTATTTTTGCCCGCATCCCACCAACGAACATGGCTACGTTTTAATAAATCACCAGGTAATTGAAATGCCATATCTTGTATCCGCCCATTCCAAAACAAATCCGAGACTGGTGGTGTCTTATTCTTTAATAACGCAAGGTAATCTAAAAATTCAATATCATCTCGAGAAAATGTTTTGTTTTCAATCCAACCTAATTGGGTCATTACGCTTTTAGGATGATAACCAATAAGTGTAATATTAACGGCTTGAGCATCGAAAATAGATGACACACCGGGAAATACTTTAAATGATGCTTGCTGCTCATCAAAATATAAAGGGGCGGTAATTGGATCTTCAGTAACATCATCAGCGACCCAAAAAAAGTGGTTGTAATTAAGATAAATAACAGCGCAAAGGATCACTACTATTGATTTTTGACGACTATTTTTCCATTGGTATTTATATGCAGTGGCTAAAATAACAATAACGGTGAAGAAGGTAATAATAAATTGCTTATGCTCTATGACAAAAAACTTAACGTCATTAAACCAAGGAAAAGCCTCTAGACCATAAGATAACAGGTAGCCCCAAAGTACAAATTGACCAACACCAAGGAATAAACCAATCGTCGCAAACACTGAGAAACGACGCCACGAAATTTGATTAACCCCCGCAATAAAAGGGACAATCCATGCAACTGGACCCAATAAGCGTGCAAACATCAATACTGCATTGCCTTTTTTTTGAAGTGATAGTCGGCAGCGAGCAATTGGACGTCGTGTTTTTGGTTGCCATTTAATCAAACGTCTTTGAGCATTGCGACCAAACCGGCGTCCAATAAAATAACTCAGCTGATCACCTAAAAGCCCTCCCATAACGACGGCTACAACCCCCACCCAAATACCTTGATGAAGCTGAAATCCTGCTGCAATTAAAAAAGGCTCACCCGGAACAAATAAGTTAGGTCCAATAAGCGCATCTAATAATGCGCCTATAAATAATGTCATTGAATCGTACATAACTCTCCCTACCGATTCACATTACTTCTGCTCTGAATAATGGCCGAATTTGTATTCCATTTCATTACTGCGCATTTCACCAAAGAAAAAACGACGTACGTTAGCTTTTAAATAAGTTGCCCCCATTTTAAATAACCCATCCTGATCCAAACGACGAGGATCAAACTCAAAAGTCATTGGTAAGAAACGAAAACGCCACGTTTGACTTGCTCTTTTTACGTAATCACAATCTTCACAAAGCGTGATTGCTTCATCAAAACCTTGTAATTCTTTATGAGCACGTTTAGTTGAGAAAATACAAGCGCCTACCGCTGTTGGAAAAGTATATTGAGTTAAAAATAATCCAAAATTAAACAAGCTATACCCAACACGGTGTGCCATAGGTAAGCCTTTTGAGCCCATATAAACACCTGCAACTTCCAGTTTCTTGTCATCCAATTGTGTTAATGCATTAAAGATAAAATCTGGTTTTAAACATACATCAGCATCTAGAAACAATAGACGTTCATTTTTTGCAAGAGAGGCCCCAATATTACGACCTAAACTTACCCCGCGCTTTTCCATTTTATGAATCGTTAGCTCTGGAATAGAAGCTTGATACGCCTGCGCTACTTCACAAGTTGCATCATCGCTGTTGGAGTCAACTACGATTACTTCAAAGTTTTGATATGTCTGAGTACTTAAACCTTCAAGCAAACGAGCAATTCTTTTCTCTTCATTTAAGGTAATAACAACAATACTTAACGGTTTCATATTCTTTCTCCATATACGATTTAATTAGCTTGGAGTAAGAATACAGTCTTGTATCTTAATGATTAGTGAGCAAATTATTCATTTTGGGTTCATAAACAGATGTTCTAGCATTGCCACTCTAACCTTCTTATTTTTCTCTATACAAGAAATGAACTAGTGTAGATATCGTTAAGCTGCCATTTTATTTTATAAATCTAATATTACATTTTTACCTGTAGCACATATTAAATGTAAGATTTATGGTTAAAGAGACATCAAGTCATTTGTAGCTAAGGAGAAAGTAAATGAAAGTGCTCATTCAATACATTCAAACAGGTGTTTATAAGGATCATGCTTGGGAGGCTTCAAGTGTACGTTTAAAAGGTCAGCTTCATGCTGTTACCCCTTCTTACGCCGCTCAACTTATCGAAAAAAATAAAGCACAATTACATACAGATCAAACTGATAGCATTGTAATTATTGATTAATATTATGATGTAAGAAATTTGCTAGAGGTTTAGAAAAGAGTAAATAAAGAAAAGATAAATAGAGGAAAAAGGAAAGCCACACGTCTCAGAATGTGGCTTAATTTGGTACTGTTCGGGGTCATAACCGGACGACCTAACTATCTAATAACACTGACTAAAATTCAACATTTTTCGATAACATTACGGTTAAAAAACAAACAAAAATCATGCTATTCAGCATTTTTGTGAGGCGGGTAACATTTCCGCCCTCTTTTAATTTATTAAACGTAAATAACCTATGGGTTAACCAACCAAATTATCGTACTGGTGATGTTCAGATTTTGTCGGTAAATAAATAATAAATGTAGACCCTTCTCCGACCTGTGAGCGTGCTTTTATCTCCCCACCCGTTTGACTGAGCAAACTTTGAGACACCGAAAGTCCAAGTCCTGTTCCGTCACGCTTAGTCGTGTAAAACGGATCAAATATTCGATTCAATTGCTCTGCATTTATTCCAGTGCCAAAGTCTTCAATCTCAATAATTGCACCAAGCTCAATCTCTTCTTCATACCAAGTTCTACTACGAATAATTAACTTACCTTTGCTGCTCATTGCATGAATGCCATTCATTTGTAAATTAACTAAAACTTGCAGTAAATGATGTCGATTTACTTCAACTTTTGGCGGTTGCTCAAAATCAAACTCCACTTCAATATCACGCTTATGTGAACCAGTTCGAACTAAAGTGACGCTCTCTTCAATAATCGGATTGATGTATTGCCACGTCACCTCATCTTGAATGCCACCCTGTCGACTGTATTGCAATAAACTGCGGGTGATATTACGAATGCGGTCAATCTGCTCCATTATCGCATCGAGTTCTTCAGAAATGGCATGAGCATCATCGCCTAATTCATACTTAATTAGCTCTGCATTACCGAGTATTACTGCGGTTGGATTATTGATCTCGTGGGCTATACCTGCGGTTAGCTCACCCAAAGACGCCAGCTTTTCACTCATAACAAGCTTATCTTGCGCTTGTTTTAATAATTTAATGTATTGCTCAAGTTCAATCGTTTTTTCATGTAAACTGGCAGTTCGAGACTCTACTTTTGACTCTAATTCTTTAGAAGCACTTTGGATCTCTATGTTTCGCTGTTGCAATTGATCCAACATATTATCAAATTGCTGTGCAAGACTTGCTAATTCGTGCCCGTTATCTAATCCTAAATCACCGATTCGTCCTTCTTTTCCAAGCTGAACTGACTTAACCACATAATGAATTTTTTCAATTGGTTGAAAAAGATCTCTTGCTCCACGATGCACAAAAATAGTCGATAATAATAGAGTGATGAGTATTGTTACCCCTGCTTCCACTAAATTCTGCAAGTATTGCTTAAGTAACGGCCACTCTAAATATCCGGTATACAACATGCCTATGACTTTATCATCCATGTCTTTTATTGGCTGATACGCAGAGATATACCAATCGTTGTAAACATAAGCTCGGTTAGTCCAACGCTCCCCATTTTCAACCACTATTTTTTTAACTTCTGGTGAAACGATGGTCCCTATTGCTCGTCCTTGATTAAGAGATTTATTAGCAAAATCATTATGTAACGGAACATTAGTACTAATACGTAAATCATCTAAAAACAGAGTAACGGTACCGTAATTATCTGCGGGTAAATCGCCTTCTGGGTAAATAAGATCTCGGATCCTATCGACCAAGAGAGTACTATTATTAAGAATAATACCGCTATCAACTATCCAAGCTAAATTCCCTTCTTTATCAAAAATTGGAATTAATGTTCTACTGACCAAACCACGTTTTTCAATGCTGCCGTCTTCTTTATTGATAACTTGGACTTGAGTGCTTAATTCTGGACTAATATTCTTTAAGTCCTCGTTCGTCATCACTTGAAAAAAGGTACGAGAGATCCCTAATGACAAGGCCTTAACTAATGAGGTAGGAAGGTGATGACTGTAATCAACCGGATGAACAACAATAAAATCAGAATTATAGTTGTCAGCTTGATGTTCAGCCCAATATTGAAGGTCAGGATCATGATTTCTCAATCTTGTTTGAAACTGATATGACTCAACAAAGCTACGAAGCTCTGCGCCTTGCTCTTGCTGTAAAAAATCAATGCTATTTTCTGCTACTGATAATTTACTTCCGACATCATTAAGTGCGTTTTGCCACGTATAGTGCACAGACCAAAATGCCGTAATAATGACTAGAGCAAGTAAAGTTAAAAATAAAGGAACCGAGTTTAACCATAGTAAACGATATCTCACCATGGTTTTTATTCTGCGTTTCCATAAAAGAGGAGATAACATCATGCGCTCTCTTCACTCCACTCTTTAAACTTTCTCTCTAACGTTTTACGAGCAACGCCAAGCTGTCTTGCTGCTGCTGATTTATTGCCATCATGCAAATCAACAACCGTGATAATGTGCTTTTTTTCTACTTCTTTTAATGTCCAATGCTCTGGGTAAACATCCATTTCAGGCATACAGCTGCACTCTGTTTCTTTTTGCTCTATTGCAACGTCAAATGCGGTTTCTTGATGCAGAGGAGTGTTACCTTGCAATCCAGACCAGTGATCAACGGGTGGTTTTCCTAATAGAATACAGCGCTCAATCATATTTTTGAGTTCGCGAATATTACCCGGCCAATCGTAATGACTCATAGCCACTATATCTTCATGTGCCCAGTGAATAGGTTTTAATCCCATTTCTTTGGCTATCATGTGCGAGAAATGCTCGGTTAAACACGCTAAATCGGCTTTACGTTCACGCAATGCAGGCAAAGAAACGGTTAATACATTTAAGCGGTAAAAAAGATCTTTTCTAAAATTGCCTTTTTCAACTTCTTCAAGCAAGTTTCGATTTGTTGCAGCAACAATACGTACATCCACTGGGATCTCTTTTTCTGAACCTACAGGGCGAATGGCTTTTTGCTCTAAAGCTCGAAGTAGCGACGATTGCATCCCAATTGGCATTTCACCAATTTCATCTAAAAATAAGGTACCATTATTTGCAACTCTAAATAGCCCTTCTCGCCCTTTTTTCGCACCAGTAAAAGCCCCTGATGTATGACCAAATAATTCACTTTCTAAAAGATCTGGGGCAATAGCACCACAGTTTAATGGCACAAATGGTCCATTTCGATTACTTAATTGATGTAAACCACGCGCAACCAATTCTTTACCTGTGCCAGATTCACCTTCAATTAGAACCGCGGCATTTGATGGCGCGAGTTGAGCTACCATTTGCTTTAGTTGTAAGGTTTTATCTGCATTACCAATGATTTCTATTGGATTATTTTTTTCGATTTCCCTTTGCAGCGCAAAATTGGTTCGCTCAACAAGACGACGATCCATACAGCGTCTTACTGCTTGTAGCATGTTTTCTAAATTAAATGGTTTTAGTATAAAATCGGCAGCTCCTAAACGAAGCGCTTGAATCGCAGTATCTAATTCTGCGTACCCTGTCATGAATATCACATCATAATTACGAGAATCGCTAGCAATACTTTCTTGCCACTCTAACCCTGTTTGACCCGGTAAATTAATGTCTAAAATAATAAGATCAAGATGATGAGATTGGCGGATCACTTCTGCATCTTCAATTGTTCCTGCGGTATGAACTTGACCGAATTGTTTACTTAATGCTTTTTTAAGTATGGTTTGCATACCTATTTCATCATCAACAACAAGAACTGAAAATGCGTGCCAATCTGATTTCGCGACCATAATGTTTCCTAATTAAGAGTACTGACAGGGATTTGTGGGTCAAAATGTCCTAATTATTCTAACCTGTATTCTACAAAATGTATCCTTTCTCATGAGACATTTTGTCCTAGTCACATTTTTTGTAAGGTTTTTATGTCAGAATGCCATTCAATTGCTTATATATCATTACTTTATAGATAAAAGCATCAATACAAATTTTGGCATAGTGATTGCTTTAATGGCAATGAGTCTATTCGTTTGAGACATTTACTTACGATATTACCTTTCATTACATGGATATAACATGAACAATAAAATCAGTACATTTTCAGTTATGGCTACACTGGCTCTTGGTTCTTTTTCTGCTACGAACGTATATGCAGATGACGCAAGCACCATCCGTCTGGCAACAACAACGAGTACTTACCACTCAGGTTTATTAGATTATTTATTGCCTGAGTTTAAAAAAGATTCAGGTTACGAAGTTCAAGTGCTTGCAGCAGGCACTGGTAAAGCTCTTAAAATGGGCGAAAACGGTGATGTTGATTTAGTAATGACTCACGCACCTAAAGCCGAAGCTGACTTTGTTGAAAAAGGTTATGGTATTGAACCAAAATCATTAATGTACAATGACTTTGTACTTGTTGGCCCTAAAGCTGATCCTGCACATATTCATGGTATGAAAGATGTTACTGCTGCATTCAAAAAAATGGCAGAAACCGATGTGACTTTCGTTTCTCGTGGTGATGACTCTGGCACAAACAAAAAAGAATTGAATCTTTGGGCTCAAACTAAGATCGAACCTAATTTCGGTGGCTACAAAGCGGTAGGTCAAGGCATGGGACCAACACTAAACATGACCTCTGAACTGCAAGCTTACACACTAACAGACCGTGGTACATGGTTAGCTTACCAAAACAAATTGGATCTTGAGATAATGGTTGAAGGCGATAAGCGTCTATTTAACCCATACCAAGTAATCCTAATCAACCCTGAACGTTACAACAACTTAAACACCAAAGGTGCGCAAGTGTTTAGTGATTGGTTAGTTAGCGATAAAGGCCAAGCAATGATCAATAGCTTTAAACTAAGCGGTAAACAACTATTTACTGCGGACGCTAAATAATTCATGAGTATATTAGCCACCTCTCACGAAGCAATTCAATTACTGTTCAGTGGTGATACAGCATTATGGAGCATCGTAGGTGTTTCGTTCTCAGTATCATTGTTTGCAATGGCGGTTGTATTACTCCCTGCATTATTGCTGGCTTTTGCGCTTGCATATGGCTCGTTTCCTGGGCGGTGGCTACTGCTCTCTATTATTAATACATTACAATCAGTACCTACCGTCGTTATCGGTTTATTGTTGTATATGATGCTTTCTCGCTCAGGACCTCTGGGAGATTGGCAGTTACTATTTACGCAAGAAGCAATGGTCATTGGCCAAATGTTTATCTGCTTCCCTATCATGGTTGCTATGATGCATGGTGCATTTCAACACAGTGATCGCCGAGTATGGGAAACCGCATTTACCTTAGGTGCGTCATTGCCTCGTGCTTTTGGCAGCTTAATTTGGGAAACTCGATTCCCTATCCTAGCCGCCGTTATTGCTGGATTTTCTCGGATCATTACCGAGGTTGGTTGTTCTATGATGGTCGGCGGTAACATCTTTAATGCTACACGAAACATTCCAACCGCAATTGCTATGGAAAGCCAAAAAGGCGCATTTGCTCAAGGGATTGCTCTTGGCATGGTGTTATTAATCTTAGCGCTAGTGTTAAATTTTTTACTCTCTATCACTCGTGGTAAAGGGTATTTACGTACTTAGTAGGCATAAAAAATGACAATAAGAATTACTGCCGATAATCTATCGATGCGATTTAATGATCGTGTACTTTTCCACATCCCGCATTTGTCATTAGGGCCAAAAGAATCGGTCTATTTGCGTGGCGCTAATGGTGTGGGAAAAACAACACTGCTTAAGATTTTATCTGGTTTACAAACCCCGACGGCAGGTAAGCTCAACCTTAATCAACCACACTGGACGGCTCGTTTATTTGGGCGCTCTGGAAACAATCAAATCGTATATTTACATCAGAATCCATTTTTATTTGATGGCACGGTTTTCGATAATGTTATTTATGGCATGAAATACACCACCATGAATAAACTTGAAAAACGTAATATGGTGATTAATGCTCTACGTATGGTTGGGTTAGAAACCTTAGCTGATGAACATATTTCTGTTTTATCTGGCGGAGAAAAACAGCGTGTGGCTATGGCAAGAGCTTGGGTGCTAAAACCTTCTATACTGCTAATGGACGAACCGAGTGCCAGTGTTGACCAAGAATCCATCGATTTATTGGTAATTATGGCCAAAGATCTCCTTGATCGCGGTTCTAGCATTGTCGTTACTAGTCACCAAACCAATGCATTGACTGAAATTTGTCATCGTCAATGGACCATTTCAGACGCAAAGCTGATAGAATCAACCCCATTAAAAGTGATTGTTAGCAAGGATAAGTATGCTCCAGCCAAAGCAAACTAGTTGGGTAATTTTAGCGGGCGGACAAGCCCGTCGCATGGGTGGCCAAGATAAAGGCTTTGTTTCATTTCAAAACAAACCTCTTATCGAACATGCAATAGACATATTAACACCTCAAACCGATCAGATTGCCATCAACGCTAATCGAAGTATCGAACAATACTCAAGTTACGGTGTCACCTTCTCTGACCAATTTAACGATTACCCAGGCCCATTGGCAGGAATGCATTCTGGTTTAATCAATATGAACTCTGATTGGGTTGGTTTTATTCCTTGTGATTCCCCTAATCTACCTGACAACCTTGTCTCTTTATTGTGTGATGCAGTAAAAGAAGACACTGATATTGTGGTCGCTCATGATGGCGAATACATGCAACCGGTCGTCACTTTAATGCATAAACGTATCATTCCTAAAATTGATGCTTTCTTAGCGCGCGGTGATAGAAAAATCATCCTATTATACAAAGAGTGTAATACCGTCTTTGCTGATTTCTCTGCTTACCCAAATGCTTTTATCAATTTGAATAGCCCCCAAGAACTCGAACAATTTGGATCTTTATTATGAGCTTAACGACTGCGTCTATCCCTTTATTGGGTTTTGCTGCTTATAGCGGCACAGGTAAAACGACATTACTAGAAAAGCTATTACCAAAGCTGAATGAAATGGGACTAAAAGTCGCAGTCATCAAACACGCTCATCACAATTTTGATATCGACCAAGAAGGCAAAGATAGCTACCGTTTGCGTAAAGCCGGTGCTAGCCAAATGCTAATTAGCTCTCGTTTTCGTAATGCATTAATCACTGAAACTCCAGATGAAGAAACCACCTGTCAGCAGCTAATCAATAAGTTGGATCAAACTGAACTTGATTTAATTCTTATTGAAGGCTTTAAGCAACTGCCATACACCAAGATTGAATTACACCGTGATGAAGTGGGTAAACCTTGGATCTTCCCTGAAGATAACAACATTATTGCGATTGCGTCAGACTCAAAAGCAGAGTCAGATCTACCTCAAATGGACATCAATGATACAGATATTATTACCGCATTCATTGTTGAATACGTGAAACAGCATCAGCATAAACAACAAAGTGACTTATCTGCTAATTGTGATGAATTATCTCCTGCGCTTTTATCAGTTAGCCAAGGCAGAGCTAAGATTTTAGATGCTATTACACCTCTAAAATCACAAAGTAATGTCTCTTTAGTTGAATCCATTAATGCATTAGCGGCTCAAGATATTTTATCGCCGATTAATGTTCCTCAGCATAATAATTCAGCAATGGATGGCTATGTGATTTGTGGTGATGACTTAGACCGTGATAACTACACAGTGGTTGCCGAAATCATGGCAGGACACAGTTACGATCACCCTCTTCAACATGGTGAAGCAGCAAAAATCATGACAGGTGCGCCAGTCCCTGCGAATGGCAATGCGGTGATCATGCGTGAGCAAGCGATTCAAGAAGGTAACCAAGTACGCTTTGATACTGGTAAATCAGGTATTCGTAAAGGCCAAAACGTTCGTCTTGCTGGTGAAGATATTGCTATCGACCAAATCTGTGTAGCTAAAGGCTCACGTATCACAGCTCCTGAAGTCGGCATGCTTGCTTCACTTGGTATCCCCTCTCTTCCTGTATTCAATAAAATTAAAGTCGCTATATTCTCTACTGGTGATGAAGTTCAAGCTCCAGGTGAAACACAAAAAGCCAATTCAATTTATGATTCTAACCGTTTCACGTTGACGGCATTATTGCAGAAGATCGGTTGTGAAGTGATTGATTTTGGCATCATTGAAGACAGTGAAGCCGCTTTAGAGTCAACGCTTTCTCAAGCATCACAACAAGCAGATATGATCTTATCTTCTGGTGGTGTGTCGGTTGGTGATGCCGATTATATCAAAACGATCTTAGATAAATTGGGCAATATTAATTTCTGGCGTATTAATATGCGTCCCGGTCGCCCTCTTGCCTTTGGTCATATTGGTGACACGCCTTTCTTTGGTTTACCGGGCAACCCTGTCGCGGTAATGGTGGCGTTTTTACAATTTGTTGAGCCTGCATTACGTAAACTTCAAGGCGAAGACAATTGGCAACCTGAAACCTTTACTGCAATTGCTAAAGAGTTTATTCGCTCTCGCACTGGCCGAACTGAATACAGCCGTGGTATTTACTCGATTAACCAAAATGGTCAAATGGAAGTAGTAACTACAGGTAAACAAGGCTCTGGTATTTTACGTTCAATGAGCGAAGCAAACTGCTTAATTGAAGTGCAACCTGAAGTCGAATCGGTGGATATTGGTCAGAAAGTGACGATCATTCCATTAGGAACAAGAGCTTAAAGCACCTGAATAACTTAAAATAACGCTAAACTTAGCCTCACTTTTGTGGGGCTTTTTCTTATAAGGCTACATAAAAAAACAATATCTGCATGGCACAAACTTCACTCTTATCACTCCCCGTAAACACTGAACAAATATCACATTTTACTTCCTGTTACACCTTCAATGAGAACGTAAAATAGCTTAAAATAGAGGCATAAATTATAAGGAAGAATTATGAAAAACAAATGGTTAGGATTTGCTTGCTTACTACCATTACTAAGCGGCTGTAATGATGCGCACTCCTCTATTAGCGCATCAAGTGACACGGTATCAAAACAACAAATTGATACCATTATTACCAACATCAATAAGTTGTACCCCGATGCATCAACCGAATTAAAACAAAACGCATTAAACACTGCGGTTCGTGCTATTGAGAATCTAGTGTTCGTAAAAGGCGGTAGTTTTGAAATGGGGGATTTTGGTGCTCCTTGTGAAATTCCAAGTGGTACAAGAGAGAGAATAGACTGGTCTCCTGATGCACAATGTTTAACATCATTCTCTAGTGTTGAAACAGGAGCAGATCATCTTCATCAAGTAACTCTTAATTCTTATTCTATATCCAAATATGAAACAACCTTTATTGATATGGAGTGGATGCGAAAAATTAATGACCTACCAGTTGCAGAAGATAATATTAACGATAGAACAATTATCACAAGAGACTCTAATGCATATAAAAAATTAATAGAAAGTAAAAAATATAGCGCAGCTAGGAGTAAAAGCTGGCAAGAAACTAAAGATTACTGCCAATGGTTAAATGATATGACGGCTTTACCTTTTGATTTACCAACAGAAGCTCAATGGGAATATGCCGCCCGTAATCGTGGTGAAAAACTCTATTTCGCGACAAATACTGGTTATTTACAATACAAAAATGGGCAATATAAAGATCTAAGTAATAGCGGTCTCTATACTCACTATACTGAAAGTGAAGTTAATGCAAGTACAGATCTTGAAAGATTTGTTGGTCAACTGCCAGCAAACCCATTAGGTATTTACGGAATGAGCAACAATATTAGTGAATGGGTTAATGATTGGTATTCACCAATTTATTATAAAGAGTCTCTAAAAAATAATCCTAAAGGACCAAAATCAGGAACAATGAAAGTAATGCGTGACGGTGGAAATATAACAACCTTTGATCGCCTCCCAACTAAACCAATACAAGATGGTTATTATCCATCCAATAGTTTCCGATGCTCTTTACAATTAAATAAACCTATTATTTCTCTTTAGTAATACAACAAGCCCTTACTCTCTCGTAAGGGCTAATTTCAGCTATACGTACATACCTTCATTACTTTCTTTAATCATTGCAATCAATTCTTGTTTTTTTTCAAAACGGTCATTAGGTAAAGGACTAGTAAATGGAGTTAGAATTGTACTTATAACTTGATCGTTATCTTCCGCTAAAGAACAGACCCATGAATTAAATTCTCGTTGTTGTCCTCCATCAAGAATTTCATTAATACGAGATAAGTTCGTAAATAAAACTTGCTCTCCTATTTGCTTCTCTCCCGTGCTATTCATCCGCGATAAAATCTCTTCAAATTTCCGCCAATTATACGTACTTTGTTTTAGTAAAACACAAATTGCCATTTCTTGTTTTTCGTTCATGCTTAACAAAAACTCTTCAACTAAGGTTTCTAGCATTATACCAATTACTTCTGGCAATAACTGATTAGGTTCTGTCTCACTATATATAGATTGTTCCAAAATTCGTTGAGCTAAATATTCAGCTTCTTTTTGTCTATCTCTTTCATCCCAAAATTCATTAACTTTTTCTACACTTTTTTCAATCGCTTTCTGAAGAGCACAATCGGAATACTGAACCATATCAGAAGCAAACGCTAAATAACTAGCACGTACTAAATGTCTATAAGCTAACTTATCAATATTCCCCAATTGACGATAACCAACACATTGAAGACCTTTCAAAATAATTTTAGCTAGTTCCCATATTTCGCCACCATCAATCACAGCACCAAAGCTGCCACTACCACCAACCCCCCAAACAAGACGACCAGAACATACAAAATAAAATTTTTGCCCTCGCAAACTCAATTGAAAATCAGCCCCTGATCCTAAACCAGCAGCTATATTGCCACCGCCCTTAACTTCTGCTAGCGATTTAAATTCAGGTTTTAATTTCTGTTCATCTTCCGGTGGCGATTGCCACTCTACGCCACCACACAATTCACCGCCCGCTTGTGCACCTGCAAAACCTTCAGCTTTAAAACCAACCTGTCCTTTTGCAGAAGTCGATACACCGACTCTTGGAGAAAATAATACACCTATGCTGCCATCCCCTTTAGGAACCTCTCCTTTAACCATGACACTAGCCATAACCCCAGTAAATGCACTTAATTGCATAGAGCTATTTAATCTGAAACATCCGAATGAATATGTTGCATCTTTACCCTTTGCATCAATATATGAAAGAGTGACAGGATAACCAGATTGATATGGAATATACGCTTTAATGGCTACAGTTGCTTCCGCTAATGAAAAACTAGCCTCGGCACCAATACCAATATCTGCCTTTTTAACGGTAGCAGCAGCTTGAGCCCCCCAACGAAATAGTTGAGCCTCTTTACTAATAGCGAATTGAAGTTTGCCATCATCATTATATAAGTGTTTCTTCGATTGAAATTCACGCCAATGCCCACCATCAGCTTTCCATTCATTCAATTTCATTGCTACAGGGCCATCTTTTAAAGACGTTTTAATATTGTTCTTAATATCTTCTTTTATTGCCTTAGCAAAACCTGCTTTGTCGTTTTGCTCTAAAGCTTGCATTGTGTTACTGCGCTTATAAACTGGTTTCCAGCGTTTTTGTTCTTGCTCTACAAACTCACTACGAAGATAAACATATTTATCATGCTTTACTGAATACACTTCAACCAAATGTCTTTTGTTTTTTTGACTAACTAAATTTTTTCCTTCAGAATTGAAATTATCTGTATTTACAGATTGATTGTTTGGCTTTTCAGGACTATTTTTTTTACTTGCAACGGTATGACTTAACGCTGTTAAATCGTCAATTTCAGATTGAATTCGAGTTAAAACTCTTCTTCTTAACTCGATAAGAGAGTCTTCTTCTAAAAAGAAAGTATCACTATATTCTTCAACAAATGTTTTCTTTTTCCTTAACTCTTCTAACCTCGCATCAACTCGTTTTATATTCTCATCATTCTTTTTTTCTGTACTGCCACCAAAAGCTGACGCTACTTTCCGACCTATCTTTGCTTCTGTTGATTCAACCAAACAAATCGCACCTGCATTACTTGCGTCATTTAGCCACACTTGTCTCTTTTTCGCGTGCTGCTCTACTTGTTGTTTAGTAACATTTTTGCCTTGAGGGGTTTCTTTTAAAAGTGTTGCATAACCTTCTAGCAAGGAGTCCATACACTTCGCTTCTTCATCCATGTATTGAATAGATTTTTCATCTAAACAATAGAAATCAGTCATTGCTTCACCAGTAACAAATACAACATCATGCACTTCTTTGGCTTCACATTCTGGTGCAGCCATTAATGTGCATGTTTCCGCTGTGGGGCGTACTTTTGAAATAGGTTCGACTGTGTTGGTTTGCTCTACCTCTTCATCCTCAATTTCCTCAGGAAGATGAATACTGTCACCCACATGAATTAAATCTGGGTTAGGTTGATATTTTGGGTTCAATTCAAGTAACGTGGTAAAAGGGACATCATTATCAATGGCAATTTTAAGCAGCGTGTCACCGCTTTGAACAATATAAGATTGGCTCATGGTGTTAACACTCCTTTACCACTGAGTTGAGATGGATTGCATGGACGCAAAATGCTGTTCAGTCATTGTCCATTGATAATCAGAAAACGGAGGGGTTATAGCCACAGGTACTGAAACAGTAAGCCATGATTTATTAAACCACGTTATTTTAGTCACCGGACCGAAATAGTCTCGACGATCTGTATCAGACATAGATGCCACTAAAGGCAATAATCCTCTTGGATCGTAATAGCGTAAAAACACCTCTCCATTGCCCTTTTTAACTACTAACGCATTACGTAATGAATACATTAATTCACTGCTGCTAGTTGTGCTCTCTGTATAAAGCAACGCACCACAATGCGCTGAACTCATTTTATCAACACAGGCATTTAATAAGGGTTGAGAGTGCGATAAATCAATAACAATAGGTCCATTTTTTATCGCATTAAACTGCGTCGCTTTAAATAGCTCAAACGTATTTAATTCCTCAACGTATAGACTCAGCTCCGCATGCCATTCAGGCCATAACTCTGATTCAATTAATGCGTAAATATTTTCTGATGAGTTAAGTAATGGTGTTTCAACAGTATCAATTCGCCACTCACTGTTTAGCTGTGCAGTTGACATACGCCCCCCTTACCACATTGGCATAACTCTTTCATTAATGAACCTTCTTCAACCATTTCACTGTACGCCGCAGAGTTCATCACTGGCTTAGTCGATGCTAATGGAGACATTGAGAAGGCACGAGGAGGATTTATACTCACACTGGAACTCTGACCTTGAGCAGCGCTAGGGTTAATCGCAACATTGCCCCCAGCTAAAGCGACCGAACTGGCGCCATCAACCATAATATCTGAGCCATATAGCGTTATTGTTCCGTTATTTTTCAGAATAAAACCTGAGCTACCAACTTGAGCGCTAATTTCATCAGCACTGATTATGGTATGATCTCCATCAGATTTAATAGAAGCATTACTTCCAACTTCTACCGTGAGATTTTTACCTACAGTTAATGTATCGTCGGCACTAATATCACGACTCATTGACCCCATAGTTATCGTGCTTTGTTCACCCTTAATCGTCAGCTCATCATTTTTACCCACTGAGCTTTTTCGGTTTTCGTAGATTTTTAAGACTTGATCAACGGCCACGCTCTTTTCTATATTGGCGTTGTATTTAACGTTTACATCTTGTTCAACCGTTTCTTCAAAGGTTTGATTTGTTATTGATGTTTTATGACCTTCGATGGTTTCTTTTCTGTCTTGATTTATTTCATTAATTTGATTGCGTCCGACTTCTAACTCTTCATCATTGCCTATGGTTCTGAATCGGTTATTTAGTACCTTAGTTCTCATGTCTTTTTGAGCATGAAAGTAGACTTCTTCTTGATTGGCTTCGTCTTCAAACGACATTTCGTTATAACCTTCTCCTTTATGGGTTTGGGTACGAAACACCGTTTTGGTTTTATGCTCTGGCAAGGCGTATGGTGGCGTGTTCAGGCCGTTATATACAGCACCCGTCACTAAAGGTCTGTCTGGGTCACCTTCTAAGAACGTAACCACCACTTCATGCCCTATTCTTGGTAAATACACCGCGCCCCATGTAGGAGCTGCCATCGATTGACTCACTCGTAACCAACAACCTGAATGCTCATCATTGTTACCATATCGGTCCCAGTGAAATTGAACCTTAATGCGTCCCATTGGGTCGGTATATATTTCTTCGCCTGCTGGGCCTACGACCACTGCGGTTTGAGGACCATCAACCACAGGGGCTGATAGTTTATTTGCTTTATATTCAACATCACGAGGAATACAAGTAAACTGGTTTTGATACGTTGTTGGAAGCTCGCTTGACTCTTCTTCATGCACACGAGGATCATACCCACTGTGCGTTACAGAGGTTAATATATAATCTCTATTTATCGTGCTTCTAGGGTGTTTTGTTAGGTTAAAGCTATAGCCTGCAATTAAACGCATTATATTACTTTCAGCGTCAATTTGATGATTATAAACCTGATGTTCGGCTACCAAGTAATTACTGCGCTGTTGGCCCTGTTCAATTTCTCCGTAGCGTCCCGGATAATCAAAAAATGCTAAATCGCTATCGCGCTCACCCTGTTGTTGAACGTGTTGTGGGATACGAGGCTGCTCGTAGTTATAATCAGTTTGAGTGACATGACCAGTACGTACACGATTATAAGCACTTAATTCAAAGATATGCTCTCTATCAGAATTCCCGCCACCATCCGATTGATAAACCAATGGGCCAACATAAGAAGCATTTAATGGAGTACTAACTAACTCTGGGATGGCGTCATTTTTATCGACAATCACCATCGTATGGTTATTTGCGGTGTGCTCAAAGTAATACCATAGGCCATGCTCTGCCAACAAACGCTGAACAAAATGACTATCAGTTTCTCGATATTGAAGTAGGTAATCTTGGTTTGGATAGGAATTAAATAACTCAAAGCGATAATCAGTTACCGATGCGCTATCAAGCACTTCAGTTAAGATATCGACAATCGATTTATCTTGAAAAATACGGCAATCTTGTCGTTGAGTCAAAAACCATAATTGAGGGACAAGTGTTATTTGATAGCGAGAGAAGCGGCGTCCTTCACCTAAATAACGGACTTCATGAACCACACCGTGAAATAAACGTCCTACATCCATTCCTTGCCCCAACACCGTTAACAATGCAGGCTTTCGACTTAATACGTCAAACTCTATATCAGGATTCAATGATAATAGCGACAGGGTTACCTTAAATGGTTGAGAGACTTCTTCAACCACATTAAAACTCTCAACTCGAAACTCATGTTGTGTGCCGAGGACTTCAAACTTAAACTCTACCTCTTTACTCATTATGTACACCTGATAGATATGACGACAAATAGGGCCAAAATAAGGCCCTAGCTTTTATAAATAGTTTGCGAATTGATTACGCTTCGCGTGGTGTACGCCAGTCATCATTACCTGCCGTACCACACGTTTCGTGAGTCACTTCAATTGCACGGTAAGTGAACTTAAGCACTTCTTCAGTTACACGATCAGACGTTGCTGCATCTTGGCAATGAGCCATACGAGTTTGCATATCAACTAATAGTGCATCAATCAATTTGATTGTGTAGTAATGCTCTTGCTTACCAGACGTAGAAGTACGGTAGAAGTTAATGCTACATTCAGGCAGTTTCTCTCCAGAGACTAAAGCGTTAAATAGTAGTGGAGAACAACGGTCTTGTTGTTTAGTTACGATCACTGGACGATGAACACGCTGACCAGTAGGTTGACCACTTTGTGGATCACGTGGAACTGTTAATACGTGATCAAGTTCTTGAACTAGAAATTCATCAACGTGAGCTTCCTGCCATACGTTACCTACTGAGTCTGCTGAGTATGCATCTTTAGTGATATCGCCTTGAGTTTGACCTTTAATTGACATATATGCTGGAGTTGGCATGGCTTTATTCCTTAATAATTGAATTCGATTTAGAGTCGTGAACTTCACGAGTTAAATTCAATAGAGCAATTAGAATGCCAAAAATAAAATCAAATGAATACAACAAGTTAGAGCTTTCACTATTTACAAGAACAATAAATAAAAACAATAAATTGGATAATTATCCAATAAGTTGTTTCAAGCATGTTGTATTTTTTTCTTAGGCTCTCCCTCCTACTCCATCTTGATTTAAAAAACTGTAAAAAAACACCATAACCACGTATTATATCCCCATATTTCATTCGCTTAATTAGCACTAATACCATTCTGGATAAGTAGTTGTTCAGATAATTGCGTAGGAAAAATTGATTAGAACAAGGCATAAATTACAGTAACTAGTTGATCTAATTACACCTAATTTTTGCAATAAAAAGGTATAACGCAGATATAATCAATTTTAACAAGCAAGAATGATCAAATACTTATGTAGATTGGTATAAATAAGCGTTACACATAACAGCTAGGTAACCCATGCCACATACCCAAATCAACCAAGACGACATCAACAAAGCCGTATGGTCTGCTTGTGATACTTTCCGCGGCACCGTAGATCCATCTATCTACAAAGATTTCATTTTAACCATGCTGTTCTTAAAATACATTTCAGATGTTCACCAAGACAAAGTAGATGAATTAGCTAAAGAATATGGTGGTGAGCCAGAGCTGATTGCGGCAATGATGGAAAGCCAATCATTCAAAATTCCAACAGGCTCTACGTTTTGGGACTTGTATGAATCACGCTTTGAAGCAGGTAACGGCTCACGTATTGATAAAGCGCTACACGCCATTGAAGAAGCCAACGGCACTAAATTAAAAGGCGTGTTCCAAGATATTAGCTTTAACACTGATAAATTGGGCGATGAGAAATCAAAAAATGACATTCTACGTCACCTATTAGAAGACTTTGGTAAAGAAGCATTAAGCCTACGCCCAAGCCGTGTTGGTTCGTTAGATGTCATTGGTAACGCTTACGAATACCTAATCAAACACTTTGCGGCTGGCAGTGGTAAATCAGCAGGTGAATTCTATACTCCACCAGAAGTATCAGATTTACTTTCTATCATCTTAGAGCCACAACAAGGTGACACCATTTGTGATCCTGCGTGTGGCTCTGGCTCACTACTGATGAAATGTGGTAAGCAAATTCAAAAGAACCTTGGCGGCTCTAAGCAATACGCCCTATTTGGCCAAGAAGCGATTGGCTCTACATGGTCATTGGCAAAAATGAACATGTTCCTACACGGTGAAGACAACCACCGTATTGAATGGGGTGACACCATTCGTAACCCTAAGCTTCAGGATACTGAAGGCGGTCTACTGCACTTTGATGTCGTAACAGCCAACCCTCCCTTCTCTTTGGATAAATGGGGTCATGAAGATGCAGAAAGCGATCATTTTGGTCGTTTCCGTCGAGGCGTACCACCAAAAACCAAAGGTGACTATGCGTTTATCTCACACATGATTGAGACGTTAAAACCACACACTGGTCGCATGGGTGTGGTTGTGCCTCACGGGGTGCTATTCCGTGCATCTTCAGAAGGTAAAATCCGTAAACAACTGATTGATGAAAACCTATTAGATACGGTTATCGGTCTGCCTGAAAAGCTGTTCTTTGGTACGGGGATTCCTGCTGCAATTTTGTTATTCAAAAAACAGAAAGACGACAAGAAAGTTCTGTTTATTGATGCGTCTCGTGAGTTTAAATCAGGAAAGAACCAGAACGTATTAACGAGCGATAACATTCAGAAGATTGTTGATACCTACAAAGCTCGTGAAACGACAGATAAGTATTCTTACCTAGCCACATTAGAAGAAATTGCCGAGAACGACTACAACCTTAATATCCCTCGTTATGTCGATACCTTTGAAGAAGAAGCGGAAATTGATTTGATGGCAGTGCGTAGTGAGCGTTTGGCACTACAAACCGAGTTAGCTGAGCTAGAAGCGGAAATGGCGGGTTATCTGAAGGAGTTGGGTTATGAGAGCTGATTCAAAATACCCGCCAAGTGTCAAAGCTGGAAAACCAATACTAGGTGAAACTCCCGAAGGTTGGGCAAGAGAATCATTGAAGAAGCATTTGACGCTTGAACAACGAAAAGTAAAAGTTCTTGATGATAAAGAGTACGATCTTGTGACTGTAAAACGTTCGCGAGGTGGTGTTGTTCGTCGAGAGCACCTTTACGGGAAGCAAATTTCAGTAAAAAGTCAATTTTACTTAAAGCAAGGGGACTTTTTAATCTCAAAGCGACAAATTGTTCATGGTGCATGTGGGATCGTACCTGAACATTTAGATGGTTCTATCGTTTCTAATGAGTATTCAATATTCACTGCTAAAGATAGTTTTGATCTGAACTATCTACGTTATTTGTCAGAAACGCTTTATTTTCAACAAACTTGCTTCCACTCAAGTATTGGTGTTCATATTGAAAAAATGATTTTCAAATTGGATAACTGGTTTAAATGGGACTTCAACCTCTCCCCACTCCCAGAACAGCGCAAAATCGCCCAAATCCTTTCGACATGGGATCGCGGTATTGCAACCACTGAAAAGCTAATTGATGCCAGCAAGCAGCAGAAAAAAGCCTTAATGCAGCAGTTGTTGACGGGTAAAAAGCGTTTGATTGGTCCTGAAACGGGTAAAGCGTTTGAGGGGGATTGGGTGGAAGGCACTCTAGCAAGTATTCTAACTAAAATTATCGATTATCGGGGTCAATCTGTACCTAAAGCATCTACAGGTATTCCTTTGATTACAGCTCGTAATGTTAGGAATGGTTTTCTCGATTTCACATCAAAGGAATACATAGATGAATCGGAGTTTTCGAGTTGGATGAAAAGAGGAACACCAGAAGCTGGTGATATTCTTTTCACGACTGAAGCTCCTATGGGAATGGCATGTAGATACCCATCAGAAGGGGTTTATGGTGTAGGTCAAAGAACAGTCACACTTAGAGTGAATGACAAAATATATTCTGATTTTCTTCTCTACTATTTACTGTCCGAGAAAGGACAGCTATTAATTGAGTTACGCTCGTCTGGGTCAACGGCAAAAGGTATAAAATCAAGCGAACTAAAAAAACTAGATGTGATATACCCAGTTAATGTGAAAGAACAACAAAAAATCGCCTCAGTCCTAACCGCTGCCGATAAAGAAATCGAGTTTCTAAATGCCAAACTTGCGCACTTTAAGCAAGAAAAAAAGGCATTGATGCAGCAGTTGTTGATGGGTAAGCGCCGCGTCACAATCGATGATAACGCTGCCGCCTAATCCATGGCTAACAGAGCTTGTGCTTACATAAGCTCTATTTAAAACAATAATAACAATGTCATAGGCTAATATGGAAACTCAATTACAACGCATAGAAACTCTGATTGAAAACATAAAAAATCTTCCTAAGAGTGAATCGGCAGAATCTACTATTTTTAGTATTGGGAGCAAAGGATATTATGAGAATCCAACCACAGATATTCTAGCTTTCTTTATTGATGACAATGCTGAACATGGCTTAGGAGCACTGGTACTTGAGGCTCTAGTAGAAACATTACCCGAAAACATTCGTAAACTAGATTGCTCACTATCATCAACTCCTGAGCGTGAAGTTGTGACTAAGGCAGGGAAACGCATTGATTTACTATTGGAAGGTCAACAGTGGGTCATGGTTGTGGAAAACAAAATATTTCACGAACAAAACAACCCATTTCAAGAATACGAAGATTTTGTTTTTACACAGCATCCTGAACGTTTCACTGAAAAAGATCCTATTTTTATCGTTTTATCACCATCAGGAAGTGTACCGTCTAAGTACCCTACATGGATTGGCATAAGCTACCCAAGCTTGGTTGCCTCTATTAAACAAAAATTATCAGACTATTTTATTTCACAACCACTCAATAAATGGGTAGTGCTATTGCGTGAGTTTATTTTGCATTTGGAAAATATGATGAGTACAGACCGAACTTCTGAAGAGAGCATCAATTTTATTCTTAATAATTTGACGCAGATTAAAGAAGCACAAGATTTGAAAATTAAAACGATAAAGTCTTACCAAAAAAACTTGCTGCAAGCATTGCAAACCGAACTTGAAATAGAACTAAACTCCACTATTGTGCATTGGAATGGTTTTCCTGCCATTCGATTTGCTTACGTGAACTGGCCTACAGATTCTGATGTCGTGCTGTTCTTTGATGGTCGTGATAGAAAATCTTTCTGCTTCAATTACTACGCCAGTGATATCAATACCGATGCCCAGCGTGCAATAGCCGATGCTCATTTCAAAGAACTTGATTGTGGCAATCCATGGAACGAAGTTCGTGATACTTGTCGCTGCTACAAAGCACACTTCGAAGGGTTGAGTAGTGGCGAACTTTGCTTACAAACAATACAAGCTAAGATGGCGCATAAATTACGCCTAATGAATACATTTGAATGGCAAATTCGACCAACATTAAATCAATAACTAAATGGTGAATAGTGTGCAAACTGTCCCTAACTTCAAAGAAGAACAAAGCGCAAAAATACCTGCGCTTACGCTATTAACCAACCTTGGCTATGAGTTCATTCCACCAAGTGACTGCACGGTTATGCGAGGTAACTTATCAAGTGTTATCTTACCTAATGTATTGCGTGACGTGCTGCAACACAAAACCTATTCTTTTATGGGTAAAGAGCATCATTTATCAAAAAATGCGATTGATAAAATCATTCAAGAATTAGCCAACCCAGCCATGAATGAAGGCTTAAAAACCGCTAATGAAAAGCTGTATAACTCATTGACGTATGGTATTAGCGTCACTGAGTTTGTGGATGGCAAAAAAGCCAACCCAACCATTCAGATCATTGATTGGGAATACCCTGACAACAACAAATACCACTTTACTGAAGAGCTTGAAGTCGAAAATACTCACGGCACCAAAAACTACATTCCTGATATGGTCTGCTTCGTAAATGGCTTGCCTTGGGTCGTGATTGAAGCCAAGCGCCCTGACTCCTCAACGGTAGGAAAACCCACCATTGAAGAAGGCGTATCTCAAACCATTCGTAATCAAAAACAAGATTGCATCCCTCACCTATTCGCTTATAGCCAATTGGTAATGTCCGTTAATGGGCACGATGGACGCTACGCTACTTGCGGAACCCCAAGTAAATTTTGGGCAAAATGGAAAGAAGAAGAAATCACAGAGCACACTTTTTCTCGCTTAAAAAACACGCCATTATCACCAGAAAATTTCGACCGTATTTTTAACCATCGCCCGAATAAGGTGCGTGAAGAGTATCTATCGCTGATCTCAGGCGGTGATTTAATGGTAACTAACCAAGACCGTTTATTAATATCGCTACTTCATCATGATCGCCTATTAGAAATGACTCGCCTTTATACCCTGTTTGATAAAAAAGTCGGCAAGATTGTTGCGCGTTATCAACAAGTGTTTGGCATTAAAGCTCTCGTTAAGCGTATCACCTCATTTGATGATCTGGGCGCACGTAATGGTGGCGTAATTTGGCATACCACAGGCTCTGGTAAATCGTTCACCATGGTGTTTTTATCAAAAGCGCTTATCTGGCTTAAAGAGTTAGCAAAATGTCGCGTGATTGTGGTTACCGACCGAACAGATTTAGAAGATCAACTGGCAGGCACCTTTGCCTCTGGTGGTGCACTGTCAGACAAAGACAGAAAGACAGCAATGGCGACCACAGGAAAACGCCTAGCCGAGCAAATTGGTAAAGGGAATGAGCGTATCATCTTCTCTATCATCAATAAGTTTGGTACCGCGATTGAGCTACCAGAATGTTACAACAACAGCCCGGATATTATCGTATTAGTAGATGAAGGGCACCGCAGCCAAAACGGTGAAAACAACATTCGTATGCAACAAGCTCTACCCAAAGCCGCTTATATTGGATTTACAGGCACCCCACTGCTGCAAGACGATAAAACAGAAAATAAATTCGGTAAGATCATCCACTCTTACACCATGCAGCAAGCGGTAGAAGACCAAACCGTTACCCCACTATTGTATGAAGAGCGCATTCCTGATCTCAGCACCAACGACAAAGCTATTGATGCGTGGTTTGACCGTATTACCGATAAATTATCAGAAAAACAGCGCACGGATTTAAAGAAAAAGTTTGCTCAAAAAGGTCAAATATACCAAACCGAAGGACGTTTAGAACTGATCGCCCATGATATTTCTGATCACTTTCAAAACTTTAAACACCAAGGGTTAAAGGGACAATTGGCGTGTGACTCTAAAGCCTCTGCTATTCAATACAAAAAGCTATTGGATAAAATTGGTAAAGTGACATCGGTTGTTGCAATGTCTGCTCCTGATACTCGTGAAGGCCATGACACGGTTGATGGTGAAAGCACTGACACAGTACAAAATTGGTGGAAAGCCAATGTAACAGAAAAAGAATGGCGTGATGAAAAGACCTACACCAAACACATTATTGATGAGTTTAGTAAAGACGACGGCCCCGATCTCATGATTGTGGTTGATAAGCTACTCACAGGCTTTGATGAGCCAAAAAACACCGTGCTTTACATTGATAAACCGCTTAAACAACATAACTTAATTCAAGCCATTGCGCGTGTGAACCGTTTGCATGCTAAAAAGCAATTTGGCTATTTGATTGATTATCGCGGCATTTTAAAAGAGCTTGATGCATCGATAGCAAACTACCAAGAGCTAGAAGAGCGCATTAAAGGTGGCTTTGATATTGATGACCTAGAAGGTCTTTACCATCGCATGGATACCGAATACAAAAAATTACCAGGATTATATCGCGATCTCTGGGCTATTTTTGATGGTGTATCAAACAAACAAGATGGCCCTGCATTGCGCCAAGCGTTAGCACCAAAAATCGATACCATTGATGGGTTATTAACGGATACCAATCTTAAAAAACGTAACGATTTTTATGACGCATTAACCGCGTTCTCTAACTGTTTAAAAGTGGCACTGCAATCAGCAACCTACTTTGAAGATAAGAGTTTTGACGACAAACGAGATTTATACAAAAAAACCTTAAAATCCATGTCTGATCTGCATAAACAAGTCCGTGAAGATGCAGAAGAAACGGTTGATTACGATGAATATGCAGAAAACATTCGCACCATGTTGGATAAACATATTGGTGGCGTAGAAATTCAAGAATCCGAAGGCGCTTATCTGGTGGGTAATATGGGTAAACACGCCAAACCAGAAGAGATGAGTGACGATGAAGCACGTAACAAAAAAGACGTGATAACAGGCCGTATCACTAAGATGATTGAGCAAGATTTAGCGGATGACCCTTATGCCCAAGCGTATTTCTCTAAATTATTGAAACAAGCCATCGATAAAACCAAAGAGATGTTTGATGCCCCTATTAAGCAATATCTGTTATTTGCTGATTTTGAAGAGCAAGTGATCGCTCGTAACGTTGAAGGGTTACCAACAGACCGTTTCTCTGAGCTTGATCCAAAAATCAAACGTCATGTGCAAGCGTACTTTGGTCTGTTCTTAAAGCACGTAGAAGATACCAATACCTTGAGCGAAGATGAACGTTTCAACTACGCATTAAACATTGATGAGATAGTTACCGCAGCCGTTGCGGAGTTTTCAATTAACCCACAAGAGATTGAAAACCAGATCCGCCGCCAACTATTGCCCGTTCTATTCAAAGCAATTGGGATGGATAAAACCAATCTAGTGATTGCGGACATTATCCAGATCACTCGTTTAAGCGTAGCAGGTCATCATTAATGGCATCGGTAAACGAAAAAGAGAGTAACAAAGAAGAGTACAGCTTTATCTATGGTGATGAAGCTGTCTCCTACTCTGTTATTAGAAAAACCGTTACTCAAAAAACCAGTAGCGAGAACGCAAAGCGTAAAATTAGCATCAAGATTCATCCTAACTGCGAAATTGTGATTAATGCCCCTGATGATGCAGAGCGAAGCGACATACATGATGCCGTGATGAAACGTGCTAGTTGGATTTACGACGCACTAAAAGAGTTTCGTGCCCATTTAGCGTATGTAGAAACCAAACTGTATGTAAGCGGTGAAATGCAATTTTATTTAGGCCGTCGCTATGTACTTAAAGTGGTTGAAGATAACTCCGCGTTACCCAGCGTAAAAATGAGTCGAGGCAAACTACTTGTTACCCTCACCCGTTTTAATGACGACAAACACGCTCTAACCAAAGCGTTAGTCTCTGGTTGGTACGGCGTAAAAGCAGAGCGTATTTTTCATGAACGGTTAGCAGAGCTATTGCCACAAGCGACATGGGTTGATGGCATTCCAAGTTTTCGTGTGATGCCAATGCAAAAACAATGGGGAAGCTGCTCTGCCAAAGGGAATTTGATGCTTAATCCTCACCTAATCAAAGCCCCTAAAGAGTGCATTGATTATGTAATACTGCATGAGCTTTGCCACATTGCAGAGCACAATCACAGCGAACGTTTTTGGCGCTTATTAACCAGTGTTATGCCAAATTGGAAAGAAGTGAAAAGCAAGCTAGATGGTATGGCTGAGCTGTATTTAAATGAGTAAATCAAGATTACTTTTTTTAAACCCTTTATCACCACTGCTGTTTATAGTATAAACATGCCTAAAATACTGTGTTCAAAAATTATAAGGCTCCAAGATGTCTAAAATGTTCTTCAAAGGTCGTATCGAGACTCGTCAAAACCACGTTCTTTCTGGTTTTAACACTAAGCGTGACGTTAAGTTAGGTACTGAAGAAGCACCACTAACTTTAGTTGTTCAAACAGAAGAACGTAAAGTTGAAATTGAAGCGCAGCTTACTGAGCACAACTTATTCGCAAACATCGAAGTGAATGCGGAAAAAGAAGAAAATATTCTTGAGCTTGAAGGCGTTTTAAACAAGCCAAAAACAACTCGTTTTGAAAAAACACCTAACCGTAACGAACCTTGTTCTTGTGGTAGCGGTAAAAAATACAAAAAATGCTGTGCTTAATAACGACTTAGTTATTTAACCTTTAGCTACTTAGCTAATCGCATTACAAAAAAAGAGCCTCTGTTTATCTGTTAATAATAACAAACAACATGAGGCTCTTTTTGTATCTGCATTTTCTATTTTTTGCGCTGCTTAGGCTATTATTCTTTAATGTTTAAGAATGCAGCACCACGAACACCACCTGAATCACCGTGTTTCGCTTTAATAATTCGAGGAACACGCGCAACAGATAAGAGATGTTTTGGTAATCGTTTTGGTAGCTCTTCGTAAATCAACTCAAAATTTGACAACCCGCCACCCAAAGCAACGACATGTGGGTCAAAACAAGTGAATAAGTTAGCAAAACAAATCGCTAATAGCTCCATAAAGCGCTCTACGTGCTCAACAGCATTCGCATCACCGGCTTCATTAGCTTTAATGATATCGATCGCTTTTTTCTCTTCGCCGTAATAGTGAACATAAAGCAGCTCAAAACCACGACCAGAAAGATAGCTATCTAAACAGCCTTTATTACCACAACCACAGCCTAATAGAGGAGCATTTTCACCTAAATGGAACCATGCATCGATTGGTAAGCGAGAGTGTCCTAATTCGCCAGCAACATGGCTATAGCCAGAGAATGCTTTACCGTCAAAAATTAAACCACCACCAAAGCCTGTGCCTAAAATTAGGCCCATTACTGATGGAGAGTCTTTTAATTCTTCATCCCACGCTTCTGATAATGCGAAACAGTTAGCGTCGTTATCGATCTTTACTGAGCGACCAATTTTAACTTCTAAATCTTTACGTAAAAATTGACCTTTAGCAGCAGGTACATTACTTGTTAATAAAGCACCCGTTTCAGCATCTTCCATTCCAGGAATGCCTAAACCAACTTTACCTTCTACGCCAAACTCAGCGTCATATTTTGCAATTAAGCCCGCAATATCATCAACCAATAATGCGTAATCTTCTGTTTGTGTTGGAATTCGTTCAGTGGCAACGCGCTCTAATTTTTCATTAAACGCACCAAATTCAATCTTTGTGCCGCCCACATCAAAACCGTAGTACATAAGGTATCCTTGTCCTAATCTATTCTAAATTTTTTATGGTGTTATCTTACCTAATTTATATAAATACAGACTGTGACCTAGACGATATTCATTGGTTTTTAGTGTGAGATGAACCTCAAAGTAGTATTAGATTTCGTTATTTACTTTCAGTTCTGTACGAAAATCAATCAAGCGTTTTAAACCCATGCCACGCTCTGCCCCTTTTACTGGGCGTTTACTGTATAAATAATGTTCTCTAAATAATTCAAACCAGCATTCAAGATGTCTGGCATTCTCTTTTTCACCAAACAAACCCAATACTAAACTGGCTACTTCAACCGTCGATAATTGGTGGTCTTTCGACGCTTTACGCATGATATAACTAGATAGATGATCACGATTAAATGACAACACTGGCAGCTGGTGTAAATAAGTACTTTTACGATACATACGCCCTGCTTCGCGCCAACTTCCATCAAGCAAAATAAATAGAGGCGTTTTTCCCTCTTCAACAACGATATCATTCGTTACTAACGCTTTATTTTCAATTTGCTCTTCAGGAAAAATAACAAAAGGCTGATACGAATCATCTTGTAATAAGGCTAACATATCTGCATTTGGCTCAGTTCGAGACCAAAGATAAGCATGAGTTTCAGGAATTAAATCGGCAATGAGCTTGCCTGTATTGCTTGGCTTGAGTACTTCTGTATCAAACATGATCAACAAGAAAGCCGCTTGTGAAGTAGCCTCTGGTTGATACTCACAAATACAATAATCTTGATGCACTTGGCAAAATTCACAACGATTCACATTAGCTCCACGCGCATTGAAGGGTTTTGTAGAACGAGCTAATCTTTCTTTGTATAATTGATGAACTTTGTGAATACGCATTTGTAATAACCAAGCTATTTATATGGAAAAAAAAGCGCATTTTACTTACAGTATGAGTAATAACAAGTTCTATAAGAGAATTCCTGATGGAAATTAACTGGATTGAACAAAGTGATACCCTACGACTAGGGTGTTTTATCACTGCATTCATCATTTTTGCTTTGGCGGAATACAAATGGCCGCGTAAAGTTTTGACTCAAAAAAAATCAACACGATGGTTAAATAATATTGGATTGGTCTTTTTTAATAGCGTCATTCTTCGTTTAGCTTTACCTTTATTAGCCGTAGATGCAGCTTTAATTGCTCATCAAGAACAATGGGGACTGTTTAATTATTTAGGCACTCCTACTTTTCTAACCGGACTATTATCGATCTTATTATTAGATTGGTTAATCTATTGGCAACATCGTGCATTTCACCGTATACCGCTATTGTGGCGCTTACATCGTATGCACCATTCAGATCAAGATATCGATGTCACTACAGGCACTCGCTTTCATCCAATTGAAATAATTATCTCAATGCTTGTCAAAATAGCTGCGATTGGATTATTAGGCATCCCTGTTGAAGCGGTGATCTTATTTGAAGTTGTTCTGAACGTAAGTGCGATGTTTAATCACAGTAACTTATTTATTCCAAAATGGTTGGATCGTTATGTCCGAGTATTATTGGTAACTCCTGATTTCCATCGAGTGCACCATTCCGTTCATATCTCTGAAATGCACAATAACTATGGGTTCTTTTTATCCATTTGGGACTATTTTGGTAAAACATATTTAGTGAGACCTCAAGATGGCCATGAAGAGATGAAAATTGGCCTTGGTTTTTTCCGAAAAGAAAAAGAACAGCGCTTAGATAAAATGCTTACTCAACCATTTAGAAATAAATAGATTATCATTTAAGTGAGAAAGAACGGCTGATAAGTAAGGTTGAACCTAACCTTACTTATTTTACCTTCAGATTGAATGATTGAATTTCATCACTCGTCAAATAACGCCATTCACCTTCTTCTACATCCAGAGTTATCTCTCCAATCTTTTCACGGTGCAAAGAAATTACCTTGTTACCAATTGCAGAAAACATGCGTTTTACTTGATGAAACTTCCCTTCCGTAATTGTTAAAAGCACTTCTTTTGAGGTAATAATCTCTAACTTTGCTGGTCGCGTAAGTTGAGATTCGCCTTGCAATTGAAGACCTATAGCAAACTTTTCGGTTGCATCTTCTGTTATCGGTTTACGTAAACCAACTCGATAAACTTTCTCACACTTCTTGCTTGGCGTAATTATATTGTAAGACCAACTACCATTATCGGTGATTAGAACTAACCCTGTTGTATCTGCATCTAAACGTCCTGCAACGTGTAGCTCTGCATTATTGCCTTCAGTAATGTAGTTAAACAATGAGGGATAAGCTTCGTCGATATTTGAACAAATGGTATTAGCAGGTTTATTCATTATTAAGTAACGAAATGGCCTAAGCGTTAAAAGAATACCGTTTAAAGTTACCTGATTATTTTCATGGACTTGGGTTGACACAGCCGTGACAACGTCACGATTGATATTCACTTTACCCTCTTCGATCATTGCAATCGCTTCTGGTTTTGTTAATTGTGTACTTTTACATATAAATTTATCAAGGCGCATAATCACAACATAGGTCATTCATTTAAGCCCCATTATCCTTCCTCTCTATAAATAATACCAATGCAATTAATTAAGTGTCATTTTCATATTCAAATATGATGACCAATGATTTAAAAAAATAGCCTTTCAATTAATGAAAGGCTATTCGTTATTTTATTATTTGAATTTCATTTATATTACTTATGAGTGTTATCGTAACGCTCTATCGCCGTTTTTAACTTGCCCATATCTGAGTTAGATAAATACGGTTGCATTGCTTCAAATTTATCTTGCGCCCAATCATATATTTTTAAAGTAAGCAGCTCATCGATGACATCTTTTTCAAAGCGATACTTAACTAACTTTGCAGGGCTGCCACCAACGACACTATAAGGTTCAACGTTTTTTGTTACTACACTATTTACAGCAACGATAGCACCCTCGCCAATCGTTACTCCAGGCATGATCATTGAGCGCATGCCAAGCCAACTACCATCATGAATATACGTATCACCTTTACTTTCGTAAGCTTCATCAATCGTATTCATGAAAGGATAAAGACAAAACCAATCCGCTCTATGGGTATGATTCCCCCCCATTAAAATGATCACTTCAGCGGCAATACAGACATAATCACCAATATAAAGCTTATCTATTTCCCAACGAGGTTCCCACTGACGACTGACTTCATCACCATGTAAATAACGGACAACAGAATACTCAAACCCCTCATCCCAGCAGTCACTGTAATAACTATGAGAGCCTTTGATTGAAATGTTAGGGTTTGTGTTTACTTCATTCAATAATTGAAATTTTGACCAGTGTTTTTTTGTCATGACATTGTTCTCTTTGTTTCATTTTAGTTTGCCACGGAACGCTTAATTGTGGCGATATGTTCACGTTCAAAACACATCACCTTAATCTATCTGAGGTTGTTTCAATAAAGGAATTAATTTCATAATAATACACCACTACTTTCATTAAACGTGGCCAGTGTAAAACAATTAAGAACTCAGTTCTAGTTGTGGTTAAATACAAAAAAGGCGACCCGAAGATCGCCTTTGTTTTAAGTGTTTATTGTGAAGCGCTTATTCTATTACCTATTATGGTGTATAGAACGTTGCCGCCCCTGGCCCTACAGGCAGACCAAATACGAATACCCAAAGGTAAAACAGAATACTCCAACCAAACATAAAGCAGATTGAGTATGGAAGCATGGTTGCGATCAGTGTACCTATGCCTAGGTTCTTCATGTAACGTGTCGCTACCGCAAGAATAAGACCAAAATAGCTCATCATTGGAGTGATGATATTCGTTGTTGAATCGCCGATACGGTAAGCCGCTTGAATTGTCTCAGGAGCATAACCTACTAGCATTAACATAGGAACGAAGATAGGAGCCGTTACTGCCCACTGTGCAGACGCTGAACCGATCATTAAGTTAATGAAGCCACACATTAAGATAAATGCGAAGAACAGCATTGGACCAGTAAGACCCACATCTTGTAAGAAGCTCGCACCACCTACAGCAATTACCTGACCAAAGTTAGTCCACTTAAAGAAAGCAACAAACTGTGCAGCAAAGAACACAAGTACAATATACATACCCATTGAAGACATTGATGTCGCCATTGCATTAATGACGTCACGATCATTCTTCATCGTACCTACAATTTTGCCATAAACAAAACCTGGGATTGCAAAGAATACAAAGATAAAGGCAACAATACTCTTAAGGAATGGAGAACCAGATACCGTCCCATTAGCTGAACGTAATACGCCATCTGCCGGAACAATAGTCCATGCAAGTAATGCACTCACAACAAGAACAGCAACACCTGCAAATTTAAGACCTTTTTTCTCAACGGCAGTCAACTTACCCATTTTATCATTTGATAAGTCTTCTGAAGCCTCTTCATCATGATATTTACCTAACTTAGGCTCAACAATTTTCTCAGTTACAAATGCACCAGTAATTGAGATAAAGAAAGTTGATACAAACATAAAGTACCAGTTAGCTTCAGGGCCAACCGTATATGTTGGGTCAATCATTTGCGCTGCTGTTTCAGTAATACCAGAAAGCAGTGGATCAACCGTACCAATTAGAAGGTTTGCAGAATAACCACCAGATACACCAGCAAACGCCGCAGCAAGACCAGCAAGCGGATGACGACCTAGTGAGTGGAAAAGCATTGCAGCTAGAGGAATAAGTACCACATAACCAAGCTCAGAGGCTGTATTTGAAATAATACCAGCAAAAACAACGGTTACTGTAACCATACGCTTAGATGCACCCATTACCATGCCACGCATAGCTGCAGATAACATCCCTGAATGTTCAGCAATTGCAACACCAAGCATTGCAACTAGAACTGTTCCTAATGGTGCAAAACCAACAAAGTTTTTCACTAAGTTAGTCACAATAAGCTGTAAGCCTTCAGCATTAAATAAGCTAACGACATGAATCATACCATCAGCAGCACGACCTTTCGCCCCTTCTGGACGAGGATCCATTACTGATAATTCAAAATAACCAGCGATACCGGATAAAACGAGAATTGCCACACAAAAGATTGCAAAAAGAGTAATTGGGTGTGGTAAAAGGTTTCCTAAGTATTCTACTGAATCAAGAAAACGAGTGAACAACGGCCTTTTTGGCTGCTGTTGATTTTGTTGTTGCGATGCAGACGAACTCATCTGTAACTCCTTGTTTTTGTCTTACCCTTTTATAATTCAGCACGCCATTCTCATACAAATGGTTAAATAATAAGTGCTTTCGTTAAAAGTAAGTACTTCCAAAATTCACGCAAAGGTTACATGATTGTAAAATTCAATGAAAGTTCGAAATGTCACAAAATGTTTCACCTGTAGATATTTCAACCAAAAATAACTCAAAAGATAAAACTTTAAATTAACAAGAAGCCGAAAAGCATTACAAAATCAACATTTAAACCATCAAAGCATACCTATCTAAGAAGAATGTGATTCAAATCATGATATAAATAAAGTGATTAAACTCATCCAAAATAGCCAAACTCCGGTCTAGCTGATATTCGTATTAATATTGCTTTTTCTACCAATTATCGGTCAAAATAGTGCATTGCCTTTTTATCATCTAGGATTGATTATGATTCGCCAATCTATCTGTGTTCTTGCTTTACTCGGTTTATTTGGATGCGCCTCTTCCCCATCATCGCCACAACTAACAAAGCAAGAGATAGAGAAAAAACACCCTCAGCTATCACAATCAAATGACTACCAAGACTACTTTCAAGAATGGCAAGGAGTTCCTTACAAATATGGTGGTACCAATAAAAATGGAGTCGATTGCTCTGCTTTCACACAAGATGCATTAAGTAACCTTCATCAATTGTCGTTACCGAGAACAACTCAATATCAAGTAGTTACTGGAATAAAAATTCCATTATCAGAGGCAAAGAAAGGTGATCTTATTTTCTTTAAAACCAGCGTAAAAGTAAGGCATGTCGGTGTGTATATTGGTAATCGTGAGTTTATGCATGCTTCGACTTCAAAAGGCGTGATCATTTCAAGTTTAGATAACCCATATTGGAAAAAAGCATTCTGGCAAGTAAGAAGAGTGTTATAGGAAAGAAAGACAATAGAAACGGCCCAAGTAAAATAATGACCGGTTAGATCCCTATTTTACTTGGTGTTGCAGATAAATTTAATCGTGATTATTTAAATGCACTATCGAATAGGTTTTTAATAAGTCCAATATAGTCATCTAAAAACATAACTTGTTCATTTGTCGCTTTTTGAACCCAAGCACCTGCTAATACTTCACCTAAATCTGCAACAACAGCATCAGCTTCACGCAATAACGTAAATCGTACATCGGCGTCCAACTCTGGATTTTGTTGGAAAACAGCCATCAAGTTAGAAGCCACTAAATCATTTACGATATCTTCTACCGTCTCTTCACCTGTATCCCCTTGCTGATTAGCAAAAATAGACAAATGCTCGGTAAGGTATTCAATCAGTGCGTGGTAACCCTCAGTGTTGACAATCATAATCTGTCCGTCTTGTAATGGTTCATAATAATGATAAATGCTTATTTTATATAAGCTCTTTGGGTTAATTTATCAAAATAGAGAATAACTCTCAAACTCTTTCCATTTATATTGACAAACAAATTTTACATAACTTTTCATACACCATCTCTTTAAACTCAATCATTTAAGCGATTCCTCAAAAATCGGCGTATTTTTTAGCTTTAGTTCACAGATATTTATTAAGAATACACTATTCTTAATTAAGTGATTTTTAAGACAACAAAGAGAGGTAATTATGTGGCAGGCTATCGCAAAACAAATCTCTGATGTAACGGGACGCCCTTTTATCATTTCTGAACGTGAAACAGTCAATGGTGGCGAGATTAATGACTGCTATATGATCAGCGATGGAACTCAACGCTACTTTGTTAAGGTGAATGAACGCGCAGAACTTCCAATTTTTGAAACAGAAGTGGAAAGCCTGACTCAACTTGACCAATCAGACCACATGTTTGTCCCATCCCCTCTTCATGTTGGCACTACAAAAGAACACTCTTTTTTAGTTTTGAACTTTCTACCTACTAAACCAATGGATCAACAAACATCCTATGAACTTGGTGTAAGCCTTGCTAACCACCACTCATGGGGAGACCAACTAGAGTATGGATTTGATTGTGATAATTACCTAGGTAACGTACTGCAAGTAAATACTTGGCATAGGCGATGGGATTGCTTCTTTGCTGAGCAGCGTATCGGTTGGCAATTGCAATTGCTGCGTGAAAAAGGCATGGACCTCGGCGATATAGAAACCCTAGTCAAAAACACAAAACGTATTTTACACAATCATCAACCTAAACCAGCACTATTACATGGCGACTTTTGGCATGGCAATATTGCACTCAGTGTAAAAGGCCCTGTAAGTTATGATCCTGCTTCTTATTGGGGCGATCCCGAGTGTGACCTTGCAATGGCTGAACTGTTTGGTGGTTTCCAAGACAGTTTCTTTGAAGGGTACGAATCTGTTTCTCCTATTTTAGAAGGCTTTGAGACTCGTCAACATTTATACAGCCTTTATCACGTACTTAACCATTGCACCATGTTTGGTGGTGAATACATGTTCCATGCCCAACAACTCATCGATAAGTTAAACCTTAATCAAAAATAAACCGCTAGTTTATAGGGTAGGTAATTGTCTACCCTATAACTGTAACAAATTTATAAATTAAACCCCTGATCAACTTTTCCACTTAATTTACTTCTAAAATGAACTCTTTTTCTTATTATCTACGTATCACATTGTTGTCTCTTTTCGTTTTATCCATGTTAAACAAAGTGACTCACTCTAAGGCTAAGCATTCGTTAGGGTGAGAATTGAAATACTAATTTAAGTAGGAGTTATTGTGATGAATTATATAAGAAAAGACATTAAGTGCCCTAACTGCCAATACACTATTGGTTTAGTCATAGACAAAAATCAACCAAGTCAGCAAATCTACGATGACTGCCCATCTTGTCATCGTGCTATTGAAATGAAAATGGTTGTAAACCCACTGACTCAATCTGTTAATTTTTCTTTCGATAGTGTTGAAGATGGGCTATTTTGAATTCCTAGTCTTACGCTCTATTTTGATTCGCTAATACACGCTCAACCGTATCGACAATCGCTTGTGTTTGCGGATCAATTTCTAAATTAATTTTATCGCCAATGTTACGTTGGCCTAAATTGGTTCTTTCTAGTGTCTCTGGAATTAAATTAACATTAAACCCATTTTCATCGACATCTCCAATCGTTAGACTGATCCCATCAACACCAACATACCCTTTGTGTAAAATATATTTACACCACTCACTCGGCACATCAAACCAGATTTGACAGTTTTCTTCTGTTTTATTAATAGCTCTAACCGCCATGACACCGACAATGTGTCCTGACATTGAATGACCACCAATTTCATCACCAAATCGAGCCGCGCGCTCAATATTCACCGAATCCCCAACGCTTAATAAACCAAGGTTAGTTAAGCGCAGTGTTTCTTCAATTAAATCAAACTGTACCTGATTATTATTAATCTTCGTTACCGTTAAACAACAACCATTGTGAGCAACAGACGCACCAACTTCTAAATCTTGCTCATAAGGCGTAGGAATTTCAATAACGTGAGTTTGAAACTTCTCTTTTTTGATGATCTCAATAACCTTGGCTGTAGTAGCAACAATCCCAGTAAACATCAGTATCTCCAATAAATATAAGAAAAATAATTCAAGAGTATTATTTTACTCTATCTCTTTTTTTAAAATATCTACCATACGTCTAATATTTCATTTTGTGAAGTGCGATGACTTCTATATACTGTCGGCTTTCTGCTTACCTTTAACAGTTCCTCTGTTTAAAGCACTCAATCAGACCTTTTTTATTCTTATTGCGGTCATCACCGTAATGAAGAATCAACAGTTATATTCCTTATTTACACATATATTGATACGGTGACGTAGTGCACAGATACCAGAAAGAAATCGTTCGATTAATCAAATTATCAACTCCCGTCCTTATTGCGAGTGTCGCTCAAACAGGCATGGGCTTTGTTGACACAGTAATGGCTGGTGGCGTAAGTGCTACCGACATGGCTGCCGTAGCTATTGCAGCAAGTGTTTGGCTTCCATCCGTATTATTCGGTGTTGGTTTGCTAATGGCACTTGTCCCTGTTGTCGCTCAACTAAACGGCTCAGGAAAGTCTAAAAAAGTCCCATTTGAAATTCATCAAGGCATTTATCTAGCTTTGATTGTTTCCATCCCTATTATGCTAATCCTTTATAATGCGGGCTTTATTATAGCTTCAATGGATGTAGAGCCTGAGCTGTTCGAAAAAACACAAGGGTATTTACACGCGGTATTATGGGCAGCTCCTGCTTTCCTACTGTTCCAGGCATTACGTAGCTTTTGTGAAGGTTTGTCGTTAACAACGCCAGCCATGATCATTGGTTTTATCGGTCTTGCTGCTAACATCCCTTTAAACTGGATGTTTGTTTATGGCGAATTTGGTGCCCCTGCACTTGGTGGTGTGGGTTGTGGTGTTGCTACTGCAATCGTGTACTGGCTAATGTTTGTGACCATGGTTATTTATACCTTTATCGCACCAAAACTACGCCGCGTAAACTTGTATGAAAACTGGAATAAACCACAAGCGAAAGAGATCTACCGTTTATTCAAATTAGGTTTGCCAGTTGCTTTATCTATCTTCTTTGAAGTAACTTTGTTTGCTGCTGTTGCTCTATTAGTTTCACCATTAGGTTCTATCGTTGTTGCCGCTCACCAAGTCGCGATTAATTTCTCATCTTTAATCTTTATGGTGCCAATGAGTATTGCGATTGCCGTTAGTATCCGTGTTGGTCATAAACTGGGTGAAAACGATCTTGAAGGTGCAAAAATCGCGAGTTTTTGTGGTCTTGCTTTTGGTTTACTAATGGCGTGTTGTACTGCTGTTTTAACGCTGTTATTCCGCGAACAAATCGCATACTTATACTCAGACAACACTGAAGTTGTAAACTTAGCGGTAAGCCTAATGCTCCTTGCGGCTATTTACCAATGTACCGATGCCGTTCAAGTTGTGGCAGCTGGTGCTCTTCGTGGCTATAAAGACATGACTGCTATCTTTAAGTGTACCTTTGTCTCTTACTGGATTGTTGGACTACCAACAGGTTACATCCTTGGCATGACCGATTGGATTGTTGAACCTATGGGGGTTTATGGGTTTTGGTTTGGTTTCATTGGTGGTTTAACCACTTCAGCGATTCTATTAAGTCTGCGTTTACGTTGGCTACAAAAAAACCCTACAAAAATCAATATGGAAATCGATGAATTGCAAATAGTGCATTAATTCAGATAACCATAAACAGCAAAGCCCGAGGTATTAACCTCGGGCTTTTTTATATCATTTGTCTTATCAAAATGTATCGTCGCTATTTCTGCTTTTCTTTCAATTGAGTAATAACATATTCAGGCGCAACCTTTGCTAATTCTACTAAGCAAGCATCGGCCTTCTCATTATTATAACGAACGTAAATATCACACACCGCGTACAATTGCTCTGGAGATCCTGAAATCATATACGCTTTTTCAAACGATTCTGTCGCCAAATCGACATCGATATCCTCTTGCAATACACCATTCAAGTACCAATAATAACTGTTATTTTCCGCTAAAGTTGCTGCAACTTTTATGGCTTGTGCTGCGCTTTCTTTTTGATTTAAACGTACTTGAGTCAAGGCTTTTGAATAATATAAACTCGCCTCCTTAGGTAATTGAACAAGCCCCTTATTCAAAACCTCTAACGCTTGTGCATCTTGATTTTGAGCACGATAATTATCAGATAGATTTAACCATACTTGACTATTTTTAGCCGCACTTCGTGTCAATGGTTGATATAGCTCATCCGCCTTTATCCACTCTTTATGCCAACGATACACATCTGCTAGCAATAATTGAGAGGCTGTATTTTTCTGACCCTCCAATTGTGTAGAGAGATAAGCCACCACTTCATTGTAAGGGGCTTCCATTTTCTGTTGTTGCTCGGCCGTCATCACACTGTATTCACGCAATAAATTAGTGGTTGCCGTCATTCTAACTGTTAAATTCTCATCATTAAGTAACGGAGATATCATGCGCCAACGATGTTCAAACTGATACAATTCAGAACCAATAACGGCCGCTTCTCGTAAGAGAGGATCACTTTCTTTTAAACCTCTAGCCACCGCAACCAAACTGTTTTGATTTGGATAACGTGCTAATTGACGTAATGCATCCGCTCTTTTTTCTACACTCTCATTTTTATTTTGAGCGGTATAGGCTAATTGCTGTTCAGGCGTTAAGTTTTGCGCTTGATTAGCTGGCTCAGCCCCTGTTGATGCGTATGACGGAGCTGAAAACCCTAATAAACTCACCAAACCAATTGCGGCGTACTTCTTTACTGCGTGATTCACTAATACTCTCCCCAGTCTTTATTTTATGTTCAGATTAAAATTTAGTTGGAAAAACAGCCTTTCTTTGTGCTTGCTGCATTTTTACATCGCTGTATTTCCCATGCTGAACAGGGTTACCTAGCATTTTCAAAATATACGCGATCGACTTATCTGCATGAGCAAAGAATTTCTTCCAACCTGCACATAAATAATTCAATCCTGGCTCACCATCTCTTGTTTTAATAAAGCGATTTTTTGGACATTCACCATGGCACGCAAATTTATACTCACATTGTTGACATTGACTGGTTAATGTTTTTGATTTTGCAAAACCAAACTCTTGTTGCTTACGACTGTAGGCAAGTTCATCTAATTCTTGAGTATGGATATTGCCAATCTTATATTCTGGGTAAACATAATGGTCACACGCAAATACATCACCATTGTGCTCCATTGCTAAACCTTTGCCACAGATCTCACCCAACGTACATAATGGGTTTTTACGTCCCATCCATGTTTCAACACTGGCTTCAAAATATTGCACAAAGACTTTACCTAAATCATGTTCCGCCCACTCATCAAACACCGCAATTAAAAAATTACCCCAAGCTTCATCTGATACACACCATGGTTCCATGATCGATTCTTTGTTACCTGGAATTAAACGCTTATCGCCTTGGCGTAATTGCGCCGTCACTTGCTCGGTTTGTGGTGCTACAGTTCTAAAACTTTTTTGCTCTACAATTGGGATGAATTGCATTTGAGGAGACTTAACCACGTCACGCAAGAATCGGTACACTTCTAGAGGGTTACGACTTGTTAGGTTATTTACACACGTTAACGTCGCAAATTTCACATTATGCTTATGCAACAGATCCACAGCTTTCATCACTTGATTAAACGTACCACGACCTGCTTTATTTGTTCGATATGCATTATGTAATAACTCAGGGCCATCAATACTTAAACCAACAAGAAAATTATTCTGTGCTAAAAATTCACACCACTTATCTGTTAATAGTGTGCCATTAGTTTGCAGATCATTTGAAATGAGGATCCCATCTGGTTGGTATTTTTTTTGAAACTTAACAATTTTTTGGAAGTATTCCAAACCTAATAATGTTGGCTCACCACCTTGCCATGAGAATATAATCTCAGGCGTATTTTGACCTTCAATATACTGACGAATATAGATTTCAAGAGTGTCGTCATCCATTTGTGGAGAGCAGCCTTTCTTATACTCAAGTAAATCTTCTTTACTCAAATAATAACAATAAGAGCAATCAATATTACACACTGCACCAATTGGCTTTGCCATAACATGCAATCGTTTAGAGGCTTTACCTTGAAATTGAGGACCTTGAGTAATGATCATATTGATTCCTATTTATCTGACGAAATTAGTCGAGAGAACTTGCCTAGAAAATGTCCTAATCCACCCTATGAATTAACCCACTAAGCAAGTTCTAACCTTATAATAAACAAAAAGAACACATGCATTAGTTATACACGTTATTCCATTTTGGAAAGTTCTTTCACTGTATGATAAATACTCAATCATTACTGTAGAGAACGTCATGTTTAGAGTGTCTTTTTTAAACAATACAAAAATATTACTCACCACGATTATTCTTAGTTCCGCATTGTTAGGATGTGCGAGCTCTCCCCCGCATCCAATCGCTCTTAAAATAGATCAAGATATGGTTCGTATTGATGGTGGCAAATACCTAATGGGTTCTGACGCTTCAGAGGCTAAAAAAGCAGAAAAGCCAGCACACCTTGTTATGGTTAATGACTTTTACATTTCTAAGTTTGAAGTTACGCAAGAACTATTTGAATCAGTGATGGGCTCATCATTAAGCTATTTCCAATCGCCAGATATTCCCGTCAATAATCTAAGTTGGCAACAGGCTAATTTTTTCATTAAAAAACTGAATGAAATGACAGGTGAAACGTATCGCCTTCCAACTGAGGCTGAATGGGAATATGCAGCCCGCGGAGGCAATGCAAGTCAAGGTTATGCTTACAGTGGTTCAAATAACATTGATGAGGTCGCATGGTATTCAAAAAACGCCAATAACCAAGCTCATCCTGTTGGAATGAAGCACCCTAATGAACTAGGCTTATATGATATGACGGGGAATGTCGGTGAGTTTGTAAGTGATGCTTATGATGATAATTTTTATCGTTTTTCACCAAAAGACAATCCAAACAATGCGCGAGATGAAGCCAGTGGCCTTGCACATAAAACCGTTCGCGGCAGCAGTTTTTCTTACAACGCGAATGAATCAGAAAACTACCGTCGAGACTTTGCAAGCCAGTCAATCATTATGTCTGACATGGGTTTACGCTTAGTAAAAGACGCACAATAATGAAAACACCCATACATTTTGGCAAGGAACTCAATAATGAAAAATAAAACAATACATTATGTAGCGTTAGCCAGCGTTTTAATGACCCCCACATTTTCATTCGCCGCTGAACAAAAGCCTAAACTCGTCTTACAGATTACGGTTGATGCGTTAAGAGGCGATTTACTAGAGCGTTATAAAGCAAACTTTGGAAAAGGTGGTTTTCGTTATTTAATGGATGACGGAACTTATTATACTAATGCTTATTACCAACATGGCAACACTGAAACCATTGTTGGTCATGTCTCTTTAGCCACAGGAGCCCCACCCAGTGTACATGGTATGGTGGGTAATGTTTGGTATGACAGAAACGAAAAACGCTTAGTTTATAACGTGGAAGACGGTGACTACAGCATGCTTTCTTCTGGTGCCGGAGTAAATAAATCAACAGAAATAGACCCAACTCAAAAGGTTGCAACCCAAGATGGTCGTTCTCCCAACCCTATTTTATCAACCACATTTAGTGATGAACTGGCTATTGCAACCAATGGTGAATCAAAAGTATTTTCTGTTTCAGTTAAAGACAGAGGTGCAATCTCTTTAGGTGGCCATTCAGGTAAAGCATTTTGGTTCTCTAAAGCCGGATCTGAGTTTGTAACCAGTAATTACTATTATGATGAATACCCTAATTGGGTAACTGCTTGGAATGAGAAAAAACTGCCCGATCAATATTCTGGTACACGATGGGAGTTATCACTTCCTGCTGACCAATACACTCTTAAAGAAAGTAATCCAGATTATAAAGTCGATTTAGCGGGATTCAAACGCAGCTTCCCTCACCCTTATGGGCCAGCAAGTTATAAGTACTATACTACCATGCTTACACTAAGCCCTGCTGGTGATGAATTAACAGAAGACTTTGCCAGTACTTTATTGAAAAAAGAAAATTTAGGTCAAGGTACATTTACCGATTATCTGGCGGTTAGCTTCTCTGCAACTGATTACGTAATTCACATGTATGGCCCAACGAGTTTAGAAGCAGAAGACAACCTCATTCGATTGGATAAAACTATTGCCAAACTATTAAAAAATGTCGACGAACAAGTGGGGTTAGAAAATACTCTGATTGTTCTGTCTGCCGATCACGGTGCGCCAGAAGCGCCAGCGGTGGTGAATGCGTTAGGGGCTCAACAACCCGCACTCTTTGACCAGAAAAAACTCATATCTCCAGATCTATTATCTCGTTTAAAAACCGAGTTTGGTTTAAGTAAGGACGCAATTCGTTTGTACGCACAACCATACGTTTACTTAAATCATGATGTAATAAAAAAGAAAGGAATTTCATTAGATAAAGTACAAAAAGCCGTTGCAGAAGAACTCTTAAAGGTAAAAGGGATCGCTTATGCTGTGACAAGTTCTGATATAGAAAAAAATCAGGTGCCAAATACGCATACTATGCAGTTGGTTAAAAATAACTATCATCCTTTACGATCTGGAGATGTTTATGTGGTGTACCAACCAAGGAACTTCATTAATGATATGGATGGCCTAACCATTGCATCTACTCATGGTTCCCCTTGGCGTTATGATACTTACGTTCCTGTCATTTTTGCTGGTTATAACATTGATGATGAAAAAATCAGCCGTGAAATTACGCCTTACGACATCGCTCCAACTTTATCGAGCATCTTAGGGATAACCCAACCAAGTGGTGCGACTGGAAAAGTCTTAACGGAAGTAATTCAAGACTGATAAGCGATTAAATAAAGCAAAAATAAAAAATCCGTGTTGGTATATCAGCACGGATTTTTTGTTGTATATGATGAGACCTAAACGTTTCTAATTTATATCAAATTCTACTTTTGCTGCTTTTTGAATTTGTAATCTTAGCCAACGGTGTCCACTTTCCGACGTTCTACTTGGATGCCAAATCGAACATAAATCATGTTGCTGACGATCAAAAGGCAAATCTAATGATTTAAGGTTGTAATACGCACCTAAGTCATCAATTGCCGATTGTGGCAGCATACCAATCATTTCAGTCGAACTAATAATTGGCATCATTTCAAATGCACCTGCGGCTCTAATTACAATATTTCGAGCTTCCAGTTCTCCAATATCTTCTGCGTTTAATAAGCTACTACGGCTGTGCCAACGTGATGCAGCAACGTGTTCTTCTTTTAAAAACTCTTCTAACGTAATTGAATCACTAATTCGTGGGTGGTTTTCGCTGCATACAACTCGTAACTTCTCGGTATAAATGACTTCTGATTTTAAAATCGTTCGTCCTCTTATTGCCATATCAATCACTAAATCATAACGTTGCAAACGTAAATCTGCTTCAAGATCTTCGGTAAACTGAGGATGAACCTCTAATGATATATTGGGGGCACAAGCTCGAATTTGACGTACTAATCTTGGAATAAGCGAATAACTAACCGTAGACACAACAGCGATCGAGAAAATACGATTTGAGGTTTTTGGATCAAATTCTCTCGATGCTGATAGTGTTGATGTGAAATTTTTAAGGGCGGCAGACATCGCAGGATAAATGTCAGAAGAGAATACGGTTGGCTCTACTCCTGATGTATTACGATGAAATAAAGGATCATCATAAATTTCACGTAGCCTTTTTAACGCTTTACTTACTGCTGGTTGGCTGATGTTCATTCTTGCCGCGGCTTTAGAAAGATTTTTTTCTTCATAAATCGCGACAAAAATAGGTATTAAATTAAGCTCTGTACTTTTCATAACTACTGACACTGCTGATTGATCCCTACGCTCACTGTATATAACTCAAAACTCGACACAACCTTTACTCTTTCCTTTTGTGTTGATTCTCTTGGTTTTTTGCATATTTTCTTCGTAACTGATTAAACTGAGGAAATATCGCTTTTGGCTTCCACATTAATAAGAGAGAAGATAATCCATTTGTCGGAGAAGATATTCTTTTCCATAAACGAGAGGATAACGTTTTAGTGATGTCTCTTGTTTGAAACATAGACGCATCTTGTTGCCAATCACTAGTCGAATCGCAGGATTTTAACTCCAATGTTTTATTCTTCATTCTCAACGTTCGATAAAGAAGCACCCTAACTGTACCCCACTCTTTTTTATTTACGGCTTTCGAATACATAAACCAAGCAGGCAATGGGTGGGTTTGATAATAACGAACCATTTTAATCACGGTAAACAAAGCAGCAATGGCACTTATCATCAGTATTACTAACCATTGCCAATATTGGTGCAACCAAGAACTCATCGTATGGGAGACAGAAAACGATTGACCATCAAGCGTAATGGTTTTTAATTCTTGGGCATCGGTATCCCACCAGGTTAAGTTAATAGCAGGAAACGCTACCTCGCCCCCGTTTTGAAGTACATAAACAACGGACTCTTTTCGTTCTGACAAATAATCGCCACGAGTCTGTGAATCATCTAATTGATTCGGTTGTGAGTACGTTTGATAATTCGCTGTCGATGTTTGCTTAATTAATTCAGGGATCAGCATCGCTAATGTATCTGAACCCTTGATGGTGATGGTACGAGTAATCGCATCCCCCGCTTTTAAGTCATCATTTGACTTATCCCACTCTTGTTCAACTGAAAAATCACGACCGGACACCCATTCAGAATCATCATTCAATAAACCTGATGGCGTAATGGCGGTAAACCGTTGTGGTTCTGTATATAAAACACCAGAAACATTCCCCGAATTTTCTCGTGAAACTTGTACCTTAACAGCGGTTGGTGGGACTACAAAATTGCCTTCAACTTGTGGGTATAATGTCACCTCCCAACGTTGATGAGTCCAAGTGACTCCATTACGCCTTTCTGTAAAATTCGTGGCTAATTGATTACGCTGTTTGGCTACTACATTCTGAATTTCTATAGGAGCGATCCGAGTACCTCCGGTAAACCACCTTGGCGTAACAACTTCTATATATAAAATGATTTGCTGATTTACGGCATAAGTTGGCGCTTTCTTACTCTTGTTTTCTTTAGCGTTATTTGGATCACTTAGCCACGTTTTTATCGTTACTTGATCGGATTTATCGAGTGTTTCAACCGTACTGGCTCTAGAACCAAAACTTATCACCATTAATATAACGGCGACAAAAATGCAAAGGTGTATGACTCGACGTTTATCGTTATTTTGAGACATTATTTACCTTCTCCACTATTTTCTGACCCAGAAACCGATGATTGAGAACCAGACGACTGCGCTCGGAGTTGAAGCTGAAATTTCGCGCGTAAGAAATACTTAGGGTCAGCCTCTACACGACGTAACCATTTATCAGCAAGTTCTTGGCTTCCTAAAATTTCATTCGCATTTAGTTTCTCTTCTTTCATTAATGCAGAGTCAACCTTTTCATCAGCACCATCTCCCGTTTTAGGCTTATCATCCCCTAATTCAAAAGACTCTTCAGGCCCATCAGTACTGCCTTTCTGACTTTCACTCATTCGATTCACTTCATCGACAATGCCTTGCATGATCGATAAATTGTTTTCTACTTTTTCTTTTAACTCACTTTCAAGATCTCTTTCTAGCAATAACTGATAAACATCACGAGCAGCAAGATATTCTCTTTGTCTTGCCAACGAATTCGCCGCATTAAAAATACCTAGATTGGTTTTTACTTGTAGAAAAGCACTGTGAGCCAATTTATATTCGCCGGCATAATAATAAGCGATGCCTTTTTTTAATGGCTCTTGATAATGTTTTGCCGCCATCAAATACTCGAATTTATCAAAATACCATTGTCCTTGTTGATCTGGCGTTAACCATAAATCCATCCACCATTGCGTCGTTTTATCCCATGCGGTCACTTCTTTTACTGGTTCATTCGTTTTGGCTTTTAGACTGACCGTTTCAGCATAAGTTGGAGTCGAATAAAAGCTAGGAAAAACAATCAATGCCACCAAACACCATTTTACTAACCAGCCTTTTCTAAACCATGACAACATTAAGAGAGATACGGGAAATAAAAGAAAATATCCCATGTCTTTCCACGGCATTGCCGATTCATTATTTAGCTGCATATGGCGTTCTATTTTACTGTTTAGCGTCTTAATATCACTGTCATCAATCGTCACTTCGACCACACTACCGTTACTTTTACTGGCTAATGATTTAAGCGATGAAAGATCCATCGGGTTATCACTGGCTCTGTCACCATTACCCGCTGCCAATACTAATAATTGATGTCGGCTTTTCTCAAAGTAACTCTTAAATGCATCAGTCGTTGCAGGGTTAACACCATCAGTAATTAGCAGTACTGTTCCCACACTTTCAGCACCCAATTGTGGTTCAATCAGAGGCAGCGCCGTTTCTGCATTTTTACCTTCTACAGGCATAATATCGGGTTGAATTGCAGCTAGAAATGGCGCGAATACCGAATCATCTTTAGTTAATGGCATGGCTAAATGTGCTGAACCAGAAAAGACGACTAACCCTGTTTTACCACCTTGTCGTTGCTTGATTAAGTCTCGTATTTTTTGCTTAGAACGCTCTAATCGGTTTGGCGCAAGATCTTTCTGCAACATCGACTCACTGTTATCTAAAACGATCAATAACGCTGCTTTATCTTCACCAAATGGAGACGCTTCACGTTGCCAAGTTGGACCTGCACACACGATAATAGCGACAAACATAGAAACACCTAACAACTTTAATGGCAGCTGCTTTTTCCATCCCGCATCATTAATGGTTAACGCGCTACGTAAATGTTTTGGTAACTGTTCTTGCCACTCATTTTTTGAATCTTGCTTCCAACGCAAATAAATCACAATGCCGAACGGAATTAAGACCAGCAACCATAAAGGCCGAATGAAATGAAACTGAACAATAATTTGCTGCCACATCAGAGAATCAAACATGCTTTTCTCCCGATTTAACATGACGCTTAATCGTCGCAAAGCCAAAAGCAAATAAATACATCATAACGATCAACATCATTGGGTATTGATGAATTGACTGCTTTGGCCGATAAGTGGTGCTTTCATACAATTGAGGCTCTAATTCACCAATCGCTTCATAAGCTTGATCTAATTCATCACGATTAATGGCTTGAAACGCTTTTCCACCAGAGGCTTCTGCAACTCGGTTGATCACATCCATATCTAATGCTTGTTCACCAACGGTTCTGGGATCACCCATTGCTATCATATGAATACGAACATTTTTAGCCGCTGCAACTTTAGCTGCATCAATCGGTTCGACATAGCTGCCAGTATCATTACCGTCCGTTAAAACAATGGCCACTTTCTCTCTTGGTTTTTCAACAGAGTCATTCTGTGAACTGTCTTTGTTTATCTCGTCTTCTGATGAACTTTGCTCAAAGACTTTAATTGCCAACCCTATTGCATCACCCAAATGGGTACTTTGTCCTGCCATTGCCACGTCAGTTTGATTCAATAGCTCTAACCACACTTTTTGATCTGCCGTAAATGGGGTTTGCACAAACGCAGCATCCCCAAACAGAATTAACCCTAAACGATCACCTTTTCGAGTTTTAACAAAATCGGCCAACACTTCTTTTGTTGCCTCTAAGCGAGATATCTTTTGAATAGATCCTTTGTCTGAAGAGGCTTTAGAGACAAAATCTTGTTCTGCCATCGAGCCTGATAAATCCACTACGACCATCACATCTCGCCCTAAGCTTTCACGAGTTTGAGGTTCTCCTAAAATAGTTGGTTTAGTCAGTGCGAAAATTAATAAACACCATGAAATAATCAAAAATGTTTTTTGCCAATAACTCGCACGTAATTGACTTGCTCCTTCAGATGGAGATTCATCTAATGCTTTTACTAACACATCAAAAAAAGGCACTTTAATTGCAGATTGACGTGTACGATAAGCCGGTATTAACCAGTAAATAATAATTGGTAATGGCAACATCCATAACCAATATGGATTCGCTAGTTCCAGTTGATTAAACTGCATGTGTGCCTCCAGTTTGCTCTAATGTCGGTACGACATGACTCGTTAACCATTGTTGACACAAACTCATTAACTCATTGAGTTGTTGCTCTGACAACGCATATTGCTGCTGCATTAACGAACGTATCCATTGTTGCCCAAGCTCACCATTAAAATCACAAACACTATTGGGTGAATAAGAATCTAATGCGATAAGAAAATCGTCTTTAAAGAGTGTCGCATTCTTTGCGTTAATATGTGTAAGTACCGCCTTCATGACTTCAAATATCTCATAACTTAACGATGGATTATTCACAGAACTCGACAGTAAATTTAATAAGGAGCTTGCTTCTCGACGATAGCGATTTTCCCACCATTTTTTAGTCGACTTAGCGATATAATAAATAGCAAAAACAAAAAGAAGTATTGCGACAATTTTCCAACCTATCGTTTGAGGAAACCAACTCACATGATCGGGAACAGTCACTTCGCTCATTTTTCTAAGCATATAACTGCTTGGCGGCTCATGAATACTCATCGTCTGCCTCCTATCGCACGTTTCAGCTGCTCGATATGATGCCCTGACGTATCCGCTTCAATAAGAGGAAGGCCCTTGGCTGCCATCAACTGAATTAATTGTTCTTTCTTTAAATCTTGATAGTCAGTTAACCCTTTATTAGCCAAATCAAATTTCTTTGCATCGCTAAGGTTAATCTGAAATGCACCATCACCCACAACCCATGAGCTGCTTTGTGATGGAAAATTGGACTCGAAAGGATCAGAGATTAATACTCCTAATACATCATTATGTTTTTGAAGGTGTTTTAAGTGAGTTATCTCATCAGGAGTTACACCATGCCAATCACTTAAAATAATAATGGTTGCTTCTTTAAGCTTCAATCGACCTAATAGCGTCACAAACTGTGAAAAACCAACATCATCAACGTCTTTACTGTCTACATCTAAAGATTGATTAATGCTAGATAACAATTGCAATCGATGGAGTAAATCACCTTGAGAGCGTTTTGGCGTTAACCAATGCATTTTCTCGCTTGAACTGATGACAAAACCAACACGATCGCTGTCTTGCAAAATACGCCACGCAGTGAGTGCTGCCAATTCAGCGGCAACAACCGACTTCATTGTCTCTACTGATGAAAAATACATACTGCTACGTTGATCAACACAGATAATAAAATTGCGATCTTTTTCTTCAGTGTACGATCTAACATGAGGTTTACCCGTTCGCATCGTCACCTTCCAGTCAAGATTACGAATATCATCACCGAGTTGGTAATGCCTTAACTCCTCAAAATTTAAACCTCGTCCACGAAAAATAGATGAATGACGACCAGACAGCGCGGTGCCTGATTTTAAATTTGGTAATAAACTGAATGATCTCGCTTGAGATTGCAGTTTTACTAATTGGCTATATTCACAATGAATACGTGTGTCGGTGCTTTTTTCGTTCATAAAAAGCCCTACCCAATAACAACATGATCCAACAATTCATTGATGACTTGCTCTTGCGTCACGCCATCAGCTAAGGCGTCATAACTCAACGTTATACGGTGCCCCAGCACTGAATGTGCCATCGCTCGAATATCATCCGGCTCTACGTAATCTCGACCTTGCAACCATGCATACGCACGCGCGCATTTATCTAATGAAATGGATGCACGGGGACTCGAACCAATTTCTATCCAACGAGACAGGTTTGACTCAGAATAACGCTCAGGTTTACGTGTCGCCATAACCAAAGCAACGATATAACGCTCACTGATCTCAGACACTTCGATTTGAGATAATTCAGAACGCGCTTGCATCACTACAGAAGGATCAAGTTGAATAGTCGTTTCTATTTCAAGGTTATCTTCTGTCTGTTTTTGTGGTGACTCTTCTCCACGAACAAGACGAATAATATCTAATTCAGCATCATCATCTGGATAATCAACCGACACTTTCATGATAAATCGGTCCATTTGCGCTTCTGGTAACGGATAGGTTCCTTCTTGCTCTACTGGGTTCTGTGTTGCAAGCACCATAAATAATTCAGGCAGCGCATGAGTTTGATCGCCGACGGTTATCGTGCCTTCTGCCATCGCCTCTAATAATGCGGCTTGTACTTTAGCTGGCGCTCGGTTGATTTCATCCGCTAAAACGATACTGTTAAAAATAGGCCCAGGTTGAAAATGCAATTGCGGTTTGCCATTTTGCTCTTGGTATACTTCTGTACCCGTCACATCAGATGGCAATAGATCTGGCGTAAATTGAATACGCCCAAACGAGGTATGTAAATTATCAGCCAACGATTTAACCGAACGCGTTTTTGCTGTGCCTGGCAACCCCTCTAATAAAATATGCCCTTGAGTTAATAACCCAATAACCAGTGAACGCACGACATGGGATTGACCAATCACCGACTTCTCTACCTGAGAAATAAGCGATGTAATAGCCTGCTGAGTTTGATTCATGTTTTCTCCTTACGTTCACAAGTTAGACCAATAGATACTAAAATTTAGCTTTCACTATTCTAGTTAAGTCCATCATAACTATTGGTTATAGTGTTCATTAATGAAGCCTTTTTTTAAGCTCATTGATCACATTTTTAGGGGCGTATTGCTCCAATTGGGTAATACAAGATTGCGCTTGTAATGATTTCGCTTTTAACAATTGATCACACTGTGCAAATAAATGCTGAGGGTTACCACTTAAACTAAAAGCCCTTGCCAGAGCATCCGCTCCTTGGTTCAGGTTAATACCTTCAAGTGATAAACCATATACATACCAATATTGTGCATTTTGAGGTTCCACCACTGTCGCTTGTTCAAAGTAGTTTGATGCCTCTGTTTTTTTTCCTAAGCGTAATAATGCTAATCCTGCGCTGTAACGTAATGCACCTGATTTAGGTTGTGCTTTTATCCCTTTTTGCATCAAGGAAAGACCTTTCACTTCATCGCCTTGGGAACGATATAAATCCGCAAGATTTACGTAGCTATTCACAAAATACGGTTCAATATTTATTGCACCTAGATACGCTTTTTCTGCTTTTTTAACATCACCTTGCGCTCGATAAACATTACCTAAATTGGTACGTCCAAATCCTCTATCGGCATTAAATAGTTGAATATTGATGTATTCATTTAATGCCGGTGTTAATTGCTCGCGTTGCAATGGATTCCATTCCGGCCAATACGCCGCTAATGCTCCAGCCGCTTCAGCACGAATACCCAACACACTATCTGTTAATAACGGCGATAATATTTGCCAACGATCATGAGATGAATACCCTGCTGAACCTTGAATTGCCCCTAAACGAATTAATTCATCATCATGTTTTACCGCTCGCCCCAATGCCACTAAAGTGTTCTTACTTGGAAATGCGCTTAAACGCTGTAACGCAGAACCACGAATAATGCCTGATTGTTTTGCATCTTGTGCGGTATATGAAAGCGCATCACCTGCTCCACGATAATTAATGTCTGAGGCATAAAATGCGACAGCAAAATGCTGTTGATTTCGATAAGGGGAATCAGGGAACCATTCGCCGACTTTTTTATCTGCCCACACATCGTCCTTCTCTTCATGACATTGCGTACACACATTAGGAGTGCCGATATTTTTACTTAAATCAGGCCTTGGGATTTGCCAACTATGATCTCGCCTTGCGTCTACGCCCATGTACGTTGTTTCTGGCATGTGGCACGTCGTACATTGCGATGCTTCGGTATTGGCTTCATGAAAGGTGTGCTTCTCTGGTGTATATTCTGATGCAATATGGCATTGGCTACACACGGCTTGCTCTGGAATGTCTAATTTGGTTGAATGCGGGTTATGGCAATTAGTACAAGTTACGCCCTTTTCTGCCATTTTTGATTGCATGAAAGAACCGTATACATAATCTTCATCGTAGATCTGACCATCATTATGGTACAAATCAGAAGTAATCAAACTTGGTAAATAACTGTCTAAGAGCGAGCCCTTTACGTGCGCTTGATCTTCATTAATTTGAACTCGACGGCTATGACACTGCGCACACACCGCCACTTGATCTGTTGGTTCAATGTCTTTAGGTTGAAGCGTTGAATGGCCTTCTTTAAAAACCCACTCTTTGACTGGCTTACTCAAATCACGATCAAAACCATAGTGGGGATTTGTATTTTCTGTTTGGTTCTTACTCCAAGTAATATGCTCACTCGCTGGACCATGACAGGCTTCACAACCAACATTAATTTCAAACCAACTGGTATTATAGGTATCTGTTTTTAAGTCGTAATTCTTCTTCACATCGGTTGAGTGGCAATCGGCACACATGAAGTTCCAATTCTGTCCTGTATTAGTCCAATAAAACTCATCGGTTTTTTCCATATTGGGGTAAAGATGATACCAACGCTGACCACCCTCTTCTTCACTACGCGAATCCCACGCGAATGGTATTAGTTGAATACGCCCGTCTTCAAATTCCACCATGTATTGCTGTAATGGCTCGAAGCCAAAGGTGTAGCTAATTTGATAGTCGTTAAACTTCCCATCAGGCCCTTCGATATTGACCCAATATTCATCGCCTTTCTTAAAAAAGCGATTTGGTTTTCCTTTAAACTCAAAAATCGCGTCATTAAAATCACCAAACACGCTGTCTTTATCCGCGTGTTTCATTGCCATGTCATGATCTGAACCTTTCCAAGCCTCAGTTTCTTCCTTATGACAATCAATACATGCATCACTACCAACAAAATCAGCAGAAAATACATTTGATGAAAAGGTCATCATACTCATCCATACAACGAAAAACCCATAGACGATTCTTTTACTGCTCATATACATCCTTGTATTGATATTTATTTTTAATAACTAAAGATAACAATTATTTAGATATAGTCCATCTAGTGCCATGTTTCCATTACAGAGATAATATTTGTGATTTAACAAAGGTTTCGACTAAAAATAAAAAAGGGCTCCGAAGAGCCCAAATATTACTGGAGGTTCACTTACTTATTATGCGGTTGTTGAAGTTTTTCCATAACCTGATCCAAACTAAAGCTTGCCGCTTTTTGACGAGGTGGGAATTCTTCAAATGTCGCTAGGTATTTCCCCACATACGCTTGTGCTGGAACAAACATATACGCATGGTCTAACAGCCAATCGTAATAAGTATTCGATGTTACATCAGCAACTTCGTATGGATCCATACGTAAGTTAAACAGTTTAGGCACACGTAATGTGACAAACGGTTCAGCCCAAATTTGCAACGTACCTTTCACTCGTTGCTCCATGAATACCGCTTTCCACTTGTTATAACGCAGAGCTGCTAGATCGCCATCATCGGTAAAGTAGAAGATCTCTTCACGACGGCCTTTCTCTTCTTTACCCGTTAGATAAGGTAGGAAGTTGTAGCCATCAAGATGGTTTTTGAAACTCTTGTTGCCAAGTTTTGTTCCTTTTTTCAACTCTTCTTTAATATTGTCGTTACCACCAATCGCTGCAAATGTTGGTAGCCAATCCATGTGGTGCATTATTTCATTAGAAACCACACCCGGTTCAATTTTACCCGGCCAGCGAACCATGGCAGGAACACGGTATGCCCCTTCCCAGTTGGTATTTTTCTCACTACGGAATGGGGTTGTACCCGCATCAGGCCACGAGTTCATGTGTGGACCATTATCGGTAGAATAAAATACGATGGTATTATCTTTAATGCCCAGATTATCAACGGCTTTTAGAATTTCACCTACGTGATTATCGTGTTCAACCATGCCATCAGCGTAATTACTGATACCAGTTGAACCTTGAAGCTCTGGTTTTACGTGAGTTCTAAAGTGCATTCGAGTTGCGTTCCACCATACAAAGAATGGTTTCTTCGCTTTAACTGCTCGTCCCATAAAATCAATCGCAGCGGCCATAGTTTCATCATCAACCGTTTCCATACGCTTACGCGTGAGAGGACCGGTATCTTCAATCTTGCCATCAGCATAAGATTTAATAACCCCACGAGGACCAAATTTCTTACGGAATTCAGGATCTTTAGGGTAATCAATATTCTCAGGTTCTTCTTCAGCGTTTAGATGGTAAAGGTTGCCAAAAAACTCATCAAATCCGTGCGCTGTCGGTAAAAATTCATCTTTATCACCAAGGTGGTTTTTACCAAATTGCCCAGTCATATACCCCATTGGTTTTAGCACTTCAGCAATGGTGGCGTCTTCTGCTTGCAGACCAATATCTGCACCAGGTAAACCAACTTTACTCAAACCTGTGCGTAAAACACTTTGCCCAGTAATGAAAGTAGAACGTCCTGCAGTACATGATTGCTCACCATAGTAATCAGTAAACATCATCCCTTCTTTGGCGATACTATCGATATTCGGTGTTTTATACCCCATCAGACCAAAAGTATAAGCACTGATATTTGATTGGCCTATATCATCCCCCCAAATAACCAAAATATTTGGCTTCTCAGCAGCAAGAGTGTACCCAGAAGCACCCATTAATACGGCTCCAAGAATACTTAATCGGCGTTTTGTTCCCTTTTTCACTTCCATATAAACTCCTGTTTCCTTTTAATAAAAGAGCATCGATTAATGTATAGTTCACAAAGTAAACACTTTCAATAAAATAATAAACATTTTATTTACAATACTAATTATAACTTTCAGATATGAGCAACATAACCAGTTCCAATACAGCGTTATTTCCGTTTTTACAGGATGATAAGGGTTTCTTTCAAATATTCTTCTAATCGAAAACCACAGATATATAGATACATTCTTTTAGGAAAAATTCATGAATAAAATACTAAAGAAAACTGCTATTGCTACTGGAATAGTCATTTCAGGAATGCATGTTGCCTATGCAGCAGCGCAACCTAATATTCTCGTTATTTTTGGAGATGACGTTGGTTACGGAAATATCTCAGCTTACAACCAAGGTATGCTTGGCTATCAAACGCCGAATATTGATAGTATTGCAAACGATGGCGCTCTCTTTACCTCTTATTATGGTCAGCAGTCTTGTACGGCTGGGCGATCTGCATTCATTACTGGACAAATGCCGATCCGAACAGGGTTAACTAAAGTCGGTATGCCTGGTGCAAAACAAGGTCTACAAGCAGAAGATATTACCCTTGCTCAAACCTTAAAAGATTTAGGTTATTCCACAGGGCAATTTGGTAAAAATCATCTTGGTGACAATGATGATATGTTGCCAACCAACCACGGTTTTGACGAATTTTTCGGTAATCTTTATCACTTAAATGCAGAAGAAGAACCAGAAAATCCTGATTATCCAAAAGATCCAAACTTCCGTAAAGACTTTGGTCCTCGTGGCGTTATTCACTCATACGCTGACGGGAAAATTGAAGACACAGGCCCTCTAACACGTAAGCGCATGGAAACCGTTGATGAAGAAACATTAGATGCCGCAGTCAACTTCATGACGAAAGCAGTAAAAGCCGATAAGCCATTTTTCACATGGTATAACACCACACGAATGCACGCACGAACACACATAAAAGCCGAAAACTCAGGAAAAACAGGCCTTGGTGATTACGCAGATGGCATGGTTGAGCATGACAATATCATCGGTAAATTATTAGATAAGGTCGATGATCTTGGTATCAATGATAACACTATAATTATTTATACCACCGACAATGGTCCAATGAATGCCACTTGGCCTGATGCCGCTTTCAGCCCATTCCGAGGAGAAAAAAACACTGGCTGGGAAGGCGGATTCCGAGTTCCAGCTGTTGTGAAGTGGCCTGGACATATAAAACCCGGCACAAAACTTAACGGAATGTTTGCAGGTGAAGATTGGCTACCTACCCTAGCTGCTATCGCAGGTAATAAAGAGATTAAGAAAGAATTATTAACAGGCTACAAAGCCGATAATGGTGTGACTTACAAAAATCACCTAGACGGTTATAACCAAGTCAATTACCTAACAGGAAAATCAAAAGAAAGTGCACGTAAAGAGTTCTTCTATTGGTCGGATGATGGTGATCTACTTGCAATGCGTGATGGTCGCTGGAAGCTACACTTTAAAATACAAGAGCACCAAGGTTGGGAAGTATGGACTCGTGAACTTACTACGTTACGTATGCCAATGATTTTCGATCTACAAGTTGACCCATATGAAAAAGCAGATCAAGGGTTTGGTTATGATGAATGGGCATTTGATCATGTGTTCTTATTTGTTCCTGCGCAGGCTAAAGTTGCCAAAATGCTTCAGAGCTTCAAAGAGTTCCCTCCACGTCAAGAAATCCCTAGTTTCTCAGTTGATAAAGTAATGAATCAAATGATGAATATGGAAAAAATATCCAACGCGGGTAAATAAGTAACACCTAAATAAACAGAGCTCATTCTGGGCTCTGTTTATGATTGAATTAGCTTTAAAGGTAAAAAATGACAAATCTAAATCACTTCACATTCGATGAATTTAGCGAAAAACTGTGGGAATTATTTAATGGGCAAGCATTAATCCCCAATTTCTCCTCTACGCTTGATACTGCAAACTTTACCTTTCAATATCTAGAACGAGATAACGTTAATTTTTATTTATTCGAAAGTCCAGATCCAATCATTTTATTTAGTTTTCACTTACCATTATCACCCCATTCAAAAACGTTATTACTATTAGATGTTAATAGCGGTGGTTTGCGCTTGAATGGCATTGAGTGTAAAAATAATCAATTCGCTTTAATCTCAGAGCAAAGCCAATTACCTTTTTGTTTTCAGATCCCTGCCAATTCACCAATTTTAGTGTGTGATATAAAAAGCAACAACAAAAAATTCAACCAACTTTGTCATAGCATGGTACCAGTAAGTATCGATGTAAATTATGCTCAAGAATTAAGAGAAATCACCCAAAAAGCGGCTAAATCCTTTCCTGATAATACCGTAAACATTGGTGCTATATTACTCATTCGGATTGTAGAATTACTCGCATTTCACCCGACCCCTATGCGCCAAGAAGCGCCAACTGGTAGAAGTAAGTTATCAAGAAAAGATTTTATTCCAAAATGCATTAATTTTATGATGGAAATGTCTTCCACCGAGGCGATCAAACTTCTCTCCAAGCAGCAGAATATATCTGAAAAAACCATTCGAAATGCATTTAAATACATCACTGGTTTTACCCCAAAAGAGTTCGAACAAATCAGTAAACTGTTTGCCTTTCGCCGAGCGTTAAAGCGACCTGAAATTGTAACGGTATTCGAAGCTGCCATCGTCAGTGATGTTTACCGATGGTCTCGTTATGCCAGCAGATACTCTACCATTTTTAAGGAGTTACCAATTGAAACTCTTTGATAAAGCTCTCATTTCACCTGAAACCAAAACGCTGCCAATTAGCATGTAAAATTAATTAGAATCAAATAGTTACAATTAAAAATAACTTTTGGTTATAACGCCTATAAAGCGACGATTTATTATTTCTCATTTAGAGTGCAGATAATTAATCGTAACTAATTTGGAGTTCTTTATGGGTCATCATTTAAGTAAGATCGCTGTTGGTGTCGGCTTACTTGCCACATCAGGTGCAGCAGTCGCAGCTTCTCAACCTAACATTCTTGCTATTTTTGGGGATGATGTTGGGTATTGGAACATCAGTGCTTATAACCAAGGCATGATGGGTTATCAAACCCCAAATATTGACCGTATCGCAAACGAAGGCGCACTTTTTACTGACCACTATGGACAACAATCTTGTACAGCAGGGCGTGCCGCTTTCATTACAGGTCAAGAACCTTTCCGTACGGGCTTATTAACTATTGGTATGCCAGGCTCTGATCACGGTATTCCTGATTGGGCTCCAACTATCGCGGATCTTCTTAAAGAACAAGGTTACATGACTGCTCAATTTGGTAAAAACCACCTTGGTGATCAAGATAAACACCTACCAACCAATCATGGTTTTGATGAGTTTTTCGGTAATCTTTACCACTTAAATGCGGAAGAAGAGCCAGAAACATACTACTACCCTAAAGATCCTGAATTCCGTAAAACTTATGGTCCACGTGGTGTAATTAAGTCATACGCAGACGGTAAGATTGAAGATACAGGCCCAATGACCCGTAAGCGTATGGAACATGCTGATGAAGAGTTCTTAGATTCATCACTCGCTTTCATGGAAAAAGCCGTTAAAGCAGATAAACCATTCTTCATTTGGCACAACACCACTCGTATGCACGTTTGGACTCGTCTGCAGGAGAAATACCAAGGTGCATCAGGCATTAGTATCTATGCCGACGGTATGCTTGAGCACGATGACCAAGTTGGTATTTTACTCGATAAACTCGACGATTTAGGTGTAGCTGATAACACCATCGTTATTTACTCAACAGATAACGGCGCAGAAACAGCAACATGGCCTGATGGTGGTGCAACACCATTCTACGGAGAAAAAGGCACAACATGGGAAGGTGGAATGCGTGTTCCTCAACTTGTTCGTTGGCCTGGTACTATCAAGCCTGGAACTAAAATCAATGAGATGATGGCGCACCAAGATTGGCTGCCAACGCTACTTGATGCTGCTGGTGTTCCAAACGTAAAAGAGAAATTAGCTAAAGGCTACAAAGCAAATGGTAAAGAGTTCAAAGTTCATATCGATGGTTATGATTTCAAACCACTGTTTGAAGGAAAAGTAGATAAAGGACCTCGTGAATCATTACTGTACTTCACTGCAAATGGTGAGCTAAATGCGGTTCGTTGGAAAGATTGGAAACTTAACTTTGCTGTAATGGAAGGTAATATTTCAAATGCCGTTCGTCTAGAACCAAACTGGCCCCAAATTATCCACTTACGTGCTGACCCATTTGAAAAAGCACCGCATGAATCAGGCATGTACTTACGCTGGATGGCTGATAACATGTGGTTATTTGTACCAATGCAAGACGTACTAGGAGAGTTCTTTAGCACGCTACCTAACTACCCAATGCAATCAGGTCAGTTAATGAACCCTGCTGCAATCAGTTCTCAGTCACTTCAACTGCAAGGGAAGATGCAACAGCTAGATAAATTACAACAACAAATGAACAGCTTAAACGTTAAGTAGTTCATTAAACCGCGACAATCTAGCCCTCAATGGTCAAACGTTGAGGGCTTTTTATTATAAATAATTTACAACTATTATTGACCCGTCTACAGGTAACGGGTTCAAAATACTCTCTTAATCAAACGTTCACGTTTAATATAGTGAGATATTCATGCTTATCAAAAAGTTATTCGCATTCCAATCTACGGTCCCTGCGCCCTTGAAAGGCATATCTCTTGCCTTAATTTCTACCGCCCTCTTTGTTTTATCTGGCATGTTAGTTCGTCTACTTAGCGCGACTATAGACACCTTCGAAATCCTCTTATTTAGGCAGATAGTCTTCATCATTGTTCTCTTGCCTGCAATCAAGAAAAACATCGAGGTATTACGGAAACCTAAAAAAATAAAACTGCACACATTAAGAATATTCAGTGCCTTTGTTTCTCTATATTTTGGCTTTGTTACTGTAAGTAATTTACCTTTTGCTGATGCTCAGGCGTTAGGTTTTTTACAAGTCCTATTTGTTGCACTAATCTCTAGAACCTTTTTATCAGAAAGGATGACCCCTTCTAGAGTATTAACTATTTTAATAGGATTTGTTGGCGTAATGCTGATCGTACAGCCTGAGCTTGATAATATTGCATCACCCTTTATTCTAACGGGTGCAATCAGTGCATTAGGAGCAGCTATTGCTGTCGTTTGTGTTCGCAAAGTAGCAACAACGGAACCTAAAATCACCTTATTAGCTTATCAAGCTCTCTTTGTCGGTTTCATAACTCTAGCCCCTGCTATTTACAATTGGAAATGGCCAACATGGTCCGAACTAAATTTACTCATACTTGTAGGTCTTTTATCATCAGTAGGTCAATGGATTGGGGTTACCGCGTACAAATTTACTGAAGCTAACATCGTTGCAAATGTGCAATATGTGAGTATTCTTTACTCATTAGTTTTAGGCTTTTTTATCTTTGCTGAAATACCCAATGATCTCGCTATTATTGGCGCGATCGTTTTACTCTCAAGCGCGCTTATTCCCCTGCTTTATACTCATATAAAAGCAACGGCAACGAATTAAAAATAAAGGGAAAATAATGCTGACAATTACCGAATTTGCTCGTCAATACAATGTCTCTCGTACCACGATTTTGTATTACGAACGAGCAGGCTTGCTTGCTCCTGCCACTCGTACTGAAAATGGCTATAGAACCTACGGGAAAAAAGAATGTGTACGATTAAAGAGTATTCTTTCTTATCGTTCTTTTGGTGTTCCTGTTAGCGAAATTGCCCCTATACTTGAAAGCGAAAGTGAGCCAGAACAAGAGCAGGTACTTCGAAAACAGTTCAACGCACTAGAAGATGAAATTAAGCAATTAAGAAAGCAGCAAAAAGCCATTGTTACTGTATTAAATCAAGACACCAAAATGACTCCTGATATTTTATCAAAAGAGCGTTGGACAGAATTAATGAAAACTTCAGGATTAAGTGATGAAGATATGGTGAATTGGCATATTCAATTTGAGAAACTAGAACCAGAAGCACATCAAATTTTTCTAGAGTCGTTAGGGATAGAAGAAAAAGAAATAGTGGTATTACGTAAACGCTTTAATTCTTAACCTATTGTTTATATAGATACTATCGACGTTGGCACGTAGTACAACCCCGACAGGCAGAGCGCGAATGTTTACTTAAATAACTCCGCTGCACCTTGCAGTACGCGTTTTTAAGCGCACGACGAGCAGAGAACCAATCATCCGGCTTTGTTAGTAACAAATACCCATTAAAGCGTTTCATTAATTGTAAGCGATTCTCATCGATAAAACGGCTATCAAAACCAATATCAAAATGGTCTAATGCTTGCTCTATCTTAGTAAAACTCGCTATTGTTTTTTGAATCTCTTCTTGGCTCATTATTTACCTGTGACGTTTTATTTTCGCTAGTGTAAAGTAAATGGATATTCAATTATTGATGTAACACGTCTATTCCATTATTTATATTAATAAACGACCAAAAAAATGCCCTCAATATTTTGGGTATTAAGGGCACTGCTTATTATTTTAGTTTAAACACGATATTCAGTGCTTAAAAGTATTCATTTCTGTTGCACTTGTTGCGGTTAAATCGCCCGCTGGATTCAACAAATGCGGTAAGATCTTAGGTAAATTTAAGACAATATCTTTATCTTCAACCGAATAAATCACCTCATTATACCAACCCAATAACCCCATTGACGCGTAACCAATAGCATCGTTATCTTCACGGTGTTCAATGATGATTTGTAGAAAACGTAAGATTGCTTTATCGTTTGATCCTGCTTGCTCACGAGTTGTGTGAAAAATCTTAGTCGCTTCAACTACTAACCCTGCGTATTCAGTTTCAACTGAAACCTTAAAAGAGCCACCATCAACAGATATTTTCATAATATTTAGCCAATTAAATTATTCTAATTAGGCCGAATAATAACGAAAAATGGGTTCTTTGTCGTTACTACTTCTTCAAACCAGTTGATCTAAGTAAAGAAAAATAGTGCCGTGATTATTTTTTAATCTGACATCAGCTCTAGTTTATAGCATATGCCAAAAATAGTTATTGGCATATGCTATAAATACTCTTATACTAACTCTGTATTTAATGGAGAGCATTCATGGCTAGACCTAAAAAATGCCGCAGGATCTGTGGCAGAGCGCCCTACAGTTGCTTTAAGCCAAATGGTATACCAACAACTGAGTTACCTCAAATTGAGTTACTTGCAGAGGAATTAGAGGCATTACGCCTAGCCGATTTTGAAGGGCTCAGCCAACAAGAAGGAGCAGATCAAATGATGATCTCTCGTCAAACCTTTGGGAATATTGTTAAACAAGCAAGATACAAAGTAACGAGTTGCTTAGTACAAGGAAAAGCCTTAATGCTCCAAACGGAGACAGAAGAATGATATTTGCAATTCCCTATCAAAATGAACGCATTGCAGGGCACTTTTCAAAAGCGGAGGCGTTTATTTTTACTGATAAAATAAACTCTATAGCAAGAAGTAACCCAGCATTAAATAATAATAGTTGTAATGGTAAGAAATCTATACTTACGCTACTACAAGAACAGCAAACCGACGTTGTCTTAATTCGAAATATTGGACAGAAAATATTAGCAAAACTACTTAATGCTAATATTCGTGTTTTTCGCACGTCAGGTCGCATGTCACTAGATACCCTGCAGCTTTCTGAACTAACAGAATTAACCGATCCTTCACAAGGTCGCCCATGTAAAAATAATAAACAAAACTGCTGTAAAAAAACGGCAACTATAAAGCCAACAGTGCTAAAACCATTACAAAAATTTAATGGGCAATTTACAGTACTTGGAGTAAAACAATGAATACCCTATTCATTACTTTTGGCGTTTTTATGCTTGTTATTTTACTAATGGCATTAGGCGTTATCTTTGGACGAAAAGAAATTCAAGGTAGCTGTGGCGGGTTAAATAATGTTGGAGTTAATAAAGTATGCAACTGTGAAACAACTTGCGATGAACACAAGTTTTATCAAATTTCAGAGCCTACAGATAAATAAATTAAAGCTTATCACTTCCAATTAGTACAATTAAAAATAAGCAGTGGCGGTTAACTATCTTCACTGCTTATTTAATATAAAACGTTTAAATATGATTACTTATATTTATTATTCTACTGACGGTTTTGCTTCTTCTTTTTTATCACACAAGTATGCATTACCAAACATAGTAACTGAGCTTGAAAAATTAAGAGGTTGAAACAAATATAATGTATCAGCACCTAATGCCGCAGTTTTAATACGCATTTGATTTAACGCTCCCCAAACCATATCTTTATCTGCATGAAGCCAGTAATCATAAAAATGGCCTTCTGAGCCAAATACGATACCCATGCGTTTACACTCTTTCACTGCATCAACTTCATCCCAAATCACGTCTACTTTTTTTGATTCTTGAGTTGGAAAAGTTACACAGCCTGTTAATAACATAGTCGATGCTAGTACTACACTAGCTATTAGCGTTTTCATTAAATAATCACTAACCAAATAAATGTTGCGCGATTTTAGTGAAAAAAACGCCACTGGCAAGTGAAAAATGAATAGGAGTGTAATTTAATAAGAGACAGTCAGTAATATGCCGATAAAACATAACACTGACTCTTATTTTCAATTAATACATCTGTTAAATAACATTTTCTGATTTATAAAGTATCATTCACTAGGATTCGCGCTATACCAAGCATCTAGTAAATCTTTTCCATAAATTATTTCTATATTCATATGCATAACCAAAAGAAAAGCAGCCAATAAAAAACAAGTTATATTAAACCAAAAAGTCACCTTCTTTCGAGCCACCTCATAACATGCAATATTAATAACAACTAACGCAAAAGGGTAAATAATCAATAATAAAAATAACCATCCAAGATAACCTGATATTGCCATATCTGTCATAATACACCTCATTACCTTAATCATAAATGACATTTTATTGAATCAACATCATCACATATTTTTATTAGCAATGTTTATACTATATGAATTAATTCTATTTTTTGTATTGTCTTTCGCAACTCTAACAATATCTCTCTAGTTTTTTATTTAATACTAAAGTAACATTTACTTATATTAAAGACCTAGCTCATAAATTATGAATAAAATAAATAGTATCGATAACTAGATATATATTATCGACACTATTTTTATATGATAGCTATCGCCACTTATCGGCTTCTGCTCTTGCATTTGCATTACGGGCGGCTGCTGCAACTTCTTTATCTACAATTGTCTGTCCAATAGGAGCTATCGAAATCGCCGCAAGTTTCAAGTGCTGAATCGCAAATGGAATACCAATGATAGTAACAAAACACGCAATTGCTGATATGACATGTCCGATTGCCAACCAGAAGCCCGCAAAAATAAACCAAAGAACATTACCTATAAAACCAAGGCTACCCGTCCCAATGTCTTCATTTAACGTCAATTCATCACGCGCAATCGCTTCTTTTCCAAAAGGAAAAAATGAAAAACCAGCAATAACAAAACACGCTCTTCCCCATGGGATACCAATAATACTAATGAAAGCAAGAATGCCAAAGAAGCACCAAGCCAACCCCATGAATACACCACCAAAAAGGAACCAAATTAAATTACCAATTGCGCTCATTTTCTTTCCTTAACTTAAATACGATTATTTATACCAATGTAACTAATCAATGCCGTAATTAATCATCAGCACCACATTTTGCACATTCATCATAGGTTCTTTCCCCTTCATTAATCACTATATATTGAGTGACACACTTTTCACACAAAGCGAGAATGGGATAGGCTTCTTTTCTTTTTTTTGAAGCGGTATTACCTTCGGTTGTATAAAACTTTCTCATCGAGATACCCTATATTTTTCAAATTTACTTTGAATCTAGATTCAATATATTGTTTATTTAAAAATAGTTTTCGCTTTTAAGATATCCTCTTCACTGATACCTTCCTGTAAAGAAGGATTACTTGGGTAGTTCTTACCATCAAATATCATGAGTACATTCCCTTTCCCTTTGGACCAAACAATTAAATCATTCCATCCATTATTTTTTGTCTTAGTAACACTTATTGGCCTACCAGTGACTGTACTTTTAGAAATAAGAGTAAAGTCTGCTCCCGTATTTTGGAAAACCAACATTGAGCAACCACCAGAACCGCACCAGTTCATGCCTTTTAACATAACAACCGCATCTTCAAGTCCATCACTATTTAAATCGGTATAAGCCACATCAAAATCTGGTGCGTTATGTTCAAGCGCAACTGAAACCGCTTGATGTATGTCTGGCCTTAACTGCGGTTGCTCACTGCAACCAAACAAGAACAATGAAAAAGGTATCCACAACAATTTCATACAAGCCTCTCCCTAATAATCTTAGTTATATCTGTCTAAATTCACCTTTCAATAGTACCATTAAAACAAAAACACTCGACAAGGTTAAGTGTCGAGTGCTTTTCATTTTAATTTAATAGGTTACGTCATGTTTACCAGTTGTCTGGGTATTTTCTTTTATTCTTTTTACCAGTACCTTCTGGTTTTGCTACCGGTTTAATTGCTTCTAATAAAGCATCTGTGATCTCTTCATCTACCTCAAAGCCTGAAATTTGCTCACGCTCAAGTCGGATTTTATTTTTCTTTTCGATAATTTTGAAGTGATGGTAATCTTCATAATCAATAAGAGATAACGCTAGACCTACCTCACCCGCACGGCCACTTCGACCAATACGATGCATGTAATCTGATGGGCTTCTTGGTAAATCAAAGTTGATAACAACAGGTAGCTTTTCAATATCTAAACCACGCGCTGCAATATCTGTTGCGATTAATACTTCAATCTCACCCGCTTTAAATGCTTCAAGAACACGGCTACGAGCACCCTGCCCTTTATCACCATGGAATACTTCAGCAGTAATTCCACGCTTAGATAACTTATCAGCTAAGTGGTTACAGCTGTTTTTCGCATTCACGAAAATAAGCGCTTGTCGCCATTCATTCTGATTAATCAAATGAGCTAAAACTGCGGTTTTTTCACCCTTATTAACGGTAAATACGCGCTGTACTAGTGTACTTGCGTCTGCACTCTGTAATTGAATTTCAACAGGATTATTCAATAATTCTTGAGTTAATACTTGTACTTCTTCAGGGAACGTTGCTGAGAACAACAATGTTTGTTTGTTCTTTGGTACCAGTGCTAATAGCTCATTAAGCTCATCAGTAAAACCAAGACTTAACATTCTATCGGCTTCATCAAGTACTAAGGTTTTTACTTTATCAAGCTTAATCGCGTTGCTTGAAATCAAATCCAATAATCGACCTGGCGTTGCCACCAAAATATCGGCACCACCACGTAGGGAAAGCATTTGAGTATTAGCAGATACACCACCAAAAACAGAAACTGTTTTAATTGCGCCGTTAAAATGTACTGCATAAGATTTAATGCTATCAGCAACTTGTTTAGCAAGCTCACGAGTCGGAACTAATACTAACCCTGTAACGTAGTTGCCTTTAGAGTTTTGTGTTTTGCCTGATTGCTGAAGTTCAGCGATTTGCTGCAACATTGGTAATGCAAATGTTGCTGTTTTACCTGAGCCAGTATTTGCCCCTGCAATTAAGTCACGTCCAGTTAATACACTTGGGATAGCTTGCGCTTGAATAGGCGTTGGCTGTTGGTATTCCAACTCAGTTAATCGTGCTAACAAAGGAGAAATAAGGCCAAGTTCAGTAAAGTTGGCTGGAGTTGTGATAGTGCTCATTAATATAAAGGGCTCAAAGCTAAGATAATAGCCGACTATTTTAACTTATTTTTGCTTTCTAAAGTGAATTAAATCAGCAATACAAAGCTCTCTATCGATAAAAACCATACTCTGAATACAACAACGCCCCATCTAATACGGGGCGCTTTCATAATCAAGCAATAAATAAGATCTACAGTAACTGTCTCAGTTTATGTTCAACTATAGGATCATTTGGTACTAATTGTTGAGCCATTTCCAACAATTTGATCGCATCTTTTGGGTGTTCATCTTGATGTCTAATTGCGATATCAATTAGCGGCTGTACATCAATTTGTGCTTGATGCTCTTGCACATGCTCTTCTTTCTCATCAATCAGAATATTATGAGCTTTACTTAAAAGACCCAAACGATGTTCTGAACTTGAATTCACTTTGCTGAGACGTTTGTAATAATCTTCTTTAAAGCGCAATGTTCTCGTTTGCTGGCGGAACTGAGCAATATCAATCTGTTGATTACGAATGAAATCGACGGCAACTTGTTTATAAAAGCCAAATTTATTTAAGTACGTTGCGTGAGTTCCGTGGCCCATTCCAAATACTCGTAAGTGAGTCAGTTCTGGGTAACGTTTAGCGTGTAAACGATCTATGCGATTGGTCGGGTCATAAATGATGTACCCCTTCGCTTTACCTAAATCAAGATCGTGGTAATCACCTTCCCAATCAAACTGCTGTGCAATTTCGGTACTAGAGCGATCATCCCAAGGAGCCGTTTTTTGGTTTTTAGTACTTACAGGGTGAAACAGCAATACTTGGTCAAGTTGCAATAAATTTGCAAAAGCACCGACAGCGAAACCACCACGACTCAGGCCATAGCCCAAACGATAAGTAAAAGGTTCAAGCAAGGTAGCTAATTGTTCTAAAAAGAAAATTAAATTGCGGCTACGAAACCAATTACTTTTTCCTAAGTGTTGGAAAGAGATAACATTCACTTGCTGCTTTTGCGCTAAATGGTAACCCCAAGGTGCAAAATCTTCATGCAGATCTTGCTCTTGTACGTTAGTACCAGCAGGAGAAAAAGTGAATAATAGCGGCTTGTTCACATCAACAAAGTTATATTTAACATACACATTATCTAGTAGGTCTCCACCAGACATTGGCAGTTGTGCTTGTTGCTCTGAACGTGAGTTGGTTAACCACTCATCTAACCAATATAGTAATTTCATTTAATCTTCCATCAAAAACAGGCGCGAGATTGTATCAAAGATGGCCGTTAAACGAAAATATTAGTTTGAACACTAATAATTACAGTTGGAATGATTTCGGTACAGAAATGCCAAGTTATAGACACAACTTGGCATTCTGTTTGGTTTTCTTTTTATAACGCAGTAGATCTAGACAGCTATGAACCAGTGGTATGAGTCCATCATTGCTATCAATTCTTACTGTTTTTCCAATATAAATACAGACCAGAAATATCTGCTGAGCAGAGTAAACTCATTGCTCCTTTGATTTGCTCATCGCTCCACTGCCACCACTTCATTTCTAGCAGTTGTGATATTTCATTCTCGGTAAAACGATAGCGAATGTGTTTGGCAGGGTTTGAACCAACAATAGAATATGGTTCAACGTTTTTAGTCACCACTGCTCGACTTGCGATAATGGCACCATCACCAACAGTGATACCACTCATTATCATCGCTTCAGTGCCAATCCAAACATCGTTACCAATGACAGTATCACCTGAACGCTCAAAACCATCTTTAGCGTCACTGAAGTTTTCATTATCTTGATAAAAAAATGGAAACGTACTTGCCCAATTATTTTGATGCCCTTGGTTGCCTGCCATCATAAATACAGCACCAGACCCAATTGAACAATAACTGCCAATAATTAGCTTATCAATATCGGTTCTATCTGCCAGCAAGTAGCGCGCACAATCATCAAAGCTGTGATTATGGTAATAACCTGAATAGTAACAGTGCTCACCCACGATGATATTTGGATTCGTTACTTGTTCTTTTAATGATTTTCCAACAAACGGGCTTTCAAAATAATTGTTCACTACACATTCTCTATTTTAAACTTATAACCTTACTATCATAACATTTGATTCGTTTAAGTTAGCTTAATTTTCACGACCTCCTCTTTATGTATATATTTTTATTCCCACCCACCAAAATTTGACCAAGATCTCTTATTTAGTCTTTCATCAATTAGATTTCTGCGTTTGATCACACTTAGTTACATTCCTTGATGCAATGTGCCATTTCTTGCTCTAGATTCACCATCGAAACGTTTACGCAAACGTTTCGATGAGCATTAAACAAGCAGTATGTGTTCATTATTAATTAACTAAAGGTATTCTCATGAAGAAAAATACACTACTAAATGCTGAGTTATCGTATGTAATCGCCACTCTTGGCCATACTGATGAAATCACGATTTGTGATGCCGGCTTGCCTGTTCCAGAAGAATCACAACGAATCGATTTGGCATTAGTTCAGGGAATACCAACCTTTATTGATACCGTAAAAGCAACGCTTTCTGAAATGCAAATTGAAGGCGTAATTGTTGCTAAAGAATTCAAAACCGTTAGCCCACAATTACACGATGCGCTAATGAGCCTAATTCACCTTGAGGAAGAACTGCGTGGTAAGCCAATCACGGTTTCATATACTCCTCATGAAGAATTCAAAGTCCATACTCGTAACAGCAAAGCCATTGTTCGCACGGGCGAATGCACTCCTTACGCTAACGTGATTTTCCAATCTGGCGTTGTATTTTAAATAGGACACGTTATGACTCAAGCTATCTTAGAATTAAACGGCATTGAGAAAGCCTTCCCCGGTGTAAAAGCACTGGACGGCGCTTGTCTTAATGTCTATCCCGGCAAAGTCATGGCTCTTATGGGCGAAAATGGCGCGGGTAAATCGACCTTAATGAAATCATTAACGGGTATCTACGCAATGGATACAGGTGAAATCCGTTACGAAGGAAAAGCAGTTAACTTTAATGGTCCTAAGCATTCTCAAGAATCTGGTATCAGTATTATCCACCAAGAACTGAACCTTATTCCTGAACTGACGATTGCTGAGAACATCTTTTTAGGCCGTGAGAAAACCAATGCATTTGGTGGTATCAAATGGGCTGAAATGTACAGTGATGCCGATGCCCTACTTAAACGTCTAAATGTAAAGCACCACTCACGTCAACTATTAGGTGAACTGAGTTTAGGTGAACAACAAATGGTTGAGATTGCAAAGGCTCTGTCGTTCAAATCTAAAGTTATCATTATGGATGAGCCGACAGATGCACTAACAGACACTGAAACTGAATCTCTATTTAAAGTGATTAATGAGCTTCGTGATGAAGGTTGCGGCATTGTTTATATCTCACACCGTCTAAAAGAGATCTTCGAGATCTGTGATGATATTACCGTGCTTCGTGATGGTAAATTCATTGGCGAAAGAGTCGTTGCCGAGATTGATGAAGACATCCTAATTGAAATGATGGTAGGCCGTCGTTTGGATGAGCAATACCCTCGAATTGATGTTCAACACGGTGAAAAATCTCTAGAGCTTATCGATGTATCTGGTCCTGGTGTTCATAATGTTAGCTTCTCATTAGATCGCGGAGAAATCCTTGGGATCTCAGGTTTAATGGGCGCAGGTCGTACTGAATTGATGAAAATCATCTACGGCGCAGAGCCAATGACATGCGGCGTTATCAAACTGAACAACAAGATGATTAACCCAATCTCACCTCGTGATGGATTGGCAAACGGCATCGCTTATATCTCTGAAGACCGTAAAGGTGATGGACTTGTTTTAGGTCTATCAGTTAAAGAAAACATGTCTTTATGCTCACTCGATAAATTATCGAAAGGGGTTCAATTAGATCACTACGCAGAAGTCACTGCTGTCGAAGATTTCATTCGCTTATTTAATATCAAAACCCCTACTCGTGACCAAATAATTGGGAACTTGTCTGGTGGTAATCAACAAAAAGTAGCGATTGCTAAAGGCTTAATGACTCGCCCTAAAGTCTTGATTTTAGATGAGCCAACCCGTGGCGTTGATGTTGGTGCGAAAAAAGAGATCTACCAATTAATTAACCAATTTAAAGCGGAAGGCATGAGCATTATTTTAGTCTCATCAGAAATGCCTGAAGTATTAGGAATGAGTGATCGCATTTTAGTTATGCATGAAGGCCATATCAGTGGCGAATTCATGGCTAAAGATGCCGATCAAGAAAAATTATTGGCTTGTGCAGTAGGTAAAACTGTTGAGCAAAACGTCGAGGTAACAGCATGAGCACTAAATCTATGACTCCAGCAGAATCACAACAAAAGAAAGGCGGCATCTTCTCTAAAGAGTGGCTGATTGAACAAAAATCATTAATCGCGCTATTGCTTTTGATTGTCGTGGTTTCTTTTTTGAATGACAACTTTTTCACTGTCGACAATATCTTAAACATCTTACGTCAAACCTCGGTTAACGCGATCATCGCAGTAGGTATGACATTGGTTATCTTAACCGCAGGTATCGATTTAAGTGTTGGCTCTGTATTAGCCCTTTGTGGTGCTTTTGCTGCAACCATGATTGGTCTTGAAATTCCGGTAATGATTGCGGTTCCTACTGCACTACTTGCAGGTGCTGCTCTGGGCGCAATCAGCGGTATCATTATCGCTAAAGGTAAGGTTCAAGCCTTTATCGCGACGCTAGTAACAATGACGTTATTACGTGGTGTGACAATGGTTTACACCGAAGGTCGCCCTATTTCAACTGGTTTTACTGATGTAGCTGACAGCTTTGCATGGTTCGGTACAGGTTATGCACTTGGCATCCCAGTTCCAATCTGGTTGATGGTTATTGTATTTGCTTCAGTATGGTACTTACTAAACCACACACGCTTTGGTCGTTATGTTTACGCACTGGGTGGCAATGAATCGGCAACACGTTTATCTGGTATCAATGTGGATCGCGTTAAGATCGGTGTTTACGCTATCTGTGGTCTACTTGCGGCACTGGCTGGTTTAATCGTAACCTCTCGTCTTTCTTCTGCTCAGCCTACTGCTGGTATGGGTTATGAGCTAGATGCTATCGCAGCGGTAGTTCTTGGTGGTACAAGCCTAGCGGGTGGTAAAGGTCGCATTATGGGTACTCTAGTTGGTGCTCTGATTATCGGCTTCTTGAACAACGCATTAAACCTATTAGATGTTTCTTCTTACTACCAAATGATTGCCAAAGCTGTGGTTATCTTGCTGGCGGTACTAGTGGATAACAAAAACAAGTAATACCTAATAATTATATAATCAAACATATTTTAAATAACGATACCCCTATAAATTCGTTTGCTGTTTAAAACAAGAATAGGCACAACCAGACGTACCATGTTTGACTTGTGCCGCCCTACACCCTTATAAGGAATATAGAATGAAAAAGTTAGCAACCCTAATCTCTGCAGCACTACTTTCTGCCTCTTTTGCATCAACAGCTTCGGCTCAAGATACAATGGCGATGGTCGTCTCTACTTTAAACAACCCATTCTTTGTGACAATGAAAGAAGGCGCTGAAGCAAAAGCAAAAGACCTAGGCTACAAACTGATTGTTCTGGATTCTCAAAACGATCCAAGTAAAGAGCTTTCAAATGTTGAAGATCTTACGGTTCGTGGCGTAAAAGCAATTCTAATTAACCCAACAGATTCTGACGCGGTATCAAATGCGATTCGTATGGCTAACCGCTCTGGTATCCCAGTCCTAACTCTTGACCGTGGTGCAAGCCGTGGTGATGTTGTAAGTCACATTGCTTCAGATAACGTTGCTGGTGGCGAAATGGCAGGCAAATACATCATGGAAAAAGTGGGCGAAAAAGCACGCGTTATCCAACTTGAAGGTATTGCTGGTACATCGGCTGCGCGTGAACGTGGTGAAGGCTTCATGAAAACAGTAAACAGCGGTGATTTAACTCTACTTGGTAGCCAACCTGCTGATTTTGACCGTACTAAAGGTCTTAACGTAATGGAAAACATGATTGCAGCAAACCCTGATGTTCAAGCGGTATTTGCTCAAAATGATGAAATGGCGTTAGGTGCTCTACGTGCTGTTCAAGCATCAGGAAAAGACGTGTTAATCGTAGGTTTTGATGGTACTGAAGATGGTATTGCAGCGGTTAACCGTGGCCTACTTGGTGCAACTATCGCACAACAACCTGACCTAATCGGTGCACTTGGTGTTGAAACGGCGGTTAAAGTACTTAAAGGTGAAACAGTAGAGAAATACATCCCTGTTGACCTGAAAGTTATCGCAAAAAAATAAGATAGCTTAATAAATAAAACTGGGGCATTGGTACGCTCACAACTAAATTGTACCGATGCTCCACTCTTCTCAAAGAATAAGACACTGCTAAAACGTATCGTTAAATGAAGTTATATAACTAAACCTGTTAGACAACCATTTACCCATATGTTTTAAGACCATATTCCGGTCACAGATAAGAAACAAAGGCACATTATGAATAAATTAGTTGTTTTAGGTAGCGTAAACGCAGATCACGTTCTTCAAGTTGCTTCTTTCCCTCGCCCGGGAGAGACGTTACACGGTCACAGCTATTCTGTTATTCCTGGCGGTAAAGGCGCAAACCAAGCGGTTGCTGCAGCACGTTTAGGAGCTGATATTGCTTTCATTGCAAGTGTAGGTGATGACAGTTTTGGTCACCAAATGATTGAAGCGTTTAAATTCGATGGCATTAATACTGAAGGTGTGATGATTGAAGAAAACACCCCAACAGGTATCGCGATGATCCAAGTGGCAGCAACAGGTGAAAACAGTATCTGTATTTCTGCTGAAGCGAACGCACGACTAACGGCAGATCGTATCGCTCCTCACCACGGATTAATCGAAGCAGCTGATACCCTATTAATGCAGCTTGAAACACCGATTGAAACCATAGAAAAAGCAGCACAAATTGCAAAAGCAGCAGGCACAAAGGTTGTATTAAACCCTGCCCCTGCTCACCAATTAAGTGATGACTTATTACAACTTGTTGATATGATTACGCCTAATGAAACAGAAGCTGAATTATTAACAGGTATTGAAGTGACAGATATGGCAAGTGCTCAACAGGCTGCCGACGCGCTTCATGCTAAAGGCATTGAAACGGTGATGATCACTCTTGGTAGCAAAGGGGTATGGATCAGCCAAGATGGTAAAGGCCGCCAAGTTGAAGGCTTTAGAGTTCAAGCAACCGACACAACAGGTGCTGGCGATACTTTTAATGGCGCGTTTTTAACAGGATTACAATCTGGTCGCAAATTAGATGATGCCATTAAATTCGCTCATGCTGCCGCCGCTATTTCAGTTACACGAATGGGTGCTCAAACGTCTATCCCTTCTATTACGGAAGTCGAACGTTTTCTATTAGAGCATCATTAAAGGTCACATTGAACACGACCTGTCTCTATTTTCGTGCCTTTATTTATTTTAAGTAAAGGCATCACAAGGATTGAATTTATGGCAACAATCAAAGATGTAGCCAAGCATGCAGGAGTTTCAACTTCTACCGTCAGTCATGTATTAAACAAAACACGTTTTGTCAGTGAAGACATCTCAGAGCGTGTTGCGCTTGCTGTTACAGAGCTAAACTATGCACCATCAGCACTCGCTCGCAGCTTAAAAGTCAATCATACAAAAACCTTTGGAATGCTCGTTACTACCTCTACCAACCCTTTCTTTGGTGAAGTCGTAAAAGGCGTAGAACGACGTTGCTATGAAATGGGTTACAACCTTATTTTATGCAATACCGAAGGCGATGCAAAACGTGTTCATTCAAGTTTAGATACCCTACTGCAAAAGCGTGTTGATGGTTTATTGTTGATGTGTACTGAGATTGAAAACCAAGTACTTGAACTATTCTCTCGTTATCAAGCCGTTCCAACCGTTGTTATGGATTGGGGCTTAATTGATTTCCCAAGTGATAAGATCCAAGATAACTCGCATCATGGTGGTTACTTAGCAACAAAACATTTGATTGAACAAGGCCACAAAGAAATTGGTTGCTTAACGGGCCCATTAAACAAACTGCAAGCGCAGCAACGTTTAAGCGGATTTGTGCAAGCAATGGAAGAGTCTGGATTAGAGATCAACAAACAATGGATCGCTTCAGGTGACTTTGAGTGTGAAGGTGGTGAAAGCGCATTTAATGAACTTCATGCAAGAGGAAAACTACCAACCGCATTATTTGTTTGTAATGACATGATGGCAATGGGAATGATCAACTGTGCGAGTAAAAAAGGCATTTCTGTTCCCAATGATATTTCTATTGTTGGTTACGATGACATTAAAATGGCAAAATACATCACACCATCATTAACGACAATTCATCAACCAAAACATCGCTTAGGTCAACAAGCCGTTGATTCTCTACTAGAAAAAATCGCAACAAAATCAGAAACCAACCGAGTGTTTCAATTAGAACCAACACTTATGATCCGCGATAGCGTTAAAGCTTTATAAGTTCCCTATTTTATAGATACATTATATATCCCGTAAAAATAGAGCACCTTTCCCCCGAAGTGCTCTATTAATACCCTTCTCGCACTGCAATATATCTCGCAAATTTAGGGATCCCACTGTCAGTAAATCCATTGTAACGATAAGTCACTTGTGCCCCTAATGCTGGTGGATTCTCTCTTACAGCAAGACTTAAACCGCTGCCAATTTTAAATTCTTTTCCATTAGGCATTCTTAATATTAATGCCCCAACCATGCCTTGAAATTTTCCTTTTCCATCGGTATAACCAACAATAATGGCTTCATCATCTTGGTGTTTCTTTACTTTAATCAAATCATCACTGCGTCCCGGGCGATACTCCTCCGCAATTTTTCTTAACATCAGTCCTTCACCATTCTGGCTTGAAATATCTTCTAGCGCTTTTAAAAGGGCTTCTTCAGTACTGATAGGATAATGTTCAACCAATTTTAAATGTGGTTGGTTTAACTGATTAACAATCGCTTCTAATTCATAGTAGCGCTTTGAAAACATGCCCGTCGATTGTGGTAAATCAAACATCATAAAACGAATATCAGCCCATTGTTTATCGTCTGGCTGGCTATCTAGAACTGTTCTTGCTACGTGTTGAAAGCCTCCTCGACCAGCCCATAGCTCACCATCAATCGCATGTTTTGGTAGTGATTCAATAAACCAATCAGGTGCCACAATAGTATGCCCCTTACGAGTAAGTAACTCAGTTCCCGTCCAATAAGCTCTTATTCCATCTAATTTTTCACTTGCCCAATACGCATCAATGTCGAGCCCTTTTTCGTAGCTGTTCGCCAAAGAAACTGCAATAGACGCTGTATTTGGCTCATCATGTGAAAAAACAGGAGTTGATATTAATCCTATGGAAATCAAAACAGAAAGAGTGGTCTTCTTCATTAAAGCGCGCCTATAAATAGTGATATTTTTTATAATTACATGTCAATCGGAGTTTCATTAGCTCTTTTTATCATAAATTCATACAGTTTCGACTCATATCCACAATCAATGTAAGCGTTAAAATTAATAATTTTCAATTTTGTCTTATACCATAGAAACCTGTCTAAATACCCACTATTACTGATCTTGTTATTTAATTGACCTCTGCCAAATTTACACCTCTTCAAGCCGATTTAGATCCCACTCTTAATGTAAAGGTAATGAATATGACATATCAATGTGAGAGCTTTAATCGATAGTTTTTATAAATAAACTTTTAATTCATATAACAACGACTATGGAAAGCAGTGAAATGAAAACAACTCAGTTAAAAACCTCTCTTGCTATGGCTATTGGTTTAGCGCTCTCTGGTAATGCTTATGCAGAAATTATTATTTCTCAGTACGTTGAAGGCGGAAGCTACAATAAATCGTTAGAAATCAGTAATACGGGAGATAACCCAGTCTCTCTTTCTGGCTATGTTCTTAAATCTAAGTACAACGGATTAAATGAATGGAAAAATGATCTCGATCTATCCGCAATAACACTGAACGCAAAAAGTGTTTATGTAATTTCAAATAGCCGAGCTTCTGATGAGATAAAAGCCGTAACCGACAGTATGGAAAGCATCGTCAACCATAATGGCGATGAAACATACATGCTATTTAAAGACGGTGCAGAGCATGACCGAATTGGTATTGATGATGACGTTGATTGGGGCAAAGACAAAAGTTTTGTACGTGCCGTTCAAACGCCAAGTACAACATTTGATGCCAACATGTGGCTTGAAAAGCCAAAAGACAATATTGATGGTTTAGGCTCATACCAAGAAGGTGTAACACCACCACCACCGTTTTCTTGTGAAACAGATTCTGGTAATACACCAGCCTTTACTGAAATCAACGCAATTCAAGGAACGAGCGATAAATCACCACTAATCACAAGTGGCTTCATTTCTGATGATGACTATTTTGTGCAAGGTATTGTCACAGCTCGTGGTGAAAGCTTATTAAAAGGTTTTTATCTACAAGGCTTAAATGATGATCATGATTCAAATAGCTCTGAAGGTATTTTTGTCAGTACTGGTAGTGCCCCAGCACAAGATATTCAACCGGGTGCTATTGTATGTGTGAAAGCAAAAGTACAAGAGTATTATAACCAAACACAATTAAAGCCTGACACCAATAACTATATTGTTCAAAGGACTGAATCCCCTGCACAAGTGAATGAATTAGTCATTAATGAAGGTGAAACACTTGCAGATGCATTAGAGCGCCACGAAGGGATGAAAGTAAAACTGACATCTCATTCAGATCTACGTATCACCCGTAATTTCAGTTTTGATTATGGGAGCAAGCGCAACAACATGGTACTTTCCCATGGTGAGCCTTTATTTAAGCCTACCCAACTGTTTGCAGCAGAAAGCCCTGAAGCAATTCAATTAGCGAAAGATAACGTTAAACGCCAAATTACCATTGAATCAGACAATAAAGCAGCGAACGGAAAAGTCCCTTACTTCCCTGATTTTTCCTCAGATATAGATCAAGATGGCAGCGCAGATTCTTATCTTCGTTTAGGCGCTCGTATTGAAGGCTTAGAAGGTGTCATTGCTTATTCTTATGGTCAATATCGATTAGTCGCGACCAATACAATCACACAAGAAAACATCATTACTAAAGCGTTTAACGCGGATGGCGACACGCTATTCAACGTAGAACGAACTGATGAACCAAGCATTGAAGATGAAGATTTAACCATCACAAGCTTTAACGTTTTAAACTACTTTACTTCAGTCGCTACGAACGGCGATGCCAACCCAACAGGTCAAAACCGTGGCGCGGTAAATGCCGATGACTTTGCGGTGCAACAAGCAAAAATCATTGCCGCTCTAACGGCCATTGATGCAGGCATCATTGGTTTAATGGAAGTTGAAAACAACGGCTTTGGTAAAAACAGTGCTATTTATGATCTAACCAAAGCACTAAATGCCAACTTTGAAGATGAAAAAGATCATTATAAATTCGTTGAAATTGAAGCCGCTGATAAATATCAAAGTGAATATTTAGGCTCTGATGCCATTATGGTTGCCCTACTTTACCGTCCTAGCGAAGTGAAACTAGAAGGAAAAGCACGAGTAATCAAAACACCGGAACAACACGTTGCTGAGAATACCGTCACTCGTGATAACAAAGGCATCATTGAGTTTAATCCTGCATATGATAAATACCAACGTCACAGCTTAGTGCAAGAATTCATTGTTAAAGAAGCAAAAGAGCCTTTAACAGTTGTTGTTAATCACTTAAAATCGAAAGGCTCTGAGTGTATTGAGCAATGGCAGAACTTCGAAGAAGACAGTGATCCTGCCGATCTACAAGGCAACTGTAATCGCTTTAGAGTATCTGCAGCCAAAGCCATTGGTGACGAGCTAAGTACTGTTGAAGGTGATGTTCTTATATTAGGCGATATGAATGCCTACGGGATGGAAGATCCACTACTGACATTGACAGATTACAGTCCAGAAAAATATGACCGCACTATCTTCACAGCCTCTCATACTACATTGGGGAATGATGCCGAAGGTAATCCGCTTCCGTATGAAGAAACTGGCAGTCAAATTACCCAAGGTTATGGCTACCTAAACCTCAATACACTATTACACGGAACAGAGACCTTCTCTTATACCTATTCAGGTGAACTAGGAAATCTTGATCACGCATTAGCAAATGAATCACTGGCTGATCGAGTAACAGAAATTGAAGATTGGCATATCAATGCAGCAGAAAGTAACTTATTTGAATACAGCTCAAAATACACAGGTGACATGGTGAAATACAATGACATGTATTCTGCTTCGGATCATGATCCTATCGTTATCTCACTTGAGTATGAAAAAGCAGCGTCGTTCAATTTATTCGCTTTAGTTTCTTTATTCGGTTTTGGTTTCTTACGTAGAAAAACAGTTAAAAGAAGCTAATACTCAATACCATAGCAAATAAAATGGTGGCTCTGTATCTCAAATATCAAGCATACAGAGCCACCATCTTTATGTATTAAACCTTTAACTATTTAACCAGAAAGAGAAGGTTTTTCTAATTTTTCTTCATTCTCAATACCACTTTGCATTATTACCGCATCATTATTACAAAACGGAGTCATGGTAACGCTAATATCAGCCAATGAGTCTTCAGTACATACTTTCTGGCAATGCTCTTTCACCATATAAATAACGTGCGTTCTCAATACAATTATACTAATAATACCAAACACAACATTACCTAATGCCTGACCATACAATACGCCTAACCCACCAAACCATTGAGCACCAAAATACACAAATGGTAACGTACCAATGGTTGCTTTGCTCAAATTAAGAGCCGTTGAATACAGAGGTTTACCTAAATTATTAAATGAGGTGTTAGCGACAAACATCGCACCATTAAAAATAAAGGTAATTGCCACCACAGTGCAAAACGTAGCCATAATCAAGGCGGCATCACCAACCAAATTAAAGGCACTTATGATTTGATCTTGAAGCACATATAAAATTAAAGATACCCCAATACAGTAGATTGAAGAGAAGAATAGCGAGTTCCTCAATGTATCTTTCACTCTATCGATTCGCTCAGCACCGTAGTTTTGCCCAATAATAGGCCCAACCGCACCTGACATCGCAAAAATAACGGCAAAGGTCACTGGGATTAACCGTCCAATTACCGCAAAGCCGGCAACAAAATCTTCACCAAACGGCGCTAATGTTGACGTAACAATTGCATTACCAATAGGCGTTGCCGTGTTAGTCACAATGGCAGGGACCGCAATCGTAAAAATAGCCGGAGAATGATGCTTAATATCAGCCCACTTAGGCAAAGAAATCAGTTTATGTGTCACAATTAACGGGTACAGTGAAAAAGCCAATACCGTCGCTCTTGAAATAACAGAAGCAATCGCCGCCCCTTCCACATTCATATTAAACCCAAAGATGAAAATAGGATCTAAAATCGCATTAACAATGCCACCATATAACGTTGCTAGCATCGAACGCTTTGCATCCCCGACAGCCCTTAAACCGGCTCCCGCAGCCATCGCAATTGCAATCAATGGCGTGCTTGGTAAAAGAATCGAAAGGTATGCTTGTGCACGTTCAGCAACCACTCCTTTTGCGCCTATCATCGCGAGTAATTCAGGAATGAAGCAAAACATAGTGATCGTAACAATGCTATTAACAATAAATGCAATAACAAGCGTGCTTGAGGCTAGCTGTTTTGCTTTCTCATTTTCTTTTGCACCTAGAGCTTTTGATACCAAAGCCCCCATCGCAATTGAAGAACCAATAGATACAGACGTAGAAAAAAAGATAATAGTCCCAGCGAACCCAATTGCCGCCGCCAGTTCAACCTGCCCTAATAAACTAATAAAAAACATATCTAGCAAGTCAACAACAAACAGTGCCATTAAACCGATAGAGGCCGTTCCTGACATCACTAAAATATGACGCATTGTCGAGCCTTGGACAAACTTAGCCGTTTGACTGCTCATTCTTGTTCTCCTTCAATATCAAACTATACGGTGCCATCGTTCTATGCATTTCCCCAAAAAAGCTAATGAAAACTATTATCACTACAAATCAAAGGTATAAAAAAAGCCACAATATCCTGTAGCTTTTCTTTAAAGTAAACCGACCTACATACCTAGATCATCACTGATGCTATCGATTTCTTTAATGTCCATTTGCAAAAGCTGAAGCTCATCGTTGTATCCGGCTATTTTTTTCTTTGCCAATTCTTGTCGCTTACATACATCCGATTTCACATCCCAGCTCTTACCTTCAAGATAAACAGCACACTCTTTCTCTAGCTGCTTTTCATTTGCCATTGTAACTTCGATTTTAACTTCTAAATTACTCGCTTCTTCTTTTAATTGAAGCTGACGCTGAAATAATTGTTTCGCACGAGAAAGCATAGTGATCTGCAAATCAACTTGATTCGTCAATTTATCGATTTGTTTATTTTGCTCTTCAACTTGCATACCTAATGAAGCGTTCTGCGATTTTAAGGCGCCCACTTCTTTTTTTATCGATGCTTGTTTTTTTGATTCTGTCACAATAGCTTGTGCTTTTTCTTCATCAAGCGTTTTCTTTTGTTCTTCAAGTGCTTGTTGTTTTTCTTGCTCAATCAATACATCAACTTCAGTACTTTTTACATTGGCTTGCTTTAATTCTGTTTGGTATTGCTTAGTTTTTGCTTCTAACTGAGCATAAGTATCAGACCATTTATTATCTGAAACACTCGAACCGATTAATCCACCTGCAATAACACCAATAATTAGTGTCACTCCGGCAACCCAGTGACTCGTTTTTGATTTTTCTTCGATAATGATGACATCTTCATCATGCTCGTCAGTCGTTCTGGTCTGATTTTCTACACCCACGCGTTAACCCCAAACATTATAGATAGTGAATAGTATAGATTTGTTCTCTACACATTTTGTTAATTATAAGACAACTTATCGAATTAGCTCTGAAATCATGACGTACGCCACATAAACAACCACTCCAATCACCGATGTATACACCACCGATTTTTGGATCTTTTCATTTGCTCTGTACTTAAACAGTAACGCTGAAAGAGCTAACAATAAAATAATCACAGCAATTCGTAACATAGTACACCTCACTTTTTATTTATTTTAGCATACTTTAATCATGTAAATACTTGAGTTATCGTTGTTATTTTGAACAAAGAAACCGATTTCGATCAATTTTTATCTAAATTGTAAATAAAATGCATGACAAAAAAATGTGACTTGTCTAACATACCTGACTTAGCTACTTTGTAGCTTACAATTTGTTGATCCGATGAAGACTGCAGGAGAGCGGCAAGGCCATTATTTGGCAACGCCCACCGAAGAAGTAAATCTTTCAGGTGCCTAGTTCATTTTTATGAATAAGGTGAGGACTGTAGTTGGAGGAATCTCTGGAGAGAGCCGTTAAATCGGCCGCCGAAGGAGCAAGCCCTTATCTGAAAAATGATAAAGGTGAAACTCTCAGGCAAAAGGACAGAGGAGAAAGTGATCCGATTAATCTCGGCTCTATACTATTGCCTATTTTTTGGTTTTGGTACACCACTCTCTCTTCTCCTTACTATATGCTTTATTAAGGGGAAACCATGAACACCTTTCACAACACGCTTGTTACTATCGATAACTTCATCTGGGGTCCACCTCTGTTGATGCTATTAGTGGGTACAGGTATCTACTTTACGTTCCGACTTCGTATTTTCCAGTTACGTCACCTACCAACTGCGCTTAAAATGGTCTTCTCAAAAGAAGAAAATCAAAGCACAGGTAAAGGCGATGTGTCTAGTTTTGCAGCCTTATGTACTGCCCTTTCTGCCACTATTGGTACGGGTAATATCGTCGGTGTGGCAACCGCGATTAAAATGGGTGGCCCTGGTGCTCTATTTTGGATGTGGCTGGCTGCTGTATTTGGCATGGCGACAAAATACGCGGAATGTTTACTTGCAGTAAAATATAGAAAAACAGACAGTAAAGGCCAAATGGTTGGCGGCCCAATGTATTACATTGAGTACGGCATGGGTAATAAATGGCTAGCAAAGCTATTTGCATTATTCGCGTTAGGCGTTGCCTGTTTTGGTATCGGTACTTTTCCGCAAATCAATGCAATCGTTGATTCAGCTCAGTTAACAATGAATGCACCGGCTTGGCTAACAGGTGGAGTCCTAACTGTTTTAGTGGCTATTGTTACTTTAGGTGGCATCCAATCTATTGCAAAAGTAGCTGAAAAAGTCGTACCAACCATGGCTGTAGTCTATGTAGTTTCTTGTCTAACGGTTCTTATCATGCAGATAGAAGCGTTACCAGCAGCTATTCAATTGGTTATCACCTCTGCATTCACCGGTTCAGCAGCTACTGGTGGCTTTGTTGGCGCATCAATAATGCTAGCAATTCAATCGGGTGTCGCTCGTGGTGTGTTCTCAAACGAATCAGGTCTAGGTAGTGCACCTATCGCTGCTGCTGCTGCAAAAACAGATTCTTGTGTAAAACAAGGTTTAGTATCAATGACAGGTACTTTCTTTGATACCGTGATTATCTGTACCATGACAGGCTTAACCTTAATTGTTACTGGCGTTTGGCAAGGCGATGCCGCTGGTGCGTTAATGACAACACAGGCTTTTGCTTTAGGACTAGGCTCAGACCAAATTGGTCCTTACTTAGTTTCTATTGGTTTAATGTTCTTTGCTTTTACCACCATTCTAGGCTGGAACTATTATGGCGAGCGCTGTGTTACCTACCTATTCGGTAATAAAGGGGTTCTGCCGTACAAAGTCATCTTCATTGCTTTAGTGGCTTCAGGCGCTTATATGAAACTTGATACGATTTGGGTCATTGCCGATATTGTTAATGGTTTGATGGCAATACCTAATCTAATCGGTTTAATCGCATTACGTCATATCATTATTGAAGAAACTCACCTTTTCTTTAATAAACAAAGCAATAATGAAGAAGAAGCCATTTTAAACCGTGCTTAATGCTAACTAAAGATGTCTCTAGCCATTAAGCCAGAGACATCTTGATACATTTATTTAACTAGGTTAACAAACAGAACCTTGTAAATTTGATATACTCACTTAGTGCTACTTTACGAGGTGATATATGGAAATATTAACTCTGATATTTGGCTCAATATTATTGGTTATGGTAATTGGATTTTTATTCTCCTTTTTCAAAGCATTAATCATTGAGTACAAAAAACTTGATTAGATAAAAGTACAATGCAACATGATAAAAGCAGCTTTAGTGGCTGCTTTTTCATTTTTGTGACAGCCGCTTAAAAAGTTCTTCTGCCACTTTCCCTTATATTTCACTACAATAAGTAGGTTATCCGCTTAATTTCATTTCAAAGCAATAGAGGCTCTATGCGTATCTTTATTTGGTTCCTTCTTATATTTAGTTCCTTCACTTTTGCTAATGAAGCCCAAGATCTGGCTGATTTAAATAAAATCAATAATGAAGTTGTGCGATTAAAAAAAGAAGCGTCTTCATTCTCTGGAAGTGATCTTGCCGTTATTCGAGTTCAACAAGTCGATAAAAATAATCAACTTCGAGCCGTACTCGCTGATTTAATTAAGCGCCATGATGAAACCACAACCCCTCTTTTAATCAAAGAAGTCGAAGGACAAGTAATCTATGCCGAACGAGCTATCGCGTATCTTGATAAAGACATAAAAGACAAACAAGAAAAATTAGATAAAGCGGATATCGAGCACAAACTTGCTTTGCAAAACACCTTAAAAGAATCTAGAGATTACTATTACCTTTCTCTTAATGATCAATTAGAAAACTACCAATGGCTGACTACGTTAGGTCAATCAACAGACGCTCAGCTTGTTGCTTATAAACTATTTATTGATCAAAAAATCAAATTCCTTTCCGCGTCACTAAGTTTTGATACAAGCCGAGAACAACTACTGTCAGACCAACTTCAACGCTCTTCTGATTCTGAAAAGTCATCACTCACGTTAGAGCATCTCTTTTTTGAACGAAAAGTATCTAATTCAACCTATGGCTTAGCCAAACTCATTGCCATTGCCGATCAACTAAACATCAATACCACCGATTACAAACGCCAACTGTTTTCTACCACGGGGAATCTAACCGAAGATATTCTCAACTTCCCTGTTATTGCCGCCATTTTAAGTAACTGGATTTCATCTGGCAGTAACTGGCTACTTAAACACGCACCAGATCAACTCCTTAAATTCTTTGTTTTCTTCTTAATCCTATTTGCAACACGTTTATTGGCGAAGTTAACTCGTAAAGTCGTATTGAAAGCGGTGGTGCAACCTCATTTACGAATGAGTAAATTGATGCAGGACTTCTTTGTCTCTATGTCGAGTAAGTTAATTTACTTTATTGGTATTTTAATCGCCTTCTCTAAAGTTGGTTTAGATCTCGCCCCTGTACTAACTGGTTTTGGTGTTGCCGGTATTATTATTGGCTTCGCATTGCAAGATACCTTATCCAACTTTGCATCGGGCATGATGTTGCTTATCTATCGTCCATTTGATGTTGGTGATCTGGTTGAGGCAGGTGGCGTAACTGGCAAGGTAAGCTCAATGAGCTTGGTAAATACCACGATCAAAACCTTTGATAACCAAATCATTATTTTACCCAATAGTAAAATTTGGGGAGACGTAATAAAAAACGTAACGCATGAACGATTACGCCGTGTCGATATGGTATTTGGCATTGGATATGAAGACAGTATCGAAAAAGCAGAAAAGATCTTAGCTGAAATTGTCGATGCTCACCCTGCTGCATTAAAAAAACCAGAGCCAAACATTCGTGTTCACGTTCTAGGCGCTTCTTCTGTTGATTTCATCGTTCGTCCTTGGGTTAAAACCGATGATTATTGGGATGTCTATTGGGATGTCACTCGTGAAGTGAAATTGCGTTTTGATAAAGAAGGGATCTCAATTCCTTTTGCTCAACAAGATGTGCATGTTCATTTTGCTAAAAAAGAAAAAAAACCAAAGAAACCAAACCCAATAACCGAAAAAATTAGTAACGTGATTGAATCTGTCCGCAATAAAGACAGTTAACCCATCAAGTTATCAGTTTCAATAAATGAAACAAAAAGAATGCTATACCTATGATTTTAAATTTTCAGGTATAGCATTCTTATTTTTACAATCTACTTAGATACTAATAAATTCACACCCAACAAGATAAGCACGCTGCCTGTTACCCTTTCTATTCGGTGAGTCATTTTCTCGCTCGACATTAATTCCTGTGCTTTTTCAACTAACAATGCAATTCCACCTTGCCAAAACATAGCAACGATAAAATGCACACTTGCCATCAACAATGATTGAATAAAAGCATTATATTCAGGGTTAATAAATTGCGGCAATAAAGCCAAATAAAATACGGCTGTTTTAGGGTTTAAAATATTCGATAAAAAACCTTCTTTAAAAGACAAGGTTAACGATTCTTTCTTTTCTTTTATCGCTTTTACTTTCGTTGTTTGTTTACGTTGCTTAAACGTACTTCTAATTGATTGAATGCCTAACCAAATCAAGTACGCAGCCCCTATCGTTTTTATAACGGTAAATAACTCCGCAGAGCTTACTAACAATACCGATAAACCAATCGCCGACATAGTCGCATGAACAAATAAACCACAACAAATCCCCAAACTGCAGGTAATACCATCTTTCCAACCACCACGGGTCGTATTGCGGATCACCAAAGCTGTATCCAATCCTGGCGTCATTGTTAATAGTACAATGGCAATAAAAAATGCCCAAAAATCTAGAATCACGTGAATATCCATTTAATTGTGAGTTTCATTAATATATCTCGTTTTCTTTTAATTACTACTTAATTTCAATCAACTTATAAAATCGAACATTTACTCTATTCATTTTTCGAGATTTAATCTATTTACCGTATTTATATAAATTAACCCAAATATCAAACCATTTGACCTTAATACGAAAGTTATTAAGAACAAAGCCCGATAAAGTACGCGCATCAATCGGGGAGAGAAAATTAATGAATCACGTAACATTTGAATATCAAGTAATGGGTTTTGGCAACTGGATTTCAGCAACCGTATCAGCAGATATTGCAAATACATTAGCCGAAGAGTATCGATCTTATGGCTGGCCAGTAAAAATCAGCTAAGCACCTAATTTAAAATAAATTTCTTACCTCGCTCGCTGCAGGGTATTTTTTATCTGCACTTTGAGAAAAATATTCACCATGAATTTTACTGAACCTTTATGTCTTAAAAACTGCGTTATAAATACATGAAGCATTCCTTTCTAAGTAAAACCGATCAACAATGAAAACACGAATAAAAAATAATAATGAAGGAATATCCATGAGTCATTATCAAAAATTGGTTGAACATAGTTTAAAAATTTCTCGATTCGAGCATTTAGGTTCGATTTGTGGATGGGACCAAACAGCAGTAATGCCGTCTGGCGGTAACGAAGCTCGCTCAGAAGCAATGGCTGAACTGTCTGTTCATTTACATCAACTAGGCAATGCACCACAACTGGCCGAATGGTTTGATAAAGCAGAATCAGAGTCTCTATCTGATAACGAACAAGCTAGCCTTCGTGAAATGAAATTAAAATGGCAACAATCCACAGCCCTTCCTGAAGCCTTGGTTCAAGCACAATCTTTAGCGGGTTCTAAATGTGAACACGCATGGCGAACTCAACGTGGAGAAAACGATTGGGAAGGATTTAGTAAAAATTTTGCAGAAGTTGTCGCCCTTTCTCAAGAAGAAGCGCAGATACGAGCAAATATCTCAGGATTAACGCCTTACGACGCCATGCTTGATTTATATGAACCAGGCACAACAACGGCAAAACTTGATGTGGTATTTAACGATGTAAAAACGTGGCTTCCTACTCTTATTCAAAACATACAAGAGAAACAATCTACTGAGTCCATCTACTTACCTGATGGCCACTACCCGACAGAGCAACAACGCCAACTTAGCGTAGATGTGATGAAGTTTTTAAACTTCGATTTTAATCATGGTCGTCTTGATGTAAGCATGCACCCTTTCTGTGGCGGCGTTCCTACTGATGTTCGTATTACCACTCGTTATGATGAAAACGATTTTGTGCAATCATTAATGGGTACAGTACATGAAACAGGCCACGCACGTTATGAGCAAGGGTTACCAAAAGAATTTGCAGGCCTTGCTGTTGGTCAAGCTCGCTCAATGGGTATTCATGAGTCTCAAAGCTTATTTTTTGAGATGCAATTAGGCCGCAGTGCTAAGTTTATTTCTCAACTGTCTCCATTAGTGCAAAAGAACTTTGTGAATGCTGATCAAAAAATCTTTAAGACAGATAATCTGCAAAAAATCTACACACGCGTAAACCCTGATTTTATCCGTGTAGATGCCGATGAAGCGACATACCCTGCTCACGTTATTTTACGTTATGAAATTGAGCGTGATTTAATGAACGGTAAAATTGGCTATAAAGATATCCCTGAATTATGGGATGCCAAAATGCAGCAGTACCTAGGTTTAACCACCAAAGGCAATTACAAAAACGGTTGCATGCAAGACATTCACTGGACAGATGGTAGTTTTGGTTACTTCCCAAGCTACACACTAGGCGCAATGTATGCTGCACAATTTATGGCTGCGATAAAGCAAACCGTAGATGTAGAAAAAGCCACATTAAGCGGTGATTTAAGCCTTATTTTCACTTGGCTGTCAGACAATATCTGGAGCAAAGCATCATTATTCTCAACTGATGATTTAGTGAAGCAAGCAACGGGTGATGTGCTGAATGCAAGCTTCTTTAAGGCGCACTTAGAGAAGCGTTATTTGGGATAAGAGCGAAAAATTAATTAGCTACTTTACTCTAAGTAATGAAGAAATAGATGTAGTTCTGCTGCATCCATTTTTTGTATTTGATTTTTGGGCATCCCTTTATCCCCGATAAGGGATTAGTCCTGATTTATCCCTTATCGGGGATATACATAATATGATGGGATGTATGATGATTTATAATCCAAAGCAATTAACTAACCATTTAAAGCTTATTAGAACCAAACACAACCCGACCCAAACAGAGCTTGCTAAAAAAGTTAGAATAAAACAATCCACGCTATCTAGCTTTGAGAATCACCCTGAAACGACTCAATTACAGATACTCTTTAAGATCCTTCATACATTAGAAGTTCATTGCATTATTCAAGAGCAAGTCCCAACAAATCACGAAGACAATCTAGACAATGAGGCATGGTAATGGCTGTATTAACTTCATACATGAATGGTGAGCGTGTTGGAGAATTTACTAAACTAAAAACGGTGCGCATCAATTTCAATTCGATGCTGATATAAATGTTGAACATAAAGATCATCGAGCTCTTTCCGAAGTCTCTAGTGACGAACCTCAAACTATAACTCATATATCACTTTATATATTAAATGGTGTTCTATACTTATTTGAAATTATTAACTATTTCAATACAATCAAATAAGAAGCGATTAAAAATTACACACATTGGACAAGGGATTACCATGCATAAATTACTACTTGCGACGACAATTGCCTCGCTCTCCACAGCGGCAACAGCATCCGTTGAAACCAAAGATTGGCACGAGTTTGCATCTAAAGACGCACAAAAATATGTCGCCGACAACATCGTACTCGACTTTTACGCTTCTCCAAGCGGTACTGGTTTCACCAAAGACTCAGAAGTGGCGAACTATATTGATTTAGCCCATGAACGTGGAATCACTGGTGCATCGGTTACTCTCGGCGCACCACATACGCCTAATCTAGTTGCCTTTAAATCTGAGTACGGAAAATGGACAAAAGCCTCCTCTTCGGCGAAAACACCAATTCGTTACGTTAAGACTGTTGATGATTTTCAAAAAGCGCATGACAATGGTGAATACGCCATTATGTGGGCAAGCCAAACCACAATGCCATTAGAGGGTGACGCAGCAAATGTAGCGGTTATGGCTGAGTATGGTGTCAAAACTATGCAGCTCACCTACAACGAAACAGAGCTTACCGGTTCTGGTGTCATCTCGATGATCAATGGTGATACCAGTGGTTTGACTGACTTTGGTAAAGAGGTACTTGATGAGATGGTTGAACACGGTATTACCGTCGACCTCTCTCATACTTCTCATTACACAACGCAAGGCATTACTAACTACATGCAAAAGCACCATAAAGGTGTGCCTGTCATCTACTCACACTCTCCTATTGCCTCGACTTATGGCTGTGAACCGCATGAAACTCTGTCTGAAACAGAAAAACGCATGGCGAAGAAGAACCTGAAAAAAGGTGACCCAGACTTTCGCCTAGCCGCTTGTTACCGTCTTCTTTCTGACGAACAAGCGAAAACTGTTGCTGACATGGGTGGTGTTATCGCTGTGACCGCAACCGAATGGATGATGGATGGTGTGTGGCCTGAAGACATTACACCTAAGCAATTTGCCAAAATGATTGATGGCGCTGTAAAAGTCGCCGGTATTGATCATGTAGGTATCGCAACCGATGATATGATGACAACAGCGAAAGTCGTGCCTTTCACCATTGCCAATCCAGATAAGTATGCAGATAACGGCTACATGGTTAATGCCTTTAACAAAGGTTCTACGGGCTGTGCCGAGCTGTCAAAACACATCGCAGGTGTCGTCGATAGCTTATGGGCAATGGGTTATTCAAATGCTGATCTCGCTAAGCTATTCGGTGGTAACCTATTACGAGTTTATGAGGAAACATGGAAATAAAATTTAACTCATCTTTTTCATAGCATAGACCTAACGCTCACAACCTAACATTGTGAGCGTTTTGTACGCTAAATAGTCACAGCTACCACAAACTTTGAGACAGGAGAGTGTGAATTGATCCCTTTGATCCATAAATACGCAGTCATCACTTTTATTGAGTTTCTCAAGAGTGAAGTAAAAGATGTCTGGCCATTAGTGAAAAGCGCCAACGTTCCTATTTATTTGGACACAAGCTCTGCTCAACTCACTTCATTTTCTGCCTTCTCAAAGTTACTTGAACAAGCGCATGATAAGTTACCCTCTGAAAAATTTATCGCACTGATGCAACACTCAGCAGAAAGATTCATTGAGCAAATTCTACCTACCAACAACCAAAAAAAGCCATTATTACAGCAAGTTGTAGAACTTATACCTGTCAATTCAATTACCTTAAATAAAAGCGGCAACTCGTACTCTGTAGAGCTTGAGGCTCCGCACCAAAGCCAGCCTCTATTTTTGTCTGAGCTCTACTTGTTAGTCATCACCCACAGTTACTATAAAAGGATAGACACCCAGTTAGACGCACCGATTAAATATTACTTAAAGCACCCCCACGCCTCTGATCTTGAGCAACTCAACATCGACAGCCGAACGCCGCAGTTCTTAGGTCAACACTACACGGCTCTTTTCTACAATCAGACTGCTAAACGTGAATTAAACCTCAGTAGCACTTACCCCGTGACATTTCATAGTAAACAGCGCGATTATTCAGACCAGATCTCTGCTGTACTTGAAGGCTATATCGGACGAGAAGACCTCTCTATAGAGCAGCTAAGCCAGATCATAGGAATGAATGAACGCACTATTCAAAGGCGCTTAAAGAGCGAAGGGTGTACATTTCGAAAAATCAAAGAGTCATTAAACATCGCTTTTGCAAAACGAGTCTTAGTTGAGCGCAACGCATCCATATCTGATGTGGCAGAGCACCTTGGCTATTCTGATGCTTCTCAGTTTATTCGAGCCTTTAGAAGATCTGAGAACACAACGCCACTGCAATGGCTTAAACAGACTTAACAACCTTAGCAATTCATCGCACCTACTCACATTGTCGCAAACTGCACATTTTTGGCATTTCAAATCGATATATTTGCACTCGTAAACTAATTCGAGGATAAACAGATGAAAAAACTTCTAATCGCAACGTTAATCTCCGCAACAACCTTTAGTGCACACGCATCAATTGAAACCAACGATTGGCACCAATTCGCATCCAAAGAAGCTCAGCAATACGTCGCTGACAATATTGTGCTCGACTTCTATGCTTCGCCAAGCGGTACAGGATTTAGCAAAGATTTAGAAGTGGCAAACTACATTGATTTAGCTTATGAACGTGGCATTACTGGCGCTTCTATTACCCTTGGTGCACCGCACACGCCAAACCTACTTGCCTTTAAATCAGAGCATGGGAAATGGACCAAAGCCTCCTCTGCGGCAAACACACCAATTCGTTACGTAAAAACCGTTGATGACTTTCAAAAAGCGCATGACAACGGTGAATACGCCATTATGTGGGCAAATCAAACGACCATGCCATTAGAGGGCAACGCAGCAAATGTAGCGGTTATGGCTGAGTATGGCGTCAAAACCATGCAACTCACATACAATGAAACCGAATTAACCGGCTCTGGCGTGATTTCAATGATCAACGGAGATACCAGTGGTTTGACTGAGTTTGGTAAAGAAGTACTTGATGAGATGGTTAAGCATGGTATTACCGTTGATCTTTCTCATACTTCTCACTACACAACCAAAGATATTACAGACTACATGCAAAAGCATCACAAAGGTGTGCCTGTCATCTATTCTCACTCACCTATCGCCTCTACTTATGGTTGTGAGCCACATGAAACGCTGACGGAAACAGAAAAGCGCATGGCACAGAAGAACCTGAAAAAAGATGACCCCGATTTTCGTCTAGCTGCGTGTTATCGTCTGATTTCGGATGAGCAAGCAAAAACCGTCGCAGATATGGGCGGAGTGATCGCGGTGACCGCAACCGAGTGGATGATGGACGGTGTTTGGCCTGAAGATATTACGCCTAAACAATTTGCCGAAATGATTGATGGTGCTGTACAAGTGGCGGGCATTGATCATGTGGGTATCGCAACCGATGATATGATGACAACAGCTAAAGTCGTGCCTTTCACCATTGCCAACCCAGATAAGTATGCGGATAACGGCTACATGGTTAATGCTTTTAATAAAGGTTCTACTGGCTGTGCCGAGCTATCAAAACACATAGCAGGAGTGGTAGATAGCTTGTGGGAAATGGGTTACTCAAATGATGATTTAGCTAAGCTATTCGGCGGCAACTTAATGCGAGTTTATGAGCAAACATGGAAATAAAACAGGACTAATTCCAGGCCATACAGATAACGCTCACAGCTATAATGATGTGAGCGTTTTATTATTCAACCATCACAAATAGGAAACTTGGATTGATCACTCTAATTTCCAAATATGCATCTAAATTACTGTAAATAAAAAAATCTTACATGAACTTTATTGATAAATTCAGTAGTGCTTGAGCAAGCTTCATCTGGTCAACAAATGTTGTTTTGGATAATGAAGTTCTACTTAGAGACGAAGTGAACTAGTTTTAATCTCTCACCTCAAGAAGCAGTCATTTCTCAACTTAACAAATATAGCCGCTTACCTTTCTTCGTTCGTTACTTCTACAGCTTCTTTCCTTCCCTAACACGTTTTGGGACAAAAGCGTGTTAGCTTGAACTATATGTTAGAAACACTTACAACTCCTCAATATTCAATAGCAACAGTTTCGCTCTATCTAAGATAACTTGCTGCTGTTCTTCTGATTTTTTCTTCCAATTCGCATAGACCATTCTGGTGCGGGGATTATTATTAAACTGCTCAATGTGTGTATGCATAAAGTGCCAATATAGCGCATTTAATGGACACGCTGTCTCTTCACTCACCTGCTTTACGTTGTAGTGACAGTCAGGACAATAGTCACTCATTTTATTCACGTAGTTACCACTGGCAGCGTAAGCCTTAGAGGCCACAATACCACCGTCTGCAAACTGGCTCATGCCCCGCGTATTTGGCATTTCAACCCACTCAATTGCATCAATATAAATCCCTAAATACCACTCATCTACTTCGTCAGGTTTAATGCCTGTTAATAAGCAAAAATTACCGGTTATCATCAAACGTTGAATATGGTGTGCGTAGGCGAAATCAAGAGACTGTTGTATTGCATGATGCATACAGTTCATTTTTGTTTTTCCTGTCCAAAACCAACTTGGTAATGATAATGACGCTTCAAGTGCATTTAGGTTTTGGTAATCAGGCATATTGCGCCAGTAGATCCCACGTACAAACTCTCTCCACCCTAGAATTTGACGTACAAAACCTTCTATCTGAGCAATATCTATGGCATCTGGGCGTTGATTAAACTCCGTAATAGCAGCATCAATCACTTGCATAGGACTGAGTATTTTTGCATTGAGAGCAAAGGATAAACGGCTATGAAACAAACTCCATTGCTTTTGCGTTAGCATATCATCAAGCTTACATGTCATTGCATCTTGAAACTTCCCAAACAACGGTAAGCAATAGCGACAGAAAAACACCAATAACTCATTCGCCTGCTGCCGATTTACTGGCCACAATAGTTGATTATTCGCTTGTCCAATCATCGTCACATTATGACGCTCTAGACGCTTAAGAATATCAGTGACATCGTTCGCGAATAATAATGGCGTGGGTACACTGTCAAACTCACCTGCCTTTAATTTGTTTTGATTTGCACCATCAAAGTTCCATTTGCCTGCAACGGGTTCCCCCTCACCCATCAGAATATTAAAGCGCTTTCTCATTTTACGATAAAAGGGTTCCATACGATGATGATGGTTCGGCTTAAACTCTTTTTCAATGTTCGCTTCAGAGAGAAAGAAGTGCTCACTTTCATAACCTTGAGAAGATATTTCTAACGACAAACAGTATTTATCGAGCATGTCACGTAAACGATATTCATCAGGGAGTTGATACTCAAAATGGGTAATATGGTGTTTAGCAATAAGGTGATTTAATAGATCGTCTATTTTTTCAAATGGCTTCGTATCGTCCAAGGTTAAGTGCATCACTCGATGCCCTGCACTTTCTAATGCGGCTGCAAATTGGGTCATCGCAGCAAAAAAAGCACACACTTTTTGTACATGGTGTTTTACATAGGCGGTTTCTTGATGCATTTCTGCAATCACGTAAATCGTTTGTGGATCGGTGTGTTGAAACCATGAATGGCTGGCATTTAATTGGTCACCTAAAATGAGTCGTAAGCGGTCAGTGGTGGCATTCATAATCATCCTCTATCTTAAATCTTCATATGTGGATTTATTATTCACTTTGATGTCGTGAAGACCGACAGCGCTTAGAGCAATATTTAACCATTGGCCAGTCTCGCTCCCATTTCTTTCGCCAACTAAATGGTCTCTGGCAAACAACGCATATCTTTTTTGGCAACTGTGATTTTTTCATCGTTTTATGCCTGATCTAATCTGTCGTGATAACGCCCTAACCCATTAGTCCTTGAGCTTAAGACTCGACCTTATGAGTAATCCTTATTCTTCGGCTTGCCACTTGTTAGTGTAGTGACCATCTGGATCATATTGCTGGGTCTGTTTTTCAATATTAAATGTACTGAGATAATTACGTAAAAGGGAGCGCAATGGTTCACAAAACAACCGAATAACAACTCAAATTCCACTCTCTCCTCTTTCCTTCCCTCTTTAACTGTTGTTTAAAAGACAATAGTGATTCGCATTTCCCCTTATATATAACCGAATTAAAACAGGTAATAATACGTTTAACTTAACGATTACAATCTTCACATTAAATGATGGAAAACTGATTTATGATTACTTTGCACGGTTTCGCGGCTAGTAACTATTACAACTTGATTAAACATGTACTGCTATACAAACAACTGCCCTTTCAAGAAAACCTAATTTACGGTGGTAGCGACGAGTTACTCGCAATAAGTCCGGCTGGAAAAGTACCTGTTATCACGATGGATGATGGCTTTCATATTTCAGAGTCGAGTGTCATTTGTGATTTTATCGAAGATACATACCCTTCAATACCTCTGTATCCTGAAAACACAGGTGAACGTGCGGTTGTACGCCAAATTATGAAGATAGCAGAATTGTATTTTGAACTGCCAAGCAGACGATTTATACCTTATGTGTTGTTAGGTACTGAAGTTCCAGAATCAACAAAAGCAGAGGTACGCCAAGTATTACATCGTGGGATCTCAGCTTTAAATAGGTTGTGCAAGTTTTCACCTTGGGTTGCAGGAGAACAATTAACGATGGCTGATATTTACGTTTATTACGTAAACACCATTGTTAGCACGTTTGGCTCTAGCCAACTTGATTGGGACATACTTGCAGAGGTGCCAGGAATGAAAGAATGGAACAATACAATGAGTCAATCAGCCATTGCTAAAAGCATAGAAGCAGATCGTCAAACAAACATGCCCGAGTTTATCCAAAAGATAAAAGCTCAAGCTAAAGCTAAAGCAGCGAAAATTAAATAACACTTGGTCATAAAACAACGAATAAAATATGCCAACACACTACCGTTATTGGCTCAAAAAATGTAACTATTTTCTGGAGAAACCCTATGACAAATACAAATATTCAACTTATTTCAACAATCAGCGAAGACAATAAACTAACGCTTTCCTTGCAAGACATCGACATGCCACAACCTAATGCCGATGAAGTTGTTATTCGTATTGAAGCAGCACCATTAAATCCATCTGACTTAGCAGTAATGTTCAGTGCTGCTGATATGACAACTGCAGCACAATCAGGCTCTGAAAATAAACCAGCGATTACGGCTGATATCCCTGCTCAATTTATGCCAGCAGTTAAAGTTCGCGTAGGAGAAGCAATTCCTGTTGGCAATGAAGGTGCAGGAACGGTTATCGCAGCAGGCTCATCACCTGCCGCACAAGCCTTAATGGGTAAAACCGTTGCAGTAATTGGCGGTGGGACTTACCGTCAATTTAAATGTGCTAATGTGCAAAGTTGCCTAGAATTAAAAGAAGGCACGACAGCGAAAGAAGGCGCGTCATCATTTGTTAACCCGCTTACTGCATTAGCAATGGTTGAAACAATGCGTGCAGAAGGTCATAAAGCCATCATTCATGCCGCTGCAGCCTCTAACCTTGGCCAAATGCTCAACCGTATTTGTATTACCGATGGCGTTGATTTAATTAATATTGTACGTAAAGAAGAGCAAGAAAGATTATTGCGTGATATGGGCGCAAAATATGTAGTTAACTCAAGTAGCGAGACTTTCCTGACTGATTTAACGGTTGCGATTATTGAAACGGGAGCAACGATTGCGTTTGACCCAATTGGTGGCGGTCAATTAACCAGTGACATCCTTAACTGTATGGAAGTTGCCGCAGCTCGTGATATGAAAGAGCACAGCGTTTATGGATCTGACACTTTCAAGCAAGTGTATATTTATGGCGCATTAGATCGCGGCCCTATTACGTTAAATCGTAACTTTGGCTTTGCTTGGGGAGTAAATGGATTCTTACTATTCAATGCATTAGGGAAATTAGGAACGAAAACAGCAATGGCAATGCGTAAGCGTGTTGCAGATGAAATCACCACCACCTTTGCTAGTCACTACACGCATGAAGTGTCATTGCAAGAAGCGTTGCAGTTACAGTCATTGGCCGCTTATTCTAAACAAGCAACAGGTGAAAAGTACTTAATTACGCCTCAGAAATGATCTAAAGATCTACCAGTTGTTTAAATGATAGTGGATGCAGTTAGACTGAACTGCATCCATTTTTCTAATTAATAGCCGGACATACTCTTGTGATCTAAGTGTGGTGCCTAATCGTAGTTAGTTTAGTGATACAAAATTGTTCCTATCGTATATGAGACAGGAGTTGTATATGGATAACAGACTTACCACTAAAGAGTTTCTTAGAGTGTTCGATTGCATTCGTTCGACTGGCGACCGATTAAACAATAAATATTTATTGGGCGAAGTGTATACATGGCATGATTATGATGGCTACACCTGTTGGCTGGGCTACAGAGATGTTACCGTCACGCTAATGTTTCATGGTTCACTTAAAATAGAATTCGAAAAATCATCAAACTACTCTGATTTCACCAAACAATGTTTAGCAATGATTACAGCAAATCATTGCGATAGAGAGAGTTAAACATGAGTGAACAAGCGATCCACATGATTGATTTAACAAAACCTACCGAACATCAAAAGTGGTTAGCCATAAATGATAATGTTATGGGTGGTATTTCAACTGGACGACTCACTTATGACGGCAAATCGTGCCAATTTCAAGGTGAATTATCGCTAGTCAATAATGGGGGGTTCAGTTCAATAAAGCGTTTGCTTGAACCACTCCCCAAAGAAGTAAACACAGTGAAACTTACGTTCGTTGGTGATGGGCGCTCCTACCAGTTAAGACTCACAATGTGGAAAGACGGCTCATCCATTCACTATAAACACGAGTTTTCCACCATAAAAGGAAAGTCGCAGCAGAAAGTAGTTAACTTAACAGACTTTCAGGCTGTTTTTAGAGGACGGTTACTCAACGAAGCACCTGAGCTTATCGCAAACGACATCAAACACGTTGGCTTCTTAATTGCTGATAAGCAGACGCAAGCCTTTAGCTTAAATCTATTCCAAATTCAGTTTACAACGTGACAGAAAACTAGGTAAATGAATAAAATCTTTGCTATACGACATTACACTCACTGTTTATCCTGAAAGCCCTCAATCGATACTTTTATAAGCTGTTCTACTTTTTTACTTGGTGTTTCAGCCATGCTTTGTTCCTGACTGTGCTCAAAATAAGTGGCATGAAGACTGGAAGTAACATCAAAAGGTTCATCTATTTTCAATTCTTCCAATTTTATTCTGTCTCCAAGAAATAATGTATCTATTTGCTCAATCTCACCTGTTTTCGCATTTAAGTTAAATAGCCCTAAGTACCAAAAATTTCCTGTCCCTTGGTTTGTAACAGAAAATGGTGCAGAGAAAATCATCTCATCGCCAATATTACCAAGATTTAAAGGTGTGATTTTATAATAATCTAAACTGACTAAGCCATGTTCATCGCCATTTTGGTATTTCCCAGTAGCAAGGTGAACATCGTCATATTCCGTAAGTTCGGTTAGCGAAACTTTAACTTTAGAGTCCGGTAATTGGATCTGCCAATAATCGTCGGTATCAAAACTAAATAACGTTAGCATGACGTTATTCTTAAAATCTAAGTTGCTTGTAGTATCAAAAGGAACGACTTGATCATCGGTTTTCACGACATAAATATCATCATTAGTGGAATTAAAACGATAGACTCCAGCAACTATAACTAACAAAACAACGGTTAAAATCACCAATACTATTTTTCTTGTCATAAATTATCCTTACGTTTTATAAGTAATTAAAAAGCACAATAACGTTATCAAGATTTAAAAACCACCCCACTCTTCAATCCATTCCAAAATAAGTCCAAACACTTCTATATCTGACTTTCCATAGCAATAAAAGGCGTTTAGACCAAATGACATGTTATTTCCTAGTTCTTTTAAGCTCAGTTCGACAAGCTCACCTCGGTTTACGTATGGCTTCATGTAGTGCCTTGGCATAATAGTCCAGCCGTTCTGCTTTACTAACTCACACAATAGATCGTTATTACTGACGGTATGCATTTTTGGTGAAACCTGAATCGAGGTAAAATTCGATTTTAAAGTAGCAAGGTTCTCGGTAACGTATTGCGTCTCTAACATCAGATTTTCAAGTTTTAAATTATCAATTAACGCCAAAGGTGAATTAACGCTTGCATAGCAACTGACTTGAATCGGTTTCATCGCTTTCCATGTCACTTCTTTCTCAGCAAACAACTGCCCTCGATATGGCATGATGGCAACATCACATTCGCCTTCTTGAAGCTTATCAATCGCTTCTTGTCTGGTTCGATGCATCCAATTAATAATAATGTCTGAGTTATAATCCATCACTCGTTTTTCAATATGAGTGATTAGGTTTAGTGGCGTTATTACATCATAGTAAATCGTAACGGTATGAACATTCGATTCGTATAAGGCTTGGCTTTGCACAAACAAAGAACGGTTCTGCTTTTCGACTAGCTTCGCACGATGGTATAACTGTTTGGCTTTCTCTGTTGGAACCGCTTTTCTACCTTCTATCACAAACAGCGAGTAACCTAACAGATCTTCATACGCCACCACGTGTTCACGCACTGTAGTTCTCGATTTTTCAAGATATCTTGCTGCACTGCTGTATGAGCCATGTTCATACACGGCAACAAAAGCGCTCACTTGCTCTAATGTATGCATTCAATCACTCCTTTGATTTTATATTTCCATCCAACTTGTTAGGCATACCCTATCATAACTGACTTCTTTGTTTTGGTATTCCATGAAAAGATATTACTTAATTTATGGTTATGGCAAAAACAGAGAGGACATTATGAAGACGTTCCCATTGAGTTTACTTGCAGGCTTTCTTGTTTCACCTTTTGTGTTAGCTTCACCTGATCTGATTTTTACCAATGGTGACGTAATCACGGTGACGGGTGAATCTGATCGCGCAGAGGCTATCGCTATTAAAGATGGCATTATTGTCGCGGTAGGCAATAACCAAGAGATCCTTAAGCAAAAAGGCACAAATACCCAAGTTCGAGATTTAAAAGGCAAAACCCTTGCGCCAGGGTTTATCGACAGTCACGGCCATTTTGCTCAATATCTTCCTTTAATTGAAAGCCCATTTCTCTACCCTGCACCAATGGGCAATGTGAACTCGTTTGATGATATTAGTGAAATAATGACGCGCTATTTTAGTCAACCGAACCTTGATAAAAACAGTCTTCATGTTGCTTTTGGTTATGATGATGCGGAGTTAAAAGAGAAACAACACCCAACTAAGCAGTTCTTCGATACGTTCAGTAAAGAGTACCCTTTCTGCGCTGTACATATCTCAGGGCACCTTGCGGCCTGTAACAGTAAAGGCCTTAATTTTATTGGGTTCACTAAACAAAGCACGAACCCAGATGGCGGTGTGTTACGCCGTGACGATAATGGTGAACTGACTGGTGTATTAGAAGAGTCTGCTATTTATCCTATTTTAGGAAACTTGCCAGAAATGACACAAGAAGATGCGATTCGTCGTTTTGGTAAGGTTCAAGACTTATACGCAGGCTACGGCATTACTACCACACAAGAAGGCTTAGCGACACTTCCAGCTCTTAATGCAATGAAAACGATGGCAGAGAGTGATTTGTTAAAAATTGATCTGCTTGCTTATGCAAAATGGGTTGATTTAGAAGAAGCTGTAAAGTTAATGCCCATGAAATCGTCTATTAATGGCTTGACGTTGGCTGGTGTTAAAATGGTGGGAGACGGTTCTCCACAAGGAAAAACCGCTTATCTCTCAACGCCATATTTTGAGCCACCACACAGCCACGCTTATGATTACCATGGTTACCCTGTGTTAACCCAAGAAGAGATGAATTTGTGGGTGGATAAAGCGTATCAAGTGAATGCTCAGATCCTAAGCCACAGTAACGGCGATGCGTCGGCAGATATTCTATTAAATGCGGTTGAGCTTGCTGATGCGAAATATGGTAAAGAAGATCGTCGAACTGTGGTTATCCATGCTCAAACAACACGTTTAGACCAAATTAAACGCATGAAGAAAAATGAGATGATCCCTTCTTTCTTCCCTGCTCATACCTTTTTTTGGGGAGATTGGCACCGTGATTCTGTATTAGGCCCTTGGCGTGCATCTAATATATCACCGATGGGTTGGGCAAATTCTAATGATCTGATGTTTACCATCCACATGGATGCCCCTGTACTGTTCCCAGATATGATGACCAATATGTGGAGTGCGATAAACCGTGTAACTCGAAGCAACCAGACACTAGGTGAGCATCATAAAATCACGCCATATCAAGCATTAGAAGCCATTACGATTAATGCCGCGTATCAAAACTTTGAAGAAAAAAGCAAAGGAACGATTGAAGTAGGTAAACGTGCCGATTTGGTGATTTTAAATGAGAACTTACTTGAGGTTGATCCTATGAAAATAAAAGACATCATTGTTTTAGAAACCATTAAAGATGGAAAAACGGTGTATGTAAATAATGATGACTAACCCCATATCAATAGAATCGCCACTCTTAACCAATACCATTTAGGAATAGAATAAATGCCTACGTTTCCGTTATAACATTAGCAAAAAATCAGTAAAGTCCTTCTAAACAATACTGGGTTTAGAAGGCACTATCTATGAAATATATTTGTATGAACTGTAACAAAGAATACTCTCCTGCACCTGAATTAATTAAATGCACATGTGGCTCCGCTTTATGGGTTAAACCAACATCTTCGTTTAGTAAAAATGACCTGATAGGTAATGAGTTTACATTCTTGCGTTATTCCAATGCCTTTCCAATAAAAAAACATGATATCCAAGTGTCTTTCAATAATCCTATAACACCACTTACTCAAGCTGAACTATCAGGGGTTCCAATACTAGTTAAAATGGACTCCTTGCAACCAACGGGATCCTTCAAAGACCGAGGAGCTGTTCTGGTTATCAACTACCTTAAAAATCATGGCATAAATAGCATCGCTGAAGACTCTAGCGGTAATGGTGGCAGCGCTTATGCCGGCTATGCGGCTAAAGGAAAAATGGAATGCAATATATTTGTACCTGCGGGAACCTCTTTAGGAAAAACCACACAAACCCGATTATACGGCGCTAATTGCATCGAAATAACAGGAACAAGAGAAGATGTAGCCACGGCTGCAATGGAAAGTACCAAAACACATGGAAGTTATTATGTTGGGCATAATTGGTACCCTCTATTTATTGAAGGCGTAAAATCTATCGCCTATGAAATATGGGAACAGTGTGGGTATAAAGCACCTGATAATTTTGTCGTTCCCGCAGGAAATGGAAGTTTATTAGCAGGCGCATACCTTGGTTTCTCAGAATTATTAAAAAGTGGTGAAATAGATAAACTCCCTCGTCTTTTTGGTGTTCAAAGTGAAGGCGTCCAACCGTTTGTTCAAGTATTCAATAATACAGATATTGAAATAACGTCATTAAACACGATAGCAGAAGGCATCAAGATCCAACGTTCATCCCGCCTAAAAGAAATCGTTGAATTTGTTCGAGGCTCTAAAGGGTGCTTTATCAGCGTTAGTGAACAACAGATCCAATTAGCATTAAAAGAAATGGGTAGCCAAGGATATTTTATCGAACCCACCTCTGCTACCGCTTTTGCTGGCATCGCTCACCTTCTCAAAACAGGAGAAATCAATGCTAAAGAGGTAACGGTAGGTGTGATAACAGGAAACGGCCTTAAAGCAACGAACACTATTGAACACTTAATCAATGTTCTAATCGACTAAGGGGATACTAATGAAATTTATACAAACTAATAATGCTTTAAAGGCTGTCGGGCACTATTCTCAAGCGATAGTTTGTAATGGACTAGTCTATGTATCAGGCCAACTGCCCATAGATGCGGATACCGGAGAAAAAATTACGGGTGATGTAGAACAACAAACCCGTAGAGTATTAGATAATTTAAGATTAATACTTGAAGAAGCAGGAACGGATCTTCAGCAAGTGATAAAGCTCGTTATCTATATTTCGGATGTTGATATGTGGAGTATCGTGAACACCATCTGTAAAGAATATTTTCTACATCACAAGCCAGTAAGAACAATTGTACCAACGAGAGAACTGCATTTTGGATTAAAAATAGAGCTTGATTGTATCGCCCTATGTGAATAACTCATCACGTATTTAAAGCGATATTTCAGATAACGTTGCGACGACTTTCTGGATACGATCCAAACGAAAGTTATTTTGTCTAATACAGATATAAATGGGTCTAAAAAGAGGCTCAAGCTCACTGTATTGGTATAAATGACGCTTCTCTATATTCAAAGCTTTTACTACAGAAAGAGGGATCAGTGCAGGTGCGGTCCCTTGAAGTGCCAAGTGGGCTGCTGCAGTATATGAGTCTAACTCAATAACAGGACTCACCTTTAATGCATCTAAAATAGCGGATTGGTAAGTATTTGCACTATTTGTCAGATCTGTTGTTATTAGTGCATTAGGTAACTTGTCTAAAGGTGTACTACTTACAATATAAAATGGCTCATCAAAAAGGTGAAAGCTTAATAAACCATGCCCAGAAGGTAAATAACCGGCACATAATCCCAACGTCGCCTTTCCTGATTTAACATGTTCTACTATTCGAGGGGTATGATTTGTTGTAATAGTTAAATTAGGATCTTCTTGAAAGCAGAGTGATAAAGCAGGACTAAAATAGCCGGCAACAAGTGTTTCTGAACAATCGATACGAAGTAAAGAATCATCAGCTAACGCTTGTTGTTCATATATCTGGCCACATAATTCACTAAACGTCGGGCCAATGTTCTTAATTAACGCTTTAGCATCAGCGGTAAGAGTTACATAGCGACCATCCGGCTCAATCAACCTTTTCCCCAGACGCTTTTCTAATTTAGTTATGCGCTTACTAACCGCTGATTGGCTAAGATAAAGTACACTACCCGTACGACTCATTGTTTTTTCTTTACTTAAAACCAAAAGTGTTTCAATACCTTCAAGTAACATATCATTATCTTATGAAAATCAGGAATAATTAAGTCAGTTTATCTACATTTCATACACACTGTAAAGAGGAAGGCCTCAGCATAAAACAATGTTTAAGATGGAAAAATTTGCTTCAACACACATTTATAAATAGTAAATTCATAATTAGAAAAAGTGGATTCAAGCTAGAATTCTAAACAATCGTTATCCCACCACAAAAATAATCATTAAATTTTCTAATCAAAGTATTGACACCAAAGTTTCGGAAGCATATATTGATTACATGAATTGCTATTTGGAGTTCATCGGTAACTGGTTCGCCTTATTATAGGGAACAAAACGTTATCAAAATGAAATAACCCTATTGATTACTTACTAAAGAATAGTAGCGTTGTTTCTAACATTTAATCCTGAACCATATGTCATTAATGAGTCTACATTGGCTCTGAATATGAGTTCTTTCTCCTCGCTTAGTGCGTCGAGAACTATTGCTTATTTTAAAGGATAGTATTATGCGTAATATCGATTTCTCTCCCCTGTACCGTCATGCCATTGGTTTTGATCGTCTGTTTAATCTTGTAGAAAACAGCGCTAACAAACCATCTCAAAATGGTTACCCACCATATAACATCGAACAGAAAGACGAGAACAACTACCGTATAACAATGGCTGTTGCTGGTTTCTCTGAAGATTCGTTAACAATTTCTCAAAATGAACATATGCTGATTGTGTCAGGTGACATTACTTCATCTGAAATAAAGCCAACTTACGTCTATCAAGGCATTGCAGAGCGCAACTTTGAACGAAAATTTCAACTTGCTGATTATGTAACCGTATCTGCAGCAAGCATGGAAAATGGATTACTTCATATCGATCTTGTTCGAGAAGTTCCAGAGCCGATGCAAGCACGTAAGATTTCAATTAACAAATAACACCTATTTCCGTTAATCATAGGCAGTAATAACACGTTGTATTTACAATTAAAAATACAGCCCTCACCTATTGATTCACGGGAATTAGCATCATCATATTTCATTGAGAATAGCGTAGCTCCGTAAATACACACTCGGTTTACGCTTATTAAAAACATCAAATTTAAATTATTTGCATTAAAATAACTAATGCGAATTCAAAGGAAAAATTATTATGGGTAAAATCATTGGTATCGATCTAGGTACAACGAATTCTTGTGTTGCTGTTTTAGATGGCGACACACCACGTATCTTAGAAAATGCAGAAGGCGAACGTACAACTGCATCGGTTATTGCTTACACAGATGGCGAAACTCTTGTAGGTCAGCCAGCTAAACGTCAAGCGATTACTAATCCACAAAACACGTTGTTTGCGATTAAACGTCTGATCGGTCGTCGTTTTGAAGACGAAGAAGTTCAACGTGATATCGAAATCATGCCGTACAAAATCGTTAAAGCTGATAACGGTGATGCTTGGGTTGAAGCGCGAGGTCAAAAAATGGCTGCGCCTCAAGTGTCTGCTGAAATTCTGAAGAAAATGAAGAAAACAGCGGAAGATTTCCTAGGCGAAGAAGTAACTGGCGCGGTAATTACTGTTCCTGCTTACTTTAACGATGCTCAACGTCAAGCAACCAAAGATGCTGGTCGTATTGCTGGACTTGATGTTAAACGTATCATCAACGAACCAACCGCAGCAGCTCTGGCTTACGGTCTAGACAAAAAAGGCGGCGAGCGCACTATCGCGGTATACGATCTTGGTGGTGGTACATTTGATATCTCTATTATTGAAATCGACAACGTTGATAGCGAGCAAACTTTCGAAGTACTTGCTACAAACGGCGACACTCACCTAGGTGGTGAAGATTTCGATAACCGTATGATCAATTTCTTAGTTGATGAATTCAAAAAAGAACAAGGCATTGATTTAAAAAATGATCCACTGGCTATGCAACGAGTTAAAGAAGCAGCAGAAAAAGCGAAGATTGAACTGTCTTCAGCGCAACAAACGGACGTAAACCTTCCTTATGTTACTGCTGATGCAACGGGTCCTAAGCACATGAACGTTAAAGTGACTCGTGCAAAACTGGAATCTCTAGTAGAAGACCTAGTAATTCGTACGCTTGAACCATTAAAAGTAGCTCTAGCAGATGCTGATCTATCTATTGATGGGATCACTGATGTTATCTTAGTAGGTGGCCAAACACGCATGCCTATGGTTCAAGCTAAAGTTGCTGATTTCTTCGGTAAAGAAGCGCGTCGTGACGTGAATCCTGATGAAGCAGTCGCAATGGGTGCAGCCGTTCAAGCTGGTGTATTGGCTGGTGACGTTAAAGATGTCCTTCTTCTTGATGTTACTCCTCTGTCTTTCGGTATCGAAACGATGGGTGGCATAATGACGAAACTAATCGAGAAGAACACAACAATCCCAACGAAAGCGGACCAAACGTTCTCAACTGCTGAAGATAACCAAAGTGCGGTAACAATTCACGTACTTCAAGGTGAGCGTAAGCAAGCGACATACAACAAATCTCTAGGTCAATTTAATCTAGAAGGTATTCAAGCAGCACCACGTGGCATGCCACAAATCGAAGTAACATTCGATCTAGATGCTGATGGTATCTTAAACGTATCAGCAAAAGATAAAACAACGGGTAAAGAACAAAAGATCACTATCAAAGCATCTGGTGGCTTAACTCCTGAAGAAATCGAAGCAATGGTACAAGAAGCTGAAGCGAACAAAGACGCGGACAAAAAGTTCGAAGAGCTAGTAACAGCACGTAACCAAGCGGATCAAATGATCCACGGTACGAAGAAACAAATCGAAGAAGCAGGCGATGCACTTCCAGCTGACGAGAAAGAAAAAATCGAAGCAGCAATCAAAGCACTAGAAGACGTTAAGTCAGGCGATGATAAAGAAGCAATTGATGCGAAAACTCAAGAGCTAATGCAAGCAGCACAAAAGCTAATGGAAATCGCTCAACAGAAAGCTCAAGCACAACAAGGTGCTGACGCAGGAGCGCAACCTAAGCAAGAAGATGATGTCGTAGATGCGGAATTTGAAGAGGTAAAATAATATCTTACTCAACACCAAAACTACCTAGACATTAATAATGTAGATTCAGGGCGTATAGAGGAAACTCATACGCCCTTTTTCTCGGATTTAAATAAGAAGCTACGTATCTTTATGATAATACTGCCAAAGGAATAACGAGCCGACACTCCTCCATGGTCGCCAATGCTCTACCATTTCTCTCGCTTGTTTTGGTGTTGGTTTATCAGTAAGTCCCTTTAGTCTTCCTAACGCAATCAATACCCCTAGATCATCCGCAGGGAAAATATCTTGTCGCCTTAATGAAAACATCAAATAAATCTCAGCACTCCAACGGCCAAATCCCTTTAGGTTGGTAATTGCAGTAATCGCGTCTTCATCACTTAATGTCTTTAGCCCATCAATATCTAGACTCCCAGATTGAACCGCTAAGGCTAACCCTTTTGCATATTCAATCTTGCGCCAAGATAAACCGGCATCTCGAAGATTTTGCTCTTCAACACCCAGCAAACGTTCAGGAGTAACCTCTTCCAACAAGTCAACTAAGCGCCCCATTATCACCGCCGCCACTTTAGTTGATAATTGCTGACTAACGATAATAGATAAGAAAGCATCAAAACCATGAGGGTTCACTCTCGGTGATGGATAACCTTGGATTTTCATTGCGGCTTCCAACTCCTTATCTATCAAACAGAGCGCTTTTAATCCCTGTTTTATTGTTTGTTCATCCATACTCACCGACTCCTACACTGACATGATTATCTCTTTTGAATTTTATGCGAAGTGAGGGGAAAAAGCAGCTAAGGGATTAATCTCCTATTCATAAATAAATTCTACTCAATCTCTTTTCTAAAAAGAAAAGGGGATATAAAGGCTTGTATAATCCAAGCTAATAAAAGCAGATATATATAATCCAAATTAGTTACAACGCCATCGTTAAACTCTATCCACATTCGATGCAGAACTTGAGGCAACAAAATGATAGAGATAATTTGATTGCAGCGCCTAGTTAAGTTACTTTTCTCTTTCATCTTATAAGTGCCCTTTTTCCCATAGGTTATATATCTTATTGAGATCATCATCGGATGCATTCATTTCAAACGGCGTAAATTCAATCGAAATAGAACAATATGGGTATTTAGCTATCGCATCAAAATCAACACTTTCCAGTTCACTATCACTTAGCTTGATCATATCAAGGTGTGGTTTTTTCCCTATATACCCTAGTCTTTTAAACTTACTATCGGATAAATCAATTTCAACCAGACTCTCTAATGGAAAAAGTGCTGATATATCAGTAATTTCATTCTTTTCAAATCTGACGTATTTTAAGCTTGTTAGTTTTTCTATACCGTCTAATGACGTTAACTTGCTGTCAGAAATCTCTAATGTTTCTAACTCAGGCAAGTCTTCTAGTATAGGGACTTGAGTAATATCACCGCCATTAAAGGTAACTTCTTTTAAGTTAGGTAAGTTTACTAATGGCATTAATGAATATCGATAAGGGTTCATTATCATTAATATCTCTAATGACTTCGGTAATGTCACTGTAGATATCCCCCTATCCTCTGGCCATTTAAGTATTAAATATTTTAATTTATTCAACTTTGAAATATTTTCGATATCATTAGCTTTAGGATTATATAACGTGACTTCTTTTAAATTTATTAATGTTTCAATCGCAATAGTTTGAATATTTAGCATTAATGTCAGGTGCGTTAATGATTCATTTTTTTCTAAATATTTATAATCAATGCTTTCCTTTGCATTTAAATATAAATATTGCAGTATTTTTTGCTGAGATAAATGATTAATATTAACTAATGTTCCACTTTCTATAATTGCATAAGTAAGTTTTCCATACTCAGGTAAACTAAGAGTTTTTATCTCTCCACCGGTTACTCTCAGTCTTTTTAATTTAGTAAATAGACTTAAATCTAAATGTTCAAATCGAAAGTCGACATCCCACAACCCTAAATATTCTACATCCCTCAAATTAAATAATATTTCTTTACTTAATTTAGCTCGCCCTCCAGAAATAGCATGAATTACTTCACCTGACTCATTTAATAGTACTGTAATTTTAGGAATAGAAGCAGTGCTTGAAATGCGGTCGCCATCAGATGTAATTATAGATGGCACAAAAATCATACTTTCCCCTCTACCAATTTTTCCTCCCGTATCTCCTGTTAAGCCTTTTACATAAAAGTAAATATCCGTCCCAATACTACTAGCCAGCTTATTCAATTGCTGAGCAGTTCGTGATTCAGAAATAACAACTTGAGCTTGCTCTTCTTTTGATAAGGAAGATGCCTGAAGCAGCTTACTAAAAGTAAACAACAGGAATACTATAAATAAAGAGAACGTTTGATTCCGGCGCCTAGTTAAGTTACTTTTCTCTTTCATCTTATAAGTGCCCTTTTTCCTAAAGTATCTAATAATATACTTAATCTAGGAATACTCGCTGTACCTACGATAGTACCATTATTTTCTGATAACAAAGCTGGGACATATAAAATGTTTTTTGTACTTATATTTCCAGTCAAACCCTCGACATAAAAGTAAACATCTATTCCAATATCGTCAGCTAGTTTTTGTAATTTTTGAGCCGTTGGAGATGTTAAAATAACAACTTTAGCTTGCTCTTCTTTTGATAAGGGAGATGCTTGAAGGCAACTACTAAACGCAATTAGCAATACTCCTATATATGAAACCAAGGTTTTGTTTAGATTCATCATTTAAACCCTTCTGACTTTAATTTTGGAATACGATAAGTTTCGTGTTGCCAAACAGAATCTAAGAAGAAACGCTGATCCTCTTTATTTGGTGGAATAAATACACCTTGTTCAAGCAAAGTAGCTACATGAATACGGTCAAATTGATTTTCTGCATTGCTATTTAGAATAGAAATAAAAGCAGATTCTTTATTGTTCTCTAAATCTATGTTGATACTTTTGACTTGCTCATAATAATTAATGATATCGTAAATATTCTTTATTCCAGAAAATTCATCTAAGCGAGTATCGAATGTAACCAGTGATTCAATGTGTGCCTTTTGATAACCCAATAAGTACATTGGAATAACTGCTCTCCATGATAAACCGCCTAGTTCGACATATCCTTTGTTTATAAATAGGCCCCACATTGATTCCGATAACTTATCAGCAACTATAGCCACCTCTTTTTTGGTTTTTTGACAATTATTTAATTGATCAAATGGAGAGCTATGTAATACTTTTATCAGTTCATCTTTTGATTTGTTGTACTTAATATCAATATCGAGTTCAAGTGGAGTCCCTGAACGATAATCTCTTAATGTCGTTACCACCTCGCTACTATTGATCAAAGCCATAACTTTATCTCTTTCAAAGCCCTCTTTAAACTGGGACCAAAGTGTTAATAGTCTTTTTTGAGCTTCTGCGCTATTAGCAAGTTGATACATCTGCACTAATTCAACAGCAATCACTAAAACAGTAATTGCGGTTCCTACCACCACTAAAACACCACTGCCCACCATCCAACCATACAACAGTAGACTATCTGCAATTAAAGAAGCGGTACTTGCCATTAAAAAAGCATCGCTATCTGCGGGATCATATTCATTAATGGCTATCGCTGTGGTAATAAGTGTCGCTACCGTTAATATTTTAGCCAAATGGTCAAGAGAACTACCCAGTAGCTTTATAGAGAAATCAAAATGTCCTTTTGCAATACTTGTGACTTTCAGCCTCTCGACTACTACGGCAATACTTTTTGCCATGCTTAACGTATCTGAAGTGACTGTTAATGTAGATTTAATTAACTCTAACTGAACTCTATTACTGTCCCACCCTTTCTCTTTTGCTTGATCTTCAAGGCTTAACGCAATTTGAATATTAGTGGTTAAGTTGTAATATACGTAAAGTACTTTAGCAAAAGCAAACTGGTTATATTTACTTTGTCTGCCATCAAAGTGTTTATAAAATGTATCGGTCAATCCGCCATCACCATTAGCTATGTTTTCTGAATAGCGCTTTAAGCTCTTGCTTGCTGCAAAGCGCCTTTCTTTATTACCCTGTGTATTCTGCGTAACTACAAATGCTCTAAATATATCACTTAAATCGAAGGCTCTCGATTTCCCTTTTGTTACTTCTAATACCCTAAAAACTCGTGAAACCGAATTAAAGAACCTTAAATGATACGCGGCATCTCCTTTAATTTTTTTATATAGATCAGAGAATATTTCTTTTTGAAAACAAGAGAGTATCACCTGAAGTACGCAAGGAGAGCCAGGCCCAGGAACAACAAGTCCTTTTAAATCCCATATTTTTTCAAAAGTGATTACAATATCCTCCGAAAAAATACGATCTAATAACGTTTCTGAGTGATTATTGCTTCTTTTTTGAATTAAATCAGAATAATCTCGAATCTGTTCGTTGATATAACTATTACTTTTATTAACAACCGAAATTCCATTTTCATCCTCATTAATAGCTTGTGCTGAACCTGCATTTTTCTTAGCCCAAACACTATCAAACTGCTTATACAATTCATGCTCGGGATCAATCGATAATAATGAATCTAAGCTTGGTGAAACAACCTCATCAAATAATTTTTGTTTGTGCTTAGAAGACGAAGACAGCGCAGCATAACACTCGGCTATGGTGTTAAAAATTAATGCCCAATTTCCTTCTTCGACCATATAAGGGCCGGGAGCAAAGCCATTTTTAATTTTTTCATGTTGTGATTCATCATTAATGGCTGCTTTTGCACATTCGACATAGCGCTGTAGCTCAGATTTTAAAGCTGAAGAGTTGATTAAATCCCATAATTGATCACAACTATAATTTACGTGTCCTTTCTCTTTTGCGAGAGCATTATGAAGCGGACTTATTGTGCTCTCTGGGTTTTCCATAGTCTCCATCATGGCATTTCTTAAAGCGACTAATGCCTTATACAGTGACTCGCGATCTTCTGCTTCTAAGATCCTTTCTTTATCTTCATTACGAAAGAACACATCCCATGTCATGCCCAGCACTTTCATTTTAATTCCACTAAGTGCCAAGGCAGTCCAATCCATTTTCTCGACACCTTTAAATGGATATTCAGTTTGTAACTTAAGCAAGTCAATCATTTCATTTAAGGCAGATAAACGTACGTAGAAGGCACTCAACACAAGGTTATATTCATTAATCTGGCGCTGAACAATACTTAGTACTTTACGCAAACGATGATTCCACTCTGGCAATGTGCAATGAACTGCAATCTTGCCGTTATAAAGGTATTCTTGGTATCTGTATTTACGTGTATCAATATCATCAGGACTCACACCAAAGGCTACGACACTTTCAATACAGTCTCCCGACGAAGCGTTATTAGCTTCCTCTTTTTTTATGGAAGAAAGGGTTTCCATTGATTTAGACAAGAAAGGGGATTCATCTAAAGGGTATACAAAAAAGCGAGCCTTCGTTGTTAACTTTATGGGTGAAGATGAAATTCCATACCGAGCATGATTATTTTCTCCTTCTCTCTGCATCATGAATGCTTGTATTGAAAGTATTTTTGCTAAACGTAACCTATCCTCTTTAGTTTCTTCATTTTTCTCCATCATCAAATGATATGAAATAACTGAAATCGGTTGTGCAAAGCCAAAACTGTTAGTTATCGCAACGTTAGGGTTCGTTGGCACCCAACTAGCTTCACCTGTCTCTGCATAATGATTTTTTTCTTCCTCCCAGTACCAAACATATCGGTTATCAAGTGCCGAATCATCATCTGCATAAACAAAATTAGCAATGCTATAATCAACCTTTCGATTGCTCGTTATATGGGTCGCTTTTCCATTCAGTTTATTCTCTGCTTTATGAGTACAAATCTGCCTAGTTTCTCTTGGTATAAAAGGAGGGATCTTTTTATTATCTTGTAATTCAAGCTCCCAATGCTGTACCGGATAATATTCGTCATTGTCGGTTTTTATTTTCTGCAATTCAGAGTTTTGATAGAGAGCCTTATAATCTTGTTGTCGTTGTTTTAACTTTATAAGATTAAAATTAAGATCGTCTTTACCTATTTCATTAAATTGGGGGCTATTTTCTAAAGCCTCTTTATGACCGATAATTAAACGTTCAATATTATCTAGCTTCTGCTGAAGCTCATCACAACGCAGGCGGATCTCACGTTGAATTATAAGTTCATTCTCTCCAAACTCTTCTTTTTTATCAGTAAGTCGTAAGATCAACGCACGGTTATATTCAAGTTGATCGAGCAATCCATCAAATTTTGGTTGCTGTGATGTTAATGTTGACTTCATACTTTCCCTAGCTCTTATATTATTCAGCGTCATGGCAATCAAACCAATTGATCGTTTCTTCATTTCGGGTCGCACTCATCGACAGACCACAATGATATTGCATATTTTTAAGTGCATTCTTCTGAAGGCTCTCATCAATATTACCGTGCTCAGCTATCATAAAATCATGGTTTTTTAATCGTTGATTTAAGCCAATCTCACCTTCCAATGATTGCAAGGTACCAAGCTCAACAAAAAGTCGATTTGAAAAATCAGTATCGTATTCATTTGCTTTCATATTAATAAACACACTCTCTAATTCAGAAAATTCATCGAGAGGTATAAAGCCAAGATCATCAGTTATTCGTTCGTATGTTTTTCCATCAGCTTCAAGTATGTAATCCATGTTGGCATAACGCTGATCAAATTGATCTCTTAATATAATACCTAGTCTTCCACTATTATTGGTTAACCTAATTACTGCGGTTTTATTATTTTGTTGGTTTAAGTAACCTTGACTTGGTGCGCTTAAAGCATCACTCAACTTATTTTTATTAAGCGATGAGAACTCTTGTAGATCTATAGCTACAATATTATTTTGATTATCAAATGACTGATTCACTGAGTAACTTTTTAATTCATCTGCTGATATTAATGTTTTGTATGAATCATAATCAGTTTCGATATTTTTAATTACATTCCACGGGAGAGCAGCCCTGCTATATAAAAGAGCCACCCCTTTATCTGCTGTTTGAGCTTCTCCTGCGATTTTATAAGGCAACCAAAGGTGTGGAAGCGGATAACCTTCAGCTTTCCTTAAATTTTTATTTACATGCTCTTCAGGTAGATTACGGTAATATTCGAGATCGATATCACTGAAGGTACTATTTTTATCTACAAAGACTTCTCGCCACAACCTCTGTTTCCAAAAAATATAAATATAGCCTTTTATTACATCTGCTAATTGTTTCTTTTCTTTCTTTTCAGAGACATATATCAAGGGTCTCACTGGCACTAATACATTATCCCACTCTCCCATTTCTATTTCTTTTTTCACTGGGCTGATGCCTTCACCCAATAAAAAATTAAACTCTTTAGCGGAGTGCGTTTTAGGGATCGTTAAATAGAGAGATCTTGGTGTTGTATCTAAATCAGAGAATTCAACAAGGCTTCGATGAGTAAGCTTACTGTCTTTTTGTATCTTCTTGGTTTTCTCATTTAAGCCTTTTAGCTTAGATATTGAAATAGACGCAGCATTGTTAGGCCATTGGCCTGCAAATTCTACCACTATTTTATTATCTGCTCGTTTCTCTATTGCCATAACAGGTATGGTTGATTGGACTTCTTGGTGTCTTAGTGTTGGCCTTGTTTTTATTCGTGAATAACTCGTTGGATTTTGAACGCGATCAATTCGTTGCTGCAAACCTGACATAACAGGCAAGTGTAACTGTTCAACACTTCTATTTTGAGGAGAAAGAGATAAAGCCACCCATTCTCCCTTTTCTATTAATCGCCTTAAGTTACGTGTCAAACCATGTATATCTTGCGCATTACTTATACTTCTATTCTTCTGAAGTTTTTCAGGTAAAGAACGACGAAAGGAAACAAGAGTAGATGTATTTCTTACCAATACGATAAATTCATTGGGTGTTAAAAGATACGGAATATCTTTTTTAGTAAGCGAGTAACCTGGAAGCAGGCGATAACGACAGAGCATGGTATTCCCTACATACAAACACGAAATTAATACAGTTGAAATTGTTATATAGATATAAGCTAGAGGTGGTCAAACTCAATAGTTAACTTCTAGGTCGGCTTCTCTTGTTTTTGTAAATGGGATATTTCATAGTTACATGCCTTCTTGTCTAGACCTTTTATCTTTACTTTTCTACCTCCCTATAGCTACACTGTTGCCGTCTTTTTATTGTTAATAATTTTATATTTATGGTTCGTTCGATTCTGCTTATTATTACTCTGCTTTTTAGTTTAGCTATTCATGCCGATTCTTTAGAAGAAAAAGCAGAATTAGGTGATGCACGCGCACAACTAAAACTCGCCATGGAGTATGAATCAGGAACTAATCGACCAATTAATATTGATCATGCTATTCAGTGGTTTAAACAAGCTGCTATGCAAGATAATACGACAGCACAGTTCAATTTAGGTCAGATATATAAGAATGGGTATGGTGTAGCTCAAGACAGTAAACAAGCCATCTATTGGTTTACTCGTGCAGCAACACAAAATAACCCTCCTTCTCAATTCTATCTTGGTGAGATTTATGAGTACGGCTTATCTGGAAAAGTTGATTTATATAATGCGTCACTGTGGTATCAAATTGCGTCTCATAATGGTCACGGTGAAGCGATGCTTGGTTATAAACGAGTATTGAAGTCGTTAGCCGAAGAACAACAGAAACCGAAGCAAGCTCAAGACACACAAGAAATCGCTCCTCAGAGTGAAACAGTCCAACCAACACTTAGTGAACCAACAGCTGAGCCAAAAACAATTATTATCACTCAGATGGAAAAACCAACGGCATTAATCACTTTTGGTAGTTATTTACTGATCGCTATTATGATAGTTATTTTGATTTTTTTATTATTGCGATTAAAAAAAGCAATGAACCAAAATAAAGAAAATTCACCATTGCACTCTAATTTTGCCAAGTCGTTACAAAACGAAAAACTCAAGCAACTGCAAGATACAAACGAGAAATTAAAGATCAGAGCCGATGCTCAAGAAGTCACGATAAAGCGCTTAAACATTGAATTAGATACAACAAAAAAAGCATCTTTTAGCGCTCCTATTTTCACCCCATATCAATTATTAGGAGTTACAACGCAAAGTAATACTTCAGATATTAAAAAACAATATCGTAAACTTGCTCAGCTCCATCATCCTGACCATGGAACCGATGGTGTGATGTTAACTGAGATAAATAAGGCTTATAGCCAAATAAAACTGTAAAAGGTCTCAAAGCTGGCTGAATATCTTTACAATCTAGAAGGACACTATAAAATCACTGCCTTTAAAATATGTTATGAAAATGTAATAAAAATAACTTAACATATAAAAATTAAAGCATTAATTGCCTTGGTATTATAAGTAGAGAAAGTCATATGTTTAATCTAGAAGGTCACTGCGACTGGTGTAAAAAACCAGCAATGGTATTGCAACATCAGTACTGTGATGGAGCAAAATACTACGCTTGTCAGAATTGTAACGATTATGCCAAAATCGATATTAGAGAATACGATTTAGCTGAGATGGAACACATAAACCAAAAGTAGCCATTCCATCAATCGTACAAAATAACTGATAAAAAAATGCCGATGACTACAATCATCGGCATTTTTATTTTATTAGCAAACCACATGAATACAGTTTGATAAAGTAATAACTAAGACTCTTTTGCCATTACTTTGTAGATCAGAGCACCAATGATAGCACCTACAATTGGAGCAACCCAGAATAACCAAAGCTGAGAAACGGCCCAATCACCAACGTATAAAGCAACAGCTGTACTACGTGCAGGGTTCACTGAAGTGTTAGTGACAGGAATGCTGATTAAATGGATCAATGTTAAACATAGACCAATTGCAATCGGAGCAAAACCCGCTGGAGCACGGCTATCTGTTGCACCCATGATGACAATAAGGAACATTGCAGTCATTACAACTTCTGTAATTAATGCAGCAGTCATTGTATAACCGCCAGGAGAATGTTCACCGAAGCCGTTTGAGGCAAAACCACCCGCTAAATCAAAGCCAGCTTGACCACTTGCGATTAGATATAAAATACCACCCGCTGCAATCCCGCCTAAAACTTGTGAAATAATGTAAGGAACGAGATCTTTTACATCAAAGCGTCCACCAACCCAAAGGCCGATAGATACTGCTGGGTTAAGGTGACAACCTGAGATATGTCCAATCGCAAATGCCATTGTTAATACTGTTAGACCAAATGCAAGCGCTACTCCGACAAAGCCTATGCCTAAGTCAGGGAAACCTGCTGCTAATACTGCACTACCACAACCGCCCAGCACTAGCCAAAACGTACCGACAAATTCCGCCATGTATTTATTCATAATTATTCCTATATAGTTATTATCACTTGATTTCACTAAAAATTTTCATCTCGAACCAAGTTCTTGTTCAAATGAAATATAGGTTATGATTAACAAAATGGACACTTTTATATTTCAATTTATTTCCAACTCTTATTTTTAAGACATCATTCCAAGAGCTGTAACACCTATTTATACTAATAATTCCAATATGTTGAATGAATTAGACACAATACGCCATAACTCAACATAAGATCCGCTTTCTACTATAGTGAGATAATTACAGGATTAATTTTTCTTCAGCTTACTCTTTCTAATGCCTTGCGATTATGTGATAGATCTCTGATAATTAATACATTGCTATTAATTGGACACACTTATGCCGCAGGATAATGCACCAAGTTTCTTCTTCTTTGATTACGAAACATGGGGAACTAGCCCTTCACTCGATCGCCCATGCCAATTTGCGGGTGTCCGTACCGATGAAGATTTCAATATTATTGGCGAGCCATTAGTCATTTATTGTCGTCCACCTATTGATTATTTGCCTTCTCCTGAAGCCTGTTTAATTACAGGTATCACACCACAAACTGCAGTAAATAAAGGTTTGTCTGAACCAGAGTTCATTACTCAAATTCATAATGAATTATCAAAACCAAATACCTGCTCGCTAGGTTATAACAACATTCGTTTTGATGATGAAGTCTCTCGCTACACCTTATATCGTAACTTCTTTGAACCGTATGGTTGGAGCTGGCAAAACGGCAACTCTCGTTGGGATTTATTGGATGTGATGCGTGCAGTTTACGCACTTCGTCCAGAAGGCATTCAATGGCCAAAAGACGAAGAAGGCAAACCAAGCTTTAGATTAGAAAAACTCTCTCAAGCAAATGGCATTGAACATGAAAATGCCCACGATGCAATGGCTGATGTTATTGCTACGATTGAGTTAGCTAAAGTGGTTAAAAAAGCACAACCTAAAATGTTTAACTATCTGCTTTCTATGCGCCATAAAAAGAAAGCGGCAACGTTAATCGACATCGTTGAAATGACCCCACTAATGCATGTTTCTGGTATGTTTGGCGTAGACAGAGGTAACATCAGTTGGATTGTGCCTGTTGCTTGGCACCCAACCAATAACAATGCCGTTATTACGATTGATTTAGCATTAGACCCTAGTGTATTTCTAGAATTAGATGCAGAGCAATTACATCAACGTATGTATACCAAGCGTGCAGATCTGGCTCCTGACGAATTACCTGTTCCGGTAAAATTAGTGCATTTAAATAAGTGTCCTATCCTTGCTCCTGCAAAAACATTAACCGCAGAAAATGCTGAAAACCTAAATGTAGACAGAGCCGCCTGTTTAAAAAATCTTAAAGTGATCCGTGATAACCCTGAGATCAGACAAAAACTGATTGCGCTGTACAGCATTGAACCTAGTTATGAGAAATCAACCAATGTAGATACCCTTCTATATGATGGCTTCTTCTCTCATGCTGATAAAACGGCGATTGATATGATCCGTCAGTCAACCCCAGAGCAATTAATCGACTTTGAACCAAATGTCAGCGACCCACGAATTAAACCATTATTGTTCCGTTATCGTGCGCGTAATTTTCCTCACACGCTTAATGAATCAGAACAACTGAAGTGGCAATCACATTTACAAGATTACTTCCAAACTCATTTACCTGAATATGAATCAAGTTTTGAAAATCTCTACCTTGAATCTGAAGGCAATGAGAAAAAAACTGCGATTCTTCGCGCCGTTTATAATTACGTACAACAGTTAATATCATGATTAAATATATATATTCTTTCGCTTGGATTTTTGCTTCATTGTTTGCTGGTAACAGCCTTCAATCGTGGCTGAACATTTCTGTTCCCGGTAGTATTCTTGGAATGCTAATTCTATTTGCTGCAATGGTCATTGGCGTATGTAAACCAGATTGGACTGCAACTGGCTGTCAATTTTTCATGCGTAATATGCTGATCTTATTTATCCCAATTTCAGTAGGTTTAATGACGCATTTTGATTTATTACTTACTAATGCAATTCCTATTATTGTCAGCACTGCGGGTGGCTCACTATTAGTATTAGTTTGCCTATCATTATTTATCGATCGTCTTGATAGAGGTAATAAATAATGTGGGTTATTTTAACGGTTGTTGTTTTTTACTCGGCGCGTTGGTTTGCAAAACGCTTCCCTCACCCAATCAATAATCCATTGTTATTAAGTGTCTTTATTGTCATCCCAATTTTGATGGTATTAAAAGTACCTTATGAAACTTACTACGCAGATAATGCATTTTTAAGTTATTTACTGCAGCCAGCTGTCGTTGCATTAGCTTATCCATTGTATGAACAATTACCTCATATACGCGCTAACTGGAAGATTATCTTATTGGCTTGTAGTGTTGGTTCTCTATTCTCTATGCTGTCTGGCGCATTCTTAGCGGTGTGGATGGGAGCAGATATGCAACTCGTTGCGAGTATTCTACCAAAGTCTGTGACAACGCCTATTGCAATGGCAATTTCATCACAACTTGAAGGTGAAGCCGCAATTGCAGCTATTTTGGTATTACTGGCAGGATTAATGGGAGCGATTTGTGCATACCCTATTTACAATATGCTAGGAATAAAAAGTTCATTAGCTCGTGGCTTAACTATGGGTAATGTCTCTCATGCGTTAGGTACAGCACAAGCTGCTGAAGTGAACCCTCAAGATGCCGCTTTTAGCTCATTAGCCCTCGTTATTTGCGGCATTATTACCTCGTTAGTGGCCCCAATTATTTATTCGTTAATGCTATTGATGAAGTGAGCGCTGGGTAAAAGAACACCAAATACGCTGTGACCTCTCTCTCAATGATGTAATTAATGTAAAATTGCATCATTGAGTGTGAGTTTGATCTATGTTTCGTTTCGAATTCCCTCTAAAATGATCCCATAATATTTAAAAAGGATCATATAGATGACCACCCTACATAAAGACTCTCTGCAACAACGCTTAGAAGAAAGTATGAAAACACTTCCTTCTGCACTGCAATCTGCGATTGCCCCTTTAATTAACGAGCAATTCACTGGTGTTATTGCCAAAGAACAATTTCTATCTTTACTTTCTCAAAGTGAATTAAGTGATAAAGAATTAAGATTAGCGCTTCTTCCTTTAGCCGCGGCATTTTCTGTAGCCCCTATTTCAAATTTCTATGTAGGTGCAATCGCTCGTGGCGTTTCTGGTGATTTATACTTTGGCGCGAATATGGAATTCAGTAACGTTCAGCTAGGTCAAACGATTCATGCCGAACAATCTGCAATTAGTCACGCTTGGATCCATGGTGAAACTGGCATTTTAGACATCACGATTAATTTCAGCCCTTGTGGCCACTGTCGTCAATTTATGAATGAATTAACGACCGCAGATAGCTTAATGGTTCAACTTCCCGAACGTGATGAAAAATCACTACAAGAGTATTTGCCAGAATCTTTCGGCCCTAAAGATCTAGGCATTGAAGGAGGATTGCTTGCTAAGGTGTCTCATAAGCTGACTTTTGAATCTAACTCTCCTTTGCTAATTACAGCATTTGAAGCAGCAAACCGCAGTCACGCACCTTATTCTAAGAACTTTAGTGGTGTGGCATTAGAAATGAACAACGGTAATATTTACTCTGGTATGTATGCAGAAAATGCGGCATTCAACCCTAGTTTACCCCCGCTACAAGTGGCTCTAGTGCACGCAAATATGTCTCGTGAAGCATTATCTGAAATCAAAAAAGCGGCGTTGATTGAAGATCATAAAGGGGCAATTAGTCATTTAGCAATTACAACATGTACGCTAAAAGATCTAAGCCCTAATATGGTATTAGAGTACGTTTCTTTGTAATGAAGAATAAATAGAGGAGGTAATCCCTCCTCTATTTTTTAATTTAAGGTTTACCTATCGAGTTCAATAGCTCTATTGATTACTCTTCCAACGAATAGCGGCATCAATAAGCTGTCTATCCATTCCTTTTTGGCCAATTAATGAAATTCCCCACGGTGAATTATTTACTGAGAACCACGGAAGATGTAATTGTGGCAAATCAGCTAAACTCGCCAATGACGTATATTTCAATATTTGAGTATTAAGCTTATATAACTGCTCACCTGATGCTGTTCTTGGCGGTGCAGTATTCGCAGTTGTTGGCATTAATATTAAGGTCTTTTCATCTAAAATCGATTCTAAAACCGATTGGACCAATTCTCTTTGCTCTAAGGCGATACGCTCATCTTTATATTTTAATGAAGCAAGCCACTTCATTTGCATCTTAATTTCATCATTAACCACAGAATTATTCTTTTCAATCCAAGGTTCGATATTGCGTAATCCTCTGGTAGCAGAAATTACTTTAAAGCTTTCAGCAGCCTTTGTGGTAATGATCTTACTGATCGCTTTACTGCGAACCACTTTGTAAGGAGATGAAGCGATCAATTTTTCTAATTTTTCTTTTGCTTCGTCTGGAACATCAAGAAATAAGCTATCCAATACAACGATACGCTCAATCATCACTAGCGGTGACATTGGTGTTAATGTTGCTGCAACCTTTCTTATGTCTGATAAATTGTTTGCAACCCACCCAAGCGACGTATCTTCTTTTGCAATGCTATAAATACCATTCATATTAACGCCACAAGTCGAGGATTTAAACCCATACAAACCAGCATATAACGCAGGGATCCGAACGCCGCCATTTAAATCAGTACCCAAACCAATATCAGCAAACCCATTTGCAACAGCCGCCACAGCACCACAAGAAGAACCACCTATAAATCGTCCTTCACTGTTTGGATTTAAAATAGCTTCGTAATGAGCATTATTACCGTGCAGGCCAAAACCAAACTCATCCATCTGAGTTTTTCCGACAAATATCGCCCCTTTCTTTAATATTAGATCGACAACTGGTGCATTCGCTTTCGCTGCTTTTTGTTGTGATAACCACGTAGGGTTACCTAATCCATTTGGAGTATCTTTTATATCAATACAATCACTTACAACAAACTTCTTATTTTCTAAAAGACCATAAAACGCCCATTGCTGTGTCTCTCCTGAATGAGGAACGCAGGTGGTTTGATCATCCATAATTTAGTACTACTACTTAATTCAAAAAAAATAGCATACCAGTCGTGACATTGAATACAATTCAACACATTCACCCTACCTATAATTCAGTCAGTAGTGTGATCTATATTCCAGCTTTATAAACAACTTAAAAGAATAAAACCAAAAGCAAACGTTTGCGTATCTACTAATTTTTAGTATGATACGGCCATATTTCACTACTACATGAGAATTTATTATGTTTGGCACTGCTCTATCTTCTTCTGCAACAAAAGTATTATTACTTGGTTCTGGCGAACTGGGTAAAGAAGTGGCGATTGAATGTCAACGTCTTGGCTTAGAAGTCATTGCAGTTGACCGTTACTTAAATGCCCCTGCAATGCAAGTGGCTCATCGTAGTTATGCCATTGATATGTTAGACGCTGATGCACTAGAAGAAATCATCAAAAAAGAGCAACCAGATTATGTGGTGCCTGAAATTGAAGCCATTGCGACCGATAAGTTAGTTGAGTTAGAGAAACAAGGCCTCAATGTCGTCCCAACGGCTAATGCAACAAAACTAACCATGAACCGCGAAGGCATTCGTCGTTTAGCCGCTGAAGAATTAAAACTTCCGACGTCTCCTTACCGTTTTGTAGATACTTATGATGAGTTGGTTGAAGCCGTTAAGTTTGTTGGTATGCCTTGTGTCATCAAACCAGTGATGAGCTCATCTGGAAAAGGACAAAGTGTGATAAAAACCGAGACTGATATCAGAACATCATGGGATTACGCTCAAGACGGTGGCCGTACTGGTGCAGGACGCGTCATTGTTGAAGGATTTGTTGATTTTGATTATGAGATTTCGTTATTAACGGTTCGTGCGGTTGATGGGGTTCATTTCTGTGCTCCAATTGGTCACAGACAAGAAGATGGCGATTATCGTGAATCTTGGCAACCACAAATAATGACCGAAGCCGCATTAAAACAAGCTCAACAAGCCGCTGAAAAAGTGGTGAATGCGCTCGGAGGATACGGCCTATTTGGTGTAGAGCTGTTCATTAAAGGAAATGATATTTACTTTAATGAAGTATCTCCTCGCCCACATGATACTGGTTTAGTTACTCTAATTTCACAAGAAATGTCCGAGTTTGCTTTGCATGTACGCGCTTTTACGGGAATGCCGATTAATAGCATAATGCAATATGGTCCTTCTGCTTCTTCTGTTATTTTAGGTCAAGGGGCATCAACAAATATCCGTTTTGATGGCTTAACAAACGCACTAAGCCAACCACAAACTCAAGTGAAATTATTTGGAAAACCAGAGATCGATGGACGCCGCCGCTTAGGGGTTGCGATTACTCGTCGTGATAATTTGGAAACGGCAATTGAAGATGCAATCTCTGCATCAAACAAAATCAATATTACATACTAATAGCCTACAATCGATTCATCAGAATGGTATATGAATACCGTTCTGATGTCTTTTTTACCACTTTTCATCTGATTTCATTCTTTAATCAATAATTTTTAGCTTTTTCGTTATCTAACCGTTGCAAACTTACAAGGTTAACGGGTATAAATAACTAAATTGCTCGTAAACTTCTTTATTTTAATCTCACCATGGATGATGACTATGTTTGAAAAAATCTCTGCTGCACCAGCTGACCCAATTTTAGGTCTTACTGATGAATTTAAAAATGACCCTCGTGCTGAAAAAATCAACCTTGGTGTTGGTATTTATAAGAACGAAGCGGGTCAAACACCTGTATTAAAAACGGTAAAAAAAGCAGAAGCAGTATTGCTTGATACTGAAAAAACAAAGTCATACTTAACCATCCAAGGTACAGCAGAATACGGCCTAGCCGTTCAAAAACTGTTATTTGGTAACGATGCTGAAGTAATTACAGAAAAACGTGCTCAAACAGCTCAAGCTCCTGGTGGTACTGGTGCATTACGTGTTGCAGGTGAATTCATTAAGCGTCAACTTGGTGATGTAAAAATCTGGATTAGTAACCCAACGTGGGCAAACCACATTGGTGTATTTACTGCTGCGGGCATTGAGACGGCACAATACAGCTATTATAACGCTGAAACTAAATCGAAAGACTTCACTGCAATGCTAACAGACTTACAGCAAGCAACTGAAGGCGATGTTGTTCTGCTTCACGGTTGCTGCCATAACCCAACAGGTATCGACCCAACAGCTGAAGAGTGGGAAGAGCTAGCTAAACTGTGTTCGAATAAAGGCTTACTGCCTCTATTTGACTTTGCATACCAAGGGTTTGCTAAAGGCGTAGAAGAAGATGCTTCTGGTCTTCGTACTTTTGCAAAATACTGCCCAGAATTACTAGTAGCAAGTTCATTCTCCAAAAACTTCGGTTTATACAATGAACGTGTTGGTGCTTTCACTCTAGTAGCAAAAGACCCAATCGTTGCTTCTGATGCTTTCTCTCAAGTTAAAGCGATCATTCGTTCTATCTACTCTAACCCACCAGCGCACGGTGCTGCTGTCGTTACATATATCTTAAATGATGATACGTTACGTGCGGAATGGGAACAAGAAGTTGCAGAGATGCGTGACCGTATCCAAGAAATGCGAACTCTATTCGTTACTACATTAAAAGAACAAGGTGTTGCTGCTGATTTTAGTTTCATTGAAGGTCAAAACGGTATGTTCTCTTTCTCTGGTCTTTCTAAAGAACAAGTAAACCGTCTTAAAGATGAATTTGCTATCTACATTGTCGGATCAGGCCGTATCAGTGTCGCAGGCATGACAAAAGATAACATGCTTCCTTTATGTAAAGGAATTTCAGCGGTTCTTTAATTCTCTGCTAACGATATAAATCAATAAAGGCGCTTAAATTAAGCGCCTTTATTATTTCAATAATACATTTATTGCTGCTGTTTTTTTGCTTGGATGACAATGTTTCGAGGCGTATCTTCCTTTAAACAAAACTCACCAATACGAACGTCATAATTCGCTTCTTCCATCAATAAAGCACGATCTAAACATAGCCACACTTCTAATGGCCTTTTAAATAAATGCTGAATTAAATCGCATTTTTCCATAGAAATAAAAGCCAACTCCCCTTTATTGAACCAATACTCATAATCCACACTCTCAGGTAGCATGAGTTCTTTTTTCTCTGCAGCCCAATGACAAAAAGCTTCAAATCCATCACTTAATAATGATTTTTTAATACTTGGAATAGAAAGGTACGCCTCATTCTCACTCAATGATTGTTGTAACGCCTTAAAGCCCAAACGAAAACACATCTCTAACTCACGGTGATGTTGAGTTCGTAACCCTGCGACTACTGTTTCTTGTAAAGGCAAACGCAGATCATCTTTCGATAATTCTAAGGCTGATTTTTGTGATAATAAAGATAGACCCAAATAATTTTTTGACTGCGTTAGATGAAAACAACAAGGAGAAATAGTAATCGCATCAATATTATTTGAAATACCTTTCGTCAATAAATTTATATGTAGATCACCACAAGCATGCAAAGCTATTGCGTGCTGCTTCTCTTGTATCAGCTCATCGCTTTGCGAAGAAAGTGCATCGCCTTGTATAAACATCATGCTTAATTGATGGTTATTCGCATAGGTTTGACCACTATCACATAAGGACTGTTGCCACTCCAATGTAGTAACCGGTTTTCCGGTCGTTGCCGCTAATACTCGACCTAAATATCCTTTACCGCCACACCACTCTAACCATCCATTTTCTGGTTTATAAAACTCAGCCCCTAATGCACTTAATTTAGTAATTTGTTGCCATTTCCGTCCGTTAATACCGGAGTCTAATCCTTTAGGGAACCCAGGTACAGATGCTGTCAACTCTGGTAATTGAGTTAAAGAATAGAGTTCTAGTAATTGTGGAATATAGGCAGAAAGTTTAATGGCGAGTTCTTCAGGGTTTAATTTTAAACGCTGAACTTCTTGAAGTGATAATCCATCAAGCCAATGACTTAACTCAGTATGGATTTCACGCCATGGATAATCTGAACTGTGAAACGCAGAAAATTGCCAAAAAAAGACCGTCTGAGCTAACAAACGGTCTATGTTTAAGAATTGCTGAGAATGCATGAAAATGGTCCTGAAAATAGTATCAGGACGATCTTAACGGACAGGAAGATTAATGTCTTTAAACATCTCTTCAATTTCGTGATTATTTTTAAGCATCGTTGCTTGTTCAACAATTGGCCGTGTTAAATGAGGGGCGAAGCGTTCCATAAAGTCAAACATATAACTCTTTAGGAATGATCCACGTTTAAAACCAATCGTCGTTGTACTTGCGTCGAATATATGACTTGCATCTAATGCGACAAGATCTGAATCTCTTTCAGGATCCATTGCCATACTTGCGATAACACCTACACCAATCCCTAAACGAACATAAGTTTTAATAACATCAGCATCGGTTGCCGTAAAGACAATCTTAGGTTTTAATCCAGCCTTATTGAAAGCGCTGTCTAATGCAGAACGACCAGTAAAACCAAAAACATAAGTCACTAGTTCATAAGCCGCTAGGTCTTCAATAGTAATCTTAGTTTTTTTCGCTAATGGATGATCTTTGGTTACGACAATAGAACGATTCCAATGGTAACAAGGAAGCATGATCGCATCTTGGTACAAATGAAGCGCCTCTGTTGCAATAGCAAAATCAGCTGTCCCTTTTGCAATGGCATCTGACATTTGTGCTGGTGTGCCTTGGTGCATATGCAAAGAAACATCAGGATAACGAGTTGTGAAGCCTTTGATCACATCAGGCAAAGCATAACGTGCTTGTGTATGTGTGGTTGTAATATTCAATATGCCTCTTTCTGGATGAGTATGTTCACCCGCGACAGATTTGATACTTTCAACACGAGACAAGATTTCACGAGAAATTTTAATAATTTCTTCGCCTGACGGCGTTACCCTTGTTAAATGTTTACCACTACGCTCAAAGATTTGCACACCCAGTTCATCTTCTAGCAAACGGACTTGCTTACTGATACCTGGTTGTGAGGTGTATAGTGACTCTGCAGTTGAAGATACATTTAGGCTATGGTTAACCACTTCGACAATGTACCTTAGTTGTTGTAATTTCATATTAATTTACCTGTAATCCTTTACATCAAAATTTATTATACTTATACGATACAGTTATATACCTATTCCTATCTATTTTCAAAGCCTTATCGTTAATATCTATAAATTGTTTAAATTAAAATCAAATACATTAAAGAAATGTGAACACTTGTCGATAACGTTAATTAAGACCTAGTATCATTACCCCCTTTCGAGTAATTTACTCGTAGGAATCAGCCCCTTGCTATTCATTTAGTTTACAAGGTGTTACACTAGAAATCATTACTAATGGATGTATGTTATAAACTATGAATATTGCTCTAATTATTGGACTTTTTGCGATTCTACTTACTTTGATTATCGGCTATAACGTCATTGTTCAATACAGAACAAAGATCGAATCAGCTAAAAAGCAAGAATCTGCAAAACATATGGTTATTATTGATTCAACCGAAGAACTTATCGGTAATGCTCATCACCTTCCATACAGTAAAGAACTATTAGTTTGTTTAAACCAACGAATTCTTGATGCTTTACGTGCAATTTCAGAACTTGATCCAAATGATCGTTCTTACCCTGCTCGTATTGAGAATATGGACCAACAGCTGCAACAGTTAAAAACAAACTATACTGGTGGCGATAGCACCAACTTTAAAGTTCCAAGTAATGATAAACAAGCACTCATAATGCTGAAGTTAGTAAAACGCCTTCGTGATACATTACGCGCAGAACATAAAAAAGGCCGAGTAAATACCCAAGTATTTGTAGCAGAAAACGCACGTCTTGAATCAATGCAAGTTCGTATTAATATTGAAAATGTAGTGAAACGCGCTAAAGAAGCAACACAACGCGGACAAGCAGGTACTGCTCGTCAATTACTGAAAAAAGGCATCGATGCTCTATCTAGTAAGAATGATGGTTACTCAAATAAAGCACGTAACCAACTACAAGATATGCTTGATGAACTAAATAACAAAACTAAGAAAAAGCAAGATCAAGAGCTTCAAGATAAATTAGATAAAAACAAAGATGATGACATTGATGTTTTATTCCAGCCAAAGAAAAAATGGTAATTATCTAATTCAATTAAAAATAAAAAGGTCGCTTACTGCGACCTTTTTTATTTCTACTGAGTCTAATAGTAATTACTGGTTAATGACATTGGTATAATTAGACTGGAGGTATTTCATAGATGGTTTGCCACTATGAAATTTAAAATCATCGTCATCCGATTGAATTAAATTCACTTCCACTTTTGCAAAATGTGCAACTCGATCACTCACATCACCACCAGCAACCTGCTCTGCTAATGTAATATAATCTTGATAATGTCTAGACTCTGAGCGCAATAAAGAAATATAGAATTTGGCTAAATCTTCTTCTAGATACGGAGCAAGTTTTGCAAATCGTTCACAAGAACGAGCTTCAATAAAGGCACCAATAATCAACTTATCAATCAACGTATAAGGTTCGTGAGTAATTATATTACTCAACATACCTTTTGCATAACGACTCGCTTTAATCCCTTCGTAGGGAATATTTCTCTCTTCCATAATTTCGAGCACTTGATAAAAATGGTGTAATTCTTCTTTTATCAATAAGACCATTTTATCTATCAGCTCTTGACTATATTTAGCATCTTTACGAGCGGTGATCTTTTTGGAAATATTACTTTTGCCTTTTAATGTTTCTAAAGATCCTACTTTTTTATAAGCGAACTCTTCATAGGGCTTAAACCATTCTAATAAAGTCGCCGCACTTTCTTTATCTACTGCATATTTACGAATTAGGTACATCGCACTTTGCGCGGCTTTTAACTCACACAATAAATGGTCTTTAAGGATCACAGCTAAATTGTGTGTTTTTTTGGCTTCATCAATCCATTCATCTGGCGTTTCACACTGTAGAAAAGAGTAAATTGGTTCTAATAATGATTTATCGTACATGCTTTTTTATCATCAAAAAATTCTAATTTAATTATACCAAAGCTATCTCTTACTGTTCAGGCTTTCCTTTGCATAATCTTACAACCCTTCAATATCAATAGCTTATATATAAAGCCCATTATTTAATAGTATTGCAAACTATATATAAAAGAAAAAATAGCTTGATCATTAACCAAATAAAAAGTACTGTACAAATACACACTGTATGGATGAACAGGTATTTTACTATGAACAGCGCAATGGCACTAACAACGTACTCACACTCATTTAATCACTTAATCTCACAACGTATTACAAGTGCTGCAAGCCAAGTTAATGCGCAATGTGAAGCTCATTTCATACAAATATTAAAGAGTTTATCCAAGCAAGATAAATGGATTTTTATCACTGCAAATACATCAATGCCAAGTTGTGAAACGTTGTTAAAACACGGTATTGAACTAAATAGATTGGTTCGATTAAAGGCATCAAACCATCTTACAGAAAGAGAAACGATAGAAAAGGCAAAACAATTTGGTACTGCTAGTGCTATTATTTGTAACTCTAACTGTTATTATTTTTCGGATTCACAATGGGTAACATTAAACCGAAAAATAACAGTACTGCACTAATTTAATTCAGGGTATATCGCTATTGAAAATAGCTCACCTTTCTTTTAAATGAACATACAGAAGATCTATATCATCGTTTGATTGAGATATATCGGTATACGTGTTTTCTAAAATATAATCGACTTGATCTTTATCTAATATATAGGGCAGTTTAATTTCTAAATCAGTGATGCCTTCAATGCGTGCCAAGCGGATAAGGCGGATCATATTCGATTCGTCATTAATGTGAGAAGAGAGTACCTGCAAGGCCTCTTTACGGAGTCTTTCTTTAGTTGGAGTCGAATCATGAACTGACGCATTCCAAACTGTACCAAACGTTGGAATGATACTTTTTAATGCTTGAGAAAAAGTCCATTTTTGTTTACTTGAGTCGACAAGAAATGCACTGTAATCAAACTCAATTATATTACTCATATTTGCCTCGATATAATTCCCACATCTACTTTCAACATCCTATTGAAAAGCACAAATGTCTTACTACAAGTATTTAGTATCGCGAATATTAAAAGTACCGCAAGTTTAAAATTCGTTACCGATCACACTTAAGAATTCTTAACTCTGAACCTTATCATTGCGCTAACACACCATTTACACAAATACATTTTAATAACAAAAAACCGCTACTAAGAGCGGCTTCTATTCAAATTAAATGCTATAAATTAATCATTTATAAGATTGGTATTTTTTGAAATTATTGGGTCAATCTTAATTTCATATTCATTAAAATAGACCTTGCATGGACTATGCTCACGCTTTGTTGTTACTTGTTCATCAGCATATTGAATAATAACTTTTGGGTACATTCTTTCTGTTACTTTAACGACATTCTCACTAAGTTGTTTTCTTAGTTCCTCTTCTGCTGACTGGAATCGCGTCATTGAAAGTGTAATTTCTTTGTTTGATTCTTCTTTCATTGTTTGAACACGTTCAATCTGCTCAGGTGTTCGCTCTGCTTTTGGAACTTTAGCAAGATCCATCTCTGCACGTACAACCTTCATTGTATTCTCTTGAGCCGCTTTATATTTAGCGTTCAAGTCTGCAATGTTTTCTTTGTATTTATCAAAACGAGTAAACGCTTTTACTAAAGTTTGAGTACCTGCGGTTGCACCCAGATTAACCGTCGTAATTGTAGAGCCTGCATATACCTCACCACCAACAATAGACCCAGTTCGACCTGACTTATCCATAACAGTGACTGCATTCTTACTTTTTACAAAACTTTGGATTGAATGTAACCCTAGCTCAATATCTCCAGAGGCTTGTAAATTTGCTGATTGCACAAATTTAGCGACGATTTTACCACCAGCTTTAACAAAACACGTGTGTTCTTCACCCTCTTCAACTTGATGCCCAATAATGCCTTTCATTGCAATAACATCGCCATGAGCTTGAACATCTGCTGATTCAATAAAGCCACCAACGGTAACCGTACCTGTTGCTCTTACGATCATGTCTGCGGCGATATCACCACTAACGATAACACTGCCTTTAAATTTTACATGACCCGTTGAAATATCAACGGCATTTAAACACAAGGCATTATCAACATCTGCGCCATCTTTATTAATCCATGGCATTCCAGAAGTGGTTGCGATAACTAATTCTGGATCATCTGGAGAAATAGTTGCCCCTTTACCTGCTCGAAGTTTGATATTCTTACCCGGTGTCGCTGCAATAGCTTCACCTTTAACCGTGTAGCCATCAGTTCCTTTTGTTGCTGGTATGCGACGGATTAGAGCGTCCCCCTCAACAACAGTGATAGTTTCACCTAGATCACGCATATCAACTTTATCTTCTTCGCCTTCTTTTTCTTGAGGTTGTAAGGCTTGCTCACGGAAATCCTCAACCAAGGGCATGAAGCTAGCATTTGTTCCATCAATAGGTTCTTTGCCTTTAGCGACTAACAGGGCAATTTTTTCACCAGCACCTAAATTTCGGCTTAATACCATGATTTTTTTTAATGCATTTCGACTAATACCACGAGTGATTTCCATGCTCGTAAGCGCAGAAATAATGTCGCTACTTTGAATGTCACGTCCGCCATATGCCCCAACAACCGTCATTGATGCTTTCATGTCCAATTCTTCTAAAGCAATAAGTACTTCAGCATTACGGCGCTCTGCAACATTACGATTTTGATGGTTACTTACCATGCCACTTTTTATATCGTTAATGATCGTAACAATGATTTTTTCATCAAAGAAAAAATCATTTGCACCCATCTCTTCTAAAGAATCTTTAAATCCTTTTAAAGTTGGCTCAGCATCCGGCTGAAACTTATCAGGAAAAAACAATACAACAGCATTATCATCCTGTATTAACGTTAGAAGAGAATTCCACATATCCATCACTCTTAGTATTCATTGCAGCTATTAATTTAACTGCTGGTATTAATTAGTTAACTGCTATTCTACAGTTCAAAATCGCCTAGATCCATGTCGGTATCTTGACGTTCAAAAAACGCCACTAAATCGTCATGTCCGCCAATGTATTTCCCATCAAGGTAGATTTGAGGCACTGTATTCACTGCAATACCTTCTTTTTCTTGAATTAATGCAACCATTTCTTCTTTGCTTAAATCTACGTCTAATGTAAATACTTTATAGGCTATGCTTTTATCGTCCAAAATCGCTTTTGCTTTAACACAAAATGGACATACTGTTTTTGAAAAAATAATTGTTTCTGCTGTGTTGAACATCGTAAGCTATCTCTTTATTTATATAGTTAAATGGTAAATACCGGATACGGTTGTAATTCTGGAACGAGCTGATGCAAGTCTTGCTCTTCTTCTGCGATATCTTTTGCTGAATCACACAGTTCTTGAGCTTCTTTTTTAACTTCTGCTCGATGCTCTTCCATTTTTGATTTCATTGCAGTTTGTGCATCAGCAAACTGTTGTTGCAGCTCAGAAAAATTAAGTTCTCCTTCCTGCATCTTAGTTGACAATGAATTAAATACGCTCGCAAATATCTCTTTATCAAGGCTTTTGATCATTACTTCAAAATCTTGCTTCCAAGTCGTATTCACTTCTTTAAAGAAATCTTGCTCTAAAATTAGGTCTTTACCTTGATAGAATTTTTGTTTTGCGGTCACACCATATTCATCGATCTTGATTTTTACTGCATCAAATGAGCCTTGTGCATCAAAAGACGTTTCAATCTCACTAACAAAATCATTCGCTGCAGCAATCCCTTTATCGGTGAAATCAACAACCGTTGGAATATAACCAGAAATTTGTTGTTGGTATTTTTCCACCGCTTTTTTTTGCGAAGCAGTTAAATCGAGCTCTTTACCATTAACATACACACGACCGTCGTGATCAATCCTCAATTTATCTTGAGCTTTATCTACTTTCACTTCACCTGTTGGAGTCAGTAATACATCGTTTTCAACATTAACCGGACACATGTTTGCCCAACTGTTACTTGAAACCATTAACATAGCTAAAGCGATGATTTTTTTAGATCGCATAAGTGCCCTATTGAGTTATTTGTTTTATGTACATTAGTTTAACTGATAGCGACTCCCTAGCTCAACACGGTTTTTTAAACAAAAAATAGCAAACGTTTGCTTTTGTTGTGGTAGTCATAAATAGTTCTGGTATGATGCTTCCAGTTTTTAAATAGTTTATATAGGAATTCTATAATGAGTCTTTCCGATCAAGTGCTTGCTGTTAATGACGATCTCCCTATCCGTACTGATAAACCAGTGCACAGCGGTAAGGTTCGTTCTGTCTATTGGTTAACAGAGGAAGACAGCCGCCGTCTTATCAAAGAAAAAGGCTACAATGTTGCTTCTGATGCGCCTTTAGCGATCATGGTTATTAGTGACCGTATTTCAGCATTTGATTGTATTTGGCACGGTGAAGGCGGGCTTAAAGGTATTCCAGGGAAAGGAGCTGCATTAAATGCAATTTCTAACCATTGGTTTCAACTATTTAAAGATAACGATTTAGCAGATAGTCATATTCTAGATATCCCTCATCCATTTGTATGGATTGTTCAAAAAGCCAAACCTGTGATGATAGAAGCAATTTGCCGCCAATATATTACTGGTTCAATGTGGCGTGCTTATACCAATGGTGAGCGTGAATTCTGTGGTATTCAAATTCCTGAACGTTTAGAAAAAGATGAGCAGTTACCTGAGTTACTATTAACGCCGTCAACCAAAGGTGTTTTAAAAGGCATTGAAGGCGTTCCTGAAGTTGATGATGTTAATATCACACGTAAAAACATTGAAGATAACTACGCAAAATTTAACTTCTCTTGCGAGGAAGACATCGCATTATATGAGAAATTATTAAAAGAAGGCTTTGCGGTTATTTCTAAAGCATTAAATAAAGTCGATCAAATATTTGTCGATACTAAATTTGAATTTGGTTATGTGAATGATGCGCAAGGCAATGAAAAGTTAATTTATATGGATGAAGTCGGCACTCCTGACTCATCACGTATTTGGGATAAAGAAGCATATCGTTCAGGTCATATTATTGAGAATTCAAAAGAAGGCTTCCGTCAATTCTTACTTAATCATTTCCCAGATCCAGATATTCTTTTAAATAAAAACCGTATGGATGAACGTTTTTCTTTAGCCGAAGAGAATGCTCTGCCACTAGAAGCAATGATGGATTTATCTAAGACCTATTTAGACATCGCAGCAAAAATCACTGGCGCACCAATTACGCTAAGTGATAACCCAAAAGCAGAAATCATTAAAGTATTAAAAGATGAATATCAACTAGTTGATTAATATTTCATTATTCAGTTAAAAAAATGGCGACCAATGTGGTCGCCATTTTTGTATTCAAATAATCACAAGATTATAGGAAATGAACCGTTAAGTTTACTGATGCAAAATCAATGTTTTCATCACCAACAGTAAAGTTATTGTAACCAGCACCAATAGTGAACATTGGGATGATGTTATATTCAACCCCTAGGCCAAAGAATGGATCAACGCCATCGTCTTTACGGTAACCGTCAGCTTCCCAACTATGCATACCTGCTTTTCCGTAAACGTGTAGTGGGCCTAACTCAATGCTTGGCTTAACTGCAAAGTTAACAGAAGTTACATCTGTTGTCTCGCTACCAAAATCATAAGAACCTAGGTTCCATGCACCCATTTCTAAACCGATGAAAGGAAGGATACCAGTACCGATATGTGCACCGTATACCGTTGAGCTTTCGCCTCTGTAATCAGCAGAACCTGCTTGTACGCCACCATAAATCCATGAGTCAGCTGAAGCTGTTACAGATACGCTTGCTAGAGCTAACGCTAAAAGTGTCTTTTTCATTTTCAATCCTATTTTTCAAAATGGAGCGGCAATCTTTGCCGCTCTTTTTAATCTTATTTATAATAAAGCAATTAATATGCCGAAATTATCTTTAGTTTAGGTGATACCTTAACAATCGGCAATGGCATTTTTAACTCGTTTATCAGAAACCGGATATGGCGTGCCTAATTGTTGAGCAAAATAGCTCACTCTTAGCTCTTCTATCATCCAACGAATGTCTTTTACTTTATCTGGGATTGGTTGCCCTTTTGGAATTTTGTTCAACAACTCTTTGTATTCATTGTTGATGCTTTCTACTTTAAGTAAATGAACACGGTCTCTATTTGGGTCAATTGGCAGTTTTTCCATTCTACGTTCGATCGCTTTCATGTAGCGGTGAATATCAGTTAATCGCTTCCAACCGCACTCTGTGGCAAATCCTTTGAAGATTAAATTCTCTATCTGAGCTTTAATATCAGACAGTGCAAACGCCATGCTCAAATCTACACGACCTTTCAATTTTTTCTGTATTTGGAAAGCCGTCGTTAAAATCGTTTCAACTAATTTAGCTATCTCTACAACTGTATCTCCAAGCTCTGCTCGAATGTGCTCTTTCATTTTTTCGAAAGCTTCAGGTTCCCAAACTAGGCCACCTTTCTCTTCAATTAACTTATCAATACCACAAGCAATACAATCATCAATTAAATCTAACACTCGACCGTATTGATTAAAGTACAAACCTAATTTTGACTTGTTTGGTAGATTACTATGTAAATACTTAATTGGCGACGGAACATTAAGAAGGATCAAACGACGTTGACCCGCCTTCATCGCATTATGCTGCTCTTCTTCTGTCTCAAACAGTTTGATTTCAACACTGTCTTTACCATCAACAATCGCCGGGTATGCCTTAACTTCAAAGCCACCACGTTTTTGAGTGTAAAGTGCAGGAAGTTCACCAAAACTCCACGTTTTAAGACCTTTTTGTTCAATATCATCGTCAGCAACTTGAGATAACGTCTCTTGAACCTTGTCTTTCAAGCCATCTTTTAATTCGTATAAATCACAACTTTCTTTAAGCTTACGATTACGATGGTCAATAACTCGGTACGTTACCTTTAAATGATCAGGAATTTGCTCTAATTTCCAATCTTCACGTAATACTTCAACCCCAGTCATACGTCGTAGTTCTTTTTCAAGACTGTCTAATAACGGTGCATCAAATGGTGTCGAACGAGATAAAAACGCATCAGCATAGTTCGGCGCTGGTACAAAATTACGACGAATCGTTTTTGGCAAAGATTTAATCAATGCGACAACTAACTCATGACGCAAACCAGGGATCTGCCAATCAAATCCATCCATTGTCACTTGGTTCAAGATTGGTAATGGCACATGTACTGTTACACCGTCACTATCTTGACCTGGTTCGAATTGATAACTTAACTTCAGCTTTAGACTACCTTGATGCCAGAAATTAGGGTAATCAAGATCCGTTACATGACTTGCATCATTACGGAATAGCATTTCTTTTTCGAAATTCAATAAATCAGGCGTTTCTTTCTGCGCTTTCTTCCACCACGAATCGAAATGACGACCAGACACAACGTCAGTATTCACTCGCTGATCATAAAATTCAGCAAGTTGATCATCATCAACTAAGATGTCACGGCGGCGTGATTTATGCTCTAACTCTTCAACTTCTTGCAATAACTTGCGGTTCTCTTTGAAGAATTTATGATTGGTATTCCAATCCCCTTCAACTAAAGCGGAACGAATAAAGATTTCACGACATACAGGCCCATCAATCGAACCATAGTTAATTTGACGCTTGGGTACGATTGGAATCCCATAAATAGTGACTTTTTCGTACGCCATTACCGCCGCAGATTTCTTAGACCAATGCGGTTCACTGTAGCTACGTTTAATCAAATGTCCCGCTAACGGTTCAATCCATTCAGGTTGAATTTTCGCAACAATACGACCCCATAATTTAGAGGTTTCAACCAGCTCTGCCACCATTATCCATTTTGGCTGTTTTTTAAATAAACCAGACGCAGGAAAAATATGATAACGGGCATTTCGAGCCCCTTGGTATTCATTCTTCTCTTGATCTTTTTGACCAATATGAGAAAGCATACCAGCTAAAATCGCCGTATGAACACCTTGATACCCTGCCGCTTCTTGATTTACTTTATAATTAAGCTCTTTCATTACTTGGCTTAATTGATAGTGAACATCTTGCCACTCACGAACACGTAAGTAGTTTAAATAATCTTTGCGGCATTGCTTTCTAAACTGATTACTAGAAAGTGCTTTTTGTTGCTCTTTCACATATTGCCAGATATTTACAAACGTTAAGAAGTCGGAGTCTTCATGATTAAAACGTTTATGCTTTTCATCCGATTGTTGTTTTTTGTCACTTGGGCGTTCACGTGGGTCTTGAATCGACAACGCCGCAGCAATGATCATCACTTCTTGCAATGCATTGTAGTTTGGTGCTTCTAGAACCATACGAGCTAAACGTGGATCAATGGGTAAACGAGCTAACTCACGGCCAACTTTCGTTAAGCTTTTCTTTGAGTCTTTAGCGTTTGCATTAATTGCACCTAACTCTTCAAGCAGTTTTACACCATCTTGAATATTACGATTATCTGGTGCTTCTACAAATGGGAAGGCTTGAATATCACCTAAACCTAATGCCGTCATTTGTAAAATAACAGACGCTAAGTTAGTTCGTAAGATTTCCGGATCGGTAAATTCAGGACGTGCAACAAAATCTTCTTCTGAATACAGACGAATACACACACCTTCCGACACACGACCACAACGACCTTTACGCTGATTCGCACTCGCTTGTGAGATCGCTTCAATTGGGAGACGTTGTACTTTAGTCCGGTAGCTATAGCGACTGATACGTGCAGTACCTGGGTCAATAACGTACTTAATACCCGGAACCGTCAGTGAGGTTTCAGCCACGTTGGTTGCCAATACAATTCGACGACCTGCGTGAGGTTGGAATACTCGGTTTTGCTCTTGAGAAGACAAACGTGCATATAAAGGCACAATTTCCGTATCTCTTAAATTGCGTTTCTCTAGTGCTTCTGCAGTATCACGGATTTCTCGCTCACCCGTCATAAACAAGAGAATATCTCCTAACCCTTCTTCACACAGTTCATCAACTGCATCAAAAATGGCTTCAAGTTGATCTCGATCGGTATCATCGCCATCTTCAACAATTGGACGATAACGTGTTTCAACAGGGAAGGTTCGACCTGATACTTCAATGATTGGGGCATTATTAAAGTGTTTAGAAAAGCGCTCAGGATCAATGGTTGCCGAAGTAATGATGATTTTTAAATCGGGACGCTTTGGTAACAATTCGCGCAAATAACCCATAATAAAATCGATGTTTAAACTACGCTCGTGCGCTTCATCAATAATAATGGTGTCATATTGATTTAAGTATCTGTCGTTTTGGATCTCAGCAAGTAAGATACCATCCGTCATCAATTTAACTTGAGTACGTTCTGACACTTGATCGTTAAATCGAACTTTGTAACCAACATGGCTACCAAGCTGTGTTTCCATCTCTTCTGCAATACGATCTGCAACCGAACGTGCCGCAAGACGACGTGGTTGTGTATGACCGATATTACCAAATTTACCACGACCTAATTCTAAACAAATCTTTGGTAGCTGGGTTGTCTTACCTGAGCCCGTTTCACCAGCAACGATAACCACTTGATTATTTTCAATTGCTTCTGCTATTTCGTCTTTCTTTTGACTAACGGGTAGTTGTTCTGGGTATTTAATGGTTGGACGATCGGTTTCACGATTGTTAGCAACCTGCATAGATTGTGCGATATCTAATGCAATTTCATCAAACACGGCATTCCTTGATTCTTCTTTTTTAATGCGTGATGCGCCTTGAATGCGTTTACTTAGGCGAAAACGGTCACGCAGCATGCATTCACTTAATGCTTTTCTAAGTGTTGCAGCTGAATTTTGATTTGATTGACTCAAAATATATATATCCTACTGAATCTTTTATTATTCATTAACTGTGGTAATTCTATCACATTCTTTACTTTATCGACTGTTGAGGAATAAAAATCTCTTTTACTTATGCGTAATAATAATGAGTTAATTCAACATCGTGATTGCTCGAACTAAACTCTATTTGCTAAACTTAGTCCATTAATCCTATTTTTTAAGATAAGTGATATGGAATTTAACGGTAAGCACATTGAACGCGACGCCCAAGGCTATTTAATGAATCATACTGATTGGTGTGAAGAGTTAGTCCCACAGCTAGCAAAAGAAGAAAATATTGAGCTAACTGAAGCACACTGGGAAGTCGTTCGCTTTGTTCGTTCTTTTTATGAAGAGTTCAAAACCTCACCAGCGGTTCGTATGCTTGTAAAGGCGATGGAAAAAGAGCACGGTCCAGAAAAAGGCAATAGTAAATATCTATTTCAACTATTCAAGTTAGGTCCTGCAAAACAAGCAACAAAGTTAGCTGGCTTACCAAAACCAGCAAAATGCCTTTAAATTCTTATTACAAGTATCGTGATTTTAATACATTTTAAAATCAGATAATTCTTGCCACTGGGTGTCTATTTTCTCGACTGACTCTACACGAGCTAATTGAGGCCCAGTATGCAACCATTCTTCTAATTCATTCACTTTACTCTCTTCACCACAAGCTAGAACTTCAACCGACCCGTCATTTTGATTTCGAGCATAGCCTGTTAGCCCAAGCTTCAGAGCGGTATGCGCCGTATGAAAACGAAAGCCAACCTGCTGTACTTTTCCCTTTACTGTAAACTGAACTGATTTTTGTGACATACTTCACCTATAAATATGATGTATAATAAAATTTTCTTAATCATAAGATATTATCGTTTCTTTTTATCATGTATACGGATTTATAATGAAAGAAAGTGCATTCCGCTGGATAGACCAATATCTTATTCACCTTAAAATTCAAGAGAAGTTCTATCTCCTTTTCTTGTTACCTATCATCGCTCTTTTAAGTCTAACCGCTATTATGAATTCTGCTGCTGATAATATGATGGCAGAAACCTTGGAACATGAAGTTCAATTCGTCGCAACAATGCTTGATCAACAAAATATCTCACGACAAGATGCAATGAGCCTTCTAGCCCAATCTGCAGAGTTTTCTGTTGGCTCTGGTCAACACAGTGCATATGTAAACTCTGGGGATTATAACATTAGCGCAAATTCTGATGTGACACTTTGGTCTACATTATCGACGTTACAGTTATCTCTAATTGCAGCCGTTTTATTACTCATGGCTGTTGGTGTCTATTACATAATGACTTTTATTGGTGGTGCTATGTTTACTATGAATAAGGCATTAGAAACCCTTGAGTCTGGTGATTTAACACAACGAATGAACTTCTTTCCGGTAAGAGATGAGTTCAGCATTATTGCTATCACTATCGATAAATTAGCTGAGCGTGAACAGCAACTTGTTTTAGCCATGCAAGAATCTGTCGCCTTAATTCAACAAATGAGTTCAGAACTAAGTCAAAACAGTCATAAAAGTTCAGATGCTTCAGACAAACAATTGGCTCAACTTGACCTACTTTCTAGTGCAACAGAAGAAATGGCAACATCAATTCAAGAAGTGGCAAATTACACCCACGAAGCCTCTTCTCAATCAACTGATGCGATGGACTCAGCTCGCCTTGGTCAGTCTCAAGTTGATTCTGCAGTACAAGCTATTCAGCATCTGTCTGCAGAAATTAATCAAGCTGCTCATGCGGTACAAGAATTAGACTCAAATGCGGCTAAAATTGATGAAGTTGTAGCAACTATCAATGGTATTTCACAGCAAACAAACTTACTTGCGTTAAATGCAGCAATTGAAGCTGCTCGTGCGGGAGAACAAGGCCGAGGATTTGCTGTTGTAGCTGATGAGGTAAGAACACTGGCAAGTAGAACTCAACAAGCGACGGTTGAAATTCAATCAATGATTGAAGCTCTACAAAATAACAGCAAATCATTACTAACATTAACGGCGAATACCGTAAGCAACGCAGAAACGGGGCAAGAGTTAATGCATCAAGTTCATAATGACATTTCAAGCATTGCTGATCGTAACGATACAATAGCTCAAAGTAACAATGAGATCGCAACCGCGGCAAGTCAGCAAGGTGAGGTAGCAATGAGCATCGCTTCTACCGTTGAAGATGTTCGAACACAATCAAATCAAGTACATAAAATGATCAAAGATTCTGAATCAAACATTGAGCAACTACGCTTAAAAGGACAAGACTTGGAGTTACTTCTTAATGGGCTGAAAGCGTAAATAACCATTAGTTCATACCTTACAATAACCTAATATCATGCAGTAATAAGTCACTTTATTACTGCATTCTTTTTATCTATCTTTATTTATTTAGATTATTCCTTTCCTTCCCTCGTTCTTAGTTTGCTTTTCCTTGTTACATCAAAGAGAATAGCCCCCTAATTAACTCATCAGAGCACAATATGACTGTTTCAATCTATTTAGTAAAAGGACGTGATAAAGCATTACGTCGTCGTCATCCTTGGATCTTCTCTCGCGGTATTGAGCGTATGGAAGGTAAACCAGAGCTAGGTGAAACAGTTGAAATCTACTCAAACAGCGGTGAGTGGCTTGCACGTGGTGCATTTTCCCCACAATCTCAAATCCGTGCTCGTGTTTGGACTTTTGATAAAAATGAAGCCATCGATAAAGATTTCTTTGTTCGCCGATTAAACCAAGCGCAAGACCTACGTGATGTATTGGCTGAACGCGAAGGCTTAACGGGTTACCGTTTAATTGCTGCTGAATCTGATGGTTTACCAGGTGTCACAATTGATCGTTACCAAAACTATTTTGTTTGCCAATTATTGAGTGCTGGTGCTGAAGCAACTAAAGATTTATTAGTGGAAGCATTAATTGAGTGCTATCCAGAATGTAATATTTACGAACGTTCTGACGTTTCTGTTCGTAAAAAAGAAGGCCTAAAACAGCGCACTGGTGTTCTACATGGTGAAGAACCACCTGAATCAGTGATCATTGAAGAAAACGGCGTGAAAATTAGCGTTGATATCGTAAATGGTCATAAGACAGGTTTCTATCTTGACCAACGTGATAGCCGTGAGCGTTCATGCAAATACGTGAAAGACAAAACAGTGCTTAACTGTTTCTCTTACACGGGTGGTTTTGGCCTCTACTCTCTTAAAGGTGGCGCTAAACACGTTATCAATGCAGATGTTTCTCAATTGGCATTGGATAACGCAAAAAACAATACTGAGATTAATGGATTTGACTTATCTAAAGCTGAATTCTTAAACGCTGATGTATTTAAGCTATTACGTGAATACCGTGATAACGGTACTAAGTTTGATGTTGTAATTATGGATCCACCAAAATTTGCTGAATCAAAAAATCAGCTAACTGGTGCATGTCGTGGTTATAAAGACATCAATATGCTAGCAATGCAAATTCTTAATCCGGGTGGTACGTTATTAACGTATTCTTGCTCTGGCTTAATGGATGCTGGTTTATTCCAAAAAATAGTTGCCGATGCGGCACTTGATGCAAAACGCACAGTTCAATTTATTGAACGTTTTGAGCAAGCAGCGGATCACCCACTTGATTCTGCATACCCTGAAGGTTTCTACCTAAAAGGTTTTGCTTGTCGCGTAGTATAATTATCTCACGCAATTCAACATTGTTATTTTAAAAAAGGCGAGATGGGTAACCCTCTCGCCTTTTTAGTTCTG
>NZ_MSCP01000001.1:868466-900360 GCF_002954715.1 Aliivibrio sifiae | reverse complement strand
GTAAATTAAATAATACTAATCTACTTTAAACATGTTGAAGTCATTATAAATCGTACTCAGAATATCCTGATCGCTCATTGAACCTAAATCGCTAATTCCAAGAGTTGTGCTATCAACACCTTCTAGTGTTATATCTGTTTTATTTCCTAGCTCATCAGTGACCGATAACACCGTTTGTGAGTTATTATCATCAATATTCACCCCAATATGCTGTAACATATCTTCCATTGTTGAACTTGCTTGAATTGAGTCTGGTAATAGGTCTGCTAAGTCTAAAATATCAGCTTCTCCATTTGCAGCGACACCATCAATCGCAAAATCAGCAATTGATGTTTGAGCAGGGGTCGCAGGACTCCCTCCAATATCTTCAGCAAAATAGAAAATATCATTGCCACCACCGCCAGTTAAAATATCATTTTGACCTGATGCGTATAATATATTATCGCTCTCATTACCAAAGGTATCTGAAACGACTAAATGACCAGAGTTAGTTAATGCATTAAGCTTTTCTTCATCTGTCATCGATGCTGTTGGTTCTCCGGCTAACTCATCAAGCGTTATTCCATCAACAATAATAGTTTGGACTGTTGCTCCTGCTTCATTAATATAAATTTCAGTACTTCCATCGACTTCTGTAATTTGGATTTGAGACGCTAATACTGCCGAATCCCACACTGTTGTTATATTTGCAATGTCACTCAAGTCAATTTTGTCACTATCGAGATCAAAATCCTTAATTACATCTCGACCTAAATCACCACCAATAGAGGCATTTGTCCATGTAAACGTATCAGCAGTACCAACATCTGATAAATCTAATGGATTACCAAATAAAAGCTCGTCATTAGTTGTGCCCGTTAAAATATCAGAGCCTGCAACTCCTTGAACAATATTTGGCCCAGTGACTGTAATAACGACGGTTTCTAGCTTAACACCACCTTTACCATCACTGACTTCAACAACAAATTCATCTGTATCTGTCGTATCGGCAGCTAAAGCTAGCGTGCTATTCTCAAGCAATATATAAGTCCATAAGCCTGTTGTTGCATTGATACTTAATGTTCCATAAGTACCTGCTGCTGGTGACGTTGATGCTAACTGCCACGTTAGAGGATCACTCTCTGCATCAGTCGCTGTCAATTGCCCTGTCGCCGTTTCAACAACACCTTCTTTTATATTGGCCGTTGTCACACCAGAAATCTCTGGTGCATCATTTTCACCAGTAATACTAATGGTAACAACTTGTGAGATTACTCCGCCATTACTGTCCGTTACCTGTACAGTGTGTGTTTCAGTAACTGTTGTATCACCAAGCTCTTGAGCTTTAACGTTATCTAATGTAAATGTCCACAATCCGTTAATATCAACACTAAATGTACCGTATGAATCTGACGGCACATTTATTTCGGTATAAGAAAAGCCTGTATTATTAAGGTCGACATCATCAACGACTAATTGCCCTGTAGCAATTAATACTGCTGCATCTTCACTTACTGAGCCTGTGATAACACTTGCAGGTTCGATCGTTGGTAAGTCATTTGTTCCATTAACAATAAAAGTAACTTCTTGAGTGTCTGTTAATCCATTATTATCTTCAACAACAATGGTATATTTCAACTCTCTTTGCTGGCCATCGCCTAGCTCTTGTATCTCTGCGGCATCATTATCAATAACCAGTTTATAGTTACCATTAACATCAATCGTTAATACCCCTAATGGATCGGATGCTGTAACACTCCAAACATGTGTATCGATAATATCAACATCGCCATCTGAGAATGTTCCGGTTAATTCGAGCTTATCATCTGCATTTAAACCAGTATCTTCTGTCGCGGTATCTGTAATGTTAGCGGTTATAATTGGTGCATCATTTTCACCTTGTATATTAACCGTAACTGTTTGCTGTACGATTTGACCACTAGCATCGCTAATATTAATTACAAATGTTTCTTGAATTAACTCATTACCTAATGATTGTGCTGCTGCATCATCTAAATCGTATTGCCATAGCCCTGTAGTTGGATCAATTTGGAAAGTCCCATAGGTTGAAACTGAAGCAGGATCAACTTGATAATTGATTGCTGTTCCTTCTGGATCTATATATGCGATAGTACCTTGAACTTGGAGAGTGCCATTTTCAGCCACATTTCCATCAAGTTCGGAATTGGGAAGGTCGATATATGGTGCGTCATCATTACCAATAATATTAACGGTTACGTCCTGAGTAATGACACCACCATTCCCATCATCGATTTGAATAGTGTACGTTTCTGTTATGGTTTCATCACCAATATCTTGGGCTTTATCGTTATCTAATACATAAGTCCATTTACCATTTGCATCAACAGTTACTGAACCATAAGCATCCGCTGGAGAAGTAATTACATCAAACGCAAACGCAGTATCGGTCAAATCAATATCTGTAATATCTAATTGTCCTGATTGAGTTTGAGTTCCTACCCCATCTTCTTCTACATCAACAGAAAGAATACTGGTATTAACGACTTCTGGCGCATCATTTGTGCCATTGACTATAAAGGTAATATTTTGAGTGCTGCTTAAACCATATTCATCCGTTACTTTTACTGTGTACGTTAATTCTAATGTTTCACCAACACCCAATTGCTGAATCTCTAGTGCCGAGTTATCAACAACTAATTTATAATCGCCGTTCGGCTCAAAAGTTAATGTACCTAGAGAATCTCCACTAAGAACCGTCCAAGAGTGCGTATCTGCAGAATCTGGATCGCCATCGTCCCAATTGCCTGTAACTTCAATTGTATCTGTACCACTTACGCCACTGTCTTCAGTTAGCTCGGGTGGGACGGTAACGACTAGGCTTGGTGCATCATTTTCACCATTAATGGTAATGGTTATCGTCATGTCAGTAGAAGCGCCGAACTCATCGGTTGCTGTAATCGTTACTGTATCCGTTAATGTCTCGCCTTTTGATAAACTATTTACTGTAGGATCATTACCATCAACTGTGTAGGTCCATTTACCCGTAGCTTCATCGACACTGACGACACCATAACTCCCTTGTACGCCCGGACTAACGGTAATACTATCCCCAATATCAGTTACATTGGTTACAAAGTTACCTGATGCAGTACTACCATCAGTTTCTTTAACGACACCAGTGTCCATCCCTGAAATTTGTGGAATATCATTTGTACCTGTGATATTGACCGTTACCTCTTGTGCTGTTGTGGCTCCATGGACATCAACGGCAAATACGGTAAAGACTTCAGAAACAACCTCACCTTCTTTTAATCCTTGAATATGAGCGGCATCATTATCTAAGGTGTAAGTCCATACGCCATTTTCATCAATAGTAAACGTACCGTACGTACCCGTTAATGTTTTTGCATCAAAGGTTACCGTATCACCATTTGGATCAGTTGCTATTAACGCATTAGAATCGCTCGTCTTATCATCTTCTTTCAATTCCATGATGATTTGATCGTTTTGGGTAATTTCTGGTGGCAAGTTGGAGCCATCAATAGTAACCGTCACGGTTTCTGTTGAGGTTGCACCATAAAGATCCGTAACCGTCACTTCAAAAGTGTCTGATAATGTCTCACCAACACCAAGGAATTTAACTGCATCTAGCGAGGTGTTTAACTTATATGTCCATCGCCCAGTATTTTCATTAAGAACTAATTCACCATATGTCCCTGCTTCTGTATTACCAAGATCGACAGTCCCTCCATTATCAGTAATTGACCATGCATGAAAATCACCGGCATCAACGTCGCCATCATTTAAGTTACCTGAAATTTGGCTATCAGAATCTGTGTTTGAAATACTACCAGTTAATGATCCTGAAATATCAGGAGCATCATTTGTGCCTGTAACATCAACTTTGAAGATCATCATCACGGGATTGCCGTGCTCATCAACAACCGTTTTACCGAATTTATCAACAACCGTAACACTGAAAGTATCAGTGACTAATTCACCTTGATTTAATTGTTGTACTTCTAAGGCATCGTTATCAAGTACATAAGTCCAATTGCCATCATTATCTAAAACCAGTGTGCCATATGTACCATCGCCAGAAACTAGATTCCAAGTAAGGTCAGGAGTTAGGCCATCAACATCATTTAATTTACCGGTTTGCTCTAATGGAGTGGTATCCTCCATGAAATCTATTTCTTCAATAATTAGAACCGTTTCAACATCATCGGCAACACCAGTAATCTTAATCGTAATAAGAGAATCAGTACTCTTGGCTCCATGATTATCTTCGACGACAACTCTAAAGAAATCACGTTCAATTTGTTCAGGTGTCAACGCTTGTACCGCAGGATCTGCGTTATCTAATACATAAGTCCATTGGCCTGTCGCTTCATCTAATGTTAACCAACCATAAGTTCCCCTAATCGTGATAGAGCCATTATTTGCATCACCATCTTCATCGGTACGCTTATTACCGCTCGCATCCACGATATACCAAGTATGTGTATCACAACTGTCTGGATCACTTACTGTTAACTGCCCAGAGACTTCAAGACTTTCATCTTCAATCACTTCACCCTGTTCACCAAATAATGGAGAGTCAGTAATTATCATTGGTATATCATTAGTCCCAACAATGGTCACATTAATAAGAACCGTTGATGTTTTACCACAGCTATCCGTAACCGTTACTGTCCACTTCTCAGTAACACTCTCACCTTCGCACAATGAGTCGACATAAGGTTGAGAGTCATCAACATCATAAATCCAGGTACCATCAGGATTAACGACAAGATCCCCAAATAAGCCACCATCAACAGAAGATGCTCCTGAAACACTATTAATAGTACAACCAGAAGGTAGCCCTAAATCTCCAGCGGTTATTGTCCCACTTCCATCACCACCAATAGGGTCTCCATTCGCGTCTACACCTTCTTCTTTTGCTTCAATATCAATAATTTCATCATATGAGCCACCACCTCCTCCATCAGGATCCGTATTTCCTTTAACAGTAATAGTGACTTCAAACGGTTCAGATACACCACCGTGCTTATCCGTAGCCCTAACCCAGAAAGAATCAATTCCAATCTCATCAAAATTAAGTGCATTAGTATCTGGATCAAAGTTATCTAACAAATAGGTCCATTGCCCATTTTCATCAATGGTTAATATTCCATATGTTCCCGATCCATTTTCAACCTGCCAGCTGACTACCTCATCACCTAAATCGATATCATCAGCAATTACATTACCGGTTACTTTCGTAAATTGACCATTAAATTGGCCATCTGGAACAAATTCGTAAGCATCTTCAATGACCGTTGCAGAGCTATCACCAGAAACGACAGGTTTATCATTCGTGCCCACAATAGTAAAATCGATTTGCTCTGTAGTAAAACCACCGTTAGAATCATGCACAACAGCAGCAAAAGTTTCAGAGATGGTTTCCCCTTCATTTAAAGACTGAATCGCCGTCGAATTTTTATCAATTTCATAACGCCATGAACCGTCAGCTTCAAGATAAAACGTACCATAATTACCTACGTAGGTTCGAACTTCAAAAGACGTTGCATCTCCAGCATCTACATCTGTAGCAATCAATTGACCAGTAACAATATCTGTCGCTTGATCTTCTTTATACTCTCCAGTTGCTCCGCCTGTAATTTCAGGAAGATCATTAGTACCTTGGATTGTAATAACAATATCATCAGTCGAAGACTCTCCCATTGAATCCGTTACGGTTACCGTAAACGTCTCTGTGAAAGTATCATTAGGACCAAGTGCTTGAACAGCAGCGAGAGAGTTCATTAATATGTAAGTCCATCTACCACTTGAATCCATGGTAAGCGAACCGTATTGCCCGACTCCGTTATCCAGGTTCCATGCATGAATGTCGCCAACATCAGGATCTGAACTGTTTAACTGACCGTTAATAGTAGTTGTTTGATCTTCGATTACGGTTCCAGATAATGCGCCGCTTAATGAAGGGGCATCATTCGTTCCTTCAATGGTTATTTCTATTTCTTTTTCAGACACTTGACCAAATGAATCCGTTACTTTTACGGTAATGGTATCAACAATTTCAGCACCTTCTTTTAGTCCATTAACTGTATTGTTATTATTATTAAGAACATAAGTCCAATGCCCATCTTGACCGAGTGTAAACTGCCCATACTGTCCGGTAGAACCAACAATATCCCATACTAAGGTATCTTGAGAATCTAAATCGCCAGACAATAAATCACCTGATATTTCATTTATTGCTGCATCTTCTTTAATCTCACCAGTCGTATCACCAATAATTCCCGGTGAACTGTTGGTACCTGCAATATCAATAACAACTTCTATTTGGCTCGTTCCACCTTTCCCATCATCCACTTCAACAATGAACTTATCTTGAACAACTTGCCCAGATGAGATACCTATCGTTGCCGGTCTTGAATTGTCTAACTGATAAGTCCACATACCAGTATTAGGATCAATACTTAATGAACCATAGATACCATTAGGAGTAAGCGTTGACCATGTATGGTCATCTAAGTGATCGATATCAACTGCCGTTAATTCACCTGTCGCGATGTCTTTTCCTGTCGTGCCTTCAATCGTGCTGCCTGTTGTTGCTCCCGCAATTGATGGCTTGTCGTTATCACCAACCACATCGATAGTAATAACTTTTGACGTTGAAGCGCCAAACCCATCAGTAACCGTTACCGTAAAGGTATCTTGAACTCTTTCACCTTCAGATAAAGACTGTACCGAGTTCTTATCATTATCAAGTACATAAGTCCATTTTCCATCGGTACCTAATGTCAATGTGCCATAAGAACCTGTACTTGAATCTAAAGACCACGTGTAAGAGTCACCAATATCTTTATCATCGGGGAACAGTTGACCATCAACCTCGGTAATCGCGGAATCTTCTTCTACGACTCCGGTCAATTCGCCAGATAATTCAGGTACATCATTTGTCCCTTTGACTTTTACTGTAACGGTAACAGTATCAATAGCTCCATATTGATCTTCAACTTGAATAACAAACTTTTCTTTCTCTGTTTGACCTGACAATAAACCTTGGGTAGCAGCTAAAGAGTTATCAATTGTGTATGTCCATTTCCCATTAGCATCTAATGACAATGAACCATATAAACCTTGTGTATCGGTTAATAATGTCCATTCATGAGTGTCTGTTGTATCAACATCACCATCTGTTAATTCACCTGAAACAGAGTCTTTATTACCATCTTCAGTAATCGTTCGCGATTTTTGTCCACCGATAATAGGTATATCATTAGTACCAAGAACTTCTACCGTGATGATGATGGCATTCATACCGCCATGACCGTCATCAACAGTAATGGTGAATGTTTCAAACTCTTGTTGGTTTTCAGCTAATGCTTGTGTATCTGCATTTAATGGATCAAGTGTATATAACCAATTACCATCGGTATCCACAGTCATGTTGCCATATTTACCTGCACCTCCGTCAACAACAACCCAAGTATGATCATCATTGAAATCGACATCGACCGCAGTTAATGCACCGGTCGCGGTTGGTATGATATCTTCAACTGCTGTACCTGTATTTCTGCCCGTAATCACAGGTCGGTCATTGGTTCCCTCAATAGTAATTTCAACAGTATGTTGCGCATAACCGTTATTACCATCGCCAACAACAACGACAAAACTTTCAACGACACTTTCTCCTGCAGCAAGAACTTGAGATTCAGTTCCATTAAGTGTATACGTCCACTTACCTGTTGCTCCATCTATTGAAAAACTACCTAATTTTGATTCAGAAGCTCCAATCACAAACCAATTATGCTCATCGGATAAATCAACATCAGCGACGGTTAATGTGTCTGAAATAGTTAATATTTCATCTTCTTTTACGGTTCCGGTATCATTACTATCAACAACACTTGGTAAATCATTTGTACCCTCTAGTGAAATAATAATTTCTTTTTGATCTGTACCACCTTGTCCATCATCAACCGTAACAGTAAAGCGGTCTTCTGCTGACTCACCTTCAGCAAGCTGTTGAGTTGCATCTAAGGTATTGTTGATGGTGTAAGTCCATTTGCCGTTTGCATCCACCGTAATTGAACCATAAGAGCCCGTTGCCGGTAGAACTTCCCATGTATGGGTATCTGAAAGGTCTACATCGTCAACAATGAGTTGGCCTTCTGTTGTTTCTATTGAATCTTCTTTTACAGAACCTAATAATTGCCCTGATAACTCAGGATCATCATTAGTTCCATTAATTGTAATTTCAACGGTTTCTGTAATTACACCACCAGCACCATCGCTTAATTCTACGGTGTAATATTCTTTGATTGGATCATCACCTGCACCAAGAGATTGAGCAGCGTCATTATCTAAGGTGTATATCCAAGCTCCTGTTGTCGCATCAAGTGTAAACTTGCCGTATGTGCCTGTATCTGAACCTACGATATCCCAATTAAACGAACTTGTTGCATCTTCATCCGCAGCCGTTAACGTACCTGTTGTCGTTAATTTTGTATCTTCGGTAACATCACCTACAATATCGCCACCAATAACAGGAACTCCATTCGTACCAACTACGGTGATCACGATTTCGATCGTATCTGTACCACCTTGATTATCATCAACGGTAACAATAAACTTATCTTCGACACTTTGACCTTCGGTTAATTCTTGTGTTGCTGCTAGTGCGTTATTTATGGTGTAAACCCATTTACCCGTAACAGGATCTATCGTAATGGAGCCATAAGTGCCGCTATTAGTATCTACACTCCAACCATGAACATCGATTAAATCAACATCATCAACGGTTAGTTGACCTTCGGCCTCTGATTGAGTGGCGGTATCTTCTTTCACTAGACCAGTAGACTGACCTGACACCAAGGGTTCATCGTTTGTACCCGTAATTTCAATCGAAATAGTTTCAGTAGTTAAGCCACCTTCCCCATCATCTACTTGAATTTGATATTCAACTGTGTGTGTTTCACCATTAGCTAATGCTTGGACTTGCGTCGCAGTGTTATTAAGGGTGTATTCCCATTTACCTGAACCATCAGCATTAGTCGAAACGACGATAGAACCATAAGGGTCTGAATTTGAAGAAAGCAGTGTCCAAGTATGCGAATCTAATGTGTCTACATCGTCAACAAATAAATCGCCCGCAGTAGTTAATAAAGTTTCTTCTGTTACCCCTCCTGATAATGTCGAGGTACCTGCAACGCTAGGGAGATCATTAGTGCCCGTCACTTCAACGGTGACAGTATGAGTAACGGTGCCACCTTCGCCATCATCAGCAACGATTTCAAACGTTTCTGTTTTTACTTCGCCATTTGAAATGGCTTGTGTATCTGTCTTGGTATTATCTAGCGTATAGGTCCATTTCCCGGTCGCATCGACCGTTAATTCACCGTACGTACCCGCGCCATTCGTCACTGACCACGTATGAGAGTCGGTAACATCGGCATCAACTGCTTCTAATTGACCACTTGCTTCACCAACGCTGTCTTCAACAACCGAGCCAGTATCGGTACCGCTAATCGTTGGTCCATCGTTCGAGCCCGTCACCGTAATCGTGACTTCTTGTGTGTCTATTCCGCCATGATTGTCTTCCACTTGAACTACATAAACGATATCAAGAGTTTCGCCTACGCCTAATGCAATCACGCTTGCTGATGCCGCGTTTAAATTAAATGTCCATTTACCATCGGTGCCAACCGTAAATGTACCTAAATCATCATTTGTGTTTGCTTCAACTGTCCACGTATGCGTGTCTAATGTATCGACATCTTCTAGAACTAACTCACCCGTCGCACTTTCTGTTGCTCTGTGCTCAACCGCACCCGCGATCACTGACGTATCAGTGATTTCAGGTAGATCATTAGTGCCAGTCACATCGATAGTGACGACTTGTGTTGCTTGTGCACCACTGCCATCAGTAACAACGACAGTAAATGTTTCAGTCACTGTTTGGCCTTGCGATAATGATTGCGTTGCTGCCAAAGCATTATCTATGGTGTAAGTCCACTTACCATTTGCATCAACAGTAATTTCACCATAAGACCCAGAACTTGGAGCTTCTACTGACCATGTTGCAGTATCGGTTGTATCTAAATCAGCAGAAACCAATACACCAGATGCAGTATCAACGGTATCCTCAACTACAGAGCCCGTACTTGTCCCACCAATAACCGGACCATTATTAGACCCAGTTACGGTAATCGTCACTTCTTTAGTATCAAGGCCACCATTTTGGTCATCTACTTGAACGACATAAATTACATCCAACGTTTCATTGGCCCCTAATGCAAGGAAAGCGGCTGCACTGGTATTTAAATCAAAATTCCATCGACCATTTGAATCAACCGTAAATGCTCCTAACTCAGCATTATCATTCGGTTCTACAGTCCAAAGATGAGTGTCTAACCCATCAATATCTTCTAAAATTAAATCACCAACAGCAGAAACGCTGACCTCGGCAACATCACCAGTAACAACTGATGAATCCGTAATTTCAGGAATATCATTCGTGCCTGTAACTTCAACGGTGACAGTATGAGTAATTAATCCGCCATTTCCGTCATCAGCAACAATCTCGAAAGTTTCAGTTTTAATTTCATCTTTAGAAATCGCTTGAGTAACATCTAACGTATTATTAAGGGTATACGTCCATTTACCGGCACTATCTACGCTTAAAGAACCAAATACCCCAACACCATCAGTAACAGACCATGATACAGAATCATTAGCATCTGCATCTGTTGCAATCAACTCCCCTGTAGCAGTTCCCAATATATCTTCAACAACAGCACCAGTATCTGAACCACTAATTACAGGCCCATCATTTGAACCAGTTATCGTAATGGTAACGTCTTGAATATCAGTACCGCCGTGATTATCGGCGATTTCAACTCTATATACGATATCAAGCGTCTCACCAACACCTAAACCAATAACAGTTGTAGATGCAGAATTAAGATCGAACGTCCATTTGCCAGAAGTATCAACAGAAAAGCTACCTAATTCACTGTTTGAGTTTGGTTGAACTGTCCAAGTATGGGAATCCAGAGTATCTACATCTTCAAAAACCAGTTCACCCGTTGCACTTTCTGTAACACGATGTTCAACAGCTCCTGCGATAACTGAAGTATCCGTAATTTCTGGGTTATCATTAGTACCCGTTACATCAATAGTTATAGTGTGCGTAACTTGCCCACCATTACCATCGTCAGCAATCACTTCAAACGTTTCAGTTTGAGTTTCACCTTGTGATAAAGCTTGAGTCGCAGACAAATTATTATCAATGCTATAAGTCCACTTACCTGTACTATCAATAACAAGCGAACCGTATACACCTAGATTTGGGGCAGTCACCGACCATGAGACTGAATCTCCAGCATCGACATCAATTGCAGTTAATTGCCCATCAGCAGAATCAATTAAATCTTCAACAACACGACCCGTATTAGTACCACTAATTACTGGTTCATCGTTGGTACCATTAATCGTAATAATCACTTCTTGTTGAGCAATACCGCCATTACCATCATCAACTTGAATGGTAAATGTTTCAGTAACAACATCGCCTGTACCCAGAGCTTGAGTCTCATCTCTAGAATTATCTAATGTGTATTCCCACACTCCATTATTTATGGTTAATACACCATAAGTTGCATTACCACCTTCAACAATTGTCCAAGTATGTGTATCTAATGTATCTACATCTGCAACTGTTAATGTTTCACTTACCGTTGGGTCAGTATCATCAACATCCCCCTCAGTCAGATCACCAACAGAAATTCCAGAGATAATAGGATCATCATTAGTACCAACAATCGTTACTGTGACTTGTTGAGTTGATGTTAGATTTCCACCAGCAGAAACTGAAATCTCAAACACATCAGTAATAATCTGACCATTAGCTAATGACTGAACGGATAAAGCACCATTATCAAGAGTATATTCCCACTCACCCGAAATTGGATTTAAAGTTAACGTACCAAATTCACTTGTAGGAGAACCATTAATCGACCAAGTATACGAAAGATTACTTTGAGGATTAGTAACAGCTAACTGACCTTCTGACTCAAAAATTTCATCTTCTTTTGTTAGACCTGAATTATTTGGTGTAATAATTGGTGTCTCAGGGGCATTCGTTGGATTATTACCACTTAAATTATCGATATCATCTTGGTTATCATAAGAAAATCCATTAGATGTTGTGAAATTTGTCGTTGCTATCGATGAGTAATACGCATAATCAATAACAACAAAACCACTGTTTGCTGAACCCCCACCTTCACCAGCAGCAGAAGCTTCAAGGATCTCAGTTGGATCCTCTCCCGCTAAAATGGCATCTTGAATCGCGGCGATATCAAGCTCATCTGTTGATTGTGTAGGATCAAGAGTTACCTTCCCATCTATTGGCTGCACTTGCAGTGGGTCATCCGCTTTGGTTTCATCAAGACAACCCAAACAGTTTTTATCAACCGTCACTAACTTACCGTTAATTTGAACAACCACTTTGGCGTCGTATCCAGTAAACAGCACGGAATCACGCCCAATATTTTGGCCTACATTCACCTTTGTAGGTACACCTGCTTGGTTTAGTGTATAGGCATCGCCTTCTATTTGTTTTATTTCTACTTGAGAAGGAATTATTGTTTCTTTCATGCAATCACCTACAATCCATTTAACGGCATCAACAAATTAATTTTCATGTGTGTTTTAAGCATAGGACAAAAAATGCACCAACACATAAAATGCCAAAGGGTTAATTTGTTGTTATAAAATTATTAATTGATAGTTTTATAGCATGATTTTTTCCAAATTTAAGTATCATAATCCGCATAATCCTTTATTATTCACCATGTTTATTTTAATCGAGACATCATCATGAGCAAATTAACGTCAGATACTCAAGCAAACCTAGATCTTTTCATCGCTGAAACGAAAGAAACGCAGCTAGTTTGGAGTCTTTATAACGAAGAAGGTTGGATCTCTGTTGAATCAACTGAATTTGAAAACTCTGAAGTAATGCCATTCTGGTCTAATAAAGAAGACGCAGCATTCCACAATGTTGAAGAATGGGCTGATTTTGAAGTAACAGAAATTCCACTAGATATCTTCGCTGAAGATTGGCTAGTAACTTTATCTGAAGATGGTGTTTTAGTTGGTGCTAACTGGAACCAACAACTTGAAGGTAAAGAAGTTGAAGCAAGTGATCTTGTGAAACTTTACCTATAATTTTACTTATCTAAGATAAGTAGTAAAAAGGCAGTATTGATTACTGCCTTTTTTTATTTCTATTCGTCTGCTATTTATTTAAAAAACTCACCGCTTTGTCTGGATAATCAGTAAATATACCGTCAACTTTCACTTTGTTATAAAACACATCTAACATATCTTCAAAACTCGTTGCGTATGCAGCAATACGATCAGGTTCGGCACGAAAAGTAAATGGGTGCACAACTAAGCTAGCGTCTTTTGCTTGTTTCATTAATGGTTTAATAATGATGTTGTCTTTTGTTGATTCATCATCAACTAACATCGATTTCCAAGGTCCAATTCCATCAGCATATACTGCAACTTTTGCCATACCATCTGATTGAAACATCCAATCATAGCTATAAGGTTCTGCAACTTCACCACGATAAGTCATGGTTTCATTCCAATCAGTATAAGCAATTAATTGAACAAGTTTTAAATCCATCTTCATCGCTGGTAATAACTCATCATTAATACGTTTCAGCTCAATTGGATCAAACGACTGCAGATAAATTTTATCTTCCTTACTGTCATAACCATATTCTTTTAATACTTTGAGTACTGCTTTACTAATATCCTTCCCTTCATGGCGATGAAACCAAGGCGCTTTTATTTCAGGATATAAGCCAATATCGTAGCCTAATGTTTGATTTAAACCTTGAATCAATTCAATTTCTTCAGCAAGAGTTGGAACCGTAAAGCTCGATTTCCACATAGGGAAGCGATTAGGATAACCTGCTACTTTATCTCCTTTCTCATCAACGTTAAAACCTTCAGTTACACGCAAACTCTTTATCTCCGCTAAAGTAAAATCAATAGCGTAATAGCGACCATCATCACGAGCACGACTAGGAAAGCGCTCGGCAACATCAGTAACGCGATCAAGGTAATGATCATGCAACATAACGAGTTGATCATCCTTTGTCATTACTACGTCTTGTTCGATGTAATCTGGCTTCATTGCATAAGCAAGAGTTTTTGCTTCCAACGTATGTTCAGGTAAATAACCAGATGCACCTCGGTGAGCAATAACAAGAGGATCGGCATTAACCCATGTAGAGAAGACCAAAGTGAGGATAGAGAGAGGGAGTATTTTACATTTCATAATTCAGTCCTTAGAAATCCCCAAAGATTACTCTAAGAGGAAAGAAGCCATGATGATTAAGTTGCTGATAATAAATATCAGTGACTATGCAAATTAACCAACAATGACTTCAAGTTTATGATGTTTTGATGACGATTAAGCGATTGTTGCCTGTTCTTTTTCCTTCGCTTTATGATGATTACGCTCGCCTATGAAAGCGTAAAACAAACAAATAATCGACAAAATACAAGAAGCAACTAGGATCATGAAGCCTCCATCCCAACCAAAGTGGTCAACGGTATAGCCAAGAATGATATTGGCAGTAACGGCTCCACCAAGATAACCGAATAATCCAGTTAAGCCTGCTGCTGTACCTGCTGCTTTCTTAGGAACAAGTTCAAGAGCATAAAGGCCAATAAGCATAACAGGGCCATAAATTAAGAAGCCAATCGCAACCAAAGCAACCATATCAATCGTTGGGTTTCCAGCTGGATTAAACCAATAAACCAACACAGCAACGGTTACCAACACCATGAATAAAATACCAGCTGGTGCACGACGCCCTTTAAATACTTTATCTGAAATCCAACCACACAATAGTGTGCCAGGGATCCCAGCCCACTCGTATAAGAAATATGCCCAAGACGATTTATCAACCGTAAAATCTTTCGCTTCTTTTAAATATACTGGAGCCCAATCAAGTACGCCGTAACGAATTAGATAAACAAAGGCATTTGCAATGGCAATAGACCAAAGTAATTTATTATTAAAAACATACTTAAAGAAGATCTCTTTCGCTGTCATCTCAGTTTCGTGAGATTTATCATAATCATCTGGGTAATCATTTTTATATTCTTCAATCGCAGGAAGTCCACAAGATTGAGGGGTATCACGCAATGTCGCCCAAATAAACACAGCAACTAACGTGGCAAAAATTGCAGGAACATAAAATGCTGAGCGCCAATCATCGTTAAATGCCCATAGGCCTAATAAGAAAAGAGGCCCAATCAAGCCACCACCCACATTGTGTGCTACATTCCAAACCGAAACTAACTCACCACGTTCTTTACGTGACCACCAATGTACCATCGTTCGACCACAAGCAGGCCAACCCATACCTTGGAACCAACCGTTCAAAAATAACAGAATGAACATGGCCGTGATGCTGTCTGTTGCCCATGGCATGAAGCCAAAACAAAACATAACAGCAGCAGACATTAATAAGCCAGCACTTAAAAAGTACCTAGGGTTAGAACGGTCAGATACACTGCCCATTAGAAATTTCGAAAGGCCATAAGCAATAGATACCGCAGCCAAAGCGACACCAAGATCACCACGACTAAAGCCTTGATCGATTAAATATGGCATTGCCAAGCTAAAGTTCTTACGAACAAGATAATAACCAGCATAACCAACAAAAATACTGATAAACAATTGCCAACGTAATCGTGTGTACGTGCCATCGATCCGGTCGGAAGCGAGACGGTCTATGTGCGCTTGGGGTTTAAATATACCAAACATAGTTAACTCCATTATTATATTTGCGATGGGAGATTAAAGCTCGAACGAAGAAAAAATAAATATTCGTTCGAAAGCAGGCGCATTGTGATGTCCAAGAGGATTAGTTTCTGTGACTAACCTTACAAGTTAAGGAATTATCAAAATGAATAAGTAAAAATTAGAGATCAATTGATTTAATTTATGCTTGATTTGTTTCTGCTTGTGACGCTAGTTCATACAATTAACATTTGATTCTGATAAATAAAAATAAATACGATTGCGCTCACAGCACACCATTTTATCAAATCGTAGGATAGCCTCTTCTTGTTGCTAACTTTGGAATCATTATGAAACGCACACTCTTAACCCTTTCTTTGACGGCTATCCTTTCTAGTTCTTTTTACTCGACGCCAAGCATTGCTGCATTAGATGCGGTTCAACCACAGATTAATTACACAGAAATGACTTCTCAGCGTCAGGTTGTCGATCAACTACTTAATGATGCTTACCAGGTATTTAAAAACCCATCACGTATCTCTCATGCTGGTTTTACGGCTAAAATGCCAAGCAACATGGAGATGATCACAAGCAACTTACTTGATGCTTATAAACTTGAACCTTATCGCGTTGATTTATTATTTTCTGCCGCGAATGCTCAGATTTATAACAGCAATGTAGACAGAGCAATTGAGTTATTCACTCAAATTTTAGATGTAGCTCCTGATGACGTAGATGCTCATTCATATCTTGTAATTTGGCAAAATTTTAAAGGTAACAAAAGCGAAGTAACCAAACATTTAAATGCTCTAGAACAGCTAAATAAAGGACGTGTTGCTGATTTGAAAAAAATCATGTCGACCATTGATAGAATCGTTGATACGCCATTAAGTAATACAATCAAAAAACCAGCTAAAGGTAATAATGCAATCATCACCCTAGGGTATGCTTTAAACCCAGATGGCAGCATGAACGACATCTTAATTGATCGATTAAATGCAACGCTAACGATGGCGAAGAAGAATCCAAACACTTACATCGTAGTTACTGGTGGTGTACCTAAAAACCACAAGACCGAGGGTAAGTTAATGGCTGATTGGTTGGTAAAAAATGGAATAGATAAATCTCGTATTATTGAAGACAACTACGCCAGAAGTACGGTAGAAAACGCATTATACAGCAGCTACGCATTAGCTCGTCATGATATTGACCACGCTACAATTATTAGTTCGGCAAGCCATGTTCGCCGTGGACAAGCATTATTTGAAGTGGCCAGCTGGCAGACTGGCCCTAAAGGGATCACGTTTGATACGTATGCCGCTAACGATCGTCCATTAGAAGAATTGAAAGTCCCGACAGGCGGTGAGCTATTAGGCATTTACCGTGATGCATTACGTGTTTATGGTATGTGGAGTTACCGCTCGTATCCTTTAGAGCAAAGATAATTTGATTTACTTTCTACCAAATAAATAAACAAAAGGTGACCGAACTATATGGTCACCTTTTTAGTTCATAAAGGAATTAATTCAACGCTTTTGCTATTACCATATCACGGTTAATTCGTGCTTTTTCAGCTTCTGTTGTTGCCGTTTTAAGCTCTTTTTCAAGCTTACTTAGATAAGTAGTTAATTCTTCTTCTGTTGAAAAGAGCTTATCTTTCACATTAATAGACTCAACATTGGTATAACGACCATCATCACTGGTTGGGACATTAATTTTTCCACTGTTTACTAAGCCTTTTATTATTTCACGTTCTTTTTCATAACCATCAAGACCACTTAGTGCCCAACGACTCATTGGTTTACCTTCATATTTACCATGTTTTACTTCACTTAAATATCGGATAGTTAGATTACGAATTGTCCCTTCATCTTCACCAAATTCTTCCTCCGTATCAAATAGAACAGGGAAAGTTCGCCCTTCAAGCACACCACCAATTTTGGTTAAATGTCCCATTCGATAACTATTCATCCCTATACGAATTGCCGTGGTGTCCGTGATGACTTTGCCATCATCAAACTCAAGATTAGAGATACGTTGACCTGCAGGTTTCGTCAGATCGATGGTATAAGTTACCCCAGCAAAGAAGTCATTAGTTGAATATTTTGACGAACGGCGATCAAGATTGAAGCTATAAGTCACATCCCCTTCTTTTACGCTATTAAAGTAGCCCGCAGACCACTCCATGTAAGTTTTAAGCTCTTTACCCGTCATATCATAAACAGTGATTTCACCGCCTGCGTATTGATAATTATAAGCAATGTCTTTAGCTTTGATTTTACCTACATCGAGCTCTGCCATGTCGTTATCAATTTGCAGAGCAATCACGTTTGCTAATGGTGCGTAATGCATACTCGCTTCTTGGAAAAGAGCACTGATCCCCGTATCTTGAATATGAACTTGTGGTATGCCTTTAATTTCATTCTCTGGTACTAAATCAACACCCAGTAGTTCAGCCACCACACGATTTGCATTTTCACGTAGACGCTTATGATAAGGTGCATATAACGCTTCCATCTTCTCGTCTGACTCAACACCTTTTATCTTATAGGTGAAGCTATCTTTATTAACGAGAGTAAACTGTCCATTCTTCTCTTCAAATTGTAAGTCGATACGAGAAAGTGCACGTCCATATTTGTCTGGTTCGGTAATAATCACACCATTCACTGTCGCTTTATCAATGCGGGTATGCATATGACCTGCAACAATCGCGTCAATTTCTGGGTTATCATTCGCAATGTCAGTAACCCCTGTGGCTTCAATGTTATTCTCATTATCAAGGCCCATATGAGCAACTAATACAATCGCATCCACTTTATCGTCTATCTGTTTGATGACTTTTTTCACTTCTAGGGATGGATTAGTAAACGTCATTCCTTCTAAGCGATTTGTACCTTCGGCAAATACTTGAGTCATTGGTGTATCCATACCAATCATGCCGATTTTGATGCCATTTTTTTCAATGATTTTGTAGGCAGGTAAAAATGGATTTCCATCTTCTCGTTTGATATTTCCTGCTAATGATGTGCCTTTAAACTGAGTCAAAGAGCGATTAAGTACATCTAAACCAAAATCAAATTCATGATTACCAAGAACCCAAATATCATACTTCATTTCATTAAAGCCGAGCATCATTGGATCAGTAGGTTCATCTTTAAAGGTTTCAACAAAATTACCCTGTATAGTATCGCCTGCATCCACCAAGATGACATGATCTTGTTCATCTCGAATGGTTTTTACTTTGGTGGCAATCTGACTCAAGCTGCCTTTCATATTGAGTTTATCGCTCGCATAATCCCAAGGCATGAAATGTCCATGAATGTCTGATGTACCAAGAATAGTAACATCAACGATATCGCCATCTGCCGCAGCAGCATAACCACTTAGTGAAAGTAAAATTGCAGAAGCCAGAATGTGTTTTTTCATAATTATCATTATCTTATTTGTAGGGAAATTACGAAGCATAAAGAGAATGTCCATTTTATAAATAAGATGCGATCACATTTCTATGTAACAATATTTTTCGATTACAAAATTTATGATGGGCGACACATCATCAACAAAAAAGCCGCCAAATTAAATCAGGCGGCTTTCATCGTATTAAACAATTTATATTCAGGTGAGTTATCTAATTCTCAATCAACCACACTTCTTCAGCAAATCGTGATAGTCCTTTTTTAATTTTAGGATGCTCAGCATCTGCTTCATCACGTTGTAAACGAGTAACTGTCATACCAGAAAATAGTGTACGAACTTCGTTTTCTGGCACAGAGAATGGAGGCCCTGCCATTTCAGTTTGGTCATAATCTAATGTCACCAATAAAATGCGTCCGCCCTCTTTTAAACGAGAACGTAATACTTGTACGTACTCTGCTCGCATCTCTTTAGGTAGCGCGACTAATGCTGCACGATCATAAATCAGATCAGTGGCTTCAATTGGTGCGGTAAAATAATCACCAGAATAAATAGTTAACTCATCAAACTCATATAACTCAAGGGTGCTAGTTAATGCAGTAACTGTCGGCGTATATAAGCGCTCAGCAAAAAAAGCACGAACGGCTATTTTACTTAGCTCAACACCCGTTACTGAGTCATGTTTTTCAGCAAGCCAATCGAGATCCATCGACTTACCACATAAAGGAACAAATACCGTCTCATTACGTTGCGGCTTTAAAGCTGACCAATATTGAGTCAAGATTGGGTTTGTATCAGGTAGGTGAAAACCAATTACATTACTTGCCCACTTACTTTCCCAGAATTCATGTTCCATTTACTTTTCCTTCCACTCACTTTTTATTATTTAGAAATGGTACCTCATCCCCCTATTCTGTTCTACAAATACTCAATTTATCCCCTTATTGCTTTAACCATAACCAAAAAATCAATATATATTCCATTTGGTTATATATGATAACTTTTATCACTTATCTTACCGACAGCCTTACCGTTATTATGCCTTTAAATACAAAGGGCTTGTTTCAAATAGACACATAACGAGCGCACTAAATAAACAGGAAAAGCAGTATGTCATTAGCCGTTATCATCAATTTGATCGTCTTTATCGGTCTTATCTTCTTTCTTAATACCCAACAGCGCAAAGAATATACGCTGTCTCGCCTTGTTCTTATCGGCTTAATTGCTGGTAGTCTTTATGGTTTAGGTCTTCATGTAATTCATGGCGAAGGCACTACTGTAATCAAGACAACACTTGATTGGATCAATATTGTGGGTAGCGGTTATGTTGGATTACTAAAAATGGTTATCATGCCATTAGTGTTAGTCTCGATGTTTTCAGCAGTAGTAAAACTCGATAAATCAGGCTCTTTAGGAAAAATTAGTGGCGTTACTATAAGTGTACTGCTAATAACAACAATGATCTCTGCACTAATTGGTATTGCTGTGACTCACACCTTTGGCTTAACAGCAGAAGGCCTAACTGAAGGCGCGCGTGAAACGGCTCGTGTTGCAGTATTAGAATCTCGTATTAGCAGTGTTAGCGACCTAACTATTCCTCAAATGTTAGTCAGCTTTATTCCTACTAACCCGTTTGCTGATTTAACAGGCGCTCGCTCAACCTCTATTATTGCGGTAGTAATCTTCGCTATTCTTGCTGGTATCGCGGCTCGTAAAGTAAGCCAAGAGAAAGAAGAGTTAGCAGGTCCAATTAATACTTTTGTTGATATTGCACAATCAATTGTAATGCGTTTAGTTAAGATGATCATGGCTTTAACCCCTTACGGTATCTTAGCGCTATTAACTAAAGTTGTTGCTACATCCAATGCAGCCGATATTTTAAATCTACTTGGTTTCATTGTTGCTTCTTATGTCGCAATTCTTCTGATGTTTGTGGTTCACGGTTTATTGGTTTCATTTGTTGGTGTAAACCCTGTTGATTACTTCAAGAAAATTTGGCCTGTATTAACGTTTGCATTCAGCTCTCGTAGCTCTGCTGCAACAATCCCATTAAATGTTGAAGCCCAAATTACTAAGCTACGCGTTCCACCGGCAATTGCGAATTTATCTGCAACATTTGGGGCAACGATTGGTCAAAATGGGTGTGCTGGTATCTATCCTGCAATGCTAGCGGTAATGGTTGCTCCAACAATGGGGATCCCAATTGATGCTCACTTTATTCTATCTTTAGTTGCCATTATCACAGTAAGTTCATTTGGTATTGCAGGTGTCGGCGGCGGCGCAACATTCGCAGCATTAATCGTTCTTCCTGCAATGGGATTGCCTGTAACAATTGCAGCTCTACTTATTTCAATCGAACCGTTGATCGATATGGCACGTACAGCACTAAACGTAAGTGGCGCAATGACAGCGGGGACAATTACAAGTCGAGTGCTTGGTGAAAAAAGCACTGATGAACAAGTAGAAAGTGCACAAGTATAATTTTCTATCATGTAATTAACTGCTTATAAAACAAAGAGGAAGTCATTTGGCTTCCTCTTTTGATTCATAAAACTGACATACCTCTGTAACCTTTCCGTCATTCATTCCATTTACTATTTAACACATCATTTCTTGTTCTATTTGTGTAGATTATAGATGAAACCCTCTCTTAAATCACCCATTTCATTACTTCAGGTTTTTACCCTGTTATTAACCAGTATTGTGATCTGTTTTATCGGTATCTCTTTACTTAGTAGCCGAGGTATTAATCAGGTCGGTCAACAATTTACTCAGCTCAGCCAAACCACACTTCCCTCTGCTTTATCAAATGCAAAGCTAACGAAGAACGTTCTTCAGCAAGTCAAATTGATGAATGATGGATTACACGTTAATAATGAGCATGATCTGGTTCAAATCCAAAATACTATTGCGCAATATCAGCAACAGGCAAATAAAGAAATAGAGAGTTTAGAACACAAAGTATCACAACAAGATGCCATAATTACCCTACCTCAGACTCGTCAACTAAAACAATTTATCCATCAGTTAAATATTCAATCATCACGTATCTTATCGATTCAAAAAAACATACTCTCTCTTTCTTCAATCATAAAAGAAAAGCAGCCTTCTTTACGTTATGGCTTGAGTTCCATAGGACCTGAAATGAACCGGATCAGTGCATTTCTCATCACTAATAATAGTGAAGCTGACGATGCTTCAAACCGCTTTGTCTCTAGTTCAATGGCATTAGAAACGACATTTCTAACACTGATGGCTGAAAGTGATCCCTCCACTGCAAAAAAATGGTATCGAGAAATATATAACCGAATTTCAGCATTAGAATTAGCTTATGATGACTTATCTGCACTTTACCCTGAGCTTACAAGCTATATGAGCTTAAGTGCGCCATTAGATATGGTCATGAGTGAAATTAAACATGATGATTCAATTCCTAATTTACAATTAACGACTCTCTCGCTATTACAAGAACAACAAACTTTAATTTTAGCAGCATTAAATGGCCTAACGGTAATTGATAATAATAATCAACGGTTAACCCAGCTCAATGAAGCACTAAGTCAAAACGTAATCGCAATGGATACGTTAGATTCACAAGTAGAGAAAATACAATCAATGGTAGGCGTTATTGCAAGTCTAGCTGAGAATACTAATTTACTCGCCTTAAATGCGGCGATTGAAGCAGCAAGAGCTGGAGAGCAAGGTCGAGGATTCGCAGTAGTTGCTGACGAAGTACGCCAATTAGCTGGCAGTACCTCAAAACAAACACAGCACATACGTGAAACCATGAACGCATTATTAAAAGCAGCGAATGAAACTAAAGCATCCATTTCATTTAGCCAAACAGAAATGGCGTTAGCATTAGAATCTAGCTTAGATGTCAGTGCTACTTTTAAATTAATATCAGAAACCGTTACTCATATCAGCGATCGTATTTCACAAGTATCAGTAGCTACCGAAGAACAAGCTCAAGCAGCTTCTGAGGTAAATAGTAATATCAATAGCATTAATCAATACGGTGTAAAAATTGAATTACAACTCAATGCTTTTGTTGAATCAACCGAAGAGGTTGCAGGAATCGCCTCTCAACAAAAAGAGTTAATTGCTAGATATCATTTATAATGAGCACACCTGAAAAATAGATTAGAAAAACTAATCTTAAAAAACAATTTAACTTGCTAGAAATAATAAAAGAATTATCTATAATGCGCGCCATACAGAGACGAAGTTCCTCGTCTTAATTATCAAATTAAAAGGTGACGCTGCTATGGCTAAAAAAATCATAACTAAAATCGCAACTGCTTATCAGCGTTCATTTGTTGAACTATACAAACGTGATAATAAATAGGTTCGATTGAATCAAACGAAAAAAAGGAGCTAATCAGCTCCTTTTTTAATGTCTTAATCTTATAACTTATTAAGGTTTATAAGATTTTCAATGCTAACTGAGCAAGGTTATAAGCATCAACATAACCTGAATGCTGCCTTCCTTCCCATTCAATATTAAGCTCTTCCATTGCTTTTCGCTGACCCATTCGTTCATTTCTCTTACGTGATTTAATTCGATAAATCGTCGCTAAGTTAATGAATTCAACAAATGGAAACTCAATGCCTTTAGCTTCACATTCTGATTTTAAGATCAATTCGTCATGACCCCAAGCCGCATAGATTTTATTTGTGCCACCAAAGTTTTTAACCATAGACTTCAATACACCAGCTAATGGTCGGCCTTGCTTTTCAATCTTACGTGGCGTAATACCCGTTAACTCTACACAGAAAAGAGAAATCTCATCATGTTCTGGTTTCACATAATATTGAGCGCGTCTAACTACTTCGCCCTTAGTTAAATCTATTTCTGCTAACCCAACTTCAATGATCTCCCCTGTTGTACCTTTGCCATCGACATTCCAACAGCACATTTCTAAATCAAAACAGACGATACGATTAAAGTTCATGGAGATCCTTGGTACTCAAATAAAACGGGAGTGCTATTCTACCTAATCAAAGAGGAGAGCGCGATACTATAAAATTTAACTGCTGAAAAATTATTCGGCAATCGTGACTTGATTTCGCCCCATCGCTTTGCTTTTATACAAGGCTTGGTCTGTTGCTTTTAATAGCTCTTCCAATGTTTCTCCCTTCCAAACAGATGCACCAAGGCTGATTGTTTGATTAATTTCAAAACCATCAAATTGGGTCGGTGATTCAGCAACAAGTACATGTATTTCATTTGAAATTTTGGTTAATTCTTCTATGTTTTTATTTTTAATCACAATAGAAAACTCATCACCACCAAGACGAGAAATATGAGCAGAATCTCCCAACATATCTGTAACTAATTGGCTAATGTGGCACAAAACTTCATCACCTTCAGGGTGCCCATAAGAATCATTAATTTGCTTAAATTCATCAATATCAAAACACACCAATCCAAAGGGCGTGTTTTCTGCAATATAACGATTCATAACATCTCGTATTGCTCTTCGATTTAGTAAGCCAGAGAGATCATCATGCATCGCCATATAATGTAATTCTTTGGTTCTTATTTCTAATAAATTCTCAATACGACGCCTATCGCGTGTAACTATTGAAGTTAATGTCGCGATTAATGCAGAAATTGTAAATACACCGAAGAACATCCAAATTAAAGTAAGTCTTTGATATTCAGTTAATGTATTATTCGTTTTATATTCAACTTTCCAAATTCGATCTTCAATATTGATGCTTGTCGTATAATCAATACCGTTAAAATCATCCCACGTTGTACTCTCGTACATAACAGGATCATCTTCTGTATCAAATCCAGTATCAATAATTCGAACAACAAGTTCTTCACCTAGCGATGTTGTATCGACTAAACGTTCAAAGTAACTGGTAATTCTTATTACCCCGACCATGACGCCTTTCAATGATTTCTTATCGGCAGTAAATACGGGATGATAAACTAACATTCCTGTTTTTTGGCTATTTCGATCGATGAGACTGTCTTGTAATAAACGGACTTTATCAGAAACGCTTGGATGACCTGTTTTCAGAAACTCACTAACAACCCGTTGAAAACGCTCTCTTGAAGAATAAAAACCAATAAGTGGGATATTTTTAGAATCTCTAGGGAAGATATCAGTAGCTATGTAAATTGGCTCATTTTTAGACATCACATAACCGTAGGTTTTAGCTCGGTCTTCCGGAACAGTATAAAGCTTAGCAAGAGGATAGTTTTTATTAATATCAATTAAGTGGTTTTTAATGTCTCTCTTTTCAACCTTTTCCATCCATTGAAGAGAAACCAAACTGTTCGTTCTTAAAAGCAATGAACCTGCAAATAGTGGAAATTGAGCCCAATCTTTTTTATTACTCACTTGATAGAAATTTGCACCTGCACCAATAAAGTCGACATCTTTTTCTATCAATAAAGAAAGTAAGGCTGATTGTCTATCTGCTTCTTTATAAAAGTTCTTTTGATTGTTATCTAGATCAGATAGATAAACAAATCTCATACTTAATAAACCTAGAGATAGGGCCAGCAAAAAACTGGTTATTACATAAAAGTAATTACTCTTAAACACTCTCTTCCCCACCGGTTGATAACTGTTTAATTCTAATCAAATTTTAAAACTAACGAAACTAAAAGACAGTAATTTCTTTTTATTGCTTAAATTTAATCAATTCTGTTTAAAATACCATCATTTGGTCTCTATTCATTAACTTGAATCCCCTTCTTTTTATCTCTTATGCCTTGAATATGCTACTATTCACCACAATTTAGTTAAAAACGTTTGGTGCATTGCACCCAAAAATATAGAGAATGAATTATGAATTTTGACGTAAATGCTATTCCTTCTACCTTCGACTTAGGTCACATTGTCCTATTCGGAACTTCTGCTTTATTCGTATTACTTTACGCGATGAAAAAAGGCAAAACGGTTGAAGTCGAAAAGATTGTTGAAATTGAAAAAGTAGTTGAAGTAGAAAAACCAGTTGAGAAGATTGTAGAAATCGAAAAAGTGGTTGAAGTAGAAAAGATCATCGAGAAAATTATTGAAGTAGAGCCAAAAGTAAAAGCAACAACGCCAGAATCAGCTTTACAATTATTATCTCTTTTACAAAAAGAAGCACGCTTCATCGACTTTATGCAAGAAGACCTTAAAGGCTTTGCTGATGCTGAAGTTGGCGCAGCTGCTCGCGTTATCCATGAAGGTGGTCAAAAAGTATTATCTGAATACTTCACACTTGCACCAGTTCGTACTGAAGAAGAAGAATCTCGCTTATCAATCCCTGCTGGCTTTAATCCATCAGAAATTCGCTTAACAGGTAATGTGGTAGGTGAAGCACCATTTAACGGTACATTAATTCACCGTGGTTGGAAAGTAGCAGAAGTTAAGCTTCCTAAATTAGCTGATGGGTACGATGCAACAATTGTTGCTCCAGCAGAGGTAGAACTGTAATGGAACAAGCTAAATTCAGTATTGGTATCGATTTAGGTACAACTCACTGTGTGCTTTCTTATGTTGATTTACATAACGAAGACGCGAGTGTTCAAGTAATGCCAATTCCTCAGCTAACGGCTCTTGGCCAAGTTGAAGAAAAATCACAACTGCCATCATTTATGTATCAAGCACATGAAGCAGAATTGCTTGAAGGTGATACAAGTCTTCCTTGGACAACTAAGCCAAATGCGATTGTGGGTAACATTGCTCGTAATCTTGGTAGCAAAACCCCTATTCGTTTAATCGCTAGTGCAAAAAGCTGGTTATGTCACGGTGGCGTAAACCGTCGTGAAGCTTTTTTACCATTAAATAGTCCTGAAGAAGTGATCAAAGCATCACCTCTTGAAGTGACTAAGCGTTATTTAGAGCACCTTCAAAATGCGTGGGATTTTCAAAACCCTGAGCATCCTCTAAATGAACAAGACATTACGATTACCGTCCCTGCATCGTTTGATCCAGCAGCGCGTGATTTAACAGCAGAAGCTGCAAATAATCTTGGTTTCCGTAATCTTACATTATTAGAAGAACCACAAGCTGCAGTTTATAGTTGGATTAAAAACAACGGCGACTCTTGGCGTGACCAAGTTTCTGTTGGTGATGTAATTTTAGTGGTTGATATTGGTGGTGGTACTACCGATTTATCATTAGTTGCAGTGACTGAAGAAGAAGGCAATTTAAGCCTAAACCGTGTTGCGGTAGGTGATCATATTCTTCTTGGTGGCGACAATATGGATTTAGCTCTGGCTTATCGATTAAAGATGAAGCTAGCGCAAGAAGGTAAGCAACTTCAACCTTGGCAAATCCAAGTGATGACTCATGCTTGCCGTGATGCTAAAGAGGCGCTTCTTAACGATTCTGAATTACGTGCAGTTCCAATTGTGGTTCCTAGCCGTGGGTCAAAATTGTTAGGTAGCACACTGCAAACAGAACTGACTCAAGAAGAAGTACAGCAAACATTAGTAGAAGGTTTCTTCCCTGTTGTTCCTGTTACTGAGCACCCTGTTCAATCTGCTCGTGGCGCACTGACTCAAATGGGTCTACCTTACGCACAAGATGCGGCGGTAACTCGCCATCTAGCTAGCTTCTTAACTCGTCAACAAGCCGCGACAGATGATGTATTTGGCCAACAAAACGAATCTGATTTTATTAAGCCTACTGCGATCCTTTTAAACGGTGGCGTTCTAAAATCAAACCTTCTTGCTGAACGTTTACTTGGCATTATTAATGACTGGTTAATTGACGCAGAAGCAGAAGATGCAAAACTGCTTGAAGGGTTAGACCTTGACTTAGCTGTTGCTTCTGGCGCGTCTTACTACGGTTCTGTTCGCACAGGTAAAGGCGTTCGTATCCGTGGTGGTATCGCATCAAGCTATTACGTAGGTATCGAAAGCTCTATGCCTGCGATCCCAGGAATGGAACCACCAATGGAAGCGCTATGTGTTGCTCCATTTGGTATGGAAGAAGGCTCTCATGCGGATGTTCCTAGCCAACAGTTTGGCTTGGTAATTGGCCAACCAGTACAGTTTAAGTTCTACGGTTCTACCACTCGTCGTGATGACCAAGCAGGTACACACCTTGATTTCTGGATGCCAGAAGAGCTAGAAGAACTTCCTGCAATTCAAGTAACACTTCCGGTTACTGAAGGTCGCTCTGCAGGTGAAGTTGTTCCTGTTCGTTTAGCCTCTAAAGTCACTGAACTTGGTACTCTTTATCTTGAAGCCATTGCTACCGATAGCGGTGAGAAATGGCATGTCGAGTTCAATGTTCGTGAAGCATAATTTGAACATTATTCTTCGCTAATCACTTCTTTAAGAGTTCAGTCACCGTTATGGCGGCTGAACTCTTTTACTATGTGCCTTTGTATTTTTAGGCTGTTGCCTTCTATTTTACAGCGATTCTTTCACAACAATATTAAAATCACGTTGGAGTTTTGATGAGTTATTCTAATCGTTATTTAATTGGTATCGATCTTGGTACTACCCATACCGTTGTTGCTTATACCGATATATCTCTTGGTATTGAAATCAGCCCAATAGAGATCTTCAATATTGACCAGTTAATTGGACCGGGAGAAGTCGCTCGTAAGCCCCTACTTCCTTCGTTTCGTTATCATGCATCTCAAAGTCAGATCAGTGACAATGATTTAACCCTGCCTTGGAATGTAAAAAAAATTGATGGTGAGATAAAGAACGCAATCATTGGCGAATGGGCGCGTGAATTGGGATCAAAAGTCGAAGGTCGCCAAGTCGTCAGTGCTAAGAGTTGGTTATCTCACACTAAAGTCGATCGCACCTCAGATATTCTCCCTTGGGCAGGCGCAGAAGATGTAGAAAAAGTCTCTCCGATTGTTGCTAGTGCAAGTTATTTGAACCACGTTCGTCAGTCTTGGAATTACCACCATCCAGACGCTCCAATGGAACTACAAGAAGTGGTTGTTACTGTTCCTGCTTCGTTTGATGAGAGTGCTCGTTCATTTACTATCCAAGCGGCAAAGCTAGCAGGTCTTGATAAAGTCATTCTATTAGAAGAACCACAAGCAGTTTGTTATGACTGGTATCACCATCATCAAGACACTGCAAAAGACATTCTAAAGAACATACCATTAATGGTGGTATGCGATGTAGGTGGCGGCACTACCGATTTAAGTTTAATCCAAGCGCGTTTTAATAAAGACGAATTGGCACTTGATCGTATTGGCGTTGGTGATCACCTAATGTTAGGTGGCGACAACATTGATTTAGCATTAGCACATTTAGCTGAGCAACGCTTAAATAGCGGGAAAAAAATGACCGCTGCTGCACTGACTAAATTAATCCAACAGACTCGTAAAACCAAAGAGCGTTTGTTATCCGCTAATGCGCCTGAGTCAGGTCATATTACACTTCTTGGTTCTGGCTCAAAACTTCTAGGTGGTAGCCGTAAAGTTGAATTAACCAAACAAGAAGTACATGACATTGCATTAGAGGGATTTTTACCTTTAACGGATTTTGAAGATCGCCCAAATCAACGACAAGCAGCCGTGGTTGAATTTGGTTTACCTTATGCTTCAGACCCTGCTATCAGTAAACACCTTGCTCAATTTTTAGATAATCACAAAGAAGTCTCAGCCAAAGCATTAGGTTGGAATGAAGCAGATTTAGCTAATCATCAGGATCGAGCAATACCTGTCGGCTTATTATTAAATGGCGGAGTATTTAACAGCCCTCTCCTTGCTGAACGTTCACTTGAATTAATGAACAGTTGGAAAGGTGACACTGTAACTCAACTATCAAATCCTCATCCTGATTTAGCGGTTGCTTACGGTGCGGTTGCTTATGGTAAAGCACGCCATGGTGCACAATTAAAAATTGGCGGTGGCTCTGCTCGCTCATTCTATCTACAGTTAGAAGAAAAAAATAAACAACCACAAGGTTTATGTTTATTGGCAAAAGGCAGCGACGAAGGTGAAGAAATTCGTATGACGAGCCGCCGTTTTTCGTTAACTTTAGGTGAGCCCGTTCGATTCAACTTACTCTCAACGACAAAAGACCAACTTGCTACCTCAGGCATGATCACTGAATTAGCCGATCCAAGCTTTGTTAGCTTACCGCCTTATGTCGTAACACTTGAATCAAGCAAAGCGAAAGAAGAATTACACGCCAATCAAAAAGATCGTGTAGAAGTCACCTTAGCGTGTCAATTCACTGAAGTCGGTACAATTAAGATTGAATGTGTTTCCGTTAAAGACGATTCACAGCGTTGGTTAGTGGAATTTGAAGTCCGTAATCAAGCATCAAATAAAAATGCTAATCTTGCAGAACAAATCAGTTTACCTCCTCGTCTTCCTAATGCGATTGAAAACATTAAAGAGGCATACGGCGGTAGTAAGCAAAATCCTAATGCCATTAAAGCCTTCTCTAAAAATATCGAGAAATTAATTGGTAAACGAGATTCATGGGATTTAATTACCTCTCGTGAGTTAGCCGCTGCATTATTAGACAGTAAAAAACGTCGCCGCCGTTCAGAAAAGCACGAACAAAACTGGTTAAAAATGACCGGTTTTGCACTGAGACCAGGCTTTGGTTACCCTGCTGACGAATGGAAAATTAGCCAAGCATGGGAAACCTATCAGCAAAGTATTCAGTTTGAATCAAAGCAATCTTGGAATGATTGGTGGACATTCTGGCGTCGCATCTCAGGTGGTTTAAGCCAAGAGCAACAAGAAACCATTTTGGCAGATATTGCTAAATACTTGCATCCAGGTTCTTTACGTAACCCTAAAACACTAGAAGAAGCGACAAACAAAAGCTATGAAGCAATGGTTCGCTTAGCAGCTGCTTTAGAGCATTTAGATGTCGAAGACAAAACTCTGATCTCAACGTGGGTACTAGGTCATGCAAAAAATGGTAACCAAGCACAAGTTCACTGGTGGGCTTTAGGGCGTATTTGTTCTCGCTCCCCTTTCTATGGCAGCCAGCATAATCTAATACCAGCAACCCAAGTGGCTCAATGGTTACCAACACTATTAGAACAAGATTGGAAAGCACAGCCAATGGCAGGTTTTGCTGCTGTCATGATGGCTCGCCTTACTGGAGATAGAACCTTAGACGTCTCCGATGAGTTACGAGAAAGCATTATAGATAAATTAAAGAAAAATCGTTCTCCACAAAGTTGGATTGATCTTGTATCAAGTCAGCAAGCATTAACAGAAGCAGACTCAAAACGACTCTTTGGAGATGCACTACCAGCAGGACTACGTTTGTTGAATTAACATCATAGATGGTTAATTTTCAACCATTTTTGTCAGAGGTTCGCAAACATAAAAAAATTGCCTTCAAAAAATATTTGAATTGGGTATACTAAATTCATCACAATTTGAAGGTAATTTTAATGATCCATATCGTTATTTTAGCGGTTATGGTGTTACTTTATTTTGTTGGTTGGTCTCGCTTCGGCACTCGAGAGTTACGCAATGCAGCCAAAAGGTTCAGTGAATTAATTCCTGCTCCTCAAGAGCTAGTTATTGAATGGATTATGTATAACAAACAGATATTGGATATCAATGAGTTTCAACGTTTTATCATCCATTTAAATAGAGCAAGCACTGAAGACTTAAAACCAGAGTTAGATAGTTTTTCACACTACCTTGAAATACACGCTCCCGAGTACGTAATTTCAAGAACTCATTCTTAGCGCTATCACTCAC
>NZ_MSCP01000001.1:861845-866943 GCF_002954715.1 Aliivibrio sifiae | reverse complement strand
CACCAATTAAAAAAGGCTCATAGTAAATTACTATGAGCCTTTTTATTTCAAACTTAAGAGTAAAACTAGCTTCGCGACCCTAATTTTACTTTTCCTTTTGAGTTAAACCACAATGCTTGTGACTTTTTCTTCCCAATCAATATTGGTAAGTCATCATAAAATAAGAAATTTTTCCACGTTTGCTTAAACGTACCCCATGAAGTTTCAATCACATTGTATTTTTCATAACAAAAGTAAACCGTAACATCATCAGCCCAGTCAATGAACTCTAATACTTCTTCAGGTAATGCTTCATTATCGCTGTCCCAACGGTGCTGCCAATCAATTTCATTGTCCCATGAACTTTTTTTCATTGGCCATTCTTTTGAACCAAAATGATCTGCAGTTGGACTATTCGCACTAATAAAATCATTCCAAACTTGAGCTGACTTTGCTTGGATAAATGGTTTAATTAATGATAATAATGCATCATCAACGGGCATTGATTGATGAGTAAAAATCCATTTGCGGTTGTATTCATCTAACGGTAAATAGCTCATAGTTCATTCTGTATTTAAGACATGTGACCCTATTCTATCGTCTTTTATTATTAAGCCCAAATAAGAATATTTAACCATGGGTTGATTTTTATCATTTAGTCCCTCATTACATTAGTATTGAATAAGAAACTTATACTGATCGCACAAAATAGTCTGATTAGTCTTATTTATCATAATTATAATTATCTGGTTACACATGCCTTCTACTTCTATTTATGTGTAATCACCATTACAAGGATTACTGCATGATTACGCATGTTGGCATATTAGATCAAGACCCCGTTCGTCTCATCACTCCCCTTTTAGATTTATCTGTAAAAGGAGAGCATATGGTCTTTATTGGCGATGAAACGCAAAAAGCTATGTTCCATCGACTAGAGAGTATTCTTCAATACAAAGGTATCAGCTCTGATTTTTATGAAATTCCAAACATTGTTGATACCCATATAATTAAAGAATCATTACAAGCACTCGCTGCTGAAATGAAAGTGCATTTTAGTGATATAAAATTAAACGCTAGCTGTGGTCTTCGTCATCGTCTTCTTTCTGCCTATGAAGTATTTCGTTCTTATCATTGGCCAATTTTTGTTGTCGAACCATTCAGTGATAAATTGTGTTGGTTATACCCAGATGGGCGTAAACAAAGACATGTCGCAGATAATATTAGATTAAGTGATTACCTTGCTATTTTTGGTGCACGTTGCGAATTCTCTGAAACGGAGCTTCCAGAGAACATTGATAAACGTTTACGTGAGCTTTGCCAACGCTGGGCAAGTAATGCTCTAGAATTAGGTCCAGGTTTAGCAACATTGAATTATTTAGCAACGACATGTCGTAAAGAGCAACGTTTAGATGTTGAAGTAACAGAGAAACAGCAAAGCTATAAAGAATTAAATATGCTATTAACCGATTTAGTTGAAACCGGTTTGGCTACCTATGAAAACGGCACATTAACTTTTGATTGTGAAGAAGCACGACGCTTAGCTAACGGTGAGTGGTTAGAAATTCTTGTCCACAATACCGTGGTCGATATTCAACAGTACTTACCTACACTTCAAGATCATTCATTGAATGTTCAAGTACATCGTGAAATTGGTGATAAAGACGTTCGTAACGAACTTGATGTGGTCAGCATCGTGAACAACAAATTGCATATTATTGAGTGTAAGACTAAAGGTATGCGAGATGATGGCGATGATACTCTTTATAAATTAGAGTCATTACGTGACCTTCTAGGTGGCTTACAAGCACGAGCTATGTTGGTGAGCTTCCGTCCTCTGCGTAATAACGATATTATGCGAGCGCAAGATCTAGGCTTAGCGATTATTGGCCCAGATGAGTTAGGCGATCTTAAAAAACATCTTCTAAACTGGTTCTTAGCCGCTGGTGGCCATTAATCTCTACCTAAATGATAAATAAACAATTCAAAGGCCATTCATTTGGTCTTTTTGTTGCTCATTATTTATTAATACCAATATAACCAATTAGATGCTTCATTTATTACGCAGGAAAATCACTTAAGAGTAAGGCGAAAATTCTTATAAGTAGTTATTCTACAATAATAATTTTTAACGCAGCTATTGAGTTATTTAACCAGTAATAATGATCAGATAATTAATGGAATTGGTATAACTACTTCAAACAAAAAATGGCGCTGATTCATTACGAATCAGCGCCATTTTTATCTATTTATGATCTTCTTTTATAGAAGATTACGAGCAGCTTCAATAACAACTTTAATTGAACGTGCTTCAGTTTCTTTTAGCGTTGCGTGATCTGGGATCTCTTTTTGTGTACGGTTAATGATTACGCCCGCAACACAACCTGCACGTAAACCAGAACTTGCACACATTGTTAATAATGTCGCAGATTCCATCTCAAAGTTTAATACACCCATGTCTTGCCATTCTTGCATAGATCCTTGGAAACGCTTAACAACACGACCAGAGAACGTATCGTAACGTTCCTGACCTGGGTAGAAAGTATCACTTGATGCTGTAACACCTGTGTGAACAGTTGCACCTTGGTCAACAACCGCTTTACGCATTGCTGTTGCAACATCAAAGTCAGCAACTGCTGGGAATTCCATTGGAGCAAAGTGAAGACTTGCGCCATCTAAACGAACAGAACCAGTTGTTACGATCATATCGCCAACATTTACATGCGGTTGGATTGCACCCGTAGTACCTACTCGTAAGAAAGTACGAACACCAAGTTGTGCTAACTCTTCAACAGCAATAGAGGTAGACGGACCACCAATACCTGTTGAACATACTACAATTTTCTTACCATCAAGTTCAGCTAGATACACAGTGTATTCACGGTGGCTTGCTAAGAATTTAGGGTTTTCCATTTGCTCTGCGATTTTCTGAACACGTGCTGGATCACCAGGAATGATAGCCATTTCTGCGCCTTGAAGATCTGCCTGTGTAACACCTAAATGGAATACTGCTGCTGTCATGGTTAGCTCCTTGCGATTGTAGGGTCGCGTTAATTTAATTAGTTATAATTGATTCGATGAAGTTACTTTACCCAAACGGCTAAAGTATTAGTGTGATTAAGATCCCGAAAGGAATGATGATAGATCGCCCTCTTGCACAGAAAAACGATTGGCATCACAAAAATTGAGAGCTTTGGTTAACTTACACTCAAGATTAACGCGACTTATATGACCTTACAATCATTTCAAATTCAATAGGTATAATTGATAGCACTATCTTTTATTAAAGCGGAAGCTCACTTTTAAATAATTATTAACCTTAGTATTGGCTTTTTTGCCTTCTATATCCTTAACTTATAATAAGTTATATATTATGTACTGAGGTCATGGATGAATAAGCAGTCAGATAAAGCAAACTCAAATAATAAATCTAAATCATTTTCAGATTCGGGAAAGGAAAAATCACCGATTAAAAAGAAAAAAAATAAAAGCCAACGTTATTTAGCTAGAAGGCTCTCTCTTTATCCTCAATTGATGCTAATTTTGCCAAGTTTTTCTTTTTCTAAAACATTTACACCCGAAGAATTGGTCGAAGAAAAAGCCTCAAATATAGAAAGCGATACATTAGATGTGTCGAATTCGCATCATAATGAATCACTCATTTCACCTTTAGATCCTATTGTTGAAAGTAAAATGAGCAATATTCAACCTAATCCAGATGATACGAATGAGCACACACCAATAGTAACTCCAAGCGTACGAAGTAGTTCTCACTTAGCTTCACACGCAATAACTCCTCTTGGAATTCTTCCTACGCCAGTGCAAAACCATACAATCAATCAAGCTCCTGCTATGTTGGTCACAAACCCTACGACATTAAGCACATCTCCACCACAACACTCACAACAGCAAGCCATTATTTCAGGCAAAGACTCAGCGACAACAACCGAAGACGTGACAACTCATGTTGCCGGAAAACTGACAATAATAGACCCTGATCTTGGTGAGGCACATTTTTCAAACACTGATATTATCGGTTCATTAGGCACGCTTCATCTTACCGACAACGGCGCGTGGACATATGATTTAGACAACACTAATCCGACGATTCAAGCGTTAGGACAAGGCGCAACTGCTACCGATACCATCACCGTTCACTCTGCCGATGGTACGCCGCACCAAATAACAATCACGGTTAATGGCACTAATGATACTGCCATAATTGGTGGCTCAAATACTGGCGCAGTAACAGAAGAAACACAACTTCATACCTCTGGCACATTGACTGTTACGGATGTCGATACCGGCGAAGCGCATTTCTCCAACACAGATATTATCGGCACACTCGGTACCCTACACCTTACAGACAAAGGCGCGTGGACATACGATCTTGATAACACTAACCCAACAGTTCAAGCATTAGGTAAAGGCGCAACAGCAACGGATATGATCACCGTTCACTCTGCTGATGGTACCCCTCATCAAATTACTATTACGATAAATGGCACTAATGATGCAGCTGTAATATCAGGGACAAATACTGGCGCGGTGACTGAAGAATCACAACTTCAAACATCAGGTACTCTGACCGTTACGGATATCGATACCGGCGAAGCGCATTTCTCTAACATAAACATTACTGGCACACTCGGCACGCTTCATCTTACCGACAACGGCGCGTGGACATACGATTTAGACAACACAAATCCGACGATTCAAGCGTTAGGACAAGGCGCAACTGCTACCGATACCATCACCGTTCACTCTGCCGATGGTACGCCGCACCAAATTACAATTACGGTTAATGGCACTAATGATAATGCTGTCATATCAGGATCAAATACCGGCGCGGTGACTGAAGAATCTCAACTTCAAACATCAGGTACTCTGACTGTGACTGATGTTGATACCGGTGAAGCGCACTTCGCTACCTCATCCACAGGAAGCATTGATATTACTGGCACACTCGGCACGCTTCACCTTACCGACAATGGCGCGTGGACATATGATTTAGACAACACAAATCCTACCGTTCAAGCATTAGGTAAAGGTGCAACAGCAACGGATACCATCACCGTGCATTCGGTCGATGGTACTCCTCATCAAATTACTATTACCG
>NZ_MSCP01000001.1:857793-858553 GCF_002954715.1 Aliivibrio sifiae | reverse complement strand
ATCGACAGCTACCGATACCATCACCGTTCATTCAGCCGATGGCACGCCGCATCAAGTGACCATCACTGTTAATGGTACTAATGATGCCGCTGTCATATCAGGATCAAATACTGGCGCGGTGACGGAAGAAACACAACTTCATACCTCAGGCACACTGACTGTTACGGATGTGGATACTGGCGAAGCGCACTTCTCCAATACCAACATTGTTGGGACGTTAGGTACTCTCCACCTAACAGATAATGGTAGTTGGACTTACGATCTAGACAACACTAACCCGACGGTTCAAGCATTAGGTAAAGGCTCGACAGCAACCGATACCATCACCGTTCATTCGGCTGATGGCACGCCGCATCAAGTAACAATTATAGTTAATGGCACTAATGATACTGCCGTAATTGGTGGCTCAAATACCGGAGCGGTGACGGAAGAAACACAACTTCATACTTCAGGCTCGCTGACTGTTACGGACGTGGATACTGGTGAAGCGCACTTCTCCAATACCAACATTGTTGGGACTTTAGGTACTCTCCACCTAACAAATAATGGTAATTGGACATACGATCTAGATAATACTAACCCAACCGTTCAAGCGTTAGGTAAAGGCGCGACAGCAACCGATACCATCACCGTTCATTCAGCCGATGGCACGCCTCATCAAGTAACAATTACGGTTAATGGCACTAACGATAAAGCGGTAATTGGTGGCTCAAATACTGGTGCGGTGACAGAAGAAACACAACTTCATACCTCAGGTACA
>NZ_MSCP01000001.1:773147-856430 GCF_002954715.1 Aliivibrio sifiae | reverse complement strand
CTCGACAGCAACGGATACCATCATCGTTCATTCAGCCGATGGCACGTCTCATCAGGTGACGATTACGGTGAATGGTACCAATGATGCTGCAGTGATCATGGGAACATCGACAGGTGATGTTCATGAAGGACACACTTTCACTGCACTAGACGGTAGTATGACTGGTGGCAGTGTCGATGATCGTTCACCTGATCACATGCATGGGAATATAGGAAAATTATGGAACGATGAAATCCATACAGATGGCCACCTATCGATAGTTGATGCTGATACTGGTGAAAGCTATGCCCAAACAGGTGTTTATTATGGTTCACATGGTCGTATCATACTTCAAACTAACGGAGACTGGACCTACTATGCTTCCATCGGCCAAGATGCAACCGGCAGAACAATTGATCACTTAGGAAAAAGTGAAACACTAACCGATACAGTCACCGTTAAGTCAGCTGATGGCACCACACACGATATTGTTATCACCATTCATGGCGACAACGACCGTCCATACTGCTCTTCAAAAGTGCAACTCAACAGCGGTAAAGAAGACCTCGCGCAAACCATCACAGCCACCGAACTCTTAGCAAACACTATAGACGTGGATAGCAACGACCTAGGCAAACTCACCGTTGCGAATCTTCACGCTGATCATGGTTCTATTCTAGATAATCAAGACGGCACATACACTTTTACCCCAACCAAAGACTATAACGGTCAGGTTCATTTTAGCTATGACGTGACAGATGCGCATGGCGGAACGACTCATACAGGGGCGTCTACCACACTCACTGCTACCCCAGACAGCGCCATCATTTCAGAAGTGACAACTGACCACGTCACTGAAGATGGGTCACACAGCAGCCACAATGCAGGGGTTACAACTGATCTCGCGAATGGAAGACTACAAGTTGTGGATCCAGATAGTGGGGAGAATAAATTCCAGTACAGCCAGTTTGGTGAATCAGCAGTTCACGATCCGTTTGGTGGCATGTTACGTATTGATAGCATGGGCAATTGGGGGTACAGCGTTAATAATGCCAATTTGCAACACCTTGCTCAAGGGCAAACTGAAACCGTTATCTACCGTGTTCATAGTTATGATGGAACGGCATACGAGTTGCACATACACGTTGTTGGCACCAATGACGCGCCAACCGTTACCCAAGTTGCGCTAAGTAACGGCACTGAAGACACGCATTATCAAATGCAAGCGAGTCAGTTTGGGTTTACGGATGTTGATACCGGCGACACGCTACATTCCATCGCAATCACAGATATACCACCAGCAACACAAGGTAAGTTTGTACTCGATGGCCACGATATTACTGCGGGGCAGCACATCCCTACAGCTGACATCAGTAAGCTTCAGTTCGTCCCTGCGCAAAATTTTAATGGTGATGTTCAGTTTAAATATACTGTTAACGATGGGCATACCGACTCTACAGAGGCTACAAATACTCTTCATTTTGATGCCGTTGGGGACGTAGCAGTAATCACTGGAACGACAACGGGCGATGTCGATGAAGGGCATGGTAGCTTTGGTAATATGTCACCAGATTACGCACAACCTGGCATGGCGAAACTCGGACAATCTGCATTAACGGCTGATGGTAAGTTGGATATTGTTGACCCTGATACTGGTGAATCTCAATTTGACTCTAAAGGCGGAGCTTGGAATAACTCCTACCATGGACAATACGGACACTTATTGTTAAACACTGATGGTACTTGGCATTACGACGTGACCGTTGGCAACGTTGATTGGGTTGGTAATCGCAAAACAACAGTCGGCACAACCATTGATGAACTGGGTGAGAATCAAACACTGACCGACACCATCACCATATATTCTAAAGATGGTACAGCTCACGACATAGTAATTACCATTCATGGCGATAACGATAGACCTTATATCAGTTCTGAAGTCACACTTGCCACAGGAACAGAAGATACCGCGCAAACGTTAACCACTGCCGATTTACTTACTAATACTGTTGATGTAGATGCCAATGATGTCGGCAAACTTAGCATTGAAAATTTAGTTTCAGATCATGGGTCGCTCTTAGATAACAAAGACGGTACATTCACGTTCACACCAGAGAAAGACTACAACGGTACTGTTCATTTTAGTTATGATGTCAAAGATGCCCATGGTGGTGTTACGCATACAGGGGCAACAACGACACTCGTTGCGGTACAAGACAATGCAATTATTAGTGGTGTTGATACCGGCAGTGTGACTGAAAACACGGCAGGCAAAGATATGTCGCCTGATCATGCCCAGCCTGGAATGAGCCATTTAACGGGGGCGATGTTATATGCTGATGGCAAACTTTCCATTTCAGATCCGGATGCGGGAGAAAACGAATTCGATACCAACCAAGTAGGGTCTCAGGGCTACACCTATCATGGCAGTTATGGCCAGCTTATATTAAACGCGGATGGCAGTTGGCATTATAATGTAAATGCTGGCAGTCAAAACAATGGTGTAATGCCAGGTACTGTAGGTACTGCAATTGATAAATTAGGCGATGGAGAATCGCTTACCGATACCATAACTATACGCGCGAAAGATGGAACAACCCATGATATTGTCATTACAATTCATGGTAGTAACGACCGCCCATATTGCTCATCAGAAGTACAGCTTCACTCAGGTAAAGAAGATACAGCGCAAACGCTAACCACTGCAGATCTACTTGCTAATACCGTCGATGTTGACGCCAATGATGCCAGTCAATTAAGCATTGCTAATTTAGTTTCAGATCATGGTGTTGTTATTGATAATAAAGACGGGACTTTTACATTCAATCCAGACAAAGACTATAACGGACAAGTACATTTCACTTATGACGTGAAAGATACTCATGGTGGTATGACTCATACTGGGGCCACTACCACATTAGCAGCAGTCAATGATGCCGCTTTATTTTCAGTAGACGATACAGGCTCAGTAAAAGAAGATGTCCACGTTCAAGGTGACTCTCAACATACCGTGGCAGTATCAGGAGTGTTAATTGTTTCCGACCCTGACGCAGGGGAAAGTGAATTCGTTGCCAACCGAAATGTACATGCGGTGAGTGACCCATTTGGAGGTGATTTAAGTATTGGCCGAGCCGGCGACTGGACTTACTCGGTTTCGAACAACAATTTAAATAGGCTTGCTGAAGGCGAAAAACATAAAGTCACATATGAAGTGGTTTCTCGCGGAGGAGATAAACACCAAATAGTCATAACCGTCGTTGGTACCAATGATGACCCTATCCTATCCGTTACCCAAACCACCCCGACAACGGGAACCCTCACTGAAACCGATGTTGACGTTAAAGATACACATACTTTCTCTGTCGTCAGTTCAACAGGGCAATTTGGTTCAATCTCTGTCGATCCGGATTCAGGTGCCTATGTGTACACTGCAAACTCTTCGGTTGCAGGGATGGCTTATAACAAAGCAACGCACACCTATCACGGAACCGATGTTTTTGAAGTAAAGGTGGCTGACAATCATGGTGGCGAATCATCGATGTTCATAACTTTTGATACCAATGGTCATATTTCAGTTGTACCTGGACAACAACCAACGATCTCAACAACGGTGCCTGTTAATCCGCTGATTACTACAACTCAACCGAGCTTACCTACTGGAACAAACACACCACCAAGTAATGCAGTAACCCTAGATCTAGCCGCATCTAGTGATACTGGTATATCAGATACCGATAACGTCACCAAAGAAACCACACCAACCATCACGGGACATACGGATATCCCTTATTCACAAGTCACGGTCTATGATGGTTCAACACTCGTTGGACACGCGGTGTCTGATGCATCTGGACAATATAGTGTTACGGTAAACAGCTTATCGGACGGCGATCATAATCTATCCGCCAAAGCATTGGCTCCTTCGTCAGTGCTACCGGCTGCCTCTTCGCTCCTTTCCGTCCATATAGATACACAAGTGCACGTCGGTATTCAGACCGATCCTATAACCGCTGATAATGTGATTAACGCCCAAGAATCCAATTCATCCGTTGATGTCACTGGATCCGTTTCTGGTGATTTCAATGTCGGTGACATTGTTACTTTGAACGTCAATGGAGCACAACATACTGGCGCTGTAGACTCACAAGGACACTATTCCATTGCCGTTCCTGGTAGCGAGTTAACTGCAGATGCTGACCAAAAAATTGAAGCGTCAATCGCGGTAACAGATAGCGCAGGTAACAGCGCTCACGCCACCACAGATGTTGTTTATCAAGTCGACACTCAGGTTAGCCTCCCTACTATTACTTTTGAAAACGCAGGATCCGACAACTTATACAGCAAAACTGAAATTGCTCACGGACACCCAAATACTATCACAGCAACAATTACGCCTCCTGGTGACGCAAAAATTGGCGAGCACCTTGTCGTTAATGGACAAGACCATGTATTAAATGCTCACAGCCTACAGCATGGGTTACAAATTGAAGTTCGTCCAGGTTCTCAAGTACAGGCGACCATGACTGACGAACACGGAAATACCGCAGGTAGCCAAGGTTTTTCTGCAAGTGCCATACCTGAGCCAATCGTGGTCAAGCCGCCGTCAGGAAGCCATCAAGTGTCTGCCACGCTTGGCGCACCGCCACTACTTCCGTCTTTAACCCCAGTTCCCACCACACAACACGGTTGGCGGATCCATTTACCAAATGGGCAGTATGTGACCAGTCATCATGGGCAATATGGAACACTAACCATTAATCCTCAAACCGGTGATTTACATTATCAAGAACAAGCAAATGTTCACACAGGGCCACATGGTAGTGCTTCTGGCATTGGACAGCATGAAGATAAGTTCGAAGTTGCCTTACAAGGTACGAATCAAGATGAAGTAGTCGCGCATGTCAACATTCAGATACTAAGTCACGGCCCGGGTAATAGCGGTAAACTAAATATTGGTACCGAGGTGGTTGATATGACGATCACACCTATAGCACATGCTTCACACCCAGCTCCGCCACCTCAAGTTCAACATGATCAACCAGATTTTAGTAATGAGCATATTAGTGAGTTGTCATTCTCGGTTGACTTAGATGAACACTTATCTGGAGCCTCCGCCTATTTAGATGCTTTAGGTATCACGCCAGAACCAAAAAACACGGAGCATAATGATCACCACACTCCTACAGACTTAGATATTGTATTAGCACATGATAATACTGATATAACAGATGACCACTCATCACACATCGATTTATCTGATGCAATGGAGCACCACAATCAAGACCATAACCACAATAAACAAGAGGATGAAAACCACCATCATCACAATGACATTGATGGTTTGCCTGATATTGACCCTAATACCTAAAAATAACGAAGTTGGATCTAAAAAGGAACGCAATTTAGCGTTCCTTTTTTATTGTTGACTAGTATTACAACTATCTATTCAGAATCATAATTAACGCTCACCAAAGGCCCGACTGACATTGGTGTAAATCGGTTTCCATAAATACTGGAAGACACTTTTTTCACCCGTTGTAATATCCACCTCACCCGTCATTCCTGGCAATAAAGAAAAAGCGTCAGGATTATCGCGAAAATACGACTTTTCAATAGAAACCGTAACTTCGTAATAAATATCTCCTCTTTCATTTTTACTAGTCGTTGGCGATATTTTTTCAATCTCTCCCTTTAATGCACCAAAGCGACTGTAATCAAACGCATCTACTTTAATTCGTGCGGGTTGACCAATAGAAACAAAACCAATATCACGGGGAGATAAACGCGCTTTAAAGCTTGCTTTACCCTCTACAGGAACGATTTCTGCAATCGTGCCTCCAGGGACAATAACGCCGCCATTTTGAGTTGATGGGATACTTTGAACCAATCCTTTTACTGGCGATTTAACTACGGTATCTAATACTTTTTCTTTACCAGAACGAATACGTGCTCTTAATCCACTTAAATCCGCTTCTGCTTTAGAACGCTCAATATTAGCCTGAACTCTGGCCTCTGCCCCTATCTGTTTTAACTGAGCGCCCACGGTTTCCGCTTTACGCTTCAACACATTCTCTTGGTTCTTTGCTTGTTGGATCTCTTTTTCGATCGAAGCCAATTTTTGCTTCATCTCTAAAACTCTTAACTTGGAGATATTCCCTGCTTTCTGCCCTTTAATCAATATGTCTAATTCTTGTTTAGTCGCATTTAATTGACGTTGATAAACGGGTAACTCAGTTTGTAATCCTTCCAATTCTGCCGCGACTTGAGCTTGCTCTTTAATCACAGTACTTCGCTTTTGAAAAAACAATTCCTTCTCTGCGGCAAGTTGTTTTAACTGCTGCGAAACCTGTCGAGGGTAAAAATCAGCGTATTGTGAGAAATCAGGGTCACGTATTTCTACCAATGAATTTAAACGCTCAATCGTTAATTCTAGCGCTGCTCTTTGTGCATTCAACTCATCTAATGCGGTATTCTGAAATTTAGAATCAAACTCAACTAATGTTTGACCTTTTTCAACTAACTCACCTTCAGAAACCAAAATTGATTTAAGCCGCCCACCCGTTTCACTTTGAATGATTTGGCGATCCCCTTCAGGAATAACAGCACCTTTAGCTTTGGCAATCTCATCAACTTTAGTGAATACCGACCATGCTATAAATAAAACTAAACAAACGGCAATAAAATAAGTACTCAATGACAATAAACGAGCCGTCACTCTTGATTCAACAACATCCACATTTTGCTTGTTCATAGAGAGGCCTCCGTTGCTATCTCTGTATTTGAATTATCTGGTAACGGTCCTGCGTATACGAGTGAGCCGCTATCAAGAATGATCACTTGATCTGCTAATTTAATTAATTCAGGATCATGTGATGAAAACACAATTGTCGATCTTCCTTTACGTTGAGATATCCATAGTTGAAACAAGTCACGCGAAGCGGTATCCATGACCGGATTATCCAATAAATAAAACGGATACTCATGAAGATACAATTTTGCTTGCGACAACACTTTAGCTTCATACCCTGATAAAGCATGAGAAATACTCGCCACAATCGATTCATTCAGTTGAGTATCTAAACCACAAGATAACGTATCAAACCATGCTTTCCCCCCAACCTGCTCAATCGCATCAATAATAAGATCATCAGTAAGGTTTCGATTATCACTAACAAACTCTCGAATGGTTAATAATAAAAGCTCAGGCTTTGCCGAGTAATACCCCAGCCATTGACGGTATATTTGAGGATCGTATTGCGATAAATTATGCCCATTCACCTTAATTACCCCACTCTGTGGTTGGTTTAATCCCGCAAGTAATTCTAACAACGCCGTTTTTCCACTAGCCATGGGCCCAGTAATGACGACCACCTGCCCTGGTTCTATTTTCAGTGAAATTCCAGAGAGCGCAGGCTTCATTTGTTGAGGGAAACGTAGCGTAATTTGTTCCAATTCAATGCTCGGCTTCTCCGACGATAAAGAGTGATGCTGAAATGAGAAGTCACCTTCTATTTTTTGACTAATCGATTGATTAATTTGTAACCTAGCTTGCTTGATTTGCGTAAAACGAGAGCCACTATTCGCAAGCATTTGGGCTGGTCCTGTCACGCGAGAGATCAACATCATGGTTGCGATCAATCCCCCTGCCGTCATTGCTTGATTAAAGATAAGATCAATACCAAGAGCGATTACCGCCAATGTACTAAGCAAACCTAAAGCATAATAAATCGAGGTATACTTGGCTTGATGACTACTGTGAAAAAAACTATTTTTGGCAGCTAATACATTGGCTTTCTCGAATCGTTTTATCCAAAACTCACTCATGTTTGCGCTACGTAAAAAAGCCAATTTACTATTTAATTCAAATAATAAAGAATAACGATTAGTTCCAGATATCGTTGTTTGATGAGATGTCCTCATCAGCTTTTTTTGACTGTGATGAGCTAACCCGTAATAGCAAATAAGTGAAAAAATAGGCACAAGAACTAGCCATCCTCCTAAAAAACCAATAGCAATAATAAAAAGGAGAACAAAAGGAAGGTCAAACAATGATCCTCCAAGAGGACCTTGAAGTAATCCCTTAAAACTCTCCGCCGTCGTTAACCGTGACATTAATGCTGACGATGACAACGAACGATTCACCAACAATGAAGAACTAAATATTCGGTATAGCACCCTTTCAGAGATCTCTCGGCTAATACGATTTGAAATGGTGGTTAACAATTGGCTTCGTATAACTTTTAATAACAGCATCATCATGAATAACAATGCAGCCCCAATTGCAATACCTACAAGTTCATGACCGGCATCTCCACCAATGACATGATCATAAATAGACATAGTAATAAAAGGGATTGCCAACGCAAACACATTAGCAAAGAAGCTAATACACAGTAGCATCGGTAATAATGACTTAAATTTATCTATCCGTTCGCCAACCCAATCTGTGGAATTTTTCTCTCTAGGTTGTTCATGAATAAGAACGACAAGAGATGAGATAGCGTAACGGGGTAATGAGTCACTTTCAAATTCACCTTGTTGGTAGGTTTGAAAATCATTTAATAAAAATCGACAAACTTCAATGTCATCATCCGTAATATACAATGCCGCTAAATGCGATTTTGAAGCAAGCTTTTTAGTATAAGGGTGCACTGTATATGCAATACCTAATCGATCCAATAATGTAAAAACATCATCCATACTTTCAAGTCGATTTGATGCTATCCACTCCTGACTAAAAGCATGAACATTGGTATTAACATCCATCGCCATCAATAAATTAATGACCTGAGATTGATAATTCTTATCCATTAACCTTCTCCTTGTAATGGTATAAGCTCTGCTTGCGTTTTTGCTAACTCAACTAAGAGCGGATGATCAGTATTTAAAATAATGGTTTTTCCATTACTTGATAAAATTGAAAGAACTTTTGCTAACCGAGTTACTGATTCAATATCTAACGCAATTTCTGGTTTATCTAAAAATAACAACGGCACCGGCTTTGCTAGTTGACAGACTAGAGAAACCAATTTCACACCACCTTGACTTAATTGCTCACCTAACTGAAAACCCACTTTAGTTTCTAAACCGTTAGGCAATTCTGAAATAACCTTATCTAAACCAAGCGCCTTAATTAATGGCAATACCTCTTTTACCTGATTAACGTTAAATCCCGTTAAGTTATCTAAAAGCGAACCAGAAATAAGTATAGGGCGGCTTGTCACAAACGCAGTTTGATTTCTATAATCATAATAATCACTAGTGGATACTTGATTATTCCAAAGTAGTTGCCCTTCTGTTTTGGCCTCTAATCCAGATAGATTAATCACCAATTGACTGAGTAGATCGGTATCTCCTCCATGGAAGGTAACAATGTCGCCTTTATTTACAGAAAGCCTTAATTGGTGACGAAAACCAAAACGTTCAATGCAGTAATTCTTGGCTGTTAAAGATTCAAATACAGGCAGTTTTTCCGATGTTACTGCTTCTTTTGAGGCTATATTCTGAAATAAATCTTTTACTGAATTATTGGCAACTTGAAACGAGCTGTATTTTAAACGTAATCCCACCAATGCACTCATTGGGGCAACCGCTCGACCAGATAAGATAGAACACGCGGCTAATCCTCCGGTAGTTAATTCACCAGATAATACCGACAAACTGCCAATAATAACCATGACAACAGAGGTTCCCAACGCGGCAATTTGGATGCATTCTTGTGCGATAGCCGTATTACGCTCTGATTCTGCTATAGATAGCCATCGATTTTGGTTTAATTCCTTAAAGTATTGAAATGTTCGTGATTCTGCCGCTTGTTTTTTTACCCCTTCAAGCATCGTAAAAACAATAACTAAGAAATTCATCCGACTGATTTCATTTCCTGCTGCAGTCTTAGCATGCTGATATGATTTATTCGAAAACAAACAAACAAACACTGCCGCAATAATCCAAACAACAATAGGAATAAGAACAAGTTCCCCTCCCACATAAGCAACTAGTGAAAGGAAAATAAGCACAAAGGGCACATCAATTAGCCCACTCAGTAAACCGCCGGAATAGAACTCTTTAATTGAAGAGATCCCCTTCAACCCTTCCTGAAGATGGCCAGGCTTTAAACTCAATAATTGCTTAGCAGGCAGTTCAGTAAGTTGATGTAAAATATAAGAATACATCTTTGTTTCTGTATTTATTGAGGCGGCGGCTAATATCCAAGAACGTACGAAGCGAAGAAAAGCATCTATTAAAATAGCAATACTAGCACCACTAAGAAGCAGTACCGCAGTACCATAACTTTGATTTGGTAAAATTCGATCGTAAATTTGCAGAACAACGAGAGGAATTGATAACGATAAGATATTAATAAGCAACGATGAAGGTAAAACCCGCAGCATTGTTCTTTTTTGATTAGAGCGGTAAGAAGACAACAAATCCATTTATAGTCACCCAATAATAATTATGCATAAATCAAGTCTTGGACAAGAATCATTAATTATCAAGTAAATAATTGGTTTTATTGTTTTTATGCACTAGGTTAAAGGTTAGATATCACATATTTTTGCGAGGGTGCAATGAAACGGATTTCATTAAAAACGTACTTATTCATTATTTTTGCGACTATTTTCATCCTATTTTCAGCTCATTTATATACAAATATAAAAAGCGCCGTCACGAAACTATCAAGCGAACATATATCTGACGTTGCCGAACTTCACCAGCAAATTATCAGTAATAATGTAAACTTCACCATATATCAAATAGATGCATTAGCAGAAGAGATCTCTGATATAACATCACTGGATATTCATAATATCCCACCATCATTAATCAACTTCACTTCTTCCGCTTTCTCTCACTTTCCCGCATTAACTAATGTGTATATCTATGATATTGAAAATAATGGTATTAATTTAAAAAATATCGACGGTAACATCGAAGCTACATTTGCAACCAGTTCATCATTGGAGAAAATGTGGCAAATAAACAAAACATACACCGTCAATGATGAATATCTATATTTAAGTCGTTCTGAAAATGCAAACCTCAAAATTATCTTACAAATATCAACCGTCATTTTCTTTGAAACGACAGACCATCAACTGGTTAACAAACGTAACGTTGGATTTTATCTTTACGACTATCAATTAAAAGAAATCATTTACTCTGATCATGTGCCCACTCCTTTATCTTATTCACAGCTGCAAGGCGTGTTACATAATGAGCATGAGACCGTATCTCTTGATGGTTCAACCTACACAGCTTTTGTTCACAAATTAAATCATAGGTCTCTTTATTTTGTTTCTCTCATCCCTGAGAGTGTGATTAATCAGAATTTTAATACCGTCTCTAATGATTTATTTTTGAATGTCATCGCCTACATTTTTCTCGCGATATTGATTATATTCCTATCCACATCTTACATATCAAATCGGCTAGTTACGCTCCTTAAAAATGCACAGAAAATAAATCACTTCCAATTTAATCAACAAAAAAAGCAAAATTCGATTGTTAAAGAAATTCACAATCTCAGCAGCACACTTGAAACAATGGATAAAACCATTGATGATATTTTAAAAATGGTTTTCATCATTGCAAAAAGCGGTAATTTATTTCAGTTAGGCGCGGTGGTTGATAAAAAAATACATGAAATCACGACAGGACACAGTTATCTCTATGTAACAAATAACGAGAATACATTAAGCAGTATCGAGGGTGGGAAAAAGATCCCTATCAAGAATCAAGATAAATCTTATTACTACGATGCTTCTGTCCATTACTTCAATTTACATAATGATAAGAAAAAGCTTATTGGCTGCCTACTCATTGAAGTCCCTCTTAATCATACTGTCCCTAAATACCGACTATTATTTATTGAACGTTTAGTTCAAATAATCTCAGTGTCCATTGATAAAAATAAACTTCTAGAGCAGCAAAAAGCCCTATTACTTTCTTTCACTCAATCCATTGCCTCTGCCATTGATGCAAAATCGCCTCATACTGCAGGCCATTGTCAGAGAGTGCCTGAATTAACCCTAATGTTAGCAAGATCGGCTCAAAAAAATGAAACACAGTGGAAAGAGTTTTCGCTTAGTGAACCTGAGTGGGAAGAGTTGTACCTTGCTTCTTGGCTGCACGATTGTGGGAAACTAACCACCGCAGATCATGTTATAGATAAAGCCACAAAGTTGGATATGTTTACTAACCGTATACACGAAATACGAACACGCTTTGAAGTGTTAAAAAGAGACGCAGAGATTGCTTACTTAAAAACAATTATTGAGCACAAAGAGAATACGCCAGAATTAGAGAGAGATTACCATGATACGATCGCTCAATTAGATCGTGAATTTGCTTTTATTGCTGAATCTAACCTCGGTGATGAGTTCTTTAGTGAAGATAAAATCAAACAATTGGAAGAGATTTCAAATAGGCAGTTTGTAAGAACGTTAGACAAACAACTTGGACTATCATGGGAAGAAACTCAACGTCTTTCTGATGATGAAAAAGTAACCCCCTCTGTCGAACTCATTTTACAAGATAACCGCAGCCAACAAATACCGTGGGATAAACATCACGTTGCAGATAACCGTTTCTCACTTCAACCTCACCAATTCAAATTTAACTTTGGTGAAATGTATAACTTATCAGCACAACGCGGAACGCTCACTGATGAAGAGCGTTTTTTAATTAATGATCATATTATTCAAACAATAAAAATGCTTGAAGCGCTCCCTTATCCTGAACATTTAAAGAATATTCCAATAATTGCAGGTGGGCATCATGAACAAATGTCTGGCAAAGGCTACCCTTATGCGGTTCCAGCATCAGAACTCCCTGTTACCGCAAGGATGATGGCTATTGCTGATATTTTTGAAGCGCTTACCGCCAGTGACCGCCCTTATAAAACACCTAAAACATTGTCTGAATCATTAAAAATATTGGCTTTCATGGCAAAAAATCAACATATAGATAAAGAGATATTCCAACTATTTTTAGAAGATGACGTTTACCTTGAGTACGCCCACAAATTTTTAAAACCAGAACAAATTGATGACGTTGATGTTTCGACTTACCTTACTCTTGCAAATTCATGAACAAAAAAACCGCCATTTTAAACAAATAAAATGGCGGTTTTATTTTTACGGTATCCTACGTTTATTTTTCTTTAAATCGTAAGAGACGCAATGCATTTAATGTAACTAATGCCGTTGCTCCACTATCAGCAAGAACAGCAACCCATAGGCCGGTAATACCAAACAAGCTTGTCACTAAGAATATAGATTTTAATCCTAGCGCTAGCGTAATGTTCTGGCGAATATTACTTAGCGTTGCTTTTGACAGCGCAACCATTGGTGCAAGTTCTTCTAATCGATTATGAGTTAACGCTGCATCAGCCGTTTCTAGAGCAACATCCGTTCCCCCGCCCATTGCGATACCAATAGAGGCCGTTTTCATTGCTGGCGCATCATTAATACCATCACCGACCATTGCCGTTTTTGCTTTTGCTGTTAACTGCTCAACGTATTTCACTTTGTCTGACGGTAATAAACCCGCTTTATAGTCAATATTCAGCTCTGCAGCAATCGCTTTGGCAGCACGTTCGTTATCACCCGTTAACATGATGGGTGTAATGCCGAGTGCAACTAACTTCTGAACTGCAATTTTAGCATCAGGACGTAATTCATCTCTCCACGCTAATAAACCAGATATTTGATCATTCACTAGCACTAAAACAACCGTTTTTCCTTGCTCTTCTAGAAACGCGATTTGGCTCTCGGCTTCAGAAGTAACTTCTCCATCAAATTGTTGAGGCGCATAAAGTGCGATTCGTTTTTCATCAACGGTCCCTTTTATCCCTTTACCTACAACCGTTTCACGAGCATCCGCTTCAATAACCATCAGGCCTTGTTCTTGTGCTTTTATTACTACAGCTTTTGCTAATGGATGTGACGACCCCATCTCTACCGCGGCTGATTGCAATAAGATAGTGTCTTCAGTTTCCGTCTCAACAAGCACTCGAATATCAGTGAGAACTGGCTTACCTTGCGTTAAGGTACCTGTCTTATCAAACGCGATATTTTTAATATGTCCTAGCTCTTCTAATGCTGCGCCACCTTTAATTAACGCCCCTCTTTTAGCTGCCGTTGCCAAACCAGAGGTAATGGCTGCGGGTGTAGATATCACCAACGCACACGGACAAGCGATAAGTAGCATTGCTAAACCACGGTAAATCCACGTATCCCATGATTGACCAAACATCAATGGTGGAATAATAATAACGAGCAGTGATAACAGCATCATTGCTGGTGTGTACCAACGGCTGAATTTATCAAGAAAACGCTCTAACGGTGCTTTACGGGATTCCGCTTCTTCAATCAAATGTAAGATACGATCAATCGCGTTTTCACCTTGAGCTGACGTTATCTCGATTTCAATCACACGGTCATTAACAATCGACCCTGCCATTAATACATCACCCGTCTTTTTATCAACAGGAACAGACTCTCCCGTTAAGGCGCTTTCATCAAAAGAAGCAAACTCTGACGCTAATATTGCATCGGCAGCTAAACGATCACCTGGAGAAACTTGAACTCTGTCTCCTACTTTCAGATCGGAAGCCGCAACCTCTTCTTTAGTGCCATCTTTATTGATGCGTAGCGCTGTATCTGGCACTAAGTCCATTAACGCTTTCACGCCACTACGAGCTTTCGCTGACGCATAGCCTTCTAATTGTTCACCTAACATAAACAATAAGATAACCATGGCGGCTTCAACCGTTTCACCTAAATACACAGCACCAATAGCGGCAACTGTCATTAACGTTTCTATCGAAAATGGAGAGCCATTGATCGCTAAACGAATCGCTTTTTTACCAATTGGAATAAGGCCAAATAAACCAGCAACCGTAAATGCAATGGTCCCGAGTTCTTTGTTAACTAAATTAATACCTGTCGCAATGACTAAAAAGGCAACAAGGATGATCAATAAAATATTTTTACGCCAAAATGGTTGTGCATCACTTTCTGATGCGTTTTTTGACCCCATGTCAGATAATGGAAAACCCGTGGTTTTCGCGACACTAATTACTCGCTCAAACGCCGCTTCGTTATTGGTTCTTACCGTCAGTTTCTCTGTTGCAAAGATAACGTTAGCGTCCGTCACTTCTGGAATGGCAAGAATCGCTTTTTTTAATTTAGCAGCACAACTTGGGCAGTCCATGTCAGCAATCAGCCAACTGCGAGAAAAAGTACTTTTTGCAGGAATGGTAACTGAGGGGTCTGAATCTCCAGGATCCGAACCACAACAAGAATCACTGTCACTTGACTTATCAACTGAGCTACAGCAATCAGACACTGCCGATTCCGCTTTAATGCTTGTGATTTGTGGTGCGGCACAACATGAGCTTGAAGGGTTATGTTTGTGATCATGATTGTGTTGCTTGGTGTTGAGACCGAATGTTTTATGAGTGGTACACATGAGATTATCCTTTCTATTGTTAGGTATTAATTTATTTTCTAGAATAACTATAGACCTTAGAGCTAACTCCAAGGTCAAGAGTAATTTTATTCAGATATAAAAAAAGACACCGAAGTGCCTTTTTAAAAAGAGAGATGAGAAAAGGTTAAACTGGATGTTTAAAACATTGACCAATCGACTCACTGATCGCTTGCAATACATTACGTCGAGTAATGATACCTACTAACTTTCCATTTTCTACTACTGGATAAATCTTAGGTTTATTTTCAGTCATCGTTTGTGCTAAGTCGACAATCGCATCTTCTGGTGTCACCGTTAATACTTCTTTCTTCATAACATCACTAACAAGATGTGTATCTTGACAGTGGTAACTAACACCAAGCAGTGACTTAATTAAATCTTGCTCTGAAATAAAGCCAATCACTTCTTTCTGCTCATTCACTACCGGACCACCGATATGCTGCGAAGTAATAAATTGATCTAAAGCCGCTGCTAATGACATATCCGCTGTCAAATAAAGAGGTCGTGCACTCATGTATTGTTTTACTTTTTTATTTTCCATCATAGCCCCCTAACGTGCTATCAATCAGTTTTGATAGGTTAAGTGTGGACCATTTTTGAAAAAATGCGAAATCACTCTTTCCTATCTCTGTGATGGATGAAACCTATTAAGAAAAAAAGAAGGTAAATTTATGAACTACCTAACAATACATCAATTAATATTTTCTTATTTTGCTCAACAGAAGACATCACATTTTCATAACCCGCCGTATTATGGGTTCTTTCCATTCTGTGTATCACCGCTAAACATTGTTTAATGTTCTCTGGTGCCTTCATTAAGTTCTTCCCCTTTAACGTTAAAGTAAGAAGCATATAATTCAAGTCTGATGAGTATGGGTATGTTTGACCAATTTTAGTCAGTTGCGCGCTATTATCATCCGCTGACTTTTGAGCTCTTAGCCATTGATAAACTTTATTCAGCTTTTGGAAATGAGTCATTGATTGCTGTAGCAATAACGGCGCGCTTTTTTTCAAGCCTGCCTGATCAAAAACTTTATACAAAGCAACGCATAACTTAACTTCACCAGCCATGGCTAAAACACCGAAGGTCGCTACTCTAAATTCATCAGAAGCGACTTTACGTTCAGATAAGAAACGATGATAGCAAGTCGCAGCAATTGCTTTTGCTTTGTAACGCTTCCCTTGCTTAAACAACTGACGTGCAATGAATATATTAATATAACCTTGCAGTTCATCACGCTTATCCATTGATATGCGTTTTTTCAAAGTCATTATCAATTGCCCAAAGAAACGTCGATATTGCTCTTTATTCAAACTCATTTTTGATTTATAAACAATATCAGCAATATCCATAACCATTTTATTTAAGGTCACTGGACTGATCCCAATATGATAAAAACGTTTCATCACCATATTATGTAATAACGCTGATTTGTTATTTTCAATAATAAAAGTTAAGTAAGTATAAAAAGCATTATCATCTTTTGGGTTATTCTCATACGCATTGGATAGCGAAGATTGAACCTTGCTTGGTTGCTTTGCTTCTACATAAATATCAGCCAACATTAAATTAGCTTGGAACAAATATTTTTTCGAACGCAATAGTAGCTCAAGTACTGGTATTGCTTTAGGTTTTTCTACAATTTGACAATATGCCATCAAGTTTTGTGGCATAATTTCACTTTTATCATGTCGTTGGTATACTTTTTTAAACGTTAGAAAATCTTTTGCTTTAAATAACTCTTCTAACGTCATATTAAGTAACATACGGTTTTTGTAAGTACCTGGGTATGTTTGGGCTCGTTTAATAAATGCCGATTGTGAACCTTTTACCTCTCCAATTAATTTCTCAATCAATAGCGTAAGGTTAAAAGATTTTTTAATTAATTCATCTATATAGCCAAAGTTAATTGGACTATTTACAATAAAATCAGGAAAGAGTTCTCTCGCGTTAATATCATCAACTTGAGAGTCATCGTTATCGATATCAACGATGAAAATAGGACGTTTACCAAATTTAGCTTTCTCGCGCGCACGAATCACGATATCACGAATCACTTCATGCTCAGCATAGTGATATTCGATAAAATAGTAGTCATAAACAGGCAGATCTGATGCTTTCATGCTGACATTGAAACTATCAGCACTTTTAAATCCAGCTTTTTGAAAAAATTGACGGATCTGAGTACTACGTTCTCGTTTTTCTGTAAAAACCAAAACATTCATTTGTGGAATACGTCTAATAAGTTCAGTACTGCTCATTTATATTATAACTCTAGTAAAAACAACAAACACAATATACCAACCTGTAAAAATTAGCAGGATTTTATTTTAACAAACCTTAAACACTTGGTTTGCATTTATATTATTACAGGTAATTCGCGCTACTTTATCATAAAGTAACGCGAGATTAGATCATTATATGTTGGTCAGTAGCGCTTGTAATGGATGCTTTAATTGCTTTCCTTCAAATCGCTTTACCTGACTCCGGCATGAATAACCTGTAATCAAGCAACGTTCCGTGTCTGTATTGGCTAGATTCCCTTTCCAACTTAATTCATAAATTGCTTTTGATGACTCTAGCTTGTCTGCCTCATGTCCATACGTACCAGCCATACCACAACATCCAACAGGAACGGTATTTAATATCAGTCCAAAATGACGAAAAATCTCCCCCCATTCTTTTTCTGCATTTGGTAATTTCGTTTTCTCGGTGCAATGGGCAAATAATTGCCAAGCTCTCTTATCAAATATTGTCGCTTTTACAAACGATGACAATTGAGGATAAAGCCACTCATGGACCGTTAAAACGGTAAAGTCCCCTCGTTTATCTGCCAAGATTTCATTATATTCGTCTCGATAACAAAGAACTAAAGCAGGATCTACGCCAACCATTGGAATATCTAACTCTGCAAGTCGATTTAAAAACTCACTGCTTGTTTTCGCTGTTGTCGTAAATTGCTTTAAAAAACCTTTAATATGTTGCGCTTTACCATTTGGCTTAAATGGCAACAATACTGGTTTTAGGCCTAATCGTTGGATCAATTCAATAAAGTCACTCACCACTTCGGCGTCATAATAACTAGTGAAAGGATCTTGAACAATCATTACATGCTTCTTACGTTCATTTTCGGAAAGTTCTGTCAGGTTTTCGAGATTAAATGTCGAAATTTCTTTACTTTTACAACGTTCTTTTAGCGTCGGAACCGAAAGCAATGGCATATCAACATAACCTAACGTCTTCTTCGTTAAACTCTGAGTAAATGATTGCTTCAATACACCATTAATAATTTTCGGTGCCTTAGCCATTATTGGTAACATCGTCTCAATATTAGCAACCATGTAATCTTTCATTGGACGTTGGTAGCGACTGTGATAAATATTTAAGAATCGCGCACGAAAACTTGGTACATCGACTTTTATGGGGCACTGGCTTGCACATGCTTTGCATGCTAAACATCCCATCATCGCTTCATGTACTTCATGTGAGTAATCGTATTCTTTCTCTTTATTTATTCGATTACGAATACGGTCAATAATTTGCTTTATTGATGGACGTTTAGTTAACAGATCTTGCTCTAGTGCAACAGGATCAACCCCTTGCTCAGCTAATTGACGTAACCATTCACGAACAAGACCTGCTCGGCCTTTTGGTGAGTGGCGACGATCTGCCGTCACTTTCATCGATGGACACATTGGAGAACTCGTTTCATAATTAAAACAAAGCCCATTGCCATTACATTCCATTGCTTGATTAAAGCTATCTCTCACTTCAATTGGGATTAGACGATCATAATATCCACGTTTTGTGTCACTTACTTTTACTAGCTCATCGCTACTTTCTAATGGAGTACAAATTTTCCCTGGATTCATTTTGTTATGGGGATCAAATGCACCTTTTACTCGTCGTAATTCAACGAATAATTCCTCCCCAAAAAATTCAGGACCATATTCAGAACGGAAGCCTTTACCATGCTCCCCCCACATTAGACCGCCATATTTTGACACCAAAGCAACCACTTGGTCAGAAATAGTATGCATCAACGTTTCTTGTATTGGATCGCACATATCTAAAGCAGGACGAACATGTAGGACACCTGCATCAACGTGGCCAAACATACCGTAATTTAATTGATGTGAATCTAATAACTGTCTAAATTCTTGAATAAAATCAGCTAGATTTTCAGGAGGTACGCAAGTATCTTCAGCAAAAGCAACTGGCTTCGCAGCCCCTTTAGTCGCACCTAATAATCCCACCGCTTTTTTACGCATGGTATAAATACGACCAATACTTGCCACATCTTTAATGATTTGATACCCAATAATACCCGCCTCCTCAGCCTGCATTAAAGCATCGAGCTTAACGATGAGTTCTGATACCTGTTGTTCAACCAATTCAGGTTCTGTACCAGCAAACTCGACCATATTTAGCCCAAGCATGTCTTTATCTGGTACATCTGTAATCAAATCACTTACGCTGTGCCAAACAATGTCTTGCTTTGCAAAATTAAGTACTCTTGAATCAATAGTTTCTACAGAAAGCGCATTTGCTTGTACCATAAATGGCGCATTTCTTAATGCAGCATCAAAAGTGTCGTATTTTACATTAATCAATGTTCTGGCTTTAGGAATTGGCGTAATATTAACTTTCGCCTCAGTAAGAAAAGCCAACGAACCTTCGGCACCACATAGCACTCGAGTAATATCGAATTGGTCAGTTTCTGTATTTAATGCGTTTTTTAAGTCATACCCCGTTAGAAAACGGTTTAATGGGGGGAATTTCTCTTCTATTTTTTGACGGTTTTGACGACAAACTGCAGCGGTAATATCTAAAACAGAACGTACCGATTCTGATTGCTCATCATAAGATAGTTCTGTATTTAAATTCGAACCATTAGCAAGTACAGCAGTAACGCCTAATACGTGATCAGACGTTTTCCCATATTTTAATGAACCTTGCCCAGATGCATCAGTATTAATCATGCCACCAATGGTGGCGCGATTACTGGTAGATAAATCAGGTGAGAAAAAATAACCATGCGGACGAAGTGCATCGTTTAATTGATCTTTTACTAACCCAGTTTGTACTCTAGCCCAACCTTGTTCCGTATTAATTTCAATAACTTGATTCATATAACGAGATAAATCGACAACAATACCTTCAGTTAAAGATTGTCCATTTGTACCAGTACCTCCACCACGTGGGGAAAACGTAACTGTTTTATATTTATCTTGATTGGCCAGTAAAGCCAGGCACTCTACGTCTTTTGTATTTTTTGGTAATAACACCGCTTGTGGTAATTGTTGATAAACACTGTTATCTGTCGCAACAGCTAGACGACTTGAATACGTCGTTTCTATATCACCACTGAAATCACTTTCTTTTAATTCTTCTAGATAATCAACTACCATTGGGGCGATAGTTGATTGGAATGGTAATACTGGTAACATTGCTCCCTGCTCCTTTAATCGCTGTTCCTCAGCGTCATAATGTTGTTCTAAACACACTTTACAACATCTCGCATGGATAAAACATCTCGCCTATGCTATATCCGGTAAATAATCGCAATTTTACGGCTCAATGAATAAATTACTTACGTACTTTTTAAACGTTAAAGAACGTTGCTAAGTACGATATAAAACAAACAGCAAGATAATATTTCACCTTAAGGGCGATGGCATATATTTTGCTTAGTATTATTTATACCGCCGGACACCTTATTAGAGAAAGTTATGAAACCAGCAATTAGAAAGAACAAGACAAAAATCATTACCACTGACGATATTCTATTAATACTATGTCGTTCAATGTCAGGTGTATTAAGTAAAGCAACGCAAAGTTCAGTTAACTATTCTGCTATGGTGCAAAAAATCTCGAAAACGAGTCTAAAACCTGATTTTGGTTGCTTTGTTCTGTTTGATGGTGGTTTTTCTGGTTTGGTTGTTACTAATTTTACTAAAGATGCAGCCTTAGAGCTTTACACTAAATACATGAACAATATGGGCATGCCGGAAGAAGAGTTAGCAATCTTGCATACGTCTGATGAAGTGGGCGATGTATTGGGTGAGTTAATGAATCAAATCGTTGGTGACTTTACAGGGCAAATCCGTAAAACATTACAAACGACGATTTCTCAAAATCAACCAAAAATGCTCGCTTTAAACAAGCAAGTGATACTTTCTGTTGATACAAACCTAGATCGCCCACAAGCTCGTCGTGTTACTTTTACAACAGAAAAAAATAATATTTTCTATCTTGAGCTTGCGATGGATAAAACAGAATTTATTCAACTCGAAGAATTTGAGCAAGAAGAAGAGTTCGATGCCGATGACTTATTTGAGCAACATAAATCAGGAAATTCTCAGCAATCGACATCAAAGGAACCATCATCTCAAGATGTTGATGATTCATTATTCGATGAATTAGGTATTTAATTCCAAAAATATAAGACAGCCAATAACCAATATTGACTGTCTTATTTATTATTAATGTGTATTTAATGAAATATCAGTAATACTGGAACATCTTTTGGATTTCTTTATAGTTTTCAGTTTCAGTTAACGACAACATTAATAAAATACGAGCTTTCTGAGGATTCAATGTTCCTGATGCCACAAAGCCATATTTAGCATCATCAATTTCAGCATCAAGTGTCGTTGAACCAGATCCTGTACGGGCACTACGAACCACGACAACGCCTTCTTTGCTTGCTTTAGCTAACTCATCAAATACGGTGTGGTAGATATTACCATTACCCACACCCGCACTAACAATACCATCGAATTTTGCGTCAAGCATTGCTGTAACTGGTAACGCAGAAGCATTCGCGTAGTTATATACAATACCTACTTTAGGTAACGTTTTTAACTTAGATACATCAAACTCAGCTTCTGTTGTATGCTTACGTTCAGGACTACGCTGATACTGAACATCACCATTATGAATATAACCTAGAGGTCCAAAATTTGGTGACTGAAATGTATTTACAGATGTTGTGTTGGTTTTGGTTACGTCACGAGCATCAAACACCGTGTCGTTCATTGCAACTAATACACCACGACCCGAAGAATCTTTATCTGTTGCAGCTACAACAGCATTGTATAAATTGACAGGACCATCAGCACTCATTGCCGTCGATGGGCGCATTGCACCAACCAAAATTACCGGTTTATCACTCTTAACAGTAAGGTCCAAGAAGTAAGCCGTCTCTTCCATGGTGTCAGTTCCATGTGTAATAACCACACCATCAACATCATCTTGTGCTAATAATTCATTCACACGCTTTGATAATGTTAACCACACCTCATCATTCATATCTTGCGAACCGATACTAACAACCTGCTCACCACTAATATCAGCAATTTTAGTCATTTGAGGTACAGCATGAATTAAAGAATCGACCCCGACTTTACCAGACGTATAACTAGAACCAGTTGCTGATTGACCTGCACCTGCAATCGTACCACCAGTTGCTAATATCTTAATATTTGGTAGGTCGTCTGCAAAGCTAATCGAACTAAAGCAAAGGCCAGAAAGCAGCATACCTAATGCAATGGCATTCTTTTTCATGTTTGTACTCCATTATGAAAATAATTAATTACACAACAAAACGTAAACTTATACATTGTGATTTAATTAATCATATTTACTTTTAAATAATGTGTCGTGATAGCAATCACAACTATCATTCAATGCATCGCAACATTAGATTTAATATATGACAATCAACAATTTAAAAACAAATATTCAATATTAGGATCATTAAATAACACAGTAATCACATACTTATTTTTATCATCCAACACTTCATTACCTTTCGAACTTTGCGTCTTATCATTGCATTGTATTTCTTTCAAAATATGAAAGAGACAGGTAAAATAGTTGCCCCGTAAAAAGTAAGGTAAATCTATGTCATCTGCAAAGCAAAAGGCTCTAAAAAAGATCGCTAAATGTCTTGAACTTGGTAATTCCGCGAATGTGAATGAAGCCGCTCAAGCCATTAGAATGGCGCATCGCCTTATGCTTAAGTATGGTCTTGAAAAAGATGATATTGAGTTTATCAAGATGGGGAAAACACAAAGCACCCATCTCCTTCCAGCAAGCGTAGGAAGTAATATTCTAAAAATCATTCGTGGTATCAATACACGCTTTGGGGTTGAAGCCGTATTATTAAATCACAAAGGATTAAAAAAAGTTGAGTTTATCGGCTCTGCAGATCGCGCTATTTTTGCCGCTTTTGCGTTTGATATTGTTTATCGAGAAATGAATGAACAAACTGGGCAGTTTAAGAACAGTTTTGCGGGATCAGGGACTGGACAACTTGAAGTAACAAAGCGTGTGAACTCTTTCTTAGCAGGTTGGATTGAAGGGGCTCTTGAAAAGCTTCCAGTCATTGCTCCTGACGATGAATCAGCAAATAAGATTAATGATTATATTGATAAAGAATTTAAAAATATTGACCGAGAAACATTTAAGCAACAGTTAAGAGAAGCAATGGCTAATATTACTGCTGATTATGAAAAGGGATTAAAGAAAGGCCGTACTCTTTCTGTAAACCGACCAGTTGCTGGTGCTCAAGCACCGAAACGCTTAAGGTAACAAATTGATAACAAATAAAGTAAAATCAATCTTAATTTGATTTAAATCAAACATAACTCCAGTATTGCACGATACATTAAATTTGTTAACAAAATGTATCAAGGAGCGATTTGTGACTTTATTAAGAAACCCGAAATGTTATACCGATGTTTGTATTGATGGAAAGTGGTACCACTATGATCACTGTGGTACTACTGTTTACATGCTAAAAGGCGGAGCTTCTGCTGAATTTAATCTTGGTTCAGAGCCCCTTACTGAAGGTGAATTGATTGACCAAATTAAACAACTCACTGCTTTCTAAATCCTTTATTCAATTTCAATTTCGAACGCATCATGACAACAGCTGATCACCTGTAATAAATAACCTGTTTTATTGTTGTTTATTGCAGATTGATTAATGTTTAGCAACATACTCCCTGAACTTATATTCAGTAGCTCAGATTCTACTTCCGTCGCTGGAAACACACCAATTTTCACGCATAAATTCTGACACTCTGAAAGATATTTATCTTTTAAAATAGAAACGACATCAATATCTTCATCCATTTTTGCTAATGATGGAAATAAAGCTTCTGGTAGATATTGATATTGAACGGCAACTTTCCTTCCTTCTATTATAACTAAGCGACTAAACATCAATACATATGAAAAAGGAGGCAGGCCTAAACGCTCTGCAACCATCTTTGGTGCCAATATGCGTTTTGAATCAATTCGTTCCGTAGTGTAACCTCGGTTGTATTGTTTACATACCTTCAAAATATCTAATTCTTGGGCAGGATTAAATATTAACGCTTCCTTTGATACGAACCATCCTCGACGTTCTTCCTTATACAGTTTCCCTGCAAGCGCGAGGTAATTCAATGCCTCTCGTAATGTAATGCGAGTTGTTGAAAAAGATTCAGCAAGTACTCTTTCTGAGGGCAGTTTGTGCCCAGGCTCCAACATGCCACTTTCAATCTGCTCTGCAATCGCATCTTTTATAGTCAAATACTGCATCAATATTCCTTACAGTGTCTGTACATATATATCATTAGAAAGATAAGCTTGTAATTGAGAGTTAGAGATTAAGTGCCCCTTTTTAATTAAAATAGTCACTCTTATCTGTTCTTTATCAGCTTGTTCTAAATAATCAGCAATTTCTTGCTCTGACTGAACGGTAATACGTTCAGCATCACGGCGGCATAACTCTACAAACTCTAGAGGACAATCATTAAAATAAATAACCCACTCAGCTTGCTGCATTAAACGTAATGATTTTAATGTAAGCATCTCTGTTTCTTGATGATACTCAATCCAGTTACGTTCAGAACTTACCTTAATCTCATTTGATAAATAACGTGTAAATGCATGTTCAAGTTCGTTTCGTGTCATTAACGTTTCGATTTCTGGCGAGCGCAAAAAAAGTTCCCAAAACTTTCGACGTTCATCGACGGTAGCAAAGCGTTGTTTTACCACGTTTCTTTTATCTGCACAAAAATCAGCCAGCATTGCGATCTTAGTCGATAACTGTGTTTCTAATTGCTCACGAATAATACGAATTAGCACAGGTGAAGAGCCACCACTTGAAATAGCGACTTGAACTCGTCCACGATTAACCATTGATGGAGTGATAAAATCACAATGAGCAGTATCATCAACAACATTAACTAATATGCCTGCGTCATGAGCATCTTTATATACTTGGTGATTTAACTCTGAGTTATCCGTTGTTGCCCATACTTGAACATACTTACTATCTAACAAATTACGATGATAAAAACCTTTATGATAGGTAATTTTATCTTCTTCAACATAGCGTGCTAAATACGATTTAATTGAGGGTGCAATAACGGTAATATCTGCGTCCGCTTGCAATAACATGTCTATTTTACGACAAGCCACTTCCCCACCACCAACCACTAATACTGGTCGTTTTTGAATATCCATAAAAATGGGAAAATATCTCATTACATCCTCACTGAGTCTTTTATTTAATATCAATAATATACCTTGCTTCGACTCATTAAGGTAGAGGTTGTCGCGCCCAAAGATAAATTGCGACTTAACATATTCACAAAATATATTAATTAACAATTATTTAACAACAAAGAACATCAGACCAGATCTGTAGAACTATTTTTTATAAATAAAGCAGTATTTATCACTAAATTTACTGGATAAGGCAGATCGATTTACCTATATTTTATTTGTTAGTTAATTTCACAAATCATTAACTATTGTATATCGTTTAAATACAGCTGCTTATAAAAGTAGCAATTAAGTGCCACCTAATGGCTAACGCAACACACTAGATTGTGATACGCCAGTTCAATAATGGATTATAAGGAAGAACACAGATGAAATTTAAAACAAACACTCTTTACGCTGCTCTTACCGCCTCAGCACTGCTTATGTCTACACAAGCAACAGCTGCAGAAGGTACGCTAGATAAAGTAATGAAGAATGGATATGTTCAATGTGGGGTGAGTACTGGCCTTCCAGGATTTTCAAACCCTAACTCAAAAGGTGAATGGGAAGGGATTGATGTTGAATTCTGTCAAGCCGTTGCTGCTGCTGTGTTAGGTGATAAATCTAAAGTTAAATACGTTCCTCTAACGGCGAAAGAGCGCTTTACTGCACTTCAATCAGGTGAGATTGATGTGCTATCACGTAATACAACGTGGACACTGCACCGTGATACCTCTCTTGGCCTAAACTTTGTTGGTGTAAATTACTACGATGGTCAAGGTTTTATGGTCAAAAAAGAGCTTGGCTTAACTAGCGCTAAAGAACTCGATGGTGCGTCTGTTTGTGTTCAATCAGGAACAACCACTGAATTGAACCTTGCTGATTACTTCCGTAATAATGATATGGAATATAAACCTGTCGTATTTGATACTGCAGCACAAACCTCTAAAGGATTTGATGCGGGTCGATGTGATGCGCTTACTACTGACCAATCTGGTCTTTATGCACTTCGTTTAAACCTTAAAGATCCTAAAACAGCGCAAGTTCTACCAGAAATCATTTCAAAAGAACCATTGGGACCAGTAGTGCGCCAAGGTGATGACCAATGGTTTAATATCAATAAATGGGTGCTAAATGCCATGATTAATGCTGAAGAATACGGTATTAATTCGCAGAATGCAGACCAAATGCTGAAATCTAAAGATCCAAATATCAAACGTATTCTTGGTGTTGATGGACCAAAAGGCAAAGGCCTAGGTATTCGTGATGACTGGGGCTATCAAGTAGTAAAACAAGTAGGTAACTATGGCGAAAGCTTTGAGCGTACCGTAGGTAAAGGCTCACCACTGCAAATTTCTCGTGGTGTGAATGCACTTTGGAACGCAGGCGGCTTCATGTACGCTGCACCTATTCGTTAATTCTAACGGTCAATAGAGCCAAATAATAAATAGAAACTAATACAATTTTATGGGGTGAGTTTTCACCCCTTTTATAAATGGATTTAAGGTTGTAGTTGTATGTCATCTAAAAATAAAAACCTCTTTTATAATCCAACATTTCGTGCCATTTTATTTCAAGTGATTGCAGTTGCTGCACTTGTCTTTTTCTTTTACTCCATAGTTAACAATGCATTATCCAATTTAGAATCTCGCGGTATTGCAACAGGCCTTGCTTTTTTAGATCAAGAAGCTGGCTTTGGTATCGGTTTATCTTTAGTGGAGTATGATGAAACACATACTTATGGACGCACGTTCGTTGTTGGTCTTTTAAATACGGCATTAGTCTCTGTATTAGGGATTTTATTTGCCACCCTACTTGGATTTACTGTCGGTATTGCTCGCTTATCCAGTAACTGGTTAGTTAGCCGATGTGCGGCGGTATATATTGAAACGTTCCGAAACATTCCTCTTTTATTGCAAATTTTCTTTTGGTATTTCGCAGTTTTACAAGCCCTTCCCTCTCCTCGACAAAGCCTAAGTTTAGGTGACAGTGTATTCTTAAATGTTAGAGGATTATTCTTTCCCAGTCCGATTTTTGAACAGGGATCTAATCTGATTGGAATGGCGGTTATTCTTGCTATTGTGTTTACTATTTTTCTATCTCGTTGGGCACACAACAAGCAAACACTAACAGGCCAACAAACCCCTGTATTACGCTATTCAATACTACTGCTAGTTGGTTTGCCAATGTTAGCCTACTTTATTTCAGGTATGCCTATTTCAATTGAGTATCCGGAATTAAAAGGATTTAACTTTCGAGGTGGGATAAGCATTATTCCAGAGCTAGCCGCATTAGTTGTGGCATTAAGTGTTTATACTGCATCGTTCATTGCTGAAATTGTTCGTTCCGGTATTAATGCGGTTAGTCATGGTCAAACAGAGGCGGCAATGGCCTTAGGATTACCTCGAAATAAAACCTTAAAGCTTGTTGTTATACCACAAGCAATGCGCATCATTATTCCCCCTCTAACAAGCCAATATTTAAACTTAACAAAAAACTCTTCATTAGCGATGGCCATTGGTTACCCCGATCTTGTCTCTGTTTTTGCGGGAACAACGCTTAACCAAACAGGACAGGCTATCGAAATCATTACAATGACAATGGCAGTTTATTTAACGCTAAGTCTATTAACGTCATTCTTAATGAATATCTATAACAACAAAGTCGCATTGGTTGAGAGGTAACTATGAGCATACATCAATTTCAGCCAGATCTTCCGCCTCCAGCAAACACTGTAGGCGCGGTAACTTGGCTCAAAAAACATTTATTCAATGGCGTAACTAATTCCATTCTTACACTAATCATTGCTTATTTAGCCTTTAGTGGATTGTGGAATGCAATTAGTTGGTCACTAATTAATGCTGATTGGGTAGGAACAACACGAGATGCTTGTACAAGTGAAGGAGCTTGCTGGGTAATGATTAATGTGCGTTGGGATCAATTCATGTATGGATTTTACCCAACCGAAGAACTTTGGCGTCCTCAGCTGTTCTATGGTTTCTTGGCAATCTTTGTTGCTTTGCTTGCCTACGAGCATACCCCTAAAAAAGTGGCTATTTGGTTAGTATTTGTAAATATTTTCCCATTCTTTGCAGCCTTTTTATTGTATGGCGGCGTATTTGGTCTACCCGTTGTGGATACTCACCTTTGGGGTGGGTTATTAATTACGTTGGTTATTGCCATTGTCGGTATTGTTGTTTCATTGCCGATTGGAGTCGCGCTTGCACTAGGGCGTCGCTCTGAAATGCCAATCATTCGTAGCATGTGTACCGTCTACATTGAGATTTGGCGTGGTGTTCCTCTTATTACCGTTCTCTTCATGGCTTCGGTAATGTTGCCACTATTTTTATCAGAAGGAATGGAGCTGGATAAACTCTTTAGAGCCCTCATTGGTGTGGTGTTATTCAGTGCGGCATATATGGCAGAGGTGGTTAGAGGTGGCTTACAAGCGATACCAAAAGGTCAATACGAAGCCGCTGATGCGCTAGGATTAGGTTACTGGAAGAAAATGCGTTTAATTATTCTTCCTCAAGCATTAAAAATTACCATTCCATCCATCGTTAATACTTTTATTGGCTTATTTAAAGACACTAGCCTTGTCCTTATTATCGGTATGTTTGATGTATTAGGTATTGGTCAAGCAGCTAATACTGACCCTGAATGGCTAGGGTTTTCAACGGAAAGTTATGTCTTTGTCGCTTTGGTTTTCTGGGTGTTCTGTTTCTCGATGTCGAGATACTCCATCTATTTAGAAAACAAACTTCATACAGGCCACAAGCGATAATTAACAGAATTCAAGGATGTAGTTATGACGATTCAACAAGATTATATGATCCAATTAGAAAACATGAACAAATGGTATGGTCAATTTCATGTACTTAAAAACATTAACTTACAAGTTAAAAAAGGTGAAAAAATAGTTATCTGTGGCCCATCAGGGTCAGGTAAATCAACCATGATCCGTTGCATTAACCGTTTAGAAGAACACCAAAAAGGCCACATTTTCGTCTCTGGTACAGAGTTGACTGAAGATTTAAAAAACATAGAAGCAGTACGTAGAGAAGTCGGAATGTGTTTCCAGCACTTTAACCTATTCCCTCATTTGACCGTTTTAGAAAATTGTACCCTTGCGCCTATTTGGGTAAAGAAAATGCCAAAATCAGAAGCTGATGCACTAGCGATGACATTCCTTGAGCGTGTAAAAATCCCAGATCAGGCCGATAAATACCCAGGACAACTGTCTGGTGGACAACAACAACGTGTAGCGATTGCTCGTTCTCTTTGTATGAACCCACAAGTAATGTTATTTGACGAACCGACCTCTGCACTTGACCCTGAAATGGTACGAGAAGTACTCGATGTCATGGTTGAACTGGCCGATGAAGGCATGACCATGCTTTGTGTAACTCATGAAATGGGGTTTGCGAAAGAAGTTGCTGATCGAGTGATCTTCATGGATGCAGGTGAAATCATAGAAGAAAACAATCCTGTAGATTTCTTTGAAAATCCACAATCTGATCGTACTCAGTTGTTTTTAAGTCAGATCCTTCATCATTAGTCCTAAATGATAAGTTAACGATTATTTAAATTACAGCAAACCACATAAACAGCGATCTTAGGATCGCTTTTTATTGTTACAGATACTTACAAACTTCATCAGCTAAGTTAATGCACTGATGTAAAATGGTTTCTAGCTCAATTTATTCAATTCAAAAAACAGAACTTACTTGATTTTTTGAACTATAGGCACCATAACTGTCTATATATTTATGTCTGTCCATTCCAAGGGGAATACGATGAATAATCAAATGTTCGGCCAAACTCGCACACAAGAGTCGGCTCTACAAACAAATAAAGTATTACGTAATACTTATTTCTTACTGTCTATGACATTACTATGGTCAGCATTGGTTGCTGGCGTATCAATGGCACTTAACCTACCTCGTCCAGGCATTATCATTATGCTAGTTGGTTTCTACGGTTTACTTTTTTTAACAGAAAAGAACCGTAACAACAGCATGGGTCTTCTATTTACCTTCTTATTTACAGGTTTCTTAGGCTACACCATTGGTCCAATCCTAAACATGTACATTGGTGCAGGTATGGGTGATGTGATCTTAACGGCTCTTGGTGGTACTGCTCTTTCTTTCATGGCAGCATCTGCTTATGCACTAACAACTAAACGTGATTTATCATTCCTTAACGGCGTGTTAATGGCTGGTTTTGTTGTTTTACTTATTGGTATGGTAGCGAATATCTTCCTACAAATGCCTTTATTACACCTTGCTATGAGCGGCATGTTTATTCTGTTCTCAACAGGTGCGATTCTATTAACGACACAATCGATTATTCGTGGTGGTGAAACAAGCTACATTTCAGCAACGATTACGCTGTATGTTTCTATCTACAACATTTTCATCAGCCTGCTAAGTATTCTTGGTATCATGCGTGATGATTAATCGATAATTAATTCGGTAATATAAAAAATGCCAGTCCTCACAGACTGGCATTTTTTTAACTACTATTTTTAATGTTCGAATAGTAACTCTAATTCGTATACATCGCACATTCATCATTGATGTCTTCCGGAGGAAGATAGTTCTCTCTAACATAGAACTTATTAAGTAAACGAATTACAGAGTGTTTTTTTACGGGCTTTTCATTCATTAAGCCATGTAATTTACGAGCTACATTTTGAATCGTTAATAGGTTTTCTAAAGGTAAACTCGCCTCAAGATCATTCTTTAAACTGTGTGCCTCTTCATAACCATTAGCAACAGCAAGATAAGCCCAAATATAAGCAACCGCATTATGAGACGATGATATCTTTTGATTATATTGTGCCGAGCGTAACTGAGACTCAGGGCTTTTAAGCTCCCCTCCTCGTTCCGACCAGTAAATAGCTTTATAGATATTTTTCTTCGTTCCAATACCATGATAATAACAAGAACTCACGGTAACCATTGCTTTTGCATCATCTTGATAAGCCGCTTTTAGCATCCAATAAAAGCCTTCAGGATGCCCATCTTGCAATTTTTGATACCACTGCGCGAGAAACAATTGCGCCCTAAGATCTTCTTTTAACGCTAGGTCTGTGATGGTTTGAGTACCCAACTCTATATTTTTATCGCAACCGATACCTTCAAGGTAAAGCTTTCCTAAGGTAAGTGATGCTTCAGGTAGGCCTTTTGAATCACCCAAGCGCGCAGCCCAATATTTTGACTTCTCACTCGAATTTGGATCATCATAATTATCATCATAAAGTCGAACCAAAGCATAAAAAGCTTGCTGACTATTTTGTTCAGCGGCTTTGAGATACCATTTTATAGCACCATTCTGATCAACTAACTCAAGATCTGCCCCAAGAGCAAGTTGAGCTGTGATATTGCCGCTCATTGCTCGCTCTATTTTATCTTTTTTATCTGCTTCATCATTAAAAGTAACAGAGACAGAAGAATGCTGAGAACGATTCCTCCGCTGAGCTGCCATTATTTTTTTCTTCTCGATAGATTGAAAATGTAAAATCACAACAATTAAACAAATTACACCACCAAAAAATAGGAACCAATACATATTAAGATCATCGAAAAAAGGAATACGTTTGTATCTCTCTATTCTAATGATTTTCCCCTCAAATTAGAATTAATACCTTTTGGAAACAGGGTTTATCTGTCTATTTTTTATAAAAAAGGGCTATTTTGTCAAAATAAAAGACAACGATTTTTTTTTGTTCTCGATTCCTACCTTTGTTACTGGTTTTTTCTTCAAATTTAGCTAAGGTATTATTAATATTATTCATTTTCTTGGTCTATATGAAAAAACTTTCTCATTACCTTTTGTTTATCGTTCTGTTCGCTTTACCTCAATTGACTTATGCCAGTTGGGGGCTTTCTGACGAGCAGCCAATAGAAATTACACCACAAGCCAAAAAAATTGAAACGGATATTCATTCTCTTCCAGAACAGCATTTTTTTTCTAATAATGATTACGCTCAAGTAAAACGTTTGCTGTCCTCGACAATTATTGAACAAAAAAAACACTCTGACAGTCTTAAAGATGCATTAGTTAATTATCGAAGTAATAGTAATGAAGCTCATTGGCTAGTTGTAGAAAATAATCATCAATCATTAAATTCTTTAAATTTAAGTAAACAACAACTTCTAAAGTTAACGGATCAAACAACCAGAGAACAACTTACCGGTTTTGGGCCATATGGTGTAACGCAATTTTATTCAGAACTTTCCATCACGAAGCTAAATATTGAGTATTATTTACACTATCAAATTCGTAGTTTTAAAAGCTTATTACATGATTTACAGATATCTCCAGTTCCAATTATCAGTGTTATATTTAAAGTATTGTGTGTATTTTTCATCTTCAGTTGGTGGATGAGAAATTCTGCCCGTTTAATTAATGACTTTAAAACATCACGATTAGAAGGTTCAACCAAACCAAATATGTTTATTAGAAGTATTTGGTACCTTACTCGTGCGCACAAAGCGATTGCTTGGTTACTTTTAATTACAGTGACATTACGTATTATTTCAACCCTTCCAAGCTTGCAACACTTAATTTTTCTTGAAATATTCACTTGGTGGATACTCGGTGGTTCTATTGCTGTAAGCTTTATTCTTGAGTTTACTTACCGTAATAGTAAGCACAATAAGAAAGACATCACCGCTTTACGATTAGCGACAATACGTCACTATGTGTGGGGAGCCATTGTTGCTGGTGTTATTCTACAAATTTCATCAAGAACACTTGGCGAAGGTACGATATACGCTTGGATTAACTCTTTAGTTTATTTATTCTTTGTTCTTCTCACTGTCTACACGCTGAAACAATGGAAAGCGACAGTTTTTGAACGTATTTATCACATTGAACCGCTGCCAGTATCCATTCAATGGGCTGTGCGTAATCAACGTACTTTTCTAATCTCAATTGCAGCCACTGGTTGCGGTGCTCTTTGGCTATCTTGGAGAGCGATTCAACACAGTATTATTAGTGTTTTATCTCAATATGCGGCATTCAGTCACGCCTTAGCATACTTATTTAGAATTGAGGTTGCTAAACAAACCGAAGTTTCACGAGAATTGTCTAATTTAGTCCGTATTAAAGGAGCCACAGCGTTTGAATATATCGCTCCAGGAGCAGAAGATTCCCCTTTAATCGAAGCTTATGCTAAAGAAGAAATGACGGCTCTATCTCGCTATTTATTAACTGAAAGCCCTGCTGTATGCGTTCTTTCTGGAGAAAGAGGCGTTGGCACTACCACGTTACTTAATCGAATTTTAACTAAAGTAAAAAATGCTCAGCCTATTTACATTAATTGTCCATACGATGGCTATTCAGCATTACTTCCTGAACTTGCAGCTCAATTAGATTTAAATGGCGAATCAACAGAAAGGGATATTCTTCAACATTTAAGAAGCAGCGATGAATGTTATTTAATTGCATTTGATAATGCCCAACGTTTGGTAAAACCCAAGGTTAATGGCTTATCAGACTTAATGAAGTTAACGAATTTATTACGACGAGCTCGTAAAAGTCACCGAGTGGTTCTAGCTATTGAAAAATCAAGTTGGCGCTTTATCGACCGCGCTCGTGGTGAACGTTTGTTATTTGATTTAGTTACCTTCATGCCTAAATGGGGTGAAAAACAGATAGGTCAGTTACTTGAATCTCGTATTACAACAGTGCCTAAAACAGAGACAGAAGGACAACATCCTTCTATTTCATTTGATGGTTTAGTGTTACCAAGACAATGGGATGAAGAAAACTTAACAGAAGAAGAACGTGCTAAAAACGGCTTCTACCGTATCTTATGGGATTACTCTGATGGCAACCCTACCGTTGCGTTGCGTTTTTTTAGACTATCACTTCATCGTGATAAAGATTCTGACGAAGTTCTTGTCCGTTTATTTAAAGCGCCACATTCTGATGATCTTGAAACAATGCCAAAGCCTATGCTTGCTGTACTTCGCTCGATTGTGCAATTAGAGATAGCTTCTCCTGCCGATGTAAGTGAATGCAGCCGTTTAAGTATGGCTGAAGTAATCAGTACTCTGCGTTACTTCCAAAGCCGTGGCTATATTGAATGGAATGACAGCAAAGCCCGAATTTCAGATCACTGGTTCCGTCACATTACTAATGTTCTTCATCGTCAACATTTATTGGTGAAATAATATGCTTCGATTATTTGTCTTTTTTATTGCATTTAGCTTTGGACATACCGCATTAGCGGAAGATGCTCAATCAATTGATAACCTCCACCAATTCGCAAGTTTGATCCGATGGAGCGGTGTGGCGTTTTCGTTCATCATTGTCTTTATTGCTTGGTTATTGCTTCGATTTACCCAATCGATTGTTGATGGTATTAGTAGCCAATTTGCTCAACGCCGAATGCTAATGCAAAAGCTACAATCTTTTTTCCAATTCTTTATTTATATGTCTACGGGTATGACGGTGTTTATGCTCAGTTTCCGTGTAGATGAAAGAGTATTGGCGTTAATTGGCGGTACTCTAGCGGTATCTGTTGGTTTTGCGCTTAAAGATCTTACCGCTTCTTTCATTGCAGGTTTAACCATTATGATTGATCGCCCTTTCCAAGTTGGTGACCGAGTTACTTTTGAAGGACACTATGGCGATATTATTGCTATTGGTTTACGTTCTGTTCGTATGCAAACCCTTAACGACGATATCATTACGATCCCAAACAACAAATTCTTAAATGAAGTGGCAATGAGCGGAAACTATGGCGCTTTAGATATGCAGGTTGTAATTCCGTTTTATATCGGCATGGATCAGGATATAAATACGGCCCGTGACATCATTCAGGAAGCAGCATCATCAAGTCGTTATATCCATCTACCTAAACCTGTTGTCGTTTTAGTTAAACAAAGTATTACTGACAATTACTTAGCAATACAACTTACTTGTAAGGCCTATGTTGTTGATATTAAATTCGAAAAATTATTTGAAACTGATATTACCTTACGTGTAATGCAAGAATTTAGAAAATCTGATATTTTCCCACCTGCAATTGCTATTCAAAATAAATAACATAAAAATAAGTGTCGTCACTCAACTAAAGTGACGACACATTTATAATGTTAATACCTAATACAAATATTACCCCATCAATTTATAGCTCGCTGTACTGTTGTTTTATTGCTAACATATCCACTATATTTTTAGCTAACTTGTTGGTTCTGTAATGAAATTAATGTTAAAAACCCTACTATTATCAGCATCATTATGCTCCCCACTCGCGTTTGCTAATACAGAAGCACATAATGATTATCTAAAAGGCACGGCTTATCTGAATCAAGATAATTATAAAGATGCAATTACTTGGCTTACAAGTGCAGCTAATAACGGCTCAATAGAAGCACAAAATAAAATTGGCGTTATCTATGCGAAAGGAATCGGCACTGAGATTAATACTAATTTAGCAATTCAGTATTTTACAAAAGCTGCAGCCAATAAGAGTTCTATCGCTTACTATAATCTTGGTAAAACATTTGAAGAGCAACATAAATACCCTATCGCTATTGATTGGTATAATAAGGCTATTGAAATAAACAATAGCAATGCAATGAATAACTTAGCTGATTTATACCTTCAGGGTAAAGGGTTAGTCCAAAATACACACCAAGCTGAACTTCTTTATATCAATGCAGCTGAATTAAACAATGCAACTGCAATGCGTAATCTTGGGTTCTTATATTTTAAAGGAACAGAAGTTAAACAAGATATGGAAAAAGCGTATTTTTGGTTTAACTTAGCGGCAGCTAAAGCTTACCCTGACGCAGATAAATACAGAGATTTTGCAGGCGAAAAATTATATAAAGCAACGAGAGTTTTAGTTCAAAATGAAGCTCTAACATGGCTAGAAGAACATTCTATTTAAAATAGAAATAATCTTTATTGGTTGCCTTAAAACAATAATCTAAGGCAACCAGTAGTTTACGATTACACTTTGTTTTCTTTATTATTTAACCATTTTGGTATCCAACCTGAAAACATAATAATTAAAAACATAAGTACAAAGTTCGCGATAGCTTTTATTGTCAGCACAATAATACTCCCAGAAGGAAGTACACTCAGCAGCTCATAAGTACCAAAACGGAACACAATCATTAAAATAACAATTGAAGTAAACGTTATTAAACGACCTTTAATAGTTTTCAGAATTAATGGTTGTTCTTTTTGTAAGAAAATAGCGAGTACAGCCCCCCAACATATAGCGGCGGTATATAGGTAGCTCATATAGAACATGACAAATGCAATACCACTTATCACTATAGCCATCAATAACCATAGCTGAATGCTGCCCATTACACGATACAGTAACTCTCCATGTTTATTTTGTAGGTTTGAAAAATGGAATACAACCATTACACCTAATAGAATACCAACAACAACATCGCTAAGAAAATGCACTCCCAGCCATACATGCGCAATAGACTGAATTATAAGTAAAGGCACGCATATTTGCACAAAGCACTTAAGTGTCGATTCTTCAACTTGCTTTCTTTTTAAAGCAAGATAAAAGGTTCCATAAACGACAGTAGAAAGCATGGCTTGCATGCTCGGCATTCCAAAGCCATTTGCCCAAGTTAACTGTAATTGTGGAACATAAACAAACGGTCGAGGTAAGCTTAACCCTTGTCTTGCAAGTTCAGTCAAAACAATCGAAAATACGATACCAAATAACAATGTTAACGCTAAATCCCTTCCAAAATAGACTAACGCAATAACTACTAAAAAGTAAAAGAAGGCTTCTTGACCAGTTTCATTTATCAACGTAAAAAATACTTTAACTGCCACGTTAATAATAGAGGGTAGAGCATCAATACTTTCGCGTAATGACATTAATAAGTTTAATTCATATTGATGAATACCAGAGGCCTGTTCAACTAAATTAGTTACCCAAATAACTTTATTTTCACTGTCTAATGGCTTTGCAAACCATGATTTAAGTTGGTCTAATTGCTCTGGATAACGATATTTATCTGGTTCTATTTTATAAGGTTCAGTTAGGTATACTGCTTCAGTTTCAATACCATAATGAGGAGCGAACCAAGCAGGAATACGGAAAAAACCATCTGTTGTTTGTAAATCAAAAGCGACAATATCAGAGTTACTAACACAGCGGAAAATAGTGGCTTTTTCATCTTGATGAAGAATTTCTTTTGCTGTGACAATAAGACCCGCTTCTTCCCACGTTTCACGCTCAGCAGCTTGCTGTAGCGTTTCACCTTGATCTATCCCACCACCAGGTAAGGATAATTTTCCAGTAACAAGTTCTTCAATAAGAACAATTCTAAAACCATCATCTACAACACAAACAGCCCCTCTAGATAAAGGAGCTTCATTAGCAAAGGTTGATACCGAAAAAAAAGTCGACAGTAATAAAAAACAAGCTAAAAACTTATTCATATTTCACTCTCTTTAATCGATTTACGTAGATAATGAATATGTTCATTTAAACCATGTTGATGATAAAACTTTAACGCTGATTGATTAAAATCCCACACTTCAACAAATATCTCTTTCACACCGTAATCTTTTAACTCTTGCTCAATACGCACCATTAATTTTTCAGCGATACCTTCTCGTCTTGCTTTTATTTCGACATATAATTCATCAATAGTGGCCATTGTAATTGGTTTACTGACTGTCGAAATTAATTCACAAAAATGTCCTGTAACAAAACCAATGACTTCACCATTAATTTCGGCGACATACACCATGCATTCTGGATCATCGATATATTGAGATATGCTTTTTTCTTCTTGAATTTCAGATGCAGTTTTGAATAACTCAGGACACTGTTGATGATGCTCATCATGTAACTGATACATCATTAAATTTAAGCGGAAGAGGTCAAGCTCGTTTGCTCGACGAATAACTGGTTCCATGTTGATACCAAACGAAAAATGAATCGTAATTAGACCATTTTTTATAAACAAAAAAAAGACTCTATAACGTTAGAGTCTATATTCATTGAGCGACTTATCAGTTTTATGAATTAAATCAAAAAGAATGGCTTAATTGTATCGCTGCTAAGATGGCATCAGCATGAGTGGTTGCAGAAATAGAAATCGCTTCCACCCCTTCTTCTAGGTATTCATGAGCTTGTACATCTTCACCGATTAAATACGTAAAGCCAAAATCTAGGGTCGTACTTGTACTCCAATTATACGTAAAACCTGCCGAAAACCATTGACGATCAGAATCAGGAATGGAAATTGAAGTTAATTCATCTACGGGAGTTTGGTCATACATATAGCCAGTACGCAAAACCCATTTATTATTTAAGTAATGCGTTGCACCAATAGAATAATGATACGAATCTTTCCAATGATATTCTTTAATCGTGTCATATTCAGTATCAATAGTGTCAAACGCTGACCAACCAATCCATTGAATACTATAATGAATGGCGGTTTTATCTGTAATCATATGGAAGCCAGAAAACTCAGCTATATCAGGCAACGGTAAATAAATTTTATCGCTTTGTTGCGAGGCTGCTAGATACTTTACGTCACCTTTTGCTTCTATCTCTGGACTGTATTTGTAACTTAAACCAAAGCGATTACCATCATTAACTTCATAGACCATACCGATATTACCACCAAGGCCAACACCAGTAGCATGAACATCGAGGGCGTTAACCTTCAAATTTCCACAACCGCGCCCATTAAATTCAGGATTTTTATTTATAATTCCAGCATCAACATGAATATTTCCACAAACACCAAGATCGGCATCACGGTATAAGTCACCTACACCATAAATAATATCAACTCCTCCCCCAAAACTTAAATTCTGATTGATTCGATAAGCTAAATTTAAACCTAGATTCATACTTTGGACACTAGTTTTACCTCCAAATATAGGAGCTTCATAATTAGACTTAAACTCAGTCCCAGTTCCAAAATTAGAATAAGCAGCAACACCAACTGCAAACTTATTATTTATAGGATGGATATAATAAAAACTAGGCACAACAGCTACTGGGGCCACATTATCTACATTTTTAATCGATTGACTTTGAATAACGGCATGCCCACTGGCATCAAAAGAAGGAATCGGTAGAAAACCACTTCCTTTATTTACAGATAAATCAATATCCGCTTCAAGGCGATTATAATTTCCGTCCTTCACAGACACATCCGGTTTAACCATAGTCATACCCATAGAAAAAGCATCTTTATCAAACATCATCATTGCTGCTGCATTTCGACTTAATACTGAAGCATTATCGGCGATAACCGCTTCACCAGCGAATGCTCGGCCTAAACCTGTTGCTGAATGCTCATTAACTTGAAAGCCGCCCGCAGTTGAAGCTGAACTAATGAATAAAAGACTGGTTGCTAACAGTGTGCGAGAAAAAGGTGTGTTCATAATTTGCTGTGTATCCGCTAATTGGCGATTAAAATATTCGAACTCTTTGATAAAGAGAGTGTCTTAGCTTTTCTACTTATTTTTATAGTTCGCCGAGTGTAGAGATGCGGACATTCATCAGAAATCGGACCAGTAAACATTTGACACATTTTTAAACCTACACTGACAATCGTTAATATCAGTTAGCTAACTTGTAAGTGCAAACAACACAACAATAGAAACATTTTGTTACACGATAGAGTTTTAACTCTATTTATTTGACGGTTTTCTTGCTTTATTTGTCTACAAATAACGTAGGAAAGGTACACTATCGCCACTTAACTTTATTATACGAATTATTATGTTATTTTCTTTTTCACCGAAACATCGTATTTACGAGCTGACTATTTTTATTCTTTTTATTTTAAGTATGTTGATGGTGCTTTTAATTATCCCTACTCCTAATTTATTTACTCCTTTATCAAATGTAGAAAGTTCAGCGTTAAGCCTATTAAGTCGCTCAGCCGGTTCCCCTATGTTCCTTCTTACTTCAGCTATACTCTGTTGTATTCCTATTATTAAACGTTTACCAGTAAAGAAGATACTTTCGCTCTACCTACAGTTTTCAATTCTTTTACTATTAAGTTTAATGCTTAAAATTGGTGTTAAAGCGGTGACAGAGATCCCCCGCCCTTACACTCAAGCTTTAGTTCAGGTTGATTTAATCGATAATACCGCTGATTTTTATGCGCTCAGTGAAGAGAACAAAGAAACTCTTATTACTCAAGTTGAACAGCAAATAAGCCCTGCACGTATAGACCAATGGCGTCAAGGCATGAATTATTCATTCCCATCAGGCCATACTATTTTCGCCGCTATCTGTGTTTTATTTTGGGGAGGTTTTTTACTTCGCAATAAGCATTATGTACTTACGGCAGTGGTAATATCTTGGGGAGTAGGCGTTGGGTTTAGTCGTATATGGCTTGGTATGCATTGGCCGACAGACCTTATTGCGTCACTGATCAGTGCCTCTATCTTAATCCTATGTGTACCTACGATTAATTTAGAAAAAGAACCCATCGACAAAAACTAAGATTCAATATCACAAAGAATACTCCATACTTTTTCACCTGCTGGATGTAACCTCGCTTGATAGCGGTAAGCATAGTATTCAATTGGAAGTCGCAATGATTGTTCCCCAATGATTGCGACTTTTTTTTGCTTTAATTCTTCAGCAATACTATAGGCAGGCAACCAAGCAATGCCTTGTTTATCAAGTACTAGCATCTTCAACATATCTGTCATTGACGATGAAAATACGGGTTTCAATAAAACCTCATTTTTTACAGTTTCAACTTGTCTTCCCATATATGAAGTAGAGCTATAAGCAAGCCATGGAACTGCATTTTTATTATCAAGCTGATAAATAGGAGCTCCATTATCATCACATGCGCTCACAGGTAAAAGCTCTGTTTTTGCAATTAGTAATGATTGGTATGGCGGTAACCTTAAAATATCATCATCAAACGCCAATAGAATATCGCACGCTCCATCTCTTAGTTCTTTAGTTGCTTGATCAACATCAATAGCTTCAATACTTAATATGGGTTTGTAATTACCTTCGGGTAATGTTTTTTGAATCTTAGGAATTAGATGGGTTGCTAATGAATGAGCCGCTGCAACTTGAACAACATTCCCTCCAAGTTGAGATAAATCTGAAATTTGGTCAATACCTGTCACAATTTGATTCACCAATGTCCTGGCGGTCACTCGAAATAACTTACCGCTAGGAGTTAGGCCAATAGGCTTACTTTTTCGATTTATTAATTCAGCGCCTATTGTCTCTTCTAATAAACGGATCCTACGGCTAAAAGCAGGCTGGGTTACATTTCTAAGTATGGCGGCTTGTGAAAAGTTTCTAACTTTAGCCAATACTAAAAAATCTTCTAACCATTTACTTTCAATGTTCATGTCATTTTCTCATCGCAAACTTATAAGGGTAAATATCACTATTCCTAAAGTGCATTATTGCTATTTATTGAATTTTTATATGCTAGATAACTCTAATAAATTGCGATTAATTCAAATAATTAGCACTTAAAAGTATATAAAACAAACAAAATGCAGACTTACTGAGAGATATTCCTAATTTTTCTCATTTCAACTATGCCAATTTGACATACAAGTACAACTCTTAGCATTTAACAACCTTCCGACTAACTGACATGATTTATTCAGCTTATTCGTCATTGATGATGAATGAAAAATTTAATTATTTAGTCTGAAATAGGATGTTGTATGTCGATAATTATCGAAATATCTGTTGTTTTAATCTGTATATACTGGGGCTTAAAAATGGGAGGTCTTGGTGTTGGTTTAGCGGGTGGGCTTGGGCTCGCGATACTCACTCTTGGATTAGGTCTTGAACCTAGTGCTCCTGCTATCGATGTTATTTTGATCATCATGTCAGTGGTAACAGCAGCATCAACAATGCAAGCGGCCGGAGGTATGGATTGGTTGGTGCACCACGCCGGAAACTTAATGCGCCGCCACCCAAAATATATCAACGTATTAGCGCCTATGATCACTTGGTGTATGACGATTATGGCTGGTACAGGTTATACGGTATTTTCAACACTTCCTGTTATATCTGAAGTTGCTAAAGAAATAGGAGAGCGCCCATCAAGACCTTTATCTGCTGCTGTAGTTGCCTCTCAAGTTGCTATTTCTGGATCTCCAATTTCAGCGGCAATGGCCGCAATGATTTCCATTATGGAGCCAGCCGGAGTTAGCTTTTTAGAAATTATGGCAATTTGCCTACCTGCTTCATTCATTGCTGCTATGGTTGCTGCTTTTGTCGCCTCTCGACAAGGGTGTGAATTAAAAGACGATGTGGTTTATCAGCAACTCCAAAAAGAAAATACGCAACAAACTACAAGTGCGGCCAAAGAAATTGAGCCAAAAGCAAAATTCTCAGTATTGTTTTTTGCATTAGCCACCTGTGCAATTGTTATTTATGCCGCAATCCCCTCTCTTCGCCCTACATTCCCAAGTGGCGATGTTATGTCTACACGAGACATTATCATTGTCAGTATGTTTGCTGCAGCATGTTTAATGGTACCAATGTGTAACATTCACCCTGACCGTATTATCCGTACCACCACATTCCGTTCAGGCATGAGTTCAGTGGCTGTAATTCTTGGCATAGTCACTATGGGGTCAACCGTTGTTAATGCGCACCTTCCTGAAATAAAAGAATTTGCAGGCTCTCTTCTTCATTCCTATCCAATGCTGCTATCACTCGTTCTTTTTGGTACTTGTACGCTTCTAATGTCACAAGGTGCTACGACGCCACTGATTGTTCCATTAGCACTGAGTTTAAACGTTCCTCATTGGGCAATCTTGGCATCATTTGTTGCCGTTACGGGTGTTTTTGTTCTGCCGACCTACCCAACATCCCTTGCTGCCATTGAGTTTGACTCTACAGGTTCTACACGCATGGGGAAAAATATTTTCGACCATCCATTCATGCTACCTGGCTTAACAGGGGTGGTTGTCGCCATTGGATTCGGATTTTTACTTGCTCCTATCGTTCTTTAAGTTTCATAAATACATATATTAAAGGAATCATATTATGAATAAAAAATTAGGTATTTTAGGTGGTATGGGGCCATTGGCAACGGTTGAATTTATGATGAAAATTATCACTCAAACGCCAGCACATAATGACCAAGAACACATCCCAATGGTTGTGAGTAGTGTTCCACAGATCCCAGATAGAACGGCATTCATCATGGGGCACGGCACTGACCCTTACCCAGAGCTAAAACACAGTTTTGATCAATTAGAGCAATCTGGTGCAGAGTGTATTGTTATTCCATGCAATACAGCGCATTACTGGTATCCGCAATTGAGTGCAACAAGCCATGTTCACACCATTAGTATTATTGATAGCGTTGTACAAGAAACTCAATTACGTAAGTATAAAACCGTAGGATTATTAGCAACAACGGCAACAATGAAAACCAAGATGTACCAACAAAAACTCAACCAATATAATATTGATGTGATTGAAACTGACGATTTACAACAACAAGCAGTAATGGCAGGAATATACGAAGTAAAAGCAGGTAATGTAGAGAAAGGGAAATCGATGATGTTACCTGTTTTTGAGGATATGCTAGCCCAAGGCGCTGAAGCGGTTATTTTTGGTTGCACTGAAATTCCAGTCGCATTGGCTGAACAAAATATGAATTCACCCAAGCAGTGCTTAGACTCACTAGAAATATTAGCAAAATATTGTGTTGAATGGTCTTATGAAGCAGAACACACCGCACTAGCAAGCTAAACTTACTCTTTACGATTCTTCTTCACTGATTTAACCGCCATAATGCCAAAGCCAACGAGTAACAGCAGAGGCAACAGCCAAAGCACGATGGTTTTCGCATTTAATGGCGGTTCATATAAAACAAAATCGCCAAAACGATGCGTCATGAAACTCACGACCTCTTCATCTGTCTTTCCCGCTTTGATTTGCTGATACACTTCTAAGCGAAGATCTTTCGCTATCGGTGAATTTGACTCAATTAAATTTTGATTTTGACATTGTGGACAACGTAAGCTTTTTGCCAAGGCTATCGCTTGCTGCTGTTGCTCTGAAGAATCAAACTTAAACAGTTCTACGCTTTCTATCGTCGCTTTGTCAGCGGCAACAAATAAACGATTACTGCTATCCAATGATGCATTAACGGAAAATACGGAGCATAAACAGAATAATGGCACCAATAGATTAAAAAAACGCTTCATTATTACTCCTCAAAAAAGTCAGCAAATTCACGTTGCCACTTTTTCTCATCTAAAGCGCCAGTAAAGCGATGCAATATCACTCCTTTCTGATCAATTAAGAAAGTGGTCGGCGTACCAAAAACACCTAAATCCATTGCGAGCGATCCTCTTGGATCAAAAATCACCGCTTGATATGGCGAACCAGTCTGCTCTAGCACTTGTTTAGCCGCAATGCGATCATCTCGATAATCTAAACCAATAATGGTTATGCCCTGCTCTTTTAACTGATGCAAAAACTGATGTTCTGTTTTGCAAATCCCACACCACGCAGCCCAAACATTTAGCAAAGTTAGTGGCTGTTGCTGAAATAACGATTCATCTAATAATATAGACGTATCCATGACTTCTGGTAATTCAAACGTAGGCACGATCTCTCCCACCATCGCAGTTGATGTACTCGATTCTTTGGTTTCTAATCCTGTAAATAACACACTAAAGATTATCGCGCATATTCCAATGGCTAATCCTACTTTTACTGCTGGCTTCATTTCTTACTACTCTTTCGCTTTATCATTGCCAATACCCCGCCTAGCGCCATCAAAATAGAACCAAACCAAATCCATCGAACGTATGCCTTATATTGTAAACGTAATGCGAAACTGCCGTCTTTTAATTTTTCGCCTAACGTCACGTATATATCACCATGCCAAAACCAATGCATTGCAGGTTCACTCATGTTCATTACACGAACTTGATAATGACGACGCTGCGGCTGAACCATGGCTATTTCTTTACCATTTTCACTGATCAATAAATTTGCTTGTTCTGCGGTGTAATTTGAACCTACCAGTAGTTCGGTTTCTTTATAAGTGCTCTCATAATCGGCGAGTTTAGCTATAATACCCGGTTCCATTTTTGCACTGCTTTCAAAAGAGTGCTCACTGTTCATCGCCGCACCAATCATCACTATCGCAATACCGATATGAGCGATAACCATTCCTATCGCTTTGCCTTTAGACTGTTGCAGTGACCAGACCGAACCTATTATTACCGCGAAAGCCAACACCCAAACCAAGCTAGGGATTACTGCTATATTTTCATATTGAACACGATATATTCCGAGTCCTAGCACAATAGAAACTAAGCTTGAAATAACGATCGTCTTGGTATTTGCATTTGTCGTCTTTCCTTCCCAATGAACAAAGACCGACACGGCCATCATGAACAAAGCAACGATCGCCATTGGCACAAATAACAGATTGAAATAGGGCGCTCCAACAGAGATATTTCCTAATCCGAAAATTTGGAAAATCATAGGATAGAATGTGCCAAGTAATACTGTAATTGTTGCGATTGAAAATAAGCCCGCGAGCAATAAAAATAGAAAATCACGGCTGATAAAATGACGAATAGGTTGGCTATTTAACTGCCTACTTTTTAACGTATACAGAGACAAAGAAACCAACATAACCACAAACAAGATCAGAAGAAGAATAATCCCACGCGTTGGATCCACCGCGAATGCATGAACAGAAGTCAGTACTCCAGAGCGAACAACAAACGTCCCTAAAATACTTAAACAAAACGTCACTAACGATAGGATCATAGACGTTTTTACTAGTTGGTTTTTCTTATCGCTCGCAATTAAAGTATGCAACAATCCCGTAGCAGTTAACCAAGGCAGTAACGACGCATTTTCAACCGGATCCCAAAACCACCAGCCGCCCCAACCAAGTTCATAATATGCCCACCACGAGCCTAAACTGATCCCTGCGGTTAATAATGACCACGCTAGTAGTGTCCAATGTCTTGCGTGTTTTACCCAATATTGCGGAACGTCTTTCATCATTAATGCGGCAAGCGCAAAAGAAAACGTAGCGGCAAAACCGACATAACCTAAATACAATAATGGTGGATGAAATATCAATCCAATATCTTGCAACATTGGATTCAAATCTCGACCTTCTAATGGTGTGTTAACGTAAATAATGAAAGGATTTGAAGCAAATAAAGTAAAGGCTGAAAAAATAGCAATTAATGCATTAAGCACTAATAAAACTCGAATAACGTACTCTGTTTGTATTGTTTTTCTCTTTAGCGTAATTAATCCTGCCCATAGTGCTAAAGTTAATACCCAAAACAATAATGACCCTTCATGACCACCCCAAATAGCGGCAATTTTAAAAAATACAGGTAATGCAGAGTTAGAGTGTTCAGCAATATATCGAATAGAAAAATCATCAATATAGAAGCCATATCCCAATGCAGACGCAGAAAGAAAACAGAATAAAGTACTAAGAATCGAGAGAGGAAAAATTAACGTAGCCCAAGAATTCTGAGAACGTGATATTCCATATATAGCAGATATGGAAGCAACAAAAGATAACACCATCGTTGCTATTAACCAAAATTGACCTATTTCAGCAATCATACGACTCCACTGATCCCTCAAAAAATAAAAACGTCATGCTTATCCTAGTGTGACTTAAATAAGTAACTTAAGATAAACATGACGATACTACATTATACGACGGTCATTTGCCCTGCATAGAGAACAAATGTTCGCAGCATTAATACACCAAGTAAACTTAGTGACGTAACAACAAAGATAAAGCCTTTGCCATGTGTCATTTCTTTTGGTGCGAAAGCGTTAAGGGCCAATGGCGCAATCATACCCAAACCAATAACGCCAACCCAGAACCAAGTGCCCCAAAATCCACCACCAATCGCAGCCCAAGCGGCAACTTCCCCTTGGCCTCCGCTGAAGATTAATCCAGTAAAGAACGTCACTAAAACAAATAACTCGAACAGCACAACTGGTCGTTCGAAATTATGAATCCACTTTACTGAAGTGCTTGTGCTCGATTCCCCAAAACCTAAAATACCAAATAATAAACACGCCGCAGCACCTGAAGATAAACTTGAGAACAAGAATAAAATCGGCAGTACTGGGTTATTTAACATTGGGTAAGTTTGTAATGCAGATAACAAGAAACCAGTATAAGCAGCAAGCATAATCGCTAACACCGCTAACACGATTTCTAATGCATTCTCAAACTGTTCTATCTTCAACAAGATCGTATCGATAAAACCAAACTTCCCTTTTAAGAACCCCATGATTTCTTTTCTAAAAATTATCCCTATCCAAGCAAACAAAACAACCATATACACTTGGAACAAGATAACCCCCATCGACATTACCGATGTTGGGTTGAAGTAAATCATGATTTTCCAGAACGCTAACGGTTTAGTTAGATGGAATACTAGAATTAACAAACCAACAATAATGCCAAATGGAGCCAGAATTGCCATGGCTTTAATGATGCCATTATGAGCAGGATCTCCTTCGATGACTTTACGCTTCAAATAAATTGAAATCATAACGGCACCCGCAGACATGCCTGCTAAGAAAAGATAGATCGCTATGATCCAATCCCAAACTAAGGAGTCAAAATTAAACGCAGCTTCCCATGCACTCATCTTAAATCTCCCCTTTTTGGTTTGGGATCTTAAATAACTTAGGCTTAGTGCCTAGGTCCACTTTGTCTCGATAGAATACGCTATTGCTTAATACCGCATTAATCTCACTATTTTTATCGTTCAAGTCACCAAAGATCAGTGCTTTTGTTGGACACGATTCAACACACGCAGGTTGTTTGCCTTGAGCTAAATTCGTCTCACGACAAAAATCACATTTATCTGCTGATTTGGTAACAGGATTAAAGAAACGTACTTGATAAGGACACGCTGCTAAACAATAACCACAGCCTACGCATTTCTCATTATGAACATCAACAATACCGGTTGCTTCATCTTTATAAGCAGCACCTGTCGGACACACCATGACACACGGTGCATTCTCACAATGCTGGCATGATTTACGAGTAAAGCGGTAATCAACATCAGGAAACTCACCACGAGGTTCACTACGAATGATCTCTAATCGAGAAACGCCTTCTGGCACACTGTTTACTTCTCGACACGCTTCTGTACAGGCCGTACAACCAATACAGGCCGTCTCATCATGCACCATGCCATAGCGTTTCGCGCCGTCTTCCATCGAATAAGCCAGCGTTTTTTTACTGCTCATTAATGAGGTAGTCGCCACTCCAGTAGTAAAGATCACAGCACCTGAACCAGCTAAAAAATTTCGTCTAGAACAACTCATACTATTCTCCTAGCTTATTTTTTTTCTGATTAAAATCAGCGTGGCAATCAACACACATCTTTATCTTTGATGAATGGTCAAAAGAAAGTACCGCTTCTTTTTCTCCATGCACAATATGACAAGATGAGCAGGTTAAGTTTTTGGCGTGAACGTCATGCGTCCAGCTATCATCACGTAATCTTTCTGAGGTATGACAATCAGTACATTGGCTATTAGCTTGTAAAATTTCATCAAACGAGAGGGTCACTTTTTCCGTGCCTTGCTTTGATTGTGCTGCAGAATATTTCGTTACTTGAGGAGCGCCTTCTCGATGATCAGGCCCTATTGATTTATGACACTCTACACAATTCACATCACGCTTAAGAATGGCAAATGCATCTTCACCGTGTGAACCTTTAAGTGTTTCTTTTTCATCTTTATGACATTGAGTACATGCGTAGTCTCGGTCACGAATTAACGTCACTTCATGTCGATTTGATGAGTTAGCCTCTATTTGGGGCGATTCATCTGCTGCAACATTGAGAGACAAACCATAGAGACAAAATGCGAAGAGTAGCTTCAACATTGTGGCTATGGCTAAATTAACTTTGCCCATGTTATATCCTTCCCTTTCCTACTTTATATCAGTCAAATCAATCAAAGATCGGACGCATAAAATAAAATGGATGAGTTATTGTATTGATGAAGAAACAAGCTCTTCATTGAAATCAATTCTCATTGGATAGTTAGCCACAACGCTTAACAGAGACAGTTTATATATAAATGTATCGAAATAATACAAAGTGTGTCTTATAAAATACATCTATCTACCACTTTTGTGATATGGCGCAAATAGACTTATCTCACTGTTATATAACACAAATAAGAAGCATTCTTAATAAAATGCATTTGAATTAATACTTTTGGGGTATAAGTATTAATTGGTGATATAGATCACTTATGTAACTTGATGTAAATCAATACAAATCCCGATGAAAAAATGACCGCCCCTTATCTACGATATACTCATTATGTTTCCAATTCTGATTGATAGTCGCTTTCACAACGCTTGGCTAATTCATAACAAGAATATTGGAGATATCTACTGTGAAAAAGCAATGGACCCGTCGTTCAGCCGCTGCAATTGCCATGGTGACTACGTTATTACTAAGTAGCCACAGCTTTGCTGCCTCTGAAAAAACTGAGCGAGTTGACCCTCGTAATGAAGCATATGCAAAAGAACATGCTGAGCAATATCAATCTTGGCGTTCAACCTCTGACAGTGTGCAAATTGAAGATGCGCTGGCTGAAGACCCAAACATGGTCATCATGTGGGCAGGTTATGGTTTTGCCAAAGACTATAATAAAGCTCGTGGACATTTTTATGCAATAGATGACGTAAGACAAACCCTTCGAACTGCTGGCCCTACTGATGCAAATTCAGGCCCTATGCCAATGGCTTGTTGGAGCTGTAAAAGCCCTGATGTTGGTCGTGTAATTGAAGAGCAAGGCGAAGACGGTTACTTCTCTGGTAAATGGGCACGTCTGGGTAGCGAAATTCAAAACCCGATTGGTTGTGCCGATTGTCACGACACCCGTAGTGAAGGCTTTAAAAACGGCGAACCAGCCCTGGCAATCACTAAACCGCACGTAGAACGTGCAATGGACGCAATTGGAAAACCTTTTGGTGACCAATCTCGTTTAGATCAACAAGCGTCCGTTTGTGGTCAATGTCACGTTGAATACTACTTCACGGGTAAAACTAAAGCCGTTAAGTTCCCTTGGGATAAAGGGACTACGGTTGATGAAATGGAAGAGTACTATGACGAAATTGGTTTTAGCGATTGGACCCATAAAGTATCTAAAGCTCCAATGCTAAAAGCACAACACCCAGGCTACGAAACATGGCGTGAAGGCATCCATGGTAAAAACAAGGTCACTTGTGTTGATTGTCATATGCCAAAAGTAACAAATGAAGATGGCACTGTTTATACAGACCACAAAGTGGGTAACCCATTTGATCGCTTTGAAGATACGTGTGCTAATTGTCATACGCAATCAAAAGAGATGTTACAAGGCGTTGTTGCGAGTCGTAAAGCACAAGTAATAAAAATGAAGCTAACCGCTGAACGTCAAATCGTAGCTGCCCATTTTGAAGCGGGTGCAGCATGGGATGCAGGCGCAACCAAAGCAGAGATGGAACCAATCTTGTTAGATATCCGTCATGCTCAATGGCGTTGGGATTACGCGATAGCTTCGCATGGTATTCATATGCATGCTCCTGAGATTGCACTAGAAGTATTAGGTACTGCTGTTGATAAAGCTGCGGATGCTCGTACTAAACTGGTTCGTCTGTTAGCGAAAAAAGGCATTACTGACCCTATCGCAATTCCAGATATCTCGACTAAAGCAGCAGCACAAAAAGCCTTAGGTATGGATATGGAAGGCATGAGTGCTGAGAAAAAACACTTCTTAGAAACAGTGGTTCCAAAATGGGAAAACGAAGCCAAAGAACGTGAATCTAAAGATTACGAACCAATAAAATAATCAATTAACGAATGTGATTAACTGATTGGTAGACACTAACAAAAAAGCCGACATTTCAATAAATGAAGTGTCGGCTTTTTCATATCTTTAACTCTTTAACTCTTTAACTCTTTAACTCTTTAACTCTTTAACTAGCGACGAGCATTCATTAATTTCTTTGCTTGGTTAATTGAATTAATAATCGTCACTCTATCTACATCAACACGCTCTGAATCTAAAATTTTCTGCCATGCATTAATCGCTTTTTGATAACGGAAACTCACAAAATGGTCAGAAGCAATTAAGGTTAACGCGGCTTGGTTGTATTCATCTAATGCTAAGGCTTTCTCTACTAACTCTTTTACGTCTTCATCAAACAATTGAGAATGTAAATAGTATTGAGCGGTTGCCTTTGCTGCATATTGATTAGCTGTTGGTTCTTCAGTTAAACGGATAGCATAACCAAAACAAATATTAGCTGGTTTTAGCTCACCATTAAGCAAATAACCTTGACCAATTTTAAACCAAAGATCTGCATTGTTCGGAGACTCTTTTAACTGGTCTTCTAAATGACGCATCTTGTCTTCATAAGAGAGAGGACCTAATGGCTCAGTAATGGCTTTATTATTCACAGCAAATTTTTCAGGACGTAAACCCGAAGAGAAAATAACAATCATGCTGATAACAACAATAAATATCATCCAAACTGGGTTTAGGGATGCAGCATTACTGCGACTGTAGAACCACCACAGTACCGCTCCAATAAGAATAAAACTCAGCAACATCATTATTATCATATTGTGTACCCAAATAAAAAACTGGCGCGATCGTAATTCAATTTAAAACTGATAGCAATGATCATCATCATAGTCCAAATAATCCTTAAAATATGAGGGATTAAAAAACAAAAAAGCTTCATTAATAGAAGCTTTTTATTATGTGATAGGGATATCATTAGCGATTAGTTTGGTGGAATTAACTTCATGCCTAAACCAATACGAGTTTGATCGTAATTATAATCAATTAACGTTTCGCCATAACCTTTCCACGCTTGAACATACAAACCGACAAATTTATTTAAATAAAGGGTGTAACCGGCTTCTACTCCACCTTTGTCTGTCTCAAAGTTATAATGAAAACGAGTATTAAACTCACCAATATCATTACCTGCTTTCACCCATACGTCGTAATGACCGAGGTAATCAAGAATATCTTCATTATTTTCTTCATCAGCAAACACATACCAAGTTCTAAACCCATATTGAATTGGGCCATCAATACGCTCCAATGCACCATATATGCGATCCCAACTGCGAGATAGACTTGATGTTTGACCATTTGATTCATGCATATAACCAATTTCTGCATTGTTAAATAACAACATATTAGATTGATGCATCAAAAAGAATTGTGGCTTATAGTTGGTTTCTCTAAAAGGCGATGAAATATCACTGTTGCCTAATTGCCACAATGATTTTTGCGTATAAGAGAACATCAATGCTGTCGTGTTATTGATAGGTATAATCGGTACCGCTAATGAGAATTGAAACTTTACTTCCACATTCTGAAGCCCATCAGCATCCTCAAAGCCACCATTAATGTATTCATCCTTATTAATGCTATCGGTGTAGCTTCCTAATAAATAACTGTCCTCATAAGAAGAAATACGATTCAATGTTTTTGCTGATGTCATGAAGGGTAGAGCCAATGCAATCAATAGCATCCATTTGTTCATAATTTACCTTTTGTCAGTAACTTGCCTTTTCATATTGATAAGCAAAATACATACCGAGATTCTAATTTATCTTATTGAATTATTTAACATCAATGTTACGACTGGCTTTTTTATATTGAATGCGCCAACCAGACCAAGTTGGAAGCTCCCACCTTTTAACATCCCCTTTTCGTTGACCTTTTACATAATTTAGCAAAATACGCTTACTTTGAGGGAAATAGTCGACAGATAAGGTGATATCTGGCAAAACAATATGCTGAGGATAGGTTTTTATAAAGTCAGATATTTCCCACTCAGGGATCCCATCAAATATGAAATCGGTTTCATCAAATAACATCATATCTTCTAAAGAAGTAATACCAAGCTCTTCTAACTGTGCTGCAAACCAAGATTCAAACGTCACTACTGAACTCATTTTATTGCCATTAAGTTGACAATAGAGTTGCCAAGCGGCAATTTCAGTCATTCTTTTCTCTTTAAATGACGGTAATATGCTCCCTTCCATGACTTGAGATACGATTGCTGGAATCGCATCTACCTCTGTGAGCTCTACATATTTAATCATTAACAGTCTATTTGCATAATAATATTCATGAGCGATTTTCAGATCTTGATCATCATTAATGCATTCGCCAATACGACAGTCAGCGAGTCCAGAATCAATAATCCAAAGTAATTCTATTGGTGCTAAGGCTGTACCTATCGTTAACGTCTGCTTATTGCCTCTTCCGGGAAGAGAAAATTGGTTAAACACAACAGCAGCCTCATAAATAGGCAAAAAATGACTATGTCGGCCTAATACAACTTCTTGTTTACCATTACCAAATGCTTCTCTTCGTTTTTCTCTTCGAATATAAACTAGTTCTGGTAATTTTTTAACCAGTTGTTGTAACACTTCATCCCTTTTTAATCGACTACTCACCTCTAAGTCAGGTAATGATAGTTCTGATCTAATTTGTATCGCGAGAGCTTGTGCTTCTTTACGCAACTCATCATCAATCGTTAACCCATAGCACTCATGCCCACGAATAATGGAAACTAGCGTTACTACATCACACGACTTTGGGTTCCAGCGTAAAAATTCATCTAGCGCCATCTCTGAATTCGACAATGAAAACAGTTTATTTGATACAGACAATCCCGCTACTACATCAACCACGGTTTCTTTTTCTGCTTTACCTTCTACCACTGAAATCATGTGTGAAAAAAGAGTATCAATAGGCAAAGGAAATAAACGTAAACCATAGTCAGTAATGAAGAGTTCAGAATCGATTGCCCCCATTAGCTTTAATTTTTCTTCTGCAGCAGAGAGTGATTTTTCAGGTAGCGATTCAAGAAGTGGCATATCTCGTAATTTAGCACCACAGCTTGCCGCAGCAAGTACCGCTTCCACCAACTCTTCCCTTTGTAATTCTGGTGGTGTCATCGAGTCTAACGGGGCATGTTCGCCAAATAATCGAATGGCTCGTCCTGCCTGAGTGCGTCCTGCTCGTCCTGAACGCTGCTCTCTGCTTGCTTTTGAAATTGCTTGCAGTGAAAGAGTTGTTCGTCCATTTCTTTGATGCGTTCTTCGTTCTAAGCCTGAATCAATGACTAAAGTAATATTAGGGATAGTTAATGACGTTTCCGCCACATTCGTAGCAAAAATAACACGTTGTTGAGAAGATGGCGTCAACGCTTGATTACGGTGAGTATCAGAAACCCCCGCAAATAAAGGTATAACCTTAACATTAGGCAATTTGATCGTAGTAATTTGAGCACATTGAGTAATTTCTTTTTTACCTGGTAAAAAGACTAAAATATCACCGACTTCACCTTGCTGAATAGTTTGTTGCAACGTATCTATAATTCGTTGTTCAAGATCTTTATCTGTTGGCATTTGTTGTGAATGAGCTGCGATGTTCGACACTGCTACCGTGAATTGACGCCCTTCAGCAACAAGTACATCGGCATTAGCATATTTGGCTAGCGGTCCACTTTCTATCGTAGCGGAAGTTAGGATCAAACGATGCGCTTTATGTTTATTCAATAACGCTAATAATATGTCTGTATCCCAACGACGTTCATGGAACTCATCTATCATTATAAATTGAAATGTAGCTAACTTATCTTCCATGAACCACTTTAACGCGATACCAGGAGTAACAAATACCACCTTACAGCTTTCGGTATATTGACTATCTAATTTAATGGCATAGCCAATTTCGGTCCCTAAATCAGTTCCACTTTTCAGCGCAAGATACTCAGCCAGAGCAATACAGGCAATTCTTCTTGGTTCAATAACCAACACTCGCCCTTTTTCTGCAGCCCATAATGGTAAATGTGTTGATTTTCCAGACCCAGTTTCAGATTGAATAACTAAATTCTTCTGTGAAATAGAAGCAGAAAACTCAGAACGAATGGCACAAATTGGTAACAAAGTCATATAAACCGAAGAATAATAGAATATTTCACTACTCTAGCGGATTTGATTGATAAAAACATGACTGTATTCGCACTTTATTTTCATTCACACTTTGATATTTGCGTTAAGTAGGCATAGGATCTGTGGTTCATTCTTGATTTGAAGAAGCATAACAATGAATAACAACAAACGTCCCCTATATATCCCTTATGCTGGCCCAGCACTTCTAAGTACTCCTCTGCTAAATAAAGGCAGCGCATTCAGCACGACTGAGCGTAAATATTTTAACTTAGAAGGCTTACTTCCTGAAGCAATCGAAAGTATTGAAGAACAAACTGGTCGTGCTTATAAGCAATATCAAAGTTTTGAAAATGATATGGATAAGCATATTTACCTTCGCAATATTCAAGACACGAATGAGACCTTGTTTTATCGCTTAGTACAAAATCATATCAGCGAAATGATGCCAATTATTTACACACCAACCGTTGGCGCAGCGTGTGAAAACTTCTCAAACATTTATCGTCGTGGCCGTGGTTTATTCATCTCATATGAAAATAAAAACCGCATTGATGACCTACTAAATAACGCCGCAAACCAAAATGTAAAAGTTATCGTTGTTACCGATGGCGAACGTATTCTTGGTCTTGGTGATCAGGGGATCGGCGGCATGGGTATCCCAATTGGTAAATTAGCACTTTATACTGCGTGTGGCGGCATTAGTCCTGCTCATACTTTACCAATCGTTCTTGATGTAGGCACTAATAACCCACAACGCCTTGCAGACCCTATGTACATGGGCTGGCGTCACCCTCGTATTACTGGTGACGAATATAAAGATTTCGTTGAAGATTTCATTCAAGCGGTACAACGTCGCTGGCCTCAAGCTCTCGTTCAATTTGAAGATTTTGCACAAAAAAATGCAATGCCTTTACTTGAGCGTTATAAAAACCGCATCTGTTGCTTTAATGATGATATTCAAGGTACTGCTGCCGTTACTGTTGGCTCTCTACTTGCTGCCTGTAAAGCGGCGGGCAGTTCACTAGCTCAACAACGTGTGACTTTCCTTGGTGCCGGTTCTGCTGGGTGCGGTATTGCAGAAGCAATCATTGCTCAGATGGTATCGGAAGGTATCTCTGATGCTCAAGCTCGCTCTCAAGTATACATGGTTGACCGTTGGGGCTTACTGCAAGAAGGTATGCCTAATTTACTCGATTTCCAGCAACGTCTAGTACAAAAAGCTGAAAATACAAAAGAATGGGTTTCTGAAGAACCAAACTACTCTCTTGTTGATGTAATGCGTAATGCGAAGCCAACGGTATTGATTGGTGTATCTGGTGCTCCTGGATTGTTCAGTAAAGAAGTAATCCAAGAGATGCACAAGCATTGTGAACGTCCAATTGTATTCCCATTATCAAATCCAACAAGTCGTGTAGAAGCAACACCAAATGACATTATCCGTTGGACTGATGGCCAAGCATTAGTGGCAACAGGTAGCCCATTTGATCCAGTAACACACAATGGCCAAACCTACCCAATTGCACAATGTAATAACAGCTTCATCTTCCCAGGCATTGGTTTAGGTGTATTGGCAATTAAAGCGACTCGTGTTTCTGATGCAATGCTACAAGAATCAAGCCGTGCATTATCTGAGTGCTCTCCACTTGCGATTAACGGTTCAGGTGCGCTTCTTCCACCACTAGAAGAAATTCATACCGTATCTAAGAAAATTGCTTTTGCGGTTGCTAAAAAGGCGATTGAACAAGGCTATGCTTTAGAAATCACTGATGAAGCATTACACCAAAAAATTGAACAATATTTCTGGAAACCAGTGTACCGTCGCTACAAACGTACTGCTTTTTAATTAAAAGTTTCCACCAAAATCAAAACCAGAGACATTTTCTCTGGTTTTTTTTTAACTATTTGTTCTATAAGAGATAGAATAGTCAGCAATAATTATTTTATAAAAAGACCGCTTACATGAATCACATTGTTTCTTTTTTTAATTCGATGGGGAGCTACTTAACTCCTTATTTATCTGATATATCAATTGCTATGATTGCTTGTGCACTTGTTATGCTTGGTGGTGATATTAACCGTGCAGTTAGAGCCTTTTTATCAGGTAAACATTTCCTAATCCGCACTGGGGCTTTCATTGGTATTAATGCCTTTGGTTATGGATTGTTAATTGTAAAAGCATCACCTATTCTCAGTTCTGCTTTGCGCTCTATTCAGCCAGCCTTTATGCTTGCTATTGTATTTTCGACCTTTATTATAATTGGTGCATGGGCACAGAAAAATCGACAAGTATAGGTATAGGTAATTTAAGTTGAGACATGATGACAATCTCAGTGTTTGATATTATTAAGAAGTGGTTAAAAATCACGGCGATCGTAGGTATTACTCTTGTCGCCTCGGTTTTAGCTGCCGATTTTTATATGTCTTTTTCAACACAGACACAGTTGTATCAGGACATTGAAGCGCTTCCTGCTCAAGAAACGGCGTTAGTTCTAGGCACCAGTAAATATATTCGCCGTACATTAAATCCTTACTATCAATATCGTATAGATGCTGCCATTGAGCTTTATAAGCAAAATAAAGTGACTCACTTTTTATTAAGTGGAGACAATGCTCATCGCTCATACAATGAGCCATGGACGATGAAAAGAGATTTATTAAAGGCGGGCATCCCAGAAGAAAGTATTACATTGGATTATGCAGGATTTAGAACATTAGATTCAGTACAACGCGCAAAAGAAATTTTTGATGCTAATAGTTTGACGATTGTGACTCAAAAATTTCATTGTGAACGTGCTGTCTTTATCTCCAATCATTTCGATATGGATACTGTTTGTTTAGTGGTTCCATCACCCACTGGATGGGCAAACAGAAAAATTCGATTCAGAGAGGTTCTTGCAAGAACCAAAGCAATGCTTGATCTCTATATCTTCAATGTTCAAGCTAAATTTTTAGGTCCTAAAGAACCGATAGATCATCGTTCTCTTCCTATCGAATAAAAATAAAGCCTTATCGTATTATTTACAATAAGGCTTCATTACAATTTGATAGAAATAACTATCGACTAATTTATAAAACGCGAGTTTGCATCAACATCCGTCACATTAACACTCGTGATCACTTTATTTCGCCCTGCATTCTTTGCTTTATATAATGCATCATCAGCTCGAGCTATGACTTCAGTTATGCGCTCATCTTTCATTTCTGTAACGCCTAAACTACAAGTCAGTGGTTCGTTATGGCACCATAAGTGATGCTCTACCGTTCGCCGAATATGCTCTGCTTTTTCTGTTGCCTCTTCTGCATTATGCTTTGGACAAAAAACGACAAACTCCTCTCCTCCCCATCGGACTAAAAAGTCCGTTCGCTGAATCGCTCCTGTAACCACAAGAACAAACTCTCTTAAGATATCATCTCCAGTCTGATGACCAAGGTTGTCATTAATTTTTTTAAAATAATCGATATCAATATAAATCACAGAAAAAGTTTGCTTGCCCCAACGAACTTGTTGAGCCATTCGCTCTAACCAATCTCTTACTGCATTTCGATTACGAGCCCCTGTTAATGAATCACGGTGAGCAAGCTCGGCAAACTCTACATTTTTCTCTTTTAAATTATCATTCAGCTTTCTTAATCGCCCTTCACGATAAGTACTTGCCTTAAGTTTTTTACCCAACCTTCTTTGTTCATACAAAACATAACTCATGATCATTACTAACCATGCATATAAAATACTTTTCAATAATGTCGTTTCTTTTATCCAGGCACCATGCAATTCAATACTATTTATCGTCATCTCAAAATCCCCCTCATTCACTCCTGAAGAGGTCGCTATTTCAATAATTGATACGTTAGAAAACTCGGGGGCGGCATGCTCTACTGCGACTTTATAATCAGCAATCCACCATGTTAAAACTTGAAAATCAGAAAGGTCAATTTCTTTTGGACCCGCATTAAAACCTGGTTCATATTCAATACCATTAAATTTTAATGACGCTGCATCGTTTCGTTTTGTATAAGCAGGATTACTATTGCGTAAATAAACACGCAAACGCCCATTAGGGTCAGTGCTTTTATAATCAATATCTAACACTAATTTCGAATAACCCGATAAATCAATCCCTTCAAAAATACTATTTGAAAGATGAACGGCAGTTTCACAATATGGCCAAGGGTAATTTCCCTTTTTAAGCTTACAAACTACGCTAGGTCGACCATTTTTATCAACAAGCACTGACTCACTTATCCCTCCAACCTTTTTATCATCCGCCGCGTAATACTGATGAATATCCGGATTAATAGTGATGGTTTTAGTATCCCCACGAAAGTGATACCAAGTCAGTATACTAATAGAAAACATTAACATGACTATCGTAATTTTTTGAAATACTCGCATAGCAGTCCTTTATACAAGTGTTAGTTTTATATGATCTTCATTCCAAAAAATAATAGCGCACTTAATTTTCATCGCAAAGTAATATCCTTACAGAGCAGCTTAAACCATAAACATTCCGTCTGTTTTATGACATACTTCAAGAAATCAACAACCTGTGACTCATAACTAATAACATAATCACCTAAATATAAATCATTGATTATAATGACGAATCTTTGTCACTTCGTTTTATTTTTGACAGTAAATATTTATTAACACCTCATATTACAATTCAACCTCACTGTAATTCATCAATATAAAAAAGGCGCTGTATTAAAAAATACAGCTCCTTTTTTTATTCAGCGGAAAAACTTAAATATCAAATTGAACATAGATACTATTGTAATTGCTGCCGCCTTTAATTCTTCCGTATTGAGATGAATTTTCAAAAATAGCGGAACGGTGGTGAATACTATAACCAACCCAAACTCCATCAAGATCTCGGTGGTTAAATAAATCACCTAAATTGACATCAAAAGAAAAATCAAGATAGTTTAATAGCTTACTTTCCTTATAACCTTTTCTGTCCATCTCTGACTGTTCTATATACGACACATTGTTAATATAAGATAAACCTTCCGCAACACCAAATCGCCATTTTGTTGGCCATGGTATGGTTGCATAGGCTTTAATTGCGACAACAAATTCAGAGCTTAAATCTTGTACGTCTGATTTCCAATGCTGTACATAACCAGGTGTCAAATAAAGATCTATCGGTAAGGAAAACAACTCATCGGTTAAAGGTAATCCATAAAACACCGAGGTCATTTGATTATTATAAGGATCTTTTTCTGAATCTAAATTAATGATATCACCAATATTTGAAGGAGTAGCCCAACCATGCGCTATTCGTAAATACGGCTTATTTTTAATATCTTTGCGAGAAGAAGTGCTGCTATCTGTAAAAAATCCCACCCCTAAGAAATATTCAAATTCCCAACGATTATCGATATATTCACTGCTATAGGCGCTATCATCTAAACGAGAGACGTAACTCCCTCCCAAAAGATATAGATTAGACGTCACATGGTAACGAGACATAAAACCTGCTTTTACATCAACTCCAGCACTTAATCTGTCATTAGTATCGTCATTTAAACCATAATAATAATTATTAAACTCAGCTTCTTTCCATCGAGTTTCAATACTTGGATTAAACCACCAATCACCAGACTCAATTTCAGCGCCTAATCTAAAATTCATATAAGCACGAAACTCAGGATCAACCATTAACTCTGAATCAAAAAACCACTCTTCGTTAATATGATAGCGAGCTTGAAAACCTGTGTCGACAACATCACCACCCGCTTGATTTTGAGCCTCTTTAGGTAAATCAAAATAACGAAGTCTCATTAATGCACTAAATTGCCAATCACTTTCTTGGTATAAAAAAATACCGCCTTCCATACCATTGATAAACACATAATCATTTTCAAAAAACATCATAGGAATGAAGGTAGATACTGTTTCTGTATCTGTTGCATAAGGAATACTTGCGGTACGAACAACACCAGCAATACCCCATTGTTTTTCTTTCTCTGCAGAAGTATTAATTATATTCTGTTTTTCTTCATCATTACCTGTTTCCTCAGCATTAACCAAGTTAGCAACAAAAAATGAAGCAGTTAGAAAAAATAAGTGTTTCAAATTAAAAATGTATTTATACAAAAGAGTTACTCTGGATTAAATAAATGGTGGAAAAATAAACGCTCTAAGCAATTGAACTAAATATAAATTCAATCAACTTTAAATTTTAAGTATAGTGTCGATATACATAAATAGTACTCCACATCTTGAGAATAAATGTGAAAATATCTGAATTAATTAAAAGCTTACAAGATATTCAAGCGACCCACGGTAATGAGTTAGAAGTTGTTACTGGTGAAGAATGGTTTCCTGAACAGCTATTAACTTCTAGTGTTAATCATAATATGGCATTTTTACAATTTGATCGTATGCCTAGTGATATACCAGTAGAGATTGACGCTCGAGGTTTCTTAGAACATGAAGAATTACTGATTAAAACACTTATAAATAATGTTATTTTCAGTGAATTAGAGCCAGAAGCAATCGTCGAAAAACTAACATCAATGCTTATTTTTAGTCATGAAAACATCAGCTCAGATGTCATTGAGCATTTCAGCCAAACAGAAAGATAAAAAGTAGGCTAAGCTGCCTACTTTTTAATATATTCTTATCTTATTAATGATATTAGTTAAATGGATACCAAAACAATGATGTCTCCATAACTCGCTTAGTTATGGCTAAAACTACAATAATCAATAAACCTAGTATCACTGCCTTGTCTGTTTTAGTAATTGCTTTCTCGCTAAACCAAGTTCGGCTTTTTCCTCTCCCAAAACCACGCAATACCATGGCATTGGATATCTCATCTGCTCTATCTAAACTTGAGAAAATTAATGGCCCTAAGATTTTCGCTATATTACTAATACGAGTTAATACAGGGACATTTTTCGATAAATCGACACCACGAGCTTGTTGCGCATGCATTATATTTATAAAGTCACTTTTTACTTCAGGTAAATAACGTAATGTTAAACTGACTGCATAAGCAATTTTATAAGGTAGACCGAGTCGATTCAAACTTGCAGCAAATTCGGTCGGGTGTGTCGTAAACACAAACACAAGCGCAATTGGAAACATACTAAAATATTTAAGCGTTACTGTAATTAAGTAGAATAATGTTTCTTGAGTAACTACATAATGTCCCAAAATAGGTACTAAAACAGTTGTTGATCCTAATAACTCATTACCTTGATTTGGGGCCAGTAGAAACATAAATACCGCATTCATGCTTAATACTGTTGCAGTACCAATCAACAGTGGTTTATAAGCAGAGAAAGGAACTTTTGTTTCTTTTAATAAATATAAGCCAACCAATATTAATGGAATAATAATCCGTAAATCAAACGTCGTCAGTACTACGGTTATCCATGTGATAAATAACAGAAACTTAGTTACGCCATTTAAACGATGCAGCCAAGTATCAAGATCCACATAGTTAATACCAAAACTTTGCTTATTAGTGGACATGTTGTTTACTCTCATGCTCTGTCGCAATAAATTGCTGTATAAAACCAGTAATATTTTCTATTTCTAACTTTTCAGCTAATTCATACAAACTAGTTACGGTTAGATTTGCTTTATTAAGTAATTCAGGCTGGCTAAACACTTCCGTTACATCTTGATCAGCAATACATTTACTGTCTGCAATAACAATAGCACGAGTCGTATGCTCTAAAACTAAATGCATATCATGAGAGATAATAATGACGGTCAAACCAAGCTTTTGATTTAACTGATTAATAAAACTAAGCATTGAAGTATAATTTTTATAATCTTGGCCAGCTGTTGGCTCATCAAGAATTAATAATTCAGGCTCAAGAACAAGAATAGAAGCGATCGTTACTCGTTTTTTTTGCCCGTAACTTAATGCATCAATTGGCCAATGGCGAAAACGGCTTAAGCCACATAATTCAAGCGCATTAAGTACTTTCTTTTCGATATCGCTATCAGATAGACCACTATTTACTAAACCAAACGCGACTTCGTCATAAATCATATGATGTGAAATCATATGGTTTGGATTTTGTAAAACCACACCTACTTTCTGTGAACGCTCATAAATAGAAAGTTCAGTCAGATCTTGACCATTTAAGAAGAGCGCTCCTTGATCTGGCTGTAATACACCCATAACCAATTTAGTAATCGTCGATTTACCAGAACCATTCTTGCCAAGAATAGAAACAAACTCGCCTTTTTTTACATTAAACGAGATCTCTTCTAATGCATTAACTTCACCGTCATAAGAATAAGTAAGTTTATCAACACTTAATAGAACATCATTATTATCATGAAGAGAAGGGCTCCCTTTTATATCACGGAACCAAGTACATACAGCTTGCTTTAGTGACCCAACAGGAATAGATGCTAGGTGACTAATATTAGGAATCAAAGCGAGATCTAATTGACATTTTTTTAATAGAGAAACGTATAAGGGCTCGCGGATCCCATGCTTTGTGAGCAATGAGGATTGAATTAATTCATCAGGACTCATGTCCGCAATAATTTCACCATTATCCATTAAAATAATGCGGTCAACAGAGCGATAAAGTACATCTTCTAAACGATGCTCTATGATTACTATGGTTTTTCCTCTGCTTTTATGCAGATTATCAATGATGTCAATCGTTGCTTTACCTGTTTTTGGATCTAAGCTCGCTAACGGCTCATCAAAAAGAAGTAAATCAACATCATCAACTAAGATGCCACCTAACGAAACTCGCTGCTTTTGACCACCACTAAGATCGTAAGGTGATTTATTTAATAGGTTTCCTAAATCGACTAGTTTTGCCGTGTCACGAACAATGGGATACATTTTGGCTTTTGATACCATTTGGTTTTCAAGCGCAAAAGCAATGTCTTCACCCACCGTTAATCCCACAAACTGGCTGTCTGTGTCTTGTAAAACGGTTCCTACATTTTCAGTGTATTGTTCAATTTTCCAGTCTGAAATATCTTTACCATTAATGTAAAGTTGGCCTTCTATATCACCTTTTACTGTATGAGGAATAAGGCCATTTAAACACTGGCCTAATGTCGATTTTCCGCTGCCGCTAGGGCCTACGATTAAGATCTTTTCTCCTTGCTCTATCCTTAGATTGATATTTTTAAGCGTCGGTTTGTCCTGTGACGCATATCGAAAAGAGAAGTTTGAAAAGGTTACGCTCATTAATTATGGCGCCTCTGTTAGGTTGGTACTTTGTTTCTTACGTTTTGCTAAATTGGTCAGAATTAAGTAACCCACAATAGCAATTAACACTGTGTTACCAGCGGCAATAATACAAAGTTGCATGAATACTTTACTAAAAGGTTCGGCGTATAAAATGGTATCTAAAAAAGCGGAAGTACCATAGCCAATAACATTACCAGCAAATGCTAATGCGACAAATATAATGAAATCTTTCTTATCAAAAAATCCAGCTTCAATGCGGTTTTTAGTAATAATAGGGAATAAACCGATGATCATACCTACAATACCTGAGCCTAAAACCCACGTTAACCAAACCCCCCATCCTGCAAATAAATCTGTTACCCAATGGCCAATAAAACCAACTAAGAATCCAACAATTGGCCCGTATAGTACAGAGAATAGCGCAAGTACAGCCATCGCTGGTTTTAATGTTGTATTCGCAAAAACAGGAATACCAAACATAGGTAAGCCACCGATGCCATACAGAGCCGCACCAATAGCAATAACAACAACAGTTTTAGCAGAAAGGTTCATAATGTTCGCCTTGAAGCAAAAATGATATATAAGAAGAAAGGCGCGCATTATACAGTAACTTAGTTGGTTTGGAAATGTTTACATCTAGACGTCTAATTCTAATCTGATCAAGTAGTTGCTCAAATAATTACTTTAAGAACATTGATTAAAATAAAGCATAAATTGAGTCAAAAATAAGTCTATTTATGTCAATTTAACAACGCAACTAAGCTGTATGCTATCTAAACAAATACCTATTAATATTTTTTATAAAAAAAAGGCTCATCATTTCTGATGAGCCTTCTTAAAAGATGGTGCCCCGGGCCGGACTTGAACCGGCACAGCGCGAACGCCGAGGGATTTTAAATCCCTTGTGTCTACCAATTCCACCACCAGGGCACGCAATTTAATGCGATGCTTCTAACCATGTTCTCTATTGAAAGAGAGGCTGACACCATCTGTAATTACCGCCTAAGCCGTAACTTTTAATTCTTTATACATTTACTAAAATGTAAATGGAGGCGCCTCCCGGAATCGAACCGAGGTTCACGGATTTGCAATCCGCTGCATAGCCACTCTGCCAAGGCGCCAATTTTATTTACCTTTATCAATTCAACGTTAATCGTTGAATAAATAGATGGTGCCCCGGGCCGGACTTGAACCGGCACAGCGCGAACGCCGAGGGATTTTAAATCCCTTGTGTCTACCAATTCCACCACCAGGGCACGCAATTTAATGCGATGCTTCTAACCATGTTCTCTATTAAAAGAGAGGCTGACACCATCTGTAATTACCGCCTAGGCCGTAATTTTTAATTCTATTTATAATAAGGAAATGGAGGCGCCTCCCGGAATCGAACCGAGGTTCACGGATTTGCAATCCGCTGCATAGCCACTCTGCCAAGGCGCCATCTCTCTTACGGGGCTTAATGTAACTGATTTAAAAAAAGTGTCAAATAAAAAATTGTATTTAACACTTCGTTTGTAGACTTTATCACCAATAGATAGAAAAATCAGTTAAGATGTTGAAAAAACGATCTATTTAGGACGCCAAACTTTAATTTCTGATTGCGGTTTGCCTTGCTCTTTACGATCATTTCGTCGCTTAGGTGTCGATTTACCGAAACGCTCTTCTTTTGCTTTTTCTCTGCGTTTTTCATTAAAGCTATTATTTGAATGATGATTACGGCCTGAGCTCGCTTTTTTAATCACTCTTACTTTTCCATCAATTTCTTGAACTTTACGTGATGCTTCTTCTGTTTTACTCGATGTACCAATCATATTATTAATTTGATCCATTTCTGAATCAGTTAAATAACGCCACTCTCCAGATTGCAACTCACCTAAATCAATATTCATAATTCGAACGCGCTTTAATTTAAATACTTCATAATCTAAATATTCACACATACGACGAATTTGGCGATTTAATCCTTGAGTTAACGTAATTCTAAATACAAAGCGAGATTCTTGCTCTATCTTACAAGGCAGCGTTACGGTATCTAAAATCGGTACACCCGCAGCCATTTTTGTTAAAAAATCATCCGTAATTGGTTTATCAACTCGAACTACATATTCTTTTTCATGAGCATTACCAGCGCGCAAGATTTTATTAACAATATCACCATCACTGGTCAAAAAGATTAAACCATCAGAAGGTTTATCTAATCGTCCAATAGGAAAAATACGTTGCTTATGATTAATATAGTCAACGATATTACCTTCAACATGACGCTCAGTCGTACATGTAATACCTACTGGCTTATTGAATGCAATATAAATGCGCTCTTGCTTCTCTTTTAATGGTTTTCCATCAACCAGAACTTCATCACCTTCTGCAACTTTAGTTCCCATCTCTGGAACCTTGCCATTAATGGTAATACGTTGTTGATCAATAAGCTTGTCTGCTTCTCTACGTGAGCAATAACCCGTATCACTGATGAATTTATTTAAACGAGTTAATTTAGGTTCTGGTGATGTCATGATGTACCTCTAAAAAGTGAACAGCCGCAGTGTATCAGAAACGGATAAATATCCAATAAAAAAGCACCTTAAACCAACGTCTAAGGTGCTTCATACTTACTGGTATTTAACCGTGCCTATTTGACGTCTGTTGTTACATTAACTTCCGTTGGCGATGTTGCTGCATTTGTTTTTGCTGAAATATCGACATTTTCTGTCTTCACAACTTCAACATTAGTAGGTTCAGACTCAACAACCGGCGTTTCTTGAGTCGCTTCTGAAGATTCAACTATCGCTGCAGTTTCTTCTTTTTCTACAGAATTGTTCAATACTAGAGCTTCTTTTACCGCTAAAGTATCTGTTTTCGCAAGCTCTTCTTTTTCTTTATAAGACGCAATAACTGCATTTAAGTTATTAATCAAATTGTCATTTCTTTCAAGCTGTTGGGTTAGCACTAACACTTGCTTTTGAACATCAGCATGATTTTCTGTTTGATTTTCAACTGTCACTTCTAAAGTTTTAATTTGAACGTTCAAATCTTTAATCTTAGCTTCTAAATCAGCAGTATTATTAACGTCATGCATTTGCTGAACGGCATCTAAAATCGAAGATGTTTGTGATCTTAATGGTTGGTCACGGTAATCATCACCATTAATCGCTTGTGAAATAGATAATAATTTATTTTCTACTTCTAAAACAGATTGCTCAAATTGACCATTTTTAACAGCTTTCAATAATTTAACTTCCGCAGCCATATTTTTAAGATGATCAAGTTGGAATCGAGTTTTAGCTACAGCATCAACAATTAATGCTTGATCGCGATTATTTGCTTGAACCGCTTTTTTCGTTTTATCTAATTCTGCTTTCGTTTGACCATAACTAATTGGCGCGATCGCTTTAAAACCTTTATTCGTTAATCCTGAGAATTCCTTCTCTAATGGAGTCACGTATATTTTTAGTGTGGCTTTAATTTCGGTTACTTTAGCTTTAGTTAAGAAAGAAGCCTGATTAGTTTGCGCTTCTGCAATACCATCCTCAATGACAGATACAAACAATGCTTTGTATTGTGAATGTAAACTTGAAAATTCTTGTGGATAATACACATTAACGTCAATTGAAGTCATGTATGCCATTTGTGCAATAGCGTTAGATAACACAACATCTGCTGTTTCTTTATAATTCTTAAGTTTATTTAACTCATTATCGGCGGCAGAAACTAACTCCGTGTATTTAGCAGAATACGTTCCAGACGAAAACATTGAATATTCTTCATTAATTAAACCGGGTTCTTTTTCTATTTCAGCAAAGATCTCTTTTGCTTCAACCCAATCTTCCATCATTGCAGTATAGGTCGTTTCAGAATAAATGTTGAAATTTTCTACCGAATCAAAAGTCATCTTATCTAGTAAATACTGCTTCTGAAGTGCATCAAAAGTTGATACTGAAGGCGCTGTAGAGTTTGTTTCTGCCGCCGTAGTTACAGAAGCATTATCTGTACTTTGACAACCGGCGATACCAACTAACGCAGAGGCAACCACTGCCATTTTAAAAAATTGTTTCATTTCTAACCTATAATAATTTTATTTGAATAGACAAGTGCAAAGCACTCCTACGTTATATTTTATTATAAAAAACAATTAAAAGCACAATTTCTTATTAATGAGTCACCATTTAAATTGACAACTATAGAAACAAAAAAACCACTCAATAATGAGTGGTTCAATTTAGATTTTTTGACGATAATCAATGACTATCAATCACCAGCAAACATATAGCCTTCACCATGCACTGTAACAAAGATTTGTGGGTTTTTAGGGTCCATTTCCATCTTCGCACGCATTCTTCTAATCAAGACATCAATCGTTCTATCATTAGGTGCATCTACACGATGGCTGATCATATTCAAAATACGCTCACGTGATAAAACCGTATTCGGGTATGAAGATAACGCCACTAATAATTCATATTCAGCTTTAGTTAATTTAACTGGCTCGCCATTATTTGATAATGCACGGCGCTGGATATCAAATGTCCATTCACCAAAGCGAACCACATTTGATTCATCCAATTCAATGGGTTCATTAACTAAAGACATACGCCAAAACAAGTTCTTAACTCGAACCAATAATTCACGTAATTCTACAGGTTTAGTGACATAATCATCTGCACCCATTTCTAAACCAACAATGCGGTCAATACTATCTGTTCGTCCTGTAACGAGAATAATACCAATGTTAGATTGACTGCGCAGTTCGCGAGCCAACAATAAACCATCCTCTCCTGGTAGGTTTATATCAAGCATAATTAAATCAACTTTTTGTTCAGCCAAAATAGTTCGCATTTCTGCCCCTGTTTCAGCCTCGCTCACTTGATATCCCTCGGCTTCAAAGTAGCCTACAAGTTTAGAGCGAGTTACCACTTCGTCTTCAACAACTAAAATGTGATAGCTCATAATATTCTCTTTTAATGGTTATTTGGATAGTTCTTATCTTATTCTATTCATATTCTGTAATAATGCCAATTCTCAATTGATATTTCTGTATTTTAATTGATTCAAAACAATTATTAATAAAAATTGAGATTTAATCTTTACACATATCTTTATACACCCTGTTAATGATAGGTGCTATTCCTTTTCATACTTATCCAGTACAATTCTTAAATAAATTTCTTGGAGCAAAGATACATGAACGAATTAACTGCATTTAACGAACAACGCGCTGAAATTTACTGGTGGTTGTCAAGTTTATTAGCCAATGAATTAACAACAGAACAGCTAGAGCAATATAATAGCTTTGAAGTTCGTACTTTCTTATCTGATTTAGGAAAAACACCTGAGTTAACGACATCGATAAATGAATTGATTGAAAAGTTAAATCAACTTCAAGCTCGTGATGATGCTCAACTTGAGTTATCTGCCGATTTTTGTCAGGCATTTTTAGGTTCAGATAAAAACAGTGCTCTACCGTATGCATCAATCTATTTAGATAAATCAGGCCTTCTTAATGCAAAACCAGCTCAAGATATGCGTGAATTACTAGAAAAGTACAAGATTGCTCAAAAATCTGAATTCAATGAACCTGCTGATCATATTGCTATTGAATTAGATTTTCTTGGTAATTTAATTCTAATGACAAATCAGCAAACTTCTGAAGAAGATTTTGAAGCTTATATGAGCGCCCAACTTTCTTTTATTAATACACAGTTATTATCTTGGACTCCAAAATTCAGCCATATTTGTAAAGAAAGAGATGAATTTGGTTTCTATGCGGCTGTAACCGCTTTTCTTGTAACCTTTTTACAACTTGACGTTACTTTCCTTACAGGCGAGTAATCTATCATTTATATATTGGTACAATATTCTTACAGGCGTGTGATATAAATCAAACCGTTAACAAAATTAATTAAATCACTAATTGTTTGCACTATGCTTTACCTATAAAATGTGAACGCAAACGATAAAATTTGATCATTAAATGAAAACCGCATTTTTGGCGGTTTTTTTCATTTATAACCAGGGCCTATTTATCTTCCATCATACTCACATAATGTAACACTCAATTTTGTTGGAACATAAATAGCCCCTTATTTACCTATTAAGGCTCTTATATGGCTACTATTAAAGACGTTGCAAAACTTGCTGCTGTTTCTACCACCACCGTTTCTCATGTAATTAATAAAACTCGTTTTGTTGCAGAAGCAACCCAAAAACGTGTATGGGAAGCTGTTGAGGAGCTGAACTATGCACCTAGTGCCGTTGCTCGTAGTTTAAAATGTAATACAACACGCACGATTGGCATGTTAGTAACACAATCTTTCAACCCATTTTTTGCAGAGGTTATGCATGGTGTTGAAAACTATTGTTACAAGCAAGGTTACACTTTATTTATGTGTAATACTGAAGGTGATCTAGATAAGCAAAAACATTATCTTCGTATGCTTTCAGAAAAGCGTGTTGATGGCCTATTAGTGATGTGTTCAGACCTTAATGAACAATTATTAGCATTGCTTGAAAAAAATACAGAGTTACCGATGGTTATTATGGACTGGGGCCCAGATAGCCCGCGAACAGATAAAATCATTGATAACTCAGAAAAAGGCGGTTACCTCGCAACAAAACACTTAATTGAAAATGGCCATGACAAAATTGCTTGCATTACAGGTCAATTAGATAAATTAACTTGTAAAGAACGTGTTCGTGGATTTGAGCGTGCTTTAGCTGAATCAAACTTAACATCTAAACCTGAATGGATTTTAGAAGGTGACTTCGAGTGTGCTTCAGCATCAAAAGCCGTAGATAAAGTGTTAGCGATGAAAGAACGCCCAACAGCGCTATTTTGTTTTAACGATATCATGGCATTGGCAGCAATAAGTAAAATTCAACAAGCTGGCTTAAAAGTACCTGAAGATATCTCAGTAATAGGCTACGACAATATTGAATTGTCTGCGTATTTCTCTCCACCGCTGACAACGATTCACCAACCTAAACGACGTGTTGGTAAAACAGCGGTAGAAATTTTATTAGAGCGAATTAAAGATAAACACCATGAACGCCGTATTTTTGAAATGCAGCCTGAAGTTGTTTCGCGCAGCAGCGTATCAAATAGAGCCAAATAGCCTTTATTCACTAATTAAAATACGAGTTGGTTCAATTTACATGTAAAACTTGAACCAACTTAACAAAAATAAATGATCATTTTTTGAAGCAACATCACACTATGATCAATTGTGCAACAACTCTTGCTATTGATTGCTATATCATCAGCAAGGTCACGAACAGGGCAAACTGTACGAAAGTGCAGGACGCAAAGCTTCCGGCCTACGTATTTATATAAGGTAGCGGGGTTGCCGACAGTAAGTATTCTCTCACAGTATTGTTAATTTTTACTTTAAAATAACAATACCTTACTTTGAACTTGCTACCATTTCCTCGGGCTCAGTTGTTTAGTGACATAGACTTACTAACCGAGAATTATTGCAATGGATAAACCAGTACTAAAAGAATCACTTCGTTTACTTTCATCTTTAGGTAAGATCACTTCACGTTCAATGTTTGGTGGTTTTGGCATTTTTATTGATAGCACTATGTTCGCTCTTGTTGTTCAAGATAAACTTCATTTGAGAGCTAGTGATGAGACTATCAATTTATTTAAAGAGCAAGGGTTTGAACCTTACGTTTATAAAAAACGAGGTTTTCCTGTTGTAACTAAATACTTTGCAATTTCAGCTGAATGTTGGGAAGAGCCTGACTCAATCTTAATTCAAGCCGTTATTGCTTTGGATGTCGCTAAAAAAGATAAAAAGAAACAACAAACAGCGGGACCTTCTCGTATCAAAGATTTACCAAATCTAAGATTAGCAACGGAAAGAATGCTTAAAAAAGCAGGCATCAATACTGTTGAAGAGTTGCGAACCACTGGTGCAGTCAATGCTTATAAAGCGATTCAACAAACGCACTCAAGTAGTGTAAGTGATGAATTGCTTTGGTCGCTTGAAGGAGCAATCAAAGGAACACATTGGTCTGTTGTATCTGCAGAAACACGTAGTGAATTAAGAAAACAATTATAAACTAAGTGTTAATCTATACGTCTTAATCTTATGTGCATTAAAGCATAAGATTAAGGCGTTACTTCCTTCTGCTAATCAACAGGCTCATCATCTACTTGCATCATAAAGTCGGTTACCCAACCAATTAATAAGATCATTAGCCAAGAGACCATAATAGACGTTGGTACTTCAAATTTTGGTGATATGATTAATGTACTAAATCCTATCACAGGTAAAAGCCAAGACATCATCGGGAGCCAGTCTTTATATTTTGAACGCCCTACACTTTGTAAACATACGATAAGACCAGTAATAGATAATGCAACAAGCGCGGCATGTTGTAAGCCTCCAATCCATAGAGGTATCACTAAAACTAATGGCCACCATGCGTTACTATTTACAGGTTTCCAACTCCTAACTGCCACCCACACAAGTACAACACTAATAATTTGAACCAATGTCGAATATGCACTCCCTGCTAGTTTTCCTTCATATTGTAATGCCATTATTCCAGCTTCCATCGCTATAACAACAGAAACAATAAAAACCACTAAATGAATACTTTTACGTCGAGAAAATATAACCATTAATAATGGAAATAGAGTCCAAACAGCAATAGAAAGCGACAACGGTTGAGAAGAATCTAACGTTAAGCCAAACAATGACATTCCCACCAGTAACACCCAAGTAGCCACACCACCTTGAGGAACAAGCCAAAGCATAGGGATAGCCAAAGCCAATAAAGGTAATTGGCCATCACTAACACCAAATGCCAATACACCAACAACAACAAGAACAAAACTTAATAAAATCGATAACACAGCTAATAACATCACCTTCCCTCCTTGGTACAGAGTTGTTTACTTTGTTACTATTTCAGTTTAGCGGCAATAACTTGCTTTATCACTGACCAATCTCTCTTTTCTAAAATAAGGCCGTTAATTCAATGAATGAATTTATACAGAGCATCTATACAAATTTACACTATGTTCCAAAAGGACGCGTTATTACTTATGGGCAACTTGCAAAATTAGCCGGGTTTCCTAACCATTCTCGCCATGTAGGAAAGACATTGGCGAAATTACCCAAAGACAGTAAATTGCCTTGGTATCGAGTGGTTAATTCTCAAGGAAAGATTTCATTGCAGGGTGAGCAATTTAAAGTACAAAAAGGAAAACTCGAGGAGGAAGGTATTATCATTCGTGAAGATGGGAAAATTTTACATTTTAAAAAAGTAGTTATGCCTTAAAGCACAACTACTTTTTTATACAAGGTTCATCAATCTTATTGACGAACACCCTTAAGTAATAAATCTTGTTGCATTGTTTTTTCTTGATCAGTGATCACTGTGTAGCTTGTATCGGTAGTGAAACGTAATTTACCATCAATCTTAATTGTTGCACGAACTGCATATGTATGATTTGGTTGAATATCTGCCGTATTAAACGTTAAAGAATAATCAAATGGCGATGATTTTTCACCCGCTTCAAATGTTTCTTCTGTAATTGTTTTTGATGGAGCATCAGCCAAAGAAACATCTGATAACGTTACAGTAATAACTGCGTTTGCAGGTAGAGCGATACGCTCACGGTAGCCAACACTGCCCGTCACTACTTGCGTTTCAGCAACTTCAATAACTTCTGTATTTGCAGCATCACTTTGAGCTACATCTTCTTGTACAACTACTTCTTGTTTTACTGTTTCTTTTTCAGCTTTATCCGTTGAATTGCAGCCAACCATTGTGATCCCTGTAGCCACAGATAACGCCACTAATAATGATTTTTTCATTTTATTCTCTCTTTATTTATATATTCTGATAAAAACGCCATAAATATAAACCTAATATATTGAGCTGTCTTGTTATCGACTTCATCTTTGACAGAAAACTAACTCAATCACAGTAAAATCACACGGTCCTGATGTTATTTTGACCCAATTAACATCCTGTTTAACTTATTGAACTCAACCTGAATCTACCTCACAATAGAGTAATAACGTCATAAGCATTTAAGGCACAAAAATGAATAAACCATTAAACGAATTATTAACCCTTTTACAGCTCGAACAATTAGAGCAAGGCTTATTCAGAGGGCAAAGTGAGAATTTAGGATTACCCCAAGTTTATGGCGGTCAAGTTATTGGACAAGCACTCTCAGCCGCTCGTTATACCGTTGATAACGCAAGAACAGTACACTCTTTTCATAGCTACTTTTTATATCCAGGCGATCCTGAAAAAGCCATCATTTATGACGTTGAAAATCTCCGTGATGGCAGAAGTTTTAGTACTCGTCGCGTAAAAGCGATTCAAAATGGGCGCCCTATTTTCTATTTAACGGCTTCGTACCATGGTGATGAGCCCGGATTTGAACATCAATCAGCAATGCCTGATATTGCTGGGCCAGAAAACTTTGCTTCAGAAACACAACTTGCAGAAGCGATTAAACATGTTTTGCCACCAGCGGTTCAAAAGATTTTCTGTGGTGAGAAACCAATTGAAGTTCGTCCTGTAAATATAGTTAACCCACTTGCTCCTAAAAAAGCGGCACCAACACAACATTTATGGATAAGAGCAAATGGGGATTTACCTGATGATCAGCTAATTCATCAATATCTATTAGCATACGCTTCTGATTGGGGTTTTTTACCAACAGCACTTCACCCACATGAAGTCAGCTTATTAACGCCTAATTTCCAAGTAGCGACAATTGATCACTCAATGTGGTTCCACCGCCCATTCAAAATGGATGAGTGGTTGCTTTACTCTATTGAAAGTACCAATGCGAGTGGCTCACGCGGTTTGGTCCGTGGTGAAGTATTTAATCAAAAAGGTGAACTCGTTGCTTCTGCAATACAAGAAGGCGTAATGAGAATGAAAAATAAATAAATGACAAACAATGCAGGCCTAAAATAGTGGCCTGCATTGTTGATATTAAGCTATAGAGGCAATTCCGTCGTGTACTTTAATGGCTCCATAGCAAAAGTACTGGTTACATTAGATATTCCATCAATGCTATTTACTAGTTTTTTGTAAAACCCATCAAACGATTTCATATCTTCTGCAAGCACTTTCATCATGTAATCATATTCTCCGGCCATTCTGTAAAACTCCATAACTTCAGGAAAATCAGAGACCGTATCAACAAATCGGTTATACCATTCTTGTGAATGATTCGATGTTTTGATCAATACAAACGCATTAAAGCTGAGTCCTAGCTTTTCAGGGTTAAGTAAAGCGACTTTCTTTTCAATCACCCCTTCTTCTTCTAAGCGTTTTAATCGCTTCCAACACGGTGTTGTCGTTAAGTTAACTGCCTCAGCCAACTCTTGAAGTGAAATAGTACAATCTTTTTGTAATAACAAAAGTAAAGTTTTATCCACCTTATCTAGTTCATGCTTTCCCATAAAAACCTCAAAATAGAAAAATATTCTCTTTAAATGCGAATACACAGTAAATATAGCAAAGTTTTTCTCATTAGATAACGGTAAATTATTCACATCGCTACTACTATTTACATTGACCGAATTTAAGGAAAGTAATTATGTGTACAGATCATAACTGGATTAATAACGCGATTCGTAAAATTGAAGCAGATTACCAACGTTCTGCAGACACACACCTTATTAAACTTGATTTGCCAATGCTTGATGGTATCGACGTATATTTAAAAGATGAAAGTACTCACCCAACGGGATCTCTTAAACACCGATTGGCTCGTTCACTTTTCCTTTATGCTATTTCAAATGGATGGATAGGTCCAAATACACCAATCATTGAATCATCCTCTGGTAGTACTGCAGTATCCGAAGCCTATTTTGCACGTTTACTTGGCTTGCCGTTTATTGCTGTCGTTCCTCGTAAAACCGCGAGTAAAAAAATTGAGATGATCAATTTTTATGGGGGAAAAGCTCATTTTGTAGAACGTTCAGATGAAATTTATGCTGAATCTCGTCGACTTGCGGAAGAGTTAAATGGTCACTATATGGATCAATTTACGTATGCAGAGCGAGCAACAGATTGGCGTGGAAATAACAATATTGCAGACAGTATTTTTAATCAAATGCAATTAGAAGATAACCCTGAACCAACATGGATAGTAATGAGTCCGGGGACAGGCGGCACATCAGCTACCATTGGTCGATTTATTCGCTACCAAAAATACGATACAAAATTATGTGTTGTTGACCCTGAAAATTCAGTATTTCATGACTATTTCAAAACCGGAAATAAAGAGCTTACCTTAGAGTGTGGAAGCAGAATCGAAGGTATTGGTCGTCCTCGCGTAGAGCCAAGCTTCATTCCCGGAGTTATCGATGAAATGCGCACTATTTCTGATATTGCCAGTGTTGCAACGGCTCGTTGGTTAGAAAGCATACTTGGTAGAAAAGCAGGCGCCTCAACAGGAACCAATTTATTCGGAGCACTGCAACTCGCTTGTGAAATGCAACAACAAGGAGAGAAAGGGTCTATTGTTACATTATTATGTGATAGTGGGGAAAGATACCTTGATACTTATTATGACGATGAATGGGTTGCCAGCAACATCGGAGATTTAACCCCAGCTCTAGCTCAACTGGCTAAGTTTGAAAAAACAGGTCAATTATAAACAGAATCGAATAATAACGTCTCACTAGGACTAAAACCTACGTATTATAAAAAACAATACGAATAGGTTACATTATAAAGCCATCGATCATCGGTGGCTTTTTTATTACAATAGCGAATAAATAATCCTACTGAGATTCATTACCTTATGTCTACTGCAATTGTTGTATTTAGTGGCGGCCAAGACTCCACGACCTGTTTAATTCAAGCTTTGACTCAATATGACCATGTTCATTGCATTACTTTTGATTACGGCCAGCGCCATAATCAAGAAATTGAAGTTGCTAAAAAAGTCGCTCTTGAACTAGGCGCGGCCTCTCACAAAGTAATGGATGTAGGTCTTTTGAATGAACTGGCTGTCAGCTCATTAACTCGCGACAACATTCCAGTTTCTCATGAACTTCAAGAAAATGGCCTTCCTAACTCTTTTGTTCCTGGCCGTAATATTCTTTTCTTAACTCTAGCAGGTATTTACGCTTACCAATTAGGTGCAGAGTCAGTAATTACTGGCGTTTGTGAGACAGATTTCTCTGGCTACCCTGATTGTCGTGATGAGTTCGTAAAATCGATCAACCAATCTCTTGTATTAGGTATGGATCGTAAACTTCGTATTGATACCCCATTAATGTGGCTAAACAAAGCTGAAACGTGGGCGCTAGCTGATAAGTATGGCAAATTAGATTATGTACGTAATCAAACATTAACGTGTTATAACGGCGTTATTGGCGATGGCTGTGGTGATTGTCCATCATGTGACTTGCGTAAGAATGGTTTAGACGACTACTTAGACAATAAAGACGCTGTAATGGTTGATTTAATCTCTAAGATTTAAAACAAACTTACCTTATTTTAAGGTTAATTTCGTTTAAGTTAAAAATTAAAAAGCGCCCATCTTCAATAATTAAGATAGGCGCTTTTCTTTTAGTTAAGATACAAACTTAATGCGAAACACGACCTTTAATATCATGATCTAATTCTTTATTCAGAAGCTCTTCGACATAGCCCGGTGAATGCGTACTACCAGAAATCAATCGATACATTGCAGGTATAACAAATAGCGTTACTAACGTCGCAAATGCCATACCAAAGAAAATCACTGTACCTACTGCCACTCGGCTTTCATAACCAGCACCTGTCGACATAATCAACGGAATAGCACCCGCTAATGTCGTAAATGCCGTCATTAAGATAGGACGTAAACGACGAGCTGATGCATCTACAATCGCTTGCTCTAACTCAACCCCTTTATCACGTAATTGATTAGCGAACTCAACAATCAAGATCCCATTCTTAGTAACCATACCAATTAACATGATCATACCAATCTGGCTGTAAATATTTAGACCCTGCCCCATAATCACTAAACCAAGAAATCCACCAAATACACCCATTGGTACGGTAAACATCACAACCATAGGATTGATAAAGCTTTCAAATTGAGCCGCTAATACAAGATAGGCAACCAGTAACGCTAAACCAAATACCACTAAAATACTTGATTGGTTTTCTTTAAAGTCTTTTGATTCACCAGTATAAGCAACTGATATATCACTTGGGAGGATTTCAATTGCCTTGGCATCAAGATAATCCAATGCATCTCCTAACGTCGCACCCTCTTTTAAATTTGCAGTTAACGTGATCGATTTTTGTTTATTGGTGTGTGACAAACGAATCGCTGACGCAACTTCGTTGATTTTAGTTACCGTATCTAAAGTAACGAGATCACCTGTCGCAGTTCTCATGTAAATCTGACTTAAATCAGCTGCATTATTAAAGCTATTTTCATCACCACGCAAATACACGTCATACTCTTCACCACGATCGACATACGTTGTCTCGCTTTTACCACCAAGCATAATTTCAAGCGTATCAGAAATATCAGAAATTTTAATACCCAACTCTGCCGCACGATTACGATCAACAGAAACAACTAACTCAGGTGTTTTCTCTGAATAATTAATATCCGCCCCTTCCATTAATGGGCTATTATTAGCATCTGCTTTTAATAGTTCACCCCACTTTTGAAGCTCTTTATAATCAGATCCGCCTAGAACAAATTGTACTGGTTCACTCGACCCACCTCGGAAACCGGGCATCATAGGGAAAACTCGAGCATCGGGGATATCCGCCAAGGTCTTACGTATCATATTAAGACCTTCTTGTGCTGTTAGTTCTCTATCAGCCCAATCTTCTAAGATCATAATAACAAAACCCGTTTGGTCCCCTGCATTACCGCCAAAAGCTGGAGATTGAATGCTGAATGATTTTAAGAACCCTTTACCAAGAAGAGGCATTAATCGCTCTTCAACAATATCCATGTTCGCACTCATTCGGTTGTAACTGGTTGCATCTGCACCACGAACAAACGCAAACAGTACGCCACGGTCTTCTTGAGGTGTTAATTGTGATGGAACTTGCTGCATTAAACCGTAACTACCGCCAATACACGCTAAGATAATCACAGGAGCTAATAAACGCCATGCCACCGCTTTAGATACCGATTTACGGTAACCACGCTCAAGACTTGCAAATAGTTTATCTACAAACAAATTAAAGCGATTTGGTTTTACATTGGCTTTTAAAATCTTACTGCCTAATACAGGCGTCAACGTCAATGCAATCAAAGAAGAGAACAAGACTGACATCGCAAGCAAGACAGAAAATTCAGTAAATAACAGACCTACCATACCATCCATAAATGAGATTGGTAAAAATACCATTACCAGAACTAAGGTCGTTGCTATTACAGCAAAGCCCACTTCTCTTGTACCTTTATAGGCAGCTAAAAGCGGTGACTCTCCTTTTTCTAAGTGATGGAAAATATTTTCAACCACCACAATGGCATCATCAACCACTAAACCAATCGACAAGATCAATGCCATCAAGGTAATAAGGTTTATCGAGAATCCAAAGTAGTACGCCGCCATGAAAGAGGAAATCAAAGAGACAGGAACCGTAACGGCAGGAATTAATGTTGCACGAGCTTGGCCAATAAAGATATACAACACCAAAATAACCAAACCACCGGTAATAAAGAGTGTGCTGTAAACTTCTGAAATTGAACGATCAATAAAAACGGTAGAATCATAATCAATCGCTAAACGAGTACCTTCAGGTAGAAACTGTTGAATCTTCTCTACTTCTTCATGAACTAAATTCGCAACATCTAATGGGTTAGCATCAGATTGTGGAACAATGCCCATACTTACATTAACAACACCATCACTTTTAAAGGTCGAATTTTCGTTTTCAGCACCAATGAACACATCAGCGACATCTTTTAGATAAATTGATGTTCCATCGCTGGCGGTTTTGACAACAAGATAATTAAAGTCTTCTGCTTGGTTGTAGAGACGCTCGGTTCGAACTGACATAACGATAGCGTCATTACGCACCTCACCACCCGGGCTTTCTATATTTTCAGAACGCAGCGCGGCGGTAATATCAGATGCTGTAACACCGCGACCCGCCATGAGGTCTGGTTTCAGTTTCACGTACATAACTTTGTAAAGACCACCCGAAATATCAACCGAGCTTACACCGGTAATCAAACTAAATCGGTCAACCAAGACACGCTCGGTGTAATCAGTTAGTTCTGTACGATCCATTACACTTGAACTTAAGTTAATGTATAGCGACGCTTCACCAGACCCATTATTCTTAAAAACGATCGGATCATCAGCTTCATCAGGGAGACTTCGTTGAGCACGAGCAACGGCATCACGAACATCACTGACCCCTGTATTTAAGTCGTAACCCAAATCAAAGGTAATCGTAATACGAGACATACTGTTACGCGTGGTTGATTCAATCTCATCAATACCACTAATACCAGACAGTTGGTCTTCCAATACTGTCGTTATTTGGCTTTCAATAATCGTCGCCGATGCACCTTCATAACGAGTACTGATTGATACTACTGGGCTTTCAATATCAGGCATTTCACGTACAGCAAGTTTACTAAATGAAACTGCACCAAACACACACAACAACAAACTTAAAACAATGGCAACGACTGGCCTTTTTACTGATACATCAGACAACCACATGATTATTGTCCTTCTGCAACAGGTTGAGCCGTAGATATTGACTCCTGCTCAAGCTGTTTTACAACCACGCCATCACGCATATTCACTAATCCTTGAACAACGATATCTTGACCAATAGACAAGCCCGTATTAATGACAACACGGTTTTCTACACGAGCACCAAGAGTTACTTCTGTTCTCGTAACTTTATTATCTTCGCCAATGACATAAACATAACGTTTAGTACCAGAATACTCTAATGCTTGAACTGGAATGATTGGAGCATTAATCGCAGGAAAATCTAACGTTGCCGCCATCAACATACCAGGCTTCATCTTTAGATCTTTATTTGGAAATTCAATACGAATACGTAAATTCAACGTTTCGGCGTTAATACGGGAATCAACACCAACCACTTCACCTGAGAATACCGTTGCACCCCACGCTTGGCTTGTCGCCTCGACGGTCATTCCTGTCGATAACATAGATAGATAACGCTCAGGGATTTGTAAATCTAACTGCATTATAGATAGATTATCTAATGTCAGTAGCTCCGTTCCTACACTAACCATTTTTCCACGACTAAAATCGATAAAGCCAACCGTACCAGCAAAAGGCGCTGAAATATGAAGATCAGCTAAATTTGCATTGGCTGCCTCTAAGCGTGCTTCTGCAATATCCACACTTGCTTTTTGACCATCAATTTCAGTTTGAGTAATCGCGTTCTTTTTTGCTAAACGTTGAAATTCTTTTAGCTTGCGTTTTTCATCATTTAAATACGCACGTGCTTCTTTTATGGCTGCACTGGCCTTATCATCATTTAATTGAATTAAGAGCTGGCCCTTCTTTACCTCTTGATTCGCTTTTATAGCAATACGGTCAATTTTTCCAGAAACCTCCGGAGATATAATGACAGACTCTGCTGCCTCTAGCTTACCAATAAGGGATAAAGACTGAGAGATCTCATGCGTTGCAACTTCTTCAGCCACAACAGCAACCACTTGATTTCCTCTTGGTTTCTTAGCATAAGAAGGTGTTGATAAAGTGCATGCCAGTAAAACCGAAAGAGCAATAGACTTAGTTTGATTCATATTGATACTTATTATTTGAATTATTAAAATTACTTACTGACTATAGTTTACCAAGTGAAAGTACTTTTGTTCGTCAATGAATGTAAAGATGACGCAATAAACTGTAAAAACAATTACTTCTGTATGACTCATTTTAAATTAATTTGTTCAAAAACGGTGATTTTTACTCCTTTTTGACGAAAAACCAATCATTTAAACCAAAAAACAAAGAAAAGTACTTTACAGGTAAACGAAGTTTGCTATTATTCGCTCCGCACTTGGCAAGGTCGTTGGGAAAACTCTAGCTAAGTATAAAAATCTCT
>NZ_MSCP01000001.1:676011-772251 GCF_002954715.1 Aliivibrio sifiae | reverse complement strand
ATCTCGTTTAGAGATCGAAAAGCCAATTCAGAAATGAGTTGGCTTTTTTTGTGTCTGTAAGAAATAAAACGTCGAATTTCCTCTTTTTATTACTTGCCAAAACCACTGTTCAAATATACAGTAACTTTGTTTTTCGATAATATAAATAGAGGCATTAAAATGCACATAGCACAAACTCAAAAGCAGCAAGAACCTTCACAATGGAAAACATGCAGCTTATGCAATAAAGAGGCTTTTTGTAACCCATCGACTAGCGTAACAATGGCATGGATAAAAGCAGGCTTTGGGCAACAGAAATGCACTTGGCATTGCGAAACCTGCAAACCTGCTGCTAAGTTAATGAATTAACTTATCTATCAAATTAATGGTAATATCATTGTATTAAAAGATCCTAACTTGATTAGGGTTCAAAATAAAAACAAGGACTTTAACCATAATGAAAGTAATCAGCTTTTACTTCGCATATTTTTAATAAACCATATAATCAATGAGTTAAAATGAAAAAACAAAAGAATGGCGATAAGATGGCGACAGATATTTTCAGTTTAATAATGTATGCATTTTCTTAAATAACAAAAAAATCTTAATTCCTTCGCAAAGTACACATATTCCATAATTGAGTTTTTACACACCATTAACGTAATGTTTATAGTTAATTCATGCAAGTGACACTAAGCAAGTTCTTCCTAGAACCTTCGCTTGCGTTCTGGAATAGCCGAGAGCTTTATAGCTCTCGGCTTTTTTCTATCAATAGGATATTCAGATAATAATAAGAAAAGGTATTACTACTTGGTACTACAAAGGCTTAAATCTTTAACTTCATCAACAACAGATTCAAGATAGCCAGTATTACTTATGCCAGTTTATTTATTCGCTTTGGCCATATACAGCTTTGAAGTATCATAAAAATCAAGGCGGCTATACTCATACTGTCAGTTACCTGTATATGAATAAAACCATAATCATGTATTAACTCTTTATTGAAGCAAATTGAATAATGTTGTGCGCCAATAAAAATATTAAATACAATGTAAGCTAGAATCCAAAGCGTACTATCTATCTTAGATGAGACTAACCTTGCAATATACTTAGTTAGTAACAAAGCAAAAATAGAAACTATTATGTATATAATCAACTCATTCATCAGAACTCTTTCTCATTCCATTAATTGTATTGTAATTACCATAAGCTTCACCAAATAACGCTGGCTTACTCATTGTTCGCCATCCTTTTTGATAATCGGCAGCTAAATGTCGGAATAATTTAAATTGTGTCGCATCGGGTACACTGGCATAAGGTACTTTCTTTATTACATTAACTAAACCATATATTGATAACCCTAGATCAACAGAGCTATATGCTAGATCTGCTTCTCTTACACCATAACCCAACGTTTTAGATGCAGCACGATACCCTTCTTTCACCCAACCAACATTACTAACTTCTTGCTCACCGTTAAGATAATCCATAATGTTAGCACTATTTTCATAAATATTATTTGCTCCGTGGCTAACCATTGAAACTCCAACAGTTCCACATAATGCTACACCTGCGATAGTAGTTAAAGGTGTTGAGGCACAAATGGCATAACCCCCTGTGACTTGAGCAATACCACCAATGGTTCCTATTCCATATTGAGCAAGAGCTCTTGCTTGCTCAATAAGAGAACGTCTTTCCTTTTTCACATAGATAACAACGTCATCTTTTGTGATTTTTCCCTCTTCATAATCAGATCTCAAGCATTTACCAATATGTACATACTCGTTTCTAAACTGATACTGAATCATTGGATCACTTAAACATTCAACACTCAATGTATTACATTGAGCCATTAACCCACGAATAGCTAAATCAACCTCGTCATTTTCAATATCATTATTCATGAATTAGCGTCATTAATTGATTTCAACCATGAACCATATCCATTTGTATTTCCAGATAGGTGCTTCCATTGAATATCTCGGTATGAGATAAGTACAACCTCCTGCATCTCATCTTGGTTAAAGTCAATTACGTGAGGCATATTCATAGAAACACTTCTAATTTGAGCGCCCGTTAATATGATTTCATAAAATCTTTCCAAGCCAGACGATGCACTAGGTCTATAAAAAGTAATGGTGCAATTTAGCACATCACCATCACTACACGCTTGTGACAATAGTGGGGTACTTTTATCTATTTTTTTTACGATTTGAATTGGTTTATGTATAGATTTGTTTTGATATTCAATGCCATGAGAGAATGATAATACAGTAATTTCATCTTCATGATTTCGTTGATATGAATTACCCATTGAATCTCTAGTATTACAACCTTGAGATATGCAACCAGTATTAATACTCTCTATTGTTAGATATGCAGTGCCAGCCATTACAATTCCAGTTTTTAGCTAAAGTTATGCCATTCTACCAAAGTCCAAAATCTCCTTAATACTGAAGACCTAGTAAAATAAACATAACAAGTAGGCATTTTTACTAAAACACTAAAAGCGTGATACTAATCCAACCAGTATTGATTTCAATCTATTGCAATCAAATTATAACTCTAATTCACCTTATAGCTACCTGCAGAACTTCCCTTATCAACCACAACCATCGCATTGGTAGTTATCTCATCAACTATTGCATTTGCTATGGCTTCGGCTAAATCCGCAGCTTTCGCAAACTCGCCCTCTGTCACCATGCCTTTGCCTTCCATCTCTTTAACAATCTTGGCTTTTAATGAGCCTTTATCTAATGCCATATTACTTTCCTGCAAATACGGTGGTTGATCCATCCACATGGGGTTTCCCCGTAAACGGACAAATACTTTCACAAGTGATAACTCCTGCACCGCCGTTTAGTGTGATTATGTCACCTTTCATATTGATGTTCTTTGCTTGAATAAGTTGGTCTTTTGAAATGGTGATCGTTTGCTGTCCGTTGATGACTATCGTGTCGTTTTTTTCTATCGTTAACACTCGATTACCCATCACGGTTAATTTGTCATTAAGACCAATCACTACATCTCGCAGCTTACCAACCACTTGAACCAATTCCCCTGCAGAGGCCATTTGCATATTGCCCAATGCACCAAGCACAAGATTATCACCTGCCAGAACATCAATGGCACCCAATGACTCAATCACCTTTTGGCCCGTGATAGACTCGGTACTGTGTTGTTTTACGATCTGTGTTTGTTGACCTGAATTGATGGTATTGACATCGGCCGTTTGTGTTTTTAAAAAAGCATGATCATGCTGCTCTTGGTCTGTCGTTTTCCACTGATTGCCAACAGTGTCAGTACGTTCTTGGACTTCTTCTCGTTGCTGCAGTAACAGTTCGCCCACTTCAATATTTGGTAATGTCCAACCAAGACCCAACACCGTTCTAATAAAAGGTTGGTCAGCTCGACCATTCGCAAAAGCAAGCTCGACAATAGAGCCCTCATTGGGCGCATGAAACTGGCCTTGCTCACTGCCGCCAAAACCAATCGGCAACATCACACTTTTATAAACAGGTACCGTAATTTCAGGCTCACCGTTCTCATTCAGCAATTGCACATCCGCTGCGTATCGAGGACGAAAGGCCGTATTAATATCACCACTGTTGGCGCTATCGGTGACCGCCATGACTTGACCCAACTTAGGCAAATGAAACCCGGCCGCAAGCTCTGGAAACAACTGCTTTATTTTCTGTTTATCTGAGCTGTCTTGTTTACCCGTAGACCAAAACAGAGTGAGTTCATCGTCTTTGATTTCTTGTTTGGTGATGCGCTGGCCATTGACCTCAACCGCCGGGCGAATAGAGGGAAACAGCGGCAACGTGACACTGTTCCCCCCTTTTTGTTTTTGGATTAATTCTTGGGGAATAAGGATTGGTTTATTATGATAATTAGAATCTGCATGACTGCCAATGAAGATCATGCCATCCGCTTGCTGATACCACACAAAATCTGGAATTCGAAAGGCTCGACCAATATTTTCAAGCACCTGATAACCCGATCCATTACTGGTAAAGTTAGCCACCGGTGTATTGAAATAATCGGCATTATCGTTATAAGTGAATGAAAGACCGGTGTCTTTACTCAATTTATCCAGGATACTTTTTACGGTTGCATGTTGAAGTGATAATGGTCGTGATGAGCTGAGTAAAAAGCACAATTCACGCACCACTATTCGAGTAAAACCAATGTTGTTTGGTGTGGCCTTAGTGATGTATCCGGTGAACCATGGCTTTAGTGTGCCATTGCTACCCAATTGATAATGGATATTCTGACCAACAGCAATCGCCTGCTCTTTATCTTCCACGGTTAAAATACCTCGACCACCTGCAGATAACTCAAGTACCCAATTCTCATCCGAGGTTTTCATTTCAATACTGTTAATCAATAGACGCTTTTCAATCTTCATTGTAATTGCGCCTCGATTTGTTTATTGAGTGTGTCAGCATTAATCGCCGGTGTTTCACCATCAACCGTGCGTTTTTTATTGTTCTTTTCGGCTTGCTGCTCGGCCACACTTAAATGCTCACGCAATTGAAAGCTCACTTGCCACGCAAGCAAACCGTCTTGTTCGACTGCTTGCACTCGACCTGCAAACCGAACTTGACGAATTTTAAGACCTTTGGCCACATCACTGCCGATCACAAACACCTTTCGCGTCCCATCTGTTTTTTTCATTCGCGCTAACTCATACAAACGAGATAACTTGGTAATGTCTCTAAAATCAATCAACCCTGAAATCGCCAACTCAGCCCCCTTTTCTCCTTGCTCTGCATTCGAGGTCGATGATGAAAAGCCCGACATGTCTTTTTCTTTGATTTCAAAGCTTGGATTTACACGGCAATTTTTTAAGTTAATGGATTCCCCATCTAACACTAATAAGGTCATGAAAATAACTCCGTAAAAAAATCCAAAGGGGTGTCTGACAGCATTAACGCGACCGCCGAGTGAGCATAATTTGCATTAGGCACATCAGCGTGTTCAATCATCGTAGCAATCGCATTGATTGAACCATCGACACAAAACACATGTACATCACCACTGATTTGACTGAGTGCTGTGATGCTAGTTTTTATATTGTTCAGTGTACTGACTCGTTTAATGCCTAACGCTTCAAGCTTTTGTACTACTGTGTTCTTATCACTCGAAAGACTCTCTAATTGCGAGAGTTGAGAGCCAAGTAAACTAGACGTATCTCGTAATGGATTGGTGTGTAAATGTTGCTTGGCTTTAAAGCGAGGCTGCAGCGGCGCACTTCTTATATCAAACTTGGTTTGCTCAATGGTTAACTCGCTGCTCGCTTGTCTTGCCGCCGCTTGCCATTGTGGGATTGGCACCACCGCACCAAAACGCTGCAGACTTTGTGCAAATTCGGCCAACGTTCTGGCACTCAATAACACCATCACCGCATACACATGGCCACCGGGTGTTTTGCTGTCATTTGGATCGCGTAACTTAAGGATCATTTGTTCAATGGCATTTTGTGAGGACAACACATGACCCGTTTCTTTTTTGTTGCCAATACCAAACTGATAAGGGGTAATACACAATTGCTGACCACTAACCAAGAACCCATCAAGCTGCTGACGTAAACTAAGTAAAGCCAAAGCATCCGCGCTTAATGTCCCTTGTGAAAACGACGCCTTAGGCCCTACCTGAGACAAACGGCCATTGGCCGCTGTCATTTCACCATCAACATGGTTTAATACATCACACGCTTGCTGATGAATTCGATTGAGTGACGTTGGCCACTGTAAGGTTGAATGCTGCCAACTCATACCAATCCCGATAAGGTTGGACGACCGCATTCTGGAAAATCATCTTGCTGTACGTATTCATTTAAAAGAATGCGATCACCAAGTAGCGAAAAATACTCATCTTCACTGTAATGGGTTTTTCTTAGCTCTGAGTACAACTCTGGAATTTGCTTATCCTGAGCATAAAATAATAATTCAGTTTCAACCTTTGTCAGTTTGACTTGCTGCCATTGCTTTTCGTCTTGCGCCCACACAAAACGATAACGAAGAGGATCGTATTGCCATTGACCAAGTTCCTCATTCCATGAATCAAATTGCTCTGGCTCTAATAATGTATGAGTGTTTGGAAGCAAACCAAGCTCTTCAACTTGGTAATCCCCTTTTTCATCGTTATCACGATCTTTGGAAAAAGCAATTTGCTCACGATGGTCTTCAAGCTGCTTCCACTTTCCATCCACTAAATGAACCGCGTATCCTTTCTTTACTTTGGGTGGTCTAGTAAACGTATGTTTTTCAGGTAAGGTAAAATTAAAGTCACTAATCAAAAGCTCTTGACCTTCTTCATTCCAATACGAATTTCCAATCTGAATTGGATAGACCGTCCATTTCTTTTCTGCGTATAGCACCGTTTGAGTTTCAGGGTCAAACTCTGGTGGTACTTCCAATACGGCCCAATCAGGATAATCACCATCAGGAGTACCAATAACAAAAAACTGACCAACAGGAGAGAAAAATTCATTTAAGGACTTATCCTCAACTTCTGACCATGTTTGATTTATTGCATCAAACTTGCCCGTCATTCCTTTTTTAGAGGGTTCATAAATCACCGTGGTGCAATCAGAACCAAGAGCCGTTCCTGCGGCTACATGTTCTTTATCATTACCTAACCACCAACCCTCAGAATGAATTCGAGAAATATGTAATGTAATAGATTTCTTTTGGACCTTATTCATTAGGCTAATCTCACTATCCAGTTAAATTTACGATGATTGATGGTATTTTTAAGCGCACCAAATAAAGCAATCATGACACTATGAGCGTGTGAACCAATTCCGACGGTATGGGCATGATTACCAGCTGCAGCAACCGGATTATTGGATGAGGTGTTATATCCTTTTTGTGTTTCTCCCCTTTCCATATATAAGCCAGAACCACCAACACCACCTCTAGCCCATCGATAAGGATGTATGTGATTACCTGTCGTATTACTTGTTTTGGTTCCTAAATTAGTAGAACTCACAGTGGAATTGGGATGTCCATGCTCTTTAACTTGACCCTCTTCATAAGCAAGGACCAATTCACCGTCTTCTTTACCCACAATCCCAAGACCACGCATATCAGGAATAATGCCATCTGGATACAGCTTGGCGAGTTCAGGATTCGCAATCACATCAAACCCTTGCCCTTTGTGAATAGCAAACCCCTCTGGCGCAATGTCTGAGCCCCAAGGCAATGGCACTCCCACCGGACAAATTTTTGCGGCCAAAGACAGCCATAATTTATCTAATACGTATTTTTGAATACCACGCCAGAACTGTGGCAATTTAAGGTGTTTTGGCTCTTTCGATTCGTTATCAATATCTGCATCAGTGGCCGCATTATCCACTCGCTCAAACTCACCAGTACCGCCCACCAATCGGACATCACTGATATTTCCGGCACTGTCTATCTCTGCAATTTTAGTCAGATAGTGTTGAACACCATTGTCATCCACATGGTTGATTAATTCTGTGGTTGAACAAATCAATGACACCACCGTTTGCCACTGGCTTGTTAACTGGCCTTGAAAACTGGCGTCCAAATAAATACCGCTACTAGGAACGACATCAGTAATGGTGATATTTTGTGTGGCATGGCAACGCAAACCACCCACATAACCGATACCTAAATTCGCGCTGTATACGCTGTCATTTTTTTGGACTTGAAAACCATCGGTTAAAAATGTGGCGTGACCATAATGGTCAATATTAGATAAACGCTCACGTTCATCCATTCCAAACAAACGCGCTGTAAAATCAATCTGCCAAGTAGACGCATCGACATTAATGCCAGTGATACTCTTCGCGCCTGAATAGCCCATTAATACCGAGCGCGTAATACTGTTACCCGTAGCCACACCCGAAACACTTTTTTCTTTATCTGTATTGGGAAAGTGGCTAATTGCAGCAATGACGCCCGACGCTTTGTTTCTTAGCCCTAACCAGTTAAATGAAAAATCACCCACTGTCGTATCCATAATGAGTGAATACACCACCGCATTAGGATTAATAAAACCAGATTGAGATACATCCGCGACATAAACAATGTGCTCTGCAGGTGGTAATCCTTCTGCTCTATCAATTGGTGCGTTAGGATCTTGATTTGGTACTAACGCCAACACCATTTCATCTAAAACAACCGGTGTATTATTGGCTTCTTGTTCAGCCTTATAGCTTTCAAAGGCCAAAGTAATAGCAGATTGAGACATAATTATTCCTTTAGTTCTGCAACAGTGATGCCGTGTTCCCAATGAAGAGGTTGAGCGGTGAACTCAAGACTTACTGGTGACAACACTTCAAATTCATAGCGGCGACAAGTACGCCCGTAGTACGCAATAATTTGCCCAAGTAATATGTTATTGACTGCGAGTTGGTCATCCGATAATTGAATACTGATGATGTCAAAATCACGTTCAACCAATCGCTCTTTGACCTCAACATGACCAATACCTAATCGAGTAAAAATACGTTTAAACCCAGCGACTTCTCCGGCATCTTTTGCGTTCACAAACGCAAACTTCACACGCTTTCGATACAGCGCTAATGGCTCTCCATTAAAACGGGTAATGTCTCGCTCCCACGCCAATAGATTCAACACCGCAAGCGAGCACACCAAAGGATCCGATTGTTGTAATGGGAACAGCAACCACGTTCGAACCGTTTGAAACAGAGCTTGAATACCGTTGGCCAGAAAATACGGCTCTTTGATTTTCTCGCTAAGGGTGACACCATCCATCCACCAAGGCGGCTTTTGCTCTGGTAGAATTGGGGCTTCTTCTTCAGTGTTCATTGGCTAACTCCACCAATAAGGTTTGAATGCGAGGAATAGATAAACCACTCACGATGTCATCGCCTTGACCATCGGCCGTAATTTTCAAACTCATTAATCCGTCTTGATTCAAATCATTGTGAATTTGTTGGCCTAATCGACTCAATGAAAAACGGGTGTTCGGAGCGGTTTTATCGATACGATTAAATTCAGCGTTTTCTCGAAACGCACATCGAGCACGTTGCTCTACCCCTTTTTTAATGGTCTCTTTCATCGCCTCATCGATGCGCTCATCACAAAAGACCTGTATTGATAATTCATGTTGGGTTTCAGCAATCGCACGACAAGTGAGAATGTCCCCATGTCCATGATAACCCTCGCCCATGATGTAATTATTGAGCTTATCAAGTAGGCTCGTTGGCGTTTCACCGACATCCATTAAGATAAACGCCGTCGAGCTGCCCGGAATAATATGTCCTGTATTTTCAAAGAAAATAAGATCCGAACGAATGCCTGCTACCGTTGCAATAATAGAGCGATACACCGCATCAATATGGTAATGCCCAGCAGCAGTAAATTGATTTCGAGTACGAAGCATTAAATCATCGTCGGTTTCATCTTCCGTCCCAAGGCGAGTAATGTAATCACTCTGAGTCACCGCACTTATAATGCCCGACACCGCTTGTGGCAAAATACTGTAATAACCCGCACTCAAGTTATACGCGATACCTCCATGCTCAGCTTCTGCCAATACCTCACCATTGATGTCACCTGCAGGAAGAAGCGTGTCTTCTATCACTATTAATCGATAAATAGTGTCGTTCACACGCTCTGTTTCAATGACCGTTCCTTTAGAAATATTAACTGCAGTATCACGATCTTCTTTTGTAAACAGAACCACACCACGCATTGATTGTTTGAGTTGTCTTTCAAGCCCCACTTCCCACGCTTTTAAATCGGCATATACTCCTTTGGCCGTAGCTGCAAACATATTGGGTAATACGTGAGTGGCAAGTAAGACATTCACAAGCCAAAGTACCGGCGCAATCACCACCGCTTTAATCAAACGCCAGAACGGAGACATGACTGAATCATTACTGATGTTAGAGCCTGCCGCTTCAACCTCTTTTTTTAGCTCGGCTTCAATGGCCTCTTCGGTGGTTAGAATGCCACTGTCATTGATGATTTTTTCAAAATCGACCGTTGGGCGTAAGCTCATACCTGTACCTCCAAAGTAACCGGACCAAACTCTTCGGTGTCTGCCGTCAATAAAATGAGTAACTCGTTTTTTGTACTGGCTCCCATGTCGGTGGCCGTGGCGCTGCCTGCCACAATGCGTTCGTCTTCTTCAACAAGCATTTCAATTCGAGTCAGCACATAATCACGTTTAGCTTTGTTTCGCTCTGCAGATAATTCTCTCGCAATCCCTGACTCTAAAATGGAATGCACCACATCCTGACCAATACTTTGGCGGTTATCGGTCATGATAGGCTGCGCCCCTAAATCAAAATCCATACCACCATCAGTCACTAATACATCAACGTATTTTTGCTCACTCATCCCACATCCAACTCTGAACGCTCATCTAAATCAGCCAATGACAAACTGCTCGCTGTGGTTGTGATGTACACATCCCCCATGTGAACCTGTTTCCCTGAATTCCCCTTAGATGACTTCGCTACTTGAGCCGCAAAACTCTCTTGTGGCTCAATGCCTCCCACACCACTGTTTAGATAGTTTCCAATCGGTGCCGTTTTTGCTCCAACTTCAATGTCATCCATTGCGATTGGGCTCGAGACTTCTGGCATGGACACTGAGCTGTCACTGCCAATATCTATTCCTGGTATTAAATTGATTTTCTCAACAACCCAATCAATAGTGGCCCCTAATTTCTTAAAGAAATCCATGTTACTAAAGGCCGCTTTTAGGTCATCCCACCAATAAATCACAGCAGCGACCGCCGCTACAATCAAACCAATGCCAATAATGATGGGTAACATTGGCACTTGAGCCAATGCCATGGCTAAGGTTGCCGCAATCGCAGCGGATCTCATGGCAAGCAAACCGCCGCGCATTAACACCATCACCCCATTAAAGATAATGGTTGTGGTTGTCCATCCGGCAGTCGCTAACTTAGCAATGCCTGCCACCATCGAAAACAGAGAGACAATTCCGGCAATCGATAACAAGGCAACCCCTGCATAACCAATAAACTCGGCAAGCACCGGATACTCTTGGGAATAACTCACAAGCACCGTTAATCCATTAGATAACGCACCAGCAACACGATTAATGGCCGGTAAAATAAGCCCACCAACCGCCGCACGAATAGCAAACCATGACGCTTCCAATCTTTTCCACTGGTCAGTTTGCGCTTTCGCCATTTGAGTGGCTTTATCCATTCCCGTTACTTTGCCCAATGTCTGCATAGACTTGGCCAGTCCATTGGTGTCAGTCATCAATAACTTAATCATGCCAACCGCTTCATCACTGCCGAACGCTTTCTTAAGTGAATTTCCTTCAGCCACATCTATCGTGTCACCAAACTTGGTTTTCAATTTCCCAAGAATATCGAGCATTGGCAGCATTTGGCCTTGGCTGTCTGTAAAACTCATGTTGAGTTTGTCTTGCGCTCCAGCAACCCCCGTTAAAAATGCTTTGTATTTTGTACCGGCTTCACTGCCTGACATCGCGGCTTGCAACGTACCAAGAATGGCCATTTGCTCATTCATCTTAATACCGGCAGAAGTTGCATTGGCTCCAACACTGGTGAACGCATCACTCATGCCTTTACCCGTGGTTTTAAACATCTCCACCGATTGCGCCGTCATGCCTGCGACTTGTTTGGACCAAATACCAGCCCCCATTTCATTGGCTTGGTTTTTAAATACCCCATACATGGTGCCCATGTAACTGGTGATGGTTGCCGTGTCCGCTTTGGTGGCCGCCGCTAATACCGCCGAGCTTTTGGTAATATCAGAGAGTTGATCCCCATTGATACCAGAAAAGGCCGACTGAATATCATAAGAGGCGTTCACAAACTCAGTCGCCGATTTCCCATACTCGGCCGAAAACATCAACGCGGTGTTTTTAAGTTTATTTAAATCCTCTCCAACCACACCCAATGAAGCCACTTCACCCAGTTTTCGGTCCATTTCAATGGCTGGCATCAATGCCGATTTGATAGCAAGACCTGACGCAATTAATCCTGCGGCACCGCCAGCCACTTGATTCATTCCGGCGCGACCTGCATCAGAGACATTGGTCACCTCTGCGCCAATGGATTTCAGCGGTTTGGTGGCTTGGTCAATGATGGCCACTTGCAGCATTAATTTATCAAGACTTGATGCCATGCATTCCCTTACTCACTATTTCGGACCGCCATTCAATCCACTTGCCACCGCTTTAGCCAATTGCTCAGTTCGGTGTTTTTCAAGCCACAAAGCCCGAGCCAAAGAGTCTTCTGAATCGTCTTCATTGGGCAAATGGCTACGCCTGAAAATCAACGCTTGCTCAATAAAGTTGCTCTCAATGGCCTTGGCTCGTTGGGTTAGTTTTTTACTTCGATTTCCAGATCACATTCATACAGCTCATTCACTTTATTAAGCAGTTTCATCGCCATGCCCGGCTTAGAAAGAAAGTCATTCAGATTCTCTTTATCCGCAGGCAATACGATGCGACGCAAATAGTTCATGATGGGCGCCATCTTGTCGTTCGGCTGCATTTCATTAATGTATTTGTTGTACGCCACCATGTTTGGTTCAAAGCGCAATTGAATACCACCGACGGTTAATACAATGCTGTTGCCTTCTTTTGCTTTGGTCATGATTTTTCTCGCTTCTCTAACAGTTTATAAATTTGGTCGAATCCGGTTTGGATTTGGCGCTCTACTCGCTCCGCCAAATCCTTTACCTCGGGTTTAGTGGCGTATCGTTCAGCCACATGAATTTTCAAATCGGACAGCTCTTTGGTCATCGAAAATAACTTAGTAATAAGAGCCGTCAGTAATAAGGTTAAAAAACTGGCAATGGCAACAAACGCATTCACCCAACTAGGATCCATAATTACTCCTTAGTAGGCCGCACCTCGGGAACTTCTTTTAATCGCTTACCCTGCAATGACATCAATACGTCATCAACCGTCTCTTGCATGACATCGTTGGTCGTCAGTGATTTTAATTTCTCTAGCCCCCACACCACCAAGCGAGTAGCAAAACGCTCAACAATCACTTGCCACGTAATTTGCAAGAAAATGCCTTTCACAATCTCCCACAAACTTTTCCCGAAAATACCCATTAAAAAATTCATGATTACTCCTTCATAATCGTTAGTTTTGCAGGCTTACCGCTCAACTCTTTCATTAATGCCTTAAACGCAGTGCCTGAACTAACAACACTCCACTCACCATCAAGACACCCAAAGTCCACACCCGGCGCACCACAACCAATAAGCTGCGAGGGTTTATTGGCGATATGCCACAAACAGGCGTCTCGAATACTTGGACCTGATACCGTTACGCCTAAATACTCAGATTCAAGGGCGTAACACTCACCGTATTTATTGCTAACATGCGGAAGCAGATCATAGTCACCTTCAGGAACGCACGATTTGAACGGCTCGTTATTAGCCCAAACAGGTTCAACAAAACAGCAAACACGACTGCCATCCGAGCGAAATAAATAGGAATACGTGCCGTGTTCAAAGTAACGACGCTTTAATTGGTAATACTTCATAACTTCCCTTTATCATCTAATTCTTGGCAAGTGACACAATATTCACACCCTTGCTGAGCGTCTTGTCGTGCCTTGGGGATCTCATCACCACATTCCAAACAATGGGGTAAACTTTCATGATGAGAATGTCGTTTGTTTTTTGCGACTTGCTCACCGACATACGCGGCGCACAATCTCATATCGAGCTCTGAAGCTTGGTCTAATGCGTCCATATTTCCCCTTAGAAATTACGAATGTCATAATCAGATAAATACGGCACACCATTAAGCTTCACAAAATCAGAGCCCGTTACAAACCCTTTCACTTTGTGTTTAGTCAGCTCTCCGCCTTTTGAATCAACATTTAATACGTCCGATAACAGCAACTTCACTGCATCCAATTCAACCTTCATTTCTTCTTCGCCATTGTTGGCATAAAAGAGAGCATCATGAGGTGTCATCCCACGCCAAGAGCCAGATTTACGCGCCGCATCAATCAGTAAATTGAAGTTCTTAGTTGAGAGTTCATACTCAACGTCCGCCCCCACTTCACCATCAATATGACCTTTTGGAATACCACGCTCTTTCGCCACGACAGTGCCATCATCAATAGTGACTGTTGCTGTTTCAACATGGATAAATGTCCCCATGATCTCCACATCAAAACTGCTTCCAGATAAACGAGACATTATTAATTCCCTCCCGGGTTACTTAAATCGAGCATTAAATTGATGGTAATTTTTTTCGGACAATCCGTAGGTTGAGCCGTGATATATAGCTCTACTTCCGTTTTGGTTTTCCATGCAATCGTGATGTCTTCATCTTTTGGCGGCATAATGTCACCCACAAATGGGACACCATTCACGACGGTTGCTTTGCCCATGACTTTTAAGTCACGCATGAAATACATCTTGGCACTGGCCATGGATTGCGGTTGTGAATTGAAGTTACGATCACCAATTCGAGTCACCGCACGAATACGCATCAAACGAGCGACCTTATCCATCACTCGACGATTCTCAACCACCTGATAATCACCGCCTTCAATATCAAGCATTCGACCATCAGCCCAATAGATCCCATCAACATCCGGATACCACATTGGCACCGACAGTCGATTCTTTTCTAAGGTTTGCAACGTGGCCAGTTGCAATGTCACGCCGTCTTTATCTGTTGGCAGAGTCACATCACCAATCAATGCCCCCGTCATCACGCGGCAAGGCGAATCGGCAATAGATACTGAGCGATTACTTAACCGTCCCATTAACTTGCCAAGCGCATCCGTCCAAATTGCAGGAATGATCATTACGCCATCTGCCGCAATGGTGTCTTGCAATGCAACCATCGCCGTTTCCCAATCAGACCACGCTTGCTCTGCAATCAATGCAGTGGTTAGTGCAACGAACTGCCAGCGACCAAACTTTGCGATCAATTCATTACGAAAGGTTTGCGCCGCAGAGACCTCCGCTTTTGTTTTGATGGGCTCACACACCACAATGCCTTCAAAGCTTTGGGTTTCTTGTGCTTTACGAGCCCCATCGGTCCAATTAGTTTCATCGTCAGCTAATACATACACCGCTGCCGTCCAATTCTGTCCAGCGTTTACCATCGCTGCCAGTAGATTGGATTTTAAAAGACTCGCCTCTGCTCCTAATTGCACATCAAAATCCGTTTGCGTATTAACCGACAGCACCTTGCCTTGGTTTGCGGATGCCTTTCCGATAAAAAGAGAGTGGCGTTCAACTTCACTCACCTCACCTTGCATCATGTTCTTTTGGTTAACTTGAACCGTAGGGAATGTCATTTCTGCCCTCTCATTTCATTGCGTGTCATTGTGGTTAATGCCTTTCTATCAATCTCAGCAAACGGTCTTGCAGGCATTGGGACATCCCAACGACTTAACGGTGACTTATCACTGAGTATTCGAATGATTAACCCGGCTTGTCCCACACTTAAATTTTCCGTTATCCATTTCAAAGGCGGTTTTCTTAACTTTCCTTTTCGCCCCTTTGGGGATAACCGTCTTGAAAATACTTTATAATCCAACTCTCGTAATCGCTTCGCTTGAGTTCGAGTGGCGGCTGAATCACTATTAACACCGCTCTTTTTTAACACTTTTATGGATTGAGCTTTTGAGCCCTTTTGGTCAATCCCATGGTGATGAATAAACGCCACCTTTGCAGATTGAGCCACTTTCCATCCAATCGTTGCACCACTGGCAGAGACCTTGGTCACCGTCATGTATCTCGCAATACCCGACTGCATTTTTCCTTTACGTCGGCTTTTGCGTTTTTCCCACGGTGAGCCATTTGGTGTCTTTTGTGCTCGTGCATTCTTTTTTGATTGCTTAACCGAGGCTTTAGACGCTTTGGCTAATATCCGTTCACGTTTTTTCGGGGGCAGCGATAAGGCTTTTACTGTTTCTAATACCGCTAACTCGGTCTTTTTATCAGGCGTAATTGAGATCATTTCTCTGACTCAATCAACGTGACATCATTCCCCGTGTGTAGCCATATTTTGTCTGCGACCCACACCTCATAAGGCTGTAAGCTGTAGGTCTTCCCTCGAAACGTGATCTCACCCTTGTCATCTTCAACTACCGTAATGGTTTCAATAAAAGGCACTGAGACTTCAATCGTGACGGTATTGTCAGATTCAGGCTCTACCGAGTACGACGGCTCACCTAACTCGAATGTTTCTCGATCAGGATCGTTATCCATGACCCATGCCATCATCGTGGCAATCACCACCATGGGATTCACTTCTTTAAACGGAAACTCTTCAATACTAAATACCGCGTCGTATTCCATTTTCCCAAGCTCTAACCCAAGCCCCATGTGCTTTGGTGTTAAACGTAAACCTACATTTTCCATCCAAGAATCAACTTGTCTGTGGAGTCGTGTTGGCATAACGCTTAACATCGCCGCTGTCAGTCCTTTAAGTAAATAGCCTTGCTCTACTTGCTCAGTCATAGCAATTCAATCCCTACGCGGCTTTTGCCTTTAATCGCTCGAATGTGTTGCTGACTTTCAGCAAGTAGACTGTCTCTTGTTTCTGGCTCACGCTCGGCCACGTTATCCCCAGCGTCACGTAATTGAGTTGTCGCAAACTCCGGTAATAACTCCGATTTAGCCCGAGCAAATACCGCACTTTCATACAAGATGATAAGCAGATTCTTATCGCCAACTTTCGGCTGACCTAGAACATCTTCCGCCTTATTAATGCCTTCGGCTTCGTATCCTGTTTTTACGGTTATCAATGCAAGATTAATTTGAGCAACCGCAGCGGCAACAGCGTAAGCAATCGTGTCTTTGTCCATCTCCATTGGCGGCGCACGACGCTTTTCAAAATCACCGGCATTTAAGTCAGGCCAAAAGCCATCGTTCTCGATCACGGTGTCTTGATATTCATTGTCTGTTTTGCCATTAAACATACGGATGCCTTTTACTTTGTGTTGCTAAAAATTGGTACGCCTCTAAGCCACTGGTCAACACGTTACATTCAGCACATCGCTAATGAACGTTTGCCAGTTGAGGCGCATGGCAGGGAGTCGTTGCTCTACAAATTCACACCTTCTTTTAAGGCTCGAATTCGTTGATTAATGTTATCTAACACCGTTTTCACTTTTGCTTTGCCATAGATGTTGTCCGCTTCAGTAAGCAGCGCATGTGCTTTCTCTAACGTTTCGACATCACCAACAGACGACGCTCGTGGATGACCATCTTTATCTCGTAATAAAAATAAACCGGCGAACTTAAAATACTGACAAGTGAGCCTTTCACTCAAACGCCATTTTTCTCGCACTTTTTTAAAGGTCTGTGAAAAATACGGATCAATCGAATGACCCATGTTTGACATTTTATGTGTCCACTCCAGCACATGACCTGCACAGAACGTGGCCAAATCACGGTTAAACGGAGACGTCACGCCAAGCTCAATCGCCTTATCACACCATTCAATTGCGGTATCTAACTCTTCAATATCAAAGAGCCAAATGATCATCTGAGAAAACAACGGATTATCATACGTTTCTTTATTTGCTAAATAGTCCTCAATAGATGGACGATATTTAGGTATAAGCACATCACGTTTATGAGTAATTTTGTCTTCGATACGGTTAATGCTTTTCAGCACCGCCATGTCGTTTTCTAATTCAATCAACAATAAATGTAAGCTTTTAGGCTCAAGGCTCGACACCAACATAGACGGCGTTTCTTTTGCTAATATCGCTTGGCGTTGTTTTGCTAACGGACTGGCCATGTTTCTTTCCTTATGCCGCAGGTTCAACAATCGTGACTGATTCAATCGCCGCAAATTTCTTATGGTTACCGACCGCGTACCCTTCCATACGAATATGGTTTGCTTCATAACGCAGCTCATCGTCATTGTTTTTCTGACGACGCTGTTGCGTGTTCGATTGAGTCAACACTTGCAGGTTCTTGGTGTTCGTCACCCAAATCTGAGTGGCTGGAAAGAATGGCGGTGTATACGCTTTTTTACCTGCAATGGTTTTTGCCAGTGATTGTGCCGCTTTATGCTCTGTTGGAGAATCTGCCGCTTCAAGCAATCGGTGCTGCTCGGCCGCCACTAAGTCAGAGCCAACAAGCACAACCAGATCAGGATCTTGACGATGCTCTGGTGCAATGGTCGTATTAATTAAATCTTGAACCAAAGAATCCAGATTTTTATACGACTCCGCCGTGTTACCCGTAGGATCTAACTTCACACTTGCTAATACTTGAGCTTTGGCTTTTTCTTTAACAATGGTTAACCACCCTTTGTTAACGTCTTCGCCCAATGGATTAGCCGATGGATCGGTTGCATCTGCAATCGTTTTACCGTTAAAACCCACACGCAGAATATCAAGCGCAAACACACGAGTGATGGCATTAAGCATTAACTTAAGCCACTCGCCTTTTTTGCCCGAGTTCGCCCATTGCGTCATGGTTTCCCATAAAATATGTGCGCCTGAATCCGTTTTGGTCAATTCATACGTATTACCGCTTTGACCCATTTCACGACTAAAACGACCTTTAGCAGTACGACCTGTAGATAAACCACTGTTACCGACATCGATCACTTGACCTTTAATTTGAGGCACTGATAGCAATGAAATCAAACCAAGAAACGCATCTGATTCAATAATCATCTGACGTAATGTGGTTTCCATTGGCGGCGTAATATTAAACGTACTGTAAGGTGCGTCTGAGCCTGCTGCCGTTGATACCGCTAAACTAAATTCAGCAAGGTATTGAGTTGAAAGTGCATTCAGCATTAACAGATTGCTCCTGCAGTAAATTTGTCATCATCACCGACCGCTTCATTCGGACGCTGCCCCGGAACTTCTTTTGAAAGCTCTGCAAACTTGGTCTCTAACCCTGTTACTTTTTCAGCAAGTGGGGTGAGTTGTTTTTCAAGCTCTGCACTAAATTGTTCAGCAGTAAAATGCTGTGGTTGCTCATCGGTTTCCACCGGAGCGGTTGCAGGTACTTGCTTAGAAAATTCGTCTTTGAGCTCATCTTTAAGCTCTGTTTTTAGCACACTGAAATTCTCTTTTAGTGCTTCTGCTAATTCTTCTTTTGTCACATCAATGTCCTCGGGCTCTTGAGGTTCAGCAAATTGCTCAGGCAACTTGCCACCAGATTGGAAATAATTGGCGATCACACCAAAGGCATCTGCAATCACGTTTTTTGAGTAGCATTCATCTAAGTTAAACGCTTCTAAATGACTGCACTTAATGATTGAGTCAGGCTGATACCCCTGAATGTCACTTCCTTGTTTTGAAAACTGTAGGCGCGTTGTACCTGTGGACGCTGGAGAGTCAGTCACTGCTAGTCCCATGAGATACGCTTTGCCGGTGCTTTGAAAATTGGGATGAATTTCAATTGAGGTATACAGCTTTTGCCCTTTTTTATTGGCAGAGAGTAATAGGCTGTTTGGCATCAATTTAGATAACAGTCGCCACTTGCCCGATCTCTTTTCTGCTTTTACATGTAGCACCTCCCCCCAATTATTTCCTTCAAATACATTCCAATGTGAACGTGAGTGCTCAGGCCAAATAAGTGCGGCATAAAGCTCTGGAGAATATGACTCCCCCATTTCTTTAATTTGTTTCTCACTGATCTCGCGACCATCAATAGTCACGCCTTCAGTAGCAACAATTTTCCACTCACTTACTTTGCTCATCTCGTCTCACAATATGGTTAATGCCGTGTCAGTGAGAGCAACAATACGCCTTTGAATCACGAATATCAGTCAGTTCAATTCCGACAAATTCGGATATTGGCAAAAACGGAATTTATCGGAATTCAAGATGGATATTTGCCATTTTTCAGGGCGTATGATGCAGAGAAATACACAAAATAAGAGAAGACATGGCGTACTCACCGGAAGTAAGGCAAGCAGCACGAGCCTTATATTTGAAAGCTTGGACACCCAAAGAAATTGCCTCAGAGCTCAAACTCAGCAATGAACGCATTCTTTATTATTGGGCTGACCGTTATGGTTGGCGCGATATGTTGCGAGAGCATACGGTAGACGAAGCCATTGCCACTCGTATTCAAGCCATCTTAGAAATGCCAGAGCCAAGTAAAGGTCAAATGGATTTACTTGAGCGCTTAATCAAACACCACACCAATTTAAAAAAACTACGCTCGCAAGATGTGCAAGCAGAGAAAAATACAAGCAGCGGTCCATCAAAAAAACAGTCTTCTTCTGAGCCGAAAAAAGAGAAAAAGCCAAAAGGAAAAAATAAAAAGAATGGCGTTGACCACATCACTGAAGAGGATTTTACAGCGTGGCATGACTCGTTGTTTGAATATCAACTTACGATGCGTGACAACGTACATCAGCGAACGCGAAACATTCTTAAATCTCGCCAAATTGGGGCAACGTTTTATTTCAGTGGCGAAGCATTAGAAGACGCTATTTTAAGCGGTGATAATCAGCTTTTTCTTTCTGCATCGAGAGCCCAAGCCGAAGTATTTAGAAGCTACATTATTGCGTTGGCCAAAGAGTTTTTAGACATCGATCTTACGGGTAATCCGATTGTGTTATCCAACGGAGCTGAACTTCGCTTTCTATCTACCAACGGCAAAACCGCACAGAGTTATCACGGTCACCTTTATGTTGATGAGTATTTTTGGATCCCTCAATTTGATGCAATTAAGAAAGTTGCATCAGGCATGGCCACGCACACAAAGTGGCGTAAAACGTATTTCTCTACCCCCTCGTCAAAAAGCCACCAAGCTTACCCATTCTGGACTGGTGACCAATGGAGAAAAGGCAAAGAGTCACGTGAAAAAATTGAATTTCCAACCTTTGACGATTATCGAGACGGTGGCCGTCTTTGCCCAGATAAACAATGGCGTTACGTCGTCACGATAGAAGATGCGGCTAATGGCGGTTGTGGCTTATTTGATATTGAAGAGTTGCGAGATGAATACAGTAAGGAAGATTTCGACAACTTGTTTATGTGCATCTTTGTTGATGGAACTCATTCTGTTTTCAAATTCTCAGCACTGCAAAAAGCCATGGTCGATGCAACGCACTGGAAAGATTTTAAGCGTAATAATTTACGGCCATTCGGCTCTCGTGAAGTGTGGCTTGGGTATGATCCCTCTCGAACCCGAGATAACGCTTGCCTAGTAGTTGTTGCTCCACCCATTGTCGCCCCTGAAAAATTCAGAATACTTGAAAAACATTATTGGCGTGGGCTGAACTTCCAATATCAAGTGGCTCAAATCACTAAGGTATTTGAGCGTTATAACGTAAGTTATTTAGGGGTTGATACCACAGGAATTGGTGCTGGTGTATGGGATTTAATCCATAAGAAATACCCACGCGAAGCTCACGCAATTCCTTACAGTAACGAAAGTAAAAACCGCTTAGTCATGAAAATGATTGATGTGATTGAATCTGATCGTCTTCAATTTGATGCCGAGCATAACGACATCGCCATGGCATTCATGGCGATAAAACGAGCCCCAACCAATTCAGGCAATGCCATGACATTTAAAGCAGAGCGCAGCGAGCTGACAGGCCACGCCGATGCATTTTGGGCAATTTCACACGCACTGATTAATGAACCTCTTGATCACAAGCAAAAACAAAAATCGACTTGGCAGATATAACCCATGACTGAAGAAAAACTCACTACCACTGAACCTTCCGATGAAAGCATCATTTTTAGCTTTGGCTCACCAGAAATCATGAACAGTGATTTTAGTAACTACGAATACAGTGAATTATTTTATAACGACACCGATGATTATTGGGAGCCGCCACTCGATAGAAAAGGACTAAATAAACTGACTCGCGCCAATGCATACCATGGCTCTATTTTAATGGCGCGTCGTAACATGATTTCAGGTCGCTTCATTAAAGGCGGTTTACGAAAACAACAAGTTCAAGCGGCCGTGCATGACTTCTTGGAATTTGGGGACACTGCCATTCTAAAACTGAGAAATCATTTTGGTGGAGTGGTTGGTCTTTATCCACTGCCAGCCATGTATTTACGTAAAAACAAAAAAGGAAATTTTGTCCTACTTGAGCGTGATAACAAAACACGGATATACAAAAAAGAAGACGTTATATTCATTAAACAATACGATCCAGTGCAGCAAGTTTATGGTGGTCCCGATTATCTTGGTTGTGTGCAATCGGCATTATTAAGTGAAGATGCAACCACGTTCCGCCGCCGTTATTACAAGAACGGTTTACACATGGGGTTTATCTTCTACGCTACCGACCCAAATTTGAGTAAAGACGACGAAGACGATTTAAAACAAAAAATGGCAGCAAGCCGTGGCATTGGTAATTTTCGTTCGATGTTCATCAACATACCTAATGGTAATGAGAAAGGTATTCAACTCATTCCTGTTGGTGACATTGCCACCAAAGATGAATATGAAAAGATTAAAGACGTGACAGCTCAAGAAGTGCTGACAGGTCATCGCTTCCCTGTTGAGTTGGCCGCTATCATTCCAAACGGCGGAACCCGTGGTGACCCGATTAAATTCAACTATGTTTATAATCAGAATGAAGTCATTCCCTCTTGCGAGATGTTTATGGATGCGGTGAACTCTGACGAGGAAGTGCCAAAAAACTTACATTTTGAATTTAATTTGGAGAATTCAATGGAGTAAGAACGCTTTATTTTTTCTGCTATAAATTGAAATTTTACTTTTGGCCTGAAATTCCCATTCAGGCCTTATTGATAAAGGGCTAAGAGATCTTTTTCAGATCTTTAATTGAAAACATGATCTTTCCAAAAAAGGCCACGGAAAAACTGAGAGCCTTTGTTTATCAAACAGTTAAAAAGGACATAACCAGGTACTACACGCTTCATAATTTCAATTTACTGAAATATTTTTCAATTTACGAAATTCTTAAAATCAGACCAATTAATTTAACTTCAATAAGTTACCCATTAAAACCACTGAAATAAAACTGAAAAAATTAAAAAAAATGAGGCGGAGCGCGTAGGTAGGAGGAGTGATTTTTCCGTGGCTTTCTTTCTGTTTTTTACTATCAAAAAATTTCAACTAACATAATATAAAACACGTTACAAAAACAACATACTGTAATATTATCTATTTCCTTAATATTTCAATAAGCAGAAGCCTTTGTATGACTTGATAAATATTTATCATACAAATTAATATTCAATTAAAAAATAGACCTCCAAAAGACTTTGAACGAATCAAAGGTAACCAACCTCAAAATATGGCGATAATATTCATGCCTCATTTAGGATTATTATGTTTAGCAAGAAAAGCTCCATCCAATCCAATGAATTGAAACACATCAATAAAACACTAAAGAAAATTGAAATATCTTTAAATAATGAAGAAGAAAACAAAGCTAAAGCAGCGTGCGATATGTTCATCAAAGTATTCGAACATGACCGACAAAAAAGTCAAAAAATTGAAGATAAAGCAAATAAAATAATTACTTTTTTAGTATCACTTTTTACCCTTTATGCTGCTTTATTTATTTGGGTATATAAATCTAGCGAACTGATAAAGGAGGGCTTTTTTCCTGTAAATATGGTTCACAACGCATTAATTTTAATTCTTCTTGTATCCGGCCTATTGTTACTTGTTAGTATAAATAAAGCTTTTAAAGTTCAATGGCATAGACAAGAAATGAATCCTGTTGCGAGTTTTGAAACATTTTACAAAATGAAAATGGATACAGCCTGTACAGCTCAAAAAATATATGATTTTTATGCTACTTCATACTCAAAAATTTCTGAACATAGAACTACAAGTAATATAGAAAGAGGAAAACAGTTAGAATCGGCATTTGATTGGGCACGAATAGCTGTAATATTTAATTTATTAAGTTCTCTATTAATTTTATATGTTACAACTAATTCAAGCTCATAGCTCAATAGAAGTTAACATCACAGCTAATAACTGTATAAAAACACAGCATTATTTCGTATAATAAACACGTCAGTCAGTGAGGTGTTTATGAGAATTCTTTGCCCAGAATGCGGTGGTAAAAGCTGCATTCAAAAATCAAATCGTGTTTCGTTAAGTTATTCAGATTTATACTGTAGTTGTCGTGACCCTGAGTGTGGTCATAGCTTTGTAATGAACCTAACTTTCAGCCATACATTAAGCCCATCAGCTAAAACTTCTAGTCAATTGGCGTTTGAGTTATTAAAAACCTTAGCGCCCAATCAGCAGCAAGAACTCAAGCAACAGCTTTCAATGTTGTAATAAAAAAAACCACCGAAATTATTCAGTGGTTTTTTTTAATTACAATTTTACGAGTCTTCTCGAGCAACTACTTATCAACTCATGCCTCTTTAATTCTTCTTTTGAATTAGCTACCCCGACATAGCCAGCTGATTCATGTTTTATTTTACTGCACAAATAAAAATCAATTAATATAGGTATCCCGGTGGAATATGAATAAATAGTTACAGCTCTTCCTACTGGCTTAAATATTAACGCTTCGATAGCGCTAGTTATTGGTGATGCTGGTGTTTCAAGCAAAATAGTTCCTAAAACTACCAATGATGCTGAAATCTTAATGATGTTCATTCCATTTCCTTCTTCCAAACCCAAAATTAGACTCCCTTCAAGACTAAACAACTTTTCCGAAAATAAGGGGGGTTGGAAGAACGGATACTGCGGCGCAAAATTCATTTTAAAACTAAAAAAGTTACCCACGGGGTAACTTTTTTAGTCTCCAGTAAACATCAAATGCACATCTTCGGTGATTCGGCATCATCAGCCATTTCTATGATTTGCCTTAACTGATCAACTTGAACAGAACTCAATTTTTCACGATGGTCAGCCACGACCAACCCGACAAGGTACATACCTATATCAGTTCTATTTTCTTTATAATCACTCATAGCAACAGCGTCCAAAATTAGCTCCATTGCTTTTAGGTATTGTTCTTTATCTGTCATTGCTACTGTAATCCTTGCCAAAAGACCTGTATAAATATACAGTATTATTTATTGAGTTTACAGTAAATAGAGATAAATATGATTCAACTTGCAGAAATAACAAGAAACCAATCACAAATTCCTCAATGGAAAACCTGCAGCTTATGTCATACCAATGCCTTTTGCTTTCAAGTAACTAGCGTAACATCGGCATGGATTAGAGCAGGCTTAGGGCAACAAAAATGCACATGGCGATGTGAGAAATGCCAACCAAATTCATAATTATCTAATGATATTCCTACATAAGCATTGATTGCTGCTGCGTATAATCAATATAAGCAGCCCAGCAATCACTTACCTCATTCACGTCTCTCTCATAAATTGGTTTTCTGTCCTGAAGAATAGCTTTCCAATATGCTCTCTTATCTTGGAAACGAATAAATGAATCTTGATAAAAAACGTCTGCTTCATTTTTTACGTCACTCAAATCAAGATCACGACAGTTCATTGGCCACCCTCTTGCACCAGCTGCCCAAAATATGAATTTATCAATCTGCTCTTTTGCTGACTCACCTTCAAAGGTAATACAAAACTTATTCTCAGAACTAACGTGAACACCACGACTTTTCATTGTCTTATTTAATTTCTCAGCCTGCTTCTCTAATCGAATAATTCTACTCTGCAGCTTTTTCAATACATCTTCAGGTTTGTTCTGTTTCTTCGCTATCGACTTGGCCACTATGGTTTGGGCTTTTTGCTTATGTATCTTTTCGACCTGTTTTTTTATTGGTCTTTTCCATTGCTCAAGCTTATAGCCTAATTCTTTAATAATTGCCGTCATGTTATCGGCATCAAAAGAGGCGATACATTCCCACGCCGGGGCGCGTGAACACTTAGAAATATTATAGCGATTTCCTTTTATCAAACCTTGGTCGGCATTTTGCCCTTTTGCTGCATAGCCAACAGCTTTGATAATGTAAGAACCTGCCGCTTGCGGTTTTCTAATTCGCTCTAATTTAGCAAAACCATGACCCCATATTTTTTCAAGACGTTTTGCCCAGGCACTAAACAACGGTGGCTCAACTTGCCAGCGTAATAAAATATGAACATGAGGATTTGATTCACCAGCTTCATTCGCCGGTGATTCAGCTACCCAAATATAATGAAAATCACTTAATTCTTGTGTTGGACCAAAATCGCTTGGTTTAGTGTGGCCACCAACCTTCACTCTTTTTAGGTCGCAATACTTAACATCACTTTCTTTATCAATTTGAATTGAATGATCTGCAGTCCATCCACGGTGATACAGCTTTTTAGCTGAATCAAGAAAACGAGATACCTCTTTGCCCATTGTGGTTTCAAGTGTTTTTTCTAACGTAAATTCTTTTTTAGGCTTAAATTCTAACGAGCAGTATTCACCAGCAATCTCACCATTACGGTTTAAGACTCTTGGATAAGGATTTTCATCTGATGGAATTGTTGAGTAAGGCCCAGCAATATTACAAATAGGGTCCATTACTTTTTTCTCATTGGCCTTTGCCGTTTTCGTTACCATGTTACGTTTATATTGAATTGGGTGATGCGCCCCCATTGTTTTAGATGCTTCACCATCAGTCATTCCACCAAAAATAGCGAGACGTTGGTCTTTATCAAACGTCAAAGTTAAAAACGTAGTAAACCCTTCATGACATGTTGAAGTGTAAGCCGCTGCCTCAAAAATTTGACTCACAGAACGCGAGGTTAATTTTTCTGTAAAGCGTTCGCCGGTGTTTACTTCGGGTGCGCTGCTCGATGGCGTTTGTGTTATCGCTTGAAATTTATATGTCTCATTCCACTCGCGGTGCATAAGCTGCATCGAAATGGGAACAATCTTAGGTTCACACGCATTTCTACGCCCCTTCTCGTTCAATACTGCCGCTGTTGATTGCTCAGCCCCTAAATACAGTGAATCGTGATTAAAGTAAGTCTCAGGACTCGAATATTCGATATTTTCTGAGACTTTCTTTGCCATTTCAGGCTTATTTATTTTTGTCGGACTTTTGCGCCCTTGGACAAGGCTATACTCTCCGGCGATTCTCGCCGCCACTTCGTGGATGTATTTAGGTGTTTTATTTAGTTTCGCAAAATAATCAGTCGCTCGCTCAATTTCAGCAATGTGTTTTTCTTTTCGATTAAGAAAGCGATCATAGACAGGTAAACTTTTAACTAAACCAGACTCTAAAAGCTGCATTTCTTGTGCAGAATATGGCTGTTCCTGAATTTTTGAACCTAAAAAACCCGCTCGGAAGCAGGCATCATTTCGTTTAATTTCATCATGGGGTCGTATTGACCCCATTATATAGAGTAGATCTTTTTGTTCCATTAACTCACAACTCACTTAACTCTTGTGAATCACATAAAAGAAATCCACCAGTGTGATTTCCTCTTGCTAACACCCCATTAAGAATGTGAGTGCAATCCAACATTTCACAGGCTGATTGAATGGCATCATCACGGCTTTCAAACTCACCTATTTGTTTAACCATCAATTCACCAGTATCTTTATCTCGGACTACACCACCGCCAGAGTTCATTGTTACTGCAACAAAGTTTAGGCACATACTATCTCTTCTTTTTTGTCTTTTGCTTCTGCAACTAAAGAAAGTAATTTATCTTCGATTTTCAGTAATTCTTCTAAGACTTTTGGTTCATCTAAAGATACAAAACCACAATCTAATTGTTCTTCAGAATCATTAAATTCAGCGGTTAAATACACTGCTTTAATACCTGTCGAAAAAGTAACTCGGATTTTTAAATCATCTTTCACACTATGAGCTAAAGCGATTAATTCAAACACTTGATTGAGGACTGCATTCTCTGACTTATTAATTGATTCAATCGACAATGCTTTAATCCCCGTTTTCTCAGCAAGCACTGTTGCTTCTTGCGCTAACGTTTTAGCTTCAGACAAGATTTCTTGTGGTGTCATATTTTGATATTTATTCATGCTAGCCTCGTTATTTAAAGTCAGATAAAGAAATTGAATTGAATTTGGTTGCTACAGTAGCTATTCGCTTAATGGCGCGATGTAAACGAGCGAGTTCTAATGAATCCATTTCATCTAACCCTATGGTTACGTGACGTTCTTTAAGTTTGGCTGTAAAACAAAACGCTCGGCGATCATCTTCTGTAAGGTTGTTCCACATTAATCCGCCTTGGCTTTTGCTATTAAACATTTCATGCAAAGCGGCAATGGTGACTTCTGCAGGTGGTACTTGTGAAATCTCTGATGCTTGTCCCATGCTTATCTCCTTTATGACAAACTTGGAATAGATGGCATTGACTGAGCAATATCAAAAGCACAAGAAAGAACAGGTATAGAGTGAAACTTGTGTTCTACCTCTGCCATTAACAGAACTAACTCGTTAATGGTGTATTGCGCTTTTTCTACAATGGCATCTTTGGTTTTTAGTGTTACGCGGTTCGTTTGATTGATATCTAACGTGTGACGAGTAATTTCACCCGTTGTCGCGGTTACTTCTAAAACACGATGCGTAAGCTCTTTATTGGTTGCTTCTAACTTTGGTAATTCAACAGCGGTTAAACCAAGCTCAAGCAAAACACCCTCAATAATCGCCTTGTTACCAGACGCTTTGGTTATTTTGAGTAACTCGATAACTTGCAGTTGGTGAGGTTGAGCGCCGTTAAGTTTGTTTCTTAACATTTGCCCTTTCATACCTACTGCACCGGCTAACTTTTCTAGATCTTCTTTAGCGGTAAAACGCACCATTGCTGAATCAAGAACGTTTTGTTTAAGCTCTGTTTTTGCATACATTGAATTCACTCCTATCAAAAGTAATACTCAAATGAGTCTATTAAGAGTCATTAATGAGAAGCTTCTAATGCGCGTTTAGTAAGTAGTGCAACGTTAATGAGTACTTTCTCATTAGTTTTGTCTTTTTTAAGGATTGGTAAACGGTTGTCTTTACACATCACTTTTATTGTTGCGACGTTTATCCCTGAAGATGCTGAAAACATCTCAATTGTTTGATAAGGCGATGTAATCGCTAACACTGTTTGATTCATGGTGGTATCCTTATGGGTTATTAAATGCGGTTAAATATGGGTAATGTCGGATAATTAAACTTAGAACGACACCTCAACGCACTCAACCGCAAGCGCTAAATTTCACTTTGTTCGTATTTGCGTACATTTAGATACTAGGATCTTTCTAATGGATAGTCAACAACAAATAAGCCCATATACGTACGATGGTGGCAGACCCGTACTTGAACGAGTGCAAGAAATACTTAAAGAAAATAATTACGGTAGCCTTTCTACAGCACTAGACATTAGCCGCAGTACCTTATCTACATGGCGTAATAGAGATCTAACGCCATTCGAATTGGCTAGTCGTATGCATATAAAGCTTGGTGTATCTCTTACTTGGTTATTACTTGGTGAAGGTGAGAAATACGACAATGAAATTGCAGAAGCTAATCAGCGCAATAAATTACCTAGCTTTGAATTGAATGATGGCGAGTTAGCAGAAAAAGCCCCTCTCTACTTTGACCCTGAATTTTTAGGCGAGAAAGCGACTACCTGCGATTTGATGGTGGTTAGTTTTAATGGTCAAAAGCTTTTTGTTGATAAGAACACAACGAAGATTGTTAGCGGCAGCTACTTAACGAAAAGTAAAAATGATTTTGCATCAATTGTTGAACTTGAGCGTTCGCCACTGGGTGAAGTAATGCTTGGGGATAATGCGATTGATGAGAGTCAGTTGGATGTATTGGGTAAGGTTGTTTTGATCTAAATTATAGATATATTCTCTAAACTATTATTGAATAGAGTTTAGTTGTAAAAACTCTATTCAATAAATAATAAATCTTGATTATTTGACTAACCAATTTAACTCTCTTTCAATTAAACTATGTTTAGTAATCCTACTTCTCAACAAATTAACTTTAATTTTAAGGTTGCTCTCTTTAGTTGAAAACTGAATACAATCCTTATGTTTTTTTATCAATTCATTTGCCGCAGCTCGTGAAAAACCAAAATCTTGTAACTCTATCTCTTTTAAGTCAATAGCTCCATATTCTAAAAACGGAGCTAGATTATAACCCGCATCCAATTCACCATAAATTGAGCTGCATAACTGATAAAAGTGAGCGCTATAACTTTCTAACTTAAATGTTATTTCATTTTCAATACACTCTATAGTTTCAAGAATCTTTTGATTAATATGTATAGGATTTTCTATATCAAGATCAATCCATTGGTTATAAATGTCTGGATCTCTCACTTTTTTTCCATATTTAATCGCATTATTAATCATCATACTCAGAGGAGTTCCTCTCAACCAAGAGTATGTCATGATAATAAGCTGCTCCAAAGAATCAGGATTCTTCCTCAAGCCGTAAATATCATTTAGCATATATATATATTTAGCCACATCATCTCGATTATAAGAATGTAAGTAGTTTTTTCTATTTTTAGCGTAAGAAAAAGCTTTAGCTTGAATATTACTATCAAAATTATGATTACTCACAAATGCATTTTGATCTATCCCTTCAAGACCTTTACGTTTTAAGTGTTCATTTCCTGAAGAAATAATATTATTTTTAATTTTATCTGGAAAACTGGATAATAACGTACCTACTTTGTTTGTTTTATTATAATCCATAATTTCATGTAAAATTAATGCACTTAATTCTTTTATTCTCGCATGAGGTTCTTTGGTTTTATCATTCAAATAATTAAGTATTTTCCTATGTTTAGATAATACCTCTAAAATCCAATCATTTATTATAACTTCATTATCTTTTTTAACTTTTTCTTCAACTTCAGTCCAGTCCATATCTAAACTATTAATACATATTATATTACCTGTTAATTCATTTTTATAACGGCCAGCTCTACCAGCTAAATTCCAAAAATCAAGACTACATTTACTTTCATCTTTAACCGTCATTTTAGAAAATGGATAAATAAAAACATTTTTAGTCGGAAGATTAACTCCTTCTAACAATGTTGATGTACAAAAAATGTATTTTATTTTTTTTCTAGCATACAAATCTTCAATTCTTTTTCGAATAAATGTAGGAAGAGAACCATGATGATATGCAACACCATACTTAATTAATTTTGATAGATAAAAATCTTCATGAATAAAATCAGCGATAAGTTGAGATTCTAATAATAATTCTTTATCTTCATATTCATTCACCTTTCCAGTTTCAATTAAATAATTTAAAAATTCATCGCATTTTTTAACGCACTCACTTTTACTGGATATAAAAACCAAATTTGAAGGACTTTTTTCTCCAACCGAAGTTATAAGCTCAAAATCAGTTGAATAAGTTTTTTGAGGTTGAAACTCTATTACTTTCTTGCTAAGAGAATCAAAATATTTAAAAACATTAGTTTTAATATCAGCAAAATATAAATTTTGAGCTACAGGACTTTCTTTTATACTTAAACTTTTAGTTTTTTCTCCTAAATCAAAAGTAGTAAAAAAAACTTCTGGATTAGAAATTACAGGACTAGAAAATACAACTCTCATCTTATCGAATATATCTAATGATCTTCTAATTACTTTGAATAAAGTAATTGTTCTCTTACTTTTCCGTTCAACTAACTTATGGGCTTCATCAATTATTAAAATATCAACATACATATCTTTATAATTCGGTTCGAAAAGAAAACTATTATAGCGTTCTTGAGTAAATATCAATATGTTTTTCTTTTTTATATCTACTCCTGATACAGACTTACTGATATTAATATCATTTAATTTTCTTTCATTTAGCATGTAACGGAAATCAATTAAATACTCTTCCAACAATGCTTTTGTCGGGAGAATAAATACAATATTATCTACTTTATCAATTAATTCTATTGCGGTATTCTTTAAAATAAAAGACTTACCTAATGACGTTGGACCGGAGAAGCTAAAGTGAGAACAATCAATAATATCTTTATATATTTCGAATTGAGAGTTAGTGAATATGTTATCACTTAATGATATTTTTTGAGTTAGTTTCCTAACTTCACAACTAAGTTCAGAGTTAACTGGTAACTCAATACTATCAGAAGTAAACACCTCTTCTGCTGAAAAAAGTCCAAATTTACTTAAGATTGATTTTGTAATTAACTGACAACTATAATCATAATTAAAAAGCTCATAAACTGATGAAATTATTTTTAATGATAATCCTCTATAATACTCTTTGTCTGAATTAGAAAAGAAATCAGCATATCTTAATAATTTTTTATATTCATCATTTGTTATTGGATTTATAGATATATCATTGAAATTGTTTTTTGATATAATCAAAAACAGCTTCACATAACAGTCATTAAATTCTTCACTATTAACTATTTTAGTGCAGATATAGTCAATTGCATTAACATTCATTAATCAACTTCTCCATCAAGTCATATAACTCATTGTCTTTATTTACTGGAATTACGAAGACATTAACTGTAATGCCATAATCCAAAAAATCTAAATAATTTTTTGGTATATTATCAGCAGCTAGATTAATAATATTATTAATACATTCATTCATATTACAATCTTTAGTTATATTTAATCTATCTAAAGATATAGTATGTACTATAGATATAGATTTAATCTCTTTATCTACATTTCCAAAGAGTATATTATAAATATCTTCACATTCATCTTCGGAATATTTTTTATCTAAAAATGCTCGTTCAGTGATCAAACTAGAGTTAAGAGAATAAGTATTTATATCATTTATTATCTGCCCTAAGGTTTGATTAATAGTTTCACTAATATCTCCATACCCTGTAAAGTTTGAAACTAAAAATTCGATCTCACCTGTTTTTGATACTGAATAATGCATATGATGATAATTAGAATCCTCAATACACGTGGAATAAATATGTGGTGCATGCAGAAATGATTCTACTACTTTACTAGATAATAATTTACTTACAGGATCTAATGATCTTTTATTTTTTATAATATTTATAGCAGACATCAAAAATAAATTTCTATGTACTACACTCTTACCTAAAACAACATCAAAATTTGAAAATAATGAATCTACAATAGAACTTAAATTAAATCTAGGAATCCCTTTATTCCGAGGTATTAATCCATTTAATTTCACCTTATGATTTATATTAACAGAAGATAGCAAATTAAATTTAGATTTAAATTCTTCATCAATATTTGAAGTCATAAGAGGGATTCTAAAAACTGAACAAGAAAAATAATCATTTAATATAGAAAAATCAATATCAAACAAAAGTTCTCCAGATAAATCATTATCCGATTCATTATTTGTTATTACGGAAACTGCAGTACACTCACCAGCGATACTATTTTTAACAACCAGAGATCCAGAAATACCATAGTATGAATCGCTTTTTTCTACTAATTCCGAAATACTATTTGAATATATATTAAAAAAACAAACACCACATTCGATTACTGCTTTATCTAAAATAACTCTTGATACTGCAGTATTATTTTTCTTATATCCATAAATAGTATAATCACCATCAGCTACCTTACCAATCTTTATTGTATTTCTAGCAACCTCTTCAACACTGGTAATCACCATATCTTTATTCTTAAAACTGTATACTTTAATTGGTGTTAATTTATTATTTTCATAAGTAGTAAATTCTATTTCTTCAATATTTAATTCAACATTACATTCTTTACAGCTATCTGTATCGTTATTTTGATATTGTTCACACACATCTGTTTTATGACAAAGTCCGTGCTTTGAAGTAATAACAAACGATGTATTATCTGAGCTTGATTTAAAATGATAACCACTTGATTCAGCATCACAAACGCTCACTTTAATTGCATTTTCTCTACTCATAGAAAACTGTATTAACTCCATTATCTGAGTATGTTACATTAACTTTAAAGTTCAAATCATGGCATTGTTCAAAAAGTTCTCGAACTCTTACATCATTACTACTCATGTGTATCGTAGGATTATTATTAAATTTTAGAATCCTAGCTAAAGTAATGTTATTTGGATGATTATTTTTTGATTTATCTGCACAAATAATATAATCCGTAATACCTATTATTTTTAATAATTTTAAACTCGTATTTTTTTTACTTCCATGATGAGAGAGTTTAACTACATTAAATACTCTATCGTTTTCATTTATATCTAATAATGAATCAACAATATCTTTTTCATGTGAATCACCAAGAAATAACGCTTTAGTATTTTCATATTCTATGATAAATGAAATACTAGATTTATTTGTTATTGATAAATCTTTTTTAAATTTATCACACTTTAAATTAATTATATTAAAACATTCAGATAATGAATCTTCACTATTTTTTAATGCTGATATTTTCTTTATTTTATCTTTATTAAATTTATTATCTAATAAAGATAAAGTATCTATACTCGGTGTTAAAGGAGTAATTTTGACATTACCAATGTGTAAATGTTTATCTTCTTTCGTTAGCGTGATTACTTTTATACCTTCATCATCTAAGTTTTTTTTTAAGTTTATATCCTGCTTAAATGAAATTTTCTTTGTTTTTACGCTAATTACTTTCCCTAATAACTCTAAACTATTGAATACAAAACAATTTATAATAATACCTTTCTTTATAAATTCTTTATAACCACCAATATGATCATCATCATTATGCGTTACAAAAGCAACATCTACAGAGCTTCCATTTAACAATTCTTTCAATTTATTCGCTACTCGATTACGTATAACAAATTTTTGAGGTCCAGAATCAATTAGAATTTTTAAATCACCACAACTAACTAATAGGCAATCACCATGACCAGCATCTAATATATCTATATACAACAAATCTTTTACCTATACATGAGTCAGTTACAGATTATTCTACAAGAGTTAATTAGGTATCGCCTAACTACATAATGTGATTAATTGAAAATTCCACTCATAAAGAATAAATTCGTGATGAAGTGCACGTTATTTGTATTAAATACCTATTAAGTAGAACATCTAAGATCAATGTATATAACATCAAATTTAAACATTGAAGATTCTCAATAATCGCATTACTGTATATATATACATATTTATCGGTATTTAATGTGTCAGTACGTAATTTAAAAGATGGAAGTAAGAAACCTTGGATTTGTGAATGCTATCCAACGGGCCGAGAAGGTAAACGGATCCGTAAACGCTTTGCAACAAAAGGAGAAGCAACCGCATTTGAAACCTTCACGATGAAAACTATTGATGACAAACCATGGCTTGGTGCAAAAGAAGACAAACGCCCTCTTTCTGAGTTGCTAACGCTTTGGTTTAATTTACATGGTAAGCATTTACGCTCAGGCGTGACTACTTATCGCCGGTTAATGATGGTATGTGAAGAACTGAACGACCCAATCGCTTTACGTTTAACACCGACTGATTTTGTTCATTATCGCGCAAATAGAAAAACACGAGGCCGAGGAACAGGACGAAGCGGCGGTGAACTTTCACCAGCCTCACATAACTTTGACCAGCTCTCTCTTCAAGGTGTGTTTAACCATTTAATTGAAATTAAAGAATGGGATTACCCAAACCCAATGCTGGGAATAAAGAAGATTAAAACAGGTGAAAGTGAACTCACTTTTTTATCTAAAGCTCAGATTGATGATTTGCTTTTGTTTGTATCAAAAAGCCCTATTGGTGATCAGCTCTCTTCTATTATCAAAATTTGCTTATCCACTGGTGCGCGAATTATGGAAGCGGTAAGTCTTCAAGGCTCTCAATTATCTGAGTATAAGATCACGTACATTAATACTAAGGGGAAACGAAACCGCACTATTCCCATTTCTAAAGAATTATATGATGAGCTTTATCAACCGACTTCTGGCCGAGTTTTTACCTGTGGCTATGGTGTTGTTCATAAATGGCTAACCTTGGCATTACCAGATTTACCCAAAGGACAATCGACTCACGTTTTGAGACATACTTTTGCGAGCCATTTTATGATGAATGGTGGTAATATCTTGGTATTACAGAAAATCCTCGGTCATCAGGATATTAAGCAAACAATGGCTTATTCACATTTTGCACCTGATCACCTAAATGATGCGGTTTCGTTAAACCCATTAAATGCCACCAAGTACGACATAAAATATGGCGACAAAGTGGCGGCAGCGGTTAACAACCATTAGTTTTCATTACCCTTATTTAGTTTTACTCACATAACTAACACATTGAAAAATAACGAAACCCTATATAAAACAAGGAATCTAGAAAACAATGAAAGTAATCAGCTTCAACATAAATGGCCTTCGTGCTCGCCTTCATCAACTTCAAGCTATCATTGATAAGCACAACCCAGACGTTATCGGTCTTCAAGAGATCAAAGTACATAACGAAATGTTCCCTGTCGAAGCTGTCGAAGCAATGGGCTATAAAGTCTACTTCCATGGACAAAAAGCACATTACGGTGTTGCTATGCTATGTAAAGAAGAGCCTATTTCTGTTCAATATGGTTTTGATACGGATACCGAAGAACATCAAAAACGCATGATCATGACGACACATCAGCGTGAAGATGGTTCACAGTTCACCGTTATGAATGGGTATTTCCCACAGGGTGATAGCATTAAGCATGAAACTAAATTCCCATACAAACGTCAGTTCTATAAAGATCTAATGACTCATCTAAACTCTCATCATAACAGTGATGAAGAACTCATTATCATGGGTGACATTAATATCAGCCCTATTGATTTAGATATTGGTATTGGTGAACCAAATGCGAAACGTTGGTTAAGAACGGGTAAATGCTCATTCCAGCCAGAAGAGCGTGAATGGCTACAAACATTAAAAGATTGGGGATTTGAAGATACCTTCCGTAACCTTCATCCAGAAGTAACCGACCAATTCTCTTGGTTTGATTATCGCTCAAAAGGCTTTGTTGATAATCGTGGCCTTCGTATTGATGTTGTAATGGCTACGCCAACACTCGCAGTTAAGTGTACTGAGGCGGGAATTGACTACGAACTACGTGGCATTGAAAAACCTTCTGATCACGCACCAATCTGGTCTACATTTAAATAATAATAAGCTCTCATCTCAATTTAAGGGGAGAGCTTTTTTATTATGTTATTGTTACGAATAAAAATAAGTTTGCTACGATACTCATTAAATACTCTATTTTAATGATCTACATATAGGCTAAACCTTATTTAGACTCGTGTTATTGAGGAAATACAATGAAATTATTCATCTTTGACCACTGTCCATTTTGCATGAAAGCAAAAATGGTCGCAGGAATAAAAAAGCTTCCTGTTGAATTTACTTATCTTCAAAATGATGATGTCGATACACGTATCGAAATGGTAGGCGCAAACATGGTACCTATTCTAGAAAAAGACGATGGCAACTATATGGCTGAAAGTCTTGATATTGCAAAATATCTCGATGAGATCGATCACCATCCTGTCATAGAGAAAGGCACTCACGCTGACGATATCTCAGAGTGGCTAAGTAATGCCCGCCCCTTATTTAATAAATTAACCTTCCCTCGTTGGACTCAATTTGAGCTACCTGAATTTGAGCGTCCTGAAGCAGTAACGTGGTTTACAGAGAAAAAAGAAGCATTTATTGAAATGAGTTTTAAAGAGGCTCTTGCTCAAAGTGATGAATACATTAAGTCGTTAAAACCTCTTTTAGTTAACGTTAATTTCATTACTTTACCATCAGAAAAAGGCAATAAGATCACTTGGGATGATGTCAATTTTTTCCCATTCCTACGTAACCTAACCGTCGTAAAAGGATTAGATTTCCCACCTCATCTGAAAAACTATCTAGAAGAGATTAATGAACTAACAGGTGTAAATCTATATTTAGATGTCGCTGTATAACATTAATTTAATTAGTGGTTATAAGGTAAAAAAAGAGCACATAAAAGTGCTCTTTTTTTTATCATTACAATTAGAACCAACGTTGGAACCAAAGTATTTCACCATGCTCAATGAAATCAAAAAGACTCAAAAAGAATGCGCAAATAACGACTAACTTTACTAGCCTTATCAATAAAAATGATAACTTCATAACAATCTCCTCAAGAGCCTAAGCTGACCACCTACTTGTTCGAATGAATCTTAACAAAAAAAGAGCACATTCAGTGCTCTTTTTGATTAGTACTTAAAAGCCAGTTAACTTAATGGCCTCATAAATCTAAGCATTCGTGTTTCGAGCTGCTTAAATATAAAAATAATAATAAAAGTTAGACACATGTAAAACAGACCAGCTGCTATATACGATTCAAAAGGAGCATAATAACGAGAATTAACTAATCGAGCGGCTCCAGTTAATCCATTAAAGTGACAATCCCAGCGATTGCAGAACCGTGTAACATGAAAATCACTTCATTACTGTATGCTGGCAATGCTCTACGTAAAGCACTTGGTAAAATAATGCGTTTATAAGTTTGAAATTGACTCATACCATAAGCCTTAGCAGCTTCAATTTCACCTTGTGGTAATCCATTGATTGAACCACGAACAATTTCAGATGTATATGCGCCTGTATTTAATGCAAAAGCAACCAAAGCACAGAAAGAGGCATGCTCCCATACGGTGTCTTTTACTGGATAAAATTGATCCATCCCATAATAAATAAGGTACAACTGGATCAGTAAAGGCGTTCCTCGGAAGAAATAAATATAAGCCCAAGCAGGCACCCAAATTAATGGATTAGTGCTATTCCTTGCTATCGCAGAAGGCACAGCAATACACAAACCAATAACTAAAGAAAGCGCAACCAACCAAACCGTAGTCCAAAGCCCTTCTAAATAAACAGGTAGGCTCTCAATAATAATTGAAAAATCCATGCTTACCTCGTATGAATACTAAATTTACGCTCGACTAGCTTTAACGCGCCTGTCGAAACGGCAGTGAATAACAAGAAAATACACGCAACAGTCATATAAAACGTAAATGGCATTTTTGTAGTGCCTGCTGCCATTGAACTCACTCGTACCATATCCTCCAAACCAATAATCGACACTAATGCGGTTGTTTTTAATAACACTAACCAATTATTACCAAATCCTGGTAATGCATGTCTGATCATTTGTGGGAACAAAATACGACGAAAAGCCATCGCACCACTCATCCCATAAGCTTTTGCGGCTTCCATTTCACCGCGATCTACTGCCATTATTGCACCGCGGAAAGTTTCAGCCATATATGCACCAAAGATAAACCCAATAGTTAAGACACCAGCGATAAACGGGCTAATTTCAATGTAATCTGGAAGGTAAGAAAACCATTCATGCTCAGGATTAGAGTTAGTCATCCACTCATTAATCCACTCATTCGTTGCGTACAACCCGTTGTTAAGCAGCATCTGACCGCCAAAAAATAACAACATCATTAACACAAGATCGGGGATACCACGAACAACCGTTGTATATACGGTTGCGATTGACCTTGCCCAACGATAAGGAGCCATTTTAGCCAATGCTCCGAGTAAACCTAAGAATACCGCTAAGATCAGAGATAATAGAGCCACTTGCAGCGTCACTATTGCCCCCTCTAGGATGGAGGATTCATATCCTTGTAAATCTAACATACTGCTTCCAAGCTTTCACTTTAATACCCACTCCAATACATAAGACTTACTCGATATATATTGGGGTAAGTATGACTATTAGAAATAATGGAAGAGACACCGAGTGTGTCCCCTCCCTTTAATAATTAATTCTAATGTTTATTCACCATAAACATCATAATTAAAGTATTTAGCGGCAATCTCTTGATAGATACCTTTTTCACGTAATGAATCAATTGCTGCATTTAATTGGTTAGTTAAATCTTTATCTTGCTTGCGAGTTGCAATGCCAAAGCCATCACCAAACCATTTAGGATCAGTTAATGATGGGCCAACAAACTCATACTCTTTACCGCCTGGCTTATTTAACAAACCTTCTTCAAGTGCTGATGCATCACCAAGAACAGTATCAATACGGCCAGCTTTAAGATCGAGGTATGCTTCATCAAATGACCCGTAACGTTTAAGATCAACGCCTTTACCAAAATTATCTGTTAAGTATTTATCATGCGTTGTTGCGCGTTGAACACCAACAGTTACACCTTTAAGACCCTCTTTTGTCATTACTAGTTCTGTTCCTTTTTTAGCAACAAACTTATTTGGGATCAGTGCGTATTTCTCAGTAAAATCAATTTTCTTTTTACGCTCTTCTGTAATCGACATCGCTGCAATAATTGCATCGTACTTACGAGCAAGCAGTGATGGAATGATGCCATCCCAATCTTGAGCCACAATTTTACAGCGAGCTTCCATCTCTTGACACAGTGCGTTTGCAATATCAACATCAAAACCTTTTAGTTCACCTGAAGGTTCTGTCCAACTAAAAGGAGGATAAGCCCCTTCAATGCCAAATCGGATTTGCTTCCATTCTTTTGCTTGAGCTGCGCCAGTTACGGCCGTAGATGCAACAATTGCTGCTAATAACCACTTTTTCATTTCCTTGCTCCTGTAACTAATTTAATTATTCTTATCCATATTTACTTTGTTGTGTTTCGGTGGAACTCATTTCATCAATCTAATAAATGGATGAAATAAACTGTTGCAGTCTTTCTGATTCCGGATTAGTAAAAAGCTTTGCAGGGTCTCCCTGCTCTTCAACTAACCCCTGATGCAAAAACATCACATGATTTGATACGTCTCGAGCAAATGCCATCTCATGAGTTACAACTAACATAGTGCGACCATCTTCAGCGAGATCTCTCATTACACCTAACACTTCCCCAACTAGCTCAGGGTCAAGTGCTGAAGTTGGTTCATCAAATAACATCACTTCAGGATCGACAGCTAATGCACGAGCAATAGCTGCACGTTGTTGTTGTCCCCCAGACAAATGTCCAGGATAATAATCCCTACGTTCATACAACCCAACTTGCTTTAATATTTGCTCCGCTTTTTCAATCGCTTCTGCTTTTGGCATACCTAATACATGTACAGGTGCTTCAATCACATTCTGTAAGACCGTCATGTGAGACCAAAGATTAAAACCTTGGAAAACCATCGCTAAACGAGATCTAATTCGTTGAACTTGTTTTTCATTCGCAGGAATTGACTCACCTCGACGATTATTTTTCATTTCAATGAGTTCACCATTTACCCAAATTTCACCCTTTGTTGGTGTTTCAAGTAAATTAATACAACGCAGGAAAGTACTCTTACCTGAGCCTGATGATCCAATAATAGAGATTACATCACCTTTATTGGCTTCTAATGAAATACCTTTTAGCACTTCATTTTGTCCAAAATGCTTGTGTAAATCTTTTACTTCTAGCGCGACTGCATCCTTCATGCGCCATATACTCCTAATTTCAATCACACATTAATCGTTTGCTTTTCTCTTTATTCTTAGAATTTAACACTCAAAATTATCACAAGCAACAATTTATTAACCAAAGCATGAGCGGTAAACATAATCCAAATGAATGAAGAATTTTAATTCAAATAAAAATAGATTTTACGCACTTATCAACTTAATTCTAATATTTATATTCACTAATGAATTAACAATATTGAAACATTTAAATTTAGGTTTTTATCCTTAAAATACAACGAATATAGCACATACTACACGTACTACATGTAAATGAATTACGACTATTATTTGCTTTTTATTAAGAAATGTTAACAAGTTCAATATTGTTGATACCATTCTAATTATGCATCAAAAACACTGTAGAGGACTGTTATTAAAAGAAAAAAATAGTAACAAAACCATCATTAACATAATAATACCAAAGTATTAACCGTCTCATTTTGTAGTTTTCTTTCATATACAATTATATAGTGATCGAGATCAATCATTGGCTTAATTTTCATGTGCTACACTCAGCCCAAATAACAAGAAACACCTATCAATATTATTAATATATTGACTCTTTATTTTACTTTAAAATTTTATTATGAGGATTCTATGTCTATAGACAAAGATCAGAACGAAAAAAGCTATAGCGAGCTACATCGCCCAGCTTCTGAGTTCAATAGCCGTTCAGATTATTTAGATCATGAACTTCAAATCATGAAACCACGTCGCTTTCGCTTGAATTTACCAGGCCGTGATTTCCGTTTTGAACTTGAAGATCTAGTTCCTGCTTTAGCTGGTACAATTGGTATTATCGCAATGTATTCTGCGGTAATGATGTCTTGGGCTGATGGCCTAACTCAAGCATGGGATCACGTAAACTTAGGCAAAGAGTTTGCTATTGAAGTAGCTCGTGTTGAAATGCTTATCCCTGCACTATTATTCTGTATTCTTGCATCTGGCTTTATTAACCCTAGAGCTAACCTTGCAGGTAACCACGGTCCAATGATACCTCTAATCGGTACGATCGCTCTTGCCGGTGCCCACCCTCTTGCTCTTGCTCTTCTTTTGGGTGTCTTTGGTCTATTATTAAGCTACTTTAAAGGTGGCTCTAAACTGGTCAATTTAACCTCTGAAGGGGTTGCTGGCGGTTTACTTGTCTTTTTAGGCTTTACCGGTGCAATGAGTCAAATTGGTGAAATCCAATCTTGGGCAACAAGCCTACAATCTGCTGATGTTGCAAAAGGTAGTATGGGTTATGTTGGCTTAGTGGTTTTAGCTGTAAACATCGTTCTTTATGCTTTATTAGCACGTGTTAATAAACGTTGGTTAGCGATCCCTGCTTGTGCATTTACCGGCTTAATCATTGCTCTTATCTTTGGCGCTGGTTTTGATTTGGTTTTTGAAACAGAAATGGGGCTACCAAACCTGAATCCAGTTTACTGGTGGGGCTCAACGACTGAAGGTTGGATGCTTGGCTTACCAAACTTACAGCACTTTATTGCTTCATTGCCGTTTGCAATTCTTGCTGTAGCAATGTGGTCACCTGATTTCCTAGGTCACCGTATCTTCCAAGAACTAAACTACCCTCGTCGTACTGAAAAAGTATTGATGGATGTGGATGACACTATGACCATGTGTTCAATTCGCCAAATGGTTGGTACAGCCGTTGGTGGTGGTAACATTACTTCTTCTTGGGGTACCTACATGATCCCTGCAGCGATAGCGAAGCGTCCTATCCCTGCTGGTGCAATTTTACTAGGCTCTTTATGTATCATTATTGCAATCTTAGGTTTCCCTATGGATGTAGCGGTATGGCCTCCAGTAATGCGTATTGCTTTATTAGTTGGTGTATTCTTACCTCTTCTTGAAGCTGGTGTTCAGATGATCAAAGATACTAAAGATTCTCAATCTGCAGGTATTTGTATTTTTGCAGCCGCTGTAACCAACCCTGTTCTTGCATGGGCTTTAGCAATGTTGTTAGATAACAATGGGTTAATTGGCGACAAAGAGCGTTCTAAGAAACTTTCTTTTGCTGATCGTATTATCATTCCTGCGGGCGTATTAATTGTTTGTTTCATTGCAATGCTTGCTGTTGGTATGCTTGAAGGTCAATATGGCATCCCAGCTTTACTTTAATTAAGTAAGCGTTACTATAATACTTCTGGGGTAGCGTCAACAGCTACCCCAAAATTATTAAAAAAGTTTAAGATTTATTGATTTAGTTTAAGGTTTATAAAAAAAGTTTAAGCTATGATTGAAAAATAGAGCGATTAGTCGCAATATGAATGCGTATAGACTAGTTTTTATAACCATCCATATTGTTATTAATATTAGAGTGTACTATTTGCCCATACGGGTTGTGGTCTATTCATAACACCACTTAAATAGTACGTATTTTTTCTACTAAGAAAGGTAGGTATATCATGGCAGAGCAATTTGCTAAAGCTTGGACAGGTTTTGCAGACGGTGAGTGGCAAAACGAAGTTAACGTTCGCGATTTCATCCAAAAGAACTATGCGCCTTATGAAGGTGACGAAGAATTCCTAGTTTCTGAAGGTACTGAAGCAACTAACAAGCTTTGGGCTAAAGTAATGGAAGGCATCAAACAGGAAAACGCAACTCATGCACCTGTTGATTTTGATACTTCTCTTATCTCTACCATTACAGCTCATGACGCTGGATACATCAACAAAGACCTAGAAACAATCGTTGGTCTTCAAACTGATGCTCCTCTAAAACGTGCAATCATCCCTAACGGTGGTGTACGTATGGTTGAAGGTTCTTGTAAAGCATACGATCGTGAACTTGATCCTATGGTTTCAAAAATCTATTCTGAATACCGCAAAACACACAATGCTGGTGTTTTCGATATCTATACTAAAGACATTCTAAACTGTCGTAAATCAGGTGTTCTAACAGGTCTTCCTGATGCATACGGCCGTGGTCGTATCATTGGTGATTACCGTCGTGTTGCACTTTACGGTATTGATTTCCTAATCAAAGACAAGCTAGCTCAATTCGCTTCTTTACAAGAACGTTTTGAAAAAGGCGAAGATCTAACAGCTACTATGCAACTTCGTGAAGAAATTGCTGAGCAACACCGTGCTCTAGGTCAAATCAAAGTTATGGCAGCTAAATACGGTTGTGATATCTCTGAACCAGCAACGACAGCTCAAGAAGCTATTCAATGGACTTACTTCGGCTACCTAGCAGCTGTTAAATCTCAAAATGGTGCTGCAATGTCTCTAGGTCGTACTTCGACTTTCCTAGACATCTACATCCAACGTGATATCGAAGCTGGTCTTCTAACTGAAGAAAAAGCTCAAGAAATGATTGACCATTTCGTAATGAAGCTACGTATGGTTCGTTTCCTACGTACTCCTGAATACGATGAGCTATTCTCTGGTGACCCAATCTGGGCTACAGAATCTATGGGTGGTATGGGTATTGATGGTCGTACACTAGTTACACGTACTAACTTCCGTTTCCTAAACAGCCTTTACACTATGGGTCCTTCTCCAGAGCCAAACATTACTGTTCTTTGGTCTGAGCAACTGCCTGTAGGCTTCAAACGTTTCTGTGCAAAAGTATCTATCGATACTTCTTCTATCCAGTACGAAAATGATGACCTAATGCGTCCTGACCTAGGTTCTGACGATTACGCAATCGCTTGTTGTGTATCTCCAATGATCGTTGGTAAGCAAATGCAGTTCTTCGGTGCTCGTGCTAACCTTGCTAAAACAATGCTTTACTCTATCAACGGCGGCGTTGATGAGAAGCTGAAAATCCAAGTTGGCCCTAAAGAAGCGCCAATGACTGATGAAGTTCTTGATTACGCTAAAGTAATGGATCGTCTAGATCACTTCATGGATTGGTTAGCAACTCAATACGTTACAGCATTGAACTCTATCCACTACATGCACGACAAGTACAGCTACGAAGCGTCTCTAATGGCTCTTCATGACCGTGACGTTCGTCGTACAATGGCATGTGGTATTGCTGGTCTATCTGTTGCAGCCGATTCTCTATCTGCAATCAAATACGCTACAGTTAAACCAATTCGTGACGAAGATGGCATCGCTATCGACTTCGACATCGAAGGTGATTACCCTAAATTTGGTAACAACGACGCTCGCGTTGATGATATCGCATGTGAACTAGTTTCTACGTTCATGGGTAAAATCCGTAAGCTTAAAATGTACCGTAACGCTATCCCTACTCAATCAATTCTTACTATTACATCTAACGTTGTATACGGTAAGAAAACTGGTAACACACCAGATGGTCGTCAAGCAGGTGCACCTTTTGCTCCTGGTGCTAACCCAATGCACGGCCGTGATGAAAAAGGTGCTGTAGCATCTCTAACATCAGTAGGTAAACTACCGTTTGCTGATGCACAAGATGGTATTTCTTACACATTCTCTATTGTTCCTAACGCACTAGGTAAAGACGATGACAACCGTCGTTCTAACCTTGCAGGCCTAATGGATGGTTACTTCCACCACGAAGCTAACGTAGAGGGTGGTCAACACCTTAACGTAAACGTTCTTAACCGTGAAACTCTAGAAGACGCAGTTAAGCACCCAGAGAACTACCCACAACTAACTATCCGTGTATCGGGTTACGCTGTGCGTTTTAACTCTCTAACTACTGAACAACAAAAAGACGTAATCGCACGTACTTTCACTGAAACTCTATAATTTCAGCGTTAATTAAGTAGCATTAAGCCCTGCCATTTTGGTGGGGCTTTTTTATTTCCACTTTCCTCATAATTCCCCCTATTTCTCTCTGGTTACCCTACTTAATTAGTTCAAAGTGTAATAAAATGGCCACATAATTATAGCTCGGAGAAATGTCGTCATGTCTGTAGGTCGTATTCACTCTTTTGAATCTTGTGGTACCGTTGATGGTCCCGGTATTCGCTTTATCATCTTTTTACAAGGTTGTTTAATGCGTTGCATGTATTGCCATAACCGCGATACTTGGGACACGCATGAAGGTAAAGAAGTTACCGTTACTGAATTAATTGAAGAAGCAAAAAGCTATCGTCACTTTATGAAAGCATCTGGCGGCGGCATTACCTGTTCTGGTGGCGAAGCAATGCTTCAACCTGAGTTTGTTCGTGATTTCTTCCGTGCAGCACAAGCTGAAGGTATGCATACCTGCTTAGACACTAATGGCTATATCCGTAAACATACTGATGTTATCGATGAAGTATTAGAAGTCTCTGATCTTGTTATGCTTGACCTTAAACAAATGAAAGATGATATTCATAAAGAGTTTATTGGTGTATCAAACGCTCGCGTTCTAGATTTTGCTCGTTACTTACACAAGATTGGACAAAAAACGTGGATCCGCTACGTTATTGTTCCTGGCTATACAGACGATGAAGAATCAGCACATCTACTTGGTGAATTCATTAAAGACATGGATAACATTGAGAAAATTGAATTGCTTCCTTACCACCAACTAGGTGCACATAAATGGGAAGCGATGGGGCTTGAGTACCCTCTTGATGGAGTAAACCCTCCTTCTAAAGAAACCATGGAAAAAATGGTAGAGATCCTAAGCCAATACCATAACAACGTGAAATTCTAAGCTCGAACTTCACCCTAAATTTATTCTAAATGCCCGACTATCGGGCATTTTTATTGGAAAAAATCATGTATCAATTAAGCTTTTCACTACAAGAATTTCTCTCAGAATATTGGCAGAAAAAACCAGTTATCATCAAAGGTGGTTTTGAAAACTTTCAAGACCCAGTAACGCCTGAAGAGTTAGCCGGTTTAACACTAGAAAATGACGTGGATTCTCGCTTTGTTTCTAACTTAAACAACGAATGGAAAGCAGAACACGGGCCATTAAGCGAAGAACTATTCGATACGCTGGGTGAAACTAATTGGTCTATTATCGTTCAAGCCGCTAACCATTGGCACGAAGGGGCAGCTGAGCTATTTAAGCCATTCAAACAAATGCCAAACTGGTTATTTGATGACATCATGATCAGTTATTCTGTGCCAGATGGTGGCGTTGGTCCACACATTGATCAATACGATGTGTTCATCATTCAAGGTCAAGGCAAGCGTCATTGGCGTGTGGGTGATATCGGTGAATATCAAGAAGAGCACCGCCATAGTGCATTAAAGCAAATCACTGGATTTGATCCTATTATCGATCAAATTTTAGAACCTGGTGACATTCTTTATATTCCACCAGGCTTCCCACATGACGGCTATGCATTAGAACCATCAATGAGCTATTCAGCGGGCTTTCGCTCTCCAAAAGAGCAAGAGCTAGTAAGTAATTTTGCGGATTTCATTATTGAAAATGAACTAAGTGATGTGCATTACCACAATCCAGATCTTCAAGCGCAAACTCACGGAACAGAGATTACAACGCAAAGCTTTGAAGACTTAAAAGCCATGATGTTAAATGCCATGTCTAATGAACAGAGCCTTAAACAATTTATGGGGGAATATTTAAGTAACTCTCGCCATAATCTAAATATCCTTCCTGATTCTGAAAAATGGACAACTGAAGAATTACTTGGTTACTTACAGTCAGGTCAAGCTCTGATCAAAGTTGCAGGCCTTCGTGCTTTCTATCATGAAGCCGAAGCATGTGAAGGTAACATGACGCTTTATATTGATGGCGAAAGCTATGTTTTCCCACTAGCTGTAAAAAATGATGTCATTACGCTATGTGAAACATCAGAATTTACACTGCTTGATGTCGAGAATTTACTGCAAGATCCACATTCAGTAGCTAACTTACTGCAGTTTGTAAATATCGGCTACTGGTTCGTAGAATCAGAGGAAGACGAAGAATAACAACTATATTAATCTGATTTTTTACCACTGTAATTAATTATACAGATTAAAAACAACGCCCATGAATTTAACTCCATGGGCGTTTTTATTTTCATTACAGAAAGATTTAAACTTTAAACTGTGACATCAGCTCTTTTTGTTGTGTAGATAAAGAAGACAGTTCCAAACCTACCTCTTCACCTAGGTTCGCCTGCTCTAGCATCTTTTGGCTTGAATCTCTGATATTACTGACGCTTTGATTTACTTCATTGGATACCGCTTGTTGCTCTTCTGCGGCTCTCACAATCTGCATATTCATGTCTTGTATCGTTACCACCGCATCACTGATCTGCTGCAAACTTTCTACTGATAATTTAATGGTTGATGCTCCATCTAAAGCTATCGTATTGCCTTCTGTGATAGCTGAAACCACGGATTTAGTTCCCGATTGCAACTGATCAATAACCGTACGGATCTCATCAACCGAATCTCCAGTACGGCTCGCAAGTTGACGAACTTCGTCAGCCACAACAGCAAAACCTCGCCCTTGCTCACCTGCTCGTGCTGCTTCAATGGCAGCATTCAATGCTAATAAATTAGTTTGCTCTGAAATACCTTCGATAACCGATAAAATCGTCGTAATATTAATGCTATTACTTTCTAATTCTTGAGCTACGGGAACCGCTTTTTCCATATTAGCAACTAACGATTGGATCACCGACTCAGTTGTTAGTATTAACTCTTTTCCTTGGTTTGATGCTGATTCAGCTTGTTTAGCCGCATCCGCTGCCAATGTAGAGTGATCAACCACTAAGCTTGCTGTTTGAGTTAACTCTTCAACAGCAGTTGCAACCATATCAACTTCTTTAAATTGAACATTACTGCCTTCTTTAGATTCGCTTGCAATAACACTCGATCGCACAGCAACATTAGATAACTCATCACTACTTTGAGCGACATCTTTAATTGTAAATTGCAGTTTTTCTAAGAAAGCATTAAACCAATGTGCCAATTGTCCTACTTCATCTTTATTCTGTATAATCAAACGTTGAGTTAAATCCCCTTCACCAGAAGCGATATCTTTTAAACGTGCCGCGACAACTGAAATAGGTTTTACAATCTGTTTCGTTGCAAACCACAAGGCTACCAAAACTAAAAAAGTTAACCCTACGCCAACACCTGCCTGCATAAATAAAAATTCATTTCCTTGGCTTATGAGTAATTGATCTAATTTTTCAGCATCAGAAAAAACAGTCTTTCTATCAACTTCAATAATTACTCCCCAATTTTGCGACTTTAAATTAATAGGCACGAAGACAAATAGCTTATCTTGATTAGCTGACCATATTAATTGTGTCGTCCCTTGTGAGACCCAAGAGGATACAGAAGATAATGTACTGTCATGGGCTCCTAAGTTCTGCCCAAAAGAAACCTCTTTCTGGTCGGATAAAATAAGCTGCCCTTTACCATTAACGATATAAATAGCACCTTTTCCATTAAATATAGCTTTATCCGCTTGAGTAATTAGCCCAGACAATCGAGCAATATCAAGATCAATACCTACCATTCCGATGGTTTGACTCTCTTTTATTAACGGGGCAGTAATAGAGCTAATCAATCTTGTGACTCCATCACTTTCATAATAATAAGGATCCATAATACATAAACGACTTTCTTTTAAACTACATGTAAACCAATAATTAGCAGTATCACCGTTAGATTTTGCAGTTGTGTTACCTAATTCTTTCTCAGTAAACACACGCATTTGAGCAACTTCAGCGGCCGATTTAAACCAATAAGGAGCAAAGCGTCCTACTTTATTTGAACTTGCATACCCTGCATCATGATAATTAAAATCTTCTCCGTCTAACATATCTGGTAAATAGATACTGTAAGTACCATAAATATTTGAATATTGCTCAACAGGTCGTTTCATCATATCACTTAAAGATTGGCGTAAATCACCACTGTCCATAAAGGTATCTTCAGCACTCTTTTGAAAAAATAACGCACTTTCAGCAAGCATTTCTGCTCGGTAAATCGCTTCATCTAAATAAGTTTGTATTTGTTTGGATTGATTTTTCGCTTCTGCCATTAACAATGTTTGAGTTTGCTGAATAACGGAGTTTGATGTTTGTTTTTGAACAATTTTTTGATTTTCAATCGATGAGTAAATTGAAAACCCAATAAGCGAAATAGCAAGGGTGATAAGTCCAATAGCTGCCGCTATGGTTATCTTCCACTGAAGTGAAAGTGATTGCATATAATATCCTTTTAATATGACTTCGTTGACCTGTTTATTTTCTAGTTATTCTAATCCTGATAAGTCGTTGATCAGATACTTATTTAGGATGTTATTAAAACGCTATCTGAATTCTTATGATTATATATATCGACAGTTAGTAAAAAATATTTAACCAAATATCAACATTTTATTTAATAGGTACAAAAAAAGCGCGATATAAAAACTATCGCGCTTAAGCCTGTCACAGGCTGAATATAAACTTAATTACTCAATGTGGATAAGTCAACCAACCACACGGTAATTAAAATTAAATACTGGCTACTGCCAGACAAGAAACAGCATGTACATCTGTCCCTTTTAGCTCAGGTTTAGTTTGGGCACATATATCTGTAGCTTGAGGACACCGAGTACGGAATACACAACCAGAAGGTGGATTGATTGGCGAAGGTAAATCGCCTTCTAACATATCAATTACCTTTGCTCTCTCAAGCTTTGGATCTGGGATTGGAACCGCTGACATAAGCGCTTTAGTGTATGGATGTTTAGGATTACTAAATAGTGCATCAGATTCACCTAACTCTACTTCATTACCTAAATACATAACTAACACGCGATCAGAAATATGCTTTACAACTGATAAATCGTGAGCAATAAAGACCAAACTTAAACCAAGTTCTTTCTGCAGTTCTTTAAGAAGATTAACAACCTGAGCTTGAATCGATACATCAAGTGCAGATACTGGTTCATCACAGATAATCATTTTAGGCTTTAAAATAAGCGCACGGGCAATACCGATGCGTTGACATTGACCACCAGAGAACTCATGAGGGTAACGGTTAATTACGTTAGGTAGTAATCCCACCTTCGTCATCATCTCCTTTACTCTGTCTTTTACTTCATCTTTAGTCAATTTCGGATAAAAGGTTTGTAGTGGCTCAGCAATGATATCTCCAACCGTCATACGAGGATTAAGAGAAGCTAGTGGATCTTGGAAGATCATTTGAATTTCTTTACGCTTTTGACGCAAAGGCTCATCTTCCAGCTTAGTTAGATCCTGACCAAGCCAAACAACCTCACCTTCTGTTGCTTCTACTAAACCAATAATTGCACGAGCAAACGTTGATTTACCACAACCAGACTCACCTACAACACCAAGCGTTTCACCTTCATATAAACGAACATTTACGCCATCTACTGCTTTTAAGTTAGCAGGTTTTGCCCAAGGCCATACAGATTTTGATGGAATGCTAAAATGCACTTTCAAATTCTTTACATCTAGAATTAAATTTTTATCTACTGACATTACCACGTCTCCTGATCAGAAAAACAAGCACGTAAACGACCATCACCAAATGGTTGAAGAATTGGTGCTTCTTGTTTACAACGGTCCATTACTCGATGACAACGCTCTTGATAAGGGCAACCTGTAGGTAAACGAAGTAAATTTGGTGGATTACCTGGAATTGTTGGTAATATTTCACCTTCTTGATCTAAACGTGGAATCGCTTTTAATAGACCCTCTGCGTATGGGTGGCTTGGCTCATAGAAAATCTCATTAACACTACCGTATTCCATGGTACGTCCTGCGTACATCACTAATACTTTGTCGCATGAGCCTGCAACCACACCTAAATCGTGGGTAATCATAATAATTGCAGTATTAAACTCACTCTTTAGTTCATTCAATAGCTGCATAATTTGTGCTTGAATAGTTACATCTAATGCCGTTGTTGGCTCATCAGCAATTAATAGTTTTGGACGGCACAATAAAGCCATAGCGATCATTACACGTTGACGCATACCACCAGAAAACTCATGGGGGTACATTGTAATACGCTTACGAGCTTCTGGGATCTTAACCGCTTCTAGCATGCGAACTGACTCTTCAAATGCTTCTGCTTTTCCCATGCCTTTATGCAGCATTAATACTTCCATCAGCTGATCACTGACTTTCATATATGGATTAAGAGAAGTCATGGGATCTTGGAAGATCATCGCCATCTGCTCTGCACGAATTTTATTCAATTCTTTTTCTGGAAGGTTTAGAACTTCTTTACCTTCAAATTTTGCACTACCAGTAATAATACCGTTTTTAGCTAATAGACCCATTAAGGCAAAAACTGTTTGTGATTTACCAGAACCTGATTCACCCACAATACCCAATGTCTCACCCTGTTTGAGTGAGAAGTTTAAATCATTTACTGCGGTTACATTACCATCTTGAGTTGTAAACTCTACGCGCAGATCTTTTACATCTAATAAACTCATAATTCTTTCCTGCTCAAATTTGTTTAATAATTAGCTGTCCACACAGAGAGTTATCTGTCTTTTGGATCCAGCGCATCACGTAAACCATCACCCACGTAGTTAAAGCAAAATAAGGTAACAACCATAAATAAAGCGGGGAAAGTTAGTTGCCAAATAGCGACTTCCATTGTTTGAGAGCCTTCTTGAAGTAAAGCACCCCAGCTTGTCATTGGCTCTTGAACACCAAGACCTAGAAAAGATAAGAAAGATTCAGTTAAGATCATACTTGGAATAAGTAGCGTTGAATAAACAGCAACAATACCCAATACGTTTGGTACGATATGGCGAGTGATGATACCCCACTTGCTCACACCACAAACGTGTGCTGCTTCGATAAATTCTTTACTACGCAAGCTCAATGTTTGACCTCGAACGATACGAGCCATATCAAGCCAAGCAATCGCACCGATAGCCACAAAAATAAGTACAATATTACGACCGAAGAAAGTAACTAGTACGATTACTAGAAACATAAATGGAACCGCATATAAAATTTCAATAAAACGCATCATAATACGGTCGACTTTACCGCCAACAAATCCTGAAGTTGCACCATAAAGCGTACCAATAAGTACTGCAACAAATGCACCTAGAATACCAACCATTAATGAAATTCGACCACCAACTAAAGTACGAACAAACAGATCTCGGCCTAAACTATCTGTGCCAAAAAGATGAGTCATACTTGGTGCTTCATGCAGTGCATACCAATCGGTATCGTCATAAGCGTACTGACTAAACATTGGTAAAAAAATCACGGCAAGAGTCATTACGGTAAGTACACAAAGGCTGATCATTGCAGCTTTGTTTCGCATAAAACGAAGGCGAGCATCCTGCCATAAACTACGACCTTCAATCTCTAGACTTTCTGAGAATTTTTCAATCGCTTCTAAATTTTCTTTTTTCGTTAACATACGTCCGTCCCCTATTAATAACGAATTTTCGGGTCAATTACTGCTAGTAATACATCAACAATGGCGTTGAATAAGATAAATAGGAAACCAATTAAAATAGTCACCCCCATTACTAACGAATAATCACGGTTGAAAGCTGCATTTACGAATAACTTACCAATACCCGGTAAACCAAAAATGGTTTCGATAACAACTGAACCAGTGATAATACCTACGAATGCCGGCCCCATATAAGAAACAACAGGAAGCATTGCTGGTTTTAACGCATGTTTTAGAACTATGTAGCGGTAACTTAACCCTTTTGCACGAGCTGTACGGATAAAGTTACTATTAAGCGTTTCAATCATACTACCTCGGGTAATACGAGCAAATGTTGCTACATAAAGAAATGACATCCCCATAATTGGTAAGAACATGTATTTAAATGAACCATCATGCCAGCCCCCAGCAGGGAACCAACCAAGCTCAATAGAAAATAGATAAATAAGTGCTGGGGCTAATACAAAGGATGGCATTACCACCCCGACCATGGCGGTGGACATAATGCTATAATCGAGCCAAGTATTTTGCCTCAATGCAGCTAATGTACCTATAGATACACCAAGAACAACCGTAAAAATAAAAGCAAAGAAACCGACTTTCGCAGATACTGGTAATGCAGCTTCAACAAGCTCATTTACTGTATAATCTTGATATTTAAATGATGGTCCAAAATCACCTTGTAAAATATTACCAAGATAGGTGGTGTATTGTTCAAATACTGGTTTGTCTAAACCATATTTTGCATTAATGTTCGCCATTACTTCTGGTGGAAGTGGACGCTCAGTAGAAAATGGGTTACCAGGGGCAAACCTCATTAAGAAAAATGAGATGGTGATCAATACCAACATAGTTGGGATTGCTTCAAGGATCCGTTTGATAATGAATTGAAACATAATTCACTCTTCCAGTCTGTGACAAAAAATAAAATAGAGATAGATCTAACCACTACACGCTATCTTGCGTGCAGTGGCTTTTTTTATAGTTTTAGTTACTAATAATTACTTAGCTTTGATATATAGATCTTTTGAGTAGATTTTCTCTTCCGCATTTCCGGTTGGGAAACCACCTACTTGTGGGGATAATAGACGAGACTTAACGTACTGGTAGATCGGTGCTATCGGCATATCTTTCGCCAATAGCTGTTCAGCTTGTAGGTAGATAGCTGTACGTTCTTCTTCTGATGTTGAGGCTAATGCTTTTTCAATCAATGCATCATATTCAGCACTTCCATAATGCTGACCACCAGTTGTATTCTTACTAACCATCAATGTTAAGAAAGCAGATGCTTCATTGTAATCACCACACCAACCGGCACGTGCCACTTCAAATTGACCTTGGTCTTTTGAATCTAGGTAGGTTTTCCATTCTTGGTTTTCTAAAACAACTTCTAGGCCAAGTGTCTTCTTCCACATAGAGCCTGCAGCAACTGCAATTTTCTTATGGTTTTCAGATGTATTATATAGAAGTGTAAATTTCAGTGGGTTTTCAGGACCGAAACCTGCTTCTGCTAATAAACGTTTTGCTTCAGCATTACGTTCATCTTGCGTCATTTTACCGTAGGCAGGAAGTTCAGGGTTAAAGCCTGCTGTAATTTCTGGTGTTAAGAAATACGCAGGTTTTTGACCTTGTCCTAAAATCACATCAGAAATAATTGGACGGTCAATAGCATAAGAAATTGCTTTACGAACACGAACATCATCGAATGGTGCTTTTTTCGTGTTAAATGAATAGTAGTAAGTACATAGACTACCAACAACTGAAACTGATCCTGGCTCTTCTTTTTTCAGACGTTTAAAGTGCTCAACAGGCAATTCATTTGTAAAGTCTAATTCACCAGAAAGGAAACGATTCATTTCTGAAACCTGATTTTCAATAGGTAAGAACGTTACTTTATTTATTTTCGTATTCGCGTTATCCCAATATTGTTCATTACGAACCAATTCTAAACGCTCATTCACAACCCATTGATTAACAACATATGCACCATTACCAACAAAATTGCCAGGCTTAGTCCACTGGTCACCAAATTTTTCAATCGTTGCTTTATGAACAGGTTTTACTGTTGTATGACCCATCATTTTAACAAAATAAGGAACAGCAGTATCAAGTTGAACTTCTAACGTATTTGCATCTATCGCTTTAACGCCAAGCTCACTCTTGTCTTTTTTACCCGCAACGATATCTTTAGCGTTCGCCATCTTAGTATATTCCATATACCAAGAGTAAGGAGATGCAGTGGCAGGATCAACAGCACGTTGGAAGCTGTATACAAAGTCATCCGCAGTTACAGGATCGCCGTTTGACCACTTAGCGTCTTTACGCAAGTGAAAAATGAATTTTTTGTTGTCTGTTGTTTCCCAACTTTCTGCGACACCAGGAATAGTGTTACCTTCAGCATCTTGGTTAACAAGACCTTCAAGTAAATCACGAATAACGTGAGATTCAGGCACACCTTGAGATTTGTGAGGATCAAGAGTTGCGACTTCAGTACCATTACCACGAGTCAGCTCTTGAACATCAGCGTAAACCACTTCGGTCGACATTGGTTTTTCAGCAGGTTTAGTTTCTTTAACTGGTTGCTCTGCGGTTTTATCTCCACAGCCAGCAAGTGTTAGTGACAGGCCACCAAGCAAGATCGCTTGTGTTATTTTATTCTTATACATGCATTAACTCCAATACATTTTATTTAGCATCCATGACACTCTTCGGGCAAAACGACTTGCCAATCATTTATTATCTAAAAACGTGAAATACGCTTAAAAAACATAAAAACCTTCGAAGAATTGTGGGAAACATTATCAATCATTGAAGTAATTTGCCACATTTTTGTTACAAAACGCCTGATAATTTTTAAAAACATCACAATCAGCAGTATAAACGACCACATTTTAACCTTTTAGTAAATATGAGCGCAGTTGCACTATAAAAAAATAAAATTTCACACTACTTCTACTAAAAGAACATTAAAAATAAGAATAGAAAACCAAAAATTCACCAAAAAGATAGATAAAGACACTAACCAATGTCGATTTAAGAGCTTAAAAGTTAATTAAATCGAATAATTAAGCTCCTTAAGTAACGCAATACATAAAGCATAAATTTTAGACCGACTCTTCATTATTTTGACTGCATTACAAATCAAACATGTTGATTATCCTAGATTGCTACCAAACTCAGCATCACAATTGGTAATTTATAAAATATAAACAAAGATAGTAGTAATGCTGAATTTTTCAGCAGAAATCCGTTAAGGGTTAATTAATCAAGGATGTTATTTATGTTTAAAAATAAACTAGGGATTTGCTCAGCAGCAGTAGCCCTTGCTCTATCAGCTCCAAGCTATGCAGCCGTCCCTGGCCAAGCCATTATTTCTTGGATGGAAAGTGATTTTTCAATTATCGATGTAGATCAAGCGGCAACTTCATATAAAAGTTTAGTTACAATAAAAGAGTTTGCTGAAGTACCAGTAACTTGGGATCGTTGGTCTGGCGAATCAGCTGAAACATGGAAAGTTTTATTAAATGGTCAAATCGTTCATGAAGAAGCGATTGCAGCAACAGCATCACAAAAAGCATCAACCGTTTTGCAAATAAGACAAGGCGGCCAATATTCAATGACGGTTCAACTATGTAATGGAACAGGAGCCGCAGAGGAATGTAGTACAAGTGCTCCTAAAGATATTGTAGTTGCAGATACAGATGGCAGTCATTTAGACCCATTGCCAATGAATGTAGATCCAGCCAATGGAAATTACACGACTCCTACAGGTATGGTTTCTGGTGCTTATTTTGTTGAATGGGGGGTTTATGGTCGTAAGTTTGCTGTTGACCAAATTCCAGCACAGAACCTCACTCATATCCTTTATGGCTTTATTCCTATTTGTGGCCCTAACCCATCATTAGGAGAAATAGAGAATGGCAATAGCTTAGCAGCACTAAACCGCGCTTGTGCTGGTACTCCTGATTACGAAGTCGTCATTCATGACCCATGGGCTGCGGTTCAAATGCCACAACCTCAATCAGGTCATGTTCATAGTACTCCTTATAAAGGAACTTATGGTCAAATGATGGCACTTAAACAACGCTATCCTGATCTTAAAATTGTTCCATCAATCGGTGGGTGGACCTTATCAGATCCTTTCTATGACTTTGTTGATAAATCCAAACGAGACATCTTTGTAGCTTCAGTTAAAAAATTCCTTAAAACATGGAAATTTTATGATGGTGTAGATATCGATTGGGAGTTCCCTGGTGGTGATGGTGCAAGTGCAACTGGTGGTGATCCTGTAAATGACGGCCCTGCTTATGTAGCTCTAATGCAAGAACTAAGAACAATGCTTGATGAACTAAGTGCAGAAACCGGAAAAACTTATGAGTTAACTTCTGCCATTGGTGCTGGTTACGATAAGATTGAAGATGTTGATTATGCAGCAGCTTCTCAATATATGGATTATATTTTTGCGATGACTTATGACTTCTTCGGCGGTTGGAATAATGTTGTTGGCCATCAAACTGCATTAAATTGTGGTTCTCATATGTCGCAAGCCGAATGTGATGGTACAGGGTTAGATGACAAAGGCGAACCTCGTAAAGGCCCTGCTTATACAATCACTAATGCGATTGACTTATTACTTGCTCAAGGTGTTGACGCTAAAAAATTAGTCGTTGGTGCAGCAATGTATGCTCGTGGTTGGAGTGGAGTTACTCGTGACAGCATGACCGATCCAACAAACCCAATGACTGGTGTTGGTAATGGTAAGGTAGCTGGCTCTTGGGAAGCAGGTGTAATTGATTACAAAGATGTTGTATCTAATTACGTGAATAAAGCAGGCGTTGAAGTTGGTTATGATGATATTGCTCAAGCGGCATATGCTTATGACCCAAGCAATGGTGATTTAATCACTTATGATAATAAACAATCTGTACTTGCTAAAGGTGAATACGTTCGTTCACTCGGTTTAGGTGGTTTATTTGCATGGGAAATTGACGCTGATAATGGTGATATTCTAAATGCAATGCAAGAAGGTCTTGCTGGTGACGGTACAGTCACTCCTCCTAAAAATAAGAAACCACTTGCTAATGCTGGAATCGATATTGCAATCACAGCACCTACCACTGTTCAGCTTAATGGCTCTTTATCATCAGACAGTGATGGAACTATTGCCTCTTATGCTTGGGCTCAAACCTCTGGACCAGCAGTAACACTAACGAACCAAAATACGGTTAATGCAAGCTTTGTAACTGATGGGCTTACTCAATCTGAAACTCTTCAATTCACTCTCACAGTAACAGATAATGAAGGCGCAACAGCTTCTGATTTAGTCTCTGTAGCAGTAACCGTTGAAGGAACAGGACCTGTTAATACCCCACCAGTGGCAGCAATTATTGCACCAAGCTCTGTCAATAAAGGTGATGTCGTTATACTAGATGCATCTTCTTCTACTGATGTTGATAGCGATCCACTAACATTTACGTGGACAGTTCCGTCAGGAATTAATGCTACAATTACCGGCTCTAAAGTAACTTTTACTGCAGGTCCTTATACGACAGATACTCCGCTACCATTCTCAGTAACTGCAAATGATGGTCAAGCATCACATACAGCAACAGTAAACGTTACTGTACTAAAAGATGCTGGAAATCCACCTGTAACTTGTGACAATGCATGGGATGCAACAGCGGTTTACACTGGTGGCAATCAAGTATCTCAAGCAGGAAAAACATGGGAAGCAAAATGGTGGACTCAAGGTAACGACCCATCAACTTCTGGCGAATGGGGAGTGTGGAAGGAAGTAGGCATTTCTACTTGTAATTAGTACTCTATTATAAAACTACTATAAAAAAGGCCCAATTCATTATGATGATCTGGGCCTTTTCTTTATCAAGAAAAATTATTGGAGCAAGTATTACTTACCTAGCGCTTCTTTATAATGAGTTCGGCAAACCGATACATATAGCTCATTACCGCCAATAGCGACTTGATCACCATCCGCTATCGCTACACCATGTTCGTCGGTGCGGATAACCATGTTAGCTTTACGGCCACAATGACAAATTGTTTTTAGTTCAACTAATTTATCAGCCCATGATAATAAGTACTTACTGCCCTCAAATAACTCACCTAAGAAGTCAGTTCGCAGTCCATAACACAACGCTGGAATATGCAGTTTATCGACCACTTCAGTCAATTGATAAACTTGCTCTTTTGTTAAGAACTGACACTCATCAATTAAAACACAATGCAATTTACTTTCTTCATGAAGTGTTTTAATCGTTTCATACAAATTCATATCGGTATTAAATAAATGTGCATCTGCATCTAAGCCAATACGAGAACTCACTTTCCCTACACCATAACGATCATCAATAGCAGCAGTAAAAATCGCTGGGTTCATTCCGCGCTCTTGGTAATTAAAAGATGATTGAAGAAGTGTTGTTGATTTACCCGCATTCATTGCCGAGTAATAAAAGTACATTTGAGCCACAAATGTGTCCTCTATTAAAGTTTAAAAATTTGGTAATAAAAAAGGCTGGAAATACCAGCCCTTTATATAAAACTGCTTATCTTATTTACGACGCCATGTCGTACCTTCAGCGCCATCTTCAAGAACAATATTTAATGCTGCGATAGCATCACGAGCCGCATCAGCGGCTGCCCAATCTTTTGCTGCACGAGCATCATTACGAGCTTTAATCAATGCTTCAATTTCAGCGACTTCATCATCGCTACCACTATCGCCTTGCAAGAAAGTTTCTGGATCTTGAGATAATAAGCCTAAAACCTCAGCTAATTCACGCATCAGAGCACCAAGCTTCGATGCGGCTTCGACGTTTTCTGTCTTCAAGCGGTTTACTTCACGCGCCATTTCAAACAATACAGAATAAGCTTCTGGTGTATTAAAGTCGTCATTCATTGCCGTTGAGAAACGAGAAACAAACTCTTCACCACCAGCAGCAGTAACCGTTAAATCAAGACCACGTAAAGAGGTATACAAACGCTCTAGTGATGCACGAGCTTGGTTTAAGTTATCTTCACTGTAATTCAATTGACTGCGGTAATGACCAGACATTAAGAAGTAGCGAACCGTTTCTGAGTCGTAATGCGCTAATACATCACGGATAGTAAAGAAGTTGCCTAATGACTTAGACATTTTTTCACGGTCAACCATTACCATACCACTGTGCATCCAAGTATTTACGTACTTAGAATCATGTGCACAGCATGACTGAGCAATTTCATTTTCGTGGTGTGGGAACATAAGGTCAGAACCACCACCATGAATATCAAAGTGATTACCCAAAATAGAAGAGTTCATCGCAGAACATTCAATATGCCAACCTGGACGACCAGGCCCCCATGGAGATTCCCATGTCGGTTCGCCAGGCTTAGACATTTTCCATAATACGAAATCCATGCCACTGCGTTTCACGCTTGCTTCTTCAATAGTGACACGAGAACCAGCTTGAAGTTGCTCAAGATCTTGACGAGAGAGACGACCGTATTCGTCGTACTTTTTCACTTCAAACATTACATCGCCATTTGATGCAACATAAGCAAAACCACGTTCAATCAAACGTTCAACTAACTCTACAATTTCAGTAATATATTCAGTAGCTCTTGGCTCTACATCTGGGCGTTTCATATTTAGTGCATCGAAATCAGCATGCATATCAGCAATTAGACGCTCAGTTAATGCTTCACACGTCTCGCTATTTTCAGCAGCACGTTTAATAATTTTATCGTCAATATCTGTAATGTTACGAACAAAAGTAAGATCGTAACCTAAAAAACGTAAATAACGAGAAATCACATCAAAAGAGACAAACGTACGGCCATGACCAATATGACACAAGTCGTAAATGGTAACCCCACACACATACATACCGATTTTACCTTCGGTAATTGGTTTAAATTCTTCTTTTTGACGTGTAAGTGAGTTATATATTTTCAACATGCTCTTTTTTTACTCATTATTTGTTTAAAGGATATATAAAGGCTATTAAACCTATATTAAGTAATGATAGCAAGAAAATTCCCTGTAGATCCTCCTTAATCTTAGGTAAAATCAAATTCTATTTAAATACAATTACAAAGGTAATTTCATGATCATCCTTCACACATCTTTTGGTGACATCACAGTTAAGCTTCACGAAGATAAAGCACCAGCAACTTGTGCTAACTTCTTACAATACTGTCAAGAAGGTTTCTACGACAACACTCTTTTCCACCGTGTAATTGATGGCTTTATGGTTCAAGGCGGCGGCATGACAGCTGGTCTTGAAGAAAAAACTAGCCGTGCAACAATCAAAAACGAAGCAAACAATGGCCTAAGCAACAAAGTAGGCACATTAGCAATGGCTCGCACTATGGAACCGCATTCAGCAAGTTCTCAATTCTTCATCAACGTTAACGACAACAAATTCCTAGATTTTAAATCTGAGTCTATGGATGGTTGGGGTTACTGTGTATTCGCTGAAGTTGTTGAAGGCATGGACGTAGTAAATAAAATCAAAGGTGTTGCAACAGGTAACTACGGTTATGTACACCAAGATGTTCCAGTTGAAGAAGTATTCATCACTGGTACTACAATTACAGAATAATTCTGTTTTTATGCCAGCTTTATAAATTAAAGCTGGCATCATCCTATTAAACCAAAAGCATTTTATGACTATTTTATTTATCTCTGATCTCCATCTCTCCCCTCTTAGACCTGAAATTACCGATTGCTTTCTAGATTTTATGAGCAATGAAGCTATCCACGCAAAAAAGCTTTATGTATTAGGTGATCTATTTGAATTCTGGATTGGCGATGATGATAACTCACCATTTAATGTTGTAATTAAAGATGCATTTAAGGCGTTAACTCAACAAGGTATTGAATGCTACTTCATTCAAGGAAATCGAGACTTTTTATTGAATAAACGTTTTTGTAAAGAAACCGGAGTTCAACTTTTAGCAGATCACACCGTAATTGATATGGATGGTGAAAAAGTGTTAATCATGCATGGTGATACGCTTTGTATTGATGACATCAAATATCAAGAGTTCCGTGCAAAAGTTCACCAGCCGTGGCTCCAATGGGTGTTCAATCGTATCCCTCTTTTTATACGTCAACGTATCGTTAAAAACGTACAAGATAAAATCAAAGAAAAGAAGCAACATAAAGAACTAACGATTATGGATGTCACTCAAAGTGAAGTTGAAAGAATTATGTCTGAAGAAGGTGTGAAAAGGCTGATACATGGCCATACTCATCGCCCTGACACCCATGTTTTTACGTGTAATAATCAAGAGATGACTCGTATTGTGCTTGGCGATTGGTATACCCAAGGTTCGATTCTTGAATATAAGAACAATATATACACACTTCATGAAAAAAGTTTTAAATAAATCACATTAATCACTCACTCTTATTCTGGAATAAGGAGAATCATAGTCTTTTCTTAATAAAGAGATTATGATGAGGCCAGATTCGATTCAACACGCTGTAGAGAATAACGTTTATGTATTCATATGTTGCTCGTCAACCTATCTTAGACATCAAAAAAAATACGATTGGTTACGAATTATTATTCCGAGATGGTCCAAAAAATACGTTTCCCGCAGTAGAAGCAGAAGAAGCAACAAGTCGACTACTATCTGATCATTTTTTAAGCTCACAGTGTAATGCAATCAATGACAAATTAGGCTTTGTAAATTTCCCTCAACAAAGCCTAATTAATTTAGTTCCAATGCTGTTTAACTCTCATAATCTAGTGGTTGAGATCCTTGAAGATTGCATCCCAAATCAAGATTTACTTAATGCAGTTAAAACCCTTTCTGAGCGTGGTTATAAATTAGCACTTGATGATTTTGAACCAAATCCTCAATGGACTCCATTTTTACCTTATATCGATATTATTAAGTTTGATATTCGTACTACGCCTATTTTAAAGGCAAAATTATTCATTCGTCATTGTGAAAAATACAATATTTCTTTCCTTGCTGAGAAAGTAGAGACTTATGAAGAATTTGAGCAAGCAAAAGCCGCTGGATTTATTTATTTTCAAGGTTACTTTTTTAGTAAACCAGAAATGCTACAACAGCGAGCAATTCAACCAAATCAATTATCAATAATGCAGTTGTATAAAGAAATTTCAGCTCCAATTGTTGATTTTAAAGCCGTTGAAAAATACTTAGTTCAAGATGTCTCATTGTCTTATAAATTACTGCGTTTTGTTAATGCATCTTCAGTTATTGATAAGCCAATTACCTCTTTCAAACAGGCTCTTGTCTATTTGGGCGAAACGAAATTACGTCAATTTGTATCGCTTGTTGCAGTAGCTCATGCTACACAGCATAAACCGCAATCTCTCTATACTCTTTCGATACATCGTGCAAAATTATGTGAGTTAATTGTAAATAAAACTAATATAGATCTCGAACCAAGCCAAGCATTCTTAGTAGGTTTATTCTCACTACTAGAGCCTTTGTTAGATCAGCCTTTGAACAGTTTGATTCAACATCTGCCTATCTCGACTGAAATAAAGCTAGCACTAACAGAGCGTCAAGGCTCTTTAGGTAAGTTAATCTTAGCAATTGAGAGCTATGAAAAAGCAAGTTGGACTACGGTATCTCAATGTTGTGTTGCTTTGAAAATTACCGAACAAGAATTTACAGCCTGTTATAAAGAATCTGCTGAATGGGTAGATGACATAGCAAAATAGAGAACGAACTCATAATGTCTAAAGCGAATCATTGTCCATGTGGCACCAAAAAAAACTATTCAGTTTGTTGTGAGCCAATTCATAACAACCATGAATTAGCAATAACACCAGAATTACTAATGCGTTCTCGTTACAGTGCTCATGTAAAACAATTAATTCAATATATTATCGATACCTACCATCCTTCTTGTCACGCAGAAGAATTTAGAGACGGTATAGAAGAATCTATAGAGCTTGATTGGCGAAAGCTGAAGGTAGTGTCTTCATACTTATCAGAGACTAGCGATAATGAAGGTTTTGTTTCTTTTAAAGCAACCTACTCTGAAAATGGACAATTACATCAATTGAAAGAACACTCTCGCTTTCTAAAAGAAAACAGAAAGTGGTACTACGTTAATGGCGAGATTGAATAAACCATACCTTTACATTTAAATACATCAAAGCCTGGTATTCGTATCAGGCTTTTTTATTTCGATGAGTTCAAAAAAACGAGAGTCATAAAACTCTCGTTTATATTTTTATAATTCGATATCTTTACGATGGTTTATCTTAGATCAGAACTTCTTAGAGATAAGAGCTGAACCAGCAATAATAGCGACACCTAACAGCATGATTGGGCCTTTACCACCATCAAAACCAGATGAGATCCCCATGAATGCAACGATTGCGATTGCAACAGGGATAATATACTTAACTAGTGCATACCATAAGCCAAATAGTGGAAATTTAATTTCACCGCCATTTGTTACTTCATCTTCAAGATCTTCACGCTTTAATCTCCAACCAGCGAAGATACATACCAACATACCGCCAACCGCTAGGAATATCTTATCAGTTAATAAATCAAAGATATCAAACGCTCCTGTATCAAACAGCGTTGGACCAAGACCACCTAAAGATAATGAAGCAAACACACACAAAATAGCCATTACAGAACTTGCAGCAATTACCGCTTTAATTCGAGTAAATTTCTTCTCATCAATTAAGTAAGAAACGACTACTTCTAATAGAGATACTGAAGATGTCAATGCTGCTACACTTAAACCAATAAAGAACAGTAAAGCAAGCAGAAGACCAATCAAACCACCCATTTCTGCAAATATTTGTGGTACAACAACAAATACTAAACCAGGCCCCGCAGTTGGTGCCATTCCAAATGCAAACATTGCAGGAAACATAGCAACACCCGCAAGAACAGCAACACCGGTATCCATTGCCGTAACCATCGCTGTTGTTTGAACTAGATTCTCTTTTTTCTTCAAGTAAGAGCCATAAGTCATCATACAGCCCATACCAAGAGATAATGAGAAAAACGCTTGACCTAATGCTGCAAGAATAACATTACTGTCAATTTTAGAAAAATCAGGACTAAATAAGAAATCAAGACCTGCCATCGCACCAGGAAGCATTAGACCTTTTACAGAAACAATAATTAAGATAATAAATAATAAAGGCATTAAGATTTTGCCGGCTTTCTCTATACCGCCAGAAATACCTTTCATTACAATAACAATGTTTAGAAGTAGGTATAAGCCCATCCACATAAGTGGCTCTACAGGGTTAGAGATGAAAGCACCAAAACTATCACCAATAGCGGCCGGAGTGTCTAATAGACCCGTACCCACTTTAGCAATATAAGCAATGGCCCAACCACCGACTACAGGATAGAAACCCATAATCAATAAGCCACTAACTACACCAATAACACCAGCAAAAGTCCAACGACGATCTGTCGATTTAAACGCACCTACCGCTGATTTTTGAGTACGACGACCGATAGCAAACTCAGTCAACATCACACTAAAACCAATAAATATTACAAAGAATAGGTAAATAGCAACAAATGCACCACCACCATTCTCTCCAGCTGTATATGGGAATTTCCAAATATTACCTAAACCAACAGCAGATCCTGCTGCAGCCATTACAAATCCTAATTTTGAACCCCAGGTATCACGGGGCTTAGTGGTATTACTCATAGCCACAAGTTCTCCAAATATTCTATATTGTTGTATATGCACTGTGTTTGTATATGAGCATCAAAATGGTGTACAAAAAAGTGTACACTTAAAAAAGGTTTGGTTAACACTCAATATTGCAAGTAAAACAGTTTAGGAATAAAATTGAAACCCCTTAGGTTAAATTTTTTAACGTACAGCTCTCTTTTTTAACCTAAATGTCTACAAAACCATCAGTAAACTTTATTTTGTAAATTTTTCCTTCCTTATCTACTCTTTTCCTACAACACCTGATTTAATAGAGATTCATTTACTATTTCAATGACAAAGGCTAATGGATAAATTTTATCAAGCGCTTACTCTTATTGGTTTTATCTTATACTGGCTGCTCGTTGCCGGTGTCACAATACGTGTTGTTTTTAAACCAAGGCCTGTTGGTGTCTCTTTAGCTTGGTTAATGATCATTTATATCATCCCTGTGTTAGGGGTAATGGCGTACTTCTTAATTGGAGAGCTTAACCTTGGACGAACACGTGGTGAGCGTGCCAGAGCTATGTTTACTCCTTATGAAGAATGGTTTGCACAAGTGCATAACTGCCAACACCACCAACCCCAGTCCATTTCTCATCGGATTTCAGCTATTCATAATCTCTGTTCCAATAGATTAGGCATTCCCGCGTTAAGTGGGGATACCCTTTCGTTACTAAATACACCTGCCGAAATTTTAACCGCTATTGTTCGGGATATTGAAAAAGCAGAACATGAAATCAATATGGAGTTTTACATTTGGCATCATGGTGGGCTAGCTGACAGTGTTGCAAGTGCATTAATTAAAGCGGCAAAACGTGGAGTTACTGTTAATGTACTTTTAGACTCCGCGGGAAGTATCGATTTCTTTAAAAGTCATTGGCCTAAACTGCTTAAAAACTCAGGTGTTAATATTGTAGAAGCACTCAGTGTTAGTCCTTTTCGTATGTTTTTTAGACGATTAGACTTGCGCCTGCATCGTAAAATCGTCGTGATCGACAATATAATCGCTTATACTGGCTCAATGAATTTGGTTGATCCACAATACTTCAAACAAAATTCAGGTGTTGGACAATGGGTTGATGTCATGATCCGTTTAACTGGTCCAAATGTCGCTGTGTTAAATACAATACATGCATGGGATTGGGAAGTAGAAACTGGGATCCGTGAATTACCAACTCAGCCTGAATGCCCTATTTCAATAGACCCATTCAATCACACAACTCAAGTGGTACCATCTGGCCCAGGGATGCCTGATGATATTATTCAACAAGTCTTAATCACTGCAATTAACCAAGCAAGAACATCAATTACAATCACAACCCCTTATTTTGTGCCTAGTGAAATATTGCTTCATACATTACGAACTACAGCCCACAGAGGTGTTGAAGTTAAATTAATTTTACCGAAGAAAAATGACTCATTGATGGTAAGTTGGGCATCTAAATCTTTCTTTGAGACACTACTTAAAGCCGGTGTTCAGATCCATGAATTTAACGGAGGGTTATTGCATACCAAATCCGTCGTTATTGATAATAGCCATTGTATTATTGGTACAGTTAATTTAGATATGCGTAGTTTCTGGTTAAACTTTGAAGTGAGCTTAATCGTTGATGACCCTGAATTTACTAAACAACTTTCTTGGGTTCTTGATGGCTATTTAGAACAATCTACCCCCGTTGAACTTACTGTTTGGCAACAGCGTAATTTACCACATCGTTTTACTGAACGATTCTTTTCTATGTTTAGCCCATTGCTTTAACTGCAAAAATTCAAGTTATTAGCATAAAATAATCCGACACATAAATGTAAAAAAGCCCGCCACTTAATAATTTAAGTCACGGGCTTTTTTTTATAAAAATGTCGATTAACGAATACCGTTTAAAAACTCATGTCTTGTTGCTGGGTTTCTTTTAAAAATCCCCCCAAGAGCTGTTGTTGTTGTACTGCTAGTTGCATCCATAACACCACGAGACTTCACACAATAATGTGTCGCTTCCATCGTTATCGCCACATCATCACTGCCAAGTAATGTTTGCAGTGCAACTAAAATTTGCTGAGTCATACGCTCTTGAACTTGAGGACGCTGCGCAAAGAAACGAACAATACGGTTAATCTTTGATAAGCCAATAATTTTCTGACGAGGAATATAAGCTACCGTTGCTTTACCATCAATCGTAACTAAATGATGCTCGCAAGTACTAGTAAGAGTAATGTCGTTAACTCTTACCATCTCATCACAGTTCATTTTGTTTTCAATAACAGTAATTTTAGGAAAATTGGCGTAATCTAAACCTGAGAAAATTTCATCAACATACATTTTAGCAATTCGATGAGGGGTTTCCTCTAAACTATCATCACTAAGATCAAGACTTAACAGCGTTAAAATTTCACGCATGTGTTCTTCTATACGTTCTTTTTTCTCTTCACGACTAATTCCATTTTCCTTCATTGGCGTCTCAAGACCACGCGCGATAAGGGCATCACGCACTAAAATGGCTGATTCACTGAATGATGACATCGTATACTCCAAATAACCTAATCAATTGAACTTTGCTAAGGATACCCGCTCTGTCAGATAAATACACCCTGATTTTACTGGGTCTATTAGATGTTAAGAGGCAAAATATGATAATGTGCTGTCATTATTACTATTAATCTAGAGAGTATCATGATGGATTGCTGCGCAACTCAAGGTTTGATCCCAGTAGAAACGGCCTTAGACACCCTTTTATCTCAAGTTTCCCCTATCTCAAATACAACTATATTACCGCTTGCTGATGCGATTGGTTTTGTCTTAGCTGAAGATATCTGCTCTCCAATTAATGTACCTCCATTTGCCAATTCAGCGATGGATGGTTATGCCGTTCGTATCTCTGATTTAGAACAATCATTAACCCTATCTCTTGCAGGCAAATCTTTTGCTGGTATCCCTTTTGATGGCGAATGGGCAACACAAACTACCATCAGAATCATGACAGGAGCAAAAATCCCTGAAGGTTGTGACGCCGTAATTATGCAGGAGTTGACTTCAGATTCAGAAGGTAACATCACGTTTGATCTTTCTTTAGCTGATGTAAAACCACAAACAAACATTCGCCCTATTGGTGATGATGTTGCTCAAGGTCAAACTGTTTTAGAAAAAGGCCATCGCTTAACACCCCGAGACATTCCATTAATCGCCTCTTTAGGTATTAATGATATTCCCGTAGTAGCAAAACCAAAAGTTGCCTTCTTCTCTACTGGTGACGAGTTAAAACCATTAGGTCAACCATTAGAAGATGGTCAGATCTACGACAGCAACCGCTATGGTATTAAAGTTTTAATTGAGCGTTTTGGCTGTGAAGCGATCGACTTAGGCATTATCCCTGATTGCCCTGAAACACTAAAAGAAGTGTTCTTAAAAGCAGATAAAGAAGCCGATGTGGTCGTAACTTCTGGCGGCGTAAGTGTAGGTGAAGCAGATTATACAAAAGATATCCTAGATGAATTAGGGCAAATTGGTTTCTGGAAACTCGCGATTAAACCAGGTAAACCATTCGCATTTGGCAATTTACCGAATTCTTATTTCTGTGGATTACCAGGCAACCCAGTTTCTGCAATGTTAACTATGTATGTATTGGTTCAACCAATGCTTGCTAAATTAGCAGGTCACTCAAAGTGGGAAGCACCAAAATCAATCCCAGCAGTCGCAACAACACTATTTAAGAAACGTCCAGGCCGTACAGACTATCAACGTGGTATTTACTCTATTAATGCTCTAGGACAATTTGAAGTAGCAACAACTGGTAACCAAGGTTCAGGTGCATTCAGCTCAATGAGTGTTGCAAACTGTTTTGTTGTGTTAGAACGCGAGCGTGGCCGTGTTGAAGCCGGCGAAATGGTCACTATTGAATTGTTTAACTCTTCTTTATATTAAGAGAATTTAAAGATGACTGAATTAACCGATCAAGAAATGTTGCGCTACAATCGCCAGATAATTCTAAGAAACTTTGACTTTGATGGGCAAGAGCGCTTAAAAGCAAGTTCTATTCTGATTATTGGTGCTGGCGGTTTAGGTTGTGCCTCAAGTCAGTATTTAGCGGCAGCAGGGGTGGGAGAACTCACCCTCGTGGACGATGATATTGTTGAAATTTCTAACCTCCAACGCCAAGTTCTTCATTGCGATGAAACCATTGGGGATAAAAAAGTTATTTCTGCAAAAATGGCGTTGAATCGCATCAACCCTCATTGTCATATTGAGACTCTTGATAAGCGCTTATCTGATGACGAATTGCGAACACTGATTGCTAATCATGATTTAGTGCTAGATGGCACTGATAACGTAGATACTCGTAATCAATTAAATCGCTTATGCTTTGAGTCAAAAACACCATTGGTATCTGGTGCAGCGATACGGATGGAAGGTCAAGTAAGCGTTTATACTTATCAAGATAATGAACCATGTTATCAGTGCTTAAGCAGTTTATTTGGTCAACAAGCATTAACCTGTGTTGAAGCTGGAGTAATGTCCCCTGTCGTTGGGATTATTGGCGCAACTCAAGCCTTGGAAGCAATTAAGGTATTAACTAATTATGGTCAACCGCTGACCAGTAAATTACTAATATTAGATGCCCTTTCAATGAACTGGCGTGAAATGAAGTTGATGAAGCAACCTTCATGTTCGGTATGCTCTATATAAGTTCACTAGTCATTTTAAAGCTACTTATCTACTAAAAATAAGTAGCTTTAATTAACCGTTTTACAGCAAATTGAATTCCTTTTTTCTTTCGCTTTATATAATTGAATATCCGCTTCATGATATATATGGTCGATACTTTTGACGGCTTTGTTTGCAACAATACAGCCAATAGAAACAGTTAGAAACTCAGAAACAGAACTTAAGTTATGTTCAATTTTCTTAACAGCTAATAGATGTTGAATACGGCACGCTATTTTTTCTAAATCATCAATATTAACGCCAGATAAACACACTGCAAACTCCTCACCGCCTATACGGCAAAAAGAAGCTCCCGGAAGCGCATTAATAGCATCATTTAAAATCCTTGCGAACATCAACAATGCTTTATCTCCCTGTAAATGCCCATAACAAGTGTTATAAAGTCCAAAAAAATCAATATCAATTAAAAGCACAGCTACGTTTGATGCATTTGGTGTTTTTAATATCTGATTGAATTTTTTTTCAAACTGCCGACGGTTACCAAGCTCAGTTAAGGGATCTTGCAAAGATAATAACTCTAGCTGTTCATTCATTGTTTCTAACTGCTTAGTTCTTGCTTTAATTTTCAACTCTAGCTCTTTATTTAACTTCTCTAATCGTTCAGTGGCTTGAGTTCGTTGTAATACCTCACTTAATGTAGAGATGAATAAGTTAACTATTTCTCTTTCTTCCGTACTAAGTACTTTCTTCGTCAAAAAATTATCTACAACAACAAACGCAAAGGGTTTCTTGTCTGTAGTTTGAATTAATGCGATTCCTTTACAGCCAAAACCAATCACTTCCATATCATGAAAAATAGGAGCTGATTCGGTATATATCAGGGTTTCAGGTTTATCGATTGCTTCTTGAACTACATCTAAGTTTTCACTATAAAAATAAGATTCATCAACGGTGTTACCTTGCTGATCTGTTCCCCATGTTCCTTGCAAACTGGTACAGTCTTCATTAGTTAATAAAATGCCAAGGCGATCCACTCCTAAATGTTTAATAGCAAAAGAAACCGCACTTTGACATACATCGCTTAATGTTTCGCAACGAGAGAAGCCAACCAAACTAATATTCAGTAACCGTACCGCTTGCTCACGTCGCTTTCTTATATAAATCTGAGATAATAATGCAGCAAAAGACTTCAACATCTCTTGTTGATAAATGGTAATCGGTTCACGATGAATAAAATTATCTAACGCTAGCCAGCCTACAGGGTAATTTTCACCTCTTAGTATCAGCATCGCATTCCACCCTTCACCAACAACCTCCCCCGCAGTATAGAGTGGAGCAGGATCAACAACGACTAACGTTTCAGAGTGGCTGTATAACGCTTCGATATAGGATGGTTCTAACTGATTTAAATCGTATGTCTTATGGTGTTCTCGAACCGTTTCTCCGTTCTCATTTGTCCCATAAGTGCTACTAAATGATCCCTGTTTATAATCCAGCAACATAAATACGCTGCGGTCAAACCCCATATCATCTCGAACTGCTTCAACCGCTGCTTTAAACAATTCATCTAATGTTTCGTGTTTTGATAAGTTAAGAGAAATATTTTGGACTAATTTCATTTTATCAAGAAAGAGATCACGTTCTTTTATCTCATCTAAGTATTTGGCCGCTCTCATGTCTCTTAAACGAATGTCATTACTCGCATTCCTTTCCGCTCTTATGCATTGCCATTGAGATGCTGCGATATATAAAAAATTCAATTTACTTCGTTCAACTAAAATGTCAGAAGGGATCTTTATATTTTCAATAATTAAATAGGAACGATTACAGGTATGACTATCTAATACAAATAAGAATGTATCGTTACTCAATATTTGTCTGTAATCCCAACCAATAGTGTTACTAGAGATAGCAACCAACCCATCACAACTACCAAACTGATTAGCCCAAACCCAAAAGCTAATAGGGATACTCTCTAAAGGTAAGTGCTCACCATAAATATAATCCTCATGGTAATCATAACTGTCTTTACGAAAAGAGATAATGGCGGCTGATGTAGCTTCAAAGCTAGATGAAAAATACCAAAAAAGAAGATCCGAAATGATTTTTCTATCATGGCATTGAATTATTTTTTGCTCTAACGTTTGTTTACTCTCAACGTTGGTCAGTTCAAAATTCTGAATCATTTTTATTTATCAGCACCCAATTCGGATTAATACATAATGATGCATATTTTTTTTAAAATAAGCGAATAAACCAATGGCATCGTTTATTTATTTGCGAAACACATCAATAAATAATTGATTAAATAACAACCAATTACATTTCATCATTGGTTAAAAACTTACTCAAAGATCTAACCATTCGTAAGATCACTACTATAAAATAACGAATCGGGTCATTATTTTCCTTTAATCAATAATACACAAAACTCAATATATCCATATGATAATTAAGAATAAATAGATAATTCATATTTTCTAATAAAAATAAATATAGCCTTGTAATACACTTTTAAGAAAACTGAAATATTACTGTCATATAAATTTTCTAAAGTGACCTCGTCAACTTAATCCGGCACGTATGCCTCATAAAGGAAATGAAAATGAAAAAGTCAGTTATCGGCGCACTAGCAATTCTGAGTTCAGTAGTAGCATTACCAGCATCAGCGAAAGAAACAATTTCTGCCGTTGGTTCAAGCAGCGTGACCCCTCTAATGGAAGTGTTTTCTGAGACTTACATGAAAGAACACTCAAACGTATATATCGAAGTTCAAGGCCCTGGCTCTTCAGCGGGTGTAAAAGCGGCAAAGAATGGCTCTGCGGATTTAGGTATGTCATCACGTAACCTTAAATCATCAGAAAAAGAACCAACATTAAAAGAATTAGTGGTTGCACACGATGGTATAGCTGTCGTGGTTAACCCAAGTAACAAGCTAAAAGGCCTAACGTCTGAGCAAGTAACTGCTATCTATAAAGGTGAAGTAAAAAACTGGAAAGAAGTAGGCGGAGCAGACAAACCAATCGTTGCTATCACTCGTGATACAGCTTCTGGTACTCGTGGTGCATTTGAAGACATCATGAGCTTAAAGAAAAAAATATCAGGTATGAAAGTTTCAGCAATTTCACAACGAGCTCAAGTTGCTAATGGCAATGGCGCTCTAAAGACAATGGTAGCAAGTAACCCATATGCTATTGGTTATATTTCTTTAGGTACTGTAGATAGCTCAGTTCATGCGCTTTCAATTGATAATGTAGTACCAAGTGTTGCCGACATTAAAAATGGCACATATAAAGTGTCTCGTCCTTTCCTTGTTCTATACAAAGAAGGACAACCATCAGTTGAAACTCAAAAATTCCTAAACTGGATGACAGCAGAAACCGCTCAAAACCTAGTTGAAAAGAAAGGCTACATCTCAGTTAACTAATTTCTACCTTAATTTGCCTGACCTGTGAAGGTCAGGCTTTTTCCATTTCGAATTTTTCGACATGTGAGTATTTATTATGACCATCGCAATGAATAATCAAAATTCAGTAAATCACGATACTCCTTCAAAAAGCCCGCTAAGACAAAAAAAGCGAGTTGATTGGAGAGAGCGCATTTTCCACGGTTTATTTTTAAGTTGTGCTGTTATTGGTATTGTTTCATTAGCAACCATTGCTTATTTCATCGTAAAAGAAAGTATCCCCGCATTTCAACAAGTTGGCGTAAGCGGTATTGTATTTGGTCAAGATTGGCTACCACCAGCTCTCTATGGTGTTTTCACCATGATTGTTGCTTCTGTTGTTTCAACCTTTGGTGCTGTTCTTGTTGGTGTACCTGTTGGAATATTAACCGCTATTTTTATTGCAGAAATTGCTCCTAAACGTGTTGCTGATATTATTCGACCTGCCGTTGAGTTATTAGCTGGTATTCCATCTGTAGTTTATGGTTTTTTTGGTCTTGTTATTATCGTTCCACTTATTCAAGACGTCTTTCAAGTCCCTGCAGGTAACACCATTCTAGCCGGTATTATCGTTTTAGGTGTCATGATCCTACCTACCGTAATTACGGTGTCAGAAACCTCTATTAGAGCTGTTCCAGCTACTTATAAAGAAGGCTCTCTAGCGCTTGGGGCATCTAAGATATTTACTATTTTCCGCATCCTTCTTCCAGCAGCTCGTTCAGGCATAATGACTGGTGTGATCTTAGGTATTGCTCGCGCATTAGGTGAAACCATGGCAATCATTATGGTTATGGGTAATGCTCCTGCCATGCCAGAAGGCATCTTAGACTCAGCAAGAACATTAACAGCAAACATTGCGATTGAAATGTCATACGCAAGTGGCATTCATGCTAACGCGTTATATGCAACGGGTGTTGTACTGCTAGTTTTCATCATGTCGCTTAATGGCATTCTTCTTTATCTAAATCGTGAAACGGCGAAATAAGACAATGAATAAACTTAAAAAGCAACGTCACATAAAAGATCAAATTGCAGCGGGATTCATCTGGCTATCAGCCGCAATTACCGTTGGATTCTTATTCTGGATCATTTGGTACATTCTTTCGAACGGCTTACAACACGTAAGTTGGTCGTTCATTACCGATGATTATACTCGAACGGGTGAAGAACACGGTATCTTCCCAATGATTGTCGCAACACTCTATATGGTATTAGCATCTATTGCCGTCGCAGCACCATTAGGAATAATGACAGCAATATACTTAACTGAATACGCCAAGATTGGCAGTAAATTTGTTAAAGTTATCCGTTTCTGTACCGAATCTTTAGCTGGTATTCCGTCGATTATTTTCGGTTTATTTGGTATGACTTTCTTTGTTGGGATTTTAGGCCTAGGCTTTTCAATTCTTTCCGGTGCATTAACACTAAGTATTCTAATTTTACCTGTCATTATTCGAACAACAGAAGAAGCATTAATGGCTGTACCTCAAACTTTCCGTGAAGGGTCTTATGGTTTAGGGGCGTCAAAAATATATACTATCTGGCGCTTAATTTTACCAAGCGCAATGCCTGGTATTTTAACTTCTGTTATTTTAAGTATCGGCCGAGTGATTGGTGAGTCTGCGCCAGTATTTTTAACCGCAGGTATGGTTGCGAGGATCCCTGATTCATTATTTGATTCAGGCAGAACATTAACTGTTCACCTATATAAGTTGACCACTGAACTCTTCACTATTGAAGAATGGAATCAGGCCTATGGCACGGCAACAGTACTGATTGTTCTTGTCTTAATTATTAATATGCTAACAAAGCTATTGGCTCAAAAAATAAATAAAGCATCTCATTAATATAAAACTTATTACTCACTATTTATTCACTGGTTGCACGAAAAGAAGTTGCAGCCAGTAAGGAAACTAAAATGAACAAATTTAATATTGAAAGCCTAGATCTTTTTTACGGTCAAAACCAAGCACTAAAAAGCATTAACTTACCGATCCCAGCAAAGCAAGTAACTGCACTGATCGGCCCTTCTGGTTGCGGTAAATCAACCCTTTTACGTTGCTTGAACCGCATGAATGATCTCATCGAAGGTGTAAAAATTACTGGATTAGTAAATCTAGATGGTAATGACATTTACGGTAATATTGACGTTGCTGATTTACGCATCAAAGTAGGTATGGTTTTCCAAAAAGCAAATCCATTCCCGATGAGTATTTATGAAAACGTCGCTTATGGATTAAAAGCTCAAGGCGTTAAAGATAAAAAGCATTTAGATGCTGTTGTAGAAAAGTCACTCCGCAGTGCCGCTCTTTGGGATGAAGTAAAAGACCGTTTAAAATCTCATGCGTTTGGGTTATCTGGCGGCCAACAACAACGTTTATGTATTGCTCGAACTATAGCTATGGAACCAGATGTAATTTTAATGGATGAACCTACATCTGCACTGGATCCAATTGCTACACATAAAATTGAAGAGTTAATGGAAACACTTAAAAAAGATTATACGATTGTTATCGTCACTCACTCTATGCAACAAGCTCGTCGTATTTCAGATAAAACTGCTTTCTTTTTGATGGGCGAATTAGTAGAGCATAACGATACTCATATTATCTTTTCAAACCCAAAAGATGATCGTACTCAGGGTTACGTAAATGGTGACTTTGGTTAATCCTATTTTTTGAATTATAACAAAAGCGATGGAAACTTTTGCCCCTACTAGTTAGGGGCTTTTTTTGTTATAAATTGTAATTTATTTGTTATATTTGTGGATTTATAATAGTAATTATGAATAATAAAGATAACTACATAGATATTACGGATAATTACATGAAGTTATTGAGTTTTATATCATTTATATTATTTTCTTTTTCTGTACAAGCTGACAAATCAGGCTATTACATAACAACTAATCTCGAAGAGTCTTCAGTGACTTTTCTTGGGGTTCAAACAGACCTTGATCGTGGCTATAACATTAAAGGAGGTTATGATTTCCCAATTTCAGATACATTTTATATGTCTGTTGAACTTGAATATAACAATATGGGCAGTTTTGATTACGACTGGAAGAAAGATAATGAATTTGCAAGAAGCCATATTGATGCCCATTTTTTCGGTGCTAATTTAAAATACCGAGCTTATATATTGGAATCTGATTTCTTTATTACCAGTATGTTTGGCTATGGCTATTACTACTTAGATATGGATATTGATTTTTACTTAGAAGAAGGGAATAAAGGTTTTAAAGGAAAAGGATCCCAAAGCCGAAGCGCCTTAGGCCTATCTTATGGTTTTGAAGCTGGATATGACTTTACAACACATTTCACTTTGACAGCAGGTCACAACATAGCACGTGCTATTATGGATGGTATTGGATATGACTTTGGGACCACTTATCTCGGATTAACGTATAATTTCTAATTCAGTTAGGCGTTTATTTATTACTAGAATCTGAGTACACTTAATCTAATAATAATGATTAGGTGTACTTAAATGAAAATTAATTCTCTCTTTGCTGCCAGTATTTGTCTTCTTACTTCAGTAAGTGCAAATGCCTCAATCCAACTGACTATTCCTGGAGATGTTGAGCTACTACTGGTTGACAATCAAGAAGTTGAATTAGAAAGTTCTTTCTTCTCTACTTCATCAAATCTTGAATTAGAAAACGGCGAGCACCAAATTGCATTTAGATACAACCCAGTATTTAAACAAGGTAAAGATAATATCATCGTCTCTAGCGATATTATTATTTCTAAATTCTCAGCATCAGATAAAGAGATCACCTTTAAATTTCCAACCTATAATTCGCCAGAAAAAGCAGAAGCCTTTAATACTGACTTAAATTGGCAACTTATCGATCAAAACAATGCAGCGATCCCTTATGCCCAGTCACAACTTATCCATAATGGTGTTCAAGTTGGCCGAAATATTCAATTTGAACTAGCGCAATTCAATAGCACCAATGATCCTGCCGCATTTAAAGAAGGCATGGTAACTGTAACTCATAAAGAAATTAAAAATGAGCAAGGCCAAAACACTGCTGAACAAATGCTGCATTACTGGTATGAAAAAGCAGATAAAGAGACGCAAGAACGTTTTTCCGCCTACTTATTACAAAATAAATAAACGCTCCATACAAATCAATAGACATAAAAATAGCCCACAATCATTGTGGGCTATTTTTTATAAGCACTTAAATTTAAAAATTACACTTTAAATTGAGAAACTAAACCATCAAGTCTCTCACATTGCTCTGATAATGAAAGACATGAACTTTCTGAACGATTCACCATCTGCACCATCTGGGTACTATTATCGGCGATTCGCTGTACATTCGAATTAACATCATCACTAACATGACTCTGTTCATTAGCTGCTGTTGCTATATGTGTATTCATATCATTCATAATAACAATCGCTCTTGTTATCTGATCTAATGATTTTGATGCTTCACTTGCTAGGTCAATCGTTTCTTTACCACTTTTAGTACTCGATTCCATCGCAACTACCGCTTCTTTCGCTCCCGCTTGTAAGCGTTCAATCATCTTTTGAATTTCACCAGTACTGTCTTGTGTTTTACTTGCTAACGCTCTTACTTCATCAGCAACAACCGCAAAACCACGCCCTTGCTCACCAGCTCGTGCAGCTTCTATTGCTGCATTTAGCGCTAATAAATTAGTTTGATCTGCAATCCCTTTAATGACATCTAAAATTGACGCTATATTTGATACATCACTATCCAAAGTATGGATTACAGTACCTGCTTGAGTGATCTCATTGGCCAATCCTTGAATCGATACTACGGTTTGCTGCAAAATAGCTTCTGTCGTATTGGCTTCTGTTGTTGCTCCTAAACTTGCTTGCGCCGCTTCATTGGCATTCTCATTCACCGTATTACTCGTCACTTGCATTTCATGTACAGCAGCTGCAACCACTTCACTTTCTTGTTGCTGGCTTGAAGAAAATTTAGCGATATTGTTTGTTAATACTTGAATATTATCCATTTCTGAACGAACGGTATTAGACGATACAATCACATCTGAAACCGTGCCGTGAATCTTTGATACAAATAAATTAAACGCTTGTGCCAATTTACCAATTTCATCACTTGAGGTAACCGCGATGCGCTTTGTTAGATCTCCATCACCAGAAGCAACTTCTGACATTGCCAGCTCTAATGACTGAATTGGTTTCACAATCCAGTTAATTGATAACCAAATAACAAATAAGCCAAAAATCACAGCACTAATTGCACCAATCTCAGAAATTATTTTACCTGAATTGATCCCATAATGACTTTGCTCTCCTAGTTTGACCTGCTCACTCATAATCAACTTACTAATTGATTTTAGTTGCTTACGCATGATCTTAAACTGATCTTCTAACTGACCACTATTTTCTTGATAATAAAATTGAGCATTATCAGGATCTGAGAATAAAGGTTCATAAAGTGAGACCCATTTTTCAGCCGCGTTAATTAACGTTGTTAATTCAAATTGAGTATTTAAAGGAAGGATATTTTCTTGATATAAAGTTTCTACTTTTTTTAAGCGAGGAATCGCTTTATAGGCGTTATCTTTAAACTCAAACGTGTGGTGTTCTCTTTCTGCCTTCGTTGTTGAAAGCATAAATCCTTGTGCTGCAGCGGTAACTTGATAAAGATCTCGGTATGCATCTTCTAAAGATTCATTTACTGGTTGAACAAGCTCGATTAACTTATAATTAACCTCCGCTTGCTCATTTAGCTTCATTACATTAAGCGTTGAAATAACACTGAATAAAAAAACAATGGCGACAATTGGCAATGCTATTTTTGTTTTTACTGATAAACGTCCTGCTAACTTCATAACCTATCCATATGAAATAAAAATAATTCAACGGACTATACCAAATATCAATAAATATAAATTGATCAAATCCATATGAGAGGCAAATAAAGTTCACTCATACCATTGATATTTATAAAGTTAATTTCAATTATTAAAGAAATTATTTAATGCACCTATTGAGAGTTCGTAAATCTGAGCGATTTCAATCTCACTGCATTCAGATAAATCCCCCTCTTTTCCTCTTTCTTCATAAACATTACAAAGTGTATGTAATTGCATTAATCCAAGACTGCCCGCAGATCCTTTTAGCTTATGAGCCAACTGATTGACTTGATAAGCCTCTTTATTAACAATCGCATCTTGCAGTTGAATTAAATTATCTTTAGAGGATTGTCTAAATAATTCAATAATTTTAAGCATTCTAATCTCACCTAATACAGCAAGATCACTTTTAAGTACTTTTTCATTTAAAACCATATCAATTTCCTTAACAGTGATGCTATCCATTGTAGAGTTAAATATTTCTTGGGATATATCAAACTCTTTAATCGGATAGGCATCACTTAAAAAACGGTTTAACATTTTAATCAATTGATTTTCAATAAGAGGTTTAGCTAAAAATCCATCAAAACCAGCAGCCAAATAGCTTTCCACATCCTCACTAAATACATGTGCAGACACAGCGAGTATCGGTGTATGCTTTATATTATTTTCTTTCTGTTGCTCTATTTCTCGTAATCGTTTTTGTAAAGTCACACCGTCGGTATCAGGTAGATTAATATCTAAAAGTAACATATCAAATTGGTTATTTTTTAATGCCTCTTCCGCAAATTTTCCGGTATCTACTGCTGTAACCCTATGACCTAAACGCTCTAGAAAACCAACCGCAACCATTTGATTAACAGGATTATCTTCGACGAGGAGAATATGAGCAGGCGCAACATCAGGAACCATACTATCTTCAGTATGAGCGGTAATACAATGCCCTTCTTCCAACTCTAAAGAGAACCAAAATGTGCTTCCTAGCCCCTCTTTTGAATCTACACCTATCTCGCCATCCATTGCTTCAATTAAACGCTGGCTAATCGCTAGACCTAACCCTGTTCCGCCATAAACTTTCTGGCCCTCTTCAGCTTGTGTAAACGCTTCAAATAAGCTGCTCATTTCATGCTCTGCAATACCAACACCAGTATCAACAACTTCAAACAATAATGTAGTATCTAAAATGACATGTAATTGAATTGTCACACTACCGGTATGAGTAAATTTAACGGCATTGCCGACAAAATTGTTCAGCACTTGTCTAATTCGAGTGCAATCGCCCATCCACCACGCTGGTATATCGGCAGGAACATCAAAAGCAAGTGTAATACCTTTTTGTTGGGCTCTTGAACTAAATAAATGATGCACGTCGGTGATCATCGAATGAACATTAAAGTTAATACGACGGATAGATAAATGACCCGCCTCAATTTTTGAATAATCTAAAATATCATTAAGTAGATCGAGTAAATTCTCACCACTACGATTAATAATATCTACATATTGTTGCTGTTGTGCTGTTAACCCACTTCCACGCAATAATTCACCCGTTCCAAGTACACCATTTAGCGGCGTTCTGATTTCATGACTCATCGTAGCTAAGAATGCCGATTTAGCACGGTTGGCTTGCTCCGCTAAATCACGAGCTTTGTCATGGTTAATAATTTCAACATTTAAACGTTCATTGCTCGATTTTAACTCTTGAGTTCTTTGAGCAATTTGTAATTCTAAGCTGTCTTTATAATCTTGAAGCTCTTGCGCGGTATCTCTAGCTACTAGAATAGAACGTCCCATTTGAGCTAATTCATCATCTCCTGATGTATCTAGCTCTATGTCTAATTGTCCATTAGCGACGTCGGTAATAGCTTGCTCATATTGATTGAGTCTCATAATTACGCGAGCATATACATAACGCCACATAATGTAGATAACTAAACATAAACCCAATAATGTGATTGATATAAGGAGTTGTTGCACAACTTTCAAAACAAAGTTCACATCAGCAACGGCTTGCTGTGTTACATCGTTTGCTTGCTCTAATAACTGTGCAATAGTTAAGTTTAACTCCTGAAATTGATGAATATTTTCATCACTTAATGATTTCAATTTTTGGTTTATATTAACTAATTGAATCAACTCATTAAAAAGGCGTTCACTTTTAGTGAGGTTATTTGCTAGCGCAAGCATTTGTTTTGTTCTACTTGGATCTTCAACAGCCTGCACACGACGCGTAATAATTGTCATGTCCCGATTGAAGTCTTGGCGTAATTTCTCAACATTAACAATGCTATGACTGTTTCTAGCATCATCAATGGTATTAACAACTTTAAAAGTAAGCAAACGCAATTCATGCAAACGTTCCGCTAAATCAAGGTCTATTTCCACCAACGTATCTAACGCTTTATATACTGCATTCTTATCGTTGTTTTCGACGAGATCATAGATCTTCACAACATTGGCAATAGTAATAGTATTAGAGTTAAGCACTTGCGAACGAGCTAACTCTTCTAATTGAAGTGCTGTTTTTGTTAGCTTTTGACTTTTATTTTGAATCAGACTGTGCAGGACAACTTTCTCACCGACGTTATTTCCCATCGTTGCTAAGTTATCAACAATTTCTTGTACTTGATGATCTAAACGAGTTAATAGAGCCTTATCAAATGGATAAACCCCTAATCCTTTCAATCTTACATATAAGCTTTCAATCGATGTAAATAGCTCTTGCCCATATTTTTTTCGATCTTCCTCTGAATCAACTTGAGAAAGTAATTGAGAAGTAGAGATTATTTTTGTACTCAAATCAGAGATATATCGAGCTTCAATTACTGCAGGAATGGCAGAATCTATTACTGTTCTTTCTGTTTTTTCAACATAAGAAAAACCAAGAACACCAACAACAGATCCAAAAGCCATAAGAGCAATCATCACCATAAAAGTAAGAAATAGCTTTCGACCTATCCCTGTAGAAGCAAATAACATAATCTTGAATACACTTTAGAAAATGAAGTAATGCGAGTATCATATCACCAACCTAAAGTCAGTGCGAAGAGACCATGAAACTTACTTTTCATTCCATAGCTATCTTACTAATTTCCATCTTATTATCTCCTCTTGCTCACGCAAAAGAATCATGGAAATTGTGTGCTATTTACCCACACTTAAAAGACTCTTATTGGCTTTCTGTCAATTACGGCATGGTTGAAGAAGCAAAACGTAACAATATTGAATTAACCGTTTATGAGTCAGGTGGTTACCCTAATATTGATCGTCAAAAAGAACAGATCAAACAATGCGTATCTATTGGTGCTGACGCTATTCTTTTAGGTACTGTTGACCCTATTATTTATCAACATGATTTAAAAAGATTAACCTCAGGGATACCTATCTTAGCTACCGTAAATCAATTAACGAGTTCATTACCTCCTCTGCCCCCCATTCATCTTGGTGAAGTCGGTGTAGATTGGTACGACATGGGCTATAAAGCGGGAGAGTTTTTAGCTAAAAGGCACCCTAAAGACTCTGGTATCACTTATATTGGTTGGCTACCAGGACCTAAAACTCGTGGCGGAACAAAACCTGTAACGAAAGGATTTAATGACGCAATAAAAGAAAGTGATATTGTAGTCAGTGCGACCTACTGGGGAGATAACAGTAAAGAGTTACAGCGCAACCTTATTCAAGATGCGCTTCAAAGTGAAAAACTAGATTATTTAGTAGGTGGAGCCGTGGCAATTGAGGTTGCCATCAGTGAACTTGCTAGTAGAAAAATGCAAAATGAAGTTGGATTAGTATCTACTTATCTAAGTCATGCGGTATATCGCGGTTTATTACGTAAACGTGTGCTATTTTCTCCTACTGATAAAATGGTTTTACAAGGTAGATTGAGTGTTCAACAGGCGATTGGATACTTAAATAATAAACCACTACCTTTTAGGTTATCTCCAAAGATAGAAGCATTAACACCAAACCATTTACCAAAAAATGTATTACTCGATTCTCTCTCTCCTGCGGAATACCGCCCTACGTTTTTTGTAGCTGCACAACCTTAGTTGCAGTGTCATTTAGTTGAGATGTAAAAGTAGTAAGTTAAAGAAAATTATAATTAAGGAACCTTTAATGAAAAAAACAACACGGATTATCCCTGCCCATAAAAATATAGCGCTTGTGGCTCATGACCATTACAAACCAGAGCTTTTACGTTGGGTTACAGAAAACAAGGAAGCATTACAAGGTCATTTTCTATTTGCTACAGGCACGACAGGAAACATTCTTAGCAGAGAAACCGGGTTAGCGATTAAAAGTTTATTAAGCGGACCTATGGGGGGAGATCAGCAATTAGGCGCTTTAATTTCAGAAGGTAAGATTGATATGATGATCTTTTTCTGGGATCCATTAAATGCGGTTCCTCATGATCCAGATGTAAAAGCCTTACTACGCATAGCAACAGTATGGAACGTTCCTGTAGCGATGAATCGTGCTAGCGCAAAACTAATGATCACATCTCCAAACATGACAAAAGAAGTTAAGATTGAGATCCCAGATTACGCTGCATATTTAGCTGAACGTTTATAATTCCAATCTAATTACAAAAAATAAAGCTCTTACTTAACCTTAAGTAAGGGCTTTTTTTATAAAAAATATACTGCTATTCAATAATAACGGGATAGTCTTTATCGACAATTTCCTGAACAAAAGGAGAAGGCTTACCGTGATATGCGATCCAGACTTTTTTCTTTGCTCTTGTTAATGCTACATAAAATAAACGACGTTCTTCTGCATAACTGAATTCCTCCTCATGAGGAAGTAATGCACCGTCTAATGACTCTGCTCGAGTTTTCATTGGAAACTGCCCGTCTGTCATTTCAACGATAAACACATAATCAGCTTCAGTACCTTTACTCGAATGGCACGTTTTATATTCTAGGTTTAACCCAGGATAAAATGTTTTCCACTCTTCAAAACAGTCAGGTTTATGATTGTGGTTTCGTCCCAAAATGAGTACGTTATCTCCAGTTTTACTATTCTTCGACAGTGACAGTAATTCTTTTTCAATTGAATTATGCTCAATCACTTTCACTGCTTTTCGTTTTTGCTTAGTAAAGCTGTTCAGCTCTTTTTTAAGCTGCATTGGGTTCTCTTGAATAAACCTATTTGCCACCGCACCAATTTGATCATTAAAGCGGTATGTCGTCGATAAATGTGCAATTTGGGTCGATTGGAAACGTTTTTCAAACCCTGTTGTTAACGATACATCTGCACCAGCAAAACGATAAATTGCCTGCCAATCATCACCTACCGCAAATAAGGTTGCTTTTTCTTGACGCGCATTTTCGTTATGACAAATAGCTTCAATTAAATCTAATCGCTGTGGGGAAATATCTTGGTATTCATCAACCATAACAAACGCCCAAGGCAAAGCATATTTTTTATCATTTATGTATTGCTTGGCTTTTGAGATCATCAGCTCGTAGTCAATCGCCTCTTCATGTTTTAACGTTCGCTCATACGCTTTAAAAAATGGCCACACGATATTTAATTCACTTTTTAATCGTGCAACATCAACATGCGATTCTATCTTTTCTAGAATTGTTTTTTTGTCCAATTGCAATGCATTAAGTTGGCAAATCTGTTTATACAACCACTCTTGAAGCTTCTCATTATGTGATTCTTCTTTTAAATCAACATCACCACGAAGGTAGGCAATTGGCCATTTTTTAAGATGTTTTTTCCAGCGGTTTGTTGCTGTCGCATTTTTCCACTCAGAATCAAGCACATGAATAAACCACTCTTTCCGGCTTTTTACATCAGTAACAAGGCAAGAAAGCTTAGGTTGTTGATATTCAGCATGACGGATAATTTCTAAACCCAATTGATGAAACGTAGCCACTTTTACTTTTTGGCCAACATCCGCACCTAATTTCTCAATGATTCTGCCTGACATCTCTTGAGCGGCTTGACGACCAAAGGCAAGTAATAACACTTCATCAGGCTGCGCCTGACCACTTTCAATTAGATAATTAACTCGAGCAACCAACACGCTTGTTTTACCAGAACCTGCGCCTGCTAAAACTAAAGTATGATCTTCGTTTAACAATAGTGCGCTTTGCTGAGATTCATTTAATGGTTGAGATTCACATTCAGAAAAAAAGGCTTTCCACTCTGTTTTTTGCTCTTCTAACCAATCGTCATTAAGAACTTTTAGCTGTAATTCAGGATCGGTAAGCCAATCTAGAACAGGGGCAATACAATCTGGTTGAAGTTGCTCAGCAAGCGGAATAGAAAGCCTTGTTTGTTCAAATAAATCATACAGCTTTTCAACCATCAACAAGGCTTCTGTTTGCTTAAGAAAACGGCGCTGAGATCTAAACTCTTCAACTAAATCCAACATTTGTGGTTTAAGTTGATTAAGCATCGCTATTTTAGATTCTTTCCAATCTGCATATGAATTTAATACCGTATTAATAATGGCGTCACACTCTTGCCAAGGTAAACCAGACACACGCCATGCGACTTGTTCATTACGGTTATAAAAACACAGAGAACTCCAAACCAACCCTCTTTGAAAGGTAACCTTGCCACTCCATTTATCAAATGGAACAGATACTTGGAACTTATGTGAAGTAAACAACAGCTGCTCTTGCTCTAATTCAAGTTGATAATAGTCACCTTGAACTAACCACTGAGCGAAGGTGGTTGCTTTTATCTGCATGATTCGATACTACCTAAAGATAATTGTATTGATGAGTGTATTTATACACCCATAAATGTCTGGAAGAGGGATAGGATATCAGGTTCTTTTTTTGTTGTCCCAGATCAGTATTAAGACAATGATCTACTCTCTGCTACTTTTTTCTCAATAGGACTTTGTTATGATGGCTTTTTTCCATAAATTAGATAATACCTATCGTGAGCTATCACCAACTTTTTCGTCAATATTGGTCTAATAAAACCATTAATTTTAGTGTCCGTGTATTAATCGCTCTAGTGGGTGCCGTTATACCATGTTGGTACCTAGAACAAAATACCGCTATTACCCCATTAATTTTAGGAATTATTGCTGCAGCACTAGCAGAAACTGACGATAAATTATCTGGTCGATTAAAAGCTCTTTTCTTAACATTTATTTGCTTTGCTATTGCAGCTTTCTCTATTGAGCTTCTTTTTAAAACCCCCGTCTTATTTGCAATTGGTCTTTTCTGCTCAACGTTCTCTTTTATTATGCTGGGAGCTTTAGGTCCTCGCTACGCAAGTATCGCATTTGGCTCCTTACTCATCGCTATTTACACCATGTTAGGTGCAGCTGAAAGCCCTAATATTTGGTATCAACCGATGCTTCTTCTCGGTGGAGCAGCTTGGTACTATTCAATCTCATTGACTTGGCAAATTTTCTGGCCTTTACAACCAGTACAACAAAACTTAGCCACCGTTTTTGAAACAATGGCGACTTATTTGAATAGCAAAAGTGAGTTGTTTCATCCCGTCACAAATCTAATACCTCAGCCTTACCGTCTTCAAGAAGCAAAAAATAACGCGCAAATGGTGACGGCATTGAATAACAGTAAAGCATCTTTATTAACGAGAGCAAAAGGTGGCCATGTTGTTGGTGCAAGCGATCGCTTTCTAAAAATTTATTTTATTGCTCAAGACATCCATGAGCGAGTCAGCTCTAGTCATTATCGCTATCAAGACCTTGCTAATACATTTAACCGAAGTGATATTCTCTTTCGCTTTAAGCATTTATTACATAGCCAATCAGAGGCTTGTAAAGAAGTTGCTCGCTGTTTATCTCTTGGTTTACCTTACCAACACGCTCAAACCTCTATCTTTGCTTTAGATGAACTACAACAGTCACTTATTGCTCTAAAAGAACAACAGCGACCAGAATGGCGCTTATCAGTGATTCAATTGGAATATTTATTTAATAATCTCGCTACCGTTGAACGTCAGTTTGCCAATATCAGTAATCCTGAACGCAGCTTAGAAACAGAAGAAGATACAGTATTAGCCGATCAAGGCGCACATACACCAAAAGCAATGTGGCAACGATTAAAAGCGAATCTAACAACAGATTCCGTTCTATTTCGCCATGCAATTCGAATGGCATTAGCATTGACTGCTGGCTATGGAATTATTCAAGCATTTGATTTAGACCGTGGTTATTGGATTTTATTAACCACGCTTTTTGTTTGCCAACCAAACTACAGTGCAACCAAAGAAAAACTCGTTGCTCGCGTCGCTGGAACACTTATTGGTTTATTGGCAGGGACGGCACTGTTAGTCTTGTTCCCTTCACTTGATAGTCAGTTAGTCTTAATGGTCATTGCTGGTGTGCTCTTTTTTGCTTTCCGTCTTGCAAATTATGGTTTTGCTACAGCATTCATCACCATTTTGGTTTTGTTCTGTTTCAACCAATTAGGCGAAGGCTACGCGGTAATACTTCCTCGCTTGGGAGATACAATCGTAGGCTGCGTCCTAGCTGTAGTTGCCGTGACTTACATCTTGCCAGATTGGCAATCTAAACGCTTGCACAAGGTAATGGCTGATACCGTTCATGCCCATCAAGATTATTTATCAAATATTATTGCTCAGTATCGAGCAGGAAAAAAAGATTCTCTGCAATATCGATTGTCTCGTAGACAAGCTCATAACAATGAAGCGGCCCTCAGTTCAGCCATTAGTAATATGTTGATTGAACCTGGGAAATACCAAACCGCAGTGGATGAATCATTCCGCTTTCTTTGCTTATGCCATGCAATGCTAAGCTATATATCAGCGCTTGGAGCCCATAGAGTACGATTAAAAGATGAAGAAACCCATCAATTAGTTGCCGAATCACACCGTATTATTCATTCGCATTTGAATCAAATTCAATGCCAACTGAGTAATACCGAGTGCAGTGAAAAACTAAATATTGTCGCTGAAGAAAGCATTGAGAAACGTTTATCAGAATGGCGTGATGAAGATGAAAACTCAGTAAAAATGGTATTACAACAACTGCATTTAATGCATCAAATCTTACCTGAAATGCATGCATTATCAGCAACATTAGGCACTCAAGTAACAGAGAAAAAATAGAAGGCTAAAGTTTGAACTGGATCTTTTTGGCTTATCGATAACTTGATGTTTATCAATTTTTTTTAGAACGAGGCGTCTACACTGGTGTTAGAGATACTTTTTAATAAAAGAACACCCTAACTCAGTTGGAGGCCTCACTATGAAAAGTGTATTTATTGCTGCTTTTGTTGGAATTGCTAGCCCAGATTTAATTAAACAACTCGCCTCTGTTACCCATGAGGAAGGAGGAAAATGGCTAGTAAGTAAAGTTCATTACCTTGATGCTCATATCTCAGCGGTAATAAAAATAGAAGTCCCAACAAACCATAAAAAAGCAGTACAAGATTATTTTGCATCGCAAGATGACTTATTGGTCACTTTCACTGATGCATTAGAAACGATTGTTGAACATCAACACACAAGATTAAAAGTCGATGCGGAAGACCGAGCAGGGATCGTTAATGATATTAGTAATATCTTGCAGAAAGAATCAATTGAATTGATCGATATGGATAGCCATCGAATTGGGGTTCCAGCAAATGGAAGCAGCGTATTTACGGCAACATTAAGCTTAAAATTACCAATTAGTGCTAATATTGATGACTTAGCTGCCGAAATTGAGGCACTAAGTAATGATATGGTTGTTACCGTTATTTAGCTAAACACTACGTAAATAATTAAAATGGCAGCCTAATATGCTGCCATTTTTATATACAAAGATAAACGTTAGTTTACAACCCATTGTGATAATGAACGTTTAAAATCGTCATAACCAAATTCATTTAGTTTTTCGATCTCTCCTGTCGCACGCTCACAGTATATGGATGGCATTTTCAAACCATTAAACCAATTTAACTTCACCATGGTATAACCAGCACTGTCTAGTAGGTGTAACTTCTGACCTATTTCTAATGGTTGTTCAAATTGCGTTTCGCAAAACTGATCTCCCGCTAAACATGAACAAGATCCAATCACATAATTGTATTTTCCATTCTCAGAAGACTCTAATACTGATGCTGGTTCATTATAGATTAAGGTATCAAGACGATGTGCTTCTGTTGCAGAATCAACTATGGCTGTTTTCTTACCATTCTCAACAATATCGACCACACTCACAACAAGATCCGCTGTTTTTGTAATGATCGCTTCGCCCGGCTCAAGGTACAGTTGTACTTTATGTTTCTCTGAAAACATTTTTAAGACAAAAGCGAGCTTTTCAACATCATAACTTGGCCATGTAAAGAATACTCCGCCACCTAAGCTTACCCACTCTAGCTTATCGAGATAAGCACCGAATTTATCTGAAATCGAATCTAATAACGATGAAAATGCATCTACGTCTTTATTTTCACAATTCATGTGGAACATAACACCATTGATATTCTCAAGCACTTGAGGATCAAGATGATCAGCTTGTACTCCTAAACGTGAAAATTCACGAGCAGGGTTAGCCAAGTCTTGGCCTGCGTAACTGACTCCGGGATTTAAACGAAGCCCTATTGATGCTTTTCCTTCAACTAAATGTCGATAAGCGGTAAGTTGCGATTGCGAATTAAAGATCATTTTATCGCAAATATCGACGACTTCTTTTACATCATCTTCACTATAGCCAACACTGTAAGCATGGGTTTCACCACCAAAAGTTTCATGACCTAATTTAACTTCATAAGGACCACTGCTTGTTGTACCGTCAAGATAAGGTTTAATGATGCTAAATATACCCCACGTCGAAAAGCATTTTAATGCCAATACTAACTTGACCCCTGATCGCTCTTTTAATTGTTTAGCTACTTCGAGATTAGCAACTAACTTCTTTTCATCAATCATAAAATAAGGGGTTTTTAAGTTATTCTTATTCAATTGAGCCGTCATGATTATGTTCTCTACTAATTTAACAACGTTAATGTGATATTCAGTTTCATCACATCAACCATGGTTATTTATCTAGCTTCAGACGTTATTATCAGAACCTAATTTATTTTAACGTATTGATCTTTGCTTGCCCTGGCACTAACTCTTGCACATGCCAATCCAGGCCAATTGTTGGCATCGTTTCGAGAAACGGATCAGGATTTAATTGTTCCATATTGAAAACACCAGCATCAGCCCATTTACCACGAAAAAATTGTAATGCTGCAGTAATTGCAGGTACACCTGTAGTATAAGAGACCGCTTGATGCTCTACGTCCTCATATGCCACTTCATGATCCGCATTATTGTAAATAAATACACTGCGTTCTTTACCGTCTTTTTTACCCTGCACCCAAGTTCCAATACAAGTTAATCCTGTATAACCGGGAGCAAGAGAGGTTGGATCTGGCAATAACGCTTTTAATACATGTAGAGGTTGAACAACCGTACCGTCATGTAATGTCAGTGGTTCAGGACTTAATAAACCAATATCACGCATACAATTAAAATAATTTAAGTAGGTGTCACCAAAACCCATCCAGAATTCAATCCGTTTTGCAGGGATAAACTCTTTCATGGAGCGCACTTCATCATGTGCCATTGAATAAACTTTATGATTACCACAATGAGGGAAATCAAACTCAAGCATACGTGTATGACACGGAACTTGCTTCCATTCTCCATCTTCCCAATAGAAAGAATCCCCTTGGATCTCTAACATATTAGTTTCAGGATCAAAATTGGTTGCAAACTTTTTACCATGATCACCATTGTTAATATCCATTACATCAATGGTTTCAATCTCATCAAACAGATGTTTAACCGCATAGGCAGCAAATACACTAACTACACCGGGATCAAAACCAGCACCTAAAATGCCAGTGATACCTGCATCTTTGAATTTTTCACGGTAACCCCATTGCCAATCATAGGCTTCAGGCACTTGTTGTCCTTCCGAGCATAGATCTACGGCTACCGATGTGTCTAAATACGAGACTTTTGCTTGGTAGCACGCTTCCATAATAGACATATTTACCCATGGAGGACCTGCATTAATGACAAGATCAGGCTTAACATCTTCAATAAGAACAACAAGTGCGTCAATATCATTTGCATTTACGGCTTTTGCTTCTAACTTTTTCGTCGTATCTTTTAGGTTATTCTTACCTTTAATCGATTCGATGATCTTTTCACATTTTGTAATGGTACGAGACGCAATCGTAATATCACCTAAAGTGTCATTATTTTGAGCTGCTTTATGTGCAATTACCCATCCAACGCCACCAGCGCCAATTTGTAGAATAGACATTATAGTTTTACCCTTATTTTTCTAATTCAATTATTAAATTTTCAATTTTCTCTAATAAAGACTCAAAATCACTGATCTTTAAACATGGATTTAATATGGTGAATTTCAACGCCGTCTTTTCATCCACAACAGTTTCACCTAACACTGCAATTCCACGAATTAATGCTTCAACTCTCAGCTTTTTGTTAAAACCATTTAACTCTTTGATATTTTTATTTTTAACTCGAAATAAAATGGTTGTTAATGAAGGTATTTCCAGTAATTCAAAACCCTCACGGTGAGTAATTAATTCAGCGACTTGTTGCGTCTGGTCTAACAAATGATCGTACATTTTACCTAGCTGATCTGGCCCGACACTTTGCATTGTCATAAAGACTTTTAGCGCATCAAATCGTTTCGTTGTCGCAATCGACTTATCAACTAAATTAGGCAGTTCATCCTCTTCTCGATTTAAGTACTCAGCATGATGTAATAAATAACCAAGGTGTGATTTATCTTTCACTAATAACGCACCACAGCTGACTGTTTGATAAAACAGTTTATGAAAATCAACACTGAGTGAATCTGCTTTATCAATACCGTTCAAACGCTTCTTATGGCGACTTAATACCAGCGCACCACCATAAGCAGCATCAACATGGAACCACATACCTTCTGTTTGAGTTAGATCAGCAAGAGCCGATAAATCATCAATAGCACCATGATCCGTCGTCCCTGCAGTTCCTACTAATACAAAAGGAATTAAGTCACTTTCTTTTAATTCATGAAGCGTTTTTTCTAATGAATCGATATTAATCGTCCCATTACCATTAGTATCAACACTACATACTGAACTCTCCCCTAAACCCAATAAAGAGGCTGATTTTTGGATAGTAAAATGTGATTTTTTAGAGCATATGATTCGCAACCTATCTGCGTAATCAGGTAAGCCCATTTGTTGAATAGAATGATCGCTCATTCTGTCGGAAATCCAATCCCTAGCAAGCAGTAACCCCATTAAATTGCTTTGTGTACCACCGCTAGTAAAAACACCGTCAGCCTTATGACCTAACTGGTATTTTCCACAAACCCAATTAATCACTTTTTGCTCGACGTAAGTTGCAGATGAAGCTTGATCCCAAGAATCCATTGATTGATTTAAAGCCGCTATCATCGCCTCTGCAGCAATTGCAGATAATAATGGTGGTGTATGAAGGTGAGCAATGCAATGAGGATGCTGGACAAAGATGGCGTTTTTGATTACCAAATTGATTGTGTGATCAATAACATCACGCAAGTTATTTGGCTTACTATCGAAATCAATGTTATGGATTGCTTGTTCAAGCAGTGCAGGTTCAAGTCCAGAGTAAGGCTTATCTATCTTTTCAAATACAGAAGACAGTGCTTTGTTAGTGTGGTTTAGCATCGTGAGGAATTGTTCAGATCCTCCTTCACCAGTTTGGATGAAATGTTGCTTCCAACTGTCTTGCGGATCTTGCTTATGTTGCTCATATTGCTCATATTGCTCTTCAGGCATGAGTGAAATAATGGCTTTCTCTAGTACTTTTAACGCAAAATCTATTTGTTCAAGGCTAATAATTAAGGGAGGTAAGAAACGAAGAACGGACCCATCTCGACCTCCTTTTTCAATCATAAGTCCACGCTCTAAGGCAGCCCGTTGAATCGCTAATGTAAGTTCACCATCACTATTTGGTTCTCCAAACTTATTTTTACTTCCGTCTCTTTGTTGGATCTCGATACCCAACATAAGGCCGCGACCACGCACTTCAGCAATACAACTGACTCGCTGTTGAATTGCTTGCAATCCTTTTTTAAAATACTCTCCAACAGCTTGCGCTTTAGTTACTAAATTATCACGTTGTATTATCTCTAATGCTTTTGATCCTGATACCATAGCAAGCTGGTTTCCTCTAAAGGTTCCCGTGTGCTCTCCTGCATTCCAAGTATCTATCGTCTTGTTAAATACAAGCAATGACATTGGTAATCCACCACCAATAGCTTTCGATAGGCAAAGAATATCAGGCGTGATCCCTGACTCTTCAAATGCAAAGTTGTCCCCCGACTTAGCTACACCACATTGAATTTCATCAAGAATTAATAGAATATTATGTTCGTTACAGACTCTACGTAATTCTTTTAACCAAAATGCTGGCGCTGGAATAACACCACCTTCTCCTTGGATGGGCTCGACGATCATGGCTGCAGGTTTCATAATTCCTGATTCATCGTCATTTAATAAACGTTCGATATAGCGAATGCTCGCTTTCGCACCAACCTCTCCTCCGATACCAAAAGGACAGCGGAGATCGTATGGAAATGGCATAAAATGAACATCTGACATTAAACCCGTTCGACGGACTTTTGTACTGAGATTACCCATTAATCCCATAGTGCCATTAGTCATACCATGATAAGCCCCACGAAAAGCAAACATAGTGTTTCGACCTGTCGTTTGCTTTGCTAACTTTATTGCTGCTTCTACAGCATCTGCTCCGGAAGGTCCGCAAAATTGAATAACCGAAGACTCTGAAAAATAAGAAGGTAAGAATGATTTAACCTGTTGAATAAATTTATTTTTAACAGGGGTGGTTATATCTAGTGTTTGATACGGTAGGCCTGAATCTATATGCTCCTTAAGTGCTTGATTAATTTCGGGGTGGTTATAACCTAGTGCGAGAGCACCTGCTCCTGCAAGACAATCTAAATAAATTTGCCCTCGAGTATCCTCAACTAGTGCACCACATGCTTGTTGTATCGCTATTGGAAAACGACGAGGATAGGATCGGACTTTGGATTCATTTTTAGATTGTTCAACAACGTGATGATCTGGAGTTAAGTCATAAAGTTCATCGACGATAGGAATTTCAACTGAAAATTTTGGTATTACAATGTCAGCATTGACATCAAAAAGTGTACTCATTTTTCTAACCTTGAAAAATCATATATTCCTTTAACTTAATCATGCTATTTTTTTGACAAAAAAATGCCAAAAACTAAAGGATAAGAAAGTTAAGATGTAAAAATGCATTCCATAGCAATGTGCTTATGGAAGTTAAGCCAAGTAATGGCTATGATTTTTCAGAGATTCAAGGTTCAGTAATGCTTCTAGCTTCAAGAACCGGACAGATTGGAAAAATAAAGCGGATTGTGGTGTGTAATTTAAATGCGTTCACTGTTGGGTTTCCCATAAACGTGACGTTTTGTCACTAGTATCCCTTCTATCAACAATACTCTTGCTGATACCTACCCTACGTATTTACTACTTTCTTTGATAGTAAAACGCGTCTCCCCCAGAGCGACTCCGAGATTGTGAACGAAAATAGCATATCTGTTCATAATATAGCAATGATTTTTCATAATAGAATTATCATTTAGATCTTATACCAATGTAATTAACTGGATGATCTATTTATTACACAGGAAAAATCGCTTAGGGTAGAATATGATAAGTAGTTATTCTGCAATACTATTTTTTAACGCAGCCATTAAGTGATTTAATCGGTAATAATGGTCTTTATCAAGTAACTCTTATTTCTGACAATTATAGAGTCATTTTACTTTGCTATAAATGTCAAGAAGCCCAATCATTTCTAATTGAGCTTCTGCTTTCTATTTAAAGGAACTAGAGCAGCGTGAGCTCGACCTGAGCAAGGTTGCACCTACCAGCTTAGTGCTAGTTATTGAGATTATGAATCGAGTCTCTTTTTTACTCTGCTGAAAACGTCAAAAAGCCCAATCATTTCTGATTGGGCTTTTTAA
>NZ_MSCP01000001.1:637431-675096 GCF_002954715.1 Aliivibrio sifiae | reverse complement strand
ATTTGGAGCGACACACGAGGCTCGAACTCGTGACCTCAACCTTGGCAAGGTTGCGCTCTACCAGCTGAGCTAGTGTCGCAAGTCTTCTCTATAAAAGAGAATGGAGGCGCCTCCCGGAATCGAACCGAGGTTCACGGATTTGCAATCCGCTGCATAGCCACTCTGCCAAGGCGCCGTTGTAATCTCAATTGGTTAGCTTCTTATTTACTGCCTTCCTCTTGGGTACAGGACGCATTTTACTGATTCAGCTCTTAGAGTCAACACTATTTTTGTGTTTTTGTTTCGTTTGAATAAAATGCACTCAAAATGAATATAAAACAAACGAAAACAAGCTCTTTAACCTGATTTAAGGAGTCAGATAATTGAAAAAATGCTATCGCTTCCAAGAATACAATCAATACAAAAGCTTGTTATATCAGATCACTATACGTAGTTTATTTTTAAGATATAAAAAAAGCGAACCTAAGTTCGCTTTTCATCTCGATTATCTAACTAATCGTCTGCATTAAGCAAATCATCTTTTGCTGCAGCTAAGTATTGAACCATAGACCAGTATGTTAAAATTGTTGCTACATAAAGCGCAACATAACCAACCCATATCATCCAATCGTCATAACGCCAAATTAAAACCCAGAGAGCAAACATTTGAGAAACGGTTTTGACTTTTCCAACCCACGAAACCGCAACACTTGCACGTTTACCAATTTCCGCCATCCATTCTCTGAGAGCTGAAATAATAAGTTCACGACCAATCATTGTTATTGCAGGGATGGTGATCCAAATAGAATGATAATGTTCAGTGATCAAGATTAAAGCCGCTGCAACCATGACTTTATCAGCAACGGGGTCTAAAAAAGCACCAAAACGAGAAGTTTGACCTAACTTTCTTGCAAGTAATCCATCCAACCAGTCTGTAAAACCAGCGACCCAGAATACCATTGCAGCTGCAACCGCTGACCATTCATAAGGTAAGTAAAAAACAACAACAAACACTGGGATAAGTGCTAGTCGGATAAACGTGAGTATATTTGGTATCGTTAATCGCATAATAATTCTTTAATTTTGGTCTGCTGATCCTATGGTGCGCTTTTTTTATCCGTGTTTCAACGCATCCTGTATTTTTTCTGCCAAAGAATGACTAATTCCAGGCACTTTGGCTATTTCTTCAACACTTGCACTTTTTAATTCTTGTAGACCACCTAAATATTGCAATAAAGCCTGTCTTCGTTTTGGGCCAACCCCTTCGATATTTTGTAACGTACTGGTTTTTCGTACTTTCGCACGTTGCGCTCGATGACCGCTAATCGCGTGGTTATGGCTTTCATCCCTAATATGTTGAATTAAATGCAGAGCTGGTGAATCACTTGGCATTGAAAATTCTTCACCCGAAGTTTTAACCAAAGTCTCCAACCCATGTTTACGTGTAACTCCTTTTGCGATACCCAGTAAAAGAGGTTGTTTTGGCCAATCATCCCAATGTTTAGAAATAACATCATAAGCCCTATTTAACTGCCCTTTACCACCATCAATAAAGATAATGTCTGGAATTTTATCCACATCAAGTTGTTTACTGTAACGACGTTCAAGCACTTGAGCCATCGCAGCGTAATCATCGCCTCCGGTTATTCCAGTTATATTATAACGTCTATACTCTGCTTTTACTGGTCCTTCCTGGTTAAAAACAACGCACGAAGCAACTGTCTTCTCCCCCATCGTATGACTAATATCAAAACATTCCATTCGTTGAATCGACGCTAAGGATAATGCTTCTTCAAGCTGTTTAAATCTCTGGTAAATCGTTAATTTATGATTCGACTTACTCGTCAATGCCGTTAATGCATTAGTATCAGCTAACTTTAAATAACGCCCTTTTATTCCTTTTGGGTTTAATTGAAATTGCACTTTACGCCCAGATAATTCTGTCAATGCATGCTCTAACCCTTCACCATCAAACTCAAAACTTGTCACCACACGATTAGGGATCGTACGACCTTGAGAGTGATTTAAGTAATACTGAGTTAAAAAGCTTGAGAAGACTTCTTCTTTATCCGTCTTAGCAGGGATCTTAGGAAAGAAGCTTCGACTACCAAGTATCTTTCCTTGTCGGATCATTAATAAATGTACGCAAGCTAATCCATTTTCGATAGCAAAACCTAGCACATCTAAGTCATCACCACTGTCATCTGAAACATATTGCTGCTCTTGCATTCGTCTCATTGCTTGAATTTGATCTCGAATAACGGCTGCTTTTTCAAATCTCAGGGAGTGACTTGCCTCTTCCATTTGTTCAACTAAGTTCTGAATAACTTGTCTATCTTTTCCTTGTAAAAATAAACGAATAAAGTCGGTTTGCTCTTTGTATTCTTCATCACTAACAATTCCCTTTACGCACGGCGCTAAACAACGGCCAATTTGATGCATCAAACAAGGACGGTATCGATTTGCATAAACAGAATCTTCACACTGACGGATAGGAAATAATTTTTGAATTAAATGAAGACTTTCTCGAACCGCTCCAGAGTCAGGATAAGGACCAAAATATTCCCCTTTTTTTCGTTTCGTTCCGCGATGGATAGAGATCCTCGGATGCTTGTGATTTGAAATGAAAATATAAGGATATGACTTATCGTCTCTAAGCAAAACATTATATTTAGGTAAATACTGCTTAATATAATTGTGCTCTAGAATAAGAGCTTCGGTTTCTGAGTGCGTCACTGTTACATCGATTTGATCAATATGAGTAACAAGAGCTTTTGTTTTTTCAGAAGGGATATTACTGCGAAAATAGCTAGATAATCGCTTTTTTAAATCTTTTGCTTTACCTACATAAATAACTTCAGCCTCGGTGTTATACATTCGATAAACACCGGGCTGATGAGTTACTGATTTTAAGAAAGCGTTTGAATCAAAAGAAGGCACTACAATGTCTCAGCATCTAAGATACCATGACGAATAGCTAAATGAGTTAGTTCAACATCACCGCTTATGTTCAATTTGCTAAATAGACGATAACGATAGCTGTTTACTGTTTTTGGGCTTAAATTTAGTTGTTCGGAAATATCCGTTACTTTTTCGCCTTTAGTAATCATCATCATTATTTGTAATTCACGCTCTGACAACTCTTTAAATGGGTTCTCAGAATCTGGCGTAAATTGACTTAATGCCATTTGTTGTGCGATTTCTGGAGATAAGTAACGTTGTCCACTTTGCACCATACGAATAGCATTCACCATTTCGTCTGGGCCAGCTCCTTTCGTTAAGTATCCAGCCGCTCCTGCTTGCATTACTTTTGTTGGAAACGGGTTTTCAGTATGAATAGTTAATACTATTACTTTCATATCTGGGTTGAATCGTAAAATCTTTTTAGTGGCTTCTAAACCACCGATACCAGGCATGTTCATATCCATTAGAACAATATCTGCCTGCTCTGTTCGACACCATTTTACGGCATCTTCACCGCTGTGAGCTTCCCCTACTACTTTAATTCCACGGACGTCTTCAAGAATACGTCTAATCCCTGTGCGAACCAGCTCATGATCATCTACAAGGAAAACTTTAATCACAACTGACACTCCGACTTAAATTTACAGCTACCTCGACTGAGGTAAATTTTATGCTCTATTTTACCTTAAAAAATAAGGCTGTCTCATATTTATTATGCGTTAAGACGCAAAGTTTTACTATTAAAATAGTATTGACTTTAATGCCTATTTATCTATGTATATCACGTATAAAAAAAATAAGTACATGAAATAAGAGAAGTAAATTTCAACTCTATTACATCAATATACAATAAAAACATTCGTTAAAATAGGCCTAATTGCGACGCAGATAATTGCGTAAAATCTAAGCCAATAAAAGGAAGGATCCCATCTGCAATCGGTTTTAATTGTTTTTCAACATAGTGATCATAATCTATTGGACTTCTTAGGTACTCAATAGGCTCTGGTCCTGATGTTGTAATGATATATTCAATCCAGCCACCGTATTTATATTGAGGAGATTTACCCATTTTTTGACGATGATAATCAGCCAATCTCGCCGCTTTAACATGAGGAGGGACATTCTTTTGGTAATCATCTAGTTTTCGTCTTAACCGTTTTCTATAGATTAATTGATCATCTAACTTTCCTGATTTAGTATCATCTACATAAGTACGTACATATTCTTTGACTTCTTGCTGGTGGAAAACTTTATCAAATAATACTTTTTGGAATGTTTGCGATAAAGGAGTCCAATCCGTTCTTACTGTTTCTAATCCTTTGAAAACAATATCTTCTTTACCATTTTTTCTAATCAATCCTGCATAACGTTTTTTTGACCCTGTTTCCGAGCCTCGAATCGTTGGCATCAAAAAAGTACGATAATGCGTTTCATATTCAATTTCTAAAGCGGAATCAATGTTATAAGTAGATATTAAATGTTGAGTCCACCATTGATTTATATGTGAAACCAAACTCTGTCCTATATCATCAGCCTCTTTTGATGACATTGCTTTTCCTAGAGTGACAAACGTTGAGTCTGTATCACCATAAATAACCTCATAACCTTTACCTTCAATAAGCTCTCGAGTGGTTTTCATGATCTCATGTCCACGCATCGTAATTGACGACGCTAATCGGTGATCAAAGAATCGACAGCCAGATGAACCCAAAACGCCATAAAAAGAGTTCATGATTATCTTAATTGCTTGGGAAAAAGCTTTCTCATTATTGCGCTTTGCTTCATCTCTAGCTGACCACAATGATTCAATTAGTGCTGGCAAAAAGTGTTTTTTTCTATGAAAGCGTCCACCTCTAAATCCTTCAATCGCTTGTTCTTCTTCTTTTCCTATCTCTTGCTTTAATCCTTCAATTAAACCAAGAGGATCGATTCTAAATGTTCGAATGATTGAGGGGTATAGCGATTTAAAATCAAGAACAAGCACTGACTCATATAAACCCGGTTTTGAATTCATAACATAACCACCGGGGCTTGCTATCCAATTCTCACTTTCTAAATTAGGCGCAATATAACCAGAGCGATGTAATCTTGGTAAATACAAATTAGTAAAAGCAGCAACAGAGCCACCGACACGATCTAATTCCACCCCCGTTAACTTGGTTCGCTCAATAACAAACTCAATCAAATGTGTTAATTCAAAGATACGGGTTACCAAAACACAATCTTGTAGATTATATTTAGCAAGTGATTGCTTATCTTCACGATACATTCGATTAATTTCTCCCATACGATCACTTGGGTCATGTATCGATTTACCTTCATTCAGTAACTCTTGCGCTACTGACTCTAAAGACCAACTCGAAAAGTGATACGTCGCGGTTTTAAGGGCATCAATACCATCTAAAACCACTCTTCCAGGAAAAGAAAGAAAGCCTTGTTGACGATTTTTATCTGAATCTCGCCAATATAGTGTGCTATTTCCTCTACCAACACGAAAAGCAAGGTTATGCCATTTAGCTCGTTGGATTAATAATCTAAAGTCGAAGTTAATAACGTTCCAACCAATAACGATATCAGGGTCAAATGTTTGGAACCAATGCTCAAGTGCTAATAACAATGCTTTTTCATTATCAACCCATTGAATGGATAAATCTGAATGCTCTGGTTCTCCAATCATAATAATGCGAGAATCTAAGTCACTATGTAGTGCCACTGAATATAAAATACCTTTTTCAGAACATTCGATATCAAGCGACACTTTTGTAAATTGAGGTGAAATCAACGCTGATTTCATCTTAACATTACGGTATTCAGTATATCCTTTCTTTGGTATTGCGGAGCCTACAAAATTCAAACCACCACAAATAAATCGTTCCATTAAATAGCGATCAGCTAATCGAATATCACTTTCAAAAATAGGCAAGTCAGCTTGCTCAAGCAATTGACTTACTTGTCGTTTTTGTTGAGTTGTAGAAAAATAAAGACCTACAATTGGCTGATGTTGAAAGTTTGTTAATTGAGTATTCTTAATAAGGTAAGGAATATTCTCTAATTTTAATAAAGATTCATATTCAAATAAACGCTCTTGTAAAATAAAGGCAACTGCTTGTTCATTCTCAACCAATAGATGTGCGATGTGGTCATCACATTTAACCCATAAATCGATCAACGTATTAGAGCTTGTCTCTTTATTTTGTCGAGTAAGTAAAAAGCCACTCTGATATGAATTCAATACTTACCCTATTCTTCTTTCAATTTTATTAAACTCACTGATAACCCAACCGCCAAACTCTTCTAATAAGGCGACAGCTGAACGTTTAGGTATTTTGCGTCCTTTTAATAACATGACGACTCTTTCAATTTCAGTTTGTTTTTCTGGATAGTATTCCAAAAATTTTCGAGCGCAAAGCACTGGATGATCATACCAACCTTTATCTCTATGCATGACTAAAGAGTAGCAGCTTCGTAATAATTTTTTAGCTATCGTTTTTTGTTGTTCAACTTGAATATTAATGTTACTACTCACTGATATTTTTTTTGTATATACCTGTAGCCATTCCTCTATGTCCATATTCATATTTTTAGCGATTTCCCAACTTGGTTCAAAATCACCAAATCGAGTAGATAAATCATCCCCAAAAATACAAACACAACAATGGCGAAGCCAAAAGCCCCAACTGAATATTGATTCTAGTTGCAATACTTCATTTGCTTCTCCAATAGTAAAAGTAACCCCTGTTATTTGGGGGTACTTCGATTGAAACCTTATTTTAATAGTATTAATTAAGGTTTGTTCTTTATTGGTTAAAGGTACTGTTGTAATCAGTGTCACATCTAAATTAGAGCGTCCAGAAATTGCTTCACGTCTTGCTACGCTACCATATAAATAAATACTATGAATCGATTTAGGCACAGCTGAGCGGACATGAACAATAAGATCTTGAATGGCAGGTTCGAATTCTTTTTGAAAGGGTGAATGTTTATCAATATTAGGTAAAGTATAACGAGACACAAAGCACTCCAATCAGTATAAACAAGAGAGTCATGATCGCGATTTAATAAATAAAAAGCAATAAAAAACCGGCCATGACGACCGGTTTATTTATAACTAAAAATCGTTTACGCTGTTACTGTACGCTTTTTAGACAGAACCATTAAGCCACCACAAACAAGGATGAACGCTGCAGTAGAAGCAAGGAATGCCATCAATACAGACCCAGTAAAACCAAGAGCGATATAGCCAACCGCAGAAACGCCCGCAATTGATAATGCATAAGGTAATTGAGTTGCAACGTGGTCAATATGACTACAACGAGCCCCCGTTGAAGACAAAATTGTCGTATCTGAGATTGGAGAACAGTGATCACCAAATACAGAACCTGCTAATACTGCACCTAACATAGGTAAGATAAGCGTAATATCGGTTGCACCCGCCATATCACCAGCAATTGGAAGCATGATACCGAATGTACCCCATGAAGTACCGGTACTAAATGCCATTAAACCAGACAATAAGAATAGGATAACTGGGATCCAGTGAATACCAATGCTGCCTTGCGCTAAACTAGATAAGTACGAACCAGTTTGCATATCACCAATTACAGAACCAATTGTCCATGCAAAGAATAGGATCAAGATTGCACCAAACATAGATTTAGCACCGATCCACATCGTCATAGCGATATCTTTAATATCAATACCTTGACGGAATACAGTAAGTAATGCTGCCGCTAAACCGATTAAGCCACCATAGCACAATGAAGCACCAACATCGGTATTTTCAAATGCACCAAGAATATTAAATTCTTTGCCATCACCAATTAATGCTTGAGCACCGGTATAAATCATGAAGAAAATAGTCGCCACAATAAGTACGATAATAGGGAAAATCAAATCAGATACTTTACCAGTCTCACTTTCCGTAATATTTAGTTCTTCATTTAAATCTTTAGATTCCGCATTAACTGCTTGATCATCGAATCCATTACCACGCGCCGCTTCATTTTCATGATCTCGCATTGGACCTACATCTAGTTGGAACCAAACAACAGCAAATACCATTAATAGAGCAAACACAGCATAAAAGTTCATCGGGATTAGACGCACATAAGCCCCCAATGCCGAATACTCAGTCACGCCATGTGAAACTAAAATACCACCAATAATAGTAATAATGTAGGCACCCCAGCTTGAAGCGGGCATCAACACACACATTGGAGCAGCTGTTGAATCTAGAATATAAGCAAGCTTGGCTCTTGAAACATAAAAACGGTCAGTTACAGGGCGGGATATTGAACCAACAGCTAAGCTATTAAAATAATCATCAACAAAAATAAAGACACCAAGAAAAGCAGCAAGTAGTTTTGCACCACGTTTACTTTTAATTCTTGTTTGTGCCCATTCAGCGAATGCGCGAGTACCACCAGAAAGAGTCAATAACGCTGTTGTCATACCTAATAAAATAAGGAAAGCAACAATACTCATATTCCAAGTGTTAATAGAACCGCCATCGATGAAAACACCTTTAACAGAACTAAAAGTATAAGATGCAGTGCCAGAAATGGAGTAATTAGACAGCAAAATTGCGCCTAAAACGATACCCACACCAAGAGAAAGTAATACTCGGCGCGTAACAATTGCTAAACCCAAAGCAACTAATGGGGGCAATATTGATATCGGAGAATTTGAAAAATCAGCTAAGTTCATGATCTACAACAACCAGTTTGGTTGGAGATCTACTGTTGATACGGCGATGCCGTTAAAAGGAAGTGAATATTAAAACATTTCCCCACAGTAGCGCTCCATAGTTAAAAAATAAAATTGACTATGGCAGTGTTATTCCTTTTCGAAATAACCCCAGCTAACACGTCTGATTAACGTAATTAACTTCGGCATTGACTCCTTTCGATTGTTGTCATAAGAATCACCCTCAAACAACCTACTTTTAGGCAATGCGCCTCTACCCGTTTAGGTGGAAGTCATTGTACGGACTGAACACAATTTTGCAATACTATATCTGAGTATTTTAACATTAGCTTATCAGCTCGCTAGAATGGGATACTCTATCAATATTTAATTACAATTTTTGTAATAACAAGGTTCCACTCTTAATATTCTTATCATTAAGATAGTTTTTATTTATTTATTAAAAAATTTGTTATATTATTTTCTTGTTATATAATAATTGTATTATCAAAATTAAATTATGGAATCAAAAATGTCTGATACTATTAAAACACTACTAAACCTACGTAGCCTACGTGTATTGTCTCGCGAGATGACACTTGAGCAATTAGAAGAAGCACTTGAAAAACTGCAATCAGTTGTAGCAGAGCGCCAAGAATCAGAAGCAGAAGAACGTTCTCAACTTGCTGAAAAACAAGCAAAACTTGAAGAGTTTCGTCAAATGATGATCGAAAGCGGAATCGCTCCAGAAGATCTATTAGATACAATGTCTTCTACCACTGTTAAAACTAAGCAAAAACGAGCTCCTCGTCCTGCTAAATATAAATTCTTAGACCATGCTGGTGCAGAGAAAACATGGACAGGCCAAGGCCGTACTCCTTCAGCACTTCAAACTCAACTTGATGCTGGCAAATCTTTAGAAGATTTCTTAGTTTAATCATAAAGTATTATTTTATATAAAAGGCCACTCTATCGTAGAGTGGCTTTTTTTTATTTAAAGCTAAGCATCAATAATCGTCATTATCTATATCCTTAGTTTATAAAAACATAGATAAGAATGACAATAATGTATTAATTCAAAATCATCATTTATCTTTTATTTTATCTTTTTAGAATACGTATGCTATACCAACATTACCGGTAGAACTGGTCGTATGTTCAATCATAGGACTATCTTCTAAGTTACCTTCTAAATTAACGTAACGAAGCCCACCTGTAATGCGTATATTTGGTGCTACATGAAAATATGTCGATAAACCAATAAAGAATTGCCCATCCCAATCTGCATCAAATTGATTAATTACACCATTTGTTCTTTTAGATTCTTCGACAGATACCCCATATAAATGATTATTCAATTTTTCACTATTATATGAATATCCAAAAGATGGTGTTATCGCCCAGCCTTTCCCTCTAATAGGTAAACGCCAAGCTGCTTCTGCATATAGTCTATTATGAGTACGGCCTATATCTGTCCCACCAGTAAGCTCTACAATACCTACATGGGTAATCATTTGATAACTTACGCCACCTAAAACAGAGCTTTTACGTTCATCTAGCTGTTGCATAGCCTTATTATCAGAATCTTCAGGTTGAAACGTACGTGGGTCATACATAAAACGGAAAATAATATTTTGTGGGGCGCCTATAGGGTACAAACGATAACCACCGCTAAACCCACGCAGAAATATATGCTCTCCCTCATAACCGATCATTGGAATTACCGTCGTATTAGAAGGGGTATCTTTATAAAAAGAAGGTGAATAAGCAGCAGCAGCACCAATCGACCACTGAGAAATTTGAGCATGTGCGTTAACGGCAACGGTAAGAGCAGCGGCACCAACAATCAATCTACTTATTACTTTATTCACAACAACAACCTTTTAGTACTTTATATAATCTATAGCGATGTAATTTAACACTTACCATACAGTACTGAATACTTTTTCATAGTTTTTTAGGGTTAATATTTACTTATTTACAGTCTAATTATGTATAGGCATAAAAAAGGCAGGTTTAATAACCTGCCTTTAAATTTATTTTTAGATAATAATATTAGCGATCATCTTCTCTGAAATTACTTGGTAAGTTTAATTTCATCTCATTCCAAATAAGATTACCTTCAATACCATATTGACGCATTCTTGGCATTACTGCGTCTTTTCTTTCTTCTTCACAGATCTGCTTTAAATCACGATAAAACTGCAATGCAAGTTCACGAGCTTCAGGGTTTGAAAAATAGTAACTACCCACACGAGCATACAACTTTTTAAGCCCGTTAAAGATTAAGCCGTAGATTTGATTCCCAGATTTAAATGCTACGCCTTGGAAAAGCATATAATCATAATAATTAAATGTTTTAGCGATTAAAATTTCTTCACGCTTAGCTGGATCTTTTTCATTATCTTCTTTTACTTCAGCTTTAATTTTTACGCCATAAGGAGAAGCATCAATAAAAGCATTCCAGTTTTCAGCAGCTAATAATTGTTCACAAGAATCAATCACACGATTAAGAGTACGTAAAGAGCCCTCTTTATTCGTTTTAAATGCTTGTCTTATAAAGATACAACTAATGTTGGTTCTTGCCGCTAGTAGATCTTCTACAATAGAAGTCGCATTATTTGCGTCAACCAACGTCATCAATGTGTCTAAAATATGCAGACCAGATGTCTCCATATAATCATTTACTTTTGTTGGTTTACCATGCTGAATGGTTAGCCAGCCATCGCGCGCTAAGCGCTGTAAAACTTCACGTAATGTCGTTCTAGTTACACCAATTAACTCTGAAAGCTCACGCTCCGCAGGTAAAATTGACCCAGGTGGAAAACGACCATTCCAAATACTTTCAATAATGTATTTTTCAGCAAATGCTGCAGGACTTTTTGCCTTAATAACCATACAAGTTTACAATCCGTTTTTTATATAAAATAACTTTACTCATCATACCACCAGTTCAATAAATTCTTAACCACTTATTAATTCAAGTCGCTATTTATACACATTTTTCCCACTTTTAAGTATTAATCCCCCTGAATAATCAATACTCATAACGGTTTTTTTTTATGTATTTTATGGGTTTTATCAATAAAGCCGAGCAAAGGCACATTTTGATCAATTTACCTATTTGCAAATATTGACTATTGATTAATAAAGAGTAAAGTTCAGTCGTTTACTCTAGGGTTAGGTCTGTTTAGGTAGTTATTTGGCAAAATAGTAAAATTTAGTTTTTGTTGTTTTTCTAAATAGTTGTTTATCCTTAATAATAACAATACATTAGGCGATTATTATCAACTCCCTACTTACCCCTATTTTTTATATAACCAATGTAACAATGTAGAGAGCATCACATGTCTATTTCGCTAGGGAATGCATTTATCAAAAACTTTCTTGGTAAAGCCCCCGACTGGTACAAACTTGCAATACTGTCTTTTTTAATTATTAATCCTTTAGTTTTCTTTTTTGTTGACCCATTTACTGCGGGTTGGCTATTGGTCGTTGAATTCATTTTTACCTTAGCGATGGCATTAAAATGTTATCCCCTACAACCTGGTGGCTTACTCGCAATTGAAGCCATTGCGATTGGTATGACAAGTGCTGAACAAGTGAAGCATGAACTCGTTGCTAATATTGAAGTACTTTTATTGCTTGTCTTCATGGTTGCTGGTATCTACTTTATGAAGCAATTGCTTCTATTTATTTTTACCAAAATACTCATTGGCATAAAATCGAAAGCGGCCCTATCTGCTGCGTTTTGTTTCACTGCCGCTTTCCTATCAGCTTTCCTTGATGCACTAACAGTTATTGCTGTTGTTATCAGTGTAGCTGTTGGTTTTTATGCTATTTATCACCGCGTTGCTTCAGGGCAAGGTGGAACACCAAGCCACGATCATACCTGTGATTCAAACGTAACCGATGAACTATCTCGTGATGACTTAGAAAACTACCGTGCATTTTTACGTAGTTTACTTATGCATGCAGGTGTAGGTACAGCCCTTGGTGGTGTTATGACAATGGTAGGAGAGCCTCAAAACTTAATCATTGCAGACCAAGCAGGTTGGATGTTTGGTGAATTCATCATTCGTATGCTGCCAATTACAGCACCTGTATTTGTTTGTGGTATGTTAACTTGTGTTGCAGTAGAGAAACTAGGTATCTGTGGTTACGGAGCAAAACTACCAATTAACGTTCGTAATATTCTTGAAGAATATGAATCAGAAGAACGTAAAAATCGCACTAATATCGATAATGCTAAACTAATTATTCAGGCAGTTATTGCTGTTTGGTTAATTGTAGCTCTTGCGCTTCATTTAGCCGCGGTTGGTCTTATCGGCCTATCTGTTATTATCTTGGCTACTGCTTTTACTGGTGTTATCGAAGAGCATTCAATGGGTAAAGCCTTTGAAGAAGCTCTGCCATTTACCGCCTTATTAGCGGTTTTCTTTGCAGTTGTTGCTGTAATTATAGATCAAGAGTTATTCAAACCGATCATTGACTCTGTACTAGCTGTTGAAGATAAAGGAGCTCAATTAGCCCTATTTTACGTTGCTAATGGCGTACTATCGATGGTTTCTGATAATGTATTTGTTGGCACTGTTTATATCAATGAAGTAAAAAGTGCATTACTAGACGGTCAAATTACTCGAGACCAATTTGACTTGTTAGCAGTAGCAATCAATACCGGAACAAACTTGCCATCAGTTGCAACACCAAATGGTCAAGCAGCATTCTTGTTCTTGCTAACGTCGGCACTTGCTCCATTAATTCAATTATCATACGGACGTATGGTATGGATGGCCTTACCATATACTATTGTATTAGCTCTTGTTGGCTTATTTGGTATTGTTTTCTTCCTTGAGCCTATGACAGCAATGTTCTACGATTTAGGATGGATTACACATGGTGCAATAGAAAGTGCAACTTCTGCAGTTTCTAGTGGTCATTAATAAGGTATAACCACTTTTGATAAAAAGGCTCTGTATATACGGGGCCTTTATTTTTACAAGGAATAAAAATGCAAACCCTTAACCACTTTTCTCGCATTCGTTTATCTTGGCTTTTATTACTTCTATGTATCGCCTTTTTTGAAGGTGCAGCCCTGACTTTTCAACATGTCATGAAGTTACCACCTTGCGTAATGTGCATCTATGAACGCGTTGCTATGATGGGAATTGCAGGAGCAGCGATTATCGGCTTGCTTAACCCGAATAACCTTATTATTCGTTGGTGTGGCTTCATTGCTTGGGGAATAAGTGCTGGTTGGGGCTTAAAATTAGCGATGCAACATGTTGACTTCCAACTTAACCCATCACCTTTTGCTACATGTGATTTATTTGTAAAGTTTCCTTCATGGGCTCCTCTGAACAAATGGGCCCCTTGGATGTTTGAAGCATATGGTGATTGCAGTAAAATTGTTTGGCAGTTCTTAACGTTAACAATGCCACAATGGTTAGTCATTATCTTTGCTGGTAATCTTGTTGCTTTAACTATTTTTGTTATTGCTCAATTCTTCAATAAGAAACGAGCGTAATTAAAAAATAATACTAATTCATGTAAGAATAATGATCAGGCTCTTATGTAGATTGGAATTATACTAAATTAGCAAAAAGCCATCTGGTAATGATTACCAGATGGCTTTTTTACTTAAAGAAGAAAAATATGAATCCAACTATTTACCACAACATTTCTTAAACTTCTTTCCACTTTCACATGGACAAGTGTCATTACGTCCCACGTTTTTATACGGATTTACTTTCTGGCCTTTATAGCCGATTTGATATTCATCAGCAGCCATTGCAACTTCTAAAATCATCATATCCAATTGAGGAAGCATTTGGGTCAATGTTGGAGGTGTATCTATTCCGGCTTCTGCCATTTGACGATGCGTCTCTTCTTCATCAACCGCAAGCATCATCGTTGTTAATAATGCAGACAACATACGTGTTGTACCATCAGCAACTTGGAGATCACTCCATAGCTCTTCGATCATTGGCCATAATGTCATGAAACCTTCAGCAAAATCTGCAAGTTGATCAAGGTCATCAAAATTAACGACTTCAGTAACTTCATATTCATTACGTTTAAGTAATAAATATTGATGTTCAATTTGTTGAGAAATCGTTTTAACCATTTTAAGTGCATTATCTGCACCAATAATGTCACCTAACCACGCCTCTGGAGCTAATGGCTTTGTTGCCATATTTGCGGCAAGTACTGCGCCTTCAATAAACAGGCTAGAACAGTTCAAATCAACGTCATCGAGCGTAATTAATTGATATTTCATTATTTATTCACTTCCGAAATTAAGTTTTCGGCGTAGTATAACGTAAATAATTATTAGAGCCTAAGTGCCGTTATTATTTTTTATTTTGCTGTCGAGAAATGCTATGAAAAAAAATCAAGGATTTACCTTAATTGAACTCGTCGTAGTTATAGTTATTTTGGGGATTTTAGCAGTAACTGCTGCTCCAAAATTTTTAAGCTTACAAGATGATGCTCATAAATCTAGAGCGGACGGTGTATTTTCCGCATTCACTGCTGCTGTAAATATGTATCATGGAGCATGGATTTTACAAGGAGAGCCTTCAGTAAGCTCAGGGGTTGGTGTTATTTTTTCTGACGAGACTATTTACCCATCAAATGAAGGGTTTCCATTGGGAACAACGTATAGTGGAAAAATTACGGGGGAAGGTTGTGGTGAACTTTGGAATGGCCTATTAAACCAAGAACTGACTATTGAAGAATATGTAGGCGATAACTTTGCTAGTGCTAGTGCTGACATCCAATACTGGTATGGCCCTGCTGGACCAAACAATGAAACGGCATGTATATATTATTATGCCTCCAACGTAGCAAATAAAACTCAAGTTGGTTATAAATTAAATTACTTTCCTACTACAGGAGAAACGACAACAACAAGCTATAATAAAGGAAGTAAGTGACATCCCCCCCCTTTCCCCCTACAATCCCACCTCCAACAAAAGAGGTGGGATATGCAAGTAATACTAGGCCCTATGGAGGGTGTTCTTGATCATTTAATGCGTGAGCTATTAACAGAGATTAATGATTACGATTTCTGTGTAACAGAGTTTGTTCGAATTGTTGATCAACTTTTACCCCCTCATGTTTTCCACCGCATTTGCCCAGAACTACATAGCAACAGCAAAACTAAATCTGGAACACCTATCCGTCTACAATTATTAGGACAAGAACCTAATTGGATGGCAGAAAATGCAGCCCGCGCGATTGAGCTTGGATCCGACGGTATTGATTTAAACTTTGGCTGTCCAGCAAAAGCAGTAAATAAAAGTCGAGGTGGTGCTGCACTACTAAAAGAACCCGAATTAATTTATCAAGTAGTTAAAGCATGTCGTGATGCCGTACCCAATGATAAAAAAGTCACGGCTAAAATACGTTTAGGTTGGGAAAAACCTGAAGAGTGTTTTGCTATTGCAGATGCCATTAAACAAGCAGGTGCAAATGAATTAACCATTCATGCAAGAACTAAAGTCGATGGCTACAGAGCTGAAGAAATAAAATGGGATTACATAAACCAAGTTCGCCAAAAGGTGGATATACCTATCATCGCTAATGGTGAGATTTGGAACTATGAAGACGGCCAACGTTGCATTGCAGCAACAGGTATTGATTCATTAATGGTATGTAGAGGGGCATTTAACGTTCCTAATTTAGGTAATGTCGTAAAGCACAATCACGCCGCTATGCCATGGCCTGAAGTTATTGCGCTGTTAATCCATTACTCTAAATTACAAATGGCAGGTGATAAAGGTCAATATTATTCTAACCGAGTAAAACAGTGGTTAGTTTATCTTCGTCAAGAATACTCAGAGGCAAAAGATATTTTTATGGATATTCGAAGCCACAAAAAATCAGAACCTATTGTTAAACGTTTGTATCAAGAATTAGAAAAAGTAAGCTAAATTTAACTGACCGAGTTTATGAGAAATAAACTCGGTTTTTTCCTTCTTCTTTTGCTTTATAAAGTAAATCATCCGCTTTCTTTATCACATTTTCAAACGAGAAATCTTGATGAGAATCGATAATCGTAACACCGCCAGAGACGGTAAAACCACCGGTTACGACCTTACCTGACGAATCTTGAATCGACTTTCTAACACGCTCACAAACACTCTCGATACTCGCTTTTGATTCCGCATTAATACAGATAACAAACTCTTCGCCACCAAATCGTGAAACAATATCGCTATCTCGAACACTTTTATTCAATATCTTAGCCACATATTTAATCGCTTCATCCCCAACATCATGACCAAACACATCATTAATTTGTTTAAAGTCATCAATATCATACAAAGCAAAACCAACAAATTTCTTAACTACACGATCTTGTAAGCTCATTTCAAAACCACGTCGATTATAAAGACCTGTCATTGGATCTTGTTTCGCCAAATCACGATAATATCGATGAGACAGACGACTTTGATAATAGAACATCGATAAAACGGCTAAAATATAAGTAACACCGATCAAGGTTAATGTTTTGGCATCATGCAAAATAAAGCCCATTATCTCTTCTTTTATCGAATTTTTATAATATAAAAAATAAGTAAAATTAGTGTCTTTAAGTGTAATTGGTTGCATGAATTTATATTGTTCAAAGCGTTCATATTCATCACTATCTAATAACTGAATATGCTTAGATACTTCGCTTTCTGAATGCAAAAGTTTATCTACCGACAAGTCAATAACTAAGACACCTTTAAACAAATTTTTATAATATATCGGTGTTGAAAAAGTAAGGACCTCTAACCCATCAAAAAAAGCATCAGTATAAGGTGGGGTGAAAGTAATATGCTTTTGATTATCATTCTTCATACTGTTTTTCCAGTATGGTCGAGAATAAATAGTTTCTAAACTTTGTTTCGTTAAATTCTCGGCAATCGTTCTTGGTGAAGAAATAATATATTTATATTTAGAAATGAAGTAGATACCATGAAGATAATTTTCATAATCATGGATAAAAGAAATAACAGGAGCGAGTGTCATTTTTTTAGAAGCGACTTGATACAACTCTGATTTGGGGTCACATAACTCTTTAATACCAGCAATACTATAATCTAACCGAGTTTCAGGGACTGAAACCTCTTGACTATCCATTACCGCTTCAAGGTTATTGTTAGGGTGAATAACACATAAACCAGCTTCTTCATCAACTTGAAGGTTATGATTATAAAACTTGCCCGTACTTTGCTTATAAAGCTGTGATAAATTGTAATCAAGCGAGATCATTACTTTTATTGATCTCTGCAATGAATCAATAATACGATCATATTCACGGTTAACTTGTCTTTTAACTGCACCAATATGATTATTTAAAACAATACTTAGGATTAGCACTAAAAATAGTGTCGGGATCATGAAGATATGTTTTAAATTTGATTTTGGCATATATAAATTCTTTAACAGAAAATGAACAGTTATAATACCTATATTTATGTGAAAGATCTTGCAGAAACAAGATCTTTTACATTCACATGACAATATATTGGCGCCAAAATAAAAGAAAATGCTTATTTAACTAATTGAGATAATAGCGATATCTCTGTGCCTTCAAATTTTCTATTATTAACCATCGTTTCAATCTCTCTTGCATTATATTTATCGCCATTATAAACAACGACAATACTTTCATCGCCTGATTGTAAAAAATTGTTTTCCCCAAATTTTGTATAGCGTGTTGCTCCGATACTAATAATCGCTTGTTGTGGATAATTTGCTTCAGATAAATAAAGAGCAAGGTTTTCTGCAGGCCCTTCATCTTTCTGATTATTCATTCGATCAATCATCCAATCGTTTAATTGCTCATGGAAATAACTGTAATCAATCGCAGCGCTGTCTTCGCCATATCGATTTACTTGACCATTTCTAATATGAAAACTAGCGATGCGGTAAGTGTCTAATTCACATCCTTTAGTGAAAGATGACAATTCAATAAAGTCTTGAGAGATCCCTTTTGTATTTGCACCCCAGTTTTTCTTCTCACTGATCTTTTTAGCATTAGGCTTACGGATAGAGCAATCATTATAAGCGGCAAATTTTACGGGAGTTAACGCTACAACTTTATTGTCTTCATAAGTAATATCAAAGACAATTGCTATTTCTGGTTCTATTTGCAAATTATCAGCATCGTTCGGTGGAATAATTGAGTTCGACGACAGTGGATATTGAGATAAAAAACCAGCACTTTGGGAAGGGATATAAAAAGGAAATAATGCTTTAGGTTGAATTGAGTTTTCAACTTTTACATTTAAAAAATCGGTAGCTTCTCCTGCTTGTTCTAAATGCCCAGCAAAGTTTCCAGCCACACCAAAACCAACTACATGCTTAAATGTCATATTGCCTTCTTAAATTCTATTAATAATCATATCTAAAAAGGCACCTTAGTTTATTATTCTATTTTGTGCGATGATGCGGATCTAATTTTATGATTTCTTTGCTTTTCTACGTCGTTTAAATTGCGGTTTTGCTGGGCTTTTAAGCGTTCTTAATGAATCAGGAATTGGACCCTGCTGCACACCCTGCATAAAATTCATCACTTTTGTTTCTAGCGCTGCCATAAAGGGGCGATATGAACAGGTTCTTTCTGTCATCCCTTGTAATTGAAACTCCCAATGTGCAGTCATATCAGGATAACTTGCCTCATTTGGAAGTGCATGAATCAATCCTTTACCAGCGTCACTTGCATGAATGTTTTTACCATTACGAATTAATAACTGACGTTTAAACAAGGTATCTAAAATACCAGCTCGTGTCGCTTCTGTTCCTAATCCATCCGTATCTCTTAATATTTTTTTCAGCTCTTTATCTTCAACAAAGCGAGCAATCCCGGTCATAGCTTGTAATAATGTTGCCTCGGTAAAATATTTAGGCGGCTCTGTCATTTTGTGTTTTATTTCACCTTCACGACAAATATGCACCTCTCCTTTCTTTAACGGCGGCACTTTATTTGCTACATCATCGTCACTGCTTTGTGCTTGGACTTTACCAAGCAATATTCGCCAACCTGCAAACAGCATCTGTTTACCTTTTGCTGCAAATACACCACCTGCGATGTCAAACACCAATTCAGCTTCGGCATAAACGGCTGCAGGATAGAATTGCATTAAATATTGTCGAGCAATAAGGTGATAAACCTTCTCTTCAAATCCAGAAAGCCCTGCTGAACCACTTGATTTAGGGGTTGGAATAATCGCATGGTGAGCATCAACCTTACTGTCATTCCAAGCTCGTGATTTCAATGTCAGATCTGCACTAGTTACCGCACTAGATAACTGCTTATCGTTACTACCAATGGCAGCACATACTTGTTCACGTTGCTTATAGTGATCTTTAGGTAAATGGCGACTATCTGAACGTGGATAAGTAATTAATTTATGTTTTTCATACAATGCTTGACACGAATCCAATACTTGTTGAGCACTTAAGTTATATCGCTTAGCTGCATCAATTTGCAGTGATGATAAAGAATACGGCAAAGGCGCATTTTGTTTGGTTTCTTTATTTTCAGCTTTAGTTACGGTCGCTGGTTGATTCGCAATTCTTTGAGCTACATTCTCGACTAATTTAAGACTGAGCACGCGCCCTTCTTCATCTTGAAATTGCTGACACGCTTCACTTGGTTTCCACTTAGCTCGGATATCAAAGGCTTGCCCATCATTAAGTTGATGGTTCTGATAAGGAATAAGTGCTTCTAATGTGAAATACGCTTTAGGCACAAAATTAGCAATCTCTTCATCTCGACGAGTCACTAAACCTAACACTGGCGTTTGTACTCGACCGACTGATAAGACACCTTGATAGCCACCTCGTTGACCTAATAAGGTATAAGCACGTGTCATGTTCATTCCATAAAGCCAATCGGCACGAGAGCGAGCTAAGGCTGAGATTGAAAGAGGGATAAACTCTTGGTTGCTTCGCATTGATGTTAATGCACGTTTTACTGCCGGTAAATTTAAGTCACTAATCAATAAACGCTGAGTTTCTGCTTTTTTGATTTTAGATAGCTTTAAATAGTCCAGCACTTCATCAACTAATAATTGCCCTTCTCTATCTGGGTCCCCCGCATGAACGACTTGGGATGCATTTTTTAACAATTTACGGATCACTGTAAGTTGTTTACTAGAGGATTTTCTTGGACGAAGCTGCCATTTTTCAGGAACAATAGGTAAATGTTCCATACGCCACGATTTGTATTTATCATCATATGCATCCGGTTCCACTTGCTCTAATAAGTGACCAATACACCAAGTTACAATGTCGCCATTACCACATTCAATGTAGCCTTGTTGATTCTTCTGGGGCTTCGACAGACCTGCGGCGATTGCTCGGCCTAAACTTGGTTTTTCTGCAATAAATAATCGTGACATAAAAAAGTGCTGATGTTGTGAATAACATCAGCACTATACCTGTATGAATAGACAGTTATCAAGTTTTGTTGTCTAACTTATTGAAATTAGAATCACTTAAAGTTTCGCAGCTAACTCTACACCTTGACGAATCGCACGTTTCGCATCTAACTCTCCAGCATGATCAGCCCCGCCAATGACATGATGCACTATCTCTGCAGAGGTGAGAGTTTCAATTAACTCATTTACAGATACCTGCCCTGCACACATCAAAACATGGTCAACATCTAACAATTTAACTTCGTCATTTTGGCGAATATATAAGCCTTCATCATTAACTTTAAGATACTCAACCCCCGCTAACATATGAACCCCACGTTTTTCTAACGTACGTTTATGGATCCAACCGGTGGTTTTCCCTGGACCTTTACCTATGCTTCCTTTTCTACGCTGCATTAACCACACTTCACGAGTTGATTTATAAGTATTTTGTGGCTTTAAACCACCTTCAAACTCTATATTTTTATCAATATCCCAATCCTGTAACCACGCATCTAATGTATGGTCTTCTGGCTCTGTGATCATAGTTGCTACATCAACACCAATACCACCAGAACCTATCACGGCAACTTTTTGACCCAATGTTGGTTGCGTTTTTATATAGGTTTGATAATCAATCACTTTAGGATGGTCACCACCTTCTAGCTGCGGCGCTCTTGGTTTAACTCCTGTTGCCACCACAACTTCATCAAATTGACGTAATTCCTCTAACTCGACGTTAGAGTTGAGTTTGACGATAATATTTTTATGGTCAATTTTTTTAGAAAAATAACGGATCGTTTCTTTAAATTCTTCTTTCCCGGGGATCTGCATCGCTAAATTAAACTGTCCTCCGATGCGATCACTCCGCTCAAAGACGGTTACTTGATAACCGCGTTCTGCTGCAGAAGTAGCACAAGACAGCCCTGCCATTCCTGCTCCAATAATTGCTACCGATTTACTTGTACTTGCTGGTTCCAGTACTAACTCTGTTTCATAACAAGCTTGTGGATTAACCAAACAAGTTGCTCGTTTAGCTTTAAATACATGATCCAAACACGCTTGATTGCAACCAATACAAGTATTAATCAATTCAGATTTATCTTGTTCTGCTTTATTTACAAATTCAGCGTCAGCCAAGAACGGTCGTGCCATTGACACCATATCGGCCTGTCCCGATGCCAATATATTTTCAGCGACTTCAGGTGTGTTAATACGGTTACAGGTAATTAATGGAATAGAAACTTTACCTTTGAGCTTTTCTGTAACCCAACTAAAAGCTGCCCGTGGTACTTGGGTCGCAATGGTCGGTACTCTTGCTTCATGCCAACCAATACCAGTATTTAAAATGGTTACTCCCGCTTTTTCTAATGCTTGAGCAAGCTCTACCACCTCTTCAAACGTACTTCCTTGCTCTACTAGATCGAGCATAGAAAGGCGGAAAATGATAATAAAGTCTGTCCCTACTTTTTCGCGAATTGCTCTAATTATCTCTAATGGAAAGCGTATCCGATTTTGGTAATTTCCACCCCAATCGTCATACCTCATATTAGTTCGAGCACAAATAAATTGATTAATGAGATAACCTTCAGAGCCCATCACTTCAATACCATCGTAATTAGCTTTTTTTGCATAAAAAGCACTATTAGCAAAGTCATGGATTGTTTTCTGGATTTGGCGCTCACTCATTTGGCTTGGCGTAAACATACCTATTGGTGCTCTAATATCAGAGGCGCTGACCGCTAGAGGGTGCATCGCATAACGGCCCGCATGAAGGAGTTGCAAAGCAATCTTCCCACCATTCTCATGTACTGCATGGGTTAACGCTTTATGTTTTTCAGCAGCACGAGAAGAGCTAAATTGAGCACTAAATGGAGTTAAGCGCCCTCGAAAATTAGGTGCAAATCCACCGGTAACAATCAGGCCAACACCACCTTTAGCTCGTGTAGCATAAAAGGCTGATAGCTTTTTAAATCCATCATTACTTTCTTCTAATCCAGTATGCATCGATCCCATTAAGACTCGATTTTTTAACTGAGTAAATCCCAAATCTAACGGCTGAAAAAGGTGTGGGTACGTCATAACAATCCATCGCTTTTATAATTATCGTGGTCAGACCAGAATAATAGTTATAGGCTTCTGCTACAATTAAGTTTTCACAAATATGCAACATTCATCAAATCTTTTGCTCTTATACTTTCTTAATAAAATTAATTCTCATTTAGAACTCTTTCGTCTAGTTACTTTCACTAATACTTAGAGTAGGATATAGACAGAGTTTAAACTAATAATAAGGAACAATATGAAAGGGTTATTCCACTTCATAGCAAAATGTTTTCAAGCGATATGGAAGTTACTTTCCTTTACGCGTCAACTGGTATTAAATCTATTCTTCCTCATTTTTATCGGCTTTATCGCCTTTACTTTTTTAAGTAGTGATGAATCTAATATAGAAACTCAACAGGTTGAGAAAAAAGCGTTAATCCTTGATTTAGCGGGCCCTATCGTCGAAGAAAGTAAATTCCGTGAGCCATTAGAACGAGTAACTTCTGATTTATTAGGCAGCCAAAAATCACAAGAAAACGTGTTATTTGATATTGTCGATACCATTCGTTTTGCTGCTAATGACGATAATGTGTCAGGGCTTGTTCTTCATTTAAAAGAGATGAATGAAACCAGCTTAACTAAACTTCGTTATATTGCTAAAGCAATTAATACCTTTAAGGCTGCAGGCAAACCTGTTTATGCAATTGGTGATTACTACAACCAGAGCCAATATTATTTAGCAAGTTACGCTGATAAAGTCTTCATGGCTCCTGATGGTACTGTCCTATTGCGTGGCTACGGTACTTATACTCTGTACTACAAAGATTTATTAGAAAAGCTAAACGTATCAACTCATGTTTTCCGTGTGGGTACTTATAAATCAGCGGTTGAACCTTATCTTCGTAATGATATGTCTGATGCAGCCAAAGAGTCAGCTTCGGCTTGGCTAACTCAATTATGGGATGCGTATCTAGATGATGTCGCTACTAATCGCCAAATTGATGCTAAAACGCTAACTATGCCAATGGACCAATTCATTGCCAAATTAAAGACTCTCAATGGTGACTTATCACAAATGACGATCGAGCTTGGTTTAGTTGATAAGCTAGCAACTCGCCAAGAAGTTCGTAAAGATATGATTGCCGAGTTTGGCTCAAATGGATACGACAGCTTTAAACAAATAAGCTACTACGATTACCGTTCACAAGTGCGCCCAACAATAGTTCCTGATGCTCAAGATATCGCTATTGTTGTGGCAAGTGGACCAATCATGGATGGAACTCAACGCCAAGGCACTGTTGGTGGAGACTCAACAGCGGCCCTACTTCGTCAAGCTCGTGGAGATGATAAAGTAAAAGCGGTTGTTCTTCGCGTTGACAGCCCTGGCGGTAGTGCATTCGCGTCTGAAGTAATACGTAATGAAGTAGATGCTTTAAAAGAAGCTGGCAAACCTGTTGTTATTTCCATGTCAAGTGTTGCTGCCTCTGGTGGGTATTGGATCTCTGCAAGCGCGGATAAGATCATTGCTCAACCGACCACAATTACAGGTTCAATTGGTATCTTTGGTATTTTAACGACCTTTGAAAAAGGGTTGGAAAAAATGGGAATTCACAATGACGGTATTTCGACTTCTCCATTCAATGGGGTTGGTTTAACTCGCCCATTAAATGATGATGTTGCCCAGGTAATGCAACTAGGTATTGAGCATGGTTACCACCGCTTTATTAAATTAGTCGGTGACCATCGTAATATGTCCCTAGAAGCCGTTGATAACGTTGCACAAGGCCGTGTTTGGACAGGTAAAGATGCACTCAAACATGGTTTAGTTGACCAGTTAGGTGATTTTGATGATGCAGTACAAGCAGCGGCTCAACTCGCTAATATGGAATCATATAACCTGTACTGGGTTAAAGAGCCATTATCGCCAATGGAGCAATTCCTTGAAGAATTAAGCATGAGCTTTAATGCCAATATAAAAACAGAGCTTTTCTCATTAGCACCAGAAGCTCTGCAACCAACCATCAGCAAAGTTGCAACAGACATCAACATGTTAAATAACTTTAATGATCCAAAAGGACAATATCTGTTCTGTCTGAATTGTAGCAATCTTTAAAAGCATGACGAGCCCGACACATGTCGGGCTTTCTTTATGACGAATGCACAGTATAATCGCACCACCTCCCATAACTCTGTACCGTTGTTATTATGGAAAGAAAACACATTTACATCGCCTATACAGGCGGCACAATCGGCATGTTGAAATCTGATGATCATGGTTATGTACCTGCATCAGGCTTTATGCAACATCAATTAAAACAAATGCCTGAGTTCCACCGTGCAGAAATGCCAATTTTCACCATTCACGAATATGAGCCATTGATTGACTCATCTGATATGACGCCAGAAGATTGGCAACGTATTGCAGATGATATTCGTGCTAACTACGATAAATACGACGGATTTGTAATTCTTCATGGTACGGATACCATGGCCTACACAGCATCAGCACTTTCATTCATGCTAGAGAATCTAGGAAAACCAGTTATTGTAACGGGATCTCAAATTCCTCTGGCTGAACTTCGATCAGATGGCCAAAGCAACTTATTAAATGCATTACACATTGCGGCTAACTACCCAATTAATGAAGTCACGTTATTTTTCAATAACAAGCTTATTCGTGGCAATCGCAGTACAAAATCTCATGCAGATGGCTTTGATGCATTCTCTTCACCAAACTTGCCACCACTATTGGAAGCCGGTATTAATATTCAAATTAATGGTGCAGAAATTAATAAACAGCCAAAAGGCGAATTCACAGTTAATAATATTACGCCACAACCAATAGGCGTAGTGACTATGTACCCAGGTATCTCTGCTGAAGTGATTAAAAATACATTACGTCAACCAGTGAATGCGATGATTTTACTGACTTTTGGTGTTGGTAATGCGCCGCAAAACCCAGAACTTCTTGCTCAATTAAAAGAAGCCTCTGAACGTGGGGTTGTAGTTGTAAATCTAACACAATGTTTATCAGGAAAAGTAAACATGGGTGGTTATGCCACAGGTTGTGCCTTAGCAGAAGCCGGCGTTATCAGTGGTTATGACATGACACCTGAAGCAGCACTTGCTAAATTGCATTTTCTTCTGAGTAAAGAACTGCCTTATGAAACAATGCGCACAATGATGCAGCAAAGTTTACGTGGCGAGTTAACTCACTAAAACCTTGTAACAAACTTACCTTGTTATAATAAAAAGGCTTCCCTGATATTCTCATGAGAAGCCTTTTTTGTTCTATTAACTAATGCAATTAACTCTATTTAGAATTTTGAGATTATTTCTTTTCGTTAAGAATAATACGCAATGTACGACGAAGTGGCTCTGCTGCACCCCATAGTAATTGGTCACCTACTGTAAAGGCATTCAAGAAATCATTACCCATCGACATCTTACGTAAACGGCCAACTGGAACAGACAAAGTACCTGTTACTTTCGCAGGAGTTAATTCTTGTGCAGTAATGTCACGATCATTTGGAATTACTTTAACCCAATCATTATGAGTCGCGATGATTTCTTCAATCTCATCCATCGGTACATCTTGTTTAAGTTTAATCGTCAGTGCTTGTGAGTGACAACGCATCGCGCCAATACGTACACATGTACCATCAATGGCAATTGGAGAATCTTGTAAACCGAGAATTTTATTCGTCTCAACAGTCGCTTTCCACTCTTCTTTACTTTGTCCATTTTCACGCTTCACATCGATCCAAGGGATCAATGAACCAGCTAATGGTGCACCAAACTCTGACGTTGGGAATGAATCAGAACGAATTGTTTCTGCTACTTTTCTATCAATATCTAGAATAGAGCTTGAAGGGTTTGCTAATTCAGATGTCACGCAGTCATTCACTACTCCCATTTGAGAAATAAGCTCACGCATATTTTTTGCACCAGCACCTGAAGCTGCTTGATACGTCATTGCACTCACCCACTCAACTAAACCTGCTTTATATAGGCCACCAAGTCCCATTAGCATTAGACTTACTGTGCAGTTACCACCAACATAAGTATTAGTACCCGCATGAATACCTTGTTGAATTTGATCAAAGTTAACAGGATCAAGCGTAATAATTGCATCATCTTTCATACGTAATGTAGAAGCGGCATCAATCCAATACCCTTTCCAACCTGCTTGACGAAGCGCTGGGTAAACTTTTTCAGTATAGCTGCCGCCTTGACAAGTAATAATAGCATCCAATTTTGATAACGATTGAATATCAAAAGCGTCTTGCAATAACCCAGCATCTTTCCCAAGGTTTGGCGCTGGAATACCTACTTGTGAAGTGGTGTAAAATACAGGTTCAATATGGTCAAAATCACGCTCTTCTACCATACGCTGCATTAAAACTGAACCAACCATGCCACGCCAGCCAACTAAACCTACTCTCATTGTACTCTCCCTGTAATTTCAAAAAATAAAAAATGCTTACTCCATCTATATGATGAACAGAAAAAAATCTCAAGTACTATTTTCCCTATATTTTTTATTTTATGAATCAGATTCTTTCAAATCTAAGAGAGCATTCTTTTCTTTAATGAATAAAAAACAAACAACTAAAAAATTAACTTAACCATCTAGCCATAGAAAGGTTAACAAAAAGTTATTTTTCTATAATTAATTATAGAAATTCGAATTAAACCGTCAAAAAGCAACATTTGCTTATAAAAATATCCCGTTACACTTCATAAAGATTCAAAGATAACAACAAAAGCAAACGATTACTCTAAAATAGGACCATTTTTCGAAAACTAAAATCACAATAACACCATATTTTTAACATAAAATAAAAACATTAATTCCGGATTAAAATCAAACGCATTTCATTTTAAATCAAAAAATTAACCATTTAATTACTTTAAACTTGTTAAATTAACAGACCTAGAGATAAGAATCACAAATAAGCCATACTTAATCGATCTCTTGTTGATCATAAGGTAAAGTGCACCTCGTTTAGAAAACACAATCCCTTATCGTATGAATTTTATTCATGCATACAAAAAAGAGGCTTTATACATGAAGCAAGCAACGACAAAGTTACCTTCGATAACACAGGTAATTATATCTTTAGGGCTATTTCTACTTCTTGCCTTTTCATTCACGGCACAACTTGATTTACCAATCCAATTAGCACTTTATATTGGTTGGTTCATTATCATTACGCTTGGTATCAAGTTAGGTCATGATTACAAATCTTTAGAAAAAGCAGCTCTAAATGGCATCTCCAATGGACTAGGAGCAGTATTAATTCTCTTGGCGGTTGGTGCTTTAGTAGGTACTTGGATTTCCGGTGGTATTGTTCCAACCATTATTTACTATGGTTTAAAAGCAATTCACCCATCGATCTTCCTTCTTGCAACGATGATCATTTGTTCATTAACGGCATTAGCAACCGGTACTTCTTGGGGTGCTGCAGGTACTGCTGGTATTGCAATGATGGGGATTGGTCAAGGTCTTGGTGTTCCTGCTCCAATTACTGCAGGTGCTATCCTTTCTGGTTGTTACTTTGGCGATAAAATGTCTCCACTGTCAGACTCAGTAATTCTTGCTTCTTCTATGTCTGGTGTTGAGGTTATGGAACATATCAAAGGTATGCTTCCAGTTGCACTTATCAGCTACATTATTACTGGTATCATGTTCACGGCTTTTGGTTTCCACTTTGCAGGCAACGTTGATATGAGCCAAGTAGACTCTGTTATTCTTGCAATGGAAGAGCAATTTGTTATCTCTCCATTCTCATTTGTACCCGTTGTTATTGTCCTTGGCCTATTAGCAATGCGTATGCCTTCATTCCCCGTCATTAGTTTTGGTTCTCTTTTGGGTATTATTTGGGCAGTGATGGTTCAAGATATCGACTTCTTAACTGCATTTAATACAGCGTGGGCCCCATTCTCTATTTCATCTGGTGTTGATTTCATTGATGCCATTCTAAACCGCGGTGGCATGTCTTCAATGCTTGGTTCCGTTGCTGTTATCGTATTTGGTCTAGGATTTGGTGGCCTACTAGATAAAGTTGGGGTACTAGAAACTGTAGCTAAGCTATTTGAAAAACGCGTACAAGGTCCTGGCTCACTAGCAACAAGTACAATTGCAACCGCTTTCTTTGGTAACATCTTCGGTTCAGCAATGTACGTATCTCTTATACTTACGCCAAAGATTTGTGCAAAAAACTACGACCGCTTAGGCTACAAACGTAAGAATCTTTCTCGTAACGCAGAGTTTGGTGGTACGTTGACATCAGGTATGGTTCCATGGAGTGATAACGGAATATACATGGCGAGTATCTTAGGTGTAGCAACATTATCTTATGCACCATTCATGTGGTTAAGCTTCGTGTGTATTATCGTAACTATCGTTACCTCTTACATGGGTTGGTTTGTTGATAAATGTGAACCAACAATTACTGCAGAAGAAACCGATGAAGCTATCGCAATAGAAACAAAAACAGCGTAATTTACCTGTTTAAATAGCGTTATCTAAATAAAAAAATGCCAGTGATTGTTAATTCAACCACTGGCATTTTTTATCTCGATTTTACCGATACAATTAAGTAATCGACTTTTATGCAGCCTTCTTTTTTATTGCTGCTCGTTTACCTAGGAAGTAACCTAAGCCCAAAGGAGCAAAGAAGATCGCTAGGATGAATAAGATAAAGTAAATAATGGTACTTTTAATTAAATCTATAACCTTATCCATAGCAAGCGTTAAGACATCTTGTGACACTTTATCGAGATCTTGAGTAAACTTCTCTCTCTCTTGTGAAACGATAACTGCAATCGCTTTACGCTCTCGCTCTACCATATTTACCAACTCTTTACGTTCTCTTGCAACCATCGCCTCTAAAGCTGTACGCTCTGCACTTAATTGATTAAGTTTATCGTCCGTTTTCATATCAAGGTCATCAAGCAGAGGTTGAAGCTGTAAGCTCATTTGCTCTGCTAGATTTTGCATGTACTCAGGGTTATTCTTTACGAAGTCTTGGAACGATTCAGAGGTATGACGTAAGCTTTCCATGGTTTTATTTATGTCATTACCATTTACATTGCTGTTCAGTGTAATCAGTTGTGCTTTCCATGTCATGATTTTTGGTGTTTGTTCTGATACTAAACCAAGACGATCAGACACATCGCCCAATGCTTCTGGCATGGTTCCTAACGTCGCAACAGCCTCTGACTCATCAATATTTTGATTCGCTAACCAAGCCTTTAGCGCTGGAGTTCTACGCATCGTTAAGTTTTCAAATTGATGAGTTGCAACAAATTCAGTAATAAAATCTTGCGCTTCATTAAACTCAGTACTTGATAACAGCTTTTCTGCCAAGGCTTTAATATCTTCATGCAAAAGCTGACTTGCTTCAAAATCAACGTTGCTATCAAATAATACAACCCCTTTTCCATCTACAGAAAAAAACTGCTCCATCTGAGCGGCAAACACCCATGAATCAATCAGTGCAATTTGAGGTGATACTTGATATGCCGCACGCTGTAACCCTTCTTCTGCATTAATTTTCCACAACAAGACATAAGATTGGTGTAAAACGTCGTCTTTTGGATACATTGATGAAATTTCATCCGCAGCCGCTTCGACTTCACTAAAGAAGTGTTTACTGTATGCACGAGTTAAAATACGAGTATTCAACTCCGTTGTCGTTAATGGTTCTGATTGAGACTCAATTTTCAGTTCCAGTAAAGAACAACCATTGAGAACAAACAGCGATAAGATAAGAGAAAAAAGTTTAAATGGAATGAGTTTAGAGGTGCGTTTCATGAACAACCCTACCTAGCCAGAATTTTATAATAAAAGGATAGATAGGGTATCATTTTGCAAAAATCAAGTTATCAAATATTTGAGAACAAACCGACAATTACGAATAAATCGGGGACTTTATTTTTGACAATATAGTCACAGGTTATGATTCAGAAGAACCTAAGCGTCGTGTTAATTGATCTTTAAGGTTTGGTGGCGTACCCTTAATCGTCAGTGTGTCAGTTTCTGGATCATAGAACACACGTTCGCCCAATAGCATCGCATCAAAATTCAATGACAAACCACCACCAGCGCCAACAAATTTAGTTAACTTACGTAATGCGGTACGATCAACAGGAAACGATTCTTCTAGCTCATAACCTTGCTCTTCTGCAAACTGGTAGAAATTAGAACCAGATTCAGAGATAGGCAATTCACCCGACAATTCTTTTACCGTTAATTCTTCACCTGCTTGCAGTTGACCATTACAGTAATCATATACTTGTTTACGGTATTGTTGCTTTTCTTCTTTTTCTAAACGTTCATCTGCACAAAAATCTTCTACTGCTTGCAGTAATACTTGGTTTTGTACCTTAGTATCCATACCAACATCTGCTTGTAAAAAATCCAAGAAGAAATCAGAAACTTTACGGCCTACACGCCCTTTAATAAAAGTCAGGTAGCGATTTGAATCCGAATCAGTCTCCCATGTTGATAAATCAATACGAGCTGCAATATCCATTTTTGCGATATCAAGATAATCCGTCGAGCTTATGTCTAGCTGCTCTGTTACCTTCATGCTTTCATTTGACGGTAAAACTGCAACAAAAAGGTATTCAGTTGCTAGCGAGCGATACTCAGCAATCACTAAGATACCTTCTTCAGCAAACGGGTATTTAATCAATTCTGATTTTAATTTTTCAGCCGATTTATTACTGAATTCTAAGAATGGTGTTTCATTCTTACGAACAGATCCTAACCAATGACCAAACTCACTTTCCGTCTTAAATACGCCAAAGCCTTTACCAGCTTTAGAGTTAAAGACACGATGTAGCTCAAAAACTAGGGCTTCAGTGAACTCTTCGTTGTCAAGAGTTTGATTTCGTAGACAAACTTCGAGTTCATCTTGCTCATTTTTTACTAATTTATGTAAAATTACGTTTGAAAGGGTTAAACTCATAATAGAAAAGGTTTTTAGTTGACGTGCATAGTAGGTTATCATAAGCCGCTTTCACTATCATTAACTGAAAAGACTTATGGCTATTACTTCTAAATACAGCAACAAACAAATTGAACAAATGTTAACAGAGATGGTCGATGTATTAGATAAACATCGTGCACCAGCTGATCTATCTCTAATGTTGGTTGGTAACATTGCTACCAATGTACTAAACCAAGAAGTGCCAGCAGAGCAGCGTAAAATCATCGCTGAAAAATTTGCTCAAGCACTGCTTAGCTCATTAGATACACCAAAAACTCACTAAGAGCGAGAATTCAATTACCATGGTTGATAGCGGAAATACTTACGGCGACAAAGTCTCTAAGTTAATAACTTGGGGCCACTGGTTCAGCTTTTTCAATATCATTGCTGCAATGCTTATTGGCACACGTTATATCTCGCAATCACCATGGCCTGAAACGCTATTAGGACAGACCTATCTGGTTTTAAACTGGATAGGTCATTTTGGTTTTCTCGTCTTTGGCTTTTACATTCTGGTTTTGTTCCCCTTAACCTTTGTTACGCCATCTCAGCGCTTAATGCGAGTATTAAGTGTCACTATCGCTACCGCAGGTATGACATTGTTACTGCTTGATACTTACGCTTATCAAAATCTTCATTTGCATATTACGCCTCTGGTTTGGGATATGCTCTTAAACAACGACAAATCAAATTTAAACACGCAATGGCAATACCTGTTCATTCTCGTACCTGTAATCTTCCTACTTCAACTTTCTCTATCTGAGTGGGTTTGGAATAAGCTTCGTAAATTAGCTCATAAGCACGTAGGTCGCCCTTTTGCCATTCTGTTTTCTGTTGCCTTCATTGGTAGTCATTTAATTCATACATGGGCAGATGCTTCTGCTTATGGACCAGTAACCGCCCAACGAGCCACTTTCCCATTGTCATATCCAATGACCGCTCGCTCATTCTTAGAGAAGCATGGTTTTATCGACCGTGAAGCGTTAACAAAACAAATTCAAGAAGAAGGCGCAGGCGGGGCTCAAGAGGCAATGCGTTATCCACTAGAGCCAATTAAATTCAAGTCAAAACAAACCGGTTATAATTTACAAATCATTATGATCGATAGCCTTCGTGCCGATACATTGAATCATACTGATACTCCAAATTTAACCCGTTTCGCACAGAACAATGTAAATTACAATAATCATTACAGCGCAAGCAATAACCCGACGAGCCTATTTGGTCTTTTCTATGGTCTTCCTGGAAATTACGTTGATAATTTTAGAAATTCAAATATTGAATCGCCTATTTTAGCTGAGTTACATAATCGTAATTACACTTTTGGCTTATTCAGTGGCGATGACTTCAACTCTTCATTATATAAACAAATCATCTTTACTAAAGACGAGATCGGCGAACCTAAAGAGAAAATGTCTGATAGCAAAGCAATTTCTCAATGGAATGATTGGTTCAAAGCACAGACACCTGACAAACCATGGTTTAGTTATTTAGAACTGACCTCTGTCTCTGAATATGACGCAACTAGTCCAATATCAACAGAAAACTCAGATCAAAGTGCTTTTGAAGTTAACTACCGTAAAGCAGTTAAAAAAACCGATCAGCAACTTAAAGCAGTATTGAACGCATTAAAACAATCTCCTGACTGGGAAAAGACCATTGTTGTGATCACATCAAATCACGGTATGGAATTTGATGAAACTAATACCAATAGCTGGGGTTCAAGTACCAACTTTAGTCAGTACCAATTACGTGTCCCAATGTTAATTCATTGGCCGGAAGTTGAGCCTGAATTAATTATGACTCGTTCAAGCCACTTAGATTTAACACCAACACTAATGGAGTCATTCTTAAAGACAACGACACCATCGGAAAGTTACAGCAGTGGTTTAAATTTGTTTACTCAAGACAATGACCGTAATTGGTTACTAGCGGGTGATAGAAAAAATATCGCTTTAATAACAAATACGAACACTGTTGTTATAGATACATTTGGTAACTACAAAGTCTACGATGAAAATTACAATCGCCTTACTGATGAAAAACCAAAACTCTCCTTATTGATGCAAGGCATCTCCGAGTTAAAACGGTTTTATCATCCTAAAAAATAATCCATAAAAAATCCCTTTATCAGAAGGGATTTTTTATATCCGCCGTTTGAATATTTCCATTACTACAAAAAATAAAATCAAAACCCTAATCGAATCCACTTTTTTCACGGTAAATAGATAAAATAATCCATTGCGATCAAAATGAGGTATTTATGAAACTACTACTTGTTGAAGACAACAAGGTTATGAACTCGCAAAAAAAGAAGACTTCGACTTAATCATTCTAGATATTATGCTGCCTAAAATGGATGGCCTTACCGTTTGCCACTGCCTTCGAGGAGAAGGAGTAGATACACCAATTTAATGCTCACTGCACGCGATATAACAGAAGACACGCTATTAGGCTTTCAATAAGGAGCTGACGACTATCTAATTAAACCTTTTGATTTGAATATTCTGGATGCTCGCATTAATGCACTTGTTCGTAGAACCTTTGGCAAACAAGCTAAGACAGAATTGCAGTTTGACGATTTATGCTTAAATTTGAATTCACATACATTATCTCGCCAAGGGTTAACTTTCTGCCTTAATCCAACTCAACTTATCATAATGAAAAGTCTACTTCTTTCAGCTCCAAAAGATATTTCAGGCAATACTCAAGGAACGGCACTCCTAATTCAAACAATTAATACCAATTACCAACAAATCGAACAATTGATTAAACGAGAACGAGTTTTCACTCGCTATGCAAGCCATGAACTATGCACCCCATTAATGGTGATGAAGGGCGCAACAAGCTTATTTGATCAATCAAATGTTCCTGATTTTCTGCAACGTCAAAAACAACGTCTCAATGATGCCATTGAAGAGATGACTGATTTCATTGATGCTTTACTGTCATTAACTCGTGACGCATCTGATAACAAAAATACAACAAAGTTCTACCGAAGCGCAATGGAAGCTGAGTTAGATAATATATTACGAGCTAATTCTCACCTTTATACGCTTTAAAAAAGTCACTTACAATATTCAAATAGACAACTTAACAACTACCTATAGCCCCGAAAATATTTTAAAAGTATTAATCGGTAATTTGATAAAAAATGCGTTTAATTGCACTGAAGAAAGGCAAATCTCCTTATTAATGAATCAAAATGGATTTTCAATTATTGATTCAGGTATAGGGTTAGATAGCAAACCTCGCGGTATTGAAGGTTTCGGTTTAGGATTATTAATTGTTAGAGATATCTGTCAGCTCTATGACTTAAGCTTTACGCTAAATATAAAGAAGAAAATAACGGCTGCATTGCGACTGTTTTATATAACAAAAACAATGAAATTAGTTAAAAATGAAGCATCATGCACAAAAATAGCGCACTCGACCATTTTTTTTCATTTTATGCTTTACAAAAAGTAAGGATATTACTATTATTCACCGCACTGGAGGGATGGCTGAGTGGTCGAAAGCACCGGTCTTGAAAACCGGCAACCGTTAATAGCGGTTCTAGGGTTCAAATCCCTATCCCTCCACCACTTTTCAAAATTCAGATAGAGTCTGAGTTTTAAAAATTGGAGCGGTAGTTCAGTTGGTTAGAATACCGGCCTGTCACGCCGGGGGTCGCGGGTTCGAGTCCCGTCCGCTCCGCCAATACAACGAAGCCTTGTCAGAAATGACGAGGCTTTTTTGTATCTATCGAATATAGAACCTCATCGATATCTGTATTTAAAATAGCGACGCTAGAATTCAAATTTCTATCCCTCCACCACTATTCAAAATTCAGATAGAATCTGAATTTTGAATAGTGGTGGAGGGATAGTTTAGTTGGTTAGACTTTTTATTGGAGAACTGAGCGACCTGACACGCCGAGGGACGAGCTGCTCTCAAGGTGAGGTAGAAAGTCCCGCTTGCTCCGCCAATACAACGAAACCTTATCAGAAATGACGAGGCTTTTTTGTATCTGTAGAATATAGTAATAGCTCAAATTAGCACTAAACCCTCCTCAATTTTCATTATTGTTTACCTAGTTAAATCTCATAATTCCCAACCTATATCGACATAAATAATTCTTACTTTGAATCCTCAATATAGCTTTAAATACCTTCACATTGTTTAAAATTAAATCAAACAGAATCTATTTTAAAATTAAGGCTTTACAATAAAACCTGTTCCGCCTATTATTCACCGCACTGGAGGGATGGCTGAGTGGTCGAAAGCACCGGTCTTGAAAACCGGCAACCGTTAATAGCGGTTCTAGGGTTCAAATCCCTATCCCTCCACCACTTTTCAAAATTCAGATAGAGTCTGAGTTTTAAAAATTGGAGCGGTAGTTCAGTTGGTTAGAATACCGGCCTGTCACGCCGGGGGTCGCGGGTTCGAGTCCCGTCCGCTCCGCCAATACAACGAAGCCTTGTCAGAAATGACGAGGCTTTTTTGTATCTGCTGAATATAATATTTAAGTAATCTATATAAATATATCAACACTAACCCCCCTTCTATCTCTACTACTTTTCAAGATTCAAATTCTTCCCACTTCTCGATTTTATTGTTTTAAAACTAAAACAAATTCTCAGACACTTTCATAAAAATGGAAGTAGCTAGCTAAATTTCATTCAAAGCGTTTTTAACTCACCAGTATTTGTACTAGCCTGTGATCTCGCTTTATAAAATAATGAGATAAATAAAAACCATGAAAAAAATCATTACAACGTTAACGGCTTTAACTGCTCTATCTGCTAGCTGCCTTGTTGCAGCCTCTGAATGGAGTTATTCAGGAGAAACGGCTCCCGCCCACTGGCACGGAACGTGTCAATCAGGTGTAAACCAATCTCCAATCGATATTACAGGTGCAGTTGAAAGCGAATTAAAACCAATTACCTTTAATTATACTCAAGCAGGAAAAAATATTGTAAACAATGGACATACAGTGCAAGTTAACTTTGATGGTAAGCAATCAATAAAAATAGAAGGGAAAACATTTAACCTTCTTCAATTGCACTTTCATGCGCCAAGTGAAAACCTCATAGCTGGCCATTCTTTTCCATTAGAGATGCACTTAGTTCATTCAGATAAAGAGGGGAATCTTGCTGTTATCGGAGTAATGTTTAAAGAAGGTAAAGCAAATACAGAATTAGCTAAAGTATGGAAAGAAATGCCAAAATCAGGAGAAGTAGATTTAACAAATAAATTAGACCTTGTGAATTTACTTCCAGCCGATCAAGCTTATTATCGTTTTAATGGTTCATTAACGACTCCACCATGCAGTGAAGGGGTTACTTGGTTTGTAATGAAGAATCCAATTAGCATTTCATCACAACAATTAACTCAATTTAAAGCATTATATGATGGCAATAACCGCCCAACACAAGCGATTAATGCCCGACCGGTACTGCAATAAAAATAAAAAAGCCACATTCCGCTTTAAATTTCATCGATATGACCAAATTTAAAGCGAACAGTTTTTATTTTTAAAAGAGTGCTTTACAAGAAGAACGGTTCCCCCTATTATTCACCGCATC
>NZ_MSCP01000001.1:589387-632230 GCF_002954715.1 Aliivibrio sifiae | reverse complement strand
CTTTTAGTTGATAGGTGTAGCATTCAAATCCCTATCCCTCCACCACATTCAAAGCCCTAGCAGAAATGCTGGGGCTTTTTTGTATCTGCTGATTACTTCTGCTTTGCAATCCATTGTTTCACAAAATCAATAACGTATTTTTGATTAGTCACCGCTGTCTCAGGGTCAAAATCTTGGTTATGCAAATCCGTGTTCGATAAAATTCGAATACCAATGAATGGAACTTTATATGCCTCAGCCACTAGAGCTGCTGATGAACTTTCCATTTCTTCTGCCGCCGTTTGATATGTTTTGTGCAACCAATTAATTCTAGCCACCTCTCGGTTCCACTCATCGGCAGTACCAATCACGCCTTTCACTACTTTTCCTTTCCCTGGATGTTTTACATTTTCATAGGCAAAATCAACAAGATCTGGTGCTGAATAAAACGCATCGTGCTCAATCAATTTATTATCTTCTCTTAAACGCATAGTTACTGTGAAGTTTTTCCATTTCTCAGGCTGAATGCCCTCTTCCTCTTTAGAAAACTCAGAGCGGTTCGCTCCCATATTGAAACTTTTCGTTGCTAATACGATATCACCACGATAAAGCTCAGGATCATGCCCTCCTGAAGTCCCTTGGTTAACTATCATTTCTGGAGAGAATTTTTCAATCGCTAGTGTTGTTGATGCGGACGCATTTGCGATGCCGACTTCTGTTCTAGATACAACCACTGGGTAATTATCTATCGTGCCTTTCCAAAACGTCCAAGAACCAAAAGTAACTGCTCGTGCATCTTTTAACTGCTCCACCATATAATTCACTTCAATATCCATCGCCCCTTGTAAGACAATTGGCTTTGCTGATGCTGATGCTGAAAATGAGAAAAGCACAAATAAACTCGTAAATAAATAGCGAAGGTATGACATGTATATATCCTAATTAGCATTTTTATGATTAAAAATTTTGGCGGATAATACAGGAATAACCCCTAAAAGCAAACGTTTGCTTTACCTATTTACTCTTTTGTAAAGGTTTTAAGCATCCACACGTCACACCCATTATGCTCTGTTCCTTCAATTGGTTTCGCTAATCGTTTAAATCCAAGCTCTTCATATAAATGTATTGCTGATTTCATACTTGAAAGCGTATCTAAATAACATTGATGAAAACCTATTTTATCGGCAAATGCTAAAATTTTTCCAGCGATAGTTTTACCAAAACCTCTGCCTCGAGCTTCAGGTAATAAAAATAGTTTACGTAATTCACATATTGTTTCACTACCATTAAATGGGGCTAAGCCACAGCCTCCCACAACTCTGCCATTAAGTAATAAAATGAGATATTTGCTTCTTTCCTCTGGATTATAATGACGGCTCATTTCTAATACTTCATCGTCAGCTGGGCCAAATCCCTCTCCAACAGCACCAAATTCAACACCAACATTTTTAATGATGTAGCAAATATCATTATCATGTTCACTAGTAATATCAACAATGCGATATTCCATATCTAAACCCTCCCTTTTTGAACTCACTTTATTATAGAAAAATAGTAATACCTGATTGAGCGTATCACCACAAAGTCACGATTAAGGTGTAATCTAGCTCACACTGACATAAAAAAAGCGAGTAACTTAGGTCACTCGCTTCTTATCAAACAAATTGAATAAGTTAAATCACGCCTAACTCACGCAGACGCTCCATTAGGTAACTGTCTGCGGTGTGGCGCTCAGACAGCACTACTTCTGGCTTTGGGTGTAAAAATAAAGGCAATGAGATACGAGATTTCGTTTTATCTGCACCTTCTGGATTAATTACTCGGTGTGTAGTTGATGGATAGTAACCACCTGATGCTTCTTGCAACATATCACCAATATTAATGATTAAATTACCAAAATCACATGGGACATCTAACCAATCACCTTTCTTACTCTTTACTTGTAGACCTGGTTCATTAGCAGCAGGAAGTACCGTTAATAAATTAATATCTTCATGTGCTCCAGCTCGAATCGCACCAAGCTCTTCATCGCCTTCTAATGGCGGGTAATGCAATACACGAAGCAATGTTTTATCACTGTTTTCAACCATGCTAGAAAGCGATTGAGAGTACAATGCTGAAACATCTTCCGGTGAGTATTTTTCAACCCAAGACAATAACTCAGCGGCAAGTACATTCGCGTTATCGTAATACTCTTGAATTTGAGTCTTCAATTGAGCAGGACATTGACCTGTTGGGTAATAATGGTAGTACTCTTTGATGTCTTTTTTAGTGTGTCCTTTCGCAACTTCTGATACAGAAGCAGGAAAAAAACCATCTTGAGTTTCTACATTAAACTGAAAGTTTTCTTTTTCATCACTATTAAAGAATTCATACCAATTATCATAGATGCTTTGTACAAGCTCTTGTTGAATTGGGTGATTTTTCAATACACCAAAGCCTGTCTCACGCAGTGATTTAACAAACAGCTCGGCTGCATTCTCAGCAGTGTAATCAATTGCTTCTAATTTCATAATTATTATCTTATTGTTGGCTGACTGGGTTTTATAATGTGTTTCTTATAATGAGCAGGTAAATTGTATTAAGATGGACACAGAGCCTCAAGCGTTAATGTCTAAAAATAGGCAACAACTCGTTTACAGATGGAAACACAACTATTCCGTGCAACAACACTAAAGATAACAAAAAGAAAATACATGGAGGGATATTACCCAGCTATCGATTGACAATAGCGGGTAATGTTTTAAATTTTGATGGTATGACGTTATCTTGGTAGCGGTTCTAAAATCCCATTTCTAACTAAACCACGACGAACGTTTTTACACAACTTTGCAAAACTTTCGATCTCTGAAAAATTAGGGGTTTCTCCACGCTGAACGTAAGACTCCCAATACAACAACTCACCTTCCACCAACTCAATCAACTTACGTGGACAGCCTACACACGTATCACCACATATTTGAGCTTCAGGCGCATCAAATGGAAAATCCGCTTTCACCAATTCAATGATGTTAAGCATCGCAGTTTTACGATCAGGTTTTTGTGTTTTTGCTTTGTTAGTCATCAGTTTCTGTGCGGGTGATTGGTGATATGGTCACACTGAGCACATACATTAAATTCAATATTTAACAATGGGTTAGTCCTCTATTATAAATTAAGTATCGCAACAGTGACTACATCTCAATAATTAGTGTTTTGGCATCATATAAGATGCCTCATTTGAGAATTATATACCAAGAACTTAAACGAAGCTAACTCGACAACTTGTCAACCGTTTCTAGGGCGCATCTAACACGGTCAGATTCTTTTTATCTCTTGTTAAACAATCTATATCAATACGTACAATTTGCTCCTTTCACATACTTAATTCAAATTATAAGTTTAAGCTAATAATAACGTAGAAACTAAAGGTTATGTTGATGTCAGCCTCATATGCATGATGTAGAAAAACCAACGTCGATGTTGTTTTTTTAAGCGTAAAAGATATCATTGATTACTCAAACTAAATTTTTCACAAAAGCGAATAAAAATCAGCCAATTTCTATGCGGGCCTACCGATTAATTGGGATTCTAGATTTCATGAAAAGATATAAATAACATATTTGTCTAAGCAAATGTAAAGTTTCAAAACAAAAATAATAATTCGTAGGGTAATAATGAAAATATATATTTTAACGACTGGTAACAAAGACCGAATGTCAATGATGGAAAGACAATTAAATAGTCTTAATTTAAAGTTTGAATTTATTTATTCTGAATCGATAGATAATTTAAAAATAGAAAATTTAACTTACGGCGACAGACAATTGTCTTTTAAATCGAGAAAGCTTTCTACTGGACAATTTGGGGCTTGGAAAGCTCATACATCAGCGTGGAGTCGAGTTGTTGACGATTTAGAACCTGCAATAATTATTGAAGATAATGCTCTCATACATCAAGGTATAATGTTAGATGCTATAAGATGTGAAACAATTAAACTCGGAATGGTTTCATTTTCTGAAACGGGTTGGCGTGAAAGTTCTACTGAATCATTCATAAAAACACATGGATTTTTTCCGCTATATATTTATGGAATAACGCCATATTTTGCGGATATGCTACTATCTAGAGCTAGTAAAACAGGCTATTCAATGCAAATAGATACTTGGATTACCAAACGTCTATTATCTGGAATTTCACCATTTTGTAGTAATACTGTTATTGGTTCTAGAATGCCGAGAAAATCCATTGTGACAATAGCGCAAAAAGATTTACCAAAAAAAACAAAAAGCATTAAATACAAAATAATAAGAATGTTAAATAAGAGAAAGTATAAGCTTTAATTTTTCATAAAAACGAGCTAAATTAAGTCCTTATAATCAAGGACTTTTTATTCTTAATTCCTTTGGATTTTATATTCATGCATAAATAAATGCTCTATTTAATAACAAAATGAAGTCATACCGATTAAGGTAAAAGATACCCATTTTAAATTACCATTATTGTTGCCAATACTTACACCTCAAGCGTGGCTTGTTCATCCCTCTTCAACCGCTTAGGACACGATAAATTTCATCACTTAATTGATATATACGATGTTTTTATTGTCTACTAATGTGCTATTAACCCATGAATAATAAGTAAATCTCTCCTTTGTATTAGCCTAGCTTAGTATCAACACCTTTACATTTTAAAGGTAGTAAAAGTCAGCCTTGCCACTGGTGGTCAATTTTTAGAAATAGCTAACCTAAAAGACTCACAGCTCAGTAAATACAAAATTACGCATACAAAGACGAAGAGAGGAAAACCGCACAGTACCGATTGATGAGGCGCTTTATGAAGATATTTATAAGAAAAATGCTGTAACTAACTACCCCCTATTCCACCTATAAAAATGTCGCCATTTTTAGTGGCGACAAAATGGCGACAGACATTCATAATATATAATATAAATTGAGGGTTATTCATTGAACAGGAAAACATAACCCTCTAAAAAGCCTTGATTTACTTAGTTTCTATGAGGGTGATTTGTAATATGATCTTCCCAATTTTTCACGTCAATTGCATAAACAACCTTATTTCTTACGCTTTCACCAGCCGCATGCATTGCTGATTTCGAGCCAGTAATCAATGGGTGCCACTCAGGAATGTTTTTACCTTCCGCCAATAGACGATATGCACAAGTGACAGGTAACCAGTTAAATTCTGCGATGTTTTCACGACTTAGTTTTAAGCAATTTTCACCAGAAGTAAAACGCTTAGGATAATCTTTACATGAACAAGTTCTGCTGTTTAGCCAGCTACACGCAACATTGGTGTAGTAAACTTCATCTGTATCTTCATCCATTAATTTGTGTAAACAGCACTTCCCACAGCCGTCACAAAGAGATTCCCACTCTTGTTCTGTCATTTCTTCTAATTTTTTTTGTTGCCAAAATTGCTCAGTCATTGCTTTACACTCGTTATGGGAAGAGGCGGTTTTATACCCATCTTGCGCTAAAAGTGCAAGCGGTTTACCTATCACCTAATAAGAATCAGGAGTTCTTTTGACCTGAAAGGGGAAGAGTGCTATTTTGCGCATCCTTTAATTGATGCAATGAGATGATGTATGGAATGTAGATTATATTGCGGTGCTTGCTGCATAGCCCCAAGTATTACTTCATTTATTCCGGGAATGCCTGATGGAAAACCTGCAGGTGTACGTTGTGTGCAATTAAATGATGAGAACTTGTGTAAACTGTTTGGTAAGGCAGAACGCCCAAAGGTATGCCATCAATTTAAAGCTTGCCCTGATGTATGTGGTTCAACACCTGAACAAGCTATTCAAACCATCACTGAACTAGAGTCAATGACGCTCTAACTTCTGTACGTAGAAGTTACGATAAAACGCGAACTACGTTTTGTACTTGCTCTGAAATTTCAGTACCGTGACTTGTTAAGTAGCCACCGTCCTCTTGTGTTACCAAACCTTTCTCGAAAAGACGCTTCATTGCTTTGATTGCTTCGGGTGCTGCGTCTGAATGAACTTTTAAACCCGCTTGAGTGCTTTCTAGTGGAAATTGCTTGAGAAGGTTCATTTCTTCAACGATGTCTTTATTAAATGGCATAATTTTATCTCTCTTATTTTGTTAACTGGATTCAGCATAGACTGTCTTTAACAGATTAAAACAGAGCTAGATCACACCTATAAAAAATCCCCATAGGATTACTCTCTATGAGGATATTTTTTAATCAAATTATCAATAATTTTAAGCGTTAAGCTTGAATACCAATAATCAACCATGGTGCATCTGGTTGTGTAAGATCACGCTCTAAGTGCCAGATATCGGTAATTGCTTCTTCAATACCTTCAACTGAATCACGGTAACGACCTGAGAATTGCAAGCTTAGTTGGGCACGACTTGCATCATGATCAGCACGAACCACTTCTGCATCAACAAACATTACGTCAGTATGTTGCTCACCTTCAAGGTTTGCGCGCTCTTGAACTAAATCATTGTAAAGGCTGATTGATACATATTCTTGAATCGTTTCAAGTTGGTTATGATTCCAAGCGCCTTGTAAAATACGGTAATGCTCACGAGAACCATTAATGAAACCTTGTAGATCAAAACCCGGCGGGTAATTATGCGGAACTTCATCAGCTTTAGGAACACCAAAGCCACCTGTCGCTTGTGGTTGCGCTTGTTCGCCTTGGAAGTACTGTTGGTTATCACGGAAGCTTGGTTGCTCATTGTTAGATGCTTGTGGACCAGCATACGCGGTCCCTTGCCTCTGATTGATGCTGCTCGCTTTTGATGCCATAAACATACGAAAAAGCTTAAACAGAACAAATGCAACACCCGCCATAATGATAATATCCATAAATTGGATACCTTCAAAGCCACCGCCACCAAAGATTGATGCTAAAAGACCACCAACAAGAAGACCGCCAAGTAATCCACCCATTAAGCCTTTTTTACTTGATGCACCTTTAGCTGTATCTTGTTTACCAATCGTATTTGTATTTTGTTGTTTTTGCTTTGGCGCAGGTGCTGTTTTAAAGCTCTTGCCAAATGATTTACCACCACCAAATTTCTTTGCTTCTGCGTGAGGAGCAGAAAGAACAAAAACAAACATTAGGGCAGCAATAGATAAAAGACGTTTCATTGTCTATTCCTTTACTATATTAAAATAATTTGACCTGATAATAGCCTGCCTCGCTTCATATTGGGAGCATTAAAATACACGAGTATGTTTCAGAGTGTTAAAAATCCTCTATTTTATTCTCAACATTGTGCTTTGTGCCCTAATTGATAAAACTCTTACTTGAAGAATTGACAGATACATTTAAAATTAAGAACATTGTTCATAATTATCTAATTAGGTTTATATGGCTCGCAGAAACGACCATACCCACCACGAAATACGCCACATGGCCTTAGAGAATGTAAAGGTATTTCTTGGTGAGCATAGTCATCACGAACTTAGCTTAAGAAAACTAGCAAAAAGCATTGGCTACGTACCGAGTACACTAGTTAATATTTTTGGTAGTTATAACTTATTGCTGCTGCGCGCTATTGCTCAAACTTTAGATGAGATTATGTTGCAGGTTAATCAAGGGTTAGAAAACAGTGCCACGCCAGAAGAAGCACTAAAAGCCATTGCCTATTGTTATTATGACTTTGCCCAGCAACACCCTAATCGTTGGCGTTTAGTGTTTCAACATAATATGAATGGTGAGGCCTTACCTGATTGGCAAGAAAATCGTATTAACCAAATGATGGGAGTGCTTGAAGAGATCATTAAGACCATTAATCCAACTAAGGCTCAAAGTAACATAGAGCAAAGCAGTCGTGTTATTTGGGCTAGTGTTCATGGAATTACGTTATTAAGTTTAGACGATCTGTTATTTTCATCAACACCTATCGATGGTCATCTGCTCATTGATAATCTACTATTGAACTATATTAACCAATGGAAGCAACACTAGCTTTGTAATTAAAGGGATTTTTCATGGCGAAGCAAGCCAAGCTCTTAACTCAACGTCGATTTCTACCTTACTTCTTGACCCAATCTTTAGGCGCATTTAACGACAACATCTATAAGAATACGCTGCTATTGTTTGTCGCTTTTGCCAGTGTAGATAGTTTACCCATCTCTTCTAATTTATTTATTAACCTTGCTGCTGGTTTATTTATTCTCCCTTTCTTTCTTTTTTCAGCACCTGCTGGGATCCTTGCTGATAAATATGAAAAATCAGCGTTTATTAGAAAAGTAAAGATCGCTGAAATCATCATTATGCTGTTTGGCGCACTTGCTTTTATTCTTAAAGATTACACTTTACTACTAATTCTATTATTTTTAATGGGTACCCAATCGGCTTTTTTTGGCCCTGTTAAATACGCCCTTCTTCCTCAACAATTAAAAGATGAAGAACTCGTTTCTGGTAATGCTTTAGTGGAGACTGGTACTTTTCTCGCTATTTTATTCGGTACTATTGCCGCAGGATTTATCGCCTCACAAGAGCATTCAGAATACATCGCAGCAGGTGCTGTTGTTCTATTTGCTATATTAGGGTATCTCGCTAGCCGTTCAATCCCTTATGCAGAAGCTGTTGCTCCAGATTTACGTTTTAAATGGCAACCGATTAAGCAAACAAAACAGACTTTTCGTATCGCAAAAAAAGACCCTGCAGTTTTTCTTTCTATTATGGGGATCAGTTGGTTTTGGTTTCTTGGTGCAAGTTACCTAACTCAATTCCCAAACTTTACACATATACATCTCAATGATAATGCCATTACGGTAACCATCTTATTGGCTCTATTTTCTATTGGTATTGCAATAGGGTCACTTGGGTGTGATGTATTATCAAAACACAGAGTCGAGCTTGGGATCATTCCTTTAGGTTGCTTAGGCATTACTATCTTTGGCTTAAACCTTGCGTTATATACACCAACATCACCAGTTGATGTTACTGACTTTACCACCATTCTATTGCACCCTGATTTATTACCTGTCTTTATTAATTTACTCTTTTTAGGGGTATCTGGTGGCTTGTTTATTGTTCCTTTATATACTCTGATTCAAAAACGCCCTGAAGCTAAGCACCGCTCACAAATCATTGCTGCTAATAATATTTATAATGCATTATTCATGGTTGCTAGCGCAATTTTAGGTATTGTGTGCTTATCTATTTTAAATCTTTCTATACCACAGTTTTTTATTTTGCTCGCCGTATTAAATGGTATTGTCGCTCTCTTCTTATTCTATAAAGTGCCTGTTTTTGTCATTCGCTTTTTATTATGGGTACTAACACATACTTTGTACCGCGTTAAACACCAAGGATTGCTGAATTTACCTGAAAAAGGTGGGGCTTTATTAGTCTGTAACCACATCACTTATATGGATGCCTTTATTTTAAGTGGCGCTTGTCCTCGCCCTATTCGATTTGTTATGGAAGAGGAATACGCTGAATTACCTTTGGTGAAATATTTTTTCCGTATCACTAAAGTCATTCCAATTAATGGTACTAAAAGCGGCTCAATTCGACGTGCTTTTTTGGGTATAGAAGAAGCTCTGACTAATGATGAAATAGTATTGATTTTCCCTGAAGGGGTATTAACTTCAGATGGTGAAGTGGGACCATTTTTACGAGGGATAGATATTATTTTAAAGCGCTCACCAGTACCGGTTATCCCAATGGCATTGCGTGGTCTGTGGGGTAGTTTATTTAGTCGATATGGTGGAAAAGCGATATTAAAACGACCACGTCGTTGTTGGTCAAAAATAGAAGTGGCAGTCGGAGAGCCCGTGCTGCCATATAATGCATCCTCAACACTGATGAGAGAAAAAGTATCTCAATTACGCGGTGAAAAACAGTAAGAGCTAGATTTAATTAAATACACCGCCAATAACATGAACCTACCAAAAACGTTGCCTATTCTTAAACATTGGTAGCGTTTTTTTCTTTAACGCGTATTGGGCTTGTATAAAGTTCTTGCCAATTAAAATCCGGATTTGACTGTAACTCTCGTAAGCTAACAACTTCCATTTTGGAGCATTCCAATAACGATTATAAATGTGTTTTGTGGCTGCGATAGCATCTGGCGAAGTTTGAGATATTTGGTGTGCTAATTGGATAGCGGCTTCTAATGGCAGAGCCTGTATTTCAGTAATTAATCCATAGTCTAATGCCGTTGATGCATCCAACTGAGTTGCGCACATACTTATTTTCATCGCTTTATCTTTCGACATTATTTCTCTAAGCGTTAGTGAGCCCGCCATATCTGAGGTTAAACCCATTTTCGATTCCATAATGGATAAATTCGCGCTAGGTGAGGCAATACGAAAATCAGCCCCAAGTACAATTTGTAATCCTGCTCCCCAGCAATACCCTTCAATAGCGGCAATAACAGGAACCGAAAGCGTACGCCAATTAGCACTCACTTGTTGTGCTTTATTCGCATTACCAGGCCAAAGTTTAAAAAGCAGCTTAATTGCATGAGATTTTTGTTTCACTATGGAATTAAAATCAAGCCCTGAACTAAAGTTATCACCACTTCCCGTTAGAATTACCGCCCTAATGGTTCTATCATTTTTTATACGATGGCTAATATGAATCAACTCATCAAACATAGGGTAATTTATTGCATTTAATTTTTCGGGGCGATGTAAACGAACAATCATTATAGTGCCTTTTTGTTCGATTTTAATGTGGTGGTAATTCATAGTAATCCTTTAACTCTATCTATCCCTGTAAGCAGTATAGTTAAAAAAGACTGGCTATATGAATTGAAAAGCAAAAAAAAGCAGTAACCGTAATTACTGCTTTTGATTAAAAATATATTACTTACTTAGAGGTAAGGAATGAACCCATTCTTTCACCTTTTGGCGCGAGATTTTAATACCAGTGCCAAGTAAATCTTCTGGCATATTTTCATAACGAGCAGGGTGTTCAAATGACGTTAGCTTACCTTGAAGAAAATCGGTTAACGTTGAACAATCAATGATATTAACGCTCTTAATTACCGCGACTGGACGCTGACCAAACTCTTCATCAGGCATATCAACCACAATAACCTGTTCAATATCGGCATGAACTAATAAGGCTTTTTCTATTTTCTCTGGATGGATATTTTCACCACCAGAAATAAACATGTTATCTGCACGACCTTGAATATGAAGCTCAGCCCCTTCAACATGGCCAAGATCATTACTTTGATACCAACCATCTTCATTAGTAATACTCATAATCCCAGCCGAACGATAATAACCTAATGCTAAGGCTTCACCTCGAACCAATACCTCCCCTTTTTCAATACGCAATTCACGATAAGGAAGTACATGACCAACACCAGAGAGGCCATCTGCCAACTTAGCCGTCACTGTGGAAGACATTTCTGTCATGCCATAACCTAACCAACACTCAATGCCATTTTCTTTAGCTTCATCCGTTAATTCGGTTGGAATAACTGAACCACCAAGTAAAATACGCTTTAGAGCCAGACGAGATGCATCACCATTAGCAAGAATGCGCTGCAATTGAGTTGGAACTAATGAGGCATGAGTTACCCCAGACAGATCATTCAGTAACCCTTCTTCTGTTGGCAATACTAATGTGGCACCTGAAAGTAACCAACGCCACACAATAGCTAAACCTGATATATGAAATAACGGCAGTGATAGAAGCCAAGAATCCGAAGTGTCAAACGGCATCCAACTTAATAATCCAGAGGCTGAATGTAAGTGATTACTCGCGCTGTGAGCAACCGCTTTTGGCAAACCAGTAGAACCTGACGTAAAGGTCAACGTGGCTAAACGAGTTGGTTGCCATGTCGTTGCAATAACACCATAATCCGCATTAATTAATTGCAGATGATGCCACGTCCCCGAAATGCTTTCCTGTCCTTCACCAAACCAAATATGCTTCGCTGAAATACTGGTTACAAGTTGATGCAATTGATTCATTGGCGTTTTCGGGTTGATCGCCGAAAAATGAGCACCAATACGAATCGACGCGAGCTGAAGCCAAATCAACTCAATGCTATTTTTACCGACGCCAACAACAACATCATCACGTTTAACGCCTTGTTGTAATAAACCATTAGCATAACGGTTAATCTGCGTTAGTACTTCAGACCATGTCCATACGTTAATCCCATCACGAAGTGCTATTTCCAGTCCACGCTCTTCACCCCATTTAATCCAAGGCCATGTAGTGAAGAGTGGTGAGATCAGTTTTCCCATACGACGTTAAGCTCTGATAAAGTAGTCATTGGCAATGAACAATTAGGCCATGCCGTATCCAATTGTGCCTTAAACAAATCAATCGTATCTAATCCCGGGATCGTATCTGGTGCTTTCCAAGCAGCAAGTCGTGCAAGCTGTGTTAATGCCAAGCTTGATTCTATACTCGAACTGATCACCGCTTGCATTCCCAATTGGTGAGCTTGCTCAATAAGTTCGATACATTTAGCAACAGAACCTACCATTGTCGGTTTGATCACAATGGCTTTTACGCCTTCTTGTGCCGTTACTTCAAAACCATCATCACGTACCGTTTCATCCCAAGCTATCGCAATGCCTGTCGCTTTAGCAAACTCAAGACTTTCTTCTGGTGTTTGGCAAGGCTCTTCTAAGAACTCAATACGAGAACGAAATTGCGGATTCACATAGTTAGCAAACTGTTCTGCTTTTTTCGGTGTCCAGCCACGATTCGCATCAAGGCGCAAAGAAAGGTCTGGGATCAATTCTAAGAACATATTAACGACCATACCATCGCGGATCGCTTCATATAATCCGACTTTAATTTTTGCTATTTTTCGGCCACTCATTTCATTCAGTTTAACAACCAAATCATCAGGGTCACCAGAACACAAAGGAGCAGCCTGATAGTTACCTTCTTGTGGCAAGCCACCTTCAAGCTCTAATAATGCCATACTAAAGCCGAATGCAACTGACGGACAATTCGCATCTAGATCTAATTCTTCACCATTTAGCCAAGCTTGAGTTACTGACTGTAAGTCTTCACGTGCTTGCTCTAAGGTTTCTTGATTAAATTCAGGCAGAGGGGATATTTCCCCTTTACCAAAACGTGTTCCATCACTTAGTTCAATAACCAATCCATCTCGTTGTTGAAGACGTTGTTCACGAAGGATAACTCCACTGTCCATAGGGAGTTGGTACTGATATATCTTGGCTGTTTTCATCTGTTACTCCAACCAATAAAAGAAAAAAGAGACTCAATCGAGCCTCTCAAACTTATGAAGATAAGTGATCGTATCGCTTATGGATTACGAGGAAATTTGTCGAAATCAGGACGACGTTTTTCATTAAACGCGTTGCGACCTTCTTGACCTTCTTCTGTCATGTAGAACATCATGGTTGCATTACCCGCCAACTCTTGAAGACCAGCTTGACCATCACAGTCTGCATTTAATGCAGCTTTTAGACAACGTAGCGCCATTGGGCTGTGTTGCAGTGTTTCACGACACCAACGAACCGTTTCTTTTTCTAAATCAGCAACAGGAACAACCGTGTTTACTAGACCCATATCCAATGCTTCTTGAGCATCGTAGAAACGACAAAGGAACCAGATTTCACGCGCTTTCTTTTGACCAACGATACGAGCCATGTAAGACGCGCCCCAACCACCATCAAAAGAACCAACTTTAGGGCCTGTTTGACCAAATTGCGCATTTTCAGCGGCAATAGTTAAGTCGCACATCATATGCAGAACGTGACCGCCACCAACAGCGTAACCTGCTACTGCTGCGATAACTGGTTTTGGACAAGTACGGATCTGACGTTGGAAATCCAACACGTTTAAGTGGTGTGTGCCACTATCATCACGATAACCGCCGTAATCGCCACGGATCTTCTGATCTCCACCTGAACAGAACGCGTCTTCACCTAAACCGGTAAGAATAATAACGCCAACTTTCTCGTCATAACGAGCATCAGCTAGTGCATCAATCATCTCTTTAACTGTACCGGGGCGGAAAGCGTTACGCACTTGCGGGCGTGCGATAGTGATTTTCGCAATGCCATCTGTTGATTTATGGTACTGAATGTCTTCGTATTGCGCTGTGCAATCTGTCCAATCTACTGGAGCGTAAAGTTCTTGTTCTGAAATGCCAACAGTTCTTGCCATGGGTTTTATTTCCATTGTTGTAAGAATGTATTAAGTACATGTGTAAAGCGTTCGGGCTGTTCCACATGAGCGTTATGACCCGCCTGAGCAATGATTTGATACGTTAATTGACTTTGCTCAGCCAAGTGTTGAAATTTGTTATCTGCTTCGCCGCAAATATAAAGCATAGGAATGGTGCTACGATGTAAAGCATCAAGCAAATACGGTTGCTTAGCCAGTGACGTAGATCTCAACATCATTCCAATTGAGTGACCAAGGTTATCACTTCTTTTAGTGACTAAAACTTGTCTTTGCTCAGGGTTTAGTGAAGAAAATACCTTTTGTTGATACCAAGTGTCTAAAACATCAGCAATGGGTTGTTGCTCAAATCGTTCAGCCCATTGAATGTCATTGTTAAGTCGAGTTTGTTTATCTTGTTCTGAGCGCAACCCAAAATTACCACCTTCAATACATAAACCACAAAGAGAGATTGATGATGGTAATTCAAAGTGCGAGCTCAAATACATAGCCACTCGGCCACCCAAAGAGTAGCCAACAAAAACAAACGATTGATACGGGGTTTGCAGTAGTGATTCAACAATAAGCTGGCACGTTTGCTCAAACCCTAAAAACTCATCAAGTACTGTCGATTGACTTCGCCCATGCCCGGGTAGATCAATCAATAACACGGGATGAGATTGAGCAATAACAGGTGCAATTTGATCCCAATCTTGAGTTGACCCTAATAATCCATGTAAAAATACGACACAAGATTGCGTCGTATTTTCTTTAGGTATATTTAATTTAGAATAAAGTGGCATGTTGAATCGTTTGAAATAAACGAGTTAACTCTTCGCCGGCTTGACCCGATGGCGTATTAATTTCAACTAAATGAAGCCCTTCTTTAAGACCGTCGTTTATCATAGACATCGCACAAGTTAACGTTTCTGGTTTATGATAATTTAAGCCAAACATCGCAGCAGCGTGGCTAAACTCTAATTGATGTGGCATGCGATAAAAGTCATCTTTTTTCTTTTCATCGACAGGCAATAAATCAAAAATACCACCACCGTCATTATTCATTACAATAAGTACAACAGGTGCGGTTGCTTGTTTTAGTAAGGCCAATGAATTTAAATCATAAAGCAGTGAGGTATCACCAACTAACGCTAATAAAGGCTGCTGATTTGCTAACTGAACACCGACGGCTGTGGCAACAAGTCCATCAATACCAGATGCTCCACGATTAGTATAAATATGCTGTTTGTTTAACTCTCCAACCATATCTAACAGGCGAACAATTAGACTGTTACCAATAAACCAATCACATGATTCCGCTTTTTGGCCTATGGTAAGCGCAAAGCTTAATTCTGATAATGTTTCACTATGACAGGCCATTGAACGCGCTAACGTTAATGCATTTTGTGAGGCAACTTTAAGTGACTCACTCCACGCTAATGATGGCGCATGATCAAAGAAGCAATCACGTTCCTCTAAACTTTGAGTATGTACTTGGCACCATGTCGTGATATCTGTACGGTAGCGTACGTGAGAATGATACGTTGCATCGAGTAATTCAGCGTGTGGGTCAATCAAATAATAATCTTGCTGGTATCTTTCTAGCCACCCAGCCAAACGTTTAGAAACAATACGAGCGCCAAATTGCAATACGCATTCAATATCAACAAGGAGCTCAGCACACGCTGGATTTTGCAGCCATAAATCGTAATGTGCCCACGATGAGTAATAACCTGACTGTGGATCTGCTAATACTGGCCAACCTAACTCTTTCGCTAATGCCGCCGCCGCTTGTGCTTCCTCTAACGTCACTTTACCAACAATAACCGCCCCTTTCTTTTGTGCCACTTTCATCCATTGAGGTGATACGGTCACATTTGAAGAGTAGGTAGGTTGCTCAATATACGGAGAAAATGCCGCTTTCCACGCTTGAATTGGTGCTAGATAATCCAGCAAAAGCATTTCATCTTTTTTACCATAAAACGGTTCAGGAAAAGGGCAATTAATATGGATAGTCCCACCCTGTTGTTGTGTAAAACACGCTTGATCAAGTCGACTTAATAGCCATTGCGCAGGAACATTAATGCTTGGTGAAGGCAATTGCAAAGAATGGCAAACATGAGAAGTAAATAGATTTTGCTGATTAATCGCTTGGTTTGCACCACAATTAATTAACTCAACAGGTCTGTCGGCAGTAAGCAGTACTAATTTTTCTTTTGTTAGACCTGACTCGGCAACAGAAGGCAATAAATTAGCAACGGCCGTGCCTGAAGTAACAATAACAGCAACCGCTTCATTTGAAGCTTTGGCAATACCAAGCGCTAAGAAACCTAATCCTCGCTCATCAAAATGAGTATGAATGGATAAATGAGCGTGCTCAGAGGCAGCAAGAGTTAACGGGGTTGAGCGAGATCCCGGAGCGATACAAATATGCTTCACTCCATTTCGAACTAACTCTTCAATAATCAACTCAGCCCAAACTTGGTTTAGCATTATTTGCTGCTCTGGTTGCATCATGCGACTTGCGACTCCGTGATATCTGAATTCATAGAAATATCAGATTCTAATAAGGTACATAAGGTGGATGTTTTTCTATCTAACTCTTCCCATTCGCTGCTTGGCTCAGAACCAGGAACAATCCCAGCGCCAGCAAACAAATGCAGTTTATTTCCCATCACTAATGCGCTTCTAATCGCAACACAAAACTCACTGCGTTGTTGACTTAAAAAACCAACAGCACCGCTGTACCAACCACGGGCAAAAGGTTCGTTATCAATAATAAAATCCAATGCTGACATTCGAGGTAATCCTGCGATAGCCGCTGTGGGTTGCAAATTATCAAGCAATTGTGAATCACTGCAATCACTGTTGATCTCAGCCGAGATTGGGCGTTTTAAATGTTGAACTTTACGTAGTTTCACTAGTTCAGAGGTTTCTGCCACATTCATAGACAAACTGAACTTAGATAATCGATTAACAATGTCATCCACCACTAAGCGGTTTTCATATTGGTTTTTCTTATCTGAAATTAACCATGATGCTAATTGATTATCTTCTTCTTCGTCATGTCCACGACCGATGGTTCCTGCTAATGCTTCAGTTTTTAACGCATAACCATTACGTACGTATAGGCGTTCAGGTGTGGAGCCAATAAAACAATGCTCACTGTCCAGAGCCATCATAAAATGGAAGCTGTGGCTGTTTGCTTTACGGCTGGCTTTCAGAAACTGTGCAGAAGATAAGTTTTGATCTAACGTGAGTGTCGTCTTCCGAGCTAACACCACCTTCTCAAACTGCTGATTTGAAATAGCCGTCAACGCTTTATTAACCATATTGGTCCAATCTGCTTTTTCTGGCGTATTAATACGCTGCGTTACTCGACAATGTAATTCAGACAATGACGTAAAATTTTCAACCAATTTATTCAACGTCGATAATAAACGAGAATTGTCTTCTGATAGATTCACCATGAACTGCCATGATGATGCTAAACGAGAGATCTCAACTTGCGGTAAAAAGAAGAATGATGACATGCAACGGCGATTACGCTCTGTGCGACCATCAAACGAACGTCCACCCCAAATACGTTGCTGAGGGGCTAATACTTTCTGAGCCGCACTTGGATCTGTAAATGTTTTTACTTGGCCTAATACAGCAACTTCCTCTTGGCCATCACGAGACTGCCAATAAAATTTAGGGTAAATAGGTTGAGCTTCAAGCCAATCAATCAGTTGATCACCAACCGACCAATCTAACTCAAGACAAATCGTATGAGATGACGTTGCCTGCGCTATTTGATGACGAATCGATTCAATGGCATTTTGAAAAGTGGACAAATTAACCTCTCTTGATCGTTTTCAGCCATCATGGCAACCGTATTGCACAAGCGGTATTGCTTGTTATTTCCTTGTATGAACTAGTGATTCTAGCAAAAGGTGACAAAATAAAAAATAATTCACATCAATTGTATGTGTAAAAAATAAAACTCTTATCAAATTTTTCTTTTTTGTGAAAATCTAAAACAAAGTAAATTTTCCTTTATCATGCTTATTATCACTAATAATTTCTGAGGTTGTTATAAATGAAAGACAAACTCATCATTATTTAGTAGGAAATATTGTAGAGTCTTTTTTTACATGATTATTTTCTAAAAATTATTTCTCAGTCTCCTAAAAATAGTGTAATTTGGGGGTATAACGTTTTTCATTTTATCAGGGTTTCACCATGCAAAATATTGGAATGTCATCAAAACTTAGCAGTGTATGCTACGACATCCGCGGTCCAGTTCTTAAACATGCTAAAAGAATGGAAGAAGAAGGACAGAAAATTCTTAAACTAAACATCGGTAATCCCGCCCCGTTTGGTTTTGATGCCCCTGATGAAATTCTTGTTGATGTGATTAAAAATCTACCGACATCACAAGGCTACTGTGATTCAAAAGGTATTTATTCCGCTCGTAAAGCAGTTGTTCAACATTATCAGCGTCGCGGTTTGTTAGATTTAGACGTTGAAGATGTGTACATCGGTAACGGTGCGTCTGAACTTATCGTAATGGCAATGCAAGCACTATTAAATAATGGCGATGAAATGCTAGTTCCTGCACCTGATTACCCATTATGGACCGCGTCTGTTGCCCTTTCTGGCGGTAAACCAGTTCATTACATGTGTGATGAAAGTGCTGACTGGTATCCAGATCTTGATGACATCAAAAAGAAAATCACACCAAATACCAAAGGTATCGTCTTAATCAACCCGAACAACCCAACGGGTGCGGTATATAGCCGTGACTTCTTATTACAAGTTGTTGAGATTGCTCGCCAAAATAACCTGATTATCTTTGCCGATGAAATTTACGATAAAGTACTTTATGACGGTGCTGTTCATACAACGCTAGCAACGCTAGCCCCTGACCTATTAACCGTGACTTTTAACGGCCTATCAAAAGCGTACCGTGTATGTGGTTTCCGTGGCGGTTGGATGTTCTTGAATGGTCCAAAAGATCACGCTCAAGGTTACATTGCGGGCTTAGACATGTTGGCTTCTATGCGCTTGTGTGCAAACGTCCCAATGCAGCACGCTATTCAGACTGCATTAGGTGGCTATCAAAGCATCAATGAGCTTCTGCTACCGGGTGGACGTTTACTAGAGCAACGTGACAAAGCATATGATTTAATTACACAAATTCCAGGCGTAAGTTGTGTTAAGCCAAAAGGCGCAATGTACTTATTCCCGAAACTTGATCCTAAAATGTATAAGATCAAAGATGACCAAAAATTTGTCTTAGATTTCTTAATTAAAGAAAAAGTATTATTAGTTCAAGGGACGGGCTTTAACTGGCCAAAACCAGATCATTTCCGCATTGTAACATTGCCTCGTGTTGATGACTTGGAAACCGCAATTGGTCGCTTAGAGCGCTTCTTGCATACCTACAAGCAATAATTCAACTAAAAACCAAATTGAATAGAAAAAGCCTGCTTCATTTGCAGGCTTTTTTGTATTCAAAAAACAATGACTATTATTAACGCTGACGCACGAAATGGTTCTGAACAATGGCGTCTAGGAAAGTTTTCGTCTTCATGCAGGTAAAATCTAATGGTGACTCAACATTACCAAACAGCGGCGATCCTCCTCCTAAAAGTACTGGAATAGTAGTAATAACCATCTCATCAATCAAATCTTCTTTTAGGAAATTCTGAATGGTGACACCACCATCAATGTACAAATTCGTAAACCCTTTCGCATGAATTCTCTCTAGCACCTCTTTTAATGGGCCTTTGACTAGGAACACCTTATCTTCGTAACCTTCAGGCACAGCAGTCATGGTATTACTTAATACAAACACAGGTTTTGAATAGGGCCAATCAATACCAAAACTAAGCACCATATCCAGTGTATTACGTCCCATCACCAGCGCATCGATACTATCTATATGCTCAGCATAACCCATGTCGTTACCCTCTGGATTAGGAATCGCATGTAGCCAATCAACCGCACCATTTTTATCCGCGATATATCCATCTAGGCTTGTTGCTATAAATACACTGTTTAACATTGTTGACTCCAAGATAAATTACTATTTTTTGTATAAAAGGCTTATGCCACGCTGCCCTTTGGTGTCATATTAAAATGGCGTTTAAATTCTCGACTAAATTGAGAAGTACTAGTGTAACCCACAGAGTGTGCGGCTTCATTCACTCTTCTACCGTCCAATTGAATTAGCTCTTTTGCTTTATTTAAGCGTACTTTCTTTAAATATTGCAAAGGAGATTCTAAAGTGACTTTACGAAACGCGGAATGAAACGCGGATACACTCATATTCGCTTCTTCTGCTAAGTTTTGCACCGTTAAACCATCAGCATACGACTGATGCATTTTATTCATGGCTTTGGCTACTCGCGCATATTGACCATCATGGTGCGCCAAATTAAACAACACATGACCTTCAGTCCCAGTAAGTACTCGATAGACAATTTCATTTAATAATGATTCACCTAATAACTTCGTATCAAGATCACTATGTAGTGCCAGCATCAAGCGCTTACAGCTCTCCAACATATCATCAGCCATTTTTACTGATGTAAGGCCAAAACCATCTTGATTTGATTTTGCTGGCGCTTGAAAATTAGCCGCCTCAAGCTCATTAACTAAGCGATGAAGTAAGGTTGAATCAACATTAATTGTTAAACCAAGTAATGGGCTGTCATCTTCAGGAAAGGCTTCACATTCTAATGGCATTGGCACACCGACAACCAGATAATCGTCAGGCCCATAGTGCACAGGTTGATTGCCAATATGAATATGCTTGTGCCCTTTCCCCATGACAATAATGCCTGATTGATAAACAAATGGCTGACGCTGATTTCCTTTACTACTGCGATAAAACCATACGCCAGGAATCGCGGTTTCTTTGATCCCTTCAAGATCATTAAACTTATATTGGTCGGCATAACTTTGCATTAATTCACCAAGAGATTTCATCACCGCTCCTTTATCTTATCAAGATCACATCTATCAATTTCTTTTCCCAAAATACCCAAAATTGTAGAAATAGGCAATAAAAATGCAGAAATTCACCTTTCTAATACCACCATTGAATACTAATATGCACTCATTGAAATAATAAGCTCTAGAAAATAGAGCATCACCTTTTGGAAGAAATGAGGTACAGCAATGAAATTCTCTTACGTTAACCCAACACAAATTCATTTTGGCCAAGGTCAAATCGCTGCGATTGCTACATCTATCCCACAAGATCAAAAAGTATTAGTAATTTATGGTGGTGGATCAATTAAAACAAACGGTGTTTACGACCAAGTTGTTGCGGCACTGTCTGAACATTCTTGGATTGAGTTTTCTGGTGTTGAGCCAAATCCAACAGTAGAAACATTAGATAAAGCAGTCGCTATCGCAAAAGCTGAGAAGATTGATTACATTCTTGCTGTTGGTGGTGGTTCAGTAATTGATGGCTCTAAATACGTTGCTGCAGCGGCAAAATACGTAGGTAATGGTTGGGATATCCTAATAGGAAAGCACGCTGTAACTGAAGCAATTGCGTTAGGTGCAATTTTAACACTGCCAGCGACAGGATCTGAATCTAATGCTGGTGCTGTAATTACACAAAAAGCGACACAAACTAAACTGCCTTTCCACTCAGCAGCAGTACAACCTAAATTTGCGGTCCTTGATCCTGATTCAATGAAGACGTTACCAGAACGTCAATTAATCAACGGTTTGGTTGATGCATGGGTTCATACTTGTGAGCAATACCTAACAATGCCAACAGGCGCAATGGTTCAAGATGGTTACGCAGAAACTCTACTTCGTAACCTGTTAACGTTAGCCTCTCAGTACGATAACCGTGACAATAATGAATGGCGCTCAAACCTAATGTGGACAGCAAACCAAGCATTGAATGGTTTAATCGGTACAGGAGTGCCTCACGACTGGGCTACTCATATGATTGGTCATGAACTAACTGCTCTTTACCATGTAGATCACGCTCGTTCTTTATCTATCATTCAACCGTCTTTACTTCGTAATCAAATCGAAGCAAAACGTGCGAAACTAGAGCAACTAGGCAAAAATGTATTTGGCTTAGAAGCATCTGATGATTTAGCAGAACGTACTATCGTTGAGATAGAGACTTTCTACCACAACCTAAACTCACCAACAGAATTAACAGAGCACGGTGATGATAAACTTTCAGCTATTGATTCTATCATCAAACAACTTGAAGCTCATGGCATGGTAGCTCTAGGTGAAAACCAAGCGATCACTCTTGAAGTATCTCGTCAAATTCTTGAAGATGCAGTGAAATAATAAATTAAAGCTGACTCAGAGTAACGTTATCTGAGTCAGCTTATTTAAACTATAATAGACAAATTACTGTAATTTAAAGAAATCAAATCCAGATAGCTTTTCTGCTACTTCTGGCTCAGTTAAGACTTTATCCTGCTCAACATCATATTTAATAAATCTAATGCCTTCTGATTTATCGTCATCGTATTGTGCTCCATTAGGTCTTAACAGTACGAGAATTTTCCCATTTTCAAAGTAATTTGAGGCGGCTGTAATATCCTTAGCATAAAATTCTAACCCCTTATTCCCTGTATCTTCCAAAGAATCAGCAATTAAAATATGCCCTTCTTCTGTCACTAACATCCCAATAGAATCATCACTTGGGTGATGGAATGCAGCCACAAATTTTTGATCTATATTTCTAAACGTGACGTCTGAAGAGTACGGCGTGACTGTTATTTCTTTATCTTGTTTTAAATTGTAGGTAAAGAAATGCATTTTATTTTGTGACTCTGAGTAATAACCCGCTGAAACAAAATTTGCATAGTCACCAAGCTCAGGATAGTAATCTGTAATATGTCTAGGGCCACTTAATAATCCATTCTCATCCGCAGTGATAAAAGTATCTCCGGTGAGTTTTCCGTAACCACTGCCTTCATTATTATGCCAACCAGCACTATTAATCGTTCTAGAAATACTCTCCGCAATATAGCCAGGATCAGGCAAATCTTGATATTTACTCAACGGATACCATTTAGGAATAACCGTTCCCCAATCAAAAGCTTGTGCAAAATTAACATGCTCATTTTTAGGGACAATATCATTAAATAAATTACCCGCAAACCACGCACAATTTCCATATAGTGTGTATTTCCCCCCATTCCAATCTTTTCCAATACCTAAAAACAACTTTGCAATCTCTTTGCTTTCTACGTATAGAGCCTCTTCTTTTAATTCAATATCTTGCTTTATTTGCTCATGATTTTTATCTTCAATATGAACACATTTTTGAAAACTAAATTCACGACTGGCTTGATTTCCATCACTACCGAAGCCATATCCATCAAACTGGACCTTTCCTTCATCATCTTTATAAAAAAGATCAACCCAAGTATGACCAACAATGCCAGAATCAGCCCACTGAACCATTCTTTCTAATAATTGCGCCATATTATCGTCAGGATAATCGTGTTGGAACTGTTGATATGTTTCAAGAAGGGGAATTCGATTAGCTTGTCTATTGATACGGATACAAACTTGTGGATAGTCTAGATTTTGGTTTCCTTCTAATCCAACTCGATGCCCATTTCGATATGCATCTGCATTTGCAGCGCCTGAAAAAAAAGCCAAGGTAAATAAAGTTGATGCGGTAAAAACTGCTCGATTCATAATTACTCCTTAATATTATTATGTAACCTCATCAGCCTATTCAATTATTTTTCTAAGACCATACCTCCATAATTCAAAGTGCTGACAATTCAGCACTTATGCCAATTGCTCTTACTTTAAATAAAAAAAACCGAGAGTATTAAATACCCTCGGCTTATTTTGTTTTTTATCAATAACTTATTAGCTACTTCTTCTTACGTTCCCATTGCGTAATAAAAGCAACTGAAGCAATAATAATCGCAGCACCTAACCATAAACGTCCTGGTGGTGCCCAACCAAATACCATCCAACCCGCTAATACGTTCAATGGTAATTTAGCATGATCAAACGGTTGTACAAATGACGCATCAGCAACCGCATATGCTTTTACAATCGCCCATTGCGCTAACGCCGTCATCACACCAGCGCCGAAAAGTAACAGCCATACGTTCATGCCTGTTGGTGTATGCCAATCAGGCAGCGCGAGCAAAATGTTAAAGGGAGTAATAAGAACCAGAAGATAAACCACCATGGTTGATGGTGAATCATTTGCCGACATTTTCTTAACCATTAACGAATAACATGCCCAAAAGAAAGCTGCACCTACAGGCAGTAATGTTGCCCATGTGAAAGTATCTGACCATGGCTCAAGAATGATCATTGCACCAGCGAAACCGGCTAACGTGGCACACCAACGAGCTGCACCCACCTTCTCTTTTAAGAATAAGCCAGAGCCAATAGTCGCAAATAAAGGAGAGGTCATTAATAATGCAATCCCTTGCCAAATAGGTACAGGATAAGCAAGAGCCCACAACCAGAGTTGAATACCTATTACTGACAAAAATACACGCAACGCATGCATTCCAAAATGTTGAGTTCGAAGTGAATTACGAAGCCCTAGTGTTCGTAGATAAGGTAAGATGACGATCAACGCTATCCCATATTGAACCAAAGCCACCATAGTTGATGGAAGGCCAAAGTTCATACTCACATATTGAGCAATGCTGTTAACTATCGCAAAGGCAAGGCCTGCGGTTAACATCCAAGATGCACCTTGGACTGGTTGATGCTGAGACATAAAAAAGGTCATCATTCACATTAAAAAAGGGAAACAGATCATACGACTGTTCCCCTCATTTGCCAACTGTTAAGCCATACCAATAGCGTCTAAATTAGAACTATTACTTCATAAACTGTCGACTTAGTAATTTCAGCATCAATTTCTTATGTTTTAATAATAATCTAGCCCTTGGCAACCACTTAGGTGTAGTCAGCATTGTTTTTACATGGGAGAAGGTTTTAAAGCCTTCAATACCATGATAGCTCCCCATTCCGGAATCTCCAATACCACCAAAAGGTGCATCATCTGCGGCAACGTGCATTGTCGTATCATTGATAGCTACTCCACCACTGTGTGTATTTTGACAAATATGTTGAATCATCTCTTTATCTAACGACATGATATAAAGCGCTAGAGGACGTGGACGTCCTTGGATGTAGCTGATGGCTTCTCCAATATGTTGGTAACCGATAATAGGTAAGATAGGACCGAATATCTCTTCCTTCATTAGCAACATATCATCATTCACGTTAGTCACAATATGAGGTAAAAATGACCGTCCTTGAGTTTTTTCTGGCTCACCAATTAAAGTAATTTTTGCTCCCTTACCTTCCGCATCTTCTAAGTAGTGAGATAAGCGATCATATTGAGCTTGATTGATAATGTGACTGTATTCTCGATGTCCCTTTTTCTCGGGAAAAACTTGTAAAAAACGGTGAGAATAAAGTGAAATAAATTTATCAACTTTATCTTTTGGAACAAACACATAATCGGGCGCGACACATATTTGCCCTGCATTCATTGATTTCCCTAACATAATAGCATCAACCGCAGAAATTAGATCTGCATCTTCAGCAATGATGACTGGGGATTTTCCTCCTAATTCAAGCGTTACTGGCGTAAGATTTTTGGCTGCAGCACTAGCCACTAATTTTCCAACCTGAGTAGAACCCGTAAATAAAAGATGATTAAAAGGAAGTTGAGAGAACTCTGCCGCCACTTCGCTGCCACCTTCAACAACACAAATATACTCAGAAATTGAAGCAAACACACGACGAAGTACTTGATTGGTCTCTGGAGTGTATTCACTTAGCTTTACCATCACACGATTACCTGCCGCAATAGCAGTGACTATCGGCGCAACACTCAGGTAGATTGGAAAATTCCACGGCACAATGACACCTACAACTCCAAGAGGCTGATATTGAATGTGTAATTTTGAGGGTGAAAGCAATAAACCCGCATGACGCTTTTGAGGTTTAAGCCATTTAGATAAGCGTTTAATGGTGTAGTTAATATGTTGTATTGAAGGCATTAAATCACAAATCGTTGAATCAAACTGACTACGATAGCCATAGTCTTTTTCTAATGCTTCAACCGTGTTGGTCTTTTCTGATAATAACGACACTTTTAGCTCATTAAGTAAAGAGAGTCGCTCTTCTTTTGAAGGATATGGTGTCGCTTGATATGCCTGTTGAAGCTGTTCAAATTCATACGATAGATTAACGACGCTGCTCATGATCTTATTCCATTAAACAAAGTGAATCTAATTATAGCAACCCACTTTAATGAACTGAATAATGATAATTTCACAATGTGTTCTGGCTCTATTTTTCAAATAAGTCGTTGATCTTTTTGTGACAAGCCTGTAATGATAGAGGTGTAGCAATAACTTCGAGAACAATAATAATGAATAAAACAATCGATATTACTCTATCCCCACATTGGGAAGATCGCATTAGTAACGAACAAAAGTTACGTCGTAATGATCAGCGCAGCGTTTTTCAACGAGATCGTGCTCGTATTCTCCACTCTGCTGCTTTTCGTCGTCTACAAGCAAAGACTCAAGTTCATGGACCTGGTAGCGTAAATGACTTTTACCGCACTCGCTTAACGCACTCTTTAGAAGTATCACAAATCGGTACTGGTCTCGTCGCACAACTAAAACTAAGACAACCTGAGTTCCGTGAGCTCCTAACGTCAACCAGTCTAATGGAAAGTATTTGTTTAGCTCATGATATCGGTCACCCTCCTTTTGGTCATGGCGGTGAAATTGCGCTTAACTATATGATGCGTAACCATGGTGGCTTTGAAGGTAACGGACAGACTTTACGTATATTAAGTAAATTAGAACCTTACACTGAACATTTTGGAATGAACCTAGCCAGAAGAACCTTATTGGGTGTACTAAAATACCCTGCATTTCTTGACCAAGTACATTCTAAGCACCGCCCTGAAGATGTCACAAATCTGCGTCATCTAAAATCGATTGAATGGCACCCACCTAAAGGGATCTATCGTGATGACGCACAAATTCTTAATTGGGTTTTAGCGCCATTATCCGGTCACGATAAAATACTTCTATCGACACTTCGATTCCAAAAAGAAGATGACGATAGTCATAGAAAAACACGCTTTAAATCTATCGATTGCTCTATTATGGAACTGGCTGACGATATAGCTTATGGCGTTCATGATTTAGAAGATGCAATTGTGATGGGAATTGTCACAAGAAATCAATGGCAAGAATCCGTAGCAAGTAGGCTTGCTGAGTGTGGAGATGAATGGTTTGAAGCTAATATTGAAACCATTAGTGATAAGTTATTTTCAGGCCTTCAATATAAACGCAAAGATGGTATTGGCAGCATAGTAAATGCGCTATTAACGTCTATTACAATTAAACCAACGACTTTTGAAGAAGAGCCAGCATTTGAATCTGAATTACTTCGTTGGAATGCGTATTTAAGTCCTTCAATGACCTATGCTCTAGAGGTTCTTAAAAAGTTTGTAGGACAATACGTCATTCATAACTCTGAAATGCAGCGAATTGAATACAAAGGTCAACAAATTGTAATGGAAATATTTGATGCTCTGAATTCGGACCCTGAACGTTTATTACCTGAAAATGATAAACGAGAATGGCAAGAGGCAATTGCTTCTGGTGGGAATGCTCACCGTGTCATTGCTGATTATATTGCCGGCATGACCGATGGTTATGCTCAACGTTTATATAATCAGCTATTTGTTCCTATTTAACAACGATAAACCATACCCTGATATAAATAACCAAAGAACTACTCTGAGCGGTAGTTCTTTTGGTATACCCCTTCAGGCATTTGACTGATATGAAATTCAATCATGTTATCGAACGCCGTTAATATCGAATCAAATTTCTCCGTATCATTACCTTTACTTACGTCACTATCCAGTTGGTTCAGCACGTGATAACCCGCTTCTGCTGTTGATAACGCATTATCTTTAGGTGCTTTACGAACTCGATAATTACCAGATAATTCAGTATCAAGATGTACTTTTGGTAAAGCATGAAAATTGGTTGAAAGTTGCCACATTTTATACGCTTTTTTCCATGTACCATCTAATAAAATTACACGCTGCTTTTTCTCAACATGATTCAACGACGATGAAATTGCTTGGCTAGTTCCATCCAAGAATAGGACTTGGTGGTGGTAACTATCATCAGCTAATAATTGGTTTAGCTCCGTATGATCGGTAAAGTTTTCACCAATAAAAGTACGGCAATTAGTTAAACTTAACGATAAAATTTTAGCCGTCCCTAATGGTCGCTTAGCTTCTGTTGGATGCTGTAGTATGATGAGTTCAATCTCTGTTGAGATTGGCTTTATCCACTCACAGATACAGGCTTTTTTTGTTTTTAGGCATTGAAGACAAAATCGAATCACAAGGAACCTTTGTTTTGTTGAAATTACTCTTTCCCATTTTAGTTATGCTTGGTCTTGCACAGCTAACTCTGGTATCTGATTTTTTTGTTTGGGATAGAAGCTTAATTTTACAAGGCGAGATATGGCGATTAATCACAGGTAATTTCACCCATACTAACCTCCCTCACTTAATAATGAACTCTGCCGCTCTAACCGTATTTTGTTTTATCTTTAAGGATATATTAAATCCAAAAAAACTATGGGGTCTATTGTTTTTTATAAGCTTAATGACCGGGGTACTTTTATTGCTGTCCCCAATCCAATCTTATGTTGGATTATCAGGAGTGTTACATGGTTTATTTATTTGGGCTGCAATTGAAGACATAAAACAAAAACGCAACACTGGGTGGTTATTGTTAATTGGTATTATCACTAAGATTTGCTGGGAGCAATACTTTGGAGCAAGTGCTTCAACCATTTCTCTTATCAATGCAAAAGTCGCAACAGAAGCTCATCTTATTGGAGCATTCAGTGGTGGAACACTCCAATTAGCTACGCGCTTAATTACTCTTAGTAAAGTTTCTGACGACCCAAAATAGAATGAGATAACGTTGTGCCATCAACTAACTCTAACTCTCCCCCCATAGGGACACCATGCGCGATTCGGCTCGCACTTACTTGGTGTTCTTGGCATAACTCTGCAATATAATGAGCAGTTGCTTCACCTTCAACCGTCGGGTTCGTTGCCAGAATGACTTCCTTGATATCACCACGGCCTAAGCGATGATCGAATAAATCTAATCCAATATCACTAGGACCAATACCATCAAGAGGGGATAAGTGCCCCATAAGTACAAAATAACGTCCAGAAAACTGCCCTGTTGCTTCTACTGCTACAATATCTGCAGGACTTTCAACAATACACAGCTCACCACTAACTTGACGCTTTGGATTCAAACAAATAGAACAAGTATCTTCTTCTGTAAATGTTCGACATTCAGAACAATGACCGATTTCAGACATAGCACGAGAGAGAGAATCAGCTAATTGCATTCCGCCTTGGCGATTACGCTGCAAAAGATGAAATGCCATTCGTTGAGCTGATTTTGGACCAACCCCCGGAAGACATCGTAACGATTCCATTAATTGTTCTAATAAACCACTTGTACGCATAGTTTTTTTATATTCCAGAAAAGAAAAAGGCAGCCACTTAGCCGCCTAATTTTACCAAGATAAATACGAATAATCTGTCTTGATTTTTATCATTTAAGATAAATTAAAATGGCATTTTAAAGCCCGGTGGCATTTGCATTCCACCAGTAACACCAGCCATTTTTTCTTTTTGTGTTTCTTCGATACGACGAGATGCATCATTGAACGCTGCTGCGATCAAATCTTCTAGCATTTCTTTTTCGTCTTCTTCCATTAAACTTGGATCAATCTCAACACGGCGAACACTGTGAGAACCAGTGATCGTTACTTTAACAAGACCTGCGCCTGATTCACCAGTCACTTCTGTATTTGCGATTTCTTCTTGTACTTTCTGCATGCGATCTTGCATTTGCTGGGCTTGCTTCATTAAGTTGCCCATGCCGCCTTTTCCACCGAACATAATAATTCTCTCTTAAGTTTACTTCTTTAATATTAAGAAAATGGGGGTAAAAAATACCAATTTCAACCCACATTGAATATTTTTACTTTAGATAATGCATACCACTATTTTATATTGGTCTAACACTTTCTTGATCTATTTCTGCACCAAACCTCTGCATAAAGAAATTCACGTGCGGATCTTGTTGCAAACTCTGATATGCCGCCTGCAACTTAGCTTGATACATTTGTTCACGTAACTCTAAAGGACTTACCCCTGCAGAACTAATATCAATCGATACAGTAACGTCTTTATTTAATGCTTTGCTTAATTCTTGAGTGATCTGTTCGTTAGCTTTATCTCTGTCCAAGTGAGCTTGTTCTGCTCTCAAATGCAATGACACTTGATTACCCTGTTCAACAAAAGCCGAATTTAACACTAACTGTTGGACCAGTTTTGGTAATGTTAAAGACATCGCTAACGCTGACCATGCATCTTTTTGAGATGACTCATCAACCAACTGCTGTACCATTTCTGGTGACTTTTCATGCTCTAATGCTTGCTTAAGCTTAGTTGGTGTAATGTCACTAACAACTCTTTTGGCTTCTGGTTTCGTCGATTTCCAACGATACGGTTCTTCTGGTTTTTTCTCTTGTGTTGCTGGATTTCCAATTTGCGACACCTGAGTACGAGGTGCTAAATGCTGCTTTTCAGCAATACGTTCTAGCACTGAACTCGTTTTTTTATTATCGGATGCCGCACTAACCTTTTTTGAGCCAGTACCATTGGTTGTATTCGTTAAATTATTTTTAGCACTACGCAATTGATTACGCACACCTAACAAACCACTTTTAGGAGTTGCTACAGGCTCTTGTTGTACTGAAGATACAGAAGGTGATGGTTGTTGCATCGTTTGATGCGATTCGCCCATCGGTGGTGCATCATACCTTGGTGGTTGCTCTGAATGCATTGGTGGTATATTTTGCACCGACGCATAATTCTGTTGTTGATTTTGTTGAACTGGTGGCACGCTAGGACGTGACATCGGTTCTTGCCCCCTTGCTGCTGGCTGTCTATTAGTTAGAACGCTTTGAGAAGATGCAGCTTGAATTTGAGAGCTTTGAGGCGCAACTTGTGGCTCTACCGCAGGAACAGCAATGGGTTGTGTCTCTAATACTTGAGCATGAACGGGACGAAATGCCACCATTCTTAATAACATCATTTCAACGCCCGTTTTTTCACTTGGCGCTAACGGCAAATCTTTACGACTTTGTAATGCAATTTGATAAAATAGCTGAACTTCTTGAGGAGACAATTGATTGCTCAATAGCTCAATACGTTCTGCATCTGGTTGAGATTTATCAAGTGTTGCAGGCAATGCTTGATACATAGCGAGTTTATGAAGTTGATTTGCAATCTCTTTTGCTAAACCATCCCATTCAATTCCCATATCAGCCAAATCATTTACGCAGCTCATTAATGTCTGCATATTCTTGGTACTAATGGCTTCTAGAATACGAACCGCTTGATCGGTATCTAACGTTCCTAACATTGCTGACACGATATCAGTGGTTACCGAGCCATTTCCAAGAGCAATAGCTTGGTCTGTTAAACTCAGTGCATCACGCATACTGCCATCAGCCGCATGAGCGATTAACCCTAACGCTCTCGCATCTTTAGTGACTTCTTCTTTGTCTAAAACAAAATCAAGTTGCTCGTGAATTTGATCAACACTGATGTGCTTTAGATGAAACTGTAAGCAACGAGACAAAATCGTCACAGGTAGTTTCTGTGGATCGGTCGTTGCTAATAAAAATTTGACGTATTCTGGCGGCTCTTCCAATGTTTTTAATAAAGCATTGAAACTGTGGCGCGACAGCATATGAACTTCATCGATCAGATAAACCTTAAAACGACCACGCGCAGGCTTATATTGAACATTATCAAGTAGTTCACGAGTATCTTCTACCTTGGTTCTAGAAGCCGCATCGATTTCAAGTAAATCAACAAAACGTCCTTCGTCAATTTCTTTACAAGTAGAACACACACCACAAGGTGTTGACGTGATCCCCTCTTCACAGTTTAAGCCTTTAGCAAATAAACGTGCAATGGTAGTTTTACCTACACCACGAGTTCCACTAAACAGATAAGCGTGGTGAAGTCGATTATGGTCAAGCGCGTTTTCTAACGCAGTAAGCACATGAGGTTGGCCAACAACATCTTTAAAATGATGTGGACGCCACTTACGCGCCAGAACTTGATAGCTCATAGAATACAGCCCAAAATAAAATAGATCTAAATCGTAGCACAGCAAAAAAATGAGATCTCCCTTGATAAAGAAATCTCACTCAATTTATTGTGTATATGAAGAATTAGTGACCAGCAAACTCACAGATGCTGTATACGTTTAGCCCTAGGCCCTCTAAACGTGTTTGACCACCAATTTCTGGTAGGTTGATAACAAAAGCGGCTTGCTCTACTTCACCACCAAGTTGGCGGATAAGTTTTACTGTTGCTTCAATGGTTCCACCAGTCGCTAATAGGTCGTCAACAACAAGTACTTTATCACCTTCAACAATCGCATCTGTGTGGATTTCTAACGTATCTGTACCGTATTCAAGATCATACGTTTGAGCAATAGTTGGACGAGGCAATTTACCAGGCTTACGAACTGGAATAAAACCAACACCTAATTCTAATGCCAATGGCGCACCAAATAAGAAACCACGTGCTTCTGTACCAACAATCTTAGTAAAACCACCTTGCTTGTACTTTTCTACAAGTAATTGAATTGTCGCTTGGTATGCTTTTGGGTCTTCCATTAAGCTTGTTACATCACGGAACATGATGCCTACTTTTGGGTAATCAGGGATTGATTTAATGCTATTTCTAATCAGTTCTACTGTTTTTGTCGACATGGTTATATGACCTACTTTGCCTAAATTTGGCATTAAAATAAATTAACCGACTTATGTTATTCACTTTCTTTGCTATGAGCAAGTCATACCAGCCGAGATGAGTCGTTGATCAAGCAATGCCAAAGAATAAAAATCACGATGTTGGGATGGTAGAAAACCAATAAAGAAGCGCAATAGCAAACATTACAAGCATCACTTTTACCCACAAAATGGGCGCGAGCGTTATCGATAATAAGAAACTTAAAATTATCATAATAATGGCTTTCTTTTTTATCGATGCTTTAATTGTTTTGTGCTTTTGCCACTCAACAATAGAAGGGCCTAATTTAGGATGAGAAATAAGCCAAGTATGAATACGCGGAGAGACACGCATAAAGCAGACACTCGCTAGTAATAAAAAAGGTGTTGTTGGTAGTAAAGGTAAAAATAGCCCAACAAAACCAAGAATAAGCGCGGTGGCCCCAAGAACAAACCAAAGCACTCTGCGAGTAAAATGCAAATCAACATCTCTATTTAGATAAGGGGCTTTATTATGATCCTTTCTTAGTCAAAGAATCAATCTAGAATGCATTCAGTTCTAATTTAAAACTGCTACACCCTAAGTTATTTAATAACAGACTATTATGATCAGAGATAGGAAAGCGATGAACCTGGTTTTTAGCTGCATTCAATGTTAATTGACCATCAGCACGAAGAACATGACGCTCAGTGTTATTTTCCCACACAGCATCAAGACCAGCAGAAAGCATAAATAACGCTTGCTCTGCAAAATCAATGTAGCCAAAAATAGCAGACATTGGCTGGGAATGGTCCATGGTTTCCATGCCTTTTTCTATCGACATAACCATCTGAGAAATGGCATTAAGTGAGATATTTTGGTCTCGAATAAAATCATTAAAAAAAGCACGTACCAATAGGCAAGAGATCACTCCGTTATCACCACCAGATTCTGAATCAACCAGATAGAAGAACAAACGCCCATCAAGCAACCATTCATAATCAAAAACCAAAGGCATTCCATCTGTTGATTGTAAAAGTCGATACCCTAACTTCCACTTCCCATGCTGAGCATCACTTTCTGGTAGTAACTCAAACAATAGCTCTCTACCTATATTCGGTTCATTCTGTAAATGGTCTAAATGCCAATGTAATTCATCATTACAGCTTTTATCTAATTCAGAAGTTCTAAACCACTGGCTTGAAAAATCCTGCATTCGAAGAGTGCTTTCTTCGCTTAATTTAAGTGCAGATGCCAACGATTTAATCAAAATAGACACATCACTAATCGGCTTTACTAAAAAATCTTTCGCACCTAATCGCAACACTTTAGCTACGTCTTGCATATCACCAGTACCAGATATGACAATAATAGGCAGCATTGGATATTCCTGCACTGCCTCTTCAACAAATTCGATTCCATTTAAGATTGGCATTGATAAATCACACAGCAATACATCTGGCAATGAATGCTGCAGCATTTGCAATCCTTCTAGTCCATTACTTGCTTCTTTTACATTGCAAGAGTAACTCTCTAAAACCGCTTTTATCATAGAGCGAAAAATAGGATCGTCATCGACTATTAAAATATCTTTATTTAACAGTAAATCTTCTACTGGCGCTTTATTTACATCCACATTTTTTTGACATTGCTCTACCGACATACGACTACCCTCTGCACGTTCCTTCAGCAAATAATGAAAATTCCTTTCATATTTCTAATTATCACTCTAAATAAAGTTAGTTCGATATTGGCTTGAGCACAAATATTTTTAGATAAGATTGTTAATAACTGTTACGTTAAGGGGAAATTCGGTCTTTTATTTATAGATTTTCACTTTAGTTGACTTATAACAACACCTACATTAGGGTTTTAGTTACAATTCATCGTTCGAAAAAAACAGAGAGTATCTTAATATAATGAAGTTAGATGATTTAAATCTGTTTCGACAGGTAGTTGATAATGGCAGCTATACTGCCGCCTCAAGAAAGACACTTATACCTGTTGCGACAATAACTCGTCGTATTCAAGCCTTAGAAGATTCTTTAGATATTCGCTTACTCAATCGTCACGCTCGCAAGCTATCGCTAACCGAAGCTGGACAAAAGTTTTATGATGAATGTGCCCCTATTCTAGCTACCTTGGTAAATACAAGTGAATGCTTAGGGGAAGAGTGTCGTGGTGCTGCTGGAAAACTAAAAATTTCAGCGCCTTCTAACCTAACCAAGCGCATGATCCAACCTATTTTAAATAAATTCATGTTGCTCTACCCTAATATCAGCATCAATTTAACCATGAGCAACCAGCCTGAACAACTTGACCCGACTGATTGGGATATTATTTTCAGAGTTGGTAAGCAACGTGATTCATCTCTTATTGCTCGCCAAATTGGTTCTTTAGAAGATATTTTAGTAGCAAGCCCGACTTATTTAGAAGCAAACTCAGAGCCAACACACGCACAAGAATTGCATGAACACAGTTTATTAAAAGGTCATCCTTTAATGCGCTGGCGTTTAACCAATTGTGAAGGTGAATCAGTGACAATTACTGATGCTGGTCGCTTTGAAGCAAGTGAATTAAATGTAATTCGAATGGCTTGTTCTGATGGCTTGGGGATAACACTCATGCCAGATATTATGATTAGCCAATATATTGAAGATGGTTCATTGGTTCGCGTGCTTAAAAACTGGTCAGCAAACCCTAGAGACATCTATATGGTTTATAATTATAAGAATCATCAACCTGAGAAAGTACGTTTATTTATTGATTTTGTGAGTAATCACATTACTGATTAATATGCCTGATAAATAAAAACAAAAAAGCCTGTGGTTTTCCACAGGCTTTTTAATTGGTAACAAGTTAAGACCTATACACCTTCGTTATAAATATCTAAGCTTGCGATATCTTGGGCTTCACTTTCTTTTTTAGCATCATCACCACGTAACCCTTCTAAATATTCAAGGTAGTTTTGATCAACATCACCTGTAACATAATGAGCATTAAATACTGATGTTTCAAAACGTTCAATTTCACGGTTACCACACCCTACCGCATCAACTAAATCTGGTAAGTCTTGGAAAATAAGAGCATCTGCACCAATTGCCTTACAAATCTCGTCAACTTCACGACCATGCGCAATTAATTCGTTCGCACTTGGCATATCAATACCATATACGTTAGGGAAACGAATTTCAGGCGCTGCTGATACCATATAAACGTTTTTAGCACCTGAGTCACGTGCCATCTCAATGATCTGTTCTGATGTCGTACCACGAACAATTGAGTCATCAACTAACAGTACATTTTTATCTTTAAATTCAGAACGAATTGCGTTCAATTTGCGACGTACTGATTTTTTACGCTCTTGTTGTCCAGGCATAATAAAGGTACGTCCAACATAACGGTTTTTCACAAAACCTTGACGATACGGCTTATTAATTATCTGAGCAATTTCAAGTGCGATATCGCATGAAGTTTCAGGTATAGGTAGTACCACATCAATGTCTAAATGCTCCCATTCACGCTTGATCTTTTCACCAAGGCGTTTACCCATTTCTACACGTGCGCTATACACGGAGATTTTATCAATGAATGAATCAGGGCGAGCAAAGTAAACAAATTCAAAAATACATGGGTTTAGTTTTGGATCATGGGCACATTGCTGCGTATATAAACCACCTTCAAATGGAGCATAAATCGCTTCACCAGGTGCAACATCACGAACAAAATCAAAACCAACCGCATCAAGAGCTACCGATTCAGACGCAACCATATACTCAGTACGCCCCTCGACTTCGCGCTTACCTAAGCATAAAGGACGAATGCCATTTGGATCACGGAAGGCAACCATACCATGCCCAATGATCATCGCTGTAACTGCATATGCACCACGAATTTGGTCATGTACATTAACAACAGTTTTAAAAATATCATCAGGAGTTAATGGGTAGTTTTTTGTCTCATCAAGATGGTGAGCAAAGATGTTGAGTAGAACTTCAGAATCTGAAGTTGTATTAACATGGCGACGTTCTTGTTCAAATAAGGTCTCACGGATTTCATTCGCATTGGTTAGATTACCATTATGCGCAAGTGTGATCCCGAAAGGTGAATTTACATAGAAAGGTTGAGCCTCTGAAGCGCTAGAACTACCCGCTGTTGGGTAACGAACATGGCCAATACCTACGTTACCTTGTAGGCGTTGCATATGTTTTGCTTCAAATACATCTTTAACCAAGCCGTTCGCCTTTCTCAGACGGAAACGATTGCTTTCTATGGTAATAATACCAGCAGCGTCTTGGCCACGATGTTGTAACACTGTCAAAGCGTCATAGATTGACTGGTTTACAGGTGTTGCGCCTACGATTCCAACAATACCGCACATGTCCTAGAGTCCTCAATTTGCTAAAAAACTGGCGCTATTTAGCGCCAGGAAGAAAACTTGATGTATCCTTTAAGTAATCGAAGAACCATTCAATCACTACCGAAAATTGCGGTATTAATTGAGATTGCTTCCACCACTCCGAATCCGATAATGAGGTAAAGGCATCTATAAAGAAAAGAACTGCCGCTATAATAAGCACGCCTCTCAATCCCCCAAAGACAATACCCAATACCCGATCTGTCCCTGATAACCCCGTTTTTTGTACTAATTGTGCAACGACATAGTTCACAACCGCACCAACCACAAGAGTTGCCACAAACAAAGCAGCAATCGCACTGCCATTTCTTATCATTTCATCATGTATATTTGTGAAATAAACGGCCAGTTTGGGATAGAAGTTACTAGCGACAAAAAAGGCGCCAAACCAAATCACTAACGACAACGCTTCTTTAACAAAACCTCTAATCAAACTGATTAAAGCTGATAGGCTAATAACACCTAAAATGACAAAATCGATCCAAATCATAATTTATCTTTTCTCTGTTGCTGCGCATTTTAACAGAAAAATCCGCGACGCAAACGTTTTCTTATGGGTTTAGTGGTGTAAATTTAAGCAATTGACCATTTAAGCCAGTTATTTCTTTTAATTTCGGTAACTGCTTTTCAAGATCCGGTTTAGAAACATCTGGGCCAACAGCAACTCTAACTAAATCACCTTTTTTAGGTTCTTTAGGGAAAGTATGCGCTTGGAAACCTTGCTTACGTAGTTTAAGTGCTAAATTTGTCGCATTGTCTGCATTTCTGAACACGCCAAGTTGGATAATCCAAGCACTCTTTGCGTAATCTATTTTTTCTACTTTCTCAGGTTGTTTTTTCTCAACAATTGAGAGTATTTCTTTTTCTGGTTCTGTTTTTGATGACTCAATAGTCACCTCAACTGGCTCGCCAGGAAGCTCTGCATCAAAATCAATTGGCTCTTGAATCTCAAACTGTTCAACATCTTTTGATAACTCAGGTTTAATTGGAATACTTGCAAACTCTTCTTGGTAATGTTTTTTCTTACCATCAAATAAATCAGGTAAAACAATCACCCCAATGGCAACCAATATGATTGTTCCGACTAAACGTCGTTGAAATGGACTAGACACTCATGTACCTCATGCTTCTTCTTTCCAGTAATCCCATACTTCACCAACCGTATGAAAAGAACCGAAGACTAAAATTAAATCGTCATTATTTGCCTGTGTCAGTGCGACTTTAAACGCCTCTACAGGTGATGAATACTCTATTGCTTCTACTTCTATTACTGCTGTTAACTCACAAGCGTTTGCAGCTCTTGGGCCTGATAGTGATGCAGGATACCAAACATCCACACTTCCCGTGAACTCAGCTAAAGTAGATTTGATATCTTTGTCATGCAACATACCAACTACTGCATGAATTTTCTTATTTGGGAAACGCTGTCTTACTTGTTGTACGAGATAATGCGCTGAATGTGGATTATGTGCCACATCAAGAATAATTGTTGCGTCATTCTCTGTACCGTCACGAGTTAAACGCTGCATTCGCCCTGGTAAACTTGCTGACCTTAACCCCTCAACAATATTAACATCAGTTAACTCTAACCCTGATGTACCTAAAGCCATTATCGCCGTTGCTGCATTTGCTAATGGTAAGTTTGGTAATGGCAAGTTATCTAAGTCAAAAGCCCCACTTTTCCAAGACCATGTTTGGTTTTCAGCATTTACTTGATAATCAAACTGATAACCGACTTGGTATAAATCAGCCTTAATATCATCAGCATGAGCGGCAACACTTGATGGTGGATTAGGTTGGCCACAAATCGCTGGTTTTTCAGAACGGTAAATCCCTGCTTTCTCAAAACCAATCACTTCGATATCGTCACCTAGCCAATCAACATGATCAACCGCGAGGCTCGTAATTATAGAAACATCATGATCGACTACATTTGTTGCATCTAAACGTCCACCAAGGCCAACTTCTAAAAGAACAACATCAACTTGATGTGCTTTAAATGCCCATAAAGCAGAGAGAGTTCCAAATTCGAAAAGGCTCAACGACGTTTCTTTGCGCCATGCTTCAATTGCAGCAAAAGATTGAGTGATAAGAGAATCAGATAAATCATTACCGTTGATACGGATGCGTTCGTTGTAACGAATAAGATGAGGGGAGCTATAAACACCAACACGATAGCCAGCATTAATTAAAATGGATTCCATTAACGCACAGGTTGAACCCTTGCCGTTAGTTCCTGCAACTGTTATTACTGTTGGGGCTGGTTTAGTTAATTTAGCTCGTTGTGCAACACGCTGAACACGCTCAAGGCCTAAATCTATTGCACTTGTATGAATGCTTTCTAAATAACGAAGCCACACCGATAAATCAGATGTGGCTTTCGGAGAATCAAATGGTGTCATAATTCAACTACTTCACTGACGGAATATAGTGACAGTATATATGACTTAGGTTGCTGTTTTAAAGTAAGAACTCGCAACCTTGCCCGCATTTAATTTGATTTTTACTTTGAACCATCAACAGGAACAACTAATGGAGATGACTGATTTGTCATTTTCGCCATTAAACCACCAATACGTTGACGCATTTCACGACGATCAACGATCATGTCGATAGCACCATGTTCAAGCAAGAACTCACTACGTTGGAAACCTTCAGGTAAATCTTCACGTACTGTTTGCTCAATAACACGGCGACCAGCAAAACCGATCAGTGCTTTTGGTTCACCGATATTAATATCGCCTAGCATTGCTAAACTTGCAGATACACCACCCATCGTTGGATCCGTCAATACTGAGAAGAATGGCAAACCTTTACGAGATAAACGCGCTAATGCTGCACTTGTTTTTGCCATTTGCATTAGAGACATTAACGCCTCCTGCATACGAGCACCACCACTTGCAGAGAAGCACACAAGAGGACAGTTGTTTTCAATTGCTGCATCAACCGCTTTAACAAAACGAGCACCAACAACAGAACCCATCGAACCACCCATAAATGAGAATTCAAACGCACAAGCAACAACTGGTAATTCTAATAATGTGCCTTTCATTACGATAAGAGCATCAGTTTCATTACTTGATTTTTGTGCTGCTGAAATACGATCTTTATAACGTTTTGAATCTTTAAATTTTAAAAGATCTTTTGGTTCTAGTTCTTGACCAATTTCTACACGGCCTTCTGCATCTAAAAATGTCTCAAGACGCTTACGTGCTTTCATTCGCATATGATGGTCACATTTAGGACACACTTCTAGATTACGTTCTAGCTCTGCAGAATAAAGCACTTGTTCACATGACGTACATTTCGTCCAAACCCCTTCAGGGATCGATGCTTTACGTGAACTAACAATATTGCTTGTATTAAAAATCTTTTCAAGCCAACTCATGGACGACCTTTCTATTAGTGATCTCTCGCACCATCGCAAGAGAAATAAAATCAATTAAATAGATTAAACCATAAATAATAGCCAGTGTAGATAAAAAACTGGTTGTACCTATTTTCAAGATTGAATCTACCTCTATTTTTTGCATATTAAATACGCATATTTAATCTAAATGAAATATCAATTATCAGCTAAAAATAATGGTCCTAGCGGTACTCGAGGTAATTCCCATTCTTGTGGGTAATCTACATCGATTAAATATAACCCTTCTGCCTTTGCAGTGGCTCCAGCTAACTTACGATCTTTCGCTTCAAGTAACCATTCAATCCATTCTGGTTTTTGCTTACCCTTACCAACCTGAATTAAGCTGCCTGTAATATTACGAACCATGTGATGAACAAAAGCATTCGCTTTAATATCAATCACGATAAAGTCGCCATGACGAGTTACTTTTAAGTGCATCAAATTACGCCACGGGCTGCGAGATTGACAATGGATTGCTCTGAAAGAAGTAAAATCATTCTCACCCAATAAGTATTGACCAGCTTGATGCATTAAATCTGCATCTAAAGGTTCATGATAATGGCTAACACCATGACCTAATATTGCAGGACGTAAACGATTGTTATAGATGATATAGCGATAACGTCGAGCTGTAGCAGTAAAACGAGCATGGAAATCTTCAGTGACTTCTTTTGCCCAACGTACTGCTATATTCTTAGGAAGGTTCGCATTAGCCCCCATCATCCATGCTGCTAGCTTACGAGAACTTGTCGTATCAAAATGAACAACCTGACCTGTACCGTGAACACCTGCATCGGTTCGACCTGCACACATCACTTCAATCGGTTCATTGGCAACAACCGTTAATGCTTTCTCTAGTTCAGCTTGGACACTATTTACGTCCTTTTGACGCTGCCAACCATAATAGTCAGCACCATCATATTCAATACATAAAGCTATTCGCATGATATTTAATTCTTTTAATTCAGTTATACATCATTATAAAAAAAGGCGGGGCACACTGCCACCGCCTTTTTGAGATAGTTCAAAAGAACTAATCAATTTGTTTCATTAATTTTTCAGCTTCAACCTTAAGACCAGGATCATCACAACGTAAAACTTCTTCTAGCAATTCTAAAGCACCTTTGTCATCTGACATTTCAATATACGCTTTAGCTAAATCAAGTTTACTTTGAGCATCGCTATTTACATCAACATCGTGTGCTTCTCGATTATTTAGCATGTCTGGAAATTCATCTAAACCAACATCTAAATTTAACTCTTCTTCTTCAAATTCTGACTTATCACCATTTTCACTTTCAGCAATCAGAGCTTCAATACTTAAAAATCGATCAGCACCATGAGGATCATTTTCAACACTTGGTTGCTCTGACCAATCTTCATCTTCTAACTCTGAATCAGTGTTTGATGTGTTATCTAAATTAAACCCACTCCAATCACTCGCACCATCATCCAACATACTATCAAGATCTAAACCTGAACTATCAAGATGGGTTAATGCTTCTTTTTCTTCATCAGATACACGTGATTGAAAGTCAAAAGCTGCTGATTTATCTTCAGTATCTGATGCTTCATTTTCACTTGTTGGTTCATCAGAAACTACAGATTCAGAATTAATGTTTTCAACATCTTTATCGTCTTCTAAAGACGCTAAAGCATCTTCAATCGATAACCCTTCAAAGCTGCTATCGTCATTTTCAACATCATCAGATTGAGGCAAAATGTCGTCGTTTTCTTTTGAAAAATCAACCGCACTATTTTCTAAGAAGTCATCTAAAGAGAAGTCATTTTCTTCCTCTTCATCTCTATCGATATTAAGCGCTTCAGTTTTACTTTCTTCTTGCTCAGCTTCTGGTTCTAGAAGCTCATCAAGTTCGAACGATGCTTCATCGTCTTCAGTTAGAAGTTCATCATTCTCAACGTCCAACTCTTCTGTTTCACCAAACAAGCCATCAAATTCATCATCAGTTTCTGTAACTAATTCTGATTCCTGTACTTGCTCTGTCGCTTCTAAA
>NZ_MSCP01000001.1:373092-588994 GCF_002954715.1 Aliivibrio sifiae | reverse complement strand
GAGAAACATCATCTTGTTTTGTATCAGATTCAAATAATGGAATGTCATCATCTTCATCTTCGTCTGCTTCAATTAACCAATCTTCATCACGAGGTGCGTCTTCTGAAAGTGTCTCTGATACTGCTACACCTTCAGTATCATCGCCACTCTTTCCCGAGGTAGTTTCTTCCTCTTCAACATCATCGCCAAGCAATTCATCTAAAAGTACTGTGCTATCTTCACCTAATTCAATTGTTTCTTCTTCGTCCTCATCAGCTAAAAGCTCATCAAGAAGCGCTGTGCTGTCTTCATCTAGTTCAATATCATTATCGTCTTCACTCAGCTCTTCATCATCACCAAGTAATTCGTCAAGTAATGCGGTACTGTCATCTTCGATGTCTAAATCAATGCTATCTTCTTCGTTATCAGATTCATCTAATAGCTCATCAAGTAACGCTGTACTATCATCTTCAATATCGAGCTCAATACTCTCTTCATCATCAGATTCCTCAAGTACTTCATCTAACAATGTAGTGGCATCTTCTTCAGGCTCTAAATTGACGCTGTCTTCGTTTTGCTCACCAAACAAAGCGGCATCAATATCATCATTATCTAACTCGATGCTTTCTCCTTTATTTGGTTCTTCATCAAGTTTATTAGTGTCTTCTATTCCTGATAATAAAGTATCAAAATCCAACTCGTCTTCTACAGAATTAGACATAGGCTCAGGCGCTAGCTTAGTTTCTTCTTTTTCGTCTAGATCCCAACCTTGATCTAATTCAGAATCTTCTGAATCATCTTCCATATCCATTGACGAGAATAGATCATCTAACATTGATTGATCGAGCTCTCCACCTTCAAGATCTTCGTTATCATCAAGTTCTGGAGCCGATTTATCTAACGCGGATAATTCTGAATCATCTATAAGCGACAAATCAAAATCATCATCTTCTTCTTCTAAATCGCTTGCTGAGAATAAATCACTGTCAAAATCATTCAGTGCTTTTTCCATTTCCTCAAGGCCTAGTGCTTTTTCTTCTGCATCAACAGTTAACGCACTTGAAGACATATCAATATCGTCATCTAAACCATCAAGGTCTAAATCAAGATCAAGCTCTTCACCAGATAACATTGAATCTAGATCATCATTGTCTTCATCATCTAACGAAGCAAATGGGTCGTCGTTATCTGACGTGCTTTTCTCTGTTTCAAACTCAGCAAATAAGTCATCATTTGAATCAGAATCATCGTCACCAAATAAGAATTCATCATCATTTAAATCACCTAAAAGGTCATCATCGTCATCTAAGCTAATTTCAGGAATATCATCATCCATATTGAAATTATCATCAGGCATGATTAGTGCTGAAGGTTGCTCTGTTGCTGCACTTTCTGAGCTCTCTTCGTCTTCTTCTTTCTTACGGCGGAATAAGAAGAAAGCAATAAGACCAGCAATTAAAGCGCCAGGGATTAGAGCAAGCAAAGCAATTAAACCAGGGCTTGAGGCTAGATTATCCATTGCACTTGGTTCTGCTTTTTTCTCAGCGGCTGCAAGTTGCTTTTGTTCATTAATGAATTTTTCGACTTCACTTCGAATTCGATCTTCATCCCCTAATGAATTTTTTAGGTTGTCGACTTCATTTTGAACTTCAGCCAATCGAACACGCAATTGGTGGTTGTTTTCTTGTAATGCAGAGAACTCTTGCTCTGTAGTTTCTAATTCAGATTTCAATTCCACAGCAGAGGCAGAAGGCGTCGCCACTTTAATGATATCTTTAGTTGGTTTTGCCTCTACTGCCGATGGTTTTACTTTATTTACCGTCGGGGCTACTTCTTTTTTAACTGAAACAGGCGCTTTCTCTGTTGTCGTAGACCTTACTGTTTTTTGAGCTGATGCATGTTGAGCTGCTTGCTTCTTTTTATGAGCGATAAGTAGCTGTTTTGCATCATCTGTATTTTCACGACGAACTTGTTCTAGTGTCGGTAATCGCAAACGGCTATTTGGCTCTAATCCATGAATATTATTATTTTCAAAGGCTTGTGGATTTAAGCGATAAATGGCAAGTAAAGTTTGTTGAACCGATGTGGTATTCGATGGGTTAACACGGCTTGCAATAGACCATAAGGTTTCATCTTCCCTTGTTGGGCCGTAAACCTTTGTCGGAGCCGTCTTTCTTTCTTTTATTACCGTTGCTGTAGTCGTTGTGGCTCTCGCTGGTTGTGATTGTGTCACGACCTGTGAACTGACTGTTTGATCCTTTCCTTCTGGGCCTACGATTTGAATTGTACCTGCGGCATTAGCAACAGAACATTGTGATGCGACGAATAAGGCTAAAGGAGTTAGCGTTTTTAACAATTTTTTGGATGCGTCAGACACTAGAGATGCCTCTTTAATAAAATGAAAAATTAATATCTGTATAACTATATCGGATAATAATAAGAAAACTGTAGCTTTTAAGTAAAAACTGTGTGGTTTATGGAAGAAAAAAGCCTTAGCTTTCACTAAGGCTTTAAATTTCAGAGTTTATAACGTCCATTTATCAACGAATAATACCCTCTTAAATTATCAAGATTAATCGCTACTGTTAGTAATAATCGCGAATTAATACTTCTGCAATTTGAACTGCATTCGTTGCAGCGCCTTTACGTACGTTATCAGCAACAACCCACATATTTAGGCCCATTGAGTGACTGATATCTTCACGAATACGAGCAACCATTACATGATCTTTACCTGTCGCATCACTTACTTGTGTTGGGTAATCATTACCATGAAATACTTCAATTCCATCCGTTTCTTCAAGTAAACGAGTCGCTTCTGCTGCATCAATAGGTGCACGAGTTTCAACATGAACCGCTTCAGCATGGCCATAGAATACAGGAACACGTACACACGTTGGGTTTACTGTAATAGTATCGTCAGCAAAAATTTTCTGCGTTTCCCACACCATTTTCATTTCTTCTTTGGTGTAGCCGTTATCCATAAACTCATCAATGTGTGGTAAGCAGTTAAATGCGATTTGTTTATCGTATGCTTTGTTCTCTGCTGGTAGGCCATTTAATAACTTAGCCGTTTGACCTGCAAGCTCATCAATACCAGCTTTGCCTGAGCCAGACACTGATTGGTATGTTGATACGTTAATTCGGTCAATACCCACAGCATCATGAATTGGTTTTAATGCAACTAACATTTGAATCGTTGAACAGTTAGGGTTCGCGATAATGTTACGGTTACGGAAATCAACAAGTGCTTCTGGGTTTACTTCAGGGATCACTAATGGAATATCGTGATCGTAACGGAAGTGTGATGTGTTATCGATAACAACAACACCTGATTCCGCTGCAATTGGTGCCCATTTTGCAGAAAGTTCACTACCTGCAGAAAATAGACCAATTTGTACTTGGCTCCAATCGAACTCTTCTACGTTTTCAACGGTTAATGTTTTACCATTAAAACGAACTGTTTTGCCTTCGCTACGTTCAGAAGCTAAAAGATATAAATTACGTACAGGAAACTTACGCTCTTGTAATACACTTATAATTGCTTCGCCAACGGCACCAGTTGCGCCAAGAATGGCAACATCAAATTCTTGAGTCATTAGACTTCCTCGATTGTAAATCCAAGTTGTTGTAACGGGGTAAGACCACAGTTTTTATCGCCAGTGATCGTGATAGCACTGTATTCTCTTCTATCCCAATAATCCTTACGCATTTTATCAAATGCGCCGACAGTTGAGATCTCTTTTCTAAATACGGCATCATCTTTTCGCACATCATAGACTAACTGAATCAAATTGTGCAGTGTTGAATGATCCCATTGCTGATTTAGTGTCACATTAGGGATTGGGGCTACTGGCAATAAACTCTGTGGATCTGCTCGTTCTTCGCGATTTAAAAACTCACAATAAGAGTTAAAGATCATCGTCGTACCACGAGCTTTCCCCTCTAAACCATAGCCTGCAATATGTGGCGTTGCAAAAGAGAGTAATGGCAATAAATCCATATCTACTTGCGGCTCAAACTCGAAAACATCTAATACCGCTTTAAAACCGTCTTGCTTTAATAGACGCTGTTTTAATGCTTGATTATCAACAACTGGCCCACGAGCTGCATTAATTAAGATTTGATTATCTCGAAGTACTGATAATTGAGTTTTATCGATAAGATGATGAGTTGGAAATTCACCATCTTGGGTAATTGGTGTATGAAGAGTAATAACGTCTGAATGTTCCAATAGCTTATCTAAAGAAACAAATGCACGAGTATCTCCTTCTTGCTCTTTAATCGGATCATTCAATAAATAAGAAATGTCTAATGCACCTAGGCATTGTGCAAGATAAGAACCAACCTGCCCCGCACCAATAATCCCAAATGTTTTATCAAAGATAGAAAAACCATGCTGCTGAGCCAATACCATAATGCAACTTAGTACGTATTCAGCAACACCTACTTTGTTACAACCAGGCGCGGCTGTAAAATAAATTCCTTTATCTTTTAATAAAACCTGATCAACATGATCCATACCTGCGGTTGCTGTACCAACAAATTTCAGTTTATTGGCTTTACTTAATAACTCCGCATTCACTTTAGTCACAGAGCGGATCATTAACGCATCAACATCAATTAAATCATCAGCAGTTAACGTTCGCCCAGACTTAGCGATAACCTCACCTAATTCACTAAAGAGATCGGCCGCATAAGGCATATTTTCATCAATCAATATTTTCATATTTTCAATACCTGTCCTTTAGGTTTATAAATTCAGTGTATCACTGCGCTCTATTAAGCAACATCAGTATCGTCATAAAAAATAGATATAAAAAAACCCAGTCAATTGAATTAACTGGGTTTTTATTACTTATGCTTTACGCAAATATTACGCTTCGTATTTCTTAATTACTAGCGTTGCGTTTGTGCCACCAAAGCCAAAGCTGTTAGACATAACAGTTGTTAGTTTTTGATCACGTTTTTCAGTAACGATATCAAGACCTTCAGCTGCAGGATCTAATGTTTCAACGTTGATGCTTGGCGCGATAAAACCGTGCTCTAGCATTAGCGTTGAGTAAATAGCTTCATGAACACCAGCGGCACCTAGTGCGTGGCCTGTCATTGCTTTAGTTGCAGAGATTGCTGGGCTGTTCGCACCAAATACTTCTTGGATAGCACCTAGCTCTTTTGCATCACCAACAGGTGTTGATGTACCGTGAGTATTCACGTAATCAACGCTGTCTACATTTTGCATTGCCATCTTCATACAACGAACTGCGCCTTCACCTGACGGTGCTACCATATCGTAGCCATCTGATGTTGCACCGTAACCTACGATTTCACCGTAGATTTTAGCGCCACGAGCAAGTGCGTGTTCAAGTTCTTCGATAACAACCATACCGCCGCCACCAGAGATAACGAAACCGTCACGATCGGCATCGTAAGTACGAGATGCTTTTTCTGGTGTGTCATTGTATTTCGATGATAGTGCGCCCATCGCATCAAACATCATCGTTAATGACCAATCTAGCTCTTCACCACCACCAGCAAACATTACGTCTTGTTTACCTAATTGGATAAGCTCTACTGCGTGACCAATACAGTGTGCTGAAGTTGCACATGCAGAACTCATCGAGTAGTTAACACCGCGAATTTTAAACGGAGTTGCAAGACATGCAGAAACCGTAGACGCCATTGTACGTGGAACCATATATGGACCAACACGCTTAACGCCTTTTTCACGCAAGATATCTACTGCATTTACTTGGTTTAGTGATGATGCACCACCAGAACCAGCAACGATACCTGTACGGTCATTTGAAACTTGATCTTCTGTTAAGCCAGAATCTGCTACTGCTTGCTCCATTGAAATGTAAGCAAACGCAGCCGCATCACCCATGAAACGCATTTTTTTGCGATCGATGTGTTCTGCAGGGTTCATTTTCAAATCGCCCCAAACATTACTGCGCAGACCCTTTTCAGCGAACTGTTCAGAGAAGTTAATACCTGATTTACCAGCTTTCAGAGACTCTAATACTTCTTCTGCATTGTTACCGATACTTGAAACAATGCCCATGCCTGTAATTACGGCTCTTTTCATGATTCTTTCCTAATAAGTCATAAATCTTGGTAGATAATAGCGAAGATAGCACAACAAAGTGGTCAGCTTTCCTATAAGTCGTTAAAATCCGACGTAGATTATCTTTAATGGTACAAATTTATGTCACGTAACCACACTTTACCACAAAACAGCATCACAAATGCAGTCCTTGATTGGAATGAGTCTGGCACGCCGGTCTCTAATGATTTTGGTGATGTCTATTTTTCTAACGATAATGGGTTAGAAGAAACACGATATGTTTTCTTGCAACAAAATCATCTACCACAAAGATGGCAAGAATATGACCAACGTCGTTTTGTTATTGGTGAAACTGGATTTGGTACAGGATTAAACTTTCTTGCCGTGTGGCAATGGTTTAAAACCTTTAGAGAACAAAATCCTGATGCTCTACTTAAAGAACTTCATTTCGTTAGTTTTGAAAAATTCCCAGTGACCAAAGCAGATTTAATTAAGGCACATCAAGCGTGGCCTGAACTGGCCGAATTAGCGGAGCAGCTACAAGAGCATTATCCTGCTGCTGTGCCTGACTGTCATCGTTTAGTACTGGAAGGTGGCATGATAACACTCGATCTCTGGTTTGGTGACATAAAAGATTGCATGCCACAAATCTGGATGGACGATAATGGTGTGATTGATGCGTGGTTCTTAGATGGCTTTGCACCAAGTAAAAACCCAGAAATGTGGAATCAAGATTTGTTTAATAATATGGCAAGCCTTGCTAAAGAAAACTGTACATGTGCGACATTTACTGCTGCGGGTTTTGTTCGACGAGGCCTTATTGAAGCTGGCTTTGAGATGAAAAAAGTCAAAGGTTTCGCCCATAAGCGTGAAATGATCGCAGGCACATTAACTGAACGTAAAACAAAAGCAAATCACGCCGTTTGGTATGCCCGTTCAACTCCTGAAAATATTACTGATGTCGCTATCATTGGTGGTGGTGTTGCCAGTGCGACACTAGCAACAACATTACTTCGTCGTGGTGTTAGCGTGACCGTATATTGCAAAGATGAAAAAGCGGCACAAGGTGCTTCAGGAAACCAACAAGGAGCGGTATATCCTTTATTAAATGAGAAATATAATTCACTGTCTCGCTTCTTTGCTCCCGGTTTTATCTTCGCTCGCCAATTTATCGACCAAGTAGCACAACAGTTCCAGTTTGATCATGATTGGTGTGGTGTAACACAGCTAAAATGGGATGATAAATCAGAAAATAAACTCAATAAAATGCTAACAGCGAATTTTCCTAATGAGTTAGTTACTGCATTTAATAAAGAAGAAACCGCTCAACATGTTGGCTTACCAATCAATATGGAAAGCGTACATTACCCTCTTGGTGGTTGGTTATGCCCAAAACAATTGACTCGTGGTCTTTTTACTCACTTATCGAAAAATCCATTATTCACTCTGAATAATAACGCTGAAGTTACTCAATTAACTCAAATGGATGATAAGCAATGGAACCTTATTCTTGGTGAGAAAATAAATAAACATCAGGCCGTGGTTGTTGCAAACGGACACCGCTTCACTGATTTTGAACAAACTAAAGACATCCCTGCAACACCCGTTCGTGGACAGGTAAGTCATATCCCTACAACAGAATCATTAAAACAATTAAAAACCGTGCTGTGTTATGACGGGTACTTAACGCCTGAAAATACTAAGCATCAAACTCACTGTATTGGCGCGAGTTATGATCGTCGTGATTTAGACTTAGCGTTTAAAGAGTCTGACCAAATTGAAAATGGCGAACGCTTACATAAATGCATCCCTAATGAAGCTTGGGTAAAAGAAGCTGATACATCAAGTAATCAAGCCCGTGTAGGTATTCGCTGTGCCAGTCGTGATCATCTGCCATTTCTTGGTAATGTGGTTCGCTTTGAAGATATGCAAGAAGAATATAAATATATCTATAAAAAACGCCACTGGTTACGTGAAGCGAAAGATATTCCTGTTTATGAAGGTTTATTCTGTATGCTGACTTTAGGTTCAAGAGGATTAAGTTCTGCACCATTATTGGCAGAGACCTTAGCATCACAGATCATGGGTGACCCAATTCCATTACCAAATTCAGTACTTGAAGGCTTGCATCCGGGGAGATTATGGGTGAGAAGATTACTGAAAGGGAAACCGTTGGATATTTAAGAGAAAGTAAGAATAGGGACTAGGTCGATCGCCAACTCCCTTTCAGGTTTCAGGGGGTTCGTTGTAAGCGATAAACTCACAGCAAACTCCCCTGAATCCTTTAAGCGAAGCGATCTGAACTCTTATCTGTTACTTAATCGAATCTGCCAAATGGCTCACCGCTAACGCAAAGTAATGCGAACGGTTCCAATCCATTAAGACTTGGTAATTATTGTAAACAAGGTAAGCACGGCCGTCTTTGTCATCGGGTTGCACCAACCATGCTTCGATATCTACATCAGGTAACGCTTTACCAGTCAGACGACGAACACCAAGTTCTTGCCATTGAGCTAACGTCTTACCTTTTTCTTCAGACAACCCTTTTAGGCTCTCTGTATCCAAAGATTCAGGTAATTGAACTTGACGACCCCAAGTATAAGTATCATCCCAGCCCACTTGTTTTAAATAATTTGCAGCTGAAGCAAATACATCTGCTTCGGTAGTCCAAATATCTTTACGCCCATCATCATTACCATCAACGGCATAAGCTAAAAACGACGTCGGCATAAATTGACACTGTCCCATTGCTCCGGCCCATGAACCTTTCATGTTTTCAGGCGTAATATGACCTTGCTGTAAAATGGTTAATGCGGCCATCGTTTGTTTTTTGAAAAATTCTTCACGGCGACCGTCATAAGCTAGCGTCGTCAATGCTTCTATCACATTATATCCACCAGTTAACTTACCAAAGTTACTTTCAACCCCCCATAATGCAACAATAAAACGAGGTTGAACGCCATACTCGTTTCCAATACGGTTCAATTCTTTATAGTGTTTTTGATATAAATCGTTTGCTTGTTTGATTTTCCACTTCGGCACAGCGCGTGGAATGTACTCATCTAACGTTAATTTTTTTTCTGGTTGATTACGATCTGATTTGACCGCTTTTTCTTTGAATGCAATATCTTTAAATGCACGCTCAAGGATTGGTTCTGAAATTCCAATTTCTCTTGCTTCATTTTTTAATTCTACAATATAATCCTGAAATTCCCCTTCTGGAGTATTTGCTGTAACTGATGTTGCCATGAGCAGACTGACTATCCCTAGCAGTAATTTTTTCTTCATTATTCACTCTCTTTTCGTGCTGCTTTATCTTTTTTATATTTTTCAAGCAAATTTTCTGGCGGTGGTGGAAGCTGTAAAAAGAAACCTTCTTCCTTTATTGCTGTTTTCACCTTTTCAACATCAACTGAAGCCAATGTTCTACCCGCTAAATTTACCACCATAACCATGGTAGGAGTACCAAACATACCCATTAGTTCTTTAGGAACAGGAGTAAAGTCATCTTTTTTCTCAATATAAAGATAAGCACCCTGTTTTTTAGTACTTTTATAAACTGAACAGAACATTTTATAACCTATTTTTGAAAGGATTGATCCTGCTCTCAACTTAACACATTCAATCAATGTCTATTTGATGAGAGCCTTGCTAAAAAGTACACTTAAGACAATAAGATAACTTGCTGTGCGGTCAAACTGACTATAACATGGTATCAGATTTGTGGTATTAAATTTATCAAGATACAGAATAGCATGACAAAAACAGCCGATTTAAAGGGCAGTAATTTCACCCTTTCAGTATTACATTTACCTAATGATGACATCGCAAAAGCCCTAAGTATGCTTGAAGAAAAAGTAGCTCAAGCACCTTCATTTTTTGCTTCTGCGCCCGTTGTTGTCAATATTGAAAATGTATCGAATGAAATTAACTTTGTTGATCTAAAATCTGGTGTCGAACGCACTGGTATGATCCCTGTTGGGATCACAGGCTGCAAAGATAAAAACAAACAGGCTCAAGCAACCGCTGCTGGTTTTGCTGTGATGACCTCTTTTACACCTCAACAAGTAACACAAAAAGCCAATATGCGACCAACGATGGTAGTAAAAACACCAATTCGTTCAGGACAACAAGTGTATGCAAAAGATGCTGATCTTGTGATTTTAAATAATGTAAGTCCTGGGGCCGAAGTTATTGCTGATGGTAGTATACATATACATGGAACCTTGCGAGGCAGAGCGATTGCTGGTGCAAGTGGACAAACAGAAGCAAAAGTATTCTGTAAAAACTTACAAGCTGAACTGATTTCCATTGCAGGTAATTATTGGTTAAGCGACCAAATTGACAAAGAGTATTGGCATCAAAATGTCATGATCACTATGGTCGAAGACCGTATTCAGATCGATACCCTCACGTTATAGCACAACAGAAAAGGAATAATAAAAATGGCACGTATTGTCGTTGTGACTTCAGGCAAGGGCGGCGTAGGTAAAACTACTTCTAGTTCTGCTATTGCATCCGGTCTTGCGCTGGCTGGCAAGAAAACTGCAGTAATCGATTTTGATATTGGTTTACGTAACCTTGATTTAATCATGGGTTGTGAGCGTCGCGTTGTTTATGATTTTGTAAATGTAATCAATGGCGAAGCAACACTAAACCAAGCATTAATTAAAGATAAGCGTGTAGGTAATTTATTTATCCTTCCAGCTTCTCAAACTCGTGATAAAGACGCACTAACTAAAGATGGTGTACGTCGAGTTCTTGATGAACTTATCGCTATGAACTTTGATTTTATTATTTGTGATTCTCCAGCGGGTATTGAAGCTGGCGCTCTTATGGCATTGTATTTTGCCGACGAAGCAATTATCACAACAAACCCTGAAGTTTCTTCTGTTCGAGATTCTGACCGCATTCTTGGTATCTTAGATTCTAAGTCTCGCCGTGCTGAAGATGCTCTTGAACCAGTAAAACAACACTTATTACTCACTCGTTACTGCCCTGCTCGTGTAAACCAAGGCGAAATGTTAAGTGTGGGTGATGTAGAAGAAATTCTAAACATTCCACTTTTAGGGGTTATCCCTGAAAGCCAATCTGTACTGAATGCATCAAATAAAGGTGTACCAGTTATTTTTGATGAAGAATCAAATGCAGGCTCTGCGTACCAAGATGCAGTAGACCGTCTGTTAGGCAAGGAAGTTTCATTCCGCTTCTTAGAAGAAGAGAAGAAAGGTATCTTTAAACGACTATTTGGAGGTTAAGCATGGCATTGCTAGAGTTTTTCAGACCACAAAAAAAAGCCACTGCTAACATAGCTAAGGAAAGGCTACAGATCATCGTTGCAGAACGTCGAAATGGCGGCCCTGCTCCTTCATATTTACCACAACTAAAAGAAGATATTCTTAAAGTGATCAGTAAATATGTAAACGTAAGTCCTGATATGGTAACGGTGTCTCTTGAACAAAAAGAAGAAGACTTATCAGTATTAGAACTGAATGTGACTCTGCCAGAAGATGACCATTAATCTCCATGATTGATATCGCATATTAAAAAGGGTGACTATCGTAGTCACCCTTTTTTAATCAACATATATGCTTGGTATTATTTCTCAAGTACCGACATAAAACGAGCCTCTAATAATTTACCACGCCACCCTTGAACAACATCTGGCTTGCATTCTGGTGCACACCCTTTTTTCCACTTCCAAGATAATAACTGGTTTAGTTGCTTTTTAGACGCTAAAAACTCAGGCATTAGACCTGATTCTTCTGAAGCTTCTTTAACTTCATCTTTTAATAACTTAAATATTTGTTTATAACCTGGGTAATCCATTAAGCGCGTAATCACTTCTGGATACTCATCAGCAGGAAGATCATCAGCTAAGTAGGTAAAACGTAATAACTTCCCACCATGACGCTGCACTTCTCTTGGGTCAAAAGCTTCTTTTAGCATTTGCTCTTTACTGCGTAAGCCAAAACGCGCTAATTTCCATAAGCTCAGCTCATGAACAACAAAATTCACCGCTAAATCACGTTTTCTTGCTTCTTCTAAACGCCATTTTGCAGCCATTTTTAAGATCGCTAATTGCTTAGGGTTCAATTGCCACGCATTCTTTATATCTCGATACGCTTGCTCTGCATCCGGTTGCTTTTCACGTTTTCTTACGGCAAGAGTCGATTCTTGGTATGCTGCGTCAGTCCACTCTGTCTGAGCTAATTCTGCTTGTAGCTTTTCAAATAATGGGAATAAGTAATGTACATCTGCTGCAGCATAGTCCAATTGCTTATCAGATAAAGGACGAGCCATCCAATCTGTGCGAGATTCTCCTTTATCAAGCTCTACGCCTAAGTAATCAGAAACAAGTTTTGCAAAACCTGTTGATAGACCATAACCTAAAAATGCCGCCATAATTTGAGTATCAATCATTGGGGTTGGCATACAACCCGCATAATGTTGAAACACTTCTAAATCTTCACCACAAGCATGAAGTACTTTAGTTACACTTTTGTCTTTCAGTAAATCCCAAAGTGGTGTTAAGTCATCAATCTCAACTGGATCTACTAGCGCCAACGTTTCACCATCAAACATTTGAATCAAACCTAAACGAGCATACAAAGTTCTCGTACGTACAAACTCAGTGTCTAACATTAAAAAAGGTTTATGACTTGCTTGCTGGCAAATCTCAGCTAAACGCTGACTGTGCGTAACGATTTCAAATTCCACGATTCTTCCTTAAGAATGAATAAGGCAAGATAGCTTAACCTCTAAAAAAACTAAGCTATCTTGTCTCTATTATTTATATTTATTATAAAAATAATGCCAGCGATCATAGGCTGGCATTATCATGTTTCTATATAGTAACTAAATTATGCATTTTCTTCTGCTTTATATTCATCTCGCAGTTCACGACGCAAAATTTTACCTACGTTTGTTTTTGGAAGATCATCTCTGAACTCAACAATACGAGGGATTTTATAACCTGTCAGGTGTTTACGGCAGTGTGCTATAAGTTCATCTTTAGTAAGGCTTGGATCACGCTTAACTACACAAATTCGAACCACTTCACCCGATGTTGGGTGTGGTTTACCGACTGCTGCAACTTCTAAGACTTTACCGTGCAGAGCAACAACATCTTCAATCTCATTTGGATATACGTTAAAACCAGAGACTAAAATCATGTCTTTCTTACGATCGACGATATGTAAGAAGCCTTCATCATCAAATTTAACGATATCACCTGTGCTTACCCAACCGTCTTCTGTGATCATATCTTTCGTTGCTTCAGAACGATTCCAGTAGCCTTTCATCACTTGAGGACCGCGCACTTGCAGCTCACCCACTTGATCATTAGCAACCACATGACCTTCTTCATCCACCATTCGAACTTCAGTTGATGGAACCGGTAGTCCAATTGAGCCATTGTATGACGTTAGGTTGTGAGGGTATGCAGCAACCAGTGGCGAACACTCAGTTAAGCCATAACCCTCTAATAAGTAACAACCAGTATGCTGCTGCCATTTCTCAGCAACGGCACGTTGCACGGCCATTCCACCACCTACAGATAGGCGAAGGTTACTGAAATCTAACTCATGAAAATCTTCGTTGTTCACTAGAGCATTAAACAGCGTATTTACGCCAGTAATTGCAGTAAATGGGTATTTCTGTAGTTCTTTAATGAAACCAGGGATATCACGTGGATTCGTGATTAATAGGTTGCGACCACCCATTTCAATAAACAATAAGCAGTTTACGGTTAATGCAAATACATGATAAAGAGGCAAAGCCGTTACAATCAGCTCACGACCTTCAGTTAGAACTGGACCGTAAGCGCCTTTCGCCTGCATTACGTTAGCAATCATATTACGGTGAGTCAGCATTGCGCCTTTTGCTACGCCTGTAGTACCGCCAGTGTATTGCAGAAAGGCTAAGTCTTGGCTATCAATAAATGGCTTAATGTACTGCATTCTACGACCTTTACGTAATGCATTACGCATTGATGTCGCATCTGGCAGGTCATATTTTGGCACCATTTTTTTCACGTACTTAACAACGAAGTTAACAATTGTGCCTTTTGCACGAGGAAGTTGTTCACCTAAGTTAGTTAGAATTACATGTTTTACTGGCGTATTATCTACAATCTCTTCTAGCGTACTAGCAAAGTTTGACACAATAACAATTGCCGCAGCACCTGAGTCTGTTAATTGATGCTCTAACTCTCGCGGAGTATAAAGTGGGTTAACATTTACCGCTACCATACCTGCACGCAGCACACCAAATAATGCAATTGGGTATTGCAGTAGGTTTGGCATCATTAAAGCAACGCGATCGCCTTTTTTCAGTTTCAGTTCATTTTGTAAATAAGCAGCAAAAGCACGACTGCGCTCTTCTAACTTACGAAATGTCATTACTGAACCCATATTAATAAATGCTGGTTGATCGGCATATTTATGAACCGATTGCTCAAACATATCAACTAACGAGCTGTATTGATCAGGGTTTATTTCTGCTGGTACGTCTTCTGGGTAACGTGAAAGCCAAACTTTATCCACGCTTTTCTCCTATTCTATATGCGACTTATTGCTCTTTTAGCAATAGTTCAAAACAGTGATCATTATCACTTTTACGAGTAGACTATTTACTCTACAAGTATAGTCAACTAATTTTATTATCAATTCTCCATTCGGTTGTTATTTAACCATAAATGGAGACTTTTTTTAAATATGTGAAGCAGCTATGTAGTCACTTTGTTAACAAGAGCACCAATGTGAGTACTAATTTGATCTGGGTATTCTAAATGGCAATGATGCCCACCCTCTATTTGATAACATTCAAAATCTGAAATATAACGATAACGGTGAGATTTTTGCTTTAAATGACCATACCCATCATTGCCAATAACAGTCATTACCGGACACTCTATTTTTGAGAGTAATGATAAAGCATGCGCTTCACTCATTCGATATAAAGAATCACATTTTACTTTTGCATCCGTTGTCCATTTCACATAGCCATCTCTTGATGCTAATGAACGAACGACCATCGGCTCTATAAGATGCTCTGGAAGTTGATTAACTTTAGATCTCAATTCAATTGCAGACTGACGATCTTTTAATGTTCGTTGAGGTTTATTACGATAACGCTGACGACTTAAGATCCCTTGGCGTAACCTATCAGAAATTTCATTTTCTTCCTCACTCAATGGGCCTAATGCTTCAATCATCATTAATCCAGAAACTTTCTCAGGAAATACTGCACAATAAACACTGGCAATTAACGCCCCTAAAGAGTGTCCAATTAAAACCACTTTTTCTAATTTAATGTGCAAAATGATTTGATGAAGATCGTCAACATAGTCAAAGAAATGATAAAAGTTATCATTTCCTTTATGATCTGATAACCCATGCCCAAACCAATCAACAGCAATTAAATGATGTTGAGGATTGTGTTTCGCATACGCTTCCATTGTCGTTTTAAACGTTGCAGCATTATCTTGCCAACCATGCAAAAACACCAATGTCTGATCAATTTCTTTTGGCTTAATTTCCATTACGGCCAATAAGCCATGATGCAACGAAAAAGTAGACTCTTGAAATGAAATCATCGTACTTATTTCACTTCTTGTACGACTTTACCACGTCGGCTTTCAATACTACGTTGATGAAGACAGCGAGCACCAGTACAAGGCATATAACTCATATTGATGTCATTGCTAATTACGTACTCTTGAATTTGCCATAAGTGCAAAGCTGAGCCTTTTATCACAGGAAAAGAATACAGAAACTCTCCAACATTTGCCTTTTCAATCCCCCCTGACTGGCCTAAGACCGTCACTAATCGACCGACAGAATAAGTAACAGGATCGATAAAACCATTGAGATAGATAACAAAACGTCCATTTGGCTCTTGAGAGAGATCCGGTTTACCCGATGAAGAGATAGGAAGATTCACAATTTCAATGCGAGTCGTATCTTTTAGATTATCAATACGAGCAATAACACCACCTAAGCGAACTTCAGCAATGTCATCATTTTGAGCGGCAGTGACAAACGCATCATACTCAATTAGCGTATTAGCTTGAGATGATGCTAAATCTTTAGGAAGAGAGCTGCAACCAGCAAGAAGTAGAACACAAAGAAATAATAATGAAGATTTCATAAATATCCTTAATTTAATGTTTAGATATACAGATCGACACCAACGAGCTGTGCAAGTTCCTCTCTGCGTTTTTGCAACATAATGTCCATATACTCTTCCATCGCTTTACGATTTCCACCTTCTGGTAAATCATAATGGATACGGGAATTTGCGTATTCAGATGCGTTGAGTTGTTTTACTTGATTAGTGATCGCAGTAGCCACTTTGGATGGTTGAGCAACCATGGCCTTACTGCCACTTGTTTTCTTAACCTGACTTTTCTTTCCAACGGCTTGCTGCTTTTGTACCTTTTGATTCTGTACTAATGCTGGCGGTAGCCCATGAATTGATACCATAGTGACCTTTCTTTATTTATCAAAAAATGGGGAACTGCATCCCCATTTATTTATTATTCACGACCTGGAAGTTTTTTCCATGTCACAGTATCACGAACATAAACAGGCGCAGATTCTTCTGCTGGCAAGGCCAAACCTTGTTCAAACTTCTGCTGTGCAAGTAATGCCATGTCTTCAGCATCTGGGTAAAGCACATCTGATGCTTTACGCTCTAATGGTAATTCAACTAATGTTTCTGTGTAAGCATCCCAACCAGTACCAACAGTTAACCACTCACCTGATTGTTCAGGTAAATACATTGCAAGCCCTTCAGGAGCAGAAACCGTTTCAGCGACATTATAGGTCCAAGTACCATCATCGTTACGTTGATACATACCAAAATATACTTCACCCATACGCGCATCAATCGCCGCGGCAACTTGCGTTGCACCGTGCACTCGGTAACCAGCTTGAGCCATCGCTTCTAATGTAGAAATACCCACCATAGGTAAATCGGCACCAAACGCTAAACCTTGAGCAATTCCAATACCGATACGAACACCGGTAAAGCTACCAGGACCTTGACCAAATGCTAACGCATCTAATTCTTGTAAGCGCACACCCGCTTCTTTTAATACTTCATCAACAAAAGGAAGTACTTTAATAGTGTGCTCACGCGGTGCCACTGCACGTCGAGAATAGACTTTCCCATCAACAATCAATGTAACAGAACAGTTTTCAGTGGCGGTATCTACCGCTAAAATTTTTGCGCTCATTAATGCCTCAATCTTCTAAAATGGCTTCTTGTTTTTCTGATTCATTTTCATTGGTCTGATTCGCTTTTGCTAAAAACTCAGACACATTACGTAAATCTCGCGTTCGTGGTATTGGTGGTAAACTTTGCAAAAATATTGAACCATAAGGTCTTGTTACCAAACGATTATCACAAATCACCAATACCCCTTTATCTTTTGTATCTCGAATAAGTCGACCAACACCTTGTTTCAAGGTAATCACCGCATCTGGAATTTGAACTTGTGCAAAGGCATCACCTCCACTTAGCTGACAATCTTCAATACGCGCTTTTAATAGCGGGTCATCTGGTGCGGTAAAAGGAAGTTTGTCAATGATAACACAGCTTAGGGCGTCACCTCTAACATCGATGCCTTCCCAAAAAGCACCTGTTGCCACCAATAATGCATTACCTAATTCCATGAATTCAGACAGTAATTGCTGCTTAGTGGTTTCTCCTTGCACTAGCACTGGAAGATCAAGCGTTTGTCTAAATTGCTCTGCCAAATCACGCATCATTTGATGTGACGTACACAAGAAAAAACAACGCCCATTATTTTGTTTAATTACTGGCTGTAGCAATTCAACCAACTTATCAGCAATCCCGTAACTGTTTGGCTCTGGCAAAAATCTAGGCACACACAATAACGCTTGAGTTTGATAATCAAATGGACTTGGTAACGTAAACTGTTTTTTAGGAGATAACCCTAAACGTTGGGTAAAATGCGAAAAATCATCATTTACAGCCAACGTCGCTGACGTAAATATCCAAGCGCCTTCTTTCTCAGCTAAATGTTCTTTAAATTTATCAGCCACAGATAATGGCGTAATGTTCAAACTAAAATGACGAGGAGTACATTCATACCAATATGAATAACCACTAATCGTTGTATCACATACTCGCTCTAAACGATTTTTCAATAACGCACAACGGTCAAAAGCCGCATCTAACAACTGACTGCGACCTAATGCTAACTTCAATACATCATGAGCTAATTCAAAGGCATCATTAATTCGTACAATTTCACGCTGCACTGCTTGTGATTTTATTGCCTCACGCCAATTACCACGAAAACTGGTATCCCCTAAAATAATACGAAGATCCATCGCAGCACCGGCCAAACGCTCCGCCACTTTTTGTAACTGACGCATGTCTTTGGCTTCAGTGCGATAGCCGATCTCAATGTCTTTCGCTAATTCAGTTAATTGACGACTAGAAAGGTTCTGACCAAAATATTGGCTTGCGATGTCTGGTAACTGATGTGCTTCATCAAAAATAAAGATATCGGCTTCAGGGATTAATTCACCAAAACCGGTTTCTTTAATCGCTAAATCAGCCAAAAATAGATGATGATTAACCACCACGATATCCGCATCCATTGCTTTTTTACGTGCTTTCACCACAAAACAATCTTCAAAACTCGGGCAATCTTTACCTAAACAATTGTCATTGGTAGAGGTTATTGAAGGAATAATGGGGCTGTCTTCTGCAATAGCGGTGCAATCACCTAAGTCACCCGTTTTCGTTTCAGATGACCAAGATCGAACTTTCACTAACTGAGTTAATAGTTCAGGGTTAGCTTGTGGCGTATGGCTTTCAACTAACTGTTGATTTAAGCGCTCAGGACAAAGGTAATTTGAACGCCCTTTTAATAATGCAACTTGACCATAAAAACCAAGAGATGACGTCATTAAAGGGAGATCACGATGAAAGAGTTGTTCTTGTAGGTTTTTTGAACCCGTACTGATGATGGTTTTTTTTCCACTCACCAATGCAGGAACAAGATAAGCAAAAGTTTTACCTGTACCCGTACCAGCCTCAACAACAAGTTGAGTGCCATTTTTAATCGCGTCATGAACTGCATGAGCCATATCGAGTTGAGGTTGACGAGGTTGGAAACCAGGAATGGCTTTACCTAACGCGCCTGAAGAAGAAAAAATCTTGGCAATCATATCAACCTACATTCATCGTGAATTTAAAATAAGATTGGGATTATGCCAAGATTTTCGCAGAAACTAAACGTTAAGTTTCCTGAAGGATATTTATTAATATATCTATATAACCATAAGCTTTGATGAGTTTTCGTATTTATATTTTAAATTTTACTCGATGAAAAACGCTTTACCTATCCTTCTTTTATCGGTACAACCATAGGTATATCAAATTAATAGACAACACTTCGTGAGCACGAGAGATAAAATGGAAAAGAAAATATTACTAACGGATTGCCCTGATTCTCGTGGGCTAATCGCCAAAATAACGAACATTTGTTATAAGCATCAACTTAATATTGTTCACAATAATGAATACGTAGATAACGTTACGGGTCAGTTTTTTATGAGAACTGAACTAGAAGGCATTTTCAATGACGAAACCTTCTTACTTGATATTGACCAAGCTTTACCGGAAGGCAGCCATCGTAAATTAGTATCTGAACCTTGCAAGAAAGTCGTGATTCTAGTTACAAAAGAAGCACATTGTATTGGTGATATTTTAATTAAAGCTTATTCAGGTGCGATGAATATCGAAATTGCTGCGGTTATTGGTAATCACGACACGCTAGGTGGATTAATCGAAAAATTCGATATTCCTTTCCATCATGTTTGTCACCAAGGCTTATCTCGTGAAGAGCATGAAGAAAAAATGTTGGATGTGATTAATTCATACAACCCAGAATATGTCGTATTAGCAAAATACATGCGCGTATTAACACCAAACTTTGTTGCTCAATTCCCTAAAAAAATCATCAACATTCACCACAGTTTCCTACCTGCTTTTATTGGTGCAAAACCGTATCAGCAAGCGTATGACCGCGGTGTTAAAATCATTGGAGCAACCGCACACTTTGTTACTAATGATTTAGATGAAGGCCCAATTATTAAGCAAGATGTTATCCCTGTTGATCATAACTTCAGTGCAGAAGATATGGCAATGGCCGGTCGTGATGTAGAAAAGTCAGTATTAAGTAAAGCATTAGCGAAAGTATTAAATGACCACGTTTTTGTCTATGGAAACAAAACCGTTATCCTTTAACCTTCTCAAAAAAAGAAAGAAAAACGGCGATCATGATGATCGCCGTTTTTATATTAAATTCTTATTTTATTGAGCTGCAATAAAATCAATCGCATGCTTATTAAATTCTTTTGGTCTATCAATATTACACACATGCCCGCATTCAGGGATCTGTAATAATTGACTGTGTTTATGCACCGCGACCATTTCCTCTACTGGCTTCATAAATAAATAATCATTTGCTCCCATCACATACAATGTTGGAATCGCTAATTCTTTATCTTTAAAATATCGCATCAATGGATTGACATCAGCCGCCAATTTAAACCAACGTTTAAACTCTTTCTGGCATAATTTTTTGGCTTCACGAGTAAAAATATGACGTGATTCTTTCTGACTTTTCTGTGGCATTACAACATAAGAAAACAATTTATATAGCCACATATAAGGCATGATGTTTTTCGTCATATCCCCCATTTTAATTAAAAATTGAGAGCGAAAATTAAAACGAGTAATCGCACCAGCCAAAACCATAGAGCTTACTCTATCTTGAGCCAATTCTGCTAAGTTGCGAATGATGATCGTACCAAGTGACATTCCAACAAAATGGGCTGATTTGATATTTAAGTGATCAAGAACATCAATAATATCTTGGCTGACAACTTTAAAAGAGTACTGCTTATTAATGAACTCTTTAATCTGAGAGAAGTGGTTTGAACGACCATGCCCACGTAAATCAATAAGTAAGACATTAAAGTTCTTTCTAAAAGCGGCGATCTGTTTAAACCAGGTTGTTGAACTTCCCCCTGCACCATGAACAAACACAACCCATTTGGCGCTTGATTCATGCTCATAGGTTCTATGAAATAACAAAGAATTAGACATTCACTCTACTTTAATTAGAAAAGACATATAACGCAGACTATACCATCCTACATCGCCAATGAATACTCACAAAGAAGTAGTCGAACAAAAACCTGACATGCAGTAACAAAATGTACTTAAACTATTGATTTATTAGACGACATTAAGAGTTATTACTCTATAAATATCATTAAAATAGTCAATATAAGCCAAACAACCTTGCTTTGATTTTATGTAACTATTTAATACAAACAATCCATTAGTTTCATAAAAATCAGCAACTTCATTACATTCAAACGGCGGAATATTAATACTAGATAATATTAATTCAGAACAGGAATTAGGCATTCTCTGCCCAAATGCGACATGAGTTACCTCTACTTGATTATTAACGTATTCAATAACTCCAGTACTATCAAATGCTAACGTTAACACATCAACTGTTGCTAGTGCATCTTGCTTATTTGCACTCAGTAGCATCCAATTAGAACCTTCTCCCAGTGCGGTTTCGGTAGGTAAATCTAAATAGCCATGAGGGTTATTATTCACATCAACCCGTTCATCCACTCCACCAAGTAAAATGCGGTCTTCTCTCTTACTTGATAGATTTGCATTAGCTAATAGCAACGCATTTTCGATCACAAACCCTTGTTGGGCCAAATTAAGATTCTTACTTTCAAGATCTAGAAATTTTGCAATATAAAACCCTGCGGTATTACTTAACGAATTAATAAAATCAACAGGTTTAGGTGGTACTTCTTCTAGATAACGTTGTTGGCATAATCGGTTAAATACAGATAAATTCCCTTGTCCTGATATCATAAAAAGAGCAGTGTTCTTATCTAACGTTTTTTGCTCTTTAATACTTGCAGTACCAAGTAAACCGAGTTGAATAAAACGATCCGTTCGACGAACAAACGCAGGCGCAACCTTTTTACATTCAGCTTTTACATCCACGTTTTGATCCTGTCTTATATTGACACTGGCAGTGCAATGGATATACATCATGCTGACATTTTCTCCACAACAAGTACATTGTTGTTACCGCCAAAACCAAAACAATTCAAAAGGAACACACCCGAATCACAAGGAGTAAGATCACGGGTTGGACACCAATTAATATCATTATCTGGCGTGAAGAAATTAGGTGTTTTAGGAATGAAACCATCATTAATTGCATTCATCATAATAATTAATTCGCTGACACCACAACTACCAAGAGTATGTCCTATATAAGGTTTTAAAGAAAAAAATGACGGTGCTTGAGTGAATATTTGCTTCATTCCATTAATCTCAGCCAAATCACTTAAATAACTCGCTGTACCATGCGCTTTTACCGCAGTAATCTTTTCTGCACTCACATTACTATTACTTAATGCCTTTTCTAGCACCTGAGCAATCCCAGAGCCATCAGAGTTTACACCTGTGACGCTGTGTGTTTCGCATTGACTGCTGCCACCACAAAAATGCCAAGGTGATGCTTTAATATCATCTCGACTCATTAATAGCACACCGAGAGCTTCGCCTAACAATAGGCCATCTCTAGCGGCATCAAATGGTTTAGTTTGCTGCTGAGAAAGCAATTGCATAGAGACAAATCCCTCAAAAGAATGAGGAGCAAACATCTCCATACCAACAACAAGTGCATAGTCAATTACACCACTCTCTAACATGGTTGCTGCATCTAAAATAGCATTAGAACTAGAGGTGCAAGCAGTGTTATAAGTTAGACTAAACGAGTTCAAACCAAACTCAGCTGTCAACTTATCAGCATAAGTTCCATTGCCTACTCTGTTGTCCGAAAATTGGGGTCTCTGATTTTCTTTAATACTTGTCCCAAGTGGGATCATCAGGGAAATATCGTTCGCAGCACAGCCCAAAAACAAACCACAACGTTGGCGCTCTTGCTCAGAAAAATTATTCTGCTCAAATAGCGAAGAGACTAATCGAGTTAAGTGAGGAATGGGATCAAATAAAGGCTCAAAACCCCCTCCACCTTGAATTGCATAGTAAGGCAGTGTTTTTATTTGCTCAAATACATTAACCGATTTATCTAGGGTTTGATATTTACCCTCTTTCATTAACTGCAATTGCTGAGCTTTATTGCCAAGTGCGCTGAGTACTTCACCGCCAAGTATCGTAATCATGTGTATTATTCAGGTTGTAGGTGATCAGCAAGATGATTAATTGTCGTTACAACACGACGAAATTCTTTTGGATCAACCAAGCGTAAATTAAAATGACGTTGCAATAACATAGAGATCTGCAAACCATCAACAGAATCCAACTCTAATTCACTCTCATCCGAAAACAGTTCAACATCATCAGCTAAGTCATTAGCCGAGAACTCTTCTCTATCGCACTCTTCTAAGATCATTGTTTTTAGTTTTAATTTAAATTCAGTATCTAAAGAGCCTTTCATGAACTTTTCCTTTGTTTGTAGGTAAATATGACGCTTGCAATCAATAGAGAAATAAGGCCGAATAACATCAAAGCAATGGATTCATCAAGCACATCCATAACCGTTCCTCGACGTAGAAATATATCTAAGAAACCTTCTAATCCCCATGACATTGGAGAGATATTTGAAAAGTTTTGCATTACTTCTGGCATCACAAATTTAGGCACCATCACGCCACCAATCGCACCCAATAAAATATTAATAATGCCACCAATCGTGGTTGCCTGTTCAATACTATCAACAGCGGTAGCAACAAGAATAGATAATCCAATAGCAGATAAACTTAATGACAGTGAGACTAAAACTAAGCCTAAGACTGAACCGCCAATAGTTAATGGTGCCGCTCCAAATAGAGGCACTATATACATACCCACCCCAATCATCAGCCAAACCTGAACTTGGTTTATTAACATATAAGGCAAGATTTTCCCGCCAAATAACACAGGCAAGCTTAAATTCATGGTGCTTAAGCGCATTAAAGTATTTTGTTTACGCTCACTGATAAAGATGGTCGACATTGGAATAATGACAAAAAACAAACCAAACACGATCCAAGAAGGCACACTTTGTTGAGTTGAGGTTGGCTTTTCATCTTGTGTTAATTTAGCGTATTGAATTTCCATCAAGGCAGCTTCATCAAAAGAAGTCTCTGCCGTTCCCTCATCTAAAAAGCCAAAGCTGTCTTGGTTGGCAGAGTTGACCTCATCAAGCTTATTCCCCATCCAACTCAGCGCTATTTGGTTCTTAAAAATAGTCAATAGTGAGGGAGAAGTATCCGCAGCAACACTGATCTCTAGTGGTAATTCATCTTGATAAAAACCCTCAGGAATATCGATAATAAATTGAACCCCTTCCTCTTCTGGTGAGCGATATTCACTAGAATCCAATGAGTGTTTGGTTAATGTTGGTATATTGGATAGTTTATTTATTAATGCTTCACTGCCGCTACTTTGGTCGTTATCCACTAATGCATACGCCATTAATGATTTGTCTTCATTCATCACATCTTTAAGTGCTAAAGACATGATCAAGATGAACACCGCTGGCATAATAAATAAAGCAGCTAAGGCATGTTTATCTCGGCTAACTAACAAGAACTCTTTTATCAACATGGCTTTAAACATCAGTTCTTCCTTCTGATGTTAAGTTAATAAATAGAGACTCAAGCGTCGTTGCACCATAACGGATATGCTTTATTTTAATGTGCGACTTTTCAAGTAACGTTAAGACCTGAGCAACCAAAGCACTGTTTGAACTTGATAACATTAATGTTGTTTCATCAATTAAGTTCACCTCACTGCATTGAGTAAGAAGTGCATGCCACTGAGTTGAAGAACGAGGATAGAGTTCTATGATGACTTGTTGGCTTTCTTCGTTATTTACCATTGATGAAATTGAGCCTTGTTTCACCACTTGCCCTGCATTCATAATTGCTACTTCATCACAAATTTTTTCAATTTCAGGCATATAATGTGAGGTATAAATAACGGTTTTATTATCGGACTTATACGCTTTAATTGTATCGAGAATTTCATTACGAGATTCAGGATCAATCCCAACGGTTGGTTCATCAAAAAACAATACATCAGGGTTATTTAACAAACCAATCGCGATATTTAAACGGCGCTTTTGACCACCAGATAACGTTGATGATTTTTGATCCATCATGGCAGAAAGACGATTGGTTTCGACGGCATACGCCAAATTATCGTTAAGGATTTTACCCTTAATCTTTTGCACCCCAGCAAAAAAATTTAAGTTTTCTTTTACACTTAAATTTTCATAAAACGCCAAGGTTTGTGGGATTAAAGAACAGCGCTCTCTGATATTTTTTAGATTCTTCTTTAACGGCAAATCAAAAAAAGAAACCTCACCAGAATCAAATGAAATCAAACCATTAAGAATAGAAATTAACGTGGTCTTCCCTGCGCCATTAGGCCCTAATAAACCGTAAATGGCATTTTGAGGGATAGATAATGACAACCCATTCAAGGCTTTTTTATCGCCATAGGATTTATCTAACGCGTTAATTTTTATCATTAAAATGCTCGCAGTAACGATTGGTACAATTGCTTTTCTTGCTCGGCCACCGATTCTAACTTTGCTGCAATTGCATCAAATTCAATCGCTTTTTTATTTCTTGGGCGAATTGCTTTAGCAATCAATAACGCAAATTCACGCCACTCATCTCCAATTACCGTCATTTCAGAAGATGCAGTTTTTAGTTTATCGTTTTTGATTAGGTCTGATGCTTCTTGTAAAAAAGAGGCGTAGATATAACGAAAACCTGCGCCACCCGTACCAATCTCTTCTTGCATACGGATAATATGACCTAAAAACAATTTGGCGTAATGCTCATCTTTGTTTTCTAATTGACGAATATGCTTAGCTAGAAAGTGCATTCCTTTTAAGCCAGCAATAGGCACGGGTGTTTTCAACATTGTTTTCGCGGTTTTTTTGATACTTTTTTCGATGACTTTAGGGTAATCAATCGTTTCTGGAATATAGGTTGGGTAATACAATGAGCCTTTTGGGGCCATTACGCCTTTAACAAAACGGGCTTTTTGTAATGCTTTTTCTTCCGCTTCAACTAGGTGCTCAAACACAGGATCGCTGATTTTATAGCTATCATGTTTTTTACCTACGACGATCAAGTTATGCGCATTGAAATGAAAACGCATTTCTTCAGGGAAATAAGGCAACCAAAATACAGAAGTTTGCGCTCCAACTATTTTACCTTGTTCTAATAACTCATCGAGACGTTTTGTACCTTGCTCTGGTTTAGAAAATTTCTCTAACTTCATTTTCAAACCAATGTTTTTTTGTAAACCTTTCATTATCGATTTTGGCATCGAACGGTAAGCAATTAACGGCATGCCACTGAGTTTTACAAACGGAAGATACGCAAAGACTAACGCACTAGATAAACCAAACACCATTGGCTCTGATAATGGCAAACCATGATGAGTTAACATTGAGGACATCACGCCACTTTCACAATGTGCGTAATGTTGATGTTTAAATTGAGAATTATTAGTCATGAACACGCTTTATTTATTTTTATTCGAAAGATTAGGTAATTTAGTTAATTTTTTAACTGAAACACCTAATGCATCACTGTAGGCCGAAAGCTTCGCAGGTGATAATTTAGCAAAAACCTTCGGTGAGAAATGACGCTTAACACGCCACTGAAACCAACCAACCGATTGCGCTAGCACTATTAAATCCATGCGCTGAGCAAACATATGATAATACAAGGGTGACTTTTCCCCTGTTCTTACTAAGTCATACGCTACTTGTGCTTGTCGTTCAAATTCATTTAAGGCTTGCTTTGTCACTTCTTCTTCTACTTCCCAACCAGTAGAAGCAACAACCGAATAATCACCATTTTCATCCGTTGCATACACGGCTTTTGCGTTATTGGCATACGTAGATATATTATCTTGAGGTACTTTTGTCGCTTCCATTACACTACCTTTAATTGCATAAACGCAGTAGAGAATCGACCGCTTTCAGGAACGTAACAAAGTAAGGTATCACCCACTTTTAAATCACCTGAATGAAATAACTCTTCTAGCATAATATAAATTGACGCTGACCCCGTGTTCCCTTTGCTTGATAAATTAGTAAACCAACGCTCTTGGGGAATATCACAACCTGCATCAATCATTCCTTGATATAGGCGATCTCGAAAATAACCAGATGAATAATGCGGAACAAAATGGCTTATCTCATCCGATTTTACTTTGCCTTGCTCAACCAACTCTTTTAGTGGTTTAGTCACCGTGTATTCAACGATATTTTCGTTAAGCTGTTTGACGTCTTGCTTAACAGAGAAAATAGACTGAGCTAACCATTCTTGAGATTCATACTCACGCCAGCCTTTTAGACTACCGTCAGCTTGTTTATCACAACCTGCGTACATGCACGCCTCAAGCTCATTGGCATACGATTTTTGCATCATCCATTCAATTTCAAGGGAGATTGAATCAGGATTTGGTTGAGAGGTTAATAGTGCTGCACCCGCACCATCGCTTAACATCCAACGTAAGAAATCTTTTTCAAACGCAATTTCAGGTTGGCGTTCTAACTCATCAACAACGGTTTCAATTTCAGCTTCAAACTTGTTAGCACGCATCATGGCTGACGCATTTTCAGAACCAGTAACAATCGCATTGCTGCTTTGTCCACTTAAAATCGACATATAACCATACTTCAAAGACATAGTACCTGATAGGCAAATCCCTGACGTCGCAATCACTTCACAGCTAGGGATCCCTAATTCACCATGCACCATTAAGGCATGATTTGGTAAAATTTGATCCGCAATTGTCGTACCACAGGCTAATAACTCTGTCGTATTAATATTAAAAGAAGGCGAATTGAGCTTTCTAACCGCTTCTGCAGTTAATTCTGTATTCGTATGCGTAGTATCACCAGTATCAGGGTTAATCGCATAATATCGCAGCTTAATCTTATTGGATCGCAAAATAAGGTTTTTTGCACGAGAAGGTCGCGAACCAACTTGCCCAAGGACGTGTTCAATGTCTTTATTATTAACGGCCTCATTTGGCAAAAAAGCCTGAATATCGTTAATGTATACTTTGTTATTCATTCTAACGTCCTGATGGTTTTTCATAATAGGCGATGCTTTCTTCAACCGCTTTTTTTCTAAAAGGAGAAATTAATTTCTTCACTAATAAGTTTATCGGCACTAACGTCAAGACCATGAGAGCAAGAAAAATAGCATAAATAGTTATCACAATTTTGCGAGGGAAAGAACCCGGCTTACCCGATTTTTGAATCAGTTTTCCCCATACCATAAATGAACGTGTGGCTATTTTTTCAGAGCCTATCAATTTCCCATTAACCGTTACTGCGTTTAGGTTCTTTAATAACGGCTCTTTTTTCTTTTCTAATTCATTTTCTAATGCTGAAACTAAACGATCCCCAAAACGCTCACTCTCTTGTAAATCTTTTTCAGAAACCCCTGCGGCTGGAAATATCCAAAACGGGTCTTTTTTACCAGTAAGTAACCAACGAGGTGTCGTAATGAAGGCATAAATAGAACCTCCTTGATCGGTCAATACAGCATTATCAATTAATGTTCCACCTAACTCTGCAATAACGACTTTCATTTTTTCTTGTGCCATCACCCACATATCACGGCAAGCAATAAAAGTAACAACAGGTTTACCTTTAATAAGTGCTTTAGCTTGAGCCGTTTGTAAAAAGCCAGTAATAGGAATTGAAGGCGATAGAAACCAAACCGTATAACCTAGAATAATTAAGTCATACTCTTCTTCTAAATGTTCTGCTGGTTTCACTTCACAGCCATTCATATAAATCGCTTCAGGGAAAGCATCAAAGAAAGGATAAAACGACCAAGGATATGGGTATTTTTTAACCGGTTCAACACAGTGATAGTCGACTTGTATTGAATCAGCTTGGCGTAGAGGAGCCGTTGCTAAGTCTACAAATTTTGCTAATTGTCCACTTTGAGAGTGAGAAATAACGAGAACTTTTTTCATAAAAGAGACCTAAAACAACTTTAAGAGCTTATTAGTTGCGAGGTATTTTATAGCATCTATATTTAATATAAATACCTAATCATTAGATTTAACAAAATGTAAGTTACCATTTAGTTAATTGACTTAGAAAAAGGTTGATTGATGTTGCTTCAAGAAACAACATAACCTTTGCTATGTTATTTATAAAAAAGATAGCATACAAAGATTGTACATTTCTTTAACAAAAGTAATTAGGGATATCATGAATAAACTCGTATTAATTATTCTGTGTGTGTTATTGCCACCTGTTGGCGTTTTCTTTGCAAAAGGTGTTGGGAAAGATTTATTAATTAATTTTATCTTAACACTCTTTTTCTGGGTTCCGGGGATGATTCATGCCCTTTGGATTACGACTCGTTAAGGTCATAAAAAATAAAAAGCGAAATCCTAAATGAAGAGATTTCGCTTTATTACATTTAACGTAAATGAACGCTAATTACATGTATTATTTCACTTTAAGCTGCATTGACTTGCCATTTTTTTCGTAATGTTTTCGCGGCTTTTACCATGTTCTCTAATGCGGCTTCTGTTTCTTTCCAGTTACGAGTTTTAAGGCCACAATCTGGATTTACCCATAAACGTTCAACAGGTACTTTCGCTGCGGCCGTTTCAATCAAATCAACAATCCACTCTTCGCTTGGAATGTTTGGCGAGTGAATATCATAAACACCCGGTCCAATCTCATTTGGATAATTAAAATCTTCAAACGCTTTTAGGAGTTCCATATTTGAGCGAGAGGTTTCAATAGTAATCACATCTGCATCTAACGCCGCCACTGATTCGATAATTTCATTGAACTCGCTGTAACACATGTGGGTATGAATTTGAGTTTCTGATTTAGCGCTTGCCGCTGAGATCTTAAACGCTTCAACAGCCCAATCTAAATACGCTTTTTGATCGCTCTTTTTAATCGGCAAGCCTTCACGAATAGCTGGCTCATCAATTTGAATAATATTAATGCCCGCTTGCTGAAGATCAGATACTTCATCACGCAATACTAACGCTAACTGCTGTGCAATTTCTTTACGGGTAATATCTTCACGTGGGAACGTCCAGCCAAGAATCGTTACAGGGCCTGTTAGCATACCTTTCATTTGTTTGGTTGTTAGAGACTGTGCGTACTGAGTCCAATCGACTGTAATTGGAGCTTCACGCTCAATATCTGCCACCACGATAGCCGGTTTAACACAGCGAGAACCATAACTTTGAACCCAACCAAATCGTGTTGCTTGGAATCCATTTAGATTCTCCGCAAAATATTCAACCATATCATTACGTTCAGCCTCACCATGTACCAACACATCCAAATCTAAACGCTCTTGACGCTCAACTGCATCAGCAATATGACCTTTCATTGCTGCCACATAATCTTGTTCATTCAATTTACCTGCACGATACGCACTGCGCTGCTGACGAATATCTGAGGTTTGTGGGAATGAACCAATCGTTGTTGTTGGCAATAATGGCAAACCTAATTTTTCCGCTTGGTGTTGTGCTCGAACTGAATACGCATCTGCTCGCTCTGCTAACGCAGGAGTAATTGCCGCTAAACGTTGCTGTACCGCAGGCTTATTAATGTGCTCTGCCGTTTCACGTTCACGCAGTGGCTGACTGTATTGGTGACATGCTAGGATTGCATTTTGATTTCCATCCAGTGCACCACCTAACAAAGTAACTTCTTTTAGCTTTTGTTTTGCAAACGCAAACCACTGTGCCGTTTCTTGTGATAATTCCGTTTCTTGATCTAAATCTACTGGGCTATGCAGCAATGAACATGAACTTGCAATCCATAACTTATCACCCAGTTTTTCTTTCACTGGTTGTAATTTTTCATGTAAACGCTCTAAGTCTGCACGCCATACATTACGACCATTTACCGCACCAACAGACAATACCCACTCTTTTGGTAATGCATTCACAACGGTTTCTAGCTGCTTAGGATCTGCAGAGATATCAATATGTAGACCATTTATGGCTAACTCGGTGATCTTATCTAAATGATGCTCTACGCCATCAAAATACGTTGTTAATAGTAATTTCACATCGCTTTGAATAACTTGGTAAGCCAATTTGAATGAACCTGCCCATGCTTTGGGTAATTCCAGCGCTAGGATAGGCTCATCAATTTGTACCCATTCAACCCCAAGAGCTGATAACTTTGAGAAAATAGCTTGATATGCAGTTAAGAGGCGAGGAAGAAGAGATAAACGATCAAACCCTTGCTCTACTTCTTCATCATTCACTTCTTTACCTAACCACAAATAGCTTAATGGCCCAAGAAGTACTGGTTTAACTGTGTGACCTTGTTTTTGAGCTTCTGAAATTTCATCAAACAATTGTGACCAACTCACGTTAAATTTATCGTCTCTAGAAAATTCCGGTACGATATAATGGTAGTTAGTATTAAACCACTTAGTCATATCTGATGCCGCTTCACCACAACCACAACTGTTTTGTGATTGACCACGACCCACTTTAAATAACGTGTCTAAATCAGGGAAACCTTTATTATGACGGGCTGGTACATGACCTAAAAGAAGGCTAGTTGTTAATACATGATCGTACCAAGCAAAATCACCCGCAGTTACAAAATCTAATCCAGATGCTGACTGGTCGTTCCAATGACGCTGACGAAGCTCACTACCTACTGCCAATAATTCTTTTTGTCCAATCTCGCCACGCCAGTATTTTTCTTGTGCAAATTTAAGCTCTCGCTGAGCACCTACTCGTGGGTAGCCTAAAATATGAGTTACTGTTTTTACATTCAATTCTGTTGTCATTGCTCTAATTCCTTTAGCCGTTTGGATGGCTAAACAATGACGTATTTTCTTTTGTGCTACAACGGATAAATATTCACTTTGATTATGAATTTTTTTCAATAAGGCTAAATTTACAATCAAAATAATTAACACCATTTAGCCGTCTAGATGTTTACTTTATGAGTTAATCACTTTACTGTGAAGGTGATTAAACTTACTCAAACGGAACTTGAGGAATAATAATGATTGAATTAAAACACCTAAAAACCTTAGTCACACTGCGTGATACTGGCTCATTAACAGCCACAGCGAATGCTTTACATCTTACTCAATCAGCCCTCTCTCATCAGTTAAAAGACTTTGAAACTCGTCTTGGTAGTCACGTTTTTTTACGTAAAACTCGCCCAGTAAAATTCACTTCAGAAGGTGATATCTTATTAAAATTGGCTGATGATGTTTTACCGAAAATGACTCGAGCGGAATATGATATTGCAAGTTTGAAAGAAGATTTACACGGCCGATTACACATGGCGATTGAATGTCACTCTTGTTTTCAATGGTTAATGCCTGCAATTAAAGAATATCAAGTGAGTTGGCCTGAAGTTGAGTTGGACTTTTCATCTGGTTTTGGTTTTGAGCCTTTACCCGCATTAGTAAATGGTGATCTTGATTTAGTAATAACATCAGATATTCAACCCCGTGGAGAGGTTCATTATGAGCCGTTGTTTGATTTCGAGATGTGTCTTGTGATGGCAACAAACCACCCTCTTGCCAATAAAGAATATATCGAACCTGACGATTTACTCGATCAAACTATGCTGACTTACCCTGTGCAAAAACAACGTTTAGATGTTGTAAAACATTTCTTAGCGCCAAACAATGTTGAACCTGCCAAATGGAAACAAGCAGAAAATACACTAATGCTAATACAAATGGTGTCGGCAGGTTTAGGGGTTGCAGCATTACCTAATTGGGCAATCAGCGAATTTTCACGACAAGGATTAATTGAGAGTAAACCATTAGGGAAAGGATTGTGGCGAAGATTGTTCGCTGCCGTTAGAGACAGCGAACATGATAAAAAATATTTACAAGCATTTTTCTCTACTGCGAAACAGCAGAGCCAGAGTCATTTAGATGGAATTAAAATGACTTAAATCGAGGTATGTAGCTATTTAAATATTGGTTAAAAATTACGTATTCTTAAATTGATTCGTTAATGGGTCATATTGATAACCCAAGCCACTGAGCTTGTCTTGAACTCCTTGTGTATCAAGCTCGTACACGCTGGATAATTCTTCTAGACTGTGACATTCTAATCGCAATTTTTCATTAATGATGCCGAGCAGAATTCCACTTTCTAGGCCATGAGCATTACTTAAATCCAATCTTCACCCTCCATGTTGCTTAAGAGACATACTTAGAGTAGATCAGTTTTTAAAAGTAATGCGTGGCCTACATCACAAAAAACAACTGAAATTGATAATAACCAGAAATAGCCATAATTACGCTTGCTATAACTAGCATTTGCCATTTCACAGCTTGTTGTTTGAATAAGTGAAAACTCCACAAACCAATACTTAGTAGCATCAACCCTAATGCTATACCTAGCTTAACAGCCATTTTATCCAAAAATATCTCATGAACACTAAGAGTCTGACACAATAAGATAACTGACATTACAATCCCACTAACAATGCCACTGATCGGGAGTAATTTATGAAATGCCTGTAAGCGAGTTCGAGCTAAAGTCAAAAGAAGGTGTGTTAATAGCGCACCAAATAAGAATGGGCCAGTAACCGCAAAAAATAACTGCGTGAATGAACCAGAACCCAAAGCTAAATTAACAAAACTTGCCGCTGCAAAACCATTAGCTAATGCCATAACAATTAATGGCCCCTTGTCACGAGTTTTGCCTGTTTTTACACTCAAATAAAAACCAGCAATGGCAATTGCAGGAACAAAATTAATCGCAAAAATAGAAGCGTAAGTCATACCAACACCAGCAATAACACACCAGCCAAGGATTAATACGGGTAACCATTTATGGATGCGACCACGTTGACCGGGACAAATATCCCCTTTATGCAAAATTATCGTCAGTAGTATTTGCGCCCCTAGGAGTGCCGGAATAAGAATATATTGTAAGGTTTGAAAAAACATAGCTACGCCACCTAATTAGAATGACGCTAGTATAAACTCAATTTTCACTTCGTCTAGTGACGGTTAAAAAACAATCTATTTCTATCAATATCTCAAAAACACACGTAACACTTTCCAACTTATTATCCTTTTGTCGCAACAAGAACAACAGTTGCGCATCATCTTATTAACAGAATTATTTTTTATTTGTTTTAGATCATAATGAGGTTAAGTAGCAGATGTGCTACAGGTAAAAGTTAGGTAAGTTTCTATTACGAAATGTGTAAGAATATGTATGTAAGTTACACAATTTTTGTATTTTGAAATCTTATAGGGGAAAATTCCATGTTGGAGTTAATGATTGGTTTGGTAATCACCGTTTTGGTTGGTTACTTTATCGTAAAAGGATACAAGGCGGCTGGTGTACTACTAACTGCTGGTTTAACACTACTTATTATTGCCGGTTTATTAGGTCACACTGTTTTACCTGCAAAAGTTACCGCGACAGGTAACTTACTGACTGATGCTCTAGAATATGTGAAATACATGCTGCAGTATCGTGGGGGCGGCCTAGGTATGCAAATCATGCTACTTTGTGGTTTTGCTTCTTACATGACTCACATTGGTGCAAACAATGTCGTTGTTAAACAATTTTCTAAACCATTAGCATTTATTAAATCACCTTACGTTTTACTTGTTGCGGCTTATATCGTGGCATGTTTAATGTCTCTTGCAGTTAGTTCTGCAACGGGTCTAGGTGTGCTGCTAATGGCTACACTTTTCCCAATGATGACTGCGATGGGTATCTCTCGTCCAGCTGCAGTAGCAGTGTGTGCATCTCCAGCGGCTATTATTCTTTCGCCGACTTCTGGTGACGTTATTGTTGCCGCAGAAAAATCAGGTCTTCCTTTACATACGTTCGCAGTTGAAACGGTATTGCCTGTTTCTATTTGTGCAATCATCGTAATGGCAGCAGCGGCTTTCTTCTGGAACAAATACCTAGATAAGAAAGAAAATACACCAATGGAGAAAGTTGATATTTCTGCAATGGAAGTAAATGCACCATCTTATTACGCGATTTTACCTTTCTTACCAATCGTAGGTGTTTTTGTCTTCAATGGCGAAACTATCCCAGGTTTATCTCTAGATATTTATACTATTGTTGTTGGCTCAATCTTCATTGGTGCAGTCATTAACTTTATTACTAATAAACTAGACGGCAGAGCTACATTAGAAGATCTAGAGTCTTGCTATGCAGGTATGGCTGATGCATTTAAAGGCGTAGTAATGCTATTAGTTGCGGCTGGTGTATTTGCACAAGGCCTAATGTCTGTTGGCGCGATTGATAACCTACTTCACCTTGCAGATTCTGCTGGTGCTGGTGGTATGGCGTTAATGCTTCTTCTTACTGGTCTAACAGTAGCAGCAGCTATCGCAACAGGTTCTGGTAATGCACCTTTCTACGCATTCGTAGAATTAGCGCCACAACTTGCTGGTAAAATGGGTCTTAGCCCTGCCTTCCTTATCATTCCAATGCTTCAAGCGTCTAATCTTGGTCGTACAATTTCACCAGTATCTGGTGTTATAGTTGCAACATCTGGTATGGCTAAAATCAGTCCATTTGAAGTAGTAAAACGTACCTCTGTTCCTGTTATCTGTGGCCTAATCACGGTAATCGTGGGCACTATGGTATTAGTTCCAATGTACGCTTAATAGTAAAAATACCAACGCCAGCGGCATAAACCGCTGGCGTTTTTATTTAATAGGCAAGTTACTTGCAAAGAATTTACAATCTGCTCACCAAACCATGTTAATAAAAATATATATTTGTTCGATAAATAAATTTCAAATTAATAGGTAAATTAGTAATGATTAAGCAAACCACCATCATCGTTGTACTCTTCCTTTCTGCAACTTCTATTGCTTATTTATACCGCCTATTTTTATAATCAAAAATAACCATCATTTATCCTACTTAGAGTAGGGCCTTTCTTTTCTGGTTAATCTTCTCTCAAATCGGTATAATTCGGCCTCCAAATTCTGAGGTGAACTAATGCACAACGTAACTCCAATAAACGAATACCCGAAATTCTGGGCAGAATGCTATGGAACAGCCCCTTTCTTTCCTACTTCGCGTAAAGAAATGGACCAACTTGGTTGGGATAGCTGCGACATTATCATTGTAACTGGGGATGCGTATGTGGATCACCCAAGTTTTGGTATGGCGATCATCGGACGTTTGCTAGAAGCACAAGGCTTCCGCGTTGGTATCATCGCTCAACCAAAGTGGGATAATAAAGACGAATTCATGGCTCTTGGTCAACCAAACTTATTCTTTGGTATCACCGCGGGTAACATGGATTCAATGATCAACCGTTATACCTCAGATAAAAAACTTCGTCACGATGATGCATATACTCCAAACAACGAAGGTGGTAAACGCCCCGACCGTGCTGTATTGGTTTATTCTCAACGTTGTCGTGAAGCTTTTAAAGATACGCCTATCGTATTAGGTGGTATTGAGGCAAGCCTTCGTCGTTTAGCGCATTATGACTACTGGTCTGACAAAGTTCGTCGCTCAGTATTGTTTGATGCAAAAGGTGACATTCTTCTGTTTGGTAATGCTGAACGTGCATTGGTTGAAGTTGCTCATCGCCTTGCCAATGGCGAAGATGTGAAAACAATGACTAATATCCGTGGTACTGCTGTGAATTTACCTGCAGAGCCTGAAGGATTTAAAATCATTGATTCTTCTCGTATTGAAAAACCGGGCAAAGTTGCTTTTGTTCCAATCAATCCATACGCAACAGAAGAGCAATGTGAAACCAACAAAGCAGAAGTAAAAGAAGAGCAGCCGCAAGTAATTACAGTAACGGCTTCTCGTCATGATTCAAAAACGACGGCGATTCGAATTCCACCATTTGAAAAACTAAATGGCGACCGTATTCTTTATGCCCACGCTAGTCGTATTATGCATTTAGAAACCAACCCATACTCCGGCCGAGCATTAATCCAGCGTCATGGTGACCGTGAATTATGGGTAAACCAAGCGCCTATCCCTCTGACAACAGAAGAGATGGATTTTGTGTTTGATCTGCCTTACGCTCGTGTTCCACACCCTATGTATGGCAAAGCGAAGATCCCTGCGTATGACATGATCAAAACATCAGTCAACATTATGCGTGGATGTTTTGGTGGGTGTTCGTTCTGTAGTATTACAGAGCACGAAGGTCGTATCATTCAAAACCGTTCTAAAGAATCTATTATTAGTGAATTAGAAGAAATTCGCGACAAAGTTCCTGGATTTACCGGTACGATCTCAGATCTTGGTGGCCCAACAGCGAATATGTACCGTTTAGGCTGTTCAATACCTAAAGCCGAAGCAACGTGTCGTCGACCTTCTTGTGTTTTCCCTAAGATCTGTGACAAGTTAAATACCGATCACGTACATACGATTGATTTGTACCGTGAAGCTCGTAAAGTTAAAGGCGTGAAGAAAGTATTAATTGCTTCTGGTGTTCGTTACGATTTAGCGATTGAGTCCCCAGAATACGTACGTGAACTAGTAACTCACCATGTTGGCGGTTATTTAAAGATTGCACCTGAGCATACCGAAAAAGGCCCATTAGATTTAATGATGAAGCCAGGTATGGGAACGTACGATCGCTTCAAATCTATGTTTGAAAAATACAGCCAAGAAGCAGGTAAGAAACAATATCTGATCCCTTACTTTATCTCTGCTCACCCGGGAACAGAAGACGAAGACATGCTGAACCTAGCGATGTGGTTGAAGAAGAACAACCTTGAGTGTGATCAGGTTCAGAACTTCTATCCATCACCAATGTGTAATGCAACCTCAATGTATTACTCAGAAACCAACCCACTGAAACGTGTGAAATATAAAAAGCGTGAAGATGTGACCGTTGCTAAAGGCGAGCGTCAACGTCGACTACATAAAGGTTTATTACGTTATCACGATCCTAAAAACTGGAAAATGATCCGTGAAGCACTAACAGAGATGGGCAAAAAGCACCTTATTGGTGACAAGCCGCACTGTTTAGTACCTGAAGATGATATCGATACGCAAACACCAGCGGAACGTCGTCAAACAGGACGTCACGGCGCGAAACGTTTTGCAACTAAGCATACTCAAGCACAGTTTGATGGTGACCCACGTAATAGTAACAACCGTGGCGGCCAAAATAAGAATAACCATAACGGTAAGCCTAGCTCTCAAGGTCAAGGTCAAGGTCAAAAACGCAATGGTAATGCTGGAAAACCTAGTGGAAATACGGGTTCAGATAAGCCAGCATCAAGCGGACAAAAAAATGGCGTTCGTAATGGTTACTCAAATAATAAACCAAGTGGTAATGGCAAACCTAAAGCGGCTGGCGGTAACAAGCCTACGGGTAATAAACCAACTGCGAATAAGCCAAGCGGTACTGGTGCTAAACGTAAACCAAAGCACCGTTAATTAAATAGAAAAAATTAACAAGCATAAAAAAAGCGAACCGCATTGGTTCGCTTTTTTATTATCTGAATATAAAGTAATGAAACAGAGTTCTCTACTCCATTACTAATTTATTCTTATTTCCAAACGTATAAATTAAACAGTTTTTTTCCACGTTTGATTACGCTGTATTTACCAAATAATGCGTCTTCTTTCTTAAGAACAACTTCAGAATCAGCAACTTTCTCGCCGTTTACTGAAACTGCACCATTACCAATAAATTCACGCGCCATCTTGTTTGATTTTGCTAATTCAGATTGAGTAAGTACTTCTACAATAGTCTGCTCAGAAGCCTCAAGCTCAGTCATTGGTAGACCATCTTGTGCTAATTGTGCTAAGTCAGTTTCTGTTAGAGAAGCTAAATCACCAGAGAACAATGCGTCAGTAATGCGGATAGAAGAAGCTAAACCTTCCTCACCGTGAACTAAGCGAGTCACTTCTTTAGCAAGTACGCCTTGACCAGCAGGACGGCCTTGAACACTCTTATCACTTTCTTCAATTGCAGCAATTTCGTCTACAGATAGGAAAGTGAAGAAACGTAAGAAGTTATATACGTCAGCATCCGCAGTACCCAACCAGAATTGGTAGAAAGCGTATGGTGATGTTTTGCTTGGGTCTAACCAAATTGTACCTGATTCAGTCTTACCAAATTTAGTACCATCTGATTTAGTTACTAGCGGTAACGTTAAGCCAAATACTTTATTACGGTTCATACGACGAGTAAGATCGATACCACCAGTGATGTTACCCCACTGATCAGAACCACCAATTTGAAGCGTACATTCTTTTGCTTTGTTTAACGCAGCAAAGTCATATGATTGAAGCAGCATGTAACTGAACTCAGTAAATGAGATACCAGAACCTTCACGGTCGATACGCTGTTTTACTGATTCTTTTTGGATCATCGCATTTACGCTGAAATGTTTACCGATATCACGCATGAATTCGATGACATTGATTTCACCAATCCAATCTAGGTTATTCACTATTTCTGCGCCATTTTTCTCTTCTGTAAATTCAACAAAAGCAGAAACTTGAGCGCGAATTTTATTAACCCAATCACCAACAACATCAGATGTATTTAATTGACGCTCTGCCGCTTTAAAACTTGGATCACCAATTAAACCAGTAGCACCACCAACAAGCGCTAATGGCTTATGGCCCGCTTGTTGAAAACGCTTAAGAACTAACAAAGGTACTAGGCTACCAATGTGTAGGCTGTCTGCTGTCGGATCGAAACCACAATAGAGAGTACGACAGTCAGTTGAAAGGTGCTCAGCTAATTCTTCGTCCGCTGTGCACTGTGCAATAAGCCCACGAGCTTTTAAATCCTGCAATAATTCATTTGTTGCTGTCATAGATAACCTACTTGTACTCTAAATTTCGGTATAAAAAAGAAGATTCGATTTTACACATTTACCCGCCAAATAACAGAGTTTGTGAGTAAAAAGGCACTCTGTTCTATCTTCTATTTCTTATCACTCTTTAATCTTGATTATTCCCGTTACGATTCCTTTCATTTTAGCTCTCGAAAAGTTCAAAAATTGACCTACATTTAACGTAAAGAAGTGTCATTTTGTGATGCTTAACTCAAAGAAAAACAATGTTATTTTTGAAAGGTTGAATCTGTTATCTACGCCCATACTTCCTTTATAGGTGTTGCTAAGATATGTTTACTTAGTTGCTATTTCTTTCTATCTTGCTAAGGAAAAAGAATGAAAAAGTTTGCCCGTGCCGCCGTCTTAATGGTCCTTGTCTTTGGACGACCTCAAGCACAAGCTTCCTCATTAATTGAGTTTATTGAACCTGATTATCAAGAAGCAAACCAATCAGAAATCGATCACCAACATGTCCTTCATAGTCTAAATGGCCTACTTTCAATTCAAAGTTGGAACCATTTCTCACACCAGCCTTATGATGATTTTGATATTTTGAACTCTAAAGCTCATCAAGCTCAGAGAGAATTAGAAAACATCTGCAAAGAGACAGCGTTAATGTCAAATGCTCAGCCTCAATTTGCGGGTGTAAAAAGCTCAGAACGTGCATTATTAAAAATTGAACAAGAACTCAATGGCCAAGTAAATAAACTAACTGATATAGCGAGAGCAACCGTTGTTGCCGATTCTATTCCTGATTTAATTACTGCTTACGAATCTATAAATAGAGAAACGACGGTACTCAGTGTCACCAACCGTTTCGCTCAGCCAGCCAAATCAGGCTATCGAGACATTAAATTGTTGGTCGAATTGCCAAAAACAAAACTAGTGGCTGAGATACAGCTTCATTTAAAAGATATCGCGATGGTAAAGAACGGTGCTGAGCATAAACTTTATGAAGAAATTCAAAATATTGAACGCTTAGCTTTAGTTGATAATCGAGAATCAACTCAATTTGAAAAAGCACGAATGAATAAGCTAAGAAGTTTATCTCAATCTCTATATTCTGACGCGTGGGAAGGCTATCTACCGGCTAAAGCACAAGCCTAAATAAAAAAGAGCAATCAACATTATATTGATTGCTCTTCTCATATACATATCTGCTATTTATTCATGCCATCAAAACTACACTTCCAAAGAAAGCCAATCCCGAGAACACAACTATAGTTGTAATTAAAGCAAACTTAAAATCACTATCCATAACGACTCCTTGGTTTTATAAGTAACAAAAATTTAACAGTAATTTGAAGTGTCTTCAAGGAATTGGGTTAACTAAGCCATCAAGTTGGTATTAACATCACAATGTCGACATAATACGTTAAATGTGAGTACAAAATATCATCACACAAATTAGGAGTTCAGATGAAACGGATAGCACTACTCGCCCTAATAGCAACAGCCTCTTTTCCTACTTTTGCTCAATTTTATATCACCCCTGCAATAGGGATGGCGGCTGGGGGAGAAGTTGAAAATCAAAACGGTGATACCTTTAAAATAAAGACCAATAATGCTTTATCATTTGCTTTAGAAACGGATCTAGATGCAGGTCGCATTGGTTTATTTTACAGTACCCAAAGCAGTGAAGTGAAAACATTAGGTAATAAAACTCGCTTTGATTATTTACACTTTCAAAGCGCCTTAGATTACCCATTAACAACACGTCTTAGTTCATTCTTCGGTTTAAGCATTGGTGCAACCTATACTGATGTTGATTGGAGTGAAGAAAACATTAACTTCTCTGCCGGTGCTTTTACTGGTTTGCAGTATCATTTTACTGATAATTTGGCATTACAGCTTGAAGCTCGCTGGCTGGGAACCGCTGTCGATAGTGATTTCGATAGCACTTGTGTCTCAACTCCAACACAAAGTGGCTGTGTTATTCGCTATGAAAGCAGTTGGGTAAATCAGGTACAAGGGAATCTTGGATTACGTTTCAGTTTTTAGCTTAATATGCATTTATTTTCTAATAATTCCAATTGAGGTGCTTATTTTCTCATCAATTGGAATTATTTATAAAAAATACAATCATTTAATTAACCTTATTTTAACAACATCACTATCCGCATAAGAAAGAGTCTTCAATACCTCTCCCTAGAAAAATAAAATAAATCAGAATAAAACCCTAGCAACACCACATTTAACTACCTTTATGTAATATTGCCTTAACAATTATAAATAGGTAATCTGGCTGTAATGCTTAGCTAATACCTCTAGTTTGAGCAAATTAATTTCAATTTAAATAGAGAATGATACTAAACAAGCTTCAATTCTCAGGGAAAAGTTTTTTAAAGGAGTGATTTATGAAGCGTGAACAATGGGGATCTCGTGCAGGATTTATTCTTGCAGCAGTAGGATCTGCTATCGGTCTAGGTAATATATGGCGCTTTCCATACATGGCGTATGAAAATGGTGGCGGTGCTTTCTTCATCCCTTATCTTTTCGCAATGTTAACTGCTGGTATTCCATTTATGATCATGGAATTTGGTATGGGTCATAAATTTAGAGGCTCTGCGCCACGAACATTTGCAAAACTAAATCAAAAATACGAATGGCTTGGTTGGTTCCAAGTACTTATTGCTGCGGTTATCGCAGTGTATTACGTTGCGGTTATTGGTTGGGCAATCTCTTACTTTAGTATGTCTTTTTCTCAAACTTGGGGACAAGATACTAACGCTTATTTCTTCAGTGAGTATCTAAAACTGGGAGATAATTCACCAACAAAACTAGGCAGCATTCAATGGCATATAGCAATTCCAATGGTTATTGCTTGGGCTATTACTTTTGCAGCTATTTTTGGTGGCGTGAAGCGTGGTATTGAACGTGCAAGTAAAATAATGATGCCGTTACTATTTATAATGGTTATCGCTCTTATTGGTCGAATGATTTTCTTACCTGGTGCATTAGATGGTCTTAACTACCTATTCCAGCCAGATTTTAGCAAAATCACAGATCCAAAAGTATGGTCTGCTGCTTATGGTCAAATATTCTTTACGTTAAGTGTCGGCTTCGCAATCATGCTAGCTTATTCAAGTTACCTACCTGAAAAATCAGATGTAAATAACAATGCCTTTATGACGGTATTAATTAACTGTGGTTTCTCAATTATCGCTGGTATCCTTATCTTTTCTATCTTAGGTAACATGGCACATGAACAAAGTAAGCCATTAACTGAAGTCGTGAGCGCTGGTGTTGGCCTTGCTTTTGTTACTATTCCTGCGGCAATTAACCTACTACCAGCTCCTTATATTCTTGGTCCTTTATTCTTCTTTGCTTTGGTTGTTGCGGGATTAAGTTCTCACATTTCGATCATTGAAGCGGTAACCTCAGCCTTCATTGATAAGTTAAATTGGTCACGTAAAAAAGCAGCGTCTGTTGTTTGTAGTGTTGGTTTAGTGGTTTCAATGGCGTTCGCTACTAATGGTGGTTTGCTTCTTCTTGATTTAGTGGACTACTTCATTAACAACATTGCTCTACTTGCTAGTTGCCTAATTGAACTGTTTATCATGGGTTGGCTAGTGAAACTTGCAGATATTCGCTCACACGTAAATAAGATATCTGAATTTACCGTCGGTAAATGGTTTGAAATCTGCTTACGCTTCGTAAGCCCAGCATTCCTAGTCGTTATCTTAGGGACAAATATTGTTAATACCTTAACTGATGGCTACGGCGGATATGCTCAATCTGATTTACTTCTACTAGGGTGGGGCCTTATTGCTGCAATGTTAGTAGTTGGTGTTGTTATTAATAAATCAAGCAAGGAGGCTTAGTATGACAACTGGTGCAATTATTATGATGGTTTTAGGTTTAGGGATAACTTGGGGTGGCGCTGCATTCTGTATCCGCAAAGCGATGAACAGTAATTAAAAAATAGTTTCTAGAAAATGCTAATCTTAAAGCAGATCTTCAGATCTGCTTTTTTGTTTTTCGCCGTTTCATTTTAATACCACTGTAATTAAGTACTCTATTTATTACTAGAATTGGTATAAATTAATTTAGAAGGTAAAAATGACCATTCTCTACTCATTTCGTCGATGCCCTTACGCTATGCGAGCACGGCTTAGCCTTGTTCTGTCAAATAAACCCGTGCAACTTCGCGAAATAATATTGAAACATAAACCTGAAGCAATGCTACAGGCATCCCCTAAAGGCACTGTCCCTGTTCTAATAGAAAAAAATGGGCATGTGATAGATGAAAGCTTAGATATCATGAAATGGGCCTTAGAGGGCTCTGTACTACTTTTATCAACAACACCTGAAATGCATCTGTTAATTAAAGAAAACGACGAAAGTTTTAAAAAGTGGTTAGATAAATATAAATACGCAGATCGTTATCCTGAACATTCTGAAGTTTACTACCGTGAGCAAGGCGAGATATTTTTAGAGCAACTAGAACGACGCTTAACTAATTCAAATATGTTATTTAGCGACAAATATAGTTTTGCTGACTTAGCTATCCTTCCTTTTATTCGACAGTTTGCATTTGTAGACATTCGTTGGTTTAACCAAAGTAGATATCAACACGTGCACCACTGGCTAATGACTTTCATTGATTCGGCGCTGTTCCTCTCAATTATGCAGAAATACCCTACTTGGCTAGAATCAAATCAGGAAATATCCTTTCCTAACAATAATATCAATGTAACTAATTAGCTGGTCGATTTATTAAGCAGGAAAATTAATGACGTTGACATAACCTCTTTATTTATCTTCTATTTCCTCAAACTAGAAAAACAAAAAAGGAGACTCGAAAGTCTCCTTTTATTATTCATCGATAGAATCGATAATTAGTTATGAGCAATCCACTCATTCATGTCTGTTTTCAGGTTATCCGATTTAGTACCGAAGATAGCTTGAACACCAGAACCTGCAACAACAACACCAGCAGCGCCAAGTTGTTTCAGTTTATCTTGATTAACCGCTTCAACATTAGCTACAGAAACACGTAGACGAGTGATACAAGCATCAAGGTTTGTAATGTTTTCTTTGCCACCAAATGCAGCAACTAACTCACCAGCAAGTTCAGAACCAGTAACAGCTGGGCCTGCATTTTCATCTTCGTCTTCACGACCTGGAGTCTTAAGATTCATTGCTTTGATTACGAAGCGGAATACGATGTAATAAACAACTGCATAAACAAGACCAAGGCCAACAAGAAGAAGCATGTTCTCTGCGCGTGGCGATTGGACTACAAAGTCAATGAAACCATTCGAGAATGTGTGACCATGAACAATACCTAATGCATTAGTTAGCATGTATGCAACACCAGCAAGTACTGCGTGGATAGCATAAAGAACAGGAGCAACAAATAGGAATGCGAATTCAATTGGTTCTGTGATACCTGTAAGGAATGAAGTTAACGCAGCAGATGCCATGATACCCATTACTTTAGCGCGGTTTTCAGGTTTTGCTGAGTGTGCAATTGCGATTGCAGCAGCAGGAAGACCGAACATTTTGAATAAGTAACCACCAGCAAGTTGACCGAAACCATTACCTGCAGCACGAGATGCGTCATCAGCAGTAAGGAAACAAGTCATGATACCGTGAACTTGTTCACCAGCATTGTTTGTACAAGTACCAGCTTCATAGAAGAATGGTACGTTCCAAATATGGTGAAGACCAAAAGGAATAAGAGAACGTTCAATTACACCATAGATACCAAATGCAGCTACAGGGTTTTGATGTGCAGCCCAATCAGAGAATGCTGCAATAGCACCGCCAACAGGAGGCCAAACAACAGATAGGATTAAACCTAGAGCGATAGATGCGAAACCAGTAACGATTGGCACAGCACGCTTACCAGCGAAGAAGCCCAGATATTCAGGAAGTTGAATACGGTAGAACTTGTTGAATGCCCAACCAGCAAGACCACCAGCAAGGATACCACCAAGAACACCAGTCTCAATACCATCAACACCCATTACTGTTGCCATTACTTTAAGCGTAGCAACCATGATGCCGTAACCAACAACAGCAGCTAGACCAGCAACACCGTCATTGTTTGTAAAACCAAGCGCAGTACCAACAGCAAATAGTAAAGCCATTTGACCGAATACTGAACCACCAGCTTGTTCCATTAAATGAGAAACAACTTCTGGAAGGAAACTAAAGTTGGCTGCACCAACCCCTAAAAGAATACCAGCAACAGGAAGTACTGATACAGGCAACATAAGTGCCTTACCAACTTTCTGTAGACTAGCAAAAAGGTTTTTAAACATGTTTTGCTCCTAATATTTATAAATACAATTGGAAACAGTTAGTTCTTACTTATCAATTACGGCAATATCCCCCTTGCCTATGTGTAATTCATAATTTTGTAAGCATTCGTGTCTCTAATCAAACTGTCGCTAAATATAGACCTATGTAAAAACACTTTCTAGCATGTTTTCATTTAATGTTTTAAAACCCTGCAGTGATCACAAAAGCACGGCGTAGTAAAAGTAGCAATAAAAATACAAGTTATCCGCAACCACCTGATTTTATTTAAAAAAGAACACCAACATCAAAAAATGAAATGTTATTTTTAGCAACAAAAATAGATAGGTCAAATAAACCACACAGTTAATCGTTTGCCTGCTTAAATTCTGGAATAAAACTGCTTAAAATCAATCAAACAAAAAAAAGAGAGGTAAAAACCTCCACTTTGATTACTTTTCAATCTAAATAAAATTATTTGTTCAAAAAAAGATTTCTGAAATTATTCGTCGTTGTTTGAGCAACTTCTTCGAATGACTTCCCTTTTAATAGCCCAATATACTCTGCAACATCTCTTACATAAGCGGGCTGGTTCTCTTTTCCTCTGAAAGGAACTGGAGCTAAATAAGGTGAATCAGTCTCAACTAAAAGACGTTCTAAAGGTAAACGACGAACAACATCTTTTAATTCTGTCGCCTTATTAAAGGTCACGATACCTGAAATCGAAATATAAAAACCAAGCTCCATCGCCGCTTCTGCGAATGCCCAATCTTCAGTAAAACAATGAATGACACCACCACATTTATCTGCTTGACCATTTTTTAGAATAGCTAAGGTATCTTCACGAGCTTGTCGTGTGTGTATAATAAGTGGCTTATTATACTCAACAGCCACAGCAACCTGTTGCTCAAATAAGTCACGCTGACGCGGTGCACTTTCTGGTTGATAAAAATAATCTAATCCAGTTTCACCAATCGCAACAACACGATCATTTGCTGCATATTGACGAAAAATAGATAAATCAAAATCAGAATCAACGTCTAATGGATGAATACCACAAGAAGCATAAACCTCAGAATGATCCTTAATCATTTCCATCATATTTGGAAAAGCATCAAGAGTAACACCTACCGTTAGGAACTGTTCTACCCCACGTTGTTTTGCTTTTTCAATGACATCTGCTACGCCAGTATGCAAATCGTTGTAATTTAATTTATCTAAATGGCAGTGTGAATCAACTAACACATTATTCTCCAATGAACTCAAACAACCACTGAGTTAACAATAATTCTTTATTTAATCCTGAATGAGCATTCAACTGTTGTCGTAATGCATTCAAACTCAAATATTGTTTATAAATAGTATTCGCTGGGATACGAATCGCTAAACGCTCAATGATTTCTTTTTCATCACAATGTACCCAGTCCGTAATAATTCCTAATTGTCTCTTTTGAATATCAGACAATAAATAACTTAACCAACATAAGCCTTCATCATCTAATTTGATCAGGCTTTTGACGACCTCTGAGGTATGACAAAAAGAAGAATTAACACAAGTATCAAAATAAGACAGTAACTGTTGATGAGCAGCCTGCTTCTTATCTTGATAAAAGCTTTTTACCGCTAAGGGTAGATATCCATTTAATGTAATGGATTGCTTACTAACTTTTAATTTTTCAGTTTCACCTAACCACGCTTCTATTACTTCACTACTGATCTCTGGTTGCTGCCAAACCTGACAACGGCTTCGGATCGTAGGCAATAAATGATGCGGAGAATTAGCCAACAAAACAAACTGACAGTTTTTAGGTGGAGCCTCTAATGTTTTTAAGAGTGCATTTGCCGCGGATTCTGTCATTTTTTCTGCGGGCTCAATGATGATCATTCGTTTAGCATTAAATTGTGATGATTCTAGTGCCCACAAATTACATTGTCTTATTTGATCAACAGATATCGATTTCCCCTCAACTTCAGGTCTTATCCAGTGCAAGTCAGGGTGATTACCTGACTCAACTAAACCACAGCTATGACAAAAACCACAAGGTTCGGTACCTTGCGTTAAGCACAATAAAGTATCAGAGAAATATTGGACAAGAACATCTCTGCCCGTACCATCAGACATTGCACATAAGATGGCATGAGGCAATCGATCTGTCGCTATCAATTGCTGCCATTGCTGCCAAACATCTTGTTGCCAAGGATATAATTTAGTTGCCATTGACCACTAACCACGCTTCTAATGCGTTAATGATAGATTGAGTTACAGTCTCTAGGTCTTGGCCTGCATCAATAGTCACAATCGTTTCATCACTATTAGCAAATTCTAAATAACGTTCACGACTGCGTTCAAAAAAATCCAGTTTCATTTGCTCTATTCTATCCAACTCGCCACGTGCAGACGCACGCTGCAAGCCAAGTTTAGGATCAATATCCATATAGATAGTTAAGTCTGGTTTAAAATCTCCAAGAACAGTGGTTCTCATTGTCGCCATTAAATCACGATCAAAACCACGACCACCACCTTGATATGCTTGTGAAGATAAATCATGGCGATCACCAACCACCCACTCACCTCTTGCTAAAGCCGGTTTAATTACATTTCCAACTAGCTGTGCTCGTGCTGCATACAATAATAATAACTCAGCCATATCAGTTAATGGCTCATCAGGATGACCTTGTTTAACCAACTCACGCATTTTTTCAGCTAATGGTGTCCCACCTGGCTCTCTTGTCGTAACCGGGTTATCAATGCCATGCTTAGCTAGAGTCGCCAATACGTTTTTGATCGCTGTACTTTTACCTGCGCCTTCTAGGCCTTCAATTACAATAAATTTAGACATGATTAATTTCTTAATGTTCTTAGGTAAGCTCTAACTGCTTTGTTATGCTCAACGAGTGATTTTGTGAATTTATGACCGCCAGTGCCATCTGCAACAAAATAAAGATAACGACTAGTTTCTGGGTGCAGGGCTGCTTTTATCGATGCAGGGCCCGCCATTGCAATCGGTGTTGGCGGTAGGCCATTTATTGTGTACGTGTTGTAAGCTGTTGGCGTACGTAGATCTTTTTTACGAATATTACCATCGTATTTATCTCCCATTCCGTAAATTACGGTTGGATCTGTTTGTAAACGCATTCCACGCTTTAAACGGTTAACAAAAACAGACGAAACACGTTCTCTTTCTGAATCTATTGCTGTTTCTTTTTCAATAATAGAGGCTAAAATCAATGCTTCATAAGATGATTTCAAAGGTAAATTAGCTGATTTTGTTCCCCACTCAGTCTCTAATACTGAAACTAATGCATTATGAGAACGATCTAGAATATCAAAGTCACTCATTCCTGCCGTATAGTGATACGTTTCTGCTAAGAACAAACCTTCTAATTTAGGACGATCAATCCCCAACTTCTTTGCGATTTCTTTTTCTGAAAGATCACTTAATTCATGATCTAGATAAGGCGCTTGCTCTAATTGTTGCAACCATTCAGAAAAACGGCTTCCTTCAACAAATGTAATCGAAAATTGGTGCTCTTTACCTGATTTTAATTGCGTTAACACAGAAGCAAGCGACTGATTTGGCTCGACCCAGTAAGTTCCAGCTTTAATTTCTGTTAATTCAGGTGACAATTTATGAGTAAAACGAGCCCATTTAGTATCAGTAATCCAACCACTTTGTTCAAATTGACGGATCAATTTACGATAGCTAGTGCCTGGTTTTACTTCAATTAATTGAGCTTTATCCAAGACTACTTGTTGCTCTGTAAATTGACTGGCTTGTTGGTAACTCCAGAATCCGAAGCCAGCCGTTCCTATCGCTATCAATAAAATAAGGAATAAAAATTTCTTTAACACGAGTACAATTTCTCCTGAAATCGGTAAGTTAATTTATGTTGAGCAAAACTTTGGTGAACAATCGCATTAATAGGTACAATTTCAAATAAAGCATTAGTAATAAAGACTTCGTCTGCATTTTCCAACTCAGATAACGCAACACTGACTTCTTCTAACTCTAATTGAAACTCTTTTGCTAGTTGTTGAATGTGTTTTTTCATCACACCTTCTACACCAGAAAAAGATAATTTTGGCGTAAAGATTCTATCACCCTTAATCCAAAAAAGATTACCTATTGATGTTTCGATAACGTGGTTATTAAGATCAAGAACAATTGCATCAAGATACGTAGTTTTTGAAATATCATGTTTAATTAATACTTGCTCTAAACGATTTAAATGCTTCATCCCTGCTAATAAAGGGGATGATAGGCCAAGCCTAACCGTTGAAACGCCTAATTCTATGCCTTTTTCTTGCCATTGCTTATAATGAGCCGGATATTGAAAATCTGAGATAACTACCTGAGTATTATCGCAACCTTCAGGAGAATAACCTCTACCTCCAGCACCTCGACTTATTAAGATTTTAATTCCGCCGTTACTGATCATTTTGGCAATAGCATGTACTTGGTTTTCAATATCTTCCCAATGAGGGGGAGCGATACCTAAACGCTGAGCTGAAATAACCAAACGCTCTAAATGAAAAGACCACAAGCGGATTTCACCGCTTTCTACTTTCATTGTCGTAAAAAAGCCATCACCGTATTGAATGCTTCGATCATTAATTGGCAATGTTTCGGATTCAACTCCATTAACCCAATACATAGAAACTCCAGATAAGAAAAAGGCGGTTTGATATATTATCAAACCGCCTTCAAAGTGTAACTGACTGAGTGAAACTAATTAAGCCTCACAAACAAGTTATTACATTTTCTTAAATATTAACGTGCCGTTAGTACCGCCAAAGCCAAATGAATTACAAATTGCATATTCCATATCAACTTTACGTGCAGTATGAGGAACTAGATCGATATCTAGGCCTTCTTCTGGGTCATCTAAATTAATCGTTGGTGGAACGATTTGATCAATTAAAGACAGTGCCGTAATGATAGCTTCAACAGAACCAGCAGCACCTAGTAAGTGACCTGTCATTGATTTTGTTGATGATACTAGAACTTGCTTAGTACCCGCTTCACCAAGAGCACGTTTAATGCCTTTAATTTCAGCAACATCACCAGCAGGTGTTGATGTGCCGTGTGCGTTCACATAACCAATTTGCTCACCAGTTACACCTGCGTCGCGCATTGCTGCTTCCATCGCTAATGCACCACCAGAACCATCTGGTGTTGGTGAAGTCATATGATAAGCATCGCCACTCATCCCAAAACCTACTAACTCACAGTAAATTTTAGCGCCACGAGCTTTCGCATGTTCATATTCTTCAAGAACCATCATACCAGCACCATCACCTAGAACAAAACCATCACGGTTTTTATCCCAAGGACGTGAGGCTGCTTGTGGATTCTCGTTATTTGTTGATAGTGCTTTAGCTGCACCAAAACCGCCCATACCTAGCTCTGTTGATGCTTTTTCCGCACCACCTGCTAGCATTGCATCAGCATCACCATAAGCGATCATACGTGCAGCATGACCAATATTATGAAGACCAGTCGTACAAGCCGTTGAAATTGCGATATTAGGACCACGTAGACCGCGCATGATCGACATATGACCAGCGATCATATTAACGATAGTTGAAGGCACGAAAAATGGGCTGATCTTACGAGGGCCTTTTTCTTTAAATGCTTTGCAGCCTGCTTCAATTAAGCCAAGACCACCGATACCAGAACCAATTGCTGCACCAATACGGTGTGCATTTTCTTCAGTAACGTTAAAACCCGAGTCATCTAATGCCTGAATGCCAGCAGCCACACCGTATTGAATGAATAAATCCATTTTACGAGCGTCTTTTTTAGACATGTACTCTTCAGCATTAAAGTCTTTTACTAGACCTGCAAAACGAGTTGTAAACTCAGTGGTATCAAAGTGCTCGATATTAACGATACCACTTTGGCCTGCTAACAGCGCTTTCCAAGATGCTTCAACAGTGTTACCCACCGGTGTTAGCATACCCATGCCTGTAACTACTACACGACGTTTGGACACGATATAATTCTCCGGAATTAATTGAAATTAGATAGGGATTGTTGCGTATAAAAAACTCAGGCGGTCAAGATGACCGCCTGGAGGGTATTTCTTACTGTGCGCTAGTTACGTAGTCGATAGCAGCTTGAACAGTTGTGATCTTCTCAGCTTCTTCATCTGGAATCTCAGTGTCAAACTCTTCTTCTAAAGCCATTACTAGTTCAACTGTATCTAGTGAATCTGCACCTAGGTCATCAACAAATGATGCTTCGTTTTTAACTTCAGCTTCATCCACACCTAGTTGCTCAATGATGATTTTCTTTACGCGTTCTTCAAGATTGCTCATTTTAATTTTCCTAATTACAGATTTCGCTGATTTGCGATACTTGCTGTATTTTATTCATTAATAAGAAAGTTGCAAGGCTAAGATCGCTGGTCAAACCACGAAATTCGTGATTTTTAGTGCAATTTTAACCCAAAATTGACTTAAGTCACCCTTAAATCAATTTCATAAATTAAACCATGTACATGCCGCCATTCACATGCAAAGTTTCGCCTGTGATGTAAGCTGCTTCTGGAGACGCTAAAAATACTACTGCAGCAGCGATTTCTTTAGGGTCACCTAAACGACCAGCAGGTACAGATGATAGTGTTGCAGCTCGTTGCTCATCATTCAAGGCTTTTGTCATATCAGTTTCGATAAAACCTGGAGCAACCGTATTTACGGTTACACCACGAGAAGCAACTTCACGTGCCATTGATTTAGTAAAACCAATGACACCTGCTTTTGCTGCTGCATAGTTTGTTTGACCAGCATTGCCCATTGTACCAACAACAGAACCTACGTTGATAATACGGCCATTACGTTTTTTCATCATGCCACGAAGAACCGCTTTAGATAAACGGAAAATAGACGTTAGGTTAGTATCTAAGATATCCATCCATTCATCATCTTTCATGCGCATAAGTAAGTTATCACGAGTAATACCTGCGTTATTAACTAAAATGTCAATCGCACCAAACTCGTCATTGATTGTTTTAAGTACCGCTGCAATAGATTCTGCATCAGTTACATTTAATGCAAGACCTTTACCGTTCTCACCTAAATACTCACTGATTGCCGCTGCACCATTTTCAGAAGTTGCAGTACCAATAACGGTTGCACCGCGAGATACTAATTGCTCAGCAATAGCACGACCAATACCACGGCTAGCGCCAGTAACTAAGGCAATTTTGCCCTCTAAATTCATCATTTAATTTTCCCTTTAATTACTTAGCAGCTTCAAGAGAAGCAGCGTCATTTACCGCTGCTGCGCTAAGTGATTTAACGATTCGTTTAGTTAAACCAGTAAGAACTTTACCTGGACCAACTTCATATAATGCTTCTACGCCTTGTTCAGCCATTGCTTCTACTACTTCAGTCCAACGTACTGGACAATATAATTGACGAACAAGTGCATCTTTAATTTTTGCAGGATCAGACTCTGCAGCAACATCAACGTTATTAATAACAGGTAATACCGGAGTTGAAAATTCAATGCTTTCTAACGCAACGGCTAACTTGTCAGCAGCTGGTTTCATTAATGCACAATGAGAAGGTACAGATACAGGTAAAGGCAATGCGCGTTTTGCGCCAGCAGCTTTACATAACGCACCTGCGCGCTCAACAGCATCTTTATTACCAGCAATTACCACTTGGCCTGGTGAGTTGAAGTTTACAGGAGAAACGACTTCACCTTGTGCTGCTTCTTCACACGCTTTAGCAATCGAATCATTATCTAAACCGATAATCGCAAACATAGCACCAACACCTGCTGGAACCGCTTCTTGCATCAATTGACCACGTAGTTCAACCAGTTTAATTGCTTCTTTAAAGTCAATAACACCAGCACATACCAGCGCTGAGTATTCACCAAGGCTATGACCTGCTAATACTGTTGGTTGTGTTAAACCTTGTTCTTGCCATACACGCCATAACGCAACAGAGGTCGCTAATAATGCTGGTTGAGTACGAAACGTTTGATTTAAATCTTCCGCAGGGCCATTTTGAACAAGTGACCATAAGTCATAACCTAGCGCTTCTGATGCTTCTGCAAAAGTTTGCGTTACAACTTCGTGTTGCTCACCTAATTCAGCAAGCATGCCAATGGCTTGTGAGCCTTGACCTGGGAAAACGATAGCAAAATTGCTCATGAACATTATTTCCTTTAAATAAGCGTATAAAGAGACTAGACCAATATAAAGGCCTAGTTTCTTACTTAAAACTTAACGAGTGCCGAACCCCACGTAAAACCACCACCAAATGCTTCAAGCAATAGAGTTTGGCCACGTTGAATTCGTCCATCACGTACTGCTTCATCTAATGCTGTTGGCACTGTAGCAGCAGAAGTATTACCGTGACGGTCTAGAGTGACAACAACTTGATCCATTGACATAGATAGTTTTTTCGCTGTTGCTTTAATAATTCGTAAATTAGCTTGATGTGGTACTAACCAATCAAGTTCTGATTTATCCATTTGGTTTTTCTGAAGCGTTTCTTTAACTAGGTTTGATAGCTGAGTAACGGCAACTTTAAAGACTTCATTACCCGCCATATATAACCATTTATCTGCTTCTTCATTTTTACGAGAAGGTACAGGTAAAGAAAGCAACTCACCAAATTTTCCATCAGCATGTAAATGCGTAGAGATAATTCCAGGCTCTTCACTTTGACCAATAACAACCGCACCAGCCCCGTCACCAAACAAAATGACAGTTGAGCGGTCCTCAGGATCACAAGTATGAGAAACAGCATCAGAACCAATAACTAATACATTCTTTGCCATGCCTGTTTTAATGTGTTGGTCTGCAACACTCAATGCATAAACAAAGCCTGAACAAGCTGCTGATAAATCAAATGCAGGGCAACCTTGAATACCTAATAGGCCTTGAACTTCACACGCAGCAGATGGAAATGAGTACGTTGGTGTACTTGTCGCTAGGATAATCAGATCAATATCATTCTTATCGATTCCAGCCATTTCGATTGCATTAACAGAAGCAAGGTGACCCATTGTGGCCACTGATTCATTTTCACCAGCAATGCGGCGTTCACTAATACCTGTACGAGCTAAGATCCACTCATCACTAGTATCGACCATTTTTTCTAAATCCGCATTCGAGCGAATTTGTGCTGGTAAATAGCTACCAGTACCTAAAATTTTGCTATACATGAAGACTAATAATGCCTCTCGAGTAAAACTGCCTCCAAGCGATCACTAATACGGTTAGGTATTTGTCGCTTGACCTCATGAACCGCTTCCTTGATGGCATTGTTAAAGGCAAATACATCTGCACTTCCATGACTCTTAACAACAATGCCACGCAATCCTATCAGACTTGCGCCGTTATACTGGTCGGGGTTCAGCTCTTTTAAGCTAGAAATGACATCACCAAAGAGCCATTTCGCTAAAACTTGTTTAAATTTAGACGTGATCAGGTGTGATTTTAGTTGATCTAAAAATAAATGCGCAACACCTTCACTGGTTTTTAAGCATACATTACCGACAAAACCATCACACACTACTACATCTGCATTGCCTTGATAAAGCTTATCGCCTTCAATATAACCGATAAATTCAATATCTTTGCATTGATGTAGCATTTCTGCGCATCGTTTTATTTGGTCGTTGCCTTTTATTTCTTCTTCACCAATATTCAACAACGCCACTTTGGCTCTGCGTCCTAATGACTGCTCTGCTAATTCAGAACCCATTACGGCAAATTGAAATAACGTCTCAGCATCACACGATACGTTTGCGCCAAGATCAAGCATCCAAGTGCGTTGATTATTTTTCGTAGGTAAAGGACTAATTAATGCAGGACGTTCAACACCAGGGAGAAGCTTCAAGGTAAAACGAGAAAGCCCCATTAAAGCACCAGTATTTCCAGCGCTAATACACGCGCCAGCTTCTTTATTCGCAACTAAATCAATAGCCATTCGCATTGAACTACCACGACTGTGCCGTAGTGCTTTTGAAGGTGGAGTGTTGTTGCCTATAACGCTGTCGCTATGTGCAATAGAAAGTCGTTGATTGGGGGTATAATTTAGATGTGTTAGCTGTGTAGAAATCGCATGACGATCTCCAACAACAATAATTTTTAGCTCTGGGAATTGCGACAATGCCTGCACGATGGCAGGCACTGTAACTTGGGGACCGAAGTCCCCACCCATCGCATCAATTGCAATGGTTAGCTGCTGCAAAGCGTCAACCTTACTTGTTGATTACCTTGCGGCCACGGTAGTAACCGTCAGCTGTAACGTTGTGACGAAGGTGAGTTTCGCCACTAGTTGCGTCTACAGATAATGCACTTGTAGTTAGTGCATCGTGTGAACGACGCATGCCACGCATTGAACGTGATTTCTTGCTCTTTTGTACGGCCATGGACCCTACTCCTCAATTACTGTTGTTTTAAAGATTTTAAAACATCAAACGGATTCGGTTTCTCTTCCTCTTCAGGAATTTCGCCAAATACCAAATTGTTAGATTTGACCTGACAATCTTTAATGTCATGCATAGCGACTTGCGGCAACGCTAGAATGAACTCATCAGTTACCAACTCAACGAGATCAACTTCACCTACTTCATTTAAATCTACAAACTCATATTCCTCAGGAACAAGAGCTGCCTTCTCTTCGCTTAAAAAAGGCGTACACGTAAATGATACATTTAGGTGATGTTCAAAATTTTCATTACAGCGTTGACATTCCAACAACACATTGACGTTAGCTTTACCAGAGATAACGGCTAGTCGTTGTTCGTCAACTTTAAACGACATCGTGACTTCAGCATCACTTTTCACATCTACAGTAGATTCAGCCAAACGCTTTAAAATATCAGATTGGATGATTCCATCGTAGTCTAATCTTCGTTGAGCGTTTTGGATTGCATCAACTGTTCGTGGTAATTTTACCTTTTGCATAGGGCGCGCATCTTATCTTTCTAAAGCCTTCGAGTCAAAGAAAAATGGCAAAAATTATGCTTTTTTTCTTCCCAGTTGCTATTTCAGCAGAGTTGCTAATAATAAACGAAAAATTAAAGAAGAAGAACCCATTATGCAACCAAAACTCATTCTAGCTTCAACATCGCCTTTTCGCCGTTCGATCTTAGAGAAGATCCAAGTTCATTTTGATGCTATTTCACCCAATTGTGATGAAACACCACAAGAAAATGAGTCACCTACTGCACTTGTCACTCGATTAGCAGAACAAAAAGCACGTTCTTGTAACATGAAGGATCCTAATTACTTGATCATAGGATCCGATCAGGTATGCGTAATCAACGGCCAAATTATTGGTAAGCCATTAACACGAGAAAAAGCAATCATTCAGCTTCAAAAAGCCAGTAGTCAAATCATCACTTTTTATACGGGCCTATCGTTACTCAATACGACAACAATGGTCGCAGAAACTCTATGTGAAGAATTCCATGTTCATTTTCGCCGATTAACCTCACAACAAATAGAAAATTACGTTGATAAAGAGATGCCATTATATTGCGCCGGTAGCTTTAAATGTGAAGGTTTAGGTATTGCATTATTTGATAAGTTAGAAGGTAAAGATCCAAACGCACTTATCGGCCTTCCTTTAATATCTTTAATTGACATGTTAGAGCGTCAAAATTTTTCAGTACTTTAGTTTCAATCACAAAAAAGCGATAAGTGTCAGTTCAACACTTATCGCTAGGAAATAACAAAAATATAGGATTACTTCTTAGAACGTAGACCTTTTAGAACTCGTTCTAATTTCGCTTCCATTGGCGCACTGATATCCATCAATTCTTCTGTACTTGGATGAGTAAACTTAATATTTGCCGCATGCAAGAACAATCGATCTAAACCAAATTGACCAGAATAAGCATCAAATCGTCTATCGCCATAACGGTCATCCCAACCAATTGGGTGACCAGCATGTTGAACATGTACGCGAATTTGATGAGTACGACCAGTAATTGGGCTCGCTTGAATTAATGTTGCCTGATCAAACTTTTCTAAAATCTTAAAACGAGTTTCAGAAGGTTTACCATTTGGATTTACACGTACGATACTGTTCACTTCATTTTTAAGTAAAGGAACATTAACTACTTTACAGGTGCTCTTCCATTGACCCATAACTAAAGCAAAATAGTATTTTTGTACTGTTTTGTTTCGGAATTGTTCTTGTAAGCGACGTAATGCTGAACGTTTTTTTGCAATTAAGAGAATTCCAGAAGTATCTCTATCAATTCTGTGTACTAACTCTAAAAAACGAGCGTCAGGGCGCAAAGCACGTAATGCTTCAATCGCACCAAACTTTAAGCCACTACCACCATGCACTGCAGTGCCTGATGGTTTATTTAAAACAAGAAGGTGGTCATCTTCATAAATAATACAACTTTCAAGCTCTGAGACTTTAGACAGTTTAACGCTCGGTAACTCAGGCGCAGTCGACTCAGGAAGCTTCACAGGAGGAATACGAACTAAATCCCCTTCTTGAAGTTTGTATTCTGGTTTAATACGTTTTTTATTTACACGAACTTCGCCTTTACGCACAATTCGGTAAATCATACTTTTTGGTACATTTTTTAAGCGGGCAAGAAGAAAGTTATCGATTCGTTGCCCTGCAAAGTCGTCATCGATCTCGACGAATTGCACTTTAGGTTTATCTTCATTCATTCTCTTATTCTACTGTCTTAATTCTAATTGATGAACCTTTTTTACCTCAGTTTCAAATAATGAAGATTGCTGAGGCTTGATCTGACTGTTATAGTTAGCACCTGAAATCGGCCCAGATGGCCATTTCTTCACCTTGGTGAGCATAAAAGCACCAAAAGAACAAAAAATATACTGCTCGAATGCGGTGATGCAGCAATTGGCGTAAGACATCTATACTGCTTTGAGTTTTTTTGCTTGTTATGCCTAAACCATTTTTTATGTTTTAACGACCGCGAATAATTGCGGATCAGCACTATTTTATCGATAGTGTTGATGTGGATTGTGCCCTAGAGCATCCCTGAGTTCCAGCCGTGAGGCTGCACATGTAATCAGCCTTGGGATCTGGCACCATTTGAAATGGAAGTGGACAAACAAGCTCGACAATTTGTAATGAGTATTCCCTAATGAAAAGAATGTTGATTAACGCAACCCAAAAGGAAGAGTTGCGCGTCGCATTAGTTGATGGCCAACGCCTTTTTGATCTAGATATCGAAAGCCCTGGTCACGAATCTAAGAAAGCAAATATTTATAAAGGCAAAATCACACGTATCGAACCAAGCTTGGAAGCAGCTTTTGTTGATTACGGTGCTGATCGCCACGGTTTCCTTCCCCTTAAGGAAATCGCTAAAGAATATTTCCCACAAGGTTACACTTATCAAGGTCGTCCAAATATTAAGGACGTATTGAAAGAAGGCCAAGAAGTTATTGTTCAAGTTGAAAAAGAAGAGCGTGGCAACAAAGGCGCAGCTTTAACAACGTTCATATCTCTGGCTGGTAGCTACCTTGTTCTTATGCCTAATAACCCTCGTGCTGGCGGTATTTCTCGTCGTATCGAAGGTGAAGAACGTACTCAATTAAAAGCAGCATTAAGCACATTAGAACTACCTCAAGGTATGGGTCTAATTGTTCGTACTGCCGGCGTTGGTAAATCAGCAGAAGAACTTGAATGGGATTTAAACGTACTCCTAAATCATTGGGAAGCCGTTAAACACGCCTCTGAATCAAACCAAGCACCTTTCCTTATTCACCAAGAAAGTAATGTAATTGTTCGCGCAATTCGTGATTACTTACGTCGTGATATTGGCGAGATCTTGATTGATAGCCCAACAATTTTTGATCGTGCTCGTCAGCACATCCAACTTATTCGTCCTGATTTCTTATCTCGCGTTAAGTTGTATGAAGGCGAAGTACCGCTATTCAGCCACTACCAAATTGAAAGCCAGATTGAATCTGCCTTTGAACGTGAAGTGCGCTTACCTTCTGGTGGATCGATTGTTATTGATCCAACAGAAGCTCTTACTTCTATTGATATCAACTCTGCTCGTGCAACAAAAGGCGGCGATATCGAAGAAACAGCATTAAATACTAACCTAGAAGCAGCAGATGAAATTGCTCGCCAATTACGTTTACGTGATTTGGGCGGCCTAGTTGTTATCGACTTCATCGACATGACGCCAGTTCGTCACCAACGTGAAGTAGAAAACCGTATGCGTGAAGCTGTTCGTATGGACCGTGCTCGTGTTCAAATTGGTCGTATTTCTCGCTTTGGTTTATTAGAAATGTCTCGCCAACGCTTAAGCCCGTCTTTAGCTGAAGCAAGTCATCACATTTGTCCTCGTTGTACGGGTACAGGCGTAGTTCGTGATAATGAATCTCTTGCACTTTCTGTACTTCGTTTAATCGAAGAAGAATCTCTAAAAGACAACACAACTCAAGTGCTTGCTGTTGTTCCTGTTGCTATTGCTTCTTACTTACTGAATGAAAAACGTCGTTCCGTTCAGCATATTGAGAAATTCCATAGCGTTCGCGTAATCATTGTTCCGAATTCTGATATGGAAACGCCTCATTTTGAAGTGATTCGTATCCGTGAAGGTGAAGAACAAGAAATGCTGTCTTACCTTCTACCTAAGAAGTTAGAAGCATTACGTGAAGCAGAAGCAAAAGAAGTTCCTGCTATTAATGTTGCACCAAGAAAGCGTGAAGAACCAGTTCTTCAAGGTTTTAGTGCTCCAACTCAAGCAGCGCCAGTAGCTAAAGCTCCAGAAACAAAAACTACAGCACCTAAAGCTTCAGCAACAACAGAAGAAAAACCAGGTTTAATTAACCGTTTCTTCTCTGCGATTGCTAACTTCTTCTCTGCACCAGAAGCAGCGCCTGCTGAAACTGAGAAAAAAGAAGAAGAAAAACCAGCACAACCGCAACGTCGTAATCAAAACCGTAATAACGATCGTCGTCGTAACGAAAATGGTCGTAACAACCGTAATAATCGTCGTAACGGTAATGACAATCGTAACAACAACGAAAATCGTAATGATAATCGTCGTGGTAAGAAAGTTGAAGATGCTCCAGTTGCTGTAACTAAACCAGTAAAAGCAACTGAAAATAAACCAACGAAACAACCTAAAGTTCGCAAAGAAATTGCAGAACAAGGTATTCAGTTGGCAGCTGAAGCGCAACAAACACCTGCGCAAGCATCAGAAAAACCAGCTGAAAAACGCGAGAAGGCAGTTCAAGTAAAACAACGTCGTCAACGTCGTCAGCTACAGAAAAAAGTTCGTACTGGTCAAGCAGTTGAAGCAGAAGTAGAAACTAAAGTTGTCGCAACAACTGAAGTTGAAGCACAAGCACAACAACCTGCAGTAGCAACTGAAGCAAATACAGAGCGTAAAGAAGGACAACGTCGTAATCGCCGTTCACCTCGTCATTTGCGTGCAAGTGGTCAACGCCGTCGTCGTCGTGATCGCCGTCCTGTAAATCCTGCGCGTCTATTTGCTGGTGTTGCATCACCTGAAATGGCTATGGGTAAAGTTTATCCTGATTACGCTCGAATCTTAGAGCAGAAATTAGCTAGACAACAACAAGAAAAATTTGTTGATAACGATACTCAAAATGCACAAGATGAAGCAAACAAACCAACAATAGTGAAAACACTAGTTGGTGGTGTTGCTTTCCCTGAAATGGCGATGGGTAAAGTATTACTTCCTTATGTAGCAACTCCAACTGTTGAAGAAGCAGTTATAGTTGAAGCTCCTATTGTAGAAACACCAGTAGTAGCAACTCCAGCAGCAGTAGAACCGACTAAAGTAGAGGCACCAGTTGCTATCGAACCAGTAGAAGTTATTGTTGAAGAGAAAATCGCTCCTGTTGAAGTAGTAGAACCAACACCTGTTATTGAAGTTGCAATAGAAACGTCATCTAAAGCTGATGTTGTGACTGCTAAGCGACAATATAAAGGTCAAGCATCTTCAGGCATGACAAAAGCAACCGGCCCTACAGAGATTAAAGAAATCACTGTAACAGCTGCAGCATTCAGAACTGAACGCTTTACACCTAAGCAAGCCGGTAGCCAAACAGCTACAGGTAAAGCAAGTGCAGCAATGGCAAAAACAGCTGGTTTATAATTTTTTAGGCACTAGCCTCTAAATAATAAAACCATCTAATTAAGCAAGTTACATTTCGGTGTAACTTGCTTTTTTTATATCAATAATCTGAATAGATATTGAAGTTCATCACGCTTTTCTGTACGATTCGCGCCATACCATGCTTGAAAAACAACCAAGAAGATATCTAAAAATAATGTTTGAATTCCCAAAATTTTCTAATCATTCAGTGAAGAATGATGTTCTATCAGGGTTAACCGTTGCGTTAGCTCTAGTCCCTGAAGCTGTTGCTTTCGCCTTTGTTGCTGGTGTTGACCCTATGGTTGGCCTATATGCTGCTTTCATTGTCGGTTTAATTACATCAATTATTGGTGGTCGCCCAGGAATGATTTCTGGCGCAACTGGCGCAATGGCAGTTGTAATGGTTAGCTTAGTAGCAGTTCACGGCGTACAGTACCTTTTTGCAGCAATCTTACTCGCTGGCCTACTACAAATAACAGCTGGTTTATTCAAATTAGGTAAATTCATTCGTATCGTGCCACACCCAGTGATGATCGGTTTCGTGAACGGTTTAGCTATCGTCATATTCCTTGCTCAATTAGGTCAGTTTAAAGCGCCTGACGCACTAGGTAATTTAGATTGGCTTCAGGGCGACCAAATGATGCTAATGCTTGGCTTGGTTGCTGTAACTATGGCAATTATTCACTTCTTACCTAAATTAACAACAGCAGTACCTTCTTCACTGGTTGCTATCATTGTTGTTACAGGGTTAGTTCAAGGCTTAGGTTTAGATACTCGTACTGTTGTTGATTTTCTACGTACCATGAGTGGTGATGAAGCTGCTACTTTAGCAGGCTCTCTACCTACTTTTGCTGTACCTAATGTTCCATTATCTTTAGAAACACTGTACATAATCTTCCCTTACGCACTTATCTTAGCGGCTATCGGCCTAATTGAATCATTGTTAACTCTAACTGTAATTGATGAAATGACAGGGACTCGTGGCCAATCTAATCGTGAATGTGTAGGTCAAGGCGTTGCAAACGTAACTTGTTCTGTGTTTGGTGCGATGGGGGGTTGTGCGATGATTGGTCAATCTATGATCAACGTTAATTCTGGTGGTCGCGGTCGTCTATCTGGTATTACAGCAGCACTTGCTCTACTTGGCTTTATCTTATTTGCTTCAGGCTTAATTGAGATGATCCCACTAGCAGCATTAGTTGGTGTTATGTTTATGGTAGTTATCGGTACTTTTGAATGGGCAACGTTCAAACTAGCTCGTCGCGTACCAAAACAAGACTTCTTTGTAATTGTATTGGTAACTGTTGTAACGGTTCTAACTGACCTTGCTGTGGCTGTTGGTGTAGGTGTTATTGCATCGGCACTTATGTTTGCATGGCAACACGCAAAACATATTTACTCAACAAACTCTATGAATGATGAAGGCTCTAAAGTATATGAAATTAATGGCCCAATCTTCTTTGGCTCTGCAGCTAATTTCTTAGAATTATTTGATGTAGAGAATGATCCTCAAGATATCATTATTGATTTTGCTACGTCACGCGTCGTAGACCATTCAGCAATTGAAGCTGTTGATACTATTTCTGATCGTTACTCTAAAGCGGGCAAAAAAGTGCATCTTCGTCACTTAAGCCAAGACTGCCATGCTTTATTAAATAAAGCAGGAAGCCTAGTTGAAATTAATGTTCAAGAAGATCCTATCTACAAGGTTGTAAGCCAGTAAATAGAGTTATAATTCAAAAGAATTGATCGATAATAAAAATCCCGATATGGTTATCCTATCGGGATTTTTTATATTTAACTGTCTTGATATTGCTCTGCTATCTTTTTAAATTCCATTTCTACACTTAAAAAAGACTCTACAATAATTGGGTCAAAATGACTGCCCTTACCTTCTAAAATAATATTTCTTGCCTTCTCATGACTAAAACCGGGTTTATAAACTCGTTTTGATATAAGAGCATCATAGACATCAGCCAAAGCCATTAATCGACCAGATAAAGGAATATCGTCACCTTTTAATTGTTGAGGGTAACCACTGCCATTCCATTTCTCATGATGAGTTAGTGCGATTTCTTTAGCCAGTTGCAAGAATGAGCTTTCACCTTCCATTTGAGATTCTGCGACTTCAAGTGCTTTTGCTCCAATAATTGCATGACCTTTCATTATCTCAAATTCTTCATCGGTTAACTTTCCAGGTTTAAGTAAAATAGCATCAGGGATCCCAACCTTACCGACATCATGTAATGGCGCCGATTTAAAAAGTAAATTAATGTAGCTATCTGTTAATACATTGGAGTAGCCTGCTTTCTTTCTTAAATCAAAGGCAAGCACTCGAATATATTCTTGAGTTCGTAATATATGCGCACCCGTTTCGTTATCTCTTGATTCAGCCAAAGCGGATAAACCAACAATAGCAGAATCTCGAGTCTGTTGGATCTCTGTCTGGCTTTCTTCTAAGCTAGATAACATCTTATTAGTTAATGAAGCTAAAACACCAAATTCGTCATTATTATAAACAGGTAAGCGATCACTCAGAGCACCTCCTGCTACGTTATTTAATGTTTTCTCTTTCATATTTAAAATAAGTGATAATTTCTTTCCCCACAAAAATACGACTGAGAATGTGTATAGAAAAAGAATAAAACTCACAAAAATAAACTCTTTAATTATGCTTATTTTACCTTCACCACTTAAATAATAGTTCTCAGCACTTTCTAACCAAAATAAATCTTTAACTGCGATCATGACTAATGTAGTTGTTAATGCGATGACAAGTAGAACAATTAACATCGTAAATTGTTGGGTTATAGATTCCCTATCTCCATGCAGAACGGTATTAACTGCGAATTGCTTAGGCATATTTTCATAGCGTTCAATCAATCTAATTTGTGTTGTTATTATTCCAGTAAATACCCCTAAGATTACCATGCCAAAAATAACTTTAAGGTTACTTTCAATTGGGAAACCATAAATCGTCCCCATATAAGCTGACATAACTAATCCAAACAAAGAAAACAAGACAACTTCTGTTGCAAATGAGGATTTCAGACTAAAGAAAGTAAGACGGGGGATGACGAAAAATCGACTTATTAACATTAATATAAATGTCATATTGACCTCAAAAAAGACAACACCTCGAGGTAAGGATTCAATAAAAGGACAAACAAATACACCGTAAAAAGCAAAAACAACCGCAGCGAAAACATATAAGCAAGTAATGCTCTTTTTATTTAATTTATAATTCATTTCTATGACTCTATTTTATAATTAACACAATCATCACACTAACAAAGATAAATTTCAATCCGACCTCTGTTATGAACAGGTTCCACTCTTATTTATTCATTGCTATGATTCAAGATCTAACATGGAGAGAATAATGAATAGCAGCTCAAAAGATGAACGTTACAAACAACGTCAATCAAAGATAAAAGAGAACGTCGATAAGCGTGTAGAAGAAGCACAAATAGAAAAAGGCTTATTAATTGTTGTTACTGGTAATGGAAAAGGGAAAACAACATCTGGCTTTGGAACAGTAGCGAGAGCAGTTGGCCATGGATTAAATTGTGTTGTTGCTCAATTTATCAAAGGCACATGGGACTGTGGTGAAAGAAATCTACTAGAAGGCCACGGCGTTCCCTTTCATGTAATGAAAACAGGCTTCACTTGGAATACTCAAGATAAAACAGCGGATACAGAAGCAGCACAACGAGTATGGCAAGAATGTAAGAAAAGCTTATCAGACGACTCTATTGACTTAGTTTTATTGGATGAGATGACTTATATGGTCACATACGGCTATATAGACTTAGATGAGTTAAAAGCGGCATTAAATAATCGTCCAAAAATGCAATCTGTTGTCATTACTGGGCGAGCTGCGCACCGTGAATTAATAGAAATGGCAGATACTGTTTCTGAAGTTCGTAGTGTTAAACACGCGTTTGATTCTGGAGTAAAAGCATTGAAAGGCATAGATTGGTAAGTAGCACCAATTTCAGTAATAAAAAATGGCCTGCATTATTAATATTACAGGCCATTTTCTATTGCGCTATTATTAAGTTAGGTTAATTAAACAATCCTTTTAACAATTTATTCGCTGCTTCTTTTACCTTTTCGTCCTTAATTTTATCGCCATATTTTTCTTCTAACTTCTCAATACCACGATCAATTTCTTTTTTCGCTTTCTGTTGCATTACATCATCAAATTCAAGTTTATACTTTGGTTTTATCCAAGGACCTGTAATTCGGATAGGGATTGTGACATCTTTAAGATCATTAATATCTTTACCGCCCTGACCTTTCAAAGATCCAACGATTGATGTTTTAATTAGCATGTTCGCCGTTTCATTAATGTAGTGTGCAGATCCTTCACCATGAATTCTTAACAATGGTGAAACCATCTTAATATTTTTAGTCGTTGCATTACCTTTCGCTAAATAAAAGTCTGCAGACAATGCACTAAAGTCTGTTTTTTCTGCCTCTTCACTGCCTTTAACTTTTTCACCTTTAATTTTGGCATAAGTAGTTCTGATCAATAGTGGAATATTTACCCCGTTTACCGCACCATCGGCAAAATTAATCGACGCTTTACCTTTTAAGTTTTGTTTCAATGCTGTCGGTTTTAAACTCTGACCTGAAATATTAAGGGTAATATTACCTGTACCTTCGATTAGGCTTTCTCCCATAACATCAATTAGCAATGGGGCGACTTTAACACCTTTAATTGCTTGCTTAATCGCATAGCTTGGTGTCGGCTTACGAGCATCAAGAGTCGCCGTCATATCAATAGCACCACTGTATAAATCAGAATAGAACTTACTTAGCTTAAATACTCCTCGATTTATCGAAAACACCGATTCTACATTCTGCATTTTTGCATTATTGGCTTTAAATTTATCAATGATGATAATACCTGCAACATCTAATGTTTTTAATGCACTTAAATCAGGTTCAACTTCTTTAACTGGTTTTGATGTGCTATTTGATGTCCCTGTTTTCACTTTTCCATCGGCTACTTGAGTATCACCTTTTGGTAATGTTGCTAATAATGCATCAACATCAATATTAGGACTACGTAAAGAAAAGTGGACTTTAGGAATATCTTTTAACTCAACACTCGCTTTACCGGTAAAATCAGTATCAACAGCTGATAAGGTAAGTTTTTCTACCTTTAATAAGGACTTACTTAAATCAAATGAACTATCAAAACCAATAACGGCAGTAACGTCTTCATTTGGTAAACCTTTACCTTTTACGTTATTGGTACTTTTAAATGACTTAATGCGGATAAGATCTAATGTGTTAGGTACATTAACGGCAAAAGAAGAATCGGAGTTAACCATCAACTCATTTGCCTTTCCTTTTGCAATAAGTTTAATGTTAGCCCACTCACCAAAAGAAAATTGATCAATCGTGAAGGTAATGTCATCAAATTTATTCACAGCATCTGAATATGATGCCATAAACTCAGTTTGTTTTAAGGATGCTGCATCCAATGTGGTTGCGATATTTAAATCAGTTTTACCAGCAAGTGATATTTTCTGTTGACCTAAATCGCCTTTCACATCAAACGTTAAGCGCGCCCATTCTCCCGGACTAAATTGAGACAATGATAAATTGATATCATTTAATTTTGTCTTTGACCCTGCTCTATCATCTTGAATAAGCACTTCTGCATTCGTTAAGGCAATGCCTTCTAGTGTGATTTTCCAATCGTTAATACTTGTGCTTGGTTGAGAGTGTTCACTAGTGTTAGCTGCTACATTCACCTCTTCTGATACTGACGCTTCAGGTCCTACTTCAGCTTTCTTAGGTGTTAAGCTATCAAGGTTAGTCGAACCATCTTTTAATGTATGTAATGTAAAAGAAGCACCATCTAAAGTAACTAATCCTATATTTATTTCATGGTGAAATAATGGTCGTACATTAAGATCCAAAATTGCATTATCAAACTTCACTAAATCTGATGTCGCAAATCCTTTAGGGTTGCTTAAGGCTGTCTTTCCTATAGAAAAACCGATAGATGGAAAAAATCGCCATTCAATATCACCATCAATGCTTAATTGACGACCCGTTTGAGCTTCAACTTGCTCTTTTATCAAAGGTTTAAAGTCGTTAGGGTTAACAAGTAATACCAGCACCAATAAAGCGGCAATGATAGCGATAAAGGGTATGCTAATTAATAGGGCTATTTTTTTCACGGCCAAAATCCATCTAATGTATTGAAATGGTAACAAGAGTGTTAATTATGCCACTACTTAAGCATAATAAACATAGGGTTACCTATAGTTATATACCTAAATAACAGGAAGTGACAGAAATCAGACAAAAAAAAGGCCAACGATAACGTCGACCTATTTATTTAATTGCGTTTTATTATGCTTTCAATAAACGAGAAATGTGTGCTTTTAATACATCAATTGCAATGCGGTTTTTACCACCACGTGGAACGATAATGTCAGCATGTTGCTTAGATGGATCAATAAATTGCATGAACATTGGGCGAACTGTTTTTTGATATTGTTCAAATACCGACTCCATAGTACGGCCACGTTCTTCTACATCACGTTTAGCGCGACGTAATAAGCAAATATCTAAAGGTGTATCCATGAACACACTTGCGTGCATTAAATTACGTAAACGAGGATCTGTTAATAGTAAAATACCTTCAAGAATAATTACTTTCTTTGGCGTCATTACTTCAACATCAGTAGTACGAGTGTGTTCAGTGTAGCTATAAGTCGGAATATTAACCGCTTCACCACGCATTAACTGCTCAAGATGCTCACTTAATAATTGGTGATCAAGTGCATTTGGGTGATCGTAATTCGTTTTGACTCTTTCTTCCATGGTCAGGTGGCTTTGGTCCTTGTAGTAACTGTCTTCAGTTATTACGCCAATTTGGTGGTCGCCAACTTTTGCTCGTAGTTCGTTATAAATAGTCGAAGCGATCAAACTCTTACCTGAAGCTGATGCGCCTGCAATACCTACGATAATACAGTGATGATTACTGTTCTCTGACATAAAAGATACCTAAAGTGTGCGAGATACGGTTATTAAAATAAAACCGCCTGATTATAAGGATTACTCACCACACTTTCCACCGAAAATTACACATAAGTGTGAAGCTACAATGACTTGAACATTATTTGGTCAGCAACAACCTCTCCCTGCCAATATAAACGGCTTGAAACTTGTTCAGCTAATTCAATATAGAGTCGGCTGTGTGCACTAGAAGCATTAGACGTAACGCTTGGGGTGCCAGAATCAGTCTCACTACGAATATCAATATGTAAAGGAAGTTGTCCTAATAAAGGAATTGAATAATGTTGTGCCATTAATGCGGCGCCACCAGTACCGAAAATCGCTTCTTCATGACCGCAATTAGAACAAATATGTATACTCATATTTTCTACAACACCAACAACAGGGATCTCTACTTTCGTAAACATATTTACTCCTTTTATAGCGTCTGTTAACGCTAAATCTTGTGGTGTTGTTACGATAACCGCTCCTGTGGTTGGGATCTGTTGTGACAAAGTAAGCTGAATATCACCTGTGCCTGGTGGCATATCAATAATCAAATAATCTAAATCAGGCCATAACGTTTCATTCACCAATTGCGATAATGCTTTCGATGCCATAGGACCACGCCATACTGCAGCTTCTGACTTATCAACCAAATAACCAATCGAGTTACTGTAAATGCCGTGGGCTTCAACTGGCATCATTCGATTATTATCAACAATGTTTGGTTTCTTATCTTCAACACCTAGCATTAGGGGAACTGAGGGACCATAGATATCGGCATCTAAGATCCCAACTCTCGCTCCTAAATATTGGAGAGCTAACGCTAAATTAACAGCAGTCGTAGATTTACCTACTCCGCCTTTACCAGAGCTGACTGCAATAATATTTTTAACACCTTTAACCGCTTGCTTATCTGTTTTTAATGTTGCGACTTTAAATGTCACGGTCAACTCTAAAGGAGAAAGGTTAAGTTGTTTTTTTTGCTCTGTAACCCACGAAAGTAAATTATGTTCCACTGAGTTAGAAACAAAAGGCAATGTTACAGTAATAATTCCCGCGGCAGAGATAGAGACCATATTAGGGATCTCCGCCCAGCCTTCACAAAGCTGTGGATGTGTAAAATCATTGAGCCAATTTTTAATCTCTGCCATCGTTGTAAATGCCATCTTGTCACTCCTCAGTTATTTTTACTCATCCTATCACTAAATGAACCCTTGATCCTCTATGCATTCAGGCTCGCATCAGGTACTATTTATCTCTTAAAATTTTCACCCATCACATTAAGCGAAAGAGAAGATATGGCTACAGATCCGAGAAAAATTCTGGTTACATGTGCCCTACCGTATGCAAACGGTTCAATCCACTTAGGCCACATGCTTGAGCATATCCAAGCGGATATCTGGGTTCGTTACCAACGTTTACGCGGCAACGACGTTAACTTTATTTGTGCAGATGACGCTCACGGCACACCAATCATGCTTAAAGCTCAACAGATGGGTATCACTCCTGAAGAAATGATTGCAGCAGTTAGCGAAGAGCATCAAAAAGATTTCGCAGGCTTCGACATCAGCTTTGATAACTATCACAGCACACACAGTGATGAAAACCGAGAATTAGCTTCTCATATCTATTTAGAGCTAAAAAAGAATGGTTTTATTACTAGTCGTACTATCTCTCAGTTATTTGATCCTGAAAAAGAGATGTTCTTACCTGACCGTTTTGTAAAAGGCACATGCCCAAAATGTAAGTCAGAAGAGCAATACGGTGATAACTGTGATAACTGTGGCGAAACTTACAGCCCTACTGATTTAATCAACCCTAAATCAGCCGTTTCAGGTGCTACACCTGTAATGAAAGATTCAGAGCATTTCTTTTTTGACTTACCTCAATTTGAAAGCATGCTAAAAGAATGGACTCGTTCTGGTTCTCTGCAAACTGAAACAGCAAACAAAATGCAAGAGTGGTTTGAGTCTGGTTTGCAGCAATGGGATATCTCTCGTGATGCACCTTATTTTGGTTTTGAAATCCCTGGCGAAACAAACAAGTTCTTCTACGTTTGGCTAGATGCCCCAATTGGCTACATGGGTTCATTTAAAAACCTGTGTAACAAGCGTGACGATCTAAACTTTGATGAATACTGGAAGAAAGACAGCACAACAGAGCTTTACCACTTCATCGGTAAAGACATTGTTTACTTCCACAGCCTATTCTGGCCTGCAATGCTAGAAGGCTCAGGTTTCCGTAAGCCAAACAATGTATTTGTTCATGGTTACGTTACTGTGAATGGCGCAAAAATGTCTAAATCAAAAGGCACATTCATTAAAGCAGGTACTTACTTAAATCACTTAGATCCTGAGTGTTTACGTTACTACTACGCAGCTAAACTTAACAGCCGTATTGATGATCTTGATTTAAACCTTGAAGATTTCACTCAACGTGTAAACTCTGATGTTGTAAACAAGATTGTTAACCTAGCTTCTCGTAACGCTGGCTTCATTACTAAACGTTTTGATGGCAAACTTTCTGATAACTTTGTTGCTCCTGAGCTTTACAACGAATTTGTTGCTGCTGAAAGTCGCATTGCTGATCTATACGAAACTCGTGAATTTAGTCGTGCTATTCGTGAAATTACCGCGCTTGCTGATAAAGCAAACCAGTACATTGACGAAAAAGCACCTTGGGTTCTTGCGAAAGAAGAAGGTAAAGAACAAGAGCTACAAGAAGTCGCTTCTGTTGGTATTAACCTATTCCGTGTATTAATGGCTTATCTAAAACCAGTAATGCCTGAGCTTGCAGCACGAACTGAAGCATTCTTAAATGAAACACTTACGTGGGAAGCTATTGCACAACCACTAACGTCTCATGAAATCACTAAGTTCAAAGCACTATTTGCTCGTATTGATCCTAAAAAGGTAGAAGCAATGGTTGAAGCATCAAAAGAAGATGCAGCAATTGAAATGGCAGCAAAAGAGAAAGCAGAAGCGGAAAAAGAAAAAGCAAGCCAAACTGAACTAGACAAAGAACCAATCGCGGATGAGATTGAATTCGATGCGTTCGAAGCTGTTGATATGCGTATTGCTCGTATTATCTCTTGTGAAGAAGTTCCAAAGGCAAACAAACTGCTTAAATTCCAACTAGACATCGGCGGTGAAACTCGTCAAGTATTCTCTGGGATTAAATCAGCATATAAACCTGAAGAGCTAGAAGGCAAGCTAACTGTTATGGTTGCTAACCTTAAACCTCGTAAGATGAAGTTTGGTATGTCTGAAGGTATGATCCTAGCAGCAGGCCCTGGTGGTAAAGATCTTTGGATCCTTGAACCACACGAAGGTGCTCAACCTGGTATGCGTGTAATGTAATTCTTTTTTTAAAGAAGCTTACAAACAAAAATAGAGACCAAATGGTCTCTATTTTTTTATCTATTTATAGGTGATTACAAGTTTAGAATTTTTCAGCTATCAAATTACAAACTTATAAAACTGACGCTAAAGAAAGGTTAATCTCATTTAATACTTGCGATGGATTCTCAGCTTGTGTAATTGGGCGACCAATCACTAAGTAATCTGAGCCTGAAGTCACCGCATCAACTGGTGTCATAATACGTTTTTGGTCCCCTACAGCAGAACCTGCAGGGCGAATACCAGGAGTCACTAACTTAAATTCCTTACCAAGGTCAGCTTTTAACATGGTTGCTTCTTGAGCTGAACATACAACACCATCTAATCCACTATTCTTAGTCAACATCGCAAGACGTTTAACTTGTTCTTGTGGTGCGATATCCAAACCAATACCCGCTAAATCTTGCTGCTCCATGCTAGTTAAGACAGTAACACCAATAAGTAATGGGCGATCTTTACCATACGGTTCTAAGATTTCACGTGATGCCGCCATCATACGCTCACCACCGCTCGCATGAACATTAACCATCCATACTCCCATTTCAGCAGCTGCTCTTACTGCTTTTGAACAGGTATTAGGAATATCATGAAATTTTAAATCTAGAAAAACAGAAAAACCACGCTTATGAAGTTCCTTTACAAACTCAGGGCCAAATAGAGTAAACATCTCTTTACCCACTTTTAATCGGCATGAACTAGGATCAATTTTATCAATAAATGCTAATGCATCTGATTGATTATCATAGTCCAACGCAACGATTACCTTTTGGTCTTTCATTTTCTATCCTTATTTATATTTATTTTAATCAAAAAAAGAGGCACTCATGCGCCTCTTAATTATTCACCGTCTAAGCCTCTAATCGGCTTAATAACACCCCACCCTTTACAAGAAGGGCATTGCCAAAATAAACGATGCGCAGAAAAACCACATTTACTGCATCGATAATTTGGTTTCATTTTTAACTGTTCACCAACCAAATTTTGTAAACTTGAAAGGCTTGCCTTTGCGCGACCATCCTCAGCTTCATCTACGTGATAACCCATTAAGCGATAAAAGCCTTTCATGGTTGGATTCTTAAGAAGCTGCTTAGTCATATAACCTTGAGCTAATGCTGTACCTTCATGTTTCGCTATCAAATTTGATAACATCAACTCAGCACTTGCACCTGCCCCTTTTGAAATGGCTTCTTTTAAGAAATTTAGTAATGCACCTTCTCGATCCAGCTGTTCGTAGCATTCAGCGAGTAAAGGTAATGCCTCACTAATAAATTCAATATCTTGATCTAAAACTGACTCTAACTGGCTTACCGCACCTTTAAAGTTATCTTCTTCCATTAATAATTTGGCCATCATAATAGAGGCACGGACACATTGATTATCAATAGATAAGGCTTTCTTCAGGTTTTGCTTAGCTTTATTAATATGGCTATCTGCTAGTTCTTGCATTGCCAATTCACAATAATAATGAGCAATATCTGGTTTTAATTTCTTTTTTCCCATTTTAACTAAGCTATTTGCAAAGTTAATTGCTTGTTCCCATTCACGGGTTTGTTGATGAATTGCAACAAGCTGCATTAATGCAGCTTCTCTGTGATCTGGTTCATCAACAAGCTGTTCAAAAATCTTTTCTGCTCGATCAAGAATACCTGCAACCATGTAGTCTTTAGCCAGTTGCTGCAGAGCAATATTACGTTGATCTAATGTCAGGTTTGGACGAGCAATGAGGTTTTGATGAATTTTAATGGCACGATCAACCTCACCTCGGCTTCTAAAAAGATTACCTAAGGCTAAATGAGTATCTATAGTATCGCTATCAACTTGAAGTAGTTCAATGAAGTGATCTACCGCTTTATCTGACTGATCAGAAAGCAATAGATTTAACCCCGTCACATACTGGCGTGACAGGTGATTTGTATCTCTTTGACGTTGTTGTCTCGCACTCCTGTTACCCATATACCAGCCATATCCGGCAGCAATAGGTAATAATAGGAATAGCAGCTCTAACATTAAGTCATTACCCTTTTGTTGAGTCTAAGCGTAATTTATCCAATTCGATGGTTTTCTTTTCAAGACGTTTACGTAAACGACGTTGGGTCATGCTGGCTTTTAAATACATACTGCCACAGATTAACCAACCCAAGCCAAAACCAGTCGCAAAGAAAATACCAAGTAAAGTTGATAGTTGGAAATCGCCTTGTGCTAATAAATAATTAAAATTAACTACGATCTGATTCTGTGCGCCAACAGCGAGTGAAATCAGAAATAAAGCAATTAATAAAACTGCAATTACAATTTTCACTGGTCTTCCCTCCAGTTAATGAATATCTAACAATATATTATTTTACTGCTCTAAAGATACACCTAAATGCACTGAAAATGAACATAAAAAAACGGCATACTCAAAAGTATGCCGTTTTTATATACTAATTTACATTAGCTGAAATTCACACGTTCACGCAGTTCTTTACCTGGTTTAAAGTGAGGAACAAACTTACCGTCTAATTCAACCTTATCACCAGTTTTCGGATTACGACCTAAACGAGGCTCTCGATAGTGTAGAGAAAAACTACCAAAACCACGAATCTCTATACGATCACCGCCTTCTAGCGTTGTTGCCATCTGTTCAAGGATTTCCTTGACTGTATCTTCAACCTGCTTAGCAGAAAGTTGAGGCTTTTTACTACACAGTTGTTCAATCAGTTCAGATTTTGTCATAAATGACCTCCTACGTTATCGAAAGAAAAGGGAGCATTACGCTCCCTTTAAATTTACTTATTCGCCTTTAGCTGCTTTGAAAGCGTCAGCCATTGCGTTACCGAAACCACCGTCTTCAGACTTAGTGTTCAGTGAAGCCATTGCTTCTTGCTCATCAGCTTCATCTTTAGCTTTGATAGATAGGTTAACTACGCGGTTCTTACGGTCTACACCAGTGAACTTCGCTTCAACGCTATCGCCAACGCTTAGGATTAGAGATGCATCTTCAACACGGTCACGAGAAAGCTCAGAAGTACGGATGTAACCTTCTACGCTATCTGCAAGAGTGATTGTAGCGCCTTTAGCGTCAACAGCTGAAACAGTACCGTTTACTAGAGTACCTTTCTTGTTGTCTGCTAGGTAGTTGTTAAATGGGTCTTCTTCCATTTGTTTAACACCTAGAGAAATACGCTCACGCTCAGCATCAACAGCTAGAACAACAGCAGAGATTTCGTCGCCTTTCTTGTACTCACGTACCGCGTCTTCACCTGTAGCATTCCAAGAAATGTCAGATAGGTGAACTAGACCGTCGATGCCGCCGTCAAGACCGATGAAGATACCAAAGTCAGTGATAGATTTGATCTTACCAGTAACGTGGTCGCCTTTAGCTTGCGCTTCAGCGAATGTCTGCCAAGGGTTAGCTTTACATTGTTTCAGACCTAGAGAGATACGACGACGTTCTTCGTCAATCTCAAGAACCATAACCTCAACTTCGTCGCCTACATTAACAACTTTAGAAGGGTGGATGTTCTTGTTAGTCCAATCCATTTCAGAAACGTGTACTAGACCTTCAACGCCTTCTTCGATTTCAACGAAGCAGCCGTAATCAGTTAGGTTAGTAACACGACCAGAAAGTTTGTGACCTTCTGGGTAACGCTTAGCGATAGCTACCCATGGATCTTCGCCAAGTTGCTTAAGACCTAGAGAAACACGAGTGCGCTCACGATCGAACTTAAGAACTTTAACATTGATCTCGTCACCAACATTTACGATCTCAGATGGGTGTTTAACACGCTTCCAAGCCATATCTGTGATGTGTAGTAGACCGTCAACGCCACCTAGATCAACGAATGCACCGTAGTCAGTAAGGTTCTTAACGATACCTTTAACTTCCATGCCTTCTTGTAGAGAAGCAAGTAACTCGTCACGTTCAACACTGTTTTCAGATTCGATAACAGCACGACGTGAAACAACAACGTTGTTACGCTTTTGGTCAAGTTTGATTACTTTGAACTCTAGCTCTTTGCCTTCAAGGTGCAGAGTGTCACGTACTGGACGTACATCAACAAGAGAACCAGGTAGGAATGCACGGATACCGTTAAGTTCAACTGTGAAGCCGCCTTTAACTTTACCGTTAATAACACCCATAACTGTTTCAGCATCTTCGTATGCTTTTTCAAGTTGAATCCAAGCTTCGTGACGCTTCGCTTTCTCACGAGAAAGTTGAGTTTCACCGAAACCGTCTTCAACAGCGTCAAGAGCAACGTCTACTTCAGAACCAACTTCAACTTCAAGTTCGCCAGCTGCGTTCTTGAATTGTTCAGCTGGGATAGCTGCTTCAGACTTAAGGCCAGCGTCAACAAGAACGAAACCGTTCTCGATAGCTACTACAGTACCTTTAACGATGCTGCCTTGTTGGAATTCAGTTTCAGATAGAAACTCTTCAAAGAGTTGAGCAAAAGATTCAGTCATTAATTTGATCTTCAATATTAAACGTCCATGGGTATCCTACCGCATGGGGTTGATAGTAAGGTTAGTTATCATCCTTGCAACTAACTAAGTTTCAATTATAGCTTAGATTCAATAAAAGCAATAGCTTGCGCTACAACTTCATCAATATTCATTGACGTTGAATCTAATACTAAAGCGTCTTCAGCAGGACGTAATGGCGCGACAGCTCTATTGCGGTCTCGATCATCACGTTCTTGAATTTCGCCTAAAAGACGGTCAAATTTAACATCTAACCCCTTCTGTTGCAACTGCTTCATTCGGCGATTCGCACGTTCTTCGGCACTTGCATCTAAAAATATCTTAACTTCTGCGGTAGGAAACACAACGGTACCCATATCACGACCATCTGCGATAAGGCCCGGTGATGCAGAAAATGCTCGTTGACGACGTAATAACGCCTCACGAACTTGCGGTAATGCAGCTACTTTTGACGCTGCCATTCCCGTTTCTTCTTTACGAAGCTCTGAAGATACATCTTCACCTTCAAGAATCACTTTAACTAGCTCACCTTCCGCTTTGAACTGCACATCCAAATTGGCAGCTAAAGGAACAAGTGCATCTTCTGATTCTAAATCAACACCATGGTGAATTGCAGCTAATGCTAATACACGGTATATAGCACCAGAATCTAATAAATTATAACCTAGCTTTTCTGCAAGTAACATGCACAAAGTGCCTTTACCTGCTCCACTTGGACCATCAACAGTAACGACTGGTGAATGAGTAGTCATGGAGTTCTCCATTAATTATTGTGATTGGTTTCTACGAGCGCATTATACCCAAGTCAGATTATTTATATACTTTAGTTTATTAAAAACTAAAAAAGCCCTATGTTTTTTACACAGGGCTTACATCAACGTAAATTTAATTGCTTTTACACTATGAATTACGCACTAAGTTCTTTCATTTTATCAAAATAGTCAGGGAAAGTTTTTGAAGTACAGCCGGGATCATTAATCGTCACAGGGGTATCACTAAGAGCAACTAAAGAAAAACACATTGCCATACGGTGATCGTCATAAGTATCAATGGCTGCATGCTGTAATTTTTCTGGTGGTGTGATCGTAATATAATCCTCACCTTCTTCTACTTTAGCACCGACTTTTCTCAATTCAGTTGCCATCGCAGTCAAACGATCGGTTTCTTTTACACGCCAATTATACACATTGCGAATTGATGTTGTCCCTTGTGCAAAAAGAGCGGCAGTGGCAATAGTCATAGCTGCATCAGGGATATGATTAAAATCCATATCAACGGCTTTTAATTCCCCTTTTCGAGCAATGACATAATCATCCCCCCATTCGATATCTGCGCCCATTGCTGCTAATGCATCAGCAAATTGAACATCGCCTTGAATGCTTTTTTTACCAATTCCAGTGACTTTTACTGCTCCACCTCTGATGGCTGCAGCTGCTAAGAAATAAGACGCAGACGAAGCGTCCCCCTCAACAAGAAAATCACCCGGCGCGACATACGTTTGATTAGCCGGAACAACAAATGTCTGATAATTCTGATTCTCAATCTCAACACCAAACGTGGCCATAATATCTAAAGTGATATCAATGTATGGTTTAGAGACTAAATCACCTACTATATTAATGGTTGTCTCTTTTGTTGATAATGGTGCTGCCATTAAAAAAGCAGTTAAAAACTGACTTGAGATAGAACCATCAATCTCAACAGTTCCTCCTTTAAGGCCGGTACCTTTAATTTTTAGCGGTGGGTAATTTTCATTTTCTAAATATTCAACATCTGCACCTGCGGCTTTCAATGCAGTTACAAGATGTCCAATTGGGCGTTCCTTCATACGAGGTTCGCCAGTAAGTACAAATTCACCACGTCCCAAACATAATGCTGCGGCTAATGGGCGCATTGCTGTACCTGCGTTACCAAGAAAAAGTTCCAGTGCTTCTTTCGGTTCAAAAGCACGACCTAAGCCCGTCACTTCACAAACCGTTTTATCTTCAGATAGTGTATATTCAACACCAAGCGCTTTTAATGCATTAAGCATGTGACGAATGTCATCACTATCAAGCAAATTAGTTAGTTTTGTTTTTCCAGACGCTAACGCGGCTAATAACAACGCACGGTTGGAAACACTTTTTGAGCCAGGTAGATTAATTTGGCCATCAATTTTTGAAATCGGTTGAAGAGTTAAGCTTTCCATGTTTATGTAAAAATTCCTGTACAAATAAATAATAATGCTATGCCTGCTATTTCACTCAGTTATTGCATAGCTGTTTCAGCTTTCATTGTTATTTTTTGTTATTCTTCATACTTTCAGAGTAACGAAAACCAAAGCGTTGTACCAGAGGCAATGTTGCCTCTTTACTTAAAAATAGTGAATCCTATTTCTTTTACTTATGACTATTTATCTACCACAACTTGATTCAAATGAAACAAGTCACTTTCCTAATGTTGAAAGTGCATTAACTGAACCTGATGGTTTACTAGCTATGGGAGGCGATCTATCGGTATCTCGGTTATTAAATGCTTATCGACAAGGTATCTTCCCTTGGTATAGTGAGAATGATCCTATTTTATGGTGGAGCCCAAGCATTAGAGGTGTTTTTCTACCTGACCTATTTTTACCATCAAAAAGTTTGAAAAAATTCTTCCGAAAATCAAACTATGAAATCACTATCAATAAATCGACAAATCAAGTGATTGAACTATGCGCCTCCACACGAGGTCCTGATGAAACGTGGATCATGCCTGAAATGATTCAAGCTTATAAACAGCTAGCAAAATTAGGGCATTGTCACTCTGTTGAAATATGGTCTGATAATGTGCTTATTGGCGGATTGTATGGTCTTCAAATAGGACAAGTTTTTTGTGGTGAGTCTATGTTCTCATTAAAAACAAATGCATCTAAAATAGCCTTATGGAAATTTTGTGAGCATTTTGTGGCTTCTGGCGGACAGTTAATTGATTGCCAAATGATGAACCCTCACCTTGAAAGTTTAGGAGCAGTCGAAATGGAAAGAGTCAACTTCACTATAAAATTGAATCAGCTAGCTAGCCAAACAGTAAGTTCACACTGTTATCTTCCACAACCAATTGGGAATAGTTTCTAGTCATGAGTCAATTTTCTCTTCAAGTGGGTTTAACTCCAGAGGGACCTTGTAGCTATCTCCCTGGACAACAAGAGCGTCTTGGTGTAGCTATGGATAGAGAGCTTCATTCTCCTCTTGGTTATCAAGCTTTGATTCGCTTGGGTTTTCGACGCAGTGGTTCTACTGTATATAAGCCGATGTGCGAAGCTTGTAATGCTTGTCAACCTTTAAGAATAAACGCGAATGAATTCATACCAAGTAAAAGCCAAAAACGAATTTTAAATAAACTATCCGCGTTTACTTGGGAAGTAAAAACAGAAATGGATAACGAATGGTTCGCATTATATGAACGATATATAACCACTCGTCATCAATCAGGCAGTATGTTCCCTGCCAGCGAAGAACAATTTTTTGAATTTTCTCAAGCAGAATGGTTACCTAGCCACTTTCTTCATATTTATGAAAACAACATTCTTATCGCAATTGCTGTAACCGATATTTTAATCGACTCAGTCAGTGCTATGTATACGTTTTTTGAGCCTGAACATGTGTTATCTCTAGGTACTGTTTCTATCCTAATTCAACTAAAGTTATGTAAGCAGTTGCAAAAAAACTGGCTCTACCCTGGTTACCAAATAGACGATTGTCCAGCCATGAAATATAAAGATCGATATAAACCTAACCAAAAGCTAGTAAATATGGTCTGGCAGGGGTAAAATGCCCACCAAACTTTACATACATCATTTTTAAGGGCATTATTGGCCGCTTAAAAATCAGCCAAAGCTATCTATATAAAGAGGATTCAATGGCAAAAGAAGACGCAATTGAGCTGCAAGGCACCGTTCTAGATACACTACCAAACACAATGTTTCGCGTAGAATTAGAAAACGGTCACGTTGTTACTGCTCATATCTCAGGTAAAATGCGTAAAAACTACATCCGTATTCTTACTGGTGACAAAGTAACAGTTGAAATGACTCCTTACGATTTATCTAAAGGCCGTATCGTCTTCCGTGCTCGTTAATTTGTCATTTTTAGCATGTTAATTTTTTAACTTGCTTTAAAATAATACAAAAAAACCCAGTCATTGACTGGGTTTTTTATTATCTAAACATTAACTAATGAACCGCTTCAGTCTCACTTGTAAACTCAAAAGCCAGTTCACCTTTAGTTAGTTTAACGCGAACCGTACCGCCGTTTACCAGCTCCCCAAATAACAATTCGTTTGCCATTGGTTTCTTAAGGTTCTCTTGAATAACACGAGCCATCGGCCGTGCCCCCATCGATTTATCATATCCTTTATCAGCAAGCCAATCTTTTGCATCTTGCGATACTTCCATTGATACACCACGGGCATCTAACTGTACTTGTAACTCAACAATGAATTTCTCTACAACTAATGAAATAACATCTTTACTTAAGTGTTCGAACCAAATGATATTATCTAGACGGTTTCTAAACTCTGGGGTGAAGATCTTCTTAATTGCAGCCATCGCATCGGTTGTATGATCTTGTTGAATCAAACCAATCGATTTTTTCACCGTTTCATGAACACCAGCATTCGTTGTCATTACGAAAATAACATTACGGAAATCAGCTTTACGACCATTATTATCTGTTAAGGTCCCGTTATCCATAACTTGAAGAAGCAAGTTAAAGACATCTGGGTGTGCTTTCTCAAGCTCATCAAGTAAAACAACTGAATGAGGATGTTTAATTACAGCATCTGTTAATAATCCACCTTGCTCATAACCAACATAGCCAGGAGGAGCACCAATTAATCGACTAACCGTATGTTGCTCACCGTATTCAGACATATCAAAACGAAGAAGCTCAATACCAAGTGCTTTAGCTAATTGAACGGTTACTTCTGTTTTACCAACACCTGTTGGCCCAGCAAACAAGAATGAACCCACAGGTTTATTATCTGCACCTAGCCCTGCTCGACTAAGTTTGATAGCTTCACATAGAGCATCGATACTGTGATCTTGACCAAATACCAACATTTTTAGCTTCGAATCTAGTTTCTTCAGTACATCTTTATCACTAGAAGATACTGATTTCTCAGGAATACGAGCCATTTTAGCTACCATTGCTTCAATGTCTGCAACATTGATGGTCTTCTTACGACGACTTACTGGTGTTAAACGGCAACGAGCCCCTGCTTCATCAATAACATCAATTGCTTTATCTGGTAAATGACGTTCATTAATGTATTTTGCTGATAGCTCTACCGCAGCACGAAGGGCTTTATTGGTATAGCGAACTTCATGATGCTCTTCGTATTTACTTTTCAAACCAATTAATATTTTAGTTGTGTCATCAATAGACGGCTCTAAAACATCAATTTTTTGGAAACGACGAGCTAAAGCGCGCTCCTTTTCAAAAATCGTACTGTGTTCTTGGTAAGTCGTTGAGCCGATACAACGTAATTTTCCGCTACTTAATAGTGGTTTAATTAAGTTAGCTGCATCAACTTGCCCACCAGAAGCGGCACCCGCACCTATAATCGTGTGGATTTCATCAATAAATAAGATCGCATGTTCTTCTTTCTCAAGCTGCTTTAAAATAGCCTTAAATCGCTTTTCAAAATCACCACGATACTTAGTACCAGCAAGTAATGAACCAATATCTAAAGAGTAAATAATACAATCTTTGATAACATCAGGAACTTGCCCTTCAACGATACGCCACGCAAGACCTTCAGCAATAGCAGTTTTACCTACCCCAGCTTCACCTACTAATAGTGGGTTATTTTTACGACGACGACACAGAACCTGAACAGTTCGTTCTAATTCTTCATCACGTCCAATTAATGGGTCAATCCCACCATTTTTAGCCACTTGGTTTAAATTGATAGCAAAGCTTTCTAATTTATCTTCAGAGTTAGCTTCTACTGCAGCTTCAACATTATTCGGATCAGAATTTTCATCACGATGCTCAGGCGCACCATGTGAAATAAAGTTAACAATATCTAATCGGCTGATGTCATTCTTTTTAAGGAGGTACGCGGCATGTGATTCTTGTTCGCTAAAAATAGCAACAAGTACATTAGCTCCAGTTACTTCATTACGACCTGATGATTGGACATGAAAAACTGCACGTTGAAGAACACGTTGAAAACTTAATGTTGGCTGAGTTTCACGGCTCTCATCATCAGCAGGAATAAGCGGTGTGGTTTGTGTAATGAATTCATCAATTTCAGTTGCCAATGCACCTAAATCTGCATGGCAAGCTAAAAGAGCTTCATGGGCGGATGGGTTTTCTAGTAGAGCGAATAACAAATGCTCTACTGTCATAAACTCATGGCGCTTTTCTCGTGCTCGAACAAACGCACTATTTAAACTCGCTTCTAATTCTTTATTTAGCATAGGAACCTCCCAAAACACCAAAAATATGGTGTAACGAACAAACTTACGCTTGTTCCATTGTACACAGTAGTGGGTGCTCATTATCACGCGAATATTCATTAACTTGCGCGACTTTAGTTTCAGCAACTTCAGCAGTAAAAACCCCACATACTGCTTTCCCTTCATAATGCACTGTTAGCATTAATTGTGTCGCTTTTTCCAAATCCATGGAAAAATATTTATCTAAAACTTCGACAACAAACTCCATTGGAGTGTAATCATCATTATTTAAAACCACTTTATACATAGATGGTGGTCTTAACTCTGTTTTCTCTTGCTCCAAAACATCTGAATCAGGAGAAATCCATTCATATAATTTGCTCATGTCGACAACTGATTAGTTAAATAACATTCTGTGATACTCAATGTATCCCCCTGCTATTGAGCCTAATCTAGACGGAGAACTACATCAAACAAAAGATGCTATTTTCATGTCTTTATCACTTATTTTTCATAAAATCGAATAGAAAAACAGCGATATTAAAGTAAAGGATAGGGGCTTTTTTTCTTTATCTCCACTTTATTTATCAATCTGATATTACTGATAATAATGTTAATCGCAAATATGATATTAAACACAAATGTTACAAAGGTAAACAGAATGTACTTGACTCCCTCTTGAGATTTAATAGAGTGTACTTGTTAGTGGTTATCAATTAAGCAAATTCTTAATTGATAAATATTATGCTAGGTAATTTAAAATGCAGAAGGATGTATAGCATGGCAACAGGTACAGTTAAATGGTTCAATAACGCCAAAGGGTTTGGCTTCATTTGTCCAGAAGGAGAAGATGGGGATATTTTTGCTCATTATTCCACAATAGAAATGGATGGCTACCGTACATTAAAAGCAGGACAAGCTGTCACCTACGAAATCCATGAAGGCCCAAAAGGCTTTCATGCAAGTGAAATCAAACCACTTGAAGGTGAAACTGTAAAATAATATTACGTAATTATGGCTAATTAAATAATATTAAAGGTGAGTATCGATACTCACCTTTTTTGAACCTATCGATTAAGAAACGCTCTAAAGACTTCCATTCATTCATCTAGGTAGCTAATTTGAAATATATTCTCTCACTTATTCTATTATTTACTCTATCGGGCTGTGTGTCCGAAACCTACCAAGAAAAAAGCACGGTAAACTTAGTTACGACTGGCGATATTAATAATACGCTTCAAGGGAAAAAGACGTTCTCTTGGCACCCCACTATCAGCGCCAATTATTTAAATAAAGAATTAAACAATAGAGATACAGAAGAACGATTTTCCCACTCATTAAAATCCTCATTAGAAAAGAGAGGGTTTCAATTTGTCGATAACGCGACTGATGCCGATTTCTATGTGGGTTATGGTTTAGGTCTAGAAGAAAACATTCAAGATGAAGATATCCTAGAAAAAACGGGGCTATTAACAGGGATACAACCAATTGGTGTTGAGAATGACGACTCAAAAAAGGCCAGTATTTTCATCGCTATCTTTTTACCAAATGAACCATATCAACAATGGTCAGTGTTAGCGCAAGGTTATACCAATTCCGATAATAAAATGTCTTTAGATGAATTGACTGAGTTTATGTTGCATAATCTAAAAAAATAAGCGCCTGAAATATAAAATAATAAAGCAGCCATCTGGCTGCTTTATTATTTTTATGAGGAGCAACTAATCTCCATCTTCTTACCCCATTCAGGAGGTAATTGAGCATATTGTTCAAATTCAGTATGTTCTTCAAATGGCTTTTCTAATAATAACGATAATATTTCTAGCTCACTAAAATCGCCCTGTTGAGCTTTATCAATTGCCTGCTGCGCCAAATAATTTCTAAGAATGTATTTAGGATTTACACTTCTCATTTTCTCACAGCGAAGTTCAACGCCATCCTCTTCCAATTCACAGCGAGTTAAATATAAATCCACCCATAACGTTGCCGCTTCTCGGTCAACAAACAGATCAACAATGGTTTGCTTGTCTTTACTATCCAAATAAGAAAGTGAACGCATAAATCGAGTGTAATCCACCGCATTTTGCGACAACAACTCAAACATCGATTCAAATAATCGACTATCCCCTTCTTGTTTAGAATAAAGTCCTAATTTATCTCTCATTAATTGGCTGAAGTAACCATGAAGTTGTGCTTCATATTGAGCCAAAGAGGATTCTAAGTCTGATTTATCAATTAATGGAGAAAGAGAGTGTGCTAGAGCAGACAAATTCCATAAGCCAATTCTGGGTTGCTGATTAAATGCATAACGCCCCTGATAATCAGAATGATTGCAAATATAACTAGGCTCGTAATCATCAAGGAAACCAAAAGGACCATAATCAAACGTTTGCCCTATAATCGACATGTTATCGGTATTCATAACACCATGTGCAAACCCAACAGCTTGCCACTGTGCAATCATAGAGGCAGTGCGATCAACAATCTCATCAAACATTGCAGCATAAGGACTATCTGATTCAAGGCAGTCAGGAAAGTGCCATTCAATCACTTTATCCGCTAATAATTTTTGTTCTGCCAATAAATTTGAATAAAACAAATGTTCAAAATGACCAAATCGAATATGGGATTCAGTGGCTCTAATTAATAATGCGCCTGTTTCATAGCCTTCTCGAAAAACAGCGGTATCACTTGTCATCATTCCTAAAGCCCGTGTAGTTGGTATATTGAGCCCCACCATAGCTTCACTACACAAATATTCTCTGATAGTTGAACGTAGTACAGCACGACCATCTCCAGTACGAGAATATGGCGTTCGTCCCGCACCTTTTAGATGAAGATCAAAGCTAACTCCTGATTTATCGATAATTTCGCCCAATAAAAGTCCTCGTCCGTCTCCAAGGTCTGGATTGTAACTACCAAACTGGTGTCCTGCATATTTCATTGCTAAAGGAGAAAAAACAGAAGGGAGATTATCGCCTGAAAATGCAGACAGCAATTCAGGAGTATTATCAGGGATCAGCGGTAATCCAAATTGTTCAGCTAACTCACTATTCCACATAACCCAACGCGTATTATCTAACGGACTAGGATTTACATGAGTAAAGAGACAGCGAGGTAATTTAGAATAACGGGTAGTAATCAAAAAAGCGTTCCAAAAAGACATTTGTGCATTCCATTAACGAGCAATATCGTAACGCTAGCATATTGATAAATGATATGACAGAAATGAAAAAAGCCGCACTAACCATAAGGTTAATGCGGCTTTTTCAATTTGGTACGCCCTGAAGGATTCGAACCTTCGACCACCTCCTTAGAAGGGAGGTGCTCTATCCAGCTGAGCTAAGGGCGCTCTATGGGGTAGGATTATACGAATATACGAAATCAGATCAATCCTTTTCTTATCATTATCTTACCGAATGCTGAAAAAAAGGACAGATCGTGCATTGTTTGATCTAAACTCTCGCTTAAAATCATTTTTTAGATGTAAAGTGAATATCAATACAATATACGAGTATATTAAATACGAAAAAGCAATCGTTTGCGTTATAGCAATTACTTATTGTTTCTGCGACAATAAGCAGGTCAATCAGTATTAGACCGCTAAAGGAACACTATGACCGCTCAAATTATCGATGGAAAACTAATTTCTCAAACCGTTCGTTCAGAAGTTGGCGCTCGTGTTAAAGCTAGAGTCGACGCAGGGCTTCGAGCTCCAGGCTTAGCTGTTGTACTTGTTGGGCAAGATCCCGCTTCTCAAGTTTATGTAGGCAGTAAACGCCGAGCTTGTGAAGAAGTTGGTTTTGTTTCAAAATCCTATGATTTGCCGACAACGACAACAGAAGCTGAATTACTGTCTATTATTGATACATTAAACCAAGATGCTGAAATTGATGGCATTTTAGTTCAACTTCCTCTTCCAGCAGGAATGGATAGTACTAAAATCTTAGAACATATAGACCCTGAAAAAGACGTTGATGGTTTCCATCCATACAACGTTGGTCGCCTATCTCAACGAATTCCGAAACTCCGTTCATGCACGCCAAAAGGCATAATCACTTTACTTGACCGTTACAATATTCAAGTTCGTGGTATGCATGCTGTTGTTGTTGGTGCATCAAACATCGTTGGTCGCCCAATGACACTTGAGTTACTACTTGCGGGCTGTACCACCACCACTTGTCATCGATTCACCAAAGATCTTGAGCACCATATCCGTCAAGCTGATCTGGTAGTGGTTGCAGTAGGTAAACCTAACTTCATCCCTGGTGAGTGGATAAAAGAAGGCGCAGTCGTGGTCGATGTAGGTATTAATCGCCTAGACAGCGGTAAGCTTATTGGTGACGTTGAATACGATGTCGCAAAAACAAAAGCAAGCTATATCACTCCTGTTCCAGGAGGTGTTGGCCCTATGACAGTTGCTAGCTTAATTGAAAATACATTACTGGCCTGTGAGCAATACCACAGCAAATAATCAAATAAAGTGACAAAAATATCAATAGGCGACTTTTTAAGGTTCGCCTTTTTTATACCTGCGCGTTGCCACATTTCTCAATTAATTTTTATTCTATTTTCAGTTTTTTCTTGGACAAAATAAGGGTTTAGTTACTAACCTTAGATAAGAACGATTTGGAACTATGGATGACAAGAGGAAATGGATATGAGTATTTTTGACCACTATCAAGCCCGTTATGAAGCAGCAAAAGATGAAGAAATATCACTGCAGGATTTCTTGTCATTATGTAGTAACGACAAAAGTGCTTATGCAAATGCAGCAGAAAGACTTCTTATCGCTATTGGCGAACCAGAAGTAATCGACACTGCACTTGATCCTCAGCTGAGTCGTATTTTTTCTAATCGTGTCATCTCTCGCTATAAGACCTTTAAAGACTTCTATGGTATGGAGGAGCCAATTGAACAAATTGTTTCTTACCTTAAACATGCTGCCCAAGGTCTCGAAGAGCGCAAACAAGTACTTTACCTATTAGGTCCAGTAGGTGGCGGTAAATCATCATTAGCTGAAAAACTAAAAAGCTTAATGCAGAAGTTACCCATTTATGTCTTGAGTGCTAATGGAGAACGAAGCCCTGTCAACGACCACCCTTTCTGTTTATTTGATGTCACAGAAGATGGCGAGTTACTAAAAAAAGAATACGGAATTGAGCCTCGCAATCTACGTTCAATTATGTCTCCGTGGGCAGCAAAGCGATTACATGAGTTCGGTGGTGACATTACCAAATTTAAAGTGATCAAAGTTCACCCATCAATTATCGACCAAATCGGGATAGCAAAAACAGAACCGGGTGATGAAAACAATCAAGATATCTCATCTCTTGTTGGTAAAGTAGATATTCGTCAATTAGAGCATTTTGCCCAAGATGACCCCGATGCATATAGTTACTCAGGCTCCTTATGTAAAGCTAACCAAGGCTTAATGGAGTTTGTAGAGATGTTTAAAGCGCCAATCAAAGTACTTCACCCTCTACTAACAGCAACACAAGAAGGTAACTTCAACGGTACAGAAGGATTATCAGCCCTGCCTTTTGATGGCATGATTTTAGCGCACTCAAATGAGTCAGAATGGCAAACTTTCCGAAACAATAAAAACAATGAAGCCTTTTTAGATAGGGTTTATATCGTCAAAGTCCCTTATTGTTTACGTGTTTCAGAAGAAGTTCGAATTTACCAAAAACTACTTGAACACAGTGAACTTTATCATGCCCCTTGTGCCCCAAGTACCTTAGATATTTTGGCTCAGTTCTCTATATTGTCTCGCCTTAAAGATCCTGAAAATTCATCACTGTTCTCTAAAATGCGTGTTTATGATGGTGAAACACTAAAAGATACCGATCCAAAAGCCAAAAGTTACCAAGAATATAAAGACTTCGCAGGAGTCGATGAAGGGATGTCAGGCTTATCAACTCGATTTGCCTTTAAAATCCTTTCTCGTGTATTTAACTTTGATCAAACTGAAGTTGCAGCGAACCCTGTCCACCTTTTCTACGTCATAGAACAACAAATCGAACGTGAACAGTTTGCTCAAGACATTGCAGACAAATACACCGAATTTGTAAAAGGATTTTTAGTACCTAAATACGTTGAATTTATCGGTAAAGAAATTCAAACCGCCTATCTTGAATCTTACTCTGAGTATGGTCAGAACATCTTTGACCGTTACGTTGTCTATGCTGATTTTTGGATCCAAGATCAAGAATATCGAGATCCAGATACAGGTCAATTATTTGATCGTTCAGCTCTGAATGATGAGCTAGAAAAAATAGAGAAAACAGCTGGAATAAGTAATCCAAAAGATTTCCGAAACGAAATCGTAAATTTTGTTCTGCGTGCTAAAGCCAATAATAATGGCCAAAATCCAATATGGACAAGTTACGAAAAGCTGCGTGTCGTTATTGAGAAGAAAATGTTCTCAAATACCGAAGATCTACTGCCTGTGATTTCATTTAATGGAAAAACATCCACTGATGATCAGAAAAAACACGACGATTTTGTTGCTCGGATGATGGAAAAAGGCTACACCAAAAAACAAGTTCGCTTACTAGCGGAATGGTACTTACGTGTGCGTAAATCTTCATAATAAAACTCTTTTATTTTCGAGATTATGTTGCAGCTCATTACTTAATGAGCTGCCCCTAGCAAAATAAGGGGTAACTAATGGCTCAATTTATTGATAGAAGATTAAACGGGAAAAAGAAAAGTACCGTCAACAGACAGCGCTTTATCCGCCGTCATCAAGAACAGATTAAACGTGCCGTCTCTGATGCCGTTAATCAACGTTCAGTAACAAATATAGAAGACGGTGAAAGTATCTCTATTCCTAAGGGAGATATATCCGAGCCTGTTTTTCACCAAGGTCAAGGAGGCGTACGAGAACGCATCCTTCCTGGTAACGATCAGTTCATCAGAGGCGATAAAATAGAACGTCCACAAGGAGGCAGTGGCGGCGGTGCTGGAGATGGCGACGCCAGTGCTGATGGAGAGGGTGAAGATGAGTTTAGTTTTCAAATCTCCAAAGATGAATATCTAGATATCCTATTTGAAGAACTTGAACTACCTAATTTAGAAAAGAATCAAGTTCAAAAAATTACAGAGTGGGAAACTCACCGAGCAGGCTACCAAACGGCTGGCGTCCCTTCTAATATCGATATTGTTCGTTCATTACAACAATCTCTTGCTCGTAGAACCGCCATGACGGCAGGGAAAAAACGACTGCTTACTCAATTAGAAAAAGAGTTAGAGGAGATTAAAAACAGCGAACCAGCTCAACCTCTCTCAGTACGTAAGATGAAAGAAGAAATCGAAACATTACGAGAAAGAATTAAGAACGTGCCTTATATTGATTCTTTTGATTTACGTTATAAAAATTACGAGCGCACCCCTATTCCATCAAGTCAGGCGGTCATGTTCTGTTTAATGGACGTGTCAGGTTCAATGGATCAAGCAACGAAAGACATCGCTAAACGTTTTTATGTACTGCTTTATCTTTTCCTTACTCGTACCTATGAAAATGTCGAAGTCGTTTTTATTCGCCATCATACTCAAGCAAAAGAAGTTGATGAACACGATTTTTTCTACTCCCAAGAAACGGGAGGAACAATGGTCTCCAGTGCATTAAGACTAATGAAAGAAGTAATTGCTGAGCGATTCCCTGTCAATGAATGGAATATCTATGCAGCACAAGCCTCTGATGGGGATAATTGGGCAGATGATTCACCAAAATGTAAAGAGTTGCTTACCGCATCTATTCTCCCTTATTGCCAGTATTACTCTTACATTGAAATAACCAAACGCCACCATCAGACCTTGTGGACAGAATATGAAAAACTCACTCAAGGATTTGATAATTTTGCGATGAAAAACATTCGATCGGTTGAAGATATTTATCCTATTTTCAGAGAGTTATTTCAAAAACAATTGGCTTAGGAGGCACTATGAAAAGGAAAGCAATGCTACCTGACGGGCCAGATTGGACCTTTCAAATATTAGAGCAGTATCATGTGGAAATAAAAAAGGTCGCGCAACACTACCGCCTTGATACTTACCCCAATCAGATTGAAATCATCACGGCAGAACAAATGATGGATGCTTACTCTAGCGTAGGTATGCCAATAAACTACCATCATTGGTCTTTTGGTAAAAAATTCATTCAAACAGAGCAAAACTATAAACATGGCCAAATGGGACTAGCGTATGAGATTGTAATTAACTCCTCTCCATGTATTGCCTATCTAATGGAAGAAAACACCATCACAATGCAAGCCTTAGTAATGGCTCATGCGTGTTATGGACATAATTCTTTTTTTAAAGGTAACTACCTTTTCCAAACATGGACAGACGCCAGTTCTATTGTTGATTATCTATTATTTGCTCAACAATACTTAACCCAATGTGAAGAAAAATATGGGGCAGATGAGGTAGAAAAAATCCTCGATTCTTGTCATGCATTAATGAATTACGGCGTTGATCGCTATAAACGTCCTGAGAAAATTTCTATCGCAGAAGAAAAAATTCGTCAAGAAGACAGAGAGTCTTACCTTCAATCTCAAGTAAATGACCTATGGCGAACCGTACCAAAATCAAAAGAGGAAAACAATGAAGAAAAAATACGATTCCCTTCCGAGCCGCAAGAAAATATTCTTTATTTCATAGAGAAACACGCACCATTACTTGAATCATGGCAACGAGAAGTGGTTAGGATTATAAGAAAAATCAGCCAGTATTTTTATCCTCAAAAACAAACCCAAGTGATGAATGAAGGCTGGGCCACCTTCTGGCATTACACTATTTTGAACCATTTATATGATGATGGGCTAGTCTCTGAAAAATTCATTTTAGAATTCTTACATAGCCATACAAATGTCGTCGCGCAACCGGCTTACAACAGTCCTTATTTCAGTGGCATTAATCCCTACGCGTTAGGCTTCGCTATGTTCCAAGACATCCGCCGAATTTGCGAAGAACCGACAGATGAAGATAAAGAATGGTTTCCTGAATTAGCCGGTAGTGACTGGCTCGATGCCGTACATTTCGCGATGCATAATTTTAAAGATGAAAGCTTCATTAGTCAGTATTTATCGCCAAAGCTTATTCGTGAATTTAAATTATTTTCGATTCTAGATAACGATAAAAATAAGCATATTGAAGTCAACGCGATTCACGATGAAACAGGCTATCGAGAAATAAGGGAGAAGTTAGCTGCTCAATATAATCTAAGTAATTTAGAACCTAATATTCAAGTATGGAATGTAGATGTGAGAGGGGACCGTTCTTTAACGCTCAGACATATTCCCCACAATAGAATCCCATTAGATAAGAGTCATGCTGAAGTGATGAAACATTTACACCGTTTATGGGGGTTTGATGTTGTGCTTGAAGAAGTTATTTCATTTAACCGAGCAGAAATCATTTCTTCTTGCCCAAAACGTAATTACTACAATACGAGTATTTGATACTTATTCTTGATTATTCAAGCACAAAAAAGCCTTGAAGTAGTAATACTTCAAGGCTTTTCATTTTAACCGCTCTTTATTATAGAGAAGTTTTCCGATATTAGATTGACGCTAGCGCTGCATTTAATGTCGCACTTGGACGCATCTCTTTTGCTGCTAGTTCAGCAACGGGTTGGAAATAACCACCGACGTTACCAACAGCACCTTGCGCTGCATTTAACTCATCCACAATTTTTGCTTCATTAGATGTTAATGTTTCAGCTAATGAACCAAAGTAAGCTTGAAGTTCTGCATCTTTTGTTTGTGCTGCTAATTCTTGAGCCCAATACATTGCTAGATAGAAGTGGCTACCACGGTTATCTAACTCACCGACACGACGAGATGGTGACTTATTCGTCTCAAGGAACTTAGATGTTGCAGCATCTAGCGTATCTGCAAGGATTTGTGCTTTTGCATTGCCCGTCGTAACGCTTAAATGCTCAAACGATGCTGCTAATGCTAAGAACTCACCTAGAGAATCCCAACGTAAATGGTTTTCTTTTTCAAACTGCTGAACGTGTTTTGGAGCAGAACCACCAGCACCAGTTTCAAACAGGCCACCACCATTCATAAGAGGAACAATAGACAGCATTTTCGCTGATGTACCAAGCTCTAAAATTGGGAATAGATCCGTTAGGTAATCACGCAGTACATTACCCGTTACAGAGATAGTATCTTCACCTTTAATAATACGCGCTAACGTATATTCAGTGGCTGCAACAGGAGACAGTATTTGAATATCAAGACCTGTTGTATCGTGATCAGCAAGATAAGTATTTACCTTCTTAATCAACTCAGCATCATGAGCACGATTTGCATCAAGCCAGAAAATAGCTGGAGTACCTGTTGCACGAGCACGATTTACTGCTAATTTAACCCAATCTTGAATTGGTGCATCTTTTGCCTGACACATACGCCAGATATCGCCTTCACCTACCGAGTGTTCAATCAGTGCTATACCAGCACCATCAATAACTCGAACAATGCCCGCTTCAGGAAGAATGAATGTCTTATCATGAGAACCGTATTCTTCTGCTTTTTGGGCCATTAGGCCTACGTTTGGTACAGAACCCATTGTTGTTGGGTCAAATGCACCATTCGCTTTACAGAATTCAATCACGGCTTGATAAACACCGGCATAACAACGATCTGGGATCATCGCTTTAGTATCTTTTAATTGACCATCTGGCCCCCACATACGACCTGAAGTACGTAATGCAGCAGGCATAGAAGCATCAATGATCACATCACTTGGTACATGAAGATTCGTGATACCACGGTCGGAATCGACCATTGCAAGCTCTGGTTGATATTCGTAAACAGCTGCAAGATCAGCTTCAATCGTTGCTTTTTCAGCTTCTGGCAATGAGGCTATTTTAGTGTAAACATCCCCTACACCATTATTTGCATCAACACCTAGCTTTTCAAATGTCGCAGCATGTTTTGCAAACACCTCTTTATAGAACACTTTTACGGCATGACCAAAAATAACAGGATCTGATACTTTCATCATGGTTGCTTTCATATGCAAAGAAAGCAGAACATCTTCCTCTTTCGCTTTTTTGATTTCAGCTTCGAAGAATTCAACTAACGCTTTTTTACTCAAACAAGAGCCATCAATGATCTCTTTATCTTTTAGCGCTAAGCCTTCTTTAAGAACAATAACATCACCATTCGCAGCAACAAACTCGATAGTTACGTTGGTCGCACCATCAATCGTTACTGATTTTTCGCTTGAGTAAAAGTCTCCTTCACTCATGCTTGCTACGTGTGATTTAGAATCTGTAGCCCATGCACCCATTGAGTGTGGGTTATTACGAGCATATTGCTTAACTGCACCAGGCGCACGACGGTCAGAGTTACCTTCACGAAGAACAGGGTTTACCGCAGAACCTTTAATCTTGTCATAAACCGCTTTAACGGCTTTTTCTTCATCTGTTTTTGCTTCTTCTGGGTAATTAGGAAGAGCATAGCCTTTCGCTTGAAGCTCTTTAATTACCGCATGAAGTTGAGGAATTGACGCACTAATATTTGGAAGTTTAATGATATTTGCTTCTGGCGTTTTTGCTAATTCGCCAAGCTCTGCTAATGCATCACTAATACGTTGTTCTTCGGTTAAATACTCAGAAAAGTTAGCAATTACACGACCAGCAAGTGAGATGTCGCGCGTATCAACGTCAATATCCGATGACGCTGCAAATGCTTGGATAATTGGAAGAAGTGAATGTGTCGCCAATGCTGGCGCTTCATCAGTGATAGTATAGATAATCTTAGATTTTTGCGTTGTCATTTAATTTCCCTATTTAATCCACAAAACCCACAACAAAACGTATAATGAGTTTTGTAATTTACCGACTTTATTTTTATTAGTCTCTTGTTTCACGCGCGTACTATAGCGAAAAGCGGCGAACTTTAAAACTAAACACCACAAAAGCTTTACAATTTTGCAAGGTACTTAACATGACATTTAAGCGTTCTCCAAATTGGAAAAAACCGGCCTTTAAGAAAAAAAATACCCAAAAGCCACGCCCTGCACCAAAAGATCGTAAAGTCCTTATCTTTAATAAACCTTTTGATGTACTGAGTCAATTTACCGATGACCAACATCGTCAGACTCTCGCAGATTTTATTTCAGTAAAAGACGTTTATGCCGCTGGCCGCCTCGATCGCGACAGTGAAGGTTTATTGATCCTGACTAATGATGGTGTACTTCAAGCTCGTTTAACGCAACCAGAATCTAAATCACCAAAAACATATTGGGTACAAGTGGAAGGCGCACCGACAGAGGAGGACTTAGAAAAACTTCGTCAAGGTGTTGAATTAAAAGACGGTATGACACTTCCCGCTAAAGTTGAAGTTATCGACACTCCTGATTTATGGGAGCGCACCCCTCCGGTTCGATTTCGTGCCGCCATTCCAACAACATGGATAGCACTTACTATTATTGAAGGACGTAATCGCCAAGTTCGTCGTATGACTGCACATATTGGGTTCCCAACATTACGTTTGATCCGTTATTCAATGGGCGATTGGACCATTCAAGACGTTCCTCATGGAGAATGGAAAGAAGTCTCACTTTAGAATAATAAATACAAATGTAAAAAATAAGTTAAAAACAGCTACCCGTTTGAGGTTTTTTAACTTAACATTAAGAAAACACGATAAGAGTAAAGGAATAAAAATGAACATAATCATCAAGGTAGCAGGGATTGCTAGCGTATTATTTTTAAGTGCTTGTGCTCCAGCAGATAGAGAAGACATTAATTCTGTTGAGTTAACAAATGAACACTATGACAATCAAGAAAAACAGCAACAAAACTGCATGTTAACTGGTGAAATTGGCTGCGCAAACTAGGCATACTGCAATATACAAAAAGGGCTAATAGTATTAATACTATTAGCCCTTTTTGTCTTTAATACCGATTAAAATAATCGTTATTACTATTATTCATCACCCATGAAGCTCATGTCTGGTAATGATTCTAGATTTTCTTTATAACGCTTTTGATTGAATTCAGCGCCATTCTTCATTACATCAAACACTTCAACAGCCAAAGCACATGCCATCATTTCAATCGCATCTTCACGAGGATTACCCGTCATAACTAAACGCATTAACGTCTCTTTTACTGCGATTGGGCTACCGTCTTCAATTTGATTTTTTACGGTTTCAATTAGTGTTTCTTCCGTCATGAAATCGTCTTGTTGATCTGTCATCTTACTTCTCGCTTAATAATTTTGCCTACTATGCCATAAATGCAAAGAAAGAGGCGTAAATTATTTAGCACTGAACATTTTCTTACCTGTTTTATCTTGGTCTGACCAAAAATTGATATTGAATTGAGCATCATCACTTAACTCAATACGGTGCCAATACCGCGGTGGACTTGTAGCAAACTGCCCTGCATTAATTACAACTTTTATTTCAGGTTCTGTCGCTTCAGAATCAGCAAAACCATAATAGGTGACCACGCCTTCCATTACACATAACTGACCAAATACCTCGGCAGCCGTATTATGGTGAGTTAGCAATGCCTCTGGCACAGTATCTTTTGTGAAAAATGGAGTAGAACGTTGGATTGTCCAATTTTTAGGAATACGTAAATGGCTCATGATAATTTCTCCAAATAAATTTTTATTCTTTCTTCATCATATGCTTATTGATAGTTACCAATAGTTCTCAGAACTAAATTGTCCTAATTTACGACGAAGATGTTTGTTAAAACCTAACTCTTTTAGCGCATCAGATGTGTCTTTAACCATGTTAGGGTTGCCGCAGATGTATAAGAAACTATGCGCTTTACTAAGCTGACATTGGGCACTTTTTTCGAGCTCTCTGTTGAGCAGTAAAGTCGGGATTCGTCCACATAAAGTTCCGGTGACATGTTCTCTAGAAACAATTGGTACATAATGAAACCTCTTGTTGTATCTATTAAATAGTTGTTGGATTCTCTCTTGATAAATCAACTCAGATTGCGCTCTTACTGCATGAACTAACACAATATTTTTAAATCGAATTTCAAGTAATGGTGTTTCCAATATAGAGATAAATGGTCCTATTGCCGTTCCTGTCGATAATAACCATAAATCCTCTACACCTTGAGGCATCTCATTAATGGTCATAAACCCTGAAGCTTCTTTACCAACAAAAATCTCGTCGCCAGAATTAAGAGCCTTAAGGCGAGGTGATAGCTCCCCGCTTTCATCCGCAATGATCAGAAATTCCATTTGTTGGTGACCTTCCATCTGCTTTGGATTATTCACGATGGAATAAGCTCTCCTTACCCAATCGCCATGCCCATCAGGTAATGCCAACTTGGTGAATTGTCCTGCCTGATAAGTATTAATCGGCGCTTCAACAAACAAACTAAACAAGCGTGTTGTCCAGTCATGACGCTTTAAAACAACACCTTTAATTAAGCCATGAGGAATTTCTGTCATAGTTCACCTCTTTAATTCGTCGTATTTATCTCTCTAAATAAAGGAAATGCGTTCTTAATTAATTCATTGGTTACCACAAATCCAGTTAACTGGTTATTAGCATTGTAAGCTTTAGCACATAACCCTTGCGTATCAATATCAACAGACCAGCGTTCAATCTCGACTGATGTATTGCCCGCAAGCTGGATTGGATAATGTGGCGTTTTCACCTTCACCATCATATTTGGTAATACCAATGCAGTTTCGGTACCCGATAAGGTTTTAGCTAACGCATTCGCACTCAATAGTATTGGCTGAAGATACGCCATTACCTTGCCTTCAATTTCAGCACAATCGCCTAACGCATAGACATTTTTAGCCGATGTTTGCAGCATTGAATCAACAACAACGCCTCGGTTAACCATTATATCTGCCTCTCTCGCTAGCTGCGTATTTGGCTTTAGGCCAGCGGCTGATATAACGCAATCCACTAAGTACGATTGACCATTCGTTGTCGTTACTCGATATCCGTTATCTTGTTTATTTACCGCTTGTACACAATCCGACAAAGTGACGGTGACTCCTTTTTCTCTGCATGCTTTTTCAAGTGGCAGTGAAATAAAGTCAGGGATCATATTGGCGAGTAAATGGCTATTTGGTTCAACCAAAGTAACCATTTTTCCTGAATTCGCTAAATCCATCGCGAGTTCCGTACCAATTAAACCACCACCAACAACAAGTACTTTTTTAGATCCCAATACTTTTTGTTGAATACCGGAAAATTCTTTTAGGCTATTTAACGTCAGGATATCTTCACATCCATCACCATGAAAAGGTGGAATAAATGTTTGGGAGCCTGTCGCTAATACTAACTTTCCATAAGTATGCAGCTCACCATTTACAGTAATTGTTTGGTTCTCAGTATCTATCGACTCAACGAAGGCATGCGTATGTAAAATAACATTGTATTGCTCAGCAAAATCCCCGCCAGATAATGTAATCACATCTTCTGGGTTCTGCTGTTTTGAAAATACATGACTCAAGTCTGGCTTGTTATAGTCGTCACCACTGTCATTCGTAAATACATGAATTAGACAATCACTGTTAGTTCGACGAATGGTTTTAATTAACTGGTAAGACGCAAAACCACTACCAATAATAACGATTGGTAAACTCATTATTTCACTCCCTATTTAACTTCAACAAAGACATCTTTACCTAAATTACACTCAGGACATAAGAAATAATCAGGCACTTCTTCCCAAGGGGTATTAGGCTCTACGCCTTGATTTGGTTCACCAAGCTCTGGGTCATATACCCAATTACATACAGTACATAACATGCATTGTTTAGAGTCATTTGACGCACTCGCACTTATGTCACTTTTAGCTACAGAATTCATTGATGCCTCAATCGTGACCACAGGTTTAGCAATAGATTCAGGAATGATTTCCTTCTCTGTATTGATAGTTGTAAACGTTGTTGTAACGGGTTTTAAGGCCCACTGTTTCGCAATAAATTGACCATGCTCTCGGCATAGTTGCATCGCTTTACCATCTGGACGCCATTTTGCTTTTAAGCCTACTGCCGTTTCAAAACCAGCATCGGTTAAACGAGAATGAATTCTATCAACGGCACCACCATTCCAACCATAGCTACCGAAAGCTCCTGCTTTTTTCGCTCTGAATCTAAGGCCTGTAATTTCTTCCAACATACCCGCCACTTTTGGCATCATCACATTATTCATGGTTGATGAGCCAACAAGGATCCCTTTTGATCGGAACACACTGGTTAAAATGTCATTTTTATCTTGGCGAGAAACATTGAAGACCTTAACTGCAACAGTAGGGTCAATATCATGAATACCTTGCGCAATCGCATCCGCCATCATACGAGTGTTGTTTGACATAGAATCATAGAAAATAGTGATACGATCTTCTTGATAATTATCAGCCCACTCTAAATATTGATGGATAATTTGAGTTGGGTTATCTCTCCATACACAACCATGAGAGGTTGCAATCATGTCTACCGGTAAATTAAAGCTTAATACTTCTTTAATTTTTGCCGTCACTAACGCACTGAATGGCGTAAGGATATTGGCGTAATAACGTAAGCACTGATCCATCAATTCGGTTTGATCAACTTCATCATTAAATAAACGTTCATCACAATAATGCTGACCAAAAGCATCATTACTAAATAAAATTGCATCGCCTGTTAAATACGTCATCATGCTGTCAGGCCAATGCAGCATTGGCGCTTCAACAAATACCAATTGTTTGCCATTACCAATATCTAATGCGTCACCAGTTTTAATTGGCTTAAAGTTCCATTCTGGATGGTGATGGTGACCAACAATTGAATCAATCGCGTTTTCAGTACAATAAATAGGAGTACCAGGAATCTTCTCCATTAACGCAGCAAGCGCGCCTGCATGATCTTCTTCTGCATGGTTAATAACAATGTAATCGATGCTCGCAAGATCAATTTCCATTTCTAAATTTTGAATAAATTGATGACTAAATCGATGATCAACCGTATCTATTAATACCGTTTTCTCTTCTTGGATAAGGTAACTGTTATAGCTTGTGCCTTTGGTCATTTTAAATTCAGTACCATGGAAATCTGATACTTCCCAATCACGTTGGCCAACCCAGTTAACATTGTTTTTAATATGAATAGTCATTGTTTTTTCTCATTTAATTATTAGCGTTACAATAACTATTGCATTGAGTGTGCCAGTTTTTATTGTATTGATTTTTAAGGATTTTAAATAAAATAGAGAAAATTAAATGTCAAAATGACAATTATTTACTTTTGTTAAAATGACAGTACAATTGTCAAATTAACAGTAATTAGGTGCTATGGAGTTGTCATGAAAAACATCAAAGATGAATGGGTTCAAATCGCACTGGATTTAACCTCTGGGTTATCAAATAAAGATCGCTTTGAACGCTTACTATCGACAATCAGAAAGGCATTACAATGCGATGCTTCAGCCCTACTACTCTTCAAAAACCAATACTTTTCTCCTTTAGCAACAAATGGTCTTGATAGTGATGTCATTGGACGTCGGTTTTCAGTATCACAACACCCTCGATTAGAAGCCATTGCCAGAGCTGGAGATATTGTTCGATTTCCCTCTGATAGTGATTTGCCTGATCCCTATGATGGGCTGATTGCAAATACAAAAAGTGAATTGCATGTCCATTCTTGTATTGGCTTACCTTTATTGGTGAATGAACGTTTAATTGGAGCGGTCACCATTGACGCATTCGATCCTCTGCAATTTGATAAATTCACCAATAAAGAATTACGTATTATCAGCGCATTAGCTGCGACAAGTTTACATACCGCACTCTTAATGGAGAGATTAGAAAATCAATCAGGGGAAAGCTCGAACAATTCATCGTTTGAAAACTCACAAAGCAACACTATCGATATGATTGGTGAATCAACGGCGATGCAAGAGTTACAAACCAATATTAATGCCGTTGCAAATACTGAATTATCAGTATTAATCACAGGGGAAACTGGCGTTGGTAAAGAGCTAGTTGCCAGTGCTCTACATGAAAGATCATCACGTAAAAAACAAAATTTAGTCTATTTAAACTGTGCAGCATTACCAGAATCAGTCGCTGAAAGTGAGTTGTTTGGTCATGTAAAAGGCGCATTTACTGGCGCTATTAGCAATCGGAAAGGTAAGTTTGAATCGGCCGATAATGGCACGTTATTTCTCGATGAGATTGGGGAATTATCTCTGGCTCTACAGGCTAAATTATTACGGGTTTTACAATATGGTGATATTCAACGTATTGGTGATGATAATCATATTAAAGTAAATACTAGGATCATTGCCGCAACCAATAAAACCTTGAGTGAAGAAGTAAAAAATGGGCACTTTAGAGCGGACTTGTATCATCGTCTCAGTGTGTTTCCTATTTTTGTGCCACCACTGAGAGACAGAGGTAGCGACATCACTTTACTCACTGGTTATTTTGCCGAAAAAAGCCGCATAAAATTAGGCGGTTCGAGTATACGAATTACCCCTGAAGCCATCGCGTTACTTAATGCTTACTCATGGCCGGGAAATATTCGAGAATTAGAACACGTCATCAGCAGAGCTGCAGTACTTTCTAGGGCGCAAAGTAATGATTCTGATTTGATACTCACCCCTGTGCATTTCTCGATAAAAAAAGACACGAACACTGAAAACAAACTGATTGAACAAAAAGACAGCATAAGTCTTGAAAAAACAACAGATTTACGTTCTGCTACTGATGAATTTCAAGCTACTTTAATAAAAAAAACATACCTAGAGCAGCAACAAAATTGGGCAGCAACAGCACGAGTCTTACAGCTTGATACGGGAAATTTACATCGTTTAGCGAAACGCTTAAATTTAAAGGGCTAAATCAACATAAATAACCCTAACTTCACAGATATAATTATGTGATTTTAGTCTCGGATCTGTCCCCAGCATATTCTTTCTGTTAGAATCTGCCTCAAGTTTTATTAGTGGTGTTAAAGAATGTCAGACAACAGCCAAAAGAAAGTCATCGTCGGTATGTCCGGTGGTGTAGATTCTTCAGTATCAGCCTACCTACTTCAGCAACAAGGATACCAAGTTGAAGGTCTTTTCATGAAAAACTGGGAAGAAGATGACAACGAGGAATATTGTACCGCTGCCGAAGATTTAGCCGATGCACAAGCCGTGTGTGACAAATTAGGGATTCACCTTCACACCATTAACTTTGCTGCTGAATATTGGGACAACGTTTTTGAATATTTCCTAGAGGAATACAAAGCGGGCCGTACGCCAAACCCAGATATTCTTTGTAATAAAGAAATCAAATTTAAAGCTTTCTTAGAATTTGCAGATGAAGTTCTAGATGCTGATTTCATCGCTATGGGTCACTACGTTCGTCGTACTTTCCCAACAGCCGAAGAAATTGCCAATGGTGCTAAGCCAGAAATGCTTCGTGGTTTGGATTCAAATAAAGATCAAAGCTACTTCCTATACACATTAAGCTCAGATCAAGTATCTCGTAGCTTATTCCCTGTTGGTGAGCTTGAAAAACCTGAAGTACGCCGCATTGCTGAAGAGCAAGATTTGATCACAGCGAAGAAAAAAGATTCTACTGGTATCTGCTTTATCGGTGAGCGTAAATTCACTGAATTTTTAGGCAAATACTTACCAGCACAACCAGGTAATATTGAAACACCTGACGGTAAGGTCATTGGACAACACCAAGGGTTGATGTACCACACGCTTGGCCAACGTAAAGGTCTACATATCGGCGGTTCTAAAGGCGGCGGTGGCAATGAAGACCCATGGTTCGTTGGTGAGAAAGATTTAAAACGTAACGTGTTAATTGCTGTTCAAGGCAAAGATCACCCATTACTGAAATCTCAAGGTTTATTAGCGTCTCAACTTGATTGGGTTGATCGCACGCCGATTAAAGCACCATTGAGCTGCACAGTAAAAACACGTTACCGTCAAACGGATATCCCTTGTACTATCATCCCTATCGATGATGAAAACATTAAAGTGATCTTTGATGAAGCACAAATTGCGGTAACTCCAGGTCAATCTGCAGTTTTCTACTTAGGTGAAGTTTGCCTAGGTGGCGGTATTATTGAAGAGCGTATTTAAGGAGCCCAAACGTGGCGAACACTTTATTTGACAGAACCATTGCATTTGCTGGCATTTGCCAAGCGGCAAGCTTAGTACAAAAAATGGCGAAAGATGGACACTGTGATCAAGCTGCGTTTGATACTGCGATTCAATCTATTTTAGAAACCAATCCAAATAATACCGTTGCGGTATACGGCAATGAAGCTAATTTGCGTATTGGTTTGGAATGTCTAGTTCGAGATTTTGATAACACTCCTGCGGGCAGTGAATTAACTCGCTACTTAATCAGTTTAATGGCATTAGAACGTAAGCTTGCTGGTCATAGAGATGGCATGAGTAAGCTTGGTGAACGTATTGGTACTATTGAACGTCAACTTGAACATTTTGACATTCATGACGAACAAATGCTTAGTAACATCGCCAGCATTTACTTAGATGTGATCAGCCCTATGGGCCCTCGTATTCAAGTGACTGGTACACCATCAATCTTACAGCAACCAATGACACAGCATAAAGTGCGCTCTCTGTTACTTTCAGGTATTCGTTCTGCTGTGTTATGGCGACAAACAGGTGGCAAACGTCGCCACTTAATTTTTGGCCGTAAGAAAATGGTTGAGCAAGCAAAAATTATTTTAGCTCGAATTTAAAAAATTAAAGCCTACTTGAGTTTCAGGTAGGCTTTTTCCTTTAACCTTTTATACATATCTAGGAGATTCACATGGAATTGTCAGCATTAACTGCTGTTTCACCTGTAGATGGTCGCTACGGAAGTAAAACAATTTCTCTACGCAGCATCTTTAGTGAGTACGGCTTACTGAAGTACCGCACTGTTGTTGAAGTTCGTTGGCTTCAAAAATTAGCAGCTACGCAATCGATTGCGGAAGTGGCTACATTAAGCGCAGAAGCGAATCAATTCTTAGATAACATCGCAGCTAACTTCAGTGAAGAAGACGCTATGCGTATTAAAGACATTGAACGCACTACAAACCACGATGTAAAAGCAGTTGAATATTTCTTAAAAGAAAAAGTAGCTGATTTTCCTGAGCTTCACGCTATCAATGAATTCATTCACTTTGCATGTACTTCAGAAGACATCAACAACACATCTCACGCTCTTATGCTTAAAGAAGCTCGTGATACTGTGATTCTTCCTGAGATCCGTAACGTTATTGATGCAATTAAAGCATTGGCTAACGAATATCGTGACATTCCTCTTCTTTCTCGTACACACGGTCAGCCAGCTTCTCCATCGACTATGGGCAAAGAAATGGCTAACGTTGCGTACCGTATGGAACGTCAATACAAGCAAATCGAAAATGTTGAAATCCTAGCAAAAATCAATGGTGCTGTTGGTAACTATAACGCTCACCTTTCTGCTTACCCAGACGTTGATTGGCACGCATTTAGCGAAGAGTTCATCACTGAATCTCTAGGCGTTAACTGGAACCCGTACACAACTCAAATTGAACCGCATGACTACATTGCTGAGCTATTTGATGCGATTGCACGTTTCAATACAATCCTTCTTGATTTTGACCGTGACGTTTGGGGCTATATTGCTCTTGGTCACTTCAAACAAAAAACGATTGCTGGTGAAATCGGCTCTTCAACTATGCCGCATAAAGTTAACCCAATCGATTTTGAAAACTCAGAAGGTAACCTAGGTCTTGCTAACGCTATCTTTAGCCACCTAGCACAAAAACTACCTGTATCTCGCTGGCAGCGTGATCTAACTGACTCAACGGTTCTTCGTAACCTAGGTGTTGGTTGTGGCTACGCTATCATTGCATACACGTCGACTCTAAAAGGCATTAGCAAATTAGAAATCAACCGTGCTGCACTTGAAGCTGAACTAGATAAAAACTGGGAAGTTCTTGCAGAACCAGTACAAACAGTAATGCGTCGTTACGGCATCGAAAAGCCATACGAAAAACTAAAAGAACTGACTCGTGGTAAACGTGTAGACGGCGAAGGCATGCGTGCATTCATCGATGGTTTAGAAATCCCTGCAGACGAAAAAACTCGCCTAAAAGAGATGACACCAGCAAACTACATCGGTCAAGCTATCGAGCTAACTGACAAGCTGTAATCTTTATCGTTATCTTTAACTATACAGATTAGTAAGCATTAAAAAGCCCTGTATCACACTCATAAAGAGTTATGATTTCAGGGCTTTTTTATATGCAATTAGTATTCATCACATAAGACTGGCTACATCACACACTCTTGCATCTCTTTTGCGCTATCAACCCCTTTTTCAATGAGACTGTGTGCGTCTTCATTCGATATAGTTGACATTACTTTGTTCACTAATTTTTCCGCACTTGATTCTGATGATGCTTCAACTAAACAGCTATAAGCATTGGCAATGTGTTCTTGAATTTCAGTTAATGCTTTAGGATTGCTGTAATCCGCGTTTAACGCTTCATCGACTGACTCAGCAAACTCAGTCGCTGAATCCGCTGCATCGCCAAATTGTTCAATATTCAATACACTCAAATCTACTGACTCTAATTTAGATTGAGCCATATCTACTGCCTTATTTGCTGCATCTTGTGCTTTATCAATCGCTTCACTTGCATCATCGCAACCAGCCAAAACAACGGTAAATAGTAAAGGTACCAATAGTTTTTTGTTCATTCTTTTCTCACTATAAATTTACGAATACAACCAATGCTAATCAGAATCGATATTTACTGACATAGTACAAAGCAGATTAACAGAAAATAACTTAATCAAGAGATTTATCATATACCTTAAAGGCTATAGATAAATATAAGTTACCCTTTATGAACTCAATCTGAACATTTTATAGTTTTTATACAAAAACCCTCCTATTTACCCTAATGAATATTTATTTTTAGTCGATAAGTAACTCTATAAAACCACTTTTATCATTAGGGCATTATGTTTAAATCAATCAAAACACGTATCGCTATTAGCGCAGGGCTTGCCATATTTATTACATTAAGTACGGCTATGTTTTTTACAACCGTTTCTTATGATGGCGTAAATAAAGAAATCACAAAGCATGTTTCTGATCAACTTGTTGAAAATATTGATTATAAATTACTGTCTATTGCCAACCAACAAAGTGCGGAACTGAACGGACAGTTTTCTCCTGTTATTAGTAATTTAAAACAACTGCAATCATTACTAGAACTATCAAATCAACACCAATCTCATGCCAGCCTTCTTATCGAACAATTTATAGCTTCGTTAAAAATTCAAAATAAAAGCGTTTTTGCTGGCTATATGGTTTGGGAAAAAGAAAATTTTATCAAAGATGATTCCGAATTGACCCAAAAAGCGGTAAATAAAAACGGTATTTTATCTCCATTCTTTTCACCAATTGACTCTAGCTTTGAAGCGTTAGGGATGGATAGCTTTAACAATACCGCTTTAAACAATAATGGGGAGCGTATTGATGAATGGCATTTAGCGCCGTTCGAGTCAGGTAAAAGCTTTGTAATGGAACCTTATTATTACAACGTAAGAGGTAACCAAGAACTGATTACGACGATTAGTTTACCATTACGACATAACAATGAAATTGTCGGCTCTGTTGGGTTTGATTGGTCAATCAAAAGCTTCCAGAAAATCAGTAAAAAAGCGGCTCAAGAAATAGGTATTCCTCAAGCAGTAGTTTCTATTTCTTCATGGAACGGAACTTTATTATCTTTTAGTCAAGATGGTGAACTTGTTGGTACAAAAGTAAAAAATGAATTTGCACAAAATTGGAGTGAGATTCAACAAGACGCGACAACAAAAAAGACATTCTTAAAAGATATTGGTCCATATAAAACGGCTATTTCTACAATAAATACAGGTTCAAAACCTTGGATCGTCATCGTTTCTATTCCTTCAGAAACATTACAAAAAGAAATTACTGATTTTAATTCACTAAGCACTCAACTCAGTGATGATGCACTTTCTAATGGTTTATTAAGTGGTCTAATTTCGTCAATTATCGGTATCGTTATCATCTTTATTTTAGCGAAACAGATTGGTGCTTCTTTAACTAACCTAACGTCTCGTTTTGAAAACATAGCCCAAGGCGATGGTGATTTAACTCAGCGTATTGAAGTCACATCCAAAGATGAAATTGGTCAACTGGCTTTCTGGTTTAATACTTTTATCGAGAAAGTTCAAAACACACTTCATAATGCAAAAGATACGGCTGAATTAGTCTCTCAATCATCAATGAATACCATGGCTGAAACTGAAAAATCACAAGTTAAATTACAAAACCAAGTGAATGAAGTCACTCAATTAGCAACGGCTATTAATGAGATGAGTGCAACAGCCCAAGAAGTTGCCTCTTCAGCATTGCAAGCGGCAACAGCAGCAAGCCAAATTCAAGTAAGCAGCGAAGAAGGCCAGAAAATAATGAACAATGCTGCGGCTTCTGTTGAAGAATTAGCGCAATTCATTAATGAAGCTCAAGAGCAAGTAGTAAACCTAGCAGCATCAAGTAATGACATTCAAAAAATTCTGACTGAAATTGGGGGCATTGCAGAACAAACAAATTTATTAGCATTAAACGCAGCGATTGAAGCGGCTCGTGCTGGTGAGCAAGGACGTGGGTTTGCGGTTGTTGCCGATGAGGTGCGTAACCTAGCAAGCCGTACACAAAGCTCAACCCAAGAAATCAATAATATGCTCGTGATACTGCAACAAAATACTCAAAGCATTGTAACGGTAATGGATAATAGTCAGAAGCAGGCATTATCAACCAAAGAAGAAACGGTGATTGCACAAGACAATCTGAAAGAGATTAGCTCTGCTATTTTGGTTGCTAATGATATGAATAATCAAATCGCTTCTGCTGCGGAAGAACAAAGCTCGGTTTCAGAAGAAATTAATCGTAATGTAACCAGCATAAATGAAGCCGCTAACGATGTTCTTGCAGATATGCATACTTCATTAAAAGACACAGAAGCACTTACTCAAGAGAGTCACTCATTAACTCAGAAACTGAGTGAATTTAAAACTCAATAATCTAAAAGTGACCTAAAGCAACATCGAGTAATTTCAAGCCATGCATTTCTTTATCGCATGGCTTTTTTTGATTTATAAATACCCCATGAACTTTATGAACAGAATTCACTTTATATTCTAAATACCCATTATGTCCCCTACCTAGTCAAACACCCCACAAATAAATAACATTTACGCAACAACAAAGAAAAAGCAGTATATCTCTGAACGATAACAGCTCATAGAAGCTGTAATCCCTACTCTCAAGTTTCACATCATAACTACAAAGAAACTTGGACACATAAGGAAATGTTATTCATGTTTACTTCATTTAAAAAACAGATCACAGCATCAATGATTGCAGCGACTTTTGCCATGTCAGGATCAGCGTTCGCCGCTGAGCTCGAAAAAATTCACTTTATTATTCCGGGTGGCGCTGGCGGAGGCTGGGATATGACTGCTCGTGGGACAGGTGATGTCCTTCTAAAATCAGACATTATTGAACAAGCCTCTTACCAAAATCTTTCTGGTGGCGGAGGCGGTAAAGCCATTGCTCACCTTATCGAAACCGCAGAGCGTCAACCAGATACGCTAATGGTAAACTCAACGCCTATCGTGATCCGATCGCTAAGTGGCATTTTCCCCCAGTCATTCAGAGACCTAACACCGGTAGCAGCCACCATTGCTGATTACGGTGCTATTGTAGTAAATAAAGATTCTAAATACACAAGTTGGGAGCAAGTAGTTGCTGATTTTGAAAAAGATCCTCGCTCAGTAAAAATTGCGGGAGGTTCAGCTCGAGGCAGTATGGATCACCTTGTTGTGGCCGCAGCATTTAAAGGGGAAGGCTTTGATGCAAGAAAAGTACGTTACATCGCTTATGATGCTGGCGGCAAAGCAATGGCTGCCCTTCTTTCGGGTGAAACACCGTTACTGTCAACGGGTCTTGGTGAAGTACTAGAAATGTCGAAAAGCGGTCAAGTTCGTATCCTTGCTATTACTGCGCCTAAACGTTTAGAAAGTGCCCCTGAGATTCCAACACTAACGGAATATGGTAACAATACTGTATTTGCTAACTGGCGTGGTTTCTTTGCAGCTCCCGGTACACCTCAAGCTAAAATTGATGAATACACCAAAGCGTTCGACAAAATGTACGAGACTGAACAATGGGCAGTAGTACGAGATCGCAACGGTTGGATTGATAATTATAAAGCAGATAAAGATTTCTATGCCTTTCTTGAAGAACAAGAGTTACTCATGGGCACACTAATGCGTGAACTGGGTTTCTTAAAATAACACCACCATTTTAGCTGCCTTGGATATTTAATGACTCCACCGGATATGGCTCATTAATTCTCCTTGTTATACCAGATACATTCCTTGCACTTTATTCCAAGGCAGCCTTTTCTTTACTTAATGAATTCATGGAGAGAACTCATGTCGTACTCTAGCTCGTCTCTATTATGCCGAGATCGTGTTGGCGCTATCATTTTTTTACTGGTCTGCTTATGTTATGGCTATCAAACCAGTTTAATTCCTTTATTTCCTGGTGATGAATACGAACCCTTCACTGCTAGAACCTTACCTTACATGTTGACCTTTGCTGGTATATTTCTGTCTTTATTATTGATTGTATCAGCGCAACCCGATGAAAAAAGTGGTGCAACCTTAGGCTTTAACTGGAAGTTACTTATTGGCTTTTTAGTATTAATGGTGCTGTATGGAATTGGCCTAACTTGGCTTGGTTTTGTATTAGCTACAAGCTTATTTCTGTTAGCGGGATTCTATCTATTGGGAGAGCGTAGAAAACCGGTGTTATTCGGTGCTTCATTTCCTTTTGTGACCGGATTTTGGCTACTTCTTACCAAAGGTTTAGATATCTATCTCGAACCTGGTTATCTTTTTCTTGCTTGGTAACCCCTAGGACTTAATTATGTTAGATGGAATTTTAGCAGGCTTATCCACCGCAATAATGCCAACCAATTTGATGATGGTTATGGTTGGATGTTTCGTCGGTACTTTTATCGGTATGTTGCCGGGTCTTGGCCCGATTTCAGCCATTGCTCTTATGATCCCAATTAGCTATGGATTAGACCCTGCATCAGGGATGATCTTAATGGCGGGTGTTTATTACGGTGCTGTTTTTGGTGGGTCAACCTCATCCATTCTCATCAATGCTCCCGGTTGCTCATCAACCGTAGTAACCGCATTTGATGGTTACCCAATGGCACAAAAAGGCCAAGCAGGTAAAGCCCTAGCTCTTGCAGCTTACTCTTCTTTCACTGGCGGTACTCTCTCTGCAATCATGCTTTTAATTGCCGCTCCTGCGCTTGCCAAAGTGTCTTTGAGCTTTCAATCATCAGATTACTTTGCACTGATGCTAGTCGGTTTATCTGCGGTTGCGGCATTCGCAGGTAAAGGACAAGTAATAAAAGCATGGATAATGACAATCCTTGGTTTAATGCTTTCAACCGTCGGGATTGATAAAGGGATTGGTGTTGAACGCTTTACCTTTGGCTTAACCGATTTAATGGATGGATTTAGCTTCCTATTACTTGCTATGGCAACCTTCGCATTAGGGGAAACCTTAATGGGGATATTAAAACCAGAGCAAGATACCCGAGATGATGAACAAAATAAAATGTCTGATCTTGGTAGCATGAAAATCACCAAAGAAGAGTTCAAAGAAGTCGCGCCTGTTGCTGTTCGTTCTTCTATTCTTGGTTTCTTTACCGGTGTATTGCCGGGTGCTGGCGCAACCATTGCTGCTTTTTTAAGTTACGGTATGGAGCGAAATCTTGCCCCTAAAGAAAAAAGAGAAGAGTTTGGTAAAGGCAGTATTCGTGGGTTAGTGGCTCCAGAATCAGCAAACAATGCAGCATCGAGTGGCTCATTTGTTCCATTATTGACTTTAGGTATTCCAGGTTCGGGGACAACCGCAATCATGCTTGGTGCCTTAATCGCTTATGGTATTCAACCAGGCCCACGATTGTTTGTTGATCACCCTGATATTTTCTGGTCGGTTATTATCTCAATGTACTTTGGTAATATCGTTTTAGTTATCCTTAACTTACCGCTTATTCCTTACATCTCGAAGCTACTGGCTGTACCAAGAACCGTATTATTGCCTATGGTATTGTTCTTCTCAATTACGGGAGTTTATTTAGTCTCCTTTAATACCGTTGATGTGTTTATCATGATCTTTATTGCCATGGTAGCGATAGCTCTGCGGCTTGCCAATTTCCCACTCGCCCCCTTACTGCTCGGATTTATATTGGGCGGCATGATGGAAGAGAATTTACGTCGAGCATTAATGATCAGTGATGGTGAACTGAGTTTCTTGTGGGAGCGACCTATTACTTTTAGCTTTACCTCTATCGCAGCAATTGTATTACTTTTGCCTATGGTACTTACGTTTATAAATAAGGTTATTCGCCCTAAGCTCGCAGTAAAATCATAGCCCTACCTTAACCCTCTTAATAAGCATCACTATCAGTAATGGTATTGGTGTTTATTACTCTGCTGCCATTTCTTTTTTCATGCTACAATCCCGCCTTATATGCTCTCTGTTTACTGCTTTTGCTTTAAACCGTTTTGATTTTTTACATACCTGAGATTTCACATGCCATTTTCTAACCTTGGATTAAGCGATCCAATTTTAAAAGCCATTAACGAACTAGGCTATAAAGCCCCTACGCCAATTCAAGAAAAGGCTATCCCTGTTGCATTAACAGGAAAGAACCTGATCGCTGCAGCCCAAACTGGTACTGGTAAAACAGCCAGTTTTGTATTACCAATTTTAGAAATTCTCAGCGAAGACCCAACCAAAGTTCGTGCTAAACGTGTTCGCGCATTAATTTTAACGCCAACGCGTGAGCTAGCGATTCAAGTTGAAGAAAATGTACAGCAGTACAGTAAACACATTGATATTTCATCACTGGCTATGTACGGCGGTGTTGATTATAAAAACCAAAAAGAACGCCTAATTGAAGGGGTTGATGTACTTGTTGCAACACCTGGTCGTCTACTTGATATGTACACTCAACGTGCTATCCACTTTGATGAAATTGAAATTTTAGTTCTTGATGAAGCCGACCGTATGTTAGACATGGGTTTTATTGAAGATATTAATAAAATCATCGAACGCTTACCTTTAGATCGTCAAAACATGCTGTTCTCAGCAACCTTGTCAGATCAAGTTCGTTTTTTAGCGAAAACAGCGGTAAATAATCCGATTGAAATAACTATTTCGCCAAAAACGACATCAGCACCACAAATTGATCAATGGTTAACCACGGTTGATAAAGACAGAAAATCAGCGTTACTTAGCCACTTAATTACAGAAAATCAGTGGGACCAAGCTCTGATCTTTATTGAGACAAAGCACGGTGCAGCGAAACTGGTAAGCCAATTAGAAAAACGTGGTATCAAAGCAGAAGCTTTCCATAGTGGTCGTAGCCAAGACGCACGAGCAAAAGTATTAAATGACTTTAAAGAAGGCAAATTACAATATTTAGTGGCTACTGGTATTGCTGCTCGTGGTATTGATATTGACGAACTAACTCGTGTTGTTAACTATGATTTACCTTTCCCTGCTGATGATTACGTTCACCGTATTGGTCGTACTGGCCGTGCTGGAGCTAAAGGTGAGGCTATCTCATTTGTTTCTAAAGACGATTTCAAAAACCTATGTATGATTGAAAAACGTCTTGGGCATTTAATTGTTCGTAAAGAAATCGAAGGCTTTGCTCCACGTAAGGAAGTGCCAATTTCTATTTTGAACTTTAAGCCTACCAGAAAACCTGCTCCAAAATTTTAATCACGGTTTTAGTTATACCAATCACAGTAAGTAAGTGGTCAGAAATAGCGCAGGAAAAATGCTTGAGAACAAGGCGCAATTTTTTAATAAGTAGTTATTCTACAATCAAAAAATTCAACGCTGTTATCGAGTGTTTTAACCAGCTAGGATGACTAATTATTTACTACGATTAGTATTAGACCACAAAATTAAAAACGCCCATACTTACGATTAAGCATGGGCGTTTTTGTATCTATCTGTTGGTAGAGAGGATTTATAGCAGATGTTTTAAAGCGTGTTCTGCTCTTTCATATCCTAAATCAATCATCTCTGCGGTGCGTTCAAATTCAAATGTCCCACACGCGTCTCTTGCTATTTCAACAGTAACATCAGGCGGATATGCCGCAAGCTTTTGTCTCGCAATGGTACTTTGCATCGCATCAAATGCTTGATTTGCAATATCGTACATACCTAAATCAATTCTCGAGGTTTTTGCGGTTAGAGAACCAAAATAATCACTGATTTTTCGATGGAAAGGTGTTTCCTCTTCAGATTCATTATCTGAAATATCAACTTGAACTTCTTTAAAATCATCGAGTTTATGAGTGAGTTCACCAGCAAGGTTTACCGCTAAGGTAATATCTGAATGATCCCCAAAGGTGGGAGCAATAGGCACGGGATTTAATACCCCACCATCAATTAATGTTTTTCCATTAAATTCAATAGGCATTAAATACAAAGGTAACGAGATGGATGCTCGGATCGCTTGTAATAATGGGCCCTTTTGTAACCAAACTTCTTTCTCATTACTGATATCTGCGGCAACAGCTGTATAAGGAATAGCAAGCTCTTCAATGTTCAAATCACCTAGAATGTGCCCCAGACGATTCATGACTTTCTCGCCTTTAATTAATCCACCTTTACCCCAGTTAAAATCCATTAAAGAGACAATATCTAATTTCGTTACCGTTCGCATCCAAGCTTCAAATTCATCGAGTTTTCCGGCAGCATATACGCCACCAATAACAGTACCAATAGAACAGCCAGATACAGAGACAATCTCAAAATTATGCTCTTCTAACCAACGAATAACACCAATATGAGCAAGCCCTCTTGCTCCACCACTGCCTAAAACTAGTGATACTGTTTTTTTACTCACAGTCATTCTCCCTGCCAAATAATATCAATACGCCCTAATATTATTCTGCTTTAATATCCATAAATTGTGCGTTTAAGACTTGTCGTAAATCTTTTGGTGCAAGCCCTATATCTAAACCTCTTTTACCACCACTGACATACATGGTTTTATGTAATTCAGCACTGATATCAATCACCGTTTTTAAGCGTTTCTTTTGTCCAATTGGGCTTACTCCACCCATCACGTACCCTGTCGTTTTTTGTACGAGGATAGGATCCGCCATTTTCGCTTTTTTTCCACCGGCAGCTTTAGCTATTAATTTCATACTTAAATGATCCGCTACAGGAATAATACCAACGACGAGTTCTTTTTCATCGATCTGAACAACTAAGGTTTTAAACACCTCTTCGTGAGGTAAACCCAATTTCTCTGCAGCTTCTAACCCATACGCTTGAGCTTTAGGATCATGATGGTACTCAAGCACCTGATGCTCTATTTTTACTTTCTTTAATAATTTTGTTGCTGGTGTCATGGTGCATTACCTTTATAAACAATCCTACTTTTAACAATATTATGTTTTAAAATAGGTACGCTCTGGTCGCCCGACACTGCCATAAGACAAGTCAGCACTCAATTCTCCAGAGCTAATCAAATATTCTAAATAACGACGAGCAGTGGTTCGACTTGCGCCAATTAATTCACCAGCTTGATCCGCCGTTAATTGATTTTTATTCGTAAACAATTGGCGAACTTTTTCTAACGTTACACCATCAATACCTTTTGGTAACCTTGATATGGTTGCTGAGCTAGTGGAATTCAACATCGCATCAGCCATGGATTGATCAATATCAACTCGATTTATGAATTGTTGTTTTTGACTTAAATACTTATTTATTGATTCTTCTAATCGACTAAAGATCACTGGCTTCAATAAATAATCTATCACACCACCACGCATCGCTTCTTGCAGCGTATTCACATCTCTGTCGGCTGTAATTAATATGACATCAGGCGATAACTCTTTTTGGCGTAACTCCCGTAAGATATCAAGTCCATTACCGTCAGGAAGATAAATATCCAATAGCACTAAGTCTGGGTTCAACACATCCAATAACGTCGTCGCTTCTTCCTTACTGGCTGCAATTCCTATTACTTCAACATAATCTATTTTATCCAGATTACGACGGTGGATTTCTGCAATTCCAATGTCATCTTCTACAATCACAATACTGATTTTACTGCTCACACAATATCCTTTTGTTTGTTTTTTAGGCCGCTTTATTCCTATTTAGATAGGTGTTAGTGCAACTCTTTTGGTAAGTAAACGGCCATCAATGTACCTTTACCTTGTTCACTTCTAACGGTAAATGCACCTCGATACTGATCCACTAACTGTTGAATAAGATACAAACCAACCCCACGTCCTTTATCTGATTTTGTTGAAACACCACGTTTAGTTAATTCTTTCAAGCTAAACGCCTGTGGTAGGCCGCACCCTTTATCTTCAACTTCTATTATAATGTCTTGTCCAAAATCAGTCACACTCACGGTTATCGCTTGAATTTCGGTATCAAAATGATTCAATGTCGCATCAAACGCATTATCAATTAAGTTACCTATAATGGTCACCATATCTTCAGCACGAATATGGCTTGGTAAATGAGAGAGTTGTGTTCCTTCTTCTATCTCCAGTACTAATCCTAACTCTCTGGCTCGTTCACTTTTCCCAAGCAACACACCCGCTATCATAGGCTCAGAAATACTCTCTCTTAAAAATTCGATTAGTTTTTGGTAACGTAAACTTTCCTGACCAATAATCTGTTGTACTTCTTCTATTTTACCTAACTGAATAAGACCACTAATTGTATTGAGTTTATTCCGATGTTCATGAGTTTGAGAGCGTAATAAATCGGCATACTGCTTCACTTGTGACAATTGCAGCATCAATTCGCTGATCTCATCTTTTCGTCTAAAACTGGATACCGCTCCCACTACTTGACCATCAATTTTTATAAGTTCACGGTTAGCAATCACTGCTTGACCATTGAGTAACAATTCAATGTCGTGCTCAGACTGTTTAGTTACTAATAGCTTCGTTAAATCACTATCAGGAAGTATTTCAATAAACGGACGATTTAAAGCCCCTTTAGGATCTATATTCAATATGTCACAAGCACTTTTATTGATAGATTTTAATTTACCATTAGCATCGATACTAAGTACCCCCTCACGTAAAGTCGAAAGTGTAACTTGTTGTTCTTTATATAAGCGACCAAATGCTTCAGGCTCAAAACCAAAAATAGATTGTTGAAAACGTCTTGCAATAAAATTAGCGATAATGGCATTGGCAAAAATAACTAACACCGCCATTCCAAGAAAAAACACTAAGAAATGTGAGACTTTGTTATCAATAGCCGTTAATAAATAACCAACAGAAACCACCCCAATGATCTCCCCTTCCTTGCTTATTATTGGAGTTTTACCACGAACAGAGTGCCCGAGTGACCCTTTGGCGTATGAGATATAAGATTCACCCAATAACAATGCTTGCTGGTTGTCTCCTCCCTGCATCGCCTTGCCAATGCGTTCTTTTATTGGATGAGCGATACGTACGCCATCTTTGTTCCCTACCACAATAAAAGCAGCACCAATCGAGGCACGTAATCGTTCAATCTTATCTTCAATTAACGGAGGTGAATTTTGTATAACTGCTTCTATCACGATTGGAGATTGAGCAAGAAACCGAGCAATACCAAGCGCTTTATCCCCACTGTCTTGCGATTCCCAATGTTTAACATACAAAAAAGCACAGATGGATAATAATAATAACTTCCCGATCCCAGAAATGGTCATAACTGATAATAACCGACGCCGAAAACTCAAATCACGCCACGACATTCATCCCTCATTTATTCTGACTTAATCACCCAATAGATATTATCACAAGCCATTAACCTATTCTTAAACCTTGTTCATACTCTTTGATCACAGGTGATAACTATTTTTATCAAATAAAAACTATTTTCAGGGAATTGATTCTGTATCACCCCATTTATGTGGTATAAAACAGGCGCTTCTTTTCTGATGTTTTAACTCTTTCCTAAAGGTTCCCGTTATTATGAAAAGCGATATTGAAATCTGCCAAACTGCGACACTTACAAGAATGAAAACGATTGCGTCAAACTTAGGGCTGCATGATAATGACATTACCCCACAAGGTCGTTATAAGGCAAAGGTCAATATCGATGCTTTAAAACACCTTGAAAACAAACCAAATGGTAAATTAATCCTTGTTAGTGCGATTACCCCAACTCCTCTTGGTGAAGGAAAAACAGTCACAACTATTGGTTTAGCACAAGGTCTTGCTAAGTTAGGAGAATCAGTCAGTGCATGCATTCGTCAACCGTCAATGGGACCTGTTTTTGGGGTAAAAGGCGGGGCAGCTGGTGGTGGTTACAGTCAAGTAGCACCAATGGAAGAATTAAACCTTCACTTAACTGGCGACATTCACGCGATTACTGCTGCACACAACCTAGCCTCTGCTGCTATTGATGCTCGTATCTATCACGAACAACGCTTAGGTTATGAAGAATTCGCTCAAAAGAATGATTTACCCGCTTTACGAATTAACCCATCTCAAGTGGTCTGGAAACGAGTAATGGATCATAACGATCGTGCACTGCGTATGGTCACCATTGGTAAAAATGAAGAAGGCAAAACAATCAACGGCTATCAACGTGAAGATGGTTTCGATATTACTGCCGCTTCTGAACTAATGGCAATCCTAGCCTTAGCGACCGATCTTCAAGATTTACGCCAACGTATTGGCCGTATTGTTGTGGCTTATAATCTTGATGGTGAACCCGTAACAACTGAAGACCTCCAAGTTGCTGGTGCAATGACGGTCACAATGAAATTTGCAATTAATCCGACTCTGATGCAGACGTTGGAAGGCGTACCTACCTTTGTTCACTCAGGCCCTTTTGCTAACATCGCTCACGGTAACTCGTCGATTATTGCCGATAACATCGCATTGAAATTAACAGATTATACAGTGACTGAAGGTGGTTTTGGCTCAGATATGGGCTTAGAGAAAGCCTGTAATATTAAAGCACCTTTATCAGGAAAAGCGCCTGATTGTGCCGTACTTGTTGCAACGTTACGCGGTATTAAAGCAAATTCTGGTTTATTCCCACTATCTCCAGGACAAGCTTTACCAAAGGCTCTATTCATACCAAACCAAGACGCATTAAATGCTGGATTAACTAACTTACAATGGCACATTGCTAATTGTGCTAAATACGGTTTACCGGTTGTTGTTGCTATTAATCGATTCCCAGAAGACACCCAAGAAGAATTAAATTTCTTAAAAGATTGGGTTTCAACATTATCAAACCATATGAATGTTGATGTTGCGATCAGTGAAGCCTTTGTTAAAGGTGGTGAGGGTGCACTAGATTTAGCTAAAAAAGTCGTCTTAGCTTGTGAAAAGAACACAACATTTACCCCTTTATATACGCCAGAAATGAGTTTATTTGATAAATTAACCGCGGTTGCCATTCAAGGTTATGGTGCAGAACGCATTGAATTATCTGAAAAGGCACAACAACAATTGGAGCAGTTTGAAAAACTAGGCTACCAATCATTGTCTGTCTGTATGGCAAAAACGCCAGCCTCAATTTCTACTGATGGGAATATCAAAGGCGCACCAAGCGATTTTATTGTACCTATTCGAGAATTAAAATTATGTGCAGGTGCAGGCTTTATTTATGCACTATGTGGTAACGTAATGACCATGCCCGGCTTACCAGAGAAGCCTGCATTTATGAATTTAGATATTGATGCAAATGGAAACATCACAGGACTGAGCTAAGATCACATAACTTAATATAGATCATATTCTATGTGCTACATTTACTGTTAATCTAGCTTCAACTTTTTATACAAATTTACTTATAATTTTTGAGGTTATCCTGATGGATATGACTAATGCTCAACGCTTGATTCTTTCAAATCAGTACTACTTAATGTCACAAATGGATCCTGCAAATGCAGAAAAGTATAAACGCCAACAACTGATTGTTGAACGTGGTTATGAACTGCAAATTCGTGAATTAGATAAAGACTTTGGTTGTATAACAGAAACAGAATGCCGTGAAATCATCGACTTCATGGAGATGTACCACGCAATGCAAGAGTCTTACAATATGCTAGTGCCTGAATGCCAAGCAAAAGTTGATGCGCGTCGTCTTCAGTTCTTAGGCTTTGATATTGCAACAGAAGCACAGCAAGTGAATTATGTTCGCTTCTTAACAAATTCTGAAGGTTTGTACCCTCAATTTGATAAAGCAGATCACCACTTCAACAGTCAAATGCCAATGATAGACAAATACCGTCGCATGCTAACAACATGGCGCAATTGCCCGCGTCAATACCACCTATGCTCAACTGAAATGGCGCAAATCTTCAACGCTTAATTTCTATATAAATAAGAGCAATCATAAATAATCTATTTAAAATCCTCGCACTCGCGGGGATTTTTTATACCTACAATTTAATGCTTGTTCATTATTATTATTAAATAGAAAAAATCCTCACTGACGGATCAGTGAGGATTTTGGTTTTCTAACCTGATTGATAGTTAACTAAGAATCCACCCTTATAGATTAACAGTAATATCAACATTATTGGTCAGATTAGAATTCATAACGAAGACCTAAGTGGTAGTAATCTTCTTCTGCGTTATTCCAAGTCATAACTGCAGGTGCTCCCATTCCTGTTCCATTTTCACCATTACGCATTACGTAACTTGTGTAGATAGAAGAGCGAGCCGTTAAGTGGTATTGAACCTCTAATGTTGTATCTTTATATTCAGTTTCATCACCACCGGTATTTTCTAATGCGCGGTAACCAGCACGAGCAGTCCAATCATCATTAATGTTATATACAGCAGTTAATTCATAGCTCTTATCTTTAGAAGTACCAGAAATGCCTTGTCCTTCAATTTCATCTTGGTTATACATAGCACCAAGCGTTAATTCATTTAACTTATATTGAAGACCTGCACCCCAGAAAGTGTAATCACGGTTTGCATTAGCACCTGTATCACCCGTACTGTTTGCTTGATAAGCAACAACAGGAGCTAGTGTACCTGCATCACCTAAATCAAACGTATAACGACCTACAGCGTTGTAAGAACCATCTTGATTTGACTCAGAGTTACCTAAGATATACGCAACCGACATATCAAACGCACCAAGACTGTTTTGATATTGGATAGTGCCATCTTGACGGAAAGTTTGAGCTGCAGAATTATCAACGAGCTCTAACTGACGACCTAAAATTACGTCAGATGCTGCGAATACATCGCCCAAATCAGAAAGCATAATAATGCCTGAAGCAACACGACCAAAGGTCACCTTACCGTATTCAGAGCCATCAATACCTGCCCATACGTAACGTGGTGTAAAGCTGTTATCTGTACCACGTTGCTCTGCAGCACCAACAGAATACTCAGCCCAACCAATAACAGAAACTTTATCATTAACAACTTGAGAGCCACCAAGACCAATACGTGCATCAAAGTTGCCTACTGCGTCGCCATCTTCACCCATACCAGCTCGGTCTGTAATGTTAAAACCTAAACGGCTATACACATCAATTGTCGAACCATCTTCAGCGGTATGTACCGTTGCTGCTGATGCTGAACCCGCCATTAAAAGTGCTGGTACTGCTAGTGCTAAAAGTGTCTTTTTCATGTTATACGTCCTATATTTTTGAACTTATTTTGGTTTAGCTGTTCTACTGTTTAGACGCCAAACTCAAGAATACTTGTAATCCATACATGTTTATCTGAATCCGTTGAGACAAATCATGCCCTATTAATTCGCTCTAAAAAATAAAGCTCATTCATAGTTTGACCAAGTTCAAAAACAGCCTTTATAAAAAAGTATAAATATTTAAAAATCAAAAATTTAAACCAACCCCATCAAATTTTAAATTTATATTTTCACATATAGAAATACTTCAGATCACATTTTTCGAGTCTATAATTAACAATTCAAGTGATATTGATCACTACAAATTGATAACAAAAAAGATCTTGTTAGCTTCTATTAGGGTTCGTATTTGAAGTGGGTCACATTATTAATTTTGAGAAGAAAAATAAATAGACGAGTAGATTTTTTATTGATGGGTCTTTTTATTCTAGAAATGAAGAAGTACACTGCTGCCCTAATCTAATTTCAGGTCTGGTTATGTCTTATCAATGCCCTTTATGCCAATGCGAGTTGCACCTTATTAGCAACCAATATCGTTGTGAAAACAACCATCAGTTTGATAATGCGAAAGAAGGTTATGTAAACCTGATGCCTGCTCATCATAAACGTTCTAAAAATCCAGGTGATAATAAAGAAATGATGCAAGCAAGACGTGCATTTCTTGAGGCGGGACATTACCAACCAATGCAACAACAAGTTGCAGACCTATGTCAGCATTACGTAACCGATAGCTCTGCAAATCTATTAGATATTGGTTGTGGCGAAGGTTATTACACCTCAAAAATTGCCGAACAATTAAGTGGTAAAAGCGCAACCGTCTTTGGGCTTGATATCTCAAAGGTTGCCATTAAATATGCAGCGAAACGCTATCTTAATTGCCAATTTAGCGTCGCTTCTAGCCATCGTTTACCATTTTCAGATCAAAGCTTAGATGGCATTGTTCGAATCTATGCACCATGTAAAGCAGAAGAGCTCCACCGCACAATTAAAGGATGTGGATACTTATTTACAGTAACACCGGCAAGCCATCATTTATACGAATTACGTGAAGGTGTGTATGGTGATGTTCGCTTACATGATGAGACAGCAGAAGAACTCATTGGTTTTGAACTTATTGAAGAAAAGAAATTAACTTACGATATGCATTTAAATGGTCAAGAAGCACTCCATTTATTAGACATGACACCTTTTGCATGGAAAGCAACTACAGAGTTCAAAGCTGAACTTAAAAATAGAGCCTCTTTTAACTGCAAAGCAGACTTTATGATTAGGGTTTACAAAAAGTAAATAACAATTCTCAAAAATAAGATACCAGATAACTATTTAATTAATAATAAGTTATTTGGTATTTTTGTAAATAAACCCTCACCACCTTCCATCTCGCTCTCATTTTTCATCGATTCCTGCCTACAATATAAAAACGCAGCGTAAAACTTGATGTAGATCACAATACACCGATAAAGCACTATTTTATCAAACTCCGAGAGAACAACGAGGAGAGGTATTGTCTGGTCTGATACTTACATATTAATCAATATGGATGAATCTTATGAAGTGTTTACTTATTTGTACGTTGCTCCTTATTTCTAGTCATAGTTTCGCTAAACTAGATAATATTTACCTGTCATCTGGATTAGAAAAATCATCATTAACATTAAATGGGGCTGAAATTGATTTAGACGATGGCGTATTTGTAAAGATCGGTTATCCATTTGTATTAGCACCAAATTACAATCTTGTTATTGAGTTAGAGTATAGTCAGATAGGAAGTTATGAACATCATTTAACCGATGGTATTGGTTATGATAATGTAGAAATAGATGCTAGCTCTGTAGGTATGAACCTAAAATATCAGTCTTATCTTTTTGACTCTGATTTCTATTTGGCAAGTATTCTTGGGGTTCATCAATATTCTTTAGATTTAATGGTTGATAGTTTATCGCAAACAAGTGTAAACGGAACAACCTTACAAACAACTATTTCTGGTGAAAAATCAATAAAAGAAGTTGGTCTATCTTATGGAGTGGAAATTGGATACTCACTGCCATATTCATTAAATATAGCAGCAAGTTATACTATAGGGAGAGTGATTTCAGATGGTATAGCTATCGATCTTTTATCAAGTCAATTAATCTTAAGCTATATCTTTTAAAGGAGGTTGGTGGTCAGCCCTCAACTCTTTGTCTTTGAGTAAAGATTGCTTTAATAATGCAGAATATAGAGGTTGCCCACCTAATGCCTGAGCAATAAAAGTTGCTCCTAATGTTGTCACAAGTAAAGGCAATATTAACTGATAATTATTGGTCATCTCTACAACCAGAATTACTCCCGTCACAGGTGCTCGTACTGTCGCAGCAAATAATGCTCCCATGCCTGCAATTGCATAGACCCCAGGATTTGATATCCAGCCAGGAAACCACGTTGCCATTACCACACCATAAGACAAACCAAGTAAGGTACCTAATGCCAGCATTGGGGCAAAAATCCCCCCCGGCGCACCCGATGAGAAACAAGCAACCGTCACGATAACTCGCAAAACAAAGAAACCAACCATAAGCATCCAAGCCATTGGGCTATAAAACATCTCAGTGATGATTTCCATACCGCTGCCAGATAATTCTGGAATAACTAAATGCAACAAAGCAAACGTGCCACCAAACGCTGCCCCCATTAATACAATACGAGACAATTTATTCTGATGAAATTTCTTTACTTTACTTGTGCCTTTTAGTATCCATTTATTAAAATTAACACCAATAATGCCAAATATAATACCTAAAATGGCAAATAGAATCAGGGAACGCAATGGAGGGACATCAAAGCTTGGTATAGTTAAAAAGGCTTCTTGTCCATGTAAAGAGCGCATAACAATGGTTGCGACCGCAGTAGCTAATGTCACACATTTAATCGACGTAATATTATATCGAAATTGAGGACGCATCTCTTCAACAACAAACAAAATCCCCGCTAAGGGTGCATTGAATGCGGCAGCTAAACCTGCTGCTGCGCCTGCTGCTGTTAAAATATGGGAAGAATGGCTAAACCGCTTTCCTTTGCTTGCAATCATTCGTCCAACAGCACCACCAATTTGAATAGATGGACCTTCACGACCAAGTACCATTCCCGAACCAATAGTCAATGTACCTGCAATAAATTTAACGGGTAGTACTCTCGCCCAACGAATTTCCTGAGTTCCATCTAATGCACCTTCAATATGAGGGATGCCACTGCCTGCCGTTTCTGGAGCAAATCGGAAGGTAAGCCAAAAACCTAAAGCAGCCATTGCAGCACCCGCAAGTACTGCGGCAACAGGAGCTAAATATTCAGAATAAGGGAAGTTATGAATGAAATGTAAGCGTTGTTCGGAAATCAAACGAATTGAAGCTTCAAATAAAGCCACAACAGAGCCTGCAATACCACCAACTAACGCCGATAGAAAAAGCAGTGCATAGTAATCAGTTTGTGTTGTTAAAAACTTAGGAGTAGTACGATGCTTTAACATCCCACCTTGAAAGAAGCGAAAATTTGGTGATTTTGGCATTTATCAAATCAACTTAGCACTAAAGAGCATTATCAGCATTAACGGAATGGAGTTCAGAAATAATTATACGCTCTGTAATTGAATAGACCCTAACCATTTGTAAAAACTTAGATTGATTAAATGACCAAGATCGACCTTTGATATAAATCAAAGAAATAAATAGCAACAAAAAAAGCCCACTTAATTTATTCAATTAAATGGGCTTAAGAAAACTAAAATACTTTTCTAGTAAAGACGGCTACCATCAGGACGAGAACGCAATAAATTGAGTACCCACATATATTGCTCTGGGCGCTCTGTTACTAGCTGCTCAATCGCAATATTCATAGCTCTCGCATCAGTTTCTTCATCGCCAGATGGAAAATCAGCAATGGCAGGCAAGGTTATAATTTCAAATTGCCCAGTCTCTGCATTATATGATGGCAACATTGGAACTACTTTTGCTTTAGATAAACGAGCAAGCTTACCAAAGCCTTTTAAGGTTGCTTTCTGCGTAGCAAAAAATGGCACAAAAACACTATTTTGTGGACCATGATCTTCATCTGGCAAATAGTAAGCTAAATACCCTTCTTTGATCGCTTTAATTAACGGTTTAATACCTGCACTACGCGCGTAAATTTTACCGCCATACTGCATACGCTGAACATGCATTAGCCAATCTGTAATTGGGTTCTTTTGTGGTTTCATCATCGTTGTTACATGATAACCACGTGATGCTAATAAAATAGCAGGAAAATCAATTGCCCACGCATGAGGCGCTAAAATAATAATATTCTCTTTTTGCTCTAACAATGGGAATAAATTTTCAGCTCCAACAAAAATACCTCGATTTTCATTATGCTTACGACTACGAACTAATAATTCTGAGAAGCCAAGCATGACTTGAGCCCCCGTAATATAAGTATCTTCTAATAATTTTAGTTGTTCTTGTTCTGATTTCTCAGGGAAACACGTGGCGATATTTAACTTAGCGCGTTTAATGCCTCCACTTGGTTTTTTTAATACTAATTTTACGATCTTTGCCGCTAATTTATCGCGCAATCGAAATGGAATAAAAGCCAAAATAATAGCAAAACCAATTCCTAACCACGTAGGCCAAAATCTAGGATGCAGAAACGCCCATTGAAAAGTTGGGTTATAAACGTTTTTATCGACTTTTTCACTCATGAATAGATTCACTTATTCTTCATTATCAGCTGATTATGATATAACAAAGCATTGCTGATAGAAACCAAGGAAATACGAATGGCTTTTCAATTACACCCTCGTTTACAACAAGACTGCATCATTTTAGGTAACCTTCCTCTATGCAAAGTGTTAATGATTAAGGAAGACATTGGGCCTTGGTTGATTTTAGTACCAAGAATTACTGATTTGAAAGAAATCCACCATATGACAGAAGCACAACAGATCCAGTTTATTCAGGAATCAAGCGCGGTAGCTCAACTACTAGAAGATAACTTTACACCAGATAAAATTAACATTGGTGCATTAGGAAACCTAGTTCCTCAGTTACACATTCACCACATAGCTCGCTTTACAACTGATTGTGCTTGGCCTGGGCCAGTCTGGGGAAACACCAATGGCGTGATCAGAGAGCAATCTGCTCAAACCTCACTAGTATATTTGCTGCGTGATAAACTAGATGCGATATCAGGCTTTAAGCGCTAATTAACACCAAATTAAAAAATTACGATATAAAAAAGGCAGGACTCAATAGACCTGCCTTTTTTCATTTCATTTAATCTTTATGATTTTAAGCGTTTTGCAACTCATCCCATAGATCAGCGACAATAATGCGGTCCGCAGGAGATAATTCCGATTTAGCTTCTTCAAGACTCTCATTAATACGAGCTTTCAACACTTCAACATCACCAATGCTTTGCTCTTCGCATTTCGCAACAGATAACGAAATGTGGCCTCTTAAGTAGCCACCAGCAAATAACTCATCATCCGATGCTGTTTCAATACGAGCATCAATCAGTTCAAGCATTTTTTCTTCAAATTCAATGATCATCTTTTTCCTATTGGACAATAAACTGTTCTTTAGTTAGAGGGGCTATTTGATAAAACTCACGCAGTGCATTTGACAGCATTTCTACACGAGGAGGTAATCCATTATCTAAAATACCCATCACTTCATTATTTACTTTAGCCATGAATGCTAAACGATCTGGCTCAAAATCACCATTTAAGTTATCACAACTGACATTAAATTTTAGGCCAGCACTTAATGATAGGATCCACTCATACGCTTGAGGACGGATCTCTACTTTCTCAAATTCAGATTGAACTTGCTCTGTTCGACCATCTGGCTCATACCAATAACCAAAATCTTCTAATAATCTACGTTCAGGACCTGCAACACACCAATGTGCTATTTCATGCATACCTGACTGATAAAAACCGCGAGCAAAAATAATACGATGATAATCAAATTCACTATCTGCCGGTAAGTAAATAGGTTCATCGCCACCTAATACGAGTTTCGTATTAAAAGACTCTAAAAAAGTAGTATTAAAAATAGAAATTAAATCTTGGTATTGATGAGACATACGAAAAGCTTAGCTATAATAAAGAGGGCAACATTCTACCTTAAGCACAGACAAAGACCTATCTAGATAAATAATTTTTATCCTCTGTTTCAAAATTATTCATTATCTGTAAAAAGTGTGTACTGATACTCTCAATAATTATCTCTTTCCTTCTACTGGAGCTTCACCACCCGTGAACGACATCACTTTGCAACTTGCTCAATTACTTGATTTAGGCCCTTTTTCTTGGACTGCTATTTCAGCTTGTGCTTTTAACGGTTTATTAATTGGTATTGAAAGACAAACCAGAGGGAAACCAGTAGGAATAAGAACCTCTATTTTAATTATTTCAGGTACTTATTTCTTTTTAGCGATGGCCATGTCTTTATCTGTGAATTCCCTTGACCATGCACGAGTTCTTGGACAAATCATTACTGGTATTGGTTTTCTTGGCGCTGGTGTAATGATGACCCTTGATGGAAAAATTCATGGTGTCACCTCTGCAGCTATTATTTGGGTTCTTGCTGCATTAGGTATGATGATAGCCTTAGGCTACATTCAACAATCAATCATCATTACCCTACTCGCTTTATTTGTTTTATTAGGTATTGATAAGCTTGAGAATACGTTTAAAAGTCTTCGTCGAGGCGTACATCAAAAATTCCTTAATATAAGAACCCACAAACCAAGATCTCAAAACCTCGACAAGAGGCATAAATAAAACTAATCCGAAAAGAATCAGAATAGTTTTTTTCATTCGTCATTATTGATTTAATCTCATAAAATCCCTGCCTTATTATTTCACCAACACGACACGGTATGGTATTAGAAAATGTTATTAACAATTCTTTATATTATTGGGATTACAGCTGAAGCAATGACAGGTGCATTAGCCGCTGGTAAGAAAAAAATGGATTGGTTTGGTGTTATGCTGGTGGCCAGTGCAACAGCAATTGGTGGCGGTACTGTGCGTGACATCTTGCTGGGTCACTATCCAGTTGGTTGGGTGAAGAATCCACATTTTCTTGTTATCACTTGCATAGCAGGCGTATTAACCACATGGATTGGCCCATGGGTAGCAAAAAACCATCGTTTCTTTGTATTATTAGATGCAATTGGTCTTATTGTTTTTAGTATTATCGGCTCTCAAGTCGCATTAGATATGGGGTTACATCCATTAATTTGTGTGGTTGCCGCTATCGTCACTGGTGTGTTTGGTGGTTTATTACGTGATTTATTCTGTCGCCAAATGCCAATGGTATTGCACAAAGAACTGTATGCGTCTATATCACTATTATCCTCTGTTCTATACATCGGATTATTACACTTTAATGTCAGCGAATTGATCGCAACTATCGCTACTATTATTATCGGTTTCTCTGCTCGTATGGCAGCAGTAAAATTTGGTTGGTGCTTACCTGTATTTCATTTGGATATTGCAGAAGAGCAACCAGAGACGATTGAAAAAAGATAAATTGCAAAGAGATTAGATTTTAGGGACGAGTACGATCAGAAAGAGCCAGATTGAATATAACATCAATCTGGCTCTTTTTATTTGTGTCTATTAATAGTAAAAGACTATTCTTCCGCTTTAACTCGCTCTTACTCGTCTCTAAAAACTAGTCCCGAAATCACCTAAATCTTCGGTGTCTCAGTCTGTACGCCAAAGTTTTGTCCACGATGACGAACTAAATGATCCATCACGACAATCGCTAGCATCGCTTCTGCAATAGGCACAGCACGAATACCAACACAAGGATCATGACGACCTTTCGTAATTAGCTCTGTTTTTTCACCACTGCGAGTAATTGTTTCACCCGGAACCGTAATACTAGACGTCGGTTTTAGTGCAATATGAGCCACAATGTCTTGGCCAGATGAAATACCGCCCAAAATACCACCAGCGTGGTTTGAGCTAAATCCTTCAGGAGTTAATGGATCACGATGTTCCGAACCACGCTGTTGCACTACTTCAAAACCATCGCCAATTTCAACACCTTTAACGGCATTAATTCCCATCAGAGCATGAGCAACATCTGCGTCTAAACGATCAAATACAGGTTCACCTAAACCAACCGGAACACCTTGTGCTACGACGGTAATTTTAGCACCAATAGAATCCCCCTCTTTCTTTAGCTTACGAATAAGCTCATCAAAAGCTTCAACTTTGCTCGCATCTGGGCAGAAAAAGGCATTATTTTCGATTTCATTCCAATCAACAGAATCAATGGCAACATCCCCCATCTGTGATAGATAAGCTCGGATCTCGATACCAAACTCTTGTTTCAGATATTTCTTTGCGACAGCACCAGCTGCAACACGCATCGCCGTTTCACGAGCAGATGAACGACCACCACCACGATAATCGCGTTGTCCATATTTCTGATGGTAAGTGTAATCAGCATGTCCCGGGCGGAACTTATCTTTAATTTCAGAATAATCTTTAGAGCGTTGATCTGTGTTTTCAATTAACAGGCCAATTGATGTACCTGTCGTTTTACCTTCAAATACACCCGATAAGATTTTAACTTCATCCGCTTCTCGGCGCTGTGTCGTATATTTTGATGTGCCTGGTTTACGGCGATCTAAATCGATTTGTAGATCTGCCTCTGTTAAGTCTAACCCTGGCGGGCAGCCATCAACAATGCAACCTAATGCTAATCCATGGCTTTCACCAAACGTTGTTACTCGAAAATGTTGTCCAATAGAGTTTCCAGCCATTACTTCCTCTGTAAATGTTGTTGATTAGTCATACACAACCAGACTAATGATCAATTCTTAATAAATCCATATTGTCTTGAATCGCTTTAAGAGTAAACCCCTAGCCTGCGTTTATCTTTACTCTTTCTCTTATTAGAACTTACCCATTTTTCATCTAGCCAATAAAAAATAGATATATAAGAGCTTACTCTCAAATACGATTCAAAGGATCACAATACAATCTAATTCATTCAATAATAAAGTCGATTTAACCCATTGATTAAGTAAATTATCAATAACTAAATTAAGGTATTCATTTGAACTGTCGATAAATATATCAATAAACAAAATATCAGAGCCAAGATTGGCACTAATCCTGCTTTATTTATATCAAATGAAAAGAGGCGTCAATTTTATGAAATTACTTTATTTAGTAAGAAAAATATTTGGTAAAGACAATAGCGTGAAAAAACAGGCTCTGTTACGTGAAAGATTAGATTTTGCCATGTCACAAACAAAAGAGTATTAACATACAGACACAAAAAAGCCCGATATCACTATCAGGCCAATATTACTAGATAACGCTTAATCATTAATCTCGGTAAAGAGAAAACTCATCAGCACAATCTAAAAGCTGTTGCTTAGTTAACATGAATACACCATGTCCACCTTCTGCAAACTCAATCCAAGTAAATGGAATTTCTGGGTATTGTTCCATCATATGAACCATAGAATTACCTACTTCACAAATCAAGAAGCCTTCATCGGTTAGGTAATCAGGTGCATTCGCAAGAATACGACGAACTAATTTCAAACCATCAGATCCTGCAGCTAAACCTAACTCAGGTTCATGCTCAAATTCTTCAGGTAAGCTGTTCATGTCTTCTTCATCCACATACGGTGGATTAGAAACAATGAAGTTATACTGATCTTTAGGGATATCACGCAGAAGATCTGAACGCATAGGGAACACTTGTTGCTCCATGCCATGATCTTGCACGTTCTGCTCTGCAACCATTAACGCATCTGTTGAAATATCAATTGCATCAACTTCTGCATTTGGGAACGCATGGGCACAAGCAATCGCAATACAACCACTGCCAGTACAAAGATCCATAATTCGAGTTGGTTCTTCTTTTAACCAAGGTTCAAATTGCGTTTCAATTAACTCAGCAATTGGTGAACGAGGCACAAGAACACGCTCATCAACAAAGAATTCAAGGCCACAAAACCACGCTTTATTGGTTAAATAAGCCGTTGGAATGCGTTCATTAATACGACGAACGACACGCTCAACAATACGTAAACGTTCAGTTGACGTTAAACGAGATTCACGTACATGCGCAGGAACGTCAATAGGTAAATACAGTGTAGGAAGTACTAATTGAACAGCTTCATCCCATGCATTGTCTGTACCATGGCCATAAAAAAGACCTGCAGCGTTAAAGCGGCTTACTGTCCAACGCAACATATCTTGTAACGTATGAAGCTCAGAAACGGCCTCTTCTACAAAAATCTTATCCAAAATTGCCCCCAAAACAAGTTATAATACTGCTGTTAATTATTGGAATCTTAAAATGAGCAAAAACGACCACCTATCAGATGACGAACTTTCGCTGTTCCGTGAAGCAGTACAAGGCTCTAAAAAGTTGCAACAGGATACCATAATCCATCAACCGAGTAAGAACTTTAGCGAACAACAACAGCAAAGAAAATCATTAAAAGAAGGGAAAAATGAAGAGTTTTTCTTTTCTGACGAATTTGTACCACTTCTGAATACAGAAGGACCAGTTCGTTATGCCCGTGATGATGTATCAAAATACGAAGTGAAGCGTCTGCGTCGTGGTGTTTATGTTCCTGATGTCTTTTTAGATATGCATGGAATGAAACAAGATGAAGCAAAGCGTGAACTGGGTTCAATGATTGCCTATTGTTTAAAAGAGAACATTTCATGTGCCAGTGTTATGCACGGTATTGGAAAGCACATTCTTAAACAAAAAGTGCCTTTATGGCTAGCTCAACATCCAGATGTAATGGCATTTCACCAAGCACCGTTAGAGTTTGGAGGCGCTGGCGCTATTTTAGTGCTGCTTTCAATTCCCGATCGATAAAAATAAAAAAGATCCCAAAATAAGTGCACAAACACTTAGGGATCTTTTTTATTAATGACTGACACCTAAACTTTCATTTAGATAAAATTCAGAGTTATGGTTGTTGTAACCACAAAAATTCACTTTTACCTGTTGCATGAGAAAACTCAACACAAGAAATTGCAGAGGTAGGAAACATCGGAGGCATAATTCCAGGAACAAAATCCGCCGTTAAATACCCGACTAATGGTAGGTGAGACACAATTAAAATATTCTCAATCTCTTCAACACTGCCTAGTGCTTTTACATATTCCACCACGTCATCCGAATCACCATAAGGCGTTATCTCATCAGAGATTTCAACTTTCGCATCCGCAACATTTAGGATAGGTTTAATGGTATTCCACGTTTGTTGAGCACGGACATACGGACTCACTAAAACATAATCAAACGTAACGCCATGCGCAGCCATCAACCATTGGGCGATTTTTGCAGATTGACTCTCACCATGTGAGGTTAAATTTCGCTCTTCATCTGAAGGGGCGTAAGCCTCCGCTTCACCGTGACGCATTATGAATACTTTCATTTATTCATTCTCAAAATCATTACTAACCTCACAATAGTAGCAAGCAAAACCAAAAAGAGGAAAGAGAGAGTTTGCTACTCTGTGGTATCAGCGCCATAATTAAAAAAATAAATATAAAAATGAGGGCGTTAAACCGTCCACCTATGCCTTAAAACAGGAGCACCCTGTGCATATCAGCCCAAACGATAAAAAACACTATCGATTCATTGAACTCGATAACAAATTACCGGTATTACTGATCCAAGATGAAACAGCGCCTCGCTCTTCCGCTGCCCTTTCAGTAAATGTCGGCCATTTTGATGATCCTGAACATCGTCCAGGACTTGCCCACTTTTTAGAACATATGTTATTCCTTGGTACTGAAAAATACCCTAAAATCGGTGAGTTTCACTCTTTTATCAATCAACAAGGAGGGTCAAACAACGCATGGACAGGAACCGAAAATACCACCTTCTTTTTTGAAATATCACATAATGCTTTTGAAGAAGGCCTTGACCGTTTTGGTCAGTTTTTCTACGCCTCTTTATTTAACGAAGAAGCCGTTGATAAAGAAAGAAAAGCCGTTGATTCAGAATATAAATTAAAACTGAAAGACGACGTTCGCCGGATCTACCAAGTACATAAAGAAACCGTTAATCAAGCGCACCCTTTTTCCAAATTTTCAGTCGGCAGTATTGATACCTTGGCAGATGCCGAAGGTTCTTCAATTCGAGATGAAATGCTGGCCTTTTACCAACAACATTATTCCGCTGATTTAATGACGGCTGTCGTTCTTGGAAACCGTCCTCTATGTGAATTAGAGCTACTTGCAACTCAATCTTTTGGTTCTATTCCAAATCAAAATCTTGGTCATAAAGTCGTTGATGTTCCTTATGTCACCGATAAAGAGCAAGGCTGCTGGATAAATATTGAGCCATTAAAAGAAGTTCGTAAATTAAGTTTAGCGTTTCATTTACCAAATCAAGATCGCTTCTACAAAACAAAACCATTAAATTATCTTGGCCACTTACTGGGTTATGAAGGTGATGGCAGCCTGATGATCCACCTAAAAAAATTAGGTTACATTAATTCACTCACCGCAGGTGGGGGGGTCAGTGGCAGTAATTTCAGAGAATTTACTCTGGCTTATAACCTAACAGAGAAAGGGCTTGATAAGACCGATGAGATTATCACTCTTACTTTCCAATATATTGAATTAATTAAGCAGCAAGGGCTTGATGAATGGCGCTACAATGAGAAAAAAGCCGTTCTAGAATCTGCATTTCAATTCCAAGAAAAAACAAAACCATTAGATTTAGTCAGTCATTTAGTGATGAATCTACAGCGCTATCAAGCAGAAGATGTAATATACGCTGACTATATGATGGAAGGCTACCATGAAAATCAAATCGTCGACCTGCTTAACTTATTAACGCCTGAACAAATGCGAGTCACCTTGGTCGCACAAGGGTTAGAGTATGATCATAAAGATAAATGGTACCACACACCTTATTCAGTTCGCCCTCTTAGCCAAGAGCAAATAACCACTTGGAATACCAAAGAGCTGCATCCGGATTTACTTTTACCAGAAAAAAACCCGTACATTTGTTACAACCTAGAACCTCAATCATTAAGCAAGGTCACAGAGTTCCCAACTTTGATTGAAGATTTACCCGGGTTCAGGTTATGGCATAAACAAGAAGACGAATTTCATGTACCTAAAGGTATGGTTTACATCGCGATTGATAGTCCTCATTCAATATCAGACCCTAGAAAAATAGTGAAGACTCGTTTGTGTGTTGAAATGCTTATGGATGCGCTAAGCGAAGAAACCTACCAAGCTGAAATAGCAGGCATGGGCTATAACCTTTATTGCCATCAGGGTGGTGTCACACTGACTTTATCCGGGTTCAGTCAAAAACAATCTTTATTATTAGATGTTATTTTAAAGCGTTTTACGACTCGAGAATTCAGTGCAGAGCGCTTTGAGTTTATCAAAACACAATTAATCCGTCATTGGAGTAATGCCTCCAAAGAGCGTCCTATTTCACAGCTTTTTAATGCATTATCGGGAATTTTACAACCAAACAACCCCCCTTACCCTGTATTACTTGAAGCGTTAGAAAGTATAGAATCGGATGATCTGCCTAACTTTGTTCAGGCTATGTTCTCTGAATTGCATGTCGAAATGTTTGTTTATGGTGATTGGTCAAAACAACAAGCGCTCGATTTGGGCGATTCTCTCAAAAATGCATTACGCATGCAGAATCAAACCTATGAAGAATCTTTCCGACCTCTAATCATGTTAGGTAACTCAGGGACTTTCCAGCGAGAATTATTCTGTGATCATTCTGATTCAGCCTTGTTGATTTATTATCAGTCTCCAAGTGAAGATCCTCGCAGTTTTGCGTTATATACCTTAGCAAACCATTTAATGTCGGCATCTTTTTTCCACGAGATACGAACAAAACAACAACTTGGTTATATGGTAGGAACAGGAAACTTACCGCTAAACAAACACCCAGGTTTGATCTTATACGTTCAATCGCCTATGGCACCACCCGCTATTTTATTAGATTCAATTGATGAATTTTTAAATGCATTTTATATGGTGTTACTAGAGTTAAATGAATCTCAATGGCAAAGCAGTAAACAAGGATTAATTGATCAAATATCTGATCCTGATACAAACCTGCGTGGACGAGCACAACGTTTTTGGGCTTGTATTGGTAATAAAGATCATAATTTCGACCATAAAGAACGAGTCACTGACGATCTAAAGAGCTTAACTCGTACTGAAATGCTGCGTTTTGTCGTAGGGATATTAAAACCACGCACAGCGAATCGATTGATTATGCACAGCCAAGGCACCGAGCATCAACAATATGATCGCTTAGATGTAGGCTTAGAGATTGATTCGATTGATGAATTTCAACTTAGATCTAAAGACGTGAACCTCGGATAATCTTTTCTTCCTTCGATAAAATAAAAAGAAGCCATCATAATCTGTTCATTATGATGGCTTTTATTTTCTCTTTAGATTGTAAAAAACGATGATTATACGAACAATGAAGTCTTCTATGATTGAGAGAATCGATCTCCGTATTTATCGGCATATTTCTTCATTAATACCGCTAACTTATCTTCCCCTAGTGCTGCCATATAACTAAATGGCCCACCTAAGAAAGGGGGGAAACCTATACCAAAGATAGCACCTATATCACCGTCTCTTTCTGAACGAATAATGCCTTCATCTAAACAACGTTTTGCTTCAGATAACATAGGAAGCACACAGCGCATTGCGATTTCATCTTTGGTTAACTGCGAATGCGGTTTAATGTTAAGTAAGGTATAAACGTCTTGATCGGGTTCTTTTTTCTTACCTTTATAAACATAAAAGCCGCGTTTGGTTTTCTTACCTAATCGCTTATCATCAATTAAAGTTTTAAACACATCAGGACTACGGAATCTATCGCCTAATTCAGCCTCCAATATCGGCATTATCTTAGCACCAATATCAACGCCAACCTCATCCAACAATGAAATTGGGCCAACGGGGAAACCAAAATCTAGCAGTGCCTCATCAATTACTTCGATTGGTTCACCAGCTAACAATAATCGAGCGGCTTCATTCATGTAAGGCGCTAAAATACGGTTTACATAAAATCCCGCGCAATCTTTCACGACAATTGGGGTTTTACCTTGCTGCTTAGCTAAAGAAACAGCCGTTGAAATCGCGCCATCACAAGTCGTCGCATGAGGAATAACCTCAACTAATGGCATTTTTTCTACAGGGCTAAAGTAATGCAAACCAACAATGTTCTCTGGTTTATCTGCACCTTCTGCTATTTGTCCGATTGGCAGTGAGGAAGTATTAGTCGCAAATATTACCCCCTCTTTACCTTGTTCTTGTACTGCTTTCACCATCTCTTGCTTAAGATTTAAATCTTCAAAGACAGCCTCAACAACAATATCTAATTTTTTAAAGCCATTGAAATCAGTCACACCAGTAAGTTGTAGCATCTGCTGCTGTAACGTCGCTTTAGTAATAATTCGGCGTTTTCTTAATTTTTCTAAGCGTTGATAGTGGTATTGGTAAGCATTTAATAGCCCATCATTACTAATGTCTTTAATAATGACGTTCTTCTTCGCTTTCGCGATGGAGACATGGGCAATCCCTCCCCCCATTAAACCACCACCTAGCACACCAACATGATTAATGACTTTTGGTTCAGCTTCGCTGCCTTTCTCTTTTTTCATTTCAGTCATAGCAAAGAATAAAGAGCGCAACGCGGCGGATTCAGGAGTCATGGCTAGCTTTCCAAATTGCTCAGCCTCTCGTTGTAGGCCTTTTTTAATGCCTTTGTCTAACCCAAATTCAATACTGTCTAAAATCGCGGCAATCGCAGGGTAGTTTCCTCTCGCTTTTTTCTGAGCTTGCTTTTCTGCTTGAGAAAAAATGACATTACGCCCAACAGGATTCCTCGACATCCCCCATTCTTTAGCACTCACTTTACGTTTAAATTTTTTCTTTAATGCAAATTCTGCCGCCGTTCGAGATAAAATAGACAGTGGTACTGACGCATTTACAACGCCCAGTTTCTCTGCTTTTTTAGGTCGTAATTGCTTACCTGTAAGGATGATATCTAAGCTTGGTACTAACCCGATTAAACGCGGCAATCGCTGCGTACCACCAGACCCTGGAAGTAAACCGAGTTGAACTTCAGGTAATCCCAACTTAGTTTTATTATCATCACTACAAATACGATAATCACATGCCAACGCTAATTCGAGTCCACCACCTAAGCATGGGCCGTGAATAGCCGCAACCGTTGCGAATGGAAGATCTTCAATACGTTGAAATAACTGTTGCCCCTTTTCAGCCAAAGCTTGAGCTTCAACTGAACTTTGACAACTTGCTATCATGCTAATATCTGCACCTGCAATAAAATTATCAGGCTTACCAGATTGAATAACTAAGCCTTTAATTTCTTTTTGCTGCGCTTCGATCTCATCTAATACTTGTGAAACTTGTTCTGCGAATTCAGCTTTTAAGGTATTCATTTTTTCATTAAGTACATCAATGGTCAGCCAAGCAATATTTTGCTCATCTTTATGCCACACAAATGCACTGGTATTTTCAACAAGTTCAATCGAGTTATTTTCTTTTGCTATTGTCATTATTCAACCTCCAATACCATTGCTGCACCTAAACCACCTGCGGCACAAGCGGTATTTAATCCAAAACCCCCACCGCGACGTTTTAATTCTCGTAAAGTTTGAATGATCATTCTTGCACCCGTTGCCGCAAATGGATGGCCATAGGCGATTGAACCACCAAGCACATTAAATTTATCCATATCAATCTCGCCGATGGCTTTATCACGACCTAAACATTCTTTAGCAAATTTATTAGACGCAAACATTTTTACGTTAGATAAGGTTTGTGCCGCAAACGCTTCATGCATATCAATCAAGGTTAAATCAGACAATGAAATACCCGCCTTATCGAGCGCCATTGGTGTTGCATAAGAAGGCCCCATCAACATATCGTGATGTACATCTATGGCACTAAAGGCAAAAGATCGAATATAACCAAGTGGTTCATAACCTAATTCTTTAGCTCGCTTTTCACTCATTAGTAACAATGCCGCTCCACCGTCAGTTAATGGCGTACTGTTCGCGGCAGTAACTGAACCGTATTTTCGATCAAAGGCAGGACGTAATTTGGCATAGCTAGCAAGATCAGAGTCATGACGAATATTATTGTCTTGATCTAACCATGTTTTATAAGGTTCTGGAAATGCAGTCATTACTTCGTCTTGAATCAATCCATCTTGCCATGCTTTGGCTGCCAAACTATGAGAGCGATGAGCTAATGCATCTTGCTCTTCACGCGTAATACCATGACTTTTTGCCATTTGCTCTGCGGTTTGTCCCATTGAAATACCCGTTGAGTATTCAGCTACAGCAGGAGGGACTGGCGCGATGTCTTTTAACGATAATGTACGAAGAAGGGATAATTTTTGGCTCATGGTTTTAGTTTTACTTAACGCAAGTAAAGTCGAGGCCATTTTCTTTGATACGCCAATAGGAAGAACGGAAGAAGAATCCGCACCGCCGGCAATTCCGATATCTATTGTGCCCGCCATAATGCTTTCAACTACATTAGCCGTTGTTTGAAAACTGGTTGCACAGGCTCTGGTCACACTGTAAGCATCTGTACCAATGTTCATTCCTATGCCTAATACGATTTCGCGTGCAATGTTTGGCGCTTCTGGCATTTGTACTACTTGTCCAAAGACAACTTGATCAATCAATTTAGGATCGATATCCGTTTTATCCATTAACGCTTTTACAGCAAGCTTACCTAAATCTACCGCAGGCGTAGAAATAAAAGCGGTCGATTGCTTAGCGAATGGGGTTCGAATGCCTGAAACAACCGCAATACGATCACCTTGTCGTGTTGTGAGTGGTTGATAGGTCTTTGATAGTTTGCCGTTTGACATCGCATCTCCTTGCGTAAACACTAAAAACGTAAGTGGTCAGACCTGAATTGTAACTAACTTGTTAATTATGGGAAGTGCGTTATAGTAGAAATGTGAGCGGAGAATTATTAATCACTCATAATTTATTGTTTGTCAGTAGAAAATGACAATATTGCTAAGAAAAATGGAAACGAATAGGATAACTGTGGGATGTAACCTACTGACTATTTTGATAAAAAAAAACCACATCATTCGATGTGGTCAGAATAAAAAACAATTAACGAATAGCCAATTGTAAAATCAGTTTCACCTGATAAGGAGAAAGTAAAGTCAGCCTTCAAAAGGAAATGTTATCTTGCTCAACGGGTTGATTGCTCAACCAGATAACGAGATCAACTATAACGTGAATCTCAATTCATTTATTGAAATAGATCAATTTTATGTTCTTTTACTACTTTTATTCAAATCAATAAGACACAACAAAAGCAGTTACAAAACATATCAATTTTACCATTCATTAACACTCACCATAAAATACCACTTAAAAATCATGATTAATCATCAATTTATCTTCACTGCCATCACAATTTAGAGTGTAAGCTCTAAATGTAAAAAAGTTCCATTTATTTCACAAATAAAACAACAAGTTAAGATTAAAAACACAACAGAAATCAACATAATAAATTAGAGTTTAAGCTCTATTAATATCAACTGAACTGCTATTTATGTACAAATCACGACCAGATCACGAATTTTAACGTTTTTTTAGCAGTGGTCGGATTTGTCGTCTATGATCTGATCGTTATTATCTCGGCATCGAGATCTCAGTCTCAACTAAAATAAATCTTTTCGGTCGTAAGAATTGAAAGGAAATAACAATATATGGAATATAAAAATTATGAATAAGAAGCGCTTGTTTTCTAAAACACTTCTAGCAGCTACCATCACTCTTGCAACACAACAAGCTACTGCTGCCGGTTTCCAACTAAACGCACAATCAGCAACAGGCCTAGGCCGTGCATTTGCTGGTGATGCTGTAATCGCTGATAATGCATCTGTAATGTCACGTAACGCTGCCGCTATGGCTCTTTTTGATTCATCACAATTTTCTGGCGGTCTTAACTATATTGATACAGATATCAAAGTAAGCGATATTCAACATAATGGCCAATCTATTGATAATGCAAATAATGGTAGCGGTACACCTGTACCAAATATTTATTATATTTATCGTTTAAATGACCAGTGGGCGTTTGGTGCTGGTATTTACTCTAACTTTGGTACAACAAATAATTTTGATGATAGCTTTGGTGGCCCTGATAGTGGTTCCCCGCTAGTTGGCGGAGCTCCGACAGCAAAACGATTTGGTGGTACAACTGAAGTAAAAAGCATTAACTATGCACTGACTGTTTCTTACCGTATCAATGAACAATTCAGCCTTGGTGGTGGTCTAGATATAGTTCAAGGCAGCGGTAAACTAAAACGAGATACTGGTTTTGCCAATGATACCCCACTACCTCCAGCAATGGGGGGAACAATAACCACGAATGCTCTAGATGTTGAAGCCGATGGTGTCGGTATCGGTTGGAACTTAGGTGCAGTTTATGAATTAGATGAACGTAACCGCTTTGGTTTTTCATACCACTACAGCCCAGAAATTGAAGCAGAAGGCGACATGTTCTATAACGGTGGTCAAGGTGAAAACCAAATTGATGGTCAAAAACTATTAATGCCACTTCCAAGCATGGCTGAGTTCTCTGGTTACCACGAAATTAAAGACACTAAATTTGCAGTTCACTACTCAGTACAATGGATTGGTTGGAGTGCATTTGATGAACTAAATACTTCTGGTGGCACAACATTAAACACCTATGAGTGGCAAGATGGCATGCATTACGCTATTGGTGGTACTTACTTCTTAGATGATGCTTGGACATTACGCGCAGGTTATATGTACGACACAGCAGCTCAAGATGAAAAAACATCAATTTCAGTACCAGATTCAGATCGTCAGTGGTTCTCAGCAGGTTTCAGCTACCACTTCGAGAAAAAACACACAGTTGACTTCGGCTTGACTTACCTATTAGGCAAAGACGTAGATGTTACAGAAACAGACCCAACAGGCTCACTAACTGCAACTACACACGCAGATGCAATTCTTGCTGGTGTTCAATACAGCTACAGCTTCTAAGATTTACTCTTAAAAGTTTAAAACTAAAAGGTCAGCACACGCTGGCCTTTTTTGATCTTTAAGAAACAGTATTTAGAACGCTACGCAACCCCCTCTAACTCCCCCTTCTATTTACTTTATCGATCTCAATAACTCATCAACCAAGGGGGAGAATCTTCTTTGAAGCTGTTCGTTAAGCGATCACCTCTGAAATCTGCAAGCGAAGCGATCTAAACTCTGCTCCTTCTCGTCCCTATCCCCTAAAAACTAGCCTCTGCTTTTACTAAAATTTCAGCGTACACTTATACCCTCAACCTGAATTCAAACCTACACCTGTGCGCCCAATTAACACATCCGACCAGATTAATACAGAAATTCCGTCTAAAAATGAAACTTTTTACAGAAAAAAGCGCTTAAAACTCGAATAAATCAATTTTTTGTTTGAAGTTTTTACTCTAAAACGTATTATCCACTTCAACTTATTACCACAAAACTCAGCGTACACTTGTACCAATATGGAAAAATCAATGAACAATAATAAAAACCGCCTATCTCTTGCTATTGCACTTGGTCTATTAGGCTCAGTAGCAAGCACAAATTCTATGGCAGCAGGCTTCCAATTGGCAGAGTATTCAGCGACTGGTCTTGGTCGTGCATACGCAGGTGAAGCTGCTATCGCTGATGGCGCTGATACGCAATGGCGTAACGTAGCAATGCTAACGTACTTAGAAGGAACTCAAGTTTCAGTTGGTGGTATTTATGTAAACCCAAACATTGATGTTAAAGGTACCTCTACACAAAGATCTGGTACAACTTCAACTAAATCTGAAGATTTTGCACACGATGCATTTATTCCTAATTTATATGTTTCTCATCGTGTAAATGAACAAATTGCAATTGGTTTTGCTGTTGGCACTAACTACGGTATGGAAACCGATCTAGGCGATGATTTCTCAGCAACAAACTTTGGTAACGAAGCTAGTGTTATCACTAAAGAAATAAACGTAAACATGGCGTATAAAATCAACCAACAATTCAGTGTTGGTGGCGGTGTTCGTTATGTTATCGCCGAGGGTAGTTTTGGGGCTATCATTCCAGAACAATTTGTGATTCCGAACACAGCAGGAACAACCTTAAAATACATGGAAGGCACAGATGAGGCTTGGGGCTGGCAAGTGGGTACAGCTTGGCAAGTCAACGATGCAAACCGCATCGGCTTTAGTTATAAATCTGAAGTAGCATTGGACCTAACAGGCCACGCAGAAGGTATGGGGTTTAAGCTGCCTGCAGGTGGCCGTAAAAATGGTTCAATGGCTCTTGCTTTACCCGCAACAGCAGAACTTGCAAGTTTCCATCAATTGACTGATAAAGTAGCTATCCACGCAAGTTTTAACTGGACAGATTGGAGTAGCTTTGAAAAATTAGAAGCTGACTTTGGTGGCGGTAATACAAGCTTAGTAAAAGAAGAAAACTGGGAAGATAACTATCGCTTAGCGCTAGGTGGTACTTATACCCTTAATCAGAAAGTAACGCTACGTACAGGTGTTGCTTACGATACTTCAGCAGTAAGTGATGAAAATCGTACAGCAACGATCCCTGAAACTGATCGCTTATGGCTAAGCATGGGTGCGGGTTACGCATGGTCTGATAATTTAACTTTCGATGCTGGCTTTACTTATATATTCGCAAAAGATGCTAAAATGTATGAAGGAAAAGATTCAAGCATTACCAACCCACTTGAAGATCCAGCAACATATGGTGGCGAATTCACTGGCGAAACAACAGGTAATGTATGGTTAGTCGGTGTTCAAGCGAACTACCGTTTCTAATCACTGTTGATTGAATGATATTAGGCCTCTTTATTGAGGCCTTTTTTGTATTTAAATCAAAGATACCTTTTATCTTTCTCTCACAATAAAAATGAAACTCTTGTTCAAACAACACATCGCGCTACACTCAATTAATAATCTCTTTTAAATTCCATTATGTGGAGTCATTTAGCCATGTCTTTAATCAATACTTTCAAACGACAACCTGTATTATTAACTCTTAGCGCCTTTTATTCCTGTGTATTTATCTTCGCCGCTTTTGATCCGGTATCACGTGCCGTTTGGATTGCTGAAATTCTTCCGGCACTGTTAATTTTAGCCGGGATATTTTATATGGCTTCGCGCTTCGAGTTCAGTACAACCGCATTGGTTTTAATGTTTGTCTGGCTTATCTTACATACCATAGGTTCTAAATATACCTTTGCTGACGTGCCTTTTGATTGGTTTAATCACTTAATTGGCTCAGAGCGTAATAATTATGATCGTGTTGCTCACTTCTCTATTGGGTTTTATGCCTACCCTATTGCCGAATACCTTATTAAAACAAAAAAATGCTCTGCACCACTCGCTATGGCGTTTGGTTTATTTACATTAATGAGTGTAGCAGCAGGGTATGAAATCATTGAGTGGTGGTATGCAGCAACAGCTGGTGGTGAGGAAGGCATTGCATTTTTAGGTTCACAAGGAGATATTTGGGATGCGCAGAAAGATATGTTGTGTGATACATCAGGAGCGTTAGTCGCTTTATTGTTAATGATATTTCAGCATAAACGCGGCTAGTTTCAGGTTTCAGGTTTCAGGTTTCAGGTTTCAGGTTTCAGGAGATTATAGCCCCTGAAACCTGAGATACTACTGCAAGTTCTTATTCATCAATTTCATCGAGATAATCATCAAGATCATCTTCTGCTTCTAAATCTACTTCCGGCTCAACTTCTGCTTTAAAGTCTTGGCGCTGTAAATAAACATCACGTGTTAATACGTATGGATCGGGAGATGCTTCTAGCATAGGTTCTTGAGAAATTAACTGAACTCGTGATTCCATTCCCTCTAATCCCCACTTTCCTAGGCCTTGCCAGAAATTTAAATAAGAGAGTGGCATATATAAACCATCAACAAAATCTCCTGCCTCTCGTAATGTCCATGGTCCATATCCTGGCAGCATAAAGTAAGGACCATTACCGACACCATAATGACCTAATGCATCGCCAAAAGATTTACTGTCTGGTTTTTGTATCTCAGCAGCGCTGGCAATATCAATTAAGCCGACTAAACCTAATGTCGTGTTCAACCAAAATCGGTTGAAATGCACCATTGCCATTTCACCATTCCCCATGAATATATTGTTTATCATGCTCGATGGTTCATCTAAATTCGCTAAAAAGTTGGCTACCCCCATACGGACTGGCGTAGGAGTGTAATCAACATAAGCAACAGAAACTGGGCGAACTAAATAAGGGTCTAGAATATCGTAATTCAGATCCCACATGACACGGTTAAAGCTCTCTAGGGGATCACCACTATGAGAGTCATCATAATCAACCTCTACAACCTCAGTTGTTTCTAATTCATTATTTTCTTGTTCTGGGGTTTGAGAACACCCAGCAATAAAAAACAGTAACGAACAAGAGATCCATATTCTTTTAAGCACAACACACCTTCGCCTAACTTTATTAATATTATTATAGTTTATATAAAAAAACGGGTAGAAGCTTAATGCCTCTACCCGCCGTAGTATGCCACTTGTTAAGATATATTAATATTGCTTATCAATCTCAACTGATACATTTTTACCAAGTGTGCTTATTGTACTTTCACCGTACCAATCGCCATCTTTAGTTGATACGTTACCATCTTGATCGACACGAGCTCGAACAATGAAATTTGGCATATCAGACAATTTACGCTGTTCGATCATATTGTTGTCATCAGACATCATGATTTTAAGCGGAAAGCGACTCAAAGGAACACGAGCCGCAGCTACTGGCATTGGAGAACCATCTGCAGGATGAATAGAAACAATAACAACGCCTTGAGAAGGCAATTGAACGTTACTGCCTAAGTTCACTGTAATTGGCACTTGCTTCGCTAAATTTACTTCAGGATTAATCTTAGATTGAGCACGCTCAATACTACGAGTTAACATTTCATAACGAGAATCATCAGGACCAATCAGCATTTGCATTGCTTTCCAAGCAGATACCGCTTCTTTGTAATCTTGGCGTTCAAATGCACTGAAAGCCAATAGCGATAATGCTCGTAAATTAGTAGCATCACTACGAAGCACTTGTTTTAGCATTTTCTTCGCTTGTTCTGCTTTTGCATCATCACCAGAAAGCATAAGTGATTGCGCATAACCTAACTTGATATCAACATTCGTTGGTTCTAATGCATACGCTTTTTTCATTGCACCAATAGAAGTATCGATATCACGATTCGACATTCCAATACGACCTAATAAGAACCAACCCATCGCATCTTTTGGCTCATTATGTAGTTTAGTACGTAGTGCCAATGTTAGGTTTGTCATTTCTGAATCACTAAGAGAAACACCTTCAGGATTCATTAATTGCTTAGACAACTCTGGTAAGCGTGCACTTACTTCTTGCCATTTTTCAATTTTATCTATGTTGCCAAACTTAAAGTACAATCCATAAGTAATTGCAATAAAGATAATAACCGAAGGTAAGATAAACAGTCGTGCATTTAAGTTATCTTGCTCTGCTTTCTCTTTCGCTGGAATGTCATCAAGTAATGATTGCTTTAGCTCTGTGATTAACTCATCTTGGTTATTCACTAAGCCTTCAGCATCTTCTTCTTTCAGTTCAGCTAAGCGATCTTTATAGAAAGCTTTATTCAATTCATCTCGGCGCGCTTCATCGTCTTGCTCTCTTGCTTTCCATAAAGGAAGAACGATAAATACCACACCAACAAAAATTAGGGCTAAGGTTGAAATCCAAAACAAAGTCATTTGTTTACCTTCCCATCTTCATTCTTATTCTCATCTAATAGAGCGTTCAAACGTTCTTCATGTTCGTTATCCCACTCTTCTGAATTTGCTTCTATCGTTGTTTTATTCTTTTTGCTACGCAGAACAATAAAACCAAAGCCAAACACAAGTACACCTAATGGACCTAACCACAAGATTAATGTGCCTGCTGTTAATGGTGGATCGTAAGTTACAAAATTCCCATAACGATCAATCATATAAGCAACAATTTGTTCATCAGTTTTTCCAGCTTTAGTCATTTCATACACTTTATGGCGCATGTCCTGAGCTAGCTCTGCACTTGAATCAGCAATGTTATTGTTCTGACATTTAGGGCAACGCAGCGTTTGTCCTAATTCTTTAAATTGCTGTTCTTGTTCTGGTGAATCAAACTTATATAAGTCAATGGTTGCGTAACTTGCTTGCGCCGCAAATAAACTCAATGCGACAGCAGCAAAACTACGAAGACTCCATTTGCGTAAGCGACTATTCATTATTTAGCCTCCTCAACAAGTTGATCATACATTGGCTTTAATACTTCATTCCAATTGCGATCGTTCACATCACCAACGTGGCGGTAGCGAACAATGCCATTGCTATCAATTAAAAAAGTTTCAGGAGCGCCATACACGCCTAAATCCATACCAAGCATACCGTCACCATCAAACAAAGTGATTAAGTAGGGATTACCAAGCTCTTTTAGCCATTGAATTGCACCTGCTCGCTCATCTTTGTAGTTCATACCTATAATTTTAACACCTTCAGTAGCAAGGGTATTTAGGTATTGATGTTCGGCATAACATGTTGGACACCAAGTCGCCCAAACATTTAGCAGTAAAGGCTCACCTTTAAAAATGCTTTGATCGTACAGTTTACCTTCTTCAGCTAAATCTTCTAAACGGAACTCTGGTACGTGTTTACCAACTAAGACTGATTCAAGCTTCGTCGGGTCATCACCATTTGAGTTGCGTGTTAACTGGGTAGCAAACACAGCAACCAAAATTAAAAACAGAGCTAAGGGTGCAAATAAAAAGTTCTTATTCATAATTTAAGCTTCCTGTTTTTTTGCTGTTTTACGGAAACGGTAGCGCTTATCAAATAAAGCTAACATCCCGCCAATCGCCATAAATAGTGAACCAGCCCAGATCCAACGTACAAATGGTTTGTAGTAAATGCGTACTGCCCATGAACGGTTATCATCCAGACGCTCACCCATTGCGATGTATAAATCACGAGTAAAGCCGCGATCAATCGCTGCCTCTGTCATCATTGAGCCTGCTGTTTCATAGAAACGTTTTTCAGCATGAAGCGTATTAACAGCTTTACCATCTAACGTAATATCAAAATCAGCGGTGTAACCATCATAGTTAGGGCCATCAGTGTCACGAACACCAGCAAAGTAGAACTGATAACCGTTCATTTCAATGTGCTCACCCGGTGCTAAACGAACATCTTTTTCGATGCTGTAGTTTTGTACCATGGCAATACCAATGATAGTAACAGCTAGACCAATGTGCGCGAACATCATTGCCCAGTGGCTACGACCTAGTTTTGTTAAACCAACAGAAAATGAGTGACGGTGAGTTGCACGTTCGTACAATTCAAAACCATGTAAGATCACGATCCAAATAGACATCATCCAGCCAAGGTATGGCATGAATTGGAATCTATCAGCAAAGATTACCATGAAGATTGCAGCTAGTGGGATTGTAATCGCACCAGTAATTATCATGCGTTTTGCTAAATGACTTAAATTATCACGCTTCCAACGGATCAGAGGACCGATACCCATTAAGAAAGCAAACGGGATCATTAACCATGCAAACAACATATCAAAGAATGGTGCACCAATGGAGACGGAGCCCAAACCAAGCTGTTTATGAACAAGCGGTAGCAATGTACCAACAAGCACAACAACTAATGCTGTCATTAATAAAGTGTTGTTAGCTAATAGTGCATTTTCACGAGAAAACAGTGAGAAATTACCACGAACTCGTACAGATGCACCTCTCAGTGCAAACAGCAGTAGTGAACCACCGATTACCATCACCAAGAAACCAAGAATAAACATACCTCGAGCAGGGTCTGAAGCAAAGGCGTGAACCGATACTAAGATGCCTGAACGTACAAGGAATGTGCCTAATAAACTTAATGAGAAGGCTAAAATAGCAAGTAATACCGTCCACGCTTTAAACGTACCACGTTTCTCTGTTACTGCCAGTGAGTGCATTAATGCTGTACCAGCAAGCCAAGGCATAAACGATGCGTTTTCTACTGGATCCCAGAACCACCAGCCACCCCAGCCAAGTTCATAATACGCCCACCATGACCCTAGAGAGATACCCACTGTTAGGAATGACCATGCGGCGATTGTCCAAGGACGAGACCAACGAGCCCAAGCCGTATCTAAACGACCAGCCATTAATGAGGCAATAGCGAAAGAGAAAGCAACCGAGAAACCAACATAACCCATGTATAGCATTGGTGGGTGAATGATTAGACCCGGATCTTGCAGAAGCGGATTTAAGTCACGACCATCAATAGGGAAGAATGGAAGAGTACGTAGGAATGGGTTTGATGTAAGAATTATGAACAGTAAGAAACCGACATTAATCCACCCCATCACAGCCAATACACGCGCAACAGATTCTTGTGGCATACCGCGACTGAATGTTGCAACGGCTACAGTCCAACCAGCCTGGATCAGAACCCAAAGTAATAGTGAGCCTTCATGAGCCCCCCAAACTGCGGTTAAACGGTAATACCAAGGAAGTAAACTGTTTGAGTTACTTGCTACGTATTGCAAGGTGAAATCATTAATGTAGAACGCCCACATTAAAATTCCGAATGATAAGCTGAGGAGTAAGAACATACCCCACGACAATGGTCTTGCACTTTGCATTAATGCTTTATTGCCACGGCTTGCACCGTACATAGGCAATATACTCAGTAGGATCGAAAGTCCTAAAGAAGCAATTAAGGCAAAATGACCGAGTTCTGCGATCATTGACCTGTTCCTTGTTTTTGTTGTTCTGTGTATTGAAGTGGTTCATGCGTTTTCTTCATTGCTTCTGCAATTTCAGGTGGCATGTACTCTTCATCATGCTTAGCTAATACTTCGTGAGCCTTTACTGTGGTTGCATCAACAAGAACACCTTGTGCAACAATACCTTGGCCTTCACGGAATAAATCAGGAAGAATGCCGTTATAAATAACCGTCACTTCAGGACCAATATCAGCAACTTTAAATGACACTTCAAGAGACTCGCTATCACGTTTAACAGTACCCGCGACAACCATACCACCAATACGAAGACGCTGACCTACCTCTGGTTTAGTACCGTCTGGCTTACCATTAACAAGTTCTGTTGGTGTATAGAATAAGTCCATATTTTGATTCAATGCATATAACATTAAACCAATCGTTGCACTGACCCCAAAGAATAGAGCAAGGATCAATCCCAGGCGCTTTTTACGTCTTGGATTCATAGTGTGTTCTCCATAGTTTTTGCTTTTTTAATTCGTTCTTCTCGTGCCATTTTCTGCTCTATCTCTTTTAGCAATTGGCGACGCTTGCCTAAGCTAGAAAACAAAATCCAGAATAATGAGAGAAAAGTGGCACCGAATGCGCCCCATACATAAGCGGCATAACCGCCCATGGCTAAAAAATCACTGAATGTATCAAAATGCATTACAATAATCCCTTTTTCTCAACTAACGCTCTAACCCAAGGACGATGGCTCTCTTTTGCTAAAATTTCATTCCTAAAGCGAATAAGAGTCACAGAACCAAAGAAAGTTGCAAAACCAATGATATTTAATAATAAAGGCCACAACATATCAGAAGAAATGGAAGGTTTATCAAATTTAGTGATACTTGCGCCTTGATGAAGTGTATTCCACCACTCCACTGAGAAATGGATAATTGGTAGGTTAATTACCCCTACAATCGCAAGAATACCAGCTGCACGAGCGGCTGTGCGTTGATCATCAAATGCACTATAAAGCGCCATTACACCTAAGTATAAGAAAAGAAGAATAAGCTCAGAGGTTAAACGTGCATCCCATACCCACCATGCACCCCACATTGGTTTACCCCAAACAGCACCAGTTAATAATGCAATAAAGGTAAATACAGCGCCAATAGGAGCCATTGCAGCAGCAGCCATATCAGACAGTTTTAATTGCCACACTAAACCGATAAAAGCAGCTATTGCCATCGACATATAGGCACCCATCGATAAAATGGCAGAAGGTACGTGAATATAGATAATTCTAAAGCTGTCACCTTGCTGATAATCAGACGGTGCAAACGCTAAACCCCAGATCGTTCCTACGGTTAAACTGATGATCGAAATCACCGCAAACCATGGCAACAGTGTGGTACTTAATTGATACGCTTTTTCTGGTTTAGCGTAAGGATGTAGCCATTTCCACATTGGTTTATCTCACTTACTCAAATATAAAAATTATAATTATGTTTATTGGACACTAACACGCAAAGCTGAACTAATTGCAAATGGCGTTAATGTTGCGGAGCCCATAAAAAGAGCACCTAAAATAGCTAGTTGGCCATTATAAGCCATCCCTAGGCCTGCAGCATCAATCGCTGATGTCGCAAAGATTAGAACCGGGATATATAAAGGTAGAATCAATAAGCTTAGTAAAACGCCACCTTTTTGTAATCCTACAGTTAAAGCAACGCCAACAGCTCCAAGAAAGCTCAATGTTGGTGTTCCCAGTAATAGTGTTAAAACAATTGCTAACCAAGAATCAAAATCCAAAGATAATAAAATAGCAAGCAATGGGCTAATAATGATCAATGGCAAGCCAGTTAGCACCCAATGAGCAAAAACCTTAGCCAAAACTAATACTGACAACGGTGTCGGCATCAGCATCATCTGTTCTAATGACCCATCAGAAAAATCATCTCTGAATAATCGTTCTAAAGAAAGCAATGCGGATAAAAGTGCGGCAACCCACACAATCCCTGCTGCTATACGTGCTAAAAGCATCGGTTCTGGGCCAATACTTAATGGAAAAAGCGTAATAACGATGATAAAAAACCACAACGGGTTAAGAACATCGGCCTTACGACGAAACGCTATTAATAATTCACGTCGAATAATTGTTGTCATTGAAGTCAGCATCTACTCACCTAACCTAATTTTTTTCAATTCATCACTGTCGGTGAATAAATCTTGGTGAGTGGTCAATAAAACGATACCGCCTTGTTTTGCATGGTCCATGAATAATTGCTCAAGCACTTTCACGCCCTGTTTATCAATCGCGGTTAGTGGCTCATCTAAAATCCATAATTTGTGATTACTTAACCACAATCGAGCCAATGCAACACGACGTTGCTGCCCTGCTGATAACTGTCCAGCGGCAACATCTTCTCTTCCTGCTAAACCAACACGAGCTAATGCATCCCAAATTGCGGGTTCATCGTAATTATTATGCATTGATTGATAGAAGGCTAAATTCTCAAATGCAGTTAACTCTCGCTTAACTCCAGTATGATGTCCAAGAAAAAGTAAATCAGAATGAAACTCTTCTCGATGCTGCTTAGTTAATTCGCCATTCCAATAGATATCACCTTCATCCGCATAACCTAACCCTGCAATAATGCGAAGTAATGTTGTTTTACCTGCACCATTTTGCCCTTCAATTTGAATTAGCTCACCACTAGATATGGTAAAACTGAGCTGTTCAAATAAAATGCGTTCATCTCGAATACAGGTTACGTTGCGAATTTCTAGCATAACTGTCTATTGTTAAAAAATATTATCGGCATTCTAGCACAGCAAAAACGATGAAACTTAGATATAAAACAAATCTATTTAGATAGATAAGTAAATAAGTATGTCCTTTCGTTTCATTTTTTTAATACCTTATAATCTATAAGGGTATCAAATGGTTACTGAAAAGATAAACGCATACTACTTTATGGTTATTTTAATAATTTAATCATAAATTACTTTTTCTTTAGGCATAAAAAAAGCCCCTCAAATGAGGAGCTTAATAATTTTTTGGAATTGAAAACAAGAATTAATCTTCGTCTTCTAACCGCAATGGTGGAATGGACCCTTTACCTGCTGCAATTTTTGCCTGTAAAGACATCATTAACTCGGCTTCTGCTTTTGGCAGTTCACACTCTTCCATCAATTCATTAATGCCAGCACCTAACTGAACCAACTTATTGGCTCTCGAATACAGACGACTGTCTACATCTGTATTTTCTAGCTCATTTAAACGGTCATCAAAATGTTGACTTAATTGAGTCATTTCCGCTACTTGCTGTCCTAAATTAATCGAACCGGTACGAAATTCAACAAACTGCTTATATAGCTTTTGTTGTTCATCTTGAAGGTGTTTATTTTGTTTTTGAGCTAGCGTTAGTTCTTCCACTAACTTTTTGTTTTTGCGGTTTAAAATAAAGAAAACTACAAGAACTAAGATCATTGCTGTTGCTGCGAATAGCTCTGAGAGCTGAGTTAATATATCAACCATTATAGGCTTGCCATGTCATCCCATTCGTCTTCAGACAAAAGTTTGTTAAGGTCTACCAAGATAAGTAACTTGCCGTCACGGTTGCTAACGCCTTGGATGAACTTAGCGCTTTCTTCCGTACCAACACTTGGCGTAGTGTCAATCTCTGATGAACGTAAGTATACAACTTCTGCTACGCTATCAACAAGGATGCCGATAACTTGACGCTCAGATTCAATAACAATAATACGTGTATTATCAGTAATCTCACCTTGCATTAGACCAAAACGTGAACGAGTATCAATAACTGTTACTACGTTACCGCGAAGATTAATGATACCTAGAACGTAATCTGGAGCTCCTGGTACAGGAGCGATTTCTGTATGGCGCAATACTTCACGTACTTGCATTACATTGATGCCGTAAGTTTCTTCTTCTAGTTGAAACGTTACCCACTGTAATACTTCATCATTAACTTGATCTTTACGGATCTCTACTTCATTAATCTGAGACATCTTCTTTCCTCGTCCTCTTTAGAGTTATCTTACTCTATTCCCTTAATGTCGAGACCGGCATTAAGCATCGTAATCATCGCCTCAACGTGAATCAAGGCACACATCTTCTCTTTTACCATTCCTGATAACCATGGTCGCTTTCCAGCGGTTTCACGCCAACGAATTCGATCGCTAGTGATGGTTTCAGTTCCAGCTAACGCATTACACGCTAAACCCCATTTGCTTTCTCCAAGCATAACGAGATATTGGTAATCTTCTTTGTAACTGTCGTCTTTGATACTTTGTGGCATCACCCACTTAGCGGTATCAAGCGCATCGATTTTAGTTTCTCGGCTATTTTGCAAGCCAAGATACCAATCAGGACGACCAATTAAGTGACTCAATTCTGTAATTTGATGAATGCCACCTAATTGAGCTAATGGAACGGCAAAAGTCACTCCCATCACTTCAAAAAATAGAACCTGAAATTCGTTATCATGTTCAACGTTTTCCCAATCTAAACCACTTGGCGGAGGTGCTTTACCTGCTTTGATTTCTAATTGAGATTCTGTCTTGTCATCTTGATTTTCATCAATTGCATCAAGACTATTTTCAACCGGTTGAGTGTCGTCAATAACAGCTTCAGAAGAAGGCGTTACAGTGAGTTTATCTGACAAATCCCATGCAGATAGGTCAAGGTCTTCTTCTGATACGTCTTCACCCTCACTCTTAGTTTCTTCTGCTACTAATACTGGGGTAGGTTCAATATTAACGTTGAACTCTGCATCCTCTAATATTAATGCATCTATCTCTATTTGAGCTTCAAGCTGAGAACTTTCTAGTTGACTCAATAAACGTTGAACATCCTCTAATTGAGGTAATTCAAACGGATAATCATCATCGTCATCCACACTTGCTGAAAATTGTGGTTGGTATTGTGGTTCTGGCGCTTCAACAGTGACAGAACTTGAATGCCAAGTAATTTCTGGCTCTGGCTCTGGCTCTGGCTCTGGCTCTGGCTCTGGCTCTGGCTCTGGCAGAATGATGTCTTCAGGCTTAGAGTCAAGCTCTATGCTCTCTTCATCTAACAGTGATGAAAAATAGTCATCAAGTGCTTCTTCACTGGTAAATGTTTTAAAATTAGCCATTAAGCTAATCTCTCTAAATAATTCAATAATGTTTTATAAGCAAAAACACCACGGCTATTTGGGGAAACAAATGAAGGTGGCATTCTTTTCAAACTTGCGTCTCTAAACTTAGTATCAATAGGAACGGCTGATGCCCATACCTGATCAGAATACGTCGATTTCAGCTCCATTAATGTTTGTAATGAAGCATTTGTTCGTTTGTCGTACATGGTCGGAATGATGGTTACATCAAACAAAGAGGGTTTATTTCTCTGCATAATATTAAGTGTTCTCATCATTCTTTCTAAGCCTTTCATAGCCAAGAATTCGGTCTGTACTGGAATAAGGATTCGCGTGCTTGCTGCTAACGCATTAACCATCATGACTCCTAAAATAGGAGGGCAATCAATTAATACGTAATCATAGTCACCTTCTAACGCTTTCAATGCTCGCTTTAATACTAGCCCCATCCCATTACGATTTCCCATAACACGATCAAGTGTCGCAAGAGACATGTGAGCAGGAATAATATCCAACCCTGGGATATCACTTTTTAAAACAAACGGCGTTACCGTTGCTTTATTTAGCGTAGGCAGTTGAAATAATTCAAATAAGCTACACGGCAAATTGTCTGAGTCATACCCCAGATAGGTTGTTAAAGAACCATGAGGATCAGTATCAACCATTAGCACACGCTTACCGCGCTGATTTAATAAACCAGCGAGCGTGATTGTTGTGGTTGTTTTACCGACGCCGCCTTTCTGGTTCGCTATGCTCCAGACAATCATTCGTATTTTCCTACTTCAATCCAACTTCGATCAGAATTCTTTCTGCAACACGCTCAAGAGGTAAACTTTCTGATGATAGGCCTGCTTTATCAATCGCTTGAGGCATGCCATAAACAACACAACTTTGCTCATCTTGAGACCAAATGGTTGCTCCAGCAGCTTTAAGCATACGACAGCCTTCACGGCCATCAGCACCCATGCCAGTTAAGATCATTGAAAGTACTTTATCGCCATATACTTTTGCAGCTGAACCAAAAGTCACATCGACACAAGGCTTATAATTCATGCGTTCGCCACCATCTAAGATCTTCAAACGTGAAGCTCCTGGACGACCATCAATCATCATTTGCAAACCACCCGGAGCAAGATACGCACAGCCTGGCTTCAATACATCACCATCCTCTGCTTCTTTCACTTGGATCTTGCACAAATTATTTAAACGAGCCGCAAACGCTGCAGTAAATGTCGCAGGCATATGCTGAACTAAAATAATCGGATGTGGGTAATTAGCAGGAATTGCCGTTAATATCTTTTGTAATGCAACAGGACCTCCCGTTGAAGTCCCAATTGCAGTTAACTGATATTTTTTACCGGTTGCCTTAAAGCGCTGTGCTATTGGTGCAACAGGAGCACTTTTAGCTGGCGCTACTGCTGATGCCGTAGCTCGAACCGTTGGACGAGCTGCTGAAATTGTTGTTTGCGTTGCCACAGATGGACGACGCATAAACAATTTCTTACGAGCAATTTCAGCAATACGTTTTTGCAATAAACTAACGGCTTCGTCTCTATTACGAGCAATATCTTCAAATTTCTTAGGTAAAAAATCCAAAGCACCTGCGTCTAATGCATCCAATGTTGCTTTTGCGCCATCATGGGTAAGAGAAGAAAACATTAAGGTTGGCGTTGGGCAAGCCTTCATGATTTCTCTTACTGCTGAGATACCGTCCATGACAGGCATCTCAATATCCATAGTAATGACATCTGGTTTTAATAATTTTGCTTTTTCTACCGCTTCTTTACCATTAACTGCAACGTCGATAACTTCAAGACGAGGATCTGCGTTAATGATTTCACTTACTCTGCGACGAAAAAAACTAGAATCATCTACAACTAATACTTTTATTGCCATGTCTATCCTTGTGCATTAACGCATGCGAACAGCGTAACGCTTAAGCAAATTTGGAACATCAAGGATCAATGCAATATGACCATCAGAAGTAATGGTTGCACCTGCCATTCCTGGCGTGCCTTGCAATAATTCATCAAGCGGCTTAATAACTACTTCTTCTTGACCAATCAATGTATCCACAACAAAACCAACTCGTTGTGCACCTAATTGAATAATAACAACATGGCCTAATCCTTTACGTTCTGTTTGACGAGAACCAGGAACTAACCAATCTTGTAAGAAGAAAAGTGGGATCGATTTTTCACGCACAATTGTGGTTAATTGACCATCAACCATGTTTGTCTTAGACAAATCAAGGTGGAAGATTTCATTAACGCTTGCTAATGGCAATGCAAAAGGTTGATTAGCTACGCCGACCATTAAGGTTGGAAGTATTGCTAACGTCAGTGGCACTTTGATAACAATTTTTGTGCCTTCACCCATGCTTGAATCGATGTCGATTGAACCATTTAATTGGTTGATCGCAGTTTTCACTACGTCCATACCTACACCACGACCTGAAATATCTGAGATTTCAGTTTTGGTTGAGAAACCAGGTGCAAAAATAAGGTTATAACATTCTTTATTGGTTAAACGAGACGCTGCATCACTGTCCATCAAGCCACGAGTAACGGCAATACCACGAAGTTTATCTGCATCCATACCGCCACCATCATCGATGATGCTTAGTAGAATATGGTCACCTTCTTGAGAAGCCGACAAGATAACTTTACCTGTGCGATCTTTACCTGTTTTTGCTCGAACATCCGGCATTTCAATACCATGGTCCACAGAGTTTCGCACTAAGTGAATCAATGGATCGGCAAGCGCTTCAACCAAGTTTTTATCTAAATCTGTTTCTTCACCGCGCATTTCTAGCACGATGTCTTTTTTCAGTGTACGAGCTAAATCACGTACCACTCGTGGGAAACGACCAAACACTTTCTTGATCGGTTGCATACGAGTTTTCATTACTGCGCCTTGAATATCTGCAGTAACGACATCAAGATTTGAAACCGCTTTTGACATTTCTTCGTCATTGCTATTCAAACCTAGACTTACTAAACGGTTACGAACAAGAACTAGCTCACCCACCATGTTCATGATGTTATCAAGCGTTGATGTATCAACACGAACTGTGCTTTCCGCTTGAGGCTTAGACTGTGGTTTAGCTGGTGCTTTTGCTACAGGCTTTGCTTCTGGTGCTTGAGTTCTTGTTGGTGCAGGAGCTGTTGTTCGTGTTGGCGCTTCTTGCACTACTGGTGCAGGCGTCGCCGGAGCCATTGTAGCAGCTGGTTTTACGGCTTGATCAAGTTCTTCATCTGTTGGTCCTTTACCTGAACCATGCAGTTGATCTAATAGTTTTTCAAACTCGTCATCACTCATAAGATCAGAGTCACCCGCTAATACTTCATCAACAGATTTAGTATTAGCACTTGGTGTCACTGGTGCCGAAGCTGCTGTTGAGTTGCTTGGGCTTTGACCTGAGCCATGAAGTTCATCCAGTAAGCGTTCAAACTCATCATCTGTAATGTCTCCATCAGCAGCGGTATCCATTACTGGAGTCACAGGTGCTTTTGGTGCTGGAGCTGAAGAAGTACTTGATGGAGCTGCACCTTTGCCGTGCAATTCATCTAATAATTTTTCAAATTCATCTTCAGTAATATCGTCCACTGAATCATGTATATTGCTTTCAACAACAGGTTCTTGAGGAATAACAGCTTCAACGACTGGAGCCGCAACTTCTGTTGTTGCTGCTGCAATTTCATCTTCAGTTGCTGGTTTGCTTAAATGATGAAGCAGATCCAATAAGCGTTGTTCAGCAGGTTCAACTGCTTCGCCATTTTGAACCGCGCTGAACATTACATTTACACTATCAAGCGTTTCTAAAATAGTATCCATTAACTCAGAGGTAACTTTACGTTTACCGGTTCTAAGAATATCGAACACATTTTCAGCACCATGACACGCATCAACCAGTTCTGTTAATGAAAGGAAGCCTGCGCCCCCTTTTACAGTATGGAAACCACGGAAAATAGCATTTAATAAATCAGAATCGTCAGGACGTTGTTCTAATTCAACTAATTGTTCAGAAAGTAGCTCAAGAATTTCTCCTGCTTCAATTAAGAAATCTTGCAGGATGTCTTCATCCATTTCAAAGCTCATAATATTCCTCTAAAATCCTAGACTGGCTAATAGGTCATCAACGTCATCTTGAGATGCAACTGCATCTTCACGTTCATGTGGGTTTAAAATAGGACCTTCAGCTTGGGAAGGTTTATCAAGTTCGTCTTGTTCACCAAGTCGCTCTTCTACTTTAAACAAAGTCAAAATATCAACCAATCGGTCTTCAACTTCTTGAACTAACGTAATTACTCGTTTAATAATTTGACCGGTAAGGTCTTGAAAATCTTGCGCCATCAAGATGTTAGTCAGCTCATTACGTAGTTCTGAACTGTTCCCTTCAACTTGAGTAAGTAGACCATCAATGTTGTGGCATAACGCTTTAAATTGAGTAAGCTCAATTCTGCCTTTCATTAAGCTGTTCCATTGAGGACGTACTTGAAGTAGTCCCTCATGCAACTCGTCAGCAATAGGAAATGAACGGTCAACAGCATCCATTGTTTTATTGGCTGCCATTTCAGTCTTATCAATCACATATTGCAAACGATCACGTGCATCAGGGATCTCATCATTAGCAATAGCGACAACTCGATGATCAAGCTTGAAGTTCTTTAATGACTCATGAAGATCACGAGTTAAAGAACCAATTTCTTGAAGCATTGGAGGTTCGCTAGCAACCGCTAATGAAGCGACGATTTGATCCGCTTCTTCTTGCTTGCCTGCTTCTAATAAAGCAACAAGCTCTTTGGCATCAGTTAATGAAATCATCTTATTGCTAATCCTTCACCGCGCAACATTTACTTATAAACGTTCAAAAATTTTGTCTAATTTTTCTTTTAATGTTGCAGCCGTAAATGGCTTAACAATATAGCCATTAACACCAGCTTGAGCGGCTTCAATGATTTGCTCACGTTTTGCTTCTGCAGTGATCATTAATACTGGTAAATGTTTTAATTCGTCATCGGCACGAATCGTTTTTAGCAAGTCGATCCCTTGCATACCCGGCATGTTCCAATCGGTTACAACAAAGTCAAAACCGCCTTTTTTAAGCAGTGGTAACGCTGTTAAACCATCATCCGCTTCTTGGGTGTTATTAAAACCTAGGTCACGTAATAAGTTTTTTACAATACGGCGCATTGTTGAGAAATCGTCAACAATAAGGATCTTCATGTTTTTATTCAAAATCGCCTCCAGTGAGGGCAAAGTAACGGGATTTAATTATTCTACTGTCCAAGTTGATAACTTGGCCCGTAGTCGTTGCATTGATTGGCTGTGAATTTGGCTGACACGAGATTCGCTGACACCAATAACCGCACCAATTTCTTTAAGGTTTAACTCTTCATCATAATAAAGAGATAAAACCAGAGCTTCTCGTTCAGGAAGCGTTTTAATCGCTTCCACAAGAGCGACTCTAAAGTGTTCATCGGCAACACCTTGAAATGGAATATTATCGTCAGCGTGCTCTTCTGTTGTAATCACATCATCAGAAACGCCTAAATCTTCCATACCGACTAGTTTACCGCAATTTACATCATTAAGTATCTGATAATATTGATCTAACGGTAATTCTAAATATTCTGCTATCTCTTTATCGACCGGTTCACGAGAAAGTTTAGCCTCAAGTGCTTTAATTGCAGAATTAATCATACGACTGTTTTTATGAACAGAGCGAGGAACCCAATCACCACGTCGGATTTCATCCAGCATCGAACCGCGAATTCGGATCCCAGCGTAAGTTTCAAAACTTGCGCCTTTACTGCCATCGTAATTCTGTTGAGCTTCTAACAGACCGATCATGCCAGACTGAATAAGATCATCAACTAGCACACTTGCAGGTAATCTTGCCATTAAATGGTGAGCAATTCGTTTCACTAAATCAGAATAGCGCTCTAAAAACGCTTTCTGACTGTTTACGTTGCCTTTATGATCGTAAGTTAGCCCATCAGACATAATCGTCCTCAACTTCACTTGCTTTATCTCCTCGTAATAACTTTTCTACGAAGAATTCCAAGTGACCACTTGGCGCTTTAGGTACAGGCCAAGTCACTACTTTATTCGCTAATGATTTCATCGCTAACGCTGCAGGAGAACGAGGATAAGCATCAACAACTACTTTTTGTTTTCTAACAGATAAACGCACTTTTTCATCTAATGGAATACAAGCTACCAATTCCATATTTGCAGATAAAAAACGGTCAGTTACTAACGTTAATTTAGCAAATAATTCACGACCTTCACGGTAGCTTCTCACCATGTTAGCAACAATTTTAAAACGTTGAACGTTATGCTCACGACTTAATAATTTTATTAAAGCGTATGCATCTGTTATTGATGTTGGTTCATCACAAACAACAACAAGTACATCTTGAGCAGCACGAGAAAAACTCGTCACCATGTCAGAAATACCTGCTGCAGTATCAATAAGAAGTACATCGATATCATCTTCTAAGCTACTGAAAGCTCGTATTAATCCTGCGTGCTGTGCAGAGCTTAACTCCGCCATCGATTTAGAACCCGATGTCGCTGGAATTAATTTTACCCCATAAGGACCTTCTACGATGATGTCTGCTAATTCGCATTCTCCATCAAGAACGTGCCCTAGGTTTTTATGCGTTCGAATGCCAAGCATGATATCTATATTTGCTAAGCCGAGATCGCCATCTAACACCATCACTTTCTTTCCTTGTTGAGCAAGTGATAATGCTAAATTCAATGTTACGTTTGTTTTACCCACGCCGCCTTTACCACCCGTCACGGCAACCACTTTGGTCAACGTAGGTTTGGTCAGTCGTCGTAATCCACTAGCCTGATCGTATATATTATTATCAATCATAAGTTGTCTGCCTCTGGCATGTCGCTATTCCAGAAATGAGGGTCCTTTTCCGTCGTTTTTTCTAGTAATTCGTTTGCTTTTGCTACTAAGTATTTTGGTTGAGCCAGTACAATGTCTTCAGGTACTCGCTGTCCATTTGCTATATAGGCTATTGGCAATCCATTTTCAATTGTCACACTGATTAACTCACCTAAACTTAACGATTCATCGATCTTACTCAAAATACATCCAGATAATGGGATACGTTTGAAGTGATCAATGGTTTCTTGTAATACTCTTCGCTGTGCCGTTGCTGGCATTACCAAGTAGCTGCTGATTTGTGAACCACTATTTTCCATTAGTGTGTCAAGCTGCTCTGTTAATCGAATATCACGTTGACCCATTCCCGCAGTATCAACAAGGACCAAACGACGATTACGCAATTGATATAATACTGAAGCCAACTCATCAGCATCTTTCGCAATACGTACAGGACAGCCCATGATACGACCATAGATAGCCAGTTGCTCCTGTGCACCAATTCGGAAGGTATCTGTCGTTACTAGCGCAACTTGATCTGGTCCATATTCCATTGCTGCACGTGCAGCTAGTTTGGCAATAGTTGTTGTTTTACCTACGCCTGTTGGACCAAGCAATGCAACAATACCACCACGCGATAATGTATCTACTTTCGCTGTTGGGATTTGTTCTGCTAGTAATTTAAGTAGTGCTGACCATGCATCTTTTGGTTCTGTATCTTCTGGGATATAACACGCCAATTGGTCAGCAAGCTCTGCCGATAAACCCATTTTTTCTAAACGTTTAATCAACATTGCACGTAATGGCTCACGTCGCTCAACTTCTTGCCACATTAAGCCAGAAACTTGATGTTCTAATAAACGACGAATAGACGACATTTCTGAACGCATATTCTCTAAATCTTCATTAGAATCTTGCGTTGAACGTCTTCCTTTCTCATAACGAGAAGGATCTAATCTAGGCTGTGCAGGCTTACTTTGTTGTCTCATTGGATCATCAGAAATAAGGTGCGCTAAATTAGGATTACTTTGAATCGCACGAGTCATTTCTGATGTATCAAGCTTAGGAGCTTGAGACTTCATTGATTGATAAGAGTTTGACGGCTGCCCTTGAAACTTAGATTGGCGTTTTAGTAATGCCGCTAAACTGTCTTCTTCTCTTTCTGCTTTAACCGGTTCTGGTTCTTGAGCAGCCGAACCGCTATTAGAACCATATTGTTTGATCATGTTAGCAAAGCGTCGAGTCATTGAACCCTTTCCAACGCTTACTTTATCTTCTTCAATTTGGCGAGATGCAGGCGTAGGAAATGAACCCTGTTGAGAGTTAGGGTCAATAGCTGCAACGATCTCAATACCACCGGTTACTTTTTTATTTGACATAATGACAGCATCAACCCCTAGTTCTTCTTTTACTTGAACTAGAGCTGAACGCATGTCTTTTGCAAAAAATCGTTTAATTTTCAATATCGTATTCCTGCGCTAAATTAAGTCGACGCGGTTAGTTACCAACAGCTTGAACTATTCTAATTTGCTTCTCATCTGGTATTTCTTGATAAGAAAGCACTCGTAAGTTAGGAATCGTATTCTTAACAAACTTGGCTAATGTCGAACGTAATACCCCAGAGGTCAATAAGACTGCCGCCTCTCCTTTTAACTCTTGCTCTTGAGTCGCTAAAGTTAAAGAAGTTTGTAAGCGTTCAGCTAGCCCTGGTTCAATACCTGTGGTCTCACCACCCGATGCCTGCATTGTTTGATGCAATATTTGTTCCAATTCAGGAATTAATGTAATAACTGGCATTTCCGCCTCTACTCCATTGATTTCTTGGACAATTAGTCGTTTTAGTGCAATTCGAACTGCCGCCGTCAAAATGTCAGGTTCTTGACTCTTAGGCGCATATTCCGACAAAGTTTGGACAATGGTTCTAATATCACGAACTGGAATTGCTTCATTTAGTAAATTCTGAAGCACTTTAACCACCGCTCCTAACGGTAGCTGATCAGGCACTAAACCTTCAACCAATTTAGGTGAGCTTTGTGAAAGCAACTCTAATAAGTTTTGAACTTCTTCATGACCTAATAACTGCGCCGCATTATTGGTTAATAATTGACTTAAATGTGTTGCTAACACTGTCGCGGCATCCACTACAGTATAGCCCAGAGCTTGAGCATGTTCTCTTTGCTCGCCATTAATCCAAACCGCTTCTAAACCAAAAGCAGGATCGAAAGTAGGCTCTCCTTCAATCGACCCATAAACTTGTCCTGGGTTAATCGCTAGTTCTTTATCTGGACGAATTTCAGCTTCGCCGCCTGCAACACCCATTAACGTAATTCGATATACGTTTGGTGGTAATTCTAAATTATCTCGGATATGCACAGCAGGAACTAAGAAGCCAAAGTCTTGAGACAGCTTCTTACGAACGCCTTTAACGCGATCAAGTAACTCCCCCCCCTGTTCTTTGTCCACCATAGGGATTAGACGATAGCCAACCTCAAGTCCGATAACATCAACGGGTTGCACATCATCCCACGACAGCTCTTTAGGTTGTGATGACGACATCTCCATAGGAGGCGCAGCTTTCTTGTTTTCGTTCTCTTGACCTTTCTTCTTAGTCAAGTAATACGCCCAGCCACCAGCAAGAAGCGCAAGTAAAATAAATGGGAAGTGAGGCATTCCTGGAACTATACCCATTACAAACATGATCCCAGCAGTTACCATCAATGCTTTTGGATTATCAACTAATTGAAATACTAATTGTTCACCCATGTCTTCGTCTGTGTTTTGACGAGTTACCATGATCGCGGCGCCGATAGATAATAATAACGATGGGATCTGAGCAACCAAACCATCACCAATCGTCAGCAATGTGTATATTTGAATCGCTTCACCAAAACCTAAATTAAATTGCGCCATACCGATAATAAGGCCGCCAATGATATTGATGAACAGAATAAGAATACCTGCAATGGCATCCCCTTTTACGAATTTAGACGCACCATCCATTGAGCCGTAGAAGTCAGCTTCTTTGGTTACTTCAAAACGACGAGTCCTTGCTTGCTCTTGATCGATCAAGCCCGCATTCAAATCGGCATCAATCGCCATTTGCTTACCCGGTAATGCATCCAAGGTAAAACGCGCACTTACTTCAGAAATACGACCCGCACCTTTGGTTACAACCATAAAGTTAATGATCATTAAGATAATGAATACGATTAAACCGACCGCATAGTTACCACCGATAACCACATTACCAAACGCATCAATAACGTTACCTGCAGCTCCTGGTCCTTCATGACCATGCAGCAGTACCACACGAGTTGAGGCTACGTTCAAGGCTAAACGAAGTAACGTTGAGACCAAAAGAATGGTAGGAAATGCAGCAAAATCCAACGGGCGACGCGTGTAGATAGTGACCAATAACACCACCATTGCCAAAGCGATGTTAAAGGTAAACATTAAATCGAGTAAAAATGCAGGTATTGGCAATATCACCATCGCTAAGGTAGATAACACTAATATTGGTGCACCTACTGGCGGTAGTTTTTTACCTTTTAAGGCAGACAGCTTGTTTGGAAGGGGCATTTGAAATTTCATTACTTCTGCTTCTTATACTCGACGTTATTATTGAAGATTATCAATAATAAATAACTGATAACATGATGACTTCCCAAATAAAGCAAGTTTCGAGCCAGATTAATGTCACTTTTTTGGCTTTACTGGTCCAGTTTTCTGACAGATATAACAATAATCACAAAGTTTGAATTAACCACTTAATTCTTAAGGAAAAAGATCAATCAAGATTGAAAATCATGACGTCCTTTGTATAATTAGAAGCTTATTTTTTCACTTGGTAGTTGTATGACTGACGTATCGCTTAGTACGGATCAAAACGTGCTTAATAAAATGGATATTGGTGCTAGAGTCATTATCGAAATCACTTGCCCTAATGGTCAATCAGCCCAAGCAAGTTCAACTCTGATTGGCTTTAAGAAGGGTCAATACGTCTTTATTGAATATCCTATTTCACCTCCTTTAGAGTTTAATAAGATCTATCTAGAAGGCGCTGAAGTTACCTTTCGATCAATTACCAATACGACGCATCGCGATGTCATCGCATTTAGGACACAGGTTCACTCTGTTATTTATCGTCCAATGGAAATGATTTGTCTCCATGCCCCAAAAAGTATTTCAATGAGACAAATCCGAACTCACCAACGTCTTGAAACTAAGTTTTCATGTAATTTAGCGGTTGGAAGTCATAACCTAACGGGTGTAATGACTGATTTTTCTGTCGGTGGGTGTGCGGTTTCACTTCCTGCGAAGTTAAATTCAAATAATCTTCTGAACCAAAAAGTCAGTGTCTCTATTGAGTTAGAAACAGTAGCTCCGATTACGGTTACTGGTGAGATAAAAAATGTCGACGCAAAAGAAAAGCAATCCAAACTTGGGGTAATGTTTGATTCTGGCAATATGAGTGAATCAGATCTTCAAACTCTTCATCACCAGTGCATTCTTAAAGGTTGGAGTTAATGAAGAAATAGGAATTACCTTGTTATTCCTATTTCTTTAGCTCATCAGGAATGGTCAGGGTATCTTCATCAAGCTCAGGCTTGGTTCCACCCTTTTTCTTATATTGCTTCATCTGAAATATATACGCTAATATCTGCGCTACAGCGGCAAATAATCCATCTGGGATCTGTTGCTCGACTTCTGTTGAGTGGTATAACGCACGGGCTAACGGCGGCGCTGGTAAAATATCAATATTATGTTCACGCGCAATTTCTCGAATTTTCATCGCAACGTGATCAACCCCTTTGGCGACAACTATCGGCGCGGAGTCTTTGCTTTGATCATAACGCAAAGCCACGGAGTAGTGCTCAGGGTTGGTAACAATAACATCGGCTGATGGTACATCTGCCATCATTCTTCGCTGAGTCATTTCACGTTGCAACATACGGATACGGCCTTTAACTTCAGGCTTACCCTCTGTTTCTTTATATTCATCTTTGATTTCTTGCTTAGTCATTTTCAACTGATTGGCGTGTTGCCAAATTTGAAAAGGAATATCGATAGCAACAACGATCAATAAAGTACAACTTATCAATAAGATAAAATTCAATAAGATATCAAGAGAATGAAAGATATTAGATGGATAAGTATCTAAACTCAGTTGGAATAAGTCCGCCTTACTTTTATCTATCAAATAATAAGCAGTTCCACCAACCAGTGACACTTTTAATATCGATTTTAAAAGCTCAACCCAACTCTGCATACCAAACATACGTTTAATACCTGACATAGGGTTCATCTTCGATGGTTTAGGCATAGCAGCTTCTGCTGAAAAACTAATACCTCCAAGACCTGCGGCACCGATTAATGCTGCAACAAATAAGGTAACTAATATCAATAATACAGGAAAAACTAATGCACCTAATGCGCCACCAACAATCTCTAGCAATTTATTGGTGTCAAAAATCTCTTCTCGAGAAAGGGAGAATAGACGCTCCATGATAGAGAAAAGAGCTTTAGCAACATCTTCACCAAACCACATTAGCGCTACTGAACCACATACGAGTACCGATACTGACGCTAATTCTTTTGACCTTGCAACCTGCCCTTTATCTTTGGCTTGTTGCAAGCGTTTGGACGTGGCGTCTTCCGTGCGTTCTTGACCGTCACTTTCAGCCATGGCTGACCTCCATTACTCTTAATTCAGCCATTAGCAATCTAGCCTTATCATGCTGCATATTTGTGCCTCAGCTCGACCCCAATGTAAATCATAGTGAGTAAATAAACCAAGGATAATATAAGAAGTCAGTAATAAACCCACAAGTAATGCAAACGCAAAGCCTAGAGAGAATATGTTCAACTGAGGAGCAGCACGAGTCATTACACCAAACGATAAGTTAACCGTTAATAAGGCAATAATTCCAGAAAGAGACATACTTAAGCCCGCTTTCATCATTATTCCAAGCCAACCGGCTAACGATTGGTAATCAACGCTAGTTAACTTTCCTACACCTACAGGTAACGTAGTAAAGCTCATCACCACAAAGTTAATCATTTTTAAATGGCCATCTGTTCCCAAAAAAAACAGGATAGACAGAAACATAAATAATTGACCAAGTAAGGGAGTGTTTTGTCCATTCGCGGGATCGACCATTGAGGCAAAACCTAGACTCGATTGCATACCGAGAATTTGCCCAAGTAAGACAAAGGTTTGGGTAACAAAAACAGTCACCATCCCCATCGCCACACCTATGATTATTTGTTCCGCGGTGGTCATAAAACCTTGAAAAGAAACCAATTGAATTTCAGGTGGCATGGCTGGTATTGCAGGCATTACCGCAAAAGTAATACTCAATCCCAGATAGAGTCGAATTCTTGGCGACACAAATCGAGCCCCAAATACCGACATCACCATTAACATGGCAGAGATGCGCGTATAGGGCCAAAAGTAGGTCGCTATAAAATCTAAAACTATTTGAGTTGGGTATTCCATAACATCAGCTCAGCGTTATTCGTTAGTATTCATTAATACAAGATCGTCGGCATTCGCGCGATCAACTCGAAAAAATACTCCATTAGCATTCTTGTCATCCAATGCCCGAACAGCATCAATGCTAATAACGTTACGATTAAACGCGGTAAAAAACTCAACGTTTGTTCATTGATTGAGGTTGCCGCTTGAAAGACAGCAACCACTAAACCAATTAATAAACTTGGGATGATAATGGCACACACCATGATAAGCACCATGTACAGTGCACCGCGGAATAGCTCTATCGCCATTTCAGGGGTCATGTTGGCTCCTTAAGTTGTAAAGCTACCAGCGAGAGTTGAAAGAATTAAATTCCAACCATCAACCAATACAAACAACATCAATTTAAACGGTAACGATACGATCATAGGCGAAAGCATCATCATACCCATGGCCATCAAGACTGAAGCCACCACTAAGTCGATAATTAAGAACGGCAAGAAAAGCATAAAACCAATTTGGAATGCAGTTTTTAGCTCGGAAGTAATAAATGCAGGAATGATGACGGTAATAGGAACATCTTCAGGATTTTCTGCTTCAACACCTGACATATTAACAAACGTTTCTAAATCTTTAACACGAGTCTGCGCCAACATGAATTCTTTCATTGGTACTTGAGCAACGTCGAACGCTTCACGAGCACTAATTTCTTCATTGATATAAGGCTGAATCGCCGTGTCATTCACTTTATCAAACACGGGTGCCATAATGAAAAAGGTCAAAAACATTGCGATACCAATGATAACTTGGTTTGATGGCGTTTGTTGCAACCCCATTGCTTGTCGAAGGATCGACATCACAACAACGATACGGGTGAATGAGGTCATTAAAATAACCATTGCAGGCAAGAAGCCTAGCATGGTCATTAAACCTAAGATCTGAAGATTAACCGAATAATCTTCACCGCCATTAGCATTGGTTGTCATGGTAAAAGCGGGAATGCCACTACCAGAACTACTGCCTTTAGCTATCGTTTTTGCGGCACCAGAATCTTTTTCCATCGCAGTCACGGTCATGCTTTCACCGCTGGCGGCAGTCGCAGGAATAGAGCTTGCTAAATCATCAACCGCCCACGCAGAAGATGCCATGAATAAGAGTGAAAAAACCGCCAAAGTGGCGGCAATTAATTTAGTTTTTAGCATTTTTTTTCATCAGTTGGCTTAGTTGTGTTGAAAATGGCGTTAGCGTTTTTTCAGTAACTTCTAACGGTTTTTCAAGTTTGCTCAGCATATTGATATTTTGAGAAGTGATCCCAATTAGGAATTGCTCTTCTCCAACTTGAACAACGGCAATGCGTTCTTTAGTCCCAACAGGCAGCTGTTTTACAATACTCATTGCACTGCCTGAACCACCAGCGACACCCGGAACTCTCATTCGCTTTAGCAACCATGCAAAAAATAAGATGAGTGCGATAACAAAAATAAGAGATCCCAAGGTTGCAGCTAAATCAACATTGGTACCGCTTGCAGCGAACAAAGGAAAGGGCACGAAGGCCAATAACCATAGCTGTTTCATATTCCTTTCCTTTTTGTTCAAGTACTTAGCTAAGTGGGTAAATTAACGTAGCTTTTTGATACGTTCAGTTTGGCTAATAACGTCAGTCAGACGAATACCAAACTTATCATTCACGACAACAACTTCACCGTGAGCAATAAGCGTACCGTTAACCATAACGTCTAGTGATTCACCAGCGATACGGTCAAGCTCAACAACTGAACCTTGGTTAAGTTGTAATAGGTTACGAATACTAATATGCGAGCGCCCTACTTCCATAGAAATAGTTACTGGAATATCTAGAATTGTATCAAGCTTGCGACGTTCATCTTCGTTAAACGCAGGCGCTTTTTCTTCTAGATCTTCTAAAGGTGCTGATACTGCTTCTGCACTTTCACTTAACGCTGCTGCCCATTCGTCAGCCATTTGTTGTTCATTTGAATCCATGATCCATTACCTTCTTTTATCTTATTCTTCGTCGTCTAGATCAAACAATACGTCTTTGCCTAAGAAGGCTAAATCCGTTTTTACCATATCAGGGCGTTTGATTTTCTCAGTGATCTGTACCGCTAATTTATCGTTAGATTTTCCTACTTTACCGCGATAGGTAGGCAGTTCTTCTACAAATACAGTTGCAGCTTCTGGCATCTCAACAGGGATTATATCGCCCGCTTCTAAGTCCATTAGGTCTCGTAATGAAATTTGGCTTTCTAATAGATTAACCTTCATTTCAACAGGCACATCCATGATTTCATCACGCAGCGCCTTACTCCAACGAACGTCGGTATCCATCTTGTCACTTTGAACACCGGCATCAAGTAATTCACGGATCGGTTCAACCATTGAATATGGGAACACAACGTGGAAATCACCACCGCCGCCATCCACTTCAATATGGAACGAACTGACTACGATAACCTCTGTTGGGCTCACAATGTTTGCCATGGTTGGGTTAACTTCTGAATCTAAATATTCAAATTCAACCCCCATGACTGGAGACCAAGCTTCTTTATAATCTTCAAAAACTACTTTTAGCAATAATTGAATGATACGTCGCTCTGTTGGTGTAAATTCACGGCCTTCGATCTTGGCATGGAATCGACCATCACCACCAAAGAAGTTTTCCACTAGAATGAAAACTAAACGCGCTTCCATGGTTACTAGTGCCGTTCCTTTTAATGGACGGAAACGCACCATATTTAAACTGGTTGGTACATAAAGTGTATTTTGGTATTCACCAAATTTCACCATTGATACGCCATTGATTGAAACTTCAGCCGTCTTTCTTAGCATATTAAATAAACTAATACGCATATGACGAGCAAAACGCTCATTAATCAATTCCAGTGTAGGCATTCGACCACGAACGATGCGGTCTTGTGATGAGAAATCAAAGTTCTTCATTGAACCTACGTTTTCATCACCACCTGGCACTTCATCTTCGACGTCATCTACACCGTGGAGTAGAGCATCAATTTCATCTTGAGATAATAGATCTGTCACATTGAACCTATTGCATTACAAAGTCAGTAAATAATACTTTTTCAATTACAGGTTTAGCTGTAATTTTGGTAAAGGCATCTTGAATATCACGCGTTGCCTGCTCTCGAAGATCAATACGACCACGAGGCTCTCTTAATTGCTCAACTGAAGCTGCGGCAAAAGTAGATAATAAGGCACTTTCAATTAAAGGAGTGTGTTGTATTGCAACGGCTTCATTATCTGCACCTCGCATTACAACTTGAACTTTCAATTGTACTAGACGATCTCGTTTATCACCTGTCACATTGAAAATAAATGGTTGAGGTAGGTTTAAATATAACGCCGGCATTTTTGCTTCTAGTGCAGCAATATCTTGCTCTGTTGGTTCTGCTTTTGGTTCACTCGACATAAAGAACCAAGCCCCTGCACCACCAATAAGTAATAATACAATCAATGCGATGAGAATGATCAGTTTCTTTTTATTTTTTAATGAGGCACCTTGATCAGCCATTGTTTTTCCTTTTGGATAAATCGTAAATTATTATTCTAAATTAGGCGTAAAAACTAATGCCGTCATTTGGTTTTGATACTTGAACACTGACTTCATGCTCTTCAGAAGACATTTCACTAAAACCAGAACCTTGACGAGAAGACTCTTCTTTTTGATAGCCATATTGTGAAGAATCGCCAGAGCTTTGTTGCTGAACTGATGTATCGGCCAATTGAATGCCTTGTTGAGCAAACATTTCACGTAAACGCGGTAAACTTTGCTCTATAGCATCACGAGCATGTTGATTCGATACTGTAAACTGAACTCCAGCACTATCAGCCCCCATATTCAAACGAATATGCATGCGTCCCATTTCTGGTGGATCCAATCGAATATCAACATGCTTTAAGTTTTTTGCCATCATCATATTGATGCGCTCTGCAACTTCATCACTGGCCATTTCTTGACGGATATTTAAAGGCACATTCATCGGATCTGTTCGTTGCGCTTGAGCTGCTGCCGCTTGTTGTGTTGCTGTCGTCCCTGATGCCGTTGCTAATTGCTGAGCAAAAGAGTCTGTTGTTTTTGATTCAGTTAAATTAACTGCGTCACCGTTAGCGACCTGTGTCATTCCTAACGCTGATATATCCATTTTAGCTTTTTTTGCATCGGCTAATTTACCAGACTCGGCTTCTGCTTTTCCGATAAGAGCCGTTGAAGTTAACAGCTCCTTGGTTGATTCTTTATTACCAGAAGCTTCGCCTTTAGTTTGAGCTTCGCCATTCGCAACTTTAGATTGCTTACCCCATTGAATTTCTTGGGTAGGGTCTGACTCATCACCAACGGTTTTACTGCTTTCTTTACCAGCAACAGCACCAACTGTCGCTTGAGTAAGCATGGCTTCTTTTCCGTCTTCCTGATCTAGCTCTTCTTCACTAGATCCTGACGTTTTATCTGCATCTTCTTTGTTTTTCTTACTATCAACAAGCGTACCATTTGCTTGATCAAGGCGAGATAATAACTCAGAGCCTTCACCTACTTTGTCTTCTACGCTGTCTTCTTTTTTTTCTAGTTCGTCGGCTTTTTCTTTTTTCTCTGCCTGACTGACTTCATCAGCTGCCGATTTTTCTTCAACCGCTGCTTTTTTGGCGGCTTCTTTTTCGCTTAATCCCATCAGTTCTTTTAGCTCTTCAACAAAGCCTTCTGAATCTGTTTTTTCTACGGCAGCCGTTTTCGTATCAGGCTTTATAGGCACATTTTTATTGATACTGTTTAATGATAAGTCATGACTGCTCATAGTATGTTCTCTACATTGAGTGTGGATTTTTTGACAAGAGCGATAGAGGCTCAACGTTTGATATTTTAAAGCAAATATTAAGCCAATTTTAATAATAGAAAGGAAATCACAAACAAATACTCAGAACCATTAAGATTGAGAACGACGAGAAAACTGTAACGTTGAAAATTCATCCATCATGTTTTGTTCTTGTTTATCTAACATTTTCTGGCGTTCTGTTTTTTTCTTATCGATCATCCATTCATAAGAACGACGCTGTTTACGAGTTTCTTGCCAATAGGTTTGGCAATTATCCACTTGGGAAGTGAAATGAGATTCAGCACTCTTTTGCTTGGTTAAGGTTTCATCAAGTTGAACTAAAAACTTATTTAAGTGGCTATATTGACTCGCAGTCAATCCTTGCTGGCCACGCTGCAATAGTTGATTACAGTAATCGAGACGGTATTTCTCGATCTGCTTTACTTGCTCGTAAAAGTTCTCAAGCTCGGCTTTGGCTGTATTTAATGCCATCACTGCTTGATTCTCTCTTTCTTGAGATTGTTCTAATAAAAAATCAAACGTACTACTCATGATCTTTCTCTTTTTTCATTATTGCCATTTAGCCACTCAGCAACATTTTTAGCATACTTTTACACATATCAAATGGAACACTTTCTTTCATTCGCTGTTGTAAATACTCATCTAAACGCGGCTTCAACGTAAAGGCTTGGTCTATCGCAGGATCAGTCCCTGGCTTATATGCACCAATCGAAACCAAATCTTGGTTTTTACGACAGATAGACAGTACTTGTCTCACCGCTTTCGACATGAGCATATGCTCTTCGTCAGTAATTTGTGGCATAACACGACTGACTGACTTCTCGACATCAATCGCTGGGTAGTGACCCGCATCTGCCATTTCTCTTGAAAGTACAATGTGCCCATCAAGAATAGCTCGAGATGCATCCGCGATAGGATCTTGTAAGTCATCGCCTTCAGTTAACACGGTAAAAAATGCTGTAATGGAGCCTTGGTCATCATTGCCATTACCTGCTCGCTCTACCAATGCAGGAAGCTTAGCAAATACTGATGGCGGATAACCTTTCGTTGCTGGTGGTTCACCAACAGACAGTGCAATTTCACGCTGAGCTTGAGCAAAACGTGTTAAAGAATCCATTAAAAGTAGTACATCTAAGCCTTGATCACGGAAATATTCTGCAATTGTGAGTGCCGTTTGACAGCCTTTTAATCGCATTAATGCGGATGAATCGGCAGGGGCTGCAACCACAACAGAACGTTTACGACCTTCTGGACCTAAAATCTCTTCGATGAATTCTTTAACTTCTCGTCCACGCTCACCAATCAAACCAACAACCACGACTTGCGCTGTGGTACCACGGGTCATCATGCCAAGCGTTACCGATTTACCCACACCAGAACCAGCAAATAAACCTAAACGCTGTCCTTTACCTACGGTAAGTAGACCATTAATTGCTTTTAAACCTACATCTAGTGGTTCTGAGATCGGCTTTCTTGCTAATGGATTAATTGGTTCAGACGTAAATGAGGCAGTTTGTTCGGTATACAATTCACCAAGCCCATCAATCGGGTTACCTACCCCATCAACCACTCGACCCAATAATTCCATACCAACAGGGATACCACTGCCGCCCACTATTGGGGTGACTTTTGCACCTGGTAATACACCAGATACTTGTTCATTTGGCATTAAAAATAGATTTTCACCAGAAAAACCGACGACTTCCGCTTCAATTTCACCATTAATGGTTTCGACTAAGCAAGAACTACCAATAGGTGCTCGGCAACCTGTCGCTTCTAACGTTAAGCCAACAACACGCACTAATTTTCCTGATGCAATAGCACGAGTGGTTAGCCCTGTTGTTTTATATTGGGAAAGGCGTTCAGACAATGACAACATTACTGATTTCCTTGGTGACGGTTAACCCCACAAAATTTAGCTAATACGCTTTTGATACGTTCTTCTAATAAGTAGCTAACTTTAGAATCGGAAGCTTGGATATTAATGTCACCCACATTCATTGACGGTTCTGAAATAAGAGTCCATTGTTTTTGAACTAATACCTCTTCACCATAAGCATCAATAACGCGTTGTTGATCTTCTGGATTAAGTGAAATGGTGATCTCTCGCTCTGTCACTGGTAACGTTTCAACAGCCTCACGAACCGTATCAAGAAGCACTTGAGGGTTGGTTTTTACCTCAACATGAATCACTTCTTTTGTCAGAGCAAGCACCATATCTACTAGCTGCTTTTCTACCTGAGAGTCGACTAATTCTAATGGCGCTGAAAATTTATCTGCCATTTCAATTAACTGTTTAATTCGCTCTTCTATTTCAGCTTGTCCTGCAGCGATACCTTCGTCATAACCAACTTGGTAACCCTCTGGCTTACCCGCTTCGAATCCTTCTGCTTGGCCCTTTTCTAAGCCTTCTTTGTAACCAAATTCTTGGCCTTCTAACAAACCTTCGTTATAAGCACCTTGCTTGATCTGCTCAATGATTTCATCGGTAAGCACAAACTCTTCAGGCTCTTCTTCTTTAGGTAATGAAGGTGTCCAGCTAGGATCGTAATTTAATGCTGTTTCACGGGCTGGTTTATCTGGATCAGAGTAATCTGGAGATTCCCAAATATTAGTTCGTTGCAGTTCACTCTCATCGGTAATACGAATAAAGCCACGTTTTTTGCTGATACTCATGATGATAACCCGTAAAAATTAGAAGTTTAGAAAGCACAACGGCTATTTCAATAATACCAATCATGTTGATATCAAACCGAAATAGCCGTTTTATTATAACTTAACGCACTGAAAACGTATTATACGAATTCATCCGCACCACCAGAAAGCATTAGGTCACCAGAGTCTGCCATTCGACGTGCCACTGCCAGAATTTCTTTCTGTGCAGCTTCAACATCAGCAACTCGAACTGGTCCCATTGCTTCAAGGTCATCACGCATAAGCTCTGCCGCACGTTTTGACATACACTTAAACATTTTCTCTTTAAGTGCATCGTCTGCGCCTTTAAGTGCTTTTTGCAGCACTTCTTGCGGAACATCACGCAATAGCATTTGAATGCCTTGGTCTTGAACATCAATAAGATTTTCAAAGACAAACATAAGATCTTGGATCTGAGTTGCTGTCTCTTCATCTTGGTCACGAATTTGATCCATCAACATACCTTCAATACTGTTATCTAGGTAGTTCATGATTTCTGCCGCTGCTTTCAGGCCGCCAATTTTGGCTGCTTGAGCACCAGATTGACCCGCAAACTGTTTCTCCATGATTTCATTTAGTTCAGCCAGAGCTGAAGGCTGAACTTCTTCAAGGTGAGCAATTCGCATCATTAGATCAAGACGTACACGTTCAGGGAATTGAGATAAAATCTCTGCCGATTGATCTGGGTCTAGGTAAGACAATACGATAGTTTGGATCTGTGGATGCTCATTCATGATGATGCTTGCCACCTGACGAGGGTCCATCCATTTCAATGAATCCAAGCCTTTAGAACCACTACCAAGTAAAATCTGGTCAACAAGGTTATTTGCCTTATCTTCACCAAGAGCGGCAACCAATGCATTACGCATGAAGTCTTCGCTACCCATACCGATACTAGTGTACTTCTGAATATCTTCTAAGAAAGCACGGTGAATCGCTGACACTTTAACCTGATTTAAATCAGATACAGTTGCCATTGCTGCACCCACTTTCTGAACTTGCTTTGGCTCTAAGTGGCGGATAATGCTCGCGGCATCATCCTCACTCAAACTAAGTAGCAAAATGGCTGCACGCTCTGAGCCTGCGAGTGATGAAAGATCAAACTCTTGGTTATCTTCATCTTTTTTTTCTGCTTCTACAATCTCATTAGCCATTTTCAGATACCCAGTTTTTAACGACTTGCGCCGCAAGTTCTGGTTCGTTCGCTACAAGAGCACGAACCGCTTTCAATAAGTCTTCATCTTTGTGTAGGTTTGGAAGGTCGATACCTGAGCCGAACTCAAATCCATCGCCATCCAAATCACTGCCAATTAAGCCCATTTCACCATCAGCATGACCTTCGCCATTTGCCATCGCATCGTCTTCTGCTTGATTAGGGAATAATAATTTATTCATTGCAGGGCGAACAAGGATAAGAAGCACGGCAATAATAACAAGTGCACCAGCTAACCATTTAACCCAATCATTAAAGTTTGGATTTTCCCAAATAGGAACATCAATGACGATTGGCTGTTCTTCAATAGCAAACTTAACACTTAATACGTTCAGTAAGTCACCACGTTGCTCATTAAGACCAACACTACCAATAATGATTTGACGAATTTTATCAATTTGTTCTGCTGACATTGGTGTGTATGTCACTTCCCCGGTTTCAGGGTTAACGCTTTGGCGCTCTTTTATTGCAACAGACACGGTTTGACGAGCAACTGTTCCACTTTGCTTACGCTCATGGCTGATCGTGGTATCTAACTCAAAGTTTCGTGTTGCTTCTTTGTGTACAGAACCTTGACCTAATACTGAACCGTCTTTTAATTCAGCAATGTCTTGAGGGATCGCAGAATCAACAGGAGGCTGATTACTTAACGCCCCTGGAACCCCTGCAATAACATTACCGTTATTGTAATCTTCTAATGTGTATTCACTTCGAGTAGATGGTGTTTGCGGGTCAAATTGCTTACGAGTTTGCTCAACAGCACTAAAGTCCATAGACACATCAACTTGAGCGGTATAGTTACCTAAACCTAATACTGGAATTAAAATTGCGTCAATTTTATCTCGCAGTGTTTGCTCTTGCTTACGCTCTAATTCTTGCTCTTTACGATGAGCCATTGCCATTGGGTCTTGCGAGCCTGAACTCAATAAACGCCCATGTTGATCTGTTACGGTAACGCGTGTTGGTTTCATTCCTGGAACCGCACTTGAAACCATATCAACAATAGAATCAACTTCTTCTTGTCTTAGGCTAGCACCCATACGCATTGTCAAAAATACCGTTGCTGACGCTTCTTGGTTATGACGAACAAACACACTTTGTTTTGGCATAGCAAGCAGTACTTGTGCTTTACGAATTGGACGCATTTGCTCAAATGTACTGGCTAATTGACGTTCACGGCTTAATTTTAGACGCTCTTGTTCTAAACGCTGTGAAACACCAAAGCCCATGTCTTGCAATAGAATGTCGTCACCTTCATCGACTGATTTATTTAAACCAGCACGAGAAAGATCTAATTTCATTTTACTGAATTCAGAGGCAGGAACTAAGATAGTATTTCCATCTAGTTTGTATTCGGCTTTCTGCGTATCAAGGTGATCAAGAACTTGGATTAGTTCATCCGTTTCATACATACCAAGCGGTCGCATTTCAGGTTCTTGCACCCAAAAGAAGAGCATTACAATTAAGGCAACACAAATAGAAACCGATAACACTAAGATAACTTGACGCAATAGATCAAGATTACCAAGCGCTGAATCTAATTTTGAAGAACTTTGCTCATCTACATCAGGATTTTGTACATCAACGGATCCATCCAGTGCCATTGCACCGCCTGACGACATTCCATCAGATACCGTTAAGTCTGTATTTTTATTTTCTTCTGACACGCTTTACTTCCTAGAAACTATACAGGCATATTCATTAGTGCTTTATAAGCATCAACTAGCTTATTACGCACTTGAATTGTCGCATCAAATGCTACGCTTGATTTGTTACGTGCAATCATTACATCGGATAATGAAACCCCTTCATCACCTCGATCAAAACGCACAGCCAAATCACTTGATGCTTGTTGTAAGCCATTCACGTTATTTACTGCTTTTGCAAACATTGCACTGAAGTCCGCACCGACTTCTTTACCTGTTGCTGGACGCGTTGTATTTGACGCGTCAAGCATCATTGCTTGCATTTCGTCCTGTAAACCACCAATCTTCATTTCTATTCTCCGACCCAGTCAACTAATTGACTTAATTTTACGACCCGAAGTATATAAAGCAATTTACATACCAAAATATCAATAACTGTAAGCGACTGTTTTAGCTTGGGATATCGATTCCAGCATCGCGCATCTTAGCAAGCTTGTATCTCAATGTTCTTGGGCTAATCCCTAGTTTTTCGGCTACATCTTTGCGCTTTCCGTCACACGCTTTTATCGTTTCTAAGATAATAATGTACTCTTGCTCACGTAATTCACCACCTAAGCCTGTCGATGTATTTGCTGCATCAATATTTGTGTTTTCTAACTCGGTAATTGATGGCTCATTTATTGACGGTACCTGTTGCTCAGGTCTAATTGTTGGGGCTTCACCACTTACAACTTGTTGTAAGCTGCTAGCATCAGCCCAATCAACGCCTTCAAGTAATACATCATCAGAAGTGAGCTGATTACCTTCAGCCAAAATTAATGCTCGTTGAACAACGTTATCTAATTCACGCACATTACCAGGCCAAGGGTAAGACTCTAATTTAGCCATGGCATCAACGGTTAATGTTGGTACAGGTAAGCCTTGTTTTTGACAGTGACGTTCTATCAAATGTTTTGCTAAAGGATTAATGTCCCCTTTACGCTCTTTTAATGGCGGCCATGCAATTGGGAATACGTTTAGACGGTAATATAAATCTTCTCTGAAATTACCTTCTTCAACGTATTTTTTTAAATCACGGTTACTTGTCGCTAAAATACGAACATCAAGCTTAATACTCTTACGGCCACCTAAACGCTCAACTTCTCTTTCTTGTAGAACTCGAAGCAATTTCGCTTGTAGGTTAAGATCCATTTCACTGATCTCATCAAGTAAAATAGTTCCACCTTGCGCTTGTTCAAATTTACCCGGACATGCTTGAACAGCACCAGTAAATGCACCTTTTTCATAACCAAATAATGTGGCTTCTAACATATTGTCTGGGATCGCTGCACAGTTAATTGCGACAAAAGGCCCCTCACTACGCTGCGAATTGTTATGTATATAACGAGACATCACTTCTTTACCTGAACCACTAGGGCCAAGTACCATCACGTTAGCGTCAGTTCGAGCCACTTTATCCGCTAATTTAAGTAATTTAAGGCTTTTTTCATCAGCTACAATCGCATCACCCGTTTGCTCATTTTTTACAGGAGCATAGCGACTTACCATATTTAATAGCACTTCTGGCGCAAAAGGCTTCGCCATGTAATCTATCGCGCCTTCTTTCATTGCAGAAACCGCATCTTCAATATTGGCATACGCTGTCATTAGAAGAACCGGTAAATTTGGCCAGTTCAACTTAATACTACGCAATAATGCCAATCCACCCATGCCTGCCATTTGAACATCTGAAACCACAATATCAACGGGTTCTTTTTTCAAAATCAATAGAGCGGTTTCCGCACTATCTGCTTCAATCCATTCATAACCAGCTAATTCTAAGGTGTCAATCAACGCTTCGCGTAGGCCTTCATCATCTTCTACGATCAGTACTTTACTTTGCGCCATGGTTATTCTCCAGATTCTCTTTGAGTTGCGGATTCAGCATAAGTTGCTGTTAGCGGGATCGACATGGTGAAGCACGCACCATCATCCGGTTCTGAATACAATTCAAGTTGTCCTTTATGTGCTCGACACACCATTTGAACAACAGCAAGACCAAGACCAGTGCCTTGAGAGCGTGTTGTAAAAAAGGGTTCCATAATTTTATCTTGTAGCTCTAATGGAATACCGGGACCATTATCTTGTACCGATATTTTTAAAAATCCGTTCACAGGTCTAAAGAAGACATCGATTTGACACTCTTTACCAATAACTTGGATGGCATTCATGATCAAATTACTAATGGCACTCGCAATGGCGTTTGCATTCCCCATTAATACGGTTTCTTCTTCTTCAACCTCTAAGTAGTAATCAACTTGATTTGACTGTAATGCGGTTTCAACCATTGGTTGATATTCAGCAACTAAATCAGCAATCGTAAAAGAGTTAACCACTTTATTATCGCCACCTTTTGCAAAAAGCAGCATGTCATTTACTTGCTTTTCAAGATCGTGAAGACGATCAACCAATTTAGTTTGGAAACGTTTGTGTGTCGCGGCAGGTAAATTAGGAGAGCCCAAATTAGATGCATATAGCATTGCACTTGATAAAGGCGTTCTTACTTGGTGTGCAAGGGACGCTACCATTTTTCCTAATGATGACAGACGTTGTAAATCACTGACTCTAGATTGCAGTAAACGAGTTTCAGTGAGATCAGTAATAAGAATAAGCTGACCGGTTTCTGATGCAGAAATAGCTAAGCGTACCTTACGTCCATTACGTAACGAGATTTCATGACCATCATCTTCTCTAGGATCAAACGAGCGTTGAATCACTTCAAACCAACGTTCACCTAATAATGGCGGCCCTAGAAGCCTGATCGCTTCTGGATTAACTTCACACACGACACCTTGAGTATTCAACAATATTACGCCTGCTGGCATAACATCTAATACTTGCTTATAACGTGTATTTTGTTCTTCTACTGTACCAAGAGGTGAGTTGAGCTCACTCTCTGAATTACCCTGCATAATTTTATTCCCGCCAAAACAACAAAAGGGCTAATGCATTTTACATGCCAGCCCTTTTGTTGCTTATTATCAATAACTTACAATAATAAGTAAGTTTGACGAGTCAATTATTTGTCAGTAGACCTTATTAACGAATATCATCTTTATTAAGATTATATTTACGCATTTTCTCTACTAATGTCGTTCTTCGCATGCCCAGCATATCAGCCGCTCTGGCAACAACGCCATTTTGAGCCTCAAGAGCTTGGCATATCATGTTAACTTCTACATCTGCCAACATCTCTTTCAGATTTAAACCATCTTCTGGTAAATCATTTGACGCTGGACCAAAGCTTTGTGTCACCGCCTGAGGGACTCCACCATCACTAAAGTTTGCAAACATGTCAGCGAGTGCTGCTTGTTCTTGCTCTTCAATGGTTTGCTGATTGTAATTCTCTGGCTGAAACTCTGGAATATCACTATAGCGATATTTGGTCGGTAAATGGTTTACATCAACAGACTCACCAGGGAATAAAATCATTAATCGCTCAATCAAATTCGCAAGTTCACGAACATTACCCGGCCAATGATGCTCCATCAACGAATTGACAGCACGAGGCGTAAGACGAACACGAGTGCTGCCTTCTGCTTCCATTCTTGCAAGTAACTCTTGCAATAACAGAGGAATATCTTGTTTACGCTCACGCAGTGCTGGCATTTCAATTGGGAAGACATTTAAGCGATAATATAAATCTTCACGGAATGTACTTTTCTCAATCATTTCATCAAGATTTCGATGCGTTGCAGCAACAATACGAACATCTGCTTTAATACTTTGATTTCCGCCAACACGCTCAAAACAACGCTCTTGTAAAACTCGTAATAGTTTCACTTGCATTGACATTGGCATATCACCAATTTCATCTAAGAAAAGCGTACCGCCTTGAGCTAATTCAAAACGACCTTTACGAGCGGTAATCGCGCCTGTAAATGCCCCTTTTTCATGACCAAACAATTCACTTTCTAATAAATCTGGTGGGATTGCGCCACAGTTAACCGGTACAAACGGCCCTTTACGACGTGGAGAATGATAATGCAGGTTTCGTGCAACCACTTCTTTACCAGTACCTGATTCACCCAAAACAAGAACACTTGCTTCAGTTCCAGATACTTGCTCAATTAAATGACGAACGGCACTGATCGCTGAACTTTGTCCAACCATACTGCGGAATAACGTATTCTTTCGACCTAGGTGAGGAATACCTAAACCACGGCGGCCCATAAATTCTTGGCAATGACGAAGTGCATCTGTTAATTGAGGATAATTAACAGGTTGGTTTAATTCACCAACATAATTGGTAAGATCATCAAGATCGTACATAGCGCCAGTCATAATTACGACAGGGATATGGTTATGATCGATTAATGATTTTTTGATCAGCTCTTTCTGCGATTCATTAGTTGCTTGGCCTAAAAAACAAGCACTCCAAGGATCACTCCACTCAAAAGTAGACAGTTCTGAAGTTGAAATAGCATGACAATGCTCACCGATAAACTCAAGAATAACCTTGAGGTTATGTCGGTTCTGCTCATCATCTTCAATAATTAGAGTCTTTGCTAAACCTTTCATAGAAGTGTTACGCGCCTTAATTCTTTGATTTAATTGGCTTATTCATTGAACAGCAACGGAATTACTCGACCATTTTATAGCATAAGAAAAATAAGGCAACTATGACTGCCGACTAATAGACAGCCATACCGTAAATGAGAGGTTAATATAAAAATCAGAAAATAAATTTGATTTATAAAATATATTTTATTATATGCCAACTTTATCAGCGGTAAGGTTATGAAACTCTGCAGGAATCTGGTCCCAAGCAGATTTTATTTCACGCAACATATCAACGACATCATCAATCGGCTGAGATTCATTATTTTGGTTTGCTTGTGAAATTTGACGGATCATGAAGTCATACAAAGAATCAAGATTGTTTGCAATATCACCACCATCATCCATTGAAAGGCATGAACGCAAGCTGATCACGATATCCAATGCTTTACCAAGACGTTCGCCTTTTACAGCGGTATTGCCTTGCTGCATTGCCGCTTTTCCTTGGATCAAGCGCTCGATAGCACCAGCCATTAGCATTTGAATGACCTTATGAGGTGATGCAGCACTTAATTGGCTATCAATTGATACCTTCTTATATGCTTGTAGTGAACCTCTCATCGTATTTCCTCAGTTTTATTGAAATTTTCTATATAACTGAACCGATTTTTTTGCATGGTTCAGTTTTTGATAATCTAAAGCAAATTGTTGTCCTAAACCATTCATCTCATTGATAATTAGTTGAGTTCTTTCAATTGCAGCTTGCCATTCAGTAGAATGCACTATTTCTGACACTTGCATGCATTGATGCAAGAGTTGTTCCCGATCTGATAAAAAAACCGCCACTTGCTCAAAATTAATATCATCACATCGATATGAGATCTGTAGCTCTCGATCTAATTTTGCTAATTGTTGTAATAACATCATCAAAGATACCTATTATTAAAGATGGCTATTTATCGGTTTATTTTTTATTAATCGCGTTATTAACCTAACGCATTCATCATTCCGGACAGTTGTGCTTTCATTTTTCCTGTCACGTCTTGCATGTTGGCAAACTTATTACGAGTACGTTCTTGTAAGCTGTCCATTCGACGGTCTAAGTCAACCTGCTGATCATTCAAACGGTAGTTTTGATCTCGCATGGTATTCATTCGTGTACGGATTGGGCCAGCAACACCAGTCATACTTTGGATAACATCTTCCACTTTCTTAGCGAAGCCTTTTGAGCCACCAAAAAAAGTATGCAGTTGACCAAAATTTTCATTCAACTGACGATCAAGCATCGTATCGTTTATTTCTAATGTGCCCTGGCGCGTCGTAGAGATGCCAAGTTCAATTAACGTTTTAATGTCTTTAGGTGCCGACTCAACTTGCGAGACAAAAACAGATTTTAATCGAGACTCTGCTGAACGTACTACGCTGTCTCCAGCAAGTGGACCGCTTTGCCCTGTTGCTGGATCATAACCACTTAGCGCTTGTGTGGTTTCATAAAACTGGTTATAGGTAGAGACAAACTGTTGAATTGCAGCCTTTACACCTTCTCTATCAAACTGAACATCCAAATCAACACGTTTGCTGCTTTCTGCTGTTGTCCCTTTCAGGGTAATATCAACACCATGAACCGCATCTTGAATAACATTTGTGTCGCTGCTTATTCTCGCAACACCATCAAGCACCACTTTTGCACTGCTGGCAGATTGAACTTCTTGCAGACCTGAATACAGTGGCTTACGTGGACCTTCAGGTTTAATCGCTTCGACAACTTTTTCGATCGGTTCTAATTTTTCTTTTGCGATTTCTTTGATCGTTGGCGGCAGTTGTTCAATTTTTTCTTTCGCTACATCAACAAGATCTTTCTTTGGTGCTTCTTGTGGCGCTTCATAAGTAATACCAGCAGCTTGGAATACAGTATCTGGTGTTTGACCAATTTCTGCCAACGCCTCTGCCGCCGACTGGTCGCCTTGTTTTGCCGCTTTAGCTAATTCTATTTTTTCACCTTCACTTGGCAGTGCCGCTTGCAGTGTACCTGCAGTGCGTTCACTCCAACCAGACATGCCTGATGTTGGATCGGTTGGGTCTTCAAGTGTGGATAATGCAGCCGTCGCTTCTTGTTGAACTAGAATTTCTTTTGCTGCTTTTTCTTCACGAGCAAGATCTCTATTCGCAACATCAATTAATGGCTTAAAGTAAGCGTATTTTTCTTCATCACTCAATTCAGGAACTTGTTCTTGAGTTAACGGTTCACCCACTTGTTGAGCGGCTATTTCTGGATTATTTTGATATTGAAGAAGGGTTGGAATATCGAACTTAGTCGATACCGTTGGATCAAAATTTGGATTAAAAGCAAGACGATGAAGCTGATCGTTATATTCCGCATCAACTTCAATTTTTACTTTGTGACTTTCGCCTGGTTTGTCCGACGCTAAGATAAGACGAGATCCGCCATCATCCTTAACGATAGAAGCTTGCACACCAGGATTAGACGGTGCGCCATTAATTTGTTTTAGTAAGTCGGTGATCTTATTATTTTTACCAATAACATCGATAGTGAAGTTTTTATCACCTAACGATATATCAAGTTTACCTGGACCAAATTTGGCATCATCACGAATTGGAGACGAGGCTAATTTTTGAGCTTGAGCTAATTGCAAAACGTCAATGGTATATCGGCCAGCCAAGGCTTCAGGTGTCGCTGTTGCACTTACGACTTCATCATCACTGCTTGAGATAGTTCGAGATGCAAAGGTGTCCTCTTGGCGAAAAGTCGACATGAGATTTTTCATGGTATCTAACGATTCTTGCAGACGACCGTAGCCACTGATATTCATGTCTATGTCTGAGCGTTCACGGTCAATGCGCTGCTGCTTTGGTAAGCGCTCGCTTTCAACTATTTTACCCACCATAGAATTGATATCTAGGCCACCACCCATCCCCATCGGGCTCATACTCATGAAGCATTTTCCTCAGTTAACGTTTTATACCAATGATGGCATTGGTATCATATCCTCTCAGCTATCAATCCAGATGCACTGGCAGCTAATTCTCTAGCAACTTCCAACATTTTTTCATCAGGGATTTGACGAATAATTTCACCAGAGCTGACTTCACGAACGGTAATAACCTGCCGCCCTGATTCGTCATCGAGATGAAATGATAATCCTCGCCCCATGCTTTTAACGTATTCATTCAGCTCTTTCACTGCATGATGAATTTCTTCTTTCTTTTTCGTTTCAAGCTGTTGCTCTGCTTCTACTACAATTGCTTGGCTTGCTGTCAATGTCTCAGACGATTCGCTTGCCGCTATTTTATTTATAGTATTCACAGATGATGTAGGTTGCAGATTAGAACTAGCAATTTGCGTGCCGTTATTGGAAGGGGTAGACGACTGAATTGATGAAGGTACAAATGAGGGGTTCATAACTCTTTCCTCCTAATACGAAAAAAGACAGCAGGAGAGCGGCCCTGCTGTCATATTTCAGTAAGTGGGTTGACGATGAAGCCGCCCACCTACCTATTTAGGTATTATCAATTAATCGAGTGGATTAACGTAATAGACCTAGAGCAGCGTTAGGCGCTTGCTTAGCTTGAGCTAAGATAGAAGAGCTTGCTTGCTGTAGGATTTGTGCTTTAGTCATTTCAGTTGTTTCTTTCGCGAAATCAACGTCTTTGATTTGGCTCTTAGCAGCAGAAACGTTTTCGTTAATGTTGTCTAAGTTGTTAATTGTGTGACCCATACGGTTTTGAGCAGCACCTAGCTCAGAACGGTGGCTATCAACAAATTTCATTGCTGCATCAACAACTGCTACTGCGTCTTGAGAACCAGCTACCGTTGTAACGTCGATGTTACCAACTGTTTTTTGAGCTTGAACAGCGTCAGACATACCAGTTTCGTTAGCTAGAGCACCAGAGAATTCGATTTCGCCTTCGATTGTGCCTTTAGCTGCAAATACTTGCAGTTTGCCATCTTCACCAACAGAAGCGCTAACTTTGTCAGTTTGGCCGTTGATGTAAGTTGCCACTTCTTCGATATCGTCGCCAGCTTTAGCGTTGATAGAAACAGATTGCTCTTCACCCGCTTTGTCTGTGAAAGAGATAGTCATGTTTGCGTCTTTACCAGCAGTCCAACCAGCAGCAACACCTTCTTTCGCAGTGAAAGATTGGCCACCCATGTTTGCTTCGTCAGCACGTAGGTTATTTAGAGTAAGCATTACTGCTTCACCTGAATCTGCACCAACTTGGAAAGATTTAGTACCGAAGTTACCGTTAAGTAGACGTGTGCCACCAAAAGAAGTTGTTTCTGCGATACGGTTCATTTCATCAGAAAGAGCCGTTACTTCTTGTTGGATCGCGCTACGGTCAGCATCAGTGTTTGAACCATTTGACGATTGCAGTGCAAGATCACGTACACGAGAAAGGATGTTTGAAGTCTCTTTCATTGCGCCTTCAGCAGTTTGCATCATAGAGATACCGTCGTTTGCGTTACGAACCGCTACGTCTAGACCACGAGTTTGCGTGTTTAGACGGTTAGAGATTTGTAGGCCAGCTGCATCATCTTTAGCACTGTTGATTTTGCTACCAGAAGACAGACGCTCCATTGATTGGTTAACGTCAGATGTTGCGCTGTTTAAGTAACGCTGTGCAGTCATTGCTGATACGTTAGTATTTACTGTAATAGACATAAATAGATCTCCTAAGGAAAATTGTACAACAGTGGTTTGGTCTCATCCTCCAAACCAGCTATTGATTCTCACATATATTTATAAAGCGTATCTCTATGCACTTTGTAGACTCTCACCTCTACAAAATACATGCGGAATAGCCTAAGTTAATTTTAAAAAGTAAGTCAGACTCACTTATGACCTGTTGGGAAGGAACTTAGCGTGTCGCATAAATTCCCATTCTCACAAGTATTTACTATGCTGATTAGCCCAACAGGCCTAATGCTGCATTTGGTGCCTGCTTAGCTTGAGCTAGAATTGAAGAGCTCGCTTGTTGCAGGATTTGAGCTTTCGTCATTGCCGTCGTTTCTTTAGCAAAATCAACATCTTTGATTTGGCTATTAGACGCATTAACGTTCTCATTAATATTTTCTAAGTTGTTGATAGCGTGGCCAAAGCGATTCTGGAAAGCACCTAGGTCTGCACGGTTTGAGTCAACGTATTCCATCGCTGAATCAAGGATAGCAACCGCTTTTTGTGAACCACCAACAGTAGTTACATCGATGCTTTTCACTGTATCGGCAACTTTATTGCCCATACCTAGTTCATTGCTTAGTGAACCACCAAACTCAATGTCTGTTGCTTCTGCTGCTGCGAATACTTGCAGCTTGCCATCTTCAGTAACCGATGCATTGATTGCGTTGCTTTGACCATTGATGTAAGTCGCTACTTCTTCAATATCATCGCCTGCTTTTGCATTGATTGAGATGTTTTGCTCTTTGCCTTCTTTATCGACAAAGTTCATTGTTAATTCTGTGTTTTCTGCATTTACTGACCAATTTGCATCTTTACCTTCTGTCGCTGAGTAAGTATGTCCACCCATCGCTGTTGTATCAGAACGCATGTTATTCAGTGTTAGCATTACCGCTTCACCTGAATCTGAACCGATTTGGAAAGATTTAGTGCCAAACTGACCATTTAGTAGGCGAGAACCACCAAACGATGTTGTTTCTGCAATACGGTTTAATTCGTCATTCAAAGCAACCACTTCTTCTTGAATCGCAGTACGGTCAGCGTGTGTATTTGAACCGTTTGAAGATTGAAGTGATAAATCACGCATACGTTGAAGGATGTTCGTTGTTTCGTTCATCGCACCTTCAGCAGTTTGCGCCATTGAGATACCATCATTTGCATTTCGAACTGCAACATCTAAGCCGCGAGTTTGAGAAGTTAGACGGTTTGAAATTTGTAGGCCAGCCGCATCGTCTTTTGCACTGTTAATTTTAAGACCTGAAGACAAACGCTCCATTGAGCTGTTTAGGTCGTTAGTTGCGCTGTTTAAGTAACGCTGTGCAGTCATTGCTGATACGTTTGTGTTTACATTGATAGCCATAATTTATTTCTCCACTTTGGTTCCGAATCACTCCGCTCCTGGACCGGAAACCGTATTAATCATCGTTGATACATAACTTAACGACCTAACTTTGAATTACTTTAGAAAAACTTTTTATTTTTTTAAGCTTTTCTTTTTAAAGAAGATTCAACGTTTAACATCGTTCTGTCTTGTAATTAGGTTATCGCTCAAAATCAAAAACTCTTTAGGAAAAAAGACAAAAAAAACGAAAATAATTTAAATCAGAGCTAAAACGTGAGAAAAATCTCTATAAATAGAGAAAGAAAGGCAATTTCAGTCTATTTATTAAACAACTACAAATAATGAGCCATTATACAAACTGATATTCTTTTGGAGTTGGCATAAAAAAAGCCGAGGAAAACCTCGGCTTTGGCTATAGTGTGAGAGCACTACTACCTTAGAAGTGGGTAACGATTCTTAACGAACTAATTATCGTAGCAAGCCAAGTGCAGCATTAGGTGCTTGCTTAGCTTGAGCTAAAATAGATGAGCTTGCTTGTTGAAGAATTTGCGCTTTTGTCATTTCTGTCGTTTCTTTAGCAAAATCGACGTCTTTAATGCGACTATTTGATGCAGATACATTTTCATTAATGTTATCTAAATTAGAAATCGCGTGATTAAAGCGGTTTTGGAATGCACCAAGATCTGCACGGTTAGAATCAACAAACTGCATTGCAGCATCAAGTATAGCAACCGCCTTCTGTGAACCACCAACGGTCGTTACATCAATGCTTTTTACGGTTTCAGCTTGAGCTGTACCCATATTTAATTCGCCAGCCAGAGAACCACCGAAGTTCACCTCTCCTTGGACTTTATCATTAGAGGTAACAATTTGAAGTTCACCTTTTTCAGATACAGACGCATTAATTGAATCAGTCTGACCATTAATGTATGTCGCTACTTGCTCAATATCATCACCAGCTTTTGCATTAATCGTTAATTCTTTCTCTTCACCCGCTTTGTTTAAAAACGACACGGTTAGTTCTGATTTCTCAGCATTTACAGACCAATCTGCACCCAACCCTGTTTCTGCTTTATAGCTTGTTCCACCCATTGATGCTGAGTCTGAACGCATGTTATTTAAGCTAAGCATTACCGCTTCACCAGAATCCGCACCAATTTGGAAAGATTTAGTACCGAACTGACCATTTAGAAGACGAGAACCACCAAAAGATGTGGTTTCTGCAATACGGTTTAGCTCATCATTTAATGCACCAACTTCTTGTTGAATCGCTTCACGATCTGCTGTTGTGTTAGAGCCATTAGAAGATTGAAGTGATAAATCACGCATACGTTGAAGGATGTTAGTCGACTCATTCATCGCCCCTTCTGCCGTTTGTGCCATTGAGATACCATCATTCGCATTACGCACAGCAACATCTAAACCACGTGATTGTGACGTTAAACGGTTTGAGATTTGTAAACCTGCCGCATCGTCTTTTGCACTGTTAATTTTATAACCAGAAGATAAGCGTTCCATTGATTTATTTACGCCATCCGTTGCACTATTCAGGTAACGCTGAGCTGTCATTGCCGATACGTTAGTATTTACTGTAATTGACATAGTTGTATCTCCGTTTAGTTTTCCGATTGTTTTCCGTTTTCGGAAAACTGAGCTTCATTATTTGGAACTAACAATGTTGCCATTAGCGCCTGATACTTAATGTAACGACGGTTAAAAATAAACCTTTATTGATTTTCTTATAAAATTATCGATTACTTTATGAACTATGATCGTGCTTCAAAGTTTTTTAAATTTGACAGAAAAATAGCTAAAGTTTTATTTTTATCATTAAAGATCTTTAAGTTATTGATATAAAAGAAATCTACTCAAATTCTCATTAATAAATACCTTTTTACAGATGAAAAAAAACCAGCAAACGCTGGTTTTTTATACGTAAAGAACTAAAACTACCCAAGCAGCTTTAAAGCGACATCAGGTGCTTGCTTAGCTTGAGCCAATATTGTTGAACTCACTTGTTGTAATATCTGAGCTTTCATCATTTCAACTGTTTCTTTAGCAAAATCAGTATCTTCAATACGACTGTTCGATGCCGAGATGTTCTCATTAATATTATTTAGATTATTAATTGCATGACCAAAACGATTTTGAAAAGCACCTAAAGTGGCGCGTTCTTTATCAACAAACCCCATTGCCGCATCTAACGTTGCAATGGCTTTTTGAGAACCACCAACACTGGTTAAATCTAAATCATTAACTGTATCAAATACCGCTCCACCAATAGCAAGTTCTGCTGATAAAGAGCCGCCAAATGTCACCGCACTTGAGACTAGATCTCCGGCAGTAAATAACTGCAACTGACCTTTTTCATCCACGGATGCTTGAACGGTATCATTCTGTCCATTGATGTAAGTGGCTAACTCTTCAATATCATCGCCGGCTTTCGCTTCTATCGTAATCTCTTGAGCTTTTCCATTTTCATCAGCAAATGACATTGTTAACGTTTGCCCACCTTCAGGTACAGTCCAACCTTTATTAAGCTGATTTTGTGAGGTGTAATGAAAACCACCCATCGCTAAGGTATCAGAGCGCATACTACCTAAAGTAAGTTGAACCGCTTCACCTGCATTAGCACCTATCTGGAAGGTTGATGTCCCAAATTGGCCATTCAATAAACGACGGCCACCAAAAGAAGTGGTTTCTGCAATGCGATTTAATTCATCATTTAAAGCATCAGCTTCTTCTTGGATCGCTTGTCTATCTTGCAAGGAATTTGAACCATTAGATGACTGCAAGGCTAAATCACGCATACGCTGAAGGATGTTAGTCGATTCGTTCATCGCCCCTTCCGCCGTTTGAGCAATCGAGATCCCATCATTGGCATTACGGACAGCAACATTTAAACCGCTCATTTGAGCTTGCAGTCGATTGGATATTTGTAACCCTGCCGCATCATCTTTCGCGCTATTAATACGCTTACCTGAAGAAAGGCGTTCCATCGATTGATTTAATTGATCTGTTGCTTGATTCAAATAACGCTGTGCCGTCATGGCAGACACATTGGTGTTTACTGTCACTGTCATAATGACCTCTCAATAAAATAGCTCTTTGCTGATATAGCAAAGCAGACTCTTATAACGCTTTATCGGCGTAAAAAAAATAAACTTAAGAGAAAATAAAAAGAAAAGAATTAGAAAGGATAGACAATACTTGAGAGGTAAATAGAAAAGGGTAGCCCCAATAAAGGGGCATAAAGCTAGGTTGGTTTTTTATGAGGAGATCTGTGAGAAGAACACAAAAAACCAGTTACCTGAAGCTTGCACAACAATCAAATGAACAAGAGGATGATGAGAGATGAGAGCACCTCTTGTTCACTCAGATGACTGTTGTTAGTTACTCAGTTACTGCAGTAAAGTTAGTGCAGCGTTTGGTAACTGTTTCGCTTGAGCAAGAATAGATGTACTAGACTGCTGAAGGATTTGTGCTTTTGTCATATTTGTTGTTTCTTTAGCAAAATCAGTATCTTTGATTCGGCTATTAGAAGCAGACACATTCTCTTGAATGTTAGACAAGTTGTTGATGCTGTGGCCTAGACGGTTTTGTTTCGCACCTAAATCAGCACGCTCACGGTCGATATAAGCAAGCGCTGAATCGATAACACCAACAGAAACTTGTGCATCACCAACAGAGGTTACGTCTAATTTATCAACAGTAGCTTTCATACCTGGACCGCCAGCTAAACCTAGTTCAGTCGCAAGGTTACCAGATACCGCTAACTCACCTTCAATAGATGGTTCAGCAACAAACAATTGAAGTTTACCTTCATCGCCAACAGATGCAGAGATCTTGTCTGATTGACCGTTGATGTAAGTCGCTAATTCTTCAATATCATCACCTGTTTTAGCACTGATATCGATAGAAATTGCTTCACCCTTTTTAGTTGTGAATTCTAATTTCAGGTCATTTTTGCCAGGTTCAACGTTCCAAGACGCACCTTTGCCGTTTTCAGAAACAAAACGTTGGCCACCCATACTGTCATCATCAGCACGAACTGACGGTAACTTAATTAGAATAGCTTCACCAGCGTTAGCACCAATCTGGAATGCTGATTCACCGAACTGACCATTAAGTAAACGACGACCACCAAAAGAGGTTGTTTCAGCAATACGGTTTAATTCGTCAGACAGTGCATGTACTTCTTCTTGGATAGAAGAACGGTCTTGATCTGAGTTAGAACCATTTGCCGCTTGCAATGATAAATCACGCATACGTTGAAGGATGTTTGTCGATTCGTTCATCGCACCTTCAGCCGTTTGAGCGATAGATATACCATCGTTCGCATTACGCATAGCAACGTCAAGACCACGAGTCTGCGCTGTTAAACGGTTAGAAATTTGTAGACCAGCAGCGTCATCTTTTGCGCTGTTGATTTTAGTACCTGAAGACAAACGCTCCATTGAGTTGTTTAGATCATTCGTTGCGTTATTTAGGTAACGCTGCGCAGTCATCGCAGATACGTTAGTATTTACATTTACAGCCATCGTTGCTCTCCTTTAGCTTCGTTTTCACGAAATCTAATTTCTGCTCTATTCAGAAATATTTAAAATTCATAGTTAAATATCAGCCACAATTGGCCAATGTTTTTCAATGTCATGTAATTTACATATCAAATCTCATGCCAAGATGAGAAGAAATACATGAATTAATGACTGACATACAAAAGCAAAGAGAATTACTCTACCTTGCCATTGCCATGCCACTATTTACCATTGGCAAACTGTGAGCGTCTCAGTCATAGTTATTAATTAGCATAAGCTGTGCCAATTTTAGGAAAAATTCATTTTAAATTAAAAAAAATAATCAACTTATACAATTTCAATAAGTTAAATAGGGTTATTCAGTGTTATTTAACTCTTAACTTTCTATCTAAATTATTTTTTTGCCGCTTTTCAAGTCGATTTGCCGCTCTTGCCTCTTTAATGCTTCCGTCGTATCTCTCTTTATTTATATAAGAAAAACAAAATTCTTGTTCATCTCAAAAATAAGTACTTATACATAATTAAAGACACATCAGCTGCGGCAAAAAACAAAGAGAAACGGCAATTCATTTCCCATATAAAAACTTATTATTCATACAGTTAAAATTAAAACAAAAAAGCCTAGCATTTCAGCTAGGCTTGTCATCAAATGTGTTAATTTACACGTAATTAAATAATGTAATGTCTTTTACTTTACCGAAGGCTTGCTGGGAAGCCTGAAGTGCACGTGTATTTTCATTAAACTCAATCACGGCTTGAGCGTAATCTAAATCTTCAATCGAACTTAATGATTTTGAGATAGTTAAATCAAAATCTTGATGCTGTGATTCTTGCTGATCAAGCGTATTTTGTCTTGTACCCACTTCCGCTCTTGCTTGGCTTAAGTGAATAAATGCAGCATGAAACTCATCCGTTACTTGGTGTAACTCTGCCGTACTAGAGGCGTCAGAAACATCCTTTAATGCAAATTCTTGTGCTTTCTTAAAGGCATCAAAAATACTGATGGTTTTCTTTGGCTCAAGAGTGATGGTATCGCCCGCTTTTAATTGACCACGAACTTGAATATCAACGCCTTCATATTTAATCCCTTCAGAAGGATCAAACTGTGCATTCTTTACCACACTGCCGTCTTGAGATAACTGATAATTATATTGACCATTTGCCGCCGCTTTAAAAGTGACTTCATAGGTAGATGGGTCGGTATAATTAGAATTTGTTGCTTTTGAAAGCAGTAACTCAGACCCTTCTTGTAATGCATATTGTGGATCATAGTCCCCAAATGGATTTTTTATCTCAGTAAACAATTTACTACCAGAGTCATTCACTGCCACCTCAATAGAACCAGAAACCTTTAAGCTACGCTGATATTCATCACCTGCGTAAGCTACAGTTCCATCATTCGCTCTAAAGAAAGGCTGTGTTTTCGACTTTGTACCTGAAAATAAATAGTTACCTGATTCATCTAACATATTTGTTAGATTTAAGAAGTTATCTGCAATGCCTTTAATGTCTTGCGCATGAGCATAACGGTCTTCTGGTGCAAGAGAACCGTTAATCATTTCCATCACGCTGCGCTTTGCGTCATCAGCAAATTGCTCTGCATTCGCAATCGCAACCTCATGACGTTCTAAACGGTTACGTGCTAAAACAATAGTATCACTGTATTGACGTAACTCTTCTTTCTTCTGTGTTAGGTTTTGTGCGTATAACGCAGCAACAGGGTCGTCACCTGCGGTTAATAGCTTTTTACCTGACGCCAGTTGTGCGCTGTTTTGATGAACTTTCGCTTCTTGACGAGAAATATCATTCTGCACTGATTGGTAGTTATGAAAGCTTGAAATACGATTTAACATACTCTATTGCCTCCTAATTACGATAATTGCAAGATTGAATTAAACGTCTCATCTGCCGCTTTCATGATTCGAGAAGAGGCCATGTACGCTTGTTGGAACTTCATCATATTTGCCGCTTCTTCATCTAAGTTTACGCCAGCAACTGAAGCAACACGACTTTGCGCCGCTTCATTCTCTACACGTGAAACTTCAGATAAACGAGAAGCAGTGGCTTTTTTAAGACCAATTTCTGTATTTACGTTTTGGTACAAATCAATAACGGTTGAACGACCTTCATCCATCACTTTACGTGTTTGCAAACCTTGCATTAATAGTAGGTTGCCGTTATCACCTTCTGATGGAACTAAGTTAGCCGCAAATTTATCATTTGCTGCTGCACCACCAGAAAGCTCAAATGTAGTACCACCAACAGTTACCGGACCTTGCGGTGGGTACGTTTGTGGTTCTAATAGCATTTTGCCTTTCATATCCAGTACTGCAAACTGATTTGCCGCTGGAGAAATAACAACTTGGAACTCTTTTAATGGACCAGCTTGTAAGACTTTAAATTTAGCATTACCTGTTGCAAAGGTTGCTGAGCTTGCATAGCTTTGTGCTGCAATCTTCTCTGCTTCATTCATCTCAAGCTTCATTGTGCCTGCCGCAATACGCGTTGGGCGAAGTAATACACGCTCACCGGCACTTAGTGGTTCACGAATTTCAACTCGCATACCGTCTAAGAAAAAGGTCGATGGGTTACCGGTTGGGTCTAAGCGCTGAACTTCACCCGTAGGTCGGGTCACGGTATATTGGCTACCATCATACTTAAGAGCGTAATCCCCTGCTTTTAGTTGGCTAATATCATCAATAAATACGCCAACTTCAGCAGACGAGTCACCAGAAATGATGGCACGGCTACGAACTGCTTGTTCTGAATTCACATCAGAGAAAATATTTGCACCAACTTGACCACGTAAATCAATTGCTTGACTCTGTAGGCGGTTAACTTCACTACTGAAACCAACTGACACACGGCCTAGTTCATCCATAATTGTTGGGATTGTGCTATCACGCAATTCAAATAATGACGATAATTTACCGCCAATACTGTCATGTTGAATCGCTTTCATTCCCTTACCTTCAACCATTGCTAGTCGGCGCTGTAATGGGTCAGGAGAACCTGCAATCATTTTCAATTCACTTGCATTAGTACCAGACACTAACATGTGCCCACCACCAATTAAGACATTGAATGCGTTCTCGTTATCACGCTTAGTAATGGTAACTTTTGTGTATTGAGACAGTTCTTTAATTAACTTTTCATGACGATCCATTAGGTCATTGTGCGGACCAGGGGTCTTAACCATCATTTGGTTAATTTCTTTTAACTCTAGAGCAATACCATTCATACGCTCTACTGTTAGATCCATCTTTTTATTTACGTCTGAATTTTGCTGACGTACGTTTTCATAAAAGTCATTTAAGCTTTGTGAAACAAGACGTGATTTTTCAAGGACTACTTTACGCGCACCGATTTCGTTAGGGCTATCGGCAAGAGTTTTTACAGCATCAAACCAATCATTGATGTTTTCAGGAATACGTTTAGCGCCAATAGACGACATCATATTCGTTAGAACATCTAGGTTAGCTTCTGTATCCATAGAGTAATTAAGGTTAGTTGTTGATAGGTTCAGCTCATTAGTTGCAAACTGATCAAACGAACGTCGCACAGCGGCAACATGCACGCCTGCGCCGAGGTTTGCACCTGACACCCAATGAGGCATATTTGTTTCTTGAACAACCGATTGACGACTAAAGCCTTCAGTATTAACGTTGTTAATATTGTGACTGGTCGTATTCAGTTGACGCTGCGCCGTAAGCACACCTTGTGTACCCAGATGTAGCAGATCAAGTCCCATGTAGCCTCCAAAAAACTCTATAAAAGATGCAATAAATATTTCCTAACGAATCTAATATAGCAATCAATGTGCCAACTTTTATTTCCTTTAATATCAAACAAATAGAAGATAAAACAATCATTACGACTCCTTATTGCCTCTTTCTAATCTATTTTATTGCCTTTCTTTGCCTCTTTATTATTTAAGCGGCAAAAAAAAATCCTGCCGCTAGTATTAACAAGGCAGGATTTCTAATGCTTTCAATAAAATATAAGTAACGGCTATTTAGTTAAGCTTTCTACCGTTTTCATTACACTCATTACTTTATCTGAATAGTTTGGATCCGTTGCATAACCCGCACTATGAATGCCTTTAATGAAGCTTTCAGAGCTTTGAGTCTGTTGCAGTGCACGTTCATAGCGTGGGTTTTGATTTAAGAAACGAACAAAATCACTGAAGCTTTCTTCATAATTATCGTATGAACGGAAAGCGGCATTTTCAGTAACCGCAATGTTATCGTGATATTCCAAGGTGTTTTTAGCGATCTTATCACCCTGCCAGCTTCTATCCGCTTTAATGTTAAATAAGTTATGACTTGAATCGACAGAGTTTTGAATTACTTTCTTACCCCAACCAGTTTCTAATGCGGCTTGTGCAATAAGAACATTTGAATCAATACCTAACGCTTTTGCTGCTTTTTCTGCATAAGGCTTCATAGTGTCTACAAACTGCTGAGGAGACTCGAATTTCTGTGGTTGTTGCACAGGTCTTGCTGCCAATGCTTTTTCTAATTGAGCAATCGCTGGAGATTCTACTTGTGACTCTTGCTTTGCTTCAGATGTATTTGGATAAACATAATCCGCAGGTAGACGTAATGTTTCATCCGTTGCCGCTTTGCGCATTGCCGTGCGTGCATCTTGCTCTAAATTATTGCCGCTTTGAACTGGTGGCTCTTGATTCATTGATGCACCAAGTTGAGCGACGATCATATCGGCTAAACCGAGAGATCCTTTTTTCGATAACTCAGTCGACATTTGATCATCACGCATTTGCTCAAAGAACTGCTGATTATCACTACTCATCATGTCTGATTTAAATGAACTGTTTGCGTTACGCATTGATTTAAAAAGCATTTGTGTAAAGATTGATTCAAATTGCTCAGCCGCAGCACGCAGCGCTTTATCCTGGCTATCTTGATCGCCATTAACTGCACTTTTACGTAATTTATCTAGACCACCCACATCATGGATGAAACCTACGTCTGTCATGTTTACTGAATTATTCATCTTTACACTTACTCTTTCTAATCAGCGTGATTACTCTATTACCTAGAGCAAGTTTAGTGCCAAAAAAAACGCACCTCCGAAGAAGTGCGCTTTCTAAAATCATTCCATCACATATTTACTAGATAATGATCAGTTGACCTTCAATTGCACCCGCTTGTTTCAATGCTTGAAGAATCGCCATTAAATCTGAAGGCGCAGCGCCCACTTCATTTACTGCACGAACTAAATCATCTAATGTTAAACCCGGCTCAAACTTGAACATTTTACCCTGTTCTTCCGTTACCTCGATGTCTGAGTCAGGTGTCACTACTGTCTTACCATCACTGAATGGGCCCGGCTGACTCACTTGAAGGTTTTCTTTAATAGCAACCGTCATTCCGCCATGCGTTACTGCTGCAGCTTTTAATTTAACATGCTTACCAACAACGATTGTACCAGTACGTGAATTAACAATAATCTTTGCTGAACCATCTGCTGGATCAAAATCTACATTCTCAACTGCAGATAAAAAGGCAACTCGTTGACTTATATCACGCGGAGCACGAACTCGTACAGATGTAGCATCAATCGCTGATGCCATATTTGGACCAAGGAAATTATTAACGGCATCTGCCATGCGTTGAGCTGTGGTAAAATCTGACTCTAATAAGTTAAACGTAATAAAATCACCACGACCAAATGGAGACGGAACTTCACGTTCAACCATTGCTCCGCCAGAGATACGACCTACTGTTGGGTTATTACCAACAATTTTAGAGCCATCTGCACCCGTTGCACTAAAACCACTTACGATTAAATTACCTTGTGCAATAGCGTAGGTCTTACCGTCTAAACCTTTTAAGAACGTTTGCAGTAAAGTACCACCACGTAAGCTTTTTGCAGAACCAACAGAAGAAACAGTAACATCAACCACTTGGCCTTGTTTTGAAAACGCTGGCAAAGTAGCAGTAACCATTACTGCGGCTACGTTTTTGGTTTTTGGTTTTGTACCCGGTGGTAATTGAATGCCAAAGTTTTGCAACATGGCATTAAAGCTTTGATCGGTAAACGGTGTTGATTCACCCGTTCCCGGCAAACCAGAAACTAAGCCATAGCCGATTAATTGGTTACTACGAACTCCTGCAACTTCTGACACGTCTTTAATACGTGCTGCTTGTGCAGTAGAGATACTTAGGCATAACCAAGTAAAGATTAAGGTAACTAGGCTTTTATTCACGTCAAAACTCCAACGATTCGTCATTATTACAGTGCTACATTAAAGAATCGTGCCAAGAATCCAGGTTCTTGCATATCTTGTTGATCACCCGTACCAGAATATTGAATACGTGCGTTTGAAATTCGGGTTGATGCGATGGTGTTATCAAAATTAATGTCTTCAGGACGAATAGTGCCACTCAAACGAATATATTCATCACCGGTATTAAGTGTTAGCCACTTCTCACCGCGGATCAATAAGTTACCATTTGATAATACTTCAATCACTTCTACCGTAATTGAACCACTTAAGCTATTGCTTTGGTTTGCTGATGTATTACCAGTGAAATTATTGTCATTTGATAATTCATACGAGAAATTGTATTTCCCACCCATTTGCAGCTCTTGACCACCCACTTGCAATGGATCCATGCTTGAATCATTTGTTTTTGATAATTCTGCATCAGCACTTTTTGCCGCTTTAGTATTTTCAGCAAGCGTAACCGTTACAATATCACCTAAACCACGCGGTTTAGTGTCATCATACATATCCTGTGCATGATCAACATTAAATAGTGACCCCGTTGCTGCTGCATAATGTTCAGGTTTTTCTTTAGGATGAATAGGAGCCCAAGCCGGATCGCCTGAGATTGGATCATTACGGCCACGAAGTGTATCGATAATGCCACCACCTTCTTCTTTTGCTTTGTCGCCTTCTACCGCATCAACATTCGTTGTGGCAGAAGTCACCTCATTATCTTGTAAGTTCGGATTTTGAACTAATAGTGATTCACACCCCGTTAAGGCTGTTAGCACTAATAAACAAAGAAGACGTTTCATCCTAATCACCAATTACAGTTGTTGGTTAACAAAGCTTGCCATCTTATCAACAGCAGAAATTACTTTAGAGTTCATTTCATAAACACGTTGTGCTTCAATCATGTTTACTAGCTCTTCAGTTACATTTACGTTTGATGCTTCAAGCATTGATTGACGAATTGAACCTAACCCTTCTAGGCCTGGAGTTCCCTCTTGAGGATCACCACTTGCGCCTGTTGGTAAATAAAGATTTTGTCCAACAGGTTCTAAACCGCCTGGATTAATGAAATCAACCGTCGTAATTTGACCAATCACTTGGTTATCTTGTTGACCACGTAGACGAACTGATACTTCACCATCCGTACCAACGGTCACGTTGATTGCATCTTCAGGCACCACAATTTCAGGCTCTAAACGGTAACCAGCACCAGTAGTTACGATTGCACCTTCATCATTTAATGTAAATTGACCATTACGAGAGTAACCGATATTGCCATCTGGCATCGTGACTTGGAAAAAGCCTTTGCCTTCGATCATCATATCCATGCCGTTCGAAGTAGTTTGTGCATTACCATTAGTAAATACTTTTTGTGTTGCCACAACTTTAGAACCTGAACCAAGCATTAAACCTGTTGGTAGCTCAGTATTTTGAGTTGATTGAGCTCCTGCTTGGTTTACGTTTTGGTAAAACAGATCTTCAAATACGGCACGACTCTTTTTAAAGCCAACCGTTGAGGCATTCGCCAAGTTGTTTGAAATAGTCGCAATATTCGTTTGTTGTGCGTCTAAACCGGTTTTACTTACCCATAATGCTGGATTCATTGTGTATTCCTCTAAATTCTTTAATGTATTAAGTTAATCAAAGTTAATTATTCAATTAACCCATACGTAATAATGAGTCTGAAGCTTTATCCATCTCTTCAGCGGTACTCATCATCTTGACTTGCATTTCAAACTGACGTTGCAAGTCAATTAAATTGGTCATTTCACCTACGGCATTTACGTTACTGCCTTCTAGTGCCCCTTTTAGTACAGTGACATTTGCATCTGCTTGAAAGGCATTATTAGGATTTTTAGAACGGAACAAACCATTCGTATCTTTAAATAAATCACGATTATCGGTTTTTACTAATTTGATGCGGTCAACTTCTGCCATTGCTTCTGCTGGTGCACCTTGCTCAAGAACAGAGATAGTACCGTCCTTTGCAATTTGAATTTTTGAAATTGGAAGTGGTAAAGTGATTGGCGCGTCATTTTCACCTAATACTAGGTGACCACTGCCATTCATCAGTAAACCCGTTTCATCAATTTTTAGATTACCAGCACGAGTTAAACCTTCACGCCCAGTGTTATCCATAACCGAAATCCAACCATCGCCTTCGATAGTTAAATCTAAATCACGTCCTGTTGTAATCACTGAACCTTGAGAAAAACTGCTTCCTGGACGCTCTGTCATATTAAACACACGAGTCGGCAAACCTTCACCATACGCTTGCATTGAACGCGCTTGCTCTAAGTCGGCACGAAAGCCGGTTGTGCTTACGTTAGCAAGGTTGTTTGAACGCAGCTGCATAGCTTGCATGTTTTGCTTTGCGCCACTCATGGCTAAAAATAATGCGCGATCCATAATGAACTCCAATAATCTATCTAAAAGTATAATAGCAATGAGTGTGCCAACTTTTATTAGTGTTTATTTTCAAATAGTTAACTTATTACCTGATGAGGTATATAGAGATTAAATAAATAAAGAGGAAAGGAAAGGAAAGTAAGAGGCAAAAAATCTGGGTAAAAAATTGCCGTCAAGGTTGACGGCAATTCTGTAAAAACAATCTCGTTTAAATTAACGAATTTGTAGAATGTTTTGTTGCAGTTGGTTATGTACATCCAATGAACGCGAGTTCGCTTGGAAATTACGTTGTGCAGAAATCAAATCAACCAATTCTTGAGTCATGTCGATATTTGATTGCTCCAAGGTACCGCTTTGAATATCACCAAATGACCCTTGATTTGCTTCACCCCAAATTGCAGCACCAGACGCTTGTGTCGTAGACCACTGAGTGCCACCGTTTTGTGCAAGGCCTTGCTGGTTAGTAACACGAACCATAGCTACACGACCTAATGTTACATCTTTACCATTTGAGTAAGAACCAACAATGTTTCCGCTTTTATCAATATCTACTTTTGATAAATAACCTGTAGTTGCACCATCTTCACTAAAACGACGCATTTCAAACGGCGCTGAGAATTGAGTTGGATTATCAAAATCCATGGTTAGCGTTTGTTCTGTATCCGCACCATTCAAGTTTAGACCATTAGAGCCTAACGTCGTTGTTGTCACAGGCTGGCCAGCATTCACACTTTGAGTCGTGCCATCATTATTAAATATGATTGAATGACCAATTTGGCCTGCGGCATTTGTTGCATCACCCGCATTAATATTTACGGCTTTTTCACCTTCCGTATCCGTTGAAGAATAGAACACATTCCAACGATTTGGTTGTGTTGCATCTTTTACGTAATACGTGGTCATTTTGTATGGTTGACCTAATGAATCGTATGTCGTTACGGATGTCGATTTATTATAAGTATCAGGATCATTCATATCAAAAAGAGCAGGATCTTTTGGTACTTCAGTTGCTGGCAAGTTCATACCAATCTCAACATTCTCAGTTGCTCTTGGTTTACCAAATTGATCTGGGATCTTCAGTGCTTTTGGTTCATAAGAAGATACGTTACCAGACTCAGGATCTACTTCGTAACCAAGTAAAAATTCATCGTTTGATGTCGTTACGTAGTTCTCATTATTTAAGTGAAATGCACCGTTACGGCTTAATTCATTTGTCGCTGGTTGCAAACGATCTTTTGCTACACCAAAGAAACCTTGACCAGAAATACGTAAATCCATTGGATTATTAGTATAAATGCTTGAACCTTCGTGAAATTGCTGAGCAATTTTTGTGGTTTGAGCACCACCACCTGTTGTGGTTTTTGCATTAGAGAATAATGATGATGAATACACATCACCGAACTCTGCACGGGATTCTTTAAAGCCAAAAGTATTGGCATTTGCTAAGTTGTTTGATGTTGTATTTAAGTCTTTTTGAGCAGCGGCTAGACCACTTAATGCTACGTATGACATTTGATATCTCCTATCTAGCTACGCTGATTATTTTCCAATTCCATTAACGATCACAGTCATTGGGAATGTTAAAGGAATTGGCATAGCTCTATTTATTAATGAATTTTTACGATACAAATAAGGGTATTCAGGCAGCGTCATGCTGCACTGAATATTCGCCCTTTTACGCCTTACCTACTTCTAACACTTCTGCTAGTTTCATAGGTGAGGTAAAGCCAGCAAGATTAAGCAGAACATTGCCATCGCCTTTGCCTAGAAGAACACTGTTGACGTTAGCGTATGTTGATACGCCAAATTCTTTGTTTTCTCCATCAAGCACGCCCGCCGCTTTAATACTGTAGCGACCAGCAGGCATTGCATTGCCTTTTTCATCTTTGCCGTCCCACTCAACACGAGTGTCGCCAGCAGGTTTAGCGCCCACATCTAAAGTACGAATTAATTGACCTTGCTCGTTTTCAACACGAACCATTAGGTTATTAACTGACTGTGGCAATTTAACCATTGCCGCCATACTTTTATCTGCTTCTTTTAAGCCTTTAGCGCCAGGTACTAGAACATCACGGCCAACAAGCGAAGACGCTTGTAGTGCTTGGTTAGATGTCATTGATGAATTCAAGCTATCAAACTGTGTATTCATCTTGCCAATACCATCAACGGTTGCAAATGATGCCATTTGCGCAATCATTTGATCGTTTTCAACCGGCTTAAACGGGTCTTGCTGAGACAACTGCTTGGTTAATAATGAAAGGAAGTCTTCTTGCTTCAGTTCATTTTTACCACCAGTAGTCTTTTCAGGCTTATTTGCCTCTTGAAGACTTTTAAGCTGGTCGATGTAGGACAAGCCGTTTTGACCAACGTTATTGATTCCAGTCATAGCTACCTCCTATCCTTATTGACCCATTCGCAGAGTACTCTGCAACATTTGTTTACTTGCATCTGCCACTTGAACATTCGTTTGATATGAACGAGAAGCAGAAATCATGTTTGCCATTTCTTCCATAACATTAACGTTTGGCTTAAAAATATAGCCATCGTCATTTGCCATAGGGTGGTCAGGGTTATATTCTGCACGCAGTGGTTTTTGGCTTTCTACAATACCAAGAACTTTTACAGGAACTGTATGATCTTGTTTGTATTTTGCTTTGCTCAATTCCGCACCAAAAACAGCTTGGCGAGCTTTATACGTTTCAGCAGCGGAGCTACTTACGCTATCAGCATTTGCCATGTTACTTGAAGTGGTATTAAGACGAACTGACTCTGCACTCATTGCAGAACCTGTAACGTTAAAAACATTAAATAAGCTCATCTCTATTCCCCTTTAATTGCTTTGGTTAGGTTTTTGAATTTGCTACCTAAAAATTCCAATGATGCTTGATGACGAAGTTGGTTTTGCATAAATAAATTACGTTCCAAATCTACATCAACCGTATTCCCATCACCCGTATCTGGTTGAGTAGGTACTCGGTATTGAATTTCCCCTGCCATTCGTGTTGAGGCATTAATGTGCCGACCATCGGTGCGACTAAGACCCATGCTTGCCTTCGATGTTGCCGACTGCATTGCTTTTTGAAAATCCATTCCTTTTGCTTTATAGCCTGGTGTATTTGCTTGAGCGATGTTTGTCGCTAGCATTTCAGCACGTTCAGAGCGAACTCCTACCGTGTACTGATGAATACCTAATGCGTTATCAAAAGAAATTGCCATTTCAAACCCTCCACAAGAACTGACTAGCAGTATATATAATTTCTATATAGCAACCTGTATGCCAACTTTGTTACTTAACAAACAGATTGACGATACTACTAGTAAAAATATAGCAATTAACATGCCGAACCTGCTTTTCAGGCACAAAAAAAGCGACCTAAGCCGCTTTTTGTTGGTAATTTACTCAAATATGATTATTTAAGTTTATAAATAATTCCTGGATTACAGCGAACCATTTCAAATTTATCCGTCAAACCTGTTAATGACTCAGAAGCACCAAGCAATAAATACCCACCAGGGTTAAGACTTGCCGCCATCTGATTTAACACTTTCGCTTTCATGTCTGGTGAAAAATAAATAAGTACATTACGGCAAAAGATGATGTCAAATTTACCTAATAAACTGTAGCTGTCCATTAAGTTTTGAGGTCTGAAATTAACCATACGTTTAATTTTATCGTTAATTTTCATTTTTCCATCACCCGCGTCTTCAAAAAATGCACGACGGCGTTCTGGAGATAAACCACGACTTAATGCAAGATTATCGTAAACACCTGCTTTACAGTTTTCTAGCATTGATGGTGAAATATCAGTTGCTGTAATACTAATGTTTGGAAGAAAACCAGGCTTACGCGCTTGGATCTCAGCAATGGTCATCCCCATTGAGTAAGGTTCTTGACCTGATGAACTTGCCGCTGACCAGATTTTTAATGGGCGACGGTTTGCCGCTAACTCTGGAAGAAGCTTTTCAGACAATACCGTGAACGGGTAACCATCTCTAAACCATAATGTTTCATTGGTTGTCATTGCATCAACCGCAGCAACACGCAATTCACGATTACGACCCGAAATCACTTGTTTTAGTAAATCAGACAATGAAGCTAATGAAAACTTAGCAACTAAAGGACTCAGTCGGCTTCTCACTAGATATTGCTTACTGTCACCAAGAACAATGCCACATTGAGACTCAAGAAATCGGCTAAAATCACGATATTCTTGTTCGTTGATAGTTATAGTTGTCATTAACGAATAAATTTCCAAATAAAAAAATGAATGTCACCTTACAGTGCAGGTGACAAAATAACAGGTAGGCTTTATTTTTCAACCGCTCTTTTTACTGCGGCACCCAACTCATCTGGATTAAACTTCGCAATAAATTGGTTTGCACCAACACGTTCTACCATTGCTTGGTTAAATACACCACTCAATGAAGTATGTAATATCACGTGTAGATCTTTCAGTGCTGGCTCACGACGGATTTCAGCAGTTAAGGTATAACCATCCATCTCTGGCATTTCTACATCAGAAATAACCAAACCAATTTGCTCGTAAATATTGCCTTCGTTCGCCATATCAACCAGCTTATCTAATGCTTCTTTACCATCTTTAACCATGATAGTTTCAAAACCAATAGATTGAACTGCTCGTTGAACTTGTTTACGAGCAACACTTGAATCATCTGCAATCAATACTTTACGTACAACTTCAGGGCTAATTGCTGCCATTTCTTCAACCAATGTTTCATTCATAGTTTCATCGATAGGCGCAATTTCGGCCAAAATCTTTTCTACATCAAGAATTTCAACCAGTTCATCATCAATGTTAGTTACTGCTGTTAGGTAGTTTGCACGACCCGTACCTTGCGGTGGTGGCAAGATGGCTTCCCAGTGCATATTTACAATACGCTCAACAGACTTAACAAGGAACCCCTGAATAGTACGGTTAAACTCAGAAATAATAATAAAACACTTATCAATATCTGTTGTTGCACGTCCACCAGTTGCAAGGCTCAAATCAATCACAGAGATCGTTTGACCTCGAATGTGAGCAATTCCTTTTACTAATGGATTTAAATTTGGCATTGAAGTCAACTTCGGACACTGTAATACTTCTTTTACTTTAAAAACGTTAATACCATAACGTTGACGTCCCATAAGACGGAAAGTAAGTAGTTCTAAACGGTTTTGTCCAACAAGTTGTGTGCGCTGATTCACCGAATCCAGTATACCTGTCATATATGACTCCATCTTGTGCCATTATCAATGAACCGTGAGCCTAACATAAACCCATGAAGAACACGATATACCATATGGCATTTTATAATAAAAATATGATAATAAAAAAACGTGATTCCAAGATCACTTTTTATCGACTTATAAGCGTTATCGGCGTATTCATAAGTTTCTTTAATTCTATTGCGTATGCTGCCACAGATGAGCAACTAAACGCAATCAAACAAACGGCAGAGTCTTTTATTCAAACCCAAATTGAAATCCCTAAAAATGGGACTATCAGTGTAGAGGCGGCACGTATTGATAATCGAATTTACGCAACAGATTGTCCAAAACCGCTCAGTGCATCTTTACCTGGACGTTTAAATACAAGTGGCAACACATCAGTATTAGTTGAATGCCAACTTGATGATTGGAAAGTATATGTTCCTGTCAAAACAGAATTAATGATGCCACTAGTTACTGCAATATCTCCTTTATCAAAAGGACATTCAATATCAAGCAGTGATTTAGTATTAACGTTAGTTAATAGCCGAACTTATCGACGAGGGGGTTACGTTAACCCAAATGATATTATCGGCTCTAGAATTAAACGCAGCGTAAGAGCAGGCGAAGTTGTCGAAAAAAACGACATCTGCATGGTGTGTCGCAACGACAGTGTTATAATTAAAGCAGTAAAAGGGGAATTAAGCATTCTAACAAAGGGAACGGCACTAGGCGACGGGACTTTAGGCGATAAAGTAAATGTTGAAAATGACAAATCTAAACGTATTGTCAGCGGTATCGTAACTGCCGTAGGTGAAATTAGTATTCGCTTTTAAACGCTGGATTTAATCCAGTGCAGAATATTGAATTTTTTTCTAAACTTCTTTGAGTTAATGCCGATATGACTTTTGTGGCATTATTTATGCTTAGTTTTACCACAGTTTAAAATAATGAAAAAAGCGTCAAAAAAATTCATTATTTGCTTAAGTTAATTTTTTGACAGCCGATAGATAGATTATGAGAATGTATTAACCGGCGAAAAGGCTTGAATAATATGACAAGTATTGACCAACTACGTGCTAGCCAAGCAATGGCAACTGTACGCAATCAAGCTCGTGTTGATTCTGGTGATAAGTCACCTGCAAGTTCAGCACCTGCATTGTCTGCAAAAACAGATGCAGTCTCTTTGAGCAATCAAGGAAAAGAAATTGGCCAAATGCACCAACAACTAGCAACAGAACCTTCTTTTAATGAAGACAAAGTTGCCGCAATTAAAGCAGCTATTGCAAATGGCTCTTACTCTGTTGACCCTGAGCGTCTGGCAGACAACATGATTAAATTTGAAGATGAATTAGCCGGCCTATAACCTAGGCTGGTTACTTTTCTCATTGTATACCTTTGATATAGAGACAACATGGCTCAAACATTAACTGAATTATTGGATCTACAACGCAGTGTTGCATTATCACTTTCGACTGTTCTTAGCCGAGAGAAGGTAGCTATTGCAAGTAGAAAACCAGCAGAAATGGAAAGTATTGCCCACGATAAATTGGGATTATTAAACCAACTACGTCAGTATGATCAATTATTAGGCAGCCATGCAGAAAGACAACTTCTTTCTGAAGATAGTGCACTAAATGAAAAAGTGGTTGAGATAAAATCTATCATCCATGATTGTAAAGAAGAAAACGTCGTTAATGGCGAAGCACTTCAACGTGCACAATTGAGTTTTAATAAATTAAATAACCTCATGCAACAAAGTCGCGGCAAGAATGGCATGACATATACTGCAGAAGGTCAAACTCGTAATATCACTACGTTGGGTACTAACGTAAAAGCCTAATTTCCCCTCTTTTCCATCACCTTCTAATATCGATAATATAATCCTCGATATACGGCATAGTGCTATCTGTTCTTTTATCTTTTATCTTTTCTTAAAACCTAGCCCCCTGCTTTATCTATTCTAATTCATACCTAAAATCTGGTCACAGCTTCCTATAAAAAAGCCCTCGGAGCTAAAAGCGCCAAGGGCAAATATGTTGAATGAGAGTGTTTATTCGTTAATTAGAACAACGTTGTTTTTCTTTGTGTTGATGGTACGTCATAAACTTGACCCTGATTCTTCATGCGTTCCATCTTTTTCAAATCAAGTTTGAGCTCTGTAACATAACTGTCTCCAACTGGATAAGTTCGAACCACTTCTGCGCCACGGATAATACCGTCAACACCAGCACTGGTTGTTTCTTCACCCAGTTGTTGATCATTCATTTCAACTTTACCACTAATACGCATTCCGTAAACTTGCTCAGCCAGTTCACGATAGGCATCAACCTTTGATGCTCGCATAGCTCGGATACGTTTTTCATCAATATTCTTTCCAGCTTGTTCACTAATGCTCGCATATCCGACAGCATTCAAATGATCACTTTCACGCATCACGCCAAGAGGTTGGCAACCAACAAGTACTAATAATGCTAATAAAAACCAATGTTTCATCATTAGACCTCCTATGGACGTAAGATAATTGTATTACGCTCTGCTTTCTTCACATCAGAACGAATAAGAACACCATCTTCCATACGCATGGTGTTTAAGGTATCTAAATCACGGCCAATTCGATCCGCAGGAAGGAAACCTTGTGCCGAGGCAACAACAATTCTAGTCTGCATACCAATAACTCGAGCATTAATTAGTACACCACCATCTTGGCGAAGCATCGTGCCAGTTAATACGTAATCAACCTGCTGTTCTTGTACTAACTCTTTCCAGTCACGACTAAAAGCAAAATCACCCTGTTGAGTTACACGAATATTGCCTGTTGTTTTATAATCAATAACTTTAAAACCACGGCGTTGTAACTGGAACATAAATCCTTCTGTCACTGAATTACCTAACCAGTTGGTTTGATCCATCTGTTGTAAATCTACAAAAGAAGTAATTGCAATCGGAGATCGTGCCGACAATGTCGTGTTCGATGTTACCAATTGCTCTGTTAAACTCTCAATAAAGTAATCCATTGTATGTCGCGGTGTATCTGCCAACATAAATGGGCTGCCATTATAAGGTTCTTTACCATTATAAATTGGTGAGTAGGCGCATGCGCTCATCACCATTGACAGCAAAATTACAACTAATACTCTCATTCTATTATCTCCAGATAATGTTTTTATGTACTTACTCGCTTGATTTAAGCGTCAAATTTAAACTAGGAACAAAAATTGCAGTAGTTTAGGAAACGCAATTTGTAAGTACTTTTATCAATCAACAAATATTAGTTAGCAAATTTCATACCCACTTGGCAGATAGCAGCAATGAAAAGAATATTTTTTTTACTTACATCAATATTAACAATAGGTTACACCTTACCTGCTAATGCAGAGTGGTTTGAGGTAACTGGCTCAGCAAGTGTATTAACCAGTAAAAATGCGGCAAGACCTCATGCACTAGAAGATGCCGCTTATCAAGCAATGCTCTTTTCAGGGGCCGACATTAGCCGTTTAAATGATCTTAAAGTCTTCTTTGAGAATGATGAAAAACGCTATCAATTCAGTGGAAGTGAAATTCGCAGTATTGAAGTTGTGAAAGAAAAGAAAAAAAATGGAAAGTTATACATTACTGCTCGTATTGATATTTACCCTTCGGCAAACAGTTGCCATGTTGGTCAATACAAGAAAACCATAATGACAAGTGAAATAACGGTAGACTCGCCACAGCAAGCAGTTATGGGTAAAGTTTATAAGTTAGGTGAAGACCTAAGCACCGTTTTCTCTCGTCAACTAGATAAAGAGTCACAAAGCTTTATTTCTGTTGGTACATCTCATGTCCGAATAGATAAACGCCAACCTGAAGTTGCAAAAATGATTGCAGAAGATCATGGCGCTCAATATATTTTCTCTGGCAACATTACAGATCTAAGTGCAACGATTGATCAGAATTTATTAAAGAAAGACACGATAAATCGTCAATTCGCTATTGAGGTTGCTGTATTAGATGGTAAAACAGGACAAACAGTCTATAACAATAACTATCGTGAAGTTGCTCAGTGGGACTTTCCAAAAACAAGCGAAGTCGATACTCAGAGTGCTCGCTTTTGGACTTCAGCTTATGGTGAAATGGTTCTTCGAGTGAACCGCGATATGATGTTAGATCTTGAAAACCAATTCGCTTGTAAGATTACTCTCCCACAAGTAGTCAGTATTAATAACAATCGCATCACGATGGATCTTGGTCGCATTCATGGTGTTAGCAAAGGTGATAAATTAGATCTTTGGCATACTGGTTCATTCATTGATCAAAATGGTCTACCACGTAATAAAGTAGCAAAAACCAACATCACATTAACCGTTGATCGAGTGTATGAACAGAATGCTGAATTGATAATAGATCAACCGCAGCTCATCAATAGCGTTCAAATTGGTGATGTAATGCATAAAACTGTCATTCAATAAAAGTAGATGTAGATCATTAATATCTAAGAGAAATTATCAATTATGGTAGTTTCTCTTTTTTTTATGAGACTTATCCTCGTTTTACCCTCAATCTTGAGATATTCTTTCCAATATAATTAGAACAACATTCCCATTGAGTCGTAATGCTAGGACAGTTCCGTTTCATTATTAGTAGTTTATTATTACTGATAAGCTTTGTTTCATCTGCTAGTTCAGTTATGTCAGAAGAAGCCTGGCAAAAACAATACCACCAATATCGTATACAGGATCAAAACAGAGCCTTATCGATGCTTAGTGACGTCTATTCATCACTGCCTCCTTCCGCTGAGCGAGTATATACAGCAACTCGTATTCATGGTTTTGTTACTCGCAGAGGCGATACTTACCTCCATCAAACAAACAACTACAGTGCTGATCTCTATGAAAATATTGAACATTTGATTTTAAAGGCAATGGACTTAGAAGATGAAGGGAAATATAAAAAATCACTGCACTATATTAAAACAGCTCAGAACAAAGCAAAAAGTCTTAATAATTTAGATTTAAATAGCTTAATTCAACTCCATCAATGTCGAGCCAATTTAGCATTAGGAAATCACTATTTGGCTGAGTTTTACTGTCAGTCGGCATTAAAACATTTAGAAAAAACGCCAAACAATTTTATTGATATAAAATGGGGATATCGCTTGTTAGCTTTAAGCTACCAAGGCGTTACCAATTATCAGTCTGCATTAATTGTTAGTGAAAAAGCCCTTTCCCTGACAAAACCTTATGAAATTAACGATACTGCTTATAATAATATAAGTTCCTTATTGCTAAAGATGGGCAAAATAAATTCAGCGAAGGAATATGCGATTAAAGCACTAGATATTCGTATAGAGCGAAACATTCCACAAAAGATAGCTCAATCACACCTTATACTTGCTAAAATATATTTACAGTCATCAGATTACACTCAAGCTAAGATCTCTGCGACATTAGCTATAGAGCAACTGCAAGACAATTATAACGCTAACACATTAAGTCGAGCATACCTTATCTTTGGCTGTGTTCTTAATGCTCAAGGTTATTATGATGAAGGTATTGAGTACCTACTACTTGCCCTTAAGCAACTTGATCTTAATTCGAATTCAGATCTAAACATCGAAATATACCAAGCACTCAGCCAAGTTTACTTAAAATATGAGAATGTAAATAAAGCATTAAATTATATCGCTATCGCTATAGATAAATCTGAAAAATCACAAAATCAACAGGCTTTATCTGCCTCTTACTTAATTCAATCTCAAATACATGAATTTATTGGTAATTTTGAACCTGCATTAAGTTCTCGAAAAAAATACGAAGAAATTATAAATAAAATCCATTCTATTGATCACCAAGAAGCTTACGCTGCCTTACAACTACGTAAATCTCTTATTGAAAAGGAGGAGCAACAACTCAATAATTTAAAGGTTGTTCATCAGAAGCAACTTGAAATAAACATAGAAAAGAAATATCGCTTACTGTTTCAAATCATCATTGTTCTTCTCAGCATTACTATCTATTTTATTTTACGCTCAAGAAAACGCCTTAACACTTTGGCGCATAAAGACGTATTAACTAATGCAAATAATCGACATTCTATATTTGAAATAATAAATAAGAAATTAGCGAACTTTCATGATCAAACAACATTAGTCATGTTGGATATTGATAACTTTAAACAATTAAATGACCTACACGGTCACCCAAATGGTGACTTAGGACTTAAACATCTCTATTCAATTTTAGAAGAGGCAATGCCACCACCTCATCAAATAGGCCGTATTGGTGGAGAAGAGTTTTTAATCTTACTTTCTAATGAAACAAAAAATGCATGTTTTGAAATGATTGAATCAGCTCGTTCAAATTTAGAGAAAAGCAGTTTTAATACGCTGGATGGGAAAAAACTATCTATTACCGCGAGTTTTTCTTGGGTCTACCTTGAGCGGGAAATGAAGGATGTAGAGCAGATATATTTCATATTAGATGAAGGGCTTTATCAAGCAAAACAAAATGGCAAAAACTGTATTGTAGATGCTTTAGTTGATCCTATAATTTAAACCTCATTAGCGGTGTAATAAAATGTAATTAACCGATTCTCATTTACAAGATCAAAACAATGTCTATATTTAAATAAGCAATGGATGTGCAGCAACCAATAACCATAATGGATTAATCAATAGAACGTTTATTGAGGATCATAAAAATGAAATATGCACGGTTAACAATTTTAGTTACTCTTTTTTCTTTTAATTCGTTTGCTTTAGAAGGCTCTACTGAAATCGGACCGAAAGTGTCCTGTGAACAAACTGATGGTAGCATCGTAATAACGTATGCAACACTTTGTAAAGTGGCAAAAGGCACAATTAAATAGATGTTTAATCAATAAAAAAAAGCCGCTGAATAGTAAACCTTTCAACGGCTTTTTTATTATATTTCAATAATATACTTAAAACTAAACTCTATACTCAGTATTACTGAGCGTTAGCTTCACGTTCAGCAATAAATGCTAATGCCATCTTGATACGAGCAACAACACGCTCTTTACCAATTAATTGCATTACCGCGTCAACGGATGGAGATTGACCACCACCAGTAACAGCAACACGTAAAGGCATACCAATCTTGCCCATACCAATTTCAAGCTCTGAACATACTTCTTCAATCATATTGTGAAGGTTTTCAGTTGTCCACTCTTCTAGAGCTTCAACTTTAGCAAGAGCAAGCTCTAATGGGCCTTTAGCAACGCCACGTAGATGTTTCTTAGCAGCACCGGCTTCGAACTCTTCAAAATCTTGGTAGAAGTAGCGAGATTGCTCAGCTAATTCGATTAGCGTATTACAACGCTCACCAACTAAAGTGATTACATCAGTAATTGCTGGGCCATTTTCAAGAGAGATCTCTTTTTGATCTAAATGCCATTGTAGATATTTGGCAACATACTCAGGCTCTGATGTTTTAATGTAATGGTTATTTAACCATAACAGTTTATCAGTATTGAATGCTGATGCTGATTTACTTACCGCATTTAAGCTAAATAAATTAATCATTTCTTCTTGAGAGAAGATCTCTTGGTCGCCATGAGACCAACCTAAACGAACTAAGTAGTTATTTAGCGCATTTGGTAGATAACCTTCATCACGGTATTGCATAACTGATACTGCGCCATGACGCTTAGACAGTTTTGCACCATCATCACCTAAGATCATTGCACAGTGTGCAAACATTGGTACTGGAGCACCTAATGCTTCATAGATGTTAATTTGACGAGGTGTGTTGTTGATATGATCTTCACCGCGGATAACTTGAGTAATACCCATATCCCAGTCATCAACCACAACTACGAAGTTGTATGTTGGTGCGCCATCAGTACGACGGATGATCAAATCATCTAATTGGCTGTTTGAGATCTCGATACGACCACGGATTTGGTCATCAAATACTACCGAACCTTCTTTAGGGTTACGGAAGCGGATCACACAAGCATCACCTTCTTTTGCTGCAGCATTAGCTTCAACAATTTTAGGGTGGTTTGCATCATAGCGAGCCATCTCTTTGTTTTCTTCTTGTTCTGCACGAATTTCATCAAGCAATTCTTTTGATGCGTAGCATTTGTATGCTTTATCTTCTGCAAGCAGTTGATCTACAACTTCGTTGTAACGGTCAAAACGCTTAGATTGGTAATAAGGGCCTTCATCCCATTCCATACCCATCCATTGCATACCTTCTAGGATCGCATCAACCGCTTCCTGAGAATTACGCTCAAGGTCAGTATCTTCGATACGAAGAACAAATTCGCCGCCTTGGTTTTTAGCAAAAAGCCATGAGTAAAGTGCAGTACGTGCACCACCAACGTGAAGGTAGCCTGTTGGGCTTGGAGCAAAACGAGTTTTAACCGTCATTGTTATTACCTTTTGAAGAGGTTGCGCTGAATCTGTCAGCACCACATAATTTATGCGCTATTTTAGCACCATAAGGTAAATCTACAATGGGAAAGAGGGAGAGTGCCTAATTTAAAAAATAGAAAAAGTGGTTAAGTAACTCACTTAACCACTTTTAAAATTCAGATAATTATTTATTTAGTAACCAAGTCAAAATCTGAGCTTTGTCTTCAGAAGATGCTTTCTCATACCAATAGCTCAACATCTCTAATGATTTCGATGATGTCGC
>NZ_MSCP01000001.1:370464-371792 GCF_002954715.1 Aliivibrio sifiae | reverse complement strand
GATAGAGTAAGAGCCTTGCTCAACATCCGTACCCATTTGAGCAACACCAGCTTTATTAGCTTGGTTATCTAATGATTCCATTTTATATGCCGCAGCAAGACCGAAGCCAGCAGGAAGAGAAGCTTCAAAGCCTACTAGGTAAGCTTGGTTATCTTGACTAGCAACGCCATTAAAATCAGAGCCGGTTTCAACAGCTCCCATGAATGTTACTTTTTCAAAACTGTATTTTGCATTCGCACTCACAAATGATGAATCACGTGTAGCAGCGCCACCACCATTAGCGTTATCATCACGACCAACAGAAGTTGCAAATGAGAAACCACCAAACTTAGGTGAATCATAACGAACTTGGTTTGATTGACGATCGTAGTGACCAGCAATACCACCCCAATCGAATACAGAGCCTAAACCTGGGTTAGAGTATGGCCAATCAACTAATTCATATAGTGGAGTAAGAACACGACCTACGCGCACGTTACCCCAATCACCAGATGCACCAACAAAAGTATCACGGAAACCTAGCACACCACCAGAAACGCCGCCATGACCCCAGTCAGTACTATCAACATAACCTGACTCAATTTGCATCGTGATTAGAACATTTTCAAACATCTCTTTATGAGCACGGAAACCAATTCGAGATTCATTTTCAACTACATAACCCGAACTTGCATCATTATTATCAGTTGTATTGTAGTTAACCAATGAAATTGCAGCAACACCATACACTTCAACATTAAAGTCGGAGTTAATACCCACTTCTTTTGCAGTTACACCGCTCGCAACCAATGCAATAGCAGCACCTAAAAGGGTTTTCTTAAACATAGTCATAATTCCTTCATTTAACTAATTAAGTAATGCATGGATATTTAAGTTGGTCGCCGAAATGAACCATGCACTAGATTTGTTGTCTGAAGCAGACTATGACAATGTTTTTTCACAAAGAAAATATAGTTATGTTTTTTGAGTGACGAGGTTCAAACTAGATTACTTGTAAAAAAACATAATCAAATAAATTCAATAGCTTAATTAAACATCAAAAAAAATAACCGTGATTAAAAATAAAACAAAAGAGATCGAAATCTCAAAAATAGCACCTACACACGCCAAAAATAAAGAGTTAGATCACATTCAATTTAGTTAAAATTATAAATATTCACTTTAATTTAAAAAAAAGTGCGAACTAAGTCGCACTTGATATTTTACGAGAATTAATAAATCTCTAAGCATTATTTATTTAATAACCAAGTCAAAATTTGAGCTTTGTCTTCAGAAGATGCTTTCTCATACCAATAGCTCAACATCTCTAATGATTTCGATGATGTCGT
>NZ_MSCP01000001.1:369422-370439 GCF_002954715.1 Aliivibrio sifiae | reverse complement strand
TAATTTATTACTCACAGCTTTACGGTTAGCAAAAGCCCACTCGGTGAATTGTTCTTGTTCAGCAGGTGTCGCTTCATCAAACCAATATTTGGTCATTTCTACTGGTTTTGTTTCAACTTCTTTTATTTCTGCCGCTGGCTGTTGCGTAACAACCATCTGTGTATTTTGTAATTGAAGTGCTTTTTCATCCAACACGGCTTGGAAATAACCGGCAGGAATGGTGAAAGATAATTTAGAAAGGTCGTTTTGCGTTTTAACAATATAAGTTAAGCCAGTTTTTGCAGATAAGGCGATGTCTTTATTATCAATAGGAAACGTAAAATATTGAGTTGCGGTACAATGCTCACTACACGACTCTGTTGATGGCGAATACGCTGTCATTTTCTTTTCTACACCATTTAATGAAATAGAATCGTATACATTACTTGATTTAAAATAACTAAGCTCTACCGCTAAATAAGAGGTAGGCGCAGCTTTTGACGTTGTCGCGTAATTGGCCGTTAACTGAGAAGTGTTTCTCATGGCATTCGCCCCAACACCTTCATTTTCGATTGGATTAATACTTTTTGCTTCTATAGATACATACGTTGACTTTTTTGTTACCTCATTTACTGCATCACTAAAATCATCATCACTTGATAATGTGGAGCACCCACTAAGTAATATTACGCTTAGTCCTAAAATTCTTTTATACATCCTAATACACCTTAAATTTTAAATGCTCTTAAAGTAAAAAACGCCGACAAAAAATTGCCAGCGCTTTTAAAAGTTAGCTAAATAACAACTTTCTTAGAAGCCGTACTCTAAACCAACACGTGTTACGATATCAGTATCAGCATCACCAACAGTACGTCCAGCTACACGTAGGTAAGGTACGAAACCATTATGAACAGCCATCAACTGACCTGAAATTGTGTTGCTATCAGAATCTTTATCAGTCTTACCATTCGTTTCTGACTCTAAGTTAGCAGCGTAACCCAGTTTGAAACCAATTGGACCACTCCAGTATTGACCAAT
>NZ_MSCP01000001.1:132835-368742 GCF_002954715.1 Aliivibrio sifiae | reverse complement strand
AATAGAGTAAGAGCCTTGCTCTACATCTTTACCCATTTGAGCAACACCACTATCAGCTTGGTTATCTAATGATTCCATTTTATATGCAGCAGCAAGACCGAAGCCAGCAGGAAGAGAAGCTTCAAAACCTACTAGGTAAGCTTGATTATCTTGACCTGCAACACCATTAAAATCAGATCCAGCTTCAATAGCACCCATTAGCGTTACTTTTTCGAAGCTGTATTTTGCGTTTGCACTTGCAAATGCAGAGTCACGAGTAGCAGCGCCACCACCATTATCATTGTCATCACGACCAACAGAAGTTGCAAATGAAAAACCACCAAACTTAGGTGAATCATAACGAACTTGGTTTGATTGACGATCGTAGTGACCAGCAATACCACCCCAATCGAATACAGAGCCTAAACCAGGGTTAGAAAACGGCCAGTCAACTAATTCATATAATGGAGTTAAAACACGACCCACTCGAACATTACCCCAATCGCCAGAAGCACCAATAAAAGTATCACGGAAACCTAGCACACCACCAGAAACACCACCATGTGGCCAGTCTGTATTATCAACATAACCTGACTCAATTTGCATCGTAATTAAAACGTTTTCAAACATCTCTTTATGAGCACGGAAACCAATTCGAGATTCATTCTCTACAGCATAACCAGAGCTATCACTGTCGTTATCGGTAGTATTGTAGTTAACCATTGAGATCGCAGCAACACCATACACTTCAACATTAAAGTCAGAGTTAATACCTACTTCTTTTGCTGTTACACCAGCAGATGCTAAAGCAACTGCAGCACCTAGTAACGTTGTTTTAAAAAATTTGTTTTCCATGGAATAAAGCTCCTAAAAATGGATATAGCTGTGTTCATTATTTATTGACTTTAAGTTGGCCGCCGAAAGCAATAAATAACGCTCCTTAATTCACACAATTTTTAAATAAGAAAAGGAAAATTTAAAAATTGTAATTACCTTATATTTTTTCCTGCATACACTCAGTGCATCCATGAGATAAATACTAAACCGATCAAAAAAAACATAAAACAAAAACTTAATTTTCAATAAAAAAAATATGAGCGAGCGCAAACTTCTTTCGCGTTAGTGATTAAGATCAAATTAAATAGATCAATAATCATCAAAAAACATCTTTCATATCTAAAACAGAGAGTTATGGATATAAAAAAAGACTCAATGCGACAAATATCACACTATTTTATAAAAATAAAGAAATACATAAACCGATCCCAAGTAAACATCAATTATGTCTTTTCTGACTATTAGTAATAATAAACATGATTAGTTTCAGATATAAAAAAAGGAGCACTAAGCTCCTTTTTGTTTTAACCAATCTGCTTTTATTGCTAACTTAACAACGCTATCAACTGCTCTTCATTCATAATTTCAACACCAAGCTCTTCAGCTTTAACTAATTTAGAGCCTGCCGCTTCACCCGCAAAAAGAATATCGGTCTTTTTAGATACACTACCAGTTACCTTTGCACCTAGCTCTTGCAATGCTGCTTTCGCTTCATTACGTTTTAATTGATATAAGGTTCCAGTTAAAACGACAACTTTGCCCGCTAACGGTTGAGGAACAGATTCATCTAACGCTTTTATTTCAGGCCAATGAACACCTACCGCCTTAAGATCTTCAATTACAGCTTGATTATGAGGCTCAGCAAAGAAATGTAATACATGTTTAGCTACGATATCACCAACATCACTAACTTCTATTAGCTGATCAAAATTTGCCGCTTGAACTGCTTCTAATGTTGAAAAGTGCATTGCTAAATTTGCAGCAGTGGCCTCACCAACTTCACGTATTCCTAATGAATATAAGAATCTAGGCAATGTTGTTTCTTTGGATTTATTTAAGGCATCAACGACATTCTGAGCTGATTTTGGCCCCATTCGTTCTAATACCGTTATCACTCCTGCAGAAAGTTTAAATAAATCAGCCGGAGTTTCGACCATTTCTTTATCAACTAGTTGTTCGACTACTTTGTCACCTAAGCCATCAACATCAAGCGCTTTACGAGAAACAAAATGCTTTAATGCTTCTTTACGTTGAGCAGGACATACTAAACCTGCACCACAACGAGTCACGGCTTCACCTTCAATACGCTCTAATTGTGAGTCACACACAGGGCATGTTGTTGGATATATAATCGCCTTACTGTCTTCAGGACGGCGAGCCTCCACAACAGAAACGATTTGAGGGATCACATCCCCCGCACGACGAATTATCACCGTATCACCAATGTGAACACCTAGTCGTGCGATTTCATCAGCATTATGCAGTGTGGCATTGCTTACAGTAACCCCTCCGACAAATACAGGTTCAAGTTTAGCTACTGGCGTAATAGCACCAGTTCGACCTACTTGAAACTCTACATCGTTAAGTATTGTTAACTCTTCTTGTGCTGGAAACTTATAAGCAATAGCCCAGCGAGGTGCTCTAGCTACAAACCCTAGCTGTTCTTGAAGTTCAATATCATCAACTTTAATTACTACACCATCAATTTCATATTTCAGAGAATCACGGCGCTCAAGAATATCTTTATAATAGGCTTTTACTTCATCTAATGAACTGCATTGCTTAGTCTCCTCACACATAGGAAGACCCCAACGTTTAAGTTGAACAAAACGCTGGTAATGACTTGATTCTAATCCACCACCATCAATAACCCCAACGCTATAAGCATAAAAGCTTAGTGGACGAGTCGCTGTGATCTTCGAATCCAGTTGACGTAAGCTGCCTGCTGCTGCATTACGTGGATTAGCAAATGGTTTATCTCCTCGCTTTAATGCGCGTTCATTTAACGCATCAAAGCCAGCTTTTGGCATAAATACTTCACCACGAACTTCCAATCGTGTTGGCCAACCTTCTCCCTGAAGTGTTAATGGTATACAACGAATCGTTCTAACATTTTCTGTTATATTTTCGCCCGTTAAACCGTCACCACGAGTGCCCGCTTGAACTAATTTACCATTAACATACAAAAGGCTGACCGCGAGACCGTCCAATTTGGGTTCACAACAGAATAATGAAACAGACTTAGCAATGAGACGGTCATTGATTCTTTTCTCAAAAGCTTCTAGCTCTGTATCACTAAATGCATTATCTAAAGAGAGCATTGCTATCTCGTGCTTTACTTGAGTAAAACCATCTAGCGCTTCACCACCCACTCTCTGACTTGGTGAGTCAACAGTAACTAACTCTGGGTATTCAGCCTCAATAGAAAGCAATTGCTGCATCATGCGATCGTATTCTGCATCGGGAAGTTCAGGGCTATCTTCCACATAATAACGATACGCGTGGTAATTCAGCAGTTGTCTCAACTCGTCTAATGTATGTTCAGTACTCATGGTTCATCAACTTCTTGTTCTGTTGTACAAAAAATAAAAAAAAGGCTCACTAGGAGCCTTTCTCAATTAACTATAATAATAGACGATCTATTTACGGCAGAACACTTTTGCTCGTTGTTTATATTCATCTATTTTATTTGGAGTCAGCATATCTCGTTTTTCATCCAAAATATTACCACCTAACTCAGAACTCACTAACTGAGCCGTCTGTAGCATTAATTTAAAATTATGCTCTGCATCGCCGTAGCACGGCAGCGGTAAGAAGAAGGAAATTCCAGGAGTAGAGAATTCATCACCTTCAGGTACTTGGAAATGGCCAGGAGCTACCATATTCGCAGTACTAAATAAGACTTTACCACTACCAGATAGATCTGAGTGACGATGATAAATCCCCATATCGCCAAACACTAAACCATTTTGCTCCAAGCTATTAAATAACCGGTTACCATTAAAGCGCTCACTTCCCATTCCGTGGACATTAATAACAATAACATCCTCTTCTGGTTCTGGTTCTGGTTCTGGTTCTGGTTCTGGTTCTTCAATAATAGTAATAATCGGTTCAGGAGTAATGATAGGCTCTTCTATCTGTAATGGCTGCGGAGTTTCTTTTTGAGAAGCTACATTTTCATCAATCGCAGAAAATGACATTGTTGGTTCTTGCTTAACTTTAATATCATTTATCGGTGGTTGCTCAATAGAAGCCTCTACTGGCTTTTCTTGAATCTTTTCAATTGGCTCAGAAATGACACTCTCGTCATCAAAAAGAGGATCTTTAGAAAAAGCAGGCTCTTTCCTCTCTTTGGGAATAATTGTTTCTTCTTTTGCTTGATCAAAAGTACGCATAGGAGCAGGTTGCTCATCATCAATCTCTGAATCAAAATCTATGTCTACTTTTTTTCCAAATTTTGAGCTTGTTTCTTTTCGACTTGTCCATAAGCCATGAAACAATAACGCCGCAATGGCTAATGCCCCAACAAGTATCAACACTAATCGCAATTCTTGCATCGCTAACTCTCTGCTCTTCTGCTTTATTGAACTTCCTTAATTTGTAAAAATACAAAGGAAGTTTTCCTCAACTACTATGAAGGTAGTTTAACTGTAACCGTTAATCTACCACTACTTATTGGTAATGTACCAAATAATAGCCCTATTGTTGAATAACAAAATGAAAGTGGTGACATAAATCTTACATTTGAACAATTTACACCGCCTTTATTTACTCTAATGCCATTTCTTTGTGCGTATTTTTGAGTATAGTGAATGCATGATACACAAAATGTAAATATAGATTATGAGTTCATTAAAACAAACCCAATCAGGCATTCAATATTTTTTGAAAGGTATGTCACTGGCGATGACCCCTGGGATCCGTCGTTTCGTCTTTATCCCCCTATTAATTAATATCATTTTATTAGGAGGTTCATTTTTTTATTTATTTAATCAAATTGGTAGTTGGATTGAACATATTTTAGCTCAAATACCAAGTTGGTTAGATTGGCTCTCTTATTTGTTATGGCCGCTAATTGTCATCAGTATTCTGGCGGTATTCTCTTACTTTTTTAGTACATTAGCGAACTGGATTGCTGCACCATTTAATGGTCTTCTCGCAGAGCATCTAGAGGCGAAGTTAACGAATCAACCAGCACCAACTGGCGGTGTCATTGATGCATTAAAAGATTTACCACGGATCTTTAAACGTGAGTGGCAAAAACTAAAGTATTATCTTCCAAAAGCATTAGGGTTATTCATTCTATTTTTTATTCCTGCAATAGGTCAAAGTGTGGCTCCTATTTTATGGTTTCTATTTACCGCTTGGATGATGGCAATACAATATTGTGATTATCCGTTTGATAACCATAAAGTACCTTTTGAAACAATGAGAGACGAACTTAAAACCAAGCGTGGAAAATGCTTATCTTTTGGTTCATTAGTTACCTTATTTACAATGACTCCGATTTTAAACCTATTTGTTATGCCTATCGCAGTCTGTGGAGCAACTGCTATGTGGGTAGACGTCTATCGTGATACACATAAAAACGTTAATCCATAACTTATAACCTTTCGATCCTTTCTCATTTGAGAAACTCTTCGTATTCTAAGTAGGTCGAGTTACTCAAATGAGTCACCAAATATTTACTCCATATTGAATCACGGGCTACGTGAAATGAAGGAACAGATCATGACAAAGATTTACGAAGATAATTCTCAAACTATTGGTAACACCCCTCTTGTACGCCTAAACCGTGTAAGTAACGGCAACGTATTAGCAAAAGTAGAAGCTCGTAACCCAAGCTTCAGTGTTAAATGTCGTATTGGCGCAAACATGATCTGGGAAGCAGAAAAAGCAGGCACATTAAAAGAAGGCATTGAACTGGTAGAACCTACGTCTGGTAACACCGGAATTGCATTGGCTTTTGTTGCTGCTGCTCGTGGTTATAAGCTAACTCTAACTATGCCAGCATCAATGAGTCTTGAGCGTCGTAAGTTACTTAAAGCGCTTGGGGCAAATCTTGTATTGACTGAGGCACCAAAGGGCATGGGTGGCGCGATCGCAAAAGCTGAAGAGATTGTCGCGAGCGATCCGAGTAAATACCTATTGCTTCAGCAGTTCAATAACCCTGCAAACCCTGCAATTCATGAAAAAACAACTGGGCCTGAGATTTGGGAAGCAACAGAAGGTAATATTGATGTATTTGTTGCAGGTGTTGGTACTGGTGGCACACTAACAGGAACAAGTCGTTACCTAAAACATACTCAAAATAAAGCAGTTCTGTCTGTCGCTGTTGAGCCAGCTGAGTCTCCCGTAATTGCTCAAGCTCTTGCTGGGCAAGATTTAAAGCCTGCACCACATAAAATCCAAGGTATTGGTGCTGGTTTTATTCCAGGAAATCTAGATCTGACACTCATTGATCGCGTTGAAGCAGTTACTTCTGATGATGCAATTGCAATGACACGTCGCTTAATGGAAGAAGAAGGTATACTTGCTGGTATCTCTTCAGGTGCCGCAGTAGTTGCTGCTAACCGTATTGCTGAACTTCCAGAGTTTGCAGATAAACAAATTGTGGTTGTGTTGCCAAGTTCAGGCGAGCGCTACCTAAGTACCGCACTCTTTGCTGGTTTGTTTACGGAACAAGAAAACGAGCAATAAATCTGCAATATTAACGTGCTCAAATCAATTTTTCTTCCAAAAAAGCCCCTTATGGGGTTTTTTTGTTGATTTCATTTCACTCCTTAGTAATAATCTAGCCACTTTATTTTTAGGTGTAAAATAATTACAATCCAATATAATATATCAATATCGGACCACCTAAATATTACAAAATAAGACAGTATGTATAAATTACTGTCGTTAACTTATTTACATTCAGACGGATTGTTTCTGAAGCAATGATGTGCGAAAGTACTGTCATAAACAGAATTGGTTAACGACATTAATTCAACATAAAATATAAATCGGGGTATACACAATGTATTCACAAGACGTAGTAATCACTGCAGAAAACGGCCTTCACACACGTCCAGCGGCTCAGTTCGTTAAAGAAGCAAAAGGTTTTGATGCTAAAATCACTGTTACTTCTAACGGCAAAAGCGCAAGTGCTACTAGCCTTTTCAAACTACAAACTTTAGGTCTAACTAAAGGTACTAACGTAACTATCTCTGCTGAAGGCGCTCAAGAGAAAGAAGCAGTAGACCACCTAGTTAAACTAATGGATGAGCTGCATTAATCAGCTTTTTCTTTAATTATTCTCATTCTCTAATTTGATCAATGTTAAGGTAAAGCTATGATTTCTGGCATTCTAGCATCTCCGGGTATTGCTTTTGGTAAAGCACTACTACTTCAGGAAGATGAAATTGTCCTAAACAAAACTCCAATCTCTGAATCTCAAGTAGAAGCAGAAGTTAAATGTTTCTTTGACGCTAGAGCTAAGTCTTCTGAGCAATTAGAAGCGGTTAAAGCGAAAGCGCTAGCAACATTTGGCGAAGAAAAAGAAGCTATTTTTGAGGGGCATATTATGCTTCTTGAAGATGAAGAGCTAGAAGAAGAAATCTTAGCCCTTATCAAAGATGATAAGCTTGCGGCTGATTTTGCAATTTATTCTGTAATTGAAGAACAAGCTTGTGCACTTGAATCTTTAGATGATGATTATCTAAAAGAGCGAGCTACAGATATCCGTGATATCGGTAGCCGCTTTGTTAAGAATGCATTAGGTATCAACATTGTTTCACTTAGTGATATCAATGAAGAAGTAATCCTAGTTGCTAACGATTTAACGCCTTCTGAAACAGCACAAATCAACCTAGACTACGTTCTTGGTTTTGCTTGTGACATCGGCGGTCGTACATCTCATACATCTATCATGGCGCGTTCTCTTGAGCTTCCTGCTATCGTTGGTACTAACGATATCACTAAGCAAGTGAAAAATGGCGACATGTTAATTCTTGATGCTGTTAACAATAAGATTGTTATCAACCCATCAGAAGCTGAGCTAGCAGAATCTAAAAATATCCGTGACACTTTAGTCGCAGAAAAAGAAGAACTAGCAAAACTAAAAGACTTACCAGCTATCACTCTTGATGGCCACCAAGTTGAAGTTTGCGGTAACATCGGTACAGTTAAAGACTGTGGCGGTATTATCCGTAACGGCGGCGAAGGTGTTGGTCTGTATCGTACAGAATTCCTATTCATGGATCGTGACGCACTTCCTACTGAAGAAGAGCAATATGTTGCTTATAAAGAAGTAGCTGAAGCGATGCATGGTGAGCCAGTGATTATCCGTACTATGGATATCGGTGGTGATAAAGATCTACCATATATGGATCTTCCTGAAGAGATGAACCCATTCTTAGGATGGCGTGCAATCCGTATCAGTTTAGACCGTCGTGAAATTCTACGTGATCAATTACGTGGTATTTTACGTGCATCTGCACACGGAAAACTACGTATCATGTTCCCTATGATCATTTCTGTCGAAGAAATCCGTGAGCTGAAAAATGCAATCGAAGAATACAAAGTAGAACTTCGAGCTGAAGGCCTAGCGTTTGACGAAAGCATCGAAATCGGTGTAATGGTTGAAACGCCTGCTGCCGCTGCAATTGCACATCACTTAGCGAAAGAAGTTAGCTTCTTCTCTATCGGTACTAACGATTTAACACAATATACTCTTGCTGTTGACCGTGGTAACGAAATGATTTCTCACCTATACAACCCACTATCTCCAGCGGTTCTGCTTGTTATCAAGCAAGTAATCGATGCTTCTCACAAAGAAGGTAAATGGACAGGTATGTGTGGCGAGTTAGCCGGTGATGAACGTGCAAGCTTACTTCTTCTAGGTATGGGCTTAGACGAATTCAGCATGAGTGGTATTTCTATCCCTCTTGTTAAGAAAATCGTCCGTAACTCAAACTTTGCAGCAGTAAAAGCAATGGCAGATGAAGCACTTCAAATGCCAACAGCAGCAGAAATTGAAGCACACGTTGAAAAATTTATCGCAGAAAATACTAAGTAATAGTATAGTTGCAAAGAATTAAATATAGCCACTAAGTTTTAGTGGCTATTTAATATAAACTTTAGGGAGCTACACAATGGGTCTGTTTGACAAAATTAAAAGCGCATTTTCTTCTGAAAGCGCTGACGCTGGTGCTATCGACATCATCGCACCTCTTTCTGGTGAAATTGTAAACATCGAAGATGTGCCAGACGTAGTATTCGCTGAAAAAATCGTTGGTGACGGTATTGCTATCAAACCAGCTGGCAACAAAATGGTTGCTCCAGTTAACGGTACAATCGGTAAAATCTTCGAAACTAACCACGCTTTCTCTATCGAGTCTAACGATGGCATCGAGCTTTTCGTTCACTTCGGTATCGACACAGTTGAACTTAAAGGTCAAGGCTTTACTCGTATCGCTGAAGAAGGCCAAGAAGTTAAAGCTGGTGACACAGTAATCGAATTTGATCTTGCGTACCTAGAAGAGCACGCTAAATCAACTCTAACTCCTGTTGTTATCTCTAACATGGACGAAATCAAAGAGCTTACTAAGCTTTCTGGTGCTGTTACTGTTGGTGAGTCTCCAGTTCTTAAAGTAACTAAATAATCTTTTTAAAAGATTAAGCTAGTTAATTAAAGACAATAAAAAAGGCCGTAGTTATCTTATTTAATAAGTAACTGCGGCCTTTTTGTATCTGCTTTATCGTAATCAAATAAATCTAAATAAGATAAATGCCAAAACTGCCACTTACCTTATATTATCAGTATTATTTCACTTTTAGTTCAGCAAACATCTCTTCTGATGGAGCAAAGAAATACCCCCCCGTCACGGCATCCGTAAATCGTAATAATTGATCTGTTTTACCATCAACTTCACCATACATACTATCCAACATCACTTGGAAGTTATGTACAGAGTGACAATAAGCAATAAACAATAAACCATGGTCACCAGAAACCGAACCATACGGCAAGCTGTGACGCAGAATCTTAACGCCCTTGCCATCTTCTTTAATATCTACACGACCTACGTGAGAAGCCGCAGGAACGTCTTCTAGCTCGATTGAATCAGGCTTAGTACGACCTATTACTTTTTCTTGAGCTGAAACAGATAAGCGATTCCATGCTGGGATCTTATGCACGAAACGTTGACACATCATGTAGCTACCGCCCGCAAATTCCCCCTCTTTAATTAAGGCAACCTCAGCACGAGCTTCATTTTTTGGATTTTCAGTGCCATCAACGAAATCAGTCATGTCACGAGAATCTAAAAAACGGTATCCAGAAGTCTCTTCTTTAATTTCTACATGCTCAGAAATTACATTCATCAATTTACGTAGAATATAAAAATGTAAATCATGACGGTTAGAATGAAGATGGATGAGTACGTCGCCGTGCGTTGCTGGAGCAATAATCTCGCCTTTACCTAATTGCTTAAACTTAGCCAACTCCGAAGGCATTGATACTGATAGGGTTGACCAGAATTCAGAACCAAAAGAAACCGCGCTGCTTAAATTTGCATCTGGCTGATTTTCATTTAATTCAATGATCAAAGCAGGAAGCGCTTGTAACTGTTCTAATACAAGCTGAGGATTACTTTTGATATTTAGAGTTACGTATAATGCAAATCGATCTGGTTCTGGCAGTAATGCCGTTTGAGGGGTGTAAGACATGAACTCAGTTCCTTTCTATTTTGAATTAACTGAGTCCATTATATGTAATAAATCATGGGATTGTTTGATAATTAATAAGAGTTTATGAAGAAATCACTTCTACTGATAATTTTACTGTTTCTTTTGCCGAAGAATCAGAAACCATATAAGACTCTTGATTGTTTAACTTAGTAATAATCGTCGGAGCACAAAGAGTACGTACATTACCATTTCCCTCTTCTGTTACTCGAAAAGCAATCTCTACATTTTCCGCGTTGATATTTTTTATTTCAGCCCATGCTTTCACTTGTGACTGTTGATCTATGGAATTAAATACAAGAGTCTCTTCCCCTAGCACTAATGATGCAGAAGAATTACTAATACGTTGTAAATCAGGACGGTTAATCTCTAATCCTAAGTCCAATTGCCAATCAGCCATTGCTAACGGGCTTAATAAAGCGCTAAATAAAAGCGCTCCAGCTGATAAATCCATCGTCTTCACCTCTACGTCAGACTAAAACATATCTTTACTCTTTTGCTACGAAGTAAAAAAATTAAAAACCAGCTAAGAAGTAAAATAATCACAGCACTTCCCAACTGAAACTCTCCACGACTCACCACTACTGATTCAATTAGCATGGCGAGATCAATAAGAACCATAATAATGGTTAGCCATCGACCTTGCTTCCAAAGGGTGAGCATAAAAGGTCTTGTTGGCTTTTTAAAACTACTTAACCACATAAAAAATACAATGGGTAAGCTTAAATACAAACTCGTGTAAAGATGCGTATGATTAGGGTAAAACAATGCCAGTAAATCTGTACCTTGTTCACGACTCGCTCCTGCCATTATAAAAACAACAACAGAACGAATTAAAATAGCCCAACCAAACCATAACCATACAGGTGGTTTTAACCAACCATGTTCATCATATGCATCAAATGAATAGTGCATTTTCTACCTTAAAAATAAACTAACAATTTTCTCAGTAGACTTGTTCAGCTTACTGAAATAATTAAAAATAACGATTGGATAAAATAAAAACTTTGAGCTGAAGACAGTTCAAAGATCAAAAGCAATGCTGCCGTCACACTTTGTATCAGTTACTGTTTAAATATACACAAAGATACTCTCAAATATTAAAAATAAAGAATAATTATGACAAACAACAAAAAAACAAAAGAGACCGCGTCAGTTGAAACTCAACAAGAAGCGATGAAGATAGCTAAAGCTACACAAAAACCAGCGCAAACAAAAGAACAAACTAAATTGATTGCCCAAGGAATTGAAAAGGGAATTACTTTATATAAAAAGCAGCAGAAAGAAAAAGCTAGGGAAGCAGATAAACTAAAGAAAAAAACACTACGCCAAAAACAGAATGATGAAACGGTTTCAGACATTGAAACAAAACAGGCTCAGCAAGACCAAATAAATTCAGAATCGAACAAAACATTACCATGGATATTACTTGCTCTAAGCTGGGCTGGCTTTATTTATTATTCAGTACTCGGTTTTTAAATAAAAAAAGAGATGAAGCTCAATCTCTTCATCTCTTTCTTATTATCGATATGACGCCTAACGTCTTACTCTTTGTCTGCTTTAAGTGATAACACCCAAATAGACAACACAGCAACCGCAGCAAAACCACCTAAAATGATGGATGGCATAGCGATATAGCCTAGTGTATGCCAAATAACTGATTCTAAAGTACTCATAGTAAGCTCCTTACCAACCTTCAACGCCAGACATGTCAGGCAGTTTATGAGCAATACCTTTATGACAATCTACACAGGTTTTATCACCTGATGCTAATGCCGTTGAGTGCTGTTTAGCACTACGAGGACCTTGCTCTGAGAAATCCATGTAGTTAAATTCATGGCAGTTACGACACTCTTGGGAGTTATTCTCTTTCATTCGGTGCCATTCTCGCTCTGCTAGATGACCACGACGCTCTTTGAATTTCTCTTCAGTATCAATCGTTTTAGTTACGTAATGCGCAAACAATTCTTTTGATGCTTGAACTTTACGTACGATTTTATCTGTCCAGTTATGAGGGACGTGACAATCAGAACAGATAGCACGAACACCAGAACGGTTTGAGTAGTGAATCGTTTCTTGGATCTCTTTAACTATTGGGGCGTGACAGCCAGAACAGAATTCTTCTGTATTGGTTGCTTCCATACCCGTGTTAAATGCGCCCCAGAAAAGTAACCCACCCATAAAACCCATAAATAGGACGATGCCTACTGCCGCTTTACTTGGAGATGAAAAACGCTTCCAAAATGCTTTTAATAATTTCATGTATAGCCTCTCTTAACGGTATTGGCTATCAACTAGCGCAATGAGTCCACACGTTCAAATTCATTCTCAACTAACGGTTTAGCATCAGCTTGAGGGACATGACATTGTAGACAGAAATAACGACGAGGTGATACATCTGAAAGTACAGCATCTTCACGATTCACATAGTGCGTTACACTGATCTTCGTTGCGCCCATTTCTTTTGCGTTTTTCCAGCTGTGACATGATAGACATTTATTCGCGTTCAATGATACTTCATAGTTACGAATTGTATGTGGTACCAATGGTGGCTGATAAACATAATCACTTTCTAATGCGTGATCACGAGGAAAACGTTTAAAATCATCCGCAGGACGAGTTGCTTCTAGCTCTGATGCTCCACGTAATGATTCTACACCACCAATACCACCAGGGTTATTTAATTCCGTGGTTGGTGATTCGGTAGTTTGTTCTGATTCTGCTTGTACTGCACCTGCAAACAGTAGTCCTGCTGACATAAGCGCTATAATGAATTTTTTCATTCTAATTTCTCCGCCTTAAGGCAAACTCTGTAACAAGTTACTAGCTAAAACAACTAGTAACTTATCAATGTATTAATTAAGCAACTTTAGTGATTTTCACTGGGCACTTTTTGTAATCCGTCTGTTTAGACAGCGGATCAGTTGCGTCCAGAATCAACTTGTTAATTAAGATGCGAGCATCAAAGAATGGTACAAATACCAATCCTTCAGGCGGACGGTTACGGCCACGAGTTTCAACACGTACTCTAACTTCACCACGTTTATTAGAAATTAATACTTCATCACCACGACGTAGATTACGTTTCTTCGCATCTGCAGGGTGGATATAACAAAGGGCATCTGGTACCGCTTTATAAAGCTCAGGAACACGACGGGTCATGGTTCCTGTGTGCCAATGCTCAAGAACACGACCTGTACATAACCACATATCAAACTCATCACCAGGTACTTCTGGTGGCGCTTCATAAGGTGCAGAGATAATTAAAGCTTTACCATCAGGCTTACCATAGAAGTCCCAATCAGAGCCTTTTTTAGCGTATGGATCTGAACCTTCTTTAAAGCGCCATAATGTTTCTTTACCATCAACAACAGGCCAACGTAGGCCACGTACTTGGTGGTAAGTATCGTATGGTGCTAAATCATGTCCATGACCACGACCAAAGCTAGCATATTCCTCAAACAAGCCTTTTTGAACATAAAAACCTTGTGCTTTAGCATCATCATTTAGTTCTTGAGCTTCTGATAATGGGAAAGCATCTACATGACCGTTTTTGTAAAGTACGTCATACATTGTTTTACCGCGGAATTCAGGTGCTTTAGCTAATAGCTCTTCGCCCCACACTTCTTCTACTGTGAAGCGTTTTGAGAATTCCATGATTTGCCATAAATCAGATTTAGCTTCACCTTTTGCTTGAACTTGTTGGTACCAAGCTTGAGTACGACGCTCAGCATTACCGTAAGCACCTTCTTTTTCTACCCACATTGCTGTAGGAAGTATTAGATCTGATGCTTGAGCTGTTGCTGTTGGGTATGGGTCAGAACATACAATGAAGTTTTCTGGATTACGGTAACCAGGTAAACGCTCAGTATTAATGTTTGGACCGGCTTGCATGTTGTTATTACACATTACCCAGTAAGCATTAATCTTACCGTCTTTAAGCATGCGATCTTGAACAACAGCGTGTGCGCCAGGTTTGCCGTTCAATGTGCCTTCCGGTAATTTCCAGATTTTTTCTGAAATTGCACGGTGCTTAGGATTAGCAACAACCATGTCAGCAGGTAGACGATGTGAGAATGTACCTACTTCACGAGCAGTACCACATGCTGAAGGCTGACCAGTCAATGAGAATGGACTGTTACCAGGTGTTGAAATCTTACCCGTTAACAAGTGAATGTTATAGACAAGGCTGTTCATCCAAACACCACGAGTGTGCTGGTTCATACCCATTGTCCATAAAGACATTACTTTCGTTTTTGGATCCGCGTATTGCTTAGCTAATGTGATCAGGTCTTCTTCTGATACACCTGACATTTCAGATGCTTTTTCTGCTGTGTATGGTGCAACTGATGCTTTATATTCCTCAAAACTGATTGAGCTCATCGCTCCAGAGTTAGGATTTTCCGCTTTCATTTGTAGCGGGTCAGTATCACGAAGACCATAACCGATGTCTGTCGTTGCTTGCTTGAAGTTCGTGTGTTTATTTACGAAATCCCAGTTTACTGCATCGTTTTGAATGATGTAGTTAGCGATGAAGTTAGCAATAGCAAGATCAGATTGAGGTTCAAAAATGTACCCTTTATCAGCTAACTCAAATGAGCGGTGGTAATAAGTAGATAACACATTAACTTTAACGTGTGGATTACTTAAACGACGATCAGAAATACGAGTCCATAGTACCGGATGCATTTCCGCCATGTTTGAGCCCCACAGAACAAAAGAGTCTGCGTGTTCAAAGTCATCGTAACAACCCATTGGTTCATCAATACCAAACGTACGCATAAACGCACCTACTGCAGAAGCCATGCAGTGGCGAGCATTTGGATCGATGTTATTTGAGCGGAAACCCGCTTTCATCAATTTAACGGCGGCGTAGCCTTCCATTACTGTCCACTGACCTGAACCAAACATACCAACACCTGTTGGACCGTGTTTTTTCAGAGCGGCTTTCCATTTCTCAGCCATGGTGTCAAAAGCTACGTCCCAAGAAACAGGAGTAAAGTCACCTTCTTTATCATATTGGCCATCAGTCATACGCAGCATTGGCGTTTGAAGGCGATCTTTTCCGTACATAATTTTAGAAAGGAAGTAACCTTTAATACAGTTAAGACCTTTGTTTACCGGCGCTTCAGGATCACCTTGAGTCGCAACAACGCGACCATCTTGGGTGCCTACAAGTACAGAACAACCAGTACCACAAAAACGACAAGGCGCTTTATCCCATTTAATTTTTGTTTGGTCAGAACTAACGATTAAATTAGTTGCTGATGCAGGTAAAGTAACCCCCGCAACAGCTGCAGCCGAAGCTGCTGCGTTTGCTTTAACAAACGCACGTCTTGTCATTTTCATGATTCATCCTCACATTGCGAATCAAAGTGCTCGATTTGGTGGAAAACTAAAGCGACATTTAGAATTCCTTCGAAGTCATTTATTTTATCGATTGAATCGGTGATATATCCTTGGTTCTCAGTTTCAAGAACAACAATTAACTTGCCCTCTTCACTTTCGCCATAGATTTCCGTATTCGGTAGTGCCAGTATTTTTTCTTTTGTCTGCTTTAAAAATTCAGGTTTAACATGAACCACTAAACTTGAAATATGAACTTCATTCTCAGGCAAATTCTCTAGCATTATTTTTGCTCTTCCAGTGTCATGCTGATAGCAGAGGTAGGGCAAGCGGCTACGCAGCCTCCACATCCATTACAAACATCTAAGTTAATTTGAGGCTGAGCAACGTTCCCCAGCACTAATTGAAAGCGAATGGCCTGTGTTTCACACATATCGCTACAACTACGACATTCAACCGATTGTTTTGCTAAGCAGCCTTCATTTATAGATATTTTATGAGAAAAAGCTGACACAATGGTTAAATCAAATAGATTATCAGGGCAAATATTGGCGCATTCTTCACAGAACGTGCACTCTCCCTTTGAAAAGTCGACAATAGGAAAACCACCATCGCCTTTAACAATTATTTCTTCTTCGCACGCCTTAATACACTTTTCACATTGAGTACATTGAGATACGAATTTGGCTTCGTTATCAACCCAAGGTAGTCGTTGTTGTATTAAAGGATGTATTTTTTCTTTATTAGAGAAACGACGAAAAAGACCACGTTTAGAATGGTCAATCGCATTATCTTGACTCATCTATTCATAACTCCAATTGTCTATTCACATTTTTATACGATGAATTTTAAATTTTGTTATATTTATTGATATACCCCATAATGGCTAAACAAGGGGTACACTTGTCCTAGATCAATTTTTAAAACAAATAAAAACAACAAAATAGAGATCATTTGCCTTTAACTAATCATAGGCCACAATTAACAAAGATGAAACATACCAAAACCTCAATTCTAACAAAAACAATTGCTCAAGTGATGTTGTGGATAGTTCTCATTTCCATAATTACAACTAGCTTGGCTTTAATTACCCTATCTTCTAGTTTAAAGGATGCTGAAGCAGTCAATATTGCAGGTTCATTACGTATGCAAAGTTATCGATTAGCTTATGATATTGAAAGCAATTCACCTGAAATAGTAAATCATTTAAATAAATTTTCAGACTCCATTGAATCCCCCTCTTTTCAAGCATTAGAGCAGTGGTTTGTTCCCGATGATATTGAGCTTTCTTATCAAGATATTCGTCTACAATGGCACTCTTTAAAGCCAGCATTACTTAGTGATAATAAGCAAATTTATCTAAATAAAGTCTCTTTATTTGTAGATGAAATAGATCACTTTGTTTTCCGATTACAAGAGTTCTCAGAAAGAAAGTTACAACTTTTATCGTTTATCGGGGCTCTTGGATTATCGTTAATTGTGTTTTTAAGTATCTTTATTATCTTTTTTACTCAAAGACAAATCGTGACGCCATTGCACCGACTTGTACAAGCAAGTAAAGCTATGACAAACGGAAATTATTCTGTTCAAGTTGATTTAAGAAGCGACAATGAATTAGGCCAATTAAGTGATTCATTTAATCATATGGCAAAGCAAATCCATCTAAATTACAAAGAATTAGAAAATAGAGTAGAAGATAAAACTAAAAAATTAAGTCAAGCGAATCGTTCACTTACAACGCTTTATCACTGTTCGCAACAACTATCCGCATCTCAACTAGATGAGCAAACGTTTAAAAATATTCTTGATACCTTTGTACACATCGAAGGCATAACAAGTGCTCGTTTAATTGTTGAAGAAGAATCTGGTGGTGATTGGGAAATTACCAGTGGCGAAGCGAATGATTCCCCTTGGAGTTTGCAAGAACTTAGCATTGACGGAGAACAACTTGGTTACTTAATGTGGCAATTCTCTCTTCCTTGCCCTGATCAAAAACTGATCATTAATATTTCAAATATTCTTGCTCGTGGTGTTTTTTATAACCAAGCTCAAAAACAAACTCACCAACTTATATTGTTAGAAGAGCGCTCGGCCATTGCTCGTGAACTGCACGATTCTTTAGCTCAGTCTTTATCTTATTTAAAAATTCAAACTACATTACTAAAACGCCAACTTGCGAAGTGTGACTGCAAAAATACAGGTAATACATTAATAGAGTTAGATGAAGGACTTAAAAGTGCCTATACTCAATTGAGGGAGTTACTTAATACTTTTAGGCTAACCATCAATAAAGCTCACTTTGGAGAGGCCTTACAAGAAATTACAACGACACTGGCTGCGCAAACTAGTATAAATATTAGAGTAAATAATGAACTGCCTTCATTGCCAATAAATGCCCAACAGCATGTCCATTTATTGCAATTAATACGTGAAGCGACATTAAATGCCATCAAACACTCAAAAGCTGATAATATTATCATTACGTGTTTTCAAGAAAGTGAGCAAGGCTGCATTAACATTGAAGACGATGGAGTAGGATTTGATCCTACAGAAGAAAAGATTAATCATTATGGATTAAGAATAATGCAAGAACGCGCAAACTGTGTTCATGGCACTTTATCGATATCCTCTGAATTTGAACACGGTTGTACAGTGAACGTTATGTTTCCACTAAACCAATAAAAATAAAATAGAAGGTAAAAATTATGTGGAATGTTGTTATCGTTGATGATCACCCGTTAATGCGTCGTGGTATTGGCCAACTTCTCTCTTTTGATGACGAATTTGCACTAACAGGCGAAGCAAGTAACGGTACAGATGCGGTAGCTCTTATCTCTCAAGATGAGCCTGACTTAGTCTTACTTGATCTTAATATGAAAGGCATGTCGGGGCTTGATACATTACACGCACTACGAAGTGAAGGGGTAACATGCCCTATCGTAATTTTAACCGTTTCAGATAACAAACAAGACATCAAAACACTGGTTAAAGCCGGTGCTGATGGTTACTTATTAAAAGACAGCGAACCTGATGAGCTAATTGCCTTATTAAAAGAAGCAATGCGAGGCGGAAAAGCCTATTCTGAACAAGTTAAAATGTGTTTAGAGCAAGATCATAATGGTGACGATAAGTTATCAAGTCTAACAGCAAGAGAGCTAGAGATTTTACAGAACGTTGCTAAAGGTATGCGAAACAAACAAGTCGCTGATAAGTTATTTATCTCTGAAGCTACCGTTAAAGTACACATGAAAAGTTTATTGAAAAAACTAAATGTAAAGTCACGAGTTGCAGCAACGTTACTTTACTTGGATTCTTAATATGAAAAAATTGCTCACCGCAACCCTAAGCTTATTTTTATTAAGTGGCTGTATATCGACAACCCAGCCTCTAGATAACAATTCAAGTTCAGTCGCTCTTCATTATAATGACAATGGAAATAAACAGTGCTCTGAATTAGGAACTGTGACAGGTAGCGAGGGGCATTGGTATACCTTCTTTTTTATATCCAACAAAGAGTTAATGATCTCAGCGGTTAACGATATCAAAAACGAAGCTTATACTTTAGGTGCAAATACCGTTATTCTTCAAGATCCTATGGCATTTAATACATCAGTAACTTTACTTGGTACTGCCTATTCTTGCCCGTAATCGTGTCTTTATACCAATAAATAAAAATAAAAACGCCAACATATTTGTTGGCGTTTTTATTTAAATTTCATCATTGTTAGATTCTTAATGATACAACGTTGATGCGATTTCATCTTCTCGTGAACACACCCACTCAGGATCATAAGGTCCCCAATCAGACAGACGATAATACCCGTCATTATGACGACGTCCATCTTGAATGAACATCAATTCAATACCAATGCCAGGTAAGGCTTTCAATACATCTTGAATCGTACGACGAGGCCAGCCAGTTAATTCGACAAGCTTCGGCACATTTGGTCTTTCTAAATTATGCACCAATAACGCCAAATATAAGCGTCTGGCAAACACTGGATTCAACTCCATTGATACCTCCTGATTTAATAATAACAATTATTAATCATTCAATATTTATGATGTTGAGATTGATCAACTAATTACGAAAATAATCGCACAATTCCATCAAAAAACACATAAAAATGCATTTTTTGTAATTAATTTTCATAACTATCACTAATAAGCTAGACGACATTATCCAATATTAACGGTTCCTCCTCCTTTAACCGTTCCACCACATCCGACTTTATCCCCATTGCGAGCGGCAGGCTGACCATCAATAAAAACAGAACTTGAACCGCTTGAAATAAATCGGGGATGAGGTGGATGTTTTGGTTTCACATGAGGAGCTAAAGGATCCCCTTTTCTTGCCGCGGGAACACCGTCAACTTTAACTGTCGCTGAACCTGCCAATATTGGACTAGGATGAAAACCATCGTGCGCACTGCCTATATCTCCAACTTTTACCGCATTCCCCATCATGTACGTCCTTTATTAATTCTGATAACAAAGTGTATATTTTCCGTACAGACAAAAATAATGTGCTTAAGAAAAAGACGAGTCACTTCAAATAATAATCAATAGAATGATAAATAATGCTCAACACTGGCGTATTGGTTCAATTCTCGTTATAAAGGAGTTAATAATTAATAACATAATGAAGAAAGTCATGACTACAATTTACGGAATAAAAAACTGCGATACGATAAAGAAGTGTAAAAAATGGTTAGATGCAAATAAAATCAACTTTACTTACCATGACTATCGTACTGATGGTATTGATAAAGAGATGATTACTACTTTTGTTAAACAACTTGGCTGGGAAAATGTCGTAAATAAAAGAGGCACAACCTATCGCCAATTAACCGATGAACAAAAAAACAATCTAAATGAAGAGAGTGCAATTGAATTATTACTAGAAATGCCGGCAATGATTAAGCGCCCTGTATTAATTCATAATAATGAATATCATTTAGGGTTTAAACCTGCTCAATATGAAGCTCTATTTACCGTTTAAGATTCATAATTTAGATGACAAATTAAAGATAAAGTAAAGGAATACATCATGTCAGACACCCCAACGTTAGCTCTTGCAAAAGATTTATTAAGCCGTCAATCCGTTACCCCTGAAGATGCCGGTTGCCAAGAGCTTATGATAAAACGACTAGAAGCACTTGGTTTTACAATAGAAGTAATGGTATTTGAAGATACCACTAATTTTTGGGCTCGCCGTGGCACTGAAGCGCCTTTATTTACCTTTGCTGGCCATACCGATGTTGTACCAACAGGTTCATTAGAGCATTGGAATACAAATCCATTTGAACCAACAATCATTGATGGCATGTTATACGCTCGTGGTGCTGCAGATATGAAGGGGTCTTTGGCTTGTATGGTTGTTGCAGTTGAGCGCTTTATTGCCGAACACCCTAACCATAAAGGCTCGATTTCTTTTTTAATAACATCAGATGAAGAAGGTCCATTTATTAATGGAACAACACGTGTTGTTGATACGCTAAAAGATCGAAATGAAATCATCGATATGTGTATTGTAGGTGAACCATCAAGCACTGAATATGTTGGAGATGTAGTGAAAAATGGTCGCCGTGGCTCTCTTACTGGAAACTTAACAGTAAAAGGGATCCAAGGTCATGTTGCTTATCCACATATAGCTCGCAACCCTATCCATCAAGCAATGCCTGCGTTAACTGAACTAGCAGTAACAGAATGGGATTCTGGTAATAATTACTTTCCACCAACCAGTTTTCAAATTCCCAATATCAACGGCGGTACTGGCGCTTCTAACGTAATACCTGGTGATGTAGAAGCCATGTTTAACTTTCGTTTTAGTACAGAATCTACAGTTGAAGGGCTACAACAACGAGTTATTGATACCTTAAATAAACACGATTTAGAATATGATCTAAATTGGATTATCAATGGCCTTCCATTCTTAACCGATACTGGTGATCTTTTAACAGCTGTTGTTGATGCAGTAGATACTGTTAACCAGCAAAAACCTCAACTATTAACCACTGGTGGTACTTCTGATGGGCGTTTTATTGCTCAAATGGGGTCTCAAGTAATAGAGCTTGGTCCTGTTAACGCTACGATTCACAAAGTGAACGAATGCGTTAAGGTTGATGATCTAGAAAAGCTAACTGATATGTATCAACAAGTGCTTAATAACCTATTTGCTTAATAGTTTTTGGGTATATGATGAGAGGGTTTCGATCCTCTCTTTTTTATGTGGTGAATTATGGAAAAAGCACAACTTACAGGTCTTTCAACTCAACACCTCTCTTTTGTGACACCTAATCGTCAACTTCATCGTCATTGCATCACTTCTTTTCATGCATTAACACAAGCGGCGCTTAGCTCTGGTTTCACTTTAAGTATTGCAAGTAGCTTCCGTGATTTTGAACGTCAATTGATGATTTGGAATAATAAGTTCAATGGGACCCGCCCTATTTTAGGCGAAGATGGACAGCCACTTAATACTGATAATATGAGTGAAATAGATAAGATCCACGCTATTATGCGTTGGTCTGCACTCCCTGGAGGAAGTCGTCACCACTGGGGAACAGACCTTGATGTTTATGCATCAAATAGCCTTCCTGAAAACACGACACTTCAATTAGAACCTTGGGAATATAATACAGGCCATCAAGCTCCCTTTAGCACATGGCTACAAGAAAATGCACATAAGCATGGTTTCTTTTTTCCTTATAAAGTAGACAGAAAAGGCGTAGCTATTGAACCTTGGCATTTAAGTCATAAAGATCAAAGTTCGTTATTTATGGCAGAATTAACGCCCGATGTACTTTTAAATGCATGGGAAAATGTCGAATTAGCGGGAAAAGAAACTATTATTAAACACATTGATACGCTATTTGTTCGCTACATTACTAATATTAATAAGGAATAACAATGGAATGGTTAATGAACCCTTGGGTTATTATCGTCATCGTTTTAAGTGTTGTAATTGGCAACCTTGCAGCCCTAAAAGCAACAGCGAATATGAAGTTTAAATCAAAGAAAAAACCTTACATGCAAGAAAATGAACATGAATCACTTGAAAGCGATAACTCAATCGAACTCTCAAGCAAAGAAAATATAACAACAGAAAAAAAAGACGTTCACTAATGTGAACGCCTTTAATTATTAAAATAAGCGCTGTTAACTTAACGCTGAATTTTACTCTTCTTCCGCTTCTACTTTAGGTGCATTATTTGATTTTTCAATCATTGCAGCTAAAACAGGAACAACAGAGTCAAGTGTTGCTTCATTGACAGGTTTCCCTGCAGCATCAGTAACGTTGATAGACGTTCGGTTACCTAAGTCACCCAATAATAAGTTATAAGTACTGCCTTCGAAAGAAAGTGGCTTAGTACCAATTTCTTGCCAGAACTCATCATCAGGTTCTTTATACTTGACCTTAATCGTTCCTTGAGAGCGGTTTCTATCTTCAATAGTTAACCCCATCATTGGTAATAATTCACCAAGACGTTCCCAGAAAATATTATAAGGTGCACGGGCAATAATAACCGGCAGTCCGCTTCTATCTTGTCCCATTGAGATTGGAATACGCTTCACTAATTCTTCAGCACGAATACGAGCTTCTTCACGCAATTGAGCATCATAAGCAGACGTTACTAAATTTGTCATCAAAATGTTATAACGTGCTTTATTCGCTAAAGTCACTTCCGTTTGCTTACCATCTACCTGCCAATCAATCAGAGATATTTGAAAACCAGAACGGTTGTTTTGACTTAGCTTATTAAGCTTATAACGCGCACCAAACTCATGATCTTCATCTTCAGAGTTCCACGTAATCCAATCCGTTTCTAATTCAGAATCAGTTTGCGTTTTTAAACCAATATCGCGTTTTTCAATTAAAGTTAACACGGTTTGCCAAAGCTTATCGACGTCTTCTTCCTTAATCAGCCAAACCGTCACCTCTCCATTTAACTCTTCAAATCGAGCTCCAGGAATAAGTTCAAGAACCTGTTGAGGTGGACGAATATCCACATCTTTACCAATACCACCTATAAACTCTCCTTGAGGGATATCATATTGAGGGTAAAATTCAGGTTTAGCATCGGCAGGTTGCTTCCACTCAACGAGCGGCGGCGTATCTAAATACTTAAAATCTTGCTTAGCTTGGCGACGCTCTGTTGGACTGCTTGAACACGCTGATAAAACAGCAATCATCAATGATCCAACAACAAAGCGAGTGTTCACTTTCATTTTCAATCCTATTACTTCAACACACCAGCGCGAATTAAAGCTTGCTCAACAACAGGTTGTGCAGAAAGGCTTAATTCGGTTAATGGTAAACGAATATCGGGGTGAGTAATCATACCTAAACGATGAGTTGCCCATTTTACAGGCATTGGATTTGCTTCAACAAACAAATCATTATGTAACGGCATTAAACGTTGGTTAATAATGTCAGCTTCTTCAAACTTACCTTGGGCTGCTAATGCAAACATTGTTGCCATATCTTTTGCTGCTACGTTTGCAGTTACCGAAATAACACCGTGGCCACCTAATTTAACAAAATCAAGTGCCGTTGCATCATCACCGCTCAGTTGGATAAAGTTATCACCACAAAGTTCACGAGTAATTGCAATTCTGTCTAAATCAGCCGTCGCATCTTTTAATGCAACAATGTTCTCAAGCTCAGACAAACGAGCAACCGTTTCTGGCAATAGATCAACCGCAGTACGACCAGGTACATTATAAAGAATTTGAGGAACATCAGTTGATTCAGAGATCGCTTTATAATGCAGATACAAACCTTCTTGCGTTGGTTTGTTGTAATACGGAGTTACACTAAGGCAACCAGCAACACCTGAATCTCTAAATAATTTACTAAAAGTAACCGCTTCATGAGTTGCATTTGCACCTGTACCTGCGATCACAGGGATACGGCCATCAGCAAACTCAAGGGTTTTCATGACTAGCTTGACATGCTCTTCTACACTTAATGTCGCTGACTCTCCCGTTGTACCTACAGCAACGATGCCATTTGTACCGGCATCAATATGATAATCAACAAGGTTTTTTAAGCTGGTGTAATCTACTTCACCATCAGTATCTAATGGTGTTACTAATGCGACAATGCTACCTGAGAACATATCCTTCTCCCTTTTATCTTAGCCTGAACGTGTAAACTAATTTTGTTATTCATTAATATCATTGCAAAGAGTCATCGTCCTTGACCATGATGTGTTATCTGGTTTTCATCTTCTTATGCAATGAGCAAAATCATTCACTCAATATATCTCAAGGATATTACATAAGAGCCTATGTTGTAGAGTCTTTTTTTTGACGATTGTTCACTATTGCTTGCTTATCACACAATCACTTGCGTGTTAGTATTGGGTTATCTTTTTCAACAACGAGTTTTTTATGCCTCAATACCTTGTAATTACCGCGGTCGGTACAGACAGACCAGGTATCTCTAATAAGGTGACTCGCCTTGTCACTGAGTCAAGCTGCAATATCGTAGATAGCCGTATCGCCTCATTTGGTAATGAGTTCACATTAATCATGTTGTTGTCTGGCACAGCGAACGCGATTTCTCGTATTGAAAATACCTTACCTTTACTCGGGCAACAGCACGATTTGACGACCATGATGAAACGAACCTCCCCTCATCAAGAGAAAGATATTTTCTATACGATTGATGCGTTCGTTGAGTCAGAAGATCGCCCAGGTTTAACGGAAAAATTTACTGACTTCTTAGCGAACCGCGACATTGATTTAAAAACACTAAGTGCTCAAACTCTTAAAAAGCGAGAAAACCAAAATACTTTTCAAATTCAAATTACCGCAGAGATCTTCCAAGAGTGCCATATAATGGAGATCCAAGAAGAATTTGAAGCGTTATGCGCCTCATTAAGCGTCAGCGGTAAAATTAATTTTTATAAAAGCTCACTCTAATAATAAAAAGTAATTCAAAAGGAAATGTCATGATCACGCCACTAGAAGCAGGAACTCCTGCACCAAATGTTTCACTTCTTGATCAAAATGGAGAGTCTATTTCTCTTTTTGATTTAAAAGGTAAAAAAGTTTTATTCTATTTCTACCCAAAAGCCATGACTCCGGGTTGTACCGTCCAAGCTCAAGGGCTTCGTGATATTAAAGCTGAATTAGATACCCATAACGTCATCACTCTTGGTGTTAGTATTGACCCTGTAAAACGTTTAGGTAAGTTCATTGAACGTGACGAGTTAAACTTCACATTATTATCAGATGAAGATCATGCTGCTGCCGATGCTTTTGGTGTCTGGGGAGAGAAGAAATTCATGGGTAAAACTTACGATGGACTACACCGTATTAGCTTCTTAATTAATGAAGAAGGTGTTATTGAGCACGTCTTCAATAAATTCAAAACAAAGACTCACCATGAAGTGGTATTGGACTATTTAAACAATAAATAAGCTAAACGAGAAATAATCGTTTTAAAAGCTCACAATAAAAAGGCGGTGCTTATTAAAAGCACCGCCTTTTTATTTCTTCAATTCCAACTTTATGCTTTATTAAACACTTCATCTGTTGCAGGAAGCGCTTTCCATACAGCCTTAACTAATGTTGCTAACGGAATAGCAAAGAATACTCCCCAGAATCCCCATAACCCACCAAACACTAATACCGACACAATAATAGCTACAGGGTGAAGATTAACCGCTTCGGAAAAAAGCACAGGCACTAAAACGTTCCCATCTAGTGCTTGAATAATCCCATAAGCGACTATCAACCAATAAAAATCAGGAGTTAATCCCCATTGAAATAAAGCTACGATGGCAATAGGAACCGTGACTGCTGCTGCTCCAATATAAGGGATTAATACAGAAAAACCAACCATAACTGCTAACAATAAAGCATAGCGTAAATCCATAATAAAGAAGGTAATGTAACTAACACCACCGACAATCAGAATTTCGACCACCTTTCCTCGAATGTAATTACTGATCTGTTCATTCATCTCAACCCATACTTTTGTCGCTAAACGACGATTCTTTGGCAAGATATTACTCATTGTCCCTACCATCTCTTCTTTATCTTTTAATAAAAAGAAAACAAGTAGAGGCACAAGAATAAGATATACACCTAAAGCGGCAAGGCTCACTAATGACGAAAGAGATCCTTTTACCATTGTCTCTCCCATTCCAAGCACTTTACCGCGAATGGTTTCTAATAAAGTATCAATAGATTGAGGTTGGATCAGCTCAGGGTAACGTCCTGGAAGACTAGATAATAAGCTATGTAATCCATTAAACATCGATGGTACATCATTAATTAAATTACCAACTTGATTCCAAATAGTAGGAACTAAGCCAAAAACAGCCATTAACATAACGCTAATAAATAAAATAATAACGAGCATAACTGACAGTGTTCTTGGTATGCCTAATTTACTCAATTTGACCACAGGCCATTCAAGTAGATATGCTAAGACTATCGCCACCAATAATGGGGCAATTAAATGACCAAAAAAGTAGATCGTGATAAAGCCAACGATAAGAATCGCAACAAGGCTAACGGCATGAGGATCTGAGAAGCGGCGTTTATACCACTGTGTAACCATATCTAACATATTAAGTTCTACTTCTTTATGATGGTTAAAAGCGAGCAGGTGTCAGCATGCTCTAATTGAATATCAAATAGATGCTGTTCGAAGTATGACATCATATCGCTTAAAGACGCTTTGTCGACGACTTTGATTTGTAACATTTCATTTTTAGCTAACGATTTACTGGTTCGTTTTGCTAATAATAGCGACATTGGGCAACGATGTTGTGATAAATCTAACCTTCTGGTTTCCATTCAGCGACTCTATAGATATGATAGATTTCAATTGAAAGAGTATAAATCACATAATTACGACAAAAAAGAAACCAATTCTAAATTTGGTGCTCTTATTCATCCAGATTACGTTATTATCTCTCCATAAGAGAATGTTATTGAAAAGGATTTGTAAAAACGACATGTTCAAATTAAAAAAACTGGCCAGTTGTTTACTGATCACCTCATTATTGACAAGTACTCTTCCTGTTTATGCAAACAACGATTTAAATTTACCGGATATAGGTACAACGGCAGCATCGACACTAACGATTGATCAAGAATTAATCTATGGTGATGCGTATATGCGCATGCTTCGAGCAAGTCAGCCTGTTATTAATGATCCCGTTTTAGCTGAATATGTTCAAGCCCTAGGCCATCGATTAGTCGCAAATGCGAGTGATGTAAAAACCCCTTTCCATTTTTTCTTAATCAATAACAGAGAAATTAACGCCTTTGCTTTTTTTGGCGGTTACGTAGCTCTTCATTCTGGCCTTTTTTTATACGCACAATCAGAGAGTGAATTAGCCTCTGTTGTGGCTCACGAAATTGCACATATAACTCAACGCCACTTGGCTCGTAGTATGGAAGATCAAGCAAGACGTTCACCCGCTACAGTCGCTGCACTTATTGGCTCTTTATTATTAGCAATAGCGGCTCCAGAAGCCGGAATAGCGGCAATTCATGCGACCACTGCTGGTGCTATGCAAAGTTCGATTAACTATACTCGTAGTAATGAAAAAGAAGCAGATAGATTTGGAATTGATACTTTAGCTAAATCAGGCTTTGATGTTTCAGCTATGCCTCGATTTTTCTCTCGTTTAGCCGATCAATATCGCTATGCAAGTACACCACCACCCATGTTACTCACTCACCCATTACCAACCTCTCGTATAACCGACAGTAGAGAAAGAGCGCAACAATATCCAATGCGCCGAGTAAATACCTCATTACGCTATCACCTTGCACGTTCTCGTATTGTTGCACGCTTTGCTGGTATTGATAGTAACGCCGCTCTAGATTGGTTTTCACGCAAATCAAAAACTCATAATAACGATGTTAAACAAGCACTGAATTACGGCAAAGCATTAGTCTATATTGATTCAAAACAATACGATAAAGCACAACCTATCATGGATGAGCTATTAAGAAACGATCCCCTTAATACGTTTTATATTGATGCGGCTACCGATTTAGATCTGTACACCAAGAAAAATCAGCAAGCGATTAAACGCTTAAAAGATGGGTTAGTACAATTACCAAATAACCCTGTATTAACCATTAACTATGCTCACGCACTTTCTGAATCCAATAAGCCGGCAGAAGCCGTGCGTGTTTTACAGCGTTATACCCATGATTACCCAGATGACCCAACGGGATGGCAATTACTTTCTAAAGCTTATCATGACAATGGCAGCACTAATGGTGAATTAGCAGCAAGAGCTGAAGTGTATGCGTTAAAAGGAATGTGGAATAAAGCCCTAAGTAATTATACTCAAGCAAGTCAACTGGTTGAGTTTGGAAGTTTAGACCAAGCAAGGTACGACGCAAGAATCGATCAGCTTCGTCTATCACGAGAGCGTTTTAGCGCCTTATAATCAAAAGGAAAAAATATGTCTGTTATTATTTATCACAACCCTCGTTGTTCAAAAAGTCGAGAAACTCTAGCCCTACTGGAAGAAAAAGGGATTACTCCAAACGTGGTTAAATACCTAGAAGAAACACCAAATATTGATGAATTAAAAACATTATATTCTCAATTGGGCTTTACTTCTGTTCGAGACATGATGAGAACAAAGGAAGCGGAATATAAAGAACAAAATCTAGGCGATAACACGGTGACTGACGAACAGTTATTTGAAGCAATGACATTAACACCAAAACTGATCGAACGCCCAATAGTTGTTAACAACAACAAAGCTAAAATGGGACGCCCACCAGAACAGGTGTTAGAAATTTTATAGAACAATACAAAGGAAATGACATGGATTCAGTTGAAATGAGCGCAGAGACGAAGCGCTATCGTTTACTTGCTTTGTTTTGTAATTTAGCACTACTTACTTTTATTACCCTTTGGCATAGTACGTTCTCTCCTCACCCATTAATCAATCCTTATGGCGTGACAGTGGCATGGGTTATTCCGATGCTTTTTCCTTTAAAAGGCATAATTCAAGGTAAGCCTTACACCCATGCTTGGGCTAACTTTATTTTAATGTTTTATTTTTTACATGGTTTAACCATTCTTTGGCTTGATGAAGGCGAACGATACTTTGCACTGATTGAGGTAATTCTTACTACTGGTGCATTTGTAGGTAATATCTATTACGCTCGTCTTCGAGGAAAAGAACTCGGATTAAAACTGAAACGTTTATCTGAAGTTGAAAAAATAGAAAAAGCAAAATTCACTGAAGGTGAATAATTAAACATAAAAAAGGTGACCCTAGAGTCACCTTTTATTTAGCTGAAATCGATTAATTTGCGCTTAATTGATACTGATGAATCACAGGTTGTTTAACTTCTAACTCATCGTTCAAAGCACTCTCTTCTACGATAGGCGCCTCTTCTTTAAGTTCAGGCTCTGCTGTATCTTTCGTTACTTCTGTGGTTAATTCAGAACTGATGTCCTCATTAACGATAGGTTCTTCAGGCACTAATGATATACGAGTATTTTTACTTAATAATTCATCATTAAATTGTTGATAGTCACCTAATAAACTTAATGTATAAGTAACTTTATCACCTTGAATTGTCTCAACTTGAACACTAGCAACTGAGTTCATTTGCTTTAATAACTTCTCTAAAGTGAAAAAAGCTCTTGTTGTATGGATACCTTTAATCGATACAACTTCAGAATCACTAGCAACAGCACCTAAATTTTTCGTATAGGTTTGAGCAAAATAATCACTGACCTCGTTAACCATATCAGCTAATTGAACAGCACCTGATGATCTGCCTTCAATTGGTTTTTTCGATGTCGTTGCAAGGAATTGAGGGGTCGTATCAAACAACGTCCAACTTGAACTATTACCACGAACTTTAACCACCAAGATAGCTTGAGGGTTATAACGCTCACTCGCATCTGCAATTGGCTTTTTAAAATTGCCCCACAAGTCTGGAATTTCGATAGATGTTACATCATCAAAATCTCCCACAGGAAACATAACAGGTAAACCACGTTCATTTGCAGCATTCTTAATACGAGTGATTAATGAGTTGTTTGATTGTTCCCAAATGACGCTTCTCTGATAATTATATTCATTAACGACCCAAACTAATACGGGTTTACGCGGAGTCTCCCAAATACTCTGCTCTGCTTGCGTTAACAAGTTTAGAACCATACTTGAGTTATAACCTAACTTCATACCACGAGGGGCATTATCATATTCAACAAAGCTCATTTGAGTTACGTAGCGATCACTTCGTGTGAGCGCTTTTTTTATCACCTCATTCTCAGCAATTGCCTGTTGACCTGAAACTTTGATCAATACATTCACTAAGCCTTCTTCTTTGGCTAAGCTTTCTGCTTTTTTAGCATCCGTTAATTGCACTTCGGTATGATAAAGATCCGTTTGCTGCTGCGCAAAAACAGGGCCAGCAATCATACACATTAATAAACACAAGATACGTAACATCAAACAACCTATAATTACTTTTATAATTTACCGCCGATAATAAGGGCTATCCTATTATTCAGCAAGGATTCGAATTGACTCAGATCTAACTTTCAAGCTATTAGAGTAATACTTTCGGAAAAAGTTTTATTTTTTCACGAGCGAAATCAAGATATTTATTGATTGAATAATGATAGAATCCCTCAAATTCATTACTGGAAATGGAAATGCTATACAATTTATTCCAAGGTTTTCAGATGCTGTTTGTTGCATTTGGTGCCCTTGTCCTCGTTCCTCTTCTTACTGGCTTAGACCCTAACGTGGCTCTTTTTGGTGCTGGTATTGGTACTCTTCTCTTTCAATTAGTTACTCGTCGCTCTGTTCCTATCTTCCTCGCTTCTTCTTTCGCTTTTATCGCTCCAATTATCTACGGAACTCAAACATGGGGTATTCCAACTACCATGGGCGGATTAATGGTCGCAGGGTTAGTGTATGTTGCATTAGGCGCGGTAATTAAAGTTAGAGGTGTCGCGTTTATTCATAAATTATTACCTCCTGTGGTTGTTGGCCCAGTAATTATGGTAATTGGTTTAGGTTTAGCTCCTACAGCTGTGAATATGGCGTTAGGAAAGACTGGTGATGGAGCTTATCAACTCGTTGACGGACAACTTGCTTTTTGGATTGCCGCTGCCTCATTATTTACTACAATTGGTGTAAGTGTTTTCTCTAAAGGTTTCTTTAAATTATTACCGATCCTTTCAGGTATTATTGTTGGTTATTCATTAAGTTTAATGTTTGGTATCGTCGACTTTACGCCTGTACACCAAGCAGCTTGGTTTGCCCTACCTAATTTCACTTATCCTGAATTTAATATCAATGCGATATTATTTATGATCCCAGTAGCTATCGCCCCAGCAGTTGAACATGTCGGTGATATGTTAGCGATTTCAAACGTTACCGGTAAAGATTATCTGAAAAAGCCTGGCCTACATCGCACGATTACAGGTGACGGTATTGCAACAATGGCAGCATCTCTTATCGGCGCGCCACCGAACACAACTTACAGTGAAGTAACGGGCGCAGTAATGCTAACAAAAGCATTTAACCCAGTGATCATGACATGGGCTGCTGTATGCGCCATTGTTCTTGCTCTAGTTGGAAAATTAGGCGCTATGCTACAAACCATCCCTGTTCCGGTTATGGGTGGCATCATGATCTTACTCTTTGGTTCTATCGCTACGGTAGGTCTAAATACACTGATTAAAAACCAAGTTGATTTACATAAAGCACGTAATCTAACAATCGTTGGCGTAACTTTAGTCTTTGGTATTGGCGGTATGGCTGTAGGTATTGGTGACTTTAACTTACAAGGCGTAAGTCTTTGTGGAATTGTAGCTATTGCTCTTAATTTAATTCTTCCTGATGACTTAGGTGAAAGCCATGTTGTTGATAATGCTCAAATGGAAGAGGATAAATAGTTCTAAGTTCTAAGTTCTAAGTTCTAAGTTCTAAGTTCTAAGTTCTAAGTTCTAAGTAAGAAAAAGGCTTGATGATTAATGCATCAAGCCTTTTTTAATTCTTAACTTAAGTAACTAAAATTATTTAGTACCAAAGATCTTATCACCAGCATCGCCAAGACCAGGTACAATGTAACCCTTGTCATTTAGCTTCTCATCAATAGCAGCAGTATAAAGCTCTACGTCTGGGTGTGCTTTTTCTAGTGCTTCAATACCTTCAGGAGCAGCAACAAGTACAAGTACTTTAAAGTGCTTACAGCCATTTTCTTTTAGAAGGTCTAGAGTTGCGATCATTGAACCACCAGTAGCAAGCATTGGATCCACAACAAGAGCAATACGCTCATCAATGTTAGACGCCAACTTATTAAAGTATGGTACTGGCTCTAGTGTTTCTTCATCACGATAAACACCAACAACACTGATACGCGCACTTGGAATATGTTCAAGAACACCATCCATCATACCAAGACCTGCACGTAAGATTGGCACTACTGTTACTTTTTTACCTTTAATTTGGTCAACTTCAACTGGGCCATTCCAGCCGTTGATAGTTACTTTTTCTGTTTCAAAATCTGATGTTGCTTCATAAGTAAGTAGGCTACCTACTTCTGTTGCTAATTCACGAAAACGTTTAGTACTGATATCGCCTTCACGCATTAAACCAATTTTATGTTTTATTAGCGGATGTTTTACTTCAACAACTTTCATTTCTGACTCCAGATACATTAATCAAACCTTCTAATTATACATATTTTTTCATTGAAAAATGGCGTTATCGTAAAATAAATTACTGCCCTAGAAGTTGTTTACCGAATTTATTATTTTTTATTACAAAATTTATGCAATTTTCCTTACGCAAACGTTTCCCTTTTCACATTGTGCTGTTAGAATGGCGCGGATTTTTGAAATCCAACCTATGGCGAGGACACCTCCGTGAGCGACAACAAAACTTCTCTTAGCTACAAAGATGCTGGTGTAGACATTGATGCTGGTAATGCACTTGTTGATCGAATTAAAGGCGTAGTAAAACGTACTCGTCGCCCTGAAGTAATGGGTGGCATTGGTGGTTTTGGTGCGTTATGTGAACTTCCTACTAAATATAAACAACCTGTTTTAGTTTCAGGTACTGACGGTGTTGGTACTAAGTTACGTTTAGCACTCGATCTAAATAAGCACGATACGATTGGTATCGACTTAGTTGCTATGTGCGTAAATGACCTTATTGTTCAAGGTGGAGAACCTCTGTTCTTCCTTGATTATTATGCAACTGGCAAACTTGATATTGATGTTGCTGCTGAAGTAGTCACAGGTATCGGTGAAGGCTGTATTCAAGCTGGTTGTGCGCTAATCGGTGGCGAAACTGCTGAAATGCCAGGTATGTATGAAGGTGAAGATTACGATGTTGCTGGTTTCTGTGTTGGTGTTGTCGAAAAAGAAGACATCATCGATGGCACAAAAGTAGCGGCGGGTGATGCATTAATCGCTGTAGGTTCAAGTGGTCCACACTCTAATGGCTACTCATTAATCCGTAAAATCCTTGAAGTATCAAATGCAGATCTTACTGAAGAGTTAAATGGTAAAACGGTTGCAGACCACCTTATCGAACCAACAAAAATCTATATTAAATCAGCACTAAAAATGATCGCAGAGCATGATATTCATGCAATATCTCATATTACAGGTGGTGGTTTCTGGGAAAATATCCCTCGTGTACTTCCTGAAGGCACTAAAGCGGTTGTTGATGGTAAGAGCTGGGAATGGCCTGCTATCTTTAACTGGTTACAAGAAAAAGGCAACGTTGATACATACGAAATGTACCGTACCTTTAACTGTGGTGTAGGCCTTGTTATTGCACTTCCAAAAGATCAAGCTGATCAAGCTGTTGCTCTACTGAATGCTGAAGGCGAAAACGCTTGGGTTATCGGTGAAATAGCAACTGCAGCACAAGGCGAAGAGCAAGTTGAAATCTGTTAATTGGATGATATAAACTTTGAGCTAGCTCATAAAGCATAAAATAGAAAGGTGATCACTTATTCGATCACCTTTTTTATATCTATTATTTATGTTCGAATAGTTCTCATTACTTAAAGAATAAGACGATTATAATGAAGAATATTGTTGTATTAGTTTCAGGCAGTGGCAGTAACCTACAAGCTTTCATTGATGCTTGTGGTAATAAAATTCCTAACGCACGTATATCTGCGGTCATTTCAAATAAAAGTGACGCTTACGGATTACAAAGAGCACTCAGTGCAGGAATTAATATCCATAGCTTAAGTGCTGCAGGGTATGAAAACCGTGAGCAGTATGATAGTGCATTAGCAACTTTGATTGATCTTCATAAACCTGATGTCATTATCCTTGCCGGCTTTATGCGTATATTAAGTGAAGATTTTGTTCTTCGCTATCAAGGTAAAATGCTGAATATCCACCCCTCTCTTCTACCAAAATACACTGGATTACATACTCACCAACGAGCTATTAATGCTCGCGATAAAGAGCATGGAACAAGTGTTCATTTTGTCACGCCAGAACTTGATGGTGGCCCTGTCATACTTCAAGCTAAAGTGCCTATTTTTGAAGATGACAATGCAGAAGAAGTGGCGTCACGAGTTCAAGCTCAAGAGCATGTTATTTATCCAATGGTTGCTAATTGGTTAGTTGAAGGGAGACTCTTGATGAAAGAAGGCAAAGCAGTATTAGACGGCGAAGCACTCGGTCTATCAGGACTAGAGACTGAATAGTTTTTATCTTTAATAAAATGGCCGCAAAAGCAGCCATTATTATGTATCTATTTGATGTAGCACTGTTTTATCTTATGAGTTAATCGGACATTCAGATGGTGGCGGAGCCATATCAGGAACAGTGTCATGATTGCCAGCGATTAACTCGCCAAAATGAAACAAGGCGTATTCTCCGACTTTCATTTTATGCCATTCTTCATTATCAGTAAGTGGTCGTGTCACAATCACTGAAACCACATCATTTGGTGTCGTTTCTTTGTGAAAATCAATAGTCACATCCTCATCAATTAATGAAGCTTGTCCAAAAGGCGCACGTCGAGTTATCCAATGTAAATTGTTTGAACAGTAAGTCATAAGATACTCACCATCACTCATCAACATATTAAACACACCTAACGATCTTAGATGATCACAACACTCAGAGACAAACTCAAACATCAGCATCATATCTTGAGGTGGCTCAGGATATTTATCTTCTAATTGATTCAGCAACCAACAAAAAGCACGCTCACTGTCTGTTTCACCGACAGGTCGAAAGCGACCCGTTGATAACTCATTAAATTTAGTTAATTGCCCATTATGAGCAAACGTCCAATACTTACCCCATAATTCTCGAGTAAATGGATGAGTATTTTCAAGATTAACTTCGCCACGGTTCGCTTGGCGTATGTGGCTAATTACCGCTTTACTTTTGATAGGGTAATCTTGCACAAGCTCTGCAATTTTTGAGTGACAGCTCGGTTTTGGGTCTTTAAATGTACGAAATCCTTTCCCTTCATAAAAAGTAATTCCCCAACCATCACGGTGCGGGCCAGTATTACCACCGCGCTGAACTAACCCTTTAAAGCTAAAGCAAATATCGGTTGGTACATTGGCACTCATTCCGAGTAATTCACACATTCTTGCGTTACTCCTTTATTCGCAACCTGACCAATCTTTATTCCCTAAGACATCAAGATTGGCCAGTATAATGAATTATTTTTCCATTTCTTTTTCAATTAATTGAATAACAATATGGATGATTTTAATGTGGATTTCTTGAATACGATCAGCATAACCAAAATGAGGGACTCGGATCTCTACATCAGCAAGACCAGCCATCTTTCCGCCATCTTTACCTGTTAGAGCAATAGTTTTCATGCCTTTTTCTTTTGCAGCTTCAATCGCTTTTAAAATATTACCTGAATTACCAGACGTCGATAAACCAAATAATACATCGCCTTTTGAGCCAACAGCTTGAGTGTAACGAGAAAATACATGGTCATAACCGAAGTCATTACTCACACAAGATAAATGGCTAGGATCAGAAATCGCAATACCTGGGTAGCCTGGGCGATTTTCACGATAACGGCCAGTTAATTCTTCAGCAAAATGCATTGCATCACAGTGTGAACCACCGTTACCACAAGACAATACTTTTCCGCCTTGTTTAAAAGAGTCTGCAATGGTTTTTGCTGCTAATTCAATTTGAGCAAGGTTTTTATCGTCAGCTAAAAAGTCATTCAGTACTTGAGCGGCTTCTGTTAATTCAGAACGGATCAGATCTTGATAAGACATAAGATTCTCTCTATTTATTATTTTCCCTATTAGGGGCTAATCTCAGTGTACCTATACCGCCAAATCTTTAAAAGAGATCTGCTCTATATTTCTTCTATACACACCATAAATATCTCAATTGGTAGCCAACAAAATTAGAAGTCACTCACTTAAAAACAAAAATTGTTTATTAATTACTCAAGCTGGATCACTTTTTAACCACTAACATCATTTACTTTTTATTAACATTAGAACTACACTTACCTTAACTGGTTAGACCTCTTATCAGAATAGCATCACACAATAACTTTACGACCGAGTATCGTAATACCCTCTGTTTCTACAAGCAGAGCAGCGCCGAAAAAGGAGAATCACATGGCCCTGACACTTTTAACAACATTAATTGCACTTGCTGCATTAAGTTATCATCGACAATCTCTACGCACAGCCACTCTTATCACTGCGGCTATTTTTGCTGTGAGTTCAGGATTAGGTTATGCAGGCCCTATTACATGGGTGGTCTTCTTAGTGATTGCAGTGCCATTAAACATCCCTTCAATTCGTCAATCTGTTTTCAGTAATAAAGCATTAGAGATGTTCAAAGGCGTAATGCCTGAAATGTCGCAAACTGAAAAAGACGCGATTGAAGCCGGTACGGTATGGTGGGAAGCGGAATTATTTAAAGGCAATCCAGATTGGAAATTTCTTCATAATATTCCTAAAAACACACTATCAAATGAAGAACAGGCGTTCATGGACGGTCCAGTGACCGAAGTCTGCCGTATGGTTAATGATTACGAAGTAACTCATGAACTTGCCGATTTACCACCAGAAGTATGGCAATACCTAAAAGATCATAAGTTCTTCGCTATGATTATTAAGAAAAAATACGGTGGTTTAGAGTTCTCTGCCTATGCTCAATCATGTGTACTGCAAAAATTAACGAGTGTTTCAGGCGTGCTTTCTATTACCGTTGGGGTTCCTAACTCATTAGGCCCTGGCGAACTTCTACAACATTACGGTACTGAAGATCAAAAAAATCATTATTTACCTCGCCTAGCTGAAGGTAAAGAGATCCCATGTTTTGCCTTAACAAGCCCGGAAGCCGGTTCTGACGCAGGATCTATTCCTGACTTTGGTATCGTAACGAAAGGCATGTGGGAAGGTAAAGAAGTGATCGGTATGCGTATCACTTGGAATAAACGTTATATCACTCTCGCTCCTGTTGCCACTGTTCTTGGTTTAGCATTTAAACTGCAAGATCCTGATGGATTAATTGGTAATAAGAAAAACTTAGGTATTACCTGTGCACTTATTCCAACTAATTTAGAAGGGGTAAAAATTGGTCGTCGTCACTTCCCTATGAACGTTCCATTCCAAAATGGCCCGACACAAGGTGAAGATTTATTTGTTCCACTTGATTACATTATTGGTGGTGAAAAAATGGCCGGTCACGGTTGGCGCATGTTGGTCGAATGTTTATCTGTTGGCCGTGGTATTACCCTACCATCAAATGCAACGGGTGGCGCAAAAACGGCAGCACTTGCTACTGGGGCTTATGCTCGTATTCGTCGCCAATTCAAATTACCAATTGGTAAAATGGAAGGGATTGAAGAGCCATTAGCACGCATGGCAGGTAATGCTTACATGATGGATGCCGCTAGTGCGTTAACTGTTGCGGGGATTGTCCAAGGTGAAAAACCATCGGTTATTTCTGCCATTGTGAAATACCACTGTACTCATCGTGCACAGCGTATTGCGATTGATGGTATGGATATCGCGGGAGGTAAAGGGATTTGTTTAGGTAGTTCAAACTTCTTAGCTCGTGGCTACCAAGGCTCTCCAATCGCCATTACGGTCGAAGGGGCAAATATATTAACTCGCTCAATGATTATTTATGGCCAAGGGGCTATCCGTTGTCACCCTTACGTACTAGAGGAAATGGATGCTGCTTATCTAGAAGACAAACAAGCATCTTTAGAGAAATTTGATGCCGCAGTATTCGGACATATTGGCTTTGGTATCAGTAACTTTGCTCGCAGTTTTTGGCTTGGTTTAACAGATGGTCGAGGTTCTAAAACCCCATTTAACGATGAAACGAAACATTATTACCAACAAGTAAATCGTTACAGTACTAACTTAGCTTTATTGTCTGATATTTCAATGGCAGTACTGGGTGGCAGTTTAAAACGTCGTGAACGTATGTCAGCACGCCTTGGGGACATCCTAAGCCAGCTATACCTAACAACTTCAGTACTGAAACGTTTTGATGATGAAGGCCGCCAAAAAGAAGATTTAGCGTTAGTTCATTGGAGTGTTCAGGATTCACTGCATCAAGCAGAACAAGCGATTGACGGACTACTATCAAACTTCCCAAATCGATTTATTGCTAATGCCATGCGTTTTATTCTGTTACCAACAGGCCTTCGTCGCCAAGGTCCAAGTGATAAGCTTGACCATAAATTAGCCCGCATCCTTCAAGAACCATCTGGTGCTCGTAGTCGAATTGGACGTGGTTTATTCTTGGAAGCCAGTCGCTTTAATCCAGTAGGAAAAATGGAAGAAGCACTGATTGATATCTTAACTGCAGAACCAATTTATGACCGCGTATGTAAAGAATCAAAACAACGCTTACCGTTCATGCAATTAGATCGCGTAGCCAAAATAGGTTTAGAGCTAAACATCATTTCAGACAAAGAAGCCTTATTACTTCGTAAAGCTGAAAAAAGTCGCTTAGCAACCATTAATGTTGAGGATTTTGATCCTAGCGAACTGATAGTAAAGCCTCAAACTAATAATTTCGAGCACAGTAAAATAGCTTAATTTAAAGATAAAAAGACAAATAAAAAGGCCAGAGCATGTGCTCTGGCCTTTTTTATTCTACTTATTAGGGCTTTATTTATTTAAATTAACAACTAACTTTAGATAAATAATTTCTTCAATAGATAAGTAATCAATACTGCTATTATTCATACCCAATAAGCCACAACAAATCAAAGAACTTATTTGCGCACCCTTATTCTTTGTTAACGTTTCGTTAAAAGCAGCTTCTAGCATTAATTTTTGCTTATCCAAAATATCGCCCTCATCAATAATTGATAGAAGTATATTTAATAAACAGCTTTAGTGCAAATCTTATAAAAAAGCAAACGTTAACTTTAGAACAAATGTAACAAAATGAAAGGATGCGAATAAAAAAACCACTGTTATGTGGTTTTTTTATTGCTTTTGTATCACCTTAGTCAAATTAAACTTTAGGTGGTGGTGGCATAGATAATTTTTCTGATTTTGGTGCTGCCGCTTTCAATTTTCTCATTGTGTTAACTTTTTTCCAACCAAAAATAGCACTAAAAATAAGAACAATAATCAATAAATTTCCAAGTCCTACATAAATCCAAAGCCATTTGCGCGCTTCCGCTCGCTCAATTTCTAATTTCTTTTGTTCTTCAATTTTACGCTGCTCGGCTTCTGCCTTAATTCTAGCTTCATAAGCCGCTTTCAAGTCAATTGGCTCTGTCACACCATAACTGTGTTTACCGAGAAAAAATTGAAGAGGACGATCTGTTGCCATATCTGTCGCATAAACCCAACCTGACCACGTATTTTTACCCGGCATATAACTGTTCGGTAAGTCAAAATACAGTTTTTCGTCATCACTATCAGATTGTGCTTGAGTCACTGTCGTAATTTTATTTGGATTAATTTGTTCAATATGAGCGGCCAGTGAACCTGCTTTTATTGCTCCCGCCTCTGTATCTATCGTCATTGAATGGCTTTGATTTTCATTGCGTGCTTGAGTAAAACTCGCTCTGATAGGTGATGGATAGACCAACACATCTTGCTCAACTGTTCTTAAAAACACCCCATTACGAGATTGAATTCGAACCCAGTATTTACCCGGTTTAATATTGATAGGCAAATTAACCGTAAAGACACCATCAGCGGCCACTTCATCAAGATCTTCACCATTATCTTCAAAAGTTCCTAATACTTCCGCTAATGGACGCGCCTCTTTAACGAGATCTTTCTCATTAGCTAAATAAGGGGTAAATGTCACATTTAATTTAATTCGATTTAAAAAATCACGCAGAACAAGAGGTTTACCATCTTGTAGCAACCGAGCAGTAAATTTAAAACTTTCAGATTGATAGAGTTTTTTCGGTAGCGAATCCACATTAAGCGTTAGATTCGACAAAATTTTAATTTTATTCTGAGGCGTTATCTTACCTATTGCTTGCCACGGGCCTGGCATTGGATTTTCAATGGAAATAATATCCATTCCATTTTCTTCATACCAAGCAACATTCTCTGGATGCTCCCAAGCATAGTACTTTGTTCCATCAGGACGCACCAGAGTCACTGCCTGAGATGCCTTTTCTCTGTAAACTAAGAAAGAAACTTGCTTTATAGTTGGATCGACACGAAAACGATTATCCAACCACGACATTTCAGTGCTCTTTGCCCAAGAAAACATTGGAACAAACAGCACAATCATCAATAACCGCCACATACTACACTCCTAACTACGCCACAAACAGGCATCACCAACTATATCCAAACGCTTTTCATGCGCTTCTATTTCATCGGCCGTAGCACGTAAAACCTTTAATCCTTTTCTTCCTGAATTCAATCTTTTAATGCTTTCTTCTGAAGAATCGGACTGATTTCCAGCATTAAAACTTAAACTTGTTTGTCCACCCGTCATTAATAGATAAACATCAGCCAAAATCTCAGCATCGAGTAAAGCGCCGTGAAGTGTTCGATGAGAGTTATCTATACCGTAGCGTTCACACAAAATATCCAGGTTATTACGCTTACCCGGAAATATTTTTTTCGCCATCGCCAAGGTATCGGTAATCTTACAATACTGATCCGTTGTGCCGATAAGCTTATTAACTTTACTGAATTCATAATCCATGAAGCCAACATCAAAGGGCGCATTATGAGCAACTAGCTCGGCACCTTTAATAAAGGCTAAAAACTCATCATGAATGTCTTTATATTCAGGTTTGTCATACAGGAATTCATCTGTAATACCATGAACATCAATCGCTTCTAGATCAATAAGTCGATCTGGCTTGATGTATACATGAAAATGATTACCGGTTAATTTTCGGTTGATAATCTCAACCGCACCAATCTCAACAATACGGTGACCTTCATAAACAGGCCCGCCCGAAAAGTTCATACCGGTAGTTTCTGTATCGAGAACAATAATTCGATTAGGGGAATTGTCGCTAGTATTCATAGGCTCATTTGTGTCAGACTATTTCTAAATTCTTCTAATGATAACAGAGATAATGAAGCAGGTTGAAATTTTCACAGATGGTTCTTGTTTAGGCAACCCAGGTCCAGGTGGTTACGGTATTGTAATGCGCTATAAAGGCACAGAAAAAACGTTTTCCGAGGGATTTAATCAGACCACAAATAATCGCATGGAAATGTTAGCGGCCGTAGTTGCTCTACGTAATTTAAAAGAGCCATGTTCAGTGGTATTAACAACCGACAGCCAATACGTTCGCCAAGGGATCACTCAATGGATCCACGGGTGGAAAAAAAGAGGTTGGAAGAAAGCAGATAAGAAGCCCGTGGTAAACGCCGATCTTTGGAAACAATTAGACGCAGAAGCGGAGCGCCACACTGTTGATTGGCGCTGGGTGAAAGGTCATGCAGGTCATCGTGAAAATGAAATGTGTGATGAATTAGCAAGAACTGCAGCAGAAAACCCGACTCAAGACGATACGGGTTATCCCGGCTAGTTTTATGAACATCGTGCTATTTTGACTCAGTTTTACCTTGATGGGTCTGCGCCACTGAAATAGGAGCCAATTTAGGCTTCTTTTTCCACGCCGACTTTATAGGCCTTAATGGGTAAGTCCTTTTTCTTGCCACAAGAAAATAAATCCCACTAATTGGCTTTACTGACTCTCCACCTAAATTCTCAAACCATGTCCATATGGTTCGATAGCGAGTTAAAGGCGCTAACGCAAAGCAATCACTGTAGACCACTTCAAAATTTAATACGCTAAGCCAATCTTTAATTCTGTGTGGCGTAAACATTCGGCCACTCCATGGAAGGTTATTTTTTCTCCATGGGAATAAACTCGCTAACCCTATTGCACTCATCGGATTAAAGCCAGTTAAAATAACATAGCCATCATTAATTAAAACTCTATCGACTTCTCTTAATAATTGGTGAGGGTCTGACGAATAATCAAGTTGATGAGCAAGTACACACGCATCAATACTTTTTTCTAAAAAAGGCAATTGAGGCAATTCAGAGACAATATTTTTTAATGAATTTTTGTTATCTAGGTTAACTTGGTGTTTAATATTACAGAAGCGACTATCAAGCTCAGCACTGAGCCCACCAATTTTAAGCATATGGTAACCAAACAGTTTAGGGCACCATTCATCCAGACGTGATTGAATTAGCTCTCCTATCCACTCTCCGTGAGGGATATCAGACCATGAATGCGGTTTTTCAATTTTTTTATCAAGCAGTGCTGGCTTAATCAATATCGTTACCTATTTACGCTACAAAATTTGGAGAAAGGTTAATGCTATCAATAAAAAGCATACCTGCATTTAATGATAATTACATTTGGTTAATTCACAACAATGATAATCATTGTGTTGTTGTTGATCCCGGTGACGCGACACCTGTTTTAGAGTGTATTAAAGCGAATAATTTTATTTTAGATGCTATTTTGATTACTCACCACCACCATGATCATATTGGAGGGGTTCCTGAGCTTGTTCGTCAATTCCCTGGAATCAATGTTGTTGGCCCAGAGAGCGAACCCATCCCAACGTTAACTCACCCAGTAAGTGATGGTGATTTTGTTGAACTATTCAATGAACAATTCATGATTCTTGGTGTTGAAGGGCATACAAAAGGCCATATTGCTTATGTTGGCGATGAAAAGCTTTTTTGTGGTGATGCATTGTTTTCTGCTGGTTGCGGTCGCTTATTTGAAGGTACTGCTGAGCAAATGTTTCATTCACTACAAAAACTCGCCGCTCTGCCTGATGAAACAGAAGTATATTGTGCTCATGAATATACTGCATCTAATTTAGCATTTGCATTAGCAGTTGAGCCTGATAATGATTACCTACAACAATACCGTGAAAAAGTATTACGCCTTCGAGCAAATGGAAAGTCGACAATTCCATCCACTATGCAGCGCGAAAAATTAATTAATCCTTTTTTACGAACAAATGAAAGCAGTGTAAAAAAAGCAGTCGAAAATAAAGTATCAGAGAGTACCGAACTTGAGACCTTTACCGCATTAAGAAGATGGAAAGATGAGTTTTAAGTATGAAACTTGTTTGATGTGTGGTTGCAACGTATTATCCGTGTCCAAATAAAAAATATGAATGCCAATATCATGCTGTGATGTTGGCATAAGCACACTGAAGGCAATACACAATGAAACTGAAATTCCATTGGATTGGATTAGCGCTATTAGCAGGCTGCCAAACCGCACCTCCTCCAGAGCAGACTCAGACTGAAACCACCTCAACGGTTACAATTCCTTCAAAAACAGACTCGACACCTTCTGAAGTAAAGCCAGTTGAAAAACCAACTTTAACGCCTCAAGAACAAGAAGATGTTTGGCAACGTATTGCAATGCAATTAGAGATGCCAATTCCAGACCAAAAGTCAGTTGATTATTATCGTAACTGGTACATAAAACATCCAAGTCATTTACGAACAGTGGCAAAACGAGCACAACCTTTCTTGTATATGATCACGGTTGAGATTGAAAAACGAGGCTTACCTATGGAATTAGTCCTTCTTCCGGTTGTAGAAAGTGCGTTTGACCCATTTGCTTATTCACATGGCAGTGCAGCAGGTCTATGGCAATTCGTTCCAGGTACTGCTGATCGCTTTAAATTAGAGCGCAACTGGTGGTATGACGGTCGCCGCGATGTCCCTGCGGCAACAAATGCTGCTTTAGATTATATGGAATATTTTGATAGCCGCTTCGATGGTGACTGGCAAAATTCAATTGCATCTTACAACAGCGGTGCTGGTCGAGTATCAAGAGCCATGACTAAGAATAGAAAGCTAGGTAAGCCAACCGATTTCTTTTCATTAGATTTACCAGAAGAAACCAGTGGTTATGTTCCTAAATTACTTGCTCTTGCTGATATTATAAAAAATCATGAAAAATACGGTGTAGAACTGCCACCAATCCCAAATAAACCCGTTCTTGAAATGGTAGATCCTAAACAACAATTAGATCTTGCTATTGCGGCAGAGTTTGCTGGTATTTCAATCACGGAATTACAAGGTTACAACCCTGCTTATAATCAATGGGCTACCTCTCCAGATGGTCCTTACCATTTATTATTACCGATTGAGCATGTTGACCAGTTCAATGCCAACTTGAAAAAGAACGCGAATAAAACAATGAAAGTTGTTCGCTATAAAGTTCAACCAGGCGATACCATCAGTCAATTAGCTGTTAAGCACAACACGACAACGAATATTATTGAACAAACCAATGATTTGAATGGTTCTAGTATTCGCGTTGGACAATACTTGTTAATCCCAACAGCATCTCAAGGGAATAAAACATATGCATTAAGTGCTCCACAACGTTTAAAAAAGACTCAAGCTAAAGCAAAAGGGAAATACAAATTAGCTCATAAAGTTAAAGACGGTGAAAGCTTATGGAGTATTGCTCGTGACAACTCGATTTCATACCGAGATCTAGCAAAATGGAACGGCATGGCACCAAAAGATTCATTACGTGTAGGTCAAAATTTAGTTATTTGGAAAAACAGCTCTGATGGTGCAATCATCCGAACTGTAAATTATCAAATCAGACAAGGTGACAACCTAAGCTCTATCGCACAGAAATTCAGTGTCTCTGTGACAGATATCATGAAATGGAATAACATCGAACGTGGCTCTTATATTAAGCCAGGACAAAAATTAAAACTTTACGTTGATGTTACTAAGGTAAACGTATGACACCTTCTTCAAATCCATTAATTTTATTGATCGATATATTTCGCTCTCCCGCTGATTGTTTTGCCGCGTTATATGAACGAGGTAAATGGGCTTGGCTACCTTATGTTTTACTTATCTTTGCACCATTTATGTTCTGGGGAACCTATTTTGACCTAGTCAATTTTGAATGGGTAACTACGAACTTAACCGCTCAAATAGAAAGTGTTGGCGGCCAAGTTCAAGGTGAATGGCTAACCAAAGAAATTTTGTTAGCTGGTGAGGTAATTAATGATGTTATGGGACGAACAGCAACCATCTTATTATTAGCGCTATGGTTTAAATTGGCTACAAAGCAAAACCAATACCAACACAGCTATTTTAAATGGATTGCAGGTAGCACCATTGTTATGTTCCCTGCACTGATTGGTGACATTGCTAGTTACGCTAGTCTTTTATTAAATCATGCGAATATCATGCCTTACGCTGCTGACTTAAATAGTCTAAATGGTTTAATTAAACTGCCTATGACAGACCACTGGTCTGCTTATGCAAGTTCTTTCCCACTGCTTATGCCGTGGTATATAGCACTAAGCTATGCTGTCTTGGGCGCATGGACAGATTTAGAGCGTTCTAAAGCATTAATAATAGCAATCCTTCCTTGGGTTACTTGTTTTACGTTGTGGGGCTTTATAACTGCGTTTTCAGGCTAAAACTGACCTGTAGCGGATTATGATCAGAAGCGTTACTCTTCATAGAGTGCGCTTCTGTTACTTCTAGGCCACGATAAAAAATATGATCTAACGGTAAACCTGTAATAAAACGCATACGATCATCAGGAGTAAATAACACTTCTTTTAAATCTAATGTCTTCACCTGTTGTTGCAACGTTTCCAACCTATCATTACTCCATGAATTAAAATCACCAGCAATAATCAAAGGGCCATCATGCTGCTTTACCTCTTGTGATAATGCTTCAATTTGATTTTTATAATCTTCAGTTCCTAATGTAAAATTAATGGCATGAATATTTACTACCATTAACGTCTGTTTATCTGACAAAGGGTACTCAGAGAGAAGTGCTGATTTAGGTAGCCGTAGCCAAGGTTCTATCGCGGTATGCGCACACACTTTTTCAGCCGACTCTTTTGCTAATGTTAAAACACCAGCACTTGTATCAAATATATCGAAAGCTCTTACCAACTCAGCAGAGTACGATTTATCCACCACAAATTGTTTTAATTCCGGTGTCAAACTGGCTTCTTGCAATAACACTAAATCAGAAGAGATCGTTAATGAATTTAATGCTGCTTTCCAATCGTCTTTCTGTTGTTTGTAAATATTCCAAACTAAGACATTCAATTGACCATGGCGATCGATTGGTGTTGAAGTAGTAAATTGAGTACAACCAGACTGATACGTTAACGGTGCATCAGGAGTAATATTAGAGAGTTCAATCAATTCAGGTTCGAGAGGAACTGTAAATACAATTGATTTAGCGGCGAGAGCTAGCCCAACTAATAACGCTGAACCAGATAAAAATAACGTTCTCTTTTTCATAAACAAAAAAAGGAGCGAATCATCACTCCTTCCTTAAATAGTAATAATGCTAACTAGATTAGCAGATACTGGTGTTCATGTGGGTATTAAATCGCGTCTTCGTCTTCTTCACCAGTACGGATACGAATAACTCGACTAACATCAGTAATGAAAATCTTACCATCACCGATTTTCCCAGTTTGAGCAGTTTCGATGATAGCATCAACACACTGGTCTACAACATCGTCAGTAACAACGATTTCAAGTTTTACTTTTGGTAAAAAATCGACCATGTATTCTGCACCACGGTACAGCTCAGTATGCCCTTTTTGACGACCAAAACCTTTAACTTCCGATACAGTCATGCCTGTGATACCAACATCAGCAAGGCTTTCACGCACATCATCAAGCTTAAATGGTTTAATGATCGCTTCAATCTTTTTCATATTAGTCCTTTAACATTCATAAATACTATTAGCCTATTATCCTTGAGCTAAAGAGAACATACAACCTAGGAATGGCATTAGTTGATTTAGGCTTACTTCATTGCAGAATAATAAGCAGCTAAATTAGCCATATCTGCATCATTCAACATTGCAGCCATCGGTTGCATTATTGCTGAGTTACCACCATTACGTTCTTTATTTTTATATGCTTTTAATGATGACTCGATATATTGAGCATTTTGCCCTTTTAAGTTTGGGTAACCGGGGATAACAGCAATACCATCAGCGCCATGACAAGAGGCACAAATCGCTGATTTCGCTTGCCCAGCTGCAGCATCACCCGCTGCAAATGTCGGCGCTGAAGCCATTAATACGATCATTGCTAGTCCAATTGTTTTTTTCATAATATTGCTCCATTCATATTTACTATCATTTTGACAAGTTCATGCTAAATGTCTATTTTAAGCCTGATTTCTTCCAGATCAGCTCACACTCTTCACCTGAAAATGCCTTACAGACAAACAACCCTGCAACAGCAGCAAGTTCTTCATTATAAAAAACCATTGGTAATCTTGCTCTCTGCCAACTTGGGATCCCATACTCTTGGTACAATTTTTTCATTTTACGGCTGTGATCTCGAGTTTCAGGATGAGGGGAAAGCCCTTGAATATTAAAACGCACTTCTACTTTTTCATGTTTTAAAGGAGCTCTTAATAATAACCCTGTTTCACGGTCTGCTTCATTATGTTTAATTCCCGCAGACTGATGCTCTAACGCGAGCCACCCAAGATTATCTGGCAATTCTATCATTTGTTGCAGTTCGCATTTCCAAAACGAAAGATCTTCATACTGAGGTAAACAATATAAATTATTTTGAAAACGTCTTAATTGAATTAAACCCAATACTAAAGATGGATTTGCGTCTTCTTTTGCTTTTGCAACTTCAGTCCACAATATTTTCAACTGAGTTTGACTAGGCATGGGGATGGAGAATTGTTTCAGCCATAGTCGAAGTAACATATTACGAGCCAGTTCAGACTCTTTATCTAACTGTGAAATAGAAATCCCACAATAAGCATCTTGAAATGCTGTTAATTTTGGTTCAAGCAATTCAGTAAGTAAGCTTTCTTGTTCTGCACATAGTTGAGCACTGCGTGACACCGTAGAACCAAAGTTTGGCCAACGTTTAACTAAATTAGGCACAACTTGATGTCGTAAAAAATTTCGGTCAAAGCGCGTATCGTTATTACTCTCATCCTCAACCCATCCTAATTTATTATCGTGAGCATATGCTTCAATATTAGAGCGAGATTGAGTCAATAATGGACGACATTTATACCCTTTTAATAATGGGATAATTGAAGGCATTGAAGATAACCCAGTCGGACCACTGCCTCTTTTTAATGCTAGAAAAAAGGTTTCAACCTGATCATCCTGATGCTGACCTGTGAGTAATAAACTATTGGCTTGCATATACTTTTCTAATGCTTGATAACGGGCTTTTCTTGCAACTTCTTCTAAGCTGTCTTGCGCACTAACAACCAGCTCCACTCGTTCAATATAGAGCGGAATAGACAGTAAATCACAATGTGCTTGGCATACTGCTTCCCAATCAAAGGCATACTGACTCAATCCATGATTTACATGAACAGCAATACATTCTAATTGTTTCTCTTTAGCATAAATTGAGGCAAGACGAAGCAAGACCATAGAATCAATGCCACCACTTAAAGCAATTACTAAATGTGGTTTGGCTACAGGGTAAGAATCTAATTGAGATGAGAATTGAGAGTTAAGCATAACAGTATGTCCAGATAATAAAAAAGCGAGCACTTAGGCTCGCTTTCACTTTACTCTATCTGACCGAAATTATCAGCAGTAACCGTAGTTCATTAGACGTTGGTAACGACGATCAAGCAATGCTTCTTCGTCAAAGCCTGCTAATTCGTTTAATTGTTCAATTAAACGAGCCTTAATATTTTCAGCCGTTGCTTTATGATCACGATGTGCTCCACCTAGAGGCTCATCAATAATCGTATCAATCAATTCAAGCTCTTTTAAGCGAGGTGCAACAAGACCCATCGCTTCAGCAGCTTGTGGGGCTTTATCTGAATCACGCCATAAGATTGATGCACAACCTTCAGGAGAAATTACTGAATAAGTAGAGTATTGAAGCATATTCACGTAATCACCTACGCCAATGGCTAATGCTCCACCAGAGCCACCTTCACCAACAACATTACAAATCACAGGAACACTTAGTTCCGACATGATTTTTAAGTTCATTGCGATAGCTTCAGATTGTCCACGCTCTTCAGCGCCAACACCAGGATAAGCACCAGCGGTATCGATGAAAGTAATGATAGGCATTTTAAAACGCTCAGCCATTTGCATTAAACGTTTTGCTTTACGGTAACCTTCTGGTTTTGGCATACCAAAGTTACGAAGTACTTTTTCTTTAGTACCACGACCTTTTTGATGACCAATAATCATAACAGGACGACCATCTAAACGAGCCATACCACCAACTAATGCTTTATCATCAGCAAAAGCACGATCACCGGCCAGTTCATCAAACTCTGTAAACATGTGTTCGATGTAATCTAGTACATATGGACGCTCAGGGTGACGAGCAAGTTGTGCAACTTCCCACGCACCTAAGTCACTAAATGTTTTCTTTTTAAGCTCTAAACATTTATCTTCTAATTGCTTAATTTCTTTTTCTAGATCAAGCGTATTATCTCCACCACGGCGAGAAATATCACGCAGCGCTTCAATTTTAGCTTCTAGTTCTGCAATTGGTTTTTCAAATTCAAGAAAATTTAGGCTCATTAAAGAATCCTTATTAGTTCAAGGCCGCTCAAATTAGCAGCCTTACTTATTCTAGTTAAATTCAAGCTCGACTTGCTGTTCGCCAAGCAACGATTTCAAATCATCCATCAGTTGGTCTGTTGGCGTCACTCGCCACTCTGTCCCTAAGACCAACTTAACACGAGCATTCGCTCGCTGATAATATACATTTACCGGAACAGTCCCTGCCCGATTCGGCTCTAGTATTTGACTAAAGCGCTCAAAAAATTGATTGTTAATTTGTGCTTCTGTAACAGAAACTGATAATCCACGAGCGTATTTTTCTCGTGCATCCCCCAATGACATCACTTCACGGGCAGACATTTTAAGCCCACCATTGAAATCATCAAAGCTGACCTGTCCAGAAACAAGCACTATTTTGTCAGTTTCTAGCAAATCAGCGTATCGATCAAGCGCATCTGAGAATAACATGACCTCCATTCGACCGGATCTATCATCCAATGTCATTAAACCGATCCGGCTGCCACGTTTTGTGGTCATTACTCTAGCAGCAATAACTAAACCTGCAACTGTTACAGTTTGATCACGTCTGGTAACGTGAGCATCATTCAAACGCCACGTTGTATATCGAGATAACTCTTTAATATACGCGTTAACTGGGTGACCTGTTAAATAGAGACCTAATGTTTCCCTCTCCCCTTCAAGCCATACTTTTTCAGGCCATCTTGGAACATGTGTATACGCTTGTTCAACTTCTTCAGGTGCTTGAGTTAACACCCCAAACATATCTGATTGACCAAATGATTCCGCTTGATGATGTTGCCCAGCGGCTTTCATTGCATCATCTAATGACGCCATCAATGCAGCACGATGAGGGCCAAGTCTGTCTAATGCGCCAGAACGGATCAATTTTTCTACCACACGCTTATTGGTTTTTTTGGTATCAATTCGAGAGCAAAAATCAAATAAATCACGGAAATGTCCGCCTTTATTACGAGCCTCTATGATATTCTCAATAGGCGCTTCACCAACCCCTTTAATCGCACCAATACCATAAACAATCGCGCCATCTTCATCGACATTGAAACGATATAAACCGGCATTAACATCTGGTGGAAGCACTTTTAACTTCATACGGAAACATTCATCAACAAGACCTATAATCTTATCGGTGTTATCCATATCAGCGGTCATTACCGCCGCCATAAACTCTGCAGGATAATGCGTTTTTAACCATAATGTCTGATAAGAAACTAAGGCATAAGCGGCTGAGTGAGATTTGTTAAAACCATAACCAGCAAACTTTTCTACCAAGTCGAAGATTTTCATCGACAACTCACCATCTACGCCATTAGCAATCGCACCTTCTTTAAAGGTACCACGCTGCTTTGCCATTTCTTCAGGTTTTTTCTTACCCATTGCACGACGAAGCATGTCGGCACCACCTAGCGTATAACCCGCTAAGATCTGGGCGATTTGCATAACTTGTTCTTGGTATAAAATGATACCGTAAGTTGGTTCTAGTGTTTCTTTAAGTGATTCATGCTGCCAAGTAGCATCAGGATAAGAGACTTCTTCTCGACCATGTTTACGGTCTATAAAGTTATCTACCATGCCTGATTGCAATGGACCAGGGCGGAATAGTGCCACTAATGCGATAATATCTTCAAAGCTATCTGGTTGTAGACGTTTGATCAGATCTTTCATACCACGGGATTCCAATTGGAATACCGCGGTAGTTTCTGAGTTTTGTAATAATCTAAATGACGCTTGATCATCCAAAGGAATTGATTCAATACGTACCGGATCTTTACCTTCTTTCTTCAAGCGAGGATTTACTAACCCTAAAGCCCAATCAATAATGGTTAAGGTTCTTAAACCCAAGAAGTCGAACTTAACTAGACCTGCAGTTTCAACGTCATTCTTATCAAACTGTGTTACGGGGAAGTTACCATCCGCATCACAATACAATGGAGCAAAGTCAGTAATTGTCGTTGGTGAAATAACAACACCACCCGCATGTTTACCTGCATTTCGCGTACAACCTTCCAAGATTCGACACATATCAATCAAGGCTTTAACTTCTTCATCGCCATTATAAAGCTCTGGAAGTTGAGGTTCAGCATCAAATGCTTTTGCTAATGTCATACCAGGATCTGGCGGGATTAGTTTTGAAAGACGATCAACAAAACCATAAGGATGCCCAAGAACTCGGCCTACATCTCGAATTACCGCTTTTGCCGCCATGGTACCGAAGGTAATGATTTGAGATACCGCATCACGACCATACATTTCAGCGACATGATCAATTACCTGATCACGTTTATCCATACAGAAATCGATATCGAAATCGGGCATGGAAACACGCTCAGGATTCAAGAATCGTTCAAAAAGGAGATCGTATTCGAGAGGATCAAGATCGGTAATATCCAGGGCGTAAGCAACAAGTGAACCTGCACCAGACCCTCGACCCGGACCAACAGGAATATCATTATCTTTAGACCACTGAATAAATTCCATTACGATAAGGAAGTAACCTGGGAAACCCATTTGGTTAACTACGTCTAATTCAATTTGTAAACGTTCGTCGTATTCAGGTCTTCGTTCTAAACGTACTTTTTCATCAGGGAACAAAAAGGCTAAACGTCGCTCCAAACCTTCTTGAGATTTTTTAACTAAGAAGTCTTCAATTTTCATCCCTTCCGTTGGAAAATTCGGAAGAAAGTACTCCCCAAGACGTACCGTAACATTACAACGTTTTGCAATTTCAACACTGTTTTCTAACGCTTCTGGTATATCAGAAAACAGCTCACACATTTCATCTTCTGAACGTAAATACTGTTGTTCACTATAAAGTCTTGGTCGGCGGGGATCGACTAAAGTAAAGCCATCATGGATAGCTACTCGAATTTCATGCGCTTCAAAATCTTCCGCTTTAATAAAGCGAACATCATTGGTAGCAACAACTGGCAACCCTTCTTTTTCGGCTAACTCTACAGCAAAGTGAAGGTAACTTTCTTCATCAGAACGACCTGTTCGAGTTAATTCAAGATAATAGTGTTCAGGGAAATGGGTTTGATAAAACTCAACACATTCATCAGCAAGTTCTTTATTGCCTTTAAGCAGCGCCTTACCTACATCACCATTTTTGCCGCCAGAAAGAAGAATTAAGCCTTCTCTATGCTCTATCAACCACTCTTTATCCATTACTGGAGTATGTTGAACGTGACCGCGTAGGTATGCTTTTGATATTAATAACGTAAGGTTTTTATACCCTTCATTATTTTTTGCTAAGACAGTTAGGTTAAACAGTTCATTACCAAATTCTTTTGACTGAACCGTAAAATCTGCACCTATAATAGGTTTAACACCTGCGCCATGGGCAGCAAAATAATACTTAACTAAACCACATAAGTTAGTGAAATCAGTTAATCCCATAGCTGGCATGTTCATTTCAGCAACTTTCTTTACTAATGGTGGGACTTTAGAAAGGCCATCAACAAGTGAGAAATCACTATGAACTCTAAGGTGTACAAATTTAGGGTCAGACATTACTCTATTCCTAACACACGTTTCACGGGTTTAAAGCTACGGCGATGTTCAGAAATCACACCATGCTCTTCAATGGCAGCAAAATGTGCCTTGGTTGGATAACCTTTATGCTTCGCAAAACCAAATTGAGGAAATTCTTTATCTAGAACTTCCATTTCTCTGTCGCGAGTTACTTTTGCAATAATAGATGCAGCACTGATCTCTTGAACTCGTAAGTCACCTTTAACAACAGCTAAACTAGCCATTGGTAAATCAGGGACTTTATTACCATCAATTAAGGCAAAATCTGGCGTTATTTTTAATCCTGCAATGGCTCTTTGCATCGCAACCATTGTAGCTTGTAAGATGTTCAACTCATCAATTTCATGAGCTTCACAGCGACCTAGTGACCATGCTAATGCTTTTTCTTGGATTTCTGGAAACAATAAATCACGCTTTTTATCCGTCAATTTTTTAGAATCCGTTAAACCTTCGATTGGATTATTTGGGTCTAAAATAACAGCAGCCGTTACAACTGCACCAACTAATGGTCCACGCCCTACTTCATCAACACCAGCAAATAACTGGTAACCTTGAGGGTATTCAAATGGAGGTAATTCTTTCGAGTCTGTTTTTTTTGTCATAACGTTATTCTGCTGTTTCTTTATTAATTAGACGTAAGACGGCATTAGCGGCTTGCTTGTCCGCATCTTTTTGGATCCATTGATGCATTTCAGTAAACTTTTCAATTAATTCACTGTTATCTTGGCTCAATACTTTTTCCATTGCCGGATAAAGAAAATCAGGGTGACACTCTTCTTGAATAAACTCTTGCACTAATTCTTTTCCTGCTAAGACATTAGGCAAAGAAACAAATTCAGTAATCGAAAGCTTTTGAGCAATCCATCCTGTTAGTTTATTTACTTGATAACCAACAACCATTGGTCTTTTTATTAGCATACATTCAAGTGCTACCGTACCTGATGCTAATAATACAGCATCAGCGGCTGTCATGACATTTCGGGCCGTATCTTGAATAATTGTAAATTCTAATTCAGGGGCCGTTTCTTTCCAGATTGTTTCAAACTGTTCACGGCGTTTTTCGTTAACAGCGGCAACGACAAACCCCATTTTAGGATGTTGTTTATGAATACGTTGACAGGTTTCAATAAATGGTTTGGCAATTAATGCAACTTCACCACCACGGCTACCTGGTAAAACGGCTAGCCATTGACGATCTTGTTGTAAACCTAATAATTCACGAGCTGAAATTTGATCGCTTTGCATTGGAATTGCATCAGCCAATGTATGGCCAATAAACTCACAAGCTACATTATATTTATCATAAAATGCTTTTTCAAACGGCAAGAATGCTAAAACAAGATCCGTTGCGGCATCAATTTTAAATATACGTTTTGGACGCCAAGCCCATACAGATGGACTAACATAATGAACTGTTTTTATACCTTTCTCTTTTAGCGTTTTTTCTAAACGTAAATTAAAGTCAGGCGCATCAATACCGATAAAAACATCTGGTGGGTTTTGAGTAAAATGATTAACAAGTTCTGCTTTCACTTTTAATAAACGAGGTAATCGACTCAATACTTCTACCAACCCCATTACGGCCAGTTCTTCCATATCAAATAATGACTCACATCCTTGAGCTATCATTTTAGGTCCGCCGATCCCCACAAATTCAGCACCAGGATATTGTGCTTTTACTGACTTAATAAAGCCTTCACCTAGCGTATCACCAGATAACTCACCAGCGACAATACCAATTCGTAATGGTTTGGTCATTTTTGCTCCAAAATAAAAAAGGCCTACATCAATAGGCCTTTGTAATATGCTTATATACTTCTAAACGCCGTTATTAACGAATAATACCGCGCGTCGATTTCTCAAACAAATCTAAGAAGCCTTGAAGTACTGGAAATGCTTCAATTTCTTTATTTATCTCAGCTTTTGCTTCTTCTAATGTATTACCATTACGATAAAGTGCTTTATAAGCTCGACGAATAGCATGAATCTCAGGTTTTTCAAAACCACGACGTTTTAATCCTTCGATATTGATACCGAAAGGCTTACAGTGGTTACCTTGTGCCATCACAAACGGAGGCACATCTTGAACAACTACAGACGCACCGCCAATGAAGCTATGTGCTCCAACGGTACAAAACTGATGAACAGGAGACAATGCAGAAACAATCGCATAATCTTCAACCGTTACATGGCCAGCTAATGTCGCGTTGTTACCCATGATGATGTTATCAGCAACGATGCAGTCATGTGCAATATGTACGTTCACGCAAAGTAAATTATCATTACCAACAGTCGTTACACCACGATCTTGAACTGTACCTCGGTGAATTTGAACGCTTTCACGAATAACATTACGATCGCCAATAACGACTTTAGTTACTTCACCGCCGTATTTTTTATCTTGGCTTTCTTCACCAATAGTAGCAAACGGGAAGATACGGTTATCTTTGCCTATCGTCGTATCGCCTTTAATGACAACATGCGACATTATTTCTGTACCTTCCCCAATCGTTACATTACCAGTAATGTAAGTGAATGGTCCAACAGATACATTAGCGTCAATCGTTACATTACCTTCAATAACTGCTGACGGATGAATTTGAGCCGATTCATGAATCATAATTAAAACTCTCGTCTTGCACACTTAAGTTCAGCTGAACACACTACAGCACCGTCAACTTTAGCTACACCATTAAATAGTGCAATACCACGGCGATCTTTAATGAATTCAACTTCAATAATTAATTGGTCACCAGGAACAACTGGTTTACGGAATTTTGCTTTATCAATACTAGCAAAATAGTAAAGTTCATTCTCAGCAGGAGCACCAAACGATTTAAATGCTAATAGGCCAGTTGCTTGAGCCATTGCTTCAAGAATCAATACACCTGGAAAAATTGGCATTTGTGGGAAATGGCCAGTAAATTGAGGTTCATTCACAGACACATTCTTGATCGCGTGTAAGTATTTTTCTTCTTCGAAATCTGTTACTCGGTCAACCAATAAGAATGGGTAACGGTGCGGTAATAACTCTTGGATTTCTGTAATGTTGAGTGTTTTATTTTCACGAGTCAAAATAATATTCCTGTAAAACAATATCGTATCTGAGTAATAGTGTAGCTCAAATAGAGTAATAATAGATAGACAAAGGTCTGCAAAATGCAGACCAATACTTATTAATTAGAATGTTAACGGATGAGAGTTAGTCGAGTAACTTTTTCTCTACTGCCTTTAATCGCTTATTCATTTCATCAATCTTATGAACACGAGTTGCAGTTTTTCGCCATTCTTTATTTGTTTGCAGTGGAATACCTGATGAGTACATGCCTTTTTCGCTAATGCCTCTCATCACCATACCCATACCAGTGATAGTTACGCCATCGGTAATGTCAATATGGCCATTAATCACTGAACCACCACCAATAATACAATGTTTACCAATACTTGTACTACCAGCGACAATTGTACCACCAGCCATCGCTGAACCAGATCCGATTTGTACGTTATGAGCGATTTGAATTTGGTTATCAATAATAACATTACTTTCAATCACTGTATTATCAATTGCACCACGGTCAATCGCAGTATTGGCACCAATCTCAACGTTATCACCAATAATGACAGAGCCGAGCTGAGGTATTTTAACCCATGTACCACGGTCATTTGCGTAACCAAAACCATCAGAACCAATAACAGTACCTGATTGAATTAAACAAGATTCACCAATTTCTACGCGATGGTAAATAGAAACATTTGCCCATAACTTCGTATTTTTACCAATTTTTGCTTCTTGGCCAACAAAACAGCCTGAACCAATAATCGCACCATCAGCAATAACTGCTTTCGATTCAATTACTGCATTATGTCCAATAGCAACACCTTCTCCAATCATTGCATCATCAGCAATATACGCTGATGGTGCAATATCTTTTGCTGGAGCTGGTGTTGTATCTAAAGCTTGAGCTGCTAAAGCAAAGCCTAAATATGGGTCTCGCATTATTAATGCATTAGATTGACAGAACTCAACGTCCGCCTCTTTCACAATCACCGCTGATGCTTGGCAACTAGCCAATTGCTTACGATATTTAGCATTTGAAAGAAAGGTTATATCCCCTTCTCCAGCCTTGCTCATCGAAGCGATAGAATGTACAACAACATCACCGTTACCATGAACGGTTGCACCCAGTTTTTTTGCCAATTCAGCAAGCGTAATACGAGTCATGTTCGACCTTATTTAATTTCTTTAATAACTTTTTCAGATAGATTGTCTTCTGGTTTTGCCCAAAGTAGTGTTTGAGCATCAACAACCATATCATAGCCTTCTTTGTTCGCTACTTTTTCTACTGTTTGTTGTACTTGCATGATCAACTTCTGACGTTCTTCGCCTTGACGACGACGGTTATCTTCATCTAATGCTTGTGCTTTTAGTTTGTAATCTGATTGAAGCGAAGCAATTTCACGCTCAAGTTTTGTTTTACCTGACGCACCTAGAAGCTCACCATCACGTTTGATCGTTTCTACTTTGTCTTTAATTTTTGACTCTAGGCTACGTAATTCATCAATACGGTCTTTAAACTCAGCACGAAGTTTTTCTGAAATAGCTTCACGTTGTGGCATTTGCTGAACGATTTGAGCCATGTTTACATAACCAATTTTGGTTGCTGCTTCTGCTGCATTAGCAAAAAAAGAACCACTTAATAATACTGTGCCTAAAGCGGCTACTTTTACCAACTTTTTCAAAATCATATCCTTAATTAATTATTATCGACCTAAATTGAATCGGTTTACATTAACACTTTTCTATTAGAGCTATCAATGTTTAGAAAGTTCGACCAATGGTGAAACTAAAGAATTCTTCATCATCACCTTCATAAATCTTCACAGGTTTCGCAATTGAGAATACTAATGGCCCCATCGGAGACATCCATTGTAAAGCTGCACCATATGAAGAGCGGAAGTTTGATGGATCTGAATAATCATAGTAATACTGACCACCATCCATCCCTGGCTTAGGATCTTTATAGTCAAACTCTGTATCCCAAACACTCGCCATATCAAAGAAGACACTGGTACGAATTTGTCCTTGTGTTTCTTCACTTGCAAATGGAGTCGGTACAATCAGCTCAATACTTGCTAAAGCGGTAGCATTACCACCAACAGAATCATCAGTTGCTGCGTAAGAAGTATTATTACCTATTCCTCCATTTGAACCTTGTGCATAAACGGCTTTTGGACCCGCTGAGTTAGATCCAAAACCACGTAAGGTTGTAAAGCCGCCGGCATAAAAGTTCTCATAAAATGGGTACAGGTTGTCATTACCATCAGTTTGACCATAACCATTACCGTAACCCGCCTTACCACGCATTAATAATGCAAATTCGTGTTTCTTTGTTAACGGGAAGTACTGGCGAACTTCATATTGTGCTTTAAAGAACTGTGAATCAGAATTCGGGGTCGTTATCTTATAAGATGCTCGTTGGTAGTTACCCGCCGTTGGGAAATAACCTTTATTTAGGTTATTACGAGTCCAAGACAAAGTGACATCAAAATCACTTACGATCAGCGTTTGAGCACCTTCATCATAAGCATCACCAACTGAATTTAAGTATTGTTCAATTTGAACATAACCTTCTAAATTAGAGATCTTGTTATGAGTGTAGCCCACACCAATTTCGAAATAGTTTAATTCATCAAATGGGAAACCCCATGTGAGATTACCACCATAACTTTGGTTGGTATAATCGACAATACCTGCATCAGAAGCTTCAAATTCATTATAGAAAATCTTACCCCCTAAACTGACACCATCAAGGTTCCAGTAAGGATCACGATAATCTAAGCTAATGTTCTTTTGATAATCGTTCATCATTGCATTGATACCAACACGGTTACCAGAACCGATGAAGTTATCTTGCTGAAGACCAACTTGGAAGCTCACGCCTGATTCAGTACCGTAACCGACACCAAAGTTAACACTTCCTGAGTTTGCTTCTTTTACAGAATAAACGAGATCAACTTGGTCATCAGATCCTGGGACACGAACGGTTTGTACATCTACCGTTTCAAAGAAACCCAAACGGTTTAGACGGTTTTTACCCGTTTCAATCGATTTAGAATTTAACCAAGAACTTTCCATTTGACGCATTTCACGACGTAACACTTCATCTTTAGTTGATGTATTACCAACAAATTTGATATCACGAACATAGATACGATTACCGGCTTCTACATTAATAACTAGCGATACTGTTTGGTTCTCATCATCAAACTCTGGCATCGTACGAACTTGAGGATAAGCATAACCAGCTTCACCTAAAATACGTTTGATATTTTCTTCTAAGCGAGTAACTGCAGAGCCGTTATAAACTTCGCCATCTTCAAAAGGAACAAGCTTTTTAAATTCTTCTTCTTTGCCGATTAACTCGCCTTGGAACTTAACGCCACTAACGGTGTAAGGAGCACCTTCATCAACGGTTAACGCTATGTATACGCCTTTCTTATCCGGAGAAATAGAAACTTGAGTTGAATCTACCTGAAACTTTAAATAACCTCGGTCAAGGTAATATGAGCGTAATGCTTCAATGTCACCAGCAAGCACTTGTTTCTGGTATTTTTCATCAGCTAAGAAGTTCCACCACGCTACATCTACATTAAGATTGAAGCGGCTAAGGAGTTGTTCATCTGTAAAGACTTCATTACCAATAAAGTTAATTTGTTGAATTTTAGCTGAAACACCTTCAGTAAATACAAACTTAAGATCTGCACGGTTTCGAGGTAATGGAGTAACAACTGCATGAACGGTTGCATTGTACTTACCAACACTGTAATAAAAGTCTTCTAAGCCCTTTTCAATATTACTTAATGTAGTTCGGTCTAATGCTTCACCAACACGAATAGAAGAGGCTTCTAAGTTCTGTTGCATCTGTTCTTCTTTGATCGCTTTATTGCCAGAAAAAGAGATATTTGCAATCGTTGGACGTTCCGTCACTTTAATTAGTAATGCATTCCCATCACGAAATACCTTTACGTCTTCAAAGTTACCAGAAGCAAATAATGCTTGAATTACCTGAGATACGTCTTGCTGGCTCATACTATCACCAACACGAACAGGGGTCTTAAGTAATGCTGCACCTAATGCGACACGCTGTAATCCCTCAAAGCGTATATCATCAATAACAAATGTTTCTGCGCTCTGCGCTGCAACGCTGCCAAAAAGCAGTGAGGCTATCAACAATTTTTTCATCGCCATAATACGTTTTATTATTCCCTTGCTACTACTTAAAGGCGCATAAAGTCGTTAAATAAAGCGACAGCCATTAATGACATAATCATTGCTGTTCCTACTTTATAACCAATTTCTTGAACTCTTTCTGATACAGGCTTACGCGTAATCCCTTCTATTGCAAAGAAGAGTAAATGCCCACCATCCAATACAGGAAGAGGTAATAAATTAATAATACCTAAATTAACACTAATTAAAGCTAAAAATCCTAAAAATGATACTAAACCATATTCAGCTGTAGTACCTGCGCCTTTGGCTATCGAAATAGGACCACTTAAATTATTTAACGCTACATCACCCGTGAATAATTTCTTAGTCATGGTTAATGTTAAATCAATAATATTACCGGTTTTTTCTACTGCTTTTTCAAAAGCAACGATTGGACCATATTGTTTTTCATAACGGTAACCTTCAGGCCATTCTTCGAATATAGGAGAGACTCCAGCAAAACCAATGATTTTACCATCTGCGATCTCTTTGCTATCTGGCGTTAATGTTAACGTTGTTTGCTCATTATCACGAAGAACAATTAATTCTATCGCTTTATTTGGATTTGCTTGTATCGCCTCAACCATCTCTTGCCATTCTGTTAATTGATGACCATTAACAGAAACCAAACGATCACCAACCAATAAGCCTGATTTTTCAGCTGCACTATTGGCGCTAACATTGGCGACATTTAAAGTTAACGCTGGGCGGTAAGGAAGAAAACCTAGAGACACCATTGGTGAATCTTTTTCTGGATCAAATTTCCAATCAGATAAATCAAGAGTCGTTGTAACATCTACACCAATATTATTTTCATCGCTATAGGTTACCGTCATCGACTCATCACCAATATGAGAAACAATCGCCATATTAACTGCTTCCCAATCCGAGGTTTTGATTCCTGAAATGGCTTTTAGTTCCACTCCAGATTCAATTCCTGCTTGAGAAAAAATTGAATTATTATCAATATGTCCAACAACTGGCTTTAATGCAGTCACTCCGATCATAAAAGCAAGCCAACACGCTACCACTGCAAAAATAAAATTCGCGATTGGTCCTGCGGCAACAATGGCACTTCTTTGCCATAAAGGACGGTTATTAAAAGCATGTTGTTTAAGTTCTTCAGGAACCTCATCAACACGTTCATCCAACATTTTCACATAACCCCCAAGCGGGATCATTGATATATTATATTCCGTGCCGTCTTTGCCTTTTCTGCTCCAGATTGACTTACCAAAACCAATAGAAAATTTCTCAACAATTACACCACAACGGCGAGCTACCCAAAAATGACCATATTCATGAACAGCAACAAGAATACCTAGTGCGATAATAAATGATGATAGATTCCATAGAAGTTCTGACATAGTTAAACCTTTTTAATTGCCTCATCGGCATAATGACGGGCCATTCTATCTAGGTCAATCAGGCTTTCCAAGCTATCTAGCTCAAGGTTTTGGAAGTTTGCGCATACTTTGTCCAAAACCGACTCATTAATTCGAGCTATATCTGTAAATTTAATCTGACCGTCCAAAAAAGCAGCGACTGATTGTTCATTAGCTGCATTTAACCCTGTCGTCGCGTGCTGACCTAAATAACATGCGTCAATAGCTAATTTCAAACATGGGTAACGAGAAAAGTCTGGCTCAAGAAAACTAAACTCTCCCACTTTAGTAAAATCAAGTGGTTCAACTCCAGCATTTACTCTTTTAGGATAAGACATAGTGCAGGCAATTGGGGTTCTCATATCGGGAAGTCCCATTTGCGCTAAGACAGAACCATCCTTGTACTGAACCATAGAGTGGATAACTGATTGAGGATGAATAACAACTTTCAACTGCTCTTTGCTTGCGTTAAACAGCCAACGAGCTTCTATATATTCCAACCCTTTATTCATCATGGTTGCTGAATCAACAGAGATCTTAGGTCCCATTGACCAGTTAGGGTGAGCAATCGCCATTTCTGGTGTTACCGACTCTAATTCTGAAATATCGGTATAACGAAATGGACCACCTGAACCAGTTAATAAAATAGAGCTAATGCCATTAGCATCTAAATCACAACGCCCTAAATTGGTTTGAATTCTCTCAGGAAGACATTGAAAAATTGCATTATGTTCACTATCAACTGGCAATAACTCGGCACCATATGTTTCGACAGCATCAATAAATAATTGCCCAGACATGACTAAAGCTTCTTTATTCGCAAGTAATATGCGCTTTCCAGCTTTAACTGCTGACATGGTTGGTAACAGACCAGCTGCCCCAACAATCGCAGCCATGACCGTATCAACATCATCAAGTTGAGCTATATGACACAGCCCTTTCTCACCAGAAAGAACCTCGATATTAAGACCATGCTCTTTTAGCTTAACCGCTAATACGTTTGCAGCATCAGAACTGGCCATAGCAACATATTTAGGTTGCCATTCACAACAAAGCTCCAGCATCTTTTCAACGTTGCTTCCTGCACCCAATGCAACAACATCAAATTTATCGGCGTTTTGTTTTGCGACTGAAAGTGTACTACTACCAATAGAGCCAGTAGCGCCTAAGATGGTTAACTTGCGCATAATGAATGACCACAATGAAAATTGAATAGAAAAACGGTAGATTATAATATCTACCGTATAAATTAAATTGATTTAGTTTTTCAAAATAGAAAAGAAACTATAGAAAATACAAGAAAGCAAACACTGGGAATGCAGCTGTTAAGCTATCAATACGGTCTAAGATACCACCGTGACCAGGAATGATCGTACCACTATCTTTAATACCAGATGCTCGCTTAAACATACTTTCAACAAGATCACCTAATACAGAAATAATAATAGTCACAATAAAAATACCCAGCATAGCTGCTGTACTTTCAAATCGGACCTCAAAGGCACTTGCTGCAACCCAACCAACGATAATCGCAGTAATGATCCCACCAATTAAACCTTCAATGGTTTTATTTGGGCTTACTGCTGGTGACATTTTACGTTTACCAAAAGTTTTACCAGCAAAATAAGCTCCGCTATCTGCAGCCCATACCAATAAACAAACCAGAAGAACTAATTTGGCACCATAAAAGCTATCAATCACATAACTATCGGCACGCAACAGTAAGATACTCCATAAAAATGGGATCATTGTTAGCCAACCAAAAATGTGCTTTAAAGGTAGGTTGTTTTGCCATAATGTTTTACTTTTAGGGAATGTTAAAACCAAACCTGAAGCAATTAACCACCATATTGAGCCGATCAATAAGATTGCTTGATGACCATCGCTTGGGATCGCTAATTCTAGAGTTGACGTTGGTAATAAAAAAAGAGAAGCGGCAAGCGCGATTACTGAAGGGACTAACGCTATATAACGAGATTTAGATTCTGTAAACTGAGTCCACTCCCAAAAACCAACAAGAGTAATTGCGGTAATTGCAATAAGGAAACCTTGCATTGGCAACATGAAGATCCCCGCAATAACTAGGGGTGCTAAAATAAGAGCGGTAATAATACGCTGTTTCAAACTTTATAGATCCTTTTCGTTCATTAGAGCTTGGATTTGCTCACCTGTACAACCAAATCGTCTTTCTCGACTAACAAACCAAGCAATAGCATCTGCTAAGCTTTGCTCATTAAAGTCAGGCCAATATTGGTCAGTGAAATAGAACTCAGCATAAGCCATTTGCCACAACATAAAGTTGCTAATACGGCACTCGCCACTGGTTCTTATCATCAAATCCACATCAGGTAAGTCTGACATTGTTAGCTTAGAAGCAATAGACGCCTCATCAATATCATTAACCTGTAAATTACCTTGCTCTACTTGATAAGCAAGACGTTTAACTGCTTGGGTAATATCCCACTTGCCGCCATAATTTGCAGCAACATTTAACACTAACCCTGAATTTTCACAAGTTAATGCTTCAGCATCAATAATCTTCTTTTGAAGACGAGCGCTGAATTGAGAAGTATCACCTATAACGCGTAATTGAATGTTATTTTTATGAAGACGCTTAACTTCACGGGAAAGAACCGTAATAAACAGCTCCATGAGGACACTAACCTCTTCCTCAGGGCGACGCCAATTCTCGCTACTAAAAGCAAAAAGAGTAATGGCACTTATCCCTAACTTACTGGCTGCTGATATGGTTTTTCTCACCGCATCAACACCGGCTTTATGACCAAATACACGAGGCTTACCCTGAGCTTTCGCCCAACGTCCATTACCATCCATGATTACCGCAATATGCTTTGGTAATACTTCAGATGATAAAAACTCGCTGTTAGTTTGACTGGCCATATAACTCCCTTAAAAATAAAAGCGCTAATGTCTACACATAGCGCTTCTTATCGTGTTCATCGCGGACATCATATCATTATTTATATGAAAAAATCAGCCTGAACAATGAGTAATAAAAGTAAATTATACTTCCATTAACTCTTTTTCTTTTACTGAAAGCACTTCATCAATGCTCTTAACAGCAGAATCTGTCAGTTTTTGAATCTCGTCTTGTGCTCTACGATCATCATCTTCTGAGATTTCTTTCTCTTTAAGAAGACCTTTAAGATCGCCATTTGCATCACGACGGATGTTACGAACAGCAACACGTGCGCCTTCAGCTTCACCACGTACAATCTTAACAAGGTCTTTACGACGCTCTTCTGTTAACGGTGGAAGTGGTACACGAATTACCGTACCAGCAGACATTGGGTTTAAACCAAGATCTGACATCATGATTGCTTTCTCAACAAGGCCAGCAAGCTCTTTGTCAAAAACAGTAATAGCAAGAGTACGTGAATCTTCAGCAATGATGTTTGCTACTTGATTGATTGGTGTTCTTGCACCGTAATACTCAACAGAAAGACCAGCAAGAAGACTTGGGTGAGCACGACCTGTACGAATTTTTAGCAGGCTGTTTCTCAGTGCTTCTACGCTTTTTTCCATGCGCTCTTGAGCGTCTTTTTTAATTTCGTTAATCACAACTTCACCTTAATTGTTATTTTATTCCGGACTTATACCAATGTAATCAATGGAATTGGTATTATTCAGCGCTGCTGATTAAAGTACCTTCAGCTTCACCCATTACAACACGACGCAATGAACCCGGCTTATTCATATTGAATACGCGGATTGGCATTTTATGGTCACGAGCAAGAGTAAACGCAGCTAAGTCCATAACTTTTAATTCTTTTTCAAGAACAGTGTTGTAATCCAGTTTATCATATAATTCTGCATCAGGGTTAGATACTGGATCAGCGGTAAATACACCATCTACTTTTGTTGCTTTTAAAACGACATCTGCTTCGATTTCAATACCACGTAAACACGCAGCCGAATCTGTTGTAAAGAATGGATTACCTGTACCTGCAGAAAAAATTACTACACGGCCTTGACGAAGTTGAGCGATTGCATCCGCCCAGTTGTAATCGTCGCATACACCTTTTAAAGGGATAGCAGACATAACACGAGCATTCACGTAAGCACGGTGAAGAGCATCACGCATAGCAAGCCCATTCATTACCGTTGCTAGCATACCCATGTGATCGCCTACTACGCGATTCATGCCTGCTTCAGCAAGGCCTGCACCACGAAAAAGGTTACCACCACCAATAACAACACCAACTTGAACACCAAGTTCGATCAATTCTTTTATTTCTTGAGCCATACGCTCAAGTGTTGCAGGGTCAATACCAAAACCCTCTTCGCCTTGAAGTGCTTCACCACTAAGTTTTAATAGAATACGCTGATATACTGGTTTCGGGTTCGTCGTCATGGTTCTTACCTTTTCACTAAGAGTTGTCGAAATAACTGTAACCATTTTAAATTAAACAAAATAATAAGATAAAATGGTTACAACTATTACTTTATATTAAGGCCATAGGCTATTAATAAACTTACTTCGCATTCACAAAAAGACCGTAGCAAAGCCACGGTCTTTTTTATCAACAATACAAAAGGATTAACCTTTTTGTACCGCTGCTACTTCGTCAGCAAAGCTCATTTCAGCCGCTTTCTCGATACCTTCACCAACTTCTAGACGTACGAAGTTAGATACTGATGCACCTTTTTCTTTAAGAATTTCAGCAACAGTTTTCTTAGGTTCCATGATGAAAGCTTGACCTGTTAGAGAAACTTCGCCCGTGAATTTCTTCATACGGCCGATAACCATTTTCTCAGCGATTTCTTGAGGTTTGCCTTCGTTCATAGCGATTTCAACTTGAACAGCTTTTTCTTTTTCTACTACTTCAGCAGGTACGTCAGATGGGTTAACGTACTCAGGCTTAGAAGCAGCAACGTGCATAGCGATGTGCTTAAGCGTATCAGCTTCGCCTTCACCAGCAACAACAACACCGATTTTCTCGCCGTGACGGTAAGAAGCAAGTGCTACGCCTTCAACAAGTTGAACGCGACGGATGCTGATGTTTTCGCCGATTTTAGTAACTAGAGCGATACGAGCATCTTCAAATTTAGCTTGAAGAGCTTCGATGTCTAGACGCTCAGCTAAAGCTGTTTCAGCAACTTCGTTAGCGAATGCTAGGAAACCAGCATCTTTAGCTACGAAGTCAGTTTGACAGTTAACTTCAAGAAGAACGGCAACGCCAGCTTCTTCTTTAATAATGATTGTGCCTTCAGCAGCGATGTTGCCTGCTTTTTTAGCCGCTTTTGCTGCGCCAGATTTACGCATGTTTTCGATTGCTAGCTCGATGTCGCCTTCAGCTTCAACAAGTGCTTTCTTACATTCCATCATACCAGCAGCAGTACGTTCACGAAGTTCTTTAACTAGAGCAGCAGTTACAGTTGCCATTCTCAATTCCTCAATATAAATAGGTATAAAAGTTAAAAATCAGGGGCCAAATTGGGCCCCTGCTAACTATATTTAGTTTACTACGAAACTAAAAGACTCACTAGGAGCAAATAATAATTCGACGAGTCGAAAAATTACTCAGCTTCTACGAAACCGTCTTTTTCAGCTACAGCTGCAACGTCTTGGTTACGACCAGACTTTACAGAATCAGCAGCAGCGTTCAGGTAAAGTTGGATAGCGCGGATTGCGTCATCGTTACCTGGGATAATGTAGTCAACGCCATCTGGGTTTGAGTTAGTATCAACAACAGCAAATACTGGGATACCTAGGTTGTTTGCTTCTTTAACTGCAATGTGCTCATGGTCAGCATCGATAACAAATAACGCATCTGGAAGACCGTTCATGTTTTTGATACCACCTAGAGATTTCTCTAGTTTTTCCATGCTACGTGTACGCATTAACGCTTCTTTCTTAGTAATCTTCTCAAAAGTACCGTCTTGAGCTTGAACTTCGAATTCTTTTAAACGTTTGATAGACTGACGAACAGTTTTAAAGTTAGTAAGCATGCCGCCTAACCAACGGTTGTTCACGTAGTACTGGTCACTGTTGATTGCAGCTTCTTTAACAGCTTCAGATGCAGCGCGCTTAGTACCAACGAAAAGAACTTTACCTTTTTTGCTACCGATTTTAGCAAGTTCTGCTAAAGCTTCGTTGAACATAGGTACAGTTTTTTCTAAATTGATGATATGAACTTTGTTACGAGCACCAAAGATGAATGGCTTCATTTTTGGGTTCCAGTAACGAGTTTGGTGACCGAAGTGAACACCAGCTTTAAGCATATCGCGCATTGATACAGTTGCCATTTGAGAATTCCTCTATTAAATGGGGTTAAGCCTCCACATACCCCGCTAGAATCCGACCCTAACTAATTAATGAATTCATTAAAAAATTGAGCACCCCGGACTGCGTGACGGTATGTGTGTGATTTAAAATTAAAGTATAGTCGGTATTGAGAACAAATTGTTCATCAATCCGGCGCGCTTTATACCATAAAAACGCCGTTAAAATCTACTATTTTCAAAAAAATCATTCTGATTCCCTTCTAAGCAAGAATTATTTTTCATTCTTCTTCATATTGAAAGATAAACACAGCCTAGGTAAACTAAGAACAATTATCGTTTAACCAGAACGATTTATTTCTAGATAGAGAAAAGCCCATGTCAGTAAATATTAAAAGCGCTGCAGAAATTGAAAAAATGCGCGTTGCCGGCCAATTAGCCGCAGAAGTACTTGAAATGATTGAACCCTTTGTAAAAGCTGGGGTAACAACTGAAGAACTTGATCAAATTTGCCACAAGCATATTACTGAAGTACAAGGTGCGATCCCTGCACCACTGAACTACCATGGTTTTCCTAAATCTATTTGTACCTCAATCAATCACATTGTATGTCACGGCATTCCGGCAACAAAAGATGAGCAATACAATGGTTTTACTAAACCAGCAGTACTAAAAGATGGCGATATTCTTAATATCGACATCACGGTAATCAAAGATGGTTACCATGGCGATACTTCAAAAATGTTTTTGATTGGTGACGTTAGCTCTACAGATAAGCGTCTATGCTTAATTGCACAAGAAAGCCTGTATGTTGGTATGCGTAAAGTAAAACCTGGTGTAAAACTAGGAGAAATTGGTACCGCAATTCAAAAATACATTAAAGGCACGACCCCTAAATGTTCTATTGTTCGTGATTACTGTGGTCACGGCATTGGTTCTCAGTTCCACGAAGAGCCACAAGTTGTTCATTACAAAAATAATGACCGCACTGTATTAAAAGCAGGTATGACATTTACTATCGAACCAATGATCAATTTAGGTAAATTTGGTTGCCTACAAGACGATAATGATGGTTGGACTGTTTATACTGGTGACGGTAAAAATACAGCCCAATGGGAACATACTATTTTAGTTACCGAAACAGGTTGTGAAGTATTAACACTTCGAACTGAAGAAAGTATTCCTCGACACATGGTTAACAAATAATAATGAAATAAACAGAAGGCTTCGGTCTTCTGTTTCTTTATCAGCAGGGATTGCTATGAATTATACATCTCCTCTTGCCTTATCCGACCAACAACTAACAATTGCGGAATTAAAACAACAACTAACTATCTTCTCCCAACACCAAATCACCTCTTTCCATCAACAAAATATACCCGTCTCTGATTTAGTTTTTGAACGCTCTCATTACTTTGATCAATTACTATCTCGATTATGGCATTTCTTTAAATTTGAACAGTTACCAAATACAACTTTAATAGCGGTTGGAGGCTATGGCCGCAGCGAACTTCACCCTTTGTCTGACATTGATATTTTAATCTTAAATAATGACAATCTAAGTGAATCATTCTGCCAAAAAGTCAGTGATTTTGTCACCTTGCTTTGGGATTTAAAACTAGAAGTCGGCCATAGTGTTCGCTCTTTAGATGAATGTATTGATATTGGTAAAAGTGATTTAACCGTTGCGACTAATTTACAAGAAGCACGCTATATTTGTGGTGATAAAGAATTTGCTCATCAATTAAAATTAAGTATTCATTCTGATAGCTTTTGGCCTAGTGAAGCTTTCTATCAGGCTAAAATTGATGAACAAAAAAAGCGTCATAGCCGCTATCACGATACAACTTACAATTTAGAACCAGATATCAAATCAAGTCCTGGAGGATTACGAGATATCCATACCTTAAGTTGGATAGCCCGACGTCATTTTGGCGCAACATCATTGCTAGAGATGAGCCAAGCGGGGTTTTTAACAGATGCAGAATACCGTGAATTAGTTGAATGCCAAGAGTTTCTATGGCGTGTTCGTTTTGCCTTGCACATTGAATTAAAACGCTACGATAATAGACTGACTTTTGGACACCAACCTCAAGTTGCAGAGCGCTTAGGATTTATTGGTGAAGGAAATCGTGGCGTTGAACGCATGATGAAAGAGTTCTATCGCACACTACGCCGTGTTGCTGAACTTAATAGTATGTTATTGAAGATTTTTGACGAAGCGATCATTCATCAAGGAGAACAAGAAGAAGCCATTATTATCAATGATGACTTCCAACGTCGTGGACGCTTAATTGAAGCAAGGAAACCAGCTTTATTTCAGGCTCGCCCTGCTACGATTCTTGATATGTTTTTGCTTATTGCCAATGACTCAACAATTGATGGTGTCGCTCCGCCAACAATGCGTCAATTACGCACAGCTCGCCGCCGACTGAATCGCTTTTTATGCGAAATCCCAGAAGCCAGAGACAAGTTCATCACTTTAACTCAACATCCTAATGCCCTTCATAAAGCATTCAGTGTTATGCACCGATTAGGGGTTCTTTCGGCCTATTTACCGCAATGGAGTCAAATTGTAGGCCAAATGCAATTTGACCTCTTCCATGCTTATACTGTTGATGAGCACAGTATGCGACTGCTAAAACACATTAATACATTTTCTGAACCAGAAAACAGGAAAAAGCATCCTATATGCTGTGAAGTCTATCCAAAGATAATAAAAAAAGAATTACTCATTATCGCTGCTATCTTTCACGACATAGCAAAGGGTCGAGGAGGCGATCATTCAGAACTTGGCGCAGTTGATGCCTATGAGTTTTGTATTAACCATGGTTTATCAAAACCTGAGGCTAATCTTGTTGCTTGGTTAGTTAAAAGCCACCTACTGATGTCTGTAACAGCCCAACGTCGCGATATTTATGATCCTGATGTCATTACTGAATTTGCAAAACATGTTAGAGATGAAGAGCGTTTAGATTACCTAGTCTGTCTTACTGTTGCTGATATCAGTGCAACCAATCCCGAGCTTTGGAATAGTTGGAAACGAACTCTTATTGCTGACTTATACAATGCAACTCAGCGAGCACTACGTCGTGGTTTAGAGAATCCACCCGATATGCGTGAACGTATTCGCCACAATCAACACATGTCCTCTGCTCAACTTAGAGCGGAAGGATTTACGCAATGGCAAATCGACAATTTGTGGCGACGCTTTAAAGCCGATTATTTTTTACGCCATACGCACCAACAGATTGCGTGGCATGCGAGCAATCTTCTTAATCATTCAGACAAAGAGAAATCACTTATACTTATCAGTAAAAACCCAACGCGTGGTGGTACTGAAATTTTCATTTATAGTAAAGATCAGGCTCATCTTTTTGCTACCGTAGCTGCTGAACTGGATAGACGAAGCATTACTATTTATGATGCTCAAATTATGTCGAGTAAAGACGGTTACGCACTTGATACCTTTATGGTATTAGATCAAAACGATGATCCGATTGATGAAGACAGACAGCAACGTTTAATCGATCAACTGTATGCAGTAGAGCTAGAAACTCAAGAAACACATATTAAAACTCGCCGTCCACCACGACAATTACAGCATTTTACCGTTAAAACTCGTATGGAATTTCTTCCAACTAAAACGGGTAAACGCACCTTAATGGAATTTGTTGCATTAGATACTCCGGGGTTACTGGCCACAGTAGGGGCAACTTTTGCACGTTTAGGAGTAAACCTTCATGCTGCAAAGATAACAACTATTGGTGAACGAGCAGAAGATCTCTTTATTCTAACATCTGAAACGGGTGGCCGCCTTGATGAAGAAAAACAAGATGAGCTCAAAACTGCACTCATTGAGAATGTGGATAACTTAATTAATTAAGATTTCAAGCAGTGCCATTTAAACTTAACGGATCTATCCCACAAGTTTGTTTAACGCTGTTTGTCATATTCTTTATCTTAGATGAAGATTGAAGTAACAAGATAATAACAATGGAGTAAACCATGTACCCACACCTAGTTAGCCTTGGAATTTCAGAACCTGAAAAGATCGAACGTTACTCTTTACGTCAAGAAGCACATAAAGACGTACTAAAAATTTACTTTGGTAAGCAAAAAGGGGAGTTATTCGCTAAAAGCGTAAAATTTAAGTACCCACGCCAAGTAAAAAATGTCTTAGTTGATAGTGGTAGCCATCGCTATAAAGAAACTACCGAGATTAATCGTAACCTCACGCTAATCATTGATGAGCTAAATAAAATTACGCGCCCAGAAAAAGAAACACCAGCAGATGTGAAAAAGAAAATCCTTAAAGATCTTCGCCATTTAGAAAAAGTCGTCGCAAGTAAAATTGAAGAAATCGAACGAGATTTAGATAAATTATAATATCCGAATTACTAGATTAACTAACAACAGAAATAAAAATGGACCAATTAAGGTCCATTTTTTATAAGTAGAATATGTAAATTACCGGTTAAGGCATCTGCTCAAATTCTTCTTCACCTTCTTTATCTACAGGTGTTGGCATTAAGTGTTCACGCGTAATACCTAATCTTAGAGCTAATGCAGAAGCAACATAGATAGAAGAATACGTACCAACAGTAATACCCAATAGCAATGCAAGAGCAAAACCGTGGATCATTGCTCCACCTTGAGTAAACAATGCAATTACAACAAACAGAGTCGTAGCTGAAGTAATCAACGTACGGCTTAATGTTTGAGTAATTGAATCATTCATAATATCTTCAGGCTCACCCTTACGCATTTTCAAGAAATTTTCACGGATCCGGTCAAATACAACGATGGTATCATTCAAGGAATAACCCACTACCGTTAATAGTGCCGCGATAATCGTCAAATCTACTTCTATTTGAAGGAATGAAAAAATACCCAGTGTAATAATAATATCGTGAGCCAGTGCTAATACCGCACCTGCTGCTAAACGCCATTGGAAACGAATCGATACGTAAGCCAAGATACATAGTAAAGAAACAAGGATAGCTAAACCACCGGCTTCAGTTAGTTCGTCACCCACATTTGGACCAACAAACTCAATACGACGCATCTCAACTTGATCACCAGTACCTTCTTTAATAGCACTGATAATTTGGTTACCTAATTCTTCCCCTTTCACATTTTCACGCGGCTGAAGACGAACAATAACATCACGTGCAGTACCAAAGTTTTGTACCGTTGCATCACCAAAACCTTTTGCTTCTAGTGCGCCACGAATATCTGTTAATTGAGCAGGCTGTTCAAAACCAACTTCAATTAATGTACCACCAGTAAAATCTAGGCCCCAGTTCAACCACTTTGTTGATAGCGTAGCAATTGAAGCTACAATCATCAGCATAGAGAAGAAAAAGGCAGGCTTAGACCAACGCATAAAGTCGATGGTTTTCTCTGCTTTCATTATTTGAAACATGACAAATATTCCCTTAGATCGACAGTTTGTCTACGCGCTTGCCGCCGTAAACTAAGTTAATAACACAACGAGTACCGACAATCGCCGTAAACATTGAAGTCAAAATACCAATAGACAGCGTTACCGCAAAGCCTTTGATTGCACCAGTACCTACAGCAAAAAGAATAATTGCTGTAATTAATGTTGTAATGTTTGCATCCGCAATCGTACTAAATGCATTAGCATAACCTTGGTGAATCGCTTGTTGTGGATTACGTCCGTCTCTTAACTCTTCACGGATCCGCTCAAAGATAAGTACGTTTGCATCCACCGCCATACCTACGGTTAATACGATTCCGGCAATACCAGGTAAGGTCATTGTCGCACCTGGAATCATCGACATAACACCAATAATTAATACCAAGTTAGCAGCAAGAGCCAAGTTAGCGACTAAACCAAAACCACGGTAATAAACAAGAGTGAATAGCATTACTGCTACCATACCCCAGATACATGCTTGAATACCCATGTCGATGTTCTGCTGACCCATAGATGGACCAATCGTACGCTCTTCAACAATCGAGATAGGTGCAATTAGAGCACCAGCACGAAGTAGTAACGCAAGGTTATGAGCTTCAGCCTGAGAATCGATACCCGTAATTCGGAAACTACGGCCAAGAGCTGATTGAATAGTAGCTTGGTTAATCACTTCTTCTGTCTTAGCAAGAATAACGCGACCTTCTGGGGTTCGACGACCACTGTCTTTATATTCAGTAAATACCGTAGCCATTAGCTTGCCGATATTTTTACGAGAGAATGCCGTCATCTTGCTACCACCTTCACTATCCAGTGAAATGTTAACTTGTGGACGACCGTACTCATCAGCACTTGAGCTTGCATCAGTAATACTTGCACCGCCAAGAATAATACGTTTTTTCAGAACAACAGGACGACCATTACGATCTTCTTTGATCTCACTGCCTGCTGGCGCACGACCACTAGCTGCCGCGGCTAAATCTGCTTTATCATCGACTTCACGGAACTCAAGCGTCGCGGTCGCACCTAAAATTTCTTTTGCACGAGCGGTATCTTGAACACCTGGCAACTCAACAACAATACGACTAGCACCTTGACGTTGAACTAAAGGCTCAGCCACACCAAGTTCATTAACACGGTTACGGATAATGGTAATGTTTTGCTCAACAGCATAATTACGGATTTCTTGTAAGCGTTGATCTGTAAACTTCGCAACAAGTTTAAATTGGCCATTAGATTCTGAATCGACAAAAGTCATATCACGATGAGCATCAGACAATAATTTTTTTGCTTCAGCTAATTGCTCTTCGTTACGTAAAACGACTTCAACAGCGTCTTTACCTGATTCACGAATTGCACGATAACGAATTTTTGCTTCACGTAAGTCAGTACGGAAGGATTCTTCTTGTTGTCCAATAAGTTTACTCATTGCGGCATCCATATCCACTTCCATTAAGAAGTGAACTCCACCACGTAAATCAAGACCTAACTTCATCGGAGCAGCACCAATAGAAGTTAGCCAATCAGGAGTTAATGCTGCAAGGTTTAGCGCCACTACGTAATCTTTACCTAGTGATTGATTGATAATATCTCGAGCACTGATTTGAGAATCAGTATCATTAAAGCGAACAAGTACACTGCCATTTTCGAATGCAATAGACTTATAAGCAATGTCATTGTTTTTTAAATTTTCAGCGACAACATCCAGCGTAGAGGTCTGAACCTCTGTACCACGACTACCCGTGATTTGAACGGCTGGATCTTCACCATAAAGGTTTGGAAGTGCATACAAAGCGGAGATAAGTAATACAGAGATTACCATCAAATACTTCCATAAAGGGAAACGGTTTAGCACAGCGATGTCCTTAACGAAAAATACCCCCTAACCGAAGTTAGAGGGTACAAGTTTTTATAGTGATTTCAGTGTGCCCTTTGGCAGAACAGCTGAAACAAAATCTTTCTTGATAGTTACTTCGTTATTCGCGTTAAGCTCAATTACGATGTAATCATTCTCTTCAGAAGCTTTTGTGATTTTACCCACTAAGCCACCTGCTGTAAGGACTTCATCACCTTTGCCCATAGAAGACATTAGGTTTTTGTGCTCTTTTTGACGTTTCGCTTGTGGGCGATAAATCATAAAGTAGAAGATAACTGCAAACATACCAAGCATGATAAACATTTGCATACCACCGCCTTGTGCCCCTGCTTCACCAGCTGCATGAGCCTGAGAGAAAAAATTCATTTAATAACGTCCTCGTATCTAGTTTTAATTTCCAGTTTCTAAAATGTGACCATACACATATCCCTTTAGATATATGGGTGATAACTCTGTTTTTAAAGGTCTTTTAATGGTGGAACTTCACGATCGCGACGTGCGTAGAATTCTTCTACGAACTGCTCAAAACGTTCTTCTTCCAGAGCCTTACGGATGCTCGCCATAATACGTTGGTAATAACGTAAGTTATGAATCGTATTTAAACGTGCACCTAAAATTTCATTACAGCGATCTAAATGATGTAGATAAGACTTGCTGTAATTCTGACAAGTATAACAATCACATTCAGGATCTAGTGGTGTTGTATCTGTTTTATGTTTCGCATTACGGATCTTGATCACACCGCCAGTCACAAATAGGTGTCCATTACGTGCATTTCGCGTTGGCATAACGCAATCAAACATATCAATACCACGGCGAACACCTTCAACCAAATCTTCAGGTTTACCAACACCCATTAGGTATCGTGGCTTATCTTCCGGTAATTGTGGACACGTATGCTCTAAAATGCGGTGCATGTCTTCTTTTGGCTCACCTACAGCTAGGCCACCAACAGCATAACCATCAAAACCAATTTTTGTTAATGCTTCAACAGAAACATCACGCAAATCTTCATACACACCACCTTGAACAATACCAAATAATGCGTTCGGGTTTTCTTGGCGATCAAATTCATTACGACTACGGTCAGCCCAGCGAATTGAACGTTCCATTGAAATACGCGCTTCATCATGCGTTGCAGGATATGGCGTACATTCATCAAAAATCATTACCACGTCAGAACCAAGATCATATTGGATTTGCATTGATTTCTCTGCATCCATAAAGATCTTGTCACCATTTACAGGGCTACGGAAATGAACCCCCTCTTCAGTGATCTTACGTGTTTTACCCAGACTGAATACTTGGAAACCGCCTGAATCCGTTAAGATTGGGCCCTTCCAGTTCATGAAGTCATGTAAGTCACCATGCAGTTTCATGATTTCTTGACCAGGACGTAACCATAAATGGAATGTGTTACCTAGTAAGATTTCAGCACCAGTATCTTTCACTTCTTCTGGAGTCATACCTTTAACTGTACCGTAAGTACCTACAGGCATAAATGCTGGTGTTTCAACCGTACCACGGTCAAATTGTAATTGACCACGACGTGCGCGACCTTGTTTTTTGAGTAGTTCGTACTTCACGAAACCTCCAATAAGCCAGAGAAACAATCTGACAATTTATTTAATTTGCATTCACTAATAGGTTTAATGATGCACCGCTAGATTAACAATCTCTTTTATTTACTTTACCGTTAACCTAGTTGAAAACATCCAGTTTTCCTATTTCACTGGTTCCGTGAGTGAAATTTGAATTTATATAGTGCGTTAGTTTACTTTTATTACGCTGTTTTTTTTGTAATAAACATCGCATCACCGTAACTAAAGAAACGGTATTGATTATTCACCGCTTGCTCATACGCTTTCATCGTATTTTCATAACCAGCAAAAGCACTTACAAGCATGATAAGTGTAGACTCTGGCAAGTGAAAGTTTGTCACCAATGCGTCAACAACTTGGAACTCATACCCTGGGTAGATAAATATTTCAGTATCATCAAAAAACGGCGCTAACTCAGTCCCTTGCTTTAAAGCATGTTGCGCTGCACTTTCTAAAGAACGCACAGAGGTTGTCCCTACAGAGATTACACGACCACCACGCGCCTTAGCTGCATTAACAGCATCAACCACTTCTTGAGAGACTTCAGCGTATTCAGAATGCATGTGATGTTCTAAGATATTATCAACACGAACCGGTTGGAATGTACCCGCACCGACATGAAGAGTAACGTAAGCAAATTCTACTCCTTTTGCTTTCATCTTTTCTAAAATGTCTGTATCAAAGTGTAAACCAGCGGTTGGAGCAGCAACAGCGCCCGGCTTTTCATTATAAACCGTTTGATAACGCTCTTTATCTGCATCTTCATCAGGACGATCGATATAAGGCGGTAATGGCATATGACCAATTTCATCCAAGATATCTAATACTTTCTTTTCAGAAGAGAAGCGAATCTCAAATAAGGTATCGTGACGGGCAACCATCTCTGCTTCATATTCTTGATTCTCACCTAACCACAGCTGATTCCCTGGTTTTGGTGATTTAGAACAACGAACATGAGCCAACACAGAATGCTCATCAAGTACACGTTCTACTAATACTTCTAGTTTCCCGCCAGAGGCTTTTACACCGAACATACGCGCAGGAATAACACGAGTATTATTGAAAACAACAAGATCACCACTCTGCACTAAATCCAGCACATCAGTAAACTGACCATCAACTAATTCACCGCTATTACCGTTTAATTGTAATAGGCGACTTGCCGTACGCTCAGGTTGAGGATAACGAGCAATAAGTTCATCGGGTAATTCAAAGTGGAAATCGGATACTTGCATGGTTTACTTCTTCATCAAAAATGGCAGACAGAGTAGTATATTCACGCCCAGAGCAATAGCAAGAGATGAAGCAATATACCTCTCAAATTTTGAAAAAATTAGTATTTTAATTAATGAATTTGACTTTAAACAGAGAAAGTATCATCAATATTTTTATCTCTTCAAACCGCTAGCTAGTTCGCACTTTTTTATTCATTCTCATTCTATATTTAATTTAGGACATTCAAATAGCAGGAGCACGCTATGTTTACCGTTAATGATATGATGACAACTCATCCTCATACCCTGCTTCGTTCACATTCATTAGAAGATGCCAAAGCATTAATGGACGAGCACGGTATTAGACATATTCCTATTGTAGATACTGAACACGCACTGATTGGATTGGTAACACAGCGTGATTTATTATCCGCTCAGACGTCATGCTTAGAAAAGCCAACTCTTGAAGAATTATCAGCTTTGGATATCCCGCTCAATAATATAATGCATGAAAACATCATGAGTGTTTCTCCGCATGGTGGATTAAAGTCCGCTGCATTATTTATGCAAAAACACAAAGTAGGATGTTTACCTGTTGTCGAGCATGGGAAGTTGGTAGGCATTATTACTGATTCAGATTTTGTAACTATCGCAATTAACTTATTGGAATTACAAGAAGAAGTGGATCCGATGGAAATGGACGAATAAATTATTAATGTGTAATACAAGTAAAAAAGAAAGGGAGATTCCATTCTCCCTAAACGTGATAGTGTGGTGTTTCTTATTATTTAAATTTATTGAATTAACGTAAAGTCACTACGCGTTTGTTTTAAATTGCTCTTCTTCCGTTGACCCCGTTAACGCGGTAACAGATGAGTTACCTCCCTGAATCGTATTAGTCATAATATCAAAGTAACCCGTCCCCACTTCTTGTTGATGCGCTACGAACGTATAGCCCTTCGATGCTGCTTCAAATTCTTTACGTTGAACCATTTCAACATAATGACGCATGCCTTCGCCTTGCGCATAAGAGTGTGCGAGTTCAAACATGTTAAACCACATATTATGAATACCCGCTAGCGTGATGAATTGGTATTTATAGCCCATATCAGCCAACTCTTGTTGGAACTTAGCAATGGTTTCTGAATCCAGATTCTTCTCCCAATTAAACGATGGAGAGCAGTTATATGCTAATAATTGGTCGGGATACTCAGCATGAATCGCTTCAGCAAATTTTCTGGCTTCTTCCAAACAAGGTGTTGCTGTTTCACACCACACTAAATCGGCATAAGGAGAGTAAGCGAGACCACGAGATATGGCTTGGTCAATACCTGCTGTTACTTTATAGAAGCCTTCTGCTGAACGCTCTCCTTCGATAAATTCTTGATCGTATGGGTCACAATCAGATGTCAGTAAATCAGCAGCATTCGCATCAGTTCTTGCGATAACAAGCGTTGTTGTTCCTGCTACATCCGCAGCCAATCGAGCCGCAACCAATTTTTGTACCGCTTCTTGAGTAGGTACTAATACTTTCCCTCCCATATGACCACATTTTTTCACTGATGCTAGCTGATCTTCAAAGTGAACCCCTGCTGCTCCAGATTCAATCATATTGCGCATTAGTTCATAACCGTTAAGTACTCCGCCAAAACCGGCTTCTGCATCGGCAACAATTGGAAGGAAGTAATCAATGCCTTCTTCTGGTGTTGTTCCATTTGACCATTGGATTTGATCCGCACGACGAAAGGCATTATTAATACGTTTAACGACCGAAGGTACTGAATCTACAGGGTATAACGATTGATCTGGGTACATGGTTGATGCGGTATTATTATCTGCCGCAACTTGCCAACCAGAAAGATATATTGCTTCAATTCCGGCTTTTGCTTGTTGGACTGCTTGTCCACCAGTCAGGGCTCCAAGACAGTTCACATATCCTTTTTTAGATGAACCATTCACTAGTTCCCACAGTCTATCTGCGCCTTTTTGAGCTATTGTGTTTTCTGGTGCAAATGAACCTCGAAGATTAATTACTTCCTCAGCGGTATATGGACGAGTCACGCCATCCCAACGTGGGTTTTCAGCCCAATCTTTTTCTAGAGCATCGATTTGTTGTTGGCGAGTTTGCGGTTTAAATGTCGTCATAATAGTTCCCTCTTTTATAAGTATTCGTAGCCAGATAATGTTAAAAAGTCCGTTAGTTGGTCACTGGTGGTTAATTGCTCCATCAGTTTTGCCGCTTGAGTAAATTGGCCTGAATCAAAACGTTCAGTTCCCAATTCATCCTCTATTACTTTCATTTCTTCTAATAACATAGTTCTAAATAGATCCGCGGTGACCGTTTCCCCGTTATCTAATTTTTTCCCATGTTGTATCCATTGCCAAATAGACGTTCGTGATATTTCTGCCGTAGCGGCGTCTTCCATTAATCCATAAATAGGGACACATCCACTTCCTGTGATCCACGCTTCAATGTATTGAACTGCCACTCGAATGTTATGACGCATCCCCTCTTCTGTTCTTTCACCTTCACACGGTGCTAATAACTCTTCTGCCGTAATTGATGAATCCGTATTTCGAGTGATATCCAGTTGATTTGTTCTTTCACCTAATACTTTGTCGAACTCTGCTCTTGCTGTGTCAGCTAATCCAGGATGAGCAACCCAAGTTCCATCATGTCCATTATTCGCTTCTAATGATTTATCCGTTTGGATTTTATTCAACACCCAATCATTTTTTACTGGATCTTTCGATGGAATAAAGGCGGCCATTCCTCCCATCGCAAATGCCCCTCTTCTGTGACATGTTTTGATTAATAAACGTGAATAAGAATTTAAGAATGGTTTTTCCATCGTCACCACTTGGCGATCTGGCAATACGCGATCTGGATGATTTTTTAATGTTTTAATGTAGCTAAAGATGTAATCCCAGCGGCCACAATTTAATCCTACAATATGCTCTTTTAAGCTATATAGGATCTCATCCATCTCAAATACAGCAGGCAAAGTTTCAATGAGAACAGTCGCTTTGATCGTTCCTTGTTTCAAACCAAATTCTCGTTCAGCAAAACTGAATACGTCACTCCACCACGCGGCTTCTTGATAAGCTTGTAATTTTGGTAAGTAAAAATAAGGTCCGCTACCTTTCTTTAAAGACGCTTGATAGTTGTGATAAAAATAAAGAGCAAAATCAAATAAGGCTCCGGGGATTGCAACGCCATTGAAGAGCACATGTTTTTCTGGAAGATGTAGGCCACGAACACGGCAAATCAGTACCGCAGGATCTTGTTTTAATTGATATACCTTTTGAGTATTAGGATTAGTGTATTGAATCGTGCCATTCATCGCATCTCGAAGATTAATCTGCCCATCAAGTACCGCTTCCCATGACGGCGCTAATGAATCTTCAAAATCTGCCATGAATACTTTTACATTGGCATTCAAAGCATTAATCACCATTTTTCTATCAGTAGGACCAGTGATCTCTACTCGTCTGTCTTGAAGATCCTCAGGGATACCTTGAATCATCCACTCTGATTCTCGAATGGAGCGAGTTTCGGTTAAAAAATCAGGTAACTGGCCTGCGTCTATTTTGCGTTGACGAATTTGACGTGTTTCTAAAAGATCAGGAATTCGATGGGCAAACTTTTTAACAACGTGAGTTAAAAACCGGACAGCCCCAGCGCTTAATACTTCTTCAACTTGTGGCAACTGAGCGCCAACAATAGATATTTTTTGTTTTGTGGTTGTCATGGTATCAGTCATAGTTTGCGCCTCCGGCAAAATTACATTTGTAACTAAAACACTACGATTTAGTATTCATGTTTCATCCTATTCATCATTCTTTCTGCTTACATCTATTACACTCTCGAAAGAGTGAATGAATTACAACCCCTACCAAAGGCTAATATCGCCTTGAGTTTTCAATAAGATGTCGACATAAAACAGAAAGTTGAGTTATGAGTAAATGCTCTACAAAGATAATTGTCAAAGATTAACTTTTACATTTATGTAACACCCAAAAGTCAAAATGAAATGAAAATAACGTTATAAAATTACACAAATTAAACTTGTAAAATTGAACATGTAAAATTCACAGTTTTAATTTCACAAAGAAAACAGGAGGATAGAACTAAAAAAAGAGGAAGGTTCGTTCAATTAAACGAATGACTATGGGAAAGTGACGATATACAACAAGAATAAAGAGGACAAACTGGTCAGATCTGTTTTTAAATGAATATAAAGAAGTGAGAAGGTGGTCACTAATTGCTCTATTATTCAAAAGTAGAAAGGCGCCTATCTATAAAAATAAATAAGCGCCTTAAAATGTGATCATAAAACTATAATATATCTTTTACGACATCCGCTAGTTGATGAAAAGCTTGTAAGCGAGATGAACTTGGCCTCCAAACTAAACCAATATCACGTGATGCCTCTTGACCAGGAGGCTCAACCACAACCAAGTTTTGGTTATCTAATAAACCATGCTTAATTGCCATTTGAGGAATAAAAGTTGTACCCAAACCATTCGCTACCATTTGGACAAGAGTATGCAAGCTTGTTGCTGTAAATGGGTTTATTTTCTCTTTGCTTGTTAGCTTACAAGCAGAAACCGCATGCTCCGTTAAGCAATGTTCCTTCTCTAATAAGAAAACAAACTCATCGGGCAATTCATCATAATGGATTGGTGTCGATATTGTTCTTGCCTGATCTTTACTAATAACCATTTTGAATGGGTCACGACCAACGACCAAACTCTCCATCCCTGAAATATCAACTGGCAGAGCAAGAATAAGGACATCCAACTGCCCTTGCCTTAACGCTGCTAACAAATTAGTCGTTGTATCTTCTCTTAATAATAACGTCAACTGCGGGTAACTTTTATTAACCTCTTGTACTAAATCGCACAATAAGAATGGGGCAATCGTCGGAATACAGCCAACACGCAACTGCCCTTGCATTGCATCACCTTGGCATAATGAACCTAATTCGATTAAGTCTTGTCCTTTAGCTAATAACTCTCGTCCTTGCTCAACGACTTTTTCACCGATAGGGGTAAAAACTAATGTCTTTTTATCTCTCTCATACAATGGGCAACCAATTAATTCTTCAAGGTTTTGTATCCCTTTACTTAATGTTGACTGGCTGACAAAGCATCGTTCTGCTGCTTCACCAAAATGGCGAGTCTCATGCAGAGTAATAAAGTAGTGTAACTGTTTTAATGAAGGCCATTTGTTCATCGTTTTTCTCGATTACATCAATCTATTTAATTCGCTTTTTTCAATCATACCTTTTGTACTATAGTTTGTCCTGTTGAAACGCAAAGCCAAACACGAAGTTTGGAAAATCTAATTTTTAGGAGATTCAAAAATGGTACTAGTAGGTCGTCAAGCACCAGACTTTACTGCTGCAGCTGTTCTAGGTAACGGTGAAATCGTTGATAACTTCAACTTCGCAGAATTCACTAAAGGTAAGAAAGCGGTAGTATTCTTCTACCCACTAGACTTCACTTTCGTTTGTCCTTCAGAGCTAATCGCTTTTGACAATCGTCTAGCTGATTTCCAAGCTAAAGGCGCAGAAGTAATTGGTATCTCTATCGATTCACAATTCTCTCACAACGCATGGCGTAACACTGCTATCGAAGATGGTGGTATTGGTCAAGTTAAGTACCCTCTAGTTGCTGACGTTAAGCACGAAATCTGTAAAGCATACGACGTTGAGCATCCAGAAGCTGGTGTTGCTTTCCGTGGTTCTTTCCTAATCGATGCTGACGGCCTTGTTCGTCACCAAGTAGTTAACGATCTTCCTTTAGGTCGTAACATCGACGAAATGCTACGTATGGTTGACGCACTAAACTTCCACGAGAAGAATGGTGAAGTTTGTCCAGCACAATGGGAAGAAGGCAAAGCAGGTATGGACGCATCTCCAAAAGGTGTTGCAGCATTCCTATCTGAACACGCTGACGACCTAAGCAAGTAATTGCTAACATAGAGTACTTTACATCAAAGTACTCGAATGCACCCACGCTCAACGGTGCATGTGGCTAGAATATTAAAAGCGTATAAACGCAGTAGCCTAAAATCAGAAAGTTTGCCTAATACTAAAAGCTCTGAAGTTTTCTTCAGGGCTTTTTTCTTTATTCTAGACCGTAATTCTGACGTCCTCTTCACACATCTAAAGTTAAATATCCCTTACACTGTTCCATTCTCAATTATTTTTATTTACCCATCATGTCTATTAAAATTGAAGTCTGTATCGATAACTTAGAGTCCCTGCATAATGCTATTAATGGTGGCGCAGATCGCATTGAGCTTTGTTCTTCACTTGCTTTAGGTGGATTAACACCAAGCTTTGGTTTCATGAAAAAAGCAGCGGCTATCTCTTCTATTCCTGTTTATGCCATGATCCGCCCTCGACAAGGAGACTTCCTATACGACAACGATGATATCTCTGCAATGATAGAAGATATTCATGCCGCTAAACTTGCTGGATTACAAGGCGTTGTTTTTGGGGTGTTAAAAGCTAATGGCGATATCGACATGCCACTTGCTACTCGTTTAATGAAAATAGCCAATGATAATGATTTAGGTGTCACATTTCATCGTGCCGTAGACCAATGCTCTAATTATAAAAAAGCGATAGAAAATATTGCAGAGCTTGGGTGCGAACGAATTCTAACATCTGGCCTTGCTGCTAATGCCTATGATGGCATTCATGTATTAGCTGAGATGGTTAAATTAGCAAATGGGCGATTTGAAATATTAGCTGGTGCTGGCGTGACCGCTGATAATGCAAAAGAAATTATTGAAAAAACAGGAATAACTGAAGTTCACTTATCGGGTAAATCAACTCGTCCAAGTAAAATGAAATTAGTATTAGATGGCGTGAAAATGGGGGCTGGCGATTTAGATGATTTTATTGTCCCAATGACGGACTCTAAAAAAATTGATGCCGTAAGACAGAATATTAAATAGATTTAATTCTAATAAAAAGGCCAAAGAATTATCTCTGGCCTTTTTGATACTGAGCGCTATCGAAAAATCATTTCGCTAATTGCACCGTATTCACGTCAATAGCGGTGTGTTTCCACTCTTTGTCTACTTCACCTTGAATTACTAATTTTGTTTCAGGAGTTGCTTCAATACCATTCCAATCACGATGGTCAATCTCAACAATCATCTCACCTGTCGCATCTTTAAATTGATATTCTTCATCACCTAGTGAGGACACAATATAACCCGTTAATGTTACTGGTGTGTCGTCTTTTGCCTCTTGAGCGACTTGAACAGTATTTACAGTCACCGCACTTGGGCCCGTAAACCCACCTTTAGCAACTTGAGTGTTTTGAGCTGCGAACGCACCTGTTGACGCCAATACTAATGCACTTACTAATACGATTTTTTTCATTTTATTATTTCCAAATATGATTAACTTCTATAACTGCATATTAAAAGTAGTAAGCTGAACTCAACATGAACGACGTTGAATTAGCAATACTATCTACTTGATAGCTTGCTGATGCACCTAAAGCTAAGCTTGGCATCACCATATACTCAACACCTACGCTTGCGATAGCACCAAATACACTTTCTGATTTAGATGCTCCGTGCTCATGATCAGAAATTGACTCTTGATCTGTTAAATCATTTTCTGTTTCTGTATATGCTGATGAGTCGTATTTATATTGGGTATACGTTAAACCTAGGCCTGTTTTTAATTGTAATTTCTCATTAAAATTATAAAAATACACTGGTTTAAATGTAAATTGAGCCGCATCTAAATCAGCATTCCACTCGCGTTCTGTTTCTACTGGTGGGTGATAATTTAATGTTTTACTACGAGAATCATCACTCTCAAACTTCTTATAAGCGAACTCTAAACCAAACTCGTTAAAACGGTAACCAACGAAACCACCAAAAGCTGAACTTGAATCATCAGGCATTAAAGATACATTATCTGAAAAAGTAGTTGAGTAATCATGACTCATGTTTGTAACGCCATATTCTAAGCCTACGTATGGTGCAGCACATGCGTTTGTTGATGTTGCAGCCATTAGTAAAAATAAATACTTTTTCATTGTAAATTTAATCCTATCGTTATCGTGTTGGGCTTGGTCTTAATTATCAATGTGAGTACTATAAAGAAGAGATCGTGAAGGAAGTGTGAAGATTCTCTCTATCAATTTGTATCAATTCAATTAAGAATTATTAGACTCGTTCTATAGGTTTTTAAATAGCTGTAATAATTTACAGTATTTAAAAATACATACTTTTTCATCATAAATTCAATACAATAAGAAGAGTTAACGAAGGATGCGTAAAGAATTATTTAATAATTCAAATTTCAATAAGGAAGTAATTCAATATGGCTAAAGATCTCTTTGCAACATTAGACTTAAACTTACTAAGAACCTTTTTAATTCTTTCTCAAGAGCTCAATATGAGAAAAGCTTCTGAGCGTCTTTTTGTCTCTCAACCGGCCATAAGTCAAGCGCTACAAAAATTACGTAATCATTTTGATGATGAGCTTTTTATAAAAGTTCACCATGGATTAAAAGCAACCCCATTTTCTGAAGAATTAGCAGAAAACATTCACCCTTACCTTGATGGTTTATCTTCAATATTAAATAAATCTGAAAACTTTCAGCCAAGCGAATTGCAACAAACACTAAAAATAGCGTTAGCACCTCAAGTACTAACTTGTTTATCTGGAGCTTTGTTTCATGAAATAAGAGAACAAGCACCAAATGTTGATCTCCAATTATTTAACTGGTCAATCTCAACCTTTGATGAACTAATTAAAGGAAAATTAGATATCGCGATTAATTATGATTATGACAAGGTATCTAAAGAGTTACTCGCTAGTAATTTAATGACCGTGACAGGTTGTGTCATTATTCGAAATGATCACCCCATAAAAAAGCACGTTGCCACTCCTTATGACTTTGAGGGATATGAACTTGCCTCTTTAATAATCCCCGGTTGGAATAGCAATAAAAGTTTAGCTAGTGAAGTGCTGCAACACTTAGATATTGAACATAAAGTTGGCTTTCGTTCAGAGTTACCAATGGCACTAATTGATGTTATTCAACATACAGATATGTATTTCCCATCAACTTCGTTGTTCCCAACTCATCAATATTCAGGCTTAAGACGTATTGATCTAGCTCTTGGAGATATTCCCTTAAATTATCCTATTTATAGCTATTATCACCAAAGGCACAAAAAGAACCCTCTGCACACTTGGCTAAATCAGTTAATTACTGATTTATTATTAGAAGCTCACCACTAATAGCTTATTAATGATCGCAATTATATCTACAATAATAAGGATTACTTATTATTAATATAATCACAGATGATTAGAAAGTAACCGCTACTCTCCATATTATTCATTCCATCAAACGGAAACAGATTTATCGGTAAGCAAGGATGCTCATTACTAAATCTAATTTATGATTAATATATGAGAGTTATAAAATGAAAAAAACTATTCTAGCGCTATCGTTAACGGCCATCTTTTCTTCTTCTGTTATGGCAGCAACTATTGAGAATCCAGCAGAACTACCAAGCATTGATAATTCAGTGCCATCAGTTGCAGATCGACCAAGCCCAGATTTTGGAAATACGCCAAACTGGGGATTAGGCCCAGCTCAACCACCGATGGATAATTCTCCTGAGTACGGAAAACCAATGAATCCTACTCAACCACCAATGGATAACAATACACCTGAACGTCCAACACCAGATCATTCACCTGATTGGGGAATTAATCCAGACAAACCTGTTGACCGTCCACAACCAGATGACGCTTCTCCTGATTATGGTAAAGAAATACCTACACAACCACCAGTTGATAATAGCCCAAATCGCCCAAAACCAGACGATGCTTCTCCTGATTATGGTAAAGAAATGCCTACACAACCACCTGTAGATGACAATTCACCAGAACGTCCTGGTCCTGATTTCGGTGATACGCCAGACTGGGGGATTCCACATGTAAGTGATGGTGAACGCATCACTTCATTAGAAAATGATTTTAAAGCAATGGCTGAAGAAAATAATCGTCGCTTTAATGAACAAGATGAAAAAATCGATGGTGTTAGAGCTGGTTTACACGCCGTTGCCAATGCTCGTCCATTTGTAACAAATGGTGAGTTTGCAATCGGTGTTGGTGTTGGTTTTTCTAGCTCTAAGGAAGCATTAGCACTGGGTGGGGCTTATGGTATTAATGAACAATTAAGTGTTTCTGGTACTTTCCATTATGAATCATCAGGCAGCTACTCATCATCAGATGTTGCTGGCGGCGTTGGTGTTCAATACAGCTTTAAATAAATAACTCTCGCCCCACCAAGGATTGGTAGGGCACTTTATTCTATCTATAATTTGACCTTATTTTTAACTACACAATATTCTGTCTTTGACGTGTTATCTTATGATAGCCTTTGCCTCTGTCTCTCATCCAGAGGCTTTTTTTCTTTACCATAATGCAGTTCTCTGCTCCAATGAAATAGTATTCAAAGGAGTGATATCATGGCTAAAGACTTATTTTCTAATTTAGACCTTAATCTTTTAAGGACTTTTATTATTCTGCATCAAGAACGAAATATGCGTAAGGCCTCTGAACGCTTATTTGTCTCTCAACCAGCAATCAGTAAAGCCCTACAACGTCTACGTGATCACTTTGGTGATGAATTATTTGTAAAAACACATCATGGCCTTCGTGCTACTGAATATGCGAATCAATTAGCAGAAAGCATCTCCCCAATACTTGATGAATTATCGTCAACATTAAATGAAAGTAATGAATTTAATCCACAAGAGCTCGATGGCGTAATTAAGATCGCTTTATCTCCTTTTCTTTTAAGCGCCATTGCCAATAGCTTATTTCAAGCAATTAGAACTGAAGCACCTAACGTTCAAAGTGCAATTATTAAATTGGTCTAAATCCACAATGACCGATATCATTAATAACGAAGTTCAATTAGGAGTTAATTATGAAATTAGCCACGCTCCGAAAGAATTAATCCAAAAAGCTATAGCTCAAGACCGTTTTACTGGTTATATACGAAAAGACCATCCTTATAAAGGTAACAATATTGAAGTGAAAGATGGTGTAAATTTCGAACTAGCAACAGTAATTGCTGTTGATTGGAACTCTCACCAATCTTTAGCAGAAAAGATATTAAAGATAAGAGGATACGAAGCAAATATTGGCTTTAGATCTGAATTACCTTCAGCTGTTATTGATGTAGTTAATAACTCTGACATGCTATTCCCTGCATCTAAGTTTTTAGAAATAGAACATAACCACCAATTACGAAGCCTTAAAATTCTTTTTGATAATCAAGATATTAACCCTAAAGTCTGCGCTTATTACCACCATAAAAATCGTAATAACCATACGATGCTATGGTTAAAAAACATTCTTCAATCCTTACTTATTGATAACCAATAGTTATTAGGTCAATTAACCTCAGTCATTAATAACTCAAGATTAAAGCCTCTATTCTTTTAAGGGATTGGAGGCTTTTTTGTACATTTCATATACTTCTCTCATCGGCTAGGAACGTGACTCATAACAATAGGTAGGGTAATTATGATTCTTCTTATCATGCTAATAATCCAATTTCTTTTTCTAACCCTTTGTATCAAAGCAATGATAAATGACTCTGAGTGCATTAATTACTCATTAATAAGTTTTGGTTATGAGCAAGATAAATACATGTGATTAGTGACTTACTGTATTTCTTATTACTATCTCCTCATCAAAACAATTAAAGATTAAACAAAGCATGGATGCTTTTAAAATGATTATGAGAGAGTATCCAAGATGAAAAAAACACACCTAGTTCTTGCTATCGCAACTTTATTCAGTGCAAATACATTTGCTAATAACATCCATATATCGCCAGAAATTAAGATTGGTCCTTATGGTGGCTTTGGTATTCAAGCAGGCGTGACTGATGCACTTGGTTTCGATGCAGCTTATGTAAGTTATGGTCGTACGGTTTATAGCAGTTCAATGTATGACGAAACCATAGATTCATATCGTTTTGGTGTTCAACAGATGTTTGGTTCAGCAAAAATACACGGTGTGCAATTTGAAGTCGGTGTTGCTAACTATGATGGTAAAAAAACCAAAAGTGGAGATACAACAAAAGAGAGTACATTAGGGTCAAGCCTTGGCGCAGCTTATGTTTTCCAAGCAACTGAGCAAATAGGCTTAAGAGCTGGTGTTGATCTTAACTATTTCCCAATGAGCGATACTTATATACCTTATGATTTATCGACTAACTTTAATATTGGTATGACATTTACTTTTTAATACCAACCAAATATTAATTAAACAGATACAAAAATGGCGCTGCTTTATAATAAAGCAGCGCCATTTTTATTTAATTTTAAATCAAATTACATCGCAAAGTTCACGATAGGGAAACATGGTAGGAAGCCATTTTCTGCACAGTTGATTAGACCAACTTGAACACCTTTAATCTCAGATGTCATGTTGAATAAACCCACTTGAACGTGTGAATCGTTTGAAAGGTTTGCAACGCCAACATCAACCATTGTGTAGCCTTCAGAATAGTTAACTGCAGATAGGTTCGCACCTTTAACATTATTAGTAATGTTAACAAAACCTAAGTTAGCACCTAGATCTTCACCTTTGTGCCAGTTAAATAGGCCGAAAGATGCACCTGTCATATTGCCATTAACTTTGTTAGCACCGATAAATAGAGGGAAGTTAACACCGGTTAGGTTATCACTTTCTGACATACCAAGTGCAAAATCGACACCTGTTACATCACCCGTTTTACCATGAAGAGCTGCTAAACGTACGCCTGTTACTTCACTTGCCGCTGGTGCGTTAAAACCATTCAGAGATGAAAACATCACAGGAGTGCTGTCTGCCATAGCGAACGATGAAACCATAGATAACGCCGCGCAAGTACCAACTAAAATTTTCTTCATAATATATTCCTTTATTACTATAATTTATGATTATTAAATGAATCTATTTTTGTATTATCAATCGCATAGTGAATGCAATAGCTCATAATATACTCATATTCATCAATAAATACAGCATAGTTCAAAAAGTTACTCTATGAGTATTATTTTTAAGTCAAATTGTTACTTGATCACATCATCAATGTTTTGATCACCAATATGACGTACGTCTTTACCTTTTACAAAGTAGATAATGTATTCACAAATATTCTGACAACGATCACCCACTCGCTCAATTGCACGAGCAGCCCACATCACTTTCATTACACTTGGAATTGAACTTGGGTCTTCCATCATATACGTCATAAGCTGGCGTACTACCGCTTCATATTCTGCATCGATTTTATCATCAAACTTATATGCCTCGGTTGCAGCTTTAACATCCATTCGGGCGTAAGCATCTAACACGGTATGCATCATTTTGACTGACTGGCGACCTAGTGACTCAAGAGAAACGAGTAAAGAGTGTTGTTTGTTGGTAAAGTTTTCTAATGAAACCTTAGCGATCTGAGATGCAACATCACCAATACGTTCTAGATCAGTAATTGTTTTAATGATTGCCATGACCAAACGTAAATCACTTGCGGTGGGTTGTCGCTTAGCAATAATGCGCGTGCATGCTTCATCAATTGCAACCTCCATCGCGTTAACTTTATGATCTTCATGCATAACACGTTTTGCTAATTCAGCATCATGATTATGCAATGCTTCTAATGCATAGGTAAGTTGCTGTTCCACCATTCCTCCCATGGTTAATACATGAGTTCTAATGGCTTCAAGCTCGGTGTTAAATTGGCCTGAAATATGTCGACCAAGTTGCATGATATATCCTTATTTTATTAGTTGGCCTGCCATAGGTGAATTACCCATAACGACCTGTAATGTAATCTTCTGTTTGTTTATGCACAGGAGAAGTAAAAATGGTATTCGCATTGCCGTATTCAACCAATTTACCTTGATTTATGAAAGCTGTATGATCACTTACACGTGCTGCTTGTTGCATATTATGAGTAACAATAACAACGGTATATTTACTTTTTAATTCGTATATAAGCTCTTCAATAGTCAGGGTAGATATCGGATCCAATGCTGATGTCGGCTCATCTAATAATAAAACTTCAGGTTCAATAGCAATCGCTCTAGCAATCACTAATCGTTGTTGCTGGCCACCGGATAATCCAAACGCATTTTCATGCAAACGGTGCTTTACTTCATCCCATAAAGCCGCCGCTTTTAAAGCATCTTCTACCGCTTCATCTAATATTCTCGCTTCTTTAATCCCTTGTAAACGTAAACCGTAAACTACGTTCTCATATATTGATTTAGGAAACGGATTTGGCCGTTGAAACACCATTCCAACACGACGACGTAGTGAAGGGATATCAGTATTTGGCTGATAAATATCATCACCAAACAGTTTTATTGACCCTCTGATTTTGCAGTTATCGACCAAATCATTCATTCGGTTAATGCAACGTAGTAACGTAGATTTACCACAACCAGATGGACCAATAAAAGCGGTCACCTGCCCTTTAGGAATACGCATATCGATATTAGATAATGCTGACGTTTTATCATAATGCAAACTGAGATTGTTAATCTCTATCGCTGTATTTTCATCCGATAGCTCGTTGACGTCTATTGACGATAAAAAAGAGAGGTCTGGTGATAATGAATACATATAGCTACAACTCCAATGTTCGATATTTCTCTCGTAAATTATTACGAATAGCAATGGCAGTTAAGTTTAATCCAATAATAACGGTAACTAATAAAAATGCCGTAGCATAAACGATAGGACGAGCTGCTTCTACATTTGGACTTTGGAAACCTACATCATAAATATGATAACCAAGGTGCATGAATTTACGATCTAAGTGTAAATAAGGCGCTACATTATCTACGGGTAAAGAAGGTGCCAGTTTAACGACACCAACCAGCATTAAAGGAGCAACCTCACCCGCCGCCCTTGCAACCGCTAAAATTAATCCGGTCATAATGGCAGGACTTGCCATAGGCAAAACGATTTTCCACAAGGTCTCAAATTGCGTAGCCCCTAGAGCCAATGAGCCATGGCGAACAGAATTAGGTATACGACTTAATCCCTCTTCGGTTGCAACAATAACAACTGGAAGTGTTAAAATCGCGAGAGTTAACGCTGACCACAATAAACCAGGCGTTCCAAACGTTGGTGTTGGTAACTCATTTGAATAAAAAAGTTGATCAAGCGTTCCACCCACCACATACACAAAGAAGCCTAAACCAAACACTCCATATACAATAGATGGTACACCTGCGAGATTTATCACTGCAATTCGAACTAATCTTGTCAGCATATTTGGCTTTGCGTATTCATGTAGATAAATAGCGGCAATGACCCCTAATGGCATCACTATGACCGACATTAAAAGCACTAATAAAATAGTACCAAAAATAGCTGGAAAGACGCCGCCTTCTGAATTTGCTTCTCTTGGATTATCTGACACAAAGTCATACAACTCCCCAACCCAATGCATCGTTTTTTCTTTTAAAGACATCGCATTAGGAAACCAAATATCAACCACATTATCGCTACTTAATTTGTACTTTTCACCCTGACTATCTTGCAAAATCAAGTAACTATGACTGAGTTGATTAACAATCGTTTCAGCTTGTTCATTTAATTCTGTTTCGCGTTTTTTACTTTCATCGCTTAATAAACCTGAATTTGGTAAGGCATCAAGTAATCGATATAACTTACGTTGCTCTTGCTCTAGCAGATCTATTTTGGCTTTTTCACTACGCACCCATGCTTCAACTTGCAATCGAGTTAATTCAAGACCGCTCGAGGTTTCAATAATAGTACCGAAATATTTACCATTTTGAAGTCTATCTACCACAGCTAAATCAACAGGCTGACTTACCGATTTAATTTTGTCTTTATCAATATTAATAAAATCAAAACCATTAATATCTCGATTGCCGACTTTGATAACTAGTCGTTCTTTTTTCTCAGTATTAGTATCATGCAGTTTTTCTACATCATAAAGTTGCCCAACAATAACTTTACCATCAATCGTATGCCATTCTTGCAATGGGGTTGGCCAAAAATAGGAAAGCCCTTTCCAACCAATCAATAATAGAATGCCAAGAACAGCGATCATGCTGATACTTACAGAACCTGCCGTCAACCATATCCAAGGAGATCCTGATTTAATCCAATGTTTCATTATTCACCGTCATATCGACCAACCTATAAACTGCGGTACTTTTCACGTAGCCCTTGGCGTATCCATTCTGCCAATGAGTTAACGAAAAAGGTAAAAACAAATAATAAAAAAGCGGCTAAGAAAAGCATTCTAAAGTGTGTACTGCCCATTTCTGATTCTGGCATTTCAATCGCAATATTTGCAGCAAGAGTTCGCATCCCTTCTAAAATATTGCCATCCATAATTGGGGTGTTACCGGTTGCCATTAATACAATCATTGTTTCGCCTACGGCACGTCCTAATCCCATCATCACCGCAGAAAAAATACCCGGGCTTGCGGTCAACAAAACCACTTTAGTTAAGGTTTGCCACTGTGTCGCTCCCAACGCTAATGAACCTTCAGATAAATGTTTAGGTACTGAAAAAATCGCATCTTCAGCAATAGTATAAATAGTTGGAATAATGGCGGCTCCCATTGCTATCCCAACCACCAATGCATTGCGTTGATCGTAACCAACCCCCCTATCACCAAGGTAGTGTCGTAAATCACCATCAAATAGCCAACTTTCAATCAAATAACCATATTGAAAAGTAAGATACCCTATCCCAATTAGTGCAGGAATAAGTAAAATGGCATGTTGACCTCTAGGTAATTTTCTCATGATATGAGCAGGTAATATGTGCCAAATAAACGCAATAATAATCATACTCAAAGGGAAAAACACAAATAAACTAAAGACAGCAACTAAATTATTTTCAACAATGGGAGCAAGCCAAATACCCGCTAATAAGCCAATAATCACGGTCGGTAATGCTTCCATTATTTCGATGGTCGGTTTGACGTAACGACGAACATTGGCAGACATAAAATACGCTGTATAAATTGCACTACCAATGGCTATCGGACCTGCAAAGATTAAAGCATAAAAGGCAGCTTTAAGTGTTCCAAACGCCAGTGGCATTAAACTGAATTTAGATTCAAAGTCATCGTTAGCAGCGGTTGATTGCCAAATGTAAGCAGGTTCAGGGTATCCTTCATACCATATTTGTCCAAAGACAGATTGCACACTGACTTCTGGATGAGGATTTGTTACTTCAAAGCATTCCCACCCTTTTGGAGTAAGAACAATAAGCTTTTCTGCATTCGGTGGTTGAGTAACGGCAAGTACATCATCATTAAATAGGTGCTGGCGATAGAGTGTTTTTTCTGTGGTTGTATGAATAAGTGATAGATTCCCTTTTTCATCAATAACACTTACTCCTTTTCGATATACTTCTGGTGATAACTGAGAGATTGGCGCTCCAAAATCAAAAGTACGGATCAGCGTTAATCTGCGTTTTTCATCATTTATCGTATCAAACCACTGGGACAATGTGCCATTTTCAAACTGAACCAAAACAGAGTGTGCTCCTGATAATAATGTCAGTTTTTGTGCTGATTTTTTTAACGGAATACGTTCACGTAAATTAGCTTGGTGATCTTTTAGCGTCCACACTTGAAGTTCATGCTGATACAACAAATACAAAAAATCATTATTAGGTGTTATCACCATTGAAAGTAATACATCAATTTTATCTAAGCCAGCTTGTTCAAATGTGATTGGTACTGCTTTCCATACGGTTTCTCCCGTCATCTGGTTAACCACACTATCAAGCTCTACACCCAATAAACGCTCATCTTGTGTTTTAGCTAAAATAACCCCTTCAGTTGCAGTTAAGCTTAATGCCAATTGGGTTAATGCTTGCTGCTTTTCATCAACTTTAATCACAGGGAATGGCGCAAACTTTTCAACCAGAGGAATAAGCTGGCGATTACCTTTTGAATAATTTGTTTGAAACCCAATTTGGGCAAACTGAACCCGTCCTTTATCATCACCAAACGCAAACCAGTCTTGGCTTTCAATCGTTGAAGTAAAGGCCGTCGCATTTTTAATGATCTGCTGCTCGCTCACTAATTTTTTATTAATGAGATCAATAAACTCAACACGTCCAGTATCATCAATCCGATACGCCATTTTCCCTTGCTCATCGGATCCTATTGCTAACGTATTATCATGGTAAGAAACGTTATATTGAGAGAGAGGTTCAACACTCACGGATGTAAAAATAGGAGCAATAACCGCTAATAAATAAAAACAAATAAGCATAAGGGCTGCGATGATCCCTACGCCACTGGATTTCACCCACACACGCATAATCAGATCAACAACACGACGTTGTTTATCTCGAACTCTCTGATTAGGTTTGGCGTATGCCATGATGGGTTAACCTCTGTACTTAATTATTGATAATCGTTTTATATTTCATTATATGAGTGACACTATAATGACAGTTTAGTGTAAATCTAATTTGGATAATTCTTGTAAAACAAACCGCTCAGATAGTGCAATGTACCCGTCTTGCTCTACTCTTTTTTGTCCATTAGCAGAAAGCATATAACGAATAAACTCGGCTTCCAGAGGCTTAAGCTTTGCTGTTGGCGGCTTATTTATGTAGATATATAAGAAACGAGCTAAGGGATATTTACCACTCGTTATATTATCCGTTGTCGGCTCAATGTAATCAGTCCCTTCTTTACTGATAGACAATAATTTCACTCCCGACATTTGATAACCAACGCCAGAATAACCAATACCATTAACAGAAGCAGAAATACCTTGAACTACAGAGGCTGAGCCCGGTTGTTCATTAACATTGACCTTAAAATCTCCATCACACAATGCATTATTTTTAAAATAACCATAAGTACCAGAAACTGAATTACGACCAAACAGTTGAATTTGATGTGTAGCCCAACGAGCTTTGATTCCTAAGTCTTCCCAACGATTTATTGGTTTTAATGCACCACAGCGTAATGTGGCTGAAAATATGGCATCAAGTTGAATAAAATCTAACCCTTTAATTGGGTTATCCTGATGAACAAAAATTCCGAGGGCATCAATAGCGACTCGGATTTCAGTAGGTGGGTAACCAAATTGTCTTTCAAAAGCGGCTTTTTCACTTTGCCGCATTTTTCGACTCATGGGGCCAAACTGTGCTGTACTTTCAATTAATGCTGGAGGAGCTGTAGAAGAACCTGATGCTTGAATTTGAATATTAACTCGGGGATAGATCCGTTGAAAATCTTCCGCCCAAAGTGTCATCATATTTGCGAGAGTATCAGAGCCGATGGAAGATAAATTGCCAGAGATACCAGATACACGCTCATAATGAGCTAACTTCCCATCGTAGGCCAAACCACTTTGAGCAATGCACAGCCAAAGAAATCCCACAGGAAAAAACACCCGAGACCATCTTTGTATTTTACTATGCATGTTATTCATTATATCCTTATTTCAAAATCAATCTTTTAGGCAGAATAAATGAAAAAGTACTCCCTTTTCCTAATTTACTCTGTATTTCTAACTGTGAATCATGGTGACTAAGTGCATGTTTTACAATAGCAAGTCCTAATCCACTGCCACCAGTATCTCTTGAACGAGCCTTATCTACACGATAAAAGCGCTCCGTTAAACGAGGAATATGTTGTGGCTCTATTCCTTGACCTGAATCCGTCACTGCCAACATTGCTCCGGACTTCACTTTCTTCCATTCAACAGTAATGTCTGCACCCTCAGTCGTATGTTTAACAGCATTATAAACTAAATTCGAAATCGCACTGCGTAACTGATCTTCATCACCTTGTACTTTAAGGTTATGATCTACATTAAAAGTAATAGCATGATTTCTTTCACCACTTAACGCTACCGCTTCTTTTTCTAAAATATCTAACATAGATGGCACATCAACACGATCTTCTAGCATAGATGTCGCTGCCGCTTCTATCTTAGATAGCGTTAATAGCTGTTCAACTAAACTTTCCATTCGTGATAATTGCTCTGTCATTACGCCGTGAGCTCGATTCCACATTGGCCCAACAAGCATATCAGGATCTTCTGACATCTCTAAATAACCACGCAGTACCGTCATTGGTGTACGTAATTCATGCGACACATTAGCAAAAAAATTACGACGCATTCCTTCTAACTGCTTAATTTGAGTGACATCACGAACCACCATCAAATATTCACCATCACTGTATGTCACGATACGAATTTCAAGCGTTTTATCGGTGTTAATCGGCGACGGCATATCTAATGGAATATCAAAGTTCTGAGTCATTAAATATTGAACAAAATCAGGTGTGCGTATTAAATTCGTGATTGGGTGCCCTGAATCATCAGGCCAACGAAAACCAAGAAGTGATTGCGCTAAGCTGTTACACCAAACGATATTTCCTTCATGACGAAAAACTACCACGGCATCAGGCAGAGCCTCGGCACCTTGCCTAAAACGACGAATTAATGCGGATAACTCTTTGCGACGCTTTTTATGTCTTTTCTGTAAGCGATACGTTTCATCAAAAATCGGTTCCCAACTGCCTGAGGCTGAGGGAGGCGTTGCTTTACGCCCTTCATGTAGCCAGCGAGACATTTTAATCTGGTTATGCAAATGCCAGATTAATAAAATAAACGAGGCAAGAAACAACAATGGCCATATAGCATCAAACAAATACCCTACAATGATCCAAGGTATGTAGAAAAAAGCCAATTCACCGACTAACTTTTTCCAAGAAAGACGTTCAACCATGTATCTTACCTTTTTGTGCTTTTATTGATTATTAATTACGATGCTTGGACAGAGAAACGGTAACCCGCCCCACGAACCGTTTGAACTAGGCGGTCATGACCTTCAAGTTCTAATGCTTTACGAAGACGACGAATATGAACATCAACAGTGCGATCTTCTACATACACATTCGTGCCCCATACATTATTTAATAATTGTTCACGGCTATACACGCGTTCTTGATGCGTCATAAAAAAATGCAGCATTTTAAACTCAGTTGGCCCCATATCTAATGCTTTATTGTTCGCTGTTACGCGATGTGAAACCGGATCTAATTTTAAGCCTTGAACATCTATCAGCTCTTCAACTGATGTTGGAGAAACTCGACGGATAACCGCTTTCAAGCGCGCCATTAATTCTTTTGGTGAAAATGGTTTTGTAATGTAATCATCTGCGCCTACTTCAAGGCCACGGACTTTATCTTCTTCTTCACCACGAGCGGTTAGCATTACAACTGGAATTTTTTTCGTGAACTCATCACGCTTAAGGTGCTTGATCAAATTGATGCCTGAGCCACCTGGCAACATCCAATCCAACAAAATTAAATCAGGGTAAGGTTCGCAGAGTAAACCAAGTGCAGTGTCATAATCTTCTGCTTCTATTGGTTCATATCCTTTCTGCTCTAATACAAAACATAGCATCTCACGGATTGGTGCTTCATCTTCTACGACAAGGATCCTTCTAGACATTCTTTTTTACCTAAATTAGCCAACAAAATTTATAACGCTATTATTAAAGGTAATTATGACACTTTTGTGACTATTGAAAAGAAAAGTTCATAAATTCATCATTCGATTTTCAACCTTATGGGCATTTCCCCAAAATCCCGAAAACTCTACAAGCATAATGAATCAAAATCTCCTATCATAAGCGCACTTACAAAAGACAGGAATTCAGCAGCATGATGTGGTTTAAAAATTGTTTAATTTATCGTTTTACTAAAGAAGTGGATCTCAATCCTGAGCAACTTGAAAAACAACTGAACGATTTCCGTTTCACACCTTGTGGTAGCCAAGATATGCAAAAGTTTGGCTGGGTAACTGCAATGGGCCGTCATGGTGATATGCTGACTCACGTAGCAAGCAAAAATATTCTTATCTGTGCTAAGAAAGAAGAAAAAATGTTGCCAGCGTCTGTGATTAAAGAGTCAATGAACGCAAAAATTGATGCGATGGAAATTGAACAGGGTCGCCCTCTTAAGAAAAAAGAGAAAGACTCTATCAAAGATGACATAGTGATTGATCTTCTTCCTCGCGCTTTCAGCAAACACCAACAAACTTACGCATTAATCTTGCCTGAATCAGGTTTTATTATTGTTGATGCTGGCAGCTACAAAAAAGCAGAAGACGTATTAGCGTTACTTCGTAAATCTATCGGCAGCTTACCTGTTGTTCCTCTTACCTCAACTCAACCAATTGAAAATGCATTAACTGAGTGGGTTAAAACTGGCACTTGTCCTCAAGGTTTTGAGATGGGTGAAGAAGCAGAACTAAAAGCTATTTTAGAAGATGGCGGCGTGATTCGTTGTAAGCAACAAGAATTAGTGTGTGATGAGATCCACGCTCATATTGATGCGAACAAAGTTGTGACTAAATTAGCCCTAACTTGGCAAGACCGTTTAGAGTTTATCCTTGCGGATGACCTATCTCTAAAACGCCTAAAATTCAGCGATGAAATTAAAGACCAAAACGAAGATATTGGTTTTGAAGATAAAGCAGCACGTTTTGATGCTGATTTTTCTCTAATGAGTTCAGAGCTTGATGCTCTACTACCTGATCTTTTCAAAGCACTTGGTGGCATTGAAGAGAAAGAGTAAAAGCAGGACTCAGATCGGTCGCAAGCTCCTTGAAGAGTTCAGAGGTGCTTGCGGCAATCTCTCAGACCAAAAAATCATCTTTGATTCTTTACTTTCAGCGAACATATCTGAAGTTTATTAAGGCTGCGATCTAAGCTCTTAATCCTCTATTTTCTTTACTGCTTTTTCAACCTGAAAGCGAAGCGATCTGAAACCTTTCTTTATACCCTAGCACTTCCCTCACTTTCCATGTAAAATCCGGCCTCCTTCATATCCATGTGATATGACCTGACCTGAGATCAGAATATAAAATTGGGAAGCAATGATGTTTAAACCAGAACTACTTTCGCCTGCGGGCAGCCTTAAAAATATGCGTTATGCGTTTGCCTACGGTGCAGATGCCGTTTATGCAGGCCAACCACGTTACAGCCTTCGTGTTCGTAACAACGAATTCAATCATGAAAACCTAGAAATCGGCATTAACGAAGCGCACGCGCAAGGTAAAAAACTGTATGTGGTATGTAATATCCAACCACATAACTCAAAGTTAAAAACCTTCATTCGTGACTTAGAGCCAATCGTTGCGATGGGACCTGATGCATTAATCATGTCAGATCCTGGTTTAATCATGATGGTTCGTGAAGCATTCCCTGAAGTAGTTATTCACCTGTCAGTTCAAGCTAACGCTGTTAACTGGGCTACAGTGAAATTCTGGTCTACTCAAGGTGTTGAGCGTGTGATCCTATCTCGTGAATTATCACTAGAAGAAATTGAAGAGATCCGTGAACACTGTCCTGATACAGAACTAGAAATTTTTGTACACGGTGCATTATGCATGGCGTACTCTGGTCGCTGCTTACTTTCTGGCTACATGAACAAGCGTGATCCGAACCAAGGTACATGTACTAATGCATGTCGTTGGGAATACAAAGCTGAAGAAGCTAAAGAAGACGAAAACGGTCAGATCGTTGAAGCGAATCCAACCGGTGTTGAGATCCAAGATGTAGAAGTTCAGGACGAGCGTCCAGACAACACACTAGGTTTAGGCAAACCAACTGATGAAGTAGTTCTTCTTTCTGAAGCACACCGCCCTGAAGAAAAAATGGCAGCATTTGAAGACGAGCATGGCACTTACATCATGAACTCTAAAGATCTTCGTGCTATCCAACACGTAGAGCGCCTAACTAAGATGGGTGTACACTCTCTTAAAATCGAAGGTCGTACTAAGTCTTTCTACTACTGTGCTCGTACTGCTCAAGTTTATCGTAAAGCGATTGATGATGCCGTTGCAGGTAAACCATTCGATGAAAGCCTAATGGGTACGCTAGAAAGCCTAGCTCACCGTGGTTACACAGAAGGTTTCTTACGTCGTCATACACATGACACATACCAAAACTACGATTACGGTTACTCTATCTCAGATTCTCAACAATTTGTTGGTGAGTTTACAGGTAAACGCCGTGGTGATTTAGCGGAAGTTGATGTTAAAAATAAATTCCTAGTGGGTGATTCGGTTGAGATCATGACTCCACAAGGTAACTTAACACTAACGCTAGAAGTAATGGAAAACCGTAAGAGCGAAGCGGTAGATGCAGCAAAAGGCAACGGCCACTTTGTATTCATCCCAGTACCTGCAAACGTTGATTTAGAATACGGTCTTCTAATGCGTAACTTACACACGGGTGAAGATACTCGTAACCCACACGGCAAGTAAGTAATGGCGTTATTGATCAATAAGAAATGCATCAATTGTGATATGTGCGAGCCTGAGTGCCCAAACGAAGCAATCAGCATGGGTGACAATATCTACGAGATTAATCCAGACCTATGCACTGAATGTAAGGGGCATTACGATATCCCTACTTGCCAGTCTGTTTGTCCAATCAACAACTGTGTAGTTTCAGATCCAAACAACATAGAAACAGATGAAGAGTTACTAGAGAAATTCGTTAAGCTTCAAGGCCTAGCGTAAACTAAATACTCTTATCTGATTCAATAAAAATGCCCAGTGATATCATCACCGGGCATTTTTTATTTATAGTGCAAATGACTAACAATACAAAGACGTTAGTTTATTTTCCCACTAAACCATACGGCTTACTTATAAATGCTTTGGGTTCATTTTGAATCGTAGGTGCGGCATGTGGCGTTTGCCAATCAAGTAGCATAATCGCTAGTACATTACGGTGCTCACCATCAGTTAAATCCGTGCTGTTTGATGTTGATGGCACCATGCTCTTCTCACGGTTAATCGCGTTTTGAATGTGTTTTTGTGTTTTATAGACTACAGGGTCATCCTCTAACCCTGCTAATAAGAACGTAATTCCTACTTCTGAAATAATGTCTTCTTTTGTTCTCTTTAAGATAGTATCGATGTTATTACGCAGATAATCGTATATCCATTGATGATCAGACTCTTTTAGGGGGTATTGATAATATTGAGAGTCGGCTAATAAAATATGCGTTAAACCATAGATTTTATTGCCATACTGCTGCTTAGAAAGCGCTGCATCTTTATTATCTGGGTAGGCTAATTTGAATGCTTCAACAAACTCATCAACCACATCCTGCTCACCTAATTGACGTAACCAATAAACTTGGTTCGCTAGCTGAGCTGCCCACGCTTTAATCATCGCTTCATCAGTCGCGTATTTTTTAAAATCATAACGACGGATAATTTCTCGCAACTGTTTATCGTTACGATGCTTTAAACCATATTCATTAGCACGAGCCATTGAGCCAAGTAAATCCACACCAAGATAGAAATACTCAGGCATTTTTTTTGTCGCTTGGTAACGTAAAGTACTACGAATGTCAGTGTCATCAACATAGCTACTTAATCGCTTTTGAGAATAGATATCTATTTGTTCGGGCGTATGAACTTCCGAAGATAATTGATTAAGTCGACTTGCCACTCGCGCCATATCAGACCAAACCGCCGCTGAATATTTAGGGTCCATCGTTTGACGATACATTCGTAAACCATAGTGGCCAGCTTTAAATGCCGATAAAGTATAGAGTTGGGTTTCATAAGTATGACGAATAGACGCCGCATCCTGCTTGAAGCTTGGTACTGTTTTTCCACCTTGCATTATTTCTGCATTGGCAGTAGTAAAACTAAGCAGTAAAACAATAAACAGTAATAATGTCCGTTTAAATAACACCATGTCGACTCTCTCATCTATTAAGAAACTAAAAACATAATTGGTTACATAATAAACGAGAAGTATAAGTAACGGTCAAAAAGGTGTAAATAAACCGTGCTTTATCATTTGTTTTGGGCATAAAAAAAACCTAATGATACAAAATGAATATCATTAGGTTTCAATTTATTCGTTGAGCAATAAACTTATTTAGTTAAATCATCAAAGAAGTTTTTAACACCTGATAAGAAACCTTCAGATTTCGGATTGTGCTTTTTCGCATCTTTCCCATCAAAAGATTCTTGGAATTCTTGAAGCAGCTCTTTTTGACGCTTAGTCAGTTTAACTGGAGTCTCAACAATCAGTTTAACGATTAAGTCACCTGTACTGTGCGTACGAACGCCTTTCACACCTTTACCACGCATACGGAACATACGGCCTGTTTGCGTTTCTAGAGGTACTTTTAGGCTTACACGGCCATCAAGAGTAGGGACTTCAACTTCGCCACCTAATGCCGCCATCGTAAAGCTTACTGGCACTTCACAGTATAAGTTGTTGCCGTCACGCTCAAAGATATTGTGCTCTTTTACGTGCACTTGTACGTATAGATCGCCTGCTGGAGCGCCGTGCTCTCCCGCTTCACCTTCGCCAGATAAACGAATGCGATCGCCAGTATCAACACCTGATGGGATCTTAACATTAAGTGTTTTCGTTTTTTGAACGCGACCTTCACCATGACAAGAGTTACATGGGTCTTTAATGATCTTGCCTTTACCATGACAAGTAGGACAAGCCTGCTGTACCGCAAAGAAACCTTGACGCATTTGAACTTGGCCATGACCATGACAAGTGCTACACGTTGATGAAGAAGTGCCTTTCTTAGCGCCAGTACCTTCACATGGATCACAAGACACTAATGTTGGTACTTCAATCTCTTTATCACAACCACGAACCGCTTCTTCTAGCGTAAGTTCCATGTTGTAACGTAAATCTGAACCGCGTTGTGCACGTTGTTGACCACCGCCACGACGACCGCCACCAAAGATGTCACCAAACACATCGCCAAAGATATCGCCAAAGTCACCTTGACCGCCACCGAAGCCGCCACCGCCCATGCCACCTTGTTCAAAGGCTGCATGACCGTATTGATCATAAGCTGAACGTTTTTGAGCATCCGTTAAGATCTCATACGCTACTTTTACTTCTTTAAACTTTTCTGGCGCTGTTTCATCGCCCTGATTACGGTCAGGGTGGAATTTCATCGCTAGACGTTTATAGGCTTTCTTAATATCACGCTCTGAAGCATCACGGCTTACGCCCAATACTTCATAAAAATCACGTTTAGACATGCTTTGGTCACCAATTCTTTTGATACTGCCGGCAGTGACACCATCAGTATGAGTTCAATCTAGATAATTAGGATCAGCACAAACCGAAAGTGATTATCTAGATTGACCTAATTACAAATTTGCGGGCGGTAGAGAAAACTCCAACGCCCGCAATATATTTTTTCATTCGAAGCATTCAAGATATAAGGCTTTTGCTCTTTTCTTAAATGACTAAGGCAATGATTTCTTTAAGCTAGAAGTGTTAAGTCCAAGGAGAAAGCACGCCATTTCTTAGCAAACAAAAGCGCGAACGCAAATGAGTACTTTTAACGCAGGAATTAACCCTTCTAGCGACAAGAAATTACTTGTCTTTTACTTCTTCGAACTCAGCGTCTACTACATCATCTTCTTGCTTAGGTTGCTCACCCGCTTCAGCACCTTGTTGTGCTTGAGCTTTCTGTTGAGCGATTTCCATTAGCTTTTGTGCTGCTTGCATTAGCTCTTGAGTTTTCGCATCGATTGCTTCTTTATCATCGCCTGACTTAACGTCTTCTAGTGCTTTGATTGCTGCTTCGATTTTTTCTTTCTCGTCAGCTGGAAGGGCATCGCCTGCTTCTTCGATTTGTTTCTTCGTACCGTGGATCATTTGATCCGCTTGGTTACGTGCTGTTACTAGCTCTTCGAACTTTTTGTCCGCGTCTTTGTTAGCTTCAGCTTCTTGTACCATTGCTTCGATTTCTTCGTCTGTTAGACCACCAGAAGCTTGGATTGTGATCTTCTGCTCTTTACCAGTCGATTTGTCTTTAGCAGATACGTTTAGGATACCATCAGCATCTAGATCGAATGTTACTTCGATTTGTGGCATGCCACGTGGTGCTGCTTGGATACCTTCTAGGTTAAATTGACCTAGAGATTTATTGTATGTTGCTTGCTTACGCTCACCTTGAAGTACGTGGATTGTTACCGCACTTTGGTTATCTTCAGCAGTTGAGAACGTTTGGTCTGCTTTAGTTGGGATCGTTGTGTTCTTCTCGATTAGCTTAGTCATTACACCGCCCATCGTTTCGATACCGAAAGACAGAGGAGTAACATCTAGAAGAAGTACATCTTTAACGTCACCAGCTAGTACGCCACCTTGAACTGCAGCACCCATTGCTACTGCTTCATCAGGGTTTACGTCACGGCGAGCTTCTTTGCCGAAGAAATCAGCAACTTTAGCTTGAACCATAGGCATACGTGTTTGACCACCGACTAGGATTACGTCAGTGATTTCGCTTACTGATAAATCAGCATCAGCTAGAGCAACTTTTAGTGGTTCAAGCGTACGAACTACTAGGTCTTCAACTAGAGATTCTAGTTTTGCACGCGTTACTTTAACGTTCATGTGCTTAGGACCAGTCGCATCAGCAGTAACGTAAGGAAGGTTTACGTCAGTTTGTTGAGCTGAAGATAATTCAATCTTCGCTTTTTCTGCTGCTTCTTTAACACGTTGCATTGCTAGAGGATCAGTTTTAAGGTCGATGCCTTGCTCTTTCTTAAACTCATCTACTAGGAAGTTGATCATACGGTTATCAAAATCTTCACCACCTAGGTGAGTATCGCCGTTTGTTGCAAGAACTTCGAAAGTTTGCTCGCCATCAACGTTGTCAATTTCAATGATAGAGATATCGAACGTACCACCACCAAGGTCGTATACAGCGATAGTGCGATCGCCGCCTTTTTTGTCTAGACCGTAAGCTAGTGCTGCTGCTGTTGGTTCATTGATGATACGTTTAACATCAAGACCAGCAATACGACCAGCATCTTTAGTTGCTTGACGTTGAGCATCGTTAAAGTAAGCAGGAACAGTAACTACTGCGCCCGTAACTTCTTCGCCTAGGAAATCTTCCGCTGTTTTCTTCATTTTCTTAAGAATTTCAGCAGAAACTTGAGGAGCAGCCATTTTTTGGCCTTGCGCTTCAACCCAAGCATCACCATTGTCAGCTTTAACGATTTTGTACGGCATGATTTCGATGTCACGTTGAACTTCTTCGTCTTCAAAACGACGACCGATCAGACGCTTAATCGCAAATAATGTATTTTGTGGGTTAGTAATCGCTTGACGCTTAGCTGGCTGACCTACAAGAGTTTCGCCATCTGTGTATGCAATTACCGATGCCGTTGTACGTTCACCCTCTGCATTCTCTAAAATACGTGGCGTATCGCCATCTAAAACAGCAACACAAGAGTTAGTTGTACCTAAGTCAATACCAATGATCTTACCCATCAGGTTATCTCCAATTTATCTATTTAAACTCACCCAAAACAACTTGGATAAGGACTGGGACTTAATCCCATAATTCATTCTATGACTAATTAATAAGGGCGTGAAATGACAATTCAAGGGAAACAATAAAAAAAAATCAATTTTATTTTCATCCGAACAAAAAAAAGCCTAACAATCATGCCAGGCTTATCGTTCAGAATATTCTTTCGCCATATCGACTTAGTAAGAATCTTGACAATTCATCACATCAAAATCAATTGGCGGCGGGTTTTGCTGCCACTCTTCTTTGGTTAAATAGGTTTTTCCGCCCGATTTAATATATGGACTATTATCATCAACAATCAATAACCCCTCATCAGCGACAGTTCCCATGTAATACCACGTCGGTGTAGTTGTTAAATATTGAAAGCGACTACCACCAGCTCCCGGTAAATAATTGGCATTAGATAAGTCACCATGAGAAACCGACGTATTCACTGTTGGATAATAATCAGCTCCAGTGCTGATTAACACTTTCGCAGTGCTTATATCTTGCTTTCCTTGCGGTTTATCTGGAACCAACCATGCTTTCATTCGTACAAACGCAGCAAGAACATTCTCACCATCAATGGCAACCTTACTTGTTCCCCCATGCAATGGATAATGATCTGGGTGCAGGGCATATTCTTTAAGCCCATCATTCGAGCGACGATATGGTACATCTTCAATATATTTAATAATGTTGTGAGAATAATAGGCAGCCCAAGACATTGATGTCCTATTTTCAGTAGCATTAACCCATTCTGCGGTTAGCGGATTCATGGTTCCATCAGTTGATTGAAGTAGCCACATATCAGCATCACCAATAACAACTCGAACATTTGTTGCTGTGTTTTTCTGCGCCTCAAATACAGTGAACCATTGGGTCATTCCTGTCCATGCCTCTGAGGTTGTTATACTTTTATCAATGATTTCATCAGCCCAATAAGAGGGAGCTGCGTCCCCACGAGGGATCCCTTGCACAAGGGTCGCTCCACGCGCCCAAGCTGAAGTCTCTGGTGCATTATATAATTTAGCATCGTTTGATAAAGCCATTGATGAATAAGTCTCAGATGCTACAACATGCTCAGCAAAGCTCAACGGCGTATATAAACAAAATGCACTTAAAAGTAGTGTTCTAAACTTCATATTTTTTTCCATATATTTAAACTTGTATCGTTCCATGATGATTAAAATTTAGTAAAAAACAAAACAAAGAACACTGATAAACAAAAGAAAAATATAAAGTTTTGATGCTTATTCCTTATTTCTGAGAGCGATTCCAAAAACAAAGACACACGATCTTAAAATAAAGACAAAAAAAGGCAGTATCATTCCTGACACTGCCTACTTATTAAACATTTAATCTATTTAAAACAATTAATTATTGAGCAACCATAACCATTGCAGGGCGAAGTACTTGCTCATTTAATGAGTAGCCTTTTTGCATTACAATCATTACCGTATTTGATTCATGGTCTGGACTTGCTTGCATGCCAATCGCTTGATGAAGTTCAGGGTTAAATGCTTCACCAACTGGATTAATTACGGTTAGACCAAACTTTTCAACCGTTGAAATAAACGTTTGTAGTGTTAGCTCAACACCTTCAAGCAACGCTTTTGCCGCTTCATTTTCTTTATCGCCATTCTCAAGAGCACGCTCTAGATTATCGATAACAGGAAGCAGTTCACCTGCAAATTTTTTCAACGCGTATTTACGCGCTTTATCAATATCGCCTTCAGCACGACGACGAACGTTTTGCTCTTCTGCTTTAGCTCGTAAAACCGCATCTTGTTGGTCTTTAAGCTGTGCTTGGCTTGCAAGTAATGCCGCTTCTAGTTCCGCGATTTTTGCTTCTTGGTTATCTTCTGAAGATTCATTCCACTCTACATCAGCCTCTGTACCAACGGCTTCAATGTGATCTTCTACTACTGCTTCTTCGTTAACTTTGTTTTCTTCGTTGTTCATTACTGCTTCTCCAGAATGCTAATGATTAGCTATATAAAGCGATCTTAATACAAACCAAGGCATCGCTCTATAAGCAAATTAAAACTTTGTCATTATTATGGGGACTAAATAAAGCGATTCAAGCATAATAGTACTAATTGTAACATTTGTTGCCCATTTCATGACGGATGATGGATATGAAAACAGCCTTTAACGTTATCGCAATCATTGGTAAACCAAGAGACCCAAGTGCAGTAAAAACACATTTAGCTCTCTATAATTGGCTTACTGGATTAAATTACCCTGTATTAATCGATAGCCGTTTACGTGAAGCTCTACCTGATATTCCTGATGAACACTTTAATCACCTATTAAAATTAGGCGAACAAGCCGACCTTGCTATTGTTGTCGGTGGTGATGGCAATATGCTAGGTGCAGCTCGTGTTCTATCCCGTTTCGATATCTCTGTAATTGGTGTTAACAGAGGTAATCTTGGCTTTCTAACCGACCTTGATCCTGATAATTTTGAAGAGCCACTACAGGCTGTATTAAATGGTGAATTCGTTAAAGAGGAACGCTTTTTACTTGAAGCTGAGGTTCACCGCCATGGACAAGTGAAAAGCCATAATACGGCATTTAATGAAGTCGTTCTTCACCCCGGCCAAGTCGCTCATATGATAGAGTTTGAGGTCTATATTGATGAAAGTTTTGCTTTCTCACAACGTTCAGATGGTTTAATCATCTCAACGCCAACAGGATCTACCGCTTATTCTCTTTCTGGTGGCGGTCCCATTCTGTCACCAAACCTAAATGCAATCTCAATAGTCCCAATGTTTCCGCATACTCTTTCAAGCCGACCATTGGTTGTTGAAGGTAAGCGTCACATTAAATTATTCATCTCACCAGAAAATCGTAGTTCATTAGAAGTGAGTTGTGATGGACAAGTATCTTTACCGGTTAGTCCTGGAGATGAAGTTCATATTTTCCAAAGCCCAAGCAAGCTAAAGCTTATTCACCCTAAAGATTATAGCTACTATCATGTACTTAGAAATAAACTTGGTTGGTCAAGTAAACTCTTCTAATCTCTAAATACAGATAAAGATAAGCCACTCACAAAAAGTTAATTTAAACTTTACTGTATAAAGAAACAGTATATACTGTTTCTTTATACAGTGTTTTTAGTGTTTAAATTTCACAGAGAATGGCTTATGTTGGCACATATCAAAATTACTCATTTCGCAATTGTAAAATCATTAGAGCTTGATTTAACCAAAGGCATGACCACTATTACTGGTGAGACTGGTGCAGGTAAATCTATTGCTATTGATGCACTTGGTTTATGTTTAGGCGATCGCGCCGAAGCTTCTATGGTTCGCCAAGGAGAAGAGAAAGCAGAGATCACCGTACTCTTCACATTAGAAAATAACCTAAATGCTAAACGATGGTTAGAAGACAATGAACTCTATGATGGTAATGAGTGTATTTTACGCCGTGTAATCACTAAAGAAGGTCGCTCTCGCGGCTTTATCAATGGTAGTCCTGTTCCTGCTGCACAACTAAAAACACTAGGTCACCTACTGATTAATATTCACGGGCAACATGCTCATCATGAATTAATGAAACCAGACTATCAATTGAATATGTTAGATCAGTATGCGGGGCATGTTTCTTTACTAAATAAAACACGCAGCCGTTACCAAGCGTGGCGTCAAGCAGATAATTCCCTAAAGCAATTCATCAAGAACAGTCAACAAAATGAAGCTCAAAAGCAATTAATTGAATATCAAATAAAAGAATTAAACGAGCTGGCTTTAGGCGAAGAAGAATTCGTACAACTAGAAGAAGATCATAAACGTCTTTCTAATTCTGGTGAGTTAGTAGATTACTGCCAACAAGCGGTGTCTGTCTTATATGAAAATGACGAAGTAAATGCACTTCAATTGCTGCAATATGCGAACAATCATATTCAACAACTTGGTCAATTAGACCCTCAACTAGCACCATTATCAGAGATGCTTAATGAAGCTATGATACAAGTTGAAGAAGCCAATCATGAATTAAAAAATTATTTAGATTGTATCGATGTTGACCCTGAGCAAATCGCATTTGTTGAAGAACGTTTTAGCCGAGTAATGTCTATGGCTAAAAAACATCACGTACTTGCCGAAGAGTTGTATGAACACCATCAACAATTATTAGCAGAATACGATCGTCTTGATTGCTCAGATGAAAAACGTGAGCAACGAGAGCAAGAAGTCGAAGAACTAAAACTGCACTTTTTAGAAGCGGCACATAAACTCACCAAAAGTCGTCAACGCTATGCAAAAGAATTAAACAACAAAATCACCGAAAGTATGCAAACGCTAAGCATGGAAAAAGCGGTATTTGATATCCAAATAGAAAGCGATGGTGTGACTAAAATATCACCGCTTGGTATAGATACTTTATGCTTTAAAGTTTCAACAAACCCAGGTCAACCTTTGCACCCTATTGCAAAAGTAGCCTCTGGTGGTGAGTTATCTCGTATCTCTTTAGCAATTCAAGTTATCACTGCTCAAAAAGTCGATACGCCAAGTTTGATTTTCGATGAAGTTGATGTAGGTATTAGCGGACCAACCGCAGCAGTAGTTGGTAAAATGTTGCGAACACTTGGCGAATCAACCCAAGTACTTTGTGTTACTCACTTACCGCAAGTTGCGGGTTGTGGGCATAACCAATTATTTGTTGCTAAGCACACCAATTCAGGTAAGACAGAAACTCAAATGCGAGCATTAAGCACAGAAGAACGCATCGAAGAGTTAGCTCGTTTGCTAGGTGGTACGCAAATTACAGACCACACATTAGCGAATGCAAAAGAGTTGCTAAATGCCGCTTAACCGCACCGACTTATAGTGATATAAACCAATAAAAGCCAATATCAAACTCATGATATTGGCTTTTTTATTTCCATTTTCCTCTGAAAACTCACAATAGAATGCAACTAGATTCAAAATTTAGGGTCAAAACACATCAGAACACGCTTAACCTTTTTACTTATTAGGTCAGCTTGTTTATCATCTAATCATTATTTTAAAGGCTAAGCTGTACGAACTATGCAATTCAAAAAATGGATCATTGCTCTACCCCTTGCTGTTGGACTTCTGGGTGGTTGCTCGCTATTAGAACCATTGGTATATCGAATCGATATTACCCAAGGTAATTACGTCGAACAGGAAGCCGTCGATAAACTGCGATTTGGAATGACAAAACAACAAGTACAGTTTGTTATGGGTTCTCCAATGCTTGTTGAATCAGGCTACCCAAATACTTGGTACTATATTTACCTATTTACTCATGGCCATGAAGATTCAGTACAAAAAGATCTTATTGTTCACTTTGATAACAATGGAAATTTAACCAGTATTGATGGTGTGTTTCCTATGAGTGATAGTTTCTACGAGAAGATTTAATTTTCTTTAAAGAAGCACTAAATACAAAAAAACCGGAGTTCGTAAAACGAACTCCGGTTTTTTATTCACTTTAGAAAGCAGTTTTCACTATTTCTTTCTTGCTTCTTTTTTCGCTTGTTCTGCTCTTTTTCGACGAATCTCTTTTGGATCAGCTAATAAAGGACGATAAATTTCAATACGATCTTTATCTCTAATTGTCGCATCCAACTTTATATTTCGACTAAATACACCGACCTTATTCACGGTAAGGTCGATATCAGAATAGCGCTCTAACACACCAGATTGCCTAATGATCTCTTCTACTGTTTGGTCTGCTTTTACAGCAAGTTTAAAAACCACTTGCTCTGTAGGCAGCGCATAGACCACTTCAACGTGGATCATCTCATTAATTACTGACATAAACCTGCTTCGCTCTTTGGGTAAATGAATTCACCATATTGTTCGTTAGCTCTTGAAATACCTTACCAAACGCCATTGCTACCAAGGCATTTGAAAATTCAAATTCGAGCTTTAATTCTACTTTACAAGCCGTTTCATCGAGTGCAATAAAATGCCAACCACCAGTAAGTGATTTGAAAGGACCATCGACTAAATTCATACCAATGACTTCAGAGTCAACTAATGTATTCTTTGTCGTAAATGTTTTTTTTATACCTGCTTTAGCAACATCAACAGATGCGATCATTGAGCCTTTAGTTTGCTCGATGATCTGTGAGCCAGAGCACCCTGGTAGAAATTGAGGGTATGAGGCAACATCATTGACTAAATCGTACATCTGCTTTGCGCTAAACGGCACTAATGCAGATCGGCTAACCTGAGGCATAAATTATCCTTTACATTATAGAGGTAAGCATCATACCATCTTGAATTAGCTTGAGTATATATAGTCAAACCACTTCTCTATCAGTATAATGTGGGCATTATGGCAAAGAAAAAATCAAAAGATAAAGCGGGCAGTAATACCATTGCTATGAACAAGCAAGCTCGCCACGAATATTTCATTGAAGATGAAATCGAAGCAGGGGTTGAACTCCAAGGCTGGGAAGTTAAATCTCTTCGTTCTGGTAAAGTTAATATCGCGGAAAGCTATGTTTATGTTCGCGACGGCGAAATTTTCATTAGTGGTATGAACATCACACCACTGCAAGCAGCATCGACTCATGTTGTAGCGAATCCAACTCGTATTCGTAAATTGCTAATGAGCCGTAAAGAAATTGATAACCTCATCGGTCGTGTAAACCGTGAGGGTATGACTCTTGTTGCAACAACAATGTACTGGGTTCGCTCTTGGGCGAAGATTAAGGTTGGCGTAGCAAAAGGTAAGAAACTGCACGATAAACGTACAGATTCAAAAGAAAAAGACTGGAACAGAGATAAAGCACGAATTATGAAGAGTAGTTTGCGTTAATTTCAACCAGTTAGATGGATACTAGCTAGACAGACGCTGTTTTTCTGTTAGTATCATCTGGTAACAACTTTGGGGCTGATTCAGGATTCGACGGGAATTTTGAAACCCGAGGAGCATGTCGTGGGGCGGTTGGCCACGTAAAAAGCCGCAAAAAAATAGTCGCAAACGACGAAAACTACGCACTAGCAGCTTAATAACCTGCTCAGAGCTCTCCTGCCCTAGCTTCCGTTTGTAAGACGGGGAATAACAGGGGATCAAACCCAAACGAACTAGAATGGATTCTCCCACCTGAGAGATGAAGTTCGAATTATAATTCAGGTTAGCCATAAGATAGCGTGTCGGTTCGCAGTTTTACGGTGAAATTAAAGATCGACTAAACATGTAGCGCCAACGGTGAACGGTTCTCGGACGGGGGTTCAAATCCCCCCAGCTCCACCAAACGTTTGGAAAAAGCGGTAAATCACTGATTTACCGCTTTTTTTATGTTTTTTAGTTAGCTTTTTGACTGTTTGGTACTAAAACTAGGTACTAAAATATGCGCGGTCTAAAAATATCAAAAACTGGTAACTGGCTATTCAGATATCAAATTCCCCTACGCCATCGACACCTTTTCGACAGTAAATACGAAATCAAACGCTCTCTTCGTACATCCGACAGACAAATTGCATTAGTTAAAGCATTACAGATAGAACTAGAAATACGTATTTCGATTCAGAACAATACGCCCCTATCTGCCTCTAAAACAGAATTTCACGCACCTGAGAAACCTGCATCACCTGCATTTTTAATTCCGAAAGCAAAAACAACATCACTAGACCCTTTCAAGTGTCTCGAAAAGTACAGAGACTCCAAACAAGATCTCGTTAATCCAAAAACAATTGGTATGGCTTATGCGAAATGTCATATCGTACTTACGCTGCTCAGAGCTAAAGGCATAAAAGATATTCGTCGACTTCAAGCAGAAGAGGCTCGCTCCTTGTTGAACCAATATCCTGTCAATGCAACTAAACATAAGAAATTTGATCGGATGAAAGGTCAGCAGCTAATAGAAGCTAATAAAAAACATAAACTTCCCACCCTAAGCACTGAGAGCGTCAAAGATTACATTCAAAAATGCTCGTCTTTTTTTGAATGGTGTTTGCAGATGGAAATGACGGACATCAACCCATTTAAGGGGATGAGATTCAAGAAAACTCGCAAGGACAGCGAAGCCAAAAACGCCTACAGCCATGCTGACCTTAAAAAACTGTTCAATACAGAGATCCATACCCAGAAGAAATATAAACATCCTCATTACTACTGGCTGCCACTTCTAGGCTTATACACTGGCGCACGTTTAAACGAGCTCTGTCAACTCTATCGCCAAGATATATGTAACAAAGAGGGTATATGGGTCATTAAGATTGACGATAAGCTTGAGGGACAACGGCTCAAAAACAACAGTAGCCGCAGGTTAATCCCGATTCATGACAAACTGTTAGAACTTGGCTTTATTGACTTCATCAACAGCGTACAACATGAACGAATCTTCCCTACCCTTAAACAAGAACGTGATGGTTTTGGTACAGCCGCTTCCAAATGGTTTGGACGGTTTAAAAGCAAGCTAGGATTTGAACGTGGGCATGACTTTCACTCATTTAGGCACACGGTTGCAACTCAACTAAAACATGCCGAAGTATCTGCTGTTCTTGCTGGTGAAATATTAGGACATTCTCAAAACAACATTACTTACGATCGATACGGTAAAGGTATGAACCTTAAAAAACTCAAGCAAACAATCAATATTATTAATATTAACCAATAGCTTATTTTACTTTTTTTGTTGCAGTGATTATTCAGTAAAAGATTGTGCTACTGAGTACGCGATACATTTAATTATTGCTGGGCATCGCGAAGTGCTGCTCAGTAACTCTCACTCCAGAGCAAAAATGGACTCTCAGCTAAGTTTTTCCTCCTACTCGGATCTGCAACTGCACAAGTTGGCAAAAAGCAGTATCTGCCCCCCTAATACCCATTAAACTTTTTGAGGCGAAATATGCAATTAAGTGTGTGATAATAGATAGAATTCAGAAATAAGGTGTGTAATTTGAAAAGGTTAATTAGTCAGGAAGACTTACCAGAGACAGTTTGGTGCTCAATTAAATCTGAAATGCAGTTGCCAGATAACCTAGTCAGTTCTTGGGTGCAATTACTAACAAATAATGGGCTAGAAGAGCTGGCTAAAACACCAGCAGAACAAGGCTTTATAGGTGGAATTAGCCAAGAAGACACGAATAAGCATTTAGCTTGGCGTTACAATGGCTCATGTGCCAGAGTCATTTTATCGATGTTGGATCCTAAACACGAATTGACAGAAGTTTCTAACGCATATGCAAAATTATTTTCAGGTAATCGAGTTTTTCTTGCTGATATCCCAAGTGGTAGTGGTGCTGCTGCAATTTCTATACTTTGCACTTTCGCTGAATTACGTAAGAAAGATGTACTTCCAAGGCATCCGCTTGAGGTCGTGATTGTTGCTGGTGAGATCTCACAATTTGCTCTGGACTACTATAAAACACAACTTGAATTCATCGCCCCTATGCTTGCGGAGCAAGCCATAAAAATAGTGGAAAGCTCTTTTGTGCATTGGGACATACTAAATAAACAAAGTACCACTAATCTAATTAGAGAGATGACGGTTAAGAGTGTTAATTGTCAAAGCAGAATGCTAGTTGTTTGTAATTTCAGTGGTTTCTTAGCTTCTGACAGCGGTCGATGGAAAAAGGCAACTGTGCCATTAGAGGAAATTTTTAGGCATAGTACCGATGATAATAGTGCCGTAATTTGGATTGAACCTCAAACTAATAAAGTAACTAGTTTCTTTTCAAAACTAAGAGATTGGTTTTCAGACAAGCTTAGCTATTTAATGTCTGATCAACAAAAAACTGAGCAGCTTAACTCTACTGCAATATGCAAGCACTCTCTAATAGATGGTGAGTTTAGAGTGCAATTGTCAGTTCATCGATTTGACTTACCTAGGAATAATTAATGACTTCAGTAATAGCACTAAAAACGTTGAATCAGTACCGACGAAGAGATATTTACGCTTATTTAGGACTCCGGTATTACCTGAATAATTCTAGTACTAATAGTGATTTCTGGCTAGAGGAAGTATGTTGTAAACTTACATTAGAAGGGACTGAATATGGCTATTTGAAAAGCTTCCACTATAAAGATTACAACGATAAACAATATGTCTATCGAGATGTGTACTTACCAGCACCAAATGAAACACTGAGTGAGGCATTTCTCATAAGTAAGTTATCAGCGTATCAGGAGTTTCATCCCCAGCCTTATGTATTCAGCTATAGGTATGCCGAAGAAAGTGATTTGTCTGGTATCTTCTCACCATATTTTAATGGGGTCAAAGAGCGACATAAGTTTATTGAAAATCTTTGCTGGGAAAATGAAAATAGCTTTGTTCTATATACTGATATCAAGAAATTTTATCCAAGCATTAAATCTGAAGATGTCTTAAAGGTTTGGAATGATAAATGTGATAGTTCTGGAATTGACTCTAAGTATAAATTATTAGGGGAAAAAATCCTCAGAAACCACATCGATCTAAACGTTAAAAATACTACTGGTGATAGTATATTAACTGGACCGATGCTTAGTCATGTCATAGCAAACTTACTCTTAGATGATATTGATAAGAAAATGTACGCACTTACAAATGGGCGTTATTGTCGATATGTAGATGACGTAATTTTTGTGGGAAGCCAGAGTGAATTGGAGTCTTGGCGAGATAAACTTGAAAGTGATTTTTCGGATTTAGGGCTTGAGCTACATGATGGGGCAAAAGATTTTTCGGTTAGCAACAGTGAATGGCTTGCAGGTGCTAATGATTTCAATTCATCTATAAGTCTCAATTGGATGAAGTTAATTGCTAATTTGAAACGTTTTTTATTTGCCAATGCTGATCAAAAAGACGACTTGATGCAAGCCTTTAAGGATAACTCCATCCGTATACCAATATTGGATTATTCTGTTGCTGTAAAGGAGTCCTCAGCAATTGAAAAGATGGCCGATTGGATCAAGAAATATAGCTGGTCTGAAAAAGTTATTAGAGAAATATCGATTAAAACCTTAATCTCACAAGCTATGGCTTGTAAGTTCGATATGCTAGAGAAAATCTATGAATATCTCGAACTACTAATTACTACTAACGAATATGAAAGAAAACGATATATCCCTAAAATAAAGTTTCTTTCGGGTAGGTTATTGATGCTGTCAAATCATGAGGAATTACATCAATTATCCGAGAAGCTTGCTGACATAGAGGATTTTCATCAATTAAAAGTCACAATTCAATGCTTACTTACCAGAGATGTAACTGAAAGCTTGAAAATGGGAGCGAATGCTACACAAGCAGTAGCTCAGCTTTTAGCTATTGAACCATATTCCGTAACTATTGATATTGCCGCTCTTAACGGTGTTGATACTCGTGTTATAGAGCAATCTTTAGCTGTACTCGATATCAATGGTATTGACTATAATCATGATAATCCTCCAAGTGAGTTAAGACTGTTCTCTAAAGGTCTTGAAATTAGGGAATTAATGGCCTCTGATGATCGATATATTAAAGAGTTAGCAGCTTTACATGGTATCTGTGCTGCTCGGCATACCGAAACCTTGCTGACTTGTTTTGATCGAAATGAAGAGCTGGCAATTGATATTTTGAACCAAGTACAAAGCTCGAAAAGTGGTTAGATGTCAAATCTGTGCTGCATTTGGCATTTAGTCTGTTTGCAGCACAGGCAATGATCCGACTAAACTAAATTATTAATATAGATAGCTTGGCGAAATTACCTATACTTAAAGCAAGTTATTGATTATTAATTTAGTAAGGTCATTAACCTACCCTGCCAAACTTATCTCGATTTTTCTGCTATATGCTCGCATGTAGAGATAAAACGAGCCGCCAAACGGAGTGCGGCAGCTCTTGTGGAGAATACTCCTAAAAACGTCTCAAGTCAGGCTTTGGTGATGCTGCTACCAAATAGAGAACAATGCTTTCCAGTATTTGCTTCGCTTTGGCCTCATTGTCTTCTTTTATAATTTCCGAATCCATAGGGATATCATTCCCATCTATTTGATCTGTTAACATTGTAGCTGTCAAATGAATATCAACCACTGAACACAACCACTCATATTTATTTGTTCTATCCTTTATGTCTTGTCCATTAATAAAACTAACATTTTCACAGTACCGAGAAATTATTGATAATATATCTTTATAACGGCGATCTCTATTTACTAATTCCTTGGCTGCATCTAACTTCAGTTCATCAAAACTTGAATTTAATTTATCGATAAAAAGCATAATGTTTATTTTAAATATAGATATTTATCAGTGCCTACACAAGGGGCTTGGGGATATTTCTCCAACAAGATGGAACAATAGCGAAGCTATTGTCCTATCTTGAACTCCGGAATAATAAATAGATTTGACTTACATTTTTATAGTTAATATAACTAAAATAAAATCATGATAAAAAACTGGACGGTAATCACTCAACCTGTGAAGTATGGAAGTAAAGGTGTCGCTTACAGGGAAAGATATATCACATCAACAAAACATCCAAATCATACGAATACAACCGAAATATTTTCAGTTATTGGGAATGAGCATACATCTAAATATATAGCGCTTATCGGTGAGCAATATCGATTGCGCCAACAAATGGGGCATAAAGCGGGTCGTCACCTGTCATCATATGCCATGGAATATTGCTTAACTTTACCTAAAAGTATTGTTCCGACAAACGAGCAATGGAAAGAAATTATCACAAGCTGTTGTAAATCTTTATTTCAAGTTTGTAACTTAACTAATGAAGACGAATTCTATTTCAAAAAAAACATTAGAGCTGTCATACATCGACAAAACCAAGAAAACAAAATGGGGAGTGGTGATCATGTCCATTTAATCGTAGGGAAAGTTCTAGCAGGGAGAAACACCAGAGTCTTAAAGGAACTTCAACAGAAAAAAGCAACCAAAGTATTAAAGACAGCTTTTAACATCGCCGTATTAAAACATGTTGGATTAAATTATCGTGATTACACTCCATCTGAACTGAATAAGTCAAAAAAACTTGAGACTTGGAAGTATCACTATGCTAAAAACTTAGAAAATGAAAAAATGATCATTAAGATACAAAGTCAAATAGATAAATGGTTCATAGCCAATAATGAAAAAAACAGTCGACAACTAAATCGCCAGTTTAATCGTATAACTAAAACCTATTTAATGTTAAATAAGTCAGACCTGCCTAACATAGTAAAAATAGAAGATAGCATTAAAGCCATTGAAAAAATATCTAATAGAAAAATAATTCACTAAATATAAATACCTGCAATACCTGTATTAAGATCTTGCAGGTATTGCAGGTTGCTTTTATTACTTAACAATAATCTGGATGAACTAGAAACATTTTTCGAGGCTCTGAAACTAGCTTAATATACCCCTTATTTTCTAACTCCAGTAGAGCTCTATCACGATCATTCCGATTGGTCAGTCCTTTCCAGCATTTTTGACTCAACTGTTGCTTTGTAAATGATCCGCCAAACTTAGACAGGTTGGCTAGTAAGGAACTTACACTTGCATCGCCCTCTCCTTGAGTCAGTGAACGAATTTTACGAGAGTGTGTCCTTAGATATCTCAACCACTTAAACGCCATTCTCAAGGCTTCTTGATCGATTAGCGACTCTCCAACTAACGATGCATCAGGTTCTTGTTCTCCGTTGATAGCAACTTGAAGAACAAGAGCAATCTTAGCTACCATCGCGGGATATTTAATCTCAATTGATTGCTCCTCATTTGAAAGATTCCCCACCGACGAATAGAAGTTTTTAGACCATTTATCCCATAGTTCCTGTGCTTCTGAATCAAAATTGAAACAATGATGCTCATCTTCCTCTAGCCTTGCCACACGAGTAAAGAGCTCATTTACAATATCTTTTGACTCTGGCGATACAGAGAAATCTGTATATTCAGTTAGACCATCATCAGGCCAAACTGCAAGTTGAAATCTCTCAAACAGACCATCATCAACACGCCCGCTTTCCCGGTCATGCAGAATAGGTAAAAGAACCTTAGGTTGAATAGCACCAAGAATATTTAAGTGTACGCTTTCTAATACTACTTTCTCTCTGCCGACTCTTTCTTGTGTGTATGGTGAACCTGATGCATTAAATCCCTCGAGAAACAACGCTCGCTCTTGCTCTCGTCCTTGTTTATTCATCGAAGCAAAAAATCCCGACAACTCATCTCTAAATTGCAGTACGCCTAAGCGATTGTCAGCAAGTCTAATTAAAAGTGCTTCAGGTGTCGCATCATTAACGATTACATCTCTTTTTGTAATGTTCGTTCTAGTAAGTGACGCAATCTCTTCGAGCAGTGTTTCTGCTGTTTTTGAATCATTTTTTTCTAAAGCTTCACTAAGCTGAATTTTTAGATCACTTTCCTTTTTATCAACAATTTCATTCAATGCATCTTGCTTTTTTTGATTTTTTAAGTTTGTTACATTGATTACTTTTTGTTGGGCATAATACAAGGGCTCCATCCCCCTATTCATCATCGGAGTTTTATATCGAGATGGTCCACCAATAATCATCCCCCATAAAGTGGGCTTAACTTTCCAACCTTTATCGTTTTTCTTTGGAGCAATAGACATAGTACCTCCAATTAAACTAGCTAAAGCGACAATCAAAGAAACAGCCAAATAATCTAATGGCGAGTTGTTCAACGATTTAGAAAATTCATGGATGTATTTCCATAGACTCGATGGAACCATTGTTTTATCAAAGTCTATTGGTGAGAATCTATTCAATGTAATAGGTTCAGGATCATGCCATTCAACAATATAACCTTGGTTATAATTTTGACAACTCTCCTGAACAGGCATAGACATACCGCGGTTATTGAGATAACTCATCTCTTCATATTCATATAGCTCTTTCTGTTCTTGAGAATAACATCTCAACATTTCGTCTTGATATTCACACTCAATATCGAGTGTGATATTTTCATTTTCCTCTGGATTTTTTTTACATGGAATTACAGTCGTTGATTTTAAAACAAGCGAATTACTGCCTGAAGTAAAAATTGAACCTTTAAGGAATTTAAAAATATTAATAGCACACCTCATTTTTTAGTTAGTGAAGACAAACAACCATACAAATATTTAAACCCCTAGATTAACTATAAGTAATTAAGTTTTTAAATATATTACAATGAAATTTTGGGTGTAATAATCCATAGGAGTTACACCCAAAAAAAGTTAATTTAAATATTTATCGAGAGAGGATTTGGGTTAGCTTTTTTAATCTGTATCTAGTGACCATTTTTTTCACTGACTTAGATGAATGCTTATCCATTATTTTTTTGACTGTCTTTACAGACATACTTCCCCCATAACGACCATAGGTTTCTTTTTCATATCCATGCCCAACAAGTTCAGCAGTAATAAATTCTTCAACTTTAGCTTGTTTCATTTTGTCGATGAAATAATGTCTAAATGAATGAAAGTCTCTATCTTTACCAAAGTCCCATTGCTTTTTATAGCCTGAAAACCATTTAGAAACATTTCTTGAATAACCATCCAATTCATAGTATTTCAACTCAGGAAACAAGCGCTCATTGCAAGATTCAACATACTTAATGAACCCTAGCTTAATCAGCGTTTTCGGGATAGGAATTGTTCTAGGTGCATTTTTGTTTTTTAGTCTCTGGTCACTCCCATCACGAGACACATCAATGCACCAAACACCGTCATTTTTTACTATGTTACTTCGATAAAGTTGAGAAATCTCATTCTGTCTCATGCCCATCTCAATCGCGATTAACACGATCCATTTTAAGTAGTTATGATTATCTTCAAATATGTCACTTTTTAAAATTTTCTTAATCTGCTTCTCACTAAAAGGCATTCGTTGAGCATTATCCTTTACGTCAATTTTTTTAGGTTTTAATTCTTTGAAATAATCATGCTTAATTAAACCTTGTGAGTGCAACCACCCAGAAAAGTTTCTAATGCTTCTAACATATCTTTCAGCAGTTGATACACTAATTCTATCCACTCCAAGCAACTCCGCTTTTTTTAATAACTCTTTACCATTTAAACCATTGAACATTTTATTTTTCGTTAAATTTCTAGGTAATGAATAGATCGCGTAATAAACTTCTCGGCAGTCCTTACCATTCCAAAGAAAAAAGTTTTTCTTACTCAATCTAATTGCATTTCTTATTGCAGCCTCTAAAGAATTTGCACTCTTTTTATTTACACCTTGAAAATTTTTATGAGCCACAAAAATATCAAGGTACTCATCTATGTTTTTATTAATCATGTTTAATCATCCTATGTCTCTTGGGATGAAATAATACGTATCAAAGTTTTATGTGCAAGCGTCAAATACTCAGAGTATTGTACAAACAATAAACAAATATCACATTTTCAATTCTTAACCCTTTATTTCGATAAGGAAAAGCATATCTATTTTTCAAGGTGGTAATTTACCAGAAACGTGAGATAGATCACGTACCACTAATTCTTTAACCCCTTTTAAATCAACAGCTTATTACCACAACAAACAAAATGGTAAACACTTTTTTCTTTTCCTCGTTACTCTTTCATATCTAAGTGCAAGATTTTCGTGAAACTCACAACCATCAACCTGCATAACCTGCCACACAGGGAGTTGAACTGGCGTCGAAAGTTTTATTGAATGGGGTGGTATCGAAATACTTCATAGAGGCGTCGTTTGACGCCTATCATTTGGTAGTTTTGGATTGTAGACTCTTGAAAATGGTGCTAGATTCAGGTACTAAATATGGATTTACCATCCAGTTAAACCGTTGATTTAAAACAATTAGGTAGAAGTTGGCGACTCCCCCCAGCTCCACCAAACGTTTGGAAAGGCTTGATTCCCTTAGGGTTTCAAGCCTTTTTCTTTATATGAGGTTTTATTTTCACGTATTGCTACACAAAGTGATACACATAACCAACTCCACTTATGTTACACAACGTAAAAACAGCTACAACTCCCCCCATTGTATTTCTGTAGGTTTATATTCCCCCAGCTTTTGATTATTAATATTAAATCAAATGGTTAACTTGAATGAGCATCGTTATTTAATATCAGAAATATAACCAAAGAAATTATTTTTTCATTTTAGTTTCTCTTGATCTACCCATAAAGATAACGCTTCACCAATCTCATGAGGGGAATCTTCTTGAATAAAATGAGAGCCTTTAACTGTGACTTCTTTAAGGTTAGGCCAAGTGCGAACAAAATCACGAGCATAACCAACTAAGAAAGCGCCAGGTTCTGCATTAATAAATAACTTAGGAATATTATTAGAGTGAGCTAAATATTTTGCATAGGAATCAATTAAAGCTACTGTTTCTGCTGGAGTTTCAGCAATTGGTAATTGGCGAGGGCCCGCTAACGTTGCTCGACGATCTTCCCCTGCATTAATGAAAGGACGACGATATTCGGCATGCTCTTTTTCTGTTAACTTTCTTAAAATGGCATTTGGAAGCAACGTTTCAATAAAAAAGTTATCTTCAAGCGCCATTTTATCGCCTTCAAGTGAACGTAACATACCTATAGGGTCATGTAACTCATGGTTAAATTCTTCCCAAGTAGGAAAAGTAGTAACAATAGCCTCCATGAAAGCAATGGCTTTTATTTTTTCTTGATTGTGATTAGCCCAATTAAAGCCAACCCCAGAACCCCAATCATGTAAGACCAATGTTACATTTTTATCTACACCTAATTCAGCCAATAATGCTGAAGTGTATTTAGTATTTTCTTTTAATGAATAACTCCCATCAGTAGTGTTATCAAGCTTCTCTGAATCTCCCATACCAATCATATCAATCGCAATTAAACGTCCTTGCCCTTCTTCCTGAGAACCCAATACCTCTATCGCTCCAGTAAAATCTCCTGATAAATAATAGCTATATCCCTTCAATAGCGGATCGTCAAAAAGCACTGCACTTTGCGCGTAATTTTTCTTTTCAAATTGAACGTAAGCCTGTTGATCTTTAGATAACCAGAATTCAAGGAATGAATATTGATGTACCACTCCCCATACAATATTTATTGCAATCAACATAAAAGCTAAATGTAATAATTTTAGTTTAGATAACACATGAAAACGGCTCGATTTATTTGCTACTCTCGAGGTTACATTGAATTGATTAACTACCATTGTAAAGTCCACCCACGCCTAAACCACATTAACTGGATCGGAAGCAACAAAAATAACAGCCAATAACCAGCATCCAACCAAGGCAAAGCGCTATCGTTAACCGCAAAAAGGTTATTTTTAATCTGTTTATAAACCAATTCGACATCACTAGAGTCATGAGTAAATGGGATCATTTTTCCGTGTCCGGCTTTTGCTAATAGAGAAAGCGTATTAAGTTGAGACTCACTTAAACCTATCTCTCCATTTCCGCCACTCGACGCGTTTTCCCCTATTGCCCATACAATAACTTGATGATTTTGTTGCTCAAATGCTTTAGTTAATTTATCAATAGCTGCTTCATTTGTTTTATCCGTTAGCATCAATACCGTTGACGGAGCTTTAACTTGCGACAATAATTTTTCAACTGGTTTTAATACTGACTCTGGTTTACTTTCATTATCAGGGAGTAAACTTCCATCTAATACATCTAAAAAATAGCGTGTTAACTCTTTATCTTTAGTTACTGGCATCGCTACGTGAGCACTACCTCCATAAACAATTAATCCAGTTTTGGCATCCCCCCTAAGTTCAATAAGTTGGTTTATTTTTTGTTTCGCTCTTTCTAATCGTGATGGTTGAATGTCTGTTTTATTCATCGATTCAGAAACATCTAAAGCAATAACCAATTCTGAATTATCTTCAAAAAACGGAGAAGCCTGCTGCTGCCAAGTTGGGCCAACCATAATGATGCTTGCTAAAATAGTAAAAACTAAAAACAATCGATTAGGGGATATTATTCGTCCGTGAGCTTGGTTAAGAGATAAGTGTTCAACCATATTTTTAGACATAACTGATTGCCATTGCACAACTAAATCATCTTGCTTCACTAATGTTTTATAAAATAAACCAAAAGTAATAAGCGTTAATAACCACAATGGACGCATAAAATGAAACTGGGTAAGATCACCGCTAATTAATGTGCTTAACTCACTCATTGTTTAGCTCCTCTCTTCTTTTTATCACTCGTTTTACTTGTCTTTGACGACGTAAATTTGCACCAAACACGATAAAAGCTGCAAATAAATTACTGACTAAACAGATGCCAAAAGCAATGTGGTGTAGGCTATGTTTCGGTCTATGAGACAACAACTCAAACTCTTGTTGTTCAAGTTTATCGATTGTTGAATATGCCAACTCAAGCTCTTGACGATCCATAGCATGAAACATCTGACCTCCTGTCACTTCTGATACCTTTTTGAGCGTAGGAAGATCCATCTTATAACGCCCCTTTGTACTCGGATCACCGATAGCAATGGTATATATTTTTACGCCATATTTTTCTGCAATTTCAGCGGCTTTTACTGGTGGCATTTTTGAGCTTGTGTCATCGCCATCCGTTAACAGTATCATCACTCTCTGCCGACTTTCTTCTTGTTCAAACACAGCTATAGATAATCCAATAGCATCACCAAATGCCGTTTGAAAGCCTGCATAACCAAGTTCAACATCATCAAGTAGTGCTTGCCAAACACCGATATCCTCAGTGAATGGCGCTTGAATATAAGCAGAATCAGCAAACAAAATTAAACCAAGTCGGTCATGCTTTCTTTGCGCTGCAAATTCTCGTAATACTTTTTTGGCAATGGTCAGGCGATCATGTTTTTTCCCTTCTAGATCAGTAAAGTCCTTTTCAGACATCGACCCTGAAAGATCCAGTGCAACCATGATTTCTCTAGCTGATTTTTTCTGCTCGATTGGCTCTCCGACCCACATTGGCTTTGCAATGGCAGCAACTAAAGCAAGATAACTAATAATGACCAATAACCATTGCACTTTTCGACGACTCAGTTTTACTGCTGTTTCAGATGGTTTTTCTGGTGATAATGCAGTAAGACGCTCAAAAAACGGTACTTGAATCGCACTTCTGGACTCTTTGTAAACAGGAAATAACCAATACACCGCAAAAGGTAAACAGAGCAGCGTGAATGCTAAAGGATATTCAAACTCAATCATGTGACACCTCGTGGTGTTTTATCCAAAGTGCAACGTTATCCAAAATAGCGTGTTTATTTTCTTCCGTTAATGTTGCTGTTGGTGAGTAAGCAAGTTGGGAAAGTAAGCCTGAGATCTCAGTCGAAAATTGACTCTTAGTACAATGGTCATCTAACCATTTCTCCCAAGCAATCCCAGTTAAAGGCGCGATGTCAGATCGAGGAAACGCATAAAGCGCCGTTCGACGTAACAGCTGTGGTAGCTTCTGATATTGTTCTTTCTCACTCAGTGGCTCTTGAAGAGTGAAATGTTCAAGCTCAATAAGTGCAGCACGTCGGTATGTATTTGACAGATAATTCTGAACAAAAAGATAGATACGATATAAAGCAAAGCAAAATAATAAAAACAGTAACCAATACCAACCTGGTGCATTGGGTACCCATGAAATATGTCCAGATATAGAGGGTTCAGATAGCGAACTCATTAATGGAGTTACATTTTCTGGCCGTAAAGACTCAAGCCCTATCGTTGTCATCATAATTCAGTATCCTCACTCACTTTAAATTAGCGCCTAGCGCTTTTCTAAGCTGAACATCTATTGGATCAAGAGTATTAAATGGCAACACAGGGATCCGATATTTTTTGGCCACCAAACTGAAATTTTCGATGGCTTGAACTACGTCATTAGAAAAGTCTTCACGTAATTTATCTTCTTGTCCCGATACAGATAACTGCATTTGGCCATCACTGAATACCATTTTATTTAACGTCGCTAAGTCATGTTCCAGCGGATCTGTCACATGGCATAGCACAACGTCATTATGCTGACACAATGATTTAATTTGCTCTTCACTCCGTTCGTTATAGCCATAACCATCGGTAATCAAAATCACTAACCCATCATGTTTGACTAATCTCTGTGCTTGATGAAAAAGTTTCGCAAACGAATTAGTTTGAGAGTCTTTAGCTTTACCAGCTTTAAGTTGCTGATTTTTAATCGCAATTTCATTCAGTATTTTAAGTACGTGATTTGTGCTTCGTTGGGGAGCAATAGACAAAGCAGTGTTGTCGTTGTAAATAATAGTGCCCACACGATCGGTGTTACCCACTACTTTCCAAGCAATTAAAGAGGCGATTTCAGCTGCAACCACTGACTTCATTCGACCTGTGCTTCCAAAAAACATACTGGTTCTTTGATCAACTAACAGATAAACATTCCTTTCTCGTTCTTCTGAGAAAATTTTGACATGAGGCTTTCCGGTTCTCATTGTCACTTTCCAGTCCATGGTACGAATATCATCTCCGATTTGATAATGACACATCTCTTCAAAATTCAATCCACGTCCACGTAGTTTAGAAACATGACGACCAGTCAACGCACTGTTAATAGGCTGAGTTGGTAAAAAATCAAAGCCATGAGCTTTATATTTTAAAAGTCGTAACGCTTTTAAATTCGTATAAATATCCGGATCAAGTATTGATTTCGTCTCCATGGTCACCTCCCGCGTTAAGCTACTGCAACCTGAGATAAGATCTCATTAATTACACGGTCAGAACTTATGCCTTCCGCTAGCGCATCATAAGACAAAATAAGACGATGACGTAAAACACCATGAACGACTTTACGAACATCATCGGGGTCAACAAAATCTTTACCATTCAGCCATGCTATCGTCGCTCTAGGGCTAGACCCCACGGCAACCCATTCAGAAAGCGAAGAATCAGGATAGAGCTCGGGTTGCCTTGTTGCCACAACAATTGAAACAATGTATTTAAGAACAGCATCACTACAATGAATATCTCGCAGTTGCTCACGCGCATCAAAAATACACTTAGGGTCAATAGGATCTGCTTTTTCTTGATTTGGTTTTTCTTCACTACGTACCATTTTAATAATTTGCTCTTCAGCTTCTGCATCAGGATAATCGAGGTTTATTTTCATAATAAATCTGTCCATCTGAGCTTCAGGTAATGGATACGTACCTTCTTGTTCTACTGGATTTTGTGTCGCTAGTACCATAAACAGATCAGGTAATTGGTATGTCTTGCCTGCAACCGTAATTTGTCTTTCTTCCATCGCTTCTAACAACGCCGCTTGCACTTTTGCTGGTGAACGATTGATTTCATCTGCAAGTAATAGATTATTAAAAACAGGACCCGGTTGGAAAGTTAATGTCGGTTTTCCATCCACATCTTGGTATACCTCTGTACCCGTCACATCAGAAGGTAAAAGATCGGGAGTAAATTGAACGCGACCGAGATCAACTTGCAATGCCGCTGCTAACGATTTGATAGAACGAGTTTTCGCTGTACCAGGTAATCCCTCTAGCAGTACGTTGCCATTAGTCAATAAAGCAACCAGTAACGTATCGACCATGTGTTGCTGACCTACTACTGAAGCTTCCATTTGTTTCTTTAGTTGTAATATCGACTCTAACGTTGGATTCATTTGCTTACCTTTTTGACTAGTTAATCAAGAAAAACCATGTTCAGCTAAACGAAGAAATAAAAAATCACTAATAAAAGTAATTAGTTACGCCATTTTTACTAAGAGTAGTCTAGATTTATTTATGTATAAGTAATCAACGTTGATTTCTCTATACCACTATCTTAAAACGTGACTTAACTGAACAATAAATAGGCTAACGCACTACGCTTATATCAATCAAGCATATCTAACTAACATCCACATTACTTATCTGCATAACACATATAAATCGATGTCATTTGTTTATTTATATTTGATTGCTAGAATTGTTCACAAGTTAAACAGTTATTGCATTTATTAGAGGTCAACAATGAAAAAATTAGCACTAGTAGTATTAGGTTTAAGCGCCGTTTCACTGCCGACTTTCGCAGCTGAAGAAGTTTCAACTCTTACTGAGTTTTTTAATGCCGATGGCAAAGTAACAACAACTGATAACTACGCCATATATGAGACTTCTCGTCAGTATTTAAAAAACCAAGAATTAGTAGGCGTAAATAAATTTCTACACAAACGTGAACTAACTCCAACAGATAAACAACCCGTAGTACGAATGAATCGTGATACATTCTACTCAATGGCAGTCGTCAATGTATCAAAGGGAGCGACTGTTACATTGCCTGAAATACCAGAAGGCAAATACATGTCGATGGAAGTTATTACTGAAGATCATCGTATTCAATCAATGCAATATGGGGCAGGAACATTTGATTTATCGACTCACAGTGGCGACCACGTTTATGTCATCGTTCGTACTGATGCAACCTTCACTAAAGATGAAGTCCATAAAATCCAAGATAAAATGCGTATAGATGCAAATGCTGATGGTAAATTTACTGCAATGCAAGTTGATGAGAAATCATTTGAAGCAGTAGAAAAAAATCTTAAAATGGAAATGCCAAAAATACTGAAACGTGATGGTGCACAAGCGACCTTTGGCATGTTTACAGACCCTGAAGATGCGTCAAAAGAACTGTTTACCAAAGAGAAATACGCTATTGGAGCAGCGATTGGTTGGGGGGGGGCGCAGCTAGAAGATAATATTTATGAAGTCTCAGGAAACTTCCCTGCTGATACATGTCATCAAGCAACATTCGAAGATCCAAAGAACCAAGCATTTTGGTCTGTAACTGTTTATAACAAAAAAGGCTTTATGTTTGGAGACGTTGCTAACGTTAGTTCTAATACGGCAGAAAAAAATGCCGATGGTACGTATACTGTAAGCTTTGGCTGTGGTGATAATGCTCCTAACAATATTAAAACAGCTAACGATTCTAACGTATTTAATTTAGCATTCCGTCACTATATTCCAAGCCAAAAAGTTCGTGATGGATTCCGTGTCCTACCTTATGTAAAGGCAGTGAAATAACTCACTCAATACCATTTCATTGAATCACTAATTACATTTGAATTTTTCTCGCTTTATTATTTCAACTGGATAAAATCCGTTGCTGTAACGAGGCGAGAATCATTCATTTTGCCTTATCTCTCCTTGATAAATAGCAACAAACCCTCCCTCTTTCTTCACCACTTATTTTTTGCACTACCGCACAGAATAAAAATAAATCATTAAATAGTAACAATATTCACGGCTAATTCTAAAATTCCCTACTATGTTAATAGTTCTAGCAAAGTGCTTAACGGTAAGTGAGGGAACATGAAAAAAACATTTGTAAAAGTTGTAGCAATGACAGCTGTAGCCGTCAGTCTATCAGGATGTGTTGGTAGTATGGCAGTGACCGGAAAGCTAATGCAATTCAACGTAGAGGTTGTAGATAACCGATACGCTAGGGCTGGAGTAAACTTTTTATTATCTCCTGTATATGCAATTACAACCGCTGCCGATTATATCGTTTTTAACTCTTTGGAATTTTGGACAGGTAAAAACCCAATCAATGGTTCTCCACACATTTTTGACAGTAAAACCGAGACCATGATAAATATTAATGACGATTTAGATGACTCATTAAAAGAAGCACCTGTTGGCCCAATCACTCTTCAACGAACTTATGAAACAGGTGAATTTCAACAAATCGATGAGAACACGATCCAAATGGATATTACGTATTCAAATGGCGATAAAGCAACACTGCTTGGTTTAAAAAATGACAATCAAGTAAGCTACTTTATTGATGGTGTTTTAGTAGCAGAAACAACGATTGAACAACTGCAAGAACTCGCGGCATCAAAAGCATAGTTTTTTGCTAAATCAATACCTATATTAACCATGTAAAAAAGCCCAATAATCTTGATATTGGGCTTTTCGTTTTGTCACTTATTAACCCTAAAATTAATTCAACATTTGTCCTTTGTAATCACCCGTTAAGGTTTTCAAATAAGCACTAATATCAGCAATCTCATTGTTACTCAATGTCACTCCTACTTGATATTCAGCCATAACTGCAACCGCTTCATCTAATGAATTAACACTACCATCATGGAAATAAGGCGCAGTAAGTGCAATATTGCGTAATGTTGGGACTTTGAAACGGTTCATATCATAGGCTTTATTTGTCACATTAAATCGACCATTATCAACCTCAGACACGTTACCTCTATGAGTGAAATAATCGGCTTTTAACCCCATAACTTCAAACGTTTGCCCCCCCATCGCTTGACCTGCATGACAGGTTGAACATTTGTTATCTTTAAATAATTCATACCCGTTTTTCTCTTGTGCACTCAGAGCTAAATCATCACCTTTTAAGTACTGATCAAAACGGCTGTTTGGTGTAATTAGGGTTTTCTCAAACTCAGCAATTGCATCGGTTATATTATCCCCCGTAATGCCATCAGGATAAATCTTGGCAAAAGCGACTTTCATTCCATCATCCAAATCTAGCTTTTGCGTAATTTGATCCCATGACGTAGAACCCATTTCTATTGGGTTCATTGGTGGTCCGCCCGCTTGCTCTTGCAGATCTCTCGCTCTACCGTCCCAAAATTGGTGAATATTATAAGAAGAGTTAAATACTGTTGGAGCATTGATTGGCCCTTTTGAACCATTAATACCAGTTGATGTGGTTAGCCTATCAACACCACCCGTTGCTAATGAGTGACAACTTGAACATGCAACGGTGTTATCACCCGATAAACGTGTGTCATGATAAAGCGCTTCACCTAAAGCCACTTTATTATTATCAACTTGTATAGCGTCATTAATGGGTTGAATCGCTTCATATTGAAATGCTCCGCTTGCTAATGACTGTTTATTTTCTTGTTCTTGTTTAATCCATGTTCGTAAAGTTTGTTTTTCATTATCAGATAAATTTGAACGCCAATGCATTGATAAATACGCTTTTGGTGGCATAGATGAGTCATTCAATACCCCGCTAATTTTAGCTAAGGCAACGTCTGATATCTCATTTCCATTTTCAAAACTAGCTAATACATCATTAAATTGAAAATGACGTAATCCACTTTCTACGTCTTTTTGCATGATTTGTTTAGCGATAGGAAGATTGGCATAAAAAGGCATTTCGCTATTATCGGTATGGCAATAACCACAACCATTTTCAGTTAATACTTTAAAGGCAGCAGAAGAAATTGGATCGTATTTATGATCTGATTGCGAAATTTTACTTTGGCTTAATGCTTTATCTGATGAATCCACCACATAAACGGTTCCTAGGTAAGCCACTGCACCTAGTCCTATAATCAATCCTAATTTTTTCATAACTTTCTCCTGCTACATGAATGTTCGCTCACGATAGAGTGAAAAAATGAGCCTTTCCAAGGAAGAAATATCATGAGAATCATCGCTTTAATCGATAACTGTATCTTACGATAATAAATAACCTTACTTTTCATAATGATAAATGACGCTCGGCATAAAAATGATCGTATTATGTTAAAATAATAACGGGCAGTTTATTATCCAAGATCAATTTTATAAACTTAGCTATTTATTAAAAAATATAAAAAAGCCCAACATCAAATGACATTGGGCGATATATTAATAAGCTATTTTAATTAATCGATTAAAACCAACGAATCAAGGATCCCTTTGCCACTGTGGATCCCTCCTTCATTTTCACTTGCAGGCTTGCTACGAATTAAATATCCAGCATACCCCTCAAATTCAGTCACTGGTTTGCCATTGTAATACGCGGTAAATAAGCCTATTTCACTAACTAAATCATCCACAATGGTTTGCTCACCATCACGAACAGCAATGGTTGGTGTATCACGCTCATGAGGGTACAAACGCTGCATTAATGCCCATGCATCATATTCTTCAAGAGCTAACTGGCTTAATTTCTTACCAATATCTTGCCCAAAGACACAATGACCACCGCCCTCACCTTGGTTTTTTAATACCCATTCTTCCTGTTTAGCTTCTGCGTTAAACCATTTAATAGTTTCGTTATTAACAGGCTTCATCTCAGCCAAAACACTTTTTACCAAGAGCGCTTCTTCAAGAGTTAAGTCCCAACGCATGTATTCAGATTCTGGCATCATGGTTAACAACATTTGCATTGTTTTACTGGTCGCCAATTGCTGACTGATGGTTGCGTTTACCGCGACGTAATGCTGCTCAATAAACAAACGAGTTTGACTTAACGTATGACAACATTCTGGTTCATTAAGTTCTGGAGAGAAATAATCCTCATATTGATAACCAGCACGTAGATACACTACATCAATCGGTCCTACATTATCTAATAACAAACGTTTATTCTCACCACTAGACAATTGAGTGCTGAGTTGCTCAAACGTACGTCTTACCGTCCGTATACCTTGTTTTTGCAACTCAACTTCCAGCAGATGCTGGTCATAAACGTTATCTTCGTTCTTTTGAACTACCATCAAGAACGTTGGTTTACTTTGAACATTAAAATCAGAACTTACCGATTTTGCAGCAGTCGCAATACCATAGGCCAATTGCTCTAAACCATGATTATCCGCAGGAATCGCTGATGGATCTTCAATCCATTGATTATAAGTCTCCGGCCATTGGTTTTTCATAAACGAATGAAATTCAGTTGCACGTTGACCAAAAGGTCCCATGCCTGCCGCAATCCCATTAAATTCAATCACTTTTGCACCATGGTTGCGGTCATCCATGAAATCCGTACGCATTAATAACAAAGGTTGACGAGCCGCAGTATAGTTATTTACATCACTATGCAATGTACTATGCAGTGACATCAAACGCCCAAAAAACGGATCCGCTTTTGCCATGTGACCTAATGATTCTTGTAGGAAGTCATGATCTTCAGAAACATTATTAATAAGCTTCGTAATCAATGGCGTTACCGTTAATAAATGCTGATAAACATTACGCTCAATAGTCATTGGGGCAATACTAAATGGACAATGCCGTGCCGTATTATCTGCTTGTCGAAATGCCACACCGTGCATAATTTCCCACTCACAGGCATCTTCGATGATTTGCTGAGATACAAACGATTTTTTTCTGTATTCATTTTAATTACTCTTAAATTTAATGACTCAAGCAACATTAGCGTTAGCTAGACCAAGTATGCTGTTCTGATGTTCGTTTTCTTCTTGTGCTTTTTGTGTCAAATACAAGTCGCGATAATCTCCGGCTTGAATAATAAGCTCATCATGGGTGCCACTTTGAACCACTTTCCCTTTATTCATCACTAAAATTTGATCGGCATTTTTTATCGTTGATAATCGATGAGCAACCGTTATTACCGTTTTACCATCTTGAAGATTTTCTAATGCTTTTTTTATTGCTTCTTCCGTTTCACTATCAATATTTGCCGTAGCTTCATCTAATAGAAAAATATTAGGTTGATGTGAGATTGCACGAGCTAAAGCTAACAGCTGTTTTTCACCAACAGAAAGTGATGAACCACCATGACCAGGTTGATGGTCATAACCATTGGCTAATCTACTAATAAATCGGTGTGCTTTTACTTGCTGTGCTGCTGTAATTACTTTTTCTTTGTCCGGTGTCGAGTGTGATAAATCAATATTCTCAATGATTGAACCACTAAAAATCGTCGGGTCTTGAGATACCAAGCCAAACATTTTCCGTAGTTGAATTTCTGGTAACGACTCGATTGGTTGGCCTCCAATTAAGATGGAGCCTTTTTGGTGTTGGTAGAATCGCATAAGTAAATTAATTACTGAGCTTTTACCACTGCCAGTATGACCAACTATCGCTGTAAACTGGCCACCTTTAGCCACAAAATTCACATCAGATAAGACTAAGTTTCCTTCGTCATAACTTAAGTCAACATGACGAAATTCAATGTCATGTGATGCTGAGATTTCAACTCGTTCTTGTGGATAACGATTCTGCTCAGATTCTTCATCCAACAACTCAAATACACGTTTTGATGCAACCGTTGCCACCTGCAATTTACGTAACTCCATTGAAAGCTGGCGGAACGGGTCAAAAAAACGTTCAATATAGTTCAAAAATGCATATAACGTCCCGACTTCAACCACAGTCGTTAATGACGCATTAGCAAACCACGCCACAATACCAGCAGCCGTTAAATTGGAAACTAAACGCGTTAACGGAATAAGCATGAAGCTATCAATAGCGATTGATTTAGTTCTAAACTCAAACCAACGCTGGTTTTCTTGTTCAAATTTATCTTTAAACACTTTTTCTTGATTAAACGCTTGAATCAATGCCATTCCTTGTAGCGATTCATTAATACGCCCATTAATATTACTGATCTGCTCTCGAACCCCGTTAAACACAGGCATTGAGATTTTTCGATACAAATGCATTGTTGCCAGTAATACAGGGATTAATACCAAGCTCAATAGCATCAAACGCCAATCCAAGAGCGCTATCGCAATAAATATCGCAATGATACGTAAACTGCCTTGAATGATCGTAGGGATCGTTGAGACAAACATATCACGCATAGATTCGGTATCATTTGTAATATAAGAAACCAATTTACCAGCAGATATTTTATCAAAGCTGCTGATTGAAAAATTCAATACATGATTGAACAGTTGTTTTCTCACATCATTAATCACCAACAAGGCACTATGACGAAATGATACTGCTTGCAAATAAGTAAATAACGCCGGTATCACATAAAACAGCATTACTAAGCTAACAAGCCCAATCAAATGTGACCATTCAAACTGCTGTGGTACGATAACATCATCAAGGATAATTTTTGCTAACCATGGAATCGCCATTTCAGCACTTATCGCAACCGTTAGCATCATAAAGGCAGTAATAAATCGTACTTTATGAGGCAAGGAATAAGCTAATAATCGTTTAAACAAGAAAGTATCACTTGGTTGCTGTGTTTGTTCTTCACCCATGGTGATCTCCTACTTCCTTCATCTCTTCACTATCAGGAATTGAGATATCTTCAATCACGGTATTTAGCTGACTTTGCCTTTGGTAAACCATCGAATACCAACCTTGATTAGCCAATAGATCATGATGTGATCCTTGCTCCTCAACTTGCCCTTCATTCAGCACAAAAATTCGATCCGCTTCAATTAAATTAGGTAACCGTTGTGTCACTAGCAGCATCGTCTTATGGCTATAATTTGCTTTTAAGTTTTGGCGCACAATTACTTCTGTTTTGATGTCTAATGCACTGAACGGATCATCTAATAACAAAATATCCGCATCAGATAACAAGGCTCTTGCTAACGTTAATCGCTGACGCTGCCCACCAGAAAGATTACTTCCACCTTCACGAAGTTCGGTATTAAATCCATCAGGCATATCATCGATTTCATTTTTAATTCCAGCCATATTAGCAACGTGTTGAATTTGCTCATATGTGGCATCGGGTTTGGCAAGTGCTATATTTTCAGCAACAGTGCCTGAAAATAAGAACGGTTTTTGTGGAACCCACGCCATCTTGTTTCGTAATGAATGAAACGTTAATGAGTCAACCAAGTGACCATCAATACTAATACTTGATCCATTTGGTAATTGAAACTGTCTTAATACCAGTTGCAATAAGGTACTTTTACCACTGCCAGTTGGCCCTGTTATTCCAATAAAACTGCCGTCAGGTACCGTTATATTAATTTTATCGAGCGCTCGTCGGTTCGCATTTTGGTAAGAGAATGAGGTGATATCAATATTCAACGTTGCTTTCGCATCAACTGGTAATATAACCGCTCCTTCAACCACTTCTTCTTTCTCTGAAAAAAGTGCCTCCAAGCGTTTCCAAGACGTACTGCCACGCTGGAAAACATTAAACTGCCAACCAAATTGTAAAAATGGTCCTAATAATTGCCCAAGGTATAACGTAAAGGTAGTAAACAAACCCACAGAAATCAGATCATGGCTGATTAACCACGCACCATAAGCCAATGAAATAACAAATGATAAGCCGTAAATAAGTTGAATGGTGGGTGCAAACGCTGCATCCACTTTCGCAACTGCTAAGTTTGCTTTTAATGTTTCATCAAGAGTTTTACCAAAGCGTTGCTCTTGACGTTGCCCAATACCATGAGAACGAACCGCACGAATACCAGACACCGTTTCACGCGTCTCTTCATTTAAATTAGCAAAACTCTCTTGCGCACGACCGAACGTTTTATGTAGATTTGCACCATAACGTTTCGTAATGAAAACCAACAAAGGAAATGGCAGTAATGCCACAGCGGTTAGTTCTCCGCTCACAATAAATATCATGCCGAAAATCACAGTCAAACCTGCAATAAAAGAATCGACTAACGTCATGATCCCCATGCCTGTCGCTTCTTCAACTGCGTTTAAATCATTGGTGGCATGAGCCATTAAATCGCCCGAACTTCGGCGAGAATAAAATGACGGTGACAACATTGAAAACTTTCGAAATAAATCTCGACGCAGCACTTTCGCAATAGCAATAGAAGCTCCATACAATTGGCTTTGCCATACATAGCGCAAGCCATACATAGCAATAGCTGAAACAACAATGCCACCAATATGAATCAACAAATATGTAATACTTAATTCGTTAGCACTGATGCTATCGATGATTCGTCCAATTAACCAAGAAGGAATTAAACTGAGTAATGCCACCACTTGTAATGCGACAATGGCAATGATGTATTGGCGTGAAAACATTTTTATGTAACCACGCAATTTCCACAAAATATTCATTAAATTACGCTACCACCTCTTCTATTTCACAATCACACTGCAAATAATTTTTTTGCTGAATAAACTCATCAAAACTCATGTCTTGTTGTGTCTCCATCTGTTGTTGCTTAACTAAGGACTCGCTAACTAATCGAGTTAAATTACCCATTTCTTCTTCATCAATATTTACATCTTGATGCTGTTTAAAATGCACTTCAGATAATCTCTGGGTCGCTAATTTATAAGAGAGTTTTTCATCTTTCATCATTGCTAGCATTTGTGCTGATGGCGTTAAATTACTATCAAAAAACTTAACTCGTTCATGCTCAATACTTTGTTTATGTCCTTCTGTAGCAAACGTCTTATCAAGCCAATTTGCTACTGGTTCAATTGAAGATAATAGTGCGACACCAAGCTCTTTAAGTTTAAGATCCCCTTCAAGCGTGGGTAACAGTAACCCTTCTTTTCTCCCTTCGGTTGCAACTAACTCTTGGCGACGTGCAATTAATAATCGCTCCTTGTCTGTTAACTCTGGGCTTGGCGCTAATGCGTTATACGCAAGGAATGCATCGATAAAATGGCTTTGCTCTTCATTAATTCCTAACGGTAAAAATGGGTTGTTATCTAAACTGCTTAACTCAATGTATTGAATACCGTGATGACACATCGCATATAAAGGACGCAATTGGTCATTAACGATTTTAGGTCTTACAGAACCATACAATTCATTTTCTAACTGTAATACCGACCCATTTAATTGTTGGTCTGCATTGAGGTGAGTATAGCGATCGCTTGGTGTGCTTAATGCGTGACACAAATCTGCCAAGTATTCTTGTTTATTATTAAAGCTCACTGGATAAAGAGATTGTTCATTACTGCTATAGCCCATGTTACTTAGGCGTAACGACGTCGCCCATGGTAGGTAATACGTATCTTCATCAAATACACGTAAAGGATGAGCTTGATTCGTTACATAGCTTTTATCCACCGCAGGCGATGTGCCAAATAAATAAGGAATAATCCAACCATTACGTAAAACATTGCGGATCAAATGAAAATAACGGTCCGAAATAAATTCACTTAACGGTAACTCACTGCTCATGTGAGAATGTAATGTCGCCCAAAACGAGTCAGGAAATGAAAAATTATAATGAATACCTGAGATTAACTGCATTCTTTTACCATAACGGTTTGCCAACCCTTTACGGTAACGCACTTTATGTTGTCCTGCGTTAGAGCTCCCGTATGTCGCAATCACAATATCATCGTCACTTGGTAGCGCCGGCGGCATGCTTGCGCCCCACATGATTTCATTATTAGGTAAATTCGCTGCGACGAAGTGATGCAAAGAAGCCAATGAATCAAACATTGCTTTTCTTTTCGTCATTGCCGGTGTCACTAACTCTAATTGCGCTTCTGCAAAATCAGTCGTGATGTAAGGGTGCGTTAACGCAGAGCCCAGCTCTTTGGGATGAGATAAGTTTGAAATACGGCTTTCAGGCGTAGTGCGGATCAACTCTCTTTCAATTCCACGTCGAATGTCATGCAGTGTACTCATGGCATCTGCGTCATTTAAAAAAGAAAGCATGCTAGATTCTAGGTATTTCACATCTGTGTTTTTCATTTATGTTCTTCATAAAAAATATTTTTAACAACTTGAAGACGCACAAATAGAGAAAAAGACGCAAAAAATTTAAATAAAATGAAAAAAGAAATAAAAGTGAATAAACGGAAAATAATGACTCTATTTACCGTTTATTTTAAGGAAGAAATGAAATTACTTAGGTTGCGAACTACAGCCTTCTTTTTTAGGAGAATAGCCCGTTACCGCCCCTCCTTCATTAAGTTCAAAATCACAGCATGTCATTAAATGTTCGCGGAACTTTACTCGCCCACGTTGAATTCGACTTTTTGCTCCTGATAAAGAAATCCCTAACTGGTCAGCTATTTCTTGTTGAGGTACTCCCTCTAGTTCAGCCAAACGTAAAGGAGTGCTGTATTTTTCAGGGAGATCATCAATTAATGGACGTAAACATTCTGCTAATTCTTTACGAGCTTCACCCACAGTATCTTCTCCTTCAGCAATTAAATCTTCAGGTAGTTCATCATAAGGCAACTTATTACGATAAAAATCCATGATGGTGTTATAGGCAATTTTATATAACCACCCCTTCAAACTTCCTTGCGATTTTAATTGATGCAAATTACTGCTGGCTTTTATATAAACATCTTGAAGTATGTCATCTACCGCACTTGCATCATCCACTCGTTTGTAAACGTAATTACGCAATTGCGCTTTGTGATTTTGCCATTCTGACAACATAGAAACAGGCCTCAGATAAATAAAATAATGTGGGGATTAAAGTAAGACGATGCAATACAAAAAAAGACGCAATAAATATAGTTTATTTTTTATCTTTGTTTTTTAAGTGTTTTTTTGCATCTTTTTTTTCTTCAATGCGTCTCTTTGATATTAGCCATTCAAGAAAGTATCTCCTTTGAACACTTTCCTACGATAGGCACATTGGTTACTTAAAACTAGCAGTTACCTTGTTATCGTAACCCAAATTTATTTTTTAAACATCAGGAGTCTCATATGAGCTTCACATTAATTGGCCTCTTCATCGCCTTTTTAGGATTTTACTTCTTACTGTTTCAGCTAAAAAAACACAAGAAAAGTTTCAATTATCGTGTATTAACCGCTTTAATTGGTGGGTTAGTTTTTGGTAGTTTAATTCAGTTAATTCTAGGAAACGGCAACAGCATTACTGGTAACTTTGCTGAAATTATTTCTGTTTTTGGTAGCGGCTACATTAAGCTATTGCAAATGATCGTGATCCCTCTGGTTTTTGTAGCCATGACAGCTTCAATAATGAATGTAGAAGGAAACGGATCATTATCAAAAATTGCACCTAAAGTGATTGGGGTATTAATTTTCACTGTCGCTATAGCTGCTCTTATAGGTATTGCGAGCATTTATTTATTTATTCAATATTGATGCTAACAGTTTAGTTACGGTCATAGGTTCTAACGCCGCAATAGAAACTCGAAGTAATAATTTGGTTTCAACTCAAGAATTGATGGCTAACAATGGATTGTCTGAATTAATCCTTTCTATTATTCCTGCCAATATTTTTGAAATGCTGACAGGTTCAGAGAGAACCTCAACCTTATCTACCGTGTTATTTGGTATGTTTTTAGGCTTTAGTGTTCTTCAAGTTAAAAAGCGTAAACCAGAAAAAGTACAAGGCTTCATCGATTTCATTAATTCAGCGAAAGAAGTCGTATTATCAATGGTTCGTGAGATCCTAAAGCTCACCCCTTATGGTGTCTTCGCTTTAATGACTACATTCATGATGACCAACGACCTTTTTGCTTTGGCTGAAATGGGACGATTTTTACTGGCCAGTTATACCGCGATTATTGTGATGTTTGGTCTTCATCTTGTCTTAGTTTCTTTCTTTGGTTTATCCCCAAAAACCTTCGCGAAGAAAACGTGGCCAGTTCTCGTCTTTGGTTTTGGATCTCGCTCAAGCATGGCGGCGATCCCGCTCAATGTAGAAACACAAACACAGCGCCTTGGTGTCGATGAAGAAACAGCAAATATGTCTGCCACTTTTGGTACCAGTATTGGACAAAATGGGTGTGCGGGTATTTACCCTGCCATGCTTGCGATTATGGCGGCTCAAGTCATGGGGATCCCTATTGACTTTAACTTCATTGTTCAACTTGTTGCCGTGATTGCAATTGCCTCTTTTGGTATTGCGGGTGTAGGCGGCGGTGCTACTTTCGCAGCAGTTGCTGTACTTACCATTATGGGATTAGATATTACGATTGTCGCCATTCTTGTCTCTATCGAAGCATTAATCGATATGGCCAGAACCGCACTTAATATCTCTGGATCAATGTTGTCAGGTGTCATTACGGCAAAACGTAATGGGTCATTAAACACAACACAATATAACGCTCAAAGCATAGCACCAATACAGAAGGAGAGCGAAATTTCAGCCTAATCACTCCCACCTCTTCCTCTTTTTTCACCAACTCAACGCTTAACCAGTAAGGGCATTTAATTTAATGCCCTTATATTTTAATAAGGTAAAAAATCATGACTATTATTGTTTTAGGTGGCAGTGCTGCCGGCATGAGCTTTGCAGCTAAATATAAAAGAAATCAACCCAACGACAACGTCATTGTGGTTGAAAAACGTGACTATATCTCTTTCGGTGCCTGTGGTTTACCTTATTTTGTAGCGGATAAATTCAGTAATACTGAACGAATGATCTCACGAACCCCCGAACAAGCCACCGAATCTGGCTTAGATATTCGTTTAAATACTGACGTTATTGCCCTCAACCAAACCGATAAAATCGTGACTGTACGACACCAAAATGAAGAGCAATCACTTCATTATGATCAACTTATTATCGCCACCGGCGCTCGACCAATTATTCCAGATTTAGGTCACTACAATACTAAACAAATTTATACATTAACGACCATGGAAGATGGCATCGCTGTAAAAAAGCAATGCAGGCTCCAAGCAAACCGAAGGTGGCGATTATCGGTGCTGGGTTTATTGGCCTAGAGATGTTTGATGCGGCACATGACTTAGGAAAAAACGTAACCTTAATTGAACGTGAAAAGCATATATTGAGTCGTCAATTCAGCCCAGAGATGATACATAACGTAGAAGAAGCAATTCGACAAACAGGTACGAACTTACAACTTAATACTCAAGTGAATTACATTAGCGATAATGATAATAGTTATACCATTGCTACTAATAACGGTGATATAACCGCGGATATCATTATATTAGCACTTGGATTCAAACCAAATACCGAATTTATTGAATTACCAAAACTGGGGAACGGTGCCTTATTGGTCGATAAATTTGGGGAAACACAAGATCCCAATATTTACGCCGTCGGCGATTGTGCTACCGTGCATCACCTCTCCTTAGATAAGCCGGTTTATCTTCCTTTAGCCACAACAGCAAATAAACAAGCCCGCATGATGGCAGATAAATTATCAGGTAAAGAAACCTATTTAACTGGCTTTTTAGGATCATCATCATTAAAGGTACTTGATTACGAATTAGCGAGTACGGGAGTATCTGAATGGCTAGCTAAACAACATCATTTATCAGTGAATACGTCCGTTATTAATGATAAAAACCAAACTGATTATTATCCTGGTCAAGAAGACATAAAGATTAAATTGGTTTATCACCCAGAATCAAACGTGTTGTTAGGTGGTGAGATAGTCGGTAAAAAAGGCGCAGTTGGTCGACTAAATGCATTAGCGGTGGCCATCACCGCAAAAATGACGACACAACAACTCGGCTATTTAGACTTTAGTTATGCGCCTCCTTTTGCAAGAACGTGGGACGCTCTCAATGTTGCTGGTAACGTAGCTAAATAAGAGATAACAACCGTACCAATCTACATAAAAAAAACACCGAACATTACATGCTCGGTGTTTTTTCATAAACATAAACTCATGATTTGTTATGAATATAACTTATCAATTTCACTTTTCAATAAAAGAAAAGACGCTTGAATTTGCCCTAACGGAGACGCGATATTCATTCGATAAAAATTAGCATTCGGTTCACCAAACCATGATCCCGGAGTTAATCCCATCTTCGCTTTATTTACGATAAGCATTTTTAATACCTCTTCTTCCAAGCTTAGTCCCGAGAAATCAAACCATATTTGGTTTGTCCCTTCTGGCTTGTAAACCAATATCTGAGGTAGATTCTTTTTGATGAAATCAACAATCCAATTCACTGTATTTTCGGTATAAGCTAAAAAGCCATCAAACCACGCTTGTCCTTTTTCATAAGCCGCTATGGTGGCAAACGTAGTAAACGCATTACCATGATCTAAAGATAATGAATTGACTGTCGCTTTTATCTGCTCGAACATCTCTTGATTATCAGTATAAATATACCCGTTTGAGATACTATTTAAGCCAAAATTTTTCGCTGGAGAGCCGATAATCGAAACACTCTTTTCATAACCAAACTCAACAATACTGGTAAATTTATGCCCCGAAAATACGATATCCGCATGAATTTCATCACTGATTATCACGACATCATATTTTTTAGCGATATCGACTAATTGTTGTAATTCACTTTTCTCCCATACTCTGCCCACAGGGTTATGAGGGTTACAAAGCAGAACCATTTTTACATCACCGTTTTGTAATTTACCTTCAAAATCATCAAAGTCCATACGATATTGACCATCTTCGATCTTCATCGTATTGCTTATCGCTTTTCTACCAGACGACTCAATTAAACGCTTGAATTGGTGATAAACAGGGGTTTGAATTAATACTCCATCACCTACTTCTGACCATTCACGGATCAATAATGCAATGGCATTCAACACTCCAGGAACTTGAACAAAGGTCTTAGGATTCAATTCGATATGGTGCTGACGCTTGTTCCAATCTGAGATCGCCTTAAACACGGCAGATGAGTTAAATTCATACGCATACACTTCGCGATCAACAAGACGTTGTAATTCTAACGTGATGGGATTAGCAATAGGAAAGTCCATATCTGCCACCCAATATGGCGTGACATCTTCCGTTTTATAAATATGGTTTAACATCTCAGAATCGTATTTTATGAACTTATTCTGAGCATCACTATTTTTAGGTTTATCTGAAAACATGCGGGGTTATCCTCAATTAAAATTTATGCTTTACGATATCTTAGACGTCTAATAATAAAAAAAGACGCAACATTTTTACGCATTATTAAAAATCACAATATTTAAAAATAATGCATCTTTTTCTTGTTACTCACGTCTATCCATTAATAACAATATTGCGTTAATACGAAATTAAGAGAGAAAAACATGTCACAAACAATAATAAAAGGTATTAAAGAGTTAAACGAAGAAGCACGTTCAACTGTAGAAGAAATGTCGATTGCAAAGGCAAAAACATTATATCAGGACGAGAACTATATCTTTGTCGATGTTCGAGAAGCAGCGGAGCGAGAAGAGCATGGTGTCATTCCTGGGGCATTTACTTGCCCAAGAGGAATGTTAGAGTTTTTAATTGATCCGAAATGCCCTGCTCATAATGAGATTTTCAACCAAGATAAGACGTATGTTTTCTATTGTGCTCATGGTTTACGCTCACTTTATGCTGCAAAAATGGCCTCTGAAATGGGACTGTCACCAATAAAAAATCTGACGGGTGGTTTCTTTGCTTGGTCAAAAGAATAATAAGATAAAATAACCATAGCCACATAAAGTAAAAACCCAACATCAAAAGAGGTTGGGTTTTTAACTGTCTAGAATTCATTCATCAGTAATGACTCACTGATAAAAAAGAGTCATCCAATATCTAGCAACGCTGAGGCAATAGCAAAATAAATTAATACGCCAGAAATATCGGCGATAGAAGTGATCATTGGTGCGCTAGCAGAAGCGGGATCTAAATTGAGTTTATGTAAACCAAAAGGAAGTATAGTGCCGATCAAGCTACCAATAAGCACGATAACGATCATGCTAAGTCCTACAACCATCGCTATCTCATAACCACCACGGAAAAACCCAAGAAGATAAACCGCAGCCGCCATACTTAATCCTAAACCGAGTGCAACAAACACTTCTTTGCCTAGCATTTTTCCCCAGTCGTGAGGTTTTACATCACCAGTCGCTAACGCTCGAACCATTAAGGTTGCTGATTGAGAGCCTGCATTTCCGCCACTATCAATCAATAAAGGTAAGAAGAAAACAAGCGCCACATAAGATGTAATTATGTCTTCAAAATAGGCAATGCCGGCTCCTGAAAATACATTCCCAAATACCAATAACACAAGCCAAAATACGCGCTTCTTATATAGCACACCAATTGATGCATTTTTAATACTAATACCAATGTTTTCAACACCTGCACCTTTGTGCATGCTATCCGTCGTTTCAATCTGTTCTGTGTGCGTTTTTTGTTGTACAAATTCCATAATATATCTCCAGATCTGAAGATATATATCCTTCAGATCATCATGTAGAAAAAGAGTCAAACCACCAACTTGGGGGTTCCTGTTTACTTGTGTTCATGATGTGTTCCTTATTCGAAACAATGATTAATCTGATGGCTCATAAATGAGCTGAATTAAGACGGGCGGACTGTAGCGAATAACACGATTGGATACCATTGAGGACTGTAAGAAAGTGTTGCAAAGTTTGTATATCGTTACACTCACGCCTCTATCTTATTAAAAAATAAAGTGATTCATTCTTATACAAATGAGAACGCAATCGATTTATTCATTTGATAAATAAGAATAGGAATTATATTCTACAAACATAATTACTCAAAAATAATCGAATTCCATGAAATTACTTTCCCCGTTAGTGCTATGTGCATCTTTAGTTACTCCACTTTCAAGTATTGCCGCACTTGGTGAACATCCTGTTATCCTCATTCACGGTTTTCAGGCGAGTCAGCTTCAGACAAAACCAGATCATGATACGGTGATAAAAGAAGGGGCTAATTACTGGCAAGGCTTTTGGTTATCTAAAGCAGATGACCGCATTGATTGGCCTTCACAAGAACGTATTGCGGGTAATGTTTCAACCGATTATATTTGGCCAAAATTAAAAGAATTATCAAAAAATAATACCTGTAAAAATGGATGCATTTTGGTTACTCATTCAACCGGAGATCTTGTCGCTCGTTATTTATTAGATAATCAAGAAAACTGGTTAACAAACGCAGGATTAACCCCGCTTAATATTATTGCGACATTTGATTTTGCAGGTGCTGGAGGTGGTTCTGAATTGGGTGATCTTGCGATTAATATTTCAGAAGGCAGTGGGTATTTAAATGCGCCTTTAAAATACGCAATGACGAAGTGGCTTGGCGAAGTTCCTAACTCTCAAAACACTGGCGTATTAAATGATTTAAAAGTCACAAATGCTCGCCAACTAGCTCCGCTTCCTGATAATCGAGTTCCTCGTATTCGTTTTGTTGGTAAAGGAAGTGATTATCTTGGTTCAACAAGTCCTTTTTTACCAGGTAAAGATGATGGCGTAGTATCTAGTCACTCATCTTGTGGTTCAAGTCAATCTGGTTCATTTACTGGGTGTTCATCAACTATTGCGTTTAATGGTAATGTTGCTCATCAAGCTAAAGCGGTTACCAATTTCATGCCTTATCATTACCCATTATTAATGGGGGATGATTATAGTCACAGCGGGTTAATTGGAGCAGATATTCAAGGTCGTGTCGTGGCAGCAAATAAACAAGCAACGCTACTTAATGGAACCTCCATTGAGGTCACAACCAAATTTGTAACCTATCCGCTGACTGGAACAACTTATCGTTATGTGGATAAATCCAATACGAAAACCATGTCAGAACTAGCCAGTGATTTATTATAATGAATAAAAATATCTTATTTATTAGCGTGCTGTTAATGACCTCAGCCGCCACTTTTCATTGGATAATGCGAGACAGTACATCGCCAATAATAAGAGGGAATACCTCTTTAGATAGTAGCGACTCTAAAAAGAGTCTCTCCACACAATCACCTCTAAAACAAGTCATTAATAATGTGGTATCGACACCATCACATGAATTAAAGACGAAAGAAGTGCAGCAAGGAAGACCTCAAAAACTGACTGAGCAATTCAGCTTATTATCTCAAGCTTATGCCGACGATATCAGTTATCCATCTTATTCAATACCTTTACATACGACGGATATTAATTATTTAAAACCTAATCATTTTAGTGTTGTTGATATTCCAATATTAGATGGCTCGCATACCGCGGCTTTATCATTAAAAAAATATCGATTTGATTATCCAGAACCTATTATCGTCACCCTTACTTCTGAATTGCCAATTGATCATATCGATTATGAATTACTTGATCCTGAAACAAGAAAATCACTCACCTCACAATACACCCAAGAGTTAACTACTGAATTCTCATCGCAAGAAGACTGGCCTCAAGAAGTCAGAATAAAAGCGACCATTTCTTTTTTAGAAGGAAAAGATACGCTTACTACTGATATTCAATTTTCAAATCCTGTCGCTTATGTAGAATCTTTAGCCCCTGCTTATTCAAGCGGTGCCGATATGGTATTGCCGTTAAATATGGATATTAAGATATCTGGTCATTACCGTATTAGAGCCAATTTATATCGAAAAGATGGAACACCAATAGCTTCATTAAGCAATAAGGCAAAACTCTCTCAAGGCCTAGGGATTATTGAGTTAAAAGCGCATAATTCAGTGTTAAAAGGAAAAGGGGGAGATCTTGAGTTACGTACGATTACGATAGAAAGAATGTCGGATTTCCCAGGAGAAAAAACGCGTTATGGCGCGAGTAAAGAAGCCGTTTTTCCTATCTCCTCATTTGATACGTCAAGCTTAACTGACGAACCCTATCAAATGTCAGAACAAGAGAAAGAACGATTGAATTTCCTAGAAGACATCGCTCAGCAGTAACCTTTCAATAATTTTCAGAGAATCAATAAAAAGCCCATTGGTCTCAATAACCAATGGGCAATGCATTTTCTATTCATTGTAAAGCGAAACGAACTAAGCCACTTTAGTCGCTTTTACCGTAATATCTGGTGCGTTGAACTGTTCTTGAGATGCGATAAGTTGCAGTTCATACGCTCCACGATTGAACGTTTCTTGCATAACGGAATCAACCGCGGCATTGGTTCGCTCAAATGCCTCTATCGGCGCATAACCTGCCAATAAATTAGCTAACATAACACCACTGATTAAATCTCCTGCCCCTACTGGCTGACGCTTAGCATCAAAATCATATAACGGACGAGAAACGTGGTAGCTACCCTCTTTGGTGGTCAGTAGCATTTCAAAACGATCTTTTTGAATTCCCGCACGACTTAAGTGTTTCACCACTACCATCTTCACCCCTTTTTCAAGTAATAGCTCATTCGCTTCAATTACTTGCTCTAGAGTGTTGATTGTCATACCAGATAAACTTTCTAACTCTAATAAGTTAGGTGCAATAATATCTGCCGATGCTAATGCAGATTCTTTAAAAAACACTTCAACTTCTGGCGCAACAATACAGCCTTTTTCAGGATGTCCCATCACTGGATCACAGAAGTAAATTGCGTTTGGATTATCTTGTTTGATTTTTTGAACAGCGGTAACGATCTCTTGACCTTGTGCTGCTGATCCTAAGTAACCACTTAATACGGCATCACAAACTTGAGTCGCTTCAATTGCTGATAAACCATCAACCAATTCTGAAATGTGGCCAGCAGGCATCGCGATGCCTTTCCAGCCTTGTTGATATTGTGTGTGATTTGAAAACTGTACTGTATTAATTGGCCATACTTCCATTCCCATTCGGCGCATTGGAAAGACCGCAGCACTGTTGCCTGCGCAACCAAATACCACATGAGATTGAATGGAAAGAATACGTTTCATAACATCACCAATAATTAAAAAATAGAGTAAGGGCTTCCATGCCCTAAATTAAACGATAATCCTTCAAAACCCTAGGGCTTAATTTTGTTTTAGTACTTTCACTGTGTAACTGCCATCTTTTTGAGCATATACACCGTGAATATCAGTTTCAAAACCTGGGTAATGAGCACCGATTGCACATAGCATTTCCAAGAAGTCTAAAACAGGACGTGATTCAGTTGTCACCATTTCACCAGGAAGTACTAGTGGAACACCTGGAGGATAAGGAAGGATCATATTGGCACTTACGCGACCAACCATTTCTTCCAGTTTCACCTCTTCCACATTACCACGTAGCTCTTCTTGCCATGCTGCATGTGGTGTTACTTTTAGTTCAGGTAATACATCAAACGCTTTGAACATTAGTTCTGGTAAACGGTATTGACGAGTCAGATCGTGAATGCCTTGTGCCAGTTCTTGAATTCGCATGCCTTCGTAGAAGCTTGGATCTTCGTTGTACAGTGAAGGAAGGAAGTTTTTCACTGTTAAGTTTAGATCAAAGCCACGTTTAAAGTCAGTTAATGCACGCAGTAATTGCATTGCTTTTGATTTATCAATACCAATAGAGAATAGGAACAATAGGTTATATGGGCCTGTTTTCTCTACTACGATACCGTGCTCATCTAAGTATTTAGCAACGATTGAAGCAGGAATACCTGTCTCGCTCATTTCGCTATTTTCATTCATTCCTGGAGTTAATAGCGTTACTTTGATTGGATCAAGGTACATGTGATCGTCATCGATGTCCTTGAAGCCGTGCCATGAATCTTTAGGATCCAGTTTCCAACATTCTGTTGTATCGATGTTTTCTGGTTGCCATACATCAAAGAACCAGCTTTCACTTTCGCCTTGTAGACGTTTGATCTCTTTACGGAAACGAATCGCACGATCAATTGAATCTTGGATTAGTTTCTTACCTGTATTACCACGCATCATTGCCGCAGCGGTTTCAGTTGATGCAACAATACCGTATTGAGGTGATGTTGATGTGTGCATCATGAATGCTTCGTTAAATGACTCTTTATCAAACTCACCTTTTACATGGATCATTGATGCTTGAGAGAACGCAGCCAATAATTTATGAGTTGATTGTGTTTCATAGAACACTTTACCTGGCATCGCTTCACCACTCATACCACATTTACCTTCGTAAATAGAGTTGAAGTTAGTGTAAGGAACCCAAGCACTGTCGAAGTGAATGAATTTAGTTTCTAGCGTTTCTTTGATGTATTGAGTGTTATACAACAGACCATCGTAAGTTGAGTTAGTAATAACTGCATAACCCGGCATTGTTGCGTTTGGTGTTGCTGCTACTTTTTGCTCGATCACTTCGCGAGTGAATTCACTTTGTGGGATGCCACCTAAAATACCGTAAGCGTTACGCGTTGGACGGAAGTAGATAGGCGTTACATCACTCATCATCATCATGTGAGTTAGAGATTTATGACAGTTACGGTCAACAAGTACTGTGCTTCCTGCTGGTGCAGAGAACATACCTACAATCTTGTTTGATGTAGAAGTACCGTTAGTTACGATGTAAGAGCTGTCTGCATTAAAAGTACGAGCAATGTACTCTTCTGCTTCTTTATGAGGACCAGAGTGATCAAGCAATGAACCTAGTTCAGGCATTGAGATTGATACATCCGCTTTAAATGCGTTTGGACCGTAGAAATCATAGAAGATGCTGCCAGCAGGACTTTTTTGGAAAGCAGTACCGCCCATGTGACCCGGAGTACAGAACGTATATTTACCTTCTTCAACGTATTTAAATAACGCTTTAGTAAAAGGAGGCATGATTTGGTCTTTATACTCTTCAGTCGCTTGATTAATTTTCAACGCGATATCGTCAGCCATATCTAGGGCATATTCGAAGAAGTGAAGATTTAGACGTAAGTCAGTTAGTGAAATATCTAATGTTGAATGTTGGTTTGCAAATGCATACAAAGGCAGTTTTTCATTCAATGTATTAATTTCAGTACATAGGTCTAATGAGTATTTATCCCAGTCAAATAGCACACCACAGATACGTGGGTTCATTTCGATCATTTTGTATAAATCTTGCGCGTCTACTGGGTAAACAACTTTGTAGCCTGCTTTTTCTAAAGAAGCATGTAATTCGCGTACTGGTTCTTCTTTAAAGAAAACACCTGAGTGATTTAGGATAGCAAAAATATTCATTTTATATCTCCAAGACGAAACAAGGCGCTCCCCATCTTTTTGATGGTGAGGTAGTAGAGCGCCTGAGGGTAAAATTACTAAGTTGGTAGCGTTAAGTTTTTACGCTATCGAGTGATATTAATGGGCAGCAGCTTCAGTGCTGATGTGTTGCTCAGATTGTTTCAAGCCCATTTTTTTTGCGTAGAACATTAGGATAACAAGTGACACGATGAAGGTTGCAGTCAGTGTTGCGCCTTCTGCACCAGCAAGTGCAATCATGCAGAACACACAAGCAATACCAGAGAAGAACATGGTGAAGCCACTGCGTGTTGTCATACCTTCGAATCGAATTAAGTTAATGCTTGAATAGAAGTAAGGAAGCATTGTTAGTAGTACAGCATCAGTCGTTAACTGATTAAATAAGTCAGCAGTATGTGCTGATTGAGAGCTGAAGACTGTTAATACAATCATTAGCGCTGTCATTTTTAACGAAGCAAGTACAAGACCTTTTTTCGCTACGCCATTTTTATCAGTCTCACCGTAGATTTTAGGGAAGTTACCATCGTGAGCGGCACGTTTACCGGCTTCACCAACTAACATCATCCAAGAACCCAGTGATGTGAAACATGCTAGGGCAGTAAATGCAGCAACAAATGGTGCTGACCAACTACCGAAGATTTCAGTCGTTGCTAGCGCAAATGGAGCGCCTGATGCCGCCACTTCTGCTGCTGGGAACATACCGCTGATCACTTGAGTTGATAGGATATAAATTACACCCGCAATCGCAGTACCAAGCATTGTTGCTAGAGGAACGGTGCGTTTTGGATTTTTTACCATACCAGATGATACGGCTGCTGATTCAACACCAACAAATGACCATAGACAGATAAGCACAGCACTAATTACAGCGTGACTGCTTGTACCTGAAGATACATTCCAGTTTTGACTGTACAGTGCAGGATCAAAGTGAGTCCAACCGGCAAGACCTGTACCCACAACAGGGATAAGGATAAGACCTAAGCCTAAAGTACAAAGACGACTTACCCAGCTACCACCTAGTAAGTTAACTAGGGTAAATAACCATACTGATGCAATCGTCGCGGCAGCTGCAGGGATAGGGTCATTCAGAGCAGGGAAGAAAACAGATAAGTAAGAAACACCAGTGATGGCGATTGCTAAGTTACCAATCCAGTTTGCGTGGTAGTAAAGAACACCGGTTTGGAAACCAAACACAGGAGAAACTTCACCAGCATAAGCAATAGGACCGCCTTCTTGTGGATTCTTTGTTGCTAAGCGGGCAAACACAAACGCCAAACTTAATGCCCCCACTAAACAGATAATCCAACTAAAGATGGATACTGAACCAACTGCTGCTAATGAAGAAGGTAATAGTGCAATACCACTCCCCATCATGTTGCCGGCAACAACACCCGTACAGGCAATTAAGCCAATTTTCTTTGAATTCGATTCCATAACATCTCCAGGAATTATCGAATGGACCAATTTTAGCCCGTAATACGAAATTATTTATTTAAGGGGGCAAGACGTTATTTGAACAGGTCATGCAAACTCTGTCGGGGTAAATAAACAACATCTTGCTCGAATGTTGGAGTGAAGATTACGCTCAAAGAATCGAAAAAAAATAAGGATAAAATTATCAATAAAATAATGATAAAAAAATAAGGAAGGAGGATGAAAAAAGATAAGGATAAAAACAACAAAGACTAAACAATCAATAACTTAATAAAATCGATTTAGATTAAATTGCAAAAACATAAAAAATATAAATTTATCAATACCATTTAAATAAAGGAGAAATAAGAAAGTTTATCTCTTCCTGATATTCAAAATATCTATTCATTATGCACATTAAAGCGATCGCACTTAAAAGCTAAAAAATGGAAACAAAACTTTGTAAATCTTTATGTCCATACGTAAAAAAAATACGACATATTGTTTCATTATTATTGACTATCCAAAGCTGACTGAACTATATTAATCGCCGCAAATCCTTAGCAAACGATATTTTATACAACTTTATAACAAAGTTACTTATATTTCTTAAAGATTGGCGTTTCGTTATCCATTATTTAAGAAAAGTAAATTAACGATTAATAATAAGGAAATTTCATGACAAACACAGATTCAACGATCATTGAGTCAATGAACGAGGCATTAATGTCCGTTATTGGCGCGATCAATGGCCTTCTTTGGGGACAAGTCCTCGTTTATCTTCTTGTTGGTGTGGGTGTTTACTTCACCCTGCGTCTTGGCTTCATTCAACTTCGCCAACTTGGGCATTCAGTTAAAATCTTACGTAGCGGCCAAGAAATCGAAAATGGCATCAGCTCTTATCAAGTATTTTGTACCTCTATGGCAGCTCGCGTGGGAACGGGTAACATGGCAGGTGTAGCAGTCGCATTAACCGTTGGTGGCCCTGGTGCTATCTTCTGGATGTGGATTATTGCTCTATTTGGTATGGCAACAGCATTTATCGAATCAACACTTGCTCAAGTTTACAAAGTAAAAGACGTTGATGGTCAATACCGTGGTGGTCCAGCTTACTACATGGAAAAAGGCCTAGGTCAGCGTTGGATGGGTACGCTTTTCTCAATCTTTTTAATCATTGCATTTGGCTTAGTCTTTAACGCCGTTCAAGCAAACACAATTACTGACGCATTAAATCATTCATTTGGTTTTGATAAAACTATCATGGGTATCGTGATTGTTGCAGTATCTGCATTCTTTATTATGGGTGGCTTACGTCGTGTAGCTAACGCATCATCGAAGATTGTTCCTGTAATGGCGATTGGTTATCTTGCGATTGCATTAATTATTGTTGTAATGAACATTACTGAAGTTCCAGCAGTATTAACGCTTATCGTTAAGAGTGCATTCGGTTGGCAAGAAGCGGCAGCTGGTGGTGTTGCATACACTATCGCTCAAGCAATGCAGTCTGGTATCGCTCGTGGTCTTTTTTCAAACGAAGCGGGTATGGGTTCTGCGGCTAACATCGCGGCAAGTGCTACACCAAACCCTAACCACCCTGCATCACAAGGTTTTGTGCAAATGCTAGGTGTATTCGTTGATACGCTAGTTATCTGTACTGCTTCTGCGGCAATGATTATGCTTTCTGGCGTAATGGACCAGCCTGATGCAGCAACAGGTATCGGTCTTCTTCAACAAGCTCTAACCAATGAGTTAGGCAGTTGGACAAGTTACTTCATGGCACTTGCTATCCTACTGTTCTGCTTTACATCTATCATTGCAAACTACAGCTACGCTGAAACTAACGTAATGTTCTTAAACGGTAACTCTAAGAAAGGCCTGTTTGGTTTCCGTCTGTGTGTTCTAGCAATGGTTATGTTTGGCTCTGTAGCTTCACTACCTGTAGTATGGAATCTAGCGGATGCTTCTATGGGTATGATGGCATTAATCAACATCATTGCTTTAATCCTTCTTTCTAAGCTAGCTATTAAAATCATTAAAGATTACGAAGTTCAACTTAAAGCGGGTAAAACACCAGAGTTTGATAGAACTAAGTTCCCTGAACTTGATGATTTGGACGGTGCATGGCACCCAAAGAAAAAGAAAGCATAAGCTCTTTCTCTAAATCATAAATAGAAAAAGCCCGTCGTATTTTGTACGATGGGCTTTTTATTTTCTAATCAAAATCAACGCTGTTAAGCAATCTAGCCAGTAAGTTACTGGATTGGTTTCATTACATTAAACGGACTTCACTTGGTTTTATGGCTCTGTACATAAAATAAGCTACATTTTCTAAATCACTATAAAATATTAAGTTTTCACTCAACATATATGTTTCTAATGACGTATCCATAAAGAAAGCACGACTATAAGCGTCACCCGCCGACTCTAAATTACCATTTAACTCGTTAAGCTTACCTTGAAGGATATAAGAAAAAGGCGATTCTCGACGACTAAAAGCAAGATCTAAATATTTTTGTGCATCTTCTTTTTTATCTTGTTTAATAGCTTCCATTGCAAGCGCTTCATAAATACGAATAGGTAACATTTCATTCGTATTATCTCCGTAATTATCGACTAGATATTGACTCAAATTCTCTATTTTTATCGAGTTATCATTTATTAATTCAAGTTCTGGGTTAAGAGCTAAAAATGCATTATAAGCAATGTATAATTCAGCTGATATATACCCATTATCAGGTTCTTTTTCTGATATTTTTTCTAATAATTGGATCCCTTTTTCAAAGGATTCCCTGTCTGATTGGTTAATATAATGATTCGCCTTAACCAACATCTCAAGCAAGCCTTCTTCTTTAGGCAAACCACGCATTAGACTGTCCATTTTCTCTTTAGATACAGAGACACCCAACGCTCTCATTAAATCTAAAGAAGATTGGCGTAACACTTTTTCTAAGTTAGCATTCGTCATTCTATATTGACGGCTAAAAAGAACCTTATTTGATGTATTACTATGATATTCAACATCTAAATACGTTTTGTTCTGCTGCTCTTCTACACGAACGTTAACCACTTTTCCCGGTAAAATTCCTGTCGTAAAATCCGTTTTATTAAGTTGAACTCTATAGTTACCTACACTGGATAAATCAGCCATTAATTTTTGGCTGATCCCATCCGCTAAAAATTCAGTATCGGCTTGTTGATTTCGACTTTCATGATAATTGAATTCAATTAAATCAATATCAATTGCTTTGGTTATATGTGTGCTGGTTTGTTGATACGCTGTAGAGACAATCACTGCGATCAATATACAGACTAGAAATGCATCAAACGCAAGTAACTTCCATCGATGAAAAGAATTAAAGCCTGAACCTTGTTTCTTTTTTTCTTTCTCTACGTCTTTAGAAATGGTTGCTATTGCTCGTGTTAGCGGGCCAGATGGAAAAGAAAGATCTGGAGTTACCTCTTTCTCTTCTTTATTTTCAATTATGTCATGAGAATCATGTGGTAATTTAGATTCAGGTACAGGAGGGGTTACAGGAATAAAGCGATCACAAGGCTTCCAAAACTCAGTATCTTCAAGGTTAACTAACTTGGTCTCTGCTACCAACTTATAACCACGTTTTGGCACTGTCACTAGATATCTTGCGTTATCTAATCGACCGTCTCTTAATATTTTGCGTAACTCAAAAATGGATTGCGTGACAACTTGGTCTGTAACAAATGCGCCATCCCAGACATGTTGAATAAGTTCATCACGACAAAAAACTTCACCTGAATGTTGAGCAAGAAAACGTAATAAATTAACTAAACGTGGCTCAACTGAGACTTCCCTATCTTGGCGATATAATTTATTTTCCTCAATGACAAGAGTCCAGTCATTAATTTGAAAACATAATCCGACCATAAGATACTCATTAGTGTTAAATCGTTATTAATATAAATAGCCTATACATCTCAAAAGATAAAGATTCACGATTAATTAAAATACTATTTATGAAAGAGGTGTGGATTATAAATAAACTATTTATTCGTGGATATATCATTCCCTTATCAAAAATGGAATCTTAGGATCCGGCAAGAAACAATACATAAACAGCATCAAAAAAACCAAACAAGACATTGATATTTAATGGTTAAATAAAACTGAGAAATACACCTAATAACATAAAATTATCATTCCACGCATGAACAGTCTTATTTTTAATATTAATGGAACTTACTGATTATGAACGCAACATAAATAGAATATAAACAGATCAAGTTTTATCAACTTATAACCTTAAATAAAATACGGGTAATAAACATAAATAAAACCTAAAAACACAACTAATATATCCATCAATAACAATGATTATATTTAACGTATCTACCTCTATTTGTGTTGCACATTTCACCAAATTAACGGTTGACCTAAACCTAACTTGAGGTTTTAAGCTGTATATAAGTTAAACAATAGGTAGACAAGGAGTCACCATGACACAATTTGAACACGCAAATATCACCGTTCCAAATATTGATGCTGCTCTCGCTTTTCTTTTAAATGCAGCGCCTGATTTTCAAATTAAAACCGATCAAACTCATCAAGATAGTTATCGATGGGTTCATATAGGAAATGAGAGCTGTTACTTTGCTTTGCAAGAGCCGCACTCCCCCTCTACATCAAAAGACACCCGTAAGCCGTATCAGAATATTGCCGTTAATCATATTGGTATGATAGTTGACGATTTAGATAATATTAAACTCAACTTACTCGCATTAGGCTACGAACAAAATGGAGACGTAACTCAAGAAAAGCATGGACGTCGCCTCTATTTTTACGATAAAGCCGGTTTTGAGTGGGAATTAATTGAGTATGATACTGAGACCTTAACGGATCGTTATAACTACACTGATTAATTTTTATAAATACTAACTAGAAATTAACAATAAAAAAGGCGTTCATTTTAATAATGAGCGCCTTATTTCAACGTATTTTAGGACGAGAGATATAATAAAAAGCGATTTTATTTTCTATCGGCTCATTTTATGAGTAATGCCCAACCCTGCCATCATGGCAATAAAGAAGACCATTACATCCATATTACCTAGAGCAAGACTAGATACGGCAGGTCCTGGGCACACACCAGCAATCCCCCAACCGAGACCAAAAATAGCAGCACCAATAACTAATCGTTTATCAATTTTTTTATTCGTTGATAAACAAAACTCTTCTGCATTTATTGGTTTATCTTTAGGTTTTATTAGTAAAAAATAAGCAGGCATAAAGATAAGTAATGCTCCTCCCATCACAAACATTAAGCTTGGATCCCACTCTCCTGTAATATCAAGAAAACTGGTTACTTTTTGAGGATCTGCCATACCAGACGTAACCATTCCAATACCAAATAAAAGTCCAGCAAATAATGAGGCGATACGAAATAATAAAGTAGTCATAACCAAACCTTATTTAAAGAAGATGAAGACGTATAAAAACAGTAATAGCAGCAACACACATAAAGATAACCGTCGCAGTCATTGAACGAACAGACAGTCGCCCAATACCACAGATCCCATGACCACTTGTGCAGCCGTTACCTAGTCGTGTTCCAATACCAACCAATATTCCTGCAATAATTAGCATTCCGGTTGTCGTAGAATATTCACTTGGCACTTCTGCACCAAGAAAATAAGTTCCAATCACACCACCACAGATCATCCCAACAATAAATAATACACGCCATGCATAATCTTGTTTCTTCGGCATCATCAAGCCAGTTAATACACCACTTATCCCTGCAATTTTACCATTCAATAGTAAAAGTAAAGTCGCAGAAACCCCAAGAAGCATACCGCCAAATAAGGATTCCCATGGAATTGTTATGCCCATTATAAACCTCTGCCTTGCTCAATAATTAGACCCCAAGTCTACTAAATTAACTACATTAGTCAAACATTATTTAGCACAAGCTAATTTAACTAACGCGAATTTAGTATTGTCTAATTTTCAGAAATTCATAGAAAAGACGATGCTGTGACTATTAAAACTACAAATAAGAGAAAAATTTTCCATAAAAATACATTTTTAAGCTTTAAATGAGTAAGTTATCCTCCGGTGAAGCACGTATATTCCCCTTTCATCTTGTTGCGATAGCACACATAAAAAATAGATATATATTAATAATAGATAATGGAAATACATATGGATAAGAAATACCTTTCTCTGCTTCTTTTTTGCTCGGTGTGCTTCATCTGGGGAACGACATGGCTTGCTATGGAAATCGCGGTAGAGAGTATCCCACCAATTTTTTCGACGGCTTTACGTTTTTTAATTGCCTCTCCAATTCTGATTTTACTCTCAAAAATATTTAACCAACCGCTGTTCTTTCCCAAAGGAAAAAATAAATGGATGGTTATTGTCGCCGTTTTCTATTTCGCAATCCCATTTACATTAATGATTGCTGGTGAGATGTATATATCTTCAGGTTTAGCGTCTATCATTTTTGCTAACATGCCCATTGCAGTGATGATCACATCAACCCTATTTTTAGGGCTTAGACTATCACCACACCAGTTTGCTGGCTTATTTATTTCGGTAGCAAGTTTGTATCTCATCTTATCGAATGAATTGAGTATTGGAGGTAATAATTTATTAATCGGTTCAGGGGCATTGGCTTTAGCTGTCATTATTCATGCAATCATGTATGTCATGGTTCAAAAGCACTGCAAAGATATTCAAGTTATTACTTACAACGCTATCCCTAGCTTTATTGCTTCATTACTACTATTTATCACTTCATTTGCATTTGAAAATATTACGGTACAAGCATTCTCATCATCATCGCTGATTGCCGTCGCCTATTTAGGTGTCTTTGCTAGCGTTGGTGGCATTGTTGCCTATTTCAAATTAGGTCAGCTTTCAACACCATTTGCGGCTTCAATCTGCTTCTTAATTTTTCCATTAGTCGCTTTAAGCCTATCGGCACTTACCTCTGGCACTGTGATTTCAGATCAATCATTAATGCTATTGTTCCCGTTACTTAGCGGTATTTTACTGGCTAAGCTTCCACGAAATAAACTCTCATTAAATTTATTTAAAATGCGTTATAAGTCAGCGTAGTTGTATCAAAGAAGAGTTCTTTACACTCAGTAAAAACGCTCTCTCCTTATTAAAGAAAGAGAAAAGGGCACATTGGTGCCCTTTCTTGTATCGACACTCTATTCATAATAAGGTAGTTTAGGTGTATAGACGTATAGAATGCTACAGATTAAAAATAACTTAAGGATAAGTTGTGCCGATAAAAATACCAGACCAACTCCCCGCCGCTGAAGTATTGCGTGAAGAAAACATTTTCATCATGCAAGAATCCCGTGCCACGACACAGGCCATTCGTCCTCTTAAAGTCATTATCCTAAATTTAATGCCAAAGAAGATTGAAACAGAAACTCAATTTTTGCGCTTACTGTCTAATAGCCCACTACAAGTAGATGTTGAGCTATTACGAATTGATAACCGCACCAGTAAAAATACACCTACAGAACATTTAGATACTTTCTATCGCCAATTTGAAGGTATTAGAAACCGCAATTTTGATGGATTAATTATTACAGGGGCACCACTAGGTTTAGTCCAATTTGAAGATGTGATTTATTGGGATCACTTACAAACAATTATGACATGGGCAAAAGATCATGTTACTTCAAGTTTATATGTATGCTGGGCAGCACAAGCAGGATTAAAACTCTTATACGATTTACCAAAGCGCACCCGAAAAGAAAAATTATCTGGGGTATATCAACATAATAATCTTGATCAACATCACCCTATTTTACGTGGATTTGATGATGAATTTTTAGCCCCTCATTCTCGCTATGCGGATTTCTCTGCTGACTATCTAAATGAACATACTAATTTAGATATTTTAGCAACCTCAGAGCAAGCAGGTGTGTACCTTGCGGCAACCAAAGATAAACGAAATGTATTTGTCACAGGGCATCCAGAGTACGACTCATTGACTCTACATAATGAATATATTCGTGATTTAGGTGAAGGAATGGAACCTGTTATTCCTCTGAATTACTACCCTGATGATAACCCTGAGATCCCGCCAAAAGCGACGTGGCGTAGCCATGGGCATTTACTGTTTTCTAACTGGCTCAATTACTGTGTTTATCAACAAACACCGTATGATCTTGACCATTTCTCAGAGCAAAACTTCACACGAGACTAATCTGATTTGGGTATTAGCACTTAGTTAATACCCAACCCCAGCATATAATAACCAGTACAATCCGATAGATAGCGCCCATTTTTTCTTTTTTTGATAAAAAATGACCTTTCATTTAATTCAGATCAACCAACCTTCTATCTATAAAACCAACAACAATCTAAATGAGAACTTGCTCAATTAAACCCCATGAAATATAAGGTATTAATGTCTGTAGTTGATTTTAATTATAATTGCATTAATGCAGGTGGTTCTATGTTGTATTTTGAATTTCTCTTTTTATTACTCGTTCTCTATATCGGCTCCCGATTTGGTGGGATAGGTTTAGGGGTCGTCTCTGGGATTGGTTTAGTTATTGAAGTCTTTATCTTCAAAATGCCACCGACCTCTCCTCCTGTCACCGTAATGTTGATCATTTTAGCCGTAGTGACTTGTGCATCTATATTAGAAGCCGCAGGTGGTTTGAAATATATGTTACAGGTGGCCGAGCGGATCTTAAGAAAGAACCCTAAACGCGTCACTATCATTGCGCCTTTTGTTACTTATGCAATGACATTCTTACTAGGTACAGGCCATGCTGTGTACTCAATAATGCCGATTATTGGTGATGTAGCACTGAAGAATGGCATTCGACCTGAACGTCCAATGGCGGCGGCATCTGTTGCTTCTCAAATTGCAATTACCGCTTCTCCACTTTCTGCTGCGGTTGTTTACTACCTTGCACAATTAGTGGATATCGACGCCTCTATTACTCTAATGTCGATCTTAATGGTAACAGTGCCTTCCACTTTATTTGGTACGTTAATGCTAGCACTATATAGCTTACGTCGTGGTAAAGAGCTAGAAGATGATGAAGAGTACCAAGCACGCTTAAAAGATCCAATCTGGCGTGAAAAAATCTTAAATACAACCTCAACGTCTTTAGATGAACAATTACCAACTAAAGCGCGTAATGCGGTACTTATCTTTTTAGGCGCCATTGTTTCTATCGTTGTTATCGCAATGCTTCCTGAGATCCGTACCATCACAGATGGCGGTGCACCAATCAAAATGTCAGTCGTAATCCAAATGATGATGTTGGCATTTGGTGGTGTGATTCTATTAGCAACGAAAACGGATCCTCGTGACGTGCCTAATGGTGTGGTATTTAAATCAGGTATGGTTGCGGCGATTGCCATCTTCGGTATCGCTTGGATGTCTGATACCTATTTCCAATACGCAATGCCTCAATTTAGAGCCGGTATCGTAGACATGGTGACACTTCACCCATGGACATTTGCTTTAGCGCTATTCATTGTATCTGTAGTGGTTAACTCTCAAGCAGCAACTGCTCGAATGATGTTGCCTGTTGGCCTTGCTCTAGGATTAGAACCAGCATTGGTTATTGGTTTAATGCCAGCTGTTTATGGGTATTTCTTCATTCCAAATTACCCATCAGACATTGCTACGGTTAACTTTGATAGCTCAGGCACAACTAAAATTGGTAAATACTACTTTAACCACTCGTTTATGTCGGTTGGTTTAATTGGAGTAGTTTCAGCCTGTATGGTTGGTTATGTATTAGGCCAAATAATCATTGGTTAATTAGACGATAGTATTTTTTTAATCTCTAAATAAACAAAAGCCCATGCGTATTTTTATACTACATGGGCCTTTTATTTTTAACTTGAAGCGAGATTATTACAACGACAGACTAAAGAATAATCCGGCCAAACATGCGCTCATAAGGTTTGCTAACGTACCAGCTAGTACCGCTTTAAACCCCATATTTGCAACTTCAGCACGACGCTCTGGAGCCATAACACCAATAGAACCAAGCTGAACAGCAATTGAACTTACATTAGCAAAACCACACAATGCAAATGTGATAATAACTTGGCTATACGCTGATAATTGATCTTTATGTTGAACAAAATCAATAAATGCAACGAACTCGTTCAATACAACTTTTTGACCAATATAAGAACCAGCCATTACCATTTCAGATTTTGGAATACCAATAATCCAAGCAACTGGTGCAAATAAGTAACCAAAAACAGTTTGTAATGTTACACCAGCAAAACCAAACCATTCAGCAACCATTTCTAGACCACTGTTTAGCATTGCAATCACACTCACAAACGCGATCAACATAGTACCTACCGCTACTGCGATTTTCATGCCGTTCATTGCGCCGCTTGCTAATGCATCAATAACGTTACTTTGTTCACTTTTATCGATGGTTAATTCATGTTGGTCAACCGGTGTTTCTTGCTCAGGAACTAAAATCTTAGCCATCAATAAACTGCCAGGTGCAGCCATAAAGCTTGCTGCAATTAAGTATTTAAGCTCAACACCTAACCCTGCATAACCACCAAGTACACTACCAGCAACCGATGCCATACCACCCGCCATTACAGCAAACAGTTCAGAACGTGTCATTTGAGGTAAGAATGGACGAATGAGTAGAGGTGATTCACCTTGAGATAAAAAGATATTACCAGTCGCAACTAATGACTCAACTTTACTCGTACCTAGGAATTTTTGGATTGCACCGCCTAAAACAGCAATGACTTTTTGCATGATACCTAAGTAATATAAAGCGGAGATTAAAGCACTAAAGAAGATGATGATTGGTAGGACACGAATTGCGAAGATAAAACCAGTTGAAGCTAAGTCACCGAATAAAAATGCAATACCTTCATCCGCAAAACCTAATAGACTAGAAACCCCACTACTAAGGGCCGCTAATGCCGCTTGTCCCCAGGGAAAATAAAGAACAAGAGCAGCGAAAGAGAGTTGTAAAAAAAGAGCTCTAAGAACGGTTTTCCAATTGATAGCTGAACGCTTCTCTGAAAATACCCACGCGCAAAAGATAAGCGCACACATGCCTATAAGGCTAAATAAAATGGTCATAGTAATGCCTATTTAATAGATTGAGGTAAAGATGAAGAAACGAAAGGACTCGCCATAGAGGATGACGATAGAGGTACAAAATAATTACTCCAAGAGGAAGGAATAACATTAGATAAAAAGATGTTCATTTAGGTTCCTTTACAAGCTGTTTAACAGTAGCTGGTCCTAATCCTTGGGGTCATTCACTGTTCCATGTGACGGCTTGTATTGGGGGAAGGAGTATACATCTCGTAGATTTAAAATCATCTTTTATGTGATGAAAATCACCATTTTTACTTATTAGAAAAACATTCACAGCAAATAATTACAAATACGAAAAGTAAATCTTGATGAATAAGATAAAATTAAACATTTTCAACGAAATTCACACAATAAACATTCACTGAGCATGCTAAAGTTAATAGTGAAATCTCTACATTAGGAACCTAATATGGCAAATATAGAACATGTCGAGACATTAGACTCTCTAGATAAAGTCAGTGTCATTACTTATCGCTTAGGCATTACTTTATTTTCTTTTACCCTATTTCTAAGCAGTCTCGCTATTGCCGATGATATTGCGTTGGTCTTAATTGATGGATCATTAAAAGAGTTTGCTTTTATTTCTCTTGCCCTCTCTGCCGCAATGAGTGCGGCAAATTTACATGTTTATGATAAAAAAATAAGAATGATTATTACTTGGTCTGCATGGATAGGATTAGTGTTATTAATTCTATTAGACGACAGTCATTTTTTCTGGCTTCCTGTTGGATTTCTTTTTATTACGTTTTCCGGGATTGCCTTAAAAGAATCATTCTGCTTTAAAGTGATGGGATTGAAGCTTATACCATTCCTATTGTGTATAGCGACACTTATGCTAGCGATGGAAGTATGGCTTATTGCACTAATATGCTTAACCTTTGCTGGTGTTATTTTCCTTTTTCTGGCCATTCAAAAATGGAAAATGCCTCTTCATTTTGATATCGGTAATAAAGCGAATTATCAAAACTAATACCTTTATAAAAAATGAACTAATTAGTTTACTTTCTGTCTCATTCAATACATTATCATCAATACCACATACTACTGCTCAGCAATTATGTGTTTATTTTTAATTTAGGTATGACTAACAAGACCATGATATTACCGTTTTTTTATATTTTGCTTATCATGGTTTGTATCCTTCCGATCCTTCCAGGGATGATCGGAGTGTTAAGTGCATCTTTAAGCTACATGCCACCTATTGGCCTACATACTCTGTCTTTAAACGGATATATATCGGTTTTTGAGTGGAGTGGTATCTGGCATTCAATCTCTTTAACTATTAGTAGTGCCTTTATTAGTACACTTATCTCTTGTTTAATTACTTTTATAATTCTACAAAGCACATGGCAATTACCTATTTGGAAAAAAATAGAACCTTTACTATCTCCACTTCTTGCTATGCCTCATGTCGCTTTTGCTATTGGGTTCGCTTTTCTTTTTTCACCTACGGGGATCGTTGCAAGGCTATTGACTCCTTTAGGAGCTTTTGATTTTCCCATAATAATTAATGACGCGATTAATATAGGACTTGTTTTAGTTTTGATTATTAAAGAAGTCCCCTTCCTTCTTTTAATGAGTATTCCTATTATGCAGCAGTTAAATGTCGATAAAACGACAAAAGTAGCGGCAAGTTTAGGGTACAAACGTCATCAAATATGGTGGAAATGCATATTCCCACAATGGCTTAAAAAAATACGTTTCCCTCTATTAGCCGTCATAGCCTATAGCGTGTCAGTGGTTGATGTGAGTTTAATTATTGGGTCAACTAATCCACCAACATTTGCAGTATTAGTGTGGCAATGGTTTAGTGAGCCTGATATTCAATTACAACCTAGGGCTGGTGCTGGCGCTATTATCCTACTTGTTCTTTGCTTTTTACTCATTGCTCTTCATCGTTTTTTAGAATGGGGAGTAACAACCCATTGTCGTCATTGGCAAATATCTGGTCGTATAGGACTTCGTTTGCCTGGTCTAGCACTTTTTACTACAGTTGCAAGTATTGTCACTCTATCATTACCTGTAATGATACTTTGGAGTATTGCACAACGTTGGAGATTTCCTGACCTCTTACCAAGCACATTTACTTTTCGCTTCTGGAAGAATGAATGGGTAAATCTACTCCCTGTAATAACAGATAGCATAATCATCGCAATGGCCTCAGCAACAACAGCCCTTGCTTTTGCGTTACTTGGACATGAATTTAAAATTAAATACAGGTGGCATATCCCCTCTCTATTAATCGCTATTCCTATGTTGGTTCCTCAGCTCTCATTATTATTTGGCCTTCAAGTCAGTGCGCTCTATTTTTCGAGTGATTCTTATTGGTTTTGGGTTGTTTGGGCGCATGTTTTTTTTGCTTTTCCTTATGTATTTCTAGCCTTAGATGGGCCATGGCGCAGCTTTGATCAACGATTAACTCAAACAGGATTAAGTCTTGGAAAATCACCATGGCATTGTTGGATAAAAATAAAACTGCCTTTATTATTGCCCGCAATTTTATACGCATGGGCAATAGGTGTTAGTGTTAGCCTCGCACAGTACTTACCAACACAAATGTTAGGGGCTGGCAGGATAATGACATTGACTACCGAAGCCGTTGCTCTTTCTAGCGGATTTGATCGTCGTATTACAGCTCTATATGGATTATGGCAGGCACTATTGCCGTTTATTTTCTTCAGCTTGGCTATCTTTATTGGACGATTCTATTCTTATCGTTCTCATCTAAACCTAACAACAAGGAAAGTGACGGGTAATGAGCCTATCAATAAAAAATCTCAGCATTCTCACTCGTAACAATGCTCCTTTATTGAGTAATTGCTCTCTATCTATAAATAAAGGAGAGGTATTAAGCGTCATGGGCCCAAGTGGTTGTGGAAAATCCACTCTATTAAGCGTAATTGCCGGTCACTTAAGTGATGACTTTAACTACTCTGGTCATATCGAGGTTAATAATACGCCGATCAAACAGCTCCCTTCTTACAAACGAAAAGTAGGCATTTTATTTCAAGAAGATCTTTTATTTCCTCATTTATGTATTTGGGAAAATCTGGCCTTTGCATTACCAGACCAAATAAAAGGATCTCAACGTAAAATCGATGCAATAAATGCACTTAAAAATGTTCAATTAGATTCATTAGCCTATGTATTCCCAGAGCAAATATCTGGAGGACAACGTGCTAGGATCAGTTTAGTCAGAATGTTATTAGCCAAACCAGATGTTGCTTTATTAGATGAACCTTTTAGTAAGCTAGATAAAACCTTACGTATTCAGTTTCGAGATTGGGTATTTGAACAGTTATCAGAAGCTAATATCCCAACATTATTAGTGACTCATGACATTGATGATATTCCCCAAAATAGCCAAACCTTTCTTTGGCCTCTGGAGATAGACCATGCTTGATAAATTCAGTATTCAAATAATAAAAAAGCCTTTATCAATAGCAGCAAATCGCTTACATAGATTAAGGGTAACAGCGAACCAAACGACCCTATTTGGCTTTGCTTTAGGGCTTCTCGCTTTTCCTGCATTACTATTCCAAGAATATAATATTGCGCTGGGTTTTATTTTATTAAATCGAATCTGTGATGGTTTGGATGGCGCTTTAGCTCGAATTACGGGAATAACAGATTCTGGCGGTTTTTTAGATATCAGTTTGGATTTTCTTTTTTATTCCCTTATCCCATTTGGTTTTATTCTGGCAAATCCAGAACAAAATGCCATTGCTGGTGCTTTATTGATATTTTCTTTTATAGGAACAGGAAGCAGCTTTTTAGCTTTTGCGATCATGGCAGGAAAGCGAAATATTGATAATCCAGTATATAAAAACAAATCTCTCTACTATATGAGTGGCTTAACTGAAGGAACAGAAACCATTGGTTGCTTTGTTTTATTTTGCTTATTCCCTACCCACTTTGCCATCATTGCATATGTATATTCAACTTTATGTTGGATAACCACATTTAACCGAATTTGGTCAGGGTTTCATACTTTACAAGAAAATGAAAAACGAGATTATTAAAAGAAAAAGTCCCAACAATTATATTGCTGGGGCTTTTTTATTTATTACGCTGAGTTATTTCTATAAGGCAGTTAGTACTCTTCAACTGCAAATAAGGTTTCCATGTTCAACCCTTGTTGCGTCATTATCTCTCTTAAACGTCGCAAGCCTTCTACTTGAATTTGTCTTACTCGTTCGCGTGTTAATCCAATTTCTTTACCTACTTGTTCTAACGTTGCTGTTTCATATCCTAACAAGCCAAAACGACGCGCAACAACTTCTTTTTGTTTTGGATTAAGTTGACCAAGCCAACCAACCAAAGAGGCATTAATATCGTCTTTTTGAGTTTCAGATTCAGGATCAGCATGTTTGGTATCTGGCAAAATATCAAGCAGTGCTTTATCAGATTCACCAGCAACCATTGAATCAACAGAAGCAACTCGTTCATTTAAACGTAGCATACGGCTGACATCACTCACTGGTTTATCAAGCTTCTCTGCAATTTCTTCAGGTGTTGGTTCGTGATCAAGTTTTTGTGATAACTCACGAGCTGCACGTAAATAAACATTCAGTTCTTTTACGACATGGATAGGCAAACGGATAGTTCGAGTTTGATTCATGATGGCACGTTCAATAGTTTGACGTATCCACCAAGTAGCGTAGGTAGAAAAGCGGAAGCCTCTCTCTGGATCAAATTTTTCAACCGCACGGATTAAGCCAAGGTTACCCTCTTCTACTAAATCCAATAACGCAAGACCACGGTGATTGTAACGACGAGCAATTTTCACCACTAATCGAAGATTACTTTCAATCATTCGAGATCGAGCGGCTACATCGCCTTTTAAGGCCAGACGACTAAAGTAGACTTCTTCTTCAGCAGTTAGGAGTGGAGAGAAACCAATTTCACCTAAGTAAAGTTGCGTAGCATCCATTACTTTCTGTGAGCTAGTTACCTCTAAACGTTCCGATTCATCCGCAGCAACAACTTCACTGTCATTTACTGTCTCTAAATCGAACTCTTCAATTTCTTTAGTTACTGCATTGCTTTTACTCATAGCGCCTCCCCATGGCGAGCCAGCAAGACATTACAACTCAGCTATGTCATCCCTGTTACGGTAAATACCGTTGTGGATTTACCGATTTCCCTCTAAAGCGGATCTCAAAGTGCAAACGAACACTGCTCGTACTTGAGCTACCCATTGATGCAATTTTTTGTCCCGCTGTGATATTTTGACCTTCTTTAACAAACAGTGATTCATTATGAGCATAAGCACTTAAGTAATCGTCGTTATGTTTAATAATGATTAAATTACCATAACCTCTTAATGCATTACCTGCATACACCACTGTTCCTTTAGCGGTAGAGATGATGTCTTGACCTCGTTGGCCTGCGATATCAATCCCTTTATTTCCTTGGTCTCCTGTTGAAAACTTAGCGATTACTCGCCCTTTTGTTGGCCATAACCAGGAATCTACCTTTTCCGATTTTTTTTCTACTGATTTAGGTTTAGGTGCTGGCTTTGGTTTAACTGCCGGTTTTGCTTTAGCAACTGGTTTTGATTTGGCAGTTGTTATCGGTTTGTTAGAATTAACATACTCCTTCGATTTGGTGTTTTCAACCTTTTTTGTGCTTTGTTTTTGTACAGGTGATGATTTTGTGCTACTCAACACTGTTGGTGCGGCCTTAGTAACAGGTTTGTTATTAGCCACTGGTACAACAGCTACTGCGGCAGCACCTGTAGCTTTAGATGTATTATTTTTGCTAACTGAATGTCCATCATCTCCATACGCAGGAGCAATGTATTTAGGCCCCCATAATTTAAGCCTTTGTCCTGGATGAATCACATAAGGCGCCTTTAACTCATTATATGCGATCAATTCTTTAACATCTTTATTGGTTACATAAGAAATAAAATATAGGGTGTCACCTTTCTCAACTTGGTAATAACTACCACGGTAACTGCCACGCTCAGCACCGCCATACGATGAAGGACTCTTATTTACACTAGATACAGGTGCAGGACGATGAGGTCCCATAGAACAGCCTGAAAGCAATAGAATAAAAGTAGCGGCAATAAGCCACAAACGAGAAGGTGTCACGATTATTTTTTTCATTATGATTATGCTAATTCACCTGCAATTAGTGGAACAAAACGAACTTCTTCTATCACTTCAGAATGAAACTCATCACCATGACGAATAATTCGGAGTAACTGCTGCTCAGCCTCTCCAACAGGGATAACCAGTCTTCCACCATCTTTTAATTGCAATAATAAATCATTAGGAATGGATTCTGCGGCGGCGGTAACAATAATGGCATCAAAAGGGGCTTTGCTTGCCCACCCTTTCCAACCATCGGCATGTTTTGTTGATAGATTATATATATCTAATTGCTTTAATAATCGTTTTGCATTCCATTGAAGCGATTTAATTCGCTCAATTGAATTAACATGATCAAGCAATTGCGCTAATACCGCAGTTTGATAACCTGAACCGGTTCCTATTTCTAGAACATTTGACTCTCTCTGCAACATGAGTAATTCAGTCATTTTAGCGACAATATAAGGCTGAGAGATCGTTTGTCCTTCACCAATAGGTAATGCATTATTTTGATAAGCTTGGTGTGCTAATGCCTCAGACACAAAACGCTCACGCGGCAATAAACGAATCACTGATAGAACAGTTTCGTCTTGGATGCCTTGCTGACGTAAAAATTGATCAAGTAATTCGGTTCGAGAATGAAGCATTAATGAGTTCTCTCAATTGATAGCCAATCGCTCATCATTGTTAATGAGTCATGAGCGGTTAAATCAACTTGTAATGGTGTCACTGACACACAGTTATGTTTAATTGCGTAAAAATCAGTGCCTTTACCTGCATCCTGTTTCTTCCCTGGAGGTCCCAACCAATAAATAGTTTCACCACGCGGGTCAGTCTCTTTTATCATGCTTTCTGAGTGATGTCTTGCGCCTAATCGAGTCACTTCCCACTTAGTTATTTCAGAATACTCACAATCCGGCACATTAACATTTAGCACTCTTTTGGTTGTTAGCGGATTCTTTAAATGTGTTTTTACTAATTCTAATGCAACTTGAGCTGCCGTATCAAAATGCAGGCGCCCAACTAAAGACATCGCAATTGCGGGTAACCCAAGAAAGTGCCCTTCTGTTGCAGCAGCAACTGTGCCTGAATATAAGGTGTCATCTCCCAAATTCGCACCGTGGTTTATACCAGCAATAATCAAATCTGGAAGATCATCTTTCATTAATTCATTCAATGCAAAATGGACACAATCTGTTGGAGTTCCTTGCACTGAATGAATATTTTTTTCAATTTGTCTAACTCGAAGTGGCGATTCAAGAGTTAATGAGTTCGATGCACCAGAACGATTGCGATCAGGAGCAACGATAGTAATATCCGCAATATCTGATAACACGGCAGCAAGGGTATTTATCCCTTCAGCAAAAACACCATCATCATTACTTAGCAATATGCGTAACTTAGTCACTCTTCTCTCCACTTCTTTTATCTAAAACTGAATTATTCGTATGTACGTTCCACTTCAATTTCTTGCAATAATTCACGCATAATTACGGTTGCAAAGCTGCCTGATGTTAAAGAGAAATTAAGTGTTAGTGTATCGCCCTCAGTTGACCAACTAAGGTTCTCAGGGTGTAATTCAATAGCACGGCGTTCATGGCGCATACGGTTACCACGGATTAAAGCCATCAAATCTGGTTCAGCATCAAGTTGTGGTTGCTCTAGAGTTAATGCCGTTTCACTGGTTGGTAACTGATTATCACCTGCTAGTGCAGCACTGATTGACCATTCACCATTTTGAATTTTTTGAATATTCTCTTCTGAGGTTACATTCTCATTAACCGTACGACCATTTTGATCAAGTAGAATATCACCATCAACAGGTTGAGTGAAGTAACCCTCTGTTATTCTTTGAGAAACAATATGATTGAAGATCCATGAACGAGCCGCAGATAAATAGAAGCTACGTTTTGTATTATCGCGAGTACGTACATTTTCACGTCCCCAGCGACGAGCTTCTGTTACGTTATTGCCTTCATGACCGAAACGTTGAGAGCCAAAGTAGTTAGGAACCCCTGATACTTTTACTTTCTCTAAGCGAGACAAAACATCATCCATGTCAGTCACTTCAGTGGCCATCAATTGGAAGCTATTTCCTAAAAGATCACCAGGACGCAACTTTTTGTTATGACGCGTCATTTCTAAAATTTCAACACCTGGGTGTGTCGCTTCAAACAAAGCAAATTTAAGATGATCACTTTTTGGTAAATGAACACTCAACCATTGCTCAGTTATTGCATGACGATCTTTAAGGCCAGCCCAACTAATATCTTTTGATTTTACACCACAAAACTTTGCTAATTCGTTTGCAACGTACTTAGTGTTTTCACCCGTTTTACGGATCTTAACCATTAAGTGTTCACCCTTTCCTGTGAACGTAAAACCTAATACTTCTTTAACGATAAAATGCTCAGGTAATTGTTTTAATTTACCTGTCGCTACTGGCTTTCCGTACAACCACGAAAAATTAGACATGATGTCTGACATAGAATGTATCTCTAAATTAAGATGCGTTAACTAACAGCACTACTGCTTCACAAGCAATGCCTTCTTTTCTTCCTGTAAAACCGAGACGTTCAGACGTTGTCGCTTTTACATTTACATTACCAAGTTCTGTTTCTAAATCTTCAGCAATTGCTGCGCACATTGCTTGAATATGTGGTGCCATTTTAGGGGCTTGTGCAATGATTGTTACGTCTGCATTACCTAAAACTAACCCTTTCTCTTTTACACGACGGTAGACATCACGCAATAAAGCACGGCTATCTGCACCTTTCCACTTATCATCAGTATCAGGAAAATGACGACCTATATCACCTTCAGCAATCGCCCCAAGCAACGCATCACTCAAAGCATGTAATGCAACATCGCCATCAGAGTGAGCAATCAAACCTTGCTCATAAGGAACACTAACACCACCGATAATGACAGGGCCTTCGCCACCAAATTTATGTACATCAAATCCGTGTCCAATTCTCATTATTTGGTTTCCTTTTTCATTTTTTGAAGGTAAAACTCAGCTAAATCAAGATCTTCTGGCTGGGTGATCTTTAAGTTATCGGCACGACCTTGAACCAATTTAGGTTTGTACCCCATTAATTCAATCGCTGACGATTCATCAGTAATTAAGAATGATTTCTCTAATCCTGTTTTTAATGCTGTATATAAAAGATCAGTAGTAAAAAGCTGAGGAGTTAAAGCGTGCCATAACACACTGCGATCAATGGTCGTATCAATCTGTTTTTCAGATGTTGCTTGCTTCATCGTATCTCGAACCGGCGATGCGAGGATACCACCAACATGGTGAGGTATCACAGCTTCAATCAGCTTTTCAATATCACTATGGCGAATACAAGGACGAGCGGCATCATGAACCATAACCCATTCACTTAATTGATTTTCTTTTACGTAAGTTAATCCAGAAAGAACAGAGTCTGCTCGCTCAGAGCCACCAGACACTCGAATAATTCGTTTATCTTTAGCTATCGCTAATTCGCCAAAATATGGGTCAGATTCACTGACAACAACAATAATATTATCAACTAAAGGATAAGACAGTAATTGCTCAAGGGTGTGCTCTAAAACTGTCTTTCCATTCAATAATAAATACTGCTTGGGGCGATCCGCTTTCATACGGCTGCCAACGCCAGCAGCAGGGACAATAGCGGTAATAGAAGTCAGAGATATCATTATCTATCCCTCACTATTTTCATCAATAATCCGATAAAATGTTTCGCCTTTTTTTATCATTCCCAACTCATGTCGAGCACGTTCTTCAATGGCTTCAGAACCTTTTTTAAGGTCATCAATTTCAGCAAACATTTGTTCATTTCGATTGCGTAAACCTTGATTGACCTCTTCTTGCAATGTGACATCGTTTGAGACCTGTGCGTAATCTGACATCCCATTTTTTCCAAACCATAAGGTATATTGAAGCCAACCTAATGTGACCAATAATAAAATGGCAAATGTGCGCATAGTTACTCCGAAAATTGACAATGATAAAAAGCTACCCTTAACTATATCAACCCCTCATTAGAACTTCACTAGCTGTCTAGCTGAAATAAAAAAAACCGCCTCAAATGAGACGGTTTTTATATCTAAATTCTAATCAAACGATTAAAGAATTAAGGCATTCTCTCAAAAATTGAGATTATTGACCTTTAACTTCTTTAAGACCGTTGAATGGCGCTAGTTCACCTAGAGCTTCTTCGATACGGATTAGTTGGTTGTACTTAGCAACACGGTCAGAACGGCTCATAGAACCAGTTTTGATTTGACCTGCAGCTGTACCAACTGCTAGATCAGCAATTGTTGCATCTTCAGTTTCGCCAGAACGGTGAGAGATAACTGCTGTGAAACCAGCATCTTTAGCCATCTTGATTGCAGCTAGAGTCTCTGTAAGTGAACCGATTTGGTTGAACTTGATAAGAATTGAGTTAGTGATGCCTTCTTCGATACCACGAGCAAGAATCTTAGTGTTTGTAACGAATAGATCGTCACCAACTAGTTGGATTTTGTCGCCAAGAAGTTCAGTTTGGTGTTTGAAACCAGCCCAATCAGACTCGTCAAGACCATCTTCGATAGATACGATAGGGAATTGTTCAACAAGACCAGCTAGGTAATGGTTGAATTCTTCAGCAGTAAATTTCTTACCTTCGCCTTTAAGATCGTAGATACCGTCTTCTTTGTTGAAGAACTCAGAAGCAGCACAGTCCATAGCAAGAGTAACGTCTTTACCTAGCTCGTAACCAGCAGCAGCAACAGCTTCTGCGATAACTTCTAGCGCTTCTGCGTTAGATTTAAGGTTAGGAGCGAAACCACCTTCATCACCAACTGCAGTGCTGTAGCCTTTAGACTTAAGAACTTTAGCTAGGTTGTGGAATACTTCTGCGCCGATGCGTAGAGCTTCTTTAAGTGTTTTAGCGCCAACAGGTTGAATCATGAATTCTTGGATATCAACGTTGTTATCAGCGTGCTCGCCACCGTTGATGATGTTCATCATTGGTAGAGGCATAGAGAATACGCCAGCAGTGCCATTTAGCTCAGCAATGTGAGCGTAAAGAGGCATAGATTTAGCAGCTGCAGCAGCTTTAGCATTCGCTAGAGAAACAGCAAGGATTGCGTTAGCACCAAATTTTGCTTTGTTTTCTGTGCCATCTAAATCGATCATGATTTGGTCGATTTCAGCTTGGTTTTTCGCGTCTTTGCCGATTAGAGCTTCTGCGATTGGACCATTTACAGCTGCGATAGCTTTAAGAACACCTTTACCTAGGAAACGAGATTTGTCGCCATCACGTAGCTCAAGAGCTTCACGAGAACCTGTAGATGCGCCAGATGGAGCAGCAGCCATACCTACAAAACCACTTTCTAGGTGAACTTCAGCTTCAACTGTTGGGTTACCACGAGAATCGATGATTTCACGACCTAGAACTTTAACGATCTTAGACATTGTGTTTCCTCTACTTTATCTTTAATTTAAAAGCTAAAAATAGCTGCTACAACATTGAGCAGCTATCCGTAAATCCTATTACTTTTCGAATTCACCGCGAGCGTTTTCGCCTGCTGCTTTAACAAAACCTTCAAATAATGGATGACCATCACGAGGTGTTGATGTGAATTCTGGGTGGAATTGAGCAGCCACAAACCATGGGTGGTTAGGAAGTTCAATAATTTCCACAAGCTTCTTATCAGCTGATAGACCAGAAATTTTAAGACCGGCTTTTTCAAGCTGAGGAAGTAAATTGTTGTTTACTTCATAACGGTGACGGTGACGCTCTTCAACAGTTGCGTTACCGTAAAGCTCACGAGCTTTAGAACCTTTTGCAAGATGACATAGCTGAGAACCAAGGCGCATTGTACCGCCTAAATCAGATTTCTCAGTGCGTTCTTCAACATTACCTTCCCCATCAATCCACTCAGTAATTAGACCAACAACTGGGAATTTAGTGTCTTTAGAGAATTCAGAAGAGTGAGCCCCTTCCATATTAGCAACGTTACGCGCATATTCAATCAGCGCAACTTGCATACCAAGACAGATTCCTAAATATGGTACTGCATTTTCACGAGCGTATTGAGCAGCAAGGATCTTGCCTTCAACACCGCGGTCACCGAAACCACCAGGAACTAGAATTGCATCTAGGCCTTCTAGGATTTCAGTACCTTTAGACTCAACATCTTGCGAGTCTACATATTTAATAGTGACGTTTAGACGATTTTTCAAGCCCGCATGTTTTAATGCTTCATTTACTGACTTGTAAGCGTCTGGTAATTCAATGTATTTACCAACCATACCGATAGTAACTTCACCAGTTGGGTTCGCTTCTTCATAAATTACTTGTTCCCACTCAGACAGATCCGCTTCTGGAGCTGTGATGCCAAAGCGTTGACATACTAAATCATCAGTACCCTGCGCTCGGATTAATTGTGGGATTTTGTAGATTGAATCTACGTCTTTCATTGAGATAACTGCTTTTTCTTGTACATTACAGAAAAGAGCAATTTTCTTACGTTCGTTTGCTGGGATAACACGATCAGAACGACAAACTAAGATATCAGGCTGGATACCAATAGAAAGAAGTTCTTTTACTGAGTGTTGAGTCGGCTTAGTTTTAAGCTCACCCGCTGCACCTAAATAAGGAACAAGAGTTAAGTGCATAAACATTGTGTGTTCACGGCCTAGCTCAACAGCAAGTTGACGAATCGCTTCCATGAATGGTAGAGATTCAATATCACCAACAGTGCCACCAACTTCTACGATTGCGATATCATGGCCGTCAGCGCCAGAGATCACACGTTCTTTAATCGCATTCGTGATATGAGGGATAACTTGGATAGTTGCACCTAAGTAGTCTCCGCGACGTTCTTTACGTAGAACATCTGCGTATACTCGACCTGCTGTAAAGTTATTACGCTTAGTCATTTTGGTGCGGATGAAGCGCTCGTAGTGACCTAAATCTAGATCAGTTTCTGCGCCGTCTTCCGTGACGAATACTTCACCGTGTTGAGTTGGGCTCATAGTGCCTGGATCAACGTTGATGTATGGGTCAAGCTTCATCATAGTGACTTTTAAGCCACGAGCTTCAAGAATAGCTGCTAATGATGCTGCTGCAATACCTTTACCTAGTGAGGATACAACCCCGCCAGTTACAAAAATGTAATTCGTCGTCATACGTTACCTGAAATTGGTGTAATGAGGAATAAAATGGATTTTATCTGGACGGGAAATGAATATACCAGAACCGCTTTATCGCCACAACGTGAAAAGTATCACAGTTAATTGATTTATTTTTTGCTCCAAATCAATTCTGCTCACTTCGCTTCACATTTTCCCATTCTGAGTCTAGCTCATTTAAATCACATTGTTGTATAGTTTTGTGTTTTTTGGCGACGTTCACTTCAATTTGACGAAAACGGCGTTCAAATTTATCATTTGCTTTGCATAATGCTTGCTCTGGATTTTTTCCTAAATGGCGAGAAAAATTTACTGTAGCAAAAAGTAAATCGCCTAACTCTTCTTCTAATTTATCTTCATCTCTTGGTATTTTTAATGCTTCCTCTAATACCTCTGCTACCTCTTCATTTACTTTATCTGCAACGGGTTTTAGTTCATCCCAATCAAAACCAACTTTTGCGCACTGTTTTTGAATTTTATTTGCTCGTAATAACCCAGGTAAAGCGCTTGGGATAAAATCTAAAATACTTTGTTGAGAAGATGAATATTGATCCAATAATCCTTTATCCAAGCGTTCTTGCTGCTTCACTTTATCCCAATTCGCTGCAATTTCTTCTTCTGATGAGAATACATCATCACCAAAGACATGTGGATGACGGCGAACCAACTTTTCATTTAGTGTATCTACTACATCATTAAAACCGAATAACCCTTCCTCTTTCGCTATTTGCGCATAGAAAATAACTTGGAATAGTAAATCCCCTAACTCTTCTTTTAAATTGCTCCAGTCCTTCTTATGAATCGCATCCACCACTTCATAAGTCTCTTCTATTGTATGTGGAATAATAGAATCAAACGTCTGCTTTCTATCCCACGGACAACCTGATTCTTTATCTCTTAATTGAGACATTATTGAGAGTAACTGTTCAATATTATTTTGAGCGGTCATATCTATCCCTTCGATTTAAAAACAAAAAAGCGGTGACCATTATAGTCACCGCTTTTTTAAAAATACATTCGCCTTAAATTAAGAAGGCTTTTTGTTAACTTAACCTAACAAACTCATTGCCATACTTGGTGCTTGTTTCGCTTGCGCAAGAATTGACGAGCTTGATTGACTTAAAATTTGAGTCTTAGTTAAGTTCGTTGTTTCTTTAGCAAAGTCTGTGTCTTTAATTTGGCTATTTGAATCAGTGATATTTTCATTGATGTTCGTTAAATTTTTAACAGCACTTTCAAAACGGTTTTGGAATGCACCTAATGAAGCACGATTGCCATCAACATACTCTAGAGCAGCATCAATCACATCAATAGAGCGTTGAGCGCCACCAACGGTTGTTAAATCCATTGATGCAACAGTATCGTCTGACTCACCACCCATTTTTAATTCGTTTGCTAGAGAGCCATTAAACTCTAATGGTGACGAAATAGTTTCACCTGACATGAACACTTGAAGTACACCATCTTCAGTCACAGAAGCACTTAGCTCATTTGTTTGACCATTAATGTACGTCGCTAACTCTTCGATATCATCTCCTGCCTTTGCAGAAATTTGGATCTCTTGAGGGCTGCCGTTTTTATCATTGTATGTCACATTAAACTGTGTATTTTCTTTACCCACAGTCCAATTGATATCACGACCTTCTTCTGCGAAGTATGATTTACCACCCATTGTTGCTTCGTCAGCACGCATGCTGTTTAATGTCATTGCTACTGCTTCACCAGAATCAGCACCAATTTGGAAAGATTTTGTGCCAAATTCGCCATTAATCAAACGAGTACCAGCAAAAGAGGTTGTTTCTGCAATACGGTTTAGCTCATCAGTCAGTGAGCTTGCTTCTTCTTGCATCGCTTGACGATCAGCATCAGTATTTGAGCCGTTTGAAGATTGTAATGATAAATCACGTAAACGCTGAAGTACGTTTGTTGTTTCTTTCATTGCACCTTCAGCCGTTTGTGCGATAGACATACCATCATTGGCGTTTCGAACTGCTACGTTCAAGCCACGAGTTTGTGCTGTCATACGATTTGAAATTTGCAGACCAGAAGCATCATCAGCTGCGCTGTTGATTTTTGAACCTGAAGACAATTTCTCCATTGAATCAGCTTGAGCAGCCGTTGCATTGTTCATGTAACGTTGTGCTGTCATTGCTGAGATGTTTGTATTTACTGAAATTGACATAATGTTTGCTCCGGTCGGCTTCACTTATTGTTATAGGATAAGAAGCCTATAATTCATCGTTGATACACATATTTACGGCCTAAGTTTTCAGAACTTGAGAATTTTTTTCAATAAAAAAGCCGAATGTCATAAATAACATTCGGCTTAAAAACATAATTATTAATAATCAATAACTTAACATTGATGATTCATTTTTTATATCATTACGATAATCGAATCGCTTCTATTACGTCTTTTACTTGTTCAACTCTAGTTATTAACCGACCAAGAATGTCCGCATTAAACACTTCTAAATCAAAGTCCATGATAGTTAATTGTTTCTTATAATCATTTCGGCTTTTCATACCTGACACTTTTACTTTTTCATTAGCAAATAAACTTGTCAGATCTTTTAGTAAACCGGTACGATCCATTGCTGTCACACGTAACGTTAGTATGTAAGAGCCTTCAAAACCAGTTCCCCACACGGTATCAATAATACGTTCCGCCGCATGGTGACGTAATTCATTTAACTGATCACAATCGCTACGGTGAACCGAAATACCACGCCCTTGTGTAATATATCCAGCTATTGGATCTCCAGGGATCGGCTGACAACAACGAGCAAGGTGAGTCATTAGGTTATCAACCCCTTCGACAACAACCGCATCATTACGCTTTTTATTTTGCACTTGAGCTTGCGCCTGTGCTTTGGCTTCTAACTCTTGGAGTTGTTCGAGTGCCTTTTGATCTTCTTGCTCAGCAGTCGGTTTATTTACTAACGCATTAATATGATTAATCACTTGGTTAATACGTAAGTCACCGCTACCAACGCCAGCAAAAAGCTCATCTGTCGAGTTCACATTAAAACGCTTAAGTGCATAACGCTCGGCGTCTTTTAATGTACCGCCAATTTTAGCAAGCTCTGTTTCTAAGATCTCTTTGCCTGCATCAAGATTCTTTTCACGGCTCTGTTTTCTAAACCATGCATTAATTTTAGCGCGAGCACGGCCAGAGTTAACAAAACCCAATGTTGGATTTAACCAATCTCGTGATGGATTAGGTTCTTTTTGGGTAATAATTTCAACTTGATCACCCATAGTTAGCTGGTGTGTAAATGGCACGATTCGTCCACCCACTTTCGCACCAATACAACGGTGACCTACTTCTGAATGAATGTGATAAGCAAAGTCTAACGGCGTTGCTCCCATAGGTAAGTCGACAACATCGCCACGTGGCGTAAAGGCATAAACTCTGTCATCAAATACTTGGCTTCGAAGCTCATCAAGCATTTCACCTGAATCAGACATTTCTTCTTGCCAATCAAGCAGCTTACGTAGCCACGTAATTTTCTCGTCATAGCCACTGCGACTGCTGTTTGATGACCCTTCTTTGTATTTCCAGTGTGCAGCAACCCCTAATTCAGAGTCTTCATGCATATCCTTAGTTCGGATCTGGATCTCAATAGTTTTTCCTTCAGGACCTAATACAACCGTATGTATAGACTGATAACCATTTGGTTTTGGATTCGCTACATAATCATCAAATTCACTTGGCAGATGTTTAAATTTGGTATGAACAACACCAAGAGCGGCATAACAATCTTGCAGTTTATCGGCAATAATACGAACTGCACGAACATCAAACAGCTCATCAAAAGCTAAGCTCTTTTTCTGCATCTTACGCCAAATACTATAAATGTGTTTTGGACGCCCACTCACCTCGGCATTGATGCTGTACTCATGCATTTCATCACTCAATTCTGTGACGAAATCTTCGATATACTGTTCACGAACGATACGTCGCTCAGACAATTGTTTGGCAATTTTTTTATAAGTATCTGGATGTTGATAGCGGAAAGAATAATCTTCAATTTCCCATTTCAATTGACCAATACCTAAACGATTTGCTAACGGAGCGTATAAGTTATTACACTCTTTTGCTGCAGCACGGCGCACTTCATCTGGTTCATTTTTTACTTCACGTAAATTACAAATACGCTCTGCTAATTTAATGATCACACAACGAAAATCGTCCACCATTGCAAGTAACATTCGACGGATATTATCCACTTGAGAAGACGCTGATTCTGCACCTACAGACGCATTCAATTGACCAATCGCGTCCATCTCTTCAACGCCATCGATCAGTTTTTCAATTTCTTTATTGTAGTTTTCAGTTAACGTTTCTCTGTCTAAAACACCAGAGGAAACTAAAGGGAATAACTGAGCGGCAATGAGGGTTGGCTTGTCCATGCTTAAGGTGATCAATATTTCGATCATCTCACGGCCACGCCATAGCAAGAGCTGTCCTTCTTCATGAGAAGCTACTAACTCTTCACACTGCTTATACACCTCAGTCAATTTTTTTGAGGTGTTTTTGTCTTGTTCGAGACTGGTGATCCATTCACCTAACTCGAACTCTTCATTTTCCTTAAGATGTGCTCCGCGAACTGCGACCATGTCCGTTTCCTATAATCCAATTTTATAATGATTCTTTTGGGCTTCTTAAGCGTAGCGAGTGTTACCGCTAATTATCGCTCAAATAATGCCATAGATTCTAAATGTCCTGTGTGTGGGAACATATCAAGCATACCTAGCCTAGTAAGCTTGTAACCGTGTTGAATAAGTAATTGGCTATCGCGTGCAAGTGTTGCTGGGTTGCACGATACATAAACCACGGTTTGAGGTTTCAATTTTGCCACAGTTTGCATCACTCCTGCAGCCCCTGCTCTGGCAGGATCGAGTAAAATCTTTGTAAACTTTGTGCTAGCCCACACTTGATCATCAATGCTTTCTTCTAAATTTGCTTGATAAAACGTGACATTATCTAACGAATTTCTTTTTGCATTTGATTGAGCGCGTTGAACCATATCGTCCACACCTTCAATTCCAACCACTTTTTGAACTTTTTGAGCAAGAGGTAAACTGAAATTACCCAATCCACAAAATAGATCAAGGACACTATCATCAGCGTTAAGATCTAACCAATTAAGCGCTTGATTTACCATTTTTTCATTTATCGAAGCATTTACTTGAATAAAATCTTTTGGCGTAAAATAAATTTTCGCACCATCAATCACATAGTAAGGTTCTTCTCCACGCACATGATTCAATACATCTGACTCAGGCATTAGGTATAGGATCAAATTACGTTCTTCACAATAGTTTACTAACGCTTGATTGTCTTTTTCATTAAAACCAGCCATATGACGAATAAGTAATACGCTGCCATTGTCAGCTTGTACTAACTCTACATGCCCTAAACTCTTTTTGCCTTTAAGTTGATTAAGTAAGGCATATAGCGACTCTAAATGCAGATCAAGTTCATTCACTAAAACAGGACAATGACGAACATTAACAATGGCTTTACTCTGTTTTTTTCTAAAGCCAAAATCAAGCTGATGCGTTTGTTTGTTTAGCAGTAAACTAATACGAGCTCGACGACGGTAACTTGTTTCATTACCAACAATAGGTTCAACCATATCAAAATGTTCAACACCTTGTTTTTGCATCAATTCTTGCAGCTTAGTATTTTTCGCTACAATTTGTTCATCGTGTTGTAAATGCTGTAAATTACAGCCACCACACTCATGATAATGATGGCAAATAGGCTCTTGGCGTTTGCTGCTTTTTTGTGTCAATTTAATAAGTGCAGCACGAGAGTATTGTTTTTTCTGTTCTGTAAATTGAATGATGGCTTTTTCTTCAGGTAAAGCGCCTTCAATAAACACTGGTTTCTTATCTACAAAAGCGACACCTGCGCCATTGTGATCTAATCGAACCACATCAACCGACTGATGCTTAGTATTTATTGAAGCTTTCTTTTTAGCTTTGAAGAATTGAGCCATGATTATTGCCTGATTTACTGAAATTAGCTTCATTATACCGAAACCACATTAAGATGTAGCCCTGATTAGTGATCATTTATGTTTCAACTTACGATTTCCGCACAGAATAATTGAGGTTACTCTCCAACTTGATTAAGCTACGCGCTCAAGGAAGTTAATCAGAACGAATAAATATGACAAAATACGGTTTGCGCGCACGAGTCATCACCCTGACATTAGCACCAACATTAATCATCGGTTTGCTACTTAGTGGTTTCTTTACCATGAATCGATACAATGATTTGGAAGCTCAACTTATCTCTAGCGGTACAAGTATCATTGAACCTCTAGCGATTTCGAGTGAGTACGGTATGACGGGTAAAAACCGAGAGGCTGTCCGACGCTTAATAAGCTATGCTCATCGAAAACACTCTAAAATTGTTCGTAGTATTGCCGTATTTGATGAAAAGCATGAACTCTTTGTAACCTCTAACTTCCATCCTAACTTTGAAAGCTTAACGTTCCCAAAAGACAAACCTATCCCTTTATTGCTTGATATTTCATTTCAAGATGAATCTTTAATATTAAGGACTCCTATTCTTCCTGAAGGCCAATTTTCAGCAAACTTTGATTCATCACATATGAATGAGCCTTTGGGGTATATTGCCATAGAGCTCGATTTATCTAGTTTACGATTACAACAATACCAAGAGATATTCTCGGCTTTAATTGTATTAATCCTTGGGTTAAGTTTGTCTGGTGTCTTTGCCTATCGTTTAATGCAGGATGTGACCCAACCTATTTCACACATGGTCAGTGTGGTTGACCGGATCCGTCGTGGCCATTTGAATGTACGTATTGAAAACAAATTACATGGTGAACTAGATACGCTTAAAAATGGTATCAATGCCATGGCGATTTCTTTATCTGAATATCATGTCGAAATGCAGCAAAGTATCGATCAAGCGACGTCTGACTTACGTGAAACCTTAGAGCAATTAGAGATTCAAAACGTAGAGTTAGATATTGCGAAAAAACGAGCTCAAGAAGCAGCTCGTGTTAAATCTGAATTCTTAGCCAACATGTCACACGAGTTAAGAACACCACTTAATGGTGTGATTGGCTTTACACGCCAAATGCTCAAGACCTCACTATCTGCACACCAGCAAGATTACCTACAGACGATTGAACGCTCAGCAAATAACCTATTAACCATCATTAATGACATTCTTGATTTCTCAAAACTAGAAGCTGGTAAGTTACTGCTTGAGAACCTGCCATTTAATGTTCAAGACAGCCTTGATGAAGTGGTTAGCCTTCTTGCTCCAAGTGCTCACGAGAAAGGATTAGAAATTACGCTTAAGATTGATCAACGTGTTCCATCAGGGCTCATTGGTGATCCATTACGTATTCAGCAAGTACTTAACAACCTAGTTGGTAACTCTATTAAATTTACCGAAAAAGGCAATATTGATATCTCTGTTGATCTGAAGCATTTGCATGATGACAGCATCGACCTTCAATTTGTTGTTAGAGATACAGGTATTGGTATTTCTGAACGCCAACAAGCTCAACTTTTCCAAGCGTTCAGTCAAGCTGATGCGAGTATTTCTCGACGCTATGGTGGTACCGGTTTAGGGCTTGTGATTACACAAAAACTCGTGGCTCAGATGGGAGGAGAGATTGGTTTAAGCAGCCGCCTACACCAAGGGTCTACCTTCTGGTTTACAGTTAAAATGGCTCAAACTGAATTACCAATGATTGATGAACGTGACGTTCAACAATTAGATAAGAAAAAACTGCTATTAATAGAGCCAAATATGCAGTCGGCGTCTATTTTACAACAACAGTTCATTCATCATGGCGTGTTTGTTACTTATCGCTCAACTCTGCCTGAAAATATTGAGCCGCATGATTTTGCATTGATCAGCTTAAGTTCAAATGCGAAACCAAGTGCTGAATCATTGAAAGTTATCTCTGATAAATTATCACCTTATTGCCCAAAAATTGTTATAGGCTTACCAAGTACAGAACTTGCTCTAACAGAAAAACTGAATCAACTTGCACAAATAACGTGTTTATCTAAACCGTTTGCTAAGAAAAAATTATTAGATGCATTATTAGTTCAAAATCAATTTGAACAAGTTGCGGCATTACCTGATCTAATGGCATCTCATGATGCTCCACAACGTTTACCGATTAAAGTGATGGCAGTTGATGATAACCCTGCCAACCTCAAGCTTATTTCCGCTCTTTTACACGAACAAGTTGAAACGGTTGTTACTTGTAAAAATGGCATAGATGCAGTTCAACAAGCAACAGAACAGACATTTGATATCATTTTAATGGATATTCAAATGCCTAAGATGGATGGCGTAATGGCGTGTAAAGAGATCCGAAAAACGGTCTTAAATGCTCAAACGCCTATTGTTGCAGTAACCGCTCATGCGATGGAAGGTGAACGAGAACGACTAATCAATGAAGGCATGGACGACTATTTAACAAAACCAATTGAAGAACATGTATTACAACAAGTTATCATTCATTGGAGTCCACTTACTGACAATAGCGATGTCGAAAAAATAACCATCCTTCCAGATGTGATCCCAGAGGCATCGATGGAGGAAGTTCAAGATAATATTGCCGAAAGCATAGATTGGACTATCGCTTTAAAACAATCCGCAGGAAAAGAAGATCTCGCAAAAGAGATGCTACAAATGCTCATAGAGTTCATTCCAGAAGTAAATGGGTGGATAGAAAAAGCTCTTGAAGGGGACTCTTCAGCGGAAGAGCTATGCCACTATATTCATAAATTACATGGCAGTAGCTCTTACTGTGGCGTGCCACGATTAAAGCAATTATGTAATTTAATTGAAACATCACTCAGACAAGAGCAATTAATCACAGACATCGAACCTGAATTATTTGAACTTCAAGATGAAATGGAAAAAGTGACAAAAGATGCAGAACAATGGCTAAGTTGAACAAAGTGTTAGCTCACTTAACCAAAATATTAGAATTATCGCTTAGGATTCAAGGATTACGGTAGCTACCGCATAGTGACGTTCATCAGAAATAGTCAGATGAATATGTGACACATTATGGCGTAAAGAAAGTTCAAGCGCTTTACCAGAAAGCGTTAAGAGAGGTTTACCATTCTCATCATTAGAGACGGTAAAATCATGAAAAGTAACACCATGAGCGATACCGGTTCCTAACGCTTTAGATGCAGCTTCTTTAGCTGCAAAACGTTTTGCTAAGAACCGGCCTTTCTGCTTTAAAGTCTGATATTGTTCAAGCTCAAATTGACTTAAGATGCGTTCAGCAAACGCATCTCCTGAACGAGAAAGGGCTTTTTCTACCCTTTCTATCTCAGCAATATCAGTCCCAAGACCAACAATTGCCATTACTTACGAGCACTTAGCATAATTTTATGCATATCTGCGACCGCTTTATCTAAACCATCAAATACAGCCCTACCCATAATAGAGTGACCAATGTTCAGTTCATAGATTTCTGGCAATGCTGCAATAGCTTCAACATTATGATATGTCAAACCATGACCAGCATTAACAATAAGGCCTTTGCTTGCTGCATAGCTTGCCCCTGCCGCAATTTTTTTCAATTCATCTTGCAACACGTCCTCTGTTTCTGCATCAGCATACGCACCGGTATGAAGCTCAATAAATGGCGCGCCACAAGCAACAGCAGCATCTATTTGCTTATTATCAGCATCAATAAACAGAGATACTTTAATTCCTGCATCTGATAGCGTTTGAGTCGCCGCTTTCACTCTATCAAGTTGACCAACGACGTTTAGACCACCTTCAGTAGTTAACTCTTCACGTTTTTCAGGCACAAGACAAACAAATTCAGGTTGTGTTTCTAATGCAATAGCGATCATTTCATCCGTCACTGCCATTTCTAAATTCATTCGTGTCTGCAGCGTTTCTCGTAAAATACGTACATCACGATCTTTTATATGACGACGATCTTCACGTAAGTGAATCGTAATACCGGCAGCACCAGCACGCTCTGCAATCTCAGCTGCATGTACAGGATCTGGATATTTAGTACCTCGCGCATTTCGAAGGGTTGCTACGTGATCGATATTAACGCCAAGTAAAATTGAACTCATTTTAGAATACTCCTTGTTCTTGGAAGAAATAGCTCCCTACTTTTGAGGGGCTTTCCGCCAAGATACGGCTTTAAGGCTATGCGTGTAAAGCGTTTTGCTGCTTTTAATTGCTCAGGGGTAACAAATCGACGTTCACTAATCGCTATTAATTCATTCCCTTTAAAGCTCATTAATGGGTCATGTCGAATGGACGCCATAAAACCTTTCTGCTCTCGATAACGATATGTCATCTCAGGGGAAACCATTTCACCACTACCTGCACAATGTAAAAAATCTACGCCATAACCCATTGAAGATAACAAAGCTAGCTCAAAGCGTCGCAAAGCAGGTTCTGGATTTTTAGTTTGTGCTAACTCAGTTAAGGCGGTGAGGTAATCAAGAAAAAGAGCCGGATACGGCGTTTCTTGCTCAATGACACGCACAACGAGTTCGTTGATATACATCGCTGAGTATAAATTTATTCCCGTTAATGGAATTGCTAAACTGATGCTTTCAGCTTGACGCAATGTTCGCATAGAGCCTTTACCTGACCATTTCATTAATAGTGGAGTAAATGCTTGCAGTACGCCTTTGAGGTTAGAGCGTTTACTTCGCGCCCCTTTGGAGATAATAGATAAACGACCATACTCTTCGCTAAACACATCTAAAATTAGACTGCTTTCACTATACGGTCTACGGTGTAGGACAAAACAGCGTTGTAAGCCTTCTTCCACGTTTTTTACCTATATAAAATTATTAACTATACGCTTCGCTGACAATAAAGCTTGGTTCCTAAATACTATAAGCTGCTCTCTTTTATAACAAAAAATCCCAAACAACTTAAAATAATGTAATTAAGTTATTCGGGATCCTACTCTAGCTCTTATAGTTTCTAGAAATTACAAATCGTCGATGTAGCCTAGAGAACGAAGTGCTCGCTCATCATCAGCCCAACCCGATTTAACTTTAACCCAAAGCTCTAAATACACTTTGCGGTCAAATAATTCTTCCATATCAATACGAGCTTCACGACCAATCACTTTGATCTTCTCGCCATTCTTACCTACAACCATTTTCTTCTGACCAAGACGCTCAACAAGAATTAGACCATTAATATGAAAGCCATCCATTTTAGGATTGTAATCAAAACGTTCGATCTCAACAGTTACTGAATATGGTAGCTCTTCACCCGTAAAGCGCATTAGCTTTTCACGAATAATTTCAGAAGCCATAAAACGTTGAGAACGGTCAGTCACATACTCTTCAGGGAAATGATGTACCGCTTTTGGTAAATGCTGACGAACTAATTTTTGTACAAAATCAACGTTTGAACCTGATTTTGCAGAAATTGGCACAACATCAACAAAGTCCATCTTTTCAGTCATCGTTTGAAGATGCTGCATAACGTCATTTTTATCTTTAACGTTATCCACTTTGTTTACTAATAAAACCGTAGGGAACTCTGCTTTTCTTAGCTTGTTCAATACCATCTCATCATCTGGAGTCCAATGTGTACCATCAACCAAGAATAATACCAAGTTAACATCGCTCAGGGATGAGTTTGCTGCTCTGTTCATTAAACGGTTAATCGCACGTTTTTCTTCGATATGAAGACCCGGAGTATCCACGTAAATTGCTTGGAAATCCCCATCGGTATCAACACCCATAATACGGTGACGAGTCGTTTGAGGTTTACGTGATGTAATCGAAATCTTCTGACCTAAAATTTGGTTAAGAAGTGTTGATTTACCCACGTTTGGACGGCCAACAATAGCGATAAAGCCACAGTGCTGGTTATCACTTGTTTCTGTTTTTTCTTCTGATGCGAAGTACGCATCTAGATCAAATTCTTTGTCATCTGACATTAGTTTAGTTGTCCTAATGCTATGTCGGCAGCCGACTGTTCTGCCTTGCGGCGGCTGCTTCCTTTGCCGATAACAGGCTCATCCAAGCCTGCTACGATACATTCAATAGTGAACTCTTGATTATGAGCCTCACCTTTAATTTTTGTTACTGTGTACGTTGGTAATGGTTTGCGACGACCTTGCAGGTATTCTTGAAGACGTGTTTTAGGGTCTTTTTGAGATACACCTGGTTCAATAGAGTCAAGACGTGTTTTGTACCATGCTAAAATAATTCCACGAATTACTTCAGTGTCACTGTCTAAATAAATCGCACCAATAATGGCTTCAACGGCATCTGCTAAAATTGAATCACGGCGGAAACCACCACTTTTCAATTCACCAGGACCTAAAAATAGGTAGTCACCCAGTTGAAACTCACGACCTAATTCTGCCAATGTATGGCCACGAACTAAGGTTGCACGCATACGACTCATATCACCTTCATCCACTTTAGGGAATCGGTGGTAAAGTTCATCAGCAACAACAAAGCTCAAAATTGAATCACCAAGAAACTCTAAGCGTTCATTGTGAGTTCCATTAGCACTGCGGTGTGTCAGTGCTAATTTTAGAAAATTTTCATCATTAAATTGATAGCCTATTTTCTTTTCTAGGCGTTGTAGTGGAGAATTCATATTAGTTCAATCAGTCTATGCCACCGATGCGGTTAAAACGCACACCAGTAGGAATAAAGGAAGGCAGCACGCTATCGCTACCACGTTCAAATTCAAAGCTGATCCAGATCCCGACCGCTTTACCCACTAAGTTCGCTTCAGGCACAAAACCCCAATAACGACTGTCGGCACTATTGTCACGATTATCGCCCATTACAAAGTAGTTTCCTTCTGGAACAACCCATTCGTTGTAACCTGGTCGTGGTTGGTACATAGATACACGATCAGATCTCATTGGATTAACCAAAATATTATGCGTTGTATCTTTTGCTAACTGTTCAGTATATTGAACTAAGTTAGTGCGATCTTGCATAAATTCACTGTCTTTCATGTTCGTTAACGGGATGATATTACACTTGCTTTCACCCTTTGGTTTGATACACAACTGCTTTGAAGAGCTATAGATAACAGTATCACCTGGCTCACCTACTACACGTTTAATATAGTCGATATTTGGTTGAGGTGGATATTTAAAGACAACAACATCACCACGCTCAGGTTTTCCTACTTCCACAAGTTGTGTTCGCCAAACAGGGTCTTTAATTCCATAAGAGAATTTTTCGACCAAGATAAAATCACCGACTAAAAGCGTCGGCATCATCGAACCGGATGGGATCTGGAACGGCTCATAAATAAATGAGCGCAACACTAAAACAAGGCCAATCACTGGAAAAATAGAAACAGATTGCTCTATCCACGCAGGTTGTTGGGCAACTTTTGCAAGTGTTGCTTCATCAACTTGTCCATCCGCTTGCACACTTGCTGCTGCAATCTTTTGTTTGCGCTTTGGTGCCAATACGAATTTATCAATAGCCCAAATAACGCCAGTAAATAGAGTTACAAGAACTAAAATCAGTGAAAAAGTGTTAGCCATTTCATTCCCTTAAGTTAAGTGTTGCAATAACAAAGAAAGCGAAGACCATTGATCATCGCTTTCTTTGAGTTGTAATAAAGCTTAGTTTACTTCACTCTGAAGCATCAGGTGTCGTAAATTAATCTTTACCTACATGAAGAATCGCAAGGAAAGCTTCTTGAGGTAATTCAACATTACCAATCTGCTTCATACGTTTCTTACCTTCTTTTTGCTTCTTCAGCAGTTTCTTCTTACGGCTGATATCGCCACCGTAACATTTTGCGATTACGTTTTTACGTAATTGCTTAACTGTCGAACGTGCAATAATGTGAGCACCAATCGCTGCTTGAATAGCAATATCAAACATTTGACGAGGGATGAATTCTTTCATCTTCTCAACCAATAAACGACCACGGCTTTGTGCATTTTCATGGTGAGTAATGATCGCTAATGCGTCAACTCTATCACCATTGATTAATACATCTACGCGTACCATGTTAGATACTTCATAACGTTGGAAGTTATAATCAAGTGATGCATAGCCACGAGAAGTTGACTTCAAGCGATCAAAGAAATCTAAAACCACTTCTGACATAGGAACATCATAGGTTAGCGCAACTTGGTTTCCGTGATATACCATATCGACTTGAATACCACGTTTTTCAACACATAATGTAATTACATTACCTAGGTATTCCGCTGGAACTAAGATATTACAACGAGCAATAGGTTCACGAATTTCTTCTAAGTCGTTTACTGCAGGTAATTTTGATGGACTATCTACGTACAGTAAATCACCATTATTCAAAACAACTTCATAAACAACCGTTGGTGCTGTTGTGATTAGATCCAGATCGTATTCACGCTCTAAACGCTCTTGGATAATCTCCATGTGAAGCATTCCAAGGAAGCCACAACGGAAACCAAAACCAAGTGCAGCTGAGCTTTCTGGTTCATAGAAAAGTGATGCATCATTAAGACTTAATTTGCCTAATGCATCACGGAAGTTTTCATAATCATCAGAAGATACAGGGAATAAACCCGCATATACTTGTGGTTTAACTTTTTTAAAGCCAGGTAGACGCTCTTCACAACCACCTTTAGCGTGTGTTAGCGTATCACCTACAGGTGCACCTAGAATGTCTTTAATACCACAAACAACCCAGCCAACTTCGCCGGTATTTAATCCATCAGTATCAATTTGTTTTGGTGTAAAGATACCAATGCGGTCAATACCCCAAACTTGGCCTGTACTCATTACTTTGATTTTGTCATTTTTCTTTAGTGAGCCATGTTTAACTCGAACCAAAGATACAACACCTAAGTAGTTATCAAACCATGAGTCAATAATTAGTGCTTGTGTTGGGCCTTCAGGATCACCTTCTGGTGCTGGAATTGATTTAACGATAGTTTCAAGAACTTCATCAACACCTAAACCTGTTTTTGCAGAACAACGCGTTGCTTCCATCGCGTCAATACCAACGATTTCTTCAATTTCTTCTGCAACACGCTCCGGATCAGCAGCAGGTAAGTCAATCTTATTTAAGATTGGCACTACTTCTAGGTCCATTTCGATTGCTGTATAACAGTTTGCTAGCGTTTGAGCTTCAACGCCTTGACCTGCATCGACTACCAATAATGCGCCTTCACAAGCAGCAAGTGAACGCGATACTTCGTATGAGAAGTCAACGTGCCCTGGAGTATCGATGAAGTTTAGTTGATAGGTTTCACCATCTTTTGCCGTATAGTCTAGAGTTACACTCTGGGCTTTAATAGTAATACCACGTTCACGTTCTAGATCCATTGAATCAAGAACTTGTGCGGCCATTTCACGGTCTGACAGGCCACCACAAACTTGGATTAGGCGGTCAGATAGTGTTGATTTACCGTGATCGATATGGGCAATAATAGAAAAATTACGAATATGCTTCATGAATGACGTGACAAACTCAATTAGTTAATGGGATTGGATCGTGAGATCAAGTAATGGGATTCTACCCAATTTCATCGCAAGTCGCTATCTTATCCTGCAGCATTTACTGAGATAGTGTCAGAAATCGACTCACCAAGGACTCGGACTAGGCTAACTTGTTGTTCTGTGTTCTGCTCAATACGATGAGAAAGGTGTTTAGCGAAAAAATACCCTCCCCATGCAGAAAGCCCAGCAATGATAATCGTAGTAACTTCACCAATGCCCATTAATGGAGAAATTAACCACTCCGAGAACAGCGCACCAAACAAAAGAAAAAACAAAGGTACTAAATAAACAATAGCGGCAGATTGCAGTAAATTCTTTTCTGGCAACCCAATTTCAACCATTTGTCCTATTGTGAGTTTCTTATCCGTATGAAAAGCCCAGTGATGAACTTTTCCCGGAAGCACCTTAGATACAATGCCTGTCCCACATGAATCTTTAGATGAGCAATGATTACAGCTGCTTTTCTGTTGGCAACCAACCACAACTATGTCCCCTTGAACATCAAGTACCGTTGCTAATGCAGTCATCATAAGTGCTACTTACTCTCACTTTTTAGTGTTGGCATATTAAACACCACCGACTCTGCAATACGCTTTGCCGTTAAAGGTGGAATATCACCAACAACACTAATTTCATAATCGCCTTGGATATAGCTATAAAGTGAACGCCTACCTTGACGGATTGATTGTTCTTTATTACTTAATTTATCAGCCTCTGAGATATAGACAGAAAAATTAAAGAGACCATCAGAATACATGTTGCTCTCAACGGAGCGTTGATTCATAGCTAAACGATAGCGGTTAAAATGAACATCTTTAAATCCATTAGGAAGCCAATTAACTTTCCACGTTGCATGATCCTCTGTCACTGATGGAAGAGGCAATACCTTAGGTAATTCTGCATCACCTAAACGTTGCTTCATGAAATCTGCAATTTGTTCATTCACCGTATACGAAATCACACGATATTGTTCAATAATATCACCTTCACGACTCACTAAATCAGTTCGTAGCGGTAATTTACTACGTTCATCAATCCAAACAATGTAAGAATAACGATTGCCATCTCGTGAAACAATACGAACAACCTGAGCAGGAGAACCCGCCTCTCTAGCTCTACCCATTGAGACAAAGTCATAATACTTTTTCAGTACAACAACATCTTTATGTAACAGGGGAATGATAGGAGCAACAATCGTTTCTGATTGAATAGAAAAAGGTTTATTCCCTTGTTCTAAATACGTTATCTCTTGATTTCGACGAATGACCTCTCTCATAGAACCGCTTAAATAAACAAGATGAGAAAGTGTCATTTTATCTGAATGGGAATGACGATACATAAAAGGGTCTATGCTATTTTGCTTAACTCGAATGTAAGAAAGCTCATAATTTAACTTGTGGCTTGCCTCTCCCATTTGATGCAACAAAGCCTCAGCAGAAGGTGCATCTTCTGCTGAGGCTAATATTGGGAAAAAGCTGACCAAGGCAATAAAGCTGATCAGGATACGTTTCATTATTCTGCCAATAGTGTATTTGTCTCTAATAGATTGCGATCAATTGAACCGTCGTGAGCATTGAGACGAAGTTGCAATTCATAATCTTGCAGCATCGCATTGATACGTTTACGCTGTTCCATCACATCTGCTTCTGTTGATGTTTTCTTAACTAAAGAATCTCGCGTTAAGCTCACAGGTTCAGCCGTTCCACTAAAAGGAATCGTATCTAAAACTTGTATATCACCACTAGTAGCAGGGATCACTCCTGAATCAGCACCGTTGTATTGTTGAACGCCAACAATAACAACTAAAGAAAAACAGGCGGCCATCGCTACTTGACTAAATTGTGTCATCCAGCTTGGTAATGTCTTCTTTGCTTCACTAGGTGTTGGTTGTGAAGGCATAAAATCCGTCACAGTATCATTCATTTGATGAACCGGTTCATCTTCAAGAGCAAGTGCGACATTTGCTGCAATATTCCATTCATTGCTAGCAGGTGCATCCCCTCTCATGACATCACCAATTAAATGGTAATTTTTCCAGGCTTCTGCATTTTCAGGTTGTGATAGCGATTCAATGAACGCATTGTCCATCTCTTCATTATCAATAAACGCAGAAATTTGTTCTTTATCAGTCATTGTCTTCACCGTTTGACCGTTGGAAAATAATTAACGCTGTACTAGCGGTTGGATCTTTTTCTCAACAACTTCACGAGCTCGGAAGATACGAGAACGAACCGTACCAACCGGACACTCCATTACAGCAGCAATTTCTTCATAACTTAAACCTTCTAGTTCTCGTAACGTAATTGCTGTTTTTAAATCTTCAGGTAAACCATCAATTGTCGAAAATACGATTTGTCGTAATTCTTCCGTCAACGATAAATTCTCTGGGTTAGTGATTTCTTTTAATGCACTATCGCCGTCATAATATTCGGCTTCTTCAGCATCTACATCAGATGCTGGCGGTCTACGTCCTTGGGCGACAAGATAGTTCTTAGCTGTATTTACTGCTATACGATACAACCAAGTGTAAAATGCACTGTCCCCGCGAAAGGTCGGTAACGCACGATACGCTTTAATAAACGCCTCTTGCGCCACATCAGGCACATCACCACTATTTTTCACGTAACGAGCAACAAGGTTACATACTTTGTTTTGGTACTTAATCACCAAATGATTAAACGCTTGCTTATCACCACGCTGAACACGCTCAATTAAAACTTGATCTGTTAACTGCTCACTCATTGGAGCGGGTACTCCCATGTTATTCTTCTTAGATGCGCATTAAGTTTACATTACGCAATAGCTAATAACTTTAATTTAGCTATATCACAATTAACTTGAGCACTATGTATGAGTTTCTAATATCTAGAAAGTTCCTTTATTATTACATTTTTTTATCAATTTAATAGTTCCATGATTAACTTTAAGACTTCTATGCGGTTTTTTATGGTCTATTTTTCTATTTTTTATTCTTGATATTTAAGATTCCACCTCAAAATATGACGCAATCTCATAGATTCTGGTAAAATACTCGGATAATCACAGGATAATGATGAATATATGAACATAACCAATGAACACAGTTGTGACGTTTTAGTCATAGGTAGTGGTGCTGCTGGTCTTTCACTTGCACTTAGAGTCGCACCACATGGAAAGGTGATCGTTTTAAGTAAGGGGCCTCGTAATGAAGGCTCAACCTATTACGCTCAAGGGGGCATTGCTGCCGTATTTGATGAAAGTGATACGGTTGAATCTCATGTCGATGATACTCTCGTCGCTGGCGCACATATCTGCGATAAGGACGTTGTTACTTTTATTGCTGAAAATGCAAAACATTGCGTTCAATGGTTAATCGATGGCGGTGTTCCTTTTGATCATGATGATGAAAAAGAAATCGACATCTCAGATCCAAAATTTCATTTAACTCGTGAAGGTGGTCATAGCCATCGTCGCATTCTGCATGCAGCAGATGCAACGGGTAAAGCGATGCAAACTTCGCTACAAGATAATGTTGTTAACCACCCTAACATTTCTATTTTCGAGCGTCATAATGCGCTTGATTTAATCACTGAAGATAAAATCGGTGGTGACACTGATAAAGTCGTTGGTGCCTATATTTGGAACCGTGATGAAGAACATGTTGAAACCGTTCGTGCTAAATTTGTTATTTTAGCCACTGGCGGTGCCTCTAAAGTTTATCAATATACTTCTAATCCTGACGTCTCTTCAGGTGATGGTATTGCGATGGCTTGGCGTGCTGGTTGTCGTGTTGCGAACTTGGAGTTCAATCAGTTCCACCCAACTTGCCTATTCCACCCTGACGCTCGTAACTTCCTAATGACAGAAGCATTACGTGGTGAAGGCGCTTATTTACGTCGTCCTGATGGCACTCGCTTTATGCCTGATTTTGATGAACGTGGTGAATTAGCTCCTCGTGATGTTGTCGCTCGAGCTATCGATTTTGAGATGAAGCGTTTAGGTGCCGACTGCATGTATTTAGACATCAGCCATAAGCCTGTTGACTTTATTCATCATCACTTCCCTACTATTAATGAAAAACTGCTTTCATTCGGTATTGATATGACCAAAGAGCCAATACCTATTGTCCCAGCAGCCCATTACACCTGTGGCGGCGTTATGGTTGATAAGCAAGGACAAACGGATATTGATGGTTTATTTGCGATTGGTGAAGTCAGTTATACTGGGCTTCACGGTGCGAATCGATTGGCGTCAAACTCATTATTAGAGTGCGTGGTTTATGCGTGGTCTGCTGCCGAATACATCATTAAAGACATGGAAAACCGAGAACTACCACCATCGTTACCAGCATGGGATGAAAGCCAAGTTGAGTGCTCGGATGAAGAAGTAGTAATTCAGCATAACTGGCATGAATTACGCCTATTTATGTGGGATTACATGGGCATCGTTCGTACTGATAAGCGTCTAGAGCGAGCACTTCGCCGAATTCAATTATTGAAGCAAGAAACACACGATTATTACAGTAACTTCCGTGTATCTAATAACTTAATTGAATTACGTAATTTATTAGACGTCTCTGAATTGATGGTTCGTTGTGCGATGGAGCGTAAAGAAAGTTGTGGTCTTCATTACACCCTAGATTACCCTGAAGCTCTAGAAGAATCAGGTCCAACGATTTTAGCGCCAAAAGACTTTAAATAAAGTGTTTGAACAAACAAAATAAACACTAGCTATTACTTACCTTAAGAGCACCATTAATTGATGGTGCTTTTTTATATCTATCGTATCGCTAAATAGATAAAAATAACGCCCTGTGTACTCATTTTTAGCGTAAATAACACTTAAGCTTCGACTTAGCCAAAGTGCTCGAGTTACAACCCAATCACGGTGATCATCAGACTCTTTATCTGTAAATGTGTATGAACCTTGCTGTTCTAAAAGGGAGTGATAAATAAGAATAAGATGATGGTAGCCATAATGAAAAAGAAGAGGTAATAAAGGGAATGGAACAATATCAATTAATAACATCGCCCACCCAACGCATAGATAACAACCATGCAAAGTAAGATAGGCGACATTAGAAAAGTTAAGAGTGACCTTAACGGAGTTTACTGAGATTATGCTCAACAATCTTATCTATAATTGCAGCATGAGCAAGATTGTCACTTCGGCCGTGGCCCATGATCCAAGTAAACAAATCAGGATCATCACACTCTAGTAATGAAACAAAGCCTTGTTGCTCAGCTTCGGTAAGCTCTTCAAAACATTCATCAAAAAATGGCATTATTACCACATCTAATTCCAGCATCCCACGACGGCAAGCCCACTTGACTCGTGCTTTTTCTTCGACACTGTACATACTGTCCCCTAGATTAAAAATAGAAATAATTGGCCTGAGTTTATCAGTCTCTCTCTATGACAACCATGATCTAAAGTCACAAGATGAACAAGATGAGACATTAAACTACTTGTTTCTTTTTACTGACATTTAAAATGTAGGCATTTACTATAAAGGAAATAATCTAACCAAATAAGAATTTCATGATGAGCACTCTATTTCCAGCGTTATCAATAAAAAAAGACGATACTCTTCCAAGCTTTGCGATTTCTGAACTGAATGATTGGGCGTTAATCACAATGGTTGGTAACGATAAAAAATCTTACCTACATGGCCAAGTAACTTGTGATGTAGTTGCTTTATCTCAAAATGAAATTACCTTTGGTGGTCATTGTGATGCAAAAGGTAAATTATGGAGCATATTCCATCTTTTCCACCACAATGAAGGTTATGCCTTATTCCAGCGCAGAAGCTCGGTAGAAACAGAACTTACTGAAATAAAAAAATACTCAGTGTTTTCTAAAGTAGACATCACCATTAGTGATGAAGTCTTACTTGGCTTTACTGGAGAGGAAGCTCAAACCTGGATTAATAATAATACCGACTCACAAGAAGATGTACGTACCTCTGCATTTGGTACTTTTGCAAAAATCGGAGCTTTGCAATGGTTACTTGTTACCACTATAGCTCAAAAAGAAGAGCTACTTTCTTCTGTAACTGAAGCGACATTATGCGACGAAGAATTGTGGACTCTGTACCAACTACAACAAGCTTTCCCTCAACTTGATTCAGCATTAAGCAATGAACATATTCCTCAAGCCATGAATCTTCAGGCTCTTGGTGGCATCAGCTTTAAAAAAGGGTGTTATACAGGTCAAGAAACGGTAGCAAGAGCTAAATATCGCGGAATGAATAAACGAGCGATGTATTTATTATCAGGACATTCAGAACAAACTCCAGTAGCTGGAGATGCTATTGAACGTAGTGTCGGGGATAACTGGCGTAAAGGTGGCGTGATCGTATCAGCCTTCCGTTTTGCTGGCGGTGAAACGATCGCTCTCGCTATTCTTCCAAATGATCTTGATGAAGATTCTCAATTTAGGCTTCAAGATTCAATCTGGGAAAAACAGTCTCTTCCTTATTCACTAGATGAAGAGTAAAAGCAATCAACAGTCTATAAATAATTAACTGCTCTTAATTGTTTCGAGAATAGGATTAAATTACATCATTACATTCTAAAGTTGATCTTAAACGCACAATTAAATGATAAGAACTGCATTGTTATTTATTTATTATGAATAAGTAGCAATTTAGTAATTCATTAGCTATCTTAATTATGTTCTTTTCTTACGAAAGAACGCATAAATTGTTTAACTCCAAACAATTTACTCCAATATACCTATATATATTGGAAATGCATCTGTGACTATTTGCCCGAATTTATTTCGGGCTTTTTTTTATCTATTTCTAATTCCCCCCTCAGAAATATTATTTAATACCGAATAAAGATCAAATTTAAGAATATAAAAACACAAAAAATAATACCTTCATCACTCTATCCTATTTTTGTAACACTATCGTCACCTTTTCTGTTTTATAATAGCTATGAAAGTAATATCGATAATGCTAATTAAAATTCATTTATTAGCACAATAGGTATAAAGGAAATGCTTTTATAGTATTAATCACTAAAGGATAATGTGATGCGATTTTTTAAGCACTATGCCCCAGGTATGATTGCTAAACATATTAGTCGACTGTTTAACGGAAAGATTCATATTCATGGTATTGGAGAGTTTAGATTTGAAGCGGGAAAACTAATTGTTCCTTCTCAAGCTGAACGTGAACAATATAGAATGATAAAAGAGATTAACTTGGAAGTAGCTCGATTAAGACTTTCTTATTAGACTCATATGTAAAATCGATACAAATAAAAAAGGTAGCTTAGGCTACCTTTTTTATATCTTATGCTCTAAAAATTACTTTTTCGTTGCCATTTTAGGCAATCGACCAGATAGACCTAACGCTCTTTTTAAGCACTCATCTTTTACTGGAGTTACTTCATTAGTAAGAGACATTCCAATCCCTCTAACCAATTTTTTAATCGGATTGGAGCCTGAAAACAACGTTTTAAACCCTTGCATTGAAGCGATCATCTGTGCAGCTTCTGCTTTTCTCCAACGCTCAAAAGGCCTCAAGTTAGTCTTCAAACCAATATCTTTACCTTCTAGGTGCAATTCGATAATAGTTTCCGCTAATGCTGCTGCATCGGCTAAACCTAAATTGACCCCTTGTCCTGCTAATGGATGAATAGTATGAGCCGCATCACCTACTAATACTACACGCTCTTTTACAAAATCTTTGGCGTAGCGCATTTTTAAAGGGAAGGCTTGACGCTCACCCTCAACTTCGCATAAGCCTAACTGATTATCGAATCCCGCAGTTAATTGCTTATTAAACTCTTCTTCGGGCATTGATACTAAATCTTCTGCATGAAGAGGGTCTAATGACCATACTATTGAGCTTAAATTACTCTCCCCCAAAGGCAAAAATGCCAATGGTCCTTCTGGTCTAAATATTTGACGTGCAGTTTTATTATGTGAATCGACTGTTCTAATATTTGCCACAAGTGCACTATGTCCGTAGTCCCAATGCGTTAACGGAATATCTAATTGCTGACGTAACCATGAGTTAGCACCATCAGCACCAACCACCAATTTAGCGGTAATTGCCTTACCCGATTCTAGATTTATCCACGCTTCGCTTTCACCAAATAGAATTTTACTGCAACGTTCAGGGGCAAATACTGTCACATTGTCTTGCTTCTCTATTTTTTCAAGCAATGACAATTGAATCACTCGATTTTCAACAATGTGCCCTAAATTACGCTGTGCAATCTGTTCTGCTTCAAAATCAATATGAGCGAAACTGTCTTGTTCCCACACTTTCATTGACGTATATGGGGCTGCTCGACGAGAAACAATACCTTGCCACGCTCCAACATAATCAAGAATATTTTCACTGGCTCGGCTAATAGCTGATACACGAACATCAGGTAAATTATCTAACTGAGTATCAGGTAATTTACTTTCGATCACCGCCACTCTTAATCCACTTTTTTCTAATGCCGCAGCCACAGTCAAACCGACCATGCCACCACCAATAATTGCAACATCTACACTTTGCATCATAATTATCTATTCACTCTGCCCATTGCTCGTAATGTCAGGGGCTTTAAAAAAGAACGGAACATATCAACAGCACGCAAACTTACGTTTCTTCCAATAACCATTGGAAATGAATTATTTGCGAAAATAGAAACCAATCCTGCTGTCATTGTAATTGTCTGTATTTGATCTGACTGGCGTCGTTTTTGATATTCAGAAAGTACACGATATTCACCAATATCACCCTCAGAACGATGCGCTTTAGTTAAGCATTCTGCCAATGAAAATACATCTCGAATTCCCAAGTTAAAACCTTGTCCTGCAATTGGATGCAATGTTTGAGCTGCATTACCAATAGCAGCAAAACGATGAGAGATGTATTGTTTTTGACGACGTAACCACAATGGGTAATGTGCTCGTTTTCCTGTTTTAATAAACTGACCTAAGCGCCATCCAAAAGCTCGCTGCAGGTGCTCTAAAAAAGCGTCATCATCATATCCGAGTATTTGCTTTGATTCTTCAGGACTCACACACCATACTAATGAACTTCGTCCTTGTGACATAGGCAGCAAAGCCAATGGTCCATGTTCTGTAAAGCGTTCAAATGCTTTGCCGTGAGGATGAATGCTTGTCGTTACATTCGCAATAATCGCTACTTGTTGAAAGTCATTATTCTCACTTTCAATATTCATTATGTTACAGGTCTTTGATTCTGCCCCATCAGCCGCCACGATAAGAGAGGTGGAAATGACCTCTCCCGTCGATAGTGTTAATGTTGATGACGAAACATCGCGTTTGATATCAACAACAGAAGCTGGGCAAAAAAGCTCTATATTATGAGAATTCATTAGCTTTTGATGATAAAAAAGACCAACATCGGTTAACTCAACCACATAACCTAAAGCATCAACATTCAGTTCTTTAGAGGTTAATTCAGTCAGCCCCATATGATGTCGGTCTGACACATGAATATGATTTATAGGTGTCGAAAATGAGTCAATATCAGACCAAAGTTCAATATCTTGTAATAGTTGAGACGTCCCACTAGATAATGCAATACTTCTTGAATCATAACCAGGGTGTTGATCCAACTTTGGCTCGACTGCCTCTATCACAGCAATAGATAATGTATCTTGATTCATTTTTTCTAGCGCCAACGCTAAGGTCGCCCCTGACATGGCCCCACCCACGATCACTACATCATAATGTGTCATAGCGTTACCTATATTAATGCACAGCTTTAGAAGCGTCGTTATGTACTTTTTGACCTAATTCAGCATGGATAGTCAGTACACAAATACGCACATGCTCAATAACTTGTTCAAATAGATTTTCTTGCTCTTCAAGATCATCTTCTTCATCAATACCTAAGCGAGCAATTTCTTCTAAATCTAATAACGCTTCTTTTAGAGATTCAGACGCTTTATCTAGCTTTAATTCAACTAAACCTAGCCCTGAAATAAAGTGATTAACCCACTCACTTAATCCATCAGCTCGGTTCATTAACGTTTCTGTACCATCAGGGATAAGCATATCTAAAGCAAAATTATCCGTGCTTAGTTCTGCTACTGTGCATTGAAAAATAGCGCTACCCATTTGAAGGGCACTATCTGGCCATCCCATTCCATCGTTTGTGTAATCAAAAATAAGGGGTTTCCACGTTTTATCGTCTAATGGAAGCCCGCCGCTTATCATCCCCACAAGTAAACCATGCAATTCTGCTGGAGTTACCGCTAATCCACTGTCTTTTAAGGCTGACTCTACAGTCAGGAAGGTTGGCATTTTAATTGCGCTCATGGGGTGATCTCTGATTTTATGAATAGTGCCACCATGCTACCACTTTGCGCATTTTCAGAAAACTCACGATCTCTCGCAATTGGGTATATTTTCATCAGATTGTTGTTTTATTAAGAATATAGTTAACCACCATCAACAAAGAGAGGGGAAATACTTGAATCTTATTCACGCATTTCTTATAGTTTCATTCACTTATCACTGATGTATTTTTAAATCAGTGTATTCTTCTAGTTTAACGATGAGTAATGTATTGATGACAAGCCAAGCCGTGCAAGTCCAAATCTTAGGACGAGCCATCAAGGTTAACTGCCCTGCTGGTCAAGAAGCTGCGTTGAAAGAAGCAGCAAAAGATTTAGATAATCGAGTAAATGAATTATCTGAACGAACTAAGGTAACCAATACTGAGCAATTATTAACAATTACATCGTTAAATATCTGCTACGAACTTCATATGGCGAAAAAAGAAGCAAGTAATCACTCTTCTGCTGTTTATGAGCGAATGGGACTGCTTGCTAGCGCATTAGAAGCGGCAATTTCTACCGTAAAGCCTAGCCAAACAGAAGAAAATACGGCAGAATAGGCACTATCGCTAAGGACAGCAAAAGAATCAATTTTACCCTGAAGTGTTTGTAGGCGGATCTATGTCCCTGAGCCGATAAGCACAAATTAGGGTTAGTATTTATTTACTATTGAGCAAGCTCGGCTCGTACTGAGAAGCCTACGGTAAATTTTGCTGATCCGCCTTGAACCGAGGGTTCAAGGGCTACGACCACTACGGTACTTTGGGGTATTCCATGACATCTCGTCGACAGATTCGACAATCAATTCGCCAACATCGCAACGCGTTATCCCCTCAAGAACAAACACAAGCCGCCAAAGACCTTGTCCTCCAGTGCGCGAACGATCCTTATATTCAAAAAGCAAAATCCATCGCTATCTACCTTTCTGTTGATGGTGAAATAGATACTTCATTACTAATTGAGTGGCTTTGGCAACAAGGTAAATCCGTCTATTTACCTGTTATTGACCCTTTTAGTAAAGGACATCTACTTTTTCTTCAGTACCATTCTACGACTACACTTTTATTAAATAAATATCAAATCCCTGAGCCAAAGTTAGACAAAACTCAAATGGTTCCCGTTAATGAGCTTGATATCATCATTACCCCTCTTGTCGCTTTTGATCAAACAGGCAACCGCTTAGGTATGGGAGGCGGTTATTACGATCGCACCTTGGTTAATTGGCATCATTCTCAAACAGGCCCAATGCCACTTGGAATTGCACATGCTTGCCAACAAGTTAAATTACTGCCAATCGAATCTTGGGATGTTCCATTACCTCGAATTATTACCCCAACCCAAACATGGCATTGGTAAAGTAAAAACACGTACAACGCTCTTATTTTCATTATCGAAATACCACTTACAAATAAATCACCTATCAAATTGAAACACTAAGCATCTTTCCATGACATCAAAACGAAAACGTTTGCATTAATTCTGTTTTTTCTTGTTTATTGACTTATTTTTTCTGACGAAGAAAAATCGGTACGTTATAATCGAGCCGTTTTATTTGAACTCTATTATTTCACTAGGAGAAGGTCATGACTCAAGACGAGATGAAAAAAGCGGCTGGTTGGGCAGCGTTAGAATACGTAAAAGCTGGCAGCATTGTTGGTGTGGGTACAGGATCAACAGTAAATCATTTCATCGACGCACTTGCGACCATGAAAGGTAAGATCAAAGGCGCAGTATCAAGCTCTGTTGCATCAACTGAAAAGCTAAAAGAGTTAGGAATCGAAGTTTTTGATTGTAACGATGTTATCAGCCTTGATGTTTATGTTGATGGTGCTGATGAAATCAACGGTAAAAACGAAATGATTAAAGGCGGCGGTGCAGCTCTTACTCGTGAAAAAATCGTTGCCGCTATCTCTGAAAAATTTATTTGTATTGTTGATGATACAAAACAAGTTGAAGTATTAGGTCAATTCCCTCTTCCAGTTGAAGTTATCCCAATGGCTCGCTCTTACGTAGCTCGTGAGCTAGTTAAATTAGGTGGTGATCCTGAATACCGTCATGGCGTGACGACTGATAACGGTAACGTTATTTTAGATGTCCACAATATGAAAATTACTAACGCAAAAGAGCTTGAAGATAAAATCAATGCACTTCCTGGCGTAGTAACGGTTGGCTTATTTGCTCACCGCGGTGCAGATGCACTATTAGTTGGCTCTCCTGACGGTGTAAAAAAGTTCGTTTAACCCAATAAACCTACCTTTTACCCCTTAAATCTAAGGGGTAAAATGTCATTTGATTACAAACGGTGCTCATTAGTACCGTTTTTTATTAACTATTCCGTAATTTTCTTACCCAAACTGATTATTTTTTGATACTTTATAATCATCAATAAATAATCACTTCCCATCAATCATTATTGATTTTGTTTTTAAGGATAAGAACGACCATGGCAAAAGTATCTCTGGAAAAAGAAAAAATTAAAATTCTTCTTTTAGAAGGATTGCACCCATCTTGTGTTGAAGTCTTTCAAGCTGACGGCTACACCAACATTGAATACCACAAAGGTTCATTGTCAGAAGAAGAGTTGCTTGAAGCAGTAAAAGATGTCCACTTCATCGGTTTACGTTCGCGTACTCAACTTACTCAAGAAGTGTTTGATGCTGCTAATAAATTAGTTGCTGTGGGTTGTTTCTGTATTGGTACTAACCAGGTTGACTTAACAGCAGCAGCAAAACGCGGTATTCCAGTGTTTAATGCTCCTTTCTCTAACACTCGTAGTGTGGCAGAACTCGTATTAGGTCAAATTCTATTACTACTTCGCGGTATCCCTGAAAAAAATGCTCAAGCTCACCGTGGTGTTTGGAAAAAAAGCGCAGACGCTTCTTTTGAAGCGAGAGGCAAACGTTTGGGTATCGTCGGTTATGGACATATCGGTACACAATTAGGCATTTTAGCTGAAAACCTTGGCATGCGAGTTTACTACTACGATATCGAAAATAAGCTTTCATTAGGTAACGCGACTCAAATAGCAACCATGAGTGAATTACTGAATAAATGTGATGTGATCTCTCTTCATGTGCCAGAAACAGCAGGCACAAAAGACATGATGGGCGCTGAAGAATTTTCTAGAATGAAACCTGGAGCTATCTTTATCAATGCAGCACGTGGCACTGTGGTAAAAATTCCAGATTTATGTGATGCACTTGAATCAGGGCATCTTGGGGGAGCTGCTATTGATGTATTCCCTACAGAGCCAAAAACAAATGCAGAACCATTTGAGTCACCATTACAGAAATTTGATAATGTAATTCTTACGCCGCATGTTGGTGGATCAACTCAAGAAGCTCAAGAAAATATAGGCGTAGAAGTAGCAGGAAAATTAACGAAGTACTCAGATAATGGTTCAACGTTATCTTCTGTTAACTTCCCAGAAGTATCTCTTCCATTACATACAGATACATCTCGTCTTCTGCATATCCATGAAAACCGTCCTGGTATTTTGACTAAAATTAACAGTATTTTTGCAGATGAAGGCATTAACATTGCAGCTCAATACCTACAAACATCAGCAGAAATGGGTTATGTAGTTATTGATGTTGAAACCGCTCGTTCAGAAGAAGCGTTAGCTCAACTTAAAGCAATTGAAGGCACAATTCGAGCACGTATTCTCCACTAGAATATACACACTTTAGCGATATTATTAAAAAATGGGTTACCTTTATAGGTAACCCATTTTTCTATTTAATTCCTTTTAGACATTAGTCTTTAAGGCGGTATACAACAGAAACAGAATCACTAATTACCATTTGAGTATCTTGGTAGCTTTCAGAGGCATCAGATGCCATATCCATTCTCATACTTTTCATTAAGACAGGTTGACTGTAATTATTATGATAAGAGATTTTCCAAACACCTTTTATCGCAGTACCAAATCCTTTAGCTAATGACGTCGCTTTATCATTTGCATCTTTAATTGCTTCTAGACGCGCCGCTTCGATATATTCTTTTTCTTTACTTGTCTTTAACTCAATATGATTAATACGGTTAATACCATCGCCTAAAGCTTTATCTAAGTAGCCATTCAATTTATTTAGGTCGAGAACGGTTACTGTTATATTACGGATCGCCTTATAACCGACTAACTCTGGTTTTTTTCCTTTTGGATAACGATATTCAGGCGTTAGACGAATATTGCCGCTATTAATATTTTCACGCTTAACACCCTGAACTTCTAAACGAGCAAGAAAACCAGTTACAGCCTTATCTGCAGCTTGTTTTGCTTTTTCTGCTGTTGCTTTATTTTCAACAACATCAACAGAAAACTGAGCCATATCAGGAACAACAAATACCTCACCTTTTCCTGATACTTCTATATGAGGAAAATCAGGAGATGATGCAAAAGCAATAGGAGAAAAACAGGCAGATAAACACAGTGCAGTTATAATTTTTTTCATTTTAATTTTCTCAAGATAACATTATATTGTTATGACCATAATCGGTGTAAATAATTCCCTTTTCTGGCCTCTTTTACCCCAACGAACCAGGTAAAAAAAATGCTACCCTAAGGCAGCATTTATTGTTTTGATTTAAGTAAAACTTAATCCGCTTTATTTAAATGAACATCCATTTGTGGGAATGGGATCTCGATACCTTCATTATCTAGACCTTCTTTAATCGCTTGAAGCGTATCAAAGTAAACATCCCAGTATTGCTCTGTTTTACACCAAGGGCGAACAACAAAGTTTACTGATGAATCAGCAAGAGCAACAACACCAACCGTTGGTGTTGGAGTTTTAAGAACACGCTCATCAGACTCAAGTACCTTAGTGATTACTTCTTTCGTTTTCTTCAGATCAGCACTGTAAGAAACACCAATTACATGATCAACACGACGAGTCGCATGACGAGAATAGTTTGTGATTGGGCTACCAATTACACCCCCATTTGGTACAACAACCATTTTGTTGTCTGGCGTTGTTAAAATAGTTTGGAAAATTTGAATTGAATCTACAGAACCTGCAACGCCACCAATCTCTACGTAATCGCCAGATTTGAATGGACGGAAAGCAACAATCAATACACCTGCTGCAAAGTTTGATAAAGAACCTTGAAGTGCAAGACCAACCGCTAAACCAGCCGCACCGATAACCGCAACTACAGAAGCCGTTTGAACGCCAACTTTACCTAAAGCTGCAATTAATACGATAATAAATAGAAGATAACGAACTAAGGTATGAACAAAGTCGACAACCGCTTTATCCATTTTCTTTTTCTCAAGAGCTTTACTTACACCACCTGCAATTTTCTTAACGATAATATTACCGATAAAAAGGATCGCTAATGCTGAAATAATATTTACACCATACGTGATAAATAGCTCTGAATTATCTGTTAGCCAATGTTCTAAATTTGCTACTCCACTAGTAGCTAAATCAGTTACAGCGCCTTGATCTGCCATTTGATTTGTCCTTTTATAGTTATTCTCAGTATAAATTGAGATGATTGCCATTATGTTGACGATTTATACCAATTCTAACACTCTCAGCGTCAGCTTGATGTAAAATCCTTTTCTAAAACGCACTTATTTAATCGTATTCTCTTCAGTAAGAAAAGAAAAACAACCTTAATTACAATAGCCTATCCAATACTATCAGATCAAATAATTATCGATACATTTTACTTACATAAAACATACATTAATCCATCTCATCATTACTATTTCTTCTGCTCTTCTCTTTTAAACACAAGTTCACTGCTTGATGATTCGGCATCAACAAAATAATAACCATCAACCGTAAAGCTTTTCAATTCTTCTATCGTAGATATTCTATTTTCAATAATAAAACGGGCCATCAAACCTCTCGCCTTTTTAGCATAGAAGCTAATAATTTTGTATTGACCATTTTTACAATCTTTGAAAACTGGCGTAATAATGTTAGCAGTAAGTTCTTTTGGCTTCACCGCTTTAAAATACTCATTAGATGCAAGGTTGATCAATACATCGTCGCCTTGTTCAATAATAACTTGATTCAGTTTTTGTGTAATTGCATTCCCCCAAAACTGATACAAGTTTGTCCCACGTTTATTCGCTAGCTTTGTTCCCATTTCTAAACGGTAAGGTTGCATTAAATCTAATGGTTTTAAAAGTCCATATAACCCAGAAAGCATGCGTAAATGCATTTGAGCATATTCAATATCACTACTAGTTAAGCTATTTGCATCTAACCCCGTGTAAACATCCCCTTTAAAAGCATAAAGAGCCTGACGAGCATTATCATGAGTAAATGTCGTTGACCACTCTCCAAAGCGGATCGCATTTAAACTTGCGATCTTATCACTGACTTTCATTAGGTTAGATATATCAAGAGGTGTTAGGGTTTTACATACCTCAATTAATTCTGCGGAATCTGAAATAAAATCAGGTTGAGTAAACACCTCTGTTGGTAATGGTGTTTCATAATCAAGAGTTTTCGCTGGAGAAACGACGATAAGCATGAGCAAGATATCCCTGTATATTTTTTATATATAAAGATAGTAACGATTAAGATAAAAAAAAGCCACGCTAGGTTGCGTGGCTTTATCTATTTATTCAATGGGTGAAAGCAATGGTCATTTTTGCTCTTTAGTATTATCCCAGATACCTTCTTCAAGTTGAGAATGTAGCTCTGGATAATCTTTACTATCAAAGGTAGGAACCTTCCCTTCACTCAACTGCTTATTATAATCTTTCGCAAGCTTGATAACGGTGCCTGATAATAAAGAGATAGCAATTAAGTTAACTATCGCCATTAACCCCATAGATACATCAGCAAGAGCCCATACCGTAGGTAATGAAGATAATGCCCCAAACATTACCATACCTAATACAACAATACGGAAAATGCCAATTCCAGCTTTATGGTTATGCTCTAAGAATATAAGGTTTGTTTCTGCATAAGAATAATTTGCGATAATTGAAGTAAACGCAAAGAAGAAAATCGCTACAGCAACAAAAATACCGCCCCAATCACCCACCTGGCTTGTTAACGCAAATTGAGTTAATTCAATACCAGTCACTTCACCATGAGGGACGTATTCACCAGACATTAAAATAATAGCGACCGTTGCAGAACAAATCACAATAGTATCCATAAATACGCCTAGCATTTGTACATAACCTTGTGATGCTGGGTGTGGTGGATATGGTGTCGCTGATGCCGCGGCATTAGGTGCTGACCCCATACCAGCTTCATTAGAAAACAAACCACGTTTAATACCGTTAATCATTGCTTGTGCAATTGCATAACCTAAGCCACCGGCAGCTGCCTCTTGAAGACCAAATGCGCTCTTAAAGATCAACGTAATCACACCAGGTAGTTTTTCAATATTGGTGATCATAATGAACATCGCAATTGCTAGGTAAGCTAATGCCATTACAGGCACTATGATTTCAGCGGTACGTGCTATGGTTCTAAAACCACCAAAAATAACAATAGCTGAAATAATGACAATAGCGATACCTACATAAAGAGGCTCCCAACCAAATGCGGTTTGCATTGCACCAACAATAGAATTCGCTTGAACCGCATTAAAAACCAAACCAAAAGCAATGATCAAAAAGACAGAAAACAATACGCCCATCCAGCGCATCCCCAAGCCCTTCTCCATATAATAAGCTGGGCCACCACGATAATTACCTTCATCATCCCTGGTTTTGTATAATTGAGCTAACGTACTTTCTGCAAAAGACGTAGCCATACCTAACATAGCAATTAACCACATCCAAAAAATAGCACCTGGACCACCAGCAGTTAGCGCTACTGCGACGCCAGCCATGTTACCAGTACCAACACGAGCAGCAAGACTCGTACACAATGCTTGGAATGATGAAATACCAGATGGATCTGATTTTCTACTGTTCTTCAATACCGAAAACATATGACCAAAATGGCGGAATTGAATAAAACCTAATCGAATAGTGAAATAGATACCAATGGCAACCAGTAGATATACAAGTACTGAACCCCATAATAAGTCATTCAGTAAATTAATAAGACTTGTCACTTTTCCCTCTCCGTTACACTAATATTTCCTACACTTAATTTTGCTAAGTGTCCCTACTAATCTTATATTCATTTTCTATTATTTATTCAGGAATGCTTGAGTTATCTCTTTTATTGCAACTCTATTCATTTATTCACAGTAAATGTAAATATTTACTCACCGACTAAGATTAGCGAGCTGAATGATGCTCAGTATTTACTAAAAAATCAATAGAAAACAGAGAAGCCATCGATGACATTTTGTCTACAAAATTAGAATTCAATCTCATTAGAGCAACAAAAAAACATCATATTCATGACATTTAAACCGCGCCATAAATGCGAGAATCAATCATTAGTCCACTTTCATTATGATGAGTCATATCTTGCGTCCTATAAAAAACAGTGAGATATACGTTTAAATTCTCATATCTTGTTTTTATTCTCATATTTTAATCCATTAATAATGTGGATAAAATTCATACACTAAAATCTTATAAAAACCAGTACCATACTTAACAAAAATCAAACATGAAAATATCTTAATCCTTTCTTACAAATCACCTCAAATTGCGATAATTAATTCATTTAGACTATATTTAAATCAGTTAAGTGATCATTATCTCATAAAATATTCACCAAAAAGAAACAAATGCGAAACAGTTCAAGGTCATAATAGTTACTCTGTGATAATTAATAACATGCTAAATAAATACTTTACTCTTTGTAATAACTAATTAATTTATAAAAAACGAGGTGCTTATGGATGGGTACACATTGAATGATTTATTAGCTACGAAAACATCGACTACGAAGAAGAAACAAACAAAGCGCCTATGGCGTGAAATAGAAGAACTTCAAGATCGTCGTCAACTGCTACAAGAGTTAAAAGAGTTAGACCCTTTCTTTAAAGGGAGTATCGATTCTGCTATTTTTAAATAAAACTTAAAAACCAAGAAGACATAAAAAAGGAGAGCAAAACAGCTCTCCTTTTATTTACTTAAAAAAACTTATCGTACTTTTTCTGCAAGCTCTAAGAAACGCTTATCTGCTTTACTTCCAAATACAGGATCCTCTTCTTCACTCCAGTTTTTTTCTAGTGCCTTCCAATCGTCAAGTGTTAAGTGCGCTTTTAAAAAGGGAAATATCTCTTTTTCTTCTAACTCTAGATGCTGTTCAATCCGGTGAGTAAATGCTTTTAACTTAGCCTTAAATACTTCTTTTGGAACAATGGCATCATTTAAAATCATCGTAATAGCGATAGAAAACTCTTCGGTTTCATCCGATAATGTATCATGCTCTTTCAATAAATTGCTTAATCCTTCATGCTCCCCATAACGATTAATGTAATATTGATAAATCATGTCTTCTTTTGGATGATGTACCTTTTCAGCTACCAAGGATAAATAATCCACACTCTCACGAACTACATTATAATTAATGTTTTTTTCATCATCGAGTCGAGCCAGCTTATTATCTAATAACTGAATAATACGATTAATATAACCATGCTCTTTATAAATACTTTCTATAAGCATCTCGTCCTCCCTTACCATTTCAGTAATTACCTTATCTACTGTAAGTGTATATGACTGAAACAAGAGCACAGGATTAAGTTCAAATTTTATACAATGATTCTATGTAACTGAATGCCAATTGATCTCTGATAAGTTCTTTTCTCTAAGCAACTCGTTGGTTTGGGAGAAATGCTTACATCCAAAAAAACCACGATGGGCAGAAAGAGGAGAAGGATGTGGCGCTTTTAGAATAGAGTGACGATGCTCATCTATATTTGATCCTTTCTTTTGCGCATGCGCTCCCCATAATAAGAAAACGACACCATCATTATGAGCATTAATATGTTGAATAATTGCATCAGTAAAAAGCTCCCAACCAAATTTAGCGTGAGAATGTGCTTTTCCTTCTTCAACAGTCAATACTGTATTTAATAGTAAGACTCCTTGTTTCGCCCAACTTTCTAAATAACCATGGTCTGGAATGATAAACCCATCAATGTCTTGCGCTAATTCTTTATACATATTACGTAAGGAAGGCGGGATTTTAATACCTGGTAATACCGAGAAAGAGAGCCCATGAGCTTGTCCTGCACCATGGTATGGGTCTTGACCAAGAATAACTACTTTTACATCATTAAAAGTAGTTAAATCAAACGCGGTAAAAATATCAGCCTCTTGAGGGAAAATTGTTTTCCCTAGCCCTCTTTCTGTTTTAATTTTACTCATCATCGATTGATAGTATGCTTTCTCCTTTTCAACCGATAACACCGAACCCCAAGTCATTGTCATTATTGCTTCTCACTTAATGTTCTTAGTTGAGCGATTTCATCTTTCCAGATCTCAGGATCAATAGTTTCTAAGACTAAAGGAATATTATTAAATCGTTCATCTTGCATTATATATTCAAAACAATCCCAACCGATCGTACCTTCACCAAGAGAGTGGTGACGATCGACTCGACTACCTAATTCAATTTTTGCATCGTTAATATGCATACCACGTAAATATTGAAAACCAACAATGCGCTCAAACTCAGCAAAGGTATGCTCGCACACTTCTTTGCTGCTTAAGTCATAGCCTGCGGCAAAAGTATGGCAAGTATCAATACAAATACCGACACGTGTTTTATCTTCTACTTGTTCGATAATTTGAGCTAAATGCTCAAACTTCCATCCTAAATTTGTACCTTGTCCTGCAGTGTTTTCAATAACAGCAACAACATTAGGAACCGCTTGGTGCGCTAAATTAATTGATTCAGCAATTAAAGCTAAGCATTCATCTTCTGAAATTTTCTTGAGATGACTTCCTGGATGAAAATTAAGTAAGGTTAATCCAAGCTGATCGCAGCGTTCCATTTCATCAATAAATGCTGCGCGAGATTTTTCTAATTTCTCAGCTTCAGGAGCACCTAAATTAATTAAATAAGAATCATGAGGTAAAATTTGCTCACTAGAAAAACCAAAACGCTTACAGTTTGCTTTAAAATCAGAGATGATCTTATTTGTTAATGGCTTTGCAGCCCATTGGCGTTGATTTTTAGTAAATAGAGCAAAGGCATTTGCTCCTATTTGATAAGCTCGTTTAGGTGCTTGATCTACACCTCCAGCAGCTGACACATGAGCGCCAATATATTTCATCTCAGTATTTTCCTTTCAAAGTGATCTTCGCACTATTATTACGGTAAACGCTTTATTTGTCAGTAGTTCTCTAATTTACAATCCTTAAAATCAACAAAATAGAGAGAAATAAAATACCTTATTTTGTAGTAAGTTTACTACAAAATAAACCAATACCAACAAAGTAGTAATCCGCATTTATCGTGCTACAAGCTAGCTATATGGTGCTTTATTGATTTAGGACAATCTTTTTAAGATGAATTAATTATCACTTTTTGTTGTTTTTTGACTTATATCAATATACAAAGTAAGGGTATCATGTATATAATGTGACCCATAAGATATTTACAAAATAACCACAAAGTGGACTAGGAGAAAGTAAAATGATCACAGGTATCCAAATTACTAAAGCTGCAAATGACGATCTTCTTAACTCAATCTGGCTACTAGATAGCGAGAAAAATGAAGCGCGTTGTGTTGTTGCAACTTCAGGCTTTGAAGCTGACCAAGTAATTGCAGCAAACGAGCTAGGCGAATACGAAAGCCGTGACGTTGCAATTGAAAAAGCACCAAAAATTGAAGGTGGCCAACACCTAAATGTTAACGTTTTACAACGTGATACTTTAGAAGATGCGGTTAAACACCCAGAGAACTACCCACAACTAACTATCCGTGTATCTGGTTATGCTGTGCGTTTTAACTCTCTAACGACAGAACAACAAAAAGACGTTATCGCGCGTACTTTCACTGAAACTCTATAATTGTAGAGTGAATGAAATAAAAACGGCACTCATTGCTCATGAGTGCCGTTTTTTTATATCTATAAAGAAAGCCTTTGACTTACTATAAAATCAAAGGCTTTTTTGTAATGAATTAACAATTACTGAACTTTACGTAACACTGTTTTTAATGCATCAAAGTCATTAGCAAGATCTTCAGATAATAGCTCCATTGCATTATGTTTCGCTAATGGAGCAGGTAACTCAAGATCACCACCTAAAATATCATCCACAACTTCTTTAAATTTTGCCGGATGTGCAGTACATAAGAAAAGCCCGGTTTCACCCTCATTAAGTTGCTCTTCAAGAATACGATAAGCAATCGCACCATGAGGCTCACATAAATAACCTTCATCATTCATTGCTTTTAGCGTTTCAGCACTTTGTTCATCCGTTACCGCTCCTTTACCAAGTGTTTCTAGCCCCCAACCTAAACGCTGACATAATTCTTCGATTCGAGGCCAGTTATTTGGTTGGCTCACGTCCATTGCATTTGAGATTGTTGGAATCGTCGTTTTTGGCTCCCACTTACCCGTTTCAAGATAGCGCGGTACCGTATCATTGACATTAGTTGCAGCAATAAAGCGCTTAACTGGTAAGCCTAATGATTTAGCTAACAGACCTGCAGTTAAATTACCAAAATTACCACTTGGTACTGAGATAACGACATCACTACGTTTTTCTTTTGGCAGTTGAGATACCGCTTCAAAGTAGTAACAAATTTGCGCCATTAAGCGGCTGATATTGATTGAGTTAGCTGAATTAAGTCCTACTTCTTTACGTAGTTCCGCATCATCAAAAGATTGCTTAACTAATGCCTGACAGTCATCAAAATCACCATCAACTGCAACGGTATGAATATTCTTACCTAGTGTACAAAAGAGCTTTTCTTGTAACGGGCTGATCTTACCTTTTGGATAAAGGATAACTACTTTGATATTATCCATTCCATAGAATGCATGAGCAACAGCAGCACCAGTATCCCCTGATGTTGCTGTTAAAATAGTAATTTGCTCATTACCTTCAGTTACAGCAGCTAAAGATTGCGCCATAAAACGGCCACCAAAATCTTTAAATGCTAACGTCGGACCATGAAATAGCTCAAGCGCATAAACGCCCTCTTTTACAGCATGAATTGGCGCAGGGAATTGAAACGCATTTTCAACCATGTTTCTTACTGTATCTTTTGGCAATTCATCGCCAATAAATGCAGATAATATTTTGGTACTACGCGTAATAAAATCGTCAGCTAGAAGCGCATCAACATCATCAAACTTAGGCAATTCTGATGGGAAAAACAGTCCTTGATTACGACCTAGACCTTGGCGCACGGCTTGGCCAAAAGAGACCTGTTCATCATTTTCTTTTATGTTATACAGCTTCATAGTTTACTTCCTGTTACTTGAGAGCCTTGCTTATCTAAACGACAAACATGGACAAATCCTTCATCATTTTGAACATAGTTTTCTTGTAACCAGCGAGATACTCGCTCTGCTACATCTTTATCTTTACAGATGCTAAATAGCGTTGGACCTGAACCTGAAATACCCGTTGTTAGCGCTCCTGCTGAAGCGGCATATGCACGAGCTTTTGCAAAGTTAGGTAATAGTCGTTCACGATAGGGTTCTGCCACCACATCTTTAATCATTTTTGCCGCTAGCTCAGGCTGCTTTGAATAACACGCATGAATAAAGCCTGCTAGGTTACGGCCATGTGCTATCACATCCTGACGGCGATATTGCGAAGGTAAAATCTCACGAGCTTCTGCCGTTGATACTTTAATACCTGGGTATGCCATCACCCAATACCATTCATCAAAACAAGGGACTTCTTGACTGATAATACCTAATTCTTCAACCATTAATTGCAGCCCACCAAGATAACAAGGGGCAACATTATCATAATGAATACCACCAGATATCTGCCCTTCCATCTCACCCATTAGCGCCAACACTTCCATGTCAGTTAATGGTTTATCATGAAATAGATTCAACGCATCTAATGCGGCCACAATAGAACAGGCACTAGAACCAAGCCCAGAACCAATTGGCATGTTCTTCTCAAGCACCATATGAATCTGTTTAAGCTCAATGCCTTTTTTCGCAAGCTCTCTTGCAAATACACGCCAGCAATCATAAACAATATTTTCTTTTGGATCGTCAGGCAGCTTATCTACAAAACTACCCGCTGTTGCTAAAGTGAAAGCTTCTGTTCCTAATTCAACTAAAACACGATCACCCAACAATGTGCCATCAATTGGAGATACTGCCGCACCTAATACATCAAAGCCGACGCTAACATTACCAATTGATGCTGGAGCATAAACAACCACACTCATTTTTATACTCCTAATTTCCAACCAAGGGTACGCATTAAATCAGAGAATACACCTGCTGCTGTCACTTCAGTACCAGCACCATAGCCACGTAATACTAATGGGATCGGTTGGTAGTAACGACTATAAAATGCTAGGGCATTTTCACCATCTTTAATTTTATACATAGGATCATCGCCATTAACTGCTGCGATACGAACCTTACATTTACCTTCAAGGATCTCACCAACATAGCGTAACACTTTACCTTCCTCTGCTGCTTTTGCAGATTCTTGTGCAAAATAAGCATCAGCTTCAGGAAGTCGAGTCATAAACTCATCAACAGTGCCAGAGTCATCAAAACCTGGTGGTAATGCTTGCTCAACTTCGACATCATCTAACTCAATTTCTAGACCAGATTCACGAGCAAGAATAAGTAGTTTACGAGCGACATCCATACCAGAAAGATCGTCACGAGGATCTGGCTCAGTAAAGCCATTTTGTTTAGCCACATTAGTTGCTTCACTTAATGACATACCTTCATCTAACTTACCGAAAATGTAAGATAAAGATCCAGATAAAATACCATTAAACTTCACCAATTCATCACCAGCCGCAATCAAATTCTGAAGGTTTTCAATTACTGGTAGGCCCGCACCTACTGTTGTTTCATACATAAATTTACGACGAGTACCGCGTGCCGCATTACGTAACTGATGGTAATACGCCATTGAGTCAGTATTGGCTTTCTTATTTGGCGTAATTACATGGAAGCCAGCAGATAAGAAATCAACATATTGAGCCGCAATACCGTGATCAGAAGTACAATCAATAATCACTGGATTAATGATGTGATTGCGTTGAACTAGTGCAATAAGACGAGCAAGGCTAAAGCTTTCAGTTGTATTATTCATACGGTCGCGCCAATGCTCTAATGGAATACCTTTACTATCTAGTAATAATCCACGGCTATTTGCTAAACCACAAACACGGATTTCAATGCCTTTTTCTGCAAGTTTAGGTTGTTGACGCTGAATTTGATCAACTAGTTCACCACCAACTCCCCCTACACCAACAACAAACACATCTAAGAAATGCTTACTATTAAATAGGTTTTCATGACACGCTTTAATCGATTCAGAAATCTTGTCTTCAGGGATAACCGCTGAAATTGCTCGTTCAGAAGAGCCTTGCGCGATAGCAATAATATTAACGTTTACTTCTGTTAATGAAGTAAAGAACTGAGATGCTACGCCTTTAGATGTACGCATACCATCACCAACTAACGTAACAATTGCTACATTATCAGTAAATTCGACAGGCTCTAATAAGCCGTCTTTTAATTCAAGTTCAAATGCTTCTCTTAATACTTGTTCAGCTTGTGATTTATCTTCAGCTTCAATACAGAAACTAATGCTGTACTCAGAAGAGGATTGCGTGATTAAAACAATCGAAATACCCGAGGTAGACATTGCGCCAAATACGCGGCTAGCCATTCCGACCATGCCTTTCATGCCAGGGCCACTCACATTAACCATTGTTAAATTGTTTAATGTTGTAATGCCTTTGATTGCTAGATTATCTTCACCAGTGTCCAGTCCAATTAATGTACCTGGACCTTGAGGATTAAAACTGTTTTTAATCAAACAAGGAATATGAAATTGTGCGATAGGAGCGATAGTTTTTGGATGCAGAACTGATGCACCGAAGTAAGAAAGCTCCATGGCTTCTTGATAACTTAATGATTTTAATAAACGAGCATCATCAACTAAACGTGGGTCACAGTTATATACACCGTCAACATCCGTCCAAATTTCACAACACTCAGCTCGAAGACAGGCAGCTAACACCGCAGCTGAGTAATCGGAACCATTGCGGCCTAAGGTAACTAACTCACCTTTTACGTTACCAGCAGTAAAGCCAGGCATTATATTTACATGACCTTTTGGCAGCGGTTCGTTTCTAAAGTTAAGCGTAGATACATCAACATCGACAGCACCTTCAAGGAAGCCACCACGAGCGTACAGATATTTAACTGGATCAATCAGACTAGCAGGCTGTCCCTTTGCTTCAAGAACCGCTTTCATTGTAACTATTGAAATGCGTTCGCCTTTACTGATTATTTTTGCATATACGTTATCTGGACACATGCCCAATAGGGTGATCCCATGAACGTATTGACGGAGTTGAGAGAGTGAATCTTTTAGCTTATTTTCAAGCGTTTTAAGATCAACTTGTGGAAGTGCGGTAGAGATACCGTTAAATAGATCAACAAATACAGATTCTAATTCTGAAATCTGTAATTCAGCCTCTCCGTTGGTAAGTACATTATCTACAACAGAAACTAATTTATTGGTAACTTTCCCTGGTGCCGATAAAACAACTGACACTTCTTGCTGTTGTGCGTTATTGGCAATGATATCTGCGGCACGTAAAAAACGATCTGAATCTGCTAATGACGAACCACCAAATTTTAATACTCGCATTTCTATCCTCCCTAAAAACGAGTGTTACTGCAATATCCTTACTGCATATCTAGCATCATAACCTTTTCAGTTGATAATAAAAGAATGCAGTTAAGAATTAGTAACAAAATTACAAAAAAAAAGCCCGCTCTGATAATCAGTGCGGGCTTCTTTAAAATACTTATGCGTATCAGCCCACCCCAGCAACCATGGTGCCGGTAATTGTTGTGGTAATAATCATTGAGCTGATAGTGAACATGTAATAAAAAACTCTAAATAAATGTTTGCGATATACAATAACTACCTTACTTTCCGCTAACAAGTCAATGAAAATATTATTCATTCACTTAACAAAAGAAGAATATATCGCCTCAAGTTGTTGAGTTTTAAATATTAAATGTGTATTTTAAATTTAACTTTGTTACTAAATTAATAATTCTTTACTCATCAATACACCGTTAAGATCGGCATAAATATAATCACCAGGAGAAATAATCTGAGTATTAATCGTTACTGATACTTGTTGCTCTCCAGCCCCTCTTTTCTCAGTTTTAAACGGAGATGCTCCAAGCGCCTTCAACCCTAGCGGCATTGTTTTTATTGCACCTACATCTCTAACCGCTCCGTAAACGACCACGCCTTCCCATTGATTTTTAGTAGCAAGTGTCGCGACTTGATCACCAAGTAACGCTTTTTGACAAGAACCATTTCCATCAATGAATAATACCTTGCCTTTACCATTACTTTGTAAAACGTCTCTAACTAAAGAGTTATCTTGATAACAACGTACCGTTACAATTTCACCATAAAAGCACGCTTTTCCACCATAATTTTTAAACTCAACATCAATGAGCTGTACTTTATCTTCAAACTGGTCACAAATATCAGGTAATAAATCCATTTTATTTTCTCCTTGTTTGTAAAATTGATTCGACTATAACAACATTTGTTAAAGTACTTAGCGATAATTCGCATAGATATTTACAATTTTAATATAGATATGTCCCTATATTTATTACTACACTGTATTGATATCGGTTGCTATTGACCTAAATCAATAAAATGTATGGAAATAAAAATCGCTTATTGTTAGAGTGGTGTTAAGGGATTAAAATCTCCCTTCTAATGGAGTTTCAGCTAGGAGCTCACAAAATTAGAGCTTTATCATGTTGTTGAGTATATATTCAATAACCACCACCAAGGATGGCGTACCGTTTAGGTTTCTGTTCTTCAATTGACATTTTAGTCTATGATTGAAGAATCTATTCCTATTTGTAAATTTTTTATTATAGAATTAACATTCTTAATTCTACTTTTGACTTTAATCAGTTAGTTAGGTACCGCCCATGCAAACCCCTCAGATCCTAATCGTTGAAGATGAACATGTAACTCGTAATACACTTAAAAGCATTTTTGAAGCTGAAGGCTACAATGTTTTTGAAGCGAGCGATGGTGAAGAAATGCACACAGTGCTTTCTGAGCAACAACTTAATCTTGTGATTATGGATATCAACCTTCCAGGTAAAAATGGTCTTCTTCTTGCTCGTGAACTTCGCGAACGTGGTGATATGGCCCTTATGTTCCTAACAGGCCGTGACAACGAAGTTGATAAGATTTTAGGTTTAGAAATCGGTGCTGATGATTACATCACAAAACCATTTAACCCACGCGAACTTACTATTCGTGCGCGTAACTTATTAACTCGTTCAATGAATCAAAGCACAACTGTTGAAGATAAAAAAACGGTTGAACGCTATGTATTCAATGGCTGGACAGTTGAAATTAATAGCCGTTCTCTTGTTAGTCCAAGTGGTGAAAGCTACAAGCTTCCTCGCTCAGAGTTCCGTGCTTTGCTTCATTTCTGTGAAAACCCGGGTAAGATCCAAACTCGTGCAGATCTTCTGAAGAAAATGACTGGTCGTGAGCTTAAGCCACATGACCGTACTGTTGATGTGACAATTCGTCGTATCCGTAAGCATTTTGAATCAGTAACTGATACACCTGAGATCATTGCTACGATTCACGGTGAAGGTTACCGCTTCTGTGGTGATTTAGAAGAACTATAATATTTCTTCTTACTTCATAAAATTAAAAATGCCCAGCTATTACTAGCTGGGCATTTTTTATTAATATAATAATTACTGTAACCACACTGGCCTTAATATAAATTAATAAACGGTATCGATCTGTACGTCACTTTCTATGATCCATTCATCATTTGCTTGAACTGCAATATCTATTAATTTATCTGCGGTAATATTATGAAATGATTGACCTGCGATTTCCCATGTATGGTTATCATGCACGCGCACTTCAAATTCATCATCGGTTAATACCCATGAATCGTCGCCTTGGCGAATAACCACTTTTTCAATCGCTAATTCAGGTGCAATCACTTGTTTTGACGTTAATGTCAATGCCACATTCAACTTACTTTCGTCTTCTTCAGTACCTATCGTCGGCATTTGATCGATCCATACCGCTGAATTAAGTTGTATGTGAGTGTTCATTATTTCTATTTTATTATCTTGCTGCCAATCAACTTGTGGCAGTGATGTCATCTGACAACTAGACAGTGCCATCATAATTACAGAAGCAAATAGTGCCTTTTTCATAGTATCCCTTATTTGGCTTGCTGTTCTAACCAGCTTTTTAATATTTGAATATCATTTTCATATTCATTTTTAATTTCTTCAACCCAGTCATCTATATTTTCCCACCATGCGGGTAAATCTGGTGATTGCGCCTTCTGAGCGACTTGCTGAATATGCTTAAGACCTATAGAACCAGCAGCTCCTTTCATTTTATGAGTCTCAAATACAATACCGTCTTGATCCCTTGCTGTCATATTCGTATCTAATATTTGAATGTACTCTTTCATACTCTTTTCAAACATCTCAATACTTGCATATACCGGTTTGGTTCCAACAATCTCAATATACGACTCTAACATTTCTATATCTAACAAACGATCAATCAGTTGTTCATTATCTAATTGCTCTTGTGTTTTTATTGGCTTCTGTAGTTTCTTTTGTCTTTCTTTTTTATCTGACATTGAAAACAACTCGAGTACCTCTGTTAACGCCTTCACACTTAATGGTTTACTGATCGCTTCATCCATACCTTTTTCAAAATATTCATCTTTCTCCTTTAATAAATTAGCCGTTAGTGCTACTAACGGTGGTAATTCATCAAATTTTTCACGTAAAGCCTGAGCAACATCAAAACCGGTCATATCTGGTAACTGAATGTCCAATAAAGCTAAATCATATTTAGTTGGATCAAACTGCTTTAATGCATCTTCACCACACATTGCTACATCAACAGTATGCCCAAGGCTTTCAAGCAATGAACATGCAACCGTTACATTCAGTTCAATATCCTCTAGCATAAAGATCCGTAATGATTTCGCACTTTTCGCCTCAGGCATTGCCTCTTCTTCTTCTACATGATCAATCAAAGGCACATTAATTGTTACTATAAACGTACTACCAAAACCAATATCGCTGGTTACTGTAATATCTCCGCCCATTAAATTAATTAGCTCTTTAGAGACAGCAAGTCCAATACCAGTGCCTACTGCATGTAAATTATCCTTGCCTTGTTTTACTTGATAGTACATTGCAAACACATTTTCTAACTCTGATTCAGGGATACCAATACCGGTATCTTCAACCTCAAAGGTAATTTCTGCATTGTCTTTAAAAATATCAGCACTGACTGACATAACAACACTGCCTTCTTTGGTAAATTTTGTCGCATTTCCAATAAGGTTCCAAAGTACCTGCCTTAATCGGGTGCTATCCACAACAATATGTGCGGGCAAATTTGTTAACCTTTCTAAATCAAAACGTAATCCTTTTTGCTCTGCCATTAAACCAGATATGTTTTCCATTTCAGTAACAAAACTAATAAAATCAAGTGGTTTTGTAAGAAGTTCAAGCTTACGACGATCAAATTTATCCATGTCAATAATATCGTTAAAGATATTACCAAGGGTGATAGCACTGACGTTGATGGTTCGCATGTAATTATGCTGTTCATCATCAAGGCGAGTATCAAGCAGCATGCGACTCAAGCCAACAATACCATTTAGGGGAGTTCTTAACTCATGGCTAATGGTTGAAATAAAAGTGGTTTTATCTCTACTCGCTTTTTCTAATGCATCTTCGTACTCTTTACGCTCGGTAATATTACGGCCAAAGCCAACCAAACCAAGATGACGCCCACCTTTACTATAAAAAGGGATCTTACTTAATTCAAAACATGCCTTACGACCATCAGGGTAATCAAGCCATTGTTCATAAGTTAATGCTTTATTGTCTCTTAATACTTGCCTATCAGTATCAATTACTTTTGCAGCTACTTCTGCGTTATAAACGTCTTTAGGGGATAAACCGATCAGTTCTTTTTCTGTTTTTCCAGTAAGATCTTCCATCGCTTGGTTACAACCAGAAAAAAGACCTAACTCATTACGATAATAAATAATATCCGGGGAGGTATCTAAGTAAGAACGAAGCAATGCTGTTTGTTCAGCCAATTCTAATTGAGCTTTTTCACGCTGGAATACTTCATTTTCAAGATCTTCCATCGCTTCTTGCCTAGCATCTTCTGCCTTCTCTCGTTCTTCAATTTCTTGATTTAGTTTTTTTACATTGCCTTGTAATTTTTTATTCAAATCTAAATCACGAGCACGCATTTCTTCCATTTTAGTGACTAATTTAGAAAGACGTTGGCGAGAATCTTCTAAATGTTCAACAACAACCGATAAGAAAAAGACAGCCCAAGGCGTGATTAATAAACCAAAGAAAACGGAGCGAACGATATCTAAATCATTCACTTCACCGCTTAAAAAAAGAGTAACGCCAACTTGAACGATAACGGCCAGTGCCACTAAAGCAATAGCAAGTAAGAGACTAAAACGAACAATGCCAAGCCTAACCATAAGATCGACATAAAATTGCGCGAGAATTTTTAACTGCTTCATAAACACACCCTGATAATATTCAACTAAATAATATCAGGGTTATGTCGATTTGAGTTATTTTTTCAATATTGGTTGGGTATATTTGAAAGGTTGATCAATCAAGGAGCCTTGTGCCCCTTTTTCATTAAGAGCCATACCTACATTAGTTAATCCTAACCAACGTGGTTCACACCATAAAGGCGATAATAGGGTTGGCCTTCTTGCTGTTGCTGAAACCCGATGATAAACCACTTCTGGTGGCGTTAAACGAATAAGCTCACAAGCCACATCGACGTAATCATCCATTTCTGGCGCTTCGATTCTTCCTGCTCTCCATGCTTTTGCCATTGTACTGCCATCAACAATATGTAGAGGGTGTAATTTAAGTCCGTCTGTTCCTGTCTCTAACACCTTAGTTAATGTCATGCGGTTATCATCTCTGGTATCGCCAGGTAAACCAATAATTAAATGAGTACACACCTTGATACCAAGTGCCCTTGCTTTACGAGTAATAGCATCATAACAAGCAAAGTCATGGCCTCGGTTTATACGCTTTAAGGTTTTATCATTAGCCGTCTGTAATCCAAGCTCTAACCACACTTCATAACCCTCATCAACATAACCTTTCAATAGGTCTAATACTGCATCAGGAACACAATCTGGGCGAGTACCTACACATAAACCAACAATATTTGCTGACTTAAGCGCCTCTTCATACATGTTTTTGAGCACTTGAACTTCAGCAAAAGTATTTGTATATGCTTGAAAATACGCAAGATACTTTTTAGCTCGCAGAACTTCACCCGCTCTATCTGTCAACTGGTCATGAATGGATTTAAATTGCTCTTGCTCATCAGAAAAAGAAGCTACATTACAAAAAGTACAACCACCTTTACCTATAGTTCCGTCTCTATTTGGACAACTAAAGCCTCCATGAAGCGTCAATTTATGTACTTTTTCACCATAACGACGTTGTAGATCTTGCCCAAATGTATTTGCTAGTTCATGAAGTTGCATTGCGGTAACCAATAATAAATCAAAGACTTAGTTCATAAACAAAAAGAAGTCTCACTTCTATTTATGAAAGTTGCTAACTCGTTTGTAAAAAAAGACCGTAAATAATATCGAAATAAACCGACCTTAACTCTAATTTATATCAATAAAAGGCGCATAAAGTGGCAATTTAATAGCAAAAAAGCCCATTTATTATAAATACTTATTCATTTTGAGTAAAAAAAGTGAAAATTACGTGCAACTTTAGTTGGTATTTAATATGACAAAAATGTAGGATAGTTACATCGTTAAATAGATTAATTTGCCATCAACACGAATGTTGAGGCGTTTCGATAGTGATATCTATCCTCAAACAACAAATACAACGGATTAAACTGTATTTGATTGATATCACAATGGATGGGTTAGTTTGCACGTCATAATAAGTGATGCCAGCAAACACCAGAATGGATTCAAACTTGCTACCTCTTGAGACTAACTCACAGCAAGTTCGATTTGAAATTAGCAAAGGACTAGACAGAAACTTACGTAGAGAAGTTGTGTCTGCAAAATACTGGAAGGATGTATCTATGGTAGATAGAGAGCAGAATGCACAGGGCATGTATACTCCGGAACTGGAGCATGATGCATGTGGTATCGGTTTTGTCGCTCACCTCAAAAACCGTAAATCTCATGATGTGGTTACTCAGGCCCTCGATATGCTTGCACGTATGGAACACCGTGGTGGTCAAGGCTGTGATCCATGCAGTGGTGATGGCGCGGGTATTCTTTTACAGAAGCCTCACGAGTTTTTATTAGAAGAAGCCGTAAAACTTGGTATTAAATTACCATCTTTTGAGAAATACGGTGTTGGTGTTGTCTTATTCCCTAAAGATGAGCATAAACGTCAACAATGTAGAGATATTTTAGAGCGTAATGCCCAACGTCTTGATTTAGAAATTATTGGCTATCGAGTTCTTCCTGTCGATAATTCAATGCTAGGCGATGATCCTTTGAGTACAGAGCCTCAATTTGAGCATGTATTTATTTCTGGTGGCCCATCAATGACCCCAGAAGAACTTGAACGTAAATTGTATGTTCTACGTAACTACACCGTTCGAGTATGTTTGGAAAGTATTTCTAACATTGGTGATGACTTCTACATCAACTCTCTATCGTACAAAACACTTGTTTATAAAGGTCAATTAACGACTGAACAAGTTCCACAGTACTTCCTAGACTTACAAAATCCAACGATGGTGACGGCATTAGCTCTGGTTCACTCTCGTTTCTCTACTAATACATTCCCTCGCTGGCGTCTAGCTCAACCATTCCGTTACATTGCCCATAATGGTGAGATCAATACCGTTCGTGGTAACTTGAACTGGATGAAAGCGCGTGAAGCTATTATCGAGTCTGATTTATTTAGCCAGCAAGAGATGGATATGCTACTTCCTATTTGTCAGGAAGGCAGCTCAGATTCATCAAACTTCGATATGGCGCTTGAACTGCTTGTTCTTTCTGGCCGTAGCTTGCCACATGCATTAATGATGATGATCCCTGAAGCGTGGCAAGAAAATAAAAACATGGATCCTACGCGTCGTGCATTCTATCAGTACCACGCTAACGTAATGGAACCTTGGGATGGCCCTGCATCTGTTTGTTTCACCGATGGTGTTCAAGTAGGTGCAACACTTGACCGTAATGGTCTTCGTCCTTCTCGTTATACCGTGACAAAAGATGACTTCCTTGTAATGGCATCAGAATCTGGCGTTGTAAAAATAGCACCAGAAAACATTGAATTCCGTGGTCGTCTGCAACCCGGTCGTATCTTTGTTGCTGACTTAGAGCAAGGCCGTATTATTTCTGATGAAGAAGTAAAAGATGGCATTGCGAAATCACAACCTTATGAGAAATGGGTTGAAGAGAATCTTCTAAACTTAAATAAACTGCCTGAAGCAACAAACCAATTCAGCCAGCCTTCTCCTGAACGCCTACTCAATCGTCAACAAGCGTTTGGTGTTACCTCTGAAGAAGTGAATGAGATCATCCTACCATTAGCGAAAACGGCTTATGAGCCATTAACTGCAATGGGTGCCGATTGGCCACTAGCGATCCTTTCTCATCAATCTCAGCATTTATCTAACTATTTTAAGCAGTTGTTTGCCCAAGTAACTAACCCGCCGATCGACCCGATCCGTGAGCGTATGGTTATGTCGCTAAATACTTACTTAGGTAAAGACCAAAACTTGCTTGCTGAAACACCTGAGCACTGTCAAAAAGTTGAACTTGAATCACCAGTTCTTTCTAACTCTGAGCTAGAAAAACTGCGTGCTATTGATAACGAACATCTACAAGCAAAAACACTGGATATCGTTTTCCAAGCCAATGAAGATTCAGGAAAGCTTGAGCGCGCACTTAAACGTATCTGTCAATATGCTGAAGATGCAGTAATCGATGGTTACTCTATCATTCTACTAACAGACCGCGCTGTAAACTCAAACCACGCAGCTATCCCTGCAATGCTTGCGGTTGGTGCGGTTCATCACCACCTAATCCGTAAAGGGTTACGAGCTAAATGTGACATCGTGATTGAAACGGGTGATGCTCGTGAAACTCATCACTTTGCAACACTGGTTGGTTACGGCGCAAACGCAGTAAACCCATACTTAGTCATTGAGACAATTGTTGAACTTCAACGAGTTAAGAAACTAGACCCAACAGTCCATCCAAAAGTATTGTTTGATAACTACCGTAAAGGGGTTAATGGCGGCCTACTTAAGATTTTCTCTAAGATGGGTATTTCAACACTGCAGTCATACCATGGTGCTCAAATCTTTGAAGCGCTTGGTATCAGTAAATCAGTGGTTGATAAGTACTTCACCGGTACCGTTTCTCGTATCCAAGGTCTAACGATTGATGATATCGCAAAAGAAGTTCTAATCCGTCACCGTGTTGGCTATCCAACTCGTGAGATCCCAGTTCAAGTACTTGATGTGGGCGGTGTATATCAGTGGAAACAACGTGGTGAGAAGCATCTGTTTAACCCTGAAACTATTTCTCTACTTCAAGAGTCAACTCGTAATAAAGATTACGGTCAATTCAAGAAATACGCGAAAGCGGTTGATGACCAAGGTGATGATGCAGCAACACTGCGTAGCCAGTTAGATTTCATCAAAAATCCTGCAGGATCTATTCCTTTAGAAGAAGTAGAGCCTATTGAGAAAATCCTAAAACGTTTTGCTACTGGTGCAATGTCGTTTGGTTCTATCTCACACGAAGCTCATTCAACACTTGCTGTTGCTATGAACCGTATCGGTGCTAAATCTAACTCAGGTGAAGGTGGTGAAGATCCAATTCGTTTTGAGAAAAAAGACAATGGCGACTGGGAACGTTCAGCAATCAAACAAGTAGCTTCTGGTCGTTTTGGTGTGACATCTTACTACCTAACTAACGCTGATGAGCTACAAATCAAGATGGCTCAAGGTGCGAAACCTGGCGAAGGTGGTCAACTACCTGGTGATAAAGTCGATGATTGGATTGGTGCAACACGTCACTCAACTCCTGGAGTTGGTCTGATTTCACCACCGCCACATCATGATATTTATTCAATCGAAGATTTAGCACAGCTTATCTATGATCTGAAAAATGCCAACCGTAAAGGCCGCGTTAACGTTAAGTTAGTATCTGAGGCAGGTGTTGGTACTATCGCCTCTGGTGTAGCGAAAGCAAAAGCAGACGTTGTACTTATCGCTGGTTTTGATGGTGGTACAGGTGCGTCTCCAATGTCTTCTATCCGCCATACTGGTCTTCCATGGGAGCTAGGTCTGGCTGAGACACACCAGACACTACTGAAAAATGGGTTACGTAACCGTATCGTTGTTCAGTCTGATGGCCAGATGAAAACACCTCGAGATCTTGCAGTAGCAACACTTCTTGGTGCTGAAGAATGGGGCGTAGCAACAGCAGCTCTTGTTGTTGAAGGCTGTATCATGATGCGTAAGTGTCATAAAAATACCTGCCCTGTTGGTATCGCTACACAAAACAAAACACTTCGTGAGCGCTTCGACGGTCGTGTAGAAGACGTGGTTACTTTCTTCCAATATATGGCTGAAGGTTTACGTGAAGTAATGGCAGAGCTTGGTTTCCGCTCTATTGATGAAATGGTTGGTCAATCTCATAAGCTGAAAGTTCGTGATGATATCGGCCACTGGAAATACAAAAACTTAGATTTATCACCAGTACTACACGTTGAACAACCTCGTGCTGAAGATGGTATCTATAACCAAATTAAACAACAGCATAATCTAGAAGACGTATTGGATCGTAAACTGATTCAAGTCGCTATTCCGGCCCTTGAAAAGGGTGAAGCCGTTACTGCTGAATTCGATATTCTAAATACCGACCGAAGTGTAGGTACTATGCTGTCGAATGAAATTTCAAAAGTCTATAAAGACCAAGGTTTGCCACAACCAATGAACGTGAAGTTCAACGGTTCGGCTGGTCAAAGTCTAGGGGCTTTCCTTGCGAAAGGTGTGAAATTTGAAGTCGAAGGCGATGCGAATGATTATTGGGGTAAAGGCTTATCTGGCGGTACGCTAGTTCTTTATCCAAACCTAAAATCAACGATTGTAGCTGAAGATAACATTGTTGTAGGTAACGTTTGTTTCTACGGCGCAACTTCTGGCGAATCTTATATTCGCGGTATGGCTGGTGAGCGTTTCTGTGTACGTAACTCAGGTGCACGAGTTGTGGTTGAAGGCGTTGGTGATCACGGTTGTGAATACATGACTGGTGGTGTAGCACTAATCCTTGGCTCTACAGGTCGTAACTTTGCGGCAGGTATGAGTGGTGGTGTTGCCTATGTTTGGGATAAGTCTGGTGATTTTGAAACTAAACTAAACTCTGAATTAGTCGACCTAGATCCTATCGAACAAGAAGATAAAGATCTTCTATTAGAAATGCTAACTAAGCATGTTGAGTTCACAGGAAGTGAAGTTGCTCAGTCTTTCCTAGATAACTTTGAAGCAAACTTGGCCTCTCTGGCTAAAGTGATGCCGCGTGATTACAAAGCGGTTCTTCAAAAGCGTAAAGCTGAAGCACAACAGGCACAAACGGAAGAAGTGGAGGCAGTATAATGGGTAAGCCTACTGGATTTTTAGAACATGGTCGTGAGCTACCAAAGAAACTCGACCCAACAGTTCGAATTCAAGACAATAAAGAATTTGTATTGAATGATGAGTTTGCTGACAAGATTGGCACACAAGCATCACGTTGTATGGATTGTGGTGTTCCGTTTTGTCACAACGGTTGCCCTATTGGTAACATCATTCCTGAGTTTAATGATGCGGTATATCGTGATAGCTGGGAAGAAGCGTGGAAGATCTTAAGCTCGACCAATAACTTCCCAGAGTTCACAGGCCGAGTGTGCCCTGCTCCTTGTGAAAGTGCCTGTGTTCTTGGTATTAATCAAGACCCAATCACTATCTGTAATATCGAAAAAACAATTGTAGAAACTGCGTACCGTGAAGGGTACGCACAACCAAAGAAACCTCGTTCTCGTACAGGTAAAACTGTTGCTATCATCGGTTCAGGTCCTGCTGGTTTAGCCGCGGCTGAACAGTTAAACAGTGCTGGTCATTCAGTAACTGTCTATGAACGAGATGAGAAAGTTGGTGGTCTACTTCGCTTTGGTATTCCTGACTTCAAGTTAGGCATGGACATCATTGATCGTAAAATCAATCTAATGGCTGATGCTGGTATCAAGTTTGAAGTAAATGCTCATATTGGTGTCGATATTAATGCATTGCAATTACGCCAAGACTTCGATGTCGTTCTACTCACTGGAGGCTCTACAGTGCCAAGAGATCTAACTATTCCAGGGCGTGATCTCAATGGCGTTCACTTTGCTATGGAATTCTTAGGTCAAAACAACCGTCGAGCTAATAACATGGATCTTAAAACTAAAGAGATCCATGCTAAAGGTAAGCATGTTGTTGTTATTGGTGGTGGCGATACAGGTTCTGACTGTGTAGGTACGTCGAATCGTCATGGTGCAGCAAGTATTACTCAGGTTGAGATCATGCCAATCCCACCAGAGAAACGCCCTGCGAATATGCCTTGGCCTCAATATCCAATGATCATGAAGACAACCACTTCTCACGAAGAAGGCTGTGAGCGTCATTGGAATATCTTAACCAAAGAGTTTATCTCTGATGATGCAGGTAACGTGACTGGTCTTCGTATTGCTGACATCGTTTGGCAAGATGCGAAACCAGGCGAACGTCCAGGATTTGATGAAGTTGCTGGTAGTGAGCGAGTGATCCCTTGTGATCAAGCATTCTTAGCGATGGGCTTCTTACACCCAGAACCAACGGGAGTATTAGCTCAGTTAGATATAAAACTGGATGATCGTGGCAACGTAGCAACCGATGGCTATGCTACTAATCAAAAAGGTGTTTTTGCCGCAGGTGATATGCGTACCGGTCAGTCTCTGATTGTTCGTTGTATTAATGAAGGCCGAGAATGTTCTAGAGAAATTGATGCTTACCTTATGGGTAATTCTAATCTAGAAGCAAAAGCGGATTCACTAATGCTATCGGCATCGTAATTTTTGAAATAGATTAATTCAGGTTTCCTTCCAAACCTTTGGCCAACATTTCGATGTTGGCCTTTTTTATTCTATACTGACAATGCCTATTCAAAATAATGAACTAACCTATGATAAAAATAATCTCCATATTTTCAATATTGCTAACACTTACCGCCTGCAGTAAAGGGATCGATAATATGACTGATAAATCAAAAATGATGTGTGCAGATAAACCTAACTGCATCTCAACATTAGAAACTAGAGCTGATTTCAGCGCTGCCCCTTTTACTCTAAATAATCCCGATACAGAAATAGAGTCGATAGCTCAAATAGCAGAGCAACTTAAAGGTGCAAAAATAGCGGTAATTAAAGAAAACTACGCCAGAATTGAATCAACAAGTACTGTCTTTCGCTTTGTTGATGATTTAGAACTTAGAATTGAAGGAAATAACCTCATCGTTCGTTCAGAGTCTCGTACAGGACACTCTGACTTTGGTGTAAATAAAAAGCGTGTTGAACAATTAAGAGCCATGCTACTAGAACAAAACATAATTTCTCAATAAAAAGTCTAACCAACTGAACTGCCACTCCGCAGTGTCTATTCTGCATCATTTTACTTTTATACAGACGTAAAAAAGCCCTAATCTTTCGATTAGGGCTTTCTTGGTATAATGGCTACGTTAACGGGACTTTCTATCAACCTTGAAAGCGACACGTCCCCCGGCGTGACAGGCCGCTAAGCTCTCCAACAAAAAGTCTAACCAACTGAACTACCACTTCGCTGTGTCTATTCTGCATCATTTTACTTTTATACAGACGTAAAAAAGCCCTAATCTTTCGATTAGGGCTTTTTAAAATA
>NZ_MSCP01000001.1:80965-128022 GCF_002954715.1 Aliivibrio sifiae | reverse complement strand
TTTTTTGGTTGCTCTGGCTTTTCCGTAAAGAGAAGCAGAAACAAAACCGGCTCAATGATTAATACTGATTGTTACATAAAAGTAATTTTGTGTAGTCACTCAGTTCATTGATTATTTTGTTTGTCTTACTTCGAGAAGTAAAAGCAAACTAGTGATTATCAACTCACAAGTGCCCACACAGATTAATAGGTTTCAAATTTTTAAAGAGCAAACTAACAAGGCAAACTGTGATTTGAATCACTCGCTCCGTGTCAGTGGATGCGCAGTATAGGCAATTCAGATTTTCGTGCAAGGCTTTTTATTAAAAAAAATATCGTTCGAATGATAATTAAACAATACGGGGGAATATCAAACTAAAAATACCTTTTTATACGTGATTAACCTAATTACTCTTAGCTCCTCACTCTTTAATAGCTATGTTACAATCATTTTCTATTCAAACTTTTATCGAGATACACACATGAAAATCGGCATTATCGGTGCAATGGAACAAGAAGTTGCCATCCTTAAAGAACAAATTGAAGGATTAACAACAACTATAAAGGCAGGTTGTACGTTTCATACTGGTACACTTTCAGGAACTGATGTTGTTCTATTGCAATCAGGCATTGGTAAAGTTGCAGCAGCAGTAGGTACTACCTTGTTAATTTCTGATCATAATGTAGATCTTGTATTTAATACTGGTTCTGCGGGTGGTTTCGACTCATCATTAAGCTTAGGTGACGTAGTTATCTCAACAGAAGTTCGTCACCATGATGCAGACGTTACTGCTTTTGGTTACGAAATGGGACAAATGGCACAGCAACCAGCGGCTTTTATTGCAGATGAAAAACTAATGTCTGTGGCAGAGCAAGCATTAACACAAATGGAAAATAAACACGCTGTTCGTGGTTTGATTTGTACTGGTGATGCTTTTGTATGCACTCCTGAACGCCAAGCGTTTATTCGTTCTCATTTCCCTTCTGTTATTGCTGTGGAAATGGAAGCGTCTGCAATTGCTCAAACTTGTCATCAATTTGAAGTACCATTTGTCGTTGTTCGTGCAATTTCTGATGTAGCAGATAAAGAATCACCAATGAGTTTTGAAGAATTTTTACCTCTTGCTGCACAAAGTTCATCAGAAATGGTGATTAAGATGGTTGCATTGTTAAAATAATTGCCCCCTTTATCGAACTAGCTAAGATTAGTTAGTTCGATATTTTTCCTTTTGACTATAGTTATATACATTCATGCTTGATAAATTCTCTTTATTGATTGCAGATTACTCCCTATTAGTTTTATGGGGGGCTTTATTATTTCATTTACTCTTACCTATTCCAGCTCACGCTCACCCAATGACTATTTGGCGTAAATTCGCAGAGTTACTCTCCACAAAGGTAAATACTGCTCGATCTTATCAACAACGTTTAATTTCTGGCTCGCTTGCTTGGGCGTTAATGATTACCCCTACCATTATTGTTTATATTGCTGCATTACCTCTCATCTGGAACCTGCCATTATTTAATCTAGGATTACTTTTAATTTCCTTGGAATGGCGAGGTGTCGAAAAACTTTGTAAAAATACGATACAAGCAATAAACCAAGAAGATAAAAAAGAAGCAAAAACGATTTTAATGCCTTGGTTAAATAGAGATGTTGAACCACTTTCCCTTTTAGGCTTAGGTAAAGCAAGTGCAGAGACAATGGTTTTAGGTTATGCACGAACCGTAATTGGCGTGCTGTTCTGGTATGGTATTGCTGGAGGGATCGGGGCTTTTATTTATCGCTTATCTTTAGAATTAGCTCGTGCTTGGTCACCGTCAAGAGATACATTTAGGCCATTTGGTATTCCTGCATTAACCATTCAAACTATTCTAGATTTTATTCCTTTAAAGATTTTTAGCCTTTTATGCCTTTTAGGGAAACATTTTCAAATTGCTCTTCATGCACTTAAACAACAGAAAAAAAGCTGGTCAAATAAAAATAATGCATGGCTACTTATCATTATCGGCAAAAAATTTGAGCTTTCTATGGGCGGTCCTGTTATTTATCAGGGCAAGAAAATCAGTAGGCCAAAACTTGGAGGAAAAATCGCACCTTCTGCGATTCATTTAGCACAAATACATCGTTTTTTAAGTTGGAGAATAGCTATCTGGCTAATCCTTCAAAGCACTCTGATGGTTATAATCAAACATGGTTTATAACTGTACTCTCAACAACATCATGCAGTAAGTCATAGAGGACAAGATGTTAATCTATATAATTGATATGTTCGGCACCGCCATCTTTGCTATTTCAGGAGTGTTATTAGCAGGACGGTTAAAAATGGACCCTTTTGGCGTCACAGTACTTGCGAGTGTTACCGCTATCGGTGGTGGTACGATTCGAGATATGGCACTTGGTGCTACCCCTGTTTTCTGGATTAATGATACAAACTATTTATTAGTCATTTTTGTTACCTGCATTTTAACCATGTTAATCATCAGAAAACCTAAACGCCTTCCTTGGTATGTTTTACCAGTATCCGATGCTATTGGATTAGCCGTTTTTGTCGGGATCGGTGTTGAAAAAGCACTAAAATACAATGCAGATCCTATGGTGGCTGTAATTATGGGGGTTATTACCGGTTGTGGCGGTGGAATAATTCGAGATGTACTTGCTCGTGAAGTTCCTATGGTATTAAGAAGTGAAGTTTATGCTACTGCTTGTATTTTAGGTGGTATTGTTCACACCTCTGCTCTCGAATTTAATGTTCAGAGTTCAACCGCTATGCTTATGGGGGTTGCGACTACACTAGTCATTCGATTAGCTGCAATTCGCTGGCATCTTTCTTTACCTACATTTGCATTGAATAAATAACAGCGAAACAGGCAGGGGAGCAACTGCCTGTTCACCCACGTTCTTTGAGCTTGTCGATTTATTGAACTTTTATTAGAAAAAAGGTGACCAAGCTTTAACTATAACCTCGTTTCATAGTAGTTAACCGTAAAACAGGCTACACTTCTATGTTGTTATTTGTATTCAATATTTACTACCTAATCGAATGATATTATCTAAATTAACTCGCATTCCTGTAATTCATCGCATTCTTATTGGTATTTGTAGTGCTGGTATAGCGGCAACAATCGCTACAATACCCGATACTGTCGCACCCGACTCTGGGTTTTACAAACTATCAATTGGTCAAAGCTACCCTATAGAGATCCGTCAAGAATCTCTTATTTCGCATGAAACAACCGAAAAGAACAAGCAGCTTTCTTGGGAAACCTACACCGTAAAACCTGGGGAAAGTGCATCAGTCTTATTCAGTCGAGTTGGCTTAACCGCTCGCCAACTTTACGATTTAACAAGCAGTGATAAAGAGATTGAACAACAGCTAACTCGTCTCCGTCCTGGTGATAAATTAAAGTTTGGCTTTAATCAAGAGCAAGAGATCGTTCAGCTTATCCGTCCTATCAGTAAATTTGAGACCTACCGCATTAGTAAGATAGGCGATAGTTATTTTGGCTTATTTGAAAAACAAGAAATAGAAACTCAACTGAATTATACCAAAGCAATCATTACCTCTAACTTTTGGAATGCTTCTATTGGTGCAGGCTTAAACGCAAACCAAATAATGGAGCTAGCGGGCATTTTTGGTTGGGATATCGACTTTGCATTAGATATCCGAGAAGGTGATAACTTTAAAGTTCTTTATGAAGAAAAGTACGTCGAAGGCGAATATGCTGGAAAAGGGAATATCATTGCTGCATCATTTACTAATCGCGGAGATACTTTTACTGCTATTCGTAATGATAAAAACGGCAATTTCTATGAGCCAAATGGTCGTGCAATGAAAAAAGCTTTTTTACGTTCACCAATCAATTTCCGTTATGTAAGCTCTAACTTTAATCCTCGTCGCTTACACCCTGTAACAGGTCAAAGAAAAGCACATAGAGGAACGGATTATGTTGCTCCTGTTGGTACTCCTATTTGGGCTGCTGGTGATGGTGTAGTAGATAAAGCTGGCTATAACCAATTTAATGGTAATTACGTTTTTATTCGCCACAGTAATACTTATATTACTAAATACCTACACATGACTAAACGTTATGTCAAAGCAGGTCAGCGAGTGAAACAAGGTGATACTGTTGGTACACTTGGTGGAACAGGCCGAGTAACAGGTCCACATTTACATTATGAATTTTTAGTAAACGGTGTTCATAAAGATGCACGAACCGTCTCTTTACCTCAATCGAAATCATTAACTGGTAACGATAAAAAAGAGTTTGAAGTTATTGCTAAAGAACGCTTAAAACAATTAGAACAATACAGCGAATTTATTGTAGGAAATCATCCTGTAATTACTCACTAAACAATAAATCATCATAATGCCCTAATGATTACAATATTCATTGGGGCATATCTTTTAGTGGCTTCTTTTTATATATTTATCTCTTCCAAGCATTAATAGACATGGCGTTAATACCAAAGTTAATACAGTAGCAAATGCTAATCCTCCGGCAACAGCTGTTGCTAATTGAGACCACCACTGTGTACTTGGTGCTCCAAACTCAACTTTTTGATTAACTAAATCAATATTCATTTCAAGCACCATAGGCATTAAACCTAATATCGTCGTTACTGTTGTAAGTAATACTGGTCTTAAACGTTGAATCCCTGTACGTAATATGGCATCTACCTTTTCGAGCCCTTCTTTACGTAAAGTATTGTAGGTATCAATAAGTACGATATTATTATTAACAACGATCCCCGCTAAGGATATAACCCCTATCCCTGACATAATTATGCCAAAAGGACGTTGAAATATAAGTAAACCCGCAAACACTCCAACTGTAGAAAATAGAACAGCGCTTAAAATCAAAAACGCTTGATAAAAACTATTGAATTGAGTGACTAGAATTATCGCCATTACCGCTAATGCGACGATAAAAGCATTCTGAAGAAACGCTGCTGAATTATTTTGCTCTTCATTCTGTCCTCTTAATTTAAACTCAACACCTTCAGGTAAACCTAAAGCAGCAAGTGCTGATTCAATTTTAGGTAACTCAATACTTAGGTTATAACCTTCACTCATATCAGCTTTAACCGTTAAAATTCGATGCCCATCAATACGATGAATTGTATCTTGCTTATGAGTAGGAATAACTCTAGCAAAATTAGTAATAGGCACTAAGCCCAATGCTGTTTTTACTCTTAACTCGTCAAAACGGCCAATATCTCGATGTTCTTCAGGAAAACGAACTAAAATATCAACTTGTTCATCATTATCATCTGGCAAGTAGTCACCAATCTTCAGACCATTAGTAACAAATTGAACCGTATTACCTACAAGAGTTGCATCTGCCCCAAAACGAGCGGCATCATCTCTGCGAATATCAATTTTCCAATCAATGCCTTGCTTGTTTGAGGTATCACTGACATTAGTAAAACCTGCGTCACCATCAACCCAAGACCTTACCTGTTTAACTGCTTGGTTCAAATCATTCCCGTTACGAGCACTAAGCTCTATCACTAAATCATGCTCATTTGGGGGGCCAGCATTCGGTGTGCTAAACTCTAATTCGATTCCCGCAATATCCTTTGTCTGTATCCTTAAATCTTCGATAATATCTTTTACTGGTCGACGGTATTGCCAATCTACAGGGGTGATCTGTATTTGCCCAATCTCATCATCTCCGCCCGTTCGAGTATAAACACTATCTAACTCATTCATTCCTAAAATATGATCCTGAACTTCAACCATTAACTTATCTTTTTCATTAATAGAAAGATCACCATGAGATCGAACTTTTATGGTTAAAAAAGGGGGATCAACATCTGGGAAAAAAACCACACCTAAGCCAGCTTTAGCATAAGTAAATCCAATACCAATTGAGAATATAATAGCAAGGGATAAGATCTTAAATGGGTGCTTTAATGCAATAGAGAGAGTATGAAAATAAAGCTTAGTAATCCCTTCTGCCTTACTATAATCGCCTTGGCTCAAGGCATATAGCTTCTCTTTTTTCTTAGGTAGTACTTGCTGAGGTTTACCAAACAAACTTCCTAATACAGGAACAAATAATAGTGCCATAAATAAAGAAGCACTTAATGTCGCTATCAACGTAAGTGGTAGGTATTTCATGAATTCGCCAGTGATATCTGGCCAAAATAATAAAGGAGCAAAAGCAGCTAATGTTGTTGCTGTAGATGCGGTGATTGGCCACGCCATTCGTTGAGCAGCTTCTCGATAGGCTTCTACCCTATGCACGCCTTCTTGCATTCTTCTATCTGCATATTCGGTAACAACAATAGCACCATCAACCAACATTCCAACGGCCATAATAAGAGAAAACAATACGACAATATTGATAGTTAATCCAAACAACGCCAGTACTAATAATCCAGTTAAAAAAGAACCTGGGATAGATATTCCAACAAGCAGGGCAGTTCTTGCTCCCAAAATAGCAATAATAACAATCACGACTAATAAGATGGCAGATAGAATGTTATTTTGCAGATCATTAAGCATTATCTTAACGTCTTTTGATTCGTCCCATGTGTACTTAACTAACAGATTGTTTGGCCAATAATCTAATTCTTGAGCTTCTGCTAAAACGGCTTTTACTATCTCGACCGTCTCTATAATATTCTCACCAGAGCGTTTTTTAATATCGAGAACAATCGCTTTTTCGCCATTTAAACGCGCATAGCTATTTGGGTCTCGAAAAGCTTTACGAACGATCGCAATATCCCCAAATGTGACAACTTGCTTGCCATCAACTTTAATTGGTAACTCTAAGACGTCTTTCAGTGAATCAAAAACTGAAGGAACTTTTACAGAAAATCTGCCATAACCGGTATCAACAAATCCAGCGGCAACTACTCGGTTATTTAATGCAATAAGATTATAAATTGCAGCTTGATCTAATCCATAACTTTCAAGCAAGAGAGGATCAACAATAATTTCAACAACATCTTCTCGGTCACCAGCAATATTCACTTCTAAAATCTGTTTATAACTTTCTAATTTATCTCGTAACTGACGAGCAATTTGAACCGTTGTTCGCTCTGGTACCGTGCCATACAACACCACAGAAAGCACAGCTTGCTCAGCCGCTAAAGTGACTTCATTTACCGTTGGCTCATCACTTTCTTCAGGTAAATCGGGTTTAACCAAATCAACCGCATCCCTTACATCAGTTAATGCCTTATCTAAATCCGTTCCAACATTAAATTCCAGAGTTACCGAACCGTGTCCCTCACCAGCGACTGAAGTCATTTCCTTAATACCTTCAATAGAGCGTAATTCTTGCTCCATAGGACGAACGAGCAAACGTTCTGAATCTTCAGGTGAAATCCCCTGATGACTCATAGAGACGTAAATAATAGGTATAGTAATGTCGGGATTCGATTCTTTTGGGATGACAATATACATCGAGATACCAGCAATAAGCAGTAATACCAGTAGTAGTAGCATGGTTCGAGAACGACTCAATACTGCATTAATAATAGCTAACATATGACTTCCCTATTTTTGTTGAGCGTGAATAAAATCACCATCACGGACAAATCCTTGTCCAACCGTAATGATATCAACATCATCACCAAGGCCTGTTAACCAAATACCATCATCCTCTGCTTTGACTAACTGAATAGGAACAAACTTAACACGTAGATCGCTCTTTGAATTACCTTCACTTTGAATCACCGTTTTTACACCTAAATCTCCACCTTCATTTAACGCAAGCATTGCAGGTGAAACCTTTATTGCAGGTTGAAGTGCAAGATTAATAACGACTTCAGCACTCATTCCAGCAAAAATTTGAGCACCTAGATTAGGAATTTCTATTTCGACAGCGAATGTATTTGTTGATGAAGAAGAAACCCTTGATATATATCGAACATATCCCTCTATAGACGTATCATTAATAAAAATCACTTCTGCTTTTTGATCTTTCACTAATTGCTCAATATGTCTTTCGCTGACATTGACTTCAATAACAAGAGGATCTAGAACGACAACTTTTGCAACAGGATCGCCACGACTAACAAAATCACCAACCTCAACAAAAAGATGCTCAACAACACCATCAAATGGTGCCGTAATCGTGGTGTTCTTTAGAATGAGTTCCGCATTTCTAACTCTCGCTTTAGCTTCAGCTAAAGATGCTTGAGCTTTACTAAAAGCGACATCTCCTTGCAAACCTTTACGACGAAGTTGTTTCGCTGCATTAAATTCTTTTAAACGAACCGAATAAATCGCTTTTACTTGGCTTAGTTGTAAGTCTAGATCTGCCATATCTAGGTGGGCAATAGGTTGATGTTTTTTTACTCGTTCCCCCTTTTTTACTAGAAATGTTTCAATTTGAGCCGCGACTTGAGCACCTAAGGTCGTTTTACGATCAGGAGCGGTTCTACCATAAAGAGAAATGGTTTTATAAGTGGGTATTGACTGAAAGTGCTCAACAATGACTTTAGCCAAAGGAACATTAAGTGTTGGACTCGGTTGTTTTATTTCTGAATCTTCAGCATGAGAAGGGCCGCTCATTATCCATAAAAATAAGCTTAGAAATAAAAAAAATGAAATTATCCATGGTCGATGAATAAGATAGGAAAAAAAAGCAGGTGTGTATTTACCCATAGCAACAATCCTTAGTGCTTTAGAGGTAGATAAACAGTAATACATCCTAATTTACTGTGGAACTAATAAACCTTTATACATAAATTAAATAAAAAAAGGGAAGTGGGAAACTGTCCACTTGCCCTTTAATATCAGCAGTTAAACACTGAATGACGCCCCACAACCACACGTAGTTGTTGCGTTAGGATTATTGATAAAGAAACGAGAGCCTTCCAAGCCTTCCGTATAATCAACAACACCGCCAATTAGATATTGTAAACTCATAGGGTCAACTACCAATGTTACGCCATCATTTACAAGCGTCATATCGCCTTCATTTACGTCTTCATCAAAAGTAAATCCGTATTGGAAACCGCTACAACCACCACCTGTAATATAAACACGTAGTTTTAGATTTGGATTTTCTTCTTCTGCTATTAACGTTTTTACTTTTGCTGCTGCAACATCAGAAAACGTTAACGGCACAGATACATCACTCATTTAAACCTCTCAAGATTGGTTTCCAATTCTATTTTAATTCTGATTATCTAATACCTGACTGTTTCATTCAAGTATTCAATACTTCCATCGTACTAAACAACGCCAGTCATCTCTCATTCAACACGATTATTTACTTATTAGATGGGGATTAATACGATCAACTCAAGCATTCTGATTCAATTTAGGTACAATAACCACCAACTGGTCCAATTGATTACTATGAGGATATAAGTAATGACCAAATCAGCAGAACTATTTGCAAAGGCGCAAGAAAAAATTCCTGGTGGCGTTAATTCACCTGTTCGTGCTTTTGCTGGCGTTGGTGGTTCACCAATTTTTGTTGAGCGTGCCGATGGCCCATTAATTTTTGATGCCGATGGTAAAGCTTATATTGATTATGTTGGCTCTTGGGGTCCAATGATCCTTGGTCATAACCATGCTGCTATTCGTGAAGCAGTTATCTCTGCAGCACAGCGTGGTTTAAGTTTCGGTGCTCCAACAGAGACTGAAATTGACATGGCTGAACTTGTTTCTGAGTTAGTTCCATCAATGGAACAAGTGCGTATGGTAAGTTCTGGCACAGAAGCAACCATGAGCGCCATTCGTCTTGCTCGTGGTTATACTGGCCGTGACAAGATCATGAAATTTGAAGGTTGTTACCACGGCCATGCAGACAGCTTATTAGTAAAAGCTGGCTCTGGTGCACTAACTCTTGGTCAACCAAGCTCACCTGGCGTGCCTGCCGACTTTGCTAAATACACACTAACTGCAACGTTCAATAACTTGGACTCTGTGCGTGAAATGTTTGCCGCTAACAAAGGTGAAATTGCTTGTATTATTGTTGAACCAGTCGCTGGTAACATGAATTGCATTCCACCAGTTGAAGGATTCCATGAAGGTCTTCGTGAAATCTGTGACGCTGAAGGCGCTCTATTAATTTTTGATGAAGTAATGACTGGCTTCCGTGTTGCTGAGAATTGTGCTCAAGGCTATTACAATATTAAGCCGGATCTAACTTGTTTAGGTAAAGTTATCGGTGGCGGTATGCCAGTTGGTGCTTTTGGTGGCCGTAAAGATGTAATGCAATACATCGCACCTACTGGTCCGGTATACCAAGCTGGGACACTTTCAGGAAACCCAGTCGCGATGGCGGCAGGTTTTGCTTGTTTGAAAGTACTTACAGAAGAAGGCAATGAAAAACGCCTTGCAAGTGCAACTAAACAATTAGCACTAGGCTTGAAAGAACTAGCAAATAAACACGGTATCCCAATGGTAGTAAATTACGTTGGCGGCATGTTTGGTTTCTTCTTTACTGATCAAGAAACAGTAACCACTTACGAAGACGTAACTAAATGCGATATCGAACAATTCAAACGTTTCTTCAATCTAATGCTGACGCACGGTGTTTACCTTGCTCCTTCAGCCTTTGAAGCAGGCTTTACCTCTTTAGCTCACGGGCCAAAAGAAATAGAAGCAACGTTAGAAGCAGCAGATCGCAGCTTTGCAAAAATGGCTTCTGAAGCTAAATAAATACAAAGTAATTGACTAAATAATGGCTTCTCTATCTCTTAGAGAGGCCATTTTTATTGCCAAAAATACATCACTAATATCCCCAACCCCACAACAATTATAGACATAATTGGTAATTTTCTTTTTTTATTACTACACGTCTCTTTATCACAACAGCCCATTTTTACTCTCCATTATTCTTGCTAAGCTACCCAAGTACCTATATAACTTAACTTACCATCATTATTTATAAATAGCTTACCGCATCATAAGGGAAGAATGTGTCTCATTTCAATAAACTAAATTCTAGCCATTGGGTTTTAATTGCAGCTTTACTTGCTGCTGGTTATGCGTGTTTTCTATTAATTCAGCCCTATTTAAACCCGATTATTCTCGCCTTTATTATGTCTCTCTTATTTGCACCTTTACATAATAAACTCAGTGAGAAATTACCAAACAGCCCAAACAGTGCTGCCATTTTATCTTGTACAGCACTTACCTTTATTATTGCAATCCCCCTATTTTTTGTCTTTGTTGCAATAGTCCAGCAAGGCGCTACTTTTTCTAAAGACGCTTATCATTGGGTAACAGAAGGTGGCGTTCAAACTCTATTTGAACATCCTGTTGTTTCCCAAATTCTCGCATTCATTAATAAGCACTTACCTTTTGATGCGATTGACCCAAATGAAATAACTCAAAAAGTCGCTCAATTAGCATCTCAGGTCGGCACGAAAGTCGTTGGTGTTAGTGCTCAAATTCTTGGTGACGTAACGAATGTCTTAATGAATTTCTTCTTAATGCTGTTTGTTCTTTTCTTTTTATTACGCGATCAAGATAAAATTATTTCAGCTTTTCGCCATGTTCTTCCTCTGTCAAGAAGTCAAGAAGATCGCTTACTGGACGAAATTGAAGAAGTATCAAAATCCGCTATTCTTGGTTCCTTTTTAACAGCTATTGCGCAAGGCTTAGCTGGTGGTTTTGCGATGTGGTTAGCCGGTTTTCCAGGCTTATTTTGGGGAACCATGATGGGATTTGCTTCCTTTATCCCAGTTGTTGGTACTGCTCTTATTTGGGTTCCTGCAACAATTTATCTATTATTAACGAACCAGTGGGAGTGGGCCATTTTCTTAACCGCTTGGGGAGTATTAGTCGTTGGTTCAATTGATAACATCGTTCGACCGTTATTAATGCAAGGCAACTCTGGTATGAATACGTTACTTATTTTCTTCTCTTTATTAGGTGGTATTCACCTATATGGTTTAATTGGCTTAATTTATGGCCCAATTATCTTTGCATTAACTTTAGTTCTTTTTAATATGTATGAGACTGAATTTAAATCATTTTTAGACCAACAAGATAAGAATTAAAGCTTTAAATTCTATTAAGTAGAGGCTGTATTTATTTACTCATATAAACAGCCTCTTACTTTTCTTTTCCTTCCTCTTCCTTTGTGGGACAATCTCGCCAGTTTTTGTATTCTTTCGAGGCCATTATGTCTTACTCTGCTCCAAGTCAAATCACTCAACGTCAACTTGCCTATTTTGAAGGTAAACATGTTCTCATTGCTGGTGAACTTATCGATGACTTTCCTCTTGAGCTAGATAAGCATTGTGCTTCTACATCTATCTTTACTACCAACTATGCTTACTATCAGCAATTTTCAGAACATCATTCTATCAAATGCTATTTCGGCGCAGAGTTAGTAGAAGAAACCAATGCTGATATGATTTTACTTTATTGGCCCAAAGCAAAAGCTGAGGCTGAGTACTTACTAACAATGCTGCTGGCAAAGCTAGGTAAAGATACTGAGATTGTTGTCGTGGGTGAGAATAGAAGTGGTGTTAAAAGCATTGAAAAAATGTTTGCCGATTTAGGGCCAATGAATAAATTTGATTCAGCTCGCCGATGCAGCTTTTATTGGGGACAATGTACAGAAAATGTTCCTACTTTTACCCTGCAAGATTGGTTTAAAGAATATCAAGTTCAGTTTGAAAACCACACAATAGAAGTAAGAAGCTTACCAGGTGTATTTAGCCATGGTGAATTTGATAAAGGATCTGAATTATTACTGCAAACATTACCTAACTTACGCGGTCATGTTCTAGATTTTGGCTGTGGCGCTGGGGTTTTAGGTTCAGTAATGAAAACACTCAACCCTAAAATCCATTTAGATATGGTTGATATCAGTGCTCTTGCCATTGCTTCCTCTATTGAGACATTAAAAGCAAATGACTTAGAAGGTCATGTATTTGCTAGCGATGTATATTCAAATACAAAAGAAAACTATCAATTTATCGTAAGTAATCCACCGTTTCATGCCGGATTAAAAACACATTATTCTTCAACCGAGGAGTTACTTGAGAAAGCACCACAAAACTTAACCCATCAAGGTCAGTTAATTTTAGTCGCAAATAGCTTTTTACAATACCCCCCAATTATTGAAAAAGCGTTTGGGCATTGTGAAACATTAGCTAAGAATAATAAATTCAAAATCTATTCAGCTCAAAAATAATTATTGCCTACCGCCGCACTTTGGGGCTCTGTTGCTTGATTTTTAACGTAATTTACGTATAAGAGGCAACAGAGTTTCTCGTTAAAATCCACCAACATACGTTTACTGACACGTTAATTGTGTCAATTTCGCTGAATGGATAACAGTGCAGATTAGGCCTTAAAATGGAAAAAAAACAACACTTTAAACGTCTTCAAAATACGTTAATGCTTGCATTCCTCGTGTTAAGTATTACGCCACTTTCAATCATCGCTATTTTCTTTCTACAATCTCATAGCCAAGATCTAGCGACACAAAGTACCGCTCACCTTGTTTCATTGCGAGATAATAAAGAACAACAAGTTAGCAATTACTTTAAGGCCAGAGAGTCTGAAGTATTAGGTTTTGCACGCTCAGAATTAGCTAATGCAAGTGGTGGACGATTCTACGGTTTAATTAGTGCATTCCCTAGTTTGGGAACCTCGATAGAAAACGCAAGAAAAAATGCTCAATTACGATATATAGAAGGTTCGGGAGATAAAATTCGTACCAGTATTTTGCCTGAATCAGACTCATACATTGGTAGTGAACGCTATCGCCTCCTGCATAAACGTTATCATTGGGCCTATCAAGAATTACTCAAACGTTCTGATTTTACAGACATATTACTCGTTGATATTAATGGCAATGTTGTCTATTCAACAAAAAAAGAAGATAACTACGGAACTAATTTACTTACTGGTAAATATAAAGGAACCACATTAGAGAAAACCTACAGCCAGGTACGAACCATGGTTGAAGACTCTAAAAACAAAGACAATATACCCGTAATATTTTCAGACTTCTCTTATGTTAATGGTGAGAGTATTTCATGGTTTGCAGCCCCCATTGTCCAGCAAGGCTATTTACATAGTTTCGTGCTATTCAAATTACCAAATACTGGGCTTACTCACCTTTTAGATAACACGAAAGAAAATACATCAACTAAAACCTATTTTGTTGGTGAAGACTCTTATTCGCGTATTAGTAGTAGCGATACCAATAAAAACTTATCTAAAAATATGGCTGCCGCATTATCCGGAAAAACCGATGTTGGCAGTTTTATGGATAAAAACGGGCAAAAAGTACTGGCCGCTTTTACTGCAATTAATATAGATGGCCATACGTGGGGCTTATCTATAGAGCTACCAGAAAAAGAAGCTTTCGCTCGCATACAGCAATTAGAACAGATTTTTATTATTGCTATGATCATTGCGATTGTAAGTGTTGTTATAGCCTCTCATTTCTTATCAAACTCCATAACTGCTCCCTTATTAAGGTTAACTTGGGCAGCAGAACGAGTATCTGCCGGAGATCTTGATCAAGATATGATCAGTACCGATAGAAAAGATGAAATTGGTCGCCTTGCGGTAAGCTTTGCTCGTATGCAGCGCTCTATTAGAGAGAAAATTCAACTCATTAAAGCTCAAAATGAAGAGCTTGAAGTAAACTTAACGGTTATCCAAAACAAAAATAGCGAATTAGAAGCCGCAGATAAGTTAAAAGATGAATTTCTAGCGACCACATCCCATGAATTAAGAACGCCTTTACATGGTATGGTAGGCATTGCAGAAGCACTTTATACTGGTGCTAATGGGCCGATATCTGCATCTCATAAACACCAATTAGAGATCATTATTAATAGTGGTCAACGATTAACAAACCTTGTTAATGATTTATTGGATTACCATAAGATGCGCCATGGTAATTTAGATATTAATCGTCATGTTGCCGACCTTTCTTCTGCAACAAGCTTAGTTCTTGAATTATCACAGCATTTACTCGGTCATAAATCGATTCGTATTATCAACCAAGTCGATAAATCATTACCTTTCGTTTACGCAGATGAACAACGACTTGAACAGGTATTATATAACTTAATTGGTAATGCGATTAAGTACACTTCAGAAGGTAAGATTGTTATATCAGCAAGCGTTGTTGATCAATTTTTACGTGTTCAAGTCGTAGATACTGGTCATGGGATCCCAGCGGATGAATTAGAACATATATTTGAGCCCTTAATACAAGCAGGCCATGATTCTAACCGTTACCGTCAGGGGTCAGGACTTGGCTTATCTATTAGTCGTCAGTTAATTGAATTGATGGGAGGCTCTTTATATGTAAGCAGCCAACCTATGGTTGGAGCGACATTTAGCTTCACGATCCCTTTAGCTACAAAAGAACAAATCCAACAACACAAGCAATTCTCTAAAGACGATATTGCTCATTATCAAACACCTGAAATATTAGAATATAATTTAGACGAATTAGCAGAAAAATCACCGGAGAATCCTAATGGTCCTTTATTACTTGTTGCTGATGATGAACCGGTGAACCTTCAAGTATTAAGCAGCTTTTTAAGATTAGAAGGGTATCGCATTAAAACAGCAAATGACGGGCCTGAAACCTTACAAGTATTACAAGAAGAGAAACCCGAATTACTTCTTCTTGACGTCATGATGCCAGGAATGAGCGGTTATGAAGTATGTCAGTCATTAAGACAGCAATATGACCATTCACAACTCCCAATCATAATGCTCACCGCACTAAACCAAACTCAAGACCGTATTAGAGGATTTGAGTCAGGAGCAAATGATTATTTAAGTAAACCGTTTAATAAACAAGAATTAGCAGCCCGAATTAAAGCACACCTTCAAGCAAGTCAGGCCGAGGTATTCCTTAACGAAAATGGGCGCTTACAACAAGAGATACGCCACAGAGAGAAAATTGAAGCCAGTTTATTAGAAACTCAAGGTCATATTCTCGAACAGCTTAATCATGCTCATGAAGCGATTATCTGTGCTAAAAATGATGGCTATATCCAATATGTAAATCAATCTGCTGCTAAGTTATTCCAACGAACCGAAGAGCAACTGTCTCGCTATACGATAGATGAACTTATTGCGAAAAGAAGCTTAATTGAAAACAAACAGAATTATAGAGGCAACATCGATGTATACATTGATGGAAGTATTGAGCAAATAAATGCAGATCTTCTGCATTTGCCTGCTGAATCAGGTCTTTCATTAATGCTTATCGTAAGTCATACACATGAAGCCAGCGAGCAACGTATTCATGACTTAGAAAATGCAGTAGAAGCGCTCTCAGCGTTTGCATTTGAAGGCGATAAACAAAAGCTAGATTCTTTATCATTAGTTGGAGGTGACATCGCTCAGCTTGCTAATAAGGCAAATGAAAATAAAGAAGATAAAGGCATAATAATGAGAGAGCTTATTGTTGATGGCATGATATCAGGATTAACATATTGGGAAGAAGGTACTGGGCAAACAAAATATACTCTTGCTGAAGAAAGTGGATTATGGCGAGTTTACTTAGATAGAAGTACCTTACAAACACGTACCCTTGATAAGTATCTACGAGTTGAAACTCTACCAAAGACACCAAGATGGCGCACAGTAATTAGTACTCTGGAGTATATCCTTGATCATTGTGACTCACATAACCCCCAACGAGATAAGTTAATTCGCATAAAAGATAAGCTAAAAATACTTATCTCATCGAATTAATCTTCCATATTTTAACCCCAAAAAAAGCTTACATTTATTGTAGGCTTTTTCTTTTCTCTGCAATTTTACTAATCAAAATAAGATTAAAACAGCGGTCAAAAAAATCATTATTTTCCCTAAAAAACCATCGAATAAGGCCATCTTAATACTTTTGTCATCATAATGAGAAGCCACTCACAACAAATCTAAAGTGATAATTTTAGCAAAAAAATTAACGATACAGATCACAAGTGATCACTATCACTATTCACGAGTAAAATAGAAAAGACATTATATTAAAAGAATATGGGTGTAAGTAATTACTAACACAGAGGTATACAGTTCATCATTCATGGGAGCGGTGTCACACAGACTTTACAGAGCAAAAAACAATCAACAATATCAATAATGACGTTTTTAACGTTAAAAAAAGGGATTTTGCCGTTTTTAACGGGAATCGAAATTGACGTTTTAGTGATAAAACGGTTTCCTATACATGCCCAAGGCCTACAGACCACTCAACAACTGTTTAAGATGTTCTGGAAAAAACTGAATTTGAGGTAGGCCTCAATGTGTATTTATCAAATTGTTAAATACGTATATATAGTGAAACATAAAGCAAAGAGTAAGGAACAGCTATGCTTGCCAATATTAAAAAAACTACACTAGCTGCTGCAGTACTTGCAGCAACAACGGGTTTTGCAGCTACGGATGCAGCAGCACGAAGTGAGCTAACAGTAGTACCTGATTTCTACCCTACAATGATTCAAAACTTTAACCCATACCTTGCAACTAACCTTCGTACAACAACAGATTTTGTTTACGAGCCATTAGTTATCTTTAATGAAATGCATGGTAATGAGCCAGTAATGCGTCTTGCAGAAGACTTCCGCATGTCTGATGACCTGATGAGTGTTACTTTTGACATTCGTAAAGGCGTTAAATGGTCTGACGGCGAAAAATTTACTGCTGACGATGTTATCTATTCTTATCAGTTACTGAAAGACAAGCCAGAGCTTGATCAACGTGGTATCAATAAGTGGGTTACAAAAGTTGAACGTCTAAATGAATACCAAGTAAAATTCAGCCTATCAGAAGCGAATTCAAACGTACCTTATGAAATTTCTCTAGTGCCAATCGTCGCAGAACACGTTTGGTCTAAAGTAGAAAACCCAACAACGTTCACCAATGAAAATCCAGTTGGTACAGGTCCGTTCACTGAAATTGATACATTTACACCACAACTTTACATTCAGTGTCGTAACCCTAACTACTGGGATAATGATAACCTAGATGTTGACTGTCTACGTGTTCCTCAAATTGCGAACAATGACCAACTACTTGGTAAAATCGTAAACTCTGAGTTGGATTGGACTTCATCTTTCATTCCTGACATCGATCGTACTTACGCATCAGCAAGCCCTAGCCACCAATACTGGTACCCGCCATCAGGTACACAAGCATTAATGGTTAACTTCAAAAACCCAGATGCTGCTAAAAATGAAGCGTTAACAAACGTTGAATTCCGTCGTGCTATGGGTATGGCTCTTGACCGTCAAACCATCATTGATATCGCATTCTACGGCGGCGGTACTGTAAATGATTTCGCATCAGGTCTTGGCTATGCATTTGAAGCATGGTCTGATGAAGCGATTCATAATAAGTATAAGAAATTTAATACTTACAATGTTGAAGGCGCTAAGAAACAACTAGCTAAAGCTGGCTTTAAAGATGTGAATGGCGATGGCTATGTTGATACTCCATCAGGTAAATCATTTGAACTTCTAATTCAATCTCCAAATGGTTGGACTGACTTTAACAACACAGTACAACTTGCTGTTGAGCAGTTAGATGAAGTTGGCATTAAAGCAAAAGCTCGTACACCTGAATTCGCAGTTTATAACCAAGCGATGTTAGAAGGCACATACGACCTAGCTTACACTAACTACTTCCACGGAGCGGATCCACACCTATACTGGAACAGTGCATACAACTCAGCACTACAAGAAGGTGACGGTATGCCTCGTTTCGCAATGCATTACTTCAAAGATGCGAAACTAGATGCACTACTTGATAGCTTCTACAAAACAGCTGACAAAGAAGAGCAAATTGAAATAGCTCATGGTATTCAGAAAATCATTGCTGAAAACCAAGTAACACTTCCTATTATGTCAGGTGCTTACATGTACCAATATAATACAAAACGCTTCACTGGTTGGTGGAATGAGAAGAATCCTAAGGGCCGTCCAAACATCTGGGCTGGTATTCCTGAGCGTCTTCTACACGTTCTTGACCTAAAACCTGTTAAGTAATATGTAAGCCTTTGCGGTGCATATCTTGTGCACCGCCTATTCTCCCCTTCCCTACTAGCTAAAGGATTGGCGCTTGTCGTCAGGGGATTTTACGTCCTGATTTCCAGGTCAGGCAAATAATATCTGGATGAGTAAGGTGTGAGTTATGGGATTTTTTCTAAGACGTTTATCGTTCTATTTTATTGCGTTGGTCGTTGCTGCAACGATTAACTTTATCATTCCGCGAGCAATGCCTGGTGACCCTGTTGTCATGATGTTTGCGAATGCCACCACTCAGGTAACTCCTGAGCGTATCGAAGCTATGAAACAACTACTTGGTTTTGTTGATGGTCCTCTTTATCAACAATACTTTATCTACATCAAAAACATTCTAACTTGGGAATTAGGTACATCTATCAAATTCTACCCTCTAAGTGTAAATACACTATTAGGCGGCGCATTTGGTTGGTCTCTTTTCTTAGCTGGTACTGCAGTTATTATCTCTTTCTCTTTAGGTTCAATCTTAGGCATTTTTGCAGCTTGGAAACGCGGCAGTGCATACGACACATTTATCTCTCCAGGGATGCTAGTTATTCAAGCGGTACCACAAGTTGTTATCGCGATGCTTGCCATGTTTACTTTTGCTGTCGGATTAAAATGGTTCCCAACAGGGTATGCGTATACTCCTGGAGTTATTCCTGACTGGACTAGCTGGGTATTCATAAAAGATGTTGCTTACCATGCAATTCTTCCACTGATCTGTGCTTCAATCGTCCAAATTGGTGGTTTCTTAATCAACATGCGTAACAACATGATTAACCTTTTAGGTGAAGATTACATCACCATGGCTAAAGGTAAGGGATTAAGCGAAAACCGAGTTGTATTTAACTACGCAGCACGTAACGCAATGCTTCCAAGTGTTACCGCTCTGTCTATGTCTCTTGGTATGGCTATTGGTGGTCAACTTATCGTTGAAATTATCTTTAACTACCCAGGTCTAGGCTCAGTATTATTTAATGCAATTACGTCTCGTGACTACCAAGTTCTTCAAGGTCAGCTACTTATCATGACTCTGTTCATGCTGTTCTTTAACCTTCTTGCTGACATGTTATACGTTGTTCTAGACCCTCGCCTACGCAAGGGAGGAAAATAATAATGAAAGGCTTAATTAAACTTCTTTCTGGTAACCCTAAATCACTGTTTGGTTTAGGTATCCTATTCATGTTTATCTTTGTTGCTGTGTTCGCACCATTCCTTAGCGACCATGCTCCAGATAAACGCACAGGTAAACCACATGAATACCCAAGTTTTGTAGTAAATGCTGCTGAAAACAATCCTGATGGTTGGGTTTCTGAAAACTTAGCGACCGACCGTCGTACATTATTGATGTCTAAAAAAGCAGACCACGTAATGGGAACAACACGTATGGGTCGTGACGTTTGGTCTCAACTTGCTCATGGCGCTCGTGTATCACTAGCAGTTGGTTTTAGTGCTGGTTTAGTTGTGTGTTTCTTAGCAACGGTTATCGGGATCTCTGCTGGTTACTTCGGAGGCAAAGTTGATGACATATTAACGGCTGCGATGAACATCATGCTGGTTATTCCTCAGTATCCATTACTGTTCGTTCTTGCCGCCTTTATTGGTGAAGCTGGTCCTATGACCATAGCCCTCATAATAGGGTGTACATCCTGGGCTTGGGGCGCACGTGTAATTCGCTCTCAAACCTTAGCATTACGTGAAAAAGAATTTGTAAGAGCTGCTGAGGTATTAGGTGAATCATCATGGCGCATCATCTTTGTTGAGATTCTTCCAAACCTTATCTCAATTGTAGGTGCAAGTTTCATCGGTTCAGTAATGTACGCAATCATGATGGAAGCAACAATTTCATTCTTAGGTCTAGGTGACCCAAGTACGATTAGCTGGGGCATCATGCTGTACAACGTACAAACGTCTTCATCTATCTTAATTGGCGCATGGTGGGAATTAATAGCTCCTTGTATGGCACTGACTATTCTAGCTGTAGGTCTTGCAATGCTTAACTTTGCAGTAGATGAAATCGCTAACCCACAACTTCGTTCTCACAAAGGAATGAAACGCTGGAAAAAATTAGCAACCCAAGATACGAATGAACGTAAACCAGATTTAGCTAAACCAGTATTAAATTGGAACAGGGAAGATTGATATGACTGACCCACAAATTTCTATCCGCAATCTGTGTGTGGATTACATTACTGAATCAGGTGATGTGCGTGCTGTAAACAATGTGAGTTTTGACATCGGTAAAGGTGAAGTCTTTGGTCTAGCTGGTGAATCAGGTTGTGGTAAATCAACAATTGCATTCTCTTTAATGCGCCTGCATAAGCCGCCAGCATTCATCACAGGTGGTGAGGTTATATTTGATGGCCAAGACATCTTAAAATATAGCGATCCACAAATGCAGGCTTTCCGTTGGAGTGAGATGTCAATGGTATTCCAAAGTGCCATGAACGCATTAAACCCTGTACTTCCGATGGAAGAACAGTTTTGTGATGTGATCATGCGCCATACCACCATGACTCGTGAACAAGCGATTACTCGTGCTCAAGGCCTATTAGAGATAGTAGATATTCACCCAAGTCGTTTAAGTGATTACCCTCACCAATTCTCTGGTGGTATGCGTCAACGTTTGGTTATTGCTATTGCATTAGCGCTTAACCCTAAAATGATCATTATGGATGAACCAACAACGGCACTTGATGTTGTTGTTCAACGTGAAATTTTACAGAAAATTTATGCGCTTAAAGAAGAATTTGGTTTCTCAATATTATTCATTACGCACGATTTATCACTAATGGTTGAGTTCTCAGATCGCATTGGGATCATGTACTCAGGTGAGTTGATCGAGGTTGCTTCTTCAAAAGAGATCTTAACCTCTCCTTACCATCCATATACAAAAGGGTTGGGCAGTTCATTCCCACCATTAACGGGACCAAAAACAAAATTAACAGGTATCCCAGGGAACCCTCTTAATTTATTAGAAATACCGCAAGGTTGTCGCTTCCAGTCTCGTTGTGATCGTGTACATGAAGCATGTCGTACGATTCCTACACAGCTTCGTCAGATTGAGCCTGGTCACTTGTCAAATTGCCACCTATACGGTGAAACAATTGCACAAGCAAAAGCATAAAACGGATTTTCTGGAGTAAATTATGAGCAAAGCATTCGGCGAACTACTGATTGAAGGTAAAAATCTAGTTAAAGATTTCCCTGTAAGTAGCAACGCACTTAAAAACCCAATGATGCGAGCGATCAACGACGTATCATTCAAAATGTACAAAAGTCGTGGTCTTTCTGTTGTTGGTGAATCCGGTTCAGGTAAATCCACCACAGCAAAAATGATCGCAAAAATGTACGCACCTACAGACGGCGTAATCGAATATAGAGGCCGTGATATTCAAGATATCGTTAAGAAAAATGATCTCATGAAATATCGTGAAGGCGTGCAAATGGTATGGCAAGACCCGTTTGGTTCTTTAAACCCAACCCATAATATTTTTCATCACATTGCTCGACCACTTCTTATTCATAAAAAAGTGACTTCTGGTAACCAAAAAGAATTAGAAGATCGCGTTTATGATCTTCTAGAGCAAGTGGGCTTGATCCCACCAAAAGAAACGGCGGCTAAATTCCCGCACCAACTTTCTGGTGGTCAACGTCAACGTGTAAACCTTGCTCGAAACATTGCAGTAGGCGCAGAAGTAGTTCTTGCTGATGAACCAACATCAATGCTTGATGTTTCGATCCGTGCTGGTGTTCTTAACCTAATGGAAGAGATGAAGTTTGAGAAAGAAATGTCTCTACTTTACATCACTCATGATATTGCAACGGCTCGCTATATCGCAGAAGACCTGGCGGTAATGTATGTAGGACATATGGTTGAATGGGGTGACACTGATGAGATCATTCACGATCCTCAACACCCATATACTCAACTATTAGTATCAGCAGTACCCGATCCAAGCAAATCGATTCATACCAAACTGAAAGGTAATAAGGGCGAGATCCCTCTTTGGACACCAGAATCAGCAGGTTGCCCATTTGCAGGTCGTTGTACTCACGTAACTGAAAAATGTAAAGAACGTATGCCTGGCGTAACAAAACTGTCAGACAACCATTTTGTTCGTTGTTACCTGTACGAAAATTAATTTCATACAAGTTAACCTCAAACAGCAGTAATTGGTATTTTGGAGAAATAGATGCAACTGTTAACAAACCACATTGGTTACGAATTTAATGGCCCTAAGTCAGCCGTATTATTAACTGACACGCCTCTTAATAAAGAGCTATTAGGAAAAATTGTTTGTATTCAAACGCAACAGGTAAAACATCAGTTTTCTATTTCTTCATCACTCCAAGTGGCAAACTGGCATCAAGGGTATTTTTCAGAAATCGATTTTTCTGACTTTACACAACAAGGTGAATTTACTTTAGTCATTGACGAGACAGTTTCTCATCCTTTCACTATCGGTACTGATTTATTAATGACAAACACCTTTTCTGATGTTTTACATTATTTTAAATCTCAACGCTGCAGTGGCATTTTTGACAAGCAAGATAAAAATGCGTCTGTATTAAACAGTGATGAAACCGTCGATGTTCATGGTGGTTGGTACGATGCCTCTGGTGATGTGAGTAAATATTTTAGTCACCTTTCTTACGCTAATTACCTAAACCCTCAGCAAATTCCGATGGTCGTTTGGAATATGCTAAAAGGACTTGAATTAACTCACAACCTATCGGATTTTGCAGCATTCTCACGCACACGCCTTAAGGAAGAGGCATTGTTTGGTGCTGACTTTTTAGTTCGAATGCAAAATCCGGCAGGTTTCTTTTACATGACCGTATTTGATAAGTGGAGTAAAGATATTAATCAACGTGATATCTGCGCTTACGCTACTCAAGAGGGTCTTAAATCTGATGATTACCAAGCGGGCTTCCGCCAAGGTGGAGGCATTGCAATTGCAGCTCTTGCTTCCGCTTCTCGTTTAGATATTGATGGTGAGTTCACTCGTGAAAACTATTTAAATACAGCAACAAAAGGCTATTGGCACTTAAAAGAGCATAACCTTACTTATTTAAATAATGGCGAAGAAAATATTATTGATGAATATTGTGCTCTTCTTGCTGTTATCGAACTATTTAAAGCGACTCAAGATAATGCATTTTTACTTGAAGCTCGTTCATGGGCTGAAAGATTATCAGCTCGTCAGCAAAGTGATGAACAACAAAGCAATTTCTGGTCAGCGACTCAAAATGGCGAACGCCCTTATTTTCACGCAGCAGAGGCAGGGCTTCCAGCCATCGCGCTTTCGCAGTATTTAGAAATCGAATCAGATAATAGTCGCCGTGCGCATGCATTAACAGTTATTACTCAAGCTGTTGAATTTGAATTAACTATCTCTTCAGAAACATTCAATCCATTTGGTTACCCAAGACAGTACGTTAAGCCTGTTAATGACGAAAAACGCAGTGCCTTTTTTGTTGCCCATGACAATGAGTCTGGTTATTGGTGGCAAGGAGAGAATGCTCGCCTAGGTTCTTTGGCAAGTATGAGCTATTTAGTCTTACCTCATATTATTTGTGCTGATATTAAACAGAAATTAGAGATCTTTGCTCAGAACAATTTGAACTGGGTATTAGGATTAAATCCTTATGATATGTGCATGCTAGATGGCCATGGTCATAACAATCCTGATTACCTTCCTCAGCTTGGTTTTTTTAATGCTAAAGGTGGTGTTTGTAATGGCATCACAGGTGGTTTTGACGATGAAGAAGATATCGCTTTCAATCCTGCGCCACACGGTGAGGATATGCTACAAAACTGGCGTTGGGGGGAACAATGGATCCCTCACGGCGCATGGTATTTATTAGCAATTATGACTCAATCATCTTATCAAGCGACACAAGGATAATAATCATGACCTATTTATATGTTGGAATTGATGGTGGTGGTACTTCTTGTCGCGCTCGTATTCGTAATTCACAAGGTGACTTATTAGGAGAAGCGAAAAGCGGCAGTGCAAATATCTTATTAGGTATTGAAGTTGCAATGGATTCAATCATTACTGCGATTACCCAAGCGGCAGCACAAAGTAAATTATCAGAAAATGATTTTGCCACAATGCACGTTGGTCTTGCCCTTGCTGGTGCAGAGCAAAAATCAGCTTGGCATGAGTTTATGCAATTGAAACACCCTTTTGCCTCAATGACATTAAACACAGATGCTTACGGCGCATGTTTAGGTGCTCATAAAGGCAAAAATGGAGCAATCATGATTGCAGGAACTGGCTCTTGTGGTATCTACATCCAAGATGCTCAGCAACATGTTGTTGGTGGTCGAGAATTCCCAATATCTGATCAAGGTGGCGGAGCAATTATGGGCCTCCATTTAATTCAAAATACGCTTTTGGCTTCTGATGGTATAAAACCTATGACAGCTCTAACCGAACATGTATTGGCGCACTTTAATCATGATATCGATAGCATTGTTGATTGGTCTAAAACGGCTCGCCCATGTGATTATGGACAGTTTTCTCCAACTATCTTCGCTCTTGCATTAAAAGGAGATGATCTTGCTATTGAGTTGTTACAACAAACAGCTAGCGATATCGAAATGTTCTTAACTGCTTTAAATAAAAAAGGCGCAACACAAATTGCGTTAATGGGAAGTATTGGCGAACGCATTATTGAATGGTTATCCCCTTCTATTCGCCAGTATTTAGTTCAACCACAATGTGATGCTATTGAAGGTGGCATCATGATGGCAGGAAAAGCAGAACATAACCTGTTCTAGCATTTTATAAGGAAAAGATGATGGATTATCGTGTAGATCTTGTTGTTCTGTCAGAAAAAGACAATCTAAGCCGCTTTGGCTTAACGTTACACAATTTAAGCGATGTGGATCTTCATCATTGGCAATTTCATTTTACGATTGATCGCTTCATAGCTCCGCACAGTAATACACAAGGGACTTTGGAACAAATCGGTAGCTTCTGTAAGCTCATTCCAAATGCTAACCAAATACTAAAAGCCAATAACCATTATTACGTAGAATTCAGTATTGGAACCGCCCCTTTTCGTTTTATTTCTGATGGTCTTGATGATGCTGCTATATTCATTGCCGATAGCGAAAAACCTCAATTTTTGGAGGTTTCAATATCTCCAATAGTATTAGCGTCACCACATACAGCACGAACTCAAATACCAAGAGTCGCTCCTGCTGAATTATCATTAATTCCAAAACCAGAATCAGTTCAACGTCTTGATGGTTTGTTTGATTTAAATGATATTTCACTCGAAATCCAAACTCATCTAGCAGATGGGGCTGCAACTTGGTTAAGTGAAGAGCTTCAATCGATCACATCAAAAAAACATCCTATTAATGCTGATGGCCAAATTATATTTATTGCCAACCCAACGTTAGATAAAGGAGCCTATCAACTTACCGTAGCTGAAAAAGTAATTAAAATTAAGGCAGGGTCAAATGAAGGTTTTACCCACGCTTGTGCCACATTATTGCAGCTAATAAATGAACATACTTTGCAAATCCCATGCACCAAGATTAAAGACCAACCTCGATTTCATTATCGCGGCATGATGCTTGATTGTGCTCGCCATTTTCATCCTCTTGAGCGAGTGAAAAGACTAATAAATCAATTAGCTCAATATAAATTTAATGTTTTCCATTGGCATCTAACTGATGACGAAGGCTGGCGTGTTGAAATTAAAGCGTTTCCAGAATTAACTGACATCGGAGCTTGGCGTGGGCCAGAGGAAATAATTGAACCTCAATATACTCACGTAGCAAAAAAACACGGTGGTTTTTATTCTCAGAAAGAAATAAAAGAAGTCATCGCTTATGCAGAAATGCGCGGTATTACTATTATTCCTGAAATCGATATCCCTGGACACTGCCGTTCAGCAATTAAAGCATTACCTCATTTATTAGTTGATAAAGACGATTACTCAAACTACCGCAGTATTCAACATTACACCGATAATGTTTTATCTCCGGCAATTGAAGGAACATACACCTTTATTGATACTGTATTAGAAGAAATTGCTGATCTATTCCCTGCTCCCTTTATTCATATTGGCGCAGATGAAGTACCAAAAGGCGTTTGGACAGACAGCCCAAAATGCCAAGCATTAATGCAAGAACAAGGCTATACAGACCCAGTAGAGCTACAAGGGCACCTATTACGCCATGCAGAAAATAAATTAAAACAGCTTGGTAAGCAAATGTTGGGCTGGGAAGAAGCACAACATGGAAACAAAGTAAGTAAAGATACCGTTATTTACTCTTGGTTAAGTGAAGAAGCTGCGCTTAATTGTGCAAAACAAGGCTTTGATGTCGTTCTTCAACCAGGACAAACAACGTATTTAGATATGGCTCAAGATTACTCCCCAGAAGAACCTGGTGTTGATTGGGCTAGCGTTCTTCCTCTTGAAGGCGCTTATAATTATGAACCATTAGCAGAACTTGCTGATAACGACCCTATTCGAAAACGAATTCTTGGCATTCAATGCGCGCTTTGGTGTGAAATCATCAATAACCAAGAGCGTATGGACTACATGATTTTCCCACGCCTTTTAGCGATGTCTGAAGGCATGTGGACACAAAAACAACACAGAAACTGGACAGACTTTTTATCAAGGTTAAATGGACGATTACCAACCCTAACACGTCAGGGTATTAATTTCCGTCAACCATAAGTCACCCCAATTATTAGTATTTTAGTTAAGGATAAAACAATGAAATACGGCTTTTTTGATAACGATAACCGTGAATATGTAATCACACGCCCTGACGTACCAGCACCATGGACTAACTATTTGGGTACAGAGAAATTCTGTACGGTTATTTCTCACAATGCTGGCGGTTACTCTTTTTATAACTCTCCTGAGTATAATCGTGTTACTAAATTCCGTCCAAACGGCACATTTGATCGCCCTGGACACTATGTTTACCTTCGTGATGATGAAACAGGCGATTACTGGTCTATCTCATGGCAGCCTGTTGCAAAAAGCTTAGATGAAGCAAGCTATGAAGTTCGTCACGGCCTGTCTTACTCTAAATTCAAATGTGATTACAACGGCATTGAAGCAACTAAAACCTTATTTGTACCAAAAGGTGAAGATGCTGAAGTGTGGGATGTGGTTATTAAGAATACTAGCGATAAGCCTCGTGTTATCTCTGCATTCTCTTTTGTTGAATTCTCATTCAGCCATATCCAATCAGATAACCAAAACCACCAAATGTCATTGTACTCAGCTGGTACGTCTTACAATGAAGGCGTGATCGAATACGATCTTTACTACAACACCAATGATTTTGAAGGTTTCTACTACTTAGCATCTACGTTTAATCCTGACTCATACGACGGTCAACGTGACAGCTTCTTAGGCGCATACCGTGATGAAGCAAATCCAATTGCAGTTGAAAAAGGTCAATGCTCTAACTCAGCACAAACCTGTTACAACCACTGTGGTTCACTTCATAAGCAATTCACCATCCAACCGGGTGAAGAAGTTCGTTTTGCTTACGTACTTGGTCTAGGTAAAGGCAATGGTGAGCGTCTACGTCAAAAATACCAAGATGTAGCTAATGTTGATGCCGCTTTCCAAGAGATTAAAGATCACTGGAGTGAGCGTTGCGATAAATTCCAAGTAAAATCACCAAACGAAGGTTTGGATACAATGATCAACACTTGGACACTGTATCAAGCTGAAACTTGTGTAGTTTGGTCTCGTTTTGCTTCATTCATCGAAGTGGGTGGACGTACAGGTCTTGGTTACCGTGATACGGCTCAAGATGCGATCTCTGTACCTCACGCTAACCCAAAAATGACACGTAAACGTATCGTTGACTTATTACGTGGCCAAGTTAAAGCGGGTTACGGTCTACACCTATTTGATCCAGACTGGTTCGATCCTGAAAAAGCAGATGTTGTTCCGTCAAAATCACCAACAGTGGTCCCTACTCCATCGGATGACGATAAGATCCATGGGATTGAAGATACGTGTTCTGATGACCATTTATGGATCGTTCCAACGATCATTAAATATGTAATGGAAACGGGTGAGCACTCTTTCTTCGACGAAGTGATCCCATACGCTGATGGCGGTGACGCAACAGTTTATGAGCACATGAAAGCGGCGTTAGATTTCTCTGCTGAATACGTTGGCCGTACTGGTATTTGTAAAGGTTTACGTGCTGACTGGAATGACTGTCTAAACCTAGGCGGTGGCGAATCATCAATGGTTTCATTCTTACACTTCTGGGCACTAGAAGAGTTCCTAGATTTAGCAAAATTCCGCAACAATGATACTGATGTAACTAAGTATTCTGAAATGGCAGCTAACGTGCGCGAAGCATGTGAAACTCACCTTTGGGATGAAGAAGGCGGTTGGTATATCCGTGGTCTAACTAAAGATGGCGAAAAAATTGGTACCGCTCAACAAACTGAAGGTAGAGTGCATCTTGAATCAAACACGCTAGCTGTTTTATCCGGCGCGGTATCTCAAGAACGTGGCGAAAAAGCAATGGACGCGGTTGATGAGAACTTATTCTCTGAATACGGCTTACACCTAAACTCACCTTCATTCTCAACACCAAATGATGACATCGGTTTTGTGACTCGTGTTTACCAAGGCGTAAAAGAGAATGGCGCAATCTTCTCTCATCCAAACCCATGGGCTTGGGTAGCTGAAGCAAAATTAGGTCGTGGTGACCGTGCAATGAAATTCTACGATGCACTAAACCCATACAACCAAAATGAGATAATTGAAAAACGCGTAGCTGAACCATACTCATACGTTCAATTCATTATGGGTAAAGACCACCAAGATCACGGCAGAGCAAACCACCCTTGGTTAACTGGTACTTCTGGTTGGGCTTATTTTGCGGTAACTAACTTTATTCTTGGTGTACGCGCTGGTTTTGAAGGCTTAACAATTGACCCTTGTATCCCAACAAATTGGCCAGAGTTCTCAGTGACACGTCAATGGCGTGGAGCGTCTTACAACATTCAAGTTAAGAATCCGAATTCAGTAAGTAAAGGCGTTCAATCCATCACGATTAATGGCGAAGAAGTTAATGGCGCAGTCCCTGTTCAAGCAGAAGGCAGTGTGAACGACGTTATCGTAATCATGGGTTAAGTACGTTTAATTAACGCTTAATTTAAATGATAAAAGTAAGGAGCTTATAGCAAGCTCCTTACTCTAAAAGGAATTTACAATGATTCAATTTGGTACTGGCGGATGGCGCGCTTTTATTGGTGAAGAATTCACTAAAGATAATGTACGCCTTGTCGCTCAAGCGTTATCTAATATTATGATCAATGAGCAAGCACAAGAAAAAGGCTTTGTCATTGGCTATGACCGTCGCTTCCTTTCAGATAAGGCGGGTAAATGGTTTGCGGAAGTCGTCGCGGCAAACGGTATTAAAGTCAGCTTTATTGACCGATTCGTTCCAACACCTATCGTTATGTTCCAAGCAAAAGAGATGGGATGTATTTATTCAGCTTGTATTACCGCCTCTCACAACCCTGCGGATTACAATGGCGTTAAAGTCTTTATTGAAGGCGGACGCGATGCTGATGAAATCATAACTCAAAAAATTGAACAACAAGTTGCTCACCTAACACAGCAAGATGTTAGCAGTGTCGATTTTGAAGAAGCATTAAACGACGGTTGCATTGAAATTATCAATCCAATGAACGCATTCGTTGATTCCATCGTTAACTTTATCGATATGGAAGCCATTAAAAAAGCGAATTTACGTGTACTGATCGATCCTATGTTTGGCGTGGCAAAAAATGCTCTACAAACCGTATTAATCAGTGCTCGTTGTGATGTTGATGTTATCAATGACGGTGAAAACCCTTCGTTTGGTGGTCTAATGCCATCGCCTAACGCAGCAACATTATATCGCTTAAAGCACTTAGTTGCTCATGATGGCTATGATATTGGTATCGGCACTGATGGTGATGCTGACCGTTTAGGTATCATTGATGAGAAAGGCAACTTTATTCATCCAAATGAAGTGCTATTGCTACTTTACTATTACCTACTTGAGTACAAAGGCTGGAAAGGCTCTGTTGTGCGCAATATCGCAACCACTCATTTATTAGATAAAGTTGCCGCGGATCACGGTGAAAAAAGCTTTGAGGTTCCAGTAGGCTTTAAGCACATCAGCTCACAAATGGAAGCGGATGATTCTTTACTTGGTGGCGAAAGCTCGGGTGGCTTAACTATTCGTGGCCACATTAAAGGTAAAGATGGTGTATTTGCTTCAAGTTTGCTTGTTGAAATGATCAGTGTGACAGGTAAAAAACTCTCTGAAATGCTTGATGAAATTTATGCTAAATATGGTTATGCCTATACAGCAGAAGGCGACTGTACTTTTAAATCAAGTGAAAAAGAAGCACTGTACAATAAAATTTATATTGAAAAACAACTACCAGAATTTGAATATGAAATAGAAAAAGTAAGCTATGAAGATGGGGCGAAAGTCTATTTCAAAAATGGTGGGTGGGTTATTGCTCGCTTCTCAGGAACAGAGCCATTGCTAAGAATTTTTGCTGAAATGGAAGACCAACTAACAGCAGAAAAAGTACTGAATCAAATGAAAGCTTTCCTTTCTCTTTAGTTTCCTGCGTATTTTGAATAAAAATACGTCTCTAAAGACTTAACCCAGCTAATACTTGAGTCGATTAGCTGGGTTCTTTTTATCTAAAAATCTTAATTGTTTTCTTGAAGAAATACGATTGGACAATGAGGTTTTATATCTACCCTTACTCTCTCACCATTCGATAAAGAATCATTAGATACACCAATCAATTGCGTCCCATCATCTTCAATTACATATCGGCACGTATCACCCATAAATTGTAATTCTTTAACAATAGCACTGCCTGATGAATCTCTATATAAAGTAATATTTTGTGGACGAAGTAAAACATCTGCTTTCTTATTTGCATCTTCAGAACTACGACCGCAAGAGATCAATCCAACGGCGGTTTCAATATTCCCATCTTGGCCAATCATACCTGATACATAAGATCCACCACCTAAGAAATCAGCAACAAAGCGACTGTTTGGTGAATAATACAAATCATTTGCACTGCCAAATTGCTCTATCACACCATGATTCATTACTGCTAACTTATCAGAAAAAGCAAACGCTTCTTCACGACTATGAGTAACAAAAATAGCAGTCACACCTTGAGCTTTAAAAATACGGCGAATTTCTTTAATTAGATCATGACGAACTTGAGTATCAATATTTGAGAAAGGTTCATCTAATAAAAGAAGGTCTGGCTCGCTAGCTAATGCTCTTGCAATCGCAACACGTTGCTGCTGACCGCCCGATAGTTGATGAGGGTAACGATCACCAAAACCACTTAAGTGCACAAGGTGAAGCATAGATTCAACTTTATCTATTGCTCGCTGCTTTTCCCATTTTTTTAAACCAAACCCGATATTTTCACTTACAGTAAGATGTGGAAACAACGCATAATCTTGAAAAATCATACCTATGTTACGCTGCTCTGGTGGCAACCATGTATTACTGTCGGTAATCACTTTACCATTGAGATTCATCTCACCTTCAGAAAGAGGCAAGAGACCTGCAATCGCTTTTAGAAGAGTGGTTTTTCCGCAGCCACTCGCTCCTAGCAAACAAACAATTTCACCCGATTCAACGTTTAAAGAGAGCTGAGATAAAATATCCTGTTCATGATAGCGACAAGTCAAATTAGAGATAGATAGTGCAGAATTCATTAATGCTGTTGCTCCAAAGAACGGTTAACAATGATCAATGGGATCAAGCCAACTAAAACCAATAATACTGCAGGCATTGCTGCAATTTCTAATTGCTCATCAGAAGCAAAATTAAATACATAAGTTGCAAGGGTTTCAAAGTTAAATGGGCGTAATAATAATGCAGCATTTAACTCTTTCATCGTTTCTATAAACACCAATAAACCAGCGATTAAACACCCACGACGAATTAATGGAAAATGCACGCGACGCAACATAGACCATGTTCCACACCCTAAAGTGCGTGATGCCATGTCTAATGAAGGTGGTATTTTATTTAAGTTACTTTCAATCGACCCAATCGCAACGGCTGAAAAGCGAGTTACCGATGCGAAAATTAACGCAAAGATTGAACCCGAGAAAATTAAGCCAACCATTCCAAAACCTAATTGTTTTGAAATATCATTAACGAGATGATCCAAACCAATCATTGGTAGCATTACCCCAATAGCCAGTACAGTTCCTGGAACGGCATAACCAAGAGATGCCAAACGCATTGGCATTACGCTCCATTTATTGTTTGGCTGTAAACGATGTAAAAAATTCACCACCAAAGCAATAATTACAGCGATAATGGCAGCAATAGAAGATACGTATAAGCTATTTACCGCATACTCTTGAAACTCTGCTGTCCAACTCTCTTCAAAGTAATGAAAAGAATAACTAATTAGCTGTAATAATGGAAAAATAAAAGCAATCGAGACTAGTCCCCAGCACCAAATGAATGCTCCCCATTTTTTCCAACCACAAAGGTCATACTGAAACTCTTCGTTGGTATTGAATTTCTCTTGGAACATTTTTTGTTTACGACGGCTATATCGCTCACCACTGATAAGTAAAAGAATTCCCATCAGCATAAATGCAGAGACTTTAGCTGCCGCATTCAAATTCGAATACCCTAACCACGTATCATAAACTGCTGTTGTTAATGTATTTACTGCAAAATAACTAACGGTACCAAAATCGCCTAATGCTTCCATTGCGACAAGAGAAAGTGCGACAGCAATTGAAGGGCGAGCCAAAGGCAAAGAGATACGCTTAAAACTTTCCCAAGGCGTACATTTCAATAGGCGAGCAGATTGCAACAAACTGATGTTTTGTTCCATAAAGGCCGCACGAGCAAGTAAATATACGTAAGGATAGAGCACCAAAGACATCACAAGAATAGCACCGGTTAAGGTACGAATATCAGGGAACCAATAATCCCCGTACGATTGCCACCCGGTAATATCTCGAAGTAATACTTGGATAGGTCCAGCAAAATCTAACCAATCGGTGTAGATATAACCTACAATATAAGCAGGCATTGCTAAAGGAAGCACCAACGCCCACTGCAAAATAGAAGAGGAAGGTACGCGACACATGGCCATAAACCATGCAGAGGGTACACCTAAGATTAAGGAAAAGAACATCGCACCAAATACTAATAGAACCGTATTTAACGTGTAGGTAGGCAAAACGGTATTAAACAGATGAGTAAAAATATCATCGGTATTACCTAGTGCGGTATATAGGATCGCTAAGATCGGCAAAACCAGCAATAGAGATAAACTCCAACTACTGGTTTTCCAGAATAATAATTTTTCTTTCATTGCCTAAACTGCAAGGCTCTTTTTGAAATGGTGAGGTATTGTTACCTCACCAATAATAAATATCAAATTAAAGATCAAACTTAACTTCATCTAGAAGCTTGATTGCTTTAGTATGGTTATCAGCAATTGCATCTAAAGATAAAGTATCGGCTTTAAACTCGCCCCAAGATGCAACTAGTTCTGAGCGTTTAACACCAGGTTTCACTGGGTATTCATAGTTCACTTCCGCATACATACCTTGTGCTACATCACCCGTTAAGAATTCCATTAGTTTTAATGCATTATCTTTATTTGGTGCGTATTTAGCCATTGCCATACCACTGATGTTTACGTGCGTACCATCTGTGTTTTGGTTAGGGAAGTTAATGTATACAGATTCAGCCCATGATACTTGCTTAGGATCATTGACCATCTTACCCAGGTAATAGCTATTACCTAAAGCTACATCACAAAGACCTTCTTTAATTGCTTTAACTTGTGCGCGGTCGTTACCTTGAGGTTTACGTGCTAGGTTTGCTTTTACGCCTTCTAACCATGTTTTTGCTTCTGCTTCACCGTGATGAGCAATCATAGAAGAAACTAGAGATACATTGTAAGGATGCTTACCGCTACGTGTACAAATTTTACCTTTCCATTCAGGATTAGCTAAATCTGCATAATCAAAATCAGCACCTAACCTTCCAACACGATCACGAGATGAATATACGTTACGAGCGCGTAGAGTTAATGCGAACCACTCATCATCCGAATCACGGTATTGAGCAGGAACGTTAGCATCAATTGTTTTACTATCTACTGGCTGAACCAGATTTTTATTTGTTAATTCAGCTAGACGGCTAATATCTGTAGTTAATACTACATCCGCAGGACTTAACTCACCTTCTTGAGCGAGCTTTTCAGCTAAGCCTTTTTTAGCAAATTTCACGTTAACTTTAATACCAGTTTCTTTGGTAAACTCTTTAAACATTGGTTCAACCAAGAAAGGTTGGCGGTAAGAGTAAACGTTAACTTCTTCTGCAGCCATAACACTTGGTGCAAACATACCTGCGATTAGTGCAGAAACTGATAATAGCTTTTTCATGATATTCCTTTAAAATCTCTAGTTACAAATGGTAATAAGAATACTTATCAATATCGCTATTATACAAATCAATTTAAAAATGACAATGATCTCAACCATTTTTTTATAGAGAAAAGCCTCAATACCGAGGCATTAAGGCTTTAAATTTGTAACAAATTATTTACGTGCTATTTTATTTAACACTAACAAACTCTGGATAAGCATCAATACCACAGTCATGCACATCCATTCCTTCTAGTTCTTCATCTTCTGTAACTCGAATACCCATTGTTGCCTTAAGTATTGCCCAAACGACAAGACTTGCACCAAACACCCATGCAAAGATAACGACAGCACCAAACAGCTGAGCACCAAAAGTAGCATCCGCATTATTGATAGGAACTACCATTAAACCGAATAATCCGCATACACCGTGTACTGAAATCGCACCGACAGGATCATCAATTTTAATTTTATCAAAAGCAATAATACTAAAGACAACCAGCCCACCAGCAACGGCACCAATACTTACAGCCGCTAAAGGCGATGGGGATAGAGGATCCGCTGTAATCGCAACAAGTCCAGCCAATGCACCATTAAGAACCATGGTTAAATCAGCTTTTCCCCACGTTGTTTTGCAAACAAATAGAGCAGTAATAGCTCCCGCAGCTGCAGCCGCATTGGTATTCAAAAATATTTGACCTACCGCAGTTGCATTCTCAAAATCTGAAATCATTAATTGAGAACCACCGTTAAATCCGAACCAACCAAACCATAAAATAAAGGTGCCTAATGTTGCTAAAGGCATATTAGAGCCAGGGATTGGGTAAATTTGACCTTTTTTGCCATACTTCCCTTTACGAGCACCAAGTAATAGTACACCTGCTAATGCTGCTGAAGCACCTGCCATATGAACAATACCAGAACCTGCAAAGTCACTGAATCCAGCTTCAGATAAGAAACCACCACCCCATGTCCAATACCCTTCCATTGGGTAAATAAAGGCAGTTAAAATCGCAGAGAATACAAGAAAAGACCAAAGCTTCATTCGTTCAGCAACTGCACCAGATACGACTGACATTGCGGTAGCAACGAAAACGACTTGGAAAAAAAAGTCAGACTCTAATGAATGATCTGCCCCTTCCGATTGCGTTCCTATCAAAGCACCAATAGAAGGAATAAAGCCACCAGCACTATTATCAACGTACATAATGTTATAACCAACCACTAAATAAGTTGTACAAGCAATAGCATACAAACATAAGTTTTTAGTTAAAATCTCAGTGGTATTTTTTGAGCGAACTAAGCCTGCCTCTAACATCGCAAAACCTGCTGCCATCCACATTACCAAGGCACCTGACATTAAGAAAAAAAAGGTATCTAGGGCATAACGAAGTTCTGATACGGTTGTTGAAAGTTCCATAATATTGTCCTCTATCCTTAAAGTGCTTCAGTGTCTGTTTCACCAGTACGAATACGTACCGCTTGCTGAAGGTCATAAACAAAAACCTTACCGTCACCAATTTTTCCGGTATGAGCCGCCTTCGTTATCGCTTCAATAATGTTATCAACATGCTCTGCTTGAACTGCAATTTCTAATTTTACTTTTGGCAGGAAATCGACTTGATACTCTGCGCCTCGATACAATTCGGTATGACCTTTTTGACGACCAAATCCTTTGACTTCCGATACCGTCATTCCATCAACTCCCGCATCCGCGAGCGCTTCACGTACATCATCTAATTTAAATGGTTTTATAATGGCGTTAATTATTTTCATGCTTCAATCCTTGAATTATTTGTAACTTATAATCAACAATCCAATTCGTGTGCCAACTTTTAAAAACAATAACAATCAATAAGTTAACTTATTATTTTTTTCTAAAACAAAAAAGGCTGCACTAAATAAGTGCAGCCTTTCCCGAATAATGAGCAATTATAATACGAATTAAAAACGTCGGATAAATACTTCCCAACTTTGGAGCATAGTTTCAAAATCCTCTAGCCCACATACTGATATGCATTCATCGTCATACATATGGATATCTTCTTCAAATTCTTCTTCTGAATTTTCAAAAAGCGCATTTTCTTGCACGATAACTTCTTGATCGGTCAAGATAAGCGTCATTACCTGACCTGAGCGTTTCCACTCATCTTGTGTGTTTTTTACTGCTGCAATTTGTTCGTATAACTCAGCTAATAATTCAATGTCTTTTGCTACATCTTCTATAAGCCAACGCCCCATTGCTTCATGACCCATAGAGAAGTTTGCATGGTAAGTGCCATCGAGTGTATTTTTTTTAAATTCGTAATCCATCGGATATCCTAACGATTAACTGGTATTAGCTCACACGTTTTTAATCAAAGACAATGTCGAGCTATTTTCCTTAAGTATAATCCCATCGCTACTATTTTTATAGCAAACCACCTAACTCACAGACCGATAAATAGAGACAATATAATGCAGTTAACAACGGTAATCGCGAAACAGATTGTTGAACGCTCAATGAAAATCATTAAACATTCAGTTAATGTGATGGATGAATATGGTGTAATTATTGGCTCTGGCGATCTTTCTCGTCTTAATTGTCGTCATGAAGGTGCAATTTTAGCGATTAATGAAAATAGAATTGTGGAAATAGATCATGCGACAGCCCAACAATTACGAGGTGTAAAAGCAGGGATCAATCTTCCCATTATTTTTCAGAATAACGTAATTGGTGTCGTTGGTATTTCAGGAAAACCAGTTGATATTCAGCAATACGGTGAGTTAGTAAAAATGACTGCAGAGTTGATTATTGAACAAGCAGCTCTAATGACAGAAATACAGTGGAGTAAACGACACAAAGAAGAATTAGTACTGCAACTTATCCAACCCTCAGATCTCAATACTCAGCAATTGTATTCGATTGCAGAACGATTAGAACTCGATCTTAATCAACCTCGAATTGCGACCATCATTAAAGTCGATTCATTTAATGGTGAAAACCTGTCCCTTACCCATCTACAAAAACTGGTTCACTTACTTGAATATCCTGAACGAGATAATCTAGTTGCTATCAGTTCTGTGACTTTAAATGAAGTTGTCGTTTTAAAACCAATCACATTAACAGATACAGGATGGAACCGAAGCCACGAAGAAAAACGTATTCGCCAGCTTTTCCAGAGGATATCTCATGATGAAAAGTTCACGATAAAAATAGCTCTCGGTGATTACTTTCCTAATTTAGAAGGGTTATCTCAGTCTTATATGACAGCAAAAGCGACCATGAATACTGCAAACTCTAAAAGCCGAATTCTGTTTTATCAAGATAACGTACTACCTGTTCTTATTGATGGCTTACGTAGTGATACTTGGCGTTCACAACAATTAGCGCTCCCACTGAAAAAAATATTGTTAGCAGATACAAAGGGCAGCTTACTAAAAACATTACGCACCTTTTTTATTCATAATTGTGATTCAGCTCAAACATGCAAAATACTTCATATTCATCGAAATACTCTTCGTTATCGATTAGAAAGAATAGAAAAAGAAACAGGCTTAAATATCAACAAGATAAATGACATCACTTATTTATATTTAGCTATATTAACCAATAAATAATACGAAAGTATTTGTGCAAATGCACAATATATGAATTATCTAATCAATCAATTTTGTTCATGCGTCTAAAGCTTATTTTCTAGGTTACAGATAGATTACTGCCATCTTAATTATTAAATGGAACATTAATATGATCGAAGTATCTACTTTAGGCGCAATTGCTGCGCTGATCGTGGCAATTACACTCATTTTGAAAAAAGTACCGCCCGCGTATGGCATGATCATAGGTGCTTTAGTTGGTGGTATTGTTGGCGGCGTATCACTAACAGATACCGTTAACTTAATGATCGGCGGCGCTCAAGGTATTGTTACTGCTGTACTCCGTATTCTCGCCGCAGGTGTTCTTGCTGGTGTATTAATCGAATCTGGTGCTGCAACATCGATTGCTGAAACCATTGTAAAAAAAGTCGGAGAAACTCGTGCTTTGCTTGCTTTAGCTGTGGCGACAATGATCTTAACAGCTGTAGGCGTTTTTGTTGATGTTGCTGTTATTACTGTTGCTCCTATTGCTCTCGCAATTGCTCGTCGTGCAGACCTTTCAAAAATGGCAATCCTATTAGCGATGGTTGGAGGCGGTAAAGCTGGTAACGTAATGTCACCAAATCCAAACGCTATTGCAGCTGCTGACGCATTTAATGTTCCCCTAACTTCAGTAATGGCTGCCGGTATTATTCCTGGTTTATTCGGCTTAGTTTTCGCCTACTTCATCGCTAAAAAATTAATTAATAAAGGCAGTAAAGTTCAAGAGCATGAAGTGGTATCAGTTGACCATTCTCGCCTGCCAAGTTTCATAGCTTCAATTATCGCCCCTCTTGTTGCTATCAGCCTTCTTGCTTTACGCCCTATCGCAGGAATTAATGTTGACCCTTTAATTGCCCTTCCGCTTGGTGGCTTACTTGGTGCTGTAGCAATGGGCCGATTTAAAGACACTAACCATTTTGCTGTATCAGGTCTATCTCGAATGGCTCCCGTTGCAGTAATGCTGCTAGGTACGGGTACGCTCGCTGGTATCATTGCAAATTCAGGTCTCAAATCAGGATTGATTGAAGTATTAACCGCATCAGGTCTTCCTTCTTATTTATTAGCGCCAATTTCTGGTGCCATGATGTCATTAGCAACAGCATCAACTACCGCAGGTACTGCCGTCGCTGCAAGTGTGTTTAGCCATACTATTCTAGAGCTTGGCGTGCCTGCTCTTGCTGGTGCCGCAATGATTCATGCTGGTGCAACAGTATTTGATCACATGCCACACGGCAGTTTCTTCCATGCGACAGGGGGTGCTGTTCATATGGATATGAAAGAACGTTTAAAACTAATCCCTTATGAATCAGCTGTCGGTCTAATGATCGCGACCGTCTCTACTCTTATTTTTGGCGTCTTTGGTTTATTTGTTTAATAAGGCTTTATTATGAAAATTGTTATTGCTCCCGATTCATACAAAGAAAGTTTAACCGCAATGGAAGTTGCTACCGCAATTGAAGCTGGATTTAAACAAGTGCTACCGAATGCTAAATACATAAAATTACCAATGGCTGATGGAGGTGAGGGAACGGTTCAATCTTTAATTGATGCTACTGGCGGATCAATTATTGAATGCCAAGTAACGGCACCTCTTGGGAATACTGTCACTGGCTTTTATGGCTTATTAGGAGATGGTAAAACCGCTATTGTTGAAATGGCAGCTGCTTCTGGTCTTCACCTTGTTGCACCTGAGTATCGTAACCCATTACATACGACAACTTATGGTACGGGTGAATTAATTAAAGCCGCTTTAGATAAAGGTGTTAAACACATTATCGTAGGTATTGGCGGTAGTGCGACCAATGATGGTGGCATAGGTATGGCTCAAGCACTTGGTATTAAACTATTAGACCAAGAAGGTAATGATCTTACTTTTGGTGGTGGATCATTAGCAGATTTAGCCACTATCGATATAAGCAATAGAGATCCTAGATTAGATAATACCCTATTAGAGGTTGCTTGTGATGTCGACAACCCACTCTGTGGCCCTAAAGGTGCATCTTATGTATTTGGGCCACAAAAAGGCGCGACTCTAGAAATTGTTAAGCAACTTGATAGCAATCTGAGTCATTACGCTGACGTAATTAAAAAACAATTAAACAAAGACATTAAAGAGATAGCAGGTGCAGGTGCAGCTGGCGGTCTTGGTGCTGCACTGCTTGGGTTATTTGATGCTAATCTTCGCCCTGGTATCGAAATCGTAATGGATGCTGTTAATTTAAGTGATGTGCTATCTAATGCAGATTTAGTGATTACAGGTGAAGGTCGTATCGATAGTCAAACCATTCACGGTAAAACTCCAATTGGAGTAGCAAGAACTGCTAAAAAATATAATTTACCTGTTATTGGTATTGCTGGTTGTTTATCTGACGATTGCGCTGTTGTTCACGATTACGGTATTGACGCGGTATTTAGTGTCGTTCCTCGTTCTGTATCATTAGAGATTGCACTGAAAGAAGCAGCAATAAATGTTGAAAATACAGCAAGAAACGTAGCCGCTATTTACTCTATAAATGTTAAAAAATAATGTAACGCGTTTTTAATAAAAACAATTTAGATACGGTATTAATATCAAATAATACACAACAAAAAAGCAGCCTATTTGGCTGCTTTTTTTAATCATAAACAAAGATTAAGCGGGTTCTTGAAAAATAACAGTATCTGCTTTATCTGTGTATTGCCCCATTTTATGGAAGTTCAAGTAACGGTATGTATCCGCTGCCGTTGCATCAATTTTTTGAGCATATTCTAAGTATTCAGCCTGCGTTGGAATTCGACCTAGAATCGCGCCAACCGCTGAAAGCTCAGCAGAAGCAAGGTAAACATTGGCACCATTACCTAAACGGTTTGGAAAGTTACGAGTTGAGGTCGACATTACTGTCGCTTTATCAGCAACACGAGCTTGGTTCCCCATACATAGTGAACAACCCGGAGTTTCAATACGAACCCCTGCGCGACCGAAGATGCCGTAGTAGCCTTCTTCTGTCAGTTGGTCTTTATCCATCTTCGTTGGTGGAGCAACCCATAAGCGAGTATTTAAAGAGCCATTAAACTCTTCAAGCATCTTACCTGCTGCACGGAAGTGACCGATGTTCGTCATACAAGAACCAATGAATACTTCATTAATTTCTGTACCTTGAACTTCTGAAAGTAAACGAGCATCATCGGGATCATTTGGAGCACAAAGAATTGGTTCTTTAATATCCGCAAGATCTATTTCGATCACATGTGCATATTCCGCGTCTTTATCTGCTTCCATCAATTCAGGATTAGCTAACCACTCTTCCATTGAAGTAACACGACGCTCAAGAGTACGACGATCGCCATAACCTTCAGAAATCATCCACTTCAACATAACAATATTCGAATTTAAATATTCTTCAATTGACTCTTGAGAAAGCTTAACAGTACAACCAGCGGCTGAACGTTCAGCAGATGCGTCTGATAATTCAAATGCTTGTTCTACAGATAAGTGCTCAACACCTTCAATCTCTAGTACACGACCAGAGAATTCATTAACCTTACCCGCTTTAGCTACTGTTAATAGGCCTTGCTGAATACCGTAATAAGGGATGGCATGAACAAGGTCACGTAATGTAATACCCGGTTGCATTTCACCTTTAAAACGAACCAAGATTGATTCAGGCATGTCCAGAGGCATAACACCCGTCGCAGCAGCAAATGCTACAAGGCCAGAACCAGCAGGGAAAGAGATACCAAGAGGGAAACGTGTATGTGAATCACCACCAGTACCAACGGTATCAGGTAGAAGCATACGGTTTAGCCACGAGTGAATTACACCATCACCAGGACGAAGTGAAACACCCGCACGATTCATAATAAAATCAGGCAGTGTATGGTGAGTATTAACATCAACAGGTTTTGGATAAGCCGATGTATGACAGAATGATTGCATAACAAGATCAGCAGAAAAACCTAAACAAGCGAGATCTTTTAGCTCATCACGTGTCATAGGACCAGTGGTATCTTGAGAGCCCACAGTTGTCATCTTAGGTTCACAATACTGACCAGCGCGAACACCTTCAGTTCCACAAGCTTTACCTACCATCTTCTGAGCTAAAGTGTAGCCTTTATCTGAAGCTGATGGGTCAACTGGTTTAGCAAATAAATCGGTATCTTCAAGACCAAGAGAAGTACGAGCACGGCTTGTTAAACCACGGCCAATGATAAGTGGAATACGGCCACCAGCGCGAACTTCATCAAGCAATACTTTACCAAGATCAAAGTTAGAGATCTCTACACCACCTTTACGAACAACACCTTCATAAGGGAAGATATCAATGACATCACCCATATTCATGTCTTGAACATTCAATTCAATCGGCAGTGCACCTGAGTCTTCCATTGTGTTGTAGAAAATTGGAGCTATCTTACCACCTAAACAAACTCCACCAGTACGTTTGTTCGGTACATAAGGAATATCATCGCCCATAAACCAAAGAACTGAATTTGTTGCTGACTTACGTGAAGAGCCCGTACCAACAACATCACCAACATAAGCCAGTGGGATGCCATCTTTTTGCATCTCTTCAATTTGATTAATTGGGCCAACGCTACCTTGCTCATCTGGTGTAATTCCGTCACGTTCCATCTTCAGCATCGCTTTTGCATGAACTGGAATATCTGGGCGTGACCAAGCATCTGGTGCTGGAGATAGGTCGTCGGTGTTTGTTTCACCAGTGACTTTAAATACTTTAACAGTGATTTTTTCCGCTACTTTTTCTTTTGCGGTAAACCATTCAGCATCAGCCCAAGATTGAAGTACTTGCTGTGCTGATTCATTACCTGATTTTACTTTTTCTTCTACATCGTAGAAAGAATCAAACATTAATAATGTATGAGATAGTGCTTTTACTGCGATAGGGGCAAGCTCTTCGTCATCAAGTAAATTGACGAGCGAATCAATATTATAACCACCTTGCATCGTACCTAATAATTGAGCAGCTTTTTCACGACTAACCAGAGGAGACGATACCTCGCCTTTTGTGATTGCAGTTAAGAAACCAGCTTTAACATAAGCGGCTTCGTCAACACCAGGGGGAATGCGATTTTCTAGTAAATCAAGAATAACTTCTTCTTCACCTTGTGGCGGATTTTTTACTAGTTCAACTAATGCTGCTACTTGTTCAGCATTTAATGGTCTTGGGACCACACCTTCAGAAGCACGTTCTGCGACGTGTTTACGATAAGCTTCAAGCACGACTTAATTCCTCACTTTCTGGTCTACTCTTAATGAGTAAACATCCTTGGAAACGATTCAGTTTATATCCTTTAACTTTTTAATTCTGTTATAAATCTCAATAAAACAAGAGAATATGTATCGGTATAGACTAAAAATGTGGCGAGATGATAGCAAATTTAACTTAAAATTAAAATCTCACCACATCAAACAACATACGACTTATGGCGCACTTTTAAACATTATAATGTTGCTCCAATGCTTAAATATACTGATTCATGATTTTGTTCTGTTCTACCATAAGCTAAAATAATAGGCCCTAATGGTGAATCTATCCCTGCAAAAATAGAGCCTGCTGTATACATAGGCGCATCACTAAAGTGCTCATCGTTCCACACACTTCCTTGCTCAAGAGAGGTTCCTAAGTATATAGGTGACTGAAATAGCCCAAAATCATTATCCATTAAGCGATAACGATAAACTAAGCTTGCAAATGCCAGGTTTTCGCCAGATAAACTGTCTTTTGATATCCCTGATAAATGAAGAAAACCACCTAATGATTTAGGCTCCAGAGGGATCCCTCCACTTTTATTTTCGACAACTCCGTACTCTCCATGTACGACTAAAGTATGACGCTTTATCGTATAAGCAAATCTGCCATTAACGGTTAACTCAACAACTGAATCATCAATCATATCACTGCTACTAATTTCCCCTAATGTATCTTCGCTATATAGATACTCAGAAAATAAATAAAAACCTTTAGTCGGGAAAGTAAAGTTATCTAGTGTATCTAAACGATATTGTACAAATATTCCTTGTCTTTCATAATTGCTATTATAATCGGGTAAAATATTTAAAACTAAATCACCAGTTGTATATCTTGCGCCAACTCTAAAATCACTCCACAGCGCCGGTTGTATTCCTAAAGATGCCTCAAATTCAAGCTCACTGTATTCCGTAGGTAGATAATTATCTATATTATCAAGGGTTGGAGTTGGCCTAAATTGAGTTTGAGTAACGCTATAAGTTCCTTTTAGAGAAGAAAACAATAATTGATTACTAAGAAAAGGGGTATATAACTCGGCTTGCATCAACTTATCTGTACCTAGCTCAAAATTCGTTCTTAACTCAGAACTATTTTCAGATAAGCCTATGATATTAATATCTGTAAAGTTAATCGAAAAACCAAGTGAGTATTTACTTTCATTGTAAAAGTCATCCTCTAATGCAAATCGAAAATCTAAATAATTGGGTCCCCAACTTTTTTCATTTACATCGACAACTAATTCCGTCTCTCCATCACTGGTTGTCTGATAAAAATAATCAATTCGTTCAAATCTATCAATCGTATATAACGCTCTGACTTTAGCCTCTAATTGATCTGAAGTATAAATTTCGCCTTCATCTATTTGAAGGTACTCCAATAACATACGTTCACTGTATGAACTATTATTATTCAGTGTTATATGATCTATTTTAAGATTATTACCACGTTTTAGCTTACTGGTTTTTTTCTCTTTTTCATTTAAGTACGCTTGGTATTCGGAGGCTGATAATACTAGCTTATCTAATTTTAGGTGTTGCTCATAAGCAATATCATAGCCTTTCCCGTAAGCAAAAGGCATTTTATCAAATTCTGCAGTGTCCATTTTCCCCACATTTGGTGCAAGAAAAATATCATTATTATTCAATAGAGCTTCTTGCTGTTTAGTACTATTCTTTACTATGTAGTTTGTTAGCTGCCCCATTACAGATAAATAGCTTGATATATCTTCTGCTTCTAAGTAATCAGAACCAATATCTACAGCAATGATGATATCTGCCCCCATGTCCCTAGCTACATCTACAGGCATATTATTTACACTGCCACCATCGACGAGTAAACGACCTTCATATTCAACTGGAGGTAAAGCTCCAGGCACTGACATACTCGCCATCATTGCCTCTGCCAAATTCCCTTTATCTAAGATAACAGGTTCCAACTTTTCAATGTCTGTGGCCACCGCTCTAAAAGGAATAGGAAGATCATCAAAAGATTGTAAATAAGAAACATTACCTGAGGTTGTTCGGAGGATTTTAGCCATATTTTGACCTTGAACAAACCCTTTTGGTGCTTTTAGTTCTGTAAATGAAAAACCAATATCAGTTCCAATTTGATAACGGTCTTCATATTCTTTATCTCTTATTTCTCTTTCACTTCGTTCAACTTTATCAACAAAGCCACTATTCCAATTTACCGTACCAATAAATTCTGCAATTTCATCAGCGCTCATCCCTGAAGCATACAGCCCACCAACATAAGCCCCCATACTAGTACCAGTAATATAATCAATAGGGATATGCATCTCTTCTAATGCCTTTAGTACACCAATATGAGCAGCACCTTTTGCTCCGCCACCAGCAAGCACAAGACCAATTTTGGGACGAGCTTGTTCTGCAAAAACTAAAGGTGAAACAAAAAGACATAAAGCAGGAAGTAAGAGTGATTTAAAACGCATGATGTCATCCTTGAAATAGCAATACTAAAAGAATACAGGATGAAAGAGGGATGAGAAAGCTTAACTAATGTCATTTAACCGTGTTTATACCGTTAAATGTATTTATAACAGATGTAAAAAAGCCCTAATCTTTCAATTAGGGCTTTCTTGGTATAGTGGCTACGTTAACGGGACTTTCTATTAACCTTGAAAGCGACACGTCCCCCGGCGTGACTGGCCGCTAAGCTCTCCAATAAAAAGCCTAACCAACTGAACGACCACTCCGCAGTGTCTATTCTGTATCATTTTACTTTTAG
>NZ_MSCP01000001.1:0-79209 GCF_002954715.1 Aliivibrio sifiae | reverse complement strand
TTTTTTGGTTGCTCTGTCTTTTCTATTAAAGAGAAGCAGAAACAAAACCGGCTCAATGATTAATACTGATTGTTACATAAAAGTAATTTTGTGTAGTCACTCAGTTCATTGATTATTTTGTTTGTCTTACTTCGAGAAGTAAAAGCAAACTAGTGATTATCAACTCACAAGTGCCCACACAGATTAATAGGTTTCAAATTGTTAAAGAGCTTTTCTTCTACTTTCAAAGCGTTTTCGCTTTTCTGTGAAGAGGACGGTCATTTTATCGATTTAAGCCTCAGTGTCAAGCACTTATTTGAAACTTAATTTTTAAACCATCTTACTAACTCTGATTGCGAATCCCTTATGGGATGGGCTCTCCGTGTCAGTGAGGTCGCATTATAGAGAGTTAGATCACATTGGCAAGCTCTTTTATTAAATTAAAGTCTACTTTCAATTCAAACGAAGGAAAAACAATCAAAACACACAAACTTTGTATGTATAACGTTCAAATAATCTCAATTTAAAGCAAAAGCAATTAAAACCAGCCATTTTATGAAAGCATGCTTTATTTAGACAACCAAAGATAATCATGATTTAGATCTACACGCACACCCCTTTAGTGTTATATAAGTCAAAACTATCAAGTAATAGAAAAGCATTCCTTAAAGTTATTTATTTATCGGTCGATCTAGTAATTTAAGGATAATCACTATATTTAGGACAAACGACATGAAGTTGAAAACACAATCATATGTTCTTGCTGCCATTATTTTATTTTCTCTGATTACAATGACAGCAACTGGCTTATGGACATTACGAGTAGCTAGCACCATCGACAATAAGGCTCGAGTTACAGAGCTTTTTCAAACCACTTATAATTTGATTGCCAACATGGAAGAAATGGTAAGAGAAGGAAGAATTGAAGAAAATAAAGCGAAAGAGCTCACTATCACTATCTTACGGAATAATGTTTATAAAGATAATGAATATGTTTACGTAGCTGATGATAATTTAATGTTCTTAGCTGCCCCTCTTGATCCTCAACTTCATGGCACAAGTTTCCACGAGTTTAGAGATAGTAAAGGTCAAAGTGTTGGACAAATCTTAGATGACGCCATATCTAAAACTCCAAATGGCATAGCTGAATATACTTGGTCATTAAAAATGCCTGACGGTAGTATTGATAAAAAACTATCAATTGCAGAAAAGACGAAAGACTGGAATTGGATCGTAGGTACCGGTATCGGCGAAACTGAGGTAAATTCGCGTTTTTGGTCTACAGCTCAATGGCAATTTGGATTAGCTTTTATTATTGCTAGTTTAATTTTTAGTATTTTAATGATATCGATGAAACGCATGATCTCTTTACTAGGCGGCGAACCAAAAGATGTACATGCCGCTATCCAAACAGTCGCAGCTGGAGAGATAGTTACTCAATTTGATACTAAAGCAACTGAAGATAGTATTTATCATGCCGTTCAAACAATGAATATTTCATTAGCTGAATTAGTTCAACATCTAACTCAGTCAATGTTAGCTTTAAAAGCAGAACTAGCAGACGTACATTCAAGATCAGGATCGGTGAGTCAATTAACAGAAAGCCAGCACCAATCAACCGAAATGATTGCCACAGCAATAACTGAAATGGCTTCCTCTGCAAATAATGTAGCAGAATCAGCACAACAAACGGCTATGAATACGGACGAAGCTGATAAGCAAAGCCTCCGCACTCAAAAGTTAATTACTGCAACTGTCTATAATATAGAGGGATTAGCAGAACAACTGAATACTGCAAGTACTGCGGTCGCCGAGTTAGATAGTGAAGTTAATAATATTGTTAAGGTGCTTGATGTTATTGGTGATATTGCAGAACAGACCAACCTACTTGCTTTAAATGCTGCAATTGAAGCAGCTCGAGCAGGAGAGCAAGGACGTGGTTTTGCTGTCGTAGCAGATGAAGTTCGCAATCTTGCAGGAAGAACTCAAGGTAGCACTAAAGAAATACAGCAAATGATATCTAACTTACAAGAAGGATCTCGTAACGCAATTTCGACAATGGAAATTTGTGCAGAAACAAGTAAAAGCACTGTTTCAGAATCTCAAAATGCTTCTGATGCCTTACAACATATTGTGACTGCTCTTGAATCTATATCAAGCATGAGTCATCAAATTGCAACAGCCTCTGAAGAGCAGAGGCATGTAAGTGAAGACATTACTCAACGAGTAAATATGATTGAAGAAAGTGGGCAACAATTAGCAAATGTTGTTGCTGAAAGTAAAGACAGCACTCATACCTTAACTGAACTTGCTGATGATTTAGAAACCTGGCTAAATAAGTTTCGAGTTAAGAGCTAGTTATACCAATATCATTAATTAGATAATTACAGGATTCGGTATCAATTACGAAGTTTAATTATAAATGGCATACCACTTTGGTGTGCCTTTTTTATATCCAGAGATCAATATATCTCTTAATATTAAATGAAGGTATTTTCTATAACCAAAACGAAAAAAGCCTCGTCATTTCTGACGAGGCTTTAAATGTGGCTCCCTTTGCTGGACTTGAACCAGCGACATACGGATTAACAGTCCGGCGTTCTACCAACTGAACTAAAAGGGAACAGGTGTTGCGTCTCATAAAGAGAATTAATGGTGCCGACTACCGGAGTCGAACTGGTGACCTACTGATTACAAGTCAGTTGCTCTACCTACTGAGCTAAGTCGGCACACTAATTTTTTATTGCTCGTGTTAATAAATTACTAAGCACCAACAATCTAATATGGTGCCCGGAGGCGGAATCGAACCACCGACACGAGGATTTTCAATCCTCTGCTCTACCGACTGAGCTATCCGGGCAACGAGGTGTATTAAACGGCTTTTACGCCTTTAGGTCAACCTATAATTACAAATAAAAGTTCGTTTGATGAAAATACGTACTGAATGCTTGTTTTTATAACGTTTCATTAAACAAAACACTGATAGATAACATCAAACATCACTTTCATTCGTAATTACGATTATGATATCAATCATAATTAGGTATCATTTATAGTCCAAAAATATCCGTTAACCAAGCTGCAGGGCTATTTTTTCTATCACACTCTGCTTTGTATTGACCACTTTTATCCCATATCGGTAACTTTACGTTTCCTCTACAATTTGGCTCTAACGTTTTATTACTTTCCAAATCAAACCCAGCCGTTGTTACATCATTCGGCCATGCTAATTGATATGCTTCTGGCGTTCGCAAGCCAAGGTAATCAGCATAGACTCTTAACGCGCCACTTGAACCAGTTAGTTTCATCGGTTTATTATCATCACGTCCTAGCCAAGTAATAACAACTTCTCGGCCATCAATACCTGCATACCAACTGTCTCGAGAGTCATTACTCGTTCCCGTCTTACCTGCTAAGCCTGCCCAGCTGTATTTACTATTCAAAAACCTTGCAGTTCCTTCACTGACCGTTTTTTTCATGCCATAAATTGTCAACCAAGCAGCTTGAGTCGGTACAACACTAGAAGAGCGTGGAAAGTTTTCATAAAGTAAGATCCCGTCATTATCAACCACAGCCTTTAATGCGGTTAACTTTGCCTTTTTACCACCATTCCCAAGAGTCTGATACATCTGAGCTACTTGATATGGAGACAAGTTGAGAGACCCTAACAACATGCTTGGTACTTGATTAATCTCTTGAGCATCTACGCCTAGCTTGACCAAGGTATCAGTCACTTTACTCAAGCCAACCATTAACCCTAAATTTACAGTAGGCACATTCAACGAACGAGAAAGTGCGTAATATAAAGGTACTTCACCTCTAAATTTACGATCAAAGTTTCGAGGTGTCCATGTTGTCCCTTTACTACCTTTTAATGAAATTGCTCTATCATCTAAGGTAGTAGCCAGAGAAAATTTATCAGGGCTTTCTAATGCAGATAAATAGATCGCAGGTTTAACTAAAGAACCTATTGGACGCTTAGCATTAATCGCACGGTTGAATCCATCGAATCCAGTTCGACTTCCACCGATCATTACTCTGATCTCTCCGCTTTGACGATCAACCACCACCATAGCCGCTTCTAAACCTTTACCCGCTCGCTTTTCTAATTGAGGAATTCTTTTCTCTACTGCTTGCTCTGCCTTTTGTTGAGATAAAGGATCAAGTGTAGTGAATACACGTAAACCCTCTCCTTTTTGATATGCAGCCCCAGCCTTTTCTTTCAATTCCCATTTTAATTGTTGAAAATACGCAGGTTGTCTCGTCGCAATCGTTGCTCGTTTTTTTACATCCAAAGAGCGACTAGCAGCCATCTCATATTGATGAGGGGATAAAATATCTTCCTGCATCATAAGGCGTAGTACTAAATCTCGACGCTCTTTTACTCTTTCAGGGAAACGCATCGGATTATAATAAGAAGGCCCCTTAACCATACCAACTAACATTGCAAGTTGATCAATACGCAACTCTTCAATTGGACGACCAAAATACACTTGAGCTGCTAAACCAAAGCCATGAATAGCCTCTCCACCAGTTTGTCCTAAATAAACTTCATTTAAATACGCTTCTAAAATACGATCTTTGCTATAACGATAATCAAGTATCAAAGCAATATAGGCTTCACGAACTTTACGCCATAGGGTTCGCTCTCTAGATAGAAATAAGTTTTTAGCTAATTGCTGAGTTAAGGTACTTCCACCTTGAACAGTCCTTCCTGCTTTTGCATTAACTAATGCAGCACGAGCAATCGCTAACGGTGATACACCATCATGCTGGTAAAAATCTCTATCTTCTGTCGCTAATAATGCATCAACCATCACCTCAGGGAATTGTTCTCTTCGTAAGAACAAACGTTGTTGATCATCATCCGCATCTAACATTCCTAAGAATTGAGGTTCTATCTGTAAAAAACCCATTTGTTTTTTTGCAGTTCTATTTTCAATCTTTTGTAACCCATCTGCATTAAAATACAACATGACATGACGATCAGGCTCCGGCCCTTGTTGAAATTCAAAAGGACGACGGATCAACTCAATTTTTGTTGATGATGATGAATACTCACCCGATCGTTGAGGTTGACTCACTTTTTGGTACTTTAATAGATCCAACTCTTTTTTAACTGACTGTAAGCTAATACTTTGCCCCGGAGATAATGTCAGAACACGACTATAAACCACCGTCGGTAAGCTAAATAATTGCCCATCAAACCGCTTTTTAACCACGGTATCTAGATAAATACCGGCGATAACTAAGATTGCTAGTAAAATCAAGCCTAGCTTAAAACACAGCACCAATAACCCCTTCCAAAATGAACGAGAGGATTGCGCTTTCTTTTTAGTTACCGTTTTCTTTTTGGTTGGAACTTTCTTTTTTGTCGTTGCCTTCTTCGGCGCAGCTTTTGCTGGTGTTTTTTTCTTATCAGCCATGAGAAATCTTTTAAATTGAGAACATTAATTAAAGTGACGTTTTGTTTTTTTTGTCGCTTGATGAGTTGCAGGATCATCTGGCCAAATATGTTTTGGATACCGTCCTTTCATTTCTTTTTGTACTTCTTTATATGAGCCATTCCAAAAGCCGGCTAAATCACTGGTCGTTTGCAGCGGCCTTTGAGCTGGAGATAATAACTCCATCACCAGCTTTTTTGTTCCTTTCGCTAATAACGGCGTTTGAGCTTCACCGTAAACCTCTTGCATTCTAACTGAAATTTTAGGGTCAGATTGCAACTCATAGCAGATCTTTGCCTTTGTCCCTGTGGGTAGCAAATAATGTGTCGGGAAATACTCATTAATCTGCTTTATCTTATCCCAACCGACGTAGGCTTCTAATGCATCGATAAGGTTGATCGTCTTCAATTGTTTGTCACTTTTAATGCCATTCATAAAAGGCAATAACCATTCGTCAGCACTCTCAAGTAGTTCACTTTCCCGCATAGCAGGGAGAGATATTTCAGGTAACCACTCACGGCAGCACTGTAAACGGGAATGTAAAGCTTGAACGCCTTTATTCCAATCTAAACACATCAAGCCTTTTCGTTTGAGCATACTAAGTAATGCGAAAGATATTTTGTCAGGATCAGGTGAACTTATACTCTTCCTTTCAAGTATTAACTTACCTAGATAACGTCTATTTTCAGCCACCATTCTGCTTGATTTTTCATCCCAATCAACATATTCACTTTCTGTAATTAAATGAGATGCAACATCCATTAATGACGATTTCGATAATGACGCAGCAAGAAATACATAACTCCGATTTTGATTGCCTTTTAATAGGTCAACCACAACGAGATAATCACTTTGTGCAATAGACTCAATTTCATCCATTTGAACGCCATGACCATTTGCTAATTGAAATTGCCCTATAGAACCTTTAGCCATCGCTAATCGTTCTGGAAAACCAACCGCAAGAACTTCGCCAATAATATCTATAGACGCAAGTTTGGCCTCTTCTTTTACGGATAATAATTTAGCTAAACGTTGAATACGCTGTTGATAATAAGCTTGCTTTGGGTACTTACCATCAACTAATAAAGAAAGATGAAAACTCAGATCTTTGGAAGAAATCGATTTTGCAGGTTCTTCAATAATAGGAAGTAAATACAAAGCAGTATGCAGGTGTTCAATTGAATGCTGTTGCGCTTGTAAAATAATAGCCGCAAGTCTAGGTTCAAGCCCTAATCGTTGTGATTGCTCACCAAGGGCTGTCAGTTGACCTTGTAAATCAATAAACCCTAATTGACATAATAAAGAGCGAGCTTGTTCCGTATTTGCATTTGGTGGTGGCGTTAACCATTGTAAATCAAGCGGATTAGTCACGCCCCATTTAGAAAGCTCCAATACCAAAGAAGATAAATCAGAAGATTCGATTTCTGGTGACTGTAGTAAAGCTTGTTGCAAAAATTGCGACTCACTGTATAAACGAATACAAAGACCTGGCTCTAAACGTCCCGCTCGCCCTTTTCTTTGCTCTGCAGATGATTGTGCTATACGTCTCTGCTCTAGTTTTGTAATACCAGTTTTAACATCAAATGTAGCTTTACGTTCATAGCCACTGTCAATAACAATCCTTATCCCTTCAATCGTCAAACTGGTTTCAGCAATATTGGTCGCTAACACCACTTTACGTTGCCCTTTAGCCGCAGGTTTTAGAGCTTGCTGTTGCTTTCTAGGATCAAGCTGACCATATAGTGAGGCAATCACGATATCGGAAGGAAGATCCTTTAATTGTTCTTCTAACTGCTTTATTTCACCAACACCAGACAGAAAAACAAGTATCGAACCTAACTCATTGGTAAGAGTCCGACGAATAGCGAGTTCCGTCGCTTCCACTATTCGTTGATTCGCTTTTAAAGGCACATAAGAAGTATCAACAGGAAACAATCGACCGTCAGATTCAAGATAAAGGGCCATAGGTAATAAGCTTTTTAGTGATTCTTGATCTAACGTTGCCGACATCACTAATATTTTTAAGTCATCCCTTAAAGCTTCCTGAACCTCAAGAGAAAAAGCTAAAGAAGTGTCTGCATGTAAACTACGTTCATGGTATTCATCAAATATTAATAGCCCTACCCCCGATAATTCAGGATCAGCTTGGAGCATTCGAGTCATCACTCCTTCAGTGACTATCTCTAAGCGAGTCTTTGAACTGACTTTAGTCTCACCTCTCACTCTAAAGCCAACTTGCTCCCCCACTGACTCACCAAGTTGAGATGCCAGATAATTAGCTATATTTCGTGCAGCCAACCGCCTAGGTTCTAACATAATGATCTTACCTTCAATCACATTTTCTTTTAATAGCATTAAAGGTAAGTGCGTTGATTTTCCCGCTCCTGTAGATGCTTTTAAAATAATTTGAGAATGATGACGTAGCCCTTCAATTAATGATGGGATCACTCTTTCAATAGGTAACTGTGACAATGGTTTCGCCTTATGGCATTATCTCGAATTAAACCATTGTACAAAAAAACAGTAGTTAAATGAAATTTGAACCTAAATTAGAATCTGGAGTGTTAATAAAACGCTATAAACGCTTTTTAACTGACATTGAATTACCAGATAAAAGCGAGCGAACTATCCATTGTGCTAACACAGGCGCGATGACTGGTTGTGCAACCCCTGGAAATACGGTGTTTTTTTCGACATCCAGTAATCTAAAGCGCAAATATCCTAATAGTTGGGAGTTAAGCGTCACAGAAAAGAATCACACAATATGCGTTAATACCGTTAGAGCGAATCAACTCGTCGTTGAAGCAATTCAAAATAAACAAGTTGATGAGCTAAATGAATACAACACACTTAAGACAGAAGTGAAATATGGCACAGAAAATAGCCGTATTGATATTCTTCTTAGTGAAGATTCATTACCTGACTGCTATATTGAAGTAAAGAGCGTCACTTTATTAGACAAAGCAGGACAAGGTTATTTTCCAGATGCAGTCACTACTCGAGGTCAAAAACACCTCAGAGAATTGAGTGAAATGGCGAAAAATGGTCATAAATCGATATTATTTTTCGCTGTTTTGCATTCAGGGATTGAAAAAGTATCAATCGCACACCATATAGACCAACAATATTATTCTTTATTAATTGATGCGATTGAAAGTGGGGTTACTGTTCTCTGTTACCAAGCAGAGATGTCGTCAAAAGAGATGAAGATCGTACGCAAGCTACCTTTTTGTGTTTAGTTGCTTAAAATAAGCAATATTTACATTCTTTTTAAGAAAAGTGCTACGTTCTTGCTACTAAGTCTCAATTGATGAATTGAATATTTGATTGCCCCTTTTCTTTCTGTTATAGATAGCGCCCTCATTTGGCTAGTGAGAGTCAAAGATGTTTTTAGGAGAAGCTGTAATGCCAGAGAGCAATACAAAAAGAACGCTAGGTATTCTAGCTATCGCTGGTGTTGAACCTTACCAGGAAAAAACTGGTGAAGAGTACATGGGCCCAGCCCAAATCGAACACTTTACGAAGATTCTAGAAGCTTGGCGTAACCAACTTAGGGAAGAAGTTGAGCGCACTGTGAACCATATGAAAGATGAAGCAGCTAATTTCCCAGATCCTGTCGATCGTGCTGCTCAAGAAGAAGAATTTAGTTTAGAACTGCGTAACCGTGATCGTGAACGCCGTCTAATTAAAAAAATTGAAAAAACACTTAACAAAATCGAAGAAGAAGATTTCGGATTCTGTGATTCTTGTGGTGTTGAAATCGGTATTCGTCGCTTAGAAGCGCGTCCAACTGCTGACCTTTGTATTGACTGTAAAACACTTGCAGAAATCAAAGAAAAGCAAATGGCTGGCTAATACCAATCAGCATAATAAAAAGGGAGCAATAGCTCCCTTTTTTACGTTTATTCTGTGAAAGACTATGACAACTCAATACATAGGTCGCTTTGCGCCATCGCCATCAGGCCCACTACATTTTGGTTCTCTTGTTGCTGCTTTAGGCAGTTATTTACAAGCAAAATCTCAACAAGGCCAGTGGTTGGTTCGTATTGAAGATTTGGACCCTCCTCGAGAGATTGTAGGGGCGTCAGACCTAATTATCGAAACTTTAGAAAACTATGGATTTGAATGGGATGGAGAGATTGTTTATCAGAGCCAAAGGCATGACCTTTATCAATCTCAAATTGACCAATGGATTAAACAGTGCAACGCGTATTTCTGTCAATGCACTCGTAAACAAATAAAAGCAGATGGTGGGTTTTATTTGGGGCGTTGCAAACATAAGCAACTCTCAGAAGAGAACGCATCCGTCCGTCTTGTTATGCAGCATCCTATTGAATCATTTTCTGATATTAAGCATGGCACCATTCAAATACCATCTCAATTAGCCCAAGAAGATTTTATTATCAAACGCCGAGATGGTTTATTTGCTTATAATCTAGCAGTTGTACTGGATGATATTGAACAGGGAATAACAGAAGTCGTTCGTGGAGCTGATTTGATTGAACCCACAGGGCGCCAAATATCTCTTTATCGTCAATTAGGTAAAAAAGAAGTCAGTTATCTTCACTTACCCCTTGCTGTTGATGACTCAGGGAATAAACTATCAAAACAAAACTATGCTCCTGCTATTGATAACGCGGATCCAAAACCAACATTACTTGCTGCGTTACAATTTTTAGGTTTTTCCTTACCAAAGGACATAGAAACCGCCACATTGAATGAAATTTTTCAATGGGCAATCAAAAATTGGCAACTAAAACAGCTTCCAACTGGGCTCGAGATCACTACCCCATTCTCAAAACCTGCAATTTAAGCTATGATGTGCGCCTATTTTTGACTGCTCACTTGAATATCGAGGTAAATTATCTTTAATCAAGTTGCCCGTTTTTGTCGTAATTTACTCAAAAACAACAGTGATATTTGCTCTACAGAGGATTTGAAACTGAACGTAATCACACGCCAAGAACATAATATTTCACGTAAAGATCTTAGCGATAATGCGCTAAAAGTACTTTACCGTTTAAGCAATGCTGGATATGACGCCTATCTAGTAGGTGGAGGTGTGCGCGATATTCTTCTAGGTCAAGAGCCTAAAGACTTCGATATCGCCACAAATGCCACGCCAGAGCAAATCAAAAAACTATTCAGAAATTGTCGATTAATTGGTCGTCGATTCCGTCTAGCTCATATTCTTTTTGGCAGAGACGTCATTGAAGTCGCTACTTTCCGTGGCCACCATAAAGAAGAAGAGTCAGAGAAGAAAAACATCTCATCTCAATCTAAAGAAGGCATGCTATTACGCGATAACGTGTATGGCACTGTTGAAGAAGATGCACAGCGTCGTGATTTCACAATTAATGCGATGTATTACAATATTGCTGACTATTCAATTCATGACTATGCCAACGGTATTGAAGACTTAAATAATGGTATTGTTCGTTTAATTGGCGATCCTGAAACACGTTACCGTGAAGATCCAGTTCGTATGCTTCGAGCCGTTCGCTTTGCAGCTAAATTAGATATGACTATCTGTGATAAAACGGCAGAACCAATGGTTGAGTTGTCACCACTATTACGTGATATCCCCGCAGCTCGTTTATTTGAAGAGTCATTAAAATTATTGCAAGCTGGTAAAGGGCTAAATACCTACCATATGCTACGTAAATTTAATTTATTCCAGCAATTGTTCCCTGCGCTTACCCCTTTCTTAACTGAAGAAGGTGATAGCTCAACAGAACAAATGATCGAATTAGTATTACGCTCAACAGACAAACGTATTAATAGTGGTAAACGCGTTAATCCTGCCTTTATGTTTGCTGCTATGTTGTGGTATCCGTTAACGGCTAAAGCGCAAGAAGTGCAAGATGAAAATCCAAAGTATGATCACTACGAATCTATTATGGAAGCGTCTAATATCATGCTTGATATTCAAGTTAAAAGTACCGCTATACCACGAAGACTAACTGCAACTATTCGTGACGTTTGGCAACTTCAACTTCGCCTTCCTCGTCGTAATGGCAAGCGTGCTTTTGTTCTTATCGAGCAACAAAAGTTCCGTGCTGCCTATGACTTTTTAGAAATGCGTGGAACCGTCGAAGGCGGAGATGTGAAAGCTTTAGCTGATTGGTGGACAGAGTTCCAAGATGCGCCAGCCCCACATCGTAACAATATGATCCAAGGTTTGCATGGTGGTCGTTCTACAGGTACCCGCAAACGCCGCAGCCCATATCGTAAGAAAAAAAGAGCAAATAACGACTCATGATCAAAGTAATTATTGCAATTGGGAGTAATCTTGGGAACCCAGTAGAGCAGGCGAAAGTTGCGATTGAAGCACTTCACCACCTGCCAAACTCTAAAGTGACAGCAACTTCTTCACTTTACAGTAGCTCTCCAATGGGCCCTCAAGATCAACCAGATTACATTAATGCTGTTGTTGAACTTGAAACAAACCTTGAACCACTTGACCTACTTGACCTCACTCAAAAGATTGAGCTTGAGCAAGGTCGTGTTCGTAAAGATGAACGTTGGGGACCAAGAACCCTCGATCTCGATATTATTTTATTTGGCGATCAAACGATCGACAATGAGCGATTGACTGTGCCTCATTACGGCATGAAAGAACGTGAGTTTGTTCTTTATCCGCTCGCAGAAATTTATAACGATTTAACCTTTCCTGATGGAACCATGCTTTCTCAACTGCTTACACAAGTAGAGAGAAATGGCTTAACTATCTGGAAAGCGTAATCGCTTCTAGTAAGGATGTTTAATGAAAAAAATCTCTATTAATGACTTAATGAAATGGAAGCAAGAAGGTCGTAAGTTTGCAACAGTAACCGCTTACGATGCTAGCTTCTCTCAATTATTTGAACAGCAAGAAATGCCTGTTTTATTAGTTGGAGATTCATTAGGAATGGTATTACAAGGTAAAAGTGACACATTGCCAGTAACAACCGAAGAGATCGCTTACCATACTCGCTGTGTCCGCGCAGGGAGCCCAAATAGCTTAGTTATGGCTGATATGCCATTCATGAGCTACGCAACCCCTCAACAAGCCTGTAAGAATGCTGCTAAATTAATGCAAGCCGGCGCTAACATGGTAAAAATTGAAGGTGGTGAATGGATAGCGGAAACAATAAGTATCCTTGCTGAACGCGCAGTACCTGTTTGTGCACATCTTGGTTTAACACCTCAATCAGTGAACATTTTTGGTGGTTTTAAAATCCAAGGTCGTGATCAAGAAAAAGCAGATCAAATGGTAAAAGATGCATTAACGCTTGAAAAAGCAGGGGCTCAAATTATTTTACTTGAGTGTGTTCCAGCTTCGCTTGCTGAGCGCATCACAAAAGCATGTAGAGTGCCAGTAATTGGGATTGGTGCAGGAAATAGCACCGATGGTCAAATCTTAGTTATGCACGATATGTTTGGTATCTCTGCGAACTACATGCCTAAATTCTCTAAGAACTTCTTAGCTGAAACGGGTGATATGTGCACTGCGGTAACTAAATACATTCAAGATGTTGAGCAAGGTTTATTCCCTGCTGCTGAACATACATTTAATTAAGGAACGTAATGGACATTTTTTCTGAAATTCTGCCATTACGTGAGCAGATTAAAGCGTGGAAACGCGAAGGCAAGCGTATTGCTTTTGTTCCTACCATGGGCAATCTGCATGAAGGTCATCTTACGCTAGTTCGCACAGCACGCGAACACGCAGATATTGTTGTTACAAGTATTTTTGTTAACCCAATGCAATTTAACAATGTTGATGATTTAACTAACTATCCTCGCACTCTGGATGACGACGTAGAAAAACTAACGGCTGAAAAAGTAGATTTAGTTTTTACTCCTACACCTGAAATCATGTATCCAGAAGGGTTAGATAAGCAAACAACGGTTGATGTTCCTTTTATCTCAACGATCTTGGAGGGAGCTTCGCGTCCTGGGCACTTTAAAGGCGTTTCTACCGTTGTAAATAAGTTGTTTAATATCGTTCAACCTGACGTTGCTTGCTTTGGTGAAAAAGACTTTCAACAATTAGCGCTTATACGTCAAATGGTTATTGATATGGCTTTAGATATAGATATCGTTGGAGTCGCGACTGTTCGTGAAATGGATAGCTTAGCCATGAGCTCTCGCAATAATCTTCTGACATTAAATGAACGTCAACGAGCACCTGTTTTAGCTCGTACTATGCGTTGGATCAGCAGTCAAATGCGCGGTGGTCGTAATGATTACGCTTCACTAATTGAAGATGCAAATGATCAATTGCGAGCAGCAGATCTACTGCCAGACGAAATATTTATTCGTGATGCAAGAACACTGCAAGAACCAACAGAAGAAACGACTCAAGCTGTCATCTTAATGGCGGCATTTCTTGGTCAAGTTCGATTAATAGATAACTTAGTTGTTGAACTGTATATTGCACCAAGTGAAGAAGAAACAGAAGAATAACTCTGATTCTACTACCATATTAAAAGGGCTGATGATTATGAATCATCAGCCCTTTTTTAAAACATATCCCTAGCTTCTTAAACCGGTTCCCTTTGATATTAAACGCAAAGCAATGGCGTACAAAGCAAGAATAAAAATCGATAACACAGCAAAAGCAGTTCCGATACCCACATCCGATACACCTAAAAATCCATAACGGAAAGCGTTCACCATATAAACAATTGGGTTTAACTTTGATACTCCTTGCCAAAACTCAGGCAATAAATTGATTGAGTAAAATACACCACCCAAATATGTTAATGGCGTTAGAATAAAGGTAGGGATAATACTAATATCATCAAATGTTCTCGCAAAAACAGCATTAATTAATCCACCTAAAGAGAACACAATTGATGTCATTAATACCGTTAGCATTATCACACCAAGATGAGCAATTTGAATATCAACAAAAAACAAGGATACACAAGTCACTAAGGCACCAACCAATAGCCCACGCACAACACCACCGCCAACAAATCCTGCAATAATGATGTAATTAGGCACAGGAGCAACAAGTAACTCCTCTATGTTTTTTTGGAACTTAGCACTAAAGAAAGAAGAAGCAACATTCGAGTAAGAGTTAGTGATAACTGACATCATGATCAAACCTGGAACAATATATTCCATATAACTAAAGCCACTCATTTCACCAATACGCGAGCCAATCAAATTACCAAAAATGATAAAATATAACGTCATGGTAATTGCTGGTGGTACTAGTGTTTGGACCCAAATTCGAGTGAATCGATTTATCTCTTTAGATATAAGGCTTTTGAATGCCGTCCAATATAGATTCATCATTATTTAGCTTCTCCATTACGAACAATGCTTACGAACAATTCTTCTAATCGATTCGCTTTATTTCTCATAGAAAGTACATTGACACCTTGATGATTCAATTGCTCAAAAAGGTAATTCAATCCTTGAGATTTATCGATTTCTACCTCTATCGAGCCTTCTTTACTGCTTGATACTTTAGCCCCCTCCAGTTGAGGGATAGGGCTACCTTCTGCCAAATCTAAAATAAAGGTTTCCACTTGAAGTTTATTAAGTAGCGATTTCATCGAGGTATTTTCAATCACCTCCCCCTTATTAATAATACCGATATTACGACACAGCATTTCAGCTTCTTCAAGGTAATGCGTTGTCAGGATAATCGTAACGCCTTGTTCATTAATTTGCTTTAAAAACTCCCACATAGAACGACGCAGTTCAATATCAACACCAGCGGTTGGTTCATCAAGAATAAGTAATTTAGGCTCATGCATTAATGCACGAGCAATCATTAATCGACGTTTCATACCACCAGATAAATTACGCGCACGATCATCTTTTTTATCCCAAAGATCAAGCTGAGATAAGTATTTTTTTGCTCTTTCTTTAGCAAGAGAGCGAGACACACCGTAATAACCAGCTTGTTGTATAACTATCTGTTGTACTGTTTCAAATGGATTAAAATTAAATTCTTGAGGCACTAATCCAATCTGTTGTTTTGCTTGAACCAAATGAGTATCAATGTCATAACCAAACACCTTAACTCGGCCAGAGGTTTTATTCACAAGTGAACTAATAACCCCAATAGTCGTTGACTTACCCGCTCCATTTGGGCCTAGCAATGCATAGAAGTCACCGTTCTTAACTGTTAGATCTATGCCTTTTAACGCTTCAAAACCATCGGCGTAGGTTTTACGTAATTGTTCTATTTCTAATGCGTACATATTTTACCCATCACTTAGATTAGCATCTATTAATATACCTAGCTTATCGTTGAATTACGATGAATGCAATTGCATGCTTACGATTAATCAAAGCAATCTAATGTTAAACACACCCAAGCATCAAAAATAAATCGTATAAATAAAAATGGCTGAATATAATATTCAGCCATTTTTAAGATTTAATATACAAGCTTAGTTCATAATGGGTGAGACTTGCTTTACCGCAGACTTGAGAGCTTCATAACGGAAAGAATAGGTTTTTTGCTCCGGAATTAAATCTAATATATGGAATTTTTCTAACTGCATTCTCGTATTCTCATTAGGACATAGTAAGTACACTTGGCAATCTGTATCCAACGCATCTTTAATTGCATTCTCTAAGGCTAAACCAACAGTAACATCAATCATCGGCACATCAGTTAAATCTAAGATCATCACCTCATAGTCAGAAATACTACTATGTTGACGTGAAATCGCCTTTGATACACTAAAGATCATTGGACCTGATAGATAAAAGAACAATACTTTTCCGTTTGCCTTATCAAGCAGCGCTCTTTCACTATCTGTTAGAGGCACATCGTCTTCATCGGCATCACTAATCGCTTTAACTTGTCTTGCTTGTTCACGACTCAACCTTTCGATAATGATGATGTTTGAAATAAAAACACCAAGACCAACAGCCACAATCAAATCAACAAATACAGTCAATAGCATTACGCCATACATGATCGCCATGCCCGCAAAACTGACTTTATGAGCTCGTTGAATAAAACTCCAATCAAGAATATTAAAACCAACATAAACAGCAATACCTGCCAATACCGTCATTGGAATCGGTTCTGTTAACCCACCAGCGACTAATACGACTAAAGCCAGTACTGCAGCTCTAAATACGCCAGATAATGGAGAGCGAGCGCCAACTTGAATATTCGTTACCGTTCCCATTGTTGCACCAGCCCCCGGTAAAGCCCCAAATAGCCCAGAGATCATATTAGCTAAACCTTGGCCTCGTAATTCTTTATCAGAATCATGCTCTTTACGAGTTAAAGAATCTCCTATAACTGCGGTTAGCAATGTATCAATACACCCTAATGTTCCCAAAACAAGTGCATCAATCACCATGGTCATAAACATATCACTATTAATTGTGGGAATAACAATAGAAGGCAAACCGGCAGGTATTTCACCAATACGGCGAATAGAATCCATATCAAAAATAATGATTGAGATAAGAGTCACAGCAACTAAAGCAACTAGCTGTGCAGGAACAAACTTCCTATACTTTTCTGGGAAAAGAAATAAAACCACAAGCGTTAATAAGCCAAGAAACAGCTCTTTTATATCTAAATGACTTAATGTTTCAGGTAAGGCACCAAGAGTGCCAAGAACACCACCAGCCGGAGCTGCATGACCTAATAACGGAGAGAGCTGCAAGATAATTAAAATAATACCAATGCCAGACATAAACCCAGAGATAACGCTATAGGGCATTAATGTAATGTACTTACCTAGTTTTAATGTCCCCAATAATATTTGAAAAGCACCTGCCATCATTACTACAGTAAAAGTCATTGCAATGCCTGACTCTGGATACTTTGCAACCATACTGGTTAATACAGCAGTCATAATAACGGTCATTGGCCCGGTAGGTTCAGAGATCAATGTTGAAGACCCACCGAATAAGGACGCAAAAAAACCGACCATTATTGCGCCCCAGAGACCCGCCTCAGCTCCTGCTCCTGAAGCAACACCAAATGCCAGCGCTAATGGTAATGAAATGATAGCCGTTGTAACACCACCAAACAGATCACCTTTTAGATTTATATTTTCAAATCGTTGCCCAAACACAAATCACTCCCTGCAATAAATAATGAACTCAAAGATAAGATGCTTAATTTAACAAATGTAACTTACCTCTCATAATAGTTAATTAGAACCATTCACGTTTCCTTATGTCCTATTTATCTAATACTCACCATAAAGCGCCTTATTTCAAGCTTCTACTCCTCAGATGAGTGCTTTTAGAGTAACTTTTTAGCAGATTGAAATTGTAACATTGTGTATAGTAAATAAACCTGTTGACGTTTTTAACAGAAAGAAGTTTAGGTAAAACCCCTTCTTCTTATGTATTTAAGGGATGAAAAATTTAAAATGCCAGAGATCAAAGAGCTTTTTGAAAACAATTCTAAATGGGCGAAATCAATTAAAGCTGGGCGTCCAGAATATTTTGCCCAACTTGAGGAAGGACAAAATCCAGGGTTCCTATGGATTGGTTGCTCAGATAGTAGAGTTCCTGCAGAGCGTTTAACAGGACTTCACTCAGGAGAGTTATTTGTCCACCGTAATGTAGCGAACCAAGTAATTCATACCGATCTAAACTGCTTATCCGTATTGCAATATGCTGTCGATGTATTAAAAATAAAACACATCATTGTTTGTGGTCATTATGGATGTGGCGGTGTTAATGCTGCTATCGAAAATCCACCGTTAGGATTAATCAATAACTGGTTACTTCACATTAGAGATTTATATCTAAAACATCGAACCGTATTTGGTCAAATCCCTCGAGAAAAATGGGGTGATAAATTGTGCGAAATAAATGTTGCAGAGCAAGTTTATAACGTAGGTAATTCAACCGTCATGCAAACTGCCTGGGAACGAGGTCAAGACGTTCAGGTGCACGGAGTTGTATATGGTATGGGTGATGGTGTCCTAAATGACCTTGGAGTTAAAGGCCATAGTCGTGAGTCATTAGAGATATCCTACCAAGCAGCAATGTCTGTAATCACTCATGTGAATAATGGGTGATAAAAAACGAATCAACTCGTCCTTTATCACCAAGAAATTTAGCCAGAGAAAGTATTCACATCTTCTTTCTCTGGCTTTTTATTACGTTGTTATTCGCAAACGTATGAGTCGACGAAGATGACGAACTTGACGTTCAGCTTTAATTTCAGGAACTTCAAGATCACTAATTGTTCGGCCATCAACATGTAAACCTATGTCTTTTAAAAGGTATTCATTTCCCCATGGGATTTCATATTGAACCTTACGAATTCTTCGCTTCCATTCGCGCTCTTCTCGTGCAAAATCGGCTTTAATTAATAAAGTAGCTAAATGTAGATATAATGAATGACGCATAATATTTCTCCAAAATATAGCTAGAAATAACGCGACTAAAATAAACAAGATAGGAATATACCTTCTTAGATAGCCGCAATATTCGCAGCCAAGAAGGTTACGAATTAATTATAAAGTTAGATCGTTAACAGGCGTAAACGATGTAATGGTGGCGCAACACATTTTGTATGAATGAATAACTGTCATGTTGACCTCCTAAAACTTAAAATTAATTCTATAAATAGGTAAGTTGTAAATTTGATTTACGGTTAAATTGTAACCGCTAGCGATTAATAATCAAGCACAAATCATCAACAAAAATAAAACAAAATAAACACACTGATATATTGAATTGACTTGGTTATTTACTTAGTAAATATTTTGTATATATCCAAACCGCCCTATTTTTAGCTATATATTATAATCAGCAGTTCTATAGATAATAAAAAAACGGAAAATACTGATGTATCCCCCGCCTTTAATAATTTGTTTAATTATATCCAATATTTATTATTGAGGTACTACTTTACCAATATAAGGTAAATTACGGTATTTCTGTGCATAGTCGATACCGACACCAACAACAAATTCATCCGGAATAGAAAAGCCAATCCAATCAACTTTAACATCAACTTCACGACGAGAAGGTTTATCAAGTAAAGTACAAATAGCAATCGAGTTTGGCTCACGAATAGATAAGATCTCGCATACTTTACTCAAGGTATTACCTGTATCAATAATATCCTCAACTAATAAAACATCTTTACCTTTAATGTCATCATCAAGATCTTTTAAGATTCGAACATCACGAGTGCTTTCCATACTATTGCCATAGCTTGATGCAGTCATGAAATCAACCGTCATCGGCGCTTCAATAGCACGAGCTAAGTCGGCCATAAATACAAATGAACCACGTAATAAACCAACCATTACTAGGCCTTCTGATTCTTTATAATGCTCAGATATTTGTTGGCCTAATTCTTTAACTCGCTGACTTACCTCTTGTTCAGAGATCATCACTTCTACTGTATGTTTCATACCATCTCACTTATTCGTTGAACCTACCCTCGGTAGGATTTAGACCTATATAGTTTACAACAAAACCACGAATGACATGTGTCGAATTACAAAAGTTTTTCATACCACTTTGTGATTAATCGGCTCATTTTATAAAATCAATTAAAATCCAAACGATTAATACGGTAAACCATTGCAATTTTTTATAAATAACCTTTAAGTTCGTCATATTTTTAATTGATAAGGTGAATATTTGTTGAATATATAAGCAGCCTTATGTAAAGTTATTGAGCATAATAATAATAAAACCCTATATAAAATAATAATTTGTTGGCAAGGATATAATAAAATGGATACGATCCAAAAAAGGCCTAGAACAAGGCTGTCTCCAGAAAAGCGTAAAGAACAACTACTTGATATTGCAATTGAAGTATTTTCACAACGTGGTATTGGTCGTGGCGGCCATGCTGATGTTGCTGAAATAGCGCAAGTATCAGTAGCAACGGTATTTAATTATTTCCCGACAAGAGAAGATCTTGTTGATGATGTATTAAATAAAGTAGAAGAACAATTCCATCAATTCGTTAAAGACTCAATTTCTCTTGATGTTGATGTTCGTTCAAACCTTAGCACATTATTAATGAACATTATTGATACTGTTCAATCTGATAATAAGTGGATTAAAGTTTGGTTTGAATGGAGCACTTCCACTCGCGAAGAAGTATGGCCTCTTTTCTTGAGCACGCAGGTGAATAATCAAAAGATCATTCGTACTATGTTTGCTGAAGGCATTGAACGCAATGAAGTATGTAATGATCATACGCCTGAGAATTTAACAAAAATGCTTCACGGCATCTGTTATACCGTATTTATTCAAGCAAACCGTAAGCACACCGCTGAAGAGCTTGAAGATACGGCTAACTGCTTCTTAAATATGCTGTGTATTTATAAATAATATTCAGAACTCAGAAAGTAGATAATAAAAAACCGCTGATTAATCAGCGGTTTTTTTATATTTAAACTCTAATGGTTTGAGAGAAAATTATTTTTTTCTCTTCACTGCTTTTGCATTTGGAAGGTCAGTAATAGAACCTTCATAAATTTCAGCAGCCATACCAATTGATTCATGCAATGTTGGGTGAGCGTGGATAGTTAATGCGATATCTTCAGCGTCACAACCCATCTCAATTGCAAGGCCGATTTCGCCAAGAAGTTCACCAGCATTAGTACCAACTATTGCACCACCGATAACACGGTTAGTGTCTTTATCAAAAAGAAGCTTAGTTAGACCATCAGCACAATCTGAAGCGATTGCACGACCTGATGCAGCCCAAGGGAAGCTTGCAGCTTCGTAATTAATACCTTCAGCTTTTGCTTCTTTCTCTGTTTTACCAACCCAAGCGACTTCTGGCTCAGTATAAGCAATTGAAGGAATTACTTTAGGGTCGAAGTAGTGCTTCTTACCAGAAATAACTTCAGCAGCTACATGACCTTCATGCACACCTTTGTGAGCAAGCATAGGTTGACCTACGATATCACCAATAGCGTGAATATGAGGTACGTTAGTACGCATTTGCTTATCAACATTAATGAAACCACGTTCATCAACAGCAACACCCGCTTTCTCAGCGTCTAGTAAACTACCGTTTGGAACACGACCGATTGCAACAAGAACAGCATCATAGCGCTCAGCTTCTGCTGGTGCTTTTTTGCCTTCCATTGAAACGTAGATACCATCTTCTTTCGCTTCAACTGCTGTCACTTTCGTTTCAAGCATTAGGTTAAACTTGTTTTTAATACGCTTAGTATAAACTTTAACGATATCTTTATCTGCAGCAGGGATTACTTGGTCAAACATCTCAACAACGTCAACTTGAGAACCCAGCGCGTGATAAACCGTACCCATTTCTAGGCCGATGATACCACCACCCATGATAAGCAGTTTCTTAGGAACTTCTTTAAGCTCAAGTGCATCCGTTGAATCCCAAATACGTGGGTCTTCATGAGGAATGAACGGCAGTTTAATTGGACGAGAACCCGCAGCAACAATCGCATTATCAAAATTGATTGTTGTATTGCCATCTTCACCAGTTACTTCAATAGTGTTAGCGCCAGTAAATTTACCAAGACCATTAACTACTGTTACTTTACGCATCTTAGCCATACCGCCAAGACCGCCAGTCAGTTGAGTAACTACTTTTTCTTTCCATAAACGGATCTTATCGATGTCCGTTTGAGGCTCACCAAATACGATGCCGTGATCTGCCATCGCTTTTGCTTCTTCAATAACTTTAGCTACGTGAAGTAATGCTTTTGATGGGATACAACCAACGTTTAAACATACACCACCAAGTGTGTTGTAACGTTCAACGATAACTGTTTCTAAACCTAAATCTGCACAACGGAATGCTGCAGAGTAACCAGCAGGACCGGCACCAAGTACCACAACTTGGGCTTTAATTTCTTTGCTCATTTTGACCTCGTTATAGTCATTTCCCTAACAGGCTGACCGATGTTCTAGTATTGTTTTCAGACTGACTTTATTTTACATATATGTTAACAGTGTGAAAGCAAGATGGGGTTAGCCTGTGAGCTAGACAACAATTCAGGTTAATACACTTCCTATAGAAAGTATTAAGATCCGTAAATTGTATTTAATTCTAAAAACTGAAGTTAACCTTCAATTTATGAAGCAATAAGGCGGCTTATTTGCCACCTTATTGTTTATTTCAATTACCGCTAATTACAGTACTAAGCGACGAATGTCTGATAATGCACTGTTTAAGAAAGTAATGAAACGAGCACCTTCTGCACCATCAATCACACGGTGATCGTAAGATAGAGACAGAGGAAGCTGTAGGCGTGGAGCGAACTCTTTGCCATTCCAAACTGGTTTAATTTCAGATTTAGATACCCCTAGGATACCTACTTCTGGTGCATTTACGATTGGTGTAAATGCTGTACCACCGATACCGCCAAGGCTTGAGATTGTGAAACAACCACCTTGCATATCAGAAGCCATTAATTTACCAGCACGTGCTTTCTTAGAAATAGCCATTAGCTCTTCAGATAGCTCGTAAATGCCTTTTTTGTTCACGTCTTTAAATACAGGAACAACAAGACCGTTTGGCGTATCAACAGCGATACCTACGTTTACGTACTTCTTAAGGATAATGCTTTCGCCATCATCAGATAAAGAAGAGTTAAACGATGGGAATGCTTCAAGTGCTTTCGCTACTGCTTTCATGATGAACACAAGTGGCGTGATCTTCATACCAGTATCATTTTTCGCTTCGATTGCATTCTGCTCTTTACGGAATGCTTCAAGCTCTGTGATATCAGCATTATCCCACTGTGTAACGTGCGGGATCATTACCCAGTTACGATGTAGGTTAGCACCAGAAATTTTCTTAATCTTAGAAAGTTTCTTAACTTCTGTTTCACCAAACTTGCTGAAGTCAATTTTTGGCCATGGAAGTAGACCAAGAGCTGAACCGTCACCGCCTTTAGCTGATGCAGTAGCACCAGATTCAAGACGCTTAAGTGCATCTTTAACAAAGCTTTGAACATCTTCTTTTAGGATACGGTCTTTACGGCCAGTACCTTTAACTTTAGCAAGGTTTACACCAAACTCACGAGCAAGACGACGAACAACTGGAGATGCATGTGCATATTCGTTGTTTGCTTCAAATTCACCTGTAGCTGCTGGAGCAGAAGCCGCTGCAACTGGTGCTGGAGCTGCTTGTGCAACTGGTGCTGCTGTCGTTTGTGCTGCAACTGGTGCTGCGCCTTCAACAACAAATGTCATGATTAGAGATCCAGTTGATACTGTATCGCCAGCTGCAATCTTAATCTCTTTGATAGTACCAGCAAAAGGAGCAGGAACTTCCATCGATGCTTTGTCGCCTTCAACAGTAATTAAAGATTGCTCTTCTTCTACTGTATCGCCAACCGCTACCATGATTTCAGTTACTTCAACTTCATCACCGCCGATATCTGGAACATGAACTTCTTTCTCAGCAGAGACTGCTGGAGCCGCTGCAACTGGTGCTGCTGCTGCCGCTTGAGGAGCAGCTGCTGGAGCAGAACCTGCAACTTCAAAGATCATAACTAGAGAGCCAGTTGACACTGAATCACCAGCAGCGATTTTGATTTCTTTAACTGTACCAGCGAATGGTGCAGGAACTTCCATCGATGCTTTGTCGCCTTCAACAGTTAAAAGAGATTGCTCTTCTTCTACTGTGTCGCCAATAGCAACCATGATTTCAGTTACTTCAACTTCATCACCACCAATATCTGGAACATGAACTTCTTTAAGCTCAGCAACAGATGCCGCAGCAGGAGCAGCTACTGGAGCTGCAGGTGCAGCAGGTGCAGCAGGTGCAGCAGCACCCTCAGCTTCAAAGATCATAATTAGAGAACCAGTTGTTACTGAATCGCCTTCAGAAATTTTAATTTCTTTAACGATACCCGCTTGAGACGCAGGAACTTCCATTGAAGCTTTATCGCCTTCAACAGTGATCAGTGACTGCTCTTCTTCAACTCGGTCACCGACCTTAACTAGAATCTCAGTTACTTCAACCTCATCTGCACCGATATCAGGTACATTAATTTCGATTGTCATTGTTTTCTACCTTATGCGTATTGCGGGTTAGTTTTTTCAGTATCGATATTGAATTTAGCAATTGCTTCTGCAACAACAGATTTCTCAATATCACCACGTTTCACAAGTTCAGTTAGAGCAGCAACAACTACGTAGCCTGCGTTAACTTCGAAGTGACGACGTAGGTTCTCACGGCTGTCTGAACGACCAAAGCCATCAGTACCAAGTACTTTGTATGATTCAGTTGGCATAAATGCACGTACTTGCTCAGCATAGTTCTTCATGTAATCTGTCGCAGCGATTGCTGGTTCGTTACCAAGAACAGTTGTGATGTACGGTACTTTCGCTTCTGCTTCTGGGTGTAGCATGTTGTAGCGCTCTGCATCTTGACCATCACGAGTTAGCTCGTTGAACGATGTTACAGAGAAGATATCAGACGCTACGCCATAGTCTTCACTTAGGATCTGTGCAGCTTTGCGTACTTCGTTCATGATCGTACCAGAGCTCATTAACTGAACTTTAGCTTTAGAACCAGCATGAGACTCAAGCTTGTAGATACCTTTACGGATGCCTTCTTCAGCGCCTTCTGGCATCGCTGGCATTGCGTAGTTTTCGTTCATTACTGTTAGGTAGTAGTAAACGTTTTCTTGGTTCTCACCGTACATGCGACGAATACCGTCTTGCATGATTACCGCTAGCTCGTAAGCAAACGTTGGGTCATAAGAAATACAGTTAGGAACTGTGTTTGCCATGATGTGTGAGTGACCATCTTCGTGTTGTAGACCTTCACCGTTTAGCGTTGTACGACCTGCAGTAGCACCTAATAGGAAACCACGTGCTTGTTGGTCACCCGCTAACCATGCCATGTCACCAATACGTTGGAAACCAAACATTGAGTAGTAGATGTAGAATGGGATCATTGGAAGATCGTTGGTGCTGTATGATGTTGCAGCAGCAACCCAAGATGCCATTGAACCTAGCTCATTAATACCTTCTTGAAGAACTTGACCAGAAGTTGCTTCTTTGTAGTAAGAAACAATGCCTTTATCTTCAGGAGTGTAATCTTGACCGTGTGGGTTGTAGATACCAACCTGACGGAATAGACCTTCCATACCGAATGTACGTGCTTCATCACAAATGATAGGAACGATATTCTTACCAATGTTCTTATCTTTAAGTAAGATATTTAGTGTACGTACGTAAGCCATCGTTGTTGAGATATCACGCTTCTGCTCACCTAATAGAGGAGCAAATGCATCAAGCTCTGGCACTTTGAATTCTTGAGTAAACTTAGGCAGACGCTTAGGTGTGTAACCGTGTAGCGCATCACGACGTGCGTGTAAATAATTGTACTCAGCAGAACCTTCTTCCAATTTAAGGTAAGGAAGCTCTTTAATTTTCTCATCAGAAAGGATGTCTTCTAGACCTAAACGATCACGTAGGTGTTGAACATGAGTCATGTCCATTTTCTTAACACCGTGTGCAATGTTCTTGCCTTCAGCTGCATCACCCATGCCGTAACCTTTAACAGTTTTAGCTAGGATCACTGTTGGCTTACCGCCTGTTTCTTTTGCATTGTTAAATGCTGCGAACAGTTTAGATGAATCATGACCACCACGCTTAAGAGCGAAGATTTCGTCATCAGTCATATCAGCAACAAGCGCTGCAGTCTCAGGGTATTTACCAAAGAAGTTCTCACGAACGTAAGCGCCATCTTTAGATTTGAATGTTTGGTAGTCACCGTCGATAGTTTCGTTCATTAACTGAAGAAGTTTACCAGTCGTGTCTTTAGCAAGTAGTGAATCCCAGTTGCTACCCCAAATAACTTTAACAACGTTCCAGCCAGCACCTTTAAATAGGCCTTCTAGTTCTTGAATGATGCTACCGTTACCCATAACAGGGCCATCTAGACGCTGTAGGTTACAGTTAATTAGGAAACATAGGTTATCCAGTTTTTCACGAGCAGCGAAAGAGATCGCACCGCGTGATTCTGGCTCATCCATCTCACCATCACCTAGGAAAGCATATACACGCTGAGCGCCAGTCTCTTTCATGCCACGGCCTTCAAGGTACTTAAGGAAGCGCGCTTGATAGATAGCAGAAATAGGACCAAGACCCATAGATACTGTAGGGAACTGCCAGAATTCAGGCATCAGTTTAGGGTGTGGGTAAGAAGGAATACCTTTACCATCAACTTCTTGACGGAAGTTATCTAGTTGCTCTTCAGTTAAACGACCTTCAACGAAAGCACGAGAGTAGATACCAGGAGAGATATGACCTTGGTAATAAACTAAATCACCACCGTCCGTCTCATTTGGAGCACGGAAGAAATGGTTGAAACATACTTCGTAAAATGCAGCTGCAGATTGGTAAGACGCCATGTGGCCACCTAGATCCAAATCTTTCTTCGAAGCACGTAGAACGATCATGATTGCGTTCCAACGAATAATTGAACGGATACGACGCTCAAGAGTAACATCACCAGGGTACGCAGGTTCTTGCGTTACAGGGATGGTATTGATGTAGTTAGTATTGATGCCAGTTGGCATATCAACACCATCTAAACGAGCTTTATCAAGAACTTGCTCTAATAGATACTGGGCGCGTTCAACACCCTCTTCACGTACAACTGACTCAAGAGCTTCTAACCAATCTTGAGTTTCTAGTGCATCAACGTCATGCTTCATGTCAGACATGCGAGCTATCCTTTTATTTGTTGGTTCAAATAGGGTGACAATGATATGAATCGAATTAATTCATATCATTACTTTGTTGAATTCGACGAAGCGAGCACTCTCGGCGGCTCTCTTCTTTTGTCAATTCCAACAATGTTTCTTCAATATAAGCAAGATGTGAGTGTGATGCCAAACGCGCCTCTTCAGGCCTTCCTGACACTATCGCCTCTACAATCTCAGCTCTATGCTCTCTTACTTTTTTCACCACCGCTTCGCGACGATTTAATAAAGTAAAATTTTGTAATACGTTTTGTTCAAGCAAAGGTTCTAAACTACGAACCATGTGAAGTAATACCACATTGTGCGCCGATTCAGTGACCGTAATAAGACAATGCATAACCGCAGACGCTTCTGCTTTTAAATCACCATCTTGTTGTGCTTGTTGGATTAACTTATGTGACTCTTTAATCCGTTTAAAATCTTCTTCATTACCACGTAAAGCGGCGTAATAGGCAGAGATACCTTCTAACGCATGGCGTGATTCAAGTAAATCAAACTGTGTTTCAGGGTGAGTTGCTAGTAAATCTAACAACGGCTCTGAGAAACTTTGCCACAGTCCCTTATTAACAAATGTTCCACCACCTTGGCGGCGAGTTAATAAATGCTTCGCCTCTAAACGTTGTATTGCTTCTCGTACCGAAGGACGAGAAACATCAAACTGTTTTGCTAACTCTCTTTCTGCTGGCAACTTTTGCCCTGGAGAAAGGGTTCCTTCTAAAATCAGCCGTTCAAGCTCTTGCTCGATTACATCGGACAACTTTGGCTGACGTATCCTTTGATATGTCATCGTAGCTCAACCTAATTTAAGTTGATTACTTCCCACATTACCGTGAGTCATTCGTCACTTTAAATAATTGGTAATACCAATTTTATTTGAGGTGCAAGTTATCATGAAAAAAGGGAATTTGTCTAGATAAAAGTTGATTTGAATCATGGAATGGAGTTGATTTACATTGTTAATTAACAATACGCTCACACAATAAAAACAATTGGTCTGACCAATTCAATCTATAAGCAGAGATTAATGTGCCAAAATTAAGAAATCAAAGCACATAAATTTTAAGGCTAACCTCTTCTATTTCCTTAACTTATGGAACTTTTCCCAGTGAAATGATAACCCCGGATCTGTTTTCCTTAGCGGGGCAATGTACTGATGACCAGTGATACGCTTATCAACAATCAATGGGTAAGCGTCTTGTAGCACGTTTGTTACAACAGCTAAACTATCATATTGTTTTTGAGTATAAGCAGTAAAATCAGTCCCTTCCAACTCAATTCCGATACTATAGTCATTGCATCGCGTACGTCCTGCAAAGGATGATTCCCCTGCATGCCAAGCTCTTGCGTTAAAAGGAACAAATTGCACAACTGAACCATCACGTCGGATCAAGCAATGCGCCGATACTCGAAATTGGTGGATCACTTTAAAGAATGGATGTTCATCTGGATTTAATGTGCCCGTAAATAACTGTTCAATATAAGAACCACCAAATTGTCCTGGCGGTAGACTGATGTTATGCACCACAAGTAAAGAGATATCTTTATCATCAGGACGATCATCATAAAATGGTGATACCACGTGCTTTGCTTCATTAAGCCAATGATCTGTTGATAAAGTGAATTTCATCATCTATTCCTATGTCAATTAAAGTAACTTATGCAACTTGTATGTATCTTATGATGAAATTCTGCTCTAGCGCGAGTATTATTGTCACCATAAATCTATTTCAAATAATTCAATGGACCTCACCATGATCAAAACCCATGACAGCGCCTCTCGTCTTGAATATTTAAAACAACAGCTTCCAACCGAAATTACTCGTGCCGTTTCAGATACGTTACGTGAAGATTTAGGTGGAACTCTCGATGTAAGTACGGACATTACCGCAAGCTTAATCGCAGAAGAAACGCAATCTGTTGCAACAATCATCACGCGTGAACATGGTGTGTTTTGTGGGAAGATGTGGGCCGATGAAGTATTCAAACAACTGGGTGGCACAGTCTCTATTGAATGGCATGTAGAAGATGGCGATAAGGTTGAACCAAACCAAACACTTTGTACCTTAACTGGCCCTGCTCGCACGTTGTTAACGGGTGAGCGCAATGCAATGAATTTTATTCAAACTTTATCAGGCTGCTCTACCATCACAGCAACCTATGCTGAAAAAATTGCACATACAAAATGTCGTCTGCTTGATACTCGTAAAACAATCCCTGGTTTACGCAGTGCATTAAAATATGCAGTGGCGTGTGGCGGTGGTTTTAATCATCGTATTGGGGTTTTTGATGCTTACTTAATTAAAGAAAATCACATTATTGCCTGTGGCGGTATTGAAAAAGCAATTGCTACAGCGAAAGAACTTAACCCTGGTAAACCTGTTGAAGTAGAAACGGAAAGCCTAGAAGAGCTACAACAAGCGATTGATGCTGGTGCTGACATTATTATGTTAGATAACTTTACTACCGATATGATGCGCGAAGCGGTGAAACTAAATGCAGGTCGTGCTGCACTAGAAAACTCAGGTAATGTCACTTTAGATACGATTGCAGAGTTTGCAGAAACGGGGGTTGATTATATCTCTGTAGGCGCTCTAACTAAGCATCTTACTGCAATGGATTTATCAATGCGTTTTAAGTAACCGCTATCTAACTGATTAAAAAGGCTGACATTACGTTGGCCTTTTTTATTTCTTTGTACATAATCCCCCATAAATAACTTTGACTAACCCCACACTACACAACTTCAATATAGTTAATTAACTCTTTGTTTCTAAATTAAGAATTGCGATCAAACATAAACTAAAAAATGTCATAACTTGAAGTTTATCGTATTTGATTTTGAAAATTTCATTGCCAACATAATAAAGTGATGCCTCACTCGAACCTTCTCTTTTTCTCTCTGCACGCTCTTTTTATTCGATTTATTATTTTACACATCAAATAAAACATGAATCAGTCTGATTCATCTTGGAGAGAAAAATGAAACAACGTCAAGGACAGAAAGGCTTTACCTTAATTGAATTAATGATTGTAGTTGCAGTGATTGGAGTATTGTCAGCAGTAGCTATTCCTCAATACCAAAAATACGTAGCTAAAGCTGAAGTAGCCTCTGCTTTAATTACTCTATCAGGCCTAAAAACTAATGTAGAAGCTCATACAGTAGAAAATGGAAAATTTCCAGTTGTTGGTACTCATGAAGATCTTGGGGCACCTATAGGCATGCAGCTTGGGGATATAGCCTTTGTAGATCAAGGAACAGGAGTTAGTGGTGCTAGTGGTGCTATCACATTTACATTCAAAACATCAGCAAGCGCAAGTGTAAGCTCTTTAATATCCGGAAAAAGTTTTTCATTAACCAGAAATAATAGTGGTACTTGGGGCTGTAAAGCGTCAGATACAAACGGCGTTAATGAAGATTTACTTCCTAAAAACTGTAAGACAAAGACAACTGCAGAATAATGCACACCAACCTAGCTTCAATCTTGCGTCAGGCTGAACTCATCAGCTCGGCGCAAGAAATTACCATTATCGAACACGTACAATCAGGGGCACACACCGTGCCTTCTGCGCTTTTGGCTGAGCATATTTTCAGCCCTGACGAACTCGTCAGCCATCTTGCTCACATCTTTGGTTTAGATGTCATTAATATTACCCACTATGACTATGCCGATTGTTGTCAAAAGTTGGGCTTACGCGATCTGATCACTAAGTACCAAGCGCTGCCTATTTCTAACGACGGTTGCAATATTCAACTCGCTGTCAGCGATCCAAGCATCGCCCAAGTTGAAGATGATTTTCGCTTTACCACAGGTAAACAAATTACTCTCGTTTTAGCTGACCAAGGTCAACTTGAAGCAGCAGTACGTCGCCTGTATGGACGCAGTATTTCAACCTCTGATTCGTCGCACCGTAAAGACATCACTCAAGATGAGCTCGCCTCATTAGTTGATGTATCACTTGATGAAATGACCTCTACCGAAGATCTTAGTCAAGATGATGCCCCAGTTACCCGCTTTATTAACCAAATTCTTTTAGAAGCCGTCCGCAAAGGTGTCTCTGATATTCATTTTGAGCCTTATGAAGAAACCTATCGAGTCCGTTTTCGTTGTGATGGGATCTTAGTAGAGAACAGTTCACCTTCTTCACATTTAAGTCGTCGCCTTTCTGCTCGCTTAAAGATCATGGCTAAACTTGATATCGCAGAGCGTCGTTTACCACAAGATGGTCGTATAAAACTCAAATTGAACAGTGATATATCGATAGATATGCGAGTTTCTTCCCTTCCCACGTTATGGGGAGAAAAAATCGTTTTACGTTTATTAGACAGCAGTGCCGCAAGTTTAGATATTGATAAATTAGGCTACAACGACAAACAAAAAGAGCTTTATCTTAACGCATTAAAACGCCCTCAAGGGATGATATTAATGACTGGCCCAACAGGCAGTGGTAAAACCGTCTCTCTCTATTCTGGTTTGAACATTTTAAATACCACAGAAAAAAACATATCCACCGCTGAAGATCCGGTAGAAATAAATCTTAATGGGGTAAACCAAGTACAAGTCTCCCCTAAAATCGGGTTTACTTTCGCCCATGCCCTGCGTTCTTTTTTACGACAAGATCCAGACATCGTCATGGTCGGTGAAATTCGAGATCTCGAAACGGCAGAAATCGCAGTAAAAGCGGCACAAACTGGGCACTTAGTGCTTTCGACCCTCCATACCAATTCAGCAGCAGAAACCGTAGTTCGCTTAGGTAATATGGGGATAGAAAACTTCAACCTTGCCTCTTCCCTTAGTTTAATTATCGCCCAACGCTTAGCGAGAAGACTTTGCCCTCACTGTAAAGAAGTTGACCCTCTTAGTTCAGAAACACGAGAAGAATATGGTATCGATTTATTAAGTACTATTTTTAAAGCTCGGCTTGAGGGCTGTAATGAATGTACTCATGGTTACTCTGGCCGTATCGGTATTTATGAAGTCATGCCCTTTACGCGTGAATTATCAATCGCCATCCTTAAAGGAGCGACAGTAAGACAAATTGAACAACTCGCCATCAAACAAGGTATGGACAACCTAGTTACATCCGGCATTAAACGACTTGAAGATGGCACAACGAGCTTACAAGAACTCACTCGTGTTCTTTATTTTTAATTCTTAAGTAAGTAACCTCTCATGCTAAAACCAAAAACTAAAATAAAAACACTTACCCTACACAACTTTCAATGGCGTGGAATCAATAGCACTGGAAAAAAAGTATCAGGGAAAATCCTTGCACTTACTGAGGTCGAAGTCAGAGCAAAACTCAATGAACAAAGCATTCAAATAAAGAAAATTAAAAAACGTAAGATTTCTAGCTTTGAAAAAATGAAGCACGCCGTTAAACGAAAAGACATCACTCTTTTCACTCGCCAGTTAGCAACAATGCTTGGTGCAGGTGTACCCATAGTGCAATCATTACAGCTCATCGCTGAAAACAATATTAAAGCCGAAATGAAATCCATACTTGGTCAGGTCTGTTTATCAATAGAGGCTGGAACCCAACTTTCAAAAGCACTCTCTACCAGTTGCTCACTCTTTGATTCTTTTTATATTGATTTAGTGGCGACAGGAGAAGAGACCGGGAGTTTATCGCATGCATTTGCTCGTTTAGCTGAATACAGAGAAAAAAGTGAGGCATTGCGAGCAAAAGTAGTCAAAGCAATGATCTACCCTACGATGGTTTTTTTAATCGCTATTGCAGTGACTGTTTTAATGCTTATGTTTGTTATTCCTGAATTTGAAGCCATTTTTAAAGGGTTTGGCGCAGCACTACCTTGGTTTACTCAACAAGTCGTCAATGCTTCCCATTTTTTACAAAATTATGGATTCTGGATTTTATTAATGTTGATGCTTGCTTCTCTATCCCTGCATTTATTAAAAAAGAAATCTTACCATTTTCGATTTATGCTCAACCGACGAAGTCTGCAACTGCCTATTATCGGTACTGTATTATCTAAAGCCGCTATTGCGAAATTTAGTCGAACTCTCGCCACCAGTTTTAGCTCAGGGTTACCTATTTTACATAGCTTACAAACCACGAGTAAAACCGCAGGTAATCTTTACTACCAAGAAGCTATACTATCGGTACAACAAAACACTGCCGCAGGAATGCCTCTTTATTTAGCAATGCGACACACTCAAGCCTTTCCTGAGATGGTATTGCAAATGGTCATGATTGGTGAAGAATCAGGTCAATTGGATGACATGCTTAATAAGATTGCTTTTGTCTATGAAGACGAAGTTGATAATACCGTCGATAATTTAGGGAAAATCCTTGAGCCCTTTATTATTCTTTTTTTAGGGGTCATGATTGGTGGTCTAGTGGTCTCTATGTATCTTCCTATTTTCAACTTAATGAATGTTATTGGATAAACTTAACTCTATTTTATCCGGAAATACTTGCTCCTATCTACTTCATGTAGATGAACTCTGATAAAATCAATGCATTAAATTATAATGATATCGGATGCATTTACATGGCTGTTTTTGATTACTACCCTTGGCTTTTTCCACTCTTTGCAACTCTCTTTGGTTTACTTGTGGGTAGCTTTCTCAATGTTGTTATTTATCGCTTACCGATAATGATGGAAAAAGAATGGAAAAAAGAGTGCATCGATTGTTTTCCTGACTTACAGCCTCAAAAAAACGCATCTGAAAAAGAAGAAACATTCAATTTAAGTGTCCCTCGCTCTCGCTGCCCAAAATGTAATACACAAATTAAATTCTACGATAATATTCCCGTAATTAGCTGGTTATTATTAAAGGGTAAATGCCGACAATGCAGTAACCCAATTAGTTTTAGATACCCAGCTATTGAACTATTATCTGGCGCTATGTGTTTCGCCGTATCTTATTTCTTGCCCTTCTCTTATTTTGCAATTGCAGCGGTTTTATTTACCCTAGTACTCATTGCTCTTACCTTCATTGATATTGATACCATGTTGCTTCCTGACCAGATCACATTGCCGCTCTTATGGGCCGGAATATATCTCGCTTTAGTTGGTTGGAGTTCAGTCTCTTTAATAGATTCTGTTATTGGTGCGATGGCAGGCTATCTGATCTTATGGTCCATCTATTGGGGCTTTAAACTTATAACGGGTAAAGAAGGTATGGGGTATGGCGACTTCAAATTATTAGCCGCTCTTGGGGCTTGGCTTGGCTGGCAACAATTACCTTTACTTGTTCTACTCTCTTCCGTTGTCGGTGCTATTATTGGTATAGCAATGCTCCGCGCTCAAAAAAATGGCTTTGATAAAGCCATTCCATTTGGTCCGTATCTCGCCATTGCTGGTTGGATATGCCTTTTATGGGGTCATGAAATCAGCCATTGGTACTTTACCTCGATTTTAGGATTCCCAGTATGAGTTATGTTATCGCGATCACTGGTGGAATTGGCAGTGGAAAAACTACGGTTGCCGATACCTTTTATAAAAATCACAACATAGACCTTGTTGATGCCGATGTTATTGCCCGTGAAGTCGTTGAACCAAACACCATTGGATTAACTAAAATTATCGAACATTTTGGCAAATCGATTTTATTAGAAAATGGATATTTAAATAGATCAGAATTACGACAACGTATTTTCTCAAGTCCAGATGAGAAAAAATGGCTCAATGACCTACTACATCCTTTAATTAGAGAAGAGATGCTGCGCCAACTGTCTTTAGCTCAATCAGAGTATGTAATACTTGTTGTTCCTCTTTTAGTTGAAAATCAATTGCAATATTTAGCAAATCGCATTCTTGTTGTTGATGTTTTGGAGCAAACTCAAATTAATCGAACCGTTAATCGTGATAAAGTAAATCAAGAGCAAGTAAAAGCGATCCTCGCTTCACAAGCTTCACGAGCAGAGCGACTAGCCATTGCTGATGACATTATTAAGAATGATCACAATATTCATGACTTGGACAATGAAATAGCTCTGCTACATAATAAATATCTGCTATTGTCTCAAGAATCGATAAATGAAGAGAATCAATAACGACTATGAATGGATTGGGCATGCAAAAATTTGAACACCCTTTAAATGAAAGGACTCGAATTTATTTACGAATAGAATCTCTATTTCGTAAGCTTGGGCATTCTGCAGATTTAACTCAACCATTTGAATACCAAGTTTTCTTTAGCTCCCTTTTTAATATGCTCGATATTCTAGAGCAAGTTCAAGTTAAAGCTGACTTAGGCAAAGATTTAGAAAAGCTTCGTTTACAATACCGAGCTTGGATGGATATTGAAGGTGTTGATCAATCTGCTTTGCTTTCAGTATTAGAGCAAATTAGTCAAGTTCATCATAATTTAATGCAAACGACTCGTCCTGGTCACTCTTTAAAAGAAGATCGCTTTTTATCTGCATTAAAACAACGCTTTTTTATCCCCGGTGGTGATTGTTGTTTTGATCTTCCTGCCTTACACCACTGGTTACATCTTCCTTTAGAAGTGAGATGCAGAAATACTCATAATTGGATGTCTCAACTACTTTCTCTTTCAGATGCATTATCACTATGGTTACGATTAACAAGAGAAACGGCACGCTTTGAACCACAAATTGCACGCAATGGTTTTATGCAAAGTGAGATGGAAAATGCGAATCTATTACGTTTAGAAATCCCAATTGGTAATGGTGTTTATCCAATGATCTCTGGGCATAAAAGTCGTTTTGCGTTACGCTTTATGTCTTTCGAAACCAATAAGAATTGTGAAAAAGACATTGAGTTTATGCTTGCTGTCTGCTGAGGAAAACATGTCAGAATCAAATAACGAACAACCTATAATTAAACCAACTATCGTTAAATGTCCAACTTGCCAATCTGCTGTTATATGGAATACAGAAAGTCCATTTCGCCCATTCTGCAGTAAAAAATGTCAAATGATTGATTTCGGTGAGTGGGCTGATGAAGAAAAATCAATTCCAGGCGCACCTGACATGTCAGATTCTGATGGTTGGTCTGAAGATCAATACTAATAAAAATCAAAGTAATAAAAAAGCGATCATCATGATCGCTTTTTTTATGCTTATTTATTGATACCAGATTACTACTAATTAAATTGCTCTACGACTTTATTTAATACAGGTATATTCGCTTCTGGAAACTCATACTTTTTAAGCTCGGAAATTGATACCCACAAGCCTTTTTGGCCTTCTTTCCCATAAGGTTGATTATCAAATTGAGTTACAGTAAAAAAATCAAAATAAAGCGATTTATCAGGGTAATCATGAGATAAAGATTCAAATAAATGAAGTTCAGTTGAGTTAATGCCAACCTCTTCATTAAGCTCTCTTATTAATGCTTGCTCTGCACTTTCTTCAGCTTCGACTTTACCACCAGGGAACTCCCAAAAACCACCTTTATGTGCTTTATCAGGACGTTTAGTAATAAATACTTTATCCTGTTTAGGATTCAAAATAATCGCTGCGACAATATGTAATCGTTTCATCAATAATCTTACCTACAATAAGTTTTAGTTATAAAAAAACCGCTAAAAATAGCGGCTTTCTATTAATTATAAACAGTCTATATCAACTAGATTTTTCCGTGACACTGCTTGTATTTTTTACCTGAACCGCATGGGCATGACTCATTTCGTCCAACCTTACGTTCATCACGTACTACAGGAGTATGGCCATCTTCTGATGTTTCACCATCATCTAATTGACTCTCTGCATTCTGATGTTGTAATTGTTGGCGACGAGCTGCTGCTTCCGCTTGCTGAAGGCGTTTTTCTTCCATACGTTCAACATCTTCTTGCTGCTGTACACGCACTTTACTTAAAATCGAAACAACATCAAACTTCAAGGTATCAAGTAGGCCTTCAAATAGCTCAAAAGACTCACGCTTGTACTCTTGTTTTGGGTTCTTCTGAGCATAGCCACGTAAATGAATACCTTGACGAAGGTGATCCATTGCTGCTAAATGCTCTTTCCATAAACCATCAAGCGTTTGTAGCATAACGGCTTTCTCAAAGTTACGCAGAACAGATTCGCCAACAGACTCTTCTTTGTCTTTGTATACTTGAATTGCCGTTTCGATAATTTTTTCACGTAAGTTATCTTCGTGAAGTTTATCATCGCTATCTAACCATTCTTGAACTGGAATATCTAAATCAAAATCAGCACGTAGACGTGTAGTTAGTCCTTCAACATCCCACATCTCTTCTAGAGATTGAGGCGGAATGTATTGACCAAATAGACCTTCAAGTACATCTTGACGGTTATGTGCAATCATGTCGCTAATGTCATCAACATTCATTAGTTCATCACGTAACTCATAAACCACTTTACGTTGGTCATTAGCTACATCATCATACTCAAGAAGTTGTTTACGAATATCAAAGTTACGACCTTCAACCTTACGTTGTGCGTTTTCAATGGCTTTAGTTACCCATGGATGCTCAATTGCTTCACCTTCTTCCATACCTAACTTCTTCATCATGTTAGACACACGATCTGAAGCGAAAATACGCATCAATGCATCTTCCATTGATAAGTAGAAACGAGAGGAACCAGCATCACCTTGTCGACCAGCACGACCACGTAATTGATTATCAATACGACGTGATTCATGACGCTCTGTACCAATAATATGAAGACCACCAGCAGCAAGTACTGCATCGTGAGCTTCTTTCCACTTAGCTTTCGCTGCTTGAATTTGCTCTTCAGTCGGCTCGTTTATTTTAGCAAGTTCTGCCTGCCAGCTACCGCCAAGTACGATATCCGTACCACGACCAGCCATGTTAGTAGCAATAGTTACTGCACTTGATGTACCGGCATTTTCAACAATCTCAGCTTCTTTTTCATGAAATTTCGCATTAAGTACATTGTGCTTAATTTTTGCTTTTTTCAATGCATTTGAAAGTAGCTCTGATTTTTCAATCGAAACCGTACCAACCAATACTGGCTGACCACGTTCAGAACACCCTTTAATGTCTTCAATGATAGCTGCAAATTTTTCTGCCTCTGTCATATAGACTAAATCACCCATATCATTACGAGTCATTGGACGGTTAGTTGGAATTACTACCGTATCAAGACCATAAATAGATTGGAATTCAAATGCTTCTGTATCCGCTGTACCTGTCATACCTGATAGTTTGTCGTATAAACGGAAAAAGTTTTGGAAAGTGATAGATGCTAAAGTTTGGTTCTCGTTCTGAATTTTAACACCTTCTTTTGCTTCAACAGCTTGGTGTAAACCTTCAGACCAACGACGCCCTGGCATTGTACGGCCAGTATGCTCATCAACGATAATAACTTCATCGTCTTTTACAATATAATCTACGTCTTTTTCAAACAATACATGCGCACGTAATGCGGCATTAATATGATGAAGTAAACTGATATTGGCAGGAGAATATAAAGTATCATCCGCCTCCATTAAGCCTTCATCTTTTAGTAATTGCTCAACAAACTCTTGGCCATTTTCAGTCAAGTGAGTTTGTTTTCCTTTTTCATCTAATGTGTAGTGACCTTCACCACGGTATTCTTCACTGTCTTCTTCATCTTGTTTAACAAGTTGAGGAATCAATGTATTAATTCGAGTATAAAGTTCTGAGCTATCTTCTGCAGGACCTGAAATGATAAGAGGGGTACGAGCTTCATCGATTAAGATTGAATCCACTTCATCGATCACGGCAAAATAGCGTTCACGTTGAACACGGTCTTCAGCACGGAAAGCCATGTTGTCACGTAAGTAATCAAAACCAAACTCATTATTTGTGCCATATAGAATATCGCATAAATACGCTTGTTTTTTCTCTTGAGGTGGCATATTTGGTACGTTAATACCAACGGTCATGCCTAGGAATTCAAATAATTCACGGTTTGTTTCTGCATCACGTTTTGCAAGGTAATCATTCACAGTTACAACGTGAACGCCTTTACCGGTTAATGCGTTTAAATAACATGGTAATGTTGCTGTTAGTGTTTTACCTTCACCAGTACGCATCTCTGCAATTTGGCTGTCATTCAATACCATACCGCCAATCATTTGAACATCAAAATGACGCATGCCATATAGACGCTTAGATGCTTCACGAACCGTTGCAAAGGCTTCTGGTAATAAACTATCTAAATCTTCACCTTGCTCTAAACGTGCACGGAACTCGATTGTTTTCGCTTTTAATTCTTCGTCTTGTAATGATTCGAATTGTGGTTCGAGTTTATTAATTTGATCTACGATTTTACGTAGCTTACGTAATGTACGATCATTACGGCTACCGATAACTTTTGTTAGAATTTTAGAAAACATGATTCCGTTGCTTCTCTTATCTCTATGATCATTTCTGATCGGTTTATCTGAAATGTGAATCAATCACCTAGAGAAATTACTCTAAGAAAAAAACTTCTTTATATACTTACCTTATGGGGATTCGACTTTGATTTTTCAAGGCCTATCATGATTGTTGTGTTGCTAGTCATCATAAGTAATAATTAGGAAAGTATAAGCGATAATGCGAAGCAATCCTAAGCTAAATCCGTAGAGTTTGATTTCAATTCTGAAAAATTCAGATCTAATTGGCATTTATGACTTTTTCTTTGGTGTTAGCCTATTAAATAGCACTCTATATGTGAGAATTACTAATGATGCGAGACCACAGACCGCAACCTGCGAATGATTTTTTTAATAATACTCGCTTCAAAGATCTTCAAGAAAAAGCGATTATTTTATCTAAACTATCTCAAGTATTAAAAGATTCATTACCTACGGGATGTGAAGATCATTGCCGCGTGGCAAATTATCGCCAAGGATCCTTAGTGATCGAAGTATCTAGCAGTGTGTGGGCGACGCGAATTAACTATGAAAGACTAGCTATTTTATCTGCTTTCCGCCGCCACGGTTTACCCGGTTTATCTAACTTAGAAATCAAGATCAACCCTGATCTCGCTCGATCTTTTGTTGGTGAAAAGCCGGCAGTCTATAAATCAGAAAAACAAGCAAAGCGAGAACTCTCAGCAGCAGCTGCAAGCGCACTAGAAATGGTGGCAGAAACGGCCTCACCAAAGCTAAAAAAACGATTAGAAAGTTTAGCTGCTTTGGCAAATAAAAAATAGAACAGGTACAAAAAAGCCAAGCGAACTGCTTGGCTTTTTTTAATTTGATGATGGGTTAGGCAAGAACCATTCCTGGCTGCATAAATGCAACTGGTGATTCTTGTTCATCTTCAATGGTTGTCCACTCCCATGCTTCTTGATCAGCAAGAACAGCACGAAGTAACTGATTATTCAAAGCGTGACCTGATTTATAAGCACTTAACTCACCTAAGATACTGTGACCACACATATATAGGTCGCCGACAGCATCTAGTACTTTATGCGTTACAAATTCATTATCAAAACGTAATCCGTCTTCGTTAAGAATACGGTAATCATCTAGTACGATTGCACAATCAAAACTACCACCTAGACATAGGTTTTGTGATTGTAAGTACTCAATATCACGCATAAACCCGAAAGTACGAGCTCGAGAGATATCTTTGATGAACGATTGGCTTGAAAAATCAAACACTAATCTTTGGTCATCTGATTCAATCGCTGGATGATTGAAGTCGATAGTAAAATCTAAGCGGAAACCGTTATAAGGACGAATTTCTGCCCATTTATCACCATCTTCAATGCGAACAGGTTTCTTAATACGAATGAATTTCTTCGCTGTATTAAGCTCTTCAATACCCGCAGATTGTAAAAGATAAACAAAAGGACTTGCACTGCCATCCATAATTGGAATTTCAGGTGCATCAACTTCAATAACCACGTTATCAATGCCCATGCCTGCTAAAGCAGCATTCAAGTGTTCAACCGTTGAGATTCTGACGCCTTCATCATTAACTAACGCTGTACATAGCATCGTATCGCGCACTGACTCTGGATCCGCAGGAAAATCTACTGGCGGATTAAGGTCTGTACGACGATAAATTACACCTGTATTTGATGCTGCAGGACGAAGAGTAAGCGTGACTTTACGGCCTGAGTGTAAACCCACGCCTGTCATTTGTACGATACTTTTCAGTGTACGTTGTCTGATCATATGCTCATCTCAACTATAAATATGCTTGATTTCAAACCAATTCTAGGAACTGGTTTGATATTCTAGCACACAATTTTCAATAAAACCAAATCGCTTGATGATTAATTAGTCAGCTTGACGTCGTAAAAACGCAGGAATATCTAAGTAATCTTCTTTTTGATCTGGTTTAGCTTGTGCTGCACCTGCATTCTGAACACCTGCCGCAGGCGACGTTGATGGTGTAGTTTGCGGTACTGCTGGCTTAGTTACCTGCACGTTTTGTGCCGCTTTTTCTACTGTTGGTTCAACAACCGGAGCTTTCGCTTGTGGTTGAACAACAGGTTGAGCAACTGGTGCTGGTTGAGCCGGCGCTGCTGCTTTATTTGTCACTAACGTGATTTCAGGCTTTTTTTCTGTACCGATACCTGTAGCAACAACTGTTACTCGAATTTCGTCAGTCATATCTGGATCAAGAGAAGTACCAATAACAACGGTTGCATTATCTGATGCAAATGCTTTTACTGTATTACCTACTGTCTCAAATTCATCAAGACGCATATCAAGACCCGCAGTAATGTTAACAAGAACACCGCGAGCTCCAGCTAAATCGATATCTTCCAGTAAAGGACTTGAAATCGCTTCTTCTGCTGCTTGTTCTGCTCGGTCTTCACCGACTGCGATACCGCTACCCATCATTGCATGTCCCATTTCAGACATAACAGTACGAACATCGGCGAAATCGACATTGATCATACCAGGACGAGTAATCAACTCTGCAATACCTTGAACTGCATTACGTAGAACATCATTTGCTTTTGCAAATGCCTCTAATAATGTGATACCACGGCCTAGTACTTTTAGTAGTTTTTCGTTTGGAATCGTAATTAATGAGTCAACATGTTTTGATAACTCTTCAATACCTTGCTCAGCAAAAGCAAGACGTTTACGACCCTCAAAGCTAAACGGTTTTGTCACAACAGCAACAGTTAGAATATTCAATTCTTTTGCTACTTCTGCAATAATAGGAGCTGCACCAGTACCAGTACCACCGCCCATACCAGCTGCGATAAATACCATATCGGCACCAGCAAGAACTTCTTTAAGGGCTTCACGATCTTCTAGAGCGGCATCACGGCCTACTTGCGGGTTTGCACCAGCACCTAAACCTTTTGTGATGTCTCCACCAATCTGAATAACTGTATTTACACTAGTCTTGCGAAGTGCCTGAGCATCAGTATTTACACTGATAAATTCAACACCTTCAATTGACTCACGTACCATGTGCTCGATAGCATTACCGCCACCGCCACCTACACCAACAACTTTAATTACTGCGTCGTCGGACATTTCCATCATCGGCTCAAACATCTGTTCTCTCCGTTCCTTCCTGTTCGCTCAGGTTAAAACTCTTTTAGTATCCAATTTTTAAATTTCTTTATCACGGTAGCAAAAGATTGGTGCTTACTTGGCACATAATCTTCATCGTCATGTAATTGACTTTCTTTACCGTAATGCAAAAGTCCTACCGCTGTTGCTTGATAAGGCTCTTTTACGTAATCTGTGAGACCGGTCACCTCTAAAGGTTGGCCTATTCTTACTTGGGTTTGAAAAACACGCTCTGCGCAATCAGCCAAACCTTCAATTTGTGCACCACCACCAGTTAAAACAATACCAGCAGCAAGATGATGCTTTGTTCCTTCAGCGCGTAATTTATCTTGAATTGCAAGAATACGCTGGTTTACAAGGCCTAGCAGTTCAGAATACCTTGGTTCGATAACTTCTGCTAGCATTCTTCGCTGTAAACTTCTAGATGGTCGACCACCTACGCTAGGAACATTGACTGTTTCATCACGATTAATATGCTCGCTAATTGCACAGCCATATTTAACTTTTAGCTTTTCTGCATCATTGAATGGTGTACCGAACGCATAAGCAATATCGCTGGTAACAGCATTGCCTGCATAAGGAAGAACCTCTGCATGACGCAAGGAACCGTCAGTCCAAATGGCAATATCCATTGTACCTGCGCCGATATCAACAACACAAACACCAAGATCTCGCTCATCTTCTGTGATTACCGCATTACTTGATGCTAAACCAGAGAAAATGATATGTTCAACTTTTAAACCACAGCGTTCAACTGCTTTAACAATATTTCTCGCCATATCATTATGACATGTAATTAAGTGAACGCTTACTTCCATTCTCATACCCGATAATCCTATTGGATTTCGAATACCTTTTTGTACATCAATAGAGAACTCCTGTGGAATAACATGCAATGTACGTTGCTCATCACCAATCTTAACGGATTTAGCGGTGTGAATAACGCTATCCATATCATCTTGAGTCACTTCCTCTTCAGAAATAGACCCCATACCTTTCTCTATTTGACTAGCGATGTGCTTGCCTGATAAAGAAATAAATACAGATGTAATGGTGCATTCAGCCATAAGCTCGGCTTGATCAATCGCTCTTTGAACCGATTTAACCACCGATTCAAGATCGTTAACGCCACCTTTATCCATTCCACGAGAGGGACATGATCCAGAGCCAATAACGCTCACTTGGCCATCAGGTAAAACTTCGCCAACTAATGCTGAAACTTTGTTTGTACCGATATCTAAACCAACAATAATACTGCCTTCTGGCGTTTTACTCATGTCAATTCTCTTCTTTATCTTCTACATTGTCGGATTTCCATCCAACAGCTGCGCCAGTATCGTAACGAAGATCTATATAATCTATCGAATTCTTTTTCTTTTCTAATTGCTTATATAAAGCAATAAATCGTTCAACTCTTTCTTCCCGAGAATCACGACCCAATTCAAGTCGAATGCCATTGTCTAATACAACCTGCCAAGACAAGCGATCGGTTAATGCAACACTATGAACACTTGTATGTAATGGTGCAAATTGCTTTTGTAATTGATGCCAGAAATCCAGCACTTCTTTACTACTACTCTCTGGACCAAATAACGCTGGTTTTGGTTCCATCAAATCACTCATCGGTGCATTAAAAACCACACCCTCTGGATTCACGATCACTCGGTCATTCCATGTCGCTTCAGGTTGATTTTCAACTACAAAGACCTTAATCGTTTCTGGCCATTGCTTTCTAACCGATACCTGTGCAATCCAAGGTAGCGACAGCAATGCATTTTGCAATTTGTTTACATCTTGAGTCATGAATGTCCCAATGGAATCCATCGAGTCAATCGCTTCACGAATATCATCCGCTGTAATATGCTTTAGCTGCCCTTGAATAATCATATGAGATAAAGGCAACCTGTCTTCATCTGTCATCCAACTTACTGTTGAAATAACTAGCCATAATGAAATGATTACGACTAAAAAAAGAAAAAGGCCACCTGGCAGATGTTTCCTTACTTTTTCTTTATCAAATGAAGTATTCATTTTGACCGTTTTTATCATATTATTTTCACAACAGTACTAGAAACTAACATCAACATTAACCAATTATACAAAATAATCGCCTTATGGTGACGTTAAAATGAATTCTACTAATAAGTATAGGGTGCAAAAACACTCTATCCCAATCTCTGATAGCATATTATTAATACAATGAGGATTCTATCCCATTATTCGTATTTTTATTAGAAGTTCTAACTAATTAAACAATAATTACCCAAAGTCTTTCATTGTTTCAATATTTAGTTTCATTGAAGCTAGCTGTTTTGCTAGTTTACCAACATCTCCAGCGCCTTGAGTCAGAACTAAGTCACCTTCTTGAATTATATTAGCTAATACAGGTGGTAATGCGTCAATATTTGGCACAAAAATAGGATCTATTTTTCCTCTACCACGAATAGTTCGACATAACGCTCTACCATCAGCGCCTGCAATAGGTGTTTCACCAGCAGAATAAACATCTAACATAATAAGCACATCAACATTATCTAGCACGTTCGCAAAATCATCATATAGATCACGAGTACGACTATAACGATGAGGTTGGAATATCATAACCAAACGCTTTTCAGCCCAACCAGCACGAGCTGCTTTGATTGTTACATCAACTTCTGTTGGATGATGTCCATAATCGTCCACCAACATCGCATGACCATTGCCTGTTTCAAATTCACCTAATTGATCAAAACGGCGACCAGCGCCTTCGAAATTAAGTAATGCAGAAAGAATAGCACTGTCTTCAACGTCTTCTTCGGTAGCAACAGCAATGGCTGCTGTCGCATTTAATGCATTATGCTTTCCTGGAATATTAAGAATAATATCTAAATCAGCGCGATCTTTTCTTTGAACCGTAAAGAAACTTTGTTGACCAACTTGACGATAGTTAGTCAAACGTACATCTGCATCTTCTGAAAAACCATAAGTGATAACTTGACGACTAACGCGAGGAAGTAACTCTCTAACTACATCATCATCAATACACATAATAGCTTGTCCATAAAATGGCAAGTTATGAAGAAAATCAATGAAGGTTTGTTTTAATACTTCAAAGTCACCACCATAGGTATCCATATGATCGGCTTCAATATTAGTAACAATACTAACCATTGGCTGAAGGTGTAAGAATGACGCATCACTTTCATCAGCCTCAGCAATAAGGAAACGGCTTGAACCTAAGCGTGCATTTGTACCTGCATTTTTAACTAAACCGCCATTAACAAACGTTGGATCTAATCCAGCTTCTGAATAAATCTGAGTAGTTAATGCTGTTGTTGTTGTTTTGCCGTGTGTACCCGCAACTGCAATACCATGTCGGTAGCGCATTAACTCTGCTAACATTTCAGCACGACGAATAACAGGAATTCGATTTTCTTTTGCTGCCACAATTTCAGGATTTGCTGGATCGATTGCGGTTGAAACAACCACTACACTTGCTTTCTCAACATTACTTGCTTGATGACCAAAAAAGATTTTTGCTCCTTTCTGAGCTAATCGAACCGTAACCGTATTCTCAGCTAGGTCTGAACCACTGATGTGATAACCTTCATTTAGCAAAACCTCGGCAATCCCGCTCATTCCAGCTCCGCCAATACCAACAAAGTGAATGCATTCAACGCGGCGCATTTCAGGGATCATGGTTCTAATTTCAGCTAATTGCAGTTTTTGATCTTTTATCATTCTAAATCTCAATTCTTTTTATTTGCGAGGTCTTTAATCGCATTGGCAACGCGTACATCTGCATCAATAATTGCAGCTTTACGTGCATTACATGCCATTTCTAATAATTCTTTTCGCTCTAATCCATTTAGTGTACCAATCAAACTCTGAACTGTTAAATCTTGTTGTTCAATCATTTGCGCTGCGCCACACTGTACAAGGTGATCTGCATTTAATGCTTGCTGACGATCTTTATGCATAAACGGAATAAACACACAACCAACCCCTGCAGCTGATACTTCAGATACTGTTAATGCACCTGAACGACATACTAATACATCTGCCCACGCATAAGCCTCAGCTACATTATCAATAAACTCTGTTACGTTTGCATTTGTAATTCCATGATCACAATACGCTTGATTAACAGTTTCTTGATTTCCTTTACCTGCTTGATGCCAAATTTCAACAGTGTGATTCAATTTTGGTAGCGCTTCTGGCAACGTCGTATTTAGAATGCGAGCACCTTGGCTCCCCCCCATGACTAACACTCGGATAGGTCCTGTACGTTCAGAAAATCGTTCACTTGGCTGAGCTAATTGACAGACATCTTCTCGAACTGGATTCCCCACAACTTCTGCGTTAGGAAATGCACCTGGAAAAGCCTGAAATACACGTTTTGCTATTTTAGATAACCATTGATTAGTTAACCCAGCAACGGCATTTTGCTCATGCAATACAACCGGAATCCCAGATAGCCATGCAGCAATTCCACCCGGCCCACTCACATAACCGCCCATGCCTAATACAACATCTGGCTGCCATGCTTGAATGTGTTTCTTTGCTTGGGAAATTGCACCTAAAATTTGAAAAGGTGCTGCCAATAATTTCTTAATGCCTTGGCCACGTAGCCCTTTTACTTTGATAAAATCAATTTCAATACCATGCTTCGGTACTAAATCAGCTTCCATTCTATCTTCCGTGCCTAACCAACGAATTTCCCAACCTTCATTCTGTAGCTGCTTTGCTACTGCTAACCCGGGAAATACGTGACCACCAGTACCACCAGCCATCACTAATAAACGTTTATTTTTGTTCTTCATTTTCGCTCCGTGGAGGCTCGTTTTCTAGAAAAATACGGCACTCATGATCAATACGAATAAGGAGAGATACAGCGACTGACATAATAATTAAACTGGAACCACCATAACTAATCAGTGGTAATGTCAGCCCTTTTGTTGGAACAATACCTGCAGCAGCCCCAACGTTAACTAAAGTTTGGAAGGCAAACCAAATACCAATACCAAACGCTAAAAAACCACCAAAACGCTGGTCATGCAGCAAACATCTTCGACCGATAAGCAAAGCTTTTAACACCAAAGAGAAAATTAAAATAAGGACTAAAGATACACCAATAAACCCTAATTCTTCTGCAACAACTGCAAACACAAAATCGGTATGAGCTTCAGGTAAATACTCTAATTTTTGGATTGAGTTACCAAGACCTTCACCAAACCAACTACCTCGACCAAATGCCATAAGAGACTGTGTTAGTTGGTAGCCACTACCAAATGGGTCTTGCCATGGGTCTAAGAAGGAGGTCACTCGGCGCATACGGTAAGGTTCTGCAATAATCAGAACGATAACGAGTGAGATACCACTCATCACTAGCGCAATGAACTGCCATAATTTAGCGCCAGCAATAAATAACATACCGATAGTCGTAACAAACATTACGATAGTTGTTCCTAAATCTGGCTGCAATAGTAAGAAAAAAGCAAGACCTATAAGAACAACTAATGGTTTAACGAATCCTTTAAAACTGTCTCTTACTTCACCATGACGACGAACAAGATAACCAGAAATAAAGACAAATAAAGAGAGTTTTGCGACCTCTGCAGGTTGTAAATTAAAAATCCCCAAAGGCAGCCATCGCGCCGCGCCGTTTACCGATTTACCGATAACTAAAACAGCCGCAAGTAATACAAAAGAAATTAATAATAAGTGACTACTGTATTTTAACCAATCATCCAACTTGATACGCAATACAACAGAAGATGCTCCCAGTGCTAAGCAAACAAATAGCATATGACGCATCATAAAATGGAATGGCTGTCCTGTCAGACGAGTACTAATTGGGAATGATGCAGAGCCAACCATAACAAGACCGGTTAGCATTAATCCTAAAGCAATCCAGATTAACTGACGATCAAACATCACTTTAGGAGATGGCGTTAAGCACCAATCTTGAACTGATGATACCCATTGTTTAATGCGGTCAAATATCAAAATTAACTCTCAGTTGAATACTGTCTTGCTAGTTGAGTGAATGCATCACCTCTAGCCATGAAGTTTGCGTATTGATCAAAGCTTGCACATGCAGGAGATAGCATAACCATATCTCCTTCTGCTAATGTAGGGAATAAGTTCTCTATGGCTTCATCCATCGTTTGGCATTGCTGAGAACGAGGGTCTAAAGAGAGAAACTGATCACCATCTTCACCAAAGCAATACATCATTAAGTTCAAATCATGTAGCGCGGGAGATAATTCGGAAAAATCTGCACCTTTACCGACACCACCAACTAATAAATGCAATTTACCATCAATCTTTAGACCAGATAATGCAGCAAGCGTACTTGCAACATTTGTTGCTTTTGAGTCATTGACCCAACGAATACCTTTATTATCAGCCACCACTTGGCATCGATGTGTCAATCCATTGTAAGTTCTTAATATTTCTAATGTTGAAGCAACCTTAATTCCTACTGCATCTAATAATGCGATTGCAACTAAACTATTAGCAATATTATGTTTACCAACAAGCCCTAATTCATCTGCTGCAATAATGGGCGTTGAATCAATGGCTAAATAACTAACTCCATTTTGAATAACACACCCGTAGTTACCTTCATCAAAGCCAAAACTTTTTACTGTTTTTCCTTTGATATCTGGGTACGTTTCTTTGTCATCGCGGTTAACAATGCATACATCTGCATTATCAAAAATACGTAACTTTGCTTGACGATAATCAGCCATACCCTGATATCTATCCATGTGGTCTTCGGATAAATTTAAGAATGCAGCCGCTTTTAATTTTAACGATGAAGTTGTTTCTAATTGAAAACTGGATAGCTCAAGAACATAAAGCTCTGCCTCTTGCTCTAATAGATCGAGCGCAGCAAAACCAATGTTACCACCAACAGCGGTTTTGACGCCTGCGGCATTCGCCATTTCACCAGTTAAGTCCGTTACTGTGCTCTTACCATTAGATCCAGTAATAGCTATCACAGGAGCTGTTACTGCCCAAGCAAAAAGTTCGATATCACCAACAACCGGCGTACCCTTCTTAATCGCAGGTTGCAATTGATGAGAAGCAAGAGCAATACCAGGATTGGTAACAATGAGATCTGCCTCTAACAGCCAGTCTTGTTGCCAACCACCAGAATATAACTCAACATGCTCAGGCAATTGGTCTTGGCCTGGTGGTGTTTCACGAGTATCAATAACTTTGACTATTAACGCTTCTGGTTGTCTAAGTAAGTGCTTAACAACAGATAACCCTGTCATTCCTAAACCAACGACAACAACGCTTTTTACACCACCAAAACCAGTCATATTAACGTACCTTCAATGTCGCTAATGCAATAAGAACCAATAACATAGAGATAATCCAGAAACGCACAATAACACGAGGTTCTGGCCAACCTTTTAATTCATAATGGTGATGAATTGGTGCCATACGGAAAATACGTTGACCACGTAACTTGTATGAACCGACCTGTAGGATTACCGATAAGGTTTCAACAACGAATACACCACCCATGATGACTAACAAGAACTCTTGACGAACAAGAACAGCTATTGTGCCTAGCGCACCACCTAATGCTAACGAACCTACATCGCCCATAAATACTTGTGCAGGGTAAGTGTTAAACCATAGAAAACCAAAGCCTGCACCAACGATTGCGGCACAAACTACAACCAACTCACTTGCTTGTGGAATATGTGGAATATGTAGGTAATTAGCAAATTGTACGTTACCTGTTGCCCACGCAATAAAAGCAAAACCCGCAGCAACAAAAACAGTTGGCATAATAGCTAAACCATCTAAGCCATCAGTTAGGTTTACCGCATTACTTGTTCCTACAATAACGAAATAAGTTAGAAGGATATAAGCAAGACCAAGTTGAGGCATTATTTCTTTAAAGAAAGGCACGACTAATTGTGTTGCAGCCGTATCTTTACCGTAAGCATATAAAGCAAAAGCAACCACTAACGCAATTGTTGATTGCCAGAAGTACTTCCAACGAGCAATCAAACCATCTGTATTTTTACGAACTACTTTACGATAGTCATCAACAAAACCAACAGCACCATAACCTAGCAGTACGAACATAACAGCCCATACATAAGGGTTAGTAAGATCAGCCCATAAGAAAACCGTTACCGAAATAGCGGTTAAAATCATGATACCGCCCATTGTTGGCGTACCACGTTTGCTAAAATGAGACTCAGGTCCATCATCACGTACTACTTGGCCAATTTGTAGATTTTGCAACCATCTAATTAATTTCGGTCCCATCCATAAAGAAATAGATAATGCCGTAATAATACTTAAGATAGCTCGGAAGCTAAGGTATTCAAATAAACGAAAAAATGGGAAATATTGCTCTAGAAAGTTAGATAACCAGATAATCATTACTGACACTCCTTAAGAGCAGAAACCACTTCGCTCATGCGTGAACTATTGGCACCTTTTACTAACACGGTAACCTCATTATGTTTAATTAATTGTAATTCTTGCTGTAAGTATTTATTTAAAGCATCACGAGTTTCAAAATGGTGACCATTGCATAATTCGCTGATCACTTTGGTATCGTCACCAAAAGTAAGTACTTGCTCAAATTGATATGGGGCAGCATATTCACCAACTTCTCGGTGAAGTGCAAGGCTTTCTTCACCAAGCTCTGCCATATTCCCCAAAACAAGCCAACGCTGAGCATTAAACTCACCTAGAAGGTCTACTGCTGCTTTAACTGCGGGAACACTGGCATTATATGTATCATCAATAACTTTCAAACCCGATGCTAACACCTCAACAGCAACACGACCTTTGACGCTATTTAGCTCTTGAAGGCCTTGTTGGATATCTTTTAATGAGCTATTTGCTTGAAGTGCTAATGCAGCCGCAGCAACGGCGTTAACAATATTATGCTTACCAATAATGGACAGAGAGACGGTAATGCTGCCAATTGGTGTATTCAGTATGAAGGTTGATTCTCCAATAGAGTTCACCTCAATATTTGATGCATAAAAGTCTGCCGTAACATTATCCATAGAGAAAGATAATACCGTCTTACCATCAAATAATGATGACCACTCTGGTAAGCCATTACTTTCTAAATTGTAAATAGCAACGCCATCTTCTTGTAAACCTTCAAAGATCTCACCTTTAGCCTTCGCAACTCCTTTTAAAGAGCCAAAACCTTCTAAGTGTGCAGCTGCAACATTGTTTACTAATGCGACATTTGGGCGAGCTAATTGAGTCGTATATGAAATTTCGTTTTGATGGTTAGCGCCTAACTCGATAACAGCAAAATCATCACTTGGACGAGATCGTAATAACGTCAGCGGTACACCAATTTCGTTATTAAAATTTCCGGCAGTAGCTAATACATTACCAGAACGCTGTAAGATCGAAGCCAGCATTTCCTTAACTGTTGTTTTGCCACAACTCCCTGTTAATGCGAACGTAAAGGTATCACATTGCTTATGAGCATTAGCTGCAATAAAACCAAGTGCCTTTTGTGTATCTTTAACAATAACTTGAGGTAGTTCACTGTCTAATTGACGGGAAACAAGAAGCGCAACAGCACCTTGCTCTTGAGCTGTCTTTGCAAAATTATGAGCATCAAAACGCTCACCAATTAATGCAACGAAAAGTCCATTTTCATCTATATTTCGACTGTCTGTAGATACCGATACAACTTGGCAGTCTGTACCTATTAGCTGACCGTCGCATAGTGCCACAATCTGATTTAATGTCATTTCTATCATGATAGTAGTCCTAATAATGTCTGTGCACTTTCACGATCTGAGTAGTGAATAGTGTTATTAGCAAGCACTTGATAGTCTTCATGCCCTTTGCCTGCAAGCAAAATAATATCGTTTTCTCTTGCTTGAGATAGCGCATACTCACAAGCTTCAAAGCGGTCATGAATTACCTTCGCTATTTCTGGTTTATTTAACCCAGCTAACATGTCTTTAGTTATTGAGCTTGGCTCTTCAGAGCGAGGGTTATCATCACTTAAAATAATCATGTCCGCTTGCTGCTCTGCAATACTGGCCATCATTGGTCGTTTACCTGTATCTCTGTCGCCACCACACCCAAAAATGCACCAAAGTTGACCCTCACAATGAACTCTTAATGCTTGTAATGCTTTATCAAGAGCATCTGGCGTATGAGCATAATCAACAACAATTTTCGCTTTCCCTGTTGTTGTAAATAATTCCATTCGTCCAATAACGGCGGTTAATTTAGGGGCTGTTTTTTCTAGTTCACGAATGTCATAACCGAGAGAAAGCAGTGTTGCACAAGCGACAAGAATATTGCTCGCATTAAATGCACCTATTAATGGAACAGATAAATCAGCCTCTCCCCAATCAGAAGTAAGAGATAAGTGAATCCCCTCAGAAGAATAAGCTACCGATGTAGCAAAAACTTTCTTGCCAGAATGATGTTCAACACCTTCTTTATTTAATGAAACGGCTATCGCGTAAGGCATTTCTTTTAACCAAGAAGCACCGACGATATCATCTGCATTGATAATTGAGTATTTAGGCTGATGAGAAGTGAATAATAGCTTCTTAGCTTCAGCGTAATTAGTCATATCACCATGGTAATCAAGGTGATCTCGACTTAAGTTCGTAAATACAGCAGCATCAAAAGAAAGTGCATTTACTCGCCCTTGGATTAATCCATGAGACGATATTTCTAAAGCCGTTAACTCAGCTCCAATATGATCAAGTTCAGTGAGCGTTTGTTGAATTTCAATCGGGCTACCCGTTGTGTTTAACGCTGGCTTTAAATCCGATAATAAACCGTTGCCAGTTGTCCCCATAACACCAGCAGATGTATTTAATAATGTTGCCCACTGCGCAATAATTTGAGAAATGGTTGTTTTACCATTAGTGCCAGTAATACCGACTAGTTTCATCTTTCGCTTATCTGCTTGATAAAAGCGACCAGCAAGCGCGCTTAATTTTATTGATAAATCATTAATATATATAATAGGTACTTGATCAACGTAATTAATCATACCTTCAACATTAAGTTCATCACTTTGGGCTAAAACTGCTGATGCTCCATTCTCAATCGCAGCTTCAATAAACTGTCGACCATCAATAGCGTGACCTTTAATTGCAACAAATAGACTACCAACAGATACTTGGCGGCTGTCCAATGTCATGGATGATATTTCAACGGTTTGATTTAATTCACACCAAGGTAATACTAATTCAGATAACTGCATCATCCCTTTCCTAATTCAATACATCGATATGTTTTACGGTACTTTCGTCTGGCGCTACATTTAGTATTTGTAGTGCATCTTTCATTACTTGACCAAAAATCGGCGCCGCAACTTGACCTGCATAATACTCATCGCCTTGCGGTTGGTTAACAATGGTAACTAATGCAATTCTAGGATTACTCACAGGCGCAACGCCCGCAGTCACCGTCATATATTCATCACTATAACCACCACGAACCGCTTTACGAGACGTACCGGTTTTCGCCGCCACTCGATACCCAGGAACGGCAGCCTTAGTTGCTGTACCGCCAGGTTGAGTTACGGTTTCCATCATTTCTAATACGGCTTTAGCATGTTGACGATTAACCACTTGCTTACCGGGTGTCGGTCCTGTGGTTTTTAAAATAGATAACGGACGATACTCTCCATAAGCACCTAGCGTGGCATATGCGTGAGCTAATTGAATAGGAGTAACAGAAAGACCATATCCAAAGGCTAATGTAGCGATTTCAAAATCAGACCAACGACGACGATCAGGGAAAATTCCTGTAGCCTCGCCGATAAGATTCAACCCTGATGGATCAGCAAGGCCAACAGCGCTGTATTCACCTAAAAGTTCTTGTAAAGGCATACCGAGAGCCAGATGAGCAACACCTATGTTACTTGATTTCTTTAATATCGTAGTTAAATCGGCTTTACCTACTTTAGAACTATCACGAACACGACTACCACCAATTCGCATGATGCCATTACCTGTATCTACGATAGTGTTTAGATTTGCAGTCCCACCATCTAGAGCCGCTAATACGACAAAAGGCTTAACTGTTGAACCCGGCTCTAATGTATCGGTAATCACTCGGTTTCGCATTCTAAAGCTTTGTAATTGGCTTCTGTCATTTGGGTTATACGATGGTGCATTCACCATAGCTAACACTTCACCGGTTTTAATATCAATCATGACCACAGAACCAGACATGGCACGATAATCAGCAACAGCTTGTTTAATAGAACGATAAGCAATAGCTTGTAAACGTTGATCAATACTAAGAGTAAGAGGCTTACCTTCTTGCTTTTCTTTTAGCGAAATATTCTCAACCACCCGTCCATAACGGTCCTTTCGAACGGTTCGTCGACCTGGTTCGCCAGTTAACCAACCATCATAACTGCTTTCGATGCCTTCTAAACCATGACTATCAATACCTGTCACACCAATAACATGGGCACTGATCTCACCTGTTGGGTAATAACGACGAGACTCTGCTTTCAGGCCAATACCTGACAGTTTTAATTTTCGAATATAAGAAGCAACCGCTGGTGAAATTTGACGTTGGAGATAAATAAAACGGCGCTTCTTGTTACGTTCTATTTTTGAAAGCAGTTCTTTTCTCTTTAAGCCTAAGACATCAGCTAAAGCATACCAACGCTCAACTTCAACCAAGCCACCTGCTTTATAAATGGCAACAGGATCAGCCCAAACGGCGTCAACAGGAACACTCACAGCTAGTTGCTCATCATTTCTGTCTGAAATAATGCCACGGGCAGAGGGAAGGGATTTAACTCGAATTGAACGCATGTCACCTTGCTTAATCAAGTTATCAGGTTCAATAACTTGGATATAAGCAGCTCTTGCAATTAGGATAGCTAATGCGAGAAAAACAAAGAAAACAATAACGCCAAAGCGCCACTGAATAAGAGTCGGTGGCGCTTTGGTGATTCGTTTATTATTTTTTTTTCTATTTGGTAATTTCATCGTAGTTTAATTATAACTTCTTTATCCGGTGCAGGTCGTTCCATATTCAATTCATCAACAGAACGAGATTGCACTCGACTGTGTTCAGCTAATGCACTTTCTTCTAAAATCAAATTACGCCATTCACCATCTAAAATGTCTTTTTCAAGTAACAAATTCTCTCGTTTAACAGCCATTTGACGAGTATTGTGCGTCGCTAAGACCACACAAATAGCACTAAAAAATATGCATATTAATAAGATAGTATGAAACCGACCTACACCCAAAAGGTCTAGGCCAATCATTTTTGTTAAATTAGATTGTGGTGAGGTATTTTGACTCATAAGCGCTCAGCGATACGCAACACAGAACTGCGTGAACGAACATTAACGTCAACTTCATTATCGGTAGGTTTAATTGCTTTACCAACAGCCTTCATTTTTGCACTGCCTAACGCTTTAATCTGCGCTTCTGTTAATGGCAAACCATGAGGAACTTGTGGGCCTCTACTTTCTTTACGAATGAAATGCTTAACCATACGATCTTCCAATGAATGAAAACTGATCACTGATAAACGACCGCCAGGAGCAAAAACATCAAGAGCACCATTTAATGCAGTATCAATCTCATCCAATTCACTATTGATATAAATACGGAAAGCTTGGAAAGTACGTGTCGCAGGATGTTTCTTTTCTTTGTAGCTCTTAGGAGCAACATCTGAAATTAATTTCGCTAATTGGCTTGTACGTGTTAATGGTTCATTTTCTTCATTTTCACGATAAGCAACAATGCCTTTTGCTATGCGCCACGCGTGCTTGTCTTCGCCAAACTCACGAATAACCCAAGTAATGTCTTCTACATCAGCATCTAATAACCACTGAGACACTGGCATTCCTGATGTCGGATCCATTCGCATATCTAGAGGACCATCTTTCATAAAGCTAAAACCACGATCTGCGTCATCTAATTGAGGAGACGACACACCCAAATCAAGCAGAACACCATCAATCTGACCCACTAACTCTAATTCTTCGACATATTGCTTTAAGCCTGAGAATGGACCATGAATAATATTAAATCGAGGATCTGTAATCGTTTTCGCTTCAGCTATTGCTTGAGGATCACGGTCAATACTGTACAAACGTCCGTTTTCACCTAATCGTGATAAAATTTGACGACTGTGACCACCACGACCGAAAGTACCATCAATATAGATACCGTCAGGTTTAATAGCTAAGCCATCAATAGATTCATGAAGAAGAACGGATACGTGTTGAAATTGTTCAGACATAGTGAGTATTTACTACCGTAATTATGAGAATAAGCGACTGAATTTTAGTTGGAAGTGTAAACTAAAAATACAGAGATGTGTGTCAAATTAGTGATAATTCTAAACCAATGTAGCAGAAAGCACAAAGCCCACCATAACACTACCGAAATAGTACTATGGTGGGCTAAGTTAAGAGCCGACATATAAGCCGGGTTCTGTCCCGCTTGCGCGGTGGTAACCATTCGTCTAGGCCTGCAATCGCTCACAGGCTCAAGCAATCTACCCGCCCCCAAACACGAGCAATGCTATGTGAGGGCCTATTTGATCTTGCTCCGGGTGGAGTTTACCTTGCAACGCACTATTACTAGACGTCCGGTGCGCTCTTACCGCACCCTTTCACCCTTACCTGTGCTTACTTCCCTATCCCGAAGAATAAAAGAAGATTAAGCCATCGGCGGTTTTCTCTCTGCTGCACTTGTCGTGGGCTTGCGCCCCCCAGGCGTTACCTGGCACCCTGCTCTATGGAGCCCGGACTTTCCTCCCCTTCATCAGTCTCCCGAAGGACATCAATGAAGCAGCGATTACCGAGTCAGCTCCTGAAGCGAATGATATAAGAGTCAGTTATAAGTTACCACCCCTTTTTATCAATTCTCTTAATCTAAATGCTCTAAACCCCATTTATATAGGGCATTTTTCTTCACACCATGTATTTCAGCAGCCATTGCCGCTGCTTTTTTAAGCGGAAGTTCTTTTACTAGAATAGAAACCGAACGTGTCGCTTCAAATGGAAGTTCATCTTTTGCTTCACTTCTGAAGCCATGAATCAATAAAACCATCTCGCCACGTTTGCGATTGGCGTCTTCTTTTATCCATTCAATCAATTCACCTAACGGTGCACCATGAATAGTTTCATAAGTTTTCGTTAACTCTCGAGCTAAAACCACCTGTCTTTCGGCACCAAGAACCGTCAGCATATCTTCTAACGAATCCATAATACGGTGTGGTGATTCATAAAAAATACATGTACGTTCTGCTTGTGCTATTTCTTCAAATTTATCACGACGACCTTTACTTTTTGGCGGCAAGAAGCCTTCAAAGCTAAAACGATCAGAAGGTAGACCAGCCGCTGATAATGCTGTTATAACCGCACAAGCACCAGGTAATGGCACAACATTGACATTTGCTTGACGACAGCGGTTCACTAAATGGTAACCTGGATCACTAATTAATGGAGTTCCCGCATCTGAGACAAGGGCAATAGATTTACCTTGTTGTAATTTACTGATCAACAGGTCTGCTTTATGCTGTTCATTATGATCATGTAATGCAAATGTTTGACTAGAAATACCAAAGTGAGACAATAATTTGCCTGTATGTCGAGTATCTTCAGCAGCGATTAAATCAACGGACTTTAAAACTTCCAAAGCTCGCTGCGTTATATCTCCTAAATTACCGATTGGCGTAGGAACAATGTACAAAGTTGCAGTCTCTACCACAGATAAATTGTGATCTGTCATTTGTTTACTATCTCTTCTGCGATTAATATAGGGAATATGAGTAGACATCACTATAATGAAAATAATATTTTAGCTGTTCGGGTGATTAGCATCCATAGTAACAACAGCCCTTTTAAGTAGGACCAGTATATTACCCATGGCAAATATGACCCTTAGAAAGAACAGTGTAACACGCCTTATAGCTCCTGTAGCCTTAGCGCTAACATTAGCTGCGTGTTCAAGTTCACCAAAAGCACCTGAACGCCTTGATATTACACAATCACCATCAGAAACGAGCAGCGCTTATATTTTAAAGGCAGATCAAAAACAAGGTACGCTTCAAGCTGATTTTCTAATCATGGCATTAAAAGCATCAGTGCAAGAGCAAGATTTTGAACTAACAAACAAATTACTTACGCGATTAGCAAGCTTACAATTATCTCCACCTCAAAGCGCTGAAGTTCAATTAAGTCGAGCTACAATGCTTAAAGCACAAAATAAATACGAAGAAGCGCTTCAAGTTCTTAATTTTCAGGCATGGTGGAAAATTGAAGACAATCAATGGGTTCAATACTATAAATTACGTCACGAACTGTATTTATTTAACGGCGATAACCTCAATGCAGCGAGAGAGCTAATCTCTCTTGATTCCTATACTCCAGAAGATCAAAAACAACAATTATGGTCTCAAGTGTGGACAAATATATCGTCTCTAAATAGTGCGAACCTTCAAGATATAAAGCTAAATAACAACGAAACTGTTTTACATGGTTGGGTTCAATTAGCTACCTATCTCGATACTCTAAAACACTCCCCGACTCGACTTCAAGAGGCATTAAATGAGTGGTTATTAGCAAACCCAACTCATCCTGCAGCAATTTATACTCCACAGGAAGTGCTTGATATTCTTGCACTTGAAATAACTCGCCCTGAAAATGTTGCGTTACTTCTACCTCTATCAGGACGCTTTGGTCCCCAAGGTATTCGAGTACGTGACGGCTTCATCAATATGATGATGGAAGATAAAGAACGTGGTGAATTTACTACTCTAAAAATCATTGATACTGAAATCACACCGATGGCAGATATTATGACCACTTTAGAGCAAGAAAAAATTCAATTTGTTGTTGGCCCTTTAGTTCGCAGCAAAATAGAAGAATTTCAGTCATTAAATAACTCAAACATAGCTCAACTTGCTCTTAATATTCCAAGTGAAATTGATGTAGATAAAAACAGCTGTTATTTCACTCTATCTCCAGAGCAAGAGGCTGAACAGGCTGCGATCCATCTTTTTAAACAAGGTCATAAACATCCATTATTTCTCGCACCACAAGGAACAATGGGTGAACGCCTAAGCGAAGCATTCAGTGATAAATGGTACCAATTAACAGCCAAAAAGCCGTCTATAAGTTATTTTGGTTCAAAATCGCAACTACAACAAAAAGTGAATAGCGTATTTGGTATTGAAAGTAGCCAAGCTCGAATTTACCAAATGAATGCATTAGCAGGGATGGAATTAGAGTCTCAGCCACGCAGCCGTCGAGATATTGATGCTGTTTATATGGTAGCAAAAAGCAGTGAACTGGTATTACTCAAACCATTCATCGATGTAGCGATAAATCCAGGAATTACACCGCCAAAACTTTACGCTAGCTCACGAAGTAACAGCGGACGCCAAACTCAATTAGTCGAAATTCATGGCATTGAATTTAGTGATATCCCACTACTAATAAATGAAGATAATAGTTTCAAAAATCAATACGATGAACTTTGGCCAAAAAGCAGTAATGGCGAAACTCGACTTCATGCACTTGGTATGGACGCCTACCAATTGATCACTGAACTACCACAAATGAAAGCAGTAGATAACTATGAAATGGATGGTAAAACAGGTGAACTCAGCATTAATAAAGAGTGCGTAATTCAACGACAAATGAGCTGGGCTATTCATGGAGAGAAATCAGAATAAGCGAGCAAAAGGTGAATATTATGAGTTGGTGGCTCAGCGTCATCTAGAGCAACACCAACTTATATTCATTGCTCGAAATTTCCATTCTAAAACAGGGGAACTCGATCTTATTATGCGAGATCGAGATACCTTCGTCTTTGTCGAAGTTAAATATCGTACATCTTCAAATTACGGTTCTGCTCAAGAAATGGTAACATGGCAGAAACAGCGCAAATTACAACGAACAGCTCTCTTTTGGCTCATGAAAAATGGGCTCTCTGTTGAACATACATCTTTTAGATTTGATGTAGTTGCTATCCACTCTCAAGGTAAGGAAATCAACTGGATCAAAAATGCAATTGTTGAAGGGTAAACAATGCTAGAACACATCAAAGAAAGCTTTACTGAAAGTATTCAAATTCAAATCGCGGCGGCAGAAGCGCTTCCTGATCATATTATGCATGCTTCTCAAGCAATGGTGGCAACTTTATTAAATGGCAATAAGATTTTATGTTGCGGTAATGGTGGTTCAGCATCAAATGCACAGCAATTCGCATCATGTTTATTAAATCGCTTTGAAACGGAGCGACCTAGCTTACCAGCAATGGCACTAACCGCAGACACTTCGACACTGACAGCAATCGCCAATGATTATAACTACGATGAAATTTTCTCTAAGCAAGTAAGAGCGTTAGGACAACCAGGTGATATTTTACTTGTCCTATCTACTAGCGGAAACAGTCAAGATATCCTAAAAGCAATGGAAGCGGCTGTAAGCCGTGATATGACAATTATCGCTCTTACAGGTATGGATGGCGGTGTAATGGCAGGCCTATTAGGTGAATCTGATGTTGAGATCCGAATTCCATCTCATCGAGTCGCTCGTATTCAAGAGGTCCATCTTTTAACTTTACATTGTATATGTGACCTTGTTGATCAAGTTCTCTTCCCACAACATTCTGAGTAATTATATGAAATTAGTTAGATTAAGTGCAATTTTGCTCTCTGCCGTTTTATTGCAAGGGTGTGCTGGTTTATTTATTGCGGGGGCAGCAACAACTGCATCTGTGGTAACTGACAACCGTTCAATGAAAGAACAATTGCTAGATAAAAACTTATCATTAGAAACGACAGGTTTAGCGAACAAATCCCCTTATCAATATAATATGCGAGTCAACGCTGTTTCCTATGACGGTAAAATACTTTTAATGGGACAAGCTAAAGATGCTCAAATAAATCAAAAATTTGAGAAGCAAATTAAAGCAATGAATGGGGTTAATACTGTTTATAACCAAATTCGAATTCGTCCTTTGTTAACCTTTACACAAGTGAATAACGACAGTTGGATTACCACAAAGGTAAAATCATCTTTACTTGCTAAATCTGAATTAAATGGCATTAAGGTTAGTGTATTTACCGAAGCCCAAGAAGTCTTCTTAGTGGGATTTGTGACAGAAGAGCAAGGTGACATTGCTGCAGATATCGCTCGTAATATCAAAGGTGTCAAAGGTGTAATAAAAGCCTTTGAATATGGCCAAGGTGGCAGTGTAGAAAAATAATATCTTTAAATAAGATAGAACAAATAAAAAAGCCTGCGTAATGCAGGCTTTTTAATACAATTAATTTAATAGCATCATACTATTTAACTACTCGTAAACTTGGACGACCAGTAGGACGTGGTGACTCAGGTTTATCTTCTGATGAAGGATGTTGTTCTGAAACTGAACTTAACGTCTCTTCTTCAAAAATGCCTTCATCAGATGTTAATTCATAAGCCTCTTCAGGTTCAAACATAGTTCCAGCGCCATTCTCACGGGCATAGATAGCTTGAATAGCATAAAGAGGTAGAATTAATGAGTGTGGACGACCGCCGAAGCGAGCATTAAATGTTACCGCTTCATTACCCATTTCTAGATTACCAACAGAGTGCGGTGCTACGTTTAAAACGATTTGACCATCTTGAACAAACTCTTCTGGTACTCGAACACCGTTCATTGTTGCATCAACAACAAGATGAGGCGTTAACTCATTATCTACAATCCATTCATAGAAAGCTCGTAATAAGTATGGGCGACGCGGCATCATTGAACTCATATCCATTAGTTAGTTAAACGCAGTTCACGCTCAGCTTCTGTTAACGAAGCTAGGAATGAATCACGTTCAAATACACGGCTCATATAAACTTTAAGTTCTTTTGCACCAGGACCTGATAATTCAATACCCATTGATGGCAAACGCCATAATAACGGAGCTAAATAACAGTCAACTAGGCTAAACTCATCACTCATAAAGTAAGTATATTCAGCAAAAATTGGACCTAACATTAATAAGTCATTGCGCAGTTTTGCACGAGCGGCTTCAGCTTCTTCAAAAGAACCACCTTCAACAATCTTCGCTAATGAATACCAGTTAGTTTCAACACGGTGCATCATTAGACGGCTGTTACCACGAGCGACTGGGTAAACAGGCATCAATGGCGGATGAGGAAAACGCTCATCTAAATATTCCATGATGATATTTGAGTTGTATAAAGCAAGCTCACGATCAACTAGTGTAGGTACAGTTTTGTAAGGGTTTAATTCTACAAGTTCTGCAGGTAAGTTGGATGGTTCAACCAATTCAACTTCAACACTTACTCCTTTCTCAGCAAGTACAATACGTACTTGATGACTGTACATGTCAGAAGCGTCTGAAAAAAGCGTCATTACTGAGCGTTTGTTGGCAGCAACAGCCATTGAGCCCTCCGGTATTTATCTAGGAGCAAAAAGCACCGCATTTTTTGGTGCCTGTCATCTATTATTCATTCTTAAAATAGTAGTGACACAAAAACAATGGAGGCGAAGCCTCCATTGCATACAATTAACGATCTAGAATATCACGATTAGTGGACATCGCGCCAATATTCTTTCTTAAGCAAGTAAGAAACAAAGGCAAATATTACTAAAAAGCCCATAACCCACCAACCTAGGCGATGACGCTCAAGCTGTACAGGATCACCAGAGTATTCAAGGAAGTTAACTAAATCACGAACAGCCACATTATATTCACCAGAGCTAAGTTCTCCAGTGCCATCTGACTCAACCCCTACGACTACTTTATGCTCAACACCATTTACTGTAGTTATTTCATAAATAGGAGTAGTTACCCCTTGGAGTTCTTGAAGAACATGCGGCATACCTACACTTGGGAACACCATGTTATTCACACCAAACGGACGTGTAGGATCAGCATAAAACGTACGTAAATAAGTATATAACCAATCTGTTCCACGAACACGAGCCACAAGTGTTAGATCCGGTGGCGGAGCACCAAACCAATTAGCCGCCTGTTTTTCTGGAATCGCATTTTCCATCAAATCACCAATTTTGGCATTTGGATCAAAAACAAGATTATCCATCATTAAATCTACTGGGATCCCAAGATCTTCAGCCACTCTTCCATAACGTTGGTATTGAGTTGAATGACAACCGGCACAATAGTTCATAAATAACTTAGCGCCATTTTGAAGTGATGCTTGGTCACGGATATCATTATTTGCTTTATCCAATGGAACACTAGCTCCAGCAGCCATTGCCATTGATGGCAACAAAGCAAAAAGCACTAAAATCAACTTTCTCATTTGAATGTCACCCTCTCTGGTAATGGTTTCGTCGCTTCATTTTTACTGTAGACAAACAACAGAACAAAGAACATAAAGTAAGTCAGACTGAATATTTGAGCTAACAATGTATATAAAGAGGTAGCTGGTAGTGCTCCTAAGATACCAAGAGCAATAAAGCTGACAGTAAATTGTGCAATATTCAATAAATGCAACTTACTACGGTAACGATATGAACGAACTTTACAACGATCTAACCATGGAAGAAGGAACAGCACGACAATCGATGCACCCATTGCTGCAACACCAATTAATTTATCTGGTACCGCACGTAAAATTGCATAAAACGGAGTGAAGTACCAAACCGGAGCAATATGCTCAGGTGTTTTAAGTGGATTAGCTGCTTCAAAGTTAGGGCCTTCTAAGAAATATCCACCCATCTCTGGATTGAAGAACAACACATAACAGAAGAAGAATAAGAAACCAGCCACACCAATCATATCTTTTACCGTCCCATATGGGTGGAAAGGTACTGAATCGATAATGTTATATTTCTTCGTATAGTACTCATGGAATTTAAACTGAGTTTTGTGCTCACCTTTGTCATCTTTTGCTTTTGGTTGTTTTAACTCAATACCATCAGGATTATTAGAACCCACCTCATGTAGAGCAAGAACATGTAATACGACGAGTAACAATAATACAATCGGCAATGCTATAACATGCAATGCAAAGAAACGGTTGAGCGTTGCTCCTGATATTACATAATCACCACGGATCCATAGCGTCAAATCATCACCAATAACTGGAATTGCACCAAATAGTGAAATAATAACCTGAGCACCCCAATAGGACATTTGTCCCCATGGTAGTAAATAGCCCATAAAAGCTTCAGCCATTAGAACTAAGAAGATCAGCATACCAAATAGCCATAATAGTTCACGAGGCTTTTGGTAAGAACCGTAAATTAAGCCTCGGAACATATGAAGATATACAACAACAAAAAACGCTGATGCGCCCGTTGAGTGCATATAACGTAATAACCAACCATAATCAACATCACGCATGATGTATTCAACAGAAGCAAACGCTCCTTCACCAGAAGGTACATAATTCATTGTTAACCAAATTCCAGTAATAAGTTGATTAACGAGAACTAACATGGCTAATGAGCCAAAGAAATACCAAAAATTAAAGTTTTTTGGCATCGGGTATTCAGACAAATGCTTTTTATATGCATTCATCGCTGGTAGACGTTTCTCTACCCAATCAAGTAATGGTTGCATTAGGCTTCCCCTCCTTCATCAACCCCAACTAGGATACGACTATCGCTAAGGTACATATGCTTAGGAACCACAAGGTTCAATGGTGCAGGTACACCTTGGAATACTCGACCAGCCATATCAAACTTAGAGCCGTGACATGGGCAAAAGAAACCAGAGTTAACCCCCTCAACTTGTTCACTAAAACTGTCAGGTAAATAGGTAGGTGAACAGCCAAGGTGAGTACAAATACCAACGGCTAAAAATATTTCAGGCTTAATCGAACGATACGCATTTTGTGCATATTCAGGTTGTTGTTCTTCCCCAGAAGAGGGATCTCGAAGTTGACCATCAATTTCAGTTAATGATTGTAAAAGAGCGTCTGAGCGACGAACAACCCATACTGGCTTTCCTCTCCACTCAACACGAACCATTTGCCCATCTTCAAGCTTACTGATATCGACTTCAACCGGAGCACCGGCAGCTTTCGCCCTTGCGCTCGGGTTCCAAGATTTAATAAAAGGTACGGCCACCGCCACTGCTCCTAAACCACCAACAACAGCTGTTGTTGCAGTTAAGAAACGACGTCGACCATTACTCACTGGCGCATTGCTCATCCAACTTTCTCCCATTTGCTCTTTATATAGTTTTTATTATGTCCATACATTTTCGAGCTGCGGCTAACTTTTAAGGTTTGATACAACAGAATTCCAAGACTTAAAACTCTCAATAAAACCAAAGAGTTTGTTCATACTTAGTTACACTGCTGTTTTAACCCATAAATGATAAAGAAAACCTTACTTTTTGACAAGGTAAAGCTACTTTTTTGCAACATTTGTGAACTAGGTAGGCTTTTTTTAGCGAGGAGGAAGAAAAGATAAGAAAAGATAGAAAAATTCAAGCAATGAAGATAATTTCACCTCACAAAAACAACAAAAGCCCAGCATTTCTGCTGGGCTTTTGACCACAATAACCAAAGTAGTTTTGAAACAAAACCACTTGGCAAAGTAAGCGTAATATTAACGCTTAGAGAATTGTGGTTTACGACGTGCTTTACGTAGACCAACTTTCTTACGTTCAACGCAACGAGCGTCACGCGTAACATAGCCAGCAGCACGTAGTGCAGGACGTAGTGATTCATCGTATTGCATAAGAGCGCGTGTGATACCGTGACGGATCGCACCAGCTTGACCAGAAATACCACCACCAGAAACAGTGATGAATAGGTCTAGTTTGTCAGTCATTTCAACTAGCTCTAGAGGTTGGTTAACAACCATACGTGCTGTTGGACGACCGAAGTAAACTTCAAGGCTACGCTTGTTGATTACGATGTTGCCAGTACCCGGTTTAATAAAAACGCGAGCTGCTGAGCTTTTACGGCGACCAGTGCCGTAGTATTGATTCTCTGCCATTGCCATAATCCCCGATTAAATGTCTAGTACTTGTGGTTGTTGAGCAGTGTGGTTATGCTCAGCGCCAGCGTAAACTTTAAGTTTACGGTACATAGCACGACCAAGAGGACCACGTGGTAGCATACCTTTAACAGCTAATTCAATAACCATTTCAGGTTTACGATCGATCAGTTTCTCGAAAGAAATAGATTTTAGACCGCCTGGGAACTCAGAGTGGCGGTAGTAGATCTTGCCAGCTGCTTTGTTACCAGTTACGCGTACTTTCTCTGCGTTGATAACGATGATGTAATCACCAGTATCTACGTGAGGAGTGTATTCTGCTTTATGCTTGCCACGTAGGCGAGATGCGATTTCAGTTGCGATACGACCAAGAGTTTTACCTTCAGCGTCTACAACATACCAGTCACGCTTTACAGCGGCTGGTTTAGCAACGAAAGTTTTCATGCTAATGATACCCGTTATTAAATAATTTCACTGATTAGGAGCTTTCGCTCCCACTGTATATTTTTGAGCCCAGTCATCACCCCTTCGAGTGGTTGGCACTCTTGGCAATTACGCCAGTACAGTAACGGTGGGTCGGAGGATTATAGTGAAGCGTGAAGAAAAAATCATCTTTTTTTTGAAGATATTTCACATATTAGGTAAAAAGCACAAAAAAAATGAAATTTGAACCTCATCACATCAAATAAATACCTTAAATTATCGTAATAAAGGAATTAATGATTAAGATAAATGTTCTTTCGCTAGATATTCATGGCTTTGCATTTCAACTAACCGAGACTGACAACGTTTAAATTCAAACGTTAAGCGTCCTTTTTTATAAATAGAGCTCAAATCTGCTTCTGCAGAGATGATTAATTTGACGTTTCGCTCATAAAACTCATCAATCATGGCAATAAAACGACGAGCGGCATCATCATTAAGCTCTCCCATTATTTTAACATTGGAAAGTAAAACAGTATGATATAGGCGAGACAACTCTATGTAGTCATTCTGACTACGAGCACTTTCACATAATGCTGAAAACTCAAAATGAACAACCCCATCACCTTCTGCTTTCACGCTTAATTGGCGATGGTTAATTTCTATCTTCTTCTTTTGATATTCACTGTCCACTGTCAATTTTTCAAAATACATTCTCATGTTATTTTCCGCTTTATCATCTAAAGGAAAATGAAAAATCTCAGCTTGCTCTAATGTCCTTAAGCGATAGTCAACACCACTATCTACATTTACTATTTGACAATGAGTTTCAATTAATACGATAGCAGGAAGAAAACGTACTCGCTGTAAGCCATTTCGATAAAGCTCTTGTGGGATGATATTCGATGTTGCGACTAAGGTAATACCTCGTTCAAACAATGCTTCTAGTAGTGTAGCTAAAATCATTGCGTCTGTTATATCTGAAACAAAAAACTCATCAAAGCAGATAATATCAGTTTCTTGCTTAAATTTATCAGCAACCACAAGTAATGGATCTGATTGATGTTTTAGTTCCCTAAGCTCATCATGGACACGCTGCATAAAACGATGAAAATGAACTCTCATTTTTCTCTTTGTTGGTAAAGCGTCATAAAAAGTATCAACTAAATAAGTTTTACCACGACCAACGCCTCCCCAGAAATACAACCCTTTGATTGGAGTTAACTTTTGAGGCTTCGCTTTTTTGAAAAAATGTTTCCACGATTTTTTTACTTCCTTTTCAGGAACTTTTGTTTCTAATATGCGTCGATATAAAGCATCTAGTTGTTCTACAGCATATTGTTGAGCATTATCATGATGAAATCCGTCCTGTTGAAGGTCGAGATGATATTTTTCTAATGGTGTCATCAGTTTTAATCTTTTCTTTTGTTGATTGACTCTCTTCATAGTAGCATGATCTCAACATACTCAATGAGTGGGCTAACTCACAGTTATGCCGACCCATATTAATAAATATGATAAGGAGCACTTCATGGCTTGGACCTACGCCTTAATTGGCTTAGCCGTTGGTATAATTATTGGCTTTTTAATTTCTCGCATTACCGTACCTGGTATTAAACAACAAAAATCATTAAAACAAGATTTAGAAAAATCCAAATATGAGCTAGAGCAATACCGTCAAGAGTTAGTTGATCACTTTGCTACAAGCGCTACTATGCTAGAAGCTTTGGCAAAAGACTTTAATAAGATGTATGACCATATGGCTTCAACATCAAAAGAACTTATGCCTAATCTACCAGAGCAAGATAATCCATTTTCAGCCCGTTTAGATGAAATGACACTTTCACCTGAATTAAATAAAAAAGTGGCTCACATAAAAGAAGAAGTGAATAAGCAACCAAAAGATTACGCAAATGGTGCGACAGGCTTATTAAATGATGAACCAATAATTGATATCAACGCAAAAAAAGAAGATAAGATCGCATAGCACCAAAATTTATAATTAACACTTTAAGGGTTTCTTAATCATACATGTGCCTTGACAACAAAATGCCTTCTGATTCTGAAACTCTTGTTCGTTTAAACGTATTAACGTCACCAATTAATAGCGCCTCCCTCCTTTATTCAATCTCTACTTTTTATGAACATTCAATGTTATCCTAACTAATTATTTTTAGATTTTTAAAGGTTAGGAAGGCAATGCTTTCATTCTTATTGCGCTCAGCTATTATAGGTACAGTAACTGCTGCTGTATTATTACTTGCATTCCCTAATCTACGTTCCTCAATTAACACGAAAAAAATCCCAACAGAACAAGCTTCTCAACAAATAAGTAATCAAATTTCATTTAATTATGCAGTACGCCGTGCGGCCCCCGCTGTTGTTAATATTTATAGCAGAAAATATAACGATAAAGACCGATTACGTTTAGATACTGAAGGCTTAGGTTCAGGGGTTATCGTTAGTGATAAAGGTTATATCATCACCAATTATCATGTGGTTGCTGATGCGGACCAAGTCATTGTAGCCCTTCAAGATGGTCGATTATTTAACTCTCAATTGATTGGCAAAGACAAACGCACCGATCTCGCTGTACTGCAAATTAAAGATACAAACCTTCCTGTCATTCCATTAAATCCGAATTATCAAGCAGACATTGGTGACGTGGTATTGGCAATAGGTAATCCTTATAACTTAGGACAAACCACCACATTCGGGATCATTTCAGCAACTGGACGAGCTGCGCTAAGTGCCGATGGGACGCAAGGCTTAATACAAACGGATGCTGCAATTAACCGCGGTAACTCAGGAGGAGCGTTAGTCAATACTCGAGGAGAGTTAGTTGGCATCAATACGGCCTCTTTCCAACAAGCAACCGAATTAGAAACCTATGGAATATCTTTTGCTATTCCTTATGCTCTTGCTGATAAAATAATGCGTCGTTTAATTGCTGATGGGCAAGTGATCCGAGGCTATATTGGTATTGATGGCAGGGATATTAACCCAGCAATGGCTCGTCTTATGAATGCTGATAATATCAATGGCATCCTAGTTCTAGGGGTTTCACCAAATAGTCCAGCAGAAAAGAGTGGCATAATTACTCAAGATATAATTACGAGCATTGATGGTAAGAGTGTTATTAATAGACAAAATGTCACTGATATTGTTACAGAATTACGCCCAGGGACAGAAGTCGATGTCGATGTAATTCGCAAAGGGGTCGCTCAAACTATCAAAGTAACCATTGCTGAAGATCCTTCAAATTAGTTTTCATACCAATGGTATTAATTAATACGGCCTGTTTTTTTACGTAGAATATCGTTTAATAGATAAAAAAATAGCGCATTTATCATGCGCTATTTTTTATTCACTTCATAAAACGAAGATCATTCGCTTTCTTCATTTGATGAACTTTCACCATTAACATCAATACGAGTAACTCGCTGTAAGCCTCTTGGTAGTAAACTACCACGACGACCACGCTCACCTCTAAAGTTATCAAGATCACTTGGTTTTAAACCTAACTTACGTTTACCGGCATATAAGGTAACAGTCGCACCTTGTGGCAATGGTAGTAAGTGAGATAAAAACTCATCACGTGATTTAGAGCGAGCAGCAGGAATATTAATTATTTTATTCCCTTTACCTTTACTTAGCTGTGGTAAATCTTTAATTGGGAACAGTAACATTCTACCTTCATTGGTGATTGCTAAAATTTCATCATTGTCTAAATCGGAAACAGATTCTGGGTTCATTACTAATGAATTTTCAGGAAGCGTTAGTAACGTCTTACCATTCTTATTCTTCGATAATAAATCACTGCCTTTACATACAAAACCGTAACCAGCATCAGAACTGATTAACCATGCTTGATCCTCTTCACCCATAACTACATGAGTAATTTGAGTACCAGCCGTAATATTTAAGCGGCCAGTAATAGGCTCACCTTGGCTTCTTGCTGATGGCAGGGTATGTGACTCAAGCGCATAACTTCTGCCGTTGGTTCCCATAAATACCGCAGGGGCATTACTTTTACCTCGAGCATGGGCAAGATATTTATCACCTGATTTATAGTTTAATGTAGTCGGGTCGACTTCATGCCCTTTAGCATGACGGATCCAACCTTTATCAGAAAGAACAACAGTAATCGTTTCACTTGGAATTAAATCACGTTCTGTTAATGCTTTTGCTTCTTCACGTTCAACCAAAGGAGAACGGCGATCATCGCCAAACTTCTCTGCATCCGCTAAGATTTCTTTCTTAATTAACGTACTTAAACGACGCTCTGAACCTAATAGTTTCTCAAGCTGATCACGCTCTTTCGCTAACTCATCTTGCTCACCACGGATCTTAATCTCTTCCAGTTTCGCTAACTGACGAAGTTTAATCTCTAAAATAGCTTCCGCTTGAATCTCAGTTAAATCAAAGCGCGTCATTAATTCATGCTTTGGATTATCTTCGGTACGAATAATTTCGATAACTTCATCGATATTTAAATACGCAGCCAATAGACCATCTAAAATATGTAAACGAGCCAAGATTTTATCAAGACGATGTTGCAAACGCTTACGAACTGTCGTGCGACGGAATTCAATCCACTCATTAAGAATGCTAACTAAGCCTTTAACTTGTGGGCGTAAATCCAAACCAATCATATTTAGGTTCACACGAAAGCTTTTTTCAAGATCCGTAGAAGCAAATAGGTGATTCATTAATGGTTCAGCTTCAATACGATTTGAACGCGGAACGATCACGATACGAGTTGGATTTTCATGATCCGATTCATCACGAAGATCGTCTACCATTGGTAACTTCTTCGCGCGCATTTGGCTCGCTATTTGTTCTAATAATTTACTGCCTGACACTTGATGTGGCAACGCAGTAATAACAATATCGCTACCTTCTTTATGCCATACTGCACGCATTTTAATGCTGCCGCGACCAGTGCGATAAATTTTCTTAATATCAGTATGAGATGAAATAATTTCCGCTTCAGTTGGGTAATCTGGTCCTTGGATAAAGTTCATCACTTCATCTAAGTCAGCTTTAGGATTATCCAATAAATGTACGGTTGCATTCGCAACTTCACGTACATTATGAGGTGGAATATCTGTCGCCATACCTACTGCGATACCCATAATGCCATTCAGCAATATATGAGGAAGGCGTGCAGGCAAGATCTTTGGTTCTTTCATCGTGCCATCAAAGTTTGGCTGCCATTCAACCGTACCTTGGCTTATTTCACCAAGTAGTACATCAGCAAACTTCGATAATTTTGATTCGGTATAACGCATTGCGGCGAACGATTTCGGATCATCTGGCGCACCCCAGTTACCCTGACCATCTACCAGTGGGTAGCGGTAAGAGAAAGGCTGAGCCATTAGTACCATCGCTTCATAACATGCAGAATCACCGTGTGGGTGGTATTTACCTAATACATCACCAACCGTACGTGCCGACTTTTTGTATTTTGCATTCGCAGATAAACCAAGCTCTGACATTGCATAAATAATACGACGTTGAACGGGTTTCAAACCATCACCAATATAAGGTAATGCGCGATCCATGATTACGTACATGGAGTAATTTAGATAAGCGTCTTCTGTAAACTTGCGCAGCGGCAGCTGTTCAACACCTTCCAAGGACATTTCTGAACTCATATCTTATACCTCTGCCTGATCGCCATTAGATTGTAGCCAAGCACGACGATCGTCTGCACGTTTTTTACCTAAAAGCATATCCATCATTTCATTGGTCTTTTCATCGTCATCAATGGTTAATTGAACCAGACGACGAGTATTTGGATCCATTGTCGTTTCACGAAGCTGAAGTGGATTCATCTCACCCAACCCTTTAAATCGTTGTACGTTTATTTTTGCACGTTTATTACTTAAACGATCTAATACGCCTTCTTTTTCTGCCTCATCAAGGGCATAAAAAACCTCTTTACCACAGTCAATACGATACAGCGGTGGCATTGCTACATAAACGTGTCCAGCACGAACTAAAGAAGAGAAGTGCTTCAGATATAGCGCACATAGAAGAGTCGCAATGTGAAGACCATCTGAATCGGCATCGGCAAGGATACATACTTTACCGTAACGTAAGCCTGATAAATCATCAGAGTCAGGGTCAATACCTAACGCGACAGAAATATTGTGAACTTCTTGAGATGCTAGAACTTGGTCTGCTGATACTTCCCACGTATTTAGAATTTTACCACGCAGTGGCATTACCGCTTGGAATTCACGATCACGCGCTTGTTTCGCAGAACCACCCGCCGAATCCCCTTCCACTAAGAAAAGTTCGGTACGAGCTAAATCTTGAATTGAACAGTCTGTCAATTTACCTGGCAATGTAGGGCCTGATGCTATCTTCTTACGAACAACTTTCTTAGCTGCTCGCATACGACGGTGTGCATTAGCAATACAAGCTTCAGCAATCAGTTCTGCAATTTGTGGTTTTTCATTCAACCATAAACTAAAAGCATCTTTTACAACGCCAGAAACAAATGCAGCACATTGACGTGAAGATAAACGCTCTTTCGTTTGGCCTGCAAATTGAGGATCTTGCATTTTAACCGACAAAACGTAAGCACAACGATCCCAAATATCATCCGCGGTTAATTTTACACCACGTGGTAATAAATTTCGGAACTCACAGAATTCACGCATAGCATCTAAAAGACCTTGGCGCATGCCATTTACGTGCGTACCACCTTGAGCAGTAGGGATAAGGTTTACATAACTTTCAGAAACAAGTTCTCCGCCTTCAGGCAACCAAGTTACGGCCCAATCAGCGGCTTCACCTTTACCTAAGAATGCGCCCGTGAATGGGTCTTCAGGTAATAACGTATAGCCAGTGACACCTTCTAGAAGGTAATCTTTAAGACCGTCTTCATAGCACCATTTATGTTCTTTATCGTTTACTTTATCTTTAAAGACAATCTCTAGCCCGGGGCATAATACTGCTTTAGCTTTTAAATTATTGATAAGGCGAGTAACAGAAAACTTCGGTGAATCAAAGTAACTGATATCAGGCCAAAAATGTACGCTAGTACCACGATTACGACGACCACAAGTTCCAACAACAGTTAAATCTGAAACTTTCTCACCATGTTCAAAGGCAATTTCATAGATTTCTCCATCACGACGAACTGTAACTTCGACACGTTTTGATAAGGCGTTAACTACCGAGATACCAACCCCGTGTAAACCGCCTGAAAACTCGTAGTTCTTACCTGAAAACTTACCACCAGCATGCAGCTTACATAAAATAAGCTCCACTCCTGAGACTTTCTCTACTGGATGTATATCAACAGGCATACCACGCCCGTCATCAATAACTTCAAGAGATTGATCGGCGTGTAAAATTACTTCAACTTTTTTCGCATGTCCGGCTAAGGCTTCATCGACACTATTATCTATTACTTCTTGCCCTAAATGGTTTGGACGAGTAGTGTCGGTATACATACCAGGACGGCGACGAACGGGCTCAAGGCCATTTAGAACCTCAATGGCTCCTGCATTATATTGTTCAGTCATATCTCGGAAGGCTTCTTAAAATTTGTTACATAGTCTGAAAGGGAGGAAAGAAAGTCAAGCAATCGACTCTATTCCTCTTTAAATATGTGGCTTTGTATTAAAGATTGTATAGATACTGTGTATTTCGGGTAGATAAAGCGTAACTATAAATTTAGAAATTGAATTATTTTTTCAGGGAAACGTTCAAAGCCAACAAAACTATGGTCCCCTTCTTTCTCAATAGTTTGTTTACAATTTACATATTTTCCGACAGCTTGGCGATAATCAAGAACTTCATCCCCTTCTTGCTGCAATAACCATAAGCTTTCAGGAGTGGCTACGGTTTTAACTAATAAATCCTGCAGTTCTACCATATGGTGGTTTTCAAGAAAGTAGTCTTCGCCAGTATAAGGGTTCGTTTGTACCCCTAAATAATCAGCAAGTAACTCATAAGGCTTAACAGCAGGATTAACAAGGACTGCTTTATAGCCATATTTATCATTTAACCACGCAGATAAATACCCACCTAATGAACTTCCAACTAATCCAATAGTAAATTCAGTTTTATATTTTTCAATAAGATTAATTAAAGATTCAGCCGCCTCTTGAGGATAAGAAGGCAAACGGGGAACAATAACCTTAATATCTGAACGGCTTTCTTTGCAGTATTGGACCATTACTTGAGCTTTATGGGATAAAGGAGAGCTGTTAAAACCATGAATGTATAGTAATAAGCTTGGCTTCTTCATTTTAATACCCTCCGGCTTCAACATCTGCTGAAAAATTACAATGCTCTAGACGATGCACCTCTGTATCAATATCACCATTTGGCAGCAAGTCTAAGGTTCGCCAACCTGGAGGCTGAGAATCTAGTGCAAAATCATCAGAATCAGGAAGAAATTGCACGCAGGTTGATGGTGTAGCAAGTAAGCGAACACCATTAATCATTCGATCAAGCTCTTGGTGAATATGGCCACACAAGATTCCTTTCACATTACTGTGCTTAGAAATAACATTCCAAAAATGTTCATTATCTTTTAATTGATGCTGATCGAGCCACGCACTGCCCGCAGGTAATGGATGATGGTGTAATAAAATCAATGAATAGCGAGTTCTATATTGAGTAAGAGCTTTGTCTAGGAGCTCCAACTGCTCTATAGATAAAGCACCATGAGGTACTCCTACAACCTGGCTATCTAAAATTATTAGCTGCCAATGTTTCCCAATAAGAAGGTGTTCAGAAGCCCTTATTTGAGGAGAGGGGAATACCCCTCCCATGCTTGGCTTATAGTCATGATTACCTGGCAACCAATAACATGGTTTTTCTAAAGGTTTAATCCCGTTTACAAAATGCTGGTAGGATTCAACGGTATGATCTTGAGATATATCACCAGTGGCCAAGATCGCACTAAAATCTGATGTACGCTGCTGCACTTGCTCTACTACGCTTTGAAAGCTGTATAAGGTAGGCACACCAAGTAGCGCTCCTTCTATTGGCGCAAATAAGTGAGTATCTGTTATCTGTAACAACCGTATCGGGCCGTTTTCATTCTTAAGTAGTGTTTCAGAGAGCAAAATAGCTACAACCTTTATATATTCTTTTTTAGAAAATGGGTTCTTGGCTTATCCCATTTTTTAAACAAAACGTCAGCCAGTCACTTAGGAACTGATTTAATTGGTGTTTCTCATCTTTTTGAAGCATTTTTCCATTCGGATAATCATATTTTGCTTTTATATGGGCAAGTTGCTGACTGGCACATACTTCAGCCACTCTAGCATCATGATAAAGTCTAACCGTTAATTTAGGAAGTGGATATATTGGTTTATTATCTATCTGATAAACCTCAACTAACGTTGTATATACTGTCACTTCTAATATTTTAATTTGGTATTCTTGCTGACACACTTTATAGCTAACAAGTTCACTGATTTTTTCATTTCTAGGTAAAAGTAAAACTAGTTTCGCATAATTAGTTTCATAAACACGCATTAGAGTAGATAAATCAACGTGATATTTACGCATGTTATTTCATGTTCCATTGTGTTCGTAACCCTGAAACATTTAACTCTAACCACTGTAATGCAATAATTGAGGCTGCATTCTCAATTCTACCATTAGTAACTAAGGCATATGCATCTTTTCGGGCTACGACATGAACCCTAATATCTTCACCTTCATCTTCTAAACCATGAATACCTTTAGCTGTAGATGTATCAACACAGCCAACAAATACATCAAGCTGTTCTGAACACCCTCCTGAAGAAGGATAAAAATGCGATATTTTTTGTAATCGAGAAACAACTATTCCAGCTTCTTCATTAGCTTCTCTAATAGCTACTTGTTCAGACGATTGACCTTTATCAATCATCCCAGCAACAATTTCATACTGCCATGGAGACGTTGATTCTAAAGCTCCAACACGAATCTGCTCAATTAAAACGACCTTATCTACAATAGGATCATAAGGTAAAAGTGCGACAGCATGTCCTCGTTCAAACAATTCACGTTCAATTATTTCACTCCAACCACCATTAAATAATTGATGCCGAAATGTAATTTTCGTCATATTAAAAAAACCATGGTAGAGTGATTTTTTCGACAAAACATCAACATCATCGCAGGTAAATTGATTATTTAATCCTTTATTTGAAGATGAATCCATTTATATCTCCTAGATTTAGCGTTCTGTTTTATCATTCATCCATAGTCGCAACAATTAATTAACTGAACATTTTTGATAATGCTTACATTTTTTTTAGAACCTTTCCACACTATTACAATAACGAAAATAGATAAAACGTAAAAAAATGTAATCTTTACAGCCATAGTATAGAGAGATAAGGTACACTCTATAAACTATATTATATAAAACAATTTTTGCAGGACAAACCACCATGAGAAAACTGCTTCCACTATTTATTGGAATGGCGTTAGGTAGTTTCAGCTCTTTAGCTGCTGCCGATGACCTTGCGCAAGTTTATAACCAAGCTAAAGAAAATGACCCTCAACTACTAAGAGCTGCTGCAACAAAAGATGCAGCTTTTGAAGCGGTAAACTCTTCGCAAAGTTCTCTATTACCACAAATTGATTTAAGTGCCGGCTACAATATTTTACGTAGTGATTTAGATACTCGTGAGAATGATCGTTTAACTGCAGGTATTAATTTATCTCAAGAACTTTACCAACAATCAAGTTGGGTTAGTTTAGATATAGCAGAAAAAAGTGCACGCCAAGCTGATTCTGCTTATGCCGCAGAGCAGCAAGGTGTTATTTTAAGAGTTGCCCAAGCTTATTTTGATGTATTACGTGCAAATGATAATTTAGAATTTGTTCGTTCAGAGAAAGCTGCTGTTGGTCGCCAACTTGAACAAACAAAACAACGTTTTGATGTAGGTTTATCTGCAATTACCGATGTACATGATGCTCAAGCTGAGTACGATAGCGTATTAGCTAATGAAGTATTAACAGAAAATCAATTAGTAAATAGCTATGAAGATCTTCGTGTTATTACAGGTCAAGGTCATACGGAACTAAGTGTATTAGATACAAAACGCTTCTCAGCAAGCCCATCAGAGCAAACATCAGATAGCTTAATTGATGAAGCCCAACAAAAAAATCTAAGCCTGTTAGCTGCTCGTATCAGCGCTGATGTTGCAAAAGATAATATATCTCTTGCAAGTTCAGGTCATATGCCATCCCTAACGTTTGATGCGGGTTATAATTACACCGACCAAAGTGGTACTAAAAATGGTTTTAATGATGATAGTTATGGAGACATTAACGCAGGTATTAACTTAAACATCCCACTGTATACTGGTGGTAATACTAGTTCGTTAACAAGCCAAGCAGAATTTCAATATGTTGCAGCAAGCCAAGACTTAGAAGCAACATATCGCGAAGTAACTAAAGATGTTAGAGCTTATAACAACAATATCAACGCATCTATCGGAGCACTAAAAGCTTACGAACAAACTGTAATCTCTGCTAATTCTGCATTAGAAGCAACAGAAGCGGGTTTTGATGTTGGTACACGTACTATTGTTGATGTTTTAGATTCAACACGTCGCTTATATGATGCGAATCGTAACCTAGCAAATGCTCGCTATGATTACATTTTAAGCGTACTTCAGTTAAAGCAAGCTGTTGGTACACTAAGCGAACAAGATATCATGGATATCAATATGGGCTTAAAAGCAGGTAAAACAACTCAAGCTCAATAATATTTATTGAACTCAATGTGGTGAACAGTAAATAAAGCCCGTAAACGCTCGGTATTATTATCGGGCGTTTTTTATATCCAAACAAATATCACAGGACCCTATTTCCGTAATCTAAACTTGTTATATTCATTTAACTCTATGGAGTATACTAAAGGTCGCAATAACTTCCTTCTGCTTATTTTAAAATCATCATCCACTCTGAGAGAGATTCTTATATAGTTCAATATATATTTGTAAACCTAAAGAATTACTATTATTAAAATATATAACCTCAACTAAATTAACAGCTTCTACGCTTTAGAACCATACACTAACACTCTCAATCTAAACTCTTTTACCTTTACCGATGAGTTAACACTTTCAGAGCAAGTTATTCACTTTCCTACAGACACATCGATTAAAGCCTTTTGATATAATGTTACTACGTTAATAGGGCTTTATATCAATCTATAGAGCAATATATCCCTCTATAGATTATCGACCACTAGCTCTTCAATAAAAAGTCCAGCCAATTGAACGACCACTTTGTGGTGTCTATTTAGCATAATTTCATTTATT